>NZ_SOQZ01000001.1 GCF_004366715.1 Meridianimaribacter flavus
ATCAACTGTTTGTGGTGTACTGCCTTGGTCGTCACTAATTGTAATTGTCCCTGCTGAACCTAAACTAGTTAAATCAACTTCTACTAAAAATTGATCACCATTAGCACAATCGCTAACCGTTGAAAATATTGCCTCAGCGTCTACACAAGTGTTTTCAGTAATTGTTAATGTATATGGTGTACTTTGAGGCGATGGCCATGTTGAAATTACTATATAATAGGTTGTTCCACTTGTAACAGTGTAATTATCTATCAGCATATCTCCTCCGGCAAATCCATTTACAGCTCCTGTTTCACATTGCGAACCTATGTTAGCACAATCTGTATATACAAAGATACCTGTGTAAGTACCTACACCTGATAATGCAATATCAATTGAAGTATCAACTGCTGGTGTATATGAATACACAACATCGTCTCCTCCTAAATATCCTGAAGTTGAACCACAGTTAGCTCCTGGTCCTCCAGTGTAATCATCTCCATAATTAGAAGTATCATCTGTTGTTACATAAGGTAATGGTGTGGTTACCATTATTGGGTTGCTACAAATAGAACCTGCAGGTGGCTCTTCTCTAGTTGTAAAACTTAACTCAGCACATCCCTGAGCATCTCCATTAGAATTATATGGTGTTACATTAACAAAATACTCAGTACTATAAGCTAACGGAGTGCTTGGTGTATAAGTTAACACGTTTCCTAAATCTAGGTCATTTACAATATCGACACCTCCTGTAGATGTTCCTATAGAAATTCTATATCCTGTTGCTCCACCAGTAGCTTGAGTCCAATTGATAGCTGTGTCTTCAAGTACATCAATCGAATCGTCAACTGGAGTGGTAAAAGTAGAACAAGATGGAGGGTCTACTAATTCTACAGCATTAAATGCTGTAACATCAAAATCTAAGTCATTTGGTGATCCCCATTGCCCAATTGCAATGTAAACGGTTTCACCTGCTCCAACATTTGCTAAAACTGTCTGAGACACATTACCTGTTGTTGAACTTGCAGATGCTAAACACCCTTCTAGAGCAGTACCATTACAATCAGAAAAGATACCAATACCATTCCAACCATTTCTGGTAAAAATAGTCATAGATATTTCTTCATCGTTAGCTCCAGCGGTATACCCAAAAAGGTACACATCGTCATCCCAGTAGAATGCATTTGAAGTACATGAATCTGGATTTGGGTCATTCCAATCTTCAATTCCAGCTGTTCCTGGTGTAGTTATCCCGTCAGCTGTATAACCATCGGTTATCATAATAGGGGAATCGCAGCTAAATTGCGCTATTGATGTTTGGCAAAATGCCAACAAAAAGCTTAAACTTAGCCAAATAGTAATTTTTTTCATTTGGTTTTAGCAGTTAATAATTGAACAAATTATTTTATATAATCTCAAGATATTGATTGTTAATACCTTAATACTATGTTTATAAAAATTAATCTGGGGTTATAAACAATCATAGTATTTAAGCAATACCTGATAAGCTACCGAAGATAAAAAAAAAGTATCTTAACAACCCATTAACATTATGATAATAGATTAAATGCATTTATCTCCGATAAAATGATTAAGCACTTTTTTAATATGTTTTTTTTAACTCAATAAATACTGGAAAATGATCACTAAATCCGCCTTTGTATTTTTTTCCAACAAAAGTTCTGTAAGGCTGACCTTTATACTTACCATTATATTGTGTTAAAAATTTTGAGTCAAAAATATTGGCGTCAGAAAATTTTAATGTACTTGGTTTAGTTTCAAGAAAATTTATTGATACCATTATTTGGTCAAAAACATTCCAATTAAAATCATGATTAAGACTTCCTTTGTCAATGCTTCTTAAATTTTGCATTGGATTATAAAGATTTGCACCTGCCACTAACTCTTCAACACTATCGTCATCTGGGTTATCATTAAAATCGCCCATAACAATAATTTTTGAATTAGGGTTCTCTTGTTTTAAACGGTTAACAACTTCAATATTCTTTTGAGCAGCCAACACTCTTTTATATGATGATGCTTCTTCACCTTCTCTTCTTGATGGCCAATGGTTAACTATAATATGTATTTCTTCTTCTCCCAACATACCAGAAACCAAAAGAACATCTCTAGTGAAATCTATTTCACCATCTTCATCTGTGATGAAAATATTGAAGGTTTCAGAAGAATTTACTGTAAATACATCCTTATTATATATAAGAGCAACATCTATTCCTCGTTCATCAAGTGAATTATAATGCACATAATCGTAATTAATGGATTGCAAATCTTTACTCGCAAGCAAATCTTTTAATACACGCTTATTTTCAACCTCAGCTAAACCAACAATTGCTGGAGGTGTAGTATTCTCATCAGTTCCAATCTGTGAAATTACCGATCCAATTTTGTAAATTTTCCTATCGTATTTTTTTTGAGTCCATCTTTTATCCGAAGTTGGTAAAAAATCATCATCATTAGTAAATGGATCATTATGAATGTCGAATAAATTTTCAATATTATAAAACGCTATCGTGTATTGCATTGAATGTAGTTTTGCTTAAAAGAATAGACTAAAGGAAGCTCTAAAAATAAGAAAATTAAACTGCAAACAATTGTGTAACTTTGTGCTTTAAATTAATATATGCTAGAAAAAAAGGACATAACGTTAGAAAAAGCAGTTTTAATAGGTGTAATTACTAAAGAACAAGACGAGTCTAAATCCAAAGAGTATCTCGATGAGCTTGAGTTTTTAACCTATACTGCTGGTGGCGAAGTGGTAAAACGTTTTACCCAAAAAATGGATATGCCAAACCCAAAAACTTTTATTGGGTCTGGTAAAATGAATGACGTACAAGAATTTATTAATGAAAATGAAATTGGTACCGCAATTTTTGATGACGAGTTATCTCCAGCCCAAGAGCGCAACATAAGTAAAATACTTAACTGCAAGGTCTTGGACAGAACCAATTTAATTCTCGATATTTTTGCGCAACGTGCACAAACCAGTTATGCAAGAACACAGGTTGAGCTTGCTCAATGCGAATATTTACTACCTAGACTTAAAGGAATGTGGACTCACCTTGAGCGACAAAAAGGAGGAATTGGTATGCGTGGTCCTGGTGAAACCGAAATAGAAACTGACCGACGTATTGTACGTGATAAAATTGCGTTGCTTAAAGCCAAGATAAAAACCATTGACAAACAAATGTCTGTGCAACGAGGTAACAGAGGTCAAATGGTTAGAGTTGCACTTGTAGGTTACACCAATGTTGGAAAATCTACCTTAATGAATGTTGTAAGTAAAAGTGAAGTATTTGCCGAAAACAAACTATTTGCAACGCTAGACACTACTGTACGAAAAGTAGTTATTCAAAACCTTCCGTTTTTAATGACTGACACAGTAGGATTCATTAGAAAACTACCAACTCAATTAGTTGAAAGTTTTAAAAGTACTTTAGATGAAGTTCGAGAAGCTGATTTATTACTTCATGTGGTTGATATTTCGCACCCTAATTTTGAAGAGCATATTGAATCGGTAAATAAAATATTAGATGAAATTCATAGCTCTGACAAACCTACTATAATGGTGTTTAATAAAATTGATGCCTATGAAGCCGAACCATTTGATGAAGACGATTTAATGGAAGAACGCACTAAAGCACATTACTCTCTTGAAGAGTGGAGAACCACTTGGATGAATAAAATAGGTGATTACGCTTTGTTTATTTCAGCATTGAATAAAGAGAACCTAGAAGACTTTAGAAAACGTGTTTATGATGAAGTTAGAAAAATTCATATCACACGCTTCCCTTACAATCACTTTTTGTATCCAGATTATTCCAACGAAGATTTTGAATCATAAAAAAAGCACGCTAGTTAGCGTGCTTTTTAATATTATATTCTATTTCAATTAGAATTTATAGCTTAATCCTAATGTCCAATAGGTTTGTAAATCATTATCTACATTACCAAAAGAAGGCTCGTCATCTCCAGATAAAGGATCAAAATTACCTAAAGCATAGTTTAACGCTTCTTGTTTGTTGCTTCTTAAACCAAAGTCAAAACCAACACCAATCATTTTCCATAGTGTGTAACCAAAAGAGTTTGTCCATGTCCAGTTAGAAAGGTCAGAACTCTTATAGCTTTGGAACATTGATAAGTTAGATTTAAAGTTTACAGCTCCTATTTGTCTTGTATAGTCTGCTACAATTTTAGCACCAAGAGATGAATCAAAAATTGCATCATTATCAGCAAATACAAAGTTGTAGTTTAAAGGGTGAACAACAACTATTAAATTATCAACAGGAGTCCAAGTAAAACCAACACCTACATCTAAATATCCAGGATCGTTAAAGTTGTTTAAAAGTGTCGTTCTGTACTCTAATAATGCAGAAGCTGCTAATTTGTTGGTGATATTTCTACCATATAAAGATGATAAGTTAAACACATCTGTTGTTGGGTTAAAATCATCATCATCTAAATCAGTATCCTTATCATCAAGTTTAATCCAGTTAAGGTTTGCGGTTAATGCATTTCTCCAGAAATATTTTTCTTGAATTAAATTAGCATAACCGTTAAAAGATACACCTATACTACCTGATGAGTTATTTGGTGTTCCTTGTGCATACCAATTGTTAAAGTTAGAAATGCTTCCTCCAATTGTACCAAAAGCACCTACTCTCCATCCTGGAAGCGCATCAATTTGAGCTTGTAGAGCATTAACTCTACCTTGTATAGCTACAATCGAATCCTTTTTTGCTGCTTGTTCAGCCTTTAGTTCTTCCATTGTTTGAGCGTTAGTTGTAAACGCTACTGTAATTAAAGCAATTGTAAATAATAGTTTCTTCATTATACTTCTTTTTAAATCAAATTTTTACTGTACAAAAATAGTCTTTTTCTTAGACTCAACTTTATTACAAAAGTCACATTTTACCTTTCTTATATAAAGGTACAGTTGAGCAAGCTTCACCATACATAATAGATTTTGCTATAGGTTGTAATTTTGAAATAAGCAATGTGTAAGCAGATTCAGGGATAGGTTTGTTGGCACATCCTTTTATAATAAGAGGTTTTTCAGAATAGTCTGAAACATCTAATTGCGATATAATATCTTGGTAAATTGCTGTTTCTAAAGTCACCAAATCACCAACTACAATTTTTTTGGCATAAGCCGAAACATGCGATGTAATAAGTAAATACGCCCAAGATGGAATTATGGCATCTACCGAACACGTTAATGCTAAATAAGCATCTTGATATTGTGACCAATCGTGCTCCTTAACAAAAGATCTAAAATCAGATTCTTTTAAAATAAGTTCTTGAAACAGCCAGTCTTTTATATCAAATAACACGCGTTGCCCTTTTGGATAGTAGTCTTCCAAATCTATAGTAACAAGTTTACTATTTGCGACTCTGTTTATAATTTCTTCTGCCATACTACAAAGATAAATTGTTTTACTCGATAATCGAGTGTTTAATATGTTGAAAGCTATTGATAACCTTCGGCTTGAAGTGTAAATAATTCAGCATATAACGATTTGTTTGCCATTAAGGCTTCGTGAGTTCCTATTTCAAGAACACGACCTTCTTCTAGAACCAAAATCCTATCGGCTTGTCTAACTGTGCTAAATCTATGCGAAATAATAATGCTTGTTTTTCCTTCGGTAAGTCCAATAAACCTTGTGAACACATCACTTTCAGCTTTGGCATCAAGCGCTGATGTAGGTTCGTCTAAAATCATTACTTCGGCATTTTTCATATATGCTCTTGCCAAAGCTACTTTTTGCCATTGTCCACCAGAAAGTTCCATACCGTTTACAAAACGTTTTCCTAATTGTTGGTTGTAACCGTGTTTTAGCTCTGAAATCACATCATTTGCTAAACTTAATTCAGCAGCATTTTCAATTTTTTCTTGATTGTTCAGTTCGTCAATATCACCAATAGCTATGTTTTCTTTTACAGTAAATTCATACTTAAAGAAATCTTGAAAAATCACTCCAAAAAACTCTTGGTATTCGGCTTTATTAAAGCGATTTATATTAATACCATCTAATAAAATTTCTCCAGAAGTTGGTTCGTAAAAACGTAATAACAATTTGGTTAATGTGGTTTTTCCTGCACCATTTTGACCGACAAACGCTAGTTTTTCGCCAGCTTGTAATATAAACGAAATGCCTTTTAATATTTCAACTTCAGAACCTGGATACGAAAAACGCACATCTTTAAACTCAAAACCTTGTTTAATCTGTTTTGGTAATGGCACATCTTCTTTGGTTTTTGAAGCCACAGAAATATCAACAAAATCAAAATAATCTTTAAGATATAAAGCACTTTCAGAAATACGTGTGAATTTTGAAAAGAAGTCTTGAAGGTTTTTCATAAGCCTATTGAAAGACCCAGAAAGAAACGTAAGTTCACCTAGTGTAATAGCACCAGAAAGCACACGATAAATGATAAACACATAAGCACCATAATAACTTAATGAACCCAAAACGTTAAACACAAAACCTAAAGCTGAACGTTTTATAGCAAGGGTTTTGTTGAGTTCATAGTATTCTTCTGAAAGATTTTTAAACCGATTTACAACAAAATCTGTAAGTCCAAAAAGCTTTATTTCTTTTGCTGTTTTATCATTGGCACCAATAAATCGTAAGTAATCCAACTCTCTACGTTCAGAAGTCCAGCTTCTTGCCAATGAATATTGTTGTTGACTAAAGCGAACTTCGTTAATAAACGACGGAATTATACTCAACACCAACAAGATGATTAAATACGGTTCAAAATAAATTAAACCTGCCACAAGTGTTGCAATAGAAATGGCGCTTTGTGCTTGTCCTAACACGTTAGACATAAGTCCAACACGACCTGTGCTTTGTGTTCTGGCACGTTCTAGCTTATCGTAAAAATCGGCATCTTCTAACAGGCTAATGTTAATTTGATTGGTCTTTTTTATAATAGTAACCGAGGTTGCAATATTATATTCATCGCCAAGTAAACCATCGGTTAGTGAAATAGCGCGACTTACCAAGTCTGATAAAATAACTAGGGTAAATTCTACAGCAACATAGGTCCAAAGTTGGGTGTAATCTGTAACCTCTAATGAGGTTTGAAGAATAATTTCATCTATAATGAGTTTTCCAACCCATAAAATGATAACAGGAAGCAATGCGCCAATTAATCTGCAAAAGGCAGCAAGTATAAAAAGTTTTTTGTTTACGTTCCAGATTTCTCTAAAAAACCTAGGAATGTAAACAAGCGCATTAAAAGACGACTTAAGATTAGGTTTTTTATCGTCTTTTAATGAAGTAGGCGTACGTCTTGGCATTTATAAAACCTTATTAAAGCATACCAAGTTCTAACTTGGCTTCTTCGCTCATTAAATCTTGACTCCAAGGCGGATCAAAAGTAATTTCTACTTCAGCAGATTTTACTTCGTCTATTGATTTCACCTTTTCTTCAACTTCCATAGGCAATGTTTCAGCAACAGGACAATTAGGTGTTGTTAAAGTCATTAGGATTTTTACATCATAATCTTCGTTAACAAAAACGTCGTAAATTAATCCAAGCTCATAGATGTCTACAGGAATTTCTGGGTCAAAAATAGATTTTAAAACCTTTACTATTTTTTCGCCCAAAGCATTTGTATCTATTGTGGTTTCCATATTAATTTAATTGTGTTTGGTACGCAACTGCATACATTTTTAATTGTTTTATCATACTTACTAAACCGTTAGCTCTAGTAGGTGATAAATGTTCTTTTAGTCCAATCTCATCAATAAAATCTGTATTAGCTTCTATGATGTCTTTCGGATGTTGGTTTGAGAATACACGAATTAAAATAGCGATAATACCTTTGGTAATAATAGCATCACTATCTGCTGTAAAAACAACTTTGTCTGCTTCTAAATTGGCATGTACCCAAACTTTACTTTGGCATCCTTTTATAATAAAATCGTCGGTTTTGTATTGTGCATCAATTAGTGGAAGTGTTTTACCTAAATCTATCATGTATTGGTAACGCTCTTCCCAATCATCAAACATTGAAAATTCGTCTATAATCTCGTTTTGTATCTCTTGTATTGTCACAGTCTTTCTTTTATGCAAAAATACGAATAGTTATACAGCTTTTCAATTATTTACCCATTTCGGCAGTTGCCAATAATTTTTCAATTAAAGGCGCAACATATTTATTAGGGTTTCCAGCATCAAACGCAGGTGTTTGATAGGTTTTTCCTTTATATTCAATTATTAATCGACCTATTGGAGCACCATCATATTGATGAGCTTTTGAAGGTGATTCTAGTGTATTTAATTTTTCTAAATCTAATTCTTGAATCAATTTATTTAAAGTAGCTAAATCTTCTTCAGAACACGTTTTTTTAGCTTCTTTTAAATCTCTTCCTTTTAGAGTAGTCATAATACCATTTTGCAATTTTAACGAATTATGAAATCCTCTTGTAGTTGCAGAGTACTCAATTATATAATCGCTTTCTTGTGCAACTTTATTAGACTTTGTTTCGGTTTTAGAAGCTTTTAATATCACTGTGTCTCCACTCATAAAACTCAACTCTTCATTTGCAAAAACCAACGTTTGGGTTTTAGATAATGCACTTAGCATTTTTCGTTCAATTGCATTAATACTGTCCATACAAAATCGCTTTGTAGACATTAGAGGTCCAAAAGTAATTGAATCATTTTCAAACGTATAATCTCCCATAAATTGATTACAACCAGAATATCCTGATACTTTATTTGTCTTATTATCAAAGGAAATGGTCAAATCGTCAGGTAATGTCTCGTTTTCATCAATGGCTACTATTTTATAAGTTCCTGATAACGTCACTTTTTCTCTATTCATAACGTTCTCATTACTATTTGTAAGCGAATCTTGTTTTGATGCTCCACAAGAGTTCAATAGTACTAGGTTTAATATGAGTAAAATTAATTTCATCTTCTACGTATTTTTGGTTTAGATAATTAATAATACAAAAAAGACGCCAAAATTGACGTCTTTTAAAAAATTATATAATTTAAAGGTTTAGTTTACCATAGCACTTCTTGGTCCTCCAGATGCAAAAATTGAACGCATTCTTGATTTTTGCCCTTCAGTGAACATATACATACATGCATCGTCTACATAATCCATATAATTCATTGTCATGTCATTTGAACGACAGTTAACCGTTGGATAAGATGGACATCCATAATTTGGTCCATCAGAAGAAGGAGTATCAGATACAAAATCGTCTTGACGACATCTTCCATCTCCCCAAATATGACGTAAATTTAAGTAATGTCCTACTTCATGTGTAGTAGTTCTTCCTTCATCAAAAGGAGCAGAAAGATATCCTGTTGTTCCGAAAAAATTAGGCCCTACAACAACACCATCGGTAGCAGTTGGTCCACCAGGAAATTGAGCGTATCCTAAAATACCTCCACCTATGTTACAAACCCAAATATTCAAATGTGTTTCAGGAGTTATAGGAGGATAAGTACTTTTAACTAAATCATTAGTTCCCCAAGATGTTCTTGAGTTAGAATGTCTAAACACGCCTGCTAATGAAAATGTGATTTCAGAATCTGCAACAAGACCTGCAAACTCTGTTGGTACTTGACTAGCATCGCTATTTGTTGCTCTAAAATCTTCATTTAAAACATCAATTTGAGAATTAATTTGATTATCACTAATGTTTTCGTTTGAGTTACTATAAACTACATGTACATAAACAGGAATGTTAATTATTCCAAGGTTATCATCACCAGAGCCTCCATCTCCACCAGAGCCTCCTCCGTTTCCATTTCCGTTTCCGTTTCCAGCTCCATCAGGTTTTTTTGCTGCAATGGTTGCTCTTGAATGATATTCGATATTATACATTTCTTTTTCCAGACTAGGATTTTCATTTAAAAGCCTGTTTAAATTCACCATTGAATAACATGCTTTTGAATTACCTTCAGATATTCTTGAAGCCTCATCAGTATCAGCATCGGTATAGAGATAAAAATCACTCATATCAACTTTGGATTGATCGGTATTAGAAACCTCATTTTGATCGTCATTACATGACGTAAAAAGTAAAGCCAAAGCAGCCATACCTAAAAGTGTTTTTTTCATAATTATGTAGTATTTAATTTAAAATATTGCCGAATATATAATTATTTAGCAATTTTTTAACATAATTAATAAAAAAATATTTAATTTTTCGACAAAATACATCACCCTCTTTTAGTTAAAAAAGAGTTAAAACAATGTTAATTAATTGATAATTAATGAATTGTTATTAAGATAACATCATTTGTGCTTTTTTGACACCTTCTACTAAAGCATCAATCTCTTCTTTAGTATTATAAAATGCAAATGAAGCTCTAACAGTACCAGGAATTTTGTAGAAATCCATAATAGGTTGTGCACAATGATGACCTGTACGAACAGCTATACCTAGTTTATCTAGAATAGTACCTACATCATAAGGATGAATTCCTTCTAAATTAAAAGAAACAACTGATGTTTTGTGCTTAGAAGTTCCGTAAATTTTAAGTCCATCGATAGCTAGTAACTTTTCAGTAGCATACTCAAGTAGCTCATGCTCATAGTTTGCAATAGCATCAAAACCTATTGCATTCATGTAATCAATTGCAGCTCCAAAAGCAATGCCTCCACAAATATTTGGTGTTCCTGCTTCGAATTTGTGAGGTAAATCGGCATAAGTTGTTTTTTCAAAAGTAACTTCAGCAATCATTTCGCCACCACCTTGATATGGAGGCAACAGGTTTAACCATTTTTCTTTTCCGTAAAGAATACCAACTCCTGTTGGACCACACATTTTATGCGCTGAAGCGACATAAAAATCAACATCTAAAGCCTGAACATCTGGTTTAATATGTGGACACGCTTGAGCTCCATCAATTAAAACCGCAGCATCTACTTGATGCGCTTTTTCAATGATAGCCTCAATTGGGTTAATGGTCCCTAGTGCATTTGAAATATGATTAACGAACACCAATTTGGTGTTTTGAGACAATAGCTTGTCAAATTCTGACATAACCAACTCACCATCTTGGTTCATTGGAATGACTTTTAGCGTTGCTCCTGTACGTTCACACAACATTTGCCAAGGCACAATATTACTGTGGTGTTCCAAGGCAGAAACAATAATTTCGTCACCTTTTTTTAATAGTGATGAAAACCCATTAGCTACTAAATTAATACCATGTGTAGTACCAGAAGTAAAAATAATCTCGTGAGATTTTTTGGCATTAAAATGCGCTTGTATTTTCAGTCTAGCTTCTTCATATTTGTCAGTTGCTTCCTGACTTAGTGTATGAACACCTCTGTGTATATTAGCATTATAACCACTGTAATAATCAACAATACAATCAATTACCTGCTGTGGTGTTTGCGAAGTTGCAGCGTTATCAAAATACACTAATGGTTTACCATTGACTTTTCTTGAAAGTATTGGAAAGTCTTTTCGTATGTTAGCTACATTTAAAGACATAAACCGTTATAAATCAAACCCAATATTAACGCCTAATTTTTTAGCGATAAGCTTAGTAATGCGTTGTTTTATTTCTGGGATTTTTACCGAATTCAATACATTGTTACTAAATGCATACATTAAAAGCGCTCTAGCTTCTTTTTCTGGTATTCCTCTTGAACGCATATAAAACATAGCACTTTCATCTAATTGACCAATAGTACAACCATGTGAACATTTTACATCATCAGCAAAAATCTCCAATTGAGGTTTAGAGTTTATGGTTGCTTTGTCACTAACTAAAATATTGTTGTTAGACTGGTAAGCATTGGTTTTTTGTGCTTCTTTTTCAACAACAACTTGACCGTTAAACACACCTGTAGCACTATCTCCAAAAATACCTTTGTAATCTTGATGACTTTCGCAATTTGGTTCTATATGATGTACTAAAGTATTATGGTCAACATGCTGCTTATCTCCAATAATTGTGATGCCTTTTAAAGTAGAATCTATACGCTCACCATTTTGGTAGAAATTAAGATTGTTTCTTGTTAGTTTTCCTCCAAATGAAAACGTATGTACAGACACATGACTTTCTTGTTTTTGCTTGATAAACGTATTATCAATTAATGAAGCGTTTTGATTATCGTTTTGTATTTTATAATAGTCAGCAATGGCACGCTTGTTTGCAAAAATTTCAGTTACTGAATTGGTTAATACAGGGTTATCTGTAAGACTTTGATGACGTTCTATGATTTGCACATGAGAATTTTCGTCAACAACAATTAAGTTACGTGGTTGCAACATTAAAGCGGCTTCATTTCCTGTTGAAAAATGCACGATTTGAATTGGTTTTTCAACCAACTTATTCTTAGGAATATGAATGTATGCACCTTCACTAGAAAATGCTGTATTTAGTGATGGTAAACTGTCTTTTGTTGCAGCTTTATTAAAATAGTTTTCAATAACTAATCTGTATTTAGGCTTAGCCAAAGCAGCAGACATTAAACAAACGTCAATACCATCGTGTGTGGTTTGAGACAAATGTGAAGAATACTTACCGTCAATAAAAATAATTTTATAACTATCAATATCGTGGATTAGGTAAGGCTTGATATCTTTATACTCAATAGCATTTTCAGTCTTTGGGAAAAGGCTGTAATCGTGTTTTAAAACACTATTAAGAGAAGTATATTTCCAAGCTTCTTCTTTTTTAGTAGGAAATCCTTTTTGCTCAAATGTTTTTATAGCTTCATTTCTTATATCATGAATTGGAGAAGCATCTTCTAAATGATCTTCAAAAGCAAAAAACGATGAGACTAATTTATCTTTTAATTCCATTTTTTACAGTTTGCAGTTTCAGTTTGTGATATCAACTACCACTTACTGTTAACTGATTACTGGCATTTATGCGCCAACTTCTTCTTTAATCCAATCGTAACCTTTTTCTTCTAGCTCGTGAGCTAATTCTTTTGGTCCTGATTTTACTATTCGTCCGTTATGTAAAACATGCACATAATCTGGAACGATATAGTCCAATAAACGTTGGTAATGCGTAATAACAATTACAGCATTGTCTTTACTCTTTAACTTGTTTACTCCATTAGCAACAATACGAAGAGCATCAATATCTAAACCTGAATCGGTTTCATCCAAAATAGCCAATTTAGGTTCTAACATTGCCATTTGGAAAATTTCATTACGCTTTTTCTCTCCACCTGAAAAACCTTCGTTTAATGAACGTGATAAGAACTTACGGTCAATTTCTAAAAGCTCAGATTTTTCACGAATTAATTTCAGCATTTCATTAGCTGGCATTTCTTCAAGTCCTTTTGCTTTACGTGTTTCGTTGATGGCTGTTTTCATAAAATTGGTAACCGAAACACCTGGTATTTCAACAGGATATTGAAAGGATAGGAAAATACCTTTATGTGCACGCTCTTCAGCAGCTAGCTCATCGATATTTTCACCTTCAAGAATGATTTCACCTTCTTCAACTTCATAGTCTTCTCTTCCAGCAATTACTGATGCCAAAGTACTTTTACCTGAACCATTTGGTCCCATAATAGCATGTACCTCTCCTGCTTTAACCTCTAGGTTAATTCCTTTTAGTATTGCTTTGTCCTCAACACTTGCGTGTAAGTTATCTATCTTTAACATATCTTATTTTGTTCCTAATTTTATAACGTTATTCTCATCTGCTTTAGAAGCAGAAACTTTTAGTATTTCTTTAATTTCTACTCTGTAATCCCAACCTTCCTCATTTTGTGGTTTCGGAATTATTTTCCCTCTAACCTCAACAGTCACATAATCTGTAGCTTCTTTTTTGTATTGTTGAGCCATATCGTTTAGCTCATGCATTTTTTTATCGATAACAACTCCATACACTGTATTTTTGGTTTGAATAACAGCTGCATCAGCATAGTATACAAACTCTCCAACCACAAGCGTCAATCCATCATTTTGCTTTGCTGTTTTACCGTCAACATTTTCGGTAGTTGTTTCGGTAGAACTTGTGTCGTTCTTAGAATCGTTTTTACATGAAAACAATACTGCAGATACTAAAAGTGCTAAAAAGATTTTTTTCATCTGTTTGTTGTTAGTGTTTATCCAACTGAGCCTTCTAAACTTATTTCTAATAACTTTTGTGCTTCAACAGCAAACTCCATTGGTAACTTGTTTAATACTTCTTTGCTAAAACCGTTTACGATTAAGGCGATTGCTTTTTCGGTATCAATACCACGTTGGTTACAGTAAAATATCTGGTCTTCACCAATTTTACTGGTTGTTGCTTCGTGCTCTATTTGAGCCGATTTATTTTTAGCTTCAATATATGGGAATGTGTGCGCTCCACACTCATTACCCATTAGCAAACTATCACATTGTGAAAAATTACGAGCATTGTCTGCACGAGAACTGATTTGAACTAAACCTCTGTAAGAGTTTTGAGATTTTCCTGCTGAAATACCTTTGGAAATAATGGTTGACTTAGTATTTTTTCCTAAGTGAATCATTTTAGTTCCTGTATCTGCTTGCTGAAAATTATTAGTTACAGCAATAGAGTAAAACTCACCTACTGAGTTATCTCCTTTTAACACACAGCTTGGATATTTCCAAGTAACAGCACTTCCTGTTTCAACTTGTGTCCAAGAAATTTTTGAGTTTTTCTCACACAATCCACGTTTGGTTACAAAATTGAAAACGCCTCCTTTACCTTCGGCATTTCCTGGGAACCAGTTCTGAACTGTTGAATACTTTATCTCAGCATCTTCCATAGCAATAAGCTCAACAACTGCTGCGTGCAATTGGTTTTCATCTCTACTTGGAGCTGTACAACCTTCTAGGTAACTTACATAGCTACCTTCGTCTGCAACCACAAGTGTTCTTTCAAATTGTCCTGTTCCTGCTTGGTTAATTCTGAAATAGGTTGATAATTCCATTGGGCAACGTACGCCTTTAGGAATGTAACAAAACGACCCATCACTAAATACTGCACTGTTTAACGCTGCGTAAAAATTATCGGTTTTTGGAACAACCGTTCCTATATATTTCTTTACAAGTTCTGGATGTTCTTTAATTGCTTCTGAAATTGAGCAGAAAATAATACCTTTTTCTGCTAATGTTTTTTTGAAGGTTGTTGCAACAGAAACTGAGTCAACAACAACATCCATTGCTACTCCTGCAAGTTTCTTTTGCTCATCCAAAGAAATCCCTAGCTTATTGAACGTTTCTAATAATTCAGGATCAACCTCGTCTAAGCTTTCGTATTTAGGCTTTTTGTTAGGTGCTGAATAATAAGATATGGCTTGAAAATCTGGTTTTTCGTAGTTTACATTTGCCCATTCTGGTTCAACCATTTGTTCCCAAACTCTAAAGGCTTCCAAACGCCATTCAGTCATCCACTCTGGTTCTTCTTTCTTTTTAGAAATAGCACGAACAACATCTTCGTTTAAACCCACAGGAAAAGTATCAGATTCTATATCTGTATAAAATCCGTACTCATATTCTTTGGTTTTTAACTCTTCTCTTAAATCGTCTTCGGTATACTTACTCATTAGTTATCTCGCTTCAAAAAATTACAGTGAAAATGATTCACCACAACCGCATGTTCTATTAGCATTAGGGTTGTTAAATACAAATCCGCTTCCGTTTAAACCTCCTGAATACTCAAGAGTTGTTCCTATAAGGTATAAAAAGCTTTTTTTATCAACAATTATTCTTACACCATTATCTTCGAAAACCTTGTCTTCTTCATTCTGCGCTTTATCAAACTTTAAATCGTATGATAAACCAGAACAACCTCCACTTTTAACACCTACACGAACAAAGTCTGTTGCTGAGTTGAAACCATCTTCGGTCATTAACTCTACAACTTTCTTTTTAGCTGTATCTGATACTTTAATCATAATTGTTTTAATTACGTCTAAATTGACTGCAAATATACAATATAAGAAGGGTTTTACCATACAACCTAACATTATATTAGCAAATAGTTGCATAAGCTAAACAGATAACACAGCTGCTTACTCATTAATTTATAAAATGGCATAAGTTTTTACTACATAATCTTTAAATTTGCAGCATGATAGAAGATAAAAACCAACAACGTACTCCACTTTCAGAATTAGGAGAATTTGGACTTATAGATCATTTAACAAAACACTTTGATGTTAAACATAAATCAACCATTAAAGGTATTGGTGATGATGCTGCTGTGCTAGACTTTAAGTCTAAACAAATTGTACTTACAACCGATATGCTAGTTGAAAATGTGCATTTTGATCTTAGCTACATGCCTTTAAAACATTTAGGCTACAAGAGTGTAATGGTCAACCTTTCTGATGTGTATGCTATGAATGCCAATGCAACACAAATTACGGTTTCTATTGCTGTTTCTAATCGCTTCCCTGTTGAAGCGCTTGAAGAGCTGTATAGTGGTATTCAAACTGCTGCTGCTGTTTATGGTGTTGACGTTATTGGTGGTGACACCACCTCTTCAACTACTGGTTTAATTATTTCGGTTACTGCTGTTGGTGAGGTTGCAGCTGATGAAGTGGTTTATAGATCAGGAGCAAAACCTAACGACTTACTTGTTGTAACTGGTGATTTAGGTGGCGCATACATGGGTTTACAAATTTTAGAACGCGAAAAAGAAGTGTTTAAAGTGAACCCTCAAAACCAACCAGACTTGGACATGTACACGTACATTATTGAACGTCAATTAAAACCTGAAGCTAGAAAAGACATAGTAAAACTTCTAAAAGACTTGGAAGTAAAACCTACATCTATGATTGATATAAGCGATGGTTTGTCTTCTGAAATTATTCATTTGTGCAAACACAGCGATGTTGGTGTTGAATTGTATGAAAACAAAATACCTTTAGACCCTCAAGTAATTTCAACTTGCGAAGAGTTTGATATAGACAGTACAACTGTAGCTTTAAATGGCGGAGAAGATTATGAACTTTTAATGACGATTTCTCAAGACGATTACCCTAAAATTAAAGCAAACCCAAATTTGAGCGTTATAGGATTTATTACAGAAAAAAGCAGCGGAATGCATTTGGTAACTAGAGCAGAAGCTAAAATTCCAATAGTTGCTAAGGGTTGGAACGCTCTTAATAATCAGGAATAAGCGCTTTTTGTTTTTTGTTGTGAACTCTTCGGTTGTGTATACGCTCTAAAACCGAATTTATTTCTTTGTATTTTGGTGTTAAAGGAATCATTTCTCCTTTACCATTAATGGTCGTTTGTGCATTACAGTTTTTGCACTTGTATTCTTTTACATGATACGTAACTTTTTTAGCTACTTTGTACTCATGACCAAATAAAGAACAGTAGAGATTTTTCACTTGACTTGCTATTTTAGTTATTACTTTAGAGGATTTCTAAATATATGAAAATCAAGTAAAAACTTACAAGCAATTGTTAATATATCGATGAACTGAGTGTTTTTGACTTTAAACGTATCATCCTTCTTGTGTAAATCTCTTCAAGGATAGTATTGATTTCTTTGTACTTAGGCGTAAGCTCAGTTAAATTTCCGTTGCTATTTGTGGTAAGTTGCTTTTTACAGCGTTTACACGTATATTCTTTTACATGTGAAGTTACTTTTTTTGATACTTCATATTTGTGACCAACTATATCACAAACAAGTTTAGAGGCTGGGTTAGTTGTAGTTTTTTTCATGTTATCGAGATTTGGGACTGTTAACTTAGAAAAAAACAAAATAAAAACTGTTTAAAAGCTCTAATTTTCGATAAAATGCAAAATATTGTAAGTTAATTCTTTCGTGTTTTCGATATGACTCATGTGTCCATCAGGAAATTCAACAATTTTTACATCAGAATGTTCAACATGAGATACCGTTGTATTAAACTCTAAAACAGGATCTTTACGTCCAACTATAAGCATTTTGTTTATAGGAAGCGAATTAAAAAACCGTGTTCTGTCTTTACGCGTTTTCATGCCTTCTAATGCTGCAACAATACCTTGAAGCAAAGTCTCCAAAGCTTGTTCTTTAACAAAATCAATTGCTTCTTTTAACGTTTCTCGATTTTCGGGAGCAAACAAATTGGCAACAGACATACTCACAAAGGCTCTATGATTTTGTTTAACTGCTTTTATAGCTCTGTCTCTGTTTAGCTTACGTTCGTCACTATCCTCTTGAGCGGTAGAATTCATTAAACACAAACCTGTAACATCACTAGTGTAGTTTTCTGCATAAGCTAAAGCAACATATCCACCCATTGAATGACCAACAAATTTTGCTTGTTCAATCTGCAAATGTTCTAATACAGCTTTTACTGCTTCAGCCATCATTTCCATAGTATGGATATAACCAATACTATCTGTTTGTCCATGACCAAGTAAATCTATGGTTACAACTCTGTGGTTTTTAGAAATCTCTGGAGCTAAATTAGTCCACATACTAGAGTTTTCTAAAAAACCATGTAACAAAACTACTGCTTCGCCTTTACCTTCATCAGTAAAGTATAAATTTATGTTCTTATATTTTATTGTCATTATTTTATAAAGAAATGCAAAGATAGTGTTATGGGAGAATACTTAAAAACCTTTAATTTTGAACCTATACCTTATTTACTATGAAATCACTTTCGCTATTTGTTCTTTTATCCTTATTAATGTTTAGTTGTTCAAAAAAACCAACCAATCATTTAATAGACAAAAACGCTACTGCTGAAACCATAAACCTTTTTAATAATTTAAAAGAAACTTCTAAAAAACACATTCTCTTTGGACACCAACATGCCACTGAATATGGTCATGGCTGGAAAGGAGATAAGGACCGAAGTGATGTAAAATCTGTTGTGGGTTCTCATCCAGCAGTTATAGGTGTAGATTTTATAAATTTTTCAGGGATTAGCGAACGTAGAACACAACAAGTAATGCATGAATTGAAAAAAAATGTAGAAGACACTTACAATAGAGGAGGCATTACCACAATTGCATGGCATTTTAATAATCCTGTTTCTGGAGGTGGTTTTTATTGGAAGGATTCTATCTCAAAACCTGCTGTAAAATATATTATTCCTGGTGGTGAAGCTCATCATGAGTATAAAAAAATCCTTAAAAGAATTGGGTATTGGGCAAACAACCTAAAAGGAGCTGATGGAAAATCGGTTCCTGTCATTTTTAGACCTTTCCATGAGTTTGATGGTGATTGGTTTTGGTGGGGAAAACCTTATTGCTCAAAAGAAGAATTTATTAGTTTATGGCAATTTACCGTTAGTTACTTGAGGGATGAATTGGGTGTTCATAATTTTATTTATGCTTTTTCTCCTGATAACAGATTTACTACCGAAGAAGAATTTTTAGAACGTTATCCTGGTGATGAATGGGTAGATATGGTTGGAATGGATAACTATGCCGATTTAGGTCGTGATAGATATGATATAGAAACTGCTGCCAAAAAGCTAAAAATTGTTTCGGATTATGCTAAAAAGAAACACAAACTAGCTGCTTTTACCGAAACAGGGTTAGAGTCCATCCCTAACACGACTTGGTGGACAGACACCTTACTACAGCTTTTAAAAACAAACGACTTAGAGCTGTCTTATGTACTTGTGTGGAGAAACGACGAAAACAGTCCTACACATTACTATGCACCATTTCCTGGACAAGTAAGCGAAGAAAATTTTAAAGCCTTTTATAACGATGAATTTACACTGTTTGAAAACGACCTTAAAAAGATTTACGACTAACTTTTTAGACGTTTAATTACCGAAAAGGCTTTGTCAACCACTTCGTCTTCAACCAAAACCGTAAACTCGTTGGTAGTCGATACAACTTCGTACAATGCGATACCTTCCCAAGCTAATCGCTTAAAAATCTGGTAGTACAATCCAGTAACTTTTGAATTGTTCTCAGGAAGACTAATGCTTATTGCTGAAAGATGTTCTTTTAAACCTAGTAAGGTTTCATCTTTAAAACTTTCTTTTATATAAGCATTTTGAGAACTCGAAATGATAATATTACTCTCTAGAATTCCTCTAGTAAACGCATAAAACACATTACTTTGCGCATCAATATGTTGCAAAACCTTAGAATGACTTAGTATAAGCGTTTTAGAATTTTGAAATGTAAAATCACTTAAATTAGACCTCACTGTAATGTCTCCCAAACTTTCAATAACGCGTTTTAATCGTGGTGAATTTCCTAGATCTTTTGGTGGACTATAACGTCTTAACGCCATCATTATCGCTCCTGTTTTTACAGGCTTTCTAAGCATTTCGCTAACAGGATCTGCCAATTCTTCTGCCAAAGCGGAATAGTTAATTATATTTCTAGACAAGGCTTCTTCTAAAAAAGGTTGCGCTACTAAAAGCTCTTCAACACAAGCAGCAATAGTTTTCATTTTGTTAATTATTTAACAGTGTGTGCAAATTTAGTTTAATTTTTTAAATTTCATGTGTTTAAACTCTTTTGAATATAGCTTTGCTTCAAAATTAATTGAACAAGACTATGCAAGTTTTAAAATTTGGCGGAACATCAGTTGGGTCTATTGAAAATATGACCAACGTAAAAAACATTATTAATGATGGTTACAGAAAGATTGTAGTGCTTTCAGCAATGTCTGGAACAACTAATGCGCTGGTGGCGATTTCTGAAGCTATAAAACACAATAATGTCAACCTAACACCTCAACTTATTGAGAATTTACGCTTAAAATATGTTGATGTTGTTAATGACTTACTGCAAGATTCGCAATTGCATAATGAAGCTCAAGCTTATGTTCAATCAGTTTTTAAATGTTTGTGTCTTTTAGCTAAAGAAACTCACACTGAACTTTTGTATAATAAAATTGTATCTCAAGGCGAGCTTTTATCTACTTTCTTGTTTAGTAGATTTTTACAACAGGAAGGTATTAATGCACAATTGATTTCAGCACTCGATTTTATGCGTATCGATAAAAGCCATGAACCAGATAATTTTTACATCAAACAAAACTTAACTCGTTGTATTGAGCAATTACCACAAGCAGACATTTACATTACACAAGGTTTTATTTGTTTGGATTCTGAAGGCGAAGTTGCCAACCTACAACGTGGTGGAAGCGATTATACTGCAACTATTATTGGAGCTGCAATTAATGCTACAGAAGTACAAATTTGGACAGATATTGACGGTTTTCATAATAACGACCCACGTTATGTTGAAGACACGCAAGCCATCTCAAACTTGTCGTTTGACGAAGCTGCTGAATTAGCTTATTTTGGTGCTAAAATCTTGCATCCGCAAACGGTTATGCCAATTAGAGAGCAAAACATTCCGTTGCGTTTAAAAAACACTATGGCTCCACAAGCTCATGGTACTTTAATTACAAATACTATTCATGGTGAAGGTATAAAAGCCATAGCAGCTAAAGATGGTATTACTGCTATAAAGATTAAATCGGCTCGTATGTTGTTAGCTCACGGATTTTTGAAAAAAGTCTTTGAGGTTTTTGAAAAATACGAAACTTCAATTGATATGATTACCACGTCTGAAATTGCAGTATCATTAACTATTGACGACACCTCTCACCTACAACATATTTCTGAAGAATTACAAAAATTTGCCTCAGTTGAAATTGATGATTACAGAACCATTGTTTGTTTAGTTGGCAACAACATTGTGTTTCATCCTGATACCCCTAAACTGTTCCAGATTTTACAAGATGTTAATGTGCGTATGATTGCCTATGGTGGAAGTAATAATAATATATCACTATTGATAAATACTAGCGATAAAGTAGAAACTTTAAAAAAGCTACAGCGTTATGTTTTGGAGGAAAGAGCTGTTGTGGTTTAATGTTATTAGGGTAAAACAAATTAAATACAAGGAGTTTATACAGAAAAGTCAAATTTATAAACTCCGTCACCAAGTAAAGAAACTTCTATATCTGTTCGACCATAGCTTTCCAAATGATGTCTTCTTACAGGTTGTCCAAGAGGAACACCAATTCTATTTCTAATGTATTCACCTAATTCTGCTTTTACAGGAAAAGAACTGATTTGTTTTGGATAAATTACACCTTCAACGGGTTGCGAGCCTTCCAAAAGACCTTCCATAGTTAAACCATCATCCCAAATTATCTCAATAGAATCATTGTGCCTTTGCATTCGTCCTCTACCATCAACTTCAAGCGGGTTAATTTGTTTTGGCGGAAAAAGATTTGGAAAATCCCTAATATGACTTGTTCTTAAAGCTATGTATGCATCGTTTGGTGTTGTATGATTATTAGGGTTTTGTCCCCAATTTAATCCTGCTGCATTTTGAACTTCTCCGTTTCTACCTAATAATGTCATTAAACAATGGTCAAATTGTTCACGTTCTTCTACAACTCTTTCCATTCCAACTTCTAAACAAGAAATTGAGTTGTTTAAAATATGAGCTATGTAGTCATTTAAAGGTCTGAATGTATCAAAGGTGGTTTCAGCTAAAATTTCTCTAAAAGGTGTAGTTAATCCATTGACTGAAAAATTTGCAGAACCAATTAAAGCGTGAATAATATCACCTCTTCTTCGCCATACATAACACTTTGAATGTACTGGTAAATTCGAATAAAATATATTTAGATTATCTACTTCCCCTTGAATGTTTGTTAGTGAATTATGTAAACTTGGTCTTATGCCTTCTGAACCATACATTCCATAAATTACAGTTGAGTTAAATGGCAGTTCTTCCAATCTTGCTACAGGTCTTGGTCCAAGATATCCTGAAAGTACGATTAGTTCATCAGTTTCGTGAAGTTGATGTCTATGAAATATTAGTTCTTCTAAATCTTGGGTATATAACATCTTTAATTGATAATTTCAGTTTCGAGTTTAAAAAGACCTTGTTTTTCAGTCATTTTTCCAATTAGTAATTCGTGTACTACTTCTGCTATTATTTTTGAAAACAGAGGCGGAACAGCATTTCCAATCATTTTGTATTGGTCACCTTTTGAACCCAAAAACTCAAAATCATCATCAAAAGTTTGTAATCTAGCAGCTTCCCTAACTGTTATTGAACGAGCTTGCTCTGGGTCAGGATGAATATGTCTTAAACCGTCTAAAAAGCTGGCATATTCAATGTGACTTGAGTATTTTTATAGAAAAGTTTAATTATGATAAAAATAGGTAGAGCTATAGAAGGAATATCTCTTAATGGCAAAGAATGGTTATTAGACTCAAATAATGAGCTAATGACTTTTGATTCTGTTAATGATGCTAAAGAGTTTCTGAAGGAAAATGGTTTTGACAGCCTTTCAGAAGATGAATTAGAAGATGCTTTTTTCTATGAAGAAGTAGAAGTTAACTGATAAATATTTCTTTCCTGTGAAATTCTAAAAAGTCTTCTCTTGGAAAAAATTTTTCAGGTGTGTTAATGGTGTTACCCTCAAATTTTTTAATGAAGTTTTCAAAACTTGATTTGTCCGAAAGCTTTTCAAGTCTACTAGAAAAAGCAATTTCAAAATTATTTGTAATAGTCATTAAACCTTTATCAAATAGTTTATCATATAATGGCGAAAGGCATATACCATTGGAAGGATTCAATCTTTCTTTCTTATTAGCAGACCAGGGAATAATATGACTAGCAATTAACAGTTCGGGTAAATCAATATTTGAAACTGCACATTTTTGTGAATAAATATTCAGAACCACCGTTCTAAAAAATGATTGATTCACTCGTGTTTTCACAACTCTTGAAATATCCTTACCCTCTTTTAGATTTTCCAGTTCTTTTATAGCTTGTTTTTGCAAAGAATCATTGCCCTCTTTTTCATTAAGTAAAATTTCACTTTCATAAATTAAATCATCCCAGTTATTCGAAAATTCTTGATAAATCTCTCTATCCAACTTTCCGGCATTTTTCATACCACTAACTCCTCTTTTTTGATGATACGGGTCAAGACTTGCAAAATTTACAAGTTTAAAAGCTACAGCGCTAGGTGTTCTTTGTATGAGATTTGCGAGATGGATTACTTCTTTTGTACGTTGATTGTATTTACCAAATGGTATTTTACAATATAGATTAAAGGCTAAAATTAATTCTTCTCTTGTCCAGTTTCTTCTCATTGCTACGCTGCGTTAGGGATTGAAGCAATTGTTTGAGCTCTTTTTGAGACGTTAGGAACAAAAAAGCGAGTGCGGAAAGCCCGACCCTTTAGGGTAACGCCCAAAACAAAATCGTCTGGGAATGATTGTAAACGAGCATTCTCTCTAACACTAGGAACTCTATTCCATTTGTAATGAAAATGATTTCTATGTCCTGTGTCGATTGTTTTTGAAGGTTTTAAGCTATGGTATCTAGTCCAAGCTTCATTGAATTTTCTTGAATCACCAACTCCTGGCGGTAAATCTTTGTGGTTACCACCTTCTGGTACTTGTGAAATAACATTAATAACGTGTTCGGTGTGTTTAGTTCCTAAATGATTATAAAGAACTTTATTACCATTACGCATTGTTTTCTGATAATCACTAAATGCCTTTTTATCATATTCAAGCTTTTCATCACCTAAATCAGAAACTAAATCAGGTAAATCGCCAATTGCATCTTTACAGCAAACATAACTTTCTGGTGAGTGAGTTGCTTCAGGGAATTCAAAAATTCCTAAATCCTTTCTTAATGCTACAAAAAATACTCTTTTTCTTATTTGTGGAACTCCATAATCTGGTGCATAAAGTAATTTTGGGTTGCAGTTATAGCCCATTTTTTCACAAAGTTCAATTATTTCTTTTTTCGCTTTGCCACCATAAAGAGTTAATAGACCTGGAACATTTTCTATAATAATAGCCTTTGGGTTTACTTTTTCCGCAAGTTTGAAAACAGAATAAAAGAGCGAATTTCTTTCATCATTTTCTTTTCTAGAGCCAGTTAAAGAAAATCCTTGACAAGGTGGACCTGCAATGATTACATCTACTTTGTTATTGTTCGTTACTTCAATTATTTTGTCAATTGAAGAATCTTCGTGAAGGTCTAGTAATAATGATTTGGAATTATTGTGGTTTTTCTCGAATGTTTTTAATGCAATTTCGGTATTATCAACTCCAAGTAAAACGTGAAAACCTGCTTGCTGAAATCCATATGAAAATCCTCCGCAACCTGAAAATAAGTCTATTGCTGTAAATTTTTTACTCATTGTCAAAATTGAATTGTCCTTGTTTTGTATTAGTGTTTTTCAAATAATTAGCTGTATCCTCTGCAACGGAAAAAATGGAATCCGAACATTTATATTTGAATGCTTCTCTTGCAAATTTGTCAGCGAAAAATAGGTCGGTTATTAGTTGTAGTTCGATATTAAATAACTTTGAAAGTTCTTTTAGTTTAGATTTGCTAAATTTTTGACTACCATTTTCGATTCGACTTATAGCACTCGTATTTATTCCGATTTTTGCTCCAAATTCAGTTTGTGTCCACTCTCGTTTCTCTCTTTCAGTCTTTAAAAAATGTCCGAAACTTGCCATGTTTATGATTTAATCAAAAAATGATTTGATCTATTTTTAGCAAATGTATAAATAATTTGCGATTTTTAGGTCAACCTTTTTTCTATATTACCTCTTATAAATCGCTCCAGTAGCAAAATCAACAATAAGACCAGGTGCAAAAAGTAGAATATCTGCAATAAGCCATCCCACTCTAACATCGCGTTGTTGTTGTCCTGGTGCAGGTTTTGTTTTTTGACTCGATGAAATTGGTCCACCTAAAATAGTGGCACATCCTGTGGTGCTAAAAAGCAAGCTTAAACAAAGTAAGCCTATGCAAATACGTTTCATATATAATCAGTTTTTGGTTATTATGCGTTCATCAACTCCTCAATCTCTTCTGCTTCAATTGGGATATTACCCATTAAGTTAAAAGGTTCTCCGCTTTCTTGGATTACCACATCATCTTCCAAACGAATACCAAGCCCTTCATCTGGAATATAAATACCAGGTTCTACGGTAAAGACCATGTTGGCTTGCATTGGTTCGTGTAGTAAACCATAATCGTGCGTATCTAAACCAATATGGTGACTGGTACCATGCATAAAGTATTTTTTATACGCAGGCCAATCAGGATTTTCGTTCTGCACATCAGCTTTATCCAATAGTCCAAGACCTAATAATTCAGAGGTCATGAGCTTACCAACTTCAACATGGTAGTCTGCCCAAATAGTTCCTGGAACCAATAGTTTAGTCGCTTCATTTTTTACGCGTAACACTGCATTGTAAACCGCTTTTTGGCGTTCAGTATACTTTCCGTTTACAGGAATGGTACGGCTTAAATCACTAGAGTAATTCGCATATTCGGCAGCTGTATCAAACAGGATTAAATCTCCATCTTTACACTGTTGGTTGTTTTCAATATAGTGCAATACATTAGCATTGTTTCCTGAAGCGATAATTGGTGTATACGCAAAACCTTTAGAACGATTTCTTAAGAATTCGTGCATCATTTCAGCTTCAATCTCAAACTCCCAAACACCAGGTTTCACAAACCCTAATACTCTACGAAACGCTTTTTCGGTAATATTACAAGCCTGCTGCATGAGTTCAATTTCTATTGGGTCTTTTACTGAGCGTAAACGTTGTAAAATAGGATTACTCTTGGCTACTGAATGCGCAGGATATTTATCTTTAAGCCATTTAGTAAAACGGTCTTCGCGTGTTTCAGTTTCTACATTGGCTCTGTAATGTTCATTAGTATTTATATAAACCGTATCGCATTGCGTCATGACTTCGAACATAATTTTCTCTAAGTCTTGTAACCAATACACGGTTTTGATTCCGCTAGTTGTAAAAGCGGCTTCTTTTGTTAGTTTTTCACCTTCCCAAACTGCAATATGCGCGTTGGTTTCTTTTAAGAATAACATTTCACGATGTTTAGGATTTGGACAATCAGGGAAAAGCACTAAAATGCTTTCTTCCTGATCTACTCCACTTAAATAAAAAATGTCTCTATGTTGCTCAAAAGGCATCGTGCTATCTGCACTTACAGGGTAGATGTCGTTACTATTAAAAACCGCCAAACTACTTGGTTTCATTTGCGATATAAAATTTTTACGGTTTTTTATAAAAAGTTTGCTATCTATTGGATGATATTTCATAAGAAAAATTTATTTTTTTATTCCCTTGAAAATGGGAATCTTATTAATATTCAGTTATCTGTCACGCTGAGTTTATCTAACTGTTTTTCTATTAGATTAAAGCTTTAGATTCGACAAGCTCAACTAGACAATAACGTTTCATTTCTTCAAAAATAAGCAAACAAAAACGCAAGCCCAAGCTTGTTATGATATTCTGTTAAACTTTTAATCCAAATTTTGCAACTAGCAGTATTATCGTTAATTTTCATTCCAAGAAAACCAACATCATGAAATTTAAAAACACGCTCTTCTTAAGTACAGCACTTTTTTCACTTTTTTGCTTTAGTCAACAACCCTCAACCAATGCTGATGTTGTTGAAAAAGCGTTTCAACAAAAAAACAAATTAACTCAAAACTCATTGGTTAAAAACATTGTTTTTGAAAACATTGGACCTACTGTAATGAGTGGTCGTGTTACTGATGTTGATGTCAACCCTAATGACCCAACCGAGTTTTATGTGGCTTATGCTTCAGGAGGTGTTTGGCATACAACAAACAACGGTTCAACCTTTACACCAATTCTAGATAATGCAAACACACAAAACGTTGGAGATATTGCAGTAGACTGGAACAACAAAACCATATGGGTTGGTACAGGAGAAAATAATAGCTCTCGTTCATCTTATGCTGGAATTGGAATTTTAAAATCGACTGATAATGGTAAAAACTGGACCAATGTAGGTTTAAAAGATTCTCATCATATTGGGCGAATTCTTATAAACCCTAATAATCCTAATGAGGTTATTATTGGTGTTACAGGACATTTATACTCTCCTAATCAAGAACGCGGAATTTACAAAACTACTGATGGTGGAAATACATGGTCACAAAAATTATTTGTTGACGATATGAGTGGAATTATTGATGTGCAACATTCTCCTAACAACTTCAATATCATGTATGCTGCATCGTGGACTAAAGACAGAAAAGCTTGGAATTTTGATGGAAGCGGAAATAATTCTGCAATATATAAAAGTACTGATGCTGGAGAAACCTGGACTAAAATTTCAACTGAAAAAAGTGGTTTTCCAACAGGAACTGGAGTAGGTAGAATTGGTTTAGCTATATTTAATGACAATGTCGTTTATGCATTGCATGACAGTCAATTCCGAAGAACTTCTGAAGGTAAAAAAGAAACTTCAAACACGCTTTCAAAAGACGATTTTAAAACCATGACCACTGATGCGTTTTTAAAACTTGACGACAAAAAGCTAAACGAGTATTTAAAAACCAACGGTTTTCAAGAAAAATACAGAGCACAAAACGTAAAGCAACTGGTAAGCAGTGGTACTGTAAAACCAATAGACTTAGCAAGATATCTTGAAGATGCTAACTCCATGTTATTTGATACTCCTGTTGTTGGAGCTGAAGTCTACAAAAGTGAAGATGGTGGAGCAACTTGGAAAAAAACTCACAAAGATTACATTGACGATTTATACTATAGTTATGGTTATTATTTTGGAGAAATACGCGTTGACCCACAAGATGTAAATGGTATTTACATTTTAGGCGTACCAATTTTAAAATCAAAAGATGGTGGAGCAACTTTTAAATCTATTAGTGCAGAAAACGTTCATAGCGATCACCAAGCACTTTGGGTAAACCCTAAAAAATCTGGTCATTTAATTAATGGTAATGATGGTGGTTTAAACATGAGCTATGACGATGGTGAAAGTTGGGAAAAACTTAATGTAAATTCAGTAGGCCAGTTTTACACTATCAATGTAGATAATGCAAGTCCTTACAACGTTTATGGAGGATTGCAAGACAATGGTGTTTGGGTTGGATCTCATACTGCAAGAGAAGATAAAAGTTGGCATCAAAGTGGTCAATATCCATGGAAAAGTATCATGGGAGGAGATGGTATGCAAGTACAAATTGACAGTAGAAACCACAACATCGTTTACACTGGTTATCAATTTGGAAACTATTTTAGATTAAATCTAGAAACTAACGACCAAGCTTATATTCAACCAAAACACGAATTAGGAGAAAACCCTTATCGTTTTAACTGGCAAACGCCTATTTTACTATCACCTCACAATCAAGACATCTTGTATTTAGGAGGAAACAAGTTAATGCGCTCCATGAATCAAGGAACCGATTGGCAAGCCATAAGTGGTGATTTAACCAATGGTGGAAAAAAAGGAAATGTTGCCTACGGAACCTTAACAACTATTAGCGAGTCACCTTTTCAATTCGGACTAATTTACACAGGTAGTGATGATGGTCTTGTACAAATCACTAAAGATGCTGGCGGAAGTTGGCAAAACATATCAAGCACATTCCCTAAAGACCTTTGGGTAAGTCGTGTTATTGCTTCGCAACACAAAAAAGAACGTGTTTATGCTACGTTGAATGGTTATCGTTGGGACGACTTTAAAGTGTATGCCTATATGAGTAACGACTATGGAAAAACTTGGAAAAATATCGGTTCAAACATTCCTGCTTCTCCTGTAAACGTTATTAAAGAAGACCCTAAAAACGAAAACATCCTGTACTTAGGAACCGATAATGGAGCTTATGTATCTTTTGATATGGGAAACTCATGGGAAGCGTTTAGTAATGGCTTACCTAATGTTGCTGTTCATGATATTGTTATTCAACCTGAAGCAAATGATTTGCTATTAGGAACGCATGGTCGTAGCATCTATAAAACCAATATTGCGCATTTACAGCAAATGAACTCTAAAATGCAAACCAATGCTATTACCTTATTTGATGTAAACGATGTAAGACACTCTTCGCGTTGGGGAAGTTCTTGGGGACAATGGTACGATACTTTTGAACCTGAAATTGAAATTGCATTTTATTCAAACTCATCTGAACCTAAGAACATAAAAATTGTATCAGAAAATAATTCTGAATTAAATACTATTAAAATCACTTCAAGTAAAGGATTCAATTACGCTAGCTACGATTTAACTATAACCGAAAAAGGTAAAAAAGCATTAGAAAAAGAAAACTCTAGCTTAGACATTAACAAATCTGAAAACGGAAAGTACTATTTACCAAAAGGAACTTATACTGTTCAAATTGATGGCACAAGTACTAAGTTTGAAATAAAATAATGCATGAAAACGAACACTATTTTACTGTAAAACCAAATAATAAGGCTTTACAGCAATACATTGCATATTATTATTTTAATGCCTCTAATACTGAAGGTTTTGTTAAGTCGTACATTTTTTATCCACATTATAGAAATGCTATAACAGTTTACAAGCAATCTAAAATTAGTTTCTCTGGTTCAGAGTCAAGAGTAACGCCTTGTGCAAAACAGTCTTTTGAGATTATTTATACTGGTATTCATTTAACTGCAAGATCAGGAATTATACAAGCGCCTTTTGATAAAATAGGAATTGTGTTTCAGCCTTTAGGCTTAAATCATTTTTTGTCACAACCCTTATCAACAGTTGTCACAGAGACTCCAAAAGTGAATTTTGATTATTTCGGAAAAGACTTTGAGCAAGTACTAACTCAGGTTTACAGCACTAATTCAACCCGTGAAAAAGCAAACCTATTAGACGCTTTTTTCAGCTCTAAAATTACTCATTTCCAAGATGAGCTATTTTTAAAAGCTGTTGATTTACTATTCAAAACAGAGTTAAATATACAAGAGGTTTCAAATACTTTAGGAATCAACCGAAAAACCCTGTTGCGTTTATTTCAAAAACACTTAAACTGTTCTCCTAAAGCGTTTTCTACGCTCATAAAATTTAGAAAAGCTATTGACATTTATCAAAAGCAAAAACCAGCTTTAACCGATTTGGCTTATCAAAACGACTATTATGATCAAGCCGATTTTATCAAACACTTTAAAAAAGTAACTGGATTTAACCCAAAAGCCTTTTTTGGCAATTTATCTCATCTTGGTACAGAAGATACCTTTTGGACTATTTTAAATTCGTAAACATTTCAAAAGTTAAAGATTGAGACACTGTCCCATTTCTACAATTTTTTAATCATAACAACTGCTAGTTTTGCTTTATGATTATAAAACTCATCTCATCAATGAAACGAACAATTGCATTTATTATCGTGCTTTTTTTAAGCTATTCAACGGTAGCTCAAGAATACTCAGGCACTTCAAAAACACACACAATCGCATCTAAAGTTTTTGAAGACGCTCGCGAAATAAGAGTGTTTTTACCCTATTCATACACTGCATCGCAAGAGCAAACTTATCCTACTATTTATTTATTTGACGCACAATTTGACGCCATGTTTGATATGACTAGTGGCATTACAGATTACTTGGCTCAAATTGGTGAACTTACCGAGTTTATAATTGTTGGTATTAAAACCAAACATAGACCTAGAGAGTTTACACCAAAAAGTATCGATGAACGCACTGTTTCCGATTGGGAAAACACTGAAATTGGTAAAGCCTATCTATTGGAAAATTATTTATTACAAGAGGTGTTTCCGCTTGTTGAATCATCATATAGAACAAAGCCTTTGCGTTTAGCTATAGGTCATTCTTTAGGCGGAACTTTTGTGCTGAATTCTATATTATCGCATCCCGAAATGTTCAAAGGCATTATTGCAATTAGTCCAAACGTTTCCTACGATTATGAACAATTAGTGCATCGATTCGATGCTTATTTCAAAACTCATGACACGCTCAACAAATTCATTTTTGTAAGCGCAGGAACTGTTGGAAATATGGAAAATAGATTTGCTGCATCATTAAAAAAATTAGATGATGTTATTTCCTATCATAAACCAAAAGGTCTTAAATACAACTACAAAGTCTTTCAAGATGAAAACCACTCTACTTCACCTTTACCAACAATATCACAAGGACTGATGGCTTTTGGTGACCTTTGGGTAATGAGTGAAACTCAAAAACAAAATTATTTAAACGATGATAAACAAAGCTTTTTAAGTCATCTTAAAGCATTTTATTCTGACTTGTCCGATTGGGCAGGATTTGAAGTTTTGCCCACTGTTGATGAAGCTAACATGTTTGGCTATGATTGTTTAAATAAAGATCCAAAAGCTGCTCTCAACGTTTTTGATTGGGCTTTAAATCTTTATCCAAATGATGCAAACTTACATGATAGTAAAGCTGAAGCTTATGAAAAAAACGGAGACTTAAAAAATGCAAAATTATACTACAAAAAAGCCTTGAACGTTCTAGAAAAAAATAAAGCAACATTGCATCCTGAAGACTATGCGTTTTATCTTGAAAAGTTCACAGAGCATTTAAAAAAATTGGATTAAACGTACTTTTCTTAGTATTTTAGAGTTATAAAGAAAAACCAAATCTCATGAAAACTCTAAATCTTTTTACTTGTTTAATGTGTCTACTATTGTTTGCGTGCAGTGAAGATAATGATGACACTCAACAACCAAACAATCCAAATTTAGTCATAAAACTAAAATTTGACCCAAACCAAGAACGATTAAACAATATTGGAGAACCAGCAACTATTCCATCAGGAAATGCTGCACAGTCGCCAAACGTAAACCGTATGAGTGCCAACTATATTGAATTGGCTCCTGGAGCATTTACAGCGCTTGGTGATGGTGAAGTTATTTTTTCAGGAGACGAAACAACTGCTGGAGGAAACAATGCAATTAACTTCCAAAATGCTCAGTTTGCTGGTGACAATGAAACCTTTTTAACTATCCCTCTAAGTGATGTCACAGCAGGAACTTATGAGTGGGTTCGTGTCTCATTAGCTTACCAAGAAGGAGAAATTGATTTTCTATTAAATGGTACAGATTATACTGGTACCTTAGGTAGTTTTGTAGGCTACAATACCTACATCACATCTTTTGATTTGAATGGTGAAACCATAGACGTAAATGGAAATAGACTACAAGGCTTTTGGGCTTTTGAAGCCGAAGGGTTTGTTACCCAAGGACAAGCTCCAGAAGGTGCTACAACAGTTCCAAACCCATTATTTGACTCATCACCTATACCTCAAGGGTCTTGTGTGGTTACTGGTGAGTTTGAAAATGGATTTACTATAACAGGAAATGAAACCCAAGATATTGTAGTAACATTATCATTTTCAATAAACAACAGTTTTGAATGGACCGAAGTTAACGCTGACGGAAAATACGAACCAAGTACTGGAGAGCAAGTGGTTGATATGGGACTTCGTGGATTAATTCCTATGGTTTCAAATTAATTTCTGTTTAAAATCATTCTAAATACACAATTATAACGTTTGAGCTTTGTCTAAAACAGCAATGTAGCTTATCTTTGTTGGGATAAAAATTAAACTTCAACAATGAGCGGAATTCTAAATTCTTCGATTGGAAGAAAATTTGCCATGGCACTTTCGGCATTCTTCCTTATGATTTTCTTATTACAGCATTTTGCGATTAATATTCTTTCAGTTTTTAGTGCAGACGCATTTAACGAAGCTTCTCATTTTATGGGAACGTTTTGGGCTGTACAGTATTTATTGCAACCTGTATTAATTTTTGGTGTAATCTTTCACTTTGTGATGGGTTTTGTACTAGAAATTAAAAACAACAAAGCAAGACAAATAAGCTATGCTAAAAACAATGGAGCTGCAAATTCATCTTGGATGAGCCGCAACATGATTTGGAGTGGTTTAGCAATTTTAGCTTTTATAGTGCTTCACTTTATTGATTTCTGGATTCCGGAGATTAATACAAAATATATTGTTGGTGATATGTCTGGTATGCACAATGGTGAGTTCAGATACTTTCACGAATTAGTAGAAAAATTCCATAGTCCACTTCGTGTTGGAGCTTATGTAGTAGCATTTGTGTTTTTAGCATTGCACTTACTGCATGGTTTTAATTCGGCATTTCAATCGGTTGGTGCTAACAACAAGTACACAAAAGGATTGAAAACATTTAGTAAAATTTATGCAATAGGTATTCCAGCAGGATTCATCTTTATTGCATTGTTTCATCATTTAACAGGACATTAAAATATCTAATATGGCTTTAGATTCTAAAATACCTCAAGGTCCAATTGCAGACAAATGGACAAATTATAAAAATCATATCAATCTTGTTAACCCAGCAAACAAGCGTCTTATTGATGTTATTGTTGTTGGTACAGGATTAGCAGGTGGTTCTGCTGCTGCAACTTTAGCAGAGCTAGGCTACAATGTAAAAGCATTTTGCTTTCAAGATTCACCAAGACGTGCGCACTCTATTGCGGCTCAAGGTGGTATTAATGCAGCAAAAAACTATCAAGGAGATGGTGACTCTACATACCGATTATTTTACGATACTGTAAAAGGTGGTGATTACCGTTCTCGTGAAGCAAACGTATACCGTTTGGCTGAGGTTTCAGCAAATATTATTGACCAATGTGTGGCGCAAGGTGTGCCTTTTGCACGTGAGTATGGTGGACTTTTAGACAACCGTTCTTTTGGTGGTGTATTAGTATCGCGTACATTTTATGCAGCAGGTCAAACAGGTCAGCAGTTATTATTAGGTGCTTACTCTGCTATGAACCGCCAAATTGGTCGTGGAAAAATAAAAATGTACAACCGTCACGAAATGCTAGATGTTGTTATCGTTGATGGTAAAGCACGTGGAATTATAACACGTAATTTAATTACAGGTGAAATAGAAAGACATTCAGCACACGCTGTTGTTTTAGGAACAGGTGGTTATGGTAACGTATTCTTCTTATCAACTAATGCGATGGGAAGTAATGTTACTGCAGCTTGGAAAGCTCACAAACGTGGTGCTTACTTCGCTAACCCTTGTTATACACAAATTCACCCAACATGTATTCCGGTTTCTGGAGATCATCAGTCTAAACTAACGTTAATGTCTGAATCTTTAAGAAATGATGGTCGTATTTGGGTACCAAAGCACATGAAAGATGTAGAAGCTATTAGAGCTGGTCAATTAAAACCAACACAAATAGCTGAAGAAGATAGAGATTATTATCTAGAGCGTCGTTATCCAGCGTTTGGTAACCTTGTACCTCGTGATGTTGCTTCTCGTGCAGCTAAAGAGCGTTGCGATGCTGGTTACGGAGTAAATGCAACTGGAGAAGCCGTTTATTTAGATTTTGCTTCGGCAATTCAACGTTACGGAAAAGAGCAAGCGCACATTAAAGGTTTAGATGAAAACGATGCAGCTTTGGTAAAAAAGTTAGGTCAAGAAGTTGTAAGAGTTAAGTATGGTAACTTATTCCAGATGTACGAAAAAATCGTAGATCAAAACCCATACGAAACACCAATGATGATTTATCCTGCGGTACACTATACTATGGGAGGAATTTGGGTAGATTATAACTTAATGACAACCGTACCTGGATTATATGCTATTGGAGAAGCTAACTTCTCTGATCATGGTGCTAACCGTCTTGGTGCTTCGGCATTAATGCAAGGTTTAGCTGATGGTTACTTTGTATTACCATACACCATTGGAGATTATCTAGCTGATGATATTAGAACAGGACCTATTTCTACAGACACTAAAGAGTTTGAAGAAGCAGAGAAAAATGTAAAAGATAGAATAGCAAGTTTAATCAACAACAACGGATCACATTCAGTAGATTACTTCCACAAGAAATTAGGAAAAATCATGTGGAACAAAGTAGGAATGTCTCGTAACGAAAAAGGATTAAAAGAAGCTATTGAAGAGATTTCAACACTTCGTAAAGAGTTCTGGGCAGATGTAAAAGTTCCAGGAACAGCTGATGAATACAACGAAGAACTTGCAAAAGCAGGTCGTGTAGCAGACTTTTTAGAGTTAGGAGAATTATTTGCTAAAGATGCTTTACACAGAACAGAGTCTTGTGGAGGTCACTTTAGAGAAGAGTCTGTTGAAGAAGACGGTCCTCAAAAAGGTGAAGCAAAACGTGATGACGAAAACTTTACGTATGTAGCAGCTTGGGAATACAAAGGAGAACCTAAAGATGCAGTGCTTCATAAAGAAGACTTGGAATTTAAAGATATTGAATTAAAACAACGTTCGTATAAATAAGAAAGACTATGAATTTAACCTTAAAAATTTGGCGTCAGAAGAACGCAAGCGATAAAGGAAAAATGGTAGATTATTCAGTAAGTGATATTTCACCAGATATGTCTTTCCTTGAAATGTTAGATGTTTTAAACGAACAACTTATCGAGCAAGGTGAACAGCCTGTAGCTTTCGATCATGACTGTCGTGAAGGTATTTGTGGTATGTGTTCACTTTATATTAACGGAGAAGCACATGGACCAGATCGTGGTGTAACAACGTGTCAGTTACACATGCGTATGTTTAAAGATGGTGATACCATTACTATAGAGCCATTTAGAGCAACAGCTTTCCCAGTAATTAAGGATTTAGTTGTAGATAGAAGTGCTTTTGATCGTGTACAACATGCAGGAGGATTTATTTCTGTAAACACCTCTGGTAATACTATTGATGCTAACGCCATTCCTGTAAATAAGCACGATGCAGATGATGCATTTGCTGCTGCAACATGTATTGGTTGTGGTGCTTGTGTAGCGAGTTGTAAAAACTCGTCTGCAATGTTATTTGTTGGAGCTAAAGTATCGCAGTTTGCATTATTACCACAAGGTCAAGTTGAAGCAACTGATCGTGTACTAAACATGGTGAAGCAAATGGATGAAGAAGGCTTTGGAAACTGTACTAATACAGGTGCATGTGAAGTTGAGTGCCCAAAAGGTATTTCTCTTGAAAACATTGCTCGTATGAACCGCGAATACTTAAAAGCGGCTTTTAAAGGCTAAAAGTGAAGCTGTCAGACTTAGCTTGTCGAAGTCTTCAAACTTATATAAAATCAAAAAATCCCAAGGTAAATTTATATCTTGGGATTTTATTTTGAATAAAAATTTTAAATGCAAGACCCAAATAAATTTTACAGAACTCAGTTAGAGCAGCATAAATCAGAATCAAAACGCATTTATAAAAAAATGAGTTTGTTTAGTGTTTTAAGGTTATCGACTTTTTGCGTAACAATTTTTGGCGTCTATCTAACCTATCAAAATTGGCAAGTTGCAGCAATTATAGCTGTGATTGGTATTGCTGTATTTCTGTTTTTATTGTCTAGATATACAGATCTTAAAACCAAACGCGAACTACACAAACGATTAGCCACTATTAATGAAGATGAAATTAAAATAGCCTCAGGTGATTTTTATGATAGAGCAGATGGAAAAGTATTTCAAAATCCTGCTCATGCCTATAGTTTAGATATCGATTTGTTTGGAAGAGGTTCTTTCTTTCAGTACATCAACAGAACAACTATAAATGAAGGTACACAATCACTTGTTAATTGTTTGTTGGAAAACGATATTACTAATATTGAAGCACGACAAAATGCGATTAAAGAATTAGCTGATGAGCCTGAATGGAGGCAATACTATTCTGGTGTAGCGCAAGGTGTAAAAGTGGAACATTCTGCAAAATCTATTATTGAATGGCTAAAGGGTTACAAACCATTTTTAAACGCAACATTATATTGGTTCACAATAGGTTTTAGTGTAGCTTCAGTAGCGCTTTTGGTCTTAGGATTTACTGAAATTATTCCAATAAAATATGCTGGATATTGGTTGCTTTTAGGCTTAGCGATTACTGGAAGATTTTTAAAATCAATCAATAATGTTGCCCAAAACACCGAAAAAGCTAAAGACACCTTTAGGCAATATGCTTTATTACTGAAAGAAATTGAACAGAAAGAATTTCAGTCTGAGTTATTGCAACAACAGCAACAAAAAATACAGTCTGAAGGTGAAAAAGCCTCACAAATATTTACAAAATTCTCAAAAGCTTTAGACGCCTTAGATAACCGAAATAACTTTATCTCAGCCATTTTTGGAAATGGGTATTTGCTTTGGGATATAAGGCAAACGTATCGCATAGAGCAATGGATAATCAAGTATGCGCACAAGGTTGAGGATTGGTTTGAAGTGGTGACGTTTTTTGATGCGTACAACACTTTAGGTAACTACGCTTACAATCATCAAGACTTTAGTTATCCTGAAATTACTTCAGAAAATATTACAATTAAAGCAGAAAGTTTAGGACATCCTTTACTAAATGCTGAAAAACGAATTGATAGCGATTTAGAATTGTTACAAGAGCAATTCTTTATTGTAACAGGCGCAAATATGGCAGGCAAGAGTACGTTTTTAAGAACCGTTGCGTTGCACATTGTTATGGCAAATGTTGGTTTGCCTATTTGTGCTAAAACAAGCAAATACAAGCCGATTAAACTCATTACAAGTATGCGCACTACAGATTCGTTGACAGATGATAGTTCGTACTTTTTTAGTGAGCTCACACGACTAAAATTTATTGTAGACACTATTGCTGAAGACAAAAACTATTTCGTGATTTTAGATGAAATCTTAAAGGGTACCAATTCAACAGATAAAGCCATTGGCTCAAGAAAGTTTGTAGAAAAATTAGTGGGTCAAAAGGCAACAGGAATTATAGCAACGCACGATTTAAGTCTTACTGAAATTGAAACCGAATTAGAAGCTGTAAAAAACTATTACTTTGATGCCGAAATTAAAAATGACGAACTCTTTTTTGATTATAAACTAAAGAAAGGTGTTTGCCAAAACATGAACGCGAGTTTCTTATTGAAAAAGATGGAAATTGTATAATAAAAAACCCTTTCCAAAAAATTAGGAAAGGGCTCTTAATCAATTTAAAAAAATAACTCAGCGATTATTTTAACTTTAGAGAATCTAAGGCATGATAGAAAAAATCTTGTTGATCATTCATAGACACAAACAATCCGTTTGGAAATTTTTTACCAAGGGATTCTGTTACTACATCGCAACCATCGGTTTCTATCGTTCCTAAGTTTATCGTTTTAACAAAACTATTATCACTTCTTTTAAAAATATTGAAGCTGTGATCTTGCTGGTTGGACACAATCAAAAATCCATTATCTCCACCGTAAGTTGCTATAGCAATACCTTCAATATCATCTTTAAAATATTCACTGCCAAACAATGCTATTTCTTTATCTCCTTGTTTTGGATCAGCGTGGTATTTTCTAATTCCAACACCTTCATCAGAATAATACACATATCCTAAAGCATCGTCAACAGCAATAGCTTCAATTTCTTTTTGTCCACTAAAAGTTCCTAGCTTTCTCAATAAATTAGCATGTACTCCCAATGAATCACTTACCAAAGCATATTGATAAAGATAACCTTGAGTTGGTCCTGCTTTTCTGCTTACAAATGCTGAAACTTCACCTGTTTTTGGGTTTTTATAGATTGAAATTCCCATAGGTCTTTTCATTTCTATATTAGTTTCATCAGTAAATACTTTATAACCTCCATTATCTAAAGGTTTCATATCTGGAACTGAGTATAAACGGATTTGGTTTTTCTCTCTTTCAGTAAACATCATAATATCTGTTTCAGTAGAATCAGTCAATTTAAAACCATATTCTATATCAACGTTATTAGGATAGCTAACTCCTGTAAGGCTTTTTTCTTTTATGATTTTTCCGTCTAAATCAAAAGCATAAACACCTCCATTTACCTCATCTTTATCGGTTCCAAAGACAATACTTTGCTCAGGATTTTCACGATTTATCCATATTGCTGGATCATCACTATCGTGTGGTAGTTTTTCAGTTTTTAGTGTTGGCGCCACTTCTGGCAATCCGTTTCCACAAGAAAACAGTACTAAAGCAATAGCGCCTAATATAAATGTGTTCTTCATCTTCTTACTTCTTAAACAAATCATACTTTAAACCAAATGTTAAACGCTTTTCGTAGTATTCCATTTGCATGGTTCTACTACTTACACCTTGATAATAACGTAACGGTTGGTTGGTAATGTTGTTGATGTTAAGGTATAAGCTCAAGTTTTTGTTGATAGCAACATTAGCATTAAAATCTAAGAAAAGTTGCTCATCATAATATCTATCTTCAAACGCATTTCCACCAATTTCATCAATGTAAGCATCAGAATAGTTAGCTGATAAACGTAAACTAAAGTTTTTACCTGCATACCCTAAAGAACCGTTGAACATGTTAGGTGCTGTTTGTGGTAAATCTAAGTCTGTACGCTCTTCACCATCTTCATTACGAATACCATCTGTACTAGATGTTAAGTACGTATAGTTTAAGTAAACACTAAAGTTCTTTGCAAATCCTGGAAGGAAATCTAAACGACGTTGAAAAGAAACCTCAGCTCCAAATACTGATGCATCGTCACCATTTAATGGTTGATATACTTCGAATCCATCTTCGTTTTCACTTTGGAAAGTGTACACAAAATCTTGAATATCTTTATAGAATAATCCACCTGAAATGATACCTACTGATTTAAAATAGTGCTCAGCCATAACATCAAAGTTCATAGATGTTGTTGGGTCTAACTCAGAGTTTCCTAAGAAAATTTCTTCGTCTTCGTTATTGATTTCTCTATAAGGTACTAAATCAACATAATTAGGTCTAGCCAAAGTATTCGTCCATGCAAAACGTAATATTGTGTTGTCGTTAAGGTTATACTTAAAATGAACACCTGGTAAAATATTAGTATATGAGTTTTTGTCTTTTACAACGTTAATCCCTGAAACATCACCTTCAGTATCAAACTCAAGTTCATTTCCTTCACTTTCAATAGAAGTATGCTCCAATCTTACACCTGCTAGTACGCTTAACTTATCTGATAAATCTTGGTTTAACATTGCGTAACCAGCATATACGTTTTCGTTTACATCAAAGTTTGCAGTAATATATTCTTCTGGAAGGTTTTCAGCTTCAAACAAGTTAGAGTCATTTAAGTTTAGACCTCCTAAAAATTCAGGACTTGCAAAATTACCTACTTGGTATTGACCACCTGCAAGAAAATCAGAATCAGAATAGTTTCTTGTTGGCACCATTCCTAAAAACTCTAAAGCTCCAGTCTCGTCACCATATTCTGTAAAGTCGTTTTCACGATTTTTGTTTTTCAATCTGGTTTTTGCTCCAAATTTTAAGAATCCATCCCTACCGTTTACAACAGACATTGGTACTTGTGCATTAACAAATAAGTTAAAGTCTTTTTCTTCGGTATATTGGTTTTCTTCAGTTAATTCACCAAACTCAAAATCTTCATAATTAGCATCAGTTGCACTTACAGGTGAAAACAATGGTTTGTCTTGATTATTATTAAAGTTAACTGCATATTCACTTTCATACTCTAAATAACGCTCATTTAAACGTTCTTCTGAAGCTTTTGAAAACGAAGCCATCCAATCCATTTGAACTTTACCAAACAAGTGCTCACCACCTAAGCTGTAGTTTTGCATACGTTGGTCTTCTAATCTTGCATTTTTATTTCGCTTGCTGTCAATTCCTCCTTTTGATTGACGCTTAGCTTCTACAGGAAACATCGTTAAGTTTCCATTAGCATCAACCGAAAAATCTCCTGCTCCAATATCTTCTCCATCTAAAATTTCATGCTCTAGCCTAAAACGGTTTTCTCTATCGTCTCTCCAGTTATAGATAGATTTAAAGTAAACTGTGTTATTCTTATCTAACTTATAATCTAAATTTGCTGAAAAACTTCTACGCACACGTTGTACTAAATACTCTCTAATTTCAAATACGTTTGCATAAGGGTTTACGTCAACTTCTTCAAGGTTATCTTCATCTCCATTGTTAAACTCAAACTCATCAGTCCACTCTGCTTCGACATTGTCACTTCCAAAGTCGTTATCGTTGATAGATGCTGAAACCATCCATCCGAACTTATTGTTTTTGCTACGATCTCCTACTAAGAAAGATCCGTTTAAAATTCTCTTGTCAGTAATAAAGTTAATACCAGAACCTGCTGTTGCAGATAAACGGAATCCTTGAGGTGACGTTTTTGTAATAAGGTTTACCGAACCACCAAGTGCATCTCCATCCATATCAGGAGTAACTGCTTTGTTTACTTCAATAGTTTGGATCATGTCTGAAGGAATTAAATCCATTTGTACGTTACGGTTATCACCTTCAGCCGAAGGAATTCTGCTTCCGTTTAATGTTACTGAATTTAATTGAGGAGAAAGACCACGAACAATAATGTTACGCGCTTCACCTTGGTCAACCTGCATTGTAATACCAGGAATACGCTTTACAGCATCTCCAATATTAGCGTCTGGGAATTTACCAATTTGATCAGTTGATACAATATTAGTAATGTTTGTTTTATTTTTTTGAGTGTTTAGTGCTCTGGCTTGACTTCCAAAACCATAAGCCACAACTTCTACTTCATCAAGCTCAGTACTTTTAGAAGTTAGTGTAATGTTCAATTCTGTTGTTTGAGAAGCAGTCACTGTTACTTCTTGCTTAAAATCGGCATAACCCAAATATTTAATTAAAAGGTTATACGTGCCTTCAGGTATATCTACCATAGTAAATTTACCGTCAAAATCGGAAACGACAGCTTTTTTAAGCTCTTCAATCATTACAGTTGCTCCTGGAACTGTAATTCCGTTGTCATCTGTTATAATACCTTGTAGATTTCCTGACTGAGAAAACCCATAAAAGGATACAGATATAAATAATAGTAAAGTAAATAAATGTTTCATTGATAGGTTAATTTTGTTTTAGACAAAACTAGACCTAAGCCATGTTTTGTAGCTTTAGAATGTGTTAACAAATAGTAACTAACCCTTGAAAAACAACTATAAAACATAGCAACATTTACAATTACTTAACACTCGATAAAGATTTGGAAAACATTTCCTATAAATTGAGTAAGTAGGCTTGCAAATCGTCTTTGGAGTCTAATGGCATTTTTTTTCTTAGTCTGTATCGAGCAATTCTAACGCTATCAGAAGTAATACGAAGTATCTCTGCGATTTCTTTAGATGATAAATTTAATCTTAGTAATAAGCATAAGCGCATTTCAGAAGACGACAACTTTTCTAAAGCAGATTGTTTTAAAATTTTAAAAAACGCTGGATGAATTTGACCAAAATAACCCATAAGTTCTGTCCACTCATTATTATTGTTTAAGTCAGCTTCAATTTCACTTGCTAGTTCCTGTAATTTGGTTTTTACTAGCTCACTATTTCTTCCTTTTAATTTGGTAAGTGTTTTTGAAACATCAGAAAGCATTTTGTTTTTATGCGCAATGTGTAAACTATAATTAGTTAACGAAGATACTTTTATATCTATTTCGCGTTTTAGAGCTTGTTCTTCGGCTGTTTTTTTGTCTAAATCGGCTTGTAGCAACTGTTGTTGATATTCTAAAATGTGTTTCTCGTGTTTTCGTCTCTTTTTCCAGTACAAAAAACCAACTATAAGTGCTAAAATAATGGCTCCAGTAATAGTTAAGATAATATACTGCCTTACTTTATTAATCTGGTTTTGCTTGTTTAGAAGTTTAACTTCGGCTTCTTTTTCTTTTACCTCATATAGTACTTGCATTGCACTTACTATTTCGGCATTGTTTTGTCTAAGTTCTTGTTCGTTAACTATGCTTTGGTTATTAAGGTAACTGTATGCTTTTTCATAATCTCCCAAATCAGCATAAGTTCTTGCTAAATCTTTTAAAGCACTTTCTATTTGAGATTCATTATTAGTTTTTTGAGCTAGCATTAAAGCTTGCTCAGTATACCCAAGCGCTTTACTATAATTACCTGTTTTACGATTGACATCACCAAGGTTATTAATGATGTTAATTTGAAGGTCGATTTCACTATTCTTAGCAAATGTATTTGCAGTTTTAAAATATTGATATGCTAAGTCATACTGCTCTAAATCTTCATAAATGCTTCCAATATTTTCATTGGTGCTTGCTAAACCTGTACTGTCATTTAGCACATTAAAAATAGAAAGACTTAACTTTTGAAATTCTAAAGCCTTTTCATAATTACCTTGTTTTTCTGCCACACTACCCAACAAAGCATTTGCTTTTGCTTTTCCTCTTGAGTAATTTATGTCTTCAGAAATTGTTAAGCTATTTTGCGCATACTTGTTGGCTTCACTATACTTTTTTAAATCAAGGTTTATTGTTGAAAGTGCATTTTGAATATAAACCAGTCCTGAATCTTTAGTTTTATGAATATCAAGATACGCTTGATAGTTCTTTATCGCTTCACTATAGAGTTCTAAGCGACTGAAAAAATCTCCTAGTTTAACATGCACCTGTGCTGTTTTTGAAGTGTTGGAACTGGTTTTAGCCAACTCAAGTTCCTTTTTTAAATCATATAACTTAGTGTCGATCTCATTTGTAGTATTGATTGACATTTGAGCACAAAGAGACACAGATATAAAAAAAGCAAATATTGTAATGGTTTGTTTATAAGTAGACAAAATGCAAACTATTTTATAAACCTATAAAGAAACGCTACAAGTGTTACCCAAACTTATTGTTTGTATGATGTTAATGTTATGAAATAAAAAAGCGGCTTAGAAATACATCTAGCCGCTTTAATTTTTTAAAAGAACTGTTTCTTAAGCCTCGAAAGGTTCTACAGAAACGTAAGATTTACCACCTTTTTTCTTTTCAAACTTTACAATACCATCTACTTTAGCGTGTAAAGTGTGGTCTTTCCCAGCATACACATTCTCTCCTGGATTGTGAGCTGTACCTCTTTGTCTTACGATGATGTTTCCAGCTACAGCAGCTTGACCACCAAAAATCTTAACACCTAATCGTTTCGATTCTGATTCTCTACCGTTCTTGGAACTACCTACTCCTTTTTTATGAGCCATTGTATTAAGGTTTTATATTGTTAATATTAAATGATACAGAAATTATTTTTCTATACCACCATCTAATTTGTCTTGTAATTCTTTTAATTCATCCCATTTCCCATCAGCTGCTAATTTAGCTTGCTTTGGCCAAGTGTCTGGTACATGACTACCACGAACGTCTGCGATGATTTCTGAAATTTGCTCTGGTTTAGCTTTAGCTAAATCTGCATAAGTTGCAATACCAGCTTCAATTAAAGTTTCAGCGATTTTTGGACCAATACCTTCGATTTTCTTTAAATCGTCAGCTTTTCCTGCTGCTTTTTTTGGTGCAGCTTTAGCTTCTACTTTAGGTTCAGCTTTTTTAGTTTCTTTTTTTGGAGCAGCTTTCTCAGCTTTTTTAGCTGGCTTAGCTCCTGAAGCTACGATGCTTTCAATAACGATTTCAGATAAGGCTTGTCTGTGACCATTTTTTACACGGTAACCTTTTCTTCTTTTCTTTTTGAAAACAATAACTTTATCACCTTTTAGGTGCTTAACGACTTTTGCTCCTACTTGAGCTCCGTCTATAGCTGGGGCGCCTACAGTTACATTGTTACCATCACCAATTAAAAGAACGTTATCGAAAGAAACTTTCTCACCTTCTTCTGTTGCTAAACGGTTAACAAAAACTTTTTGGTCTTTTTCAACTTTAAATTGATGCCCTGCTATCTCTACAATTGCGTACATAGCGTAACGTTTAAGTTTGTGTTAATAATTTTACTCAAAAATGAGTGCAAATATACGCCTAAATCTTTAATCTACAAACCTTTTATGCTTTTTGAGAGATATTATAGCTTTTTTTGAGTAATTGCATGAATGTTAAGGTGAGCACAACGGTTGAAGCCAATCCTTCAATTAAGATAATAAACACTAAAATTCCAGTGCCTTCTCCATAGTTACTAAACCATTCTCCTAAAAGCGTTTCAGTAAATTTTGGGTCTATATGAAACATGTAAATAGCCATAAAAGCTGTAAATAAAACTGTTCCTACAAAACCTGTTATTAATCCTGTTTTAAAACCGTCAATATAAGTAAAGCTGTCACTAACAGATAACTTATAATATTTTATGCCGTAATAAATACCTGTGGCCATAATAAGCCCATTAAAAAGTCTTAACCAAATATTCTCATGAAGATTAAACAATCTTACAAACAAAAAATAGGCTATTAAAGTTACCGCAATAAAAATTCCATATTTTAATGCTACCGATAAAGATGTTTTCATAATATAAATGTTTGAAATCAAGTCCTTTAAATTTCGTGAAAATTTGCGTATATAAATAATTTTATGCCTCTTTTTTACATTTATTTCACACAATGCGTAGTATGATTTACTATTTTTGTGAAACTTGTAACATTTTTCGCAACTCGAAGACTTACAATTTATATTATAAACTAAAAACAAACTCACAATGAAAAAAAGCTTATTTACTTTAGCTGCATTTGTATTAGCTGGTTTTGCTACATCTGCACAAGAAGTTGAATTTGAAGAATTTGATCTAGATAACGGATTACACGTTATTTTGCATCAAGATAATACTGCTCCAGTTGTTATCACCTCAGTTATGTACAACGTAGGTGGAAAAGATGTTGGAGGAACTCCTGATGCACCTCGTACAGGGTTTGCACACTTTTTTGAGCACCTTTTATTTGAAGGGTCTGAAAACATTGAGCGTGGGGAATTTATGAAAATTATTCCTGCAAATGGTGGTACATTTAATGCTAATACTTCTCAAGACAGAACGTACTACTATGAAATTTTTCCTTCAAATAAATTGGAGTTAGGGTTATGGTTAGAGTCTGAAAGAATGCTTCATCCAGTTATTGACCAAGTAGGTGTTGATACTCAAAACGAAGTTGTAAAAGAAGAAAAACGCCAACGTTATGATGCTCCTTATGGTGGAATTTTAGAGGCTATTGGATCAAACTTGTTTAAAGTTCACCCATACAAAGACCCTAATATTGGCTACATGGAAGATTTAGACGCTTCTACATTAGAAGAGTTTAATCAGTATTTCAAAGATTATTATGGACCAAATAATGCGGTTTTAGTTGTTGCTGGAGACATTGACATTAATAAAACCAAGAAAATGGTTAGCGATTATTTTAGTGAAGTAAAAAGAGGTCCTGAAGTAGTAAGAAACTTCCCCAAAGAAACTCCAATTACTGAGACTATCAAAGCTCAAGCATTTGACAAAAACATTCAAGTACCAGCAATTATAGCTACTTATAGAACTCCTGGTTTTGGAACAAGAGATGCTTATGTTTTAGACATGATTTCTTCTTACTTAAGTGGAGGGAAAAGTTCTGTATTGTACAAAAAGCTAGTTGACGAACAAAAACAAGCTTTAGCTGTACAAGCTGTAAACCTTGGTCAAATGGATTACAGTGTATTTGCTTTATTTGCTATTCCATTAGGAGAAGTTGATTTAACAACACTTTTAACTGAAATGGATGAGGAAATTGCTGTAATGCAAACTGAATTAATCTCTGAGCGTGATTACCAAAAACTTATCAATCAATTTGAAAATCAATTTGTAAACTCTAACTCAAGTATTGCAGGTATTGCAAGCTCATTAGCTACATACTACCTACTTTATGGAGATGTAAATTTAATCAATAAAGAAATTGATATTTACAGATCAATTACTAGAGAAGAAATTCGTGATGTGGCAAAAAAATATCTTAGCCCTAATCAGCGTGTAGAATTGGAATACTTACCTCAAAAAGACGAAAACTAAGATGAAAACGATATATAATAACATGAAAACAAAACTATCTGTATTAATTGTACTGTTTTTTGTGACAGTAAGTGTTACTGCTCAAATAGACCGTTCTAAACCACCTAAAGCAGGACCAGAACCAAAAATTTCGTTGGAAGTTCCTAGTGAGTTTGAATTAAAAAACGGATTAAAAGTATTGGTTGTTGAAAATCATAAATTACCAAGAGTATCGTATTCATTACGTATTGACAACAACCCAATAGCTACTGGTCAAAAAGCAGGTGTAGAAAGCATCTTAGGAAGCATGTTAGGAAATGGTACTACTTCTATTTCTAAAGATGAGTTTAATGAAGAAATAGACTTTTTAGGTGCTAGTCTTAACTTTGGGTTTAGTGGTGGATTCGCTAGCTCTTTATCAAAATATTCTGATCGTGTTTTAGAATTAATGGCAGATGCTGCAATTAATCCTTTATTAACTGAAGAGGAGTTTGAAAAAGAAAAAGTAAAACTAATTGAAAGCCTAAAACAAGAAGAAAAAAGTATTGACGCTATTAGTAGTCGTGTACGTAACGTATTAGCTTATGGAAAAAATCATGCTTATGGTGAATACATAACAGAAGAAACTATTAACAATATAACTTTTGGAGATGTAGTTGCTTTTTATGAAAAGTATTTTAATCCTAACAACGCTTATTTAGTTGTTATAGGTGATATTGACTACAGAACTATTAAAAAGCAAATTGAAGCTCACTTTAATGGATGGGAAAAATCTATTGACGTTTCTAATAAAGTCCTTCCTGCTGCACCTAATGCGCAATACACTCAAATCAATTTTGTGGATTTCCCAACAGCTACACAATCAAGCATTACTGTAACTAACAATGTTGATTTAAAAATGAATGATAAAGATTATCATGCAGCTTTAATTGCAAACAACATCTTAGGAGGTGGTGGAGAAGGTTATCTGTTTAAAAACCTTCGTGAAGAGCATGGATATACTTATGGTGCTTACTCTAGTCTTGGAGCTAGTAGATATGGTTTAGGACGTTTCAACGCTTCTGCTAAAGTTAGAAACATGGTAACTGACAGTGCTGTAGTTGAAGCATTAAAAGAAATCAATCGTATTAAAACTGAACCTGTAGACCCACAAACACTTAGAGACGCTAAGGCAAAATATGTTGGTAACTTTATTATGGGATTAGAGCAACCACAAACTGTGGCTAACTATGCTTTAAACATTAAGTTAAACAACTTACCTAAAGATTTCTATACTACTTATCTTCAAAAAATCAACGATGTAACTGTTGAAGATGTACAAAGAGTATCTAACAAATACTTTAAAACTGAAAATGCTCGTGTAGTAGTTGTAGGTAAAGGAAGTGATGTTTTAGAAAACCTTGAAAAAACAGGTATTCCAATTAAATATTACGATGCATATGCAAACCCTGTTGAAAAACCAAACTATGATGTAGCAATGCCTGAAGGTGTAGATGCTAAAAAAGTTATTAATGACTATTTAGAAGCTGTAGGTGGAAAAGCAAAAATTGAATCTACTAACTCTATATTAGTCTCTTACGAAGCATCAGCAATGGGAGCAACTATTGTAAGTGAAGAAAAACGTCTTGATGGAAAAGCTTCTCAAAGCATTTCTATGAATGGTAGCCCTATGATGGCTGTTGTAATGACTCAAGAAAAAGTTACAATGAACAAAAACCCATTACCAGAAAATATGGCTAAAGACATGAGCATTATGGCTGGTTTATTCCCAGAATTAAATATGCTTAATGCTGATAATGTAAAATTAGCTGGAATTGAGTCTATTGATGGTAAAGATGCTTATAGAGTTGAGGTTTCAGGAGAAGTAATTTCTCTAGCGTATTTTTATGATGTTGAAACTGGATTAAAAGTAAAAGAGATTCAAACAACTAATATGCAAGGTCAAACTCAAAGCCAAGAAACCGATTTAAAAGATTACCAGTTAATTGAAGGATTGAAGTTTCCTGGAGTTAGATCTGGAAGTCAAATGGGACAAGTTATTGAGTTTAAACTTAAAGAAGTTAAAATCAACGAAGGTGTATCTGATGCTGATTTTGACTAATTAAGTCTTTAAATAATTTTTTAAAAACCGAAGTGTATACACTTCGGTTTTTTTTATGCAATACTACTGTAAATCACAAAATTCGTTAATTATTTCACTAAAAACAGCAATATTTATTAGATTTGTTTCAAATTAAAATTCACTAAATACCCTAAAGGAGAAAAATTTAATTCATTATGAAAACAATAAAAAATATATTAGTTGTCTCTGTTTTAGCACTTTTTATAGTGTCTTGTAAAAACGATGCAAAACCTGAAGTTAAAACTGTTGATACCAATGTTGAAGAAACTTCAGTAAAGTTGGACCCAAATGCTACTTACGCAAAAGCTGAGTTTGGTATTGAAGGAATGACATGTGCTATTGGTTGTGCAAAAACCATCGAAAAGAAACTTGCTAAAATGGAAGGTGTAAAATCTGCTACTGTAGATTTTGACAAGCATTTAGCAATGGTTGAATATGACGAAGCTAAAGTTACCACAAGCTCTTTAGAAGAAGCGGTTACTAAAGCTGGTGATATGTATAAAGTTAATAACATGAAAACGGTTGAATCGTTCTCAAACAAATAAAAAGGTTAGTTACTAACTACAATTAAATAAAAAAGCCACTCAAAAATGAGTGGCTTTTTTTATTATCGTAAAGGAAACCCTTTTGCTGCCCACCAAGGATGGATTTCAATTTCCAGTCGTCCTGCTTGTACCATTGGATCAGCATTTGCTAAACTGTCGGCCATTTTTTGTGTTGGCACATTATATATGGTAATACCTCTTATATCTCCATCGTCACCAAAAGGTCCTGAAATATCAGCATAACCTAAATCGTACATTTTTTGTAAATGTGCTAAATGCTCTTCCTGTAAAATTGCAGCTTCCTCTTCATTTTGATTTCGTATTGTACCTCGCTTTAAAAAAGCAATAAAATACTGTTGCATGATTATAGTGTCTTGCGTCTTTTCATCAACATAATCAAAGGTCTTAAACCCTTTTGCAGTAAGTTCATTTTTTAACTCACTAATAGACTTTTCAGGTGTTACCTCTTCCTCTACTTCAATTAGGGTTGAGTCCTCAACAGCTTCAAAAGGTTCTTCTATCTCAGTAGTGGTTTGTTTAGGCTCTTCTTTGCATGCAACATATAATAATGCTACAACGCACAATGGTATTAGTCTTTTCATAACTTCCAGGTGTTGTATGGTTTTTTGCTTATTTGTGAATTATAATATTTAATGTCTCCTGTTACTTCTTCTCCTAACCAATCGGGTTTTTCAAAATGTTCATCTTTGGAGCTTAGTTCAACTTCGGCAATAATTAAGCCTTCATTATCTCCAAAAAATTCATCAACTTCAAAGATATGTTGTGCAACTTTAATCTCATAACGCATTTTGTCAATCACTCCTTTTTCGCAGAGTTTTAAAAGCGCTTCAGCATCTGTTTTATCGATGTCTTTTTCCCATTCAAAACGCGATAATCCATCACTTGTAGATGGTCCTTTTACAGTCAATACACCTTTATCACCTTTGAGTCTTACTCTAACTGTTCGTGCTTTGTCAGTATTTAAAAACCCTTGTACTATATGCATTTTTGAATACGCTTGGTTTTTAAACGCATGAGAAGTTACTAAAAATTTACGTTCTATTTCAATCATAGTTTTGACTAAATGAGCAGGATATCAATTCACGCTTTAAAATACAAATTTTGAGATTCCTGCCTTCGCAGGAATTAGTAAATTTACACTATGCAAAACGATTTACCAATACGAAAGATTATTCATGTAGATATGGATGCTTTTTATGCATCTGTAGAGCAAATGGACAATCCTGAATTAAAAGGTAAACCCATTGCTGTTGGTGGTAGTAGTAAACGTGGTGTTGTAAGTGCTGCAAGCTACGAAGCCAGAACATTTGGTGTAAGAAGTGCTATGAGTGGTGTTAAAGCAAGACGTCTTTGTCCTGAGCTTATTTTTGTGCGTCCGCGTTTTGATCGCTACCATGAAATTTCTAAAAAAATCAGGAAAATTTTTCATGATTATACCGATTTGGTAGAACCGTTATCGCTTGATGAAGCTTATCTTGATGTTACCCAAAACAAAAAAGGACACCCAAGCGCAACACTTATTGCTAAAGATATAAGGCAACGTATTTTTAATGAAGTTGGCTTAACTGCTTCTGCAGGAATTTCTATCAATAAATTTATTGCAAAAGTAGCTAGCGATTACAATAAACCTAACGGACAAAAAACCGTGAATCCTGAAGAAGTGCTTGAGTTTTTAGAAGCTCTAGACATTAGAAAATTTTATGGTGTTGGTAAAGTTACTGCCGAAAAAATGTACCAAAAAGGCATTTTTACAGGAAAAGATTTAAAAGCAAAATCGCTGGAATATCTAGATGCACATTTTGGCAAATCTGGGCGTTACTATTACTATGTGGTTAGAGGCATTCATAACAGCGAAGTAAAGCCAAATAGAACCAGAAAATCTTTAGCTGCTGAACGCACCTTTAGTGAAAACCTGTCTTCTGAAGTGTTTATGCTTGAAAAACTAGACCATATTGCTGAAGAAGTAGCACGACGTTTAAACAAAAGCTCAGTTGCTGGAAAAACTGTAACCTTAAAAATAAAATACAGCGATTTTACACTACAAACACGTAGTAAAACCTTACCTTATTTTATTAGTGATAAGAGTATTATTTTAGAGACTGCTAAAGATTTATTATACCAAGACAAGTTAAGCAATTCGGTACGTTTATTGGGTATTTCATTATCTAATTTAAACACTGAAACTTCTAAAAAAAGCACTGTAAAAACACCCGAAAAAGCAGTGAGTGTACAATTGCAGTTTGAGTTTTAAGGTATTTGAATTTATCAAAAAAATATCGACCTTAGTTTAACTGTGATATTGATGATTAAAACTATCCATATCTTTATCATTTACTCAGTCAAAAGACATACTCGCTCATTTTAGTTTTTAGTAAACGTAATTCAACATTAAATTTGAAAATCAAAATGTAAAATTCATGAAAAACATTTTAGTCCTAATTTTCCTGCTTTTCAGTTCAATTACTTTTGGGCAAAAAGTTATAATCAAGGGAGTTGCAATTGATACTACTAAAAACAGGAATAGAGTTAGAATTTCAGTTAACGATACACTTTCAAAATATTTTTCAGCAGATTTACCAAAATACAATAGACATTCAGAAATTACTAAAAACAAAGATTTATTTGTGACAGCAGATGAAAATGGAAATTTTAAAATAAAGGTAAAATTGACTGACTCATTATTTTTCAAATCTCCGCAACACATAACTGAATCATATCTTGTTTCAGATTTGGCTAAAAGAGATAGTATAAGAATTGAATTAAAACCAAAAGTTTGCACTGAATATATTCCTTGCAAAGAAAAACCTAAAATGCTTTATGCGTTTATTGGAAAAAAAATAAATGTAGAACCTGCTGATGACGTTTATTATTGCAATATAATCTCAATGGATTCAAAGTATGATGCTAAATATAAAATCCTTGAAAATTTGCATGGTGATTATCCTAAAGATACAATAAGTTTTATTTCGTATGACCATTTTTCTATAAAAAAATATAGCGATTTTGAAAATGTATTAATATATGTTGCTGATTATTGTGGTGAGTTAATTCATGTCAAATATCAATATCACAATTTATATAAAACTATTGACGGAAAATGGGCTTCGCCATATAATCCTTATATCTATAGAAAAATTGATTCAACATTTCACATAAAGCCAAGAAAAATTGAATTTGAAAAACCAATGGAATTTGAGTTTAAAGAAGAGAATTTGGAATTAATAAAAGAAAAATACCCTGAACCTTATTATGAGATTAAAAATGGAAAGGTTAAGGTTTTATATGGTAATTATCCGAATGAACTTTTTGAATTAAAAAAACTCACAGTTCTGAAAGAATTAGGTTTTTTTAAATAAAAACTACTGGTAACAACGTGTATAATCTATTACTCGCTTATTGCTAAACCAATAACAAGCTACTATCTCCTAAAATAAAAAAGCCACTGTAAAAACACCTGAAAAAGCAGTAAGTGTACAATTGCAGTTTGAGTTTTAAAGTGTTGACTTTATCAAAAAAATAGTCGTACTTCGTTTAACTTAAGCTAAAAACTAGTCTTTAAGAAAGTTATTAGTTGTAATTTTTTTAAAAACTTAACGCAACCATTTAATAATATTTACATCTATATCATGAGAACCACAAATAACTAAATTATGAGAAAAACATTATTTCTATTACTGCTTAATTCATTTCTCTCTTGTTCTAATGACAATTCATTAGAAAATAATGAAAATATTTTTGTTGGTGATGTCAATTTATTGACTCAAGAGGAGGTAGAGTCTTTTGGTTCAAATAATTATACTGAAATTACAGGCGACTTAAATATTGGTGACCCAGATTTTATAACTGATATAAATAACTTAGGATTTTTATCCTCATTAGAAGAAGTTGGTAATTTATCTATTTCTGTTGATGATTTAGTTAACCTTAATGGACTAAATAATTTAACAGTTATAAATGGTGATTTTTATATTCGTTCTATTAATACTATGGAAAATTTTAGTGGTCTTGATAATTTAACTGAAATTAATGGTGATTTTAAAATTGTGCGTTCTTTATTTCAAAATCTTATGGGTTTAGATAATCTGAATACTATTAATGGAAATTTAGAGATTTCTTCGGGTTATGCATTAACTTCTCTTTCAGGTCTTTTATTATCAACAATTGGAGGTGATTTAATGATAGAAAACTGTGATTTTCTGACTAATTTATCAGGTGCAGAAACCTTGACAGCTATAAATGGAAATTTATATATTCAGAATAATGATAATTTAACTTCATTAATTGGGTTAGAAAACTTATTAGTAACAGATGATATTATAATTGGAGGTGAAACACAGTTTGGTTGGGATGCACCAAATGAATTATTGTCTGATTTCTGTGATCTAACAAATCTCTTCAATAATGGCATCTATGGAGAATTAGTAATTACAAATAATCTATATAATCCTTCTTTGGATGATATTCTAAATAATAACTGCAGCCTATAAACTATAGCTAACAATTACTGCAATTTATTGTGATCAAAATTCCTGTCGGAATTTCAACGCAATTTTACTGCCTTTCGGCTATTATGGAAAAGGTCTTGAGAATTTTTTCGCAACTTTTTTCATATACAAATATGTTAAACGAAAACCACTTTCTAGCACTCGTCTATGACAAGTTGCTATGTTCCTAAATAAAAAAGCCACTGTAAAAACACCCGAAAAAGTAGTGAGTGTACAACTACAGTTTGAGTTTTAAGGTATTTGAATTTATCAAAAAAATAGTCGTACTTCGTTTAATTGTGATATGGATAATTAAAACTGTCCTTATTTTTACTATTAGCTACAATAACTCAAATGATATCGCATTCACTTACAATTGGAGAAATAATTGACAAATTAAAAACTAAAATTTTTGATTTCGAAAGTCCAACTGATATTCAAAATGACTATCTGGAGCGCGAAAATGGCATTAAAAGAACAATAGATAATTGCATGATGCTGATGAAGGAATTTGCAATTACGCCAGGTCTAGATAAACTTACAAAACGACAGGAACTCAAAACTGAAAAATGCATCGAAAACTTATCTAGATATGTGAAACAATTAATGGAGGAGTTAGATGAAGACAAAATCAAGATTTATTGTGATAACTTAAAAAAGGAAAAACAATTCAGTATCAGTCCGAACAGACCTTTTGAACCAGACCTTACATTCATGTTATCGAATTCTTTTCATATTGCGATTAGAACAGAAATTCTATGGTCAAGAAGAGTAACTGTTTTACAAGCAATTCAAATATCTAAAGGAGAATTGGATTTAAATGATTTAGGAAAACATTTACCAGATTTACTAAAAGAAATCAAAACTAAAATTATTCCAAACGTCAAACATCACGAATTTTATCTTTCATTCGCTGACAGCATTAATGAAGCTGTTAAATGTTATGATAAAAAGCTATTTAGAGGATGCAATTTAATCCTAATTACAACCATTGAAGGAATGGTAAGACAATTAGCTAATTTTCTTTCAATACCTCACGAACTAGGAGAAAACTTTTCTGAAGATAAGTACATGTCATTAAATAGATTATTAAGAGATGTAACTTGGAAAAAAGATATAATTATCGATGAAACAAGACTGTCATTAATGCTAGGAAAGAATAAAACTTTAAAAGAATATCGAAGCGAATTTGGAATAGATAGAGAAAATGTACTAATTGATTTAGACACGCGTTTAGATTTTCTTAAAGGCAGGTTTAAAGATGACAGAGATTTAATTTTACATGGTTCTTATCAAGAGTACAATAAGAAATGGAATTTATATCTTAATTTTTCTGCTTTTGAGGAAACTTATGAAGTATGTGAATATTATTTAAAAAAGTACAGTAGCTAACAACGTATAAAATTGCTTTAGCAAGTGCCAGAGCACACAACCACTCATCAATAACAAGCTACTAAAACAAAAAAGCCACTGAATTATCAGTGGTTTTTGTTTGCGTTAGCGATTGCAGCATTGTTGGAGCTCCTCAAAGAGAGCGACTGCGGAAAGCGCGACCCTTGTGGTAACGCCCAAAAAATAGTTTAAAAACTACAGCTTGTAATTTCAGTAACTCTTAGTGTATTTACCATACCTTTTTCTTGTATAGGCATTGCAGCTAGACTTACCAGCATATCTCCTGTTTCTAGATAGCCTTTTTTACAGGCAATAGCGTTAACGTCTTCAATGGTTTCATCTGTACTTACAAACTTGTCGTAATAAAACGCTTTAACTCCCCAAAGCAAGCTTAATTGTGTTAAAATACGTTTGTTGGATGTAAATACCAAGATGTGAGAACTTGGTCTCCAAGCCGAAATTTGAAACGCTGTGTAACCACTATTGGTTAATGTAGAAATGGCTTTGGCATCAATTTCGTTTGCCATATGTGCTGCATGGTAGCAAATAGATTTTGTAATGTAACGCTTGGTACGAATGTGTGGTGGCGATTGTGGTACTTGTATAAGTGGCGAATCTTCAACACTTCTAATAATGTTTGCCATTTGCCTAATAACTTGTACTGGATAACTCCCAACCGATGTTTCTCCTGAAAGCATTACTGCATCTGCTCCATCCATAACCGAGTTTGCCACATCGTTAACCTCAGCACGTGTTGGTGTTAAACTAGAAATCATGGTTTCCATCATTTGCGTAGCAATAATTACAGGAATTCTTGCGCGTTTTGCACGTAATACCAATTGCTTTTGGATAAGCGGAACTTCCTCGGCAGGAATTTCTACACCTAAATCACCACGAGCTACCATTAATCCGTCGCAATAGGCAACAATTTTATCGATATTCTCAACAGCTTCAGGTTTTTCAATCTTAGCGATAATTGGAATTTTATGCTCGCTATGTTCTTTGATAAGTTCTTCAAGCTGAATTAAATCTTCAGCGTGACGCACAAAGGATAACGCAATCCAATCTACTTGCATTTTTATTGCAAAAATGGCGTCTTCAATATCCTTTTCAGTAAGTGCAGGTTGCGAAATATTGGTGTTAGGAAGGTTAACTCCTTTTTTAGATTTTAAGGGTCCACCTTGAATAACGCGTGCTTTTACTTCCGATTTTTTATCGGTTGAAACCACTTCAAAAATTAATTTTCCGTCGTCTAAAAGTATGCGTTCTCCTGGTTTTGCATCTTGTGGAAAACTGTCATAAGTCATGTAAACACGCTCTTTTGTGCCTTCAAAACGCTTTCCGGTTGCAAAAATAATTTCGTCACCTTCATTAACGATGACTTCGCCTTTCATTACGCCAACACGAAGTTTTGGTCCTTGCAAATCACCTAAAATGGCTGCATTGTATCCAAACTCATCGTTAAGCTCTCTTATCATTTTTATGCGCTGTTCAACATCTTTGTAGTCGGCATGTGAAAAGTTAATTCTAAACACATCAACACCTTCCTCTAGCATGCCTTTTAAAACATCTTTTGTACTGGTTGCTGGTCCTAATGTTGCTACTATTTTGGTTTTCTTTCTTTTTGGCATTAATTAAAAAATTAAGTGGTCTTTAGATTTTAGTTGTTCTACATCTACACTGTAAGCTGTAATAACTTGTGGTATAGACTGTATTTTATTGAGAATTATTTTCTCGTTTAAATATTGGGTGTCATTATCTATTTTAAACAGATAGTCAACGTTTTTCAATTCTGGTAATAGGTGATATGTTTTTAAGACTTTGCCTTGAGCTTCAAATAAAGATCCTGTACTTTGCAGGCTGTCTTCTTCTTTTTTACACACATTGGACATAAGGTTCCAAGTAGTGTATTGTTCTTTGTCTTCCCACTCATAAATAGAGTAAGATGCCGAAAAATACTTGTAGTCTAAATCTTGTGGTTTACGCTCTAAATTTATCTCTAAATTTTTATTAAGAAGATAAGCCAATCTATAATCTTCCAGTCTGCAATGAATAGCTAAAAGCGTGAAAGAAGCATCATAGAAATCGTCAACAAGTAATTTATGCAATGCCATAATTAATCAACTATACGCTGTAAATATAGTATAATATAATAATTAAAAAATGAAGTTAACATTAATCTTATCAAGACCTGTTAACGAAAACGTTTGAATTTTTACAAGCGTCTAATTATTCGTTAAAAAATTTGGTAATTTTATTTTGAAACGCAAAAAAAGCACGTTTTGAAGCCTTTTCTTCGGCTTTCTTTTTTGAAGTTGCTCTTGCCTTTGCCACCACTTTATCGTCTATAGATAATTTAACCGAAAAGTGTTTTAGGTTATCGTTTCCTGTATCTTCATACACATTGTAGTCAAAGGTCTTTTTTTCTTTTTGGCACCACTCAATAAGTAAGCTTTTGTAGCTAATAACCTTACCTTCTAGGGTTTCAATATCAACATGCGGATTAATTACTCTTTTAAAAATAAATTTTTCGCAGTATCTATAACCTCTGTCTAAAAATATGGCTCCAACTAAGGCTTCAAAAAGATTACCATGAATGTTATTACCAAAATTGGATTTTGAAATTTTGCTTTCTACAAAGTCAATTAAATTAAGCTCTTTACCCAATTCGTTAAGGTGTTCTCTACTTACAATTTTAGAACGCATTTTTGTAAGATAGCCTTCATCTCCATGAGGAACTTCGCTAAAAAGATAAGCTGCTATTACTGAGCTTAACATGGCATCGCCAACAAACTCTAGTCTTTCATAGTTAATTGCATTTCCTTTTTTGTCCTTTATATTCATAGAACGATGGGTAAATGCAGTAATGTAGTAGTTCTTGTTTTTGGGTTTAAACCCTAGAATATTTTTTAGTTGCAAAAAAAAATTCCCGTTATCGTTAGAACGGGAATTTAATATGTTACGAATGTAATTCATTCAGGAATTAATCTAATTTTTTAAATAATACACAAGCATTGTGACCTCCAAATCCAAATGTATTACTCATAGCAACTTTAACGTCTCTTTTTTGAGCTTTATTTAATGTTAAATTTAATTCAGGATCAATAGTTTCATCTACTACTTCGTGGTTTATTGTTGGAGGCACTACACCATGTTCTATTGCTAAAATAGCAGCAATAGACTCTATAGCTCCTGCAGCTCCAAGTAAATGTCCAGTCATGGACTTAGTAGAGTTAATATTGATGTGTTTTGCGTGGTCACCAAACACTTCCGAAATCGCTTTAAGTTCAGCAACATCTCCAAGAGGTGTTGATGTACCATGCGTGTTGATATGGTCAACTTCTTCAGGGTTTATACCAGCATTATCTAAACAATTTCTCATTACAGCCATTACACCTATACCTTCAGGGTGAGGAGCTGTCATATGATGCGCATCTGAAGACAATCCGCCTCCAATAACTTCAGCATATATTTTTGCACCTCTTGCTTTAGCATGCTCGTACTCTTCAAGAATTATTGCTCCTGCACCTTCTCCTAATACAAAACCATCTCTGGTTGCGTCAAAAGGTCTTGAAGCGGTTTCAGGACTTTCGTTTCTTGTTGATAATGCATGCATAGCATTAAAACCACCCATTCCAGCAATGGTTACTGCTGCTTCACTACCACCTGTTACTATAACATCACAGTGCCCTAAACGAATATAGTTTAAAGCATCAATCATAGCATTGGCAGAGGATGCACAGGCAGATACTGTTGTGTAATTAGGACCCATAAATCCATGTTTAATAGATATGTTTCCTGGAGCAATATCTGCAATCATTTTTGGGATGAAAAATGGATTAAATCTTGGTGTTCCATCTCCAGCCGCAAAGTTTAGTACTTCGTCCTGGAATGTTTCCAAACCTCCAATACCTGCTCCCCAAATAACTCCAACTTTCAATTTATCAACAGCCTCAAGATCTAGTTTCGCATCTGCAATAGCTTCATCAGAAGCTACCATTGCATATTGCGTAAATCTGTCCATCTTTCTAGCTTCTTTTCTGTCAAGAAAATCGGTAGCGTTAAAGTTTTTTAATTCGCAAGCGAATTTGGTTTTGAACTTTTCAGTATCAAAATATGTTATAGGTGCTGCACCACTTTTTCCTTGTAATAAGCCTTCCCAATATTGATCTTTGGTATTGCCTATAGGAGTAAGTGCACCTAACCCAGTAACTACAACTCGCCTTAATTCCATAAATTAACGTGAATTATTTTGCTTCTTCTATATATGAGATAGCTTGACCAACTGTTGCAATGTTCTCAGCTTGATCATCTGGAATTTGGATATCAAATTCCTTTTCGAATTCCATAATTAATTCTACAGTGTCTAATGAATCTGCTCCTAAATCGTTTGTGAAGCTTGCTTCAGTTACAACTTCGTTCTCATCAACACCTAATTTGTCTACGATAATCGCTTTTACTCTTGATGCAATGTCTGACATAATTTTTAAATTTTAAGTTTTAATTAGAGCGCAAAAATAAAAAAACTTTATTTAATACACATCTTTACTTTAAAAATGTGAATGTAATTTACTAAAATTACTTTTAAGTATTTCTATTTTGGCTTCTAATTGTTAATAATTATTCTTTTTTTTGTTTCGAATAATCCTAACATTATATCTGTAAATGAAACGTATTGTAATTTTTGCGTCCGGAAGTGGAACCAATGCTGAAAATTTAATTAAGTTTTTTCACAACAGAGATAATGCGTCTGTTATTCAGGTGTTGACCAACAATCCTCATGCCAAAGTACTAGAACGCGCAAAAAACCTGAACGTTAGCGCTTTATCATTCAACAGAGTTGCTTTCTCAAAAACCAATGATGTCCTAAACATCCTAAAAGCTGCTCAACCAGACTTAATAATACTAGCTGGTTTTTTATGGAAGTTTCCTGAGCATATTTTACAACATTTCCCTAATAAAGTCATTAATATTCATCCTGCTTTATTACCTAAATATGGAGGAAAAGGTATGTACGGTATGCACGTTCATGAAGCTGTTGTAGCAAATAACGAAACCGAAACTGGTATTACCATTCATTATGTTAACGAAAACTATGATGAAGGTGCTATTATTTTTCAGGCTAAATGTAGCGTAGAATCGTCTGATACTGCTGAAGCTGTAGCGGCAAAAATTCATGAGCTTGAAATGGAGTATTTTCCAAAAGTAGTTGAAGACTTATTAAAGTCATAATACTAAGGCAATGACTGAAATTATAGATTTAAGCCAAGACATTTATGAAGGTATGCCTGTTTATAAAGATTTGCCTCAAGTAAAAATGTCTGTTCATAACACCCACGAAGATTGGGATGGCGATTTTGATTCTAAAACCAAAACGCCTGCTGTACATAAACTAGAATTAGGCGAGCATACAGGCACTCATGTTGACGCTTTAAACCACATGGCAAAACAATATAAAGGTCAGTCTATCGACACAATGCCTTTATCAATGTTTTATACAGAAGGAATTTGCTTAGACCTTTCTCACAAATCTTTTAGAGAATTAATTGAAATAAGCGATTTGGAAACCGCTTGTAAAAAGCAAGATGTAAGCATTAAAAAAAATGATACTGTATTAATTTATACAGACCATTATAGAAAAGCATTTGGAACGGAAAACTGGAGCAAAGGACCAGGAATTAGTGCAGAAGCAGCCAGATGGTTGGGAAATCAAAAAATTGCTGCTTTTGGAGTGGAAACAATGTCTCCAGGTGTTTCAGGAATTTCAAACAAAGAAGTACATCATATTTGTGGTGAATTAGGATTTACGCACTATGAAAACATGGTTAATTTATATAAGTTAATAGGAAGAAAAAGATTTCGTTTTATTGCCTTACCTTTAAAGATTAAAGGAGGAACAGGTTCTCCTGTAAGAGCTGTTGCTGTTTTTGAAAATTAGTAGTTCATGTCCAAAAAAAAGAAAAAATACTACACAGTTTGGAAAGGCCATCACACAGGTGTTTTTGAATCTTGGGATGATTGCAAAGCTCAAATAAAAGATTTTCAAGGTGCTCAATACAAATCGTTTCCCACATTTGAAGCCGCTAAAAAGGCTTTAAAAAGTAATTATTTTGACTACGTAGGGAAAAACAAAACATTTAAAAGCGAACTTTCTGAAGCACAGTTAAAAAAAATAGGTCAGCCTAATTACAACTCAATCTCTGTTGATGCAGCTTCCAGCGGAAACCCTGGAAAAATGGAATATAGAGGTGTAGACACCAAAACAAAAAAGCAACTCTTTATTCAAGGTCCTTTTGAAGAAGGCACAAATAATATTGGTGAATTTTTAGCCATTGTTCATGGTTTAGCTCTGCTAAAAAAGAAAAACAGTAATTGCTTAATATATACCGATTCTAAAACTGCAATGAGTTGGGTAAAAAAGAAAACCTGTAATACCAAACTAGAGCGCAATGATAAAAACAAGGTACTCTTTGAACTTGTTGACAGAGCAGTAAACTGGTTAAAAAATAATACTTACACTACCGTAATTGTAAAATGGGAAACCAAAGCTTGGGGAGAAATTCCTGCAGATTTCGGCAGAAAATAATATTCGTTATTTAGAGCTTAAAACCCTATCTTTGCACAAAATTTTGAAATCTCTTTATGAGCAAATTAGTAATCGTAGGTACTGTAGCTTTTGATGCTATTGAAACACCTTTCGGAAAAACCGATAAGATATTGGGAGGAGCAGCAACTTTTATAGGTTTGTCTGCTTCACAGTTTAATGTAGATTCTGCAATTGTATCGGTTGTTGGAGGAGATTTTCCTCAAGAATATTTAGATTTATTATCTGAAAAAAATATTGATATTTCAGGAATAGAAATCATAAAAGACGGTAAAACGTTCTTTTGGAGTGGTCGCTACCATAACGACATGAACTCTAGAGATACCTTAGCAACTGAGCTTAATGTATTAGCTGATTTCAATCCTGTTGTACCACAAGATTATAAAGACGCTGAAATTGTAATGCTTGGTAACTTACACCCAATAGTACAATCTAGTGTTTTGGATCAAATGACTAAAAAGCCAAAACTGGCTATTTTAGACACTATGAATTTTTGGATGGACTCAGCGCTTGAAGATTTACACAATGTTATAAAGCGTGTTGATGTTATTACCATTAACGATGAAGAAGCTAGACAATTAACAGGAGAATATTCTCTTGTAGTAGCTGCAAGAAAAATTCATGAAATGGGACCAAAATATGTAGTTATTAAAAAAGGAGAGCATGGTGCATTGTTGTTTCATGACGATAGTGTGTTTTATGCTCCTGCTTTACCTCTTGAAGAGGTGTTTGACCCAACTGGAGCAGGTGATACTTTTGCTGGCGGATTTGCAGGTTATTTAGCAAAAACAGGAGATGTCTCTTTTGAAAACATGAAAAACGCTGTTATTTATGGCTCTACACTGGCCTCATTTTGTGTAGAAAAATTTGGTACAGAGCGCATGAAAAACCTCCCTAAAAAAGAAGTTCATCAACGCTTGCAGCAGTTTAAAGACTTAACACAATTTGATATTGAACTAACATAAACCAACGCGCTCAAAACTGAGCGCGTTTTATTTTTGTAACTCACAACAACACAACACAATGAGTGATGCTTTAAAACACGAATGCGGAATCGCACAAATAAGGCTTTTAAAACCATTAGAATTTTATAAAGAAAAATATGGGAGTGCTTTTTATGGCGTAAACAAAATGTATCTCATGATGGAGAAACAGCACAATCGTGGACAAGATGGTGCAGGTTTTGCCAGCATTAAATTAGATACAACTCCAGGAGAACGTTATATAAGTAGAGTGCGCTCTATTGCTCAACAACCCATTCAAGATATTTTTGGGCAAATTAACGATCGTATCAATAAAGAATTAAGTGAACATCCTGAATATGCTGATGATGTAGAAGCACAAAAAAAGAACATTCCTTACATAGGAGAGGTGCTTTTAGGTCATGTTCGTTATGGAACATTTGGTAAAAACAGTGTAGAGAGTGTTCATCCGTTTTTAAGACAAAATAACTGGATGCACAGAAATCTTATTGTTGCAGGAAACTTTAACATGACCAATGTTAATCAGTTATTTGATGGTCTTGTAAGATTAGGACAACACCCAAAAGAAAAAGCCGACACAATTACCATTATGGAAAAAATCGGTCATTTTTTGGATGATGCTGTTTCTAAAGTTTACAAAAAACTAAAGCAAGAAGGTTACAGTAAACATGAGTGTTCTCCATTAATAGCCGAGCGTCTTAATATTGCAAAGATCCTAAAAAAGTCATCCAAAAACTGGGATGGTGGTTATGCTATGGCTGGTTTACTTGGTCATGGAGATGCATTTGTTTTAAGAGATCCTGCTGGTATAAGACCTGCATATTATTATAAAGATGATGAAGTTGTAGTAGTAGCTTCTGAGCGTCCTGTAATTCAAACTGTTTTTAATGTTCCGTTTGAAGAAGTAAAAGAACTAGAACCAGGACACGCTATTATTACCAAAAAATCTGGAGAAGTTTCAATAAAACAAATCATAGAGCCACTTGAAAGAAAAGCGTGTTCGTTTGAACGTATTTATTTTTCTAGAGGAAGTGATGCCGAAATTTATCAAGAAAGAAAAGAGCTAGGTAAACTGTTAATGCCTAAAGTTCTCAAATCCATTAATAACGACACACAAAACACTGTATTTTCATACATTCCAAATACTGCTGAAACGTCGTTTTTTGGAATGATTGAAACTGTAGAAAAACACCTTAACGAAAAGAAAACCCAAGCTATTTTAGATGGCAACGGTATGCTTTCGGCTGAACGTGTTACTGAAATACTATCGGAAAGACCTAGAATAGAAAAGGTTGCTATTAAAGATGTAAAACTAAGAACATTTATTACTGAAGACAGTAGTAGAGACGATTTAGTTGCGCACGTTTATGATGTAACGTATGGTGTTATAAAACCAAATGATAATCTTGTAATCATTGATGATAGTATTGTAAGAGGTACAACCCTTAAAAAGAGTATTATTAAAATGATGGACAGATTAAACCCTAAAAAAATTGTTGTGGTTTCTTCTGCTCCTCAAATACGCTATCCCGACTGTTATGGTATTGACATGGCAAGACTAGAAGACTTAATTGCTTTTAGAGCTATGTTAGAATTATTAAAAGAAAATAACAAGTATCACTTAGTTGAAGAAGTTTATAATAAATGTAAAGCTCAGGTCGATCTTGAAGACAAAGATGTACACAATTTTGTAAAAGATTTATATGATGTATTTACTGACGAAGAAATTTCTGATAAGATTTCAGAATTAATCTCTGACGACACAGTAAGTGCTAAAGTGGAAACCATTTTTCAATCGGTAGAAAATTTACACAAAGCTTGTCCTAAAAATTTGGGCGATTGGTACTTTACAGGCAATTACCCAACTGCTGGAGGTAACAGAGTGGTTAACAGGGCTTTCATTAATTTTTACGAAGGAAATAAAGAGCGTGCTTATTAAGTAAAAAAACCGAGAAAAAATACACTTTATCCGAAAAAATGCGTTGTTTATCTAAAAAAAATGCATTTCATCTAATATTTGTACTTTGTTAACAAATTACGCATACTTTAGTAAGACCATAACATAAGTAGGTTAAGTTCATGGTAGATTTGGGGCAAAAAAAGGTGAACTCTTGTTCACCTTTTTTTATGCAATTCGTTTAAAATTTCCTTTCACATTTTCATTATATCTCATTTTAAGCTCAAAAAATTCCTTAAACTAATTTTTGTGTCGTTTATCTATTTTATTAACACTTTATTGTAAGTAGCTCTATATTAGTCATCACCATAACATAAGTAGGTTAAGTTTATGGTAGATTTGGGGCAAAAAAGGTGGACACTCGTTCACCTTTTTTATTTTTTCAAAGTAGGTCTTCTCTCAAAAACTTTTTCACCCAATAAAACTCAAAATCTTCAAAACCCTTAGATATATCAACACTTTTAACTAACAAAAAATCTTTTAAGCTAATTTATGTGTCGTTTATCTAATAAATTTAACAGTTTGAAACATGTCGCTATATATTTGCTGTCACCATAACATAAGTAGGTTAAGTTTATGGTAGATTTGGGGCAAAAAAGGTGGACACTCGTTCACCTTTTTTCATTTATAGAAATAAAAAAAACCAAGCCTATTCAGCTTGGTTCTTCATTAATTTATTTTTAGAAAAACTATTTTGCTTCTGCGTAACGTCTTTCTACTTCATTCCAGTTAATTACATTAAAAAATGCATTAATATAATCTGGTCTTCTATTTTGGTAATTTAAATAGTATGCGTGCTCCCAAACATCCAATCCTAAAATTGGTGTTCCTCCACAGCCTACTCCAGGCATTAATGGGTTATCTTGGTTTGGCGTAGAGCATACTTCAACTTTTCCGCCTTTATGTACACACAACCAAGCCCAACCTGAACCAAACTGAGTTGCTGCTGCTTTACTAAATGCATCTTTAAAAGCATCTACCGAACCAAATTCTGCTTCAATAGCATCTTTTAATTCTCCTGATAAATATCCTTTTCCTTCAGGATTCATAACATCCCAAAATAATGAGTGGTTGTAAAAACCTCCTCCATTATTTCTTACAGCCTTATTGTCCATATCTAAATTGTCTAAGATATTTTCAATTGTTTTTCCTTCTAAGTCTGTTCCTGCAATTGCATTATTTAGGTTGTTTGTATATCCTTGATGGTGCTTTGAATGGTGTATTTCCATTGTACGTGCATCAATATTTGGTTCTAAAGCATCGTAAGCATATTTTAATTTTGGTAATTCAAAAGCCATAATATTTGATTTTTATGTTGTTATTGTTTATTTCTTCAAATTTACACATAATACGCAAAAAAACAGATGATTTAAAATAATATATTGTTATCAATCTATTGATTGTTTTTATATTGTATCAAAAATTTCTACATGCTAAAAAACAGGGCTTTTACCATTTATAATGCATCTGCAGGTAGCGGAAAAACGTTTACACTGGTTAAAGAGTATTTGAAAATTTTACTGAACTCCAACAGCTTACTTGCTTTTAGAACTGTGTTAGCTCTAACCTTTACTAATAAGGCAGTAAATGAAATGAAAGAGCGTATTATAAATATGCTTAAAGCGTTTTCTGAGACTTCAATTATAGAACACCCTAATAGTATGTTCTCCCTTTTGGTTGAAGAGCTTGATATTTCGCCAAATGAGCTTCATGAAAAATCAAAAGTAATACTGCAAACTATTATTCATAACTATGCGTCTTTTGATATTTCAACTATTGACAAGTTTAACCATAGGCTTATTAGAACATTTGCACACGACTTAAAACTTCCTGTAAATTTTGAAGTTGAACTAGATACGCCTTATTTACTTGCCAAAGCTGTAGATAAGCTTATTGATAAAGCAGGAGAAGATGAGCAACTAACTAAAGTGCTGGTTGACTTTGCTATTGAAAAAGCCGATGACGATAGAAGCTGGGACATCTCTTATGATTTTAATACTATTGCTAAACTACTGGTTAATGAAAATGATATTGAATTTATTGAGCAACTTGAAAGCAAACAATTAAAGGATTTTTCAGATTTAAAGTCTGTACTTATTAAAACCCTCAAAGCCAAAGAGTCAAGCCTAGTAGAAACATCAAATAAAGTTTTAACGCTAATAAATGAAGTAGGTTTAGAACACAACGATTTTTCCAGAGGCTATTTACCTAAGTATTTTCAAAAACTTAGTAGTTCTGATGTAAATGTATCGTTTAATTTAGGTTGGCAAAACGACCTTCTTGAAGGCAACACCTTATACCCTAAACGTGTTTCAAATGAAGTTGCTGACACTATTAATGCTATACAGCCTCAACTTATTTTAGCTTTTAACGATACAAAACAAGCGGTTTCTGAATATAAATTTTTAAACAATTGCATAAAAAACATTACGCCTCTTTCGGTTTTAAACGCTATAAACAATACTTTAAATGAACTGAAAGAAGAAGACAACCTCTTACTGATTTCAGAATTTAATTCTATTATTCATAAAGAGATAAAACATCAACCAGCTCCTTTTATATATGAACGTTTGGGTGAAAAGTTTAAACATTATTTTATTGATGAGTTTCAAGACACTTCGGTTTTGCAATGGCAAAACCTGATTCCTTTAGCAGACAATGTGCTTTCAGGTGAGAATTTAAAAGGCGAAACAGGTTCCATAATGCTAGTTGGCGATGCTAAACAAGCCATTTACAGATGGAGAGGTGGAAAAGCAGAACAGTTTATTGATATGTATACCGAAAAGGTCAATCCGTTTCATATTGAGATTGCCACCAAGCATTTAGATTATAATTTTAGAAGTACTAAAACTGTTGTAGATTTTAATAATGATTTCTTTAAGCACATTAGTAGTTTTGCGCTATCAAGTCCTGAACATCAAGCTATTTATCAAGCGAGTTCACAAGACGTTTTTATTCAAGAAAACGGTTATGTAGAACTCTCATTTTTAAATACCAAAGATCAAGATAAGGATGAATTACATTGCGAAAAAACACTGTTCTCAATTTACAAGGCTTTGGACAATGGCTTTAAGCTAGGTGATATTTGTGTTATTACCCGAAAAAGTAAAGAAGGAATCGCAATTGCCGAATATTTAAGTCAAAATGGAATAAATGTAGTGTCTTCAGAATCGCTTATGCTCAAAAATGCTCCTGAGGTTAACTTTATAACGTCCATTTTACAACTAAGCATACAGCCTCAAAATAATGAAGTAAAATGTGATATTTTACTCTTCATTGCTGAACACAGCTTAAAACTTGAACAAAAACATGATTTTGTTAGTAGTTTGGTGCATTTACCATCAAGCAAACTATTTACTGCATTGAAAGAGTATGGTTTCAATTTTCACTTTGGGACATTTTCTAGCTTGCCAATTTATGAAGCCGTAGAACATATTATAAGAGCCTTTAAATTAAATACAACCTCAAATGCTTATATTCAGTTTTATTTAGATGAAATTCTCGATTTTTCACAAAAACACGGTTCTAGTATTTCTAGTTTTTTAGAGTTTTGGGAACGCAAAAAAGATAAGCTAAGTATTGTATCATCACAAAACGATAATGCAGTACAAATAATGACTATTCATAAATCTAAAGGATTAGAATTTCCTGTGGTGATTTTCCCTTATGCTAATCAGAATATTTATTTTGACATGTCTCCAAAAGTTTGGTTTCCTGTAAATACTGAAGCGTTTAATGGTTTCTCACACATGTACATCAACCTAAATAAAGACCTTGAGGAACTAGATAACACTGGTAACGAAATTTATACAAACTATCAATCTGAATTAGAGCTCGATGCCATTAACTTACTGTATGTTGTTATGACCAGAGCTGTTGAACAATTATATGTCATTTCAGAATATGACACAGACGCTAAAAACGAAGAGAAGCTAAAATACTATTCAGGGCTTTTTATCAATTTCTTAAAATCTAAAGCACTGTGGAATGACACTGAAACCGAATATACTTTTGGAAACCCAAAAAGAACATTGCAGTCGCATGAAGCAGAACCAACTGTTCAACAAGAGCTATTTATTTCTACTTCAAGAGCGCAACACAATTTAAATATCATTACCAATTCGGCTTATTTATGGGATACTGATCAAGAGAAATCTATTGAAAAAGGGAATTTGGTTCATAATATCATGGCTGAAATTAAAACCAAAGAAGATATTGATTTTGTGTTCAATCAGTACATCGAATCAGGAACTATCAATAGTCAACAATACGACGAACTAAAACCAATGGTTTTAAAAATTGTTGATCACCAACTCTTGAAACCTTACTTTGAAAGCGATAATTTGATTTACAATGAAAGAGATATCATTACTAAAGACGGTCAAATTTTACGACCAGACCGTTTAGTAATAAACACCAATAAAGCAATAATTATAGACTACAAAACTGGAGCTGAAAAAAGCTCTCATAAGCAACAATTAGAACTCTACACCTCAGTTTTACAAGACATGAATTACAACGTGACCAAAAAAATTCTTGTGTACATAAATGATGATATTCAGGTAAAAGAATTTTAACTTTGTAAAAAAACCAAAGACGATATGTACGGAAAGATACAACAACACTTACAAAACGAAATAAAAGACATAAAAGAAGCTGGTCTTTACAAAGAAGAACGTATAATTACTTCGCCTCAAGGTGCCGAAATTACTTTAACTACAGGAGAAAATGTTTTAAATTTTTGCGCTAATAATTACTTAGGTTTATCCTCACATCCTGAAGTTGTACAAGCAGCTAAAGACGCAATGGATACACATGGATTTGGAATGTCTTCTGTTCGTTTTATTTGCGGAACACAAGATATTCATAAAGAACTTGAAGAAAAAATAGCTGAGTTTTATGGTACTGAAGACACTATACTCTATGCCGCAGCTTTTGATGCTAATGGTGGTGTTTTTGAACCATTATTAGGAAAAGAAGATGCTATTATCTCTGACTCGCTTAACCACGCCTCAATAATTGATGGTGTTCGTTTATGTAAAGCAGCAAGATACCGTTATGAAAATAACAACATGGAAGATCTTGAAAAGCAATTAATTGCAGCTAATGAAAATGGAGCGCGTTTTAAAATTATTGTCACAGATGGAGTATTTTCAATGGATGGTTTAGTTGCGCCTTTAGATGAAATTTGCGACTTGGCTGATAAGTATGATGCGTTGGTTATGATTGATGAATGTCATGCTGCTGGTTTTATTGGTGAAACAGGTAGAGGAACACTTGAAGACAAAGGCGTTTTAGGACGAATAGATATTATAACCGGAACATTAGGTAAAGCTCTTGGAGGAGCAATGGGAGGTTATACAACTGGTAAAAAAGAAATTATTGAAATACTGCGTCAACGCTCAAGACCATATCTGTTTTCAAACTCATTGGCACCTGCAATTGTAGGAGCTTCTATTAAGGTTTTTGATATGCTTGCCAAAGACACCTCATTAAGAGATACTTTAGAAAGCAATACTGCTTATTTTAAAAAAGGGTTAAAAGACGCTGGTTTTGACATCATTGACGGAGACTCAGCTATTGTTCCTGTGATGCTATATGATGCTAAATTGTCTCAAAAAATGGCAAAAATGCTCTTAAACGAAGGAATATACGTGATTGGATTCTTTTTCCCTGTAGTTCCTAAAGAAAAAGCAAGAATTAGAGTACAACTCTCGGCAGCACACACAAAAGAGCACTTAGATAAGGCTATTGCTGCTTTTATTAAGGTTGGAAAATCTTTAGAAATAATTTAAATTTGTTCCAAACACCTCTATTTTAGGGCAAATAATCAATATTTTTATATATTTGTCTTTGTTAATAAAATTTAACAACTTACTTTTGCTTACAATTAACACTTAAAATTAAAATTATTAGAATATGAAAAATCTTAGCAGATTATTTTTCGCTATGTTGCTTTTATTAAGCTTCAATGCTAATGCACAAGATGAAAACAATCCTTGGGCTGTTGGAATTGGTGTAAATGCAGTTGACTTTTATCCTACTGGAGAAGATGCTCCGTTAGGTGAATACTTTGACGAGTTTTTCAACCTTAGTGATCACTACAACTTTTTGCCATCATTATCTACAGTATCTGTTTCTAGATATTTAAGTGATGGGTTTACATTAACTGCTGCTGGTTCTATCAATGAAATTGATAGCTTTGGTGATTCTACAGTTGACGATTTATCTTACTACGCTTTAGATGGTACAGTAAAATATAGCTTTGCAAAATTAATCAACTCTAAATTAATTGACCCTTACTTAGGATTAGGTGGTGGTTACACTTGGATCAACGAAATCGGAGCTGGTACATTAAATGGTACTGCAGGTTTTAACCTTTGGTTTAGTGAAAACGTTGGTTTAACTGTACAAACATCTTACAAACATGCATTTGAAGATTATTTAGCTACTCACTTCCAACATTCAGTTGGTCTTGCTATCAAATTTGGTGGAAAAGATACTGATGGAGATGGTATATATGACAAAGATGATGCTTGTCCAGACGTTCCTGGTTTAGAAGCATTCAACGGTTGTCCAGATTCTGACAACGATGGTATTGAAGATTCTAAAGACGATTGTCCTAACGAAGCTGGTTTAGCTGAGTTTAACGGTTGCCCTGATACTGATGGTGACGGTGTTGCTGATAAAGATGATAACTGTCCTACAGTTGCTGGTTTAAAAGCTTTAGCTGGATGTCCAGATGCTGATGGTGACGGTGTTGCTGATAAAGATGACAAATGTCCTAACGAAGCTGGTCCTGCTGCTAACAACGGTTGCCCATGGCCAGATACTGATGGTGACGGTGTATTAGACAAAGACGATAAATGTCCTAACGAAGCTGGTACTGTTGCTAACAATGGTTGCCCAGAAGTTCTTCCTACTGCTGAAGTAATGGAAACTTTAAACAACTACGCTAGAACTATCTTATTTGATACTGGAAAATCTTCTTTCAAAAAAGAAACTGATCCTGTATTACAAGCTATGACTGCTATCTTTAAAGAATATCCACAAGCTAACTTCTCTATTGAAGGACACACTGATAGCGTTGGATCTAAATCATCTAACCAATTATTATCTGAAAGAAGAGCTAACGCTGTAAGAGATTACTTAATCGCTAACGGTATCAACGCTGACAGATTAACTGCTGCTGGTTTTGGTGAAGCTAACCCAATAGATTCTAACTCTACTGCTTCTGGAAGAAAAAACAACAGACGTGTAGAAGTAAAACTTAAAAAATAATTAAGTTTTAAAACACTATAAAATAAGTTTAAAAAACGCTCCGAAATTCGGAGCGTTTTTTATTTTTATGATATGACAAGTTTTATAGAAGAGGTTATTATTGACATACATGAAAAAAGCCTCAACGTTTCAGAATTAACCTTTGTACTTCCTAGTAAAAGAGCTGGTGTTTTCTTAAAACACGAATTATCTAAAGTATTTAAAAGCACTTTTTTTGCACCTGAAATTCTTTCTACTGAAACATTTGTAGAAACACTATCTAACTTACAATACATCAATAATACCGAGTTGATTTTTGAGTTTTATGATGTATATCTTAAGGTAACTCCAAAAGAAAATGTGGAGCCCTTTGACCAATTTTATAAATGGGCTCAAATACTGCTTCAGGATTTTAATGAAATAGACCGTTATCTTGTAGCGCCTCAAAATATTTTTGATTACTTAACTGCTATTAAAGAAATAGAGCATCATCATTGGTCAGTTGATGAAAATCAAACCGATTATATTAAAAACTATCTAGCCTTTTGGAAACGTTTAAAACAATATTATGAGTTATTAAACGACCAACTCATTTCAAAGCGAAAAGGATACCAAGGCTTGGTGTATAGAGAAGCAGTAAATAACCTTGAGCAGTTTACAGCTGCAAACCAAGAAAAGACATTTGTGTTTGTTGGTTTTAACGCACTTAACAAAGCCGAAGAAACCATAATACAAGAACTTTTACAACAAGATATAGCTATTATCTATTGGGATTTAGACCAACGATTTTTTAAAGATTCAATTCATGATGCTGGTATGTTTATAAGACAACATAAAGCGAATTGGCCTTATTTTAGAAAAAATCCTATCAATTGGTTATCGAACAATTATTCCAAACCAAAGACTATAGATATTATTGGTACTCCAAAAAATATTGGTCAAGTAAAATATATAGGTGAGTTGCTACAGCGTTTAAAACACAAGAAGAGCTCATTAAAAAACACAGCTGTTGTTTTAGGCAATGAAAGCCTATTAATGCCTTTATTAAATTCAATGCCTGAAGATATTGGTCCCATTAATATTACTATGGGTTTGCCTTTAAATGCAATTCCATTGGCGTCTTTGTTTGAAAAACTATTTGCAATTCAAAAATCAACTTCAAAAACTCTGTATTACAAAGATGTAATAACAATACTGTCCCATCAATTTATAAAACCGCTTCTTGTTTATAATGATATTGACCATGCAGATACAATAATTGACCATATTCAAAACAATAATATTGCTAATATTACTGCTGAAGGAATTACTGAATTAGCTCCATCTAAAACAGAGTTATTAGAACTCCTTTTCAATAATTGGAACAATAATCCAAGAAGTGGCTTATCAAATTGTAGCAAACTTATCATGTCTATTAAAGCGTTTTTAGACAAGGATAAATCAAAACAATTACTCTCATTAGAGTACTTATATAGGTTTAATGAAATATTCAATACATTAAGACTAATGTTGACAAAACATGAGCATATTGAATCTATAAATACTTTACATGGTTTATATAGAGAACTTATTAAAAACGAAACATTAGATTTTAAGGGAGAACCTCTGCAAGGTCTTCAAATTATGGGAATGCTAGAATCTCGAGTTCTCGATTTTGAGACAGTTATTATTGCTTCGATTAATGAAGGTGTGCTACCTGCTGGAAAAAGTAATAATTCTTTTATTCCTTTTGATGTTAAAATAGAAAACAACCTGCCAACCTATAAGGAAAAAGATGCAGTTTACACATATCATTTTTATAGGCTATTACAACGAGCTAACACTGTTTTTTTGGTTTACAATACCGAACCAGATGTGTTACAAGGCAATGAAAAAAGTAGATTTATCACTCAATTAGAAATTGATGACACACACAATATTAACCATTACATAGTGTCGCCTAAAGTACCTGCTATTCAACAAAGTCTCACTCAAATTAAAAAGACTGATGCAGTACTATCTCGCATAAAAGAAATTGCAGAAAAAGGGTTCTCGCCTTCTTCATTAACAAATTACATTAGAAACCCAATTGACTTTTATAAGCAAAAAATTCTCGGAATTAAAGAGTTTGATGATGTTGAAGAAACTGTTGCAGCTAATACGTTAGGAACTACAATCCACAACACTTTAGAGGACTTTTATACGCCTTACATTGGCAAAGAGCTTACTTCTAAAGACGTTGAAGCAATGAAGCCTAAAATACATGATACTGTTTTAAAGCACTTTAAAAATGAATATAAAAAAGGGGATACCACAAAAGGTAAAAACCTTATCATTTTTGAAATAGCAAAGCGGTATGTTTCTAATTTTTTAGATTTAGAAATAGATGCGCTTCAGCAAGGAAATACTATAAAAATTATTTCGGTTGAAGAAGATAATAAAGTGAAAATTGATATTCCTGAACTAGACTTTCCTGTTTATTTAACAGGAAAAGTGGACCGAATTGATGAGTTTAATGGTACTACTCGTATTATTGATTATAAATCTGGAAAAGTAGAGGCTTCTAAAGTTAAAATTTCTCAATGGGAAGATCTAACTACCGACTATGATAAATACAGTAAACCATTTCAAATACTGGCTTATGCTTATATGTTAAACTCTAAAAAGCCGTTTACAGCACCTGTTGAAGCAGGAATAATTTCGTTTAAAAACTTAGGCAGTGGGTTTTTAAAATTCACTGAAAACAAAAACACATTAATTTCTCAAGAAACCTTAGAGAACTATACGGTAGAGTTAAAAAATCTTATTTTAGAAATTTGTAATCCAAATATCGATTTTATAGAAAAAGAAGTTTAAAGCCCACTTATGCTATTTGTAGTTTAGGTTTACAGCAGTAATTTATTTTTTCCATTAATAAGTCTTTATTTACTGGTTTGGTCATATAGTCATTCATACCAATATCAAGCACTCGTTGTCTGGTTTCTTGCATTGCATCAGCAGTTACTGCTATAATAGGAATTTCGCCAATAACTTGTCCTAATGTTCCACTTCTAATGATTTTTGTAGCCTCATAACCATCCATTACTGGCATTTGTAAATCCATTAAAACAACATCGTAAACATCTTTTTTTAGAATTTCTAAAGCCTCCTGACCATTTTGCGCCACAGCAAAATTAATATGCTCTGAACTTCCTAAAAGCTTGCGCATAATCATTTGGTTCATCACATTGTCTTCAACCACCAAGACTTTTAAAGGGTCTTTTTGGTTAACATTTAAAAATGATTCTTCTTTAGGTTTACTAATAACTTCTAAAGGAAGCTCAACAAAAACCTTAGTCCCTTTTCCTTCACTACTTTCTATACTAATTGTACCGTTAAAAAGTTCAACTAAGTACTTTGCGATGGTCATTCCTAAGCCAATTCCTCCAAATTGCCTTTTGTTATCATGCTTCATTTGGTTAAAACTATCAAACATATTCTCTTTCATATCATCAGACATTCCAACACCTGTATCAGAAACCACAAAAGAAAAACGCGACAAATCATTTGGCTGTTGAGTACAGCTAAGTTTTAAATGAACGCCTCCTTTTATTGTAAATTTAATGGCGTTGTTAAGGATGTTGTTTATTATTTGAACAAAACGCTCTTTATCTCCTTTTACTCTCGTAGGAATGTTGTAATCCATTTCAAAAGCATAAGTCAACCCTTTCTTTTCGGCTTCTAACTTCCAATTTGAGCTTATCTGATTAAGTACTACAGAAGGGTTAAACTCTTCACTTCTTAACTTGAGTTCCTTCTTTTCAATCTTTTCAAAATCTAGAATATCATTTACGTTACTCAACAAACTAAGTGACGCATTTTTAATGATTTCAAAATTCTTTCTGCTTGTATTGCTTTTATTAGTTTCTAATTGATTCTCAGCAATACCCATAATAGCATTTATGGGTGTTCGTAATTCATGACTCATGTTAGACATAAAATACGTTTTTAGTTTACTAATCTCTTCCGATTTCTTTAAAGCTAAAACCTGAGATTTCTCCTTTTCCATACGTAACCTTTTGATGAGATTAGTCATGGAAAGCGATAAGAAAATCACCTCAAAACCTGAACCAAATTTGGCACTATTGAGTGTGTAAAAATTGTTTGGTAATAGGCTTAAATTATTCATTACAAAGCCTAACAAACCTATTACTAAAAAGAAAATTCCAATAGAAAAATAAGGATCTATTTTTATCTTTTTGTAACGTATTATAAATAATGTAGCAAGTATAAAAACTAAACTTATAAGCCCATTTAAGTTTGCTATTGGGTAGGTAAGTTCAAGTGTTTTTTCACTAAGGAACACCATAACAAATAGTGCAGCAATAAAAATATAAATGCCTTTAAAAACACTGTATATTTTTGGTGTTCGCTGTTTTACCTTTAAAAAGTACTCACAATATTTAAGTAAAAAGAAGTTTGATGCCAATGCAGCTATCATTACTGCTCTACTGTTTATAAAACCTCCTTTTGGAAATACGTATTGAAAAATTAAACCATCTAATGCACCTTGCATTAAAGCAATTGAAAACACATAAAGCCCATAATACAAAAATGTTTTTTCTTTTAAACTGGTGTAAAAGAAAAGATAAATTACGCCTGCAAGAAATAACAACCCATAAAACAACCCTAAAAATAATTGTTGTTTATAGTTCATTACCCAAAAATCAAACTCACTATAAATGTCTAATGGTATGTTTATGGTTTCGCCATCACTTGCTAAGTGCAAATAAAATTGCTGGGTTGTATTAGCTGGTAATGTTATTTTGAAAATGGTTTCTCTATGTTCAACCTGCCTTTCATTAAAAGGAATTTGGTCTCCACTACTAAACTTTTCAATGCCATTTTTTGATATTTGATATAAATCAGCAATATCAGTTATTGGTCTTGCTGTTTGCAGATAGTAAGTTTTTGATTCGCTATCTGGATTAAAAAGTTTAAATCTGGTCCAGAAACTCTGTGAAGTAAAACCAATACTATGATTGTCAGAAGTAAGTGGAGTAAATTCTAAATTGCTGTTTAAAACCTCTTCAATTAATAATTCAGGTTTGTCAGTTGCAGTAAACTCAGCAAAATTGTAAAGTTTGTTTGAAGACTCTTCTAAGTTATATGCATTTTCTTGCGCATACAATCCTATACTGAGCAGGCAGAATAGTAGTATAAATTTCATTTGGGGTGCTATTAATCAGTCGAAACTTACAAAAAAGCCTTATCGAGTATCAAAAAACTCGATTATAAGTCACAAAAGTACCATTAACAGTATAAAGTTGTCAATATCTTAGACAAACTGTGGCGTAAAAGTAATTGACCTTTTACTATCAATTCAAAATTCTAACAATAAGCTAATGCTAAAATTATTTTAATCCGCTAAGTACTAAAACAGGTAGCTTAGAGCTATGAAAATCTCTTTTAAGTATTGTGTTTTTCTCCCAAAGTTTAGTGAAGAACCCTCTTTTACGTCTTACCACACAAAGTAAGTCAGGGTCATTGTCTTTGTAATGCTCCAATACGCCTTGAAATGTAGTAGCATTTTCACTTTTTGTGGTGTTGGTTATTAATGTTGAAAGTTCTTCATCTACGTCAAAGTCACCTTCATTATAAAAAGGTGTTTTCACCAATAAAAGATTTACAATTGACTTGAAATGGTCTTTAATAGACTTTAGTGGTATTAGTGCATTATGATTTTTAATAACAGCAGATTTTAATGCCATTAATATATATATAATGGGTTTAAACTTATACCCTTCAGGTACTATTAATGCTGGTATATTGGTTTGTTTAATAATCTTTCCAGACGTTTTACCCAAATACACTTCTTCTTTAACCGAATTTGTTCTTGGTTCAATCATTATTAAATCAATATCTAATGATTTACAAACCAATTCAAGTGTATCAACAAGTTTTCCTTTAAAGGTTTTAATCACTACCTCAACACCCTTTTTATCTACTTTATCTACATGAGATTTTAAAAACTCCAAACTCTCACGCTCCAAAATATCATCTACTTTTATCATAGTTCCTGCCTTGGTATACACGTTATAAACTTGTACTACATACAACTTTGCACCAAACGCTTTAGCAAAATCAACTGCATACTGTAAATGACTTACTGCATTTTTTGACGAACCAACAGGAACTAAAATATTCTTCATATTCTATAAATTAAAAGTAAATTTACTCGCAAAAATAAACATTATTAATGATTCGCAAAGCTACGCTTAACGATATTGGTTCTATACTACAGCTCACTAACGCTTGTGCTAAACACATGATAGCTAACAACATTCATCAATGGAATGAACATTATCCAAGTGAAAATGCCTTTTTAAACGATGTAGCACAATCAGAACTTTATGTAATGGAAATTGGCAACACTATTATAGGATGTGTAGTAATTTCTACTTTAATGGATGAAGAATATATACCTATTGAATGGCTCACTAAAAATGAAAAAAACATTTACATTCATAGGTTAGCTGTTCACCCTAACCATCAAGGAAAAGGATACGCACAACAGTTTATGGACTTTGCTGAAACATTTGCAAAAACAAACGATTACGAATCAGTTAGACTTGATACATTTTCTCAAAATAAAAGAAATCAAAAATTTTACGAACAAAGAGGCTACAAACGTTTAGGTGACATTTATTTTCCTAAACAAAGTGAATATCCTTTTTACTGTTACGAATTGGTATTTTGAATATAGACATAAGCTCAAAACATATTAACCGATTAGCAATACCTGCTTTAATTTCTGGTATTTCAGAACCTATATTATCGCTTACTGATGCTGCAATTATTGGTAATATTCCAATAAATACAGCAGAGTCAATCGCTGCTGTTGGTATTGTTGGCACGTTTTTATCTATGCTTATCTGGATTTTTGGACAAACGCGAAGTGCTATTTCGTCAATTATTTCGCAATACCTTGGTGCAAATAAAATAAATGAAGTTAAAAATTTGCCTGCACAAGCTATTTTAATCATAACATCATTAAGCTTGTTGATTATCGTAGGCACTTATCCGTTTACAAATTCTATTTTCAAACTCTATAATGCCTCTGGTTTAATTCTAGAATACTGTAGTGAATATTACAAAATTAGAGTATTTGGGTTTCCGTTTACCTTATTTACCATTGCAGTTTTTGGAACATTTAGAGGTCTACAAAACACGTTTCATCCTATGATAATTGCTGTTGTTGGTGCTTTAACAAATATTGTTTTAGATATTGTTTTAGTGTATGGTGTTGAAGGGTTTATTGCGCCAATGCATATTAAAGGTGCTGCATATGCAAGTGTTGTTGCTCAATTGTTAATGGCTTTGCTTTCAGCTTACTTTATACTTAAAAAAACCGATGTTCCGCTTATGGTTAAGCTGCCTTTTAACAAAGAGATTAAAAACTTCTCTTTAATGGTGCTTAATTTATTTGTACGCACCTTAGCGCTAAACATCACATTATATTTTGCGACTAGGTTTGCTACAGCCTATGGCAAAAATTATATTGCTGCTTATACTATTGCCATTAACCTCTGGTTTTTTGGTGCATTTGTTATTGATGGTTATGCGAGTGCTGGTAACATTTTATCAGGAAAACTCTTTGGCGCAAAGCAGTATAGTGATTTAATTAAATTAAGCAATACCTTAATTAAATATGGAATTGGTTTAGGTATTGTTTTAGCGATTTTAGGAGGTATTCTTTATTATCCAATTGGACGATTATTCACTCAAGAAACTGCTGTTTTAGATGAATTTTACTCAGTATTTTGGATTGTATTAGCAATGCAACCTCTTTGTGCTTTAGCCTTTATTTTTGATGGTGTTTTTAAAGGCTTAGGAAAAATGAAAATATTGCGTAATTTACTTTTAGCTTCTACGTTTTTGGTATTTGTGCCAACGCTTTTTTTACTAGATAACTACAACCTTAAGTTACACGCTGTATTTATTGCGTTAACCATTTGGATTATAGCTAGAGGCATTCCTTTAATTATAAAATTTAGAAAACTATTTTTACCACTTACACAAAAGCAGTAACTTTAGGGTTTTAATAGTTCAAAAAAACAATTATGGGTAATAGACTGTTTCTTATACTGGCAATAGTATTAATAATTATTTATTTCTACAACCGAAGAAAAAGACGTTAGTTTTATCTGGTTTTTAACCATCCTGTAATACTCAACCTTTCCGTTTCTACAGGTTTTACTTCGTGTTCTATAATTTGACTTTCAAAAATGACTACACGTCCAGGAAAAGGATAAATACTTTTTGGGACTTCATTTCCGTTTTCATCAAGATACAATACAAGTTCACCTCCATTTTCAGGCTGCCAATCTTCGTCATTTAAGTAACAAACAAACGACAGTTTTCTTCTGTCATCATTTTGAAATGTATCTAAATGACGCTTATAAAACGTTCCTTTTGGATATAATGCATAATGAAACTCCTTGTGCAATATTCCTAAAAAACAGGTTTTATTTAAGTAGTTTACTAAGCTGTTTATTTTGTTGAAAAACAATTGCTCTGCTGCGTTAGCTTTGGTTTCATCTATCCATAAAATCACATCGCCACGAATGGACTTTACAATCACTTCATTAACGCGATTACCAATAGCTGCTTTTTTAAACCGATCTTCTTCATGTTTTTCTAACAACGATTGCCTTAAAGCATGCACTTCTTCTTTAGAAAAAAAGTCTTCAACAATACTGTATTGTTGTGAAATAATATCGTTGATAACCTTTTCGTACTGAGGGTTTTCAACAAAATCGATATTCTCAAAAATTTGAGATTCAACCAAAGTATCTTTCATAATTTTTAAACAAAAGCGCGCAAAAGTAATCTAAAAATCAATTGCTTTTACAAATTCAATATCTTTGTAATGAAAATATTTTTTGATGAGTAATATTAGAATTACAAAACAGTTTTCGTTTGAAACAGGACATGCACTTTACGGTTATGATGGAAAGTGCAAAAACGTACATGGACATAGCTATAAACTATCGGTTACAGTTATTGGTCAACCTATAGCAGACAACACCAATGTTAAATTTGGAATGGTTATAGACTTTAGCGATTTAAAAAAAATTGTAAAAGAAGAAATAGTTGATGTTTTTGATCATGCTACAGTGTTCAACAAAAACACGCCTCATGTGGAGTTAGCAAAAGAACTTGAAGATAGAGGGCATAATGTGTTATTGGTAAATTACCAACCAACCAGTGAGATGATGGTCATTGATTTTGCTAAAAAAATCAAAACCAGATTACCAAAAAACACAAAACTGCATTCCTTAAAGCTTCAGGAAACCGAAACCAGTTTTGCCGAATGGTATGCTAGCGACAATTAAATGAAACCGTTTTTTAAAAGTATATTTGATTATCATCACTACTTTAACCAAAAGTTGATAGAACTGTTTTTGGAACATTCTGCTTCAATATCAAAAAGAACAATTCCGTTGTTTTCGCATTGCTTAAACGCACATCAAATATGGAATGCACGTATATTGAAAACAGACTCGTTTGGAGTACACCAATTACTTGCACTTGAAAATTGTAAAGACATAGACAAAACCAACTATGTTGATACATTAAAAATTATTGATACTTTTGATTTTGAAGAAACAATAAAGTACTCGAATTCAAAAGGCGATAATTTTGAAAACACAGTACAAGATATTTTGTTTCATATTGCTAATCATTTTACGCACCATAAAGGACAACTTATTTCCGATTTAAGACAACAAGAAATTGAGCCACCAGTAACTGATTACATTTTTTATAAACGATGAACATCCCAAAAGGAAAAAAAATATACTTCGCTTCTGATAATCATTTAGGAGCACCAAATAAAAAGGCATCGCTCCCTCGTGAAAAAAAGTTTGTAGCTTGGTTAGACGAGATTAAAAAAGATGCTGCTGCAATTTTCTTAATGGGAGATTTATTCGATTTTTGGTTTGAATACAAAACAGTAGTGCCAAAAGGATTTACTCGTACACTTGGTAAATTGGCAGAAATCTCTGATTCTGGTATTCCTATTTACTATTTTGTTGGTAATCATGATTTATGGATGAATGGCTATTTCGAAGAAGAACTTAACATTCCTGTATACCATAAACCTAAAGAATTTACATTTAATGACACGAGCTTTTTCATTGGTCATGGTGACGGATTAGGTCCTGGAGATAAGGGTTATAAACGTATGAAAAAGGTGTTTACCAATCGCTTTTGTAAATGGTTATTTCGTTGGTTACATCCTGATTTAGGCGTGAAGTTAGCACAATACCTGTCGGTTGAAAACAAATTGATTTCAGGTGAAGAAGATGCTAAATTTTTAGGTGAAGATAATGAATGGTTAATACAATACTGTAAACGCAAACAGTCTGAAAAACATCGTGATTTTTATATTTTTGGTCACAGACATTTACCGCTTGAAATTGCGTTGGAAAACAATTCAAAATACATTAATCTTGGTGATTGGATCAACTACTATACCTATGGTGTTTTTGATGGCACAACAATGGAACTAAAAACGTATTCACATCAGTTTAAGTAATTTTCATAAAGAAAATTGTGTCGAAAACAAGTGAAATTTACAATCTAGTTTCTCGATACAGAATTCTTATCAGAATTCCACTCGAAAAGACACTAGTCTTCTTTTTCGTGTTCTTCTAAATCTTTTGTCAAGTCCAATTTTCTAAATGAAGGCGAAACCAATCCTGTTGTAATTACAGTAATTAATGTCATTGTTCCTCCAAAAACTACAGCAGTTACTGTCCCCATTAATTTTGCAGTCAAACCACTTTCAAAAGCACCCAATTCGTTTGAAGAACCAACAAACATTGAGTTTACCGAAGACACACGACCTCTCATATGGTCTGGTGTTTTAAGTTGCAAAATGGTTTGCCTAATTACCATAGAGACACCATCAAACACTCCACTAAAAAATAAAGCTGCTACTGAAAGCCAAAATACGGTTGACAAGCCAAAAGCAATAATACTCAATCCAAAACCAAACACAGCTACTAGCAGTTTAATACCAGCTTTCTTTACAATAGGAATATATGCAGTCACCAACATAGTTAAAAACGAACCAATGTTAGGTGCAGCTACCAAAATTCCAAAACCTTCAGGTCCTACTTTTAAAATATCAGTGGCGAAAACTGCTGCCAAGGCAATAGCACCACCAAACAATACCGAAATCATATCTAGGGTTAAGGCTCCCAAAATAGCTTTTGTTTTAAACACAAACGATACTCCTTCTTTAAGACTTTTAACTACTGGTTCTCCAATGTTTGGGTTAAGAATGGGTTTGCGTTTAATTTGATATAACATTATCAGTGAAAACATTACTAAACCAAACACAATACAAAGCGACCAATGCACACCCATTTGTTCATTCTCTCCAAGCCAACCAATTGAAAATCCTGCGAAAGTGACACCTAAAACTCTTGCCATTTGCCATGTAGAACTGTTCCAAGTAGCTGCATTAGGATATATTTTTTTAGGAACAATTAAAGCCACTAACGAAAAAATAGTTGGGCCAAAAAACGAACGTAGTAGTCCTCCAAAAAATACTAAAGCATAAATACAATAGAGTATTTGTTTTGTGGACCATGTTTCAAAAACACTTGGAGACGTAATCCAGAATAATCCAAAACTAATAATTGAAAACAGAGCAATACAAAGTGCCAAAAGATTCCGCTTTTCTTTTTGATCTACAATATGTCCTGCAAAAAGTGCCATTCCTAGTGCAGGAATAATCTCCATAAGTCCAATTAAACCAATATATAATGGGTCTTTGGTGAGTGCATAGACTTGCCATTCAATAATTATAAATTGCATTGACCATGCAAAAACCAAAGCAAAACGAACTAGTATAAATAAATTGAACTCTTTATATCGAAGTGCTGCGTAAGGGTCTTTTTTTGCCATATTCATTTCCTATGGAAACAGGAATTTAAAGAGATTTTTCAAGATGATAACCTCTCAAAAACTGTTGGTTTAGATTTTGACACAAAAGTAAAACATCCAAGTTTCTTATTTTAATTTTTGCAAAGCGTCTCTAAATAATACTCTAAATCTAACTGAAATAATGTGCCTTTTATTAAATCTTCAACTTGAGATAATTCCTTTTCATTAACCGCAATATCTATTTTATTACTTGGTGTTTTAAGCAGAATGTTTCTACTATCAATGTTTGATTGACAACAACTACAAGGTTGCGTGTTTTTTGCGGCACAAACACAATTATAAAACTGTTTTATCTCGCTATGTGTAAGATAAAAGCCCATATCTCTAAATATAAGTTGCACTTTACCTTTTACCTTTTCGGTTTGAGGGTTAATCCATTTAAAAGAAATTCCGAAATTATTATGGTATATTTTGTAGATATCTTGTTCCATGAGAAGTGGTTTTATACTACAAAGATATAATTATTTAGAATAAATCTAAATAAAGAATTTATTTTTTGATAAGTTTAAACTCTACTCGTCGGTTTATTGCTCTATTTGCTTCAGTATCATTACTTACTTTTGGTTTAGAGCTTCCAAACCCAAACCATTTTACTTTATGGCTTTCTAGCCCTTTTTCTACTAAAAAATTGGAAACAGCTTCTGCTCGTAGCTTTGATAATTCATCGTTTCTAGTTTCTGTACCAACAGCATCTGTATGTCCATAAACTTCTATATGGAGATCAGGATGTTCTTTTAAATAGTCATACAAAGCATTAAGTTCAGCTTTAGAAGTTTCTAAAAGAGTGGCTTTATCAAAATCAAATAACACATTTTTAAAGACATAGGTTGTATTACTTTTAAATGGCTCTTTAGTAGTGTTGTTAGTGTGTGAAGTCATTTTTTCTTCAGTTGATTTCTCAGTTGCTTCAACTGAAACCTCATCAATATAGTAGTAAGAAAACTTATTGTCTTTTCGGCTAACCGTTAATATTTCCTTTAGTTCTGTTTTACCATCCTTATTAAAATTTCCTATGGATAAAAAGTTTTCAAATCCTGAGGCAACAAATTCAAAAGACAGTTCTTCCCATGTACTTCTTTCTTCTAAAAAACCTTCATTTTTCAAAGTGTGTAACATAAACCTTTGGGTGGTTGCTCTTTTAGGAACTATTACTTTTTCACAACTGTTTTTATCAAAACAGCTTTTTATTTTTTCTTCTGTAAATAACACTTGAAGTTCTTTAATGGCATGCGTAGCCATATCAGCAAGACTTACATAAAATTTTACTTTGTACGTTTTTCCTGCAATTAAAGGCTCTTTTAATTCTCCTTGAATATACTCTCTGTAATTACTATAAGGTGAAAATGTATAAATGCCACAATATGTATTTCCTTCTTTAGGACTTTGCTGACCGTTGTAGTTTTTCGTTCCCAAGTTAGAACTACAAGTAAGAAAAGAATCTGTACTTCCATTGTTGGGCTTCGACCAATTTAAAGTTTGACTATCAAAGTCACCCAAAAACACAAAGCACTTGTCTCTCTTTCTAAGTTCAAAACTTGGGTTTTTAACCAGGTTTTGTGAACAAAGAATTGTTTGAAACAAAAGGGAAAAAGTGAGTAGTTTATACTTCATTTTAGAAAAACGGAAACTGAAAGAAATTATTTTAATTTAACCTTGTCTTCCCATACTACGACACGAAATTCATTGTATAGATTCTGAATCAAGTTGAGAATGACAAAGCTTTATTTTATGTCTCTCAACTTTAACTGTAAACTCACATGTCCTTGCCAATGGTTTTCGTCTATGGAATACACTGCTTTAAACCGTTTTTTATTCGTGATTAAATCGTATTTGTCTCCTAAGCCAAAACCTATACCTACAAGTTTTTCTTGTCCTGTTTGAGTTGCTGTAATACGTAAGTGTTTATCATCTTCACCCACACATTTTCCATAGCCAGTATCTTTAAGGTTCTCACTCATAAAAATAGGTGTCATATTACTAGGTCCAAAAGGTGCAAACTGACGAATGATACGCCACAATTTATCATTAACCTGAGGTAAGCTAATTTGCATATCTACTTTTATTTCAGGAACCAACAAGGTTTTATCTATTGTCTTAGAAACTTCGTCTTCAAAGGCTTGTTTAAAGGCTTCATAGTTTTCTTCTTTTAAGGTAAGTCCTGCTGCATATTTATGACCTCCAAACTGCTCGATATGTGCGCTACAAGCCTCTAGTGCATTATACACATCAAATCCAGAAACCGAACGTGCTGAAGCTGCAAGCTTATCACCACTTTTAGTAAACACTAGTGTTGGTCTGTAATAGGTTTCGGTTAAACGAGACGCAACAATACCTATTACACCTTTGTGCCACTCTTTATGATATACAACTGTTGTGAAACGCTCCTCTTCATTATGCGCTTTTATTTGTTGAAGTGCTTCTTCTGTTATTTGTTGGTCTGCTTCTCTCCTATCAGTATTAAACGCTTCAATTTCTTCAGCGTATTGTTTGGCTTGGTTAAAATTGGTTTCTGTTAAAAGCGCTACAGCATAATCACCATGTTGCATTCGTCCTGCAGCATTAATACGAGGTGCCACAATAAATACAACATCAGTAATAGTAAGTTCTTCTTTTTTTACTTGATCAATAATAGCTTGTATTCCTGGTCTAGGATTTTTATTAATCACTTGCAGCCCATAATACGCCAAAGTCCTATTTTCTCCTGTAATAGGAACAATGTCCGCGCCAATTGCTGTTGCGACCAAGTCGAGATATTCAGTTAAATCCTCTGCAGATTTTCCTTCTTTTGAAGCCAATGCTTGTATGAGTTTAAAGCCTACACCACAACCACAAAGCTCCTTGTAAGGATACTCACAGTCATCTCGTTTTGGGTCTAAAACAGCAATAGCATTTGGTAACTCATCTCCTGGCCTGTGATGGTCGCAGATAATAAAATCAATGCCTTTTTCTTTAGCGTAAGCTACTTTATCAATAGCTTTTACACCACAATCTAAAGCGATAATAAGTGAAAACTCATTGTCATACGCAAAATCGATACCTTTAATAGACACTCCATAACCTTCGTCGTAACGGTCTGGGATGTATGTAGCCACCTGATTGGTTTTTGTTTTAAGATAAGAACTCATTAAAGCCACCGAAGACGTTCCATCTACATCATAATCGCCATACACCAAAATGTTTTCGCTGTTAGCCAACGCTTGCTCAATACGATTAACCGCTTTATCCATATCTTTCATTAAAAATGGATTGTGCAAATCTTTTAAGCTTGGGCGAAAAAAGGTTTTAGCTGCTTCATAAGTCTCAATGCCTCGTTGCAATAATAGTGTAGCAACAATCTCATCAACCTGAAGTGCTTCTTGTAGTTGTTTTAATTTTTCAGTATTCGGTTTTGGCTTTAAAGTCCAGCGCATACTTATGAATTGTGATAATGAATTGAGGTTTTTACATTAGCAAATTTGCGAAACATTTCCATCACACCACAGTATTTTTCAACCGACAGGTCTACCGCTTTCTTTATTTTGTCTTCGTTTAAATCATCACCATAAAAATGATATTCAACTGAAACAGTATGGTAATATTTTGGGTGTTCTTCGGTCAATTCTCCATAAGTGTCAATTCTGAAATCAGAAATTTTCACTTTCATTTTATCTAAAATAGATACCACGTCTAAACCTGAACATCCTGCTAGTGACGATAACATCATTGCCTTTGGTCGCAATCCTGAATTATGTCCTCCATGTTCTTCCGAAGTGTCCATAAATAGGGTTTTTCCGCTTGGGTTATCAGATTCAAACTGCGAATTTCCTTTCCAATGTGTAGAGACTTTATTTGTCATGTTTGAAGATTTTTTTGTTTATTGTAATGAATAAATTTTTAATTACTTAAGACGTAAAAGACCTCTTAAAATTTCATTAAATTACAAAAAAGAGGTGTCTTATTACTTCAAAAATACCACTAAAAAATAGATTATGCCATTAGTCATTCCGTTATCTCCAGACCACGATGCTGAAACTCAAAAACTAGCCGATTTTTACAACGAAACCTTAGGGTTTTGCCCTAATTCGGTATTAACTATGCAACGTCGTCCTGACATTTCAAAAGCATTTATCAACCTCAACAAAGCAGTTATGGCTAATGAAGGTAGAGTTACTTCGGCCTTAAAACGTATGATTGCTTGGGTGAGTAGTAACGCTACAGGTTGTCGTTATTGTCAAGCGCATGCTATAAGAGCAGCGGAACGCTATGGAGCAGAACAGGAACAACTAGATAATATTTGGGAGTACAGAACGCATCCTGCGTTTTCTGAAGCTGAACGTGCAGCTCTCGATTTTAGTTTGGCTGCTAGTCAAGTACCAAATGCTGTTGACGACTCCATAAAAACACGATTGTATGAGCATTGGAACGAAGGTGAAATTGTGGAGATGTTAGGTGTCATTTCGTTGTTTGGTTACCTAAACCGTTGGAATGATAGCATGGGAACAAGTATTGAAAATGGAGCTGTTGAAAGTGGAGAACAGTATTTAGGAAAACACGGTTGGAATAAAGGAAAACATATATAAAAATTGACAATGACAGATTTAAACTGCCCAAACTGCAAAGAGACTGTTTCACAAATAGAATTTGAGTGCTCTAACTGTGGATATCCTTTATCAGGAACTGAAAAAGAAAAAGCCATCTTCATTGGAAAACAAATCACCAATAAAACGAAAATTGGAGACGCTAAAGATTCTCAAAACAGAGTCCAAAAAATACTATACATTATTGCTGCATTCCAATTTTTAAATGCGTTTTTAGTTTATAGAAAACTTTACAGTATTGAAGATGTTATTTTCTATTGTGTTTTAGGTATTATTTTGATAATCTTTGGCTATTTATGCCCTAAAAAACCCATACTGTTTATTTCACTGTCTCTTGCATTGATCTTAGGTTATTATCTCTTATTGTATCTAAACGACCCAATGTATTTGTATAGCGGAATTCTTTGGAAAATAGTCATTGTTGCCTCATTATTATATGGTTTAGCACTCTCATTTGATGAGCAAAAGCTGAAGAAAAAGTATAATTATCTAAAAGATAAATAAGCCTCACAAAAATGAAAAAAACACTATGCCTTCTTCTTTTATCATTAATCTTTATTGCTTGTAAAAACCAAACTGAAAAAACTGATAAGTCTTTTACTTTTATAGAGCAAGGACAGTATGTGGTTGATTCTTATAATGGTCATTCTATTTACAGAGATAAAAAGAATAAAAAAATAATGGATGGTTACTATGTTGTGGGTAATGAACTAACCAAATGGGAAGAGTTTAGTGTAAAAGAAGGCTTGCTAGATGGTGATTATTTACTTTTTCATAATAATGGTGAAATCTTCTCTCATGCCATTTATTCTAAAGGTAAAAAGCATGGAGCTGAAAAAACGTATTACCCTTCTGGGACGTTAAAAAAAACCGTTATGTATGCCAATGATGTGATAACCGGAACTGTTGAAACGTATTTTGAAAGCGGTCAAGTTGCCACTAAAGCAACTTATAAAGATGGAAAATCTGTAGAGTCTTCAGCTTATGATATTTTAGGAAATATTGTATCGCAAACCTTTATAAAAGACGGTAGAACTATTACCCAAACCATACGAGGTGGTAAAGTATATAGTGAGCAGATTAACTCCAATTACGACAGCTTTGAAGCCACCAAATTTTATAATGAAGACGGAAGTCTTGCTAAATTTTTACGATTTTTTGAAGATGGTGATACAGCTTACCTTATTGAACTTGATGAAAATGGCAACGAGATAAAACGTTTAAACGCAAAAGAAAATCCACAAGAACTATTAGAATACCAAAAGTATTTTATTGGGTTATAAAACAACTATATCTTCTCTTAATTTCTTTTTAAAATCAAATACAACTTTGTTTGCCATTTTATTGATTCTTCACATTTACATTTAACCCTAAGTTAAATTAAAAGAAGAGGATTTTTGCTGTCCTTTTTTAATATTCATACTTGATGTAGTTTTACTTTAAACAAAAGCTAACATTTAAGTTTTTGCTCATAACTATTAAATAAATTGATTTACTTAGTATTGATGAAAGCAATTAATATTAACATATTATCAAAATTCAAAGGAAAATACATTTATAAATGCCTCAAGTTGATTGTGTTTTGGGTAGTCCTCCCTATCATCATATCCTTGATAATTGCGTTTATATTTTTCCATGGTAAGTTAATTTCAACCCTTGAGTTGTTATAAATACTTGAATTTTTTTGTGGCTCAGGTGGTTTTCTATCTAAGCAATTACATCAACCCTTTCACTTTTCTCCTTAATTCAGGCAACACCTCAACTTCAAACCAAGGGTTTTTGCTTAGCCAAAATCGGTTTCTTGGACTTGGATGAGGTAACGGAAAATAGTATGGCAAATACGTTTTAAAGTCTTTTACTGTTTTGGTAAGTGTTTGCTTCGCCTTCTCTTTTAAATAATACTTCTGCGCATACATACCTATTAAAATCACAAGTTCTACTTTGGGCATTTGCTGTAACAACAACTCATGCCATTGTGGAGCACATTCTTGTCGAGGTGGTAAATCACCACTCTTCCCTTTTCCTGGATAACAAAAACCCATAGGTATAATGGCAAAATGTTCAGGGTTGTAAAACTCTTGGTCAGTAACATTAAGCCATGTTCTAAGTTGCCTTCCACTAGCATCATCCCAAGGAATTCCAGACGCATGTACTTTGGTTCCTGGTGCTTGACCAATAATTACAATTTTAGAGTTTTTATGTGCTGAAACAACTGGGTTTGGACCAAGTGGCAAATGGTCTTTACAGATAGTACATTGCTTTATGTTGTTTAGTAGTTCTTGCATTGAACTGTTTTTAATTCTGAATCCAATTTCAGAATTTCAAATTACTTCTTCCCAGCAACCACAATTACAATTTCGCCTTTTGGTGGCTTGTTTGTGTAGTATTCTAAAACCTCTTTTGCAGTACCTCTAACCGTTTCTTCATAGAGTTTTGTTAACTCTCTAGAAACAGATACTTGGCGATCTTCACCAAAGTACTCACAAAAATTAGTAAGCGTTTTTATAAGTTTATGAGGGCTTTCATAAAAAATCATGGTTCTGGTTTCTTCTGCTAAAAAAGTCAATCGTGTTTGTCTCCCTTTTTTTACAGGCAAAAAGCCTTCAAACACAAATTTATCGTTAGGCAAACCACTATTTACTAAAGCAGGTACAAAAGCAGTTGCTCCTGGTAAACACTCTACTTCAATAGCGTTTTCAACACAAGCTCTCGTTAATAAAAATCCAGGATCTGAAATTGCTGGTGTTCCTGCATCGCTTATAAGCGCTATTGTTGTTCCGCTTTTTAGTTTATTTACTAAACTTTCAACCATTTTATGCTCATTATGCATGTGGTGCGATTGCATAGGAGTAGTGATTTCAAAATGCTTTAGTAATTTCCCTGAAGTACGTGTGTCTTCAGCTAAAATCAAATCGGCTTGTTCTAATACTTCAACAGCCCTAAAAGTCATGTCTTTTAGGTTTCCTATTGGTGTGGGTACAATATAAAGTTTGCTCATAAATGCTAAGTAACAGTCAAATTTACAATCTTTTAAACTATCTTCACACAACCATTTTTATTATTTGACATCTATTTGTAAAAACCAACCTATGTTCAAAAGCGTTTTAAGCCTCGTGATTTTTTGTCTCTGTTTTTTTAAATTATCTGCTCAAACGACAGATTTAGCAGTAGTTGTAGAGGCTCAAAACCTGAGTGGTACCGATGTTTCTCAGGTTCAAATCTACCAAGAATTTCAGTACATAGTTACAATTATAAATTCTGGAAATGCGGTAAGTAATGCTACTTTTTCTTTAAACCTTAATGATGACGTTGTTGTTAACTCTTATGTTTCGCAAAACAATTTAGGAGGTGCAAGTGATGCCGAAAATTTCAACCTTGAACTCAATAACGTCCTCACAGGAAGTGTTGCTAGTTTACCCAATAACTCTAGCGTTGAAATACGAATTAATGTTAATGCGCCTACAGATATTGGAGGAATTGCTTTTGATGCATTAGTCTCTCCTCCATCAGGCACTACCGACACCAATACATCAAACAACCAGTCTATAATTTCTATTGATGTTATTGACATCCCTATTGATTTTTCGGTAGTATATTCTCAAATAAGTCCTGCTGAAGGAACAGGAATTAGCGCCTGGAACGATACTGTAACTTATGAATTTACAATCACCAATAATAGTAGTGTTTCTTACCCTTTATATGGAATAACTGGGTTTATGACATTGCAATCTCCTTTTGAATATGGTCAACCAGTTGTACAATTACAATCTATAGAATGTGTTGGCTCAACCAACGGAACAGAGTGTCCAGATCTCTCTACTGTAAATGGTCCATTAACTGTTGTAAATACAACGTCAGCTATTTTTAGTTATGGCACACCTCATGTGTTTACTTCAGGCGGTTCAATAACTTTTCAGGTTGTTTATCAATTTCTACAACCTAGTTGTGCTTTTGATCCACAGCAAATAATTGTAGATAGTTATATTAATATTGAGCTAAACCACGTTAATGAATCTTCGGATAGTTCTAATTTAGTTCAAACTAGTTTATTGACTGCGGAATTATGTAATGTGACTGATATTTGTATTGATACTATTCAAACAAATCCTGATGTTTCTACCATTGTTGATTGGGGAGAAGAAGTCACCTTTGAAACTACAGTTTGTAATAATGGACCTCTTGACGCTCCTATTGTTTTCTTTCTACAAAACCTATCTACTACAGTAACTTGGGATATAATAAGCATAACCTGTTTAGGCACAACAGGAGATGTAACATGTGATGATTTTACTATTACTGATATGGATACGTTGTGGGCTAGTGATACGTTTACTATGCCTGTTGGAGCAACCATTACTATTGAAACAACAGTAATTTTCCTAGAACCAGAGTGCTCAACAAGTACACAAAATACACTTGCTCATGTAAGAAGCGGAACCAACATTATGCAAAGTCAGCTTTTTGATTCAAATATTGAAAATAGCGCTCAAAGCGATTTTGTTACATTACCTCCTACTGCATCTTGTCCTGCATCTGATATACAAGTTATAAAAACACAAATTGCACCAGAATTACCTGAAGGTGGAGACGTTAACAATACTACAGATTGGGGACCAATCACTTATGAAATAACCGTTACAAATGCTGGTGATGTAGACACTTTTATCGAGCTTTCAGATTATATGACTTTAGCTGGAAGCATACCTGTTTCTGCTAGTTTACTTTCTGTTGAATGTGTTTCAACAACTGGTACTGCTGAATGTTTAACTATTACAAACGCAAACATAGATGTGGTTTTTGATGGTGAACCAGAAGATGGTGAGTTTGATGAATTTTGGGGAATTACCGTTGAAGACAATTGGGAATTACCTGCGCAAAGTTCTGTAACATTTCAAGCAACTGTAAATTGGCAACCTGGTTGTTCAAGCGCTGCTATTCCTGTTATAAATAATGTTACAGCAAATCATATTGGCGATGATATTATTGATGCAAGTCCTTCAAATAACAGTTCTCAAGTAACTTCATATTTAGCACCTTGTGTAGATTTAATTGTACAAACATTTCCTGAGTTTACTCAAGTTACAGTTAACCAGCCTTTTGATTGGATAATTGACATAAGTAATAGCACAACAAGCTCTAACGCTACAAACATATTTTTTGAAGATATATTAGACGCTAACTTTACAGTTGTTGGAACTCCAACATGTAGCGTTACTGCTGGTACTGCTACTTGCATGAGTGGCTTTTCGGTAACCGGAAATACTATTTCGGGTGTGATTCCTAATATGGAATCTGGTTCAACTGTTAGAATACGAATTCCTGTTACTGCACCAAGTTTTGGTGGAGCTTTTAACAATACAGCCGAAGCAACTCCAGATATTGCTGAAAATAATGAGTTAACTCCTGAAACAAATATTTCAATAAGCAACGTTCAAGTTATTGCTCCTACTTTAACTAAAGCGTTTGATCCTGATACTATTTTTGAAGGTCAAGAAAGTACTTTAACTTTTACAGTTTACAATATTGCTTCAAACCCTTCGCAAACCAACATTTCATTTACCGATAATTTACCCGCTGGTGTAGTACTTTCTGGAGAAGCCTATTGGGTTGAAGACAATGGTTGTACATCAACATTTACAGGAACAAGTGGAGACACCTTTGTAGGCGTAACTAACCTAACCTTTCCTGAAGGTGTTGCAAGCTGTACTTTTGCAGTTTCGGTGACATCTAGTAGCATTGGCACTCACATTAATGACAGTTCTAACTTTAGCGACCAAAACAATATTGACACTTCGCAAACCTATGCTGAGTTAACGGTTTTACAAGACACTACTGATGTAGATATTGAAATTTTAAAATCTGTTTCGCCAGAAGAAGTTTCTATTGGTGAAGAGGTGATTTTTACAATTACCGCAAGTAACCTAGGTCAAACTACAGCTACACTTATTGAGGTTATTGACAATTTACCTAGTGGTTATGAGTACATATCTTCAACTGTTTCTGAAGGCGTTTTTGATGCATCAAGCTTTACTTGGTCAATTGCTTCACTTACTTCAGGTCAATTAGAAACATTAACGATTACTGCTCGTGTTTTATCCTCTGAAAACCTATTAAACATTGCTTTATTGGGCACAGTAAATGAAACTGATAGGGACGACACAAACAATAGCGATAATGCCGAAGTTGCTGTAAACAATTGCTTAGAAATACCTCAAGGAATTTCTCCTAACAATGATTCTTCAAATGACTTTTTAGTAATTCCTTGTATTGAAGATTATCCAGAAAACCGAATTAAGATTTTTAATCGTTTAGGTGTTCAAATTTATCAAAGTGATAACTACAGAAATAATTGGGATGGGAAGCCTAATATGGGATTCCCAGAAACTTCTAGCTTATTACCTGTTGGCACATATTATTATATACTAGAAATACCAGAACTACAAAAACCTATTATGGGTTGGTTGTACTTAAATTATTAATCAAACTTACTTTCAATAATTTCCATGAAGCGTTCTTCGTAATCCTCTTTTCCTTCCCATTGGTTGTAATCAGGTTTTACGATATTTTGAATTAAATGACTCGCTTCTTGAAAAGAGCTTGATGTATTTATTTGAGAAAGCACTCTGTCGTAATCTTCATTTTTACCATCAAACAAATGCTTGATAAATGCAATTTTATCATTTAAACCAATAGTAATTCCTCCTCGCTTAAGCTTATCGTTAAGCGACTTCTTTATGTCTTGTTTAGCTTCGGCAACAGGTTCAAAAATTGGCATCTCTTTAAAATCAGCTGTTAACTCTTCTAAATCGTTTTTATGATAATTAGTTTTAGGAATCGCTTTTTCAAACACTTCGTCAATTTGTTGGGTTTCTTCAGGCATTTGGGCAACAATATCCTTAATCTTTTCCATTACTGGCTCCATAATGCCATCGTCTTCAACATCATCAAGGTTTATGTAAATTTTGTCTTCAACCTCAATATTGTCACTTACTTTATTATTGAAAGCAACATCCAACATTCCAAAAAACGACGAGTCTCCACCTATAGTTGGCATATCATCTTCAAAGTTTTCTTGGGCAAACTTTAAAACGGTAAGTTTTTCATACAGAGCAGATACTTCAGCATGCATTTTATCAACATCTTCTCTTCCTTTTAGTTTAAGAATTCGATGCGCAATGCTAATTAATTCTGATTCCAATTTCTTCTTCATAACTTTTAAAATTTAATCCAAATTATACTTTTGATTTTTAATAAATTTACGCCACCTTTATGCAAACGGGAATTTTCCCTGTTTTAGTGTTAAAATTACAAAATGTTTCTCGAAAATACAGTAAATCATAAAGAACAATTTGGATGGATTGAAGTTATTTGCGGTTCAATGTTCTCGGGTAAAACCGAAGAATTGATTCGCAGATTAAAACGAGCTCAATTTGCAAGACAAAAAGTAGAAATTTTTAAACCTGCAATTGACATACGTTATGACGATGAAAAAGTTGTGTCGCACGACTCTAACGAAATTCGCTCAACTCCTGTTCCTGCTGCTGCCAACATTCCTATTTTGGCTGATGGTTGTGATGTTGTAGGTATTGATGAGGCTCAATTTTTTGATGATGAAATTGTAAGGGTTTGCAACGACCTAGCAAACAAAGGTATTCGAGTTATTGTAGCAGGTTTAGATATGGATTTTAAAGGTAATCCTTTTGGTCCAATGCCTTATTTAATGGCAACTGCAGAATATGTTACAAAAGTACACGCTATATGCACAAAAACAGGAAATCTGGCTCAGTACAGCTATAGAAAATCTAAAAATGATAATCTTGTATTATTAGGTGAAGTTGAAGAATACGAACCTTTAAGTAGAGCTGCTTTTTATAAAACCATGTTGCGTGATAAGGTAAGAAACATGAAGGTTAATGATCCTGAGGATCTTTCTAATAAACCACAAGACGACAATGCCTAAAGTTCAAGAAACTACGCTTGAGATTAACTTAAAATCTTTAGAGCACAATTATAATTACCTTACTTCCAAAACCTCAGAAAACACTAAGTTTCTTGCTGTTGTTAAGGCTTTTGGATACGGAAGTGATCCTGGTAGAATTGCATTAAAACTTCAAGATTTAAATGCTGATTATTTTGCGGTAGCTTATGTACAAGAAGGTATAACATTACGAGATGCTGGTGTCACCAAGCCTATTTTGGTGCTTCATCCTCAACCTACAAATTTTAAAACAATTATTGAACGCTGTTTAGAACCAAGTATATATAGCTTTAAAGTTTTAAAAGCATTTATTGCTGAAGCTGAAAAAGAAAAGCAGCAGCAATATCCTATTCATATTAAATTTAATACAGGTTTAAATAGATTAGGTTTTAATGAGAATGACAGCAAAGAGATTATTGACACCTTAAACAAAACTAATGCTGTTAAAGTGAAATCTATTTTTTCGCATATGGCAGCTAGTGAAGATTTAAACGAAAAAGAATTTACGCTATCTCAAATACAAAGTTTTAAAAACATCATATCCGTTTTTGAAAACAATCTAGGTTATTCTGTTTTAAAACACATGTGCAATACTTCTGGTATTTTAAATTACCCTGAAGCACATTTTGATATGGTTAGAAGTGGTATTGGCTTGTATGGTTTTGGTAATTCAGCTGAACAAAACAAAAACTTAAAACCCATTGCAAGTTTAAAATCTGTAATCTCACAAATTCATCATATTAATAAAGGAGAAAGCCTTGGTTACAATAGAGGTTTTGTTGCTAAAAACCCAGTTAAAACCGCAACAATACCTGTTGGGCATGCTGATGGTATTGGAAGACAATATGGTAAAGGTAAAGGGTTTGTTACCATAAACAATCAACGTGCATACATACTTGGTAATGTGTGTATGGACATGATTATGGTAGATGTTACAACTATTGACTGCGAAGAAGGAGATGAGGTTATTGTATTTGATAATACATATACTGCTGAAACGCTAGCTTCCTCGGCAAGTACCATTTCCTACGAAATTTTAACTGCTATATCCCAACGCATCAAAAGAACTTTTATTGATTAACTCAATGTGTTGTAATAATTTTTTAGTTATTTTAGTAACATACTAACTATAAAACAATTTATTATGCTTAAAGAATTTAAAGAATTCGCAATGAAGGGTAACTTGGTAGATATTGCTGTTGCCTTTGTAATGGGTGCTGCTTTTAACAAAGTAGTAAGTTCGTTTACAGGCGGAATTGTTTCTCCCTTAATTGGATTAATTTTCAAATCAGACTTTAAAGACCAAAAATGGATTATTACCGAAGGCACCTTAAATGATGCTGGTGAAACCGTTGGTGAAGTTGCTGTACTATGGGGAGATTTCTTAACCAACGTTATCGACTTTGTAATTGTTGCTTTTGTAATGTTTATGGTTATAAAAGGAGTTAACAAAATGAAGAAGAAAGAAGAACCTGCTCCAGCAGCTCCTGCAGGACCATCAGATAATGAGTTATTAGCAGAAATTAGAGACTTATTAAAAAAGTAGTTTCTTGTTAATAATTTAACAATTGAAAATTTATTGTTAAAAAGCCTTTGTTGATGAAAAAACGAAGGCTTTTTTCGTTCAATACAAAGGAATTAATACTTAGCTTTGTTAACTTAACTTATAAAAGCATTAAAAAATGAAAGTAGCTGTAGTTGGTGCAACTGGTATGGTAGGAGAAGTAATGTTAAATGTTCTTAGCGAGCGCAACTTCCCTTTAACCGAACTTATTCCTGTAGCTTCAGAACGTTCTGTAGGAAAATCGGTTTTGTTTAATGGTAAAAACTATACTGTTGTTGGACTAAAAGATGCTGTTGCAATGCGTCCTGATATTGCTTTATTTTCTGCTGGTGGAGGAACCTCATTAGAATGGGCTCCAAAATTTGCTGAAGTAGGAACAACTGTTATTGATAATTCTTCGGCATGGAGAATGGATCTAGACAAAAAACTGGTGGTTCCTGAAATTAATGCTAACACACTTACAAAAACCGATAAGATTATAGCTAACCCTAACTGCTCTACAATTCAAATGGTTTTAGCGTTGGCTCCTCTTCATAAAAAATATAAAATAAAACGTATTGTAGTTTCTACTTACCAATCCGTTTCTGGAACAGGAGTGAAAGCTGTAAAACAACTAGAAAATGAAATGGCAGGAGTAGAAGGAGAAATGGCTTATCCATATCAAATCCACCGAAATGCCATTCCACATTGCGATGTATTTGAAGAAAACGGTTATACAAAAGAAGAGATGAAACTCGTAAGAGAAACTCAAAAAATTCTTGATGATAGAACTATTGCTGTCACTGCTACTGCTGTAAGAATACCTACAGCTGGAGGTCACAGTGAAGCAGTTAATGTGGAGTTTGAAAATGATTTTGACCTAAAAGAAGTTCGAAATATTTTAGAAAACACTGATGGTGTTGTGGTTCAAGATGATTTACAAAACAACTCTTACCCAATGGCAATAAATGCACACGGTAAAGACGATGTTTTTGTTGGAAGAATAAGACGAGATGGCTCACAACCCAATTCCTTAAACCTTTGGATTGTAAGCGATAACCTTCGTAAGGGAGCAGCTACAAATACAGTTCAAATAGCTGAGTACTTGATTAAAGAAAATTTAATATAAAAAATAGCATTTTAACTCAAATAAACAGTAAAAACGTGTAGTACAACTAATTAATTCTATTTGCTTTATGCGAATAGTTATCTTAGGTGTCCAAATTTTACTGTAAATGCTAAAAAATTACTTACAGCGTATCGGTCTGATTATGTTGGTTTTGGTACAATTCTCATGTGCCAAAGACGACCATTACATTTCTTTACCTCAAGACGAAGATCCTATTGAAACGTCTCCAGTGATTTTTGACATTGAGTCTGTTCCTTATCAAACACTTTCTGAATATAATTTCTTTGAAGGAGACTTATCAAACCTAAACCCTGTTTATGGTGTTTTACCTTATGATTTAATTTCTCCACTATTTTCAGATTATGCTCACAAAAAACGATTTGTTTGGATGCCTGAAGATGTAAGTGCTAGCTATGTTAATGACCATTCTGTTCTTAACTTTCCTGTAGGAACAATTCTCATCAAAAACTTCTATTTTGATACTGTTTCTCCTGGTTCTCAAACCAAAATTCTAGAAACAAGATTAATGATTTTAAAGGAAGATGGTTGGGTGTTTGCAAATTATAAATGGAACGAAGAACAAACTGAAGCCAACTTTGATTTAAACGGAAGTTTTGAAGCTTTCAGTTTTACTGAAAACAATATTGAAAGAAATGTAAATTATCGTATTCCTGCAGAAGCAGAATGTTTAACCTGTCATAAATCATCTAGTGACACTTCAATTCCAATAGGCCCTAAACCACAAAACTTAAACAAAAGTTTTTTATATGAAGATGGTACAAAAAACCAACTTCAAAAATGGATTGAAATGGGTTATTTAACAGGAAGTGTTCCTCAAAACATCTACTCTGTTGTTGACTGGAGTGATGAAAGCGAGCCTCTAGAGCTTCGTGTTAGATCTTATCTAGACATTAATTGTGCGCATTGCCATTCAGACGATAGACACTGCGATTATAGACCTGTAAGATTTGCTTTTAATGAATCAGAAGATATTACCAACCTAGGCGTTTGTGTTGAACCTCATACAGTTATTGATCCTGCGTTAACTTATATTGTAAGCCCAGGAAACATACAACGCTCTGTAATACCAACAAGATTAAATACAACAGAGGAATCCTTGAGAATGCCTCTATTAGGAAGAACACTAATACACAAAGAAGGTGTTGACTTAATAGAAGAATGGATAAACTCGCTAAATACTATATGTGAATAATAATACTACTTATATAACTTAATTATGAAACCTATAATAATATCAATCTTTGCCTTTTTTGTTACTGTTTCAGTAAACGCTCAAAGTTATAACTCATGTACTGATGCGTTTAATGCCTCAACAATTACTGCCGGAACTTACTCTGTAGGAACAATAGATGGCGATGAGCCAAGTGATTTTTGTATAACAGGTAGTAGCTCAAGTGTTACTGCTGCTGAGTGGGTTAAATATGTGCCAACTGCTGATTATTCAATTACGGTGAGCTCTGACCTTCCTGTTAATGGAAATAAAGATACTCGCTTACACATTTACACAGGAACCTGTGGAAGCTTAACTTGTGTTGGTGGTGATGATGATTCAGGTACATTTACAGGAACAAATACTGGTTCGTATTTATCTGTGTTAACAGTAGAGGTAACTGCAAATCAAACGTACTACATTGTTTGGGACAACAAGTATACAGATAGTAATGACTTTGACTTTGAATTAACCGAAAATCCTCCAACTCCTCCTGTTCCTGTTACATTTACAACTCAGGCTTCTGGAATGTCTGGTTCTTACAAAAGAGGTATGGTAGATATGAATGGAGATTTTCTAGACGATTTAGTTGCCGTTAATACCGATTCAACTTACGTTTCAGGATATGATATTGAAGGTGACCCTATTTACACAACTGTTGAAAAACCTTATATCTTTATTCGTTATCAATTAGCAGGAGGAGCATTTCAAAAAACCAAAATAGTTACTTCTTATCCTGATTATAAACCGTCTTGGAGTTTAGCTGCAGGAGATTGGGACGCTAATGGGTACAATGATCTTTTATATGGTGGGAACTCTGGTGTAACATTCATGAAAGCTAACTCAACAGGAACTGCATATACCGAAATCTCTGGTCCTGAATATGTTTTTTCACAACGTTCAAACTTTGTTGATATTAATAATGATGGTCATTTAGATGCATTTGTTTGTCATGACACGGCTCCTAGTGTATCCTATATTAATGATGGTTCTAATAATCTCATCTATGAAAACACTAATGGATTAGGAGATTATGCTTCGGGTGGAAACTATGGTTCTATTTGGGTCGATTATGATAACGACAGAGATATAGATATGTTTATGGCTAAATGTGGCGGTAGTACCGAAAGAAGAACAAACCAATTATATAGAAACAATGGAAATGGAACTTACACTGAAGTAGGAACTGTAGCTGGTTTAGACGATATAATGCAAACTTGGTCTTCGGCTTGGGGTGATTTTGATAACGATGGAGATATGGATATTTACATTGGCTCAAGTACTGCAAACGACCATAAAATAATGCGCAACAATAATGATGGTACTTTTACTGATGTTACTGCAGGATCAGGTATAAGTAGCGCTAATCAAGGAATAGAGTGTGTTGCAGGTGATTTTGATAATGATGGGTATTTAGATGTGCTTTCAAATGGATCTATTTTGTTTGGTGATGGCACATTAAAGTTTAATGTATATAGTGGTCCTCCTAGTGGCTCAATTGGTGATATAAACAATGATGGTTTCTTAGATGTCTTTACTAATAGCGTTTATGTAAATGATGGTAACAGTAATAACTGGATAAAAATTATTACCATTGGAGATCAAGCTGGTGGTTATAGTAATATTAATGGTATTGGAGCTAGAGTAGAAATTAATTCTGCTTTAGGAACTCAAATTAGAGATGTTCAAAGCGGAACTGGTTTTAGGCACATGAGTACATTAAATACACATTTTGGTATTGGTACAGATAGCTCTATAAACTATATAAGAATTTATTGGCCATCAGGAATTATCGATCAAGTTAACAACCCTTCAATTAACGGAAGTATTACAATTGTAGAAGGAGCTAATACATTAGGGCTAGAAGATTCAATGGTTAATGATTTAATTCTTTATCCAAACCCAACTAAAGATATTTTAAACTTAGGAAGAATAGACAATTTAGCAGATGCTTTTTACACCATTTTTGATATTACTGGCAAACGTGTAGTAAATGCTAAACTTAGCCAAAACTCTATTGATGTTTCACATTTAAATTCAGGAAACTATATTTTAAGAGTAGTATATGGCGCATCAATTAAAACCCAAAAATTTATCAAATACTAAACTATTTAACAATAAACACATCATATCTTAAAAGCTTTTAGCTTTAAGTAGATATATTTCTTATATTAGGCTTCTTTTCTTACTTATGTTGAAAAAAGCTCTGTTATTAGGAATATTACTTGTTTGCTTTTCTTGTGGTTCAGACGATAATTATGTTTCAAGAGAAATTGAAACAAGTCTTGATACTGCTTCAACTCAAGAGTCTGTTTCTGTTCAAATAGCTATTTTTGAAAACGATGGTTATATTCCCGAACAAGGTTTTTTAACAATAACTACTGCTTCTAATGGTTTTGTGGAAATTTTAAACAATAACACGCAAACTATTTTAGATGACCTTGTGGTTTACACTCCAAGTCCAAACTTTACTGGTCAAGACACCTTTACTTACACCGTTTGTGAAAATGAAAACTCTTCAATCTGTGTTACTGAAACTGTATCTATTACTGTGACTTCAACCTCAACCGTGAGCTTCAATCTTAACGAAATACCTTATCAAAACTTATCGGAGTATGGGTTTTTTACTGGGACTTTAAAAAACTTAAATCCTAGCTCAGGTGTTGTTCCTTACGATCTTAGTTCTCCTCTTTTTAGTGATTATGCTCATAAAAAACGTTTTTTATGGATGCCTAATAATGTTTCAGCTCAATATGTTAATGATCACAGTCCTTTCGATTTTCCTGTTGGTACAGTACTGATTAAAAATTTTTATTACGAAAATGTTCAACCAACAAATACAACCGTACTTATTGAAACCCGATTAATGTACATGACTGATGAAGGTTGGGATTTTGCAAAGTATGTTTGGAATGATGAACAAACCGAAGCGACTTTTACAGATGATGGCAGCTTTAAAAGTATCGAGTGGATAGAAAACTCACAACTTAAAACGGTTAATTACCGAATACCCTCCAAAAATGAATGTTTTACTTGCCATAACAAATTTGGAACTCCACTTCCTATTGGTCCTAAACCGCAAAATATAAATAAAGAATACAATTACTCCGAAGGTTTAAAAAATCAATTAAACAAGTGGATTGAGGTTGGTTACCTAGAAAACACCATACCTTCCAACATCGTATCAACTGTTAACTGGGAAGATGAGTCGCTTCCTTTAGAAATTAGAGCTAGGTCATACATTGATATAAACTGTGCGCATTGTCACTCAGACGAGAGTTATTGTGAGTACAGGTCAATGCGTTTTGCTTTTAACGAAAACGACAACCAAGAAAACATGGGTGTTTGTGTTGATGCTGATACGCAAGTCGAAGGGCTAACAACAATAGTAACACCAAACAACTTTAACGAATCCATACTACACTTTAGAATTAATTCTGTGCAAGATCAATATAGAATGCCTTTACTGGGTAGAACTTTAAAACATGTTGAAGGCGTTAGATTAATAGAAGAATGGATAAACTCCTTAAATACAGATTGCCAATAAATTAAAACTAATCATGATATGAAAAAAATTACTCTAGTTTTATTTTTAATTTCGAGCTGCTTAAGTGCTCAAGTTTTAAATCAACCAGCCAATTGGCCAAATACCAACTGGACACTATCAGGAACCTATGATAGTAATCCATTAATTTTTGTAGAAAACCCAACAGTAGACTCATCAACATTTTCATTTGATGAAGACGAAGCTGGGGATAACTCAATAAACAATATTGCTGCTGTTTCTCCAGTAATTAATCTAACCAATGCTTATAATGCAGGTGAAACATGGATACTAGTAGATGCAAATTATGTTATAAGTATTTATCAAGATGAATCTTTAAGTTTAGAGTATTGGGATGATGACGCTTCAAGTTGGATTAGTTGGGGAACTCCTATTACTTCTAATTCATCTGGTGCGCCAAACAGCAATTTTTGTGGTGGCCCACCTGAAGCCTTAAATGCAGGTCATTTAAACATTTCAGCTTTTACTGCCAACCAACTAGCAAACTTTCAATATCGAATTCATTATAATGATAATGGTTCTTGGGGTTGGGGATTTTGTCTTACCTCACCAACCATTTATTCTCAAATGCCTCCTGCTTGTCCTAATATAACTAACCTTAGTGTGAGCAACGTTTCTTATGATTCTGCTGATATTTTCTGGCAAGCTGGTGATGTAGAATCATCTTGGGAAATAGTCATTCAATTGGTGGGAACAGGAGTGCCAACGGGATCAGGAGAAAGCACAACTTTTAATAATCCTTATGAGGCTAATAGCTTATTAGACAATACAACTTATGAAGTTTATGTTAGAGGAAATTGTGGAGGTGGAGATTATAGCAATTGGATAGGTCCTGTTAACTTTACTACACCTGTATTATCTAGAGTTAACTTTACTCAAGACCCAATAGATGTTGCCTCTGGTTACGATTTAACTGTTGTAGACATGAACAATGACTTCTTAGACGATATCGTTTCTGTATCAAATACTAATGTAAATATTCATTACCAATTAAGTACTGGAGGTTTTAATGAAGCTAATTTACCGACACCTGAAGCAGACTTTATGCCTGGGTGGAGTATGGCAGCAGCAGACTTTGATGCTAATGGATATACAGACCTAGTTTATGGAAACACATTTGGAGTTACTTTTATGAAGGCAAATGATACAGGTACTGCTTTTACTGAAATCTCTGGTCCTGAAGACGTGTTTTCTCAACGCACAAACTTTGTTGACATCAATAATGATGGGCATCTCGACGCTTTTGTTTGTCATGATGTTGCTCCTAACGTTTTCTATATTAACGATGGAAATGGCAACCTAACATTTAACCAAGGTGGATTAGGCGATTATTCATCTGGTGGTAATTATGGCTCTATCTGGATTGATTATGATAACGATAGAGATATTGATATGTTTATTGCTAAATGCGGAGGAGAAGTTGCAAGAAGAACCAATCAAATGTTAACCAATAATGGAGATGGTACTTTTACTGAAAACGCTACTGCCTTAGGACTTGACGACCCAATGCAGACATGGTCTTCAACTTGGGGAGATTATGATAACGATGGAGACATGGATGTGTTTGTTGGTGCAAGTTCAGGAAGTCACAAGTTAATGAGAAATAATGGTAATGGTACTTTTACCGATGTAACTTCTGGAGCAGGTGTAAGTACTGCTCCTACTGGTCATGAAAACGTAAGTTATGATTTTGACAATGATGGTTTTTTAGACATTGCTTGTAATGGTACAATTATGTATGGAAAAGGAGACCTCACATTTGAAGATATAGATAATGCGCAATTGAGTTACGCCAACGGATCGTTTGGAGACTTAAACAATGATGGCTTCATCGATGCTTACTACAACGAAACAATATACTGGAACAATACAACACCTAACAACTGGATAACAATTAATACTGTAGGTACAGTTAGCAATATTCATGGTATTGGAGCCAGAGTTGAAATTCATACAGATTCAGGTACTCAAATAAGAGACGTAAGAAGTGGTGAAGGTTTTAAATACATGAGTACACTTAATACTCACTTTGGTTTAGGCTCTCAAACAAGTATTAATAATATTACTATTTATTGGCCTTCTGGCATTATAGATATTGTTGAAAACCCAACAATAAATACTAGTGTAGTTGTTGTTGAAGGAGAAACTCTTGGGTTGGACGATACGCTAACAGATAACTTAATTATCTACCCTAACCCTACAAAAGACTTTTTGAATATTTCTCTTCCTGCTGATAACCTTGAAAGTGCTATTTACACTATTTTCGATTTTACAGGTAAACGTGTTAGCAATGCTAAATTAGATGCTTCAATCATAGATGTATCCTACTTAAGTGCAGGAAATTATGTTTTAAGAATCATTTCTGGAAATTCAATTAAAACTCAAAAATTTATAAAACAGTAATATACTTTTTATATAAAATTTCTAAAATCGCTCAAGTGACTGAGCGATTTTTTTATGGTACTTTTGCAGCATGCTAAGCGTAAAGAACATTTCATTTAAATACAGTAAAGATTTTATACTTAAAGATATTGACTTCACAGTTAAAAAAGGAGAGCACATCTCAATTATTGGTGAAAGCGGTTCAGGTAAATCAACACTGCTGAAGCTTATTTACGGAGAATTGGATTGCACCAAAGGACAGCTGTTTTGGAATACTACCGAAATTTTAGGCCCTAAGTATAATCTTGTTGTTGGCTATCCCTTTATGAAATATGTATCGCAAGAATTCGATTTAATGCCTTTTACTTCTGTTGAAGAAAATATAGGCGCATTCCTATCTAATTTTTTCCCTGAAGAGAAAAAAGAGCGTGTTAATGAACTTCTTGAAGTAGTTGAATTAAATGACTTTGCCAAAACTAAAGTAAAACTGCTTAGTGGAGGTCAAAAACAACGTGTAGCTTTAGCTAGAGCTATTGCAAAACAACCTGAAATATTGTTGCTAGATGAACCTTTTAGCCATATTGATAATTTTAAAAAACAAAGTCTAAGACGAAATCTTTTTAACTATTTAAAAGCAAAAAACATTGCTTGCGTTGTTGCCACACATGATAAAGAAGACGTCTTAGGATATGCTGATCGAATTTTAGTCTTAAACGATTCAAAAATTGTTGCAAACAACACACCTGAAGCTCTTTTTAAAAATCCTAAAGAACCTTTAATTGCTTCTTTTTTTGGAGAGTTTAATACTATTGGTGGTCAAATTATCTACGCACATCAATTAAAAGTGGTTGAAAACTCTAAGCTGAATGTTACCGTAAAACAGTCTTACTTTAAGGGAACACATGTTTTAATTGAAGCTATATACAATGGAAGTTCGGTATTTTTTAACCACCATACTATACTAGAAAAAGGAGCAAACGTGTGTTTAGAAGTTGTCACTCAACCTTAGTGATTTTAAAGGTTTTATCTCTAAAAACAACCTCATCACCTATCCTTTTCCCTGTTAGTTTTTGACCTATTGGTGTTTGTGGAGAAATTGCAAAAAACGCTATTCCGTTAATACGTATTTGACCAGCACTTATTGCTATAAAATAATTTAAATCGCTAGTGTAAACAACACTTCCTAAGGTAATTTTTAAAGTTGTACTTAAAGGATTTACTTTAAAAAGAACCTCTTTTAAAGCTTCAGCATCTCTAAGTTGTTCACCTGCTTTTTCTCGCTCTAACTGAATCATAGCGCGACCTGTTTCGTGCTTATCTCCTGCACTACTTTTGGTTTCAGAAAGTAATGATTGTTGAATTTCTTCTATGTTACGCTTGATAGCTTCAATTCTGTTTTCAACAAAATTTAAACACTGACTGTATAGTTCTTGCTTGATATTCACTTAAATTAACTCTGATAATTCTTTACCTATACTACTACCTATTGCAACTCCCATACCTCCTAAACGCACACCACAAAATACATTATTGGACACTTGTTTAACAATAGCTTTCTTTTGATTACCAACTCCCATAATACCACTCCATCTATGTTCAATTTCAAAAGGTGTATGAGGTAAAATGGTGGTTTTTAATAACAGCTCTAGTTGGTCTTGAATTAGTTTGGTTTGATTAAATACTGTTGTTTCTTCGCCTTTAAAATCAAGATGTCTACCGCCTCCAAAAAGGATTCTATTATCAATATTTCTGAAATAATAATAGCCTTTATCTAAATGAAACGTTCCTTTTATGGGTAAGTTTTCAATGGGTTTTGTAATTAAAACCTGGGCTCTTGCTGGTTTTACATCTTCATCTAATAATTGAGACGCAAAACCATTTGTGGCTATTATTAGCTTTTTGGTTTTAAACTCAAATGCATTGGTTTTTAGATGAACCGAAGCAGTTGCTTCCTCAAATGCTTCTAGTGTAAGGTTGTTAAGTATTTTAATGCCTTTATGCAACACTTTTTCTAGTAAAGCTTCCATCATTAAACCAGTGTCTATTTGACCTTCAAAGGGATTAAAAACGTACTTGTCTTTGATGTTTTTAAACTTAAAGTCGTTACCTCTTAAACCAAATACATCAGCCTTAAAAATAGGGTTTAACAAGCTGTTTACTGATTCTCGCTTGGACAAACAATCTTCATATAATTCATGGTCTGTTTCAGAGAAAAGCTCATAACCACCCAATTGCTGATAATCTATCGCTTTATCAGATAAGTTTTCTCGCAATAACCGTAATCCTTCAATACGTTTTTTTACAAGGTTTACAACCTCTTCTTCTGTATGTGTGTTTAAATCATCTAGAATTTCGCTTAAGCTACCAAAACAAGAAAATCCTGCATTTTTAGTACTTGCGCCTTGAGGTAAAATCCCTTTTTCTAAAATTAAAATTTTAGCTTTTGGGTATTTATTTTTTAAGTGTAGTGCACAGTTTAAACCAACAATACCACTACCAACAATAGTAAAATCGATAGTGCTTAACCATGTTTTTATTTCCCAGTAACTAAAATTCAAAAAGACGAAAGGTTTATTACTGTAAATGTACTTATTTTTTAGTAGTATTTTTGACTTGTGTTAAGGATAGAAACGGCATCCTTTTTTTTGAGGGACGAAGAAAAAAGATATAGTGAATAGCCTGACTTTTGCACATGAAATAGCAAAAGGAACACCATAAAAAAACTCCGAATTTTCATTCGGAGTTCTATTATTTATTCTTCAACTTGTTTTTCCATTACAAAATCTTCCATAAACTTAGTGGTATAGTTTCCTGCTAAATAATCAGGATGTTCCATAAGTTGTCTGTGGAAAGGTATTGTAGTTTTAATACCTTCAATAACAAACTCGTCTAGAGCGCGTTTCATTTTATTAATGGCTTCTTCTCTTGTTTGAGCAGTAGTAATCAACTTAGCGATCATAGAATCGTAGTTTGGCGGAATACTATATCCTGCATAAACATGAGTATCTAAACGTACACCATGACCTCCTGGAGCGTGTAATGTAGTTATTCTACCTGGAGATGGTCTAAAGTCGTTAAATGGGTCTTCGGCATTAATTCTACATTCAATTGAGTGTAGATTTGGCGTGTAGTTTTTACCAGAAATTGGCACACCTGCTGCTACTAAAATTTGTTCGCGTATTAAATCGAAATCAATAACTTGTTCAGTAATTGGGTGCTCAACTTGAATACGAGTGTTCATTTCCATGAAATAGAAGTTTCTGTGTTTATCTACAAGAAACTCTACTGTTCCTGCGCCTTCGTATTTTATGAATTCTGCTGCTTTTACTGCTGCTTCACCCATTTTTTTACGAAGTGCATCAGTCATAAAAGGCGATGGTACTTCTTCGGTTAATTTTTGATGACGACGTTGTACCGAGCAATCTCTTTCAGATAAATGACATGCTTTTCCACGAGAGTCACCAACAACTTGAATTTCGATATGTCTTGGCTCTTCAATAAGCTTTTCCATATACATATCGTCATTTCCAAAGGCTGCTTTACTTTCTTGTCTAGCCGATTCCCATGCTGCTTTAAGGTTTTCTGGTTTCCAAACAGCACGCATTCCTTTTCCTCCACCACCAGCAGTTGCTTTAAGCATTACTGGGTAACCTACTTCTTTTGCAAGTTTTTCACATTCTTCAAAATCGGCAATAATACCTTCACTACCTGGTACACATGGTACTCCTGCAGCTTTCATTGTAGCTTTAGCTGTTGCTTTATCTCCCATTTTAGAGATCATTTCAGCTGAGGCTCCAATAAATTTTATATTATGCTCTTCACAGATTTTAGAAAACTTAGCATTCTCAGATAAGAATCCGTATCCAGGATGAATTGCGTCAGCGTTAGTAATTTCGGCTGCGGCAATTATATTAGACATTTTTAGGTAAGACTCTGTACTTGGTGCAGGACCAATACAAACGGCTTCGTCAGCAAATTTTACATGTAAACTATCAGCATCTGCTGTAGAGTAAACAGCTACCGTTTTAATGCCCATTTCTTTACAGGTTCTAATAACACGAAGTGCTATTTCTCCTCTATTGGCTATCAGTATTTTTTTAAACATAACTAGATGAGTTTAAAAGTTTATGGTTTATGTGTTTAGAGTTCTAGCTAAAATAGTTTTGAACTTTTAACTGTAAACTTTAAACTTCGAATTATGATGGATCTACTAAAAATAATGGTTGATCGAACTCAACTGGTGATGCATCGTCCACTAGTACTTTTACGATTTTTCCTGAAATTTCAGATTCAATTTCATTGAATAATTTCATCGCTTCAATAACACACAATACGTCACCTTCTTTAATAGTGCTTCCTACCTCAACAAAAACAGGTTTGTCTGGTGAAGGCTTGCGGTAAAATGTTCCAATTATTGGAGACTTTATAGTTACATATTTTGAATCTTCATTTGAAGCTGCTGGTGCAACAGGAGTTGATGCTACAACTTCAGCTGCAGCAACTGCTGCTGGTTGAGCAACTGGTGTTTGAGCCATTGGAATTTGTTGTACAATGGTTGTTGCTTCTCCTTTATCGTCACTTCCTGTTTTAATGGTGATTTTTATATCGTCCATTTCTAATTTAACCTCGCTTGCTCCAGACTTGGCAACAAATTTGATTAAGTTTTGAATTTCCTTTATATCCATAATAAATTAGATTAGTTAATTAAATTGGTTTTATTAGTTAGGAATTATATGCCCATTTTAAATATATTGATCCCCAAGTGAATCCACCTCCAAAAGCAGCAAAAATTAAATTGTCTCCTTTTTTTAGTTTGTCTTCGAAATCACTTAATAGTAATGGTAATGTTGCAGATGTTGTATTACCATATCTATGAATGTTTTTAAGTACTTTAGAATCTTCTAAATTCATTCTACTTGCTGTAGCGTCTATGATTCGCATATTAGCTTGATGTGGCACTAACCAAGACACATCATCATGTGTTAGGTTGTTTCTTTGCATTATTTTTTCGCAAACATCAGCCATATTAGATACAGCAAACTTAAATACTGTTCTACCATCTTGGTGTACAAAATGTTGTTTGTTTTTTACAGTCTCTTCATTTGGAGGCAATATTGAACCTCCTGCTTCTATTTTAAGAAACTCTCTTCCTGAGCCATCACTTCTTAAGTATTCATCTTGAAAACCTAAGCCTTCAGTATTAGGCTCTAAAAGCACAGCTCCAGCTCCATCACCAAAAATAATGCATGTTGCTCTATCAGTATAGTCTATAATTGAAGACATTTTATCTGCTCCTATAAGTAGCACTTTTTTATATCTTCCTGATTCTATATAGCTAGATGCTGTTGACAAACCGTAAAGAAAACTTGAGCATGCAGCCTGCAAATCGTATGCAAAGGCATTGGTAGCTCCTATTTTAGTGGCTGTATAAACTGCTGTAGATGCTACAGGCATATCTGGTGTAGCTGTAGCAACAATTACCAAATCGATTTCTTTAGGATCGATTTGCTTTTTTTCTATTAAGTTTTCTGCTGCTTTAACTGCAAGGTAAGAAGTGCCTTCGCCTTCTTTTTTAAGTATTCTGCGTTCTTTTATACCTGTTCTGGTTGTTATCCATTCATCATTTGTATCTACCATAGTCTCTAAGACTTTATTTGATAGTACAAACTCAGGCACAAAAGCTCCTACAGCTGTTATTGCTGCTGTGATTTTACTCATTGCTTATTAATTAGTTATCTCAAAAAAGGTGGTAAAAGTGTCAAAAACAAGTAACTTTTGTATAAAATCACCACTTTTTTGGTCAAATATTATGCAAATTAAGTTGTTTTTAAGACTTTCAAAAATTAATCATAAAAAAAACGCTCTGTTTAGAGCGTTTTATTGTATGCGCGCATAATAGTTATGCTAAATTTTCTTCTTTTTCAGAATTATCTATAAGTACTTGACCTCTGTAATACAATTTACCTTCGTGCCAGTGAGCTCTATGGTAAAGATGAGCTTCTCCTGTTGTAGGGCATGTTGCAATATGAGGCACTGATGCCTTATAATGTGTTCTCCTTTTATCTCTTCTAGTTTTAGAAATCTTTCTCTTAGGATGTGCCATTTTCTATATTATTTATCCGTTAATAGTTTTTTTAATGTATTCCAACGAGGATCAATTTCCTCTGATTGGGTTTTATTTTCTTCAGCTTTAGGGCTTAATTCTTCTAACTTTTTAAGCATTTCTGACTCTAGTGTACCATCTTCAACTCCTGGGTGAACCCTTTTTGCTGGAACTGATAATACTATTAGTTCATAGATGTATTGTGAAACATTGATTTCGTATTCGCCATGAGGAATAATAAGCACATCTAAATGCTCGTCATTATACTCTTCGCCAAACTTTACAACTAAATCAAAAGTACCTTTTACCTTTTGGTTATAAGGCTCATTTGACACATCACAATTAACGTTAACGTCTCCTTTTATTTTAAAATGTAATTCTAAAAAGGTTGTTTTTTTTTCAAAAAGCAATTCTGCTTTTACGTTAACATCATTAAACTCATCATACTCAAAATGCTCAAAGAACTTTTTATCAATTTGATAATCAAAATGATGTTTCCCTAGTTTTAATCCTACAAAAGGGATTGTATACTCTTTTAACAACTTCATATCCACATTCATTTTGAGCCTGCAAATATATAAATTTTTTATTAAGTAGCCGATGTTATAAACAATTTTTGTTTATATCTTTTTTGGCGCTTTTTTTAATGGGTTTTTTGAAAGCTCGTTATATTCAGTTCTATTCTTAAATATTTTTAATGCTGTAAAGATGGCTTCTTTAAAAGAACTTTCGTCTGCAATACCTTTTCCTGCTATTTCATAAGCTGTTCCATGATCTGGCGATGTCCTTATTTTAGTTAAGCCAGCAGTAAAGTTTACACCATTTCCAAAAGCAATAGTTTTAAACGGAATTAATCCTTGATCGTGATAGGAAGCTACCACAGCATCAAACCCTTTATAGTTGCCTGAACCAAAAAAGCTATCGGCTGAATATGGTCCAAAAACCAATTTTCCTGATGCTTTAATTTTTTGTAGTGTTGGTCCAAGCACTTTATCATCTTCATTTCCAATAACGCCATTGTCTCCTGCGTGAGGGTTTATTGCTAAAACTGCAATTTTTGGTCTATTAATTCTGAAGTCTTTTTTAAGTGAGGTATAAACCGTATGTATTTTGTCTTCGATAAGTTGTGGCGTAATATGATTTGGCACATCTTTTACAGGAACATGATCTGTAAGCAAGCCTACTTTTAACGAATCGGTTACCATAAACATGAGGCTTTTACCGCCTATAACTTTAGCAAGATAATCTGTGTGTCCTGGAAATTTGAACTTATCAGATTGTATATTATGTTTATTAATAGGTGCTGTAACCAAAACGTTTATTTTATCACTTTTAAGTGCAGATGCAGCAGCCTCTAAAGACCTTATAGCAAATTGTCCAATTTTTGGGTCTTCCTTACCAAACTCAATATTGACATTATCTTTCCATGTATTAAAGACATTTACTTTACCTTCAACTATTTGGTCTAAATTATTTATACCATGAAAGTTTATACTACTATTGAAATGTTTTTTAAAAAAGGACATCACTTTTACTGAAGCAAAAACAACTGGCGTACAAAAATCAAGCATTCGAGAGTCTTCAAATGCTTTTAATGTGATTTCTGGTCCAATACCGTTTAAGTCTCCTATAGAAATTCCTACTGTAATTTTTTCTTCTTTTTTCATTAAAATACTTTCTTAGTGTGTATTTTTACAGTTACAAATTTAACCATTTATTCGACATTATGTTTACAGGAATTATTGAAGAAATAGGTACCGTTACCAAGTTAAGCCATGAAGATGAAAACCTAGTTCTTACAGTAAAAAGTAATATTTCATCTGAACTTAAAATAGACCAAAGTGTATCTCATAACGGAATATGCTTAACCGTAACAAGCATTGGCAATAATGAACATACTGTTGTTGCTATAAGAGAAACATTAGCAAAAACTAATCTTGGTGGTTTAAAATTAAACGAAGGTGTTAACCTTGAAAGAGCAATGAAACTTGGTGATAGACTAGATGGTCATATTGTTCAGGGTCATGTTGACCAAACAGCAGTTTGTACTTTTAAAGAATCGCAAAACGGAAGCTGGTTATTTTCTTTTAAGTATGACGATTCACTTAACAACATTACAATAGAAAAAGGTTCTATTACTGTTAATGGCGTTAGTTTAACGGTTGTAAACTCTAAAAAAAATGAATTTAGTGTTGCAATTATTCCTTACACTTATGAACATACAACTTTCAAACAAATAGAGGTTGGTGATACAGTAAACTTAGAGTTTGATGTTTTAGGCAAATATATAACTAGGCTTCACGAGTTAAAGCAAGAGTAATTACTTTATTTTCTTTTTTATTCCATAAAATAAACCTATAGCTACCAGAAAAGCAATACCACCATCAATAGGAAGTCCTGGAGGAGGTGGAGGGATTGGAGGAGGAGGTGTTCCATCTACTTGAGCGTTGCATACAAAACTTATTAATACAAATAAGATTGAGGCTAAAATTTTCCTGTTTTGTATTCCCATTTTTTACTTTTAATGTATAAAAAGTAAGTTATTAACCCTTATTTTAAAAGTAATGATTTATAAAACTATAGTGTCAACAAAATTTTTAATCGCTTCTAAATAAAAGTATTCAAACTTGAACACATATACTGTTATTATTAACAGCATATTTTAATTTAAGTTGTAAATGTATAAAAAAAAGCGAGTTAACAAAATAAAATCCCAACAAACATTCTTTAAAATGCAAAAATCATCGACGAAATGCATCGCCAAAAGATATATTTTTCACTTACTTTAATAGCACTCAAATATAATATAATTAACTTATTTTAAAACAAAATCTAAGTTTAAAACTTCATTAACTTATTGTTATTTGGAGCTTTATCAATAATTTTTAATATATACGTATTTTTTTTAAAAGCAGTTTTATTATTTGCAATCTTAACAGAAAACAATATTTTTTGTAAGAAAAAGACTTCAATTTTCCACAAACTACATTTTTCACATGACAACATGTGTTTTTAAACTTAATTTATAGACATTTTTAAATATCATTTTATTAGAAACTACTACTAAAAATTCTCATTCTTGATATTTTAATCTAAATTTCACGATAATTAAATTTAATACAAATCAGTACATGATAAATTTAAGCACAATAGATTACGTTTTTATTTTTGGGTTTTTCGCAATTACCTTGGGTATTGGCTTTATGGTATCAAAAAAATCAGGTCAAAATCCAGCTGAATATTTTCTTTCAGGACGTACAATGCCTTGGTGGTTACTTGGTGTTTCAATGGTAGCGACTACATTTTCAACAGATACTCCCAACCTTGTTACTGATATTGTTAGAACTAATGGCGTGTCTGGAAACTGGGTTTGGTGGGCATTTTTAATTACTGGCTTATTAACTGTTTTTGTGTATGCTAAATTATGGCGAAAATCAGGAGTATCAACAGATATTGAGTTTTACGAATTTAGATATGGTGGCAAACCTGCAAGGTTTTTACGCTCTTTTAGAGCTATTTATCTTGGTGTTATTTTTAACATTCTTGCCATGGCAGCGGTTACATTGGCTGCTATAAAAATAGGGCAAGTTATGCTTGGGCTTACTGCATTACAAACTGTAGGTATTGCTGGTGCTGTAACAGTTATTTTTAGTGCTGTTGGTGGATTTAAAGGCGTGGTTTACACCGATTTCATCTTGTTTTTTGTAGCAATGTGTGGCGGAATTGGTGCCGCGTACTACTGTGTAAACTTGCCTGAAATAGGTGGTTTAAGCGCACTTATTGAGAACGAAACTGTAGCCTCTAAACTAAATATTTTACCTGATTTCAATAATAAAGAAGCGCTTATTACGCTTTTAATTATTCCAATAGCTGTACAATGGTGGAGCGCTTGGTATCCTGGAGCTGAACCTGGTGGTGGTGGTTATATTGCGCAACGAATGTTGGCTGCCAAAAACGAAAACCATGCTATTGGTGCAACGTTTTTCTTTAACATACTTCATTATGCATTACGTCCTTGGCCTTGGATAATTGTAGCGCTTTGCTCAATAGTTATTTATCCTGATTTAATAAGCCTTAAAGATGCCTTTCCTAATATTACTGATGATAAATTAGGTCATGATATTGCATATTCTGCAATGTTAACCAAATTACCTAGTGGACTTTTAGGCGTTGTACTTACCTCGTTAATTGCAGCTTATATGTCAACTATTTCTACGCATCTTAATTGGGGTTCATCTTATATCGTTAATGATTTTTATGTGCAACGTGTTAACAAAAATGCTTCTCAAAAAGAATTGGTAAATGTTGGAAGAATATCAACAGTTATTCTAATGGCTGTTTCTGCTATACTTGCTTTGTTGCTTAACAATGCGCTTCAGTTATTCAATATTATACTAATGTTTGGTGCTGGTACAGGATTAATCTTTATACTGCGTTGGTTTTGGTGGCGCATTAATGCCTGGAGTGAAATTTCGGCAATGTTTGTTTCTGGGATTATTTCTTTGCTGCTGAATTCAAAATCAATTGCACTTTCTGCTTGGTTATTTGGCAATGAAAATACTATTGGCTTAATGCCTAGTTGGATGACTTATCCTTTTATTGTTATAGTAACAACAGGAGTTTGGTTGCTGGTTACTTTTTTAACTAAGCCTGAAAAAGAAGACACTCTGTTTTCATTTTACAAAAAAATACAACCTGGTGGTCCAGGTTGGAAACACACTGTCAAAAAAGCACAAGACCATGGTGTTGACCTCAACCTTAACAAACAAGAATGGAATGTGCCTTCAGGAGTTTTAGCAACAATTGTTGGATGTGTTACAATATATAGCGTATTGTTTGCAACAGGTTATTGGATTTATGGACAATACACAAAAGCTACTATTTTAACTTTTGTTGCGATTGCATCTGCTTTTGCCTTAAAACATCTTTGGAAGAAGATAAAGGCTGTGGTTTTTTAACTATTCTAGGTTGATACCAAAAGCTTTAAAAGCTAATAACTGTCCTGGAGTTTCAATAGATTTTAACTCTAAACTACCTTCAAACTTTGTGTCGTTATCAATTAAGACTTCATAATCAACTGTAGGTTCGTTGTCTTTTTCTGTAATATTAATTTTTAAAGTAGGCCAACTTAAATCATTTTCAACCCATTCAATATTGCTGTCTTTAAGCTCCTCAACTATAGCCTCCTGTTCTGGTGTTAAACTTATATTAACTATGTTTAGGTTGAACTTCATTTCAATCTCCGAATAAGGCACTAATTGAGGAAAATTCATGTAAAACGCTAACAAATGCTCATTCGCGAAGGCTGTATTATCCTTTTCAAGATAGGCTTTACTTAATGCTTCATGTACTCTAGCTATCAGTAATTTTTCATTAGTAGCATTAAGGTGCTCGTCTTTTAAAACGCCTTCAAGTTTTTCAATCGCTAAGTCATATTCTCCATCTTCTAAATGAAATTGTCCTATAAAATAATTGAAGTATTTGTGCACGTTTTCACGCTCGTCTTCTTGTAATTTTTTCTCAAATATATTGATGAAGTACTCAGGATTAAAATACTTTATGAGCTCCCAAATCTCATCAAAAAACAAATTGTTTTCCGAAGCAAATAAATTGTAATACCCTATAAATCGTTCAGGATCTGCAGATAATTCACTGGTTAACAACAAGTGCGCATTTTCTTGTTTAAAGTGATGTTTTGAAATCTCGTACAGCGTTTTAGGTTTATACCAATAACCTTTGTCTCTAAACTTTAGCTCTTTTATAGACTTTTTATGGTACAAATATTTAAATAAAAGCGTGTTGCGATTATACGACACTTCTCCCCAAGTACTGTTAACGTGTATTTCTTTAAAGTTTGCTGCTTTATCACGAAATTCTTTAGACTTTTTTAAATCTCCTGAATAATAATAAGCTCTACTTAATGCAATATTATTCCACCCAAAACCAGGAGATGGACCAAGATATTTAATAGACCTATCAATAATTATTTTTGCTGCTGATAAATCGTTTTTAAAAATCTTAACCGCAGATTGCATATAGTCAAACTCTTTTACGCTTTTCTCTTCGTAGTTATCATTTTTACGTGCTTTTTCATAGCTTTCTTCGGCTTCGTCATACTTTGCTTGTATAAACTGAAGATTACCATAGTTGTTATACGACAACCTATCGTATCTTTCTAATTGTTTGCTAAAATATTCAGCAGAATCTGTTTTAAGTTGGTGGGAGTAAATAATGTTTTTATAGTGATAGTAACTTAGCAACGCTCCATTCCCATAATCTGGCCAATAAGTATTTATAAACCATTGGTTGTTTTTGTCACTGTCTTTAATAGAATCGGCATATTTAGAGGCTAGTTGAAGATTTTCTTCAATTGTAGATTTTAAAAACGGATACTTTTCTGGACTGTACATCCTGTTACGCAAGTAAATCCATGAAATATTACTATACGGATTAATACCGAAATTGAATACAAAGTCGCGTTTTTGAAGTCGTTTAACCGCCTTAATCGCTTCTCCAGGTTTATCTATATATTCATAACTTTTTGACAGGTAATAGATGAGAATTGCATATTTTCTTTGGTATTGATAACGATCAATATATGTTCTAATATCGGTAGTTCGTCTTAGTTCTCTATAAAAATCTTTTTCAAGCAGCTCAACAGCTTTTACAAGCGACTTTATTGCCGACTCATATCCTCTTTTATCCGAAGCTCTGTCGTACCTGTAATTTGCTTCAAAAAAATGACCAACATAGTACGTACTATCTAACTGAATCATTTTTTGTGAAAGCTCATAGGCTTTACGACCACTATAACTTCCTCTAAACTCTCGTTCCAATCGGTCAATTTCAATGCGTTGCGCAAAGAGCGTCATTAACCCCAAAAAGAAGCAAATAAAAGTTAAGCGTATTTTAGTGCTTGTACTATTCACAAATTACTTTTTTAAATTAAGTCTTGACAAACGCGAAATTTCAGTTTTTACTATACTGTCAATAGCACTACCTTCAGCACTAAGGTTTTTAAATAATAATCTATGCTGAAGTACTGGTTTTACCAAAGCTGCCAAATCATCTTCAATTACATAGTTTCGTTTATGAATTACAGCATAAGCTCTCAAACATTTTAAAAGAATAATTCCAGATCTAACTGATGCGCCTAAAATAATTCCTGAATGTTCTCTCGTTCCTCTAACAATGTTATTTATGCTCTTAATAATTTCGTCGTCAACATGAACTTCTTCTGCTTTACTGCGAAGTGCTAAAATATCTTTCATATTCAACACTGCTTCAACAGTATCTTGCGATCGCTGTATTTCTAATTGTTTTTTATAGATTTCTAACTCTATGTCTTCACTTACATACCCAAAACTAATCTTCATAAAAAAACGGTCCAATTGCGCATTTGGTAAAGGATAGGTTCCTTCCATTTCAATTGGGTTTTGTGTAGCTATTACAAAAAACAGGTCTTCGAGCTTATAAGTTTGATCTCCAATAGAAATTTGATTTTCTGCCATACACTCTAATAAAGCCGACTGTACTTTTGGTGATGCTCGGTTAATTTCGTCTGCTAATAAAATATTACAGAATAAAGGTCCTTTTTTGAAAATGAAGTCTTTGTTACTTTCATCGTATAAATGCGACCCTATCAAGTCCATTGGTAACAAATCTGGAGTAAACTGAATACGTTTAAAATCGGAGTGTGCTTGCTCACCAGACAACGAATGTGCTAAGGTTTTTGCCATAACCGTTTTACCAGAACCTGGATTATCTTCTAACAAAATATGCCCTTTAGCAATAAGACAAGTGATAATTTGAATAATCTGCTCTCTATGTCCTTTTACAACCTTTCCAATGTTTTCAATTAATACATCTATATTTTTTCTAGAAGTATCTTCAGCAATGGTTTGTGTGTGGTTTGGGCTTGTATGTTCTAGGTCTTGACTCATAATAATACACTATTTTTTTAGATTAAGATTCAGCATATAGTGAATCCATTTGTTTGGTTTAATAAAATTGAAAAAGCGCTGCGACTTACTATATTTTGAAAACACTTTTTGATTAAAATCAGAATGAAATTCTTTAATTAAATCAACCTCAGCATTAGTAAGCTGGTCTTCGCTATATTTTAGTTTTTGATAGGTTTTAACAAAAGCTTCAAAGTGAGTTCCAAACTTAGGGTCAACGACATCTCGTGCATAAACCATAGGTGTTTGGTGGTCTCTTGGAATACCCATTTGATTAAGTATAAAGTGGGCGTTTTTATAATTGGCTTCAGATAGTTTTGTAATAGAACTGTGGTTTTTAGCTTTTTTAGACAACCACAAGTAATAACATATTGGCAGCAACATTAACACCAATAGTATTAACAGAATTGCAGCAAGCACATAAATTGACCAATCTGTTATGGTTTTCATTGCACTATTTTCCTCTTCTTTGGTAGCGTCGTCTAGTTTCTCTTCTTCAATTTTAGGAACATGAACTTCCATAATTGTAATTGGGTCTGGAAAAAGTTTCATGTAATTTTCAATAGTCTCGCTATTGTATTTTTTCCGAATTCGTCCTAATTTATAATCAAAAGACACCATTACAGCTGTGTCACCAAGTTTTACATTTTTTAAAGCAATTGGTTGTTCGCCAGCAAAAACTTTGGCTTGGTTAACATCAAACGACATGTCTAAAAGATTGGTACTGTCTAAAGCAATACCATTATCGTTGATAATCATTTTATCAACGCGAACTTGCATTGTTTTGCTTAGGGTATCTACTTCGGTAATTACACCTTTACCAACATAAGTTTCTTTTGTTGGAGGCGTTGGAGGTGTACCATCAGGTTGTGGTGATTGTTCAGCATCAGTATTACTTACTGTCATGTCAAAATCTAGCCAACCGTATTCTGGTATATAAACTTGCGTCCATGCATGACCTTGATCTCCATAAAACCAATACCAACCTGGAGTTTTGTGACTTCTATCAACCGTCATAAATCCAACAGCTACACGTGTTGGTATTCCTAAAGATCGTAACATAAACAATGATGACGTTGCAAAATAAGTACAGTAACCTCTATGTGTGTTGAACATAAATTCATCTAACATACTTGCGTTAGGAATGTTTGGGTCTGTTGGTTTTCCTGGTGTTAAAGTGTAGACGTATAAAGGATCTCCCTTTTCATCTTTTGATAAGAAATAGTTACGAATGCTTAATATTTTATCAATAGTTGTATTGTCTCCTTTAGTAAGACTATCTGCCAAATGACCTATTTTATTATAGAGCTCGCCTTCTGGAACTTCGGTATAATAGTCCATAAACCGTTCGTTTTCGCCTTCATAACTTTTAGCGCGTCTTAATGTGCGATAACGGTTTTCTTGATAATTAATAATCGATTCGTCTTGGGTATTGTAAACAAAATAAGCACTATTGAGTTCTGATACTTCAGAAAACACATTGTAAGCAAACTTATAGTCTTTTTTAAACTCTTCTTCAATTGAAATTGGTTGACATGCATAAGCTGTACTTGGAGCCACAAAAACCTCAGGGCTAAGACCAGCAATATAAATGGTGCTTTTCACCTCTTTGGTAGCACGTTCCATTTTATCATAAACCAATACAGAGTCGTTTACTTGAGTGAAATATTGAGGAATTTTTGTTGGGTTTGGTAAAAATAAATCGCGAACAATACTGTCTGGATCAACTTCAAATTGCTCTAAAGTTGGATTGTACTGATTTAAATGATACAGCGTAATGTACTGCGGATTTGGTGTTGTAGGGTTGATAAAGTTATCAATATTGGCACAAAACAACAGTTCTTCAGAAACGTTTAATCGATCTCTAAGTCCTAAATAATCATCTAAATTAAACTTAGCACCAGAACTACTATCATCATCTTTGGAGTCTTTGTCTTTGTCCTCATTTTCACCATCAGAATCTTCTTCATCGCTTTCATCACTTTGACCTTGTGTAATCTCGTTTTGAATATGGTCAATCTTTGAGTCTAATAACTGTATTGTTGACCAAAACAAAAACAACGCTATTAACGAAAACAACAAAATTCTTCCAACTACCAAAACGTAATTGGTTTTTTCTTGCTTTTGAATAGTTTTAAGCAATTCTTTTACAAACAGTACGTAAAACAAGTAGAGTACCGTTGGTGCAACAAGCCATATCATTTCGTTTACGTTAGACATTTCCATATCTGAAATGAGAATGACTGACAGTGTTGTTAATAGTATTGAAAACACTATTAAATAATACCTCCAACGAGATATTGCAAAGCCCGAAAACCACCCAAACACAAAAATGCTGGTGTTTATTTTAAAACGATTTGCCACATAATAAGCATCAAACTCATTAAAGGACGATGCACTAATAGAGTTGTAAAGAATATTAATAATGAGCAGTAGTAAACCAAAAATAATTAGAAATCGAATTTTGGTTTTATGTAATAAATATGCTGTAATAATTCCCGCTGAAAACACACCAATTAATACATGCTTGTTGACAAAAAGCAATGAGTAGTACTCTGACAGAAAATCGAGCAACGGATACATTATAAGTATCGTAGGAAGGATTAAAAACAGTAACCCAAGTGTAAGTTCTTTGTAGTCTATTTTTTTCATATAATCTGTCCTGTAAAATTAGAGTTAGACACTAATTTTTCTATACCTTCTTCGTTCTTTTTTAGTTTTTTTCGTGTTGCCGAAAATATCCAAGCTAGCTTGTTAAGCTCGCTTTTTTGATCTTGTCTTAAAAATAGGTTTTTGAAATTAAACACGTTTTGATGGTCTAAATGTCGCGATGCTTTTACAATAATAATGTTTGAAGTTCCTTTTTCAATTAAGGTAGTAAGCTCTTCTAAGCTTATTAAGGTCGACACACATATTATAGATTCTCCAGAGGCTTTTAGTTCGTTTACCGAAAAGTTGTTTTGCCAACTTGCCGAACTTAACTGAAAACCAACACGATCATTCTCGTTTACCGATATAAATTCGTTTACAGCTTGGTCAATATTGAATTCTACTTTTTTATCTTTTTTCTTAATGTTTAAACAAATGTTGTACACAATATCTTTGTAATAATTGAGCATACTAACCGCGTATGCCGAAGTAAGATCTTTAGACAAAACGTTATAAAAACTTGTGTAAAATTTGATGTGCGACGCGTAAGGGTTTATAACCTCAGGCGTTCTAATGACAAGCTCTCTGTTTTTAGCAAAAATTTTCCAGACAATTCGGCGAACATCATCTCCAACTTCAAAATCTTTATAGTTGAGATAATCACCTTGTATTTTACGAGACGTCTTTATTTTTTCTTTTTCTTCCTTAGTTTTTGAAGGGTTAATATCATCAACGGAAAGTTCAATTTCAGAAGAATGAAGGTAAAATGCGTTTTTTGATTTTTTATACGTTGTAAAACGGAAAAACTGCAAATAGTCAATAAAACTAATAACAAACCCTTTAACGTGATATTGCTTTCTGTCTGGTAACCAAATTAAAGTTGAACCTTCTTTTGGCAATAGTTTTTCAAACCCTTGAGAAAACTTATTGATGACTACAGTGTCAGAGAGTTTTCCGTTTTCAAATTCTATCTTTATTTTGATGTAACCCAACAACGGAAGTATGGCTTTCGGTAAAGAAATTAAAACAGGTACTTGTCCTGCAACTCCTTTTATGTTACCATCTAATCCTATATCAATTTTAGGATTAATGGTTTTCTTATTGATGACAAAATACAGGTAGCAAACCAACGTGTATAAAAAACCTATACCAATTAAAATCAATATAAACGTTCCAATTACCCACGCAAACAACTTAAGATATAAAGCAATATTGGTGTCCTCGATGAAGAACTCCATTTTAACAAAATAGATTGCTGTTATTAGTACTAAAGCAAAAATTATTGCATTTCTTTTAAAAGGTAGGTAACTAATAATTCTATTAAAGCTAAAATTCAAAGTGAAATTTGTTTGAAATGGACATTTGGTTTACAAAGGCTCAATCTACAAAAAATAGGTAAGTATCTAGCAACTAAAAATATATTTTAATTTAAGTGTTGTTTAGCATAAACCTCTCATGTATTATGGCAATTGTTAAAACAAAAAAACCGCTTCAATAATTTGAAACGGTTTGTTTTGTGGTCCCACCTGGGCTCGAACCAGGGACTTTCTGATTATGAGTCAGATACTCTAACCAACTGAGTTATAGGACCCATTAGCTTAACGCTAATTATTAATCTCTTCTAAAAAAGAGTGTGCAATATTACTACTTATTTTAATACTCTACAAGAATTTTTAATCCTTTATGTCTTGGCACAACTCAATTAAAACACCATTTGTAGATTTAGGATGCAAAAACGCAACCCATTTATTGTCGGCTCCTCGTTTAGGTTCTTCGTTTAAAACTATAAAGCCTTCTGTCTTTAAGCGTTCAATTTCTGACTTTATATCGTCTACCGCAAAAGCTATATGATGAATTCCCTCTCCTTTTTTCTCTATAAATTTTGCAATAGGACTATCGCTGTTGGTCGCTTCAAGCAACTCTATTTTATTAGGTCCTGATTTAAAAAATGAGGTTCTAACGCCTTCGCTTAAAACGTCTTCTATTTTATAATGTGCTTCTCCAAACAAGCTTGAAAACAGTTTGTTGGACTCTTCAAGGTTTTTTACTGCAATACCAATATGCTCTATTTTGTTCATTTTTAAGGTGTTTTGTGCCTAAGGCATAAATTTTGTGTATTCAAAAATAAAATAATCCTTAAATATCAACTATTTTTGCATCATGGAAAGCAACAGACAAAAAAAGATAAGTGGCGTTTTACAAGAAGATTTAGTAGATGTACTTCAAGGTGCAGCAACTAAAGGTGGGCTTAGAGGTGTTATCATTTCAGTAACCAAAGTTTCGGTTACTGTAGATTTATCTATTGCAAAAGTTTACTTAAGCATTTTTCCTAATGATAAAGGCGAGGAACTTTTAAAGGGCATTCGCTCAAACACACCATTAATTAGGCACGAACTAGCACAACGTACCAAAAATCAATTACGAAGAATGCCTAGTTTAGAATTTTTTATTGATGACTCTTTGGAATATATTGACCAAATTGAAAAGTCTCTTAAAGGAAAAGAAAACCCTATTAGCAACCCTGATCTTCTTAATAAAAGAAAAAAGTCATAATTGAATGTTTCTTTATATATAGCTAAACGTTATCTGTTTTCTAAAAGCAGTAACAACGCTATAAATATTATGACTGTTATTGCGGCTTCAGGTATTGTTATAGCCTCAGCTGCATTGTTTATTGTACTTTCTGGTTTTGCAGGTTTAAAAAACTTTAGCCTTGAATTTTCTTCGTTTGTCGATCCTGATTTAAAATTGACTCCTGTTGAAGGAAAATCGTTTGTATTTTCTGAAAAAGATTCCTTAGCTCTTGCTGATATTTCAGATATTAAATACTACTCAAAGACCATTGAAGAACGCGTTATTCTTGAATTTGACGGAAAACGAAAACTCGCAAATATAAAAGGTGTTGATGCTAATTACACGCGTGTAACATCTATTGATACTATGGTTGTAAGTGGTTCTTGGTTAACCGATAGTAACCAAATTGTTTCTGGTTGGGGAATTTCAAATACATTGTCTTTTGGTGTTTTGGATTATGGTAAAAGTCTTACTATTTATGTTCCTAAACCAGGTAAAGGACAAATAAGCTCAGTAAGAGGTGCATTTAACTCTATAAATGCTGTAAACACAGGCGTGTTTCACATAAACGAAGATTTAGACAATGAGTATGTGTATTCCAATTTAAGCACTGCTAAATACCTTATGAATTATAACGACAATCAAATTAGTAGTATTGAGCTTAAACTTACTGAAAATGCTAATGAAGCTACTGTTAGAGATGCCTTAACTGCTGCTTTTGGAAATCGTTTTCAAATTAAAAACCGAAATGAGCTTAACGATTCTCTCAACAAAATGCTCAATACCGAAAATATGGCTGTGTATCTTATTTTTACTTTAGTAATCATTATAGCCTTATTTAATGTTATTGGTGCATTAATCATGATGATTTTAGACAAAAAAGAATCGTTAAATACTTTATTTAACCTTGGGGTTGATGTATCACAAATTAAAAATGTGTTCTTTCTTCAAGGTAGCTTAATGACTGTTTTAGGAGGTATTCTTGGTTTAGTCATTGGCTTTTTAATTGTACTGTTTCAATATCTTTTTGAGCTTGTCATGTTAACTCCGTCCCTACCCTATCCTGTAGCTATAAAACCTATCAATTTTGTAATAGTGCTGGTTACCATAACCGTTTTAGGAATATTGGCCTCAAAACTTGCGTCTAGCAGAATAAATAAAGCGCTGGTAAATAATTTTTAAGAGGTTAAAAAAGTTACACAAACTGATAGTTAGCAAACTTATCTAATACTTCATCAAACGTATCAAATACATCTTTAGGGTCATCGCTAGTTACCATTTTGGTTCTATATTCCTTAAAGTTTGGAATGCCTTTAAAATAGTTGGTGTAATGACGTCTGGTTTCAAAAACACCTAACTTCTCCCCTTTCCAGTCGATTGACATTTGCAAATGACGTCTTGCAGCATCTACGCGCTCTTCTAAGCTAATTGGTGCTAAATGTTCTCCTGTTTTAAAAAAGTGTTTTACTTGCTTAAAAAACCACGGGTTTCCAATAGTAGCTCTACCAATCATACAACCATCCAATCCGTAATCGTCTCTCATTTCCATAGCACGTTCAGGAGAGTTTACATCTCCATTTCCAAATACAGGAATGTGCATTCTTGGATTGTTTTTTACCTGAGCGATCGGTTTCCAATCTGCATTTCCTTTATACATTTGTGCTCTTGTACGTCCATGAATAGAAATGGCTTTACAACCAACATCCTGAAGACGCTCTGCAACTTCAACAATTTTTATAGAGTCGTGATCCCAACCCAATCTGGTTTTTACTGTAACTGGTAAATTCGTGCGTTTAACCATTTCGGCAGTTAAGCTTTCCATAAGGCAAACATCTTTTAAAATACCTGCTCCAGCGCCTTTACTTACTACTTTTTTTACAGGGCAACCAAAGTTGATGTCAATAATGTCTGGGTTAGATTTTTCAACAATATCAATAGTTTGAAGCATGCTATCTAAATTGGCGCCAAATATTTGAATACCAACAGGACGTTCTTTTTCATAAATATCGAGTTTCATGACGCTCTTAGCTGCATTACGAATTAACCCTTCGCTAGATACAAACTCTGTATATACCACATCTGCGCCTTGTTCTTTGCATAACGCTCTAAACGGAGGATCGCTTACATCTTCCATTGGTGCTAACAACAATGGAAAATCTGGAAGTTCTATATCACCTATTTTTACCATACTAAAACTCTATTTCTGCTTCTACTTTATCCTCTCCTCTTTTTACAGTCACTTTGGTTTTATCGCCTGAGTTAAAACTTGACAAAGCTCGCATATAACTCATCATATCTGTTACCAAACTATCTCCTAATTGTATAACAATATCACCTTTTTGAAGTCCTGCTTTTTGCGCTGGTTTATCTTCGCTAATACCATCTATTCGCATACCTTCTCCATCAAACAAATAATCAGGAATTACACCTAAGCCAACCTTAAATCGTGGTGTTTCTTCACTTTCATTTTTAGTTTTTCTGAAGGCTAACTTTCCGTTATCATCAAGGTCTGAAATAATATCAAAAATATAACTTGAAATGGTTTCCATACCTTCAAAATTCAACTTTTCAGTATCGTCACCTGGTTTATGATAGTCTTCATGCTGACCTGTAAAAAAATGCAGCACAGGAATATCGCTATTATAAAACGAGGTGTGGTCGCTTGGACCAACACCAGATTCATTTTCAATGATTTTAAATTTAGAATTGTTTGCTTTTACAACTTGCTTTAAAATAGGAGACGTACCAACACCATAAACCGCAAGCGTACTATCTTGCTTTAGTCTACCAACCATATCCATGTTTAGCATGTAATTGGCTTTTTGTAAATCTATTGTCGGGTTTTTTGTAAAGTAGTTAGATCCTAACAATCCCATTTCTTCGCCAGAAAACGCCATAAACAAATAGTTATTTCCTGTATTTACGCTTTTAAGCTTTCTAGCCAAATCAAGCAATACTGCTACACCACTTGCGTTGTCGTCTGCTCCATTATGAATCTCATTAGTTTCTCCTCTGTATAACGATCCTTCTGCACCATACCCTAAATGGTCATAATGTGCTCCAATAATGATAGTATTTTCTGCTTTATTATCTAAAAACCCAATAACGTTAGTTCCTGTTATAGAGCTGTCTCCATCCTTAACAATGTAATTAACTTCTTGGTGAGGATCTGTTTTTGGTTTAAAAGAAAACGCTTGGTAAAACCCTTCGGTTCCTTTAGCTGTAAGTCCTAAATCTTCAAACCTTTGAGCAATATATTCAGCTGCAGCTTTTTCACCATCGGTTCCTGTCTGTCTTCCTTCAAGCGCATCATCTGCCAAAAAAGTAACATCATCCTTAATTTTACTGCTTATTGTTTCGGTTTGTTTGCAACCTAATAGCGATACAAAAAAAACTAGTAGCGATATTCTCTTCATGATAATAATCTTATTTTTGAGCAAATTTAGTCAATAATAGTATGAAATACACATTACTTTCAATTTTAGCTTTAGCCCTTTTAGGTTGTAAAAACGAAAACAAAACCACTACTAACGACACACAAGATACAACTGTTGCTGTTGAAAAGGAGCAAAAAGAGTCTTTAATATATCCTGAAGAAACACACTTTAAATCCCTTCGTCAAGTAACTTTTGGAGGTGATAATGCTGAAGCCTATTGGAGTTTTGACGACAAGCAATTGGTATTTCAATCTAATAATAAAGGTTGGAATGTAGGTTGCGATCAAATGTTTTTAATGAATGCTACAGACACGTTTTCTGATAGTATTGTGCCTAAAATGGTAAGTACTGGAAAAGGCAGAACTACATGCTCTTATTTTCTTCCTGATAACAAACATATTATTTATGCTTCAACACATTTGGGTGGTGAAGAATGTCCAGAAACACCTTTGCGTAAAAACGGAAAGTACATTTGGCCAATTTATGATAGTTACGACATTTTTGTAGCTGATTTAGATGGAAATATTGTAAAGCAATTGACTAACGAAATTGGTTATGATGCTGAACCAACAGTGTCTCCTAAAGGCGATAAAATTGTATTTACATCTACTAGAAGTGGTGATTTAGAATTATACACCATGAATATTGACGGAACTGATGTTAAACAAATTACCAACGAATTGGGTTATGATGGAGGTGCTTTCTTCTCTCCTGATGGTACTAAATTGATCTTCCGTTCATCAAGACCAAAAACCGAAGAAGAAATTAAAGAATACAAAGCGCTTTTAGCAGAAGGTTTAGTAGAACCTACTGAAATGGAACTGTACATTTGTAATGCTGATGGAAGTGATTTACGTCAACTAACTAGTTTAGGAAATGCCAACTGGAGTCCGTTTTTTCATCCTAGTGGAGAAAAAGTATTGTTCTCTTCAAACTTTGAAGCTGAACGCGGATTTCCTTTTAATTTATACATGATTGATCTTGACGGTAAAAACCTTAAACGCGTTACTCATGGCGAAACATTTGATGCGTTTCCTGTGTTTTCAAATGATGGAAAATATTTAGCGTTTTCTTCAAATCGTAATAATGGAGGTGGTCGTGATACCAACTTATTTATTGCAGAATGGCAAGACTAATTACTTTCTGACTGCAACCTGTTACGCTCTTGCAGGTTACTGGTTCTTGAGTTAGAGCTTAGGTTAGTGTTTCCAAACATGTATCTAAACCCTATTTTAATATAACGGTTATCAACATCAGTAAAAAGTTTACTGTTTTGGTTTAAGTAACGTGATCTATCAGTAAAATCTTGTCGGTTGAACAAATCTTCAGCTGAAAGTGAAATGACTCCTTTTTTATTGAAAACAGATTTCGAAATTGACAAATTTGAAGCTAAGCGTCCATCAACCTCTCTAAGTCCTTGAAGATTTTTTCCAACCCAATACATGGTTAAGTTAAGGTTGAGCGTTTTGTCTTTTAAAAAGGTAAAATCATTTTGTAAAACACTATACGTGGACCATATATCTCGTTTTAAAACCTCAGTATCAAACGTTTCGGTATCTTCAATATTGTAAACTGAAAACACTCCGTATAAAAACCATCTTTCAGTAATATAAGAGCTAAGAATAAAATCAAAACCATACTCAACAGTGTTATCAAAGTTAACAGGAACATACGATACTAAATTGGTTTCGTTATCCTGTATTGGTAACTCATAAATGTTGTTTTTTGATTTCTTATAATAGGCTTGAATAGTATAGCTGTCGTTTAAAGTAAATCCAGCATCTACATAGTTGTCGATAACTGGTCTAAGAGAAGGGTTTCCTAAATAAACTGTATTGTCATTAATGAAGAATTGAAACGGATTTAAACTTTCGTAATCTGGTCTTTGAATGCTTCGTTTGTAATTAGTATAAAAACTAAGGTTGTCAGACATTATATAGTTTATACTTGTCGTTGGAAACCACTCTAAATAGTCTTGTTTGTTAGTTTCGTTGTTACTTATAGAAACTCCTGTAACATTGGTTTGTTCTGCTCTTAACCCAAGAGCTAAACTAAGCTTTTCCCAATCTTGAGAATAATTCATGTAAGCTGCTAGAATAGTCTCTTCATAATCAAATGCATCAGTATTTTCAGGGTTTAAAACTTCACTACCTCCTACAATATCGTATTGTGTAATATCGCTATTGGTGTTTATAAACGAAGCCTTTGCTCCTGCTTCAAAAAGAGAAGAATCGCTAATTGGTAATGTATAGTCTGCCTTTGAAGTAAAAATTTCAGTTTCTTGGTTGTTGTTTGTGTTATAACTTGTTGATTCAATAAAAGAATCGTCAGCATTGTAATAATTACTCAACACATCTTGTAACCTATTGTAATCATAGTTGGTATAATGTGCATTTAAAAACAACTTTTCTCCAGGATTTTTAAATAGATGAGTATAGTCTACATCCAATCCAATATTATGCTTTTCATCTAATGACAAACTATTGGAATCGTAGTAAAACATTAAGTTATCACTATTATCAAAAGCATTGGTAAGGTTACTTATCTTGTACTTAAAATCAGGTAACCAAAGTACTGTAGAAGATAAACTCAACGTGTTCTTTTCATTGATATTATAATCAAAATTGAAGTTGAAATTATGGGTTTTTGACCATGTGTTTCGGTTAAGTTGAGATTTCCAAGTCTCTACAATGTCTAAGTTATCATCTAAAAAATTAACATCTTCCCTATTGTTTCTATTAATTTTATTCTGCGTATAACTGTAGTTTGCAGAGAAGTTTATTTTTTCAGATTTAAAAAAGTGGCTTGTTCCTGCATTATATCTAGGAAAAACACCTTGAGTATAATTAGCAAACACATTACCTCTATACCCTGTAATAAGGTTTTTACTCATTACAATATTTATAACAGCTCCACTTTCAGCATCATATTTTGCCGAAGGATTTGTAATAACTTCTACAGCTTTTATGCTATTAGCCGATGCACCTTCCAGTAATTGACTTAGTTCTGCAGCAGTTAAATGTACCTTTCTGTCGTTTATATAAACCGTTGGTTCTGTGTTTTTAACCAATAAGTTGTTGTCTAATACCAAAACTCCTGGTGTACTTTTTAAAACCTGAAGCATATTACCTTCAGTTAATGCAGAGTTTTCAATATTAAAAACGACTCTATCTGCTTCTTTTTTTACTGTTGGCTTTTTATAGGTAAGTGTAATTTCGTCTAAAGATTCTTGTTTTTCTTCTAAAATAACATCTTCAAGAACAAGATCTCCATCTACTACAATAGTTATAATATTGTCTTTGTAACCAATAAAGCTCGTTTTAATGAGATAAGTATCACTCTCTATATCAAAAAAACTAAAAGCTCCCTTATCATTAGAGGAAACACCTTTAACAATAGTTGAATCACTAGTCATTAATATTACATTAGCGTAGGACACAGGGTTGTTGTCAATATCTAGTACACGACCAGAAATAGTAAACTCTTGACTTAGGCTAAGTAATGGGATAAAAAACAGTAATAATTTTATAATTCGTTGAATAAAATTCAAATTTTTATAATTTAACATTGCAATATACTATTTGTTTTAGAATTTTTTTTACTGAAAAACCGTAATCGTGTATAAAATAAAAATCTATAAACCTTAATAAATCGATTATATTTGCAGAATCTTAGGATGAAGAATTGCACTATGAAGAACATTAGAAATTTTTGTATAATAGCACATATCGACCATGGTAAGAGTACTCTTGCCGATAGGCTGTTAGATTTTACTGGTTCGGTTACCGACAGAGAAAAACAAGATCAGCTCTTGGACAACATGGATTTAGAGCGTGAACGAGGTATCACTATTAAATCGCATGCTATCCAAATGGAGTATATGCACAATGGCGAACAATATATTTTAAATCTTATTGATACTCCTGGTCACGTAGATTTTTCTTACGAAGTATCGCGTTCCATTGCTGCCTGTGAAGGAGCACTTTTAATTGTTGATGCTGCTCAAAGTATACAAGCGCAAACTATTTCTAATTTATATTTAGCTCTTGAAAATGATTTAGAAATCATTCCTGTGTTGAATAAAGTAGATTTACCTAGTGCAAATCCTGAAGAAGTTACTGATGATATTGTAGATTTATTAGGTTGCGACCCTTCTGAAGTTATTCATGCTAGTGGAAAAACTGGGTTTGGTGTTGAAAATATTTTATCTGCAATTATTGAGCGTGTTCCTGCTCCTAGTGGTAATCCAGATGAACCATTACAAGCCTTAATTTTTGACTCTGTTTACAACCCTTTTAGAGGTGTTGAAACTTATTTTAGAGTTATTAATGGTAAAATTAGAAAAGGGCAAAACATTAAGTTTATTGCAACTGGCAAAACGTATTTTGCTGATGAAGTAGGAACTTTAAAACTTAAACAACAGCCAAAGCAAGTTATTAACACAGGTGACGTTGGGTATTTAATTACTGGTATTAAAGAGGCTAAAGAAGTAAAAGTTGGAGATACTATTACTGATGCTAAAGAGCCAACTAAAAACGCTATTGAAGGGTTTGAAAACGTAAAACCAATGGTATTTGCTGGTATTTACCCTGTAGATACTGAAGATTATGAAGATTTAAGAGCTTCTATGGAAAAGCTTCAGCTTAATGATGCTTCTTTAGTATTTGCTCCTGAAAGTTCTGCGGCTCTTGGTTTTGGATTCCGTTGTGGATTTTTAGGAATGTTGCATCTTGAAATTATTCAAGAGCGTTTAGAGCGTGAGTTTGATATGACAGTTATCACAACCGTTCCTAACGTAAGCTACCATGCATTTACTAACAAAAACCCTGATGAAATCATCATTGTTAACAACCCAACCGATTTACCTGAACCTTCTACACTTAACCGAGTAGAAGAACCGTACATAAAAGCAACTATTATTACTAAAGCCGATTTTGTTGGTCCTGTAATGAGCTTGTGTATAGAAAAACGTGGTGTCATCACCAATCAAACATATTTAACACCTGAGCGTGTTGAATTGTCTTTTGATATGCCTTTAGCTGAAATTGTTTTTGATTTTTATGATCGTTTAAAAACGGTTTCAAAAGGTTATGCATCGTTTGATTATTCTCCTATTGGAATGCGCGCTTCAAAACTAGTAAGAGTTGATATTTTATTAAACGCACAACAAGTTGATGCGCTTTCAGCATTAATTCATGCCGATAATGCCTACACCATAGGTAAAAAAATGTGTGAAAAGTTAAAAGAACTTATCCCGAGACAACAGTTTGATATTCCTATTCAAGCTGCAATTGGAGCTAAAATTATTTCTAGAGAAACCGTAAAAGCACTTCGTAAAGATGTAACTGCAAAATGTTATGGTGGAGATATTTCGCGTAAACGTAAACTTTTAGAAAAACAGAAAAAAGGTAAAAAACGTATGCGTCAAGTAGGTAATGTTGAAATACCTCAGCAAGCGTTTATGGCTGTATTAAAGCTTAACGATTAAAGTCCTTCGGGTTTTCCTAAGTATACTAACTGAAAGCCTTTTTCTATTTCAAAATTCTTATCTAAAGAGCAAAGTATATGTAGCTCTCCTGATAGATCTTTTATAAATAGAGGTATTGCTTTTTGTTCAGCATTTAAGCGCTCAATGGTCTTTAAATACATTTCTTTAGACTCTATATTTATTTCATTAACTACAGGATAGTCTCTGGCAACTTCACTAAAGTTTAAGTAATCGTCCTTCTTAGAGAAAATAATATCTGTCGGAATAGACTCTGGATGCTTTATTTCTTCAGCAGAAATTAAACGATACGCTCCAGATTCTCCCAAATGCTTTTGAAATTTATTGATAGAGTGTCTGTTTACCTCATCACTTCCTGTAAGTGCAAGTAAATATCCTATATCGCTTAGCTCAACATCGTTAGATAAGTCTTCAGAATACACATTAGCTTCCATTGCGTCAATATCTTTTGCTCTGGCTTTATCGATATTCTCTTTGTTACTATCAATTAACACTACATGTCGTCCATTATCAATCAAGTATTTTGCAATAATTCTAGAAGCTTCAGACGCTCCAATAATTAAAATTCCGTTGCTTGATTTTAAGTAAACGCCTATCCATTTTGAAAAAGATCGTGCTGTTGTAGCATTAAGTAATACGGTTACTAAAACTGTTGTAAACACTAAAGGAGTAATATATTCAGCTCCTGGTTCTCCTTTTAAAACTAGCTTTGTACCAAATAAAGAAGCAATACCTGCAGCTACAATACCTCTTGGTCCAACCCAACTAATAAATAGTTTTTCGTTGACTTTTAACCTAGAATTTGTGGTGCTTAAGAACACACCTAATGGACGAAGAATAAAAATGATTATTGCCATTAATATGGCAGTGTTCCAATTGAAAACAATTTCTAAATCTTCAATATTTACATTGGCAGATAGCAAAATAAAGAGTATAGAAATAAGTAAAACACTTAACGACTCTTTAAAATATAATAATTCTTTAAGGTTAGGAAGTTTGCTGTTACCTAACACCATTCCCATAACCACAACAGCTAAAAGACCAGATTCGTGTGCAAAAACATCAGACTCTACAAACACTAAAAGCACAACTGATAATGCTGCAACATTCAATAAATAATGAGGAATTAAATGTTTTTTAATAGCAAAATACAATGCTAATGCTGCTGTTGTACCAAAAGAAAATCCAACAATTACAATTTTCCCAAACTCAATAAATGCCTGTAATGTGTAACCACTATCATCACCAATACTTATAAACTCAAAAACCAAAACCGCTACTAAAGCACCTATTGGATCAATTAAAATACCTTCCCATTTTAAAACTGCAGAAACGTCTTTTTTAAGCGGAATATTTCTTAAAATAGGTGCAATTACAGTTGGTCCTGTAACTATTATTAATGCTGAAAATAGAAATGATATTTTCCAGCTTAAGCCAAAAATAAAGTGAGTTGCAATTCCTCCACCAATAAATGTAACAGCTGCTGCAACACTTATCAATTTTAAAATTACTGGTCCTACTTTAGATATTTCATTGCGCTTAAGGGTTAAACCACCTTCAAAAAGTATGACACCAATTGCTAAAGACACAAAGCTGTAGAGGCTTTCACCAGGAAAGAGTCCTTTGGTTCCGTTCCAAACAGGTTCAATCCATTTTGAGCCATCTTGAGATAGTAATGTAGAAATTGGCCCAACAAATAATCCTATTAATATTAAGGGTAAAATTGCAGGTATTTTAAATCGCCATGCAACCCATTGTGCTAATATTCCTAAAATTACAATTCCTGAAAGTTCAATCATGTATTTTATTTTTTGTTAAAATACTAATAAAAACCATAACCATCCATTACTCAACGGTAAAATAATTGGTTTTTAAAAGTATTATAGTGCGCTTCAATCACTTAAATTCCTTAGTATTTTTTTAATTTGCATAAAAATAAAATGTTATGAAATTATATCCTATTGAATCTGGAAATTTTAAGCTTGATGGTGGTGCTATGTTTGGTGTTGTACCAAAATCGTTATGGCATCGTACTAATCCTGCCGATGCTAATAATATGATAGATATTGCTGCACGTTGTTTGCTTATTGAAGATGGAAATCGGTTGATTTTAATCGATACAGGAATGGGAGACAAGCAAAGCGACAAATTCTTTGGATATTATTACTTATGGGGAAATGATACTATTGATAAATCTCTAAAAAAATACGGCTTTCATAGAGATGATATTACTGATGTATTTATGACGCATTTGCATTTTGACCACTGTGGAGGCAGTGTACAATGGAATAAAGATAGAACAGGATATGAACCAGCTTTTAAAAATGCACGTTTTTGGAGCAATAAAGACCATTGGTTGTGGGCAACTCAACCTAATAATCGTGAAAAAGCTTCGTTTTTGAAAGAAAATATTCTTCCTATGGAAGAGAGTGGTCAGCTAAACTTTGTATCACTGCCTGAAACCGAAATTTTAAAAAATTCTGAATTAGGTTTTGATATCTTTTTTGCAAATGGACATACTGATAAACAAATGATTCCTATAATTACTTATAAGGATATGAAAATATGTTTTATGGCCGATTTACTTCCAACTGCAGGTCATTTGCCTTTACCTTATGTTATGGGATACGATACACGACCTCTATTGACCTTAGATGAAAAAGAAGCCTTTTTAAATCTTGCTGCAAATGACAATTTTTACCTATTTTTAGAACACGACGCTCACAATGAGATTATAACTGTACAGCATACCGAAAAAGGTGTAAGGCTAAAAGATGTTTATAGTTGTAGTGATTTGTTCTAAAAAACGTAATTGTAAAACATGAAAACAATTAAAGCTGTATTTTTTTGCTTACTACTTGTGTTGCTACATAATTGTGGGTCGTCTCCTATTATCTCAACACCAGAAGAGAATATTGACAACATTCCTTTAAAAATCTCTAATTTATCTGAAAGTGAGCTAAAAAAATGGAGTCATTTAGATTTAATAAAAGACACAATTCCAGGTATAAGCCTTGAAAAAGCCTACAACGAAATTATTAAAACCAATAAAGGTGTTACAACCATAGTTGCTGTTATAGATTCTGGAGTAGATATAAACCATGAAGACCTTTCAAGTTCTATTTGGGTAAATACTAAAGAAATTCCAAACAATGGAAAAGATGATGATAATAATGGCTTTATAGATGATGTTAACGGTTGGAATTTTATAGGAGATACTTATGACGAGCAATTTGAGTTTGTAAGATTAATTGTAAGTGGAGATTCTTCCAACCCAAGATATGCCGATGCGCTTTTTGAATATCAAAAACAGTATCAAAAATACTCTGAAGCAAAAACCAATACTGAGAATCTTATTCAACAAGTAACTACTGCAGATAATAGAATTTCAAGTTATCTAAAGAAAAAAAACTATACCAAAGAAGACGTATTTGCTATTAGAACTGAAGACCAAAATGTATTGGAAGCGGTTTCAATAATGAGATCTGTTTACACTTACAATTTTGAAACTGTTGATGCCATTAAAGCAGCTTTAAATAAAGATTTGAAATTAATAAACGAGCGATTAACAGTTCATTTAAATAAAAACCTAAAAGGCAGAAAAACTAAAGACAATCCTAACGATATAAACGATATAGGTTATGGAGATAATAATGTAAAACCTCATGATGCTGAAGAAACCCATGGCACTCATGTTTCAGGTATAATAGCAGCTAAAAGAGACAACAACAAAGGCATAAAAGGTGTTGCAAACAATGTAAAAATTATGCCTATTCGTAACACACCTAATGGAGATGAATACGATAAAGATATTGCTCTAGCCATACGATATGCTGTTGATAATGGAGCAAAAATTATCAATATGAGCTTTGGTAAATACTTTTCACCTCATAAAGAGTGGGTTAAAGATGCCATTTTATATGCAGCAAGCAATGATGTACTCATTGTTCACGCAGCAGGTAACGATGCATTAAATTTAGATTCTTCTCTTAATTTTCCTACTGATGTTGATAATGGAAAAGAAATTGCGGATAACTTTATAAATGTTGGTGCAACGTATTATCGTTATGGTTCCGACCTAGTTGCAGATTATTCTAACTACGGAAAACAAAATGTTGATATTTTTGCTCCTGGTTCTAGTATTTACTCCACAGTTCCAAATAATTCTTATGAGTCTGAAGGAGGAACTTCAATGGCTGCTCCATTGGTTACAGGAGTTGCAGCATTAATTCGTTCACAATACCCTAATTTAACAGCATCACAAGTAAAAAAAGCTATTTTAAATTCTGGTTTAGAAATTAATACCAAAGTAATTGTTGGTGGAAATATTGGAGATATAAAGTCTTTTGATACCTTGTCAAAATCTGGTAAACTATTAAATGCCTACAACGCATTATTAGAAGCTTCTAAACTAAACAACAACTAATTAATGTTCACCTACAACAAAAAAGAAAAATTAAAGAGTAAAAAGCTTATTGAACAACTTTTTGCAGAAGGACAATCGGTTTCTGCTTATCCACTTAAGCTTATATACTTGCCTGTTGATTTTGATGATTCCATTTTACTTAAAGCTGGTGTAACTGTTAGCAAAAGAAAATTTAAAAATGCTGTTGATAGAAATCGTATCAAACGATTAATGAGAGAAGCCTATAGATTAAACAAGGCTGTAATTTTTAACAACATTACAACACAATATGCGTTAATGATTTTATACATTGGTAACGATGGTATAACTTTTGAGGTATTGGACACTAAAATGAAGGTTTTACTGAACAAATTCTTAAACGCATCCTCAAATAACTAAACTTAAGATGAAAACATTACTACGAAAAAGAATATTCATTCCTGTTTTGGCACTTTCAATTTTTGTAACAACAAGTGCTTTTAAAAGTGAGTTTTTTGAAATAGCAAAGCAAATTGAAATCTTCACGACGCTATTTAAGGAACTTAACATGAATTATGTTGATGAAACCAATCCTGGAGATTTAATGGATACTGCCATTAAAAGCATGTTAGAAGATCTTGATCCTTATACCAATTTTATGAACGAGCAAGATGTTGAAGCTGCTCGTATAAACAATACTGGCGATTATACAGGCATTGGAGCAAGCGTTTTAACACTTAAAGACAAGTTGGTAATTGTAGAACCTTACAAGGATTATCCTGCAGATAAAGCAGGCTTAAAAGCTGGTGATGAGATTATAAAAGTTGAAAATGTTGTTGTTGCCGATTTTAAAGATGATGCTGGCAATTTATTACAAGGTGCTTCTGGTACAACAGTAAATGTAACTTTTGTAAGACAAGGAAAAACACAAACAGCAGCTATAAAACGCGAAGCAGTAGAAATTCATGCTGTTCCTCATTTTTCAATGATTAATGATAAAACAGGTTATGTTGTTTTAAGAAAGTTTAATGATAAAGCCTCTAGCGAAACCATTAACGCTATAAGAAGTCTTAAAAACCAAGGTGCCGAAAAATTAATATTGGATTTAAGAGGAAATCCTGGTGGTTTACTGAGTGAAGCTGTAAATATTGTTAACATTTTTGTACCTCAAAACCAGTTGGTAGTTACTACAAAATCTAAAGTTAAAAAATACAACAAAACCTATTACACACAACGCGAAGCTATTGATACCGAAATTCCATTAGTGGTTTTAATAGATGGTAGAAGTGCTTCAGCAAGCGAAATTGTATCAGGTGCTTTACAAGATTTAGATAGAGCAGTTGTTGTTGGTGCAAGAAGTTTTGGAAAAGGTCTTGTACAGCGACCAAAACCGCTTATTTATGGAACTCAAATGAAAATAACCATTTCTAGATATTACACACCATCTGGAAGATGTATACAAGCTTTAGATTACTGGAATAGAGATGAAAATGGTAAAGCAACCAGAGTTAAAAAAGAAAACTATAGTGCATTTAAAACTAAAAAAGGAAGAACTGTTTACGATGGTGGCGGAATTCAACCTGACTTGGAATTAGTAGAATCGGTTTATAGTCCAATTACAAACGCTATTTTAAATGATAACTTAATATTTAATTATGCTACTGAATATTACTACAAGAATAGTGTTACTGATTTAAAATCGTTTAAACTTTCAGATAGTGATTTCAATAATTTTAAAGCCTTTTTAGATAAGAATAATTTCAACTTTGAGACCAAAACCGAAAAAGCTTTTGAAGAGGCTATGGAAGTAGCTAATGACGAGCAAATTTATGCTGCTATAAACAATGAATATACAAGCTTAATTAATACTATAAATACCTATAAAAATAGAGCTGTAGATAATAATAAAGACCAGTTACTATCGCTTTTATCTGATGAAATTGTAAAACGTTATTTTTATAGAGAAGGACTGTATGAATATTATTTAGCTAACAACCTTGAAATTCAAAAAGCAAAGGAAATTCTTAAAAATCCTTCAACATATTCAAGTTATTTAAATTAATTATTTGACTGTATTTTATGTTAAAAAATAAAAATAATTTATCTTTAATTCCCCTTTTTTAAAGAAAAATGAAAAAACTAATAGTCTTACTCTTTTTAATATCTCAATTTGTTTGTGCTCAAAAAGAACTTACTCACGAAGTGTATTTTGAAACAGATAAATATGATGTTCCTGAAACTGAGCATAGTAGACTATTAATGTTTTTATCAAAAATTGAAGGGTTAGATATTGAAAAAATATCCATTTATGGCTTTTGTGATGATAGAGGTAGTGATGATTACAACTTGGTTTTATCACAGCAAAGGGCAAATTCTATCAAAGAAATATTTTCAAATAACGAGTTTGACGAGTCTGTCATTACAAATGTTGATGGAAAAGGAGAAGTATTATTAAAACTTGTTAAAGAAGAAGACATTAATAAAATACGTGGTTTAAATCGTAAAGTTCAAATTATTGTGCATCCTTATGATCCACCTAGAGTTGTTGTTGAAGAACCTAAAAAACAAGATGTAAAAGATGCTTTAAAAGGCGAACTTAAAGCTGGTGATAAATTTACTTTAGACAATATTTTATTTAAAACAGGTTATAGTTATTTGCTTCCAGAATCAGTAAAAACATTAGAAGACATTGCTAAAGTACTTGTTGAACGCGATGACATTTACTTTACAATACAAGGTCATGTGTGTTGTACGCAAAATAGTAGAGATGCTATTGACCGAAGAACAAAAAAACGAAATCTTTCTGTAGCTAGAGCTAAATATATTTATGACTATTTAGCTAAAAAAGGTGTGGATAAACGCCGAATGAAATATGTTGGTATGCGTCGTAAATTTCCGCTTGGTGGCGAACCAAAATATGATAGACGTGTGGAAATTTTGGTAACCTACGTTGGTGGTCAAGATAACTAGTTACGCTTTGTAAACCATAGCTATATGCGGAATGCCATCTTCAAGATAGTCTTCTCCTATTGCTTTAAACCCTAAATTATTATAAAACTTATTTAAGTAACATTGAGCTGATATTTTTATGTCGGTTTCGTTATAATGTTCTTTTATAGCTTGTATAGAAGCCTCCATAATATCATAACCATATTTATGCTGGCGTTCTTTTTTAGCAACTACAACTCTACCAATACTGGCTTTTTCAAAGTAATCTCCTGGTTTAAAAATACGTGTGTAAGCTACTACAACATTGTTTTTATAACCTAAAACATGAAGTGCTTTTTGGTCTTTTCCATCAATATCTTGGTATACACAATCTTGTTCTACAACAAAAACTTCGCTTCGTAATTGTAGTATATCATATAATTCTTGAGTAGTTAATTCTTGAAATGTTTTGGTTGTAATATCTAGCATTAGTCTTGTACGATAACTTCTTTAGGATCTTCTTTATTAAACTCTGGTTGTATAGTTACATGGTTTATATTAAACTCGTCATGTAATAGGTTTTCTATTTCTAACAATAAGTCATTAAACTCTGATGTTGAAATATCTTCTTTTAAATCTAAATGCGCTTCTAAATGCAGTTCGTCATCACTTAAATTCCATATATGCACATGGTGTAGTTTATTCACTTTTGGAAGCTTATTAACAACACGAACCACAGCTTTAATATCTATATGTTCTGGTGTAAAAAGCATCAGCATTTTAGTAGATGTTTTTAATAAATGATAGCCAACAAAAATTAAATACACAGCTATTAAAAAGGTAAGTAAACTATCTACCCAAAACAGCTGAAAATACTTCATTAATAAACCACCTATCAATACTGCAACACTTGCTAACATATCTGTTAATAAGTGTAAGTAAGCCGATTTTATATTAATATTATTATCAGAATCTTTTTTAAGCAGTAACACACTATAACCATTACCAGCTATTGCAATAAGAGACAACCAAATAACAAGGTTTGATTCTATATTTTGTGGATCTTGAAAACGCTCTACAGCTTCTTTTATAAGTATTACTGCAACAATTATTAAAGTTGCAGCATTTACAAAAGCTGCTAGAATTTCGGCACGTTTATAACCAAAAGTTCTATTTATTGATGCTTTTTGCTTTGATAATTTTGAAGCTATATAACTTACAATTAAAGAGAGTACATCACTAAAATTATGCAGCGCATCACTTAACAACGATAAACTACCAGAAACCAAACCACCTATTACTTGAGCAACTGTAATTACAGTATTAAGTAATATGGTAATTAAAAGCTTTCGGCCTTTTAAATCTTTATGATCGTGGTTATGTGCATGCGAATGACCCATAGTTTACCAACTTAAAAATTGGTAATTAACAAGATAAAGGAATCTTATCTACACGGTTTTGATGACGACCACCTTCAAAAGCTGTATTTAAAAATACATCTACCATTTTTATAGCTTGCGGTATTGATGTAAAACGCGCAGGAATACAGATAATATTAGCATTATTATGTAATCGTGTGAGTTCAGTAATTTCGCTTGTCCAGCAAACGCCAGCTCTAACATTTTGATATTTATTAGCTGTCATAGCTACACCATTTGCGCTACCACAAATAAGAATTCCAAAATCTACCTCTTTATTATTAACATCTTTAGCTACAGGATGTACAAAATCTGGATAATCTACACTATCTTCAGTATCTGTACCATAATTTGTAATAGAATACCCTTTAGATTCTAAATGGTTTACAATAGCTTTTTTGTAATCTGGACCTGCGTGGTCGTTACCAATTGATAATTTCATGTTTTTGTTGTGTTGTTGTTGTTGTAAAAGACATAAGATTATAATGTTGAAATAAACTTCAAAACATTACTATCTTAATTATTGAGTAAAGGTACAAAATGTCCTTATAAACACTTATGTTATGTAGGTAATAGTTAACAATTAATTAGCATTGTTAATAGTTTATCAAATAGTAGCTCATAACTTGTTAATAACTGTTTACTTCTTTCTGAAAGAAATATTTTTAAATCTCAATTTTATTTACAAACAAAAATTGAAACCAATAAACCAAAAAATAACTTCGCTTTTTTTAGCTGACTTTTAAGCCATCTTTTTTACGTTTATAAACATAGAAATTTGAAAATATTATCAATATTTGGTTATTAACATGAGTTATTAACAGCTGTTAATAGCTTTTAAAATAGTTCTAAAAATGAATGTATTAGATGCGTTTCTAATGTTAACTAAATATCAATAGAATGTAAACTACGTGTTTTCAAAATAAAATTTAAAAAAGTTATTCCAGCTATTAACAAACAATAATAATCATTAATATTTTTTTAAATTTTTAAAAAGAAAAGATATTATATATATAAATGTGAATAACTGCTTTCTGTTCATTTTATCAAATAGTAGTCTTCTTTTTATTATTTCATTGTGTTATAAAACTATTAATTAATCTAGGCTGATAATTCATTTAATATTTAAATCGTAGCTTTGTATCAAATAACTTGGTGCAAGCACTTAAGGCATGAATTAAGAAAAGAGTTTTAATGTCGAAGCGAGCCTAGGAAGATTTAAATCTCGATTATCGAGTAAACTTATAACCAGTACTTCACTTTTTATTAGGTTATAAAATAACAGATTCCTATCTTTAATTAGGAAATGAAAATGATTACATAATACATGGCAAGAAAGAAAAAAAGGAAACCTTCACATAACAAGATTTCCAACCTTACTAATACAATCTTAAGTATTTTAAAAAAAGAGAAAAATAAAACGTTTAACTACAAACAAATAGCTGCTAAACTTGGTGTAAATGATGCCAGTAGCAGAAATCAAATTATAAAAAAACTTCAGCAACTTAAAGCGAAACAAGAAATAGAAGAAGTAGATCGTGGTAAATTTAAAGCCATTGTTACTGCAGAATATCATACAGGTATTCTAGACTTAAACGCTAAAGGTTCAGGTTACGTTATTTGTGACGATTTTGATGAAGACGTTTACATTGCTTCAAACAATATAAATAAAGCGTTAGATGGAGACGAAGTAGAATTCTATGTTTATAAACGTCGTAAACGTGGAAAGTTTGAAGGTGAAATTACCGAAATTATAAAACGTGCAAAAAGTGAATATGTTGGTGTAATTCAGTTACATAGCAACTATGCTTTTGTAGTACCAGATAGCAATAAAATGTACAAAGATATTTTTGTACCAATTAATAAAACCTTTAAAGCTGAAGATGGAGACAAAGTACTAGTATCTCTTGAAGATTGGCCTGAAAAAGCCGATTCTCCTTACGGAAAAGTAATTAAAGTTCTAGGAAAACCAGGAGATCATAATACTGAAATTCATGCCATTTTAGCTGAATATGGTTTGCCTTACGAATTCCCGTATGAGGTAGAAAATTATGCCAATAATATAGATACTTCAATCACGAAAGAAGAAATTGCTAAACGTCGTGATATGCGAGATGTACTGACGTTTACTATTGATCCTAAAGATGCTAAAGATTTTGATGATGCGCTATCATTTCAAGTATTAGATGATGGTTTATACGAAGTTGGTATTCATATTGCCGATGTATCACATTACGTAAAACCAGACACAGTTTTAGATGACGAAGCTTACGAGCGTGCAACTTCAGTATATTTGGTAGATCGTGTGGTACCAATGCTACCTGAAATTCTATCTAACAATGCATGTTCACTACGACCACATGAAGAAAAATATACCTTTTCAGCTGTTTTTAAAATTAATGACAAAGCTGAAGTTAAAGATCAATGGTTTGGTAGAACAGTAACTTATAGTGATGCACGTTTTGCATACGAAGAAGCGCAAGCTATTATAGAATCTAAAACAAACGAAATTCCTGCCGAAGTATCTCTAACAGGAAAAGCTTATAAAACCGATCAAAAAATAGCCGATGCTACATTAAAACTTGATGAATTGGCTAAAAAAATGCGTTCTAAACGTATGCGTTCTGGTGCCATTTCTTTTGATAAAGTAGAAGTGAAGTTCAACCTAGATGAAACCAATAATCCGGTTGGCGTGTTCTTTAAAACTTCAAAAGATGCTAACAAGTTAATTGAAGAATTTATGCTGTTAGCAAATAAAAAAGTAGCCGAATTTATAGGAAAACAAAAACCAGAAAAAACCTTTATATATCGTGTGCACGACGAACCAGACGATAGTAAATTGGCAGCTTTACAAAATATTGTTGGACGTTTTGGATATAAACTCAATTTTAAAGACCGAAAAAGTACAACAGCTTCATTAAACAATTTATTAAAAGACGTTGCTGGTAAAAAAGAGCAAAACCTGGTTGATACGCTTGCGATACGCAGTATGAGTAAAGCAGAGTATACCACACACAACATAGGTCATTACGGATTAGCATTTGACTATTACAGCCATTTTACGTCGCCTATACGTCGTTATCCTGATGTTATGGCACATCGTTTACTACAACATTATTTAGATGGCGGAAAAAGCGCTAATGAAGCTATTTATGAAGATAAATGTAAACATTCCAGTAATATGGAATATTTAGCAACAAAAGCTGAACGTGATAGTATCAAATACATGCAAATTAAATTTATGCAAGATCATAAAGATGAAGAATTTGTAGGTGTTATTTCAGGAGTGACAGATTGGGGAATTTATGTAGAAATTATTGATAACAAATGCGAAGGTATGGTTCGTATTCGTGATATAAAAGATGATTATTACGAGTTTGACGAAAGCCAATACGCTATTATAGGTCGCGAAACCAAAAACATGTATCAATTAGGTGATGAAGTGATTGTAAAAGTAAAAGAAACCGATTTAGTTAAAAAACATTTAGATTTTACATTAATAGGAAAACACGAGTAATATGATTTTAACAACCACAAATACCATTGAAGGACATCAAATTATAGATTATTTAGGTTTAGTCACTGGCGTAGGCGTAAACAGTAAAAAAGTATCATTCTCCTTCAGTATGGATAAATTTTATAACTCGTTAGAGCAAAGTATTAACGAGGTTAAAGAAGATGCTTTTCAAAAATTACAGCAAAATGCAATCAATTTAAAAGCAAATGCAGTAGTTGGAATACATTTAGACATAGAAACATTTCCTAACACAACAGCCATAATAGTTTCAGTAACAGGTACCGCAGTTTCTGTGGCTTAATTCAATTTTTGGTACAATTACTGTAACAATAACGTTTTTATAACATCTTTACTATAATAGTACACGTAAATATAATAAAACACATATACATGAAAACGTTTATAACCATTGCATTTTTAGCATTAACTTCAATTATAACAGCACAAAATCCTAAAGAAAAAGGAGTAGGAGATTTTACCGAAGTAAAAGTTTTTGATAGGATAGAAGTGAATTTAGTTAAATCAGATGTTAACAAAGTTGAAATCACAGGTGATGATATTGATGATGTAGAAGTTATCAATAAAGATGGAAAACTTAAAATAAGAATGAAGTTTAATAAAATCTTTAATGGTGACAGAACATTTGTTGCTGTACATTACACTAAGTTAGATATTATTGATGGTAACGAAGGTGCTTTTATTTCTTCAAATGAGCTTATAAAACAAGATTATATAGAACTGAAATCTCAAGAAGGTGCAAGACTTAAAATAGGATTGGATGTTAAAAAAGTTGACATCAAAGCAGTTTCTGGTGGAGTAGTTGAAACCAGAGGAAAAGCTGATTCTCAAGATATAGTACTTAACACAGGAGGTGTTTATGAAGGTAAAGCTTTCGAGACCCAAAATACTACTGTAAGTATTAAAGCAGCTGGTGAAGCAGATGTTAATGCATCTAAATTAGTTGATGCTAAAGTTAGAGCAGGAGGAGATGTAAATATTTATGGAAGTCCAGCTACAGTAAACAAAGACACAATGTTAGGTGGAAGAATTAAACGTATGAACTAATTAATACGTCTTTTTTATTAGCTTTGTAGGAAACTTATTTCCTATATGTTTGATGATATTTTAGCTGCAATTCCCTTCGGAATAATCCTAGCATTCACTATTGGTCCAGTATTTTTCGTACTGCTAGAAACTAGTGCTACCAAAGGATTTAAAAGCGCTTTAGTATTTGATTTTGGAGTTATTTTCGCTGATATTGTTTTTATCCTAGTCGCTTTTTATAGCACTAATAAGCTTATCGATAAGATAAAAGACGATCCTAATTTCTTAATTTTTGGTGGTGCTCTTTTAGTGGTTTATGGTGTTATTTCTTTTATAAAAACATCAAAATCCTTCCGTACAATTGTTAGAGAATATCATAAAGTTGAAATGCCTAAAAATGCATATGGTAAATTATTCATTAAAGGATTTTTACTCAATTTTATCAATATAGGAGTACTTTTAGGATGGTTAGGATTTATCGTTATAGGAAGTTCTATTACCGAATCTGAAAATGGAGTTACAGTTTTTATAGCTACAATGCTTACCGTTTATTTTCTTGTAGATTTAGTGAAAATAGCTATCGCAAAAAGATTACGTAACAAATTAACACCAAGACTCATTTACAAAACTAAAAAAATCATTGCTTTAGTGATTTTAGGTTTTGGTGTATTATTGTTAGTTCAAGGTATATTTCCTAAAGGTAAAGAACGCATTCAAGAAGAAATTGAACATAGGCTATAAAAAAAAACCTCCAAGCAATACTTGAAGGTTTTTTGAGGCGTCAAGCGGATTCGAACCGCTGTAGAAGGTTTTGCAGACCTCTGCCTAGCCACTCGGCCATGACGCCAATTATTTCTGCGAAAGCAGGAATCTCAATTTTCTTAAATAGAAAACAAGAGTTGGCAAATGTAAAAAAAATAAAGTTTTTACACTATTTACTACTTATTTTTTCGTCTTTCTGTCATTTTTATCGTTACCATTTCTACGTCACCACCTATTGGAGGGTTTAATTTACTTACATAAACCGTAACCTTTTTAACTTTTTTATCTTCTTTTAAAATACGCTTAATGATGCGTTTAGCAACAGTTTCAAGAAGGTGAGATGGTTGTCCCATTTCCTCTCTTACAATTCTGTTTAAAAACACATAATCTACAGTATCACTTAAAGCATCAGTTTTAGCAGATTCTTTTAAATTAGCTTCAACTTCTAAATCTACTCTATAATCACTACCAATTTTTGTTTCTTCTGTAAGACATCCATGGTGTGCATAAATCCTAATGTTTTCAACTTTTATAATTCCCAAAATACTATTTTTTTACAAAGATATATTATTCACTTATTTTATAGTTATTTCCTTTAAATTTGTAGCCCTATTTAGATATATATTATGAGTGACAAATCACTAAATTTTATTGAGCATATTATAGAAGAAGATTTAGCAAACGGATTAGAAGCTTCTAAATTACGTTTTCGTTTTCCACCAGAACCAAATGGTTATTTACACATTGGGCATACTAAAGCCATAGGTATTAGTTTTGGTTTGGGTGAAAAGTATAACGCACCTGTAAATCTTCGTTTTGATGATACCAATCCAGCTAAAGAAGAGCAAGAATATGTAGATGCTATTAAGAAAGATGTAGCGTGGTTAGGGTATCAATGGGAAAATGAATTATACTCATCAGATTATTTTCAGCAATTATATGATTGGGCTGTTTTATTAATAAAACAAGGTAAAGCTTATGTCGATTCGCAATCTAGCGAAGCTATGGCAGAACAAAAAGGAACACCAACACAACCAGGAGTTGATGGTCCTTATCGCAATCGTTCGGTTGAAGAAAACCTAGAATTATTTGAACGTATGAAAGCTGGTGAATTCAACGAAGGTGATCATATTTTACGTGCAAAAATAGACATGCAACATCCTAATATGTTAATGCGCGATCCAATTATGTATCGTATTCTTAAAAAAGCACATCATAGAACAGGAAACGATTGGTGTATTTACCCAATGTACGATTGGACACATGGTGAAAGTGATTATATCGAGCAAATTTCGCATAGTTTATGTTCGCTTGAATTTAAGCCGCATAGAGAGCTTTACGACTGGTTTAAGGAGCAAGTGTATGAGTATTCAAAAAACACTTATCCAATGCTTCCTAAACAACGTGAGTTTGCACGTTTAAATTTAAGTTATACCATTATGAGTAAGCGTAAGCTGCTTAAATTGGTTGAGGATGGTATTGTAAACGGTTGGGATGATCCTAGAATGCCTACTATTTCTGGGTTAAGACGTCGTGGTTATACACCAGAATCCATCCGAAATTTCATTGAGCGTGTTGGTGTTGCTAAACGCGAAAATGTTATTGATGTGTCTTTATTAGAATTTTGTGTTCGTGATCACTTAAACAAAACTGCACCACGTGTTATGGCAGTTTTAGATCCATTAAAAGTGGTTATCACTAATTATCCAGACGATAAAGTAGAATGGTTAGAGGCTGAAAATAATCCTGAAGACGAACAAGCAGGCTCTAGAGAAGTTCCTTTTTCAAAAGAAATATATATTGAAAAAGCCGATTTTAAAGAAGAAGCAGGAAGTAAGTTTTTCAGGTTAAAACTTGGTGGTGAAGTTCGTTTAAAAAACGCTTACATCATTCAAGCAAATGAGGTTGTAAAAGATGCTAACGGACATATTACCGAAGTACATTGTACTTACGATACTGATACGTCTAAAAAAGTAAAAGGAACACTACATTGGGTATCCATTAAGCATGCTGTTGAAGCCGAAGTTAGAGAATATGATCGTTTGTTTATGGATGAAGCTCCAGATAGTCACCAAGACAAAGACTTTATGGAATTTTTAAATCCTAATTCGTTAAACATTACCAAAGCATTTGTTGAGCCAAGTTTAAAAGAAGCCAAAGTAGGAGATAGGTTCCAATTTCAACGTTTAGGATATTTTAATGTTGATAACGACTCTACATCTAATGCTTTAGTATTTAATAAAACAGTTGGATTGCGAGATACTTGGGAAAAACAAAAACCACAAGAAAAGCCGCAACAACAAAACAAACCTAAACCGCAACAACAGCGTAAAGCAATTAATGTTATTCAGCAATTAGGAAAAAAGTACACGAATTATCCAGAAGATAAGCAAGCTAAAGTAAAGGCAGAAATTCTTGAACTTGCCAATGAGGTTAGTTATGATGAGTTAGAACCTTTATTTGGAACTGCTGTAAAAAAGGTTGGAACACGCATTGCCGCTATGCTTACTTTAAAAGTGTTATTAGCAAATGGTTTAGAAAAAAACGATGCTATTAATGAGTTTATAGAAAAAGCTTTAGAAGATAAAAATGCATTGTTGGTAGAAGAAGCTAAAGCGCTTTAATAGACAATAAAACAGAAATTGTATTTCAATAATTACTATCTTTAGTACACTAACTAAAACATGACATTATGGAAATCAATTTTTTAGCACTTTTAGCAGCTGCAGTTTCTGCATTGATAATTGGAGCAATTTGGTACAATCCAAAAGTATTTGGTACAGCTTGGATGAAAGCTGCAGACATGACCGAAGAAAAAATGCAAGGCGCCAATATGGCTAAAATTTTTATCCTTGCATTTATTTTTGCGTTCTTATTGGCTTTTGCATTACAGTTTATCACGATTCACCAAACAGGTGCTTTAGGTATGGTTGGTGGCGATCCTAGTCTTGCGAAACCATCTTTTGAAGCATTTATGGCAGATTATGGTACTGCTTTTAGAACCTTTAAACATGGTGCTTTACATGGCACAATTGCAGGATTCTTTATCGCATTACCAATTCTTGGAACCAATGCACTTTTTGAAAGAAAAGGCGCAAAATACATTTTTATTAATGCTGGCTATTGGATTGTTACTATGGCAATCATGGGAGGCATTGTTTGCGGATGGCAATAAATTTTGTAATGAATTATAACATAAAAAGACTGACATAAGCGTTCAGTCTTTTTCTTTTTACATTGATACACTTTAAAATATACAATTCTCAAAATGATTTACCAGATTCGTGGCAAGCACTAACCACGCATGATGTATTTCTCCAAAAACCCTATTTAACTGCTGTTGAAAACGCCTCACCAGATAATATGTCATGGTATTTTGTAGGTGTTTTTAATGCTAATAATTTAGTGGGTACTGCTATCATTCAGCGTGTGCAATTGTATGTTGAAGATATTTTTAGAAACCATAAAGACTCTTGTTTTCAAGAACGCGTAAAACATTATGTTTCTAAAGTGCTTAAAGGAAATGTTTTGGTTGTTGGAAACCTTATGCATACAGGACAACACGGTTTATATTTTAATACTGAAGCCATATCAGAACGTGATTTTCTTTCTTGTGTTTTCGAGGCTGTGTATCAGTTGAAAAAAGATATAAAATCATCAAAAGGAAAAACCATAAGAACCTTAATTTTTAAAGACTATTTTGAAGATGATTCTATTCATTCGTATTCAGAATTGTTTAAAACAAATACATTCAGAAAAGTCTCGGTTCAACCCAATATGATTATGCCAACGCATAAGAATTGGAATACCTTTAATGATTATCAAACCAGTTTAAATAAAAAATACCGAAGACGTTTAAAAACAGCTCGTAAAAAGGCGAGTGCTATTCAAAAGAAAGAATTAAACCTTGATGCTATTGAAGCTCATTCTGAATTGTTATTTAGCCTTTATAAGAACGTTTCTGATAACGCAAGAATAAATACCTTTATACTTCCTAAAAATCATTTCTATACGCTTAAAAAAGAACTTAAAGACCAATTTAAAGTCTTTGCGTATTATCTTGATGGTACTATGGTGGGTTTTTATACATTAATTCTTAATGATAAGGTGCTTGAAACCTATTTTCTTGGGTATGATAGTGCACATCAATACAACCATCAATTGTATTTGAATATGCTGTACGACATGGCAGAATTTACTATAAACAACAAATTTGAACATACTGTTTATGCCAGAACAGCTATGGAAATAAAGAGTTCGGTAGGTGCAAAGCCTAAAAACATGTTCATATACTTAAGGCATACAAACGTGTTGTTAAATACTGCTTTAAATTTGATTTTTAGCCTAATGAATCCAACAAGAGATTGGGAAGAACGTCATCCTTTTAACTAATTCTTAATACAGTTTGGGTTATATTTTTTGTATTTTAAGATAAACTCAAATAGTATGGAAACTGCAAAGGATTTAATAACAGAAATATCAGTATTAACGAGAGAAATTGAAACCAATTATCCTGAAATTTATGAGCATTTGGATGAAAATCCAATGACGATTCCTAATATGGAGCATCCAAAAGTCAATAACAAAGCACTTGAGGATTATTTAGAAAGTTTAAAACAATTAATTAATAAACATAAAAAAGCCTCAAAATAACTTTGAGGCTTTTAATTTTTAATATAAATAATTAGTCTTCTTTCTTTTTATTTCTAGCTTCTTTCATAGCTTCACCAATTTGGTTACTTGCAGCAAAACTAGCCACCATATCATTAAGCATATTACTTCCTGCTTGAGGAGCGTTTGGTAATAAAATTAAGTTACTATTAGTTTCTTCTCCTAACGATTGTAATGTGTCGTAATGTTGTGTTACAACTATTAATGCAGAGGCTTCTTGTGAGTTAATACCAACGCGATTTAGAACTTCAACAGATTCTTCTAAACCACGAGCAATCTCACGTCTTTGATCAGCAATACCTTGACCTTGTAAACGCTTACTTTCAGCTTCTGCTTTTGCTTTTTCAACAATTAAAATACGTGCTGCATCACCTTCGTATTGAGCAGCTATTTTTTCACGCTCAGAAGCATTAATTCTGTTCATTGCAGCTTTTACTTGAGAGTCAGGATCAATATCAGTCACTAAGGTTTTAATAATGTCAAAACCATACTCTAACATTGCATCATTTAATTCGGCTTTTACAGCAATGGCGATATCGTCTTTTTTCACGAATACATCATCTAGTTTCATTTTAGGCACTTCGGCACGAACCACATCAAATACATAACTGGTAATTTGATCATGTGGATAATCTAACTTATAAAACGCATCGTAAACCTTATCTTTTATTACCATATACTGAACCGAAACTTTTAAACGCACAAATACATCATCTAACGTTTTGGTTTCAATAATCACATCGAGCTGTTGAATTTTTAAGCTCAAACGACCAGCTACTCGATCGATTAAAGGGATTTTCATTTGAAGTCCAGAATGACGAATGCTTTGAAATTTACCGAAGCGTTCAATAATGGCAGCTGACTGTTGCTTAACAATAAAGAAGGAAGAGATTAAAACGATTAATCCGAAAAAAATAATAGGAAATAAGATAAATTCGCCCATAACAAGTTTTTTAATGGTTAGGAAATATTTGTTTACTAATTTAAGTTATATTTTAATGAAGCACCATATTTTTTACGAATTACCAAAGTTTAAATCAAAAAATGATTAGGTTTGTTTATCCCTCAAAAAATAAAATCATGAAAAAACAACTTTTCTTATTAGTAGCATTTAGTATAGCTTTTGTTACAACAGCATTAGCGCAACACCAAAGATATTCTATAAAAAATGGTATTGGAATATATGGTGGACTTACCCAATTTGATATTATTACAGACAATTTTCAAACAGTAAAAGGCGAAGGCTGGATAGGAGGTTTAAGTGCAACAGTCGATTTACCTCATAAGTGGTACACGGTTAGTTATAACATTCAATTATCTGAAAATAATGTTGGTATTTTTGCTAGACCATCAAATGTAATTGCTAATGAAGAAGAAATAGATTATAAATTATTTACTGCTCAAGTGGCTTTTTTGTTTCATGCAAAGGTTTTACAGGATTACATTACTGTTGATGTAGGACCAATGATTCAATACAATAGCGAATTGGAATTAAAAGATGACAACCACGAAAATTACATTATTGGAAGCTATAACAATCTTTTAGCTAAAGATATCACAGGAATTTCACAGTTTAATGTCAATGGAGCAGTAGGAGCTACAGCAGGTTTTAAAGGATTTAAGTTAAGAGCGCAATACATTTATGGGTTTACAAACATGCTCAATAAACTTAATAACAATAATGATTTAGACACAACAGGAGGAAACAACAAGTTTAAAGGAAACCAATCTATGCTTGCCTTTACAGCTATTATTGTCTTTTAAACGATAAAGAATAAAATAAAAAAGCGAGTTGCTACAACTCGCTTTTTTTTACTTTAAATTATTAGTAAGGTTTTGTATGCGTTGTACAGTTTCGTTTTTACCTATCATGTAAATAATATCAAACACATCAGGTCCTTGTAAAGCACCAACAAGAGCTAGTCGTAAAGGCATCATTACTTTTCCAAAACCAATATTGTTTGAAGTTATCCAACCTTTTATAACGGTTTGAAGGTTTTCAACTGTAAAATCATCAACAGATTCTATAACAAGAATAAGCTCTTTCATTAAGTCTAATGAATCTTCTTTCCATGCTTTTTTAGCTGATTTTTCATCATATTCAGTAGGAGTTACAAAGAAAAAATGACTCAAATCCCAAAAATCACTCACAAAAGTGGCACGTTCTTTAATTAATCCTATTGCTAGTTCAATATACTGTGTGTCAATTTCAGATAATTCAGTTTTAGAATTTTTAAACGCAACAGCTAAATCATAGTTGTCTTGTTCTTGCATATAATGGTGGTTAAACCATTTGGTTTTATCAGGATCAAAACGCGCACCAGCTTTATTAACTTTAGCTAAATCAAACGCTTGAGTTAAGTTTTCTAAAGAGAAAATTTCTTGTTCTGTTCCTGGATTCCAACCTAAAAAGGCTAAAAAGTTTACCACAGCTTCAGGAAAATAACCATCTTCTTTATAACCTCTAGATACATCTCCAGTATTAGGGTCTTTCCATTCTAAAGGAAACACTGGAAAGCCTAATTTATCTCCATCACGCTTGCTTAATTTTCCTTTTCCGGTTGGTTTTAAAATTAAAGGTAAATGAGCAAATTCTGGAGCTTCCCATCCAAAAGCATCATAAAGTTGAATATGTAAAGCAAGAGAAGGTAACCACTCTTCACCACGAATAACATGAGTGATTTCCATTAAATGGTCATCTACAATATTTGCCAAGTGATAAGTTGGCATACCATCAGCTTTAAATAATACCTTATCATCTAAAATATTAGTGTCTATCTTAATATCACCACGAATAATATCTTTTAGATGAAGTGTCTCATCTTGAGGCGATTTAAAACGAATCACATAATCGTCTCCAGCTTCTAATTTTGCGTTTACTTCATCTTCAGAAAGTGATAAAGAGTTACTCAATTTTAGCCTGTTATGCCAATTATAGATAAATGTTTTGCCTTTAGCCTCGTGGTCTTTTCTATGAAAATCTAATTCTTCAGCAGTATCAAACGCATAATAAGCTTTTCCCTCAGCAATTAATCTGTCAGCATATTCTTTATATAAATGTTTGCGTTCGCTTTGTCTGTAAGGACCAAATTTTTCATTCTTTCCTGGACCTTCATCAAAAGGAATTCCGCACCATTCAAGAGATTTTACAATATAGTCTTCAGCACCTTCAACATAACGGTTTTGGTCAGTATCTTCAATACGTAAAACAAAAGTACCATTGTGTTTTTTGGCAAATAAGTAGTTAAAAAGTGCAGTTCTTACACCTCCAATATGTAAAGGTCCTGTTGGGCTTGGTGCAAATCGCACACGAACGTTTTTTGACATTGTTTTTAGTTTATGGCTGCAAAGATAAAACGATATTTAGGAATAGAAATAGTTAAGCTAAAATCATTTCACGTGGAACACGTTTATTCATAATTTTAAACCACAATGGCGGAAACATAGCTAAAACCATTGAAGTTGGATAACCATAAGGCATTTGCGGACTCTCATCATGGCAATCTAAAACTTGATATTTTTTAGAAGATTTAAAATGATGATCGCTATGTCTTGTGAGTTCATAAAGCACAATTCTTCCAATGACATGGTTGGAGTTCCAGGAATGAATTTCTTTAACGCGCTCGTATCTGCCAGATTTAGTTTTTAATCGTAGCAATCCATAGTGTTCAATATAGTTAACCGTTTCAAGAAGTATAAAACCTATAATTGCTGCCGAAAACGAAAATATTAAACCTAAAGTTCCAAACAACGCAAACATTGTAAATAAATAGCCTATTTGAAGCAAAATGTACCAAAACATGTCATTTTTTGCCGAAAAGAACCCTTTTTTGCCGTTTTTTAGCAATTTTAGTTGAATGTTCCATGCATTGCCATATTGTCTAAATACTGAAGTAATCCAAAACGAATACACGCTTTGATTGTATCTTGCTGTTGCAGGATCTTCAGGAGTTGCTGCATGCAAATGATGTCCAAAATTGTGTTCAATATAAAAATGCATATATAAAGAAGGTAACAACAAGGCTTTTCCAATAAAACGCTCGTTGGTTGATTGTCTGTGACCAAGTTCATGAGCCACATTTATACCATTAACTCCCAAAACAATACCAACAGAGAGTATTAAACCCACAAATTCATAAGTTTCAATTGTTGAGGTTGTTGCTTCATAAATTCCAAAAAAGAGTAGGCTATATACCAAAGGAAGATTAAGATACAGTAACCAATCAAAAAGTTTGCGTTTTAGTTTACTATCAACTTCTTGTGAAGATAAATTATGCATATCAACAGGAAACACTAGCTCTAGCAAAGGAATAATGACAAAGGCAAAAACAGGAGTTAAGTAAGAAAAATATCCTTTTAAGTAGATGCCAATACACGCAACAATAGGAATTGAAAAAGCAGCTAAGTATTTTAAATCTTTCATAACAAAAGCAAAATGTTAGTCTTAAATTTAATACATCTTCTCGAAATTAACAGAATCTTACCAAAATTTAAGCATTTACAGACCAAAATAAATTTTATATTAGTAAGTTATTTAACCGTATGGCAAGTCATTTTAAAGAAATACAAGCTAAGCTAGAGCAATTTATTAGGCGATTTTATACTAATGAGTTGCTAAAAGGCATTATTTTATTTTTTGCCATTGGCTTGTTGTATCTTTTATTTACCCTTTTTGTTGAATATGTACTTTGGCTGAACCCTATAGCACGAACCGTTTTATTTTGGTTGTTTGTTGCGGTAGAGATTGGACTTTTTGCAAAGTTTATTGCTATTCCTTTAGCGAAACTGTTTAAACTTCAAAAAGGCATTAATTATGAAGACGCTTCAAAAATTATAGGAAACCATTTTCCTGAAGTAAACGATAAATTGCTTAACGTGCTTCAGCTAAAACAGCATGCTGCAAACTCTGAATTACTATTGGCTAGTATTGAACAAAAATCTGCCGAACTGAGCCCAATTCCGTTTAAATTGGCAGTTAATTTCAAAAAAAACGCCAAATATCTAAAATATGCAGCCATACCAATTGCTATTTTGTTGCTCTCTTACGCAACAGGAAAACTAAATTGGTTTAGCGATAGTTATGAACGTGTGGTGAATTACAATGTGGCTTATGAGCCACCTGCACCTTTTCAGTTTTTTGTTGTTAATGAAGATTTAAATGCTATTGAAAACAAAGATTTTAAACTTCTGGTTTCTACTACAGGAAAAGTAATCCCTGAAAACGCTCAAATAAAATACAACAACGAAACTTATTTTCTACAGCAAACAGCTCCAGGACAATTTGAGTATGTGTTTACGCAACCAAAAGATAAAATAGAATTTAATTTATCGGCAAATAATGTTAACTCTAAAACATATAGTTTAAATGTGGTAAACATCCCTAAGCTGGTGAATTTTGAAATGGTTTTAGATTATCCTTCGCATACCAAAAAAGCTGATGAAACCCTTAAAAGTACAGGTTCTACAACAGTTCCAGAAGGGACTAACGTTACTTGGAAAGTCAATACTAAGTCCACAAATACTGTAGCACTCTACGCGCAAGATACTATACAGTTTAAGCCTTTAGATAATGGAAATTTTGAAGCTAACAAACGCTTGTACAACAATTTAGAGTACAGTATTAGCACAAGTAATGATGCGTTAAAAGATTACGAAAATTTAGGGTTTTCAATTAATGTGATTAAAGACGATTATCCTGAGTTAACCTTAAAGGTTGAAAAAGATTCAATTGATAACCAATCCTTGTATTTTTTCGGACAGGTTAGTGACGATTATGGATTGAGCAAATTGCAGTTGGTGTATTATCCTTCAAACGATGATAGTGATAAAAAGACAGAAAACATTCCTGTAAGTTCATCTAATTTTGACGAGTTTGTAAGCGCGTTCCCAAATCAATTACAACTTACCGAAGGTGTAGATTATGAGCTATATTTTCAGGTGTTTGATAACGATGCAATCCATAATTACAAAAGCACTAAAAGTTCGGTGTTTAGTTATAGAAAGTTGACAAAAGATGAAGAAGAGCAAAAGCAATTAGAAGAGCAAAACGAAACCATAAAAGACTTAAACAATTCTTTTGAAAAATTGAAAGATCAGGATAAGAAACTCGAAGAAATTTCAAAAAATCAAAAGGAAAAAGAAGAACTCAATTTCAACGATAAAAAGAAACTTGAAAACTTTTTAAAACGTCAAAAAGAGCAGGAGCAATTGATGCAAAACTTCAACAAAAAACTTCAAGACAACCTTGAGGAATTTCAAAATGAAGAACAAGATCAATTTAAAGAAGACCTTCAAAAACGTTTAGACGAAAACGAGCAGCAACTTAAGGAAGATGAAAAATTACTTGAAGAGTTAGAAAAACTTCAAGACAAAATTCAAAAGGAAGAGCTTACAGAAAAACTAGAAGAACTCGCTAAGCAAAACAAAAATAAACAGCGTAGCTTAGAACAACTTTTGGAGTTGACCAAGCGCTATTATGTGGCTAAAAAAACCGAGAAACTTCAAAAAGAATTAGAAAATCTTGCTGAAGAACAGGATAAATTATCTAAGCAAGATGAAGAAAACACAAAAGAAGCTCAAGATGAATTAAATAAAGCTTTTGAAGAGTTTCAAGAAGAGTTGGAAGAATTGAAAAAGGAAAACGAAGACCTTAAAAAACCATTTGCTATTCCTGATGATAAAGCTACTGAAGAAAGCATTAAAAAAGACCAACAAGACGCTTCTGAACAATTAGAGCAGCAAGAACAAAACGAACAACAAGGCGATAAACAAGACTCGCAAGAAAACCAAAATAACGCACAACAAAGCCAAAAGAAAGCTTCAGAAAAAATGAAGCAAATGAGTGCAAAAATGATGCAGTCTATGATGTCTGGTAGTGGAGAACAGCTTTCAGAAGATGCGGCAATGCTTCGTCAAATTTTAGACAACTTAGTGCTGTTTTCATTCGATCAAGAAAACTTAATGAATCAGTTTAGAAGCATCGACATTAACCATAATCAATATGGTAAACACTTGCGCAAACAAAACACTTTAAGAGAACATTTTGAACATATTGACGACAGTTTATTTGCGCTTTCACTGCGTCAACCAATGCTTTCCGAACAAGTAAACAAGCAAATTACCGATGTGTTTTTTAACATCGATAAGTCTTTGTCTCAGCTTTCGGAAAATCAAATTTATCAAGGTGTTTCTACGCAACAATACACCATAACAGCAACAAATGAGCTGTCTAGTTTTTTAAGCGATGTTTTAGACAATATGGAAGCCCAAATGAATTCCTCTTCTGGTCAAGGATCAGGACAAGGTTCCGGTCAATCTGGAAGTGGCGGACAAGAAATGCAATTGCCAGATATTATTAAGAGTCAAGAGGAACTTAATAAAGAAATGGAAGAAGGTATGAAAAAAGGAGAGAAAGGAAAATCTAAAGAAGGCGATGAGGGTAAAGAAGGAAGTGAAGGGAAGGAAGGTGACCAAGGCAAACAAAACGGAAGTCAACAAGGAAGTCAAGAAGGCGATGGCGAAGGGAATAGTGAGGAATTAAATGGAGAACTGTTTAGAATTTATCAACAACAGCAACAACTAAGGCAAGCGTTACAAGATAAGCTAGCTAAAGACGGTTTACAAGGTCAGGGAAAAGACTTGTTGGAGAAAATGGAAGAGATTGAATTGGACTTATTAAACAAAGGATTCACCAATCAAACCTTGCAAAAAATGATGGATTTGCAGCATCAATTATTAAAGCTTGAAGATGCTACATTTACTCAAGGGCAGGATAATAAACGAAAATCTGAAACTAACGACAAACAGTTTAACAATACTACTACAGACCAAATTCCTAAGGCTAAAGAATATTTTAATACTACTGAAATTTTAAACCGACAAGCATTACCTTTGCATCAAGTTTATAAAAAGAAAGTTCAAGAGTACTTTAAAAAATCAGATGATTAGTTTTAACTATGAAACCCAGTTTCAATTATCCAATGAAACCATTTTTGAACAATGGATAAAAGAAACGATACAAAACGAAGGTTGCAGCTTAGGAGATATCAATTACATATTTTGTGACGATGACTATTTGCATAAAATTAATGTAGAATTTTTGGATCACGATACGCTAACTGATATTATTAGCTTCGATTATTCAGTAGGAAAAGAGCTACATGGAGATATTTATATTTCCGTAGAAAGAGTAGAAGATAACGCAAAGGATTTTAAAGTAGATTTTGATGTAGAATTGTCTAGAGTGATAATTCACGGTATACTTCATTATTGTGGTTATAAAGATAAGACTGATGAAGATGCCAAGGTAATGCGAGCAAAGGAAGAACAGTACATGAAGGTATTGGTTGATTTACAATAATTTCGCTGTATATTTGCATCCCAAAATTTTGAACAGAATCTAAATTGTTTCACGTGGAACACTATGAGTTTATTTAAAGATACATATGATGTTATAGTTGTAGGAGCAGGTCATGCAGGTAGTGAAGCTGCTGCTGCTGCTGCCAATATGGGTGTAAAAACTTTATTGGTTACTATGAACCTACAAAACATTGCCCAAATGTCTTGTAATCCAGCAATGGGAGGAATTGCTAAAGGACAAATTGTAAGAGAGATTGATGCGCTTGGAGGTTATAGTGGTGTTGTTAGTGACCGTACAGCTATTCAGTTTAAAATGCTTAACAAATCAAAAGGACCTGCAATGTGGAGTCCACGTGTTCAAAGTGACCGAATGCGTTTTGCTGAAGAGTGGAGAAACCTGTTAGAGCAAACTCCTAATTTAGATTTTTATCAAGAGATGGTGTCTGGTTTGTTAATGGAAGGAGATAAAGTTGTTGGTGTAAAAACGTCTTTAGGTTTAGAAATTAAAGCTAAAAGCGTTGTGCTAACCAATGGGACTTTTTTAAACGGACTTATCCATATTGGAGATAAAAATTTTGGAGGAGGAAGAGCAGGTGAACGTGCTGCAACAGGAATTACTGAACAGCTAGTTGATTTAGGTTTTGATTCTGGTAGAATGAAAACAGGAACACCTCCTCGTGTTGACGGTCGTTCTTTAGATTATTCAAAAATGATAGAGCAACCTGGAGATGATAATCCTGATAAATTTTCGTATTTAGATATTACAAAACCATTAACACAACAACGTTCTTGTCACATGACATATACAAGTCCTGAAGTTCATGATTTGTTACGAGAAGGGTTTGATAGGTCGCCAATGTTTAATGGTAGAATCAAAAGTTTAGGACCACGCTATTGTCCTTCAATTGAAGATAAAATAAATCGTTTTGCAGATAAAGATCGTCATCAATTATTTGTTGAGCCAGAAGGTTGGAATACTGTTGAGGTGTATGTAAATGGGTTTTCTACTTCTCTTCCAGAAGATGTTCAATTTAAAGCATTGAGTTCCGTTGCAGGTTTTGAAAAAGTCAAATTCTTTAGACCAGGTTATGCTATAGAATACGATTATTTTCCACCAACGCAATTAAAGCACACGCTAGAAACTAAGCTCGTAAGTGGTTTATATTTTGCTGGACAAATTAACGGAACCACAGGTTACGAAGAAGCAGCTTCGCAAGGGTTAATGGCAGGAATAAATGCGGCTTTAAAAGTTCAAGAAAAGGATGCTTTTACATTAAGTAGAAGTGAAGCCTATATAGGTGTTTTGGTTGACGATTTAATTACCAAAGGTACTGAAGAGCCTTATAGAATGTTTACATCAAGAGCTGAATATAGAACGCTACTTAGACAAGATAATGCCGATTTTAGATTAACTCCAAAATCATTTGAGATTGGTTTAGCAACTCAAGAACGCATGAAGCAGATGGAAAACAAGAAGGAGCAATCTGAAGCTTTTGTGTCGTTTTTTAGAGAAACTAGTGTAAAGCCTGAAGAAGCAAATCCTGTACTTGAAGCTAAAGATTCTTCGTTGATGAAACAGTCAGATAAGATGTTTAAAATCTTTTCAAGACCAAATATTACTATTGAAGACATGCGTCAATTTGAAGCTGTTGAAGCATACATCCAAGAACATAATTTGAATAATGAAGTGATTGAACAAGCCGAAATTCAAATTAAATATTCAGGATATATAGAGAAGGAAAAGAACAATGCTGATAAATTAAATAGGCTAGAAGGGATTAAAATCCCAGCTAATTTTGACTATTCTAAACTTAAATCTATGAGTATGGAAGCAAGAGAAAAGTTGAATAAAATTCAGCCTGTAACCATATCTCAAGCCTCAAGAATTAGCGGAGTTTCTCCTAGTGATATTTCGGTGCTTTTAGTTTATATGGGTAGATAGAATGAGAGAAATTGTATTAAAACAACATATTTCTATTGTATCAAAAGTTATATTCTTAATTCCTTTCTTGTTTGTATCTGTTGTTTTATCAATCTTCGACTCTATGTTTTCTTTTGCTATTATCATAGGAGTTTTGCTTTTTGTATTTAATTATGACTACTTGATAAAAGCGAATTTTGACAGCTATATTAGGTTTGGGTTTTTCAATTTAAGGCTTGTCAAACTTAAGAGAAAAATCATTCAACCAGAATATATTTCATTGTTTAAGCAGCGATATAAAACTCTAATGGGTTTTGGTTTTTACACGCCTTTTGGTGAAGATAAGTTTGAAATGTATTCAATTAAATTTTTCAATAAAGAAGGAAATCAAACCGTTTTTAAATCTTTTAATAAAGCTGAAGTTTTAACTTTAGGTAAAGATTTATCTAACATGCTAAATGTTGAATTGTATAATACTTTAATTTAAGTTCCACGTGGAACACTTTTATTAATTTCTTTATTTTATCATTCTGAACTTGATTCAGAATCTATTTTAAAATGAATAAAAAACCAACATATTTAACTGTAAAAGACCATTCGGTTTCTGGTGAAGATTTTCAATTAGTGTATAATGAAGAATTGGATATGTTGGAAACAACTCCTCAACCTAGTGCAAATACACTTTCTGAATATTACAAAAGTGAAGACTATATTTCGCATACCGATTCTAAAAGAAATTGGTTTGAAAAAGCATATCATTTTGTAAGAGGAATGGCTTTGAAACGAAAATTAAAGTTGATCAATTCGTTTCCAGTTTCAGGAAAAACTATTTTAGATGTTGGTTGTGGTACAGGAGATTTTTTGCTAACCGCAAAAAACAATGCTTGGAATGTTTATGGTATTGAACCAAACGAAAAGGCAAGAGCCATTGCAAATTCAAAAACAATAAATCAAGTTTTTGATACTAATACTTTGCAGGAATTTGAATCAGGAACTTTTGATGTTATTACGCTTTGGCATGTACTTGAACATTTACCAAATTTAGAAACCGAAATACAAAACTTAAACAGACTTTTAAAACCCGAAGGAAGACTTGTAATAGCAGTTCCAAACTTTAAAAGTTATGATGCAAAACATTACAGTGCATTTTGGGCAGCTTATGATGTGCCTAGACATCTTTGGCATTTTTCACAAACATCAATCTCAAAATTATTTTCAAAACACAATTTAGAAATTGAAAAAACCTTGCCAATGACATTTGATGCATTTTATGTAAGCTTACTTTCTGAGCAATATAAATCAGGATCCAAAAATCCATTAACAGCTTTTTGGGTAGGATTACAATCTAATTTAAAAGCAAAACGCACTGGAGAGTATTCTTCGCTTATTTATGTGCTTAAAAAGAGCTAAAACGCATTTTAAGGCGTTTTAAGCGTTTTTGTTATTTGTGTCCTTGTCATTTATTGGCCTTTTTTTAAATCGTTATTACACGCTTTTATATAAAGCCGTTTTTTATAACTAAAATGAATTAATCGTTAATGAAGTATTATTTTTATTAATATGTTCGTTTTTTAAGATTTCAGTTCTCAACTTTATTACATTTGCAAAAAATTAAAAACTTTAAAAAATGAAATACCTAGTTTTAATACTTGTAACAGCGTTAAGTTTTTCTTCTTGTCAAGAACAGCAAAAATTAGCTTTTATTGATAACGGAAAAGTGATTAATGAGTATCAAGAAAAAATTGACTTAGAGAAAAAGTACGAGCAAAAAGATTTAGCTTTTCAAAAAAGAAGAGATAGTATGATTAGCAATTATCAATTAGAGTTAAAAGAAGCTCAATTAAAAGCTAAAAATATGTCTCAGGCTAATCTTCAAAAATTATCTCAAGAAATTCAGCAAAAAGAGCAGTTGTTGACTCAAAGAATTCAAATGGAGCAACAACAAATGCAAAAAGCATTTCAAACTGATATTGATTCATTAATCGTTAAAGTAAAAAACTTTGTAAACGATTATGGTAAAAAGAACCAATATTCTTACATTTTTGGAACTAGCGATACTGCAGCAAGTGTACTTTATGGTTCAGAAGACCTTTCTCAAACAATTATTGATGCGTTAAACGCAGATTATAAAAAAGAAGAGTAAGCGACTAAAATAATTTTAACATAACAAACGTTATTGTAAAGCTAGATGGATTCCGTCTAGCTTTTTTAGTTTAACTAATCATACACAATGCAAATACGAGAGTATTTAAAAGAACCTTTTGATTATTTTGATGACAAGAAATCGAAATGGCTTTACATAATAAGTGCTATTGTATTTTCTCATTTATTCCTTATTATTTTTCAGCCTTACGGTATTTCAGAAGAAATGTCAAACCCTGTTAACAGTACGCTTAATAAGTTTTTGTTTTTCTTTTCCATTGCATTAAGTACGTTTTTAGCATTAACACTTTCACAATTCTTTTTTAGGCAACTATTTGGTTTTCAAAATATTAAAATTAAAAAATATATATTTTGGCTGTTGATTGAGGCTTTAATTTTGCTGTTTATAAACTTTGGAATGTCTTTTATTATTCCTGATTTAGGTAACGATTTTGAACAAGAACTAAACATTTGGTTTCAGGTAAAAATGTATCCTAAGCTGTTATTGATTTTAATTTTTCCTTTTTTTGGAACAGTCATTTACATAGCCATAAAACGACTTCAAACCGAAGTAAAGGAACTAGATCAGCAACTACTTACATTTAAATACAAATACGATAAAACAAAGCAAAAAGACACGTTAAACTTATTAGACGAGAACAATCAATTAGACATTGCTTTATCTATAAATGAGATTGTATACATAGAATCTAGCAATCAATATGTTGTAGTTAATTTTATAAAAAACAATACTATTAAAAAACACATTGTAAGAAATAGACTAAAACACATATTGTCTCAAACCGAAAACTTACCAATTAAACAATGTCATAGGTCGTTTGCTGTAAATTTAATTCACGTGAAACATTTAACCAGAAAAAACGGAAAAGCATTTTTAGTGCTTAACACCAATTTTGAGGGGTTAAAAATCCCAGTTTCCAACTCTTTTTTAGAAGCTATAAAGAAGGATTTGGACAATTAAACACTTTTTATTGCTACAATTGATTCTAAAACCAGGACAATTCACTCCAAAACTGTAACAATTCACTCCAAAAGATCGTCTAGAATATGGATTTCATCAATATTTGAAATTATTTTGCGTTAACAAATCCATAAAGTAAAAATCGATTTTATTCTATTTCAAACCTTAATTTTATCAATCAAAAAACAGAACAAAAACTAATGAAACAATTATGTTTAGTCCTTTTCCTATTTACTAGCTTATGGTGTCAAGCACAGGAACAATACAGTATTAGCGGTACCATTAAAGACCTTACTAATGGTGAAACACTTTTAGGAGCAACCGTTTATTTAAAAGACACCAATTATGGAGCTACAACCAACGAGTATGGTTTTTTCTCTTTAACAGCTCCAAAAGGGAGTTACACTTTGGTTATTTCTTACGTTGGTTATTTGTCCGTAACTAAAGAAATAACCTTAAATGCCGATCAAAAACTAGATTTCGAGTTACAAGAATCGGCAACTGCATTAGATGAAGTAATCATTGTAGCAGAAGAATCTGAAGTAGTAAGCATTAGAAAACCACAAATGAGCGTTTCTAAACTTAATGCGCAAACCATAAAACAAATGCCAGCGGTTTTAGGAGAAGTTGATGTTGTAAAATCTATTCAATTGCTTCCTGGTGTAACCAATAATGGAGAAGGTTCAGCTGGATTTCATGTTCGTGGTGGAGCAGCAGACCAAAACCTAGTGCTTTTAGACGAAGCTATAATTTATAACACGTCACATTTCTTTGGGTTTTTCTCAGTATTCAATTCAGATGCTATAAAGAACATTAAACTCTACAAAGGAGACATTCCTGCAAAATATGGTGGTCGTGTGTCCTCTGTACTTGATGTGAGACAAAAAGATGGAAATAGCAAACAATTTGGACTTACAGGAGGTATTGGTTTAATCTCTAGTAGGCTAACAGCCGAATCGCCTTTATTTAAAGATAAAGGCTCGTTTTTAATTGCTGGTAGAGCATCTTATGCACACCTATTTATGCCACTTATTGAAAATGTAAAGGACGATAAAATTTCGTTTTACGACCTTAATCTTAAAACCAATTATGAGATTAATAAAAACAACAAGTTGTATTTGTCTGGTTATTTTGGTCGCGACGTATTTAATCTATCAAAAATTATAGAAAACAACTATGGTAACGCAACTGGTAACTTACGTTGGAATCATGTGTTTAACGATAGGCTGTTTTCAAACCTATCTTTTATTTATAGCAAATATGATTACAACATTGTGCTAGATTTTATTGAACTAGATTGGGATGCAGACATTACCAATTTTAATGTGAAATATGATTTAGGTTACTACGTAAATAATGATATTACGCTCGATTTTGGTATTAGTGGATTAACCTACAATGTTAATCCTGGAGAAGTAAGACCATCTTCAGAAACATCACCAATTAATCCTCTAAAATTAGACGAAAAACGTGCTTTTGAAGGTGCTGCTTACATAAGTGCGGAACATCAAATTTCTGATAAACTTGCCTTTAACTATGGGTTACGCTACAGTGCGTTTTCTAGACTTGGTGGACAAAGCATGACCAATTATGTTAACAATCAACCTGTGGTTTACAATAGCGATTTAGGAATTTACGAACGTGGTGAAGCAGAAAGCGAAACAGCGTACAGTAAAAGCGAAAGCATTAAAACCTTTGGTAATTTTGAACCTAGATTAGGTGTATCTTACCAACTTAACGATGCGTCTTCCATTAAGGCGAGTTACACCAAGTCAACGCAATACTTGCATTTGCTATCCAACACGTCGTCAGTTACACCATTAGATGTTTGGACACCAAGTGGAAAATACATAAAACCTCAAATTTCCAATCAATTTGCTATGGGTTATTACAAGAACTTTAAAGACAACACTTATGCTTTGGAGTTGGAAACCTATTACAAGCATGTTGATAATAGAATTGATTATATAGACGGTTCCGATTTAATAGGGAACAACAATATTGAAACTGAAATATTAAATGGTGAAGCTAGAGCTTACGGTTTGGAAGTATTGCTTAGGAAAAACAAAGGCGATTTCACTGGTTGGTTAGCCTATACACTTTCAAAGTCTGAGCAACGTGCTGTTGGTGGAAATGCTGGTGGACCAGGAATTAACAATGGAGATTGGTACAACACACCTTATGATCGTACTCATGATATTTCTTTAACAGGAGTTTATAAGCTGAATGACAAGTGGAGCTTCAGTTCAAATTTTGTGTTTCAAACAGGACGTCCTGTAACTTATCCTAATGGGCAGTACAACTACGAAGGGTTATCAGTTGCAACCTATTCAAACAGAAACGAAGACCGTTTACCTGCTTATCACAGATTAGACGTTTCTGCAATTTATAAACCAAACAGAAATCCTGATAAACGTTGGAAATCAGAATGGGTTTTTGGTATTTACAATCTGTACAGCCGAAAAAATGCAGCCTCAATTAGTTTTAGTCAAAATAGGGAAACAGGCTTAAACGAAGCGTCTAGAATTTCCATTTTTGGCATCATTCCTTCAGTAACTTATAACTTTAAATTTTAATTCCATGAAACGATATATATTAATAGTATTTACCCTAGGTTTTTTATTGACGTCTTGCGAAGACACCATAGATGTAGATGTTCCAACAGCACAAGCCAGATTAGTGGTAGAAGCCTCATTAGATTGGGAAAAAGGCACGACAGGAAATGTGCAGTCCATTTCATTGAGTATGTCAACACCGTTTTTTGATACAAACCAAGACACTAGTGTTACAGGAGCAATTGTAACTGTTACCAATGAAGACTCTGGAGAGGTTTTTCCTTTTGATGACAACAATGACGGAACCTATTCAACAAGTACTTTTGTTCCTATTTTAAATAATACGTATCACCTAGAAATTGTTTATGATGGTGAAACGTATGAAGCAACTGAAACCTTGATGTCGGTTTCAGATATTAATGAAGTTAATCAAAGCATTGAAGGCGGATTTGACGACGAGTTACTAGAACTCAATTTATACTTTACAGATCCTGCTAATATTGAAAACTTCTACCTAATAAAGTATGATGTTGAAGGTGATTTGTTTCCGTATTTAGAAGATGTGTCAGATGAGTTTACTGATGGTAACGAAATTCATGATTTCCTTGAAAAAGACGATGATGAAGACAGTGAAGAAACGCCTTTTGAAGCAGGAGATGTCGTTAATATTAGCCTTTACGGAATTTCTGAACAATATTACAACTTTATACGTTTGTTAATTGAGCAACATGGTAGTCAAGGCGACCCATTTAGCTCTACAGCAGCTTTAATAAGAGGAAATTGTATTAACCCAACCAACCCAGATAATTATGCGTTTGGTTACTTTAGGGTTACCGAAGTAGATACTGCTACTTACACTTTTGAATAAAAAATAAAAGCCAGCTATTAGCTGGCTTTTTTATGTAATAAACGTGTGAGTTTTATTGATAAGTCGGTTAAAATAATTTTGGCATTTCCGTTACGTTCTATATGATATATAGCATCTTGCAGCTCGTTGGAAATATCCATAATATTATTACCATGAACAAAAGGCGCAAACTTTTCTAGCTTAAAACTTTCTGATTTTGGTTCTACAAAAACAAGCTCTTGTGCATTATAATTTAACAATAAAGCTTGCCTAAAATAGTCCATACAAAAATGTAAAAACTGCTTTTGGGTTTCACGACCAGTTTTGGCAATAGTTTCACTCCAAGAAATCAAATCGTGTATTGCGGCTTTGTTTCCTTTGGCTTTAAATGCCGAACGAATCCAATATACAAACCATTCTTCAAACTGAATGTCTTCAGAATCGTGATACACTAAATCACAAGCTTTGTTGTAATTACCATTAGCTTGATGTGCAATTTTAGTAGCATCTGCTTCGGCAATATCAAACTGTTGTAGCAGTGCGTTTTTAATATCCAATTCAGCTAATGGCGGAAAATGCAGCACTTGACAACGTGATAAAATGGTATTTATAATTTGCTCTTCGTCTTCAGCAATAAGAATAAAAATGGTTTTTTCTGGTGGTTCCTCAATAAGCTTAAGCAACTTATTAGCAGCCGAAGTATTCATTTTTTCAGCCATCCAGATAATCATTACCTTGTAACCACCTTCATAAGATTTTAAGGCTAAAGATTTTACAATATCTTGTGCTTCATCAACACCTATTTGACCTTGCTTGTTTTCAATTCCTAGTTTTTTGTACCAATCAAATAAATTGCCATAAGGCTGCTCTTTTAACAATTCTCGCCATTCTTCTAAAAAATGAGACGAAACAGGGTGTTTTTTCACCTTGTCATTAGTAGCAGCAGGAAAAGCAAAATGCAAATCAGGATGCGAATAGTTTTTAAATTTTAAGTTACAAGCATCATTTCCGCCTGTATTTTCACCATTTAAGTTTTTGCACAAAAGGTATTGCGCATAGGCAATTGCCATTGGTAAAGCACCACAACCCTCTGGACCAACAAACAATTGCGCATGCGAGATACGACCATTGTCGGCACTTGTGGTTAAATGGTTTTTTATATGTTCTTGCCCTATAACTTCTGTAAACAACATATCAGCAAATATATGTTTTTTAATACTTCTTTTAAGATGAAATCGTTTTCGTTGAAAAACCGATTTTTTGGAGTAATTTAATTAACTACATTTGTGCTATTAGGATATAAAATAAACAAATAATGAAAACAATAAACGACTTCAATTTTGAAAATAAAACAGCTTTAATTCGTGTAGATTTTAATGTGCCTTTAAATGACGCTTTTGAGGTAACAGATACCACTAGAATTGTGTCAGCTAAACCTACAATTATTAAAATTTTAGAAGATGGAGGAAGCTGTGTGTTAATGTCGCATTTAGGAAGACCAAAAGGTGTTCAAGAAGCGTTTTCATTAAAACATATAGTTGACAAAGTTTCAGAAACCATAGGTGTTGCTGTAAAATTTGTGCCTGATTGTGTTGGAGCAGAGGCAGAGGAAGTTGTAAAAAACCTTCAACCAGGAGAAGTAGTATTGTTAGAGAATTTACGTTTTTATGCTGAGGAAACAGCTGGCGACAAGGCGTTTGCTGAGCAATTATCCAAACTAGGAGACATTTATGTAAACGATGCTTTTGGTACTGCGCATAGAGCGCATGCTTCAACAACTATTGTGGCTGAGTTTTTCCCTGAAAACAAATGCTTTGGTAGTTTATTAGCTAAAGAAATTGAAAGTATTGATAAAGTAATGACGTCTGGTGAAAAACCCGTTTTAGCAGTACTTGGAGGCGCAAAAGTATCTTCTAAAATTACCATTATAGAAAATATTTTAGATAAAGTTGACCACTTAATAATTGGTGGTGGTATGACATTTACCTTTGTTAAAGCTCAAGGCGGAAGCGTAGGAGATTCTATTTGTGAAGATGATAAAATGGAGTTAGCCTTAGATATTTTAAAACAAGCCAAAGCAAAAGGTGTTCAAATTCATTTACCTGTTGATGTGCTTGCTGCAAATGCATTTAGTAATACTGCCGAAACACAAATTATGGATGTAACTAAAATTCCTGACGGTTGGCAAGGTCTTGATGCTGGACCAAAATCATTAGAAAACTTCAAAGAGGTTGTTTTACAGTGTAAAACTATTTTATGGAATGGACCTTTAGGTGTATTTGAAATGGAAACTTTCTCTAAAGGAACTATTGCTTTAGGTGATTATATTGCTGAAGCTACTAAAAATGGTGCCTTTTCACTTGTTGGAGGAGGAGACTCTGTTGCTGCTGTAAAACAATTTGGGTTCGAAGACAAAGTAAGTTATGTAAGTACTGGTGGTGGAGCTATGCTAGAAAGCTTAGAAGGAAAAACCTTACCAGGTATTGCTGCTATTTTAGAATAACACAGTTTTTTGCTGTACATTGAATTTCTGTTAAAAAAGTATTGCTATCTTTCATTTTAGATAAAAAAATACGATTTTAGCTTATCTGCCGTTGGTAGATAAATACATGTTTTCGATGAAACCTAAACTAAAAACCCTAACACTAGGCGCATTGTTGTTGTGTGCTATTTGTTTTTCCCAAGAAAAGGCTAAAACAAAAACCGCAAAAGACACTTTGGTTAAAACAACTGAAAAAGTAATAGATTCGGTTGTAGATGGAAAAACCATTCCTATAAAACCAATTTCTCCTGTACAAGATTCATTATCCATAAAAGAGCTTAAAGATCATGAATTGGCATTGGAACTTGACGAAAAATGGCTTGAGGAATTGTACAGTAACACGCTGTTTGATACCATTTATAAAACGGTTTCTGAACTAGATTACAAAGACATTGATTTTCCTGAACTTTCAACAGACACGCTTAAAGCAAGATTAGCAAAGCTAAACGCCAGAACACCTTTTAATGTTGAATATAATACTTCGTTAGAAAGCGTTATAAAGAGTTTTTTAAAACACCGACGAAACTCTTTTGAAAGACTCATGGGATTAAGCCATTATTATTTCCCAATGTTTGAGGCAGAGTTTGATAACTACAACATTCCTTTGGAAATGAAATACCTTTCCATTGTAGAATCAGCTTTAAAACCTAGAGCAAAATCTAGAGTAGGAGCAACAGGTTTATGGCAGTTTATGTTTGCCACAGGAAAGCAATATGGGTTAGATGTAAGTAGTTATGTAGACGAACGTAGCGATCCAATAAAATCAACAAAATCTGCAGCTACTTATCTTTCAAAATTATATGAAATTTTTGGTGATTGGGATTTAGCTTTAGCAGCCTATAACTCAGGACCAGGAAATGTTTCCAAGGCGATTAGACGTTCTGGAGGTTATGAAAACTATTGGAATATAAGGCATAATCTTCCTCGTGAAACAGCAGGTTATGTTCCCGCATTTTTAGCTACAATGTACATTTTTGAGTTTGCAGAAGAACATGGTTTTAAACCTGAAAAACCTCAGTTTCATTATGTAGAAACTGATACGATAAGAGTAAAGCAAATGATAACGCTCGATCAGGTTTCTGAAGTTACTCAAGTGCCAATTGAAGAGCTTCAGTTTTTAAACCCTTCTTATAAACTAGACATCATACCACATATTGAAGGTAAAGATTATTACTTGCGCCTTCCAAGACAAGCAGTTGGATCCTTTGTGGCTAACGAAGAGCAAATTTATGGTTATGCAAAAGCAGAGTTTGACAAAAGAGAAAAACCTTTACCACAGTTTTTTAATGCAGATACCAAAACAGTATATCGAGTTAAAAGTGGTGATTACCTAGGAAAAATTGCGAGAAAATTTGGAGTAAGAGTTAGCCAAATAAAGCAATGGAATGGTTTAAGAAGTAATAATTTAAGAATAGGACAACGCTTAACAATATACCCTCGAAACCCTTCGGTTTCAAGTAGCCCAAAGCCTACCACAACAGTTACTAAAACGGTAGATGTTGCTAATAAAAAGACCTACAAAGTTCAAAAAGGAGACTCTTTGTGGAGTATTTCTCAAAAATTTCCTGGAATTTCTGTTCAAAATATTAAAGATTGGAACGGTATTAGTGGTACAAAGTTGAAAATAGGAATGACTCTTATAGTTTCAAACTAAAAAACTAAAGTTACACAATGAAAAAACTAACCACATTAGCACTACTTTTATTTGTTGTCCTAGTAGGATGCGATGAAAAAAAATCTAAAGGACAACGTATTGTTCCAAGTTCGTCAGGAAACATCAATGAACTTTTGGTTGTTGCCGACAATTTATTATGGGAAGACAGTGTTGGAGAAAGCATTAGAGGCATACTAGCTGCTCCAGTACACGGTTTGTCTCAAGATGAACCACTGTTTTCTATCAGTCAAATGCCTACTCAGGTGTTTTCTGGTTTTACAACAAAAAACAGAACCATTTTAAAAATTGAAAAAGGCAAAGCTGCGGGAACTAAAATTGCACATGATGTGTTTGCAAAGCCACAGACCGTTATTGTTGTATCTGGTCAAACAGATGCTGAAATCATTGAGCAATTAGAAACTAATGCTGATAAAATTGTTGATGCCTTTAAAAAGGAGGAAATTAAAGAAAAACAACGACGAATTAATCTTTCGCTTTTCGACTCAAAACCTATAGAGGATAAGTTAGGAGTGTCTATTAAATTTCCATCAGTTTATAGAATTGCAACTGCAACTGACGATTTCTTTTGGATTCGTAAAGATATCCAAACTGGAAATATGGATTTAATGATATATGAAGTGCCTCTTGATCGTATAAGAAAAGGCGATAGTGCAGTAATTGATATTGTAAGAATGCGAGATTCTATTGGAGAAAAACACATTCAAGGACGATTGGAAAACACACACATGATTACCGAAAAGGCGTATGCACCTTACATTTTTGAAACCATTATTGACAATAAGCCTACAATAGAGACAAAAGGTATTTGGGAAGTTAAAAACGACTTTATGTCTGGACCATTTATCAATTACGCTATTGAAGATGAAATTAACAAAAGATATATTGTAGTTGAAGGTTATGTTTTTGCGCCTTCAATAAATAAAAGAGATTACATTTTTGAACTAGAATCGATAATACGATCCACAACAATCAAATAAGAAAAAAGCCAACATTTAAGTTGGCTTTTTTTATTAGAATATATCAAGTTTATTCTTTCTTGTCGGAAGGTGTTTTTTCGTCTTCTTTACTGGCATCTTTAAATTCTTTAATACCACTTCCTAAACCTCTCATAAGTTCAGGGATTTTTTTACCACCAAATAATAATAATACCACTACAACTATTAAAACAATTTGCCATGGTCCTGGAGCTAAAAATATACTTGCTGCTATCATAACATTTTAATTTGAATTGCAAATTTAATAATTAAAGTTCAATTTAAGCGTTTAAAAGCAAACTTTAAGAAATAGCATTATAACTTGCGTTTATTTTAATTAATTTTGCTTTGCAATGGCTAAAAAAAAGAAAGAAAAAAAATTCGCTAAAAAACTGCTTCACAAGTATAGGCTAGTTATTTTAAACGAGGATACTTTTGAAGAACGTTTTGCTATAAAACTAACAAGACTTAATGTTTTTGTTATTGTAGCGCTTTCAACAATATTATTAATTACAGGAACCATTCTTTTAATAGCATTTACCTCATTAAGAGAGTACATACCTGGTTACTCTTCAACAGCATTAAAAAAACAAGCTACTGAGCTTAATTATAAAACTGATTCGTTACAGCAAGTGATTCATATGAATGAACGCTATTTCGAGTCTATTAAAAAAGTGCTTACAGGAGATGTAAAAACGGTCGATTTCAATAAAGATTCTATTATTGAAGCTGTAAACAAAGACCTTAATGATATAAACTTAACACCTAGTAAAGAAGACTCTCTATTAAGAGAAAGAGTAGATAAAGAAGATAAGTATAATCTATTTGAATCTGCTATTTCTGCATCAAATTTTGTATTGTTTCCTCCTGTTAACGGAACAATTTCTGAAGAGTATAATGTAAAGGACAAACACTATGCTGTAGATATAGTTGTTGCAAAAGACACACCTGTTAAAGCCACTGCTGATGGTACAGTTATTTTTGCCGAATGGACAGCCGAAACAGGTTATGTTGTTATTATTGAGCATACCTATGAGTTAATATCTGTTTACAAGCACAATGCATCAATAACTAAGCAACAAGGCGATTTAGTAAAAGCAGGCGAAGTTATTGCTATGGCAGGAAACACAGGACAATTTACAACAGGACCTCACCTTCATTTCGAACTTTGGAATAGAGGCTATCCAGTAAACCCAACTAATTTTATCGATTTTAAGTAATGTTTTCAATAAAATCTGCACTTGCTAAACCGTTTGCCAAAAGAGTAAAAAAGTCGATATTAAAATGGGCCAATAACCCTATTGAAACACAAGAAAAAGTCTTTCAAGAACTAATAAGTACTGCAGCAGCTACGCAATTTGGAAAAGACCATAATTTTATTGGAATTAATAATCACAACGATTTTGTAAAAGCGGTCCCAGTAAGAGATTATGAAGACCTAAAGCCTTATGTAGAACGAGTTGTTGCTGGTGAAGAAGATATACTTTGGAAAGGAAAACCAATTTATTTTGCTAAAACCTCTGGGACAACCTCAGGCGCAAAGTATATTCCATTAACAAAAGAAAGCATGCCAACTCATGTTGAAGCTGCTAGAAACGCTATTTTAATGTACATAGCCGAAACAGGAAACAGTAAGTTTGTTGATGGAAAAATGATTTTTCTTCAAGGAAGTCCAATTTTGGAGAAGAAAAATGGTATAGAACTAGGACGACTTTCAGGAATTGTAGCACATTATGTACCTAATTATCTTCAAAAAAACAGAATGCCATCATGGGAAACCAATTGCATTGAAGATTGGGAAACTAAGGTAAATGCTATTGTTGACGAAACTTTGCCTGAAAACATGACGGTTATTTCTGGTATTCCGTCTTGGGTTCAAATGTATTTTGAAAAGATTAAAGAAAAAACCAATAAAAACGTTGGAGATGTCTTTAAAAACTTCAGCTTATTCATTTTTGGAGGTGTAAACTACGAACCTTATAAAGCTAAATTTGAAAGCCTTATAGGCAGGAAGGTTGATAGTATTGAACTATATCCAGCAAGCGAAGGTTTTTTTGCTTTTCAAGATAAACAAAACGAAAAAGGAATGCTATTGCAATTAAACTCAGGAATTTTTTATGAGTTTATTAAAGCTGATGAGTTTTTTGAAGAGAGTCCCAAACGAATTACGATTAAAGATGTTGAGGTTGGCGTAAATTATGTTATGATTATCTCCACCAATGCAGGTTTGTGGGCTTATAATATAGGAGATACAGTTGAGTTCACTTCAATAAAACCGTATCGTGTAATTGTATCTGGAAGAATAAAACATTTTATTTCTGCTTTTGGAGAACATGTCATTGGTAAAGAGGTTGAACAAGCATTACAAGAAGCGGTTGAAGGGTCCAATATTCAGGTTACAGAATTTACAGTTGCGCCACAAATTAATCCAACATCAGGATTACCATATCACGAGTGGTTTATAGAGTTTGAAAACGAGCCTGAAAACCTTCTTGAATTAGAAGAAAAGATTGATAAATCATTACAAAAACAGAACAGTTATTATTTTGATTTAATCGAAGGAAAAGTGCTTAGACCGTTAAAAATCACTCTAATAAAAAAAGATGGGTTTAAAAACTACATGAAAAGCATAGGAAAATTAGGCGGTCAAAACAAATTGCCTAGACTTTCAAACGGAAGAGATATTGCGACTAGTTTAATAAAGCTTAATTTAACTAAATAATAGTGTTATATTTGCTCGCCAAATAGTTAGTATGAACAAAAGTAAACGCCATGACAGAACGAGAGCTCAAGAAAGCTCGAATGCTATAGAAAGGATGTACATTACCATGAGGCATCTCTTTAATAGAGGATTTTATAAGCCTATGGGAGTTTCTGGTGAAACACTTCGAGAATCGTTATTGCTACTTAGACCAGAAATTTACGGTTCTATTTCAGAAGAAAAAGCAGAGCTTGAAGGACTTCTGTATGTAATTGATAGATTACCTCAAGGTATTGAAGAATGTACGTTTATCAACTTAACAAGCGATGAGGGTTATGCAAATTCACATTTCAAACCCATAATTCCTCCAAAACGAAGAAGAAATTGCTACAGGATTGATGATGAGCAGATGAATATTGAAATCACTAGAGGACGTTCAGAGATTTATGATATTCTTACACATCTTACATTTCTTTTTGTAGAGTCTCACAAAATAAGCAACCGTGTTTTAATAGATGAACAAGGAACAACAACAAGAGATTGGATAAAGCTTGAAAAAGCAGTTTTAAAAAGTAGTAAGTTAGATCAAAAAGAACGAGAAATAGCTGTAACTCATACGGCAAATATTTTAGGCAGAACGTTTAACGAACTAATGTCTATTTACGATAGTTTTTCTATACCTACACAACCAGAACGATTTTTACATATAGTATATTGGTTGGGTAAGTTAGCAATAGAAGAGACTGTTAATAATAACAAACGAACTGTAACTTTTAGTCCTGTTTTAAGAGAAAGATTAGGACATCATATTCATGGAGAAATTTGGGCTGATAACATAAAAAATGTATTAAAGAGCAACAATTTATTGGATCGCGAGATTCATGTTATTAGTGCTAATATGCACAGTGTTATGAACTCTCTATTTATGCCACAAGCGTTAAAAACGTTTGCAGCTAAGAAAGACATTTTTGATGTATACCAAGCTTTAAGTCAAAAAGAGAATAAGGCATTACGCAATAAAGTAGAAAAAGTTGCGTTGCAGAATGGAATGATTTACATTCCAGATAACTCAGGAGCTAATATTGATGTGCAAATTTTTGACACCTCTAAGATTGATTACTCAAAGCTAGACATAGATGTAGATAAAGAAAAAGTATCTAAGACTAGCGAATTGCCTGTTATAATTGTAATGGATTATGCATTTGGAGAACAAGCTTACGAAACTATGGATGAGCTTTTAAAACCTTTAAAAGTAGGAGCAACAAACACACACCTTAATGTAGCTTCAATATCTTTAATGGGTAAAGCAGGAATTTTAGAAGGAAAAAAAGGAGATATTATGATACCTTCTGCGCATATTTTTGAAGGTACAGCAGATAACTACCCTTTTAAAAATGAATTAAGTAAGGCCGAATTAGAAGGTAATGATATAGATGTTTATGAAGGATCTATGATTACGGTCTTAGGAACATCTTTACAAAACAAAGAGATACTAAAGTTTTTCTTTAATTCAACATGGAATGTAATTGGCTTAGAAATGGAAGGAGCTCACTACCAAAAGGCTATCCAAGCAGCTTCAAAAGTTAGAGGGAATATAGGACCTGATGTTAAAGTAAGGTACGCTTATTATGCTAGTGATAATCCTTTAGAGACAGGGAGTACATTAGCTTCAGGAGGGTTAGGAACCTCAGGAGTTAAACCAACATACTTAATAACAAGACAAATTATTAAACAAATATTTAATTAATCATATCATCAAATGAGTAAAAATTTACCAGAGCATACACCTTCTGAAGAAATAGATTTAATTCAAATCTTTAATATGATTGGGAGAGTTTTTAATAAGTTTATAGAATTTATAAAATCGATCTTTAGAGAAGTTTTTTCAATTATTATTTATGCTTTTAAGGCCATAATTGATAATTTTAAAATTATTGCTATTGTAGTTATCATAGCTGGGTGTCTAGGCTTTGCTCTTGAAAAAACAAGACCAGACATTTATAGCTCACAAATGTTAGTTAAACCATATTTCGACTCGAAATTTCAATTAGTTACTAACATAAACTATTATAATGCGCTAATTGGTGAAAGAGACTATGAACAACTAACTCAAATATTTGATATTAATGAAGAGGAAGCTGAAAAGTTAATTAGGTTTGAAATTCACCCTGGTCCAGAAAATGAAAATGATCAAATAAAACAGTATGATAATTTTTTAAAAGGGTTAGATAGTATAAGAGCTCAAGAAGTTGAATTTGATCAGTTTTTAGAAAATAGAAGTATTTATTCAGGAGACATTTTTGAGATAAATGTTCAGTCTTTTAAGAAAGATGTTTTTAGGTCTTTAGAAGATGGCTTGAACTCAACATTTACTAACACCTACTCTATCAAGAAAATGCAGAAAAGAGATTCTTTAATAGCTATTAAAAAGGAAAGAATCTTATCGTCCATTAAAGTTGTTGATTCGTTAAAACAGGTTTATGTTAATGTGATGGAAGAAGAATCTAAATCGCAAGACGGATCTTACACCACAAGAGATGGTTTGTCTTTTATACAAGAAAAAACAAAAACAAAAGAATATGAACTTTTAGAGCAAGAGATAAACCTAAGAAAAGAATTAAGTGAACTAGAGTCTCAAAAAGTTGAAGAAGATGTGTTTTTTGACACCTTATCCAGTTTTCAGGATGTTGGAGCTAAATACACAACAATATGGGAACGTTATTCTATAATTTTTCCTTTTCTAGCTTTTTTAGCTTTAAGTGTTTTTTATTTAGCTGTTAAAGTTGTAAAATATGTAAAATCATATGAGGGATAAAAATATTCTAATTACTGGAGGAGCCGGCTTTATTGGTTCAAACTTTGTTGAGTACTTTTTAAACACTTATACACAAACCAAGATAATAATTTTAGACAAGCTCACTTACGCAGGTGAGCTTTCTAATTTAAGTGAGCACCAAACCAATCCAAATTATTATTTTGAAAAAGGAGACATTTGTGACAAAAGTAAACTTGAAGAAGTCTTCAATAAGCACAAAATCACAGATATTATCCATTTTGCAGCTGAATCTCATGTAGATAACTCTATTAATAAACCCGATGAGTTTATAAACACCAATGTTGTAGGAACATTTAATCTTTTAGAGATTGCAAAAAGAAATTGGTTAGAGCAACCACATAAAATAAAAGCAGGTTTTGAAAGTTGCAGGTTCCTTCATATTTCAACCGATGAAGTTTATGGTACTTTAGGCAAAACAGGTCTTTTTACCGAAACCACTGCTTATGCACCTAACAGTCCATATAGTGCTTCAAAAGCATCTTCAGACTTTTTAGTTAGAAGCTATTTTCATACCTACGGTCTTAATGTAGTAACGACTAACTGTTCTAACAATTATGGGCCTAAACAGCACGACGAAAAGTTAATTCCAACCATTATTAGAAAGGCAATTAATAACGAAAATATTCCTATTTATGGAGACGGTCAAAACATAAGAGATTGGTTATATGTAGTGGATCACTGTAAGGGTATTGACTTGGCATTTCAAAATGGAAAAGCAGGAGAAACTTATAATATTGGAGGCAAAAATGAACGTAATAACTTATATATAGCTAATATTATTTGTGAAATTTTAGACGAACTTGTTCCTAAAGATAAGCCGTATAAAGATCAAATCACATTTGTATCAGATAGACCTGGTCATGATTTTAGATATGCAATAGATGCATCAAAAATAGAAAATGAATTAGGTTGGAAAGCTGACGAAAACTTTGAATCTGGAATAAAAAAAACCATAAATTGGTATTTGAAAAAATATAAAGCAATATGAAGGGAATAATTTTAGCTGGAGGATCAGGGACAAGGTTACACCCACTTACTAAAGTTGTTAGTAAGCAACTTATGCCAATCTACGATAAGCCAATGATTTATTATCCTCTTACTACTTTAATGTCTGCTGGAATACAAGAAATATTAATAATTTCAACTTCTAAAGATACTCCAAGGTTTAAAGAATTATTAGGTAACGGAGAAGATTTTGGGTGCAATTTTCATTATGCTGTACAGGAACAACCTAACGGATTAGCAGAAGCATTTATAATAGGAGAAAAATTTATAGGCAACGATTCTGTGGCTTTAATATTAGGAGACAATATATTTTATGGCTCAGGACTAGAACAAAGTTTACAAGCTAATGTTAACCCTAATGGAGGTGTTATATTTGCCTATCATGTCCAGGATCCAAAACGATATGGAGTTGTGGAATTTGACGATAATAACAAAGCAATTTCTATTGAAGAAAAACCCAACCAACCAAAATCTAATTATGCGGTTCCTGGAATATATTTTTATGACAATTCAGTTGTTGAAATTGCTAAAAATATCAAACCAAGTGATAGAGGAGAATTAGAAATAACAGATGTTAACAAATCTTATTTAGAACAAGGCAAACTTAGTGTACAAATTTTAGATAAAGGAACAGCTTGGTTAGATACAGGTACATTTAATTCACTAATGCAAGCCTCTCAATTTGTTCAAGTTATAGAAGAAAGACAAGGATTAAAAATTGGATGTATTGAAGAGGTAGCTTATAAAATGGGATATATAAATAAATCTCAACTCCTTGAACTCGCTAGACCACTGCTTAAAAGTGGTTATGGAGATTACCTTTTAAATTTGAAGTAAAATGAAAGCAGAGGAAACGCATTTAAAAGGAGCGTATGTTTTTAGTCCAACCGTTTTTGAAGACCAAAGAGGCTATTTTTATGAGAGCTTTAATACTAGCACCTTTAAAAAGCTAACTGGGTTAGATGTAAATTTTGTACAAGACAATCAATCTAAATCTTCTAGAGGTGTTTTAAGAGGCTTGCATTTTCAAGTAGGAGACTATGAACAAGCAAAACTAGTAAGGGTTATTAAAGGTAAAGTTTTAGATGTTTGTGTTGATCTTAGACCTAATTCGCCAACCTTTAAGCAATACTTCTCTGTAGAATTAACCGAAGAAAATAAAAAACAGCTGTTTGTTCCAAGAGGATTTGCACATGGGTTTTTGGTTTTAGAAGACGATACAATATTTAGCTACAAGTGCGATAATTATTACCATAAAGATTCTGAAAGAGGGCTTATTTTTAATGACCCTTCAATTGGTATCAATTGGGATTTCCCCGAAGATGAATTAATTATATCTGAAAAGGATAAAATATTACCAACTTCTAACACTTTTTTTAAATGAAAAAAAGCGTTTTGGTTACTGGTGCTAATGGCCAACTAGGGAAATGTATCGAAGAACTTTCTTTAAATTTTGAGGAATTAAACTTTATTTTTAAGTCTTCAAAAGAATTAGACATTACTAGTTTCAATAGCGCTAAAGCAATTTTTGAAAAACATCAGTTTAATTATTGTATTAATTGTGCAGCCTATACAGCTGTTGATTTAGCCGAAGACGAAAAAGAAAAAGCGTTTGCTGTAAACGCTGAAGGCGTAAAACACTTAGCTATACTGTCAAAAGACTATAACACATCACTAATACATATTTCTACAGACTTTGTTTTTGATGGTTTAAAAAACACACCATATACAGAGACAGACTCACCAAATCCAATAAATGTTTATGGTGCTTCAAAATTACAAGGAGAACAATATATAAAGGAGCTTTTAGATACGTATTTTATATTTAGAACCTCATGGTTGTATTCTGAATATGGAAATAACTTTGTGAAAACCATGTTACGTCTTTCAAAAGAAAGACAGGAATTGAATGTGGTCAATGATCAAATAGGTTCCCCAACATATGCTAAAGACCTAGCTGAGGTAATTCTAAAAGTGATAAAAGAAGATAACACTAACTATGGTATGTACCATTTTAGTAACAAAGGAGAAACAAGTTGGTTTGGGTTTGCTCAAGAAATATTTAAGCAAAAGAATATTCAAGTAAACTTACTGCCAACAACTTCTGAAAACTATAAAACAAAAGCAAAAAGACCAATGTTTAGTGTGTTGGATAATTCTAAAAGCCTAAAGAAATTAGGAGTTATTCAAAAATCATGGAAAAAAAGTTTAACTAATTGTCTTAAGTTATCTAATAGTTAACCCTAAACACAATAACCTCAAAATGTTGCATACCACAATAATTATGGTAATTTTGCATGCTTAATAGAAATAAAAAATATGAAAAATGATAAAAAAGTAGCCCTTATTACAGGGGTAACAGGACAAGACGGAGCCTATTTAAGTGAGTTTTTATTAAAAAAAGATTACATAGTACATGGTATTAAAAGAAGATCTTCTTTGTTTAATACAGATAGAATTGATCACTTATACCAAGATCCTCATGTTGAAAACCAAAACTTTTTTCTTCATTATGGTGATTTAACTGATAGTACAAACCTTATCAGAATTATTCAGGAAGTACAACCAGATGAGATATATAACCTTGCGGCTATGAGTCATGTGCATGTGTCTTTTGAAACACCAGAATATACAGCCAATGCAGACGGAATAGGAACATTAAGAATACTTGAAGCTGTTAGAATGTTAGGGCTTGAAAATAAAACAAGAATTTACCAAGCATCCACATCTGAATTATACGGAAAAGTACAAGAAGTTCCTCAAACAGAAACTACACCTTTCTACCCAAGAAGTCCATATGCAGTAGCAAAAATGTATGCCTATTGGATTACGGTAAACTATCGTGAAGCTTATGGAATGTATGCATGTAATGGTATTTTATTTAACCACGAATCTCCAATTCGAGGAGAAACGTTTGTTACTAGAAAAATCACAAGAGCAACATCAAGAATAGCTTTAGGTTTACAAGATAAAATGTATTTAGGAAACCTAGACGCAAAAAGAGATTGGGGACATGCCAAAGATTACGTTAGAATGATGTGGATGATTCTTCAGGCTGATCAAGCAGAAGACTGGGTAATTGCTACAGGTAAGACGACATCTGTAAGAGACTTTGTTAGAATGTGTTTTAAACATATTGGTGTAGAATTAGAGTTTAAAGGCGAAGGTTCTAATGAAAAAGGATTTGTAAAGTCTTGTAGTAACCCTGATTTCAACCTTGAAATTGGCAAAGAGATAGTTTCAGTAGACGAAAAATATTACAGACCAACAGAAGTTGATTTATTGATAGGAGACGCAACAAAAGCTAAAGAAAAATTAGGATGGGTTCCTAAATATGACCTTCAAAATTTAGTTGATGATATGATGTCTAGCGATTTAAAACTAATGCAAAAACAACAATTTTTGCAAGATGGCGGTTACAGAATCAATAACTACTTTGAATAAAAAGCAGTTATGAAAAAAGATTCTAAAATATATGTAGCTGGACATCGAGGTTTGGTGGGTAGTGCTATTGTAGAAAACTTAAAAAGTAAAGGCTATACAAACCTAGTTACCAGAACACATTCTGAACTAGACTTAACCAATCAAGTTGCTGTTGAAGACTTTTTTAAAAGCGAAAAACCAGAATATGTTTTTTTAGCTGCAGCTAAAGTAGGAGGTATTATTGCAAATAATGTATACAGAGCCGATTTTATTTACGCAAACATGATGATTCAAAACAATGTAATTCATCAAAGTTACCTTAATGGCGTATCAAAATTGTTGTTTTTAGGGAGTACATGTATTTATCCTAAAAATGCTCCTCAACCAATGAAGGAAGAGTATTTATTGACAGACACTTTAGAATATACCAATGAGCCTTATGCCATTGCAAAAATAGCTGGAATAAAAACCTGTGAAAGTTACAATCTTCAATACGGTACAAATTTTATTTCGGTTATGCCAACAAATCTTTATGGACCTAACGATAATTTCGATTTAGAAAAATCACATGTTTTACCAGCGTTAATTAGAAAGATATATTTAGCAAAAATGCTAAATGAAAACAATTTAGATGCTGTTATTAGTGACACTGGTTTTGAAACGATTGAAGAGGCAAAAGTGTATCTTTCTAAATTTGGAGTATCAGAAAACAGTGTAGAAATCTGGGGAACAGGAGCTCCAAAACGAGAGTTTTTATGGTCTAAAGATATGGCTGATGCTTGTGTATTTATTATGGAAAACAGAGAGTTTTCTGATACATATTCCGAAAATGATAGCGAAATTAGAAACACCCATATCAATATAGGTACAGGGAAAGAAATTTCTATTAAAGAGCTAGCCGAAACCATAAAAAGCATTATTGATTTTAAAGGAGACTTAGTGTTTAATACAGATAAGCCTGATGGAACCATGAGAAAATTAACAGATGTTTCTAAATTGAACGGTTTAGGTTGGAAACATTCGGTTGAATTAGAAGACGGAATTAAAAAAGTGTACGATTGGTATGTTAATAAATGAAAACCTACAAACAGCTATCAAAGCATCATTAGAAGCAGGAAAAGTAATCATGCAAATATATGATACAGCTTTTGATGTAGAAATGAAAGACGACAAATCACCTTTAACAGAGGCAGACAAAAAAGCTAATGATGTCATTAATTCGTACCTGATTCCTACGGAAATTCCAATAATTTCAGAAGAGAATAAACAAACGGATTACGCTGTTAGAAAAACTTGGGAAACCTGTTGGGTTGTAGATCCAGTAGATGGCACTAAAGAGTTTATAAAACGTAACGGTGAATTTACAGTAAATATAGCGTTAGTAACCAACGGAAAACCTGTTTTAGGAGTTATTTACGTGCCTGCAGTAAAAACCATCTATTTTGCTAATGTAGAAAACAACGAAGCGTTTAAGGTAGATTTAGAGTCTCATGATGTTGCTGTTGAAAAGATATTAGAATTAGCCCAACCATTACAACCAAAGAAAAACAATTCGGATAAAGTTGAGGTTGTTGGTAGTCGTTCGCACATGAACCAAGACACGTTGGATTTTGTAGAAAGCTTGAAAGCAGAAGGTAAAGAGGTTGAGATTGTATCAAAAGGAAGCTCTTTAAAATTTTGTTTGGTAGCCGAAGGAAATGCCGATGTATATCCACGATATGCACCTACCATGGAATGGGATACTGCTGCAGGTCAAGCCATTTGTAACGCAGTTGGGTTAGAGGTTATTTCTAAAGAAACAAATAAACCATTAGCTTACAATAAAGAAAACCTATTAAACAGCTACTTTTTAGTCAGTAAGTAAATGGCAGATGTTTCTTATAAAAGACATATTGCCAAAACCATTACATGGAGAGTTGTTGGAACGATAGACACAATAATTCTCTCTTGGATAGTTACTGGAGACCCTTTGGCAGGTCTTAAAATAGGATTCGCAGAAGTCACAACAAAATCAGTGTTATACTACTTACACGAACGTGTTTGGTACAAAATTAATTTATCGAAGGATGGTATTCTTCTTGAAAGTAGAAAACGACATATTGCCAAAACTATTACATGGCGTTTTATAGGAACAATAGATACAATGACGTTGGCTTGGATTATTTCGGGTAATCCACTTGCTGCTTTACAAATAGGTTTTGCTGAAGTGATTACTAAAATGATATTGTATTATTTGCACGAACGCGTTTGGTATAAAATAAACTTTGGTTTAAGTAAAAGAAAAAAAGAATAAGATGAAAGAGAACATTATTCCGCACGATTATCAAATATCTATTGAAGATAGACGAAAGCAAAATGGACACAATTCTTTTTTATTATGGTTTACAGGATTATCAGGATCAGGTAAGTCTACTATAGCCAATGTGGTTGAACAAAAATTGCATCAGAACGGTATTAAAACCTTTTCGCTAGATGGTGACAATATCAGAAAAGGAATTAATAAAGACTTAACCTTTGCTCCAAAAGATAGAACTGAAAATATCCGTAGAATTGCAGAAGTGGCAAATTTAATGGTTAATGCTGGTTTAGTGACACTTGCAGCTTTTGTGTCACCTTACAAAAAAGACCGAGAGAACATTAGAAGTATCGTTAAAGATATTAACTTTGTCGAAATATTTGTTAATACCAGCGTTGAAGAATGTGAAAGACGCGATGTAAAAGGGCTTTATAAAAAAGCTCGAGCTGGGGAGATAAAAAACATGACAGGAATTTCAGCGCCTTATGAAGCGCCAGAAAACCCTGATATTGAAATAAAAACAGAAAACGAATCAGTTGAAGCAGCTGCGCAACGAATCGTAGATTATATAACGCCAAAATTGTCAAAGCAACAATGAGTAAGTATTATTTAAATTATTTAGATGAATTAGAGAGTGAAGCAATTTTTGTTTTACGTGAAGTTTGGGCACAATTTGAAAACCCAGTAATTTTATTTTCAGGAGGAAAAGATTCTATCTTGGTAACGCATTTAGCAAAAAAAGCATTTTATCCTGCTAAAATACCATTTCCATTAATGCATGTTGACACTGGTCACAATTTCCCAGAAACCATTCAGTTTAGAGATGACATTATTAAAGAATTAGGCGCGCAACTTATTGTTGGTTCTGTACAAGAATCTATAGACGAAGGTCGTGTAGCTGAAGAAAAAGGGAAAAATGCTACGCGTAATGCACTTCAAATTACAACACTTCTTGATGCTATTGAGGCCAATAAGATTGATTGTGCTATTGGTGGTGGACGTCGTGACGAAGAAAAAGCAAGAGCCAAAGAGCGTTTCTTCTCTCATAGAGATGATTTTGGGCAATGGGATCCTAAAAACCAACGACCAGAACTGTGGAATATCTTCAACGGAAAGCATTTTGAAGGAGAGCACTTTAGAGCATTCCCAATAAGTAACTGGACAGAAATGGATGTTTGGAACTACATAAAACGCGAGAATATTGCAATTCCATCATTATACTTTGCACATGAACGCGAAGTCGTTTGGAGACAAGACTCTTGGATTCCAAATTCTGAATTTTTAGTACTAGAAGACCATGAAGAAGTGGTGACTAAAAAGATACGTTTTAGAACGTTAGGTGATATTACTATTACTGGTGGTGTAGAATCTGATGCTGATACATTAGAGAAAATTGCTGCTGAAGTTGCTGGTATGAGAAATACCGAGCGTGGAAACAGAAGTGACGATAAGCGATCAGAATCTGCTATGGAAGACCGTAAGCGTCAAGGATACTTTTAATCAAAATTAAATAAAAAATTAACTGTCATGCCAAATACAATTTGGCATCTCATATAAAGAATAACATGTTAGACAACAATCAATTATTACGTTTTACAACTGCCGGAAGTGTAGATGATGGAAAAAGTACATTAATAGGGCGTTTGCTATACGATTCTAAATCTATTTTTGAAGACCAACTTGAAGCTATTGAAAACACAAGTAAGAAAAAAGGTCATGAAGGTGTAGATTTAGCACTATTTACAGACGGTTTAAGAGACGAAAGAGAGCAAGGTATTACCATTGATGTTGCTTACAGATATTTTACAACACCAAAGCGTAAATTTATTATTGCTGATACACCAGGACATATTCAATATACACGTAATATGGTTACTGGAGCATCAACAGCTAACGTAGCGACCATTCTAATTGATGCAAGACATGGTGTAATTGAGCAAACTAAACGTCATGCATTTATAGCATCGTTATTGCAAATACCACACATTATTGTTTGTGTAAACAAAATGGATTTGGTTGATTTTTCTGAAGACGTATTCAATAAAATTGTTTCAGAATTTGAAGAAGTGTCTTCAAAGATGCTTGTTAAAGACGTTCGTTTTATACCAATGTCAGCGCTTTTAGGAGATAATGTGGTAAACAAATCAGAAAATATGCCTTGGTATCAAGGAGCACCAATGCTACATACTTTGGAAACAATGCATATTAGTAGTGATATTAATAAAGTAGATGCGCGTTTTCCTGTACAAACTGTAATAAGACCACAACGTGAAGGTTTTATAGATTATAGAGGTTATGCAGGTCGTGTAGCAAGTGGTATTTTAAGAAAAGGCGATGATGTTACTGTAATGCCTTCAGGATTTACATCAAAGATAAGCAGTATTAACCTTCATGATAAAGAATTAGAAGAAGCTTACGCACCAATGTCAGTTTCTATAACTTTAGAAGACGATATAGACATTAGTCGAGGTGATATGATTGTGCGTTCAAACAATAAACCAGAGCCTTCTCAAGACATTGAGGTAATGTTGTGTTGGTTAAATAATAGTGCAGCTAAACCTAGAGCAAAATATACTATTAAGCATACTTCTAACGATCAAAAAGCGATGATTAAAGAAGTGGTTTACAAATACGATATCAATACCTTGGAGCGAAATAGTGACGATACTGATTTATCAATGAATGATATTGCTAAAGTTAAAATACGTACTACAAAGCCGTTAATGATTGATGCTTACAGAGAAAACAGAACTACTGGAAGTATTATTTTAGTAGATGATGCAACTAATGAAACTGTTGCCGCAGGAATGATAGTTTAACTATAAAAACAAATAAATTAATGAAAAAATTAACATTAGTATTATTAGTAATTACCTTTTTTTCGTGTAAAAATGAAGAAAATGTAGCCGAAAAAGCTAAGCAACAAAATAATAAACTAGAGCAAAAAATAGAAAAAAAGAATAGACTCGTATTTGAAATAGATTTTAAAACGACTAAACCAGATGATTTTATTTTATTTTCAAATGATGTTTTTTTAAATAACAGTCAGTTTATGAATTTTATCATAACTCATAAAATGAACAGTAATGAAAATCAAAAGGTTATAAAATTTGAAGTGCCAGATGAAATTAAACCTGATGTTAGCTTAGGGTTGATTTTAGGGAGAGAAAACGAGAAAGCCATTACAGTTAAATTAATTAAAATACATACCAATAATGTTGAGTATTTGATTTCTCCTGATGAATTAAATGATTACTTTACTTTTAATAAATTTATAGAATATAATCCTGAAACAGGCATTATTAATACAAAAAGAATAGATGGGAAATATAACCCAACAATGTTTTTAAGAAAAAAAATTATAAATAAACTTTTTCAATAATTGAAACATAATATTGTTAAACTTTTAGAAAAAGTAGGAGTAAAAAGCTCTCGAACAAAAAACATAATAAAGCATTTACTAATTTCTTTTTTATACAAAGGAGGAGCTGTTTTATCTAATTTTTTATTAGTTCCATTAACAATTGAGTATCTCGATACTGAAAACTATGGGGTATGGCTAACAATTACATCTTTTATCTCTTGGCTTTCTTTTTTGGATATTGGATTGGGTAACGGATTAAGAAATAAGTTTGCAGAAGCAAAAGCGAACAATAATTTAGAGTTAGTGAAAGGATATATTAGCTCTGCATATTATTCAATATTCATATTGAGTTCATTTCTTTTTATTGTTTTTTTTGCCATTAATAATTTTATTGATTGGACATTGTTTTTTAATTCTAGCTCTAAGTTAAGAAGTGACCTTAGTTTTTTAATGCCTATTGTTGTTGGGTTTTTTTGTATTCAATTAATTGTAAAACTCATAGTCAGCATATATTTAGCTGATCAAAATCATTCAGTTCAAGTTAAAATTCAGTTTATCACACAAGCGATATTATTGTTTATTGTCTGGCAGCTCACCAAAACAGATAATAGTTCTTTACTTGTTTTTGGCACTTTGTTTTCATGCATACCTGTAGTTGTTTTATTAATATTCAATGTATTTGCTTTTTCAAATAAGTACAAAGCAATAAAACCATCATTTAAGTATTTTAATAAAAAATATTTAAAAGATGTAATGGGTATAGGAGTTAATTTTTTCATTATACAAGTTGCAGCAATAATTTTGTTTTCTACTGATAATTTTATCATTAGTCAGTTATTTAGCCCTGAAGAAGTAGTCCCTTACAACATCGCTTTTAAATACTTTTCTATACTTACCATGCTATACACAATGATTGTAGCTCCTTACTGGTCTTCATTTACTCAAGCATTTACCCTAAAAGATTTCGAATGGATAAAGAAATCTGTAAAAAATATTTTAAAAATTTGGTTTATTGTACCAATACTGCTAATTATAATGTTGATATTGGAAGATTGGTTTTATAATATTTGGATTGGAGAAAAAGTTATTGTACCATTATCTCTTTCTATTTCAATGGCTTTATTTGTTTTGTTGTTTACGTTTAACATGGTTTTTACTCAATTTATTAATGGTGTAGGGAAAATTAAGATTCAATTAATTACTGCAATCACATCTATGATTATAAACATACCGTTGAGTATATTATTCGCAAACTTTTTTAATATGGGAACAACAGGAGTTATAATTGCTACTTGTGTTTCTATGTCTTATGCAGCTGTATTAAGACCAATGCAATATTATAAAATAATAAATAACAAAGCTAAAGGGATATGGGCAAGTTAAGTTTTTTCGAAAAAATATTTTTAAAACTCCCTCATTCACTAATATATAATCTATATAGGTTTTTTAGAAGTAAAGAGTTTAACAAGAAGCAAGAAGAAAGAAAAATAATAGTAAAGGGAAAAGAAAAGTATTCATTAAAAGGTTTTGATGATAATGAATGTATTTTTATTCATATCCCTAAAGCAGGAGGGGTTTCATTGGCATTAAATCTTTTTGGAAATTTAGGTTATGGGCATAGACCAATTTACAAGTATTTATACATTTTCAACCAAAAAGAATTTAAAAAATATTTTAAATTCACATTTGCAAGAAATCCATGGGATAGATTAGTTTCAGCCTACTTCTTTTTAAAAGCAGGAGGGTTTCATAAAGAAGATGCAGAGTGGTATGAAATGCACCTATCAAAATATAAGGATTTTGAAGATTTTGTCCTAAATTGGGTTAATGAAGATAATATATATAAAGGGATACATTTTATTCCTCAATATGAGTTTATCACAATAAACTCAAAAGTTGCAGTAGACAAAATATATAAAATAGAAGAATTTAACAATAGTGTTAAAGAAATTAATGAGGTGTTGAATAAGGATATTCTTCTTACACACGAAAATAAATCTAAAAGGGAAAAAGATTATAGAACATATTATTCTTCAAAAACGCAAAAGATTGTAGAAGAAGTTTATAAAAAAGATATTTTACTCTTTGGCTATAGTTTTAGTGATACAAGCCATAAAAGCGAGATTTGAGTGTAAGATAATGAAAATATTGATTGTAAATTTTAGTGATATAGAAGGTGGTGCTGCTAGAGCATCTTATAGACTTCATAATTCGCTCCTTAAAGAAGGGGTTAGCTCTACAATGTTAGTTAAAACAAAAAAAAGTGATGACTATACAGTTATTTCTCCTACTTCAAAGATTGGTAAATTTACAGCTAAAGCACAGTCTATAATAAATCCATACCCATTACTTAAATATAAAGAACATGATTTATTTTCACCGTCATTTTCACCGTCATTTAGAATTGTAAAAGCAATTAATGAAATAAATGCTGATATTGTTCATTTACATTGGATTAATGCAGGAATGTTAAAAATAGAAGACTTTTCAAAGATAAAAGCACCTATTGTTTGGTCCTTACATGATATGTGGGCATTTACGGGTGGGTGTCATTATTCAAAAGAATGCGAACGATATAAAGAAAACTGTGGGAAATGTATTATTTTAAAGTCAAATAAAGAAAATGACTTAAGTCGTAAAATTTTTAATAGAAAGAAAAAAACTTTCGCCAAAACAAATTTAACAATTATAGGTTTAAGTAAGTGGCTCGAATCTTGTGCAAAATCTAGTACTCTATTTAGGGATAAAAGGGTGGTTAATTTACCAAACCCAATAGATACAAATTTATTCAAACAAGTAGAGCAAAAACATGCAAGGAAATTATTTAATTTGCCGAATGATAAAAAATTGATTCTTTTTGGAGCGATGTCTGCCACTAGCGACAAAAGAAAAGGGTTTGATCAACTAAAGAAAGCATTAAAAAGTATAAATAAAGAATGTGTTGAGCTTTTAATATACGGTAGTTCTAAGCCCCAAAACCCTGAAAACTTAGGTTTTAAATCTCATTATTTAGGGAGACTATATGATGATGCTAGTTTAACAGCAATTTATAATGCAGCTGACGTCATGATTGTTCCTAGTTTAGAAGAAAATTTATCTAATGTTATTATGGAAAGTCTGTCTTGTGGAACACCTGTCGTTGGGTTTGATATAGGAGGGAACAGCGATTTAATAGACCATAAAGAAAATGGATATTTAGCAAAACCTCTTGATACTAATGATTTAGCTAAGGGCATAGAGTGGGTTTTAAATAATGAAAACTACTTAGGGTTAAAAAATAAATCTAGGGCAAAGGTTTTAAAAAATTTTGATACTACTATAGTAGCTAAAAAATATATACAACTATATAAAAGTATTAATTAATTTTGAAGAATACGTTTAGAGCAAATGCAAGTATTGTTAAGGTAATTCTTTACCTTAACTTGTTTTATGTATTCTTTTATGTGCTCTTAAAACCTCAAGGAATTAGTTTTTCAAAAATTGCTATATCATGCCTCTTGTTGTCTTCTTTGGCCTTACTTATTTATTTTAGTGCTAAGAACATAAAAAAGCTCAAACAAATAAATAGAACACCCAGAGTTATATATTTTTTATTAATTCTCTGGTGTGTTATAACTATTATCAGAGGTTTTTCGTTGAACTTACAGGATTGGATTACTAATTTAGGAAACATCTACATGGCACCAGCATGGTTAACGCCACTTTTTTTAATTATAGGAGTAAATTTAAGTAATTGGTCCAAGGCATATAAAGCAATAAGTTTTATGTTGGGTTTAATGGTTTTCTTCTTTTTTTTAAGCTTTATATTCCCATTCAAATATCCTCAATGGTCATGGCTATTAAGACCTGTTAATTTAGCTTTTATAGTTTTTTTCTATAGGTCGAATATATTAAATAAAACACTTTTTTTTTTAGCGACTATAGCATATTTGTTTATAACTGATGCTACAAGCCACCGAGTAGATTATATTTTCTTTGCATTATCCATAACTTTTGTTCTAATAGATAAAGCAAGCCAAGTTAATTTAAGAAAATTACTTTTCTGGCAGGTTATTATTATTTATGTTTTAGTTCTTTTAGTTATTTTTTTAATGGGGTATGCCTATTTTGCGGATACAGTTAACTTACTCGTGGAATATCAGGACTCTAGAACCTTTTTATTTACAGAACTTTTTACAGAGCTTAATAAAAATGAATATTATTATGGAAGAGGTTCTCTCGGTACATACTACAGTGATTTTTTTGAAAGAACAACAAGATATTATCATCTGAAAGGTAATACAGGCTGGAAAGGAGATGAACCGGAGAGAATTACAATTGAAGTAGGTTACCTTCAAATGATATTAAAAGGAGGTTTTATTATGTTTTTCTTACACTTATATTTTATGTTGTATGGTGTTTATTTAGGTATTTTCAAGTCAAAAAATAAATTCACAAGAAGATTAGGAGTTTTCATATTAATTATAACCATTTTAAGTATAATTTCATTTAGGCCAAGATTTACTCCAATTTTTATTTTTTTATGGATGGCAATAGGCACTGTGTTAAATAAAAAAAACAGAGAAATGAATGATGAGGAAATTAATAATTTATTAAAATGATAGAAACTCCTAAAATTAGTATTATAACTGTAGTATATAATGGTGAAGCTTACCTACAACAAACCATAAACAGTATAAAAAAGCAAACTTACAAAAACGTTGAGTACATAATTATTGATGGAGGCTCTACTGACAAAACAATTGATATAATAAATGACAATGAAAAAACTATTTCAAAATGGGTAAGTGAACCAGACAATGGCTTGTATGATGCTATGAATAAAGGAATCAAAATGGCCTCTGGGGAACTAATAGGAATAGTAAATAGTGATGATTGGTATGAAAACAATACAGTTGAGCAAGTAGTAAATGCATACATAAAAAACAAAGAGAAAAAAATATTTCACGGTGATAAAAACTGTATTAAATTAAACGGAGATATAAAATTAAAAAAAGCTAAAAACAATCCTTTTTTGATTAAATATTATGGTATGGTTTTAAATCATCCAACTATGTTTGTACATAAAGATATTTATAAACATTATCAATATAATACCCAATTAAGGTCTGTTTCTGATTACCAATTTACTTTAACAAATTACTTAGACAATAAAAATAAATTTCATTATATACCTCAAGTTTTATCTAATTTTAGATTAGGAGGAATTAGTGGAAATTTAAAATTTAAGAAGATTTTATCTGAAAATTATATCGCAAGAAAAAATGCAGGTATGAATTTTGCTAGCAGGTCTTTTGCATTAGTATTCAGAATTTTGGTAGAAGTTTATTTTAAATTATCTAGAAAGAAAAATGATTATTAAAAAAGAAAATAGCAACTACAATATACCAGATTTTTTAATAGTTGGTGGAGCAAAATGTGGTACAACATCTTTAAGTCAATACCTCTCTAAACATTCTGATATTTTTATACCAAAGGTTAAAGAGTGCAGATACCTTTCAAAGATGACGCCAAACTTTAATGGTCCAGGAGATCATGTTGTAAATATTGAAATGACCACTTCATTAAAAGAGTATTCAGATTTATTTAAAAAAGCAAAAGCAGGTCAGTTTTTGTGTGATGCTTCCGTAGATTATCTTTACTATTATAAAGAAACAATTAGCAGCATTAATGACTTGTATAAAGATGAACAGCCTAAGATTATAATTCTTTTAAGAAACCCAGTTAAAAGTGCTTTTTCTATGTATTCTCACCTTAAGAGAGACCTAAGAGAAACGCTTCCTTTAAATCAGGCTATTAGCGCTCAAAAAGATAGGCAAAAAAATAATTGGGAATGGGTTTGGCAATATACTGAGATATCTAAATACTACAATCAAGTAAAGTTTTATAAAGACAATATTGATAAAGAGAATTTAAAAATTATAATTTTTGAAGAGTTTATTAAAGACCCTCAAAAAGAGCTAAAAGAAATACTTGCTTTTTTAGGTTTAGAAGACCAAGACTTAAAAGGAGATAAAGTTCATAATAAATCTGGAAACGCTAAATCACCCTTTCTACAAAAGATAATCTTAAACAAATCACCTTTAGTGATGTTTATAAAAAAGCTTATACCAAGAGGTTTAAAGCAAAAAGTGTCTCAAGTAAACATAGAACCAGTTGCAATTTCACAAGAAGACATAAAATTATTAAAACCTTATTTTGTAGAAGATATTGTCAAGCTTGAAAAGCTATTAAATAAAGATTTATCTCTTTGGCATAACAATTAAGCAATGCAAAATAAAAGTAAAATTCTAATATGTGCATATGCCTGTCAACCTCACAGGGGCTCTGAACCTGGAGTTGGATGGAACATGGTTTCTGAGCTAGCAAATAACTCTCAATACAAATACTTAGTAGCTACAAGGAGTTATTATAAAACGTATATAGAAAAAGAAACTATCCCTGATAATTTAGAGTTTTTTTACTACGAACTTCCTCAAATTTTTATAAGATTAAAAGAAAGGTTTAATCTGCTAAGAATTTATTATTATTTATGGATGTTAGGGGCATACATTAAATTAAGAAAACAAAAAAACAGCTTTTATATTATTCATCATCTTACTTTTGTAAATGATTGGTTACCATCACTTTTTGTGTTGTTTAAAACAAAATACAATCATTTTATTTGGGGGCCTATAGGAAGTCATAGCCGTGTTAATTCAATATTTTTAAATTCAAGAAAAGAAAAGGTAATTGAGAGAATAAGGATTTTTTTACAGACTTTTTACAGAACATTTGACCCTTTTTTTATGATATGTAAAAAGCAGTCAAGTAAAATAATAGGAATAAATAATAATGTAAAAAATAAGCTTAAACTTAAACATAAACTACAACACAAGTTCATTAGTTTTCCTGCAATAGCCTTGAGCCAAAAACAAATTGACGAAGCAATATATCAAGCTAAAAAGAAGAGAATATCTAAAGAAACTTTTAATATAATATCAGTAGGCAGATTAATGTATATTAAAAATTTCCATTTCACTATTTCAGTATTTGCTGAATTTCTCAAGAGCATACCAGAGAATGAGAAAGAAAAAATAATACTAACGATAATAGGAGAAGGAAGTCAAAAAAATGCATTAATTGAGAAGTGTAAAACTTTAAATATTTATAAAAACGTACAATTTTTAGGTAATATTCCGCAAAAAGAAGTTATGAATTATTTTTCTAAAGCTAATGTTTTCTTGTTTCCAACCTTAGAGAGTGCAGGATTTGTAATCTTGGAAGCTATGGTTAATTTTTTACCTGTTTTAGCATTAAATACAGGTGGACCAAAACAATTTTTGAAAGAAGAAACAGAAAATCAGTTGGTGGAGTATGATAATAGAATGAATAAAATGGAGCTTATCAATTCAATGGCTTCAAAACTTAAGAAGCTTTATAATAACTCAGATTTAATAAATAAAATAGGATTGGTTAATCATAATGAAATAGTTAATAATTATACTTGGGATAAAAAGGCAAAAAAAGTAATAAGCATTTATAACTCTTTAAAATAAAATGAATAAAGCTCTTTTTATTTTACACTATTCGCCACCAGTTCATGGTGCTTCAAAAGTAGGAGACTCTATTTTAAATAGCTCAATTATAAGTCAAGAACTGGATGCTAAATTTATAAAAATAAAATCTTCAGACAGTATCGATGTTATTGGTAAGTTTAATGGTAAAAAGATTTTATATTTCATTGAGTTGTTTTTTAAAATTTGCTGGAGCTTATTATGGTTTAGACCTCAAATAATATATTACACAGCATCACCTTATGGTTTTGCTTTTTATAGAGATTTAGTGGTTTCAGTTCCTATTAAAATTTACAGGAAATTGAGTAAAACAAGCTTGTTTTACCACTATCACGCAAAGGGAATAGATAGTTTTGTATCACAATCTAGCATAAATAAAAAATTAACTAATTTCCTTTTAAAAAACACAACAATTCTGCTAATCTCTAAACTAATGAAAAGTGAAATAAGGCAGGTTAACACCTATAAAAATGTGGTTTTTATAAATAATGGTGTAGAAACTACTTTAAACAAGGAAGATTTTTTAAATGTTGTGTCTCAAAGAGTATCTAGTAATAAAGCATCTGTTTTGTATCTTTCAAATATGATAAAAGAAAAAGGCTATGATACTATTTTAGAAACTGTAAGAAAAGTAAAAGAATCAGGTTTAGACAATATAGAGTTTAACTTTGCAGGAGGTTGGGCAACAAATGAAGATGAGCAGTTTTTTAATAACTATGTAAAAGAATATAACCTGCAAGAATATGCTACATTTCATGGTTTAGTACAAGGTGAGAAAAAGAAATCGTTGTTTTCAAACGCAACCATATTTGTTTTTCCTTCAAGATATAAAAAAGAAGTGTTTCCTATTTCTGTACTAGAGGCATTATCTTATGGTTTGCCAATTTTAGGTTTTAATGCAGGTGCGGTTTCAAAAATTATTAATGCTAAAATAGGTGTAATCAGCAATAAAGAACTTATTTTTGAAGACTTAAAGAAAATGATAGTAAATTACCAATCTACTGATAATTATAAGGTTTGTAGAGAGGAATATTTAAGTAAATACACTATTGATGTCTTTGAAAGAAAACTAACAGACATATTAACTTCAAGCTAATGCCCAAATCAGTTAAAATAAAAGAGTATAACATTTATGCGTCAGATATTAATAGTCTAACTGTTGAAAAAGACAAAAAGACTATTGTAAACACAATAAATGCGCATTCTTATATAGTAGCAAAAAACGATTCAAAGTTTAAAAAAGCATTGGTAAGTAGTGATATTTTATTGCCAGATGGAGAAGGTGTTGTTTTGATGGCAAAAAAGTTGAAAGGCGAAAAAATTAAAAAGATAGCAGGAGCAGACATTCATGACTATTTATTAGATCTATCAGAAAAAAGAGGTCTTAAATGTTTTTATTTAGGAGCAAGCCAGGAAACATTAGACATTATCAAAAACAAACAAACTCAAAAATATAAAAATGTAGCGTTTGGTTTTTATTCGCCACCATTTAAACCGGTTTTCTCAAAGGAGGATAACGCACAAATGGTATCAAAAATTAACGCGTTTAAACCAGATGTGTTATTCGTTGGAATGACAGCTCCTAAACAAGAAAAATGGGTTTTTGATAATAAAGAAAGTATAGATGCTAACATCATTTGCTCTATAGGTGCTGTTTTTGATTTTATAGCCGAAACAAAAAAAAGAGCACCACAATGGGTTATAAATTTAAAGATGGAATGGCTATATAGAAGTTTCACTGCTTGGAGGTTAACAAAACGATACCTTTATTCTACCCCTCTTTTTCTTTTAGAAGTTTTTAAATTAAAATACTTTAAAAAATCGATATAAATAAATAATGTTAAATAAGCCACTAGACATAATAAAACTAGTTGTCAAAAAAGGAGACTATTCTTTTTTGGCATTAACATTATCAATGTTTCTGCTACCCCTTTCAATCAACTTGAGTACGTTTACGTTAATTGCCTCTATTGTTTTAAAGATTATTCAGTCAATTTATCATAAAGAGCTAAAGTATGGTTCAAAAGCTTTAAAACACAGTGTTATAATAGGATTTGTTTTTTTAGTTTATATAATTATAAACTCAATTATACAAACCAATTTAAGGCACACTTTCGTTTTTTTTGAAAAACAGTTTTCACATTTTACTTTATTATTTATCATACCCTTTATAATGGGAAACAAAAAGGAAAATAAGTTGCCTTTTTATGCATTGTTAATTGGGAGTCTAGTGGCAATTATAGAGGTGTTTGCTTTGAGTGTGATAAATAAAATACCATTTGATAAATATGCTTTTTTAAGATTTTTAGATATTCATCACACCTATTTATCAATTTATCTGTTAACCTTAGTTAATCTCATGTTAATTAAGTTATTGTCAAAAAATAAACTAAAAATAAATACTAAGCTATTTATATTAATAATAATTAGCTTACTCTTTTGGTTTGTATTTTCTTTAGACAGTAAGGCTTCTATGGTCATTTTTGCGCTTTTGTTTGTTGTCCAAGCCTTACCTAAAGTAAATAAAAAAAACATAAAATTTCATATTCCTTTTTTAATAGGAATTATTATTGTTTTTGTAGTGTTTAATACTAAAGCATCAGTTAATTATGAGAAGGCTTTAGATTTTAGGTTACAAATATGGGAAGAGTCCTTTAAGATTTTTGAAAATAACCCCTTCTTTGGTAATTTAAAATCATCAGAGAAAGACTTACTTAACTATAATCATTACCTAAGCGGTAAATATTATTTCTTAGATTCTGACTTAAATAGCCACAATCAGTACCTTTCTTTTTTAATGAAGTACGGCTTAGTTGGAGTTTCAATCTTTTTTCTTTTTATGATAAACATGTTTAAAAAAGTTAATGTTAAATCACAAAAATCAAAAATCAGGGAGTTTTTAGGTTGGACAGTTATTATAGTATTGGTGTTTTATATTGAAAACCTATTAGATAGGCATCATGGTATTGTTTACTTTTCATTTATGTATAATTATTATTTAGTTGCAGTAGAAAATGAAGAAATTTAAGTTAATATTTCTATTTGGACTAATAGCAACTATTGCATTCTCACAAGAGTCCGAAACTGTTATAAAGACAGATTTTGGTATTCGAGATTTTATAGTACAAAAAGATTCTATCATTTACATAAAAAAAAGAAATGCCTATTTAAAAGATATAAAAACAAAGACAACTAAAGACTACTTTATTGGAGGATATGGCCTTAAGTTTTTACAAGATAATAAGCCCAATACTATAATTACAGTGTCCAATGAATTAGTTAACAATGTGTCTTCAGTAAGATTCTATGACAAAAAGAAGGACCGTTTTGAAAGTGTTTTTTATAACGATGAAGGAAAAATTATAGACGCCGTTATTTTACCTGAATTAAACTTATTCATACTTAGTTTAATAAGTGAAAAAATAATCATAGTTAATTATTCAAAAAAACCTAAATTTTTAAAAATAGCAGAGATAAGTTTAAATACATTTTCTAGGAAAATGGTTTATGAAGAAGGAGCTCTATTATACTGTACAGATAAAGGAAAGGTTTATAAATACAACATAAATAATTACCAAAATGAATTAATTTATGATGGTAATGAGTTAATCACCGATTTTTTTATTGATGGAGAAACAATATTTTTATCTACAAACTCAGGGATACTCAAAAAAGTTAATATTGAAACCAATAAAGAAGAGCAAACAAAAATCAGTGATAATTTTATTAACACTTTTATAAACTCTAAAGAGAATCTTGTTTGTGGGAGTTGGAATGGAGATATATATATAATTAATAAGAAAGACCTAAAGCTTAAACAGAAGTTAAGCATTCATAAACGAAGTGTTTTAAAAATTGAAACCCAAGATGATTCGATTTTTTATTCAAGTAGTTTAGATAAAACAATAAAAAAATGGTATTTAAACCAGAATTAAATTAAATGAAAATATCAGTAATAGGAACAGGATACGTTGGCTTAGTTACAGGAACATGTTTAGCAGAAACAGGTAACGAAGTTCTTTGTATAGACATAAATGAAGAAAAAGTAAAACAAATGCAAGAAGGTATAGTTCCAATCTATGAACCGCATTTGGACGTGCTTTTTGAACGAAATATAAAGGCCCAAAGACTTAAGTTTTCAACTTCACTAGAAGAAGGTATTGAGCATGGAGACATTATCTTTTTAGCATTACCAACACCTGAAGATGAAGACGGTTCTGCAGATCTTTCATATGTATTGGGTGCAGCAAAAGATATAGGAAAACTTATAAGAGAGTACAAAGTTATAGTAGATAAAAGTACAGTGCCTGTTGGTACAGCTGATAAGGTGACTGAGGTTATGGCAAAAGAAACTAACGTTGACTTTGATGTAGTGTCAAACCCAGAGTTTTTAAGAGAAGGTTTTGCAGTTGATGACTTTTTAAAACCTGAGCGTATTGTAATTGGATCAAGTTCAGAAAGAGCAACAGCTTTAATGCAAAAGCTCTATAAACCTTTTGTAAGATCTGGTAACCCAATTATAGTAATGGACGAAAAGTCTGCTGAGCTTACTAAATATGCTGCTAACTCGTTCTTGGCTACTAAAATTACTTTTATGAACGAAATTGCCAATTTCTGTGAGAAAGTTGGTGCAGATGTTGATATGGTAAGACGTGGTATGGGAACCGACTCTAGAATTGGTAAGCGATTCCTTTTTCCAGGAATAGGTTATGGTGGCTCTTGTTTTCCAAAAGACGTTAAAGCACTTCACAAGTCAGGTAAAGACAGTGATTATACGTTTGATATCCTTAATTCGGTTATTAGTGTTAACAATACCCAAAAAACAATCTTAATACCTAAGATTGAATCATATTATAATAATGATATAAACGGTAAAACTTTTGCTGTTTGGGGATTAGCATTTAAGCCAGAAACCGATGATATTAGAGAAGCACCTTCTATTTACATGATGGAAAAACTTCTTGCTGGAGGAGCAAAGCTTAATGTTTTTGACCCAGAAGCGATGCCTAATATTAAAAGAAAGTTTGGAGACACTTTAAATTATGCAAATAACATGTATGATGCAACAAAAGATGTAGATGCATTGATTATCTGTACAGAATGGAGTATATTTAGAACACCAGATTTTAATAAGCTTAAAAAAAACATGAATAGACCTGTTATTTTTGATGGTAGAAATCTATATGATATTCAAGAAATGAAAGGAGAAGGGTTTTACTATAACTCAATTGGTAGAGTCACTGTTAAATAATTTATGAAAAGAATATTAATAACAGGAGCTGCAGGATTTCTTGGTTCGCATCTCTGTGATAAATTTATAAACGAAGGATTTCACGTTATAGGAATTGATAATCTTATAACAGGGGACTTAAAAAATATAGAGCATTTATTTCCTCTAGAACATTTTGAGTTTTATCATCATGATGTTTCTAAGTTTGTACATGTGTCAGGTGAGTTAGATTATATTCTTCATTTTGCATCACCAGCAAGCCCAATAGATTATTTAAAAATTCCAATACAAACTCTAAAAGTCGGTTCTTTAGGAACACATAACCTTCTTGGATTAGCTAAAGCTAAAAATGCAAGAATATTAATTGCATCAACTTCTGAAGTCTATGGAGACCCATTGGTACATCCCCAATCTGAAGGTTATTACGGCAACGTTAACACAATAGGCCCAAGAGGTGTTTATGATGAAGCAAAACGCTTTCAAGAATCTATAACAATGGCATATCATAGATTTCACGGTTTAGAAACGCGCATTGTGAGGATATTTAATACCTATGGACCAAGAATGCGATTAAATGACGGAAGGGTAATACCTGCTTTTATTGGTCAAGCACTAAGAGGTGAAGATTTAACGGTTTTTGGAGATGGCTCTCAAACACGTTCGTTTTGTTATGTATCCGACCAAATAGAAGGAATTTACAAGCTATTGTTTAGCGACTATGTGTATCCAGTAAATATTGGTAATCCTAATGAAATTTCAATTAAAGATTTTGCCGAGGAGATAATAAAACTCACAGGAACAAATCAAAAAATAGTTTATAAACCATTACCTCAAGATGATCCACTACAAAGACAACCTAATATAGATTTAGCAAAGAAAACACTAAATTGGGAGCCAAAAGTAGATAGGAATGAAGGGATGAAGTTAACATTTAATTATTTTAAAGGCCTTACAGAAGAAGAGCTGTATAAAAGTGAACATAAAGACTTTTCTAAACACATAAAACGATAATTTGAGTACGTTTAAGCAAGGTAGATATTCAGGGTATTTAAGACCAATTTCTTACTTAATTGATTTGAGTATAATTAATGGTTTGGCAATATTGTATTTTTTCAAAGCATTCATTGCTTATCAGCATTTTACTATTATAATTTCTGTCTCCTGGGTTATATTATCTATTTCATCAAAATTTTATAATGTATATAGGTACACTAGAGAGGTTACAATGGTATCAATGATAATTAGACAATTAATATTATTTTTATTAATTGTTTTTGCCTATTTTGGGTATAGCAATGATGTAGGAGTTAACCCTAAAGTTGTAATTAACTACGTCTTTTCTGTTTTTTCTCTTATAACTATTTTTAAGTTTACGGTTTATTATTTGCTTCAAAAATATCGTACAGCTTTTGGAGGTAATTATAGAAAAACAGTAATCTTTGGAGCTAATAAAAAGACCCTAGCTTTAGAGAATTTTTTCAATAAAAATCCTGAATACGGATACATTCATAAAAAGACATTTTCATTTAAGGAGAAAAAAGAAATAAACTTAGAAAAATGCTTCAGTTTCATTCTTGATGAAGGTATTGATGAAATATACTGTTCAATATCAGAATTAACTAACAACCAAATAGGAGAAGTTATTGATTTTGCAGACAATAACTTAAAAATACTTAAGTTTTTGCCAGATAATAAAGAGATTTATTCTAAAAAGCTTAAATACGATTATTATGATTATATACCAATTTTGTCTCTTAGAAACATTCCTCTAGAAGATTCAATAAATATGGTAGTAAAGCGAGTGTTTGATATTGTTTTCTCAAGTATGGTGATAATATTCGTTCTTTCTTGGTTAACACCAATTATAGCACTACTTATTAAACTAGAGTCTAAAGGACCTGTGTTTTTTAAGCAATCTCGTAATGGGTTTAATTACAAAGAATTTGATTGTTATAAATTTAGATCTATGATGCCTAATAAGGATGCTCACTTACAACAGGCAACAAAAAATGATATGAGAGTAACAAAGGTAGGCCGTATAATACGTAAAACAAGTATTGATGAACTACCTCAGTTTTTTAATGTGTTATTTGGAGATATGTCTGTAGTTGGACCAAGACCTCACATGGTTAGCCACACAAACATGTATGCGAAAAAGATTGACAAATTTATGGTTCGTCACTTTGTTAAACCAGGTATTACTGGTTTAGCACAAATAAGTGGATTTAGAGGAGAAGTAGAAACAGATAAAGACATAATAGGACGAGTTAAATATGATATTTTCTATATTGAAAACTGGTCTATTTTCTTAGACCTTAAAATTATTTTCAAAACCTTTATGAATGCAATTCAAGGTGAAGAAAAAGCATATTAAACTATAACTATTAATTCATTTAATTGCTTATTAAAATTAAAATGCTGTAATGCCGTTTTTTGGATTATTGTTTTAGAAGTGATTGTCAAATCTTCTTTTTTAACCTTGTTTAGAACAGAGTTTAAATCTTTATAATTACTCGATTCTGCTACCCAACCCAAGTTATAGTTTCTTATAACAGTTTCGCCTTCACCACCACCAAAATAAACCATAGGAAGCCCTAAGCGAGCATATTCAAATATTTTGGAAGGTACTGACCCATAAATCCTATTAAGTAAAGGAATAATGGTTAAATCGTATTTTAAAAGCTCTTTATGAAGTAACTCTCTCGATATTTCTCCATGATAGGTTATTGGCAGGTTAGGGTTTTTTGAAATAAAAGCTTCAATCTTTTCCTTTTCAGCTCCTGCGCCATAAATATGAAACTCAATATTGCTATAGTCTAGATGTTCACATAATTTATAAATACCTTGGGCTATCCCAAGTAAACCAGCATAAACCACTTTTATTTTTTCATTAGAAACAGCCTCTTCAATTGTTGGAGGATTAAAATCAGGAAAATTCCTATAAAGGGAAACATTTTTATTAGGACATAAAGACATAACATGTTTTAAAATCTCATTGCTTTGGCCTAAAACTAAATCGGCTTTCTTATAGTTGAAATGCTCAATTCGTTCTAAAACTCTATAACTAAAATTCTTTTTAAAAGCTCCTAATTCTAAGCCTGCAATAGGCCATAAATCGCTTACGTTTAATATGAGTTTTCTCTTTTTTCGACGCAAAAACAACATACATGTAAACGCAACAAGTAAAGGAGGAGACTGTACAATAACTTTGTTTGGGATTTTATTGCTTATAAAAAACCAGATTAAGCTAAAGCTATACGATAGCATTGCAAATAAACGTAGAATCTTGTTTTTAGAGTTGCTTGCATAAATCCATAAACGATGAATTTTGATATTGTTTTCTGTTGAAGTCTGCCTGAATTTACCTTTATACGCGTCAAAAATTTTTCCTTTAGGATAATTAGGTAAAGGTGTGATTACCGAAACATTAAAATGATGCTGTTCTAAGCCATTTGCCAAATGAAAAATCCTATTAGAAGCAGCTCCTGTCTCAGGTGGAAAATAACTTGTTATGATAAGAATATCTGACACTATAAATTATAAATTTCAATGATATGATTTGCAATTCGCTGTGCTGCATTCCCATCCCAAAGTTCAGGAGTTTGTCCTTGTTTCCAGTTGTTAGACAATAAGGTTTTAAACGCAGTTTCAATTTTTTCAGGGTCATTGCCAACTAGGACATTAGTTCCAATATCACAGGTTTCAGGTCGCTCAGTGTTTTCGCGAAGCGTAATACAAGGGATATTCATAACTGTAGTTTCTTCGGTTATTCCTCCAGAATCTGTTAATACTCCCAAAGCATGTTTCACTAAGTAATTAAATTCCAAATACCCTAAAGGACTTATATAATGCAAGTTTTCAAAGTTTAAATTGAGACCTTCCAATAGCTTTTTTGTTCTTGGATGAACAGGAAATACAATTGGATAGTCTTTTCCTAGAGTTACAATTTGGGTAACGATTGATTTTAATTGTTGCTCTTCATCAACATTACTTGGTCTATGTAGCGTTATCACAAGGTATTGTTGGTTTTTTAAACCTAGTTCGTTCCAAATGTTGGGTTGCTTTAAGTGCGATTCGTTTTTTCTAAGCGTATCAATCATCACATTGCCTACAAAATAAATCTGCTCATTTTTTACACCTAAATTTTTAAGATTGTCATTAGCTATTGTTGAGGTAGTGAAAAAATAATCGGTTAAACTATCAGTTACTATTCTATTTATTTCTTCAGGCATTGCCATATCACCCGATCGAATTCCAGCTTCAATATGCGCAACATCAATGCCAGCTTTTTTGGCAACAATAGTACAAGCCATTGTTGAGGTAACATCACCAACAACTATTACGAGGTCACAAGGGTGTTGTGCTAGTTCTTTTTCAAAACCAATCATTATTCCTGCAGTTTGTTCAGCCTGTGAGCCACTTTTTACCTCTAGATTAACATCAGGAAAAGGGATGTTTAATTCTTCAAAAAACGTATCGCTTAAATTTTTATCGTAATGTTGACCTGTATGCACTAAACGAAAGTTTATATTAAAACCTTTGTTTTTCTTTTGTTTGATAGCCTCAATTATTGGTGCTATTTTCATAAAATTTGGACGTGCTCCAGCAACTATGGTAATGTTCATGTGTTATGTTTTACAAATGACGAAAACTGTTTCAATTTACCACTTTTTGTGCGGTTTAAAACGTCTTGTCGTTCAAAAATAATATGAAGCCCTTTTTCAAGATAAGTCTCCATTTCTACTTTAATTATCGCTTCTTTTTTAGCCGATAAAATGGTTTTACTTACGTAAATAACTTTAAAAGTATCATGCTGTAATTGCTCAATAATAAACTCTTTTACATTGCCATCATCTTCAATAATACTTTTGGTGATGTAGTAAAAAGTTAATCCAGCAGCTTTTTTACCACTTGGTAAAATCGCAATGTCATTGGTTCTTCCAATAAGTTGTTTTAAAATAGGTGTTTTAGCTGTGCTTTCTTTTGAAAGGATGCCAATATCTCCAATATCATAGCGAATAAAAGGATGTGCTTTGTTGTATAATGAGGTAATGACTATTCTGCCTTCATTTCCGTTTGGTAATATGTTGTTTTCTTCATCTAAAATTTCAACAAACAAGGTTTCACTATTAACCTGCCATTGGTTGTTTTTATTTTCAAAAGCAATTAAATCTAATTCAGAAGCGCCATATTCGTTAATTACAGGAACACCGAACTGCGTTTCAATAAGTGTTTTGTCATCTTCAAAAAGCATTTCAGAAGTTACAATACAAGCCTTTAAACTTGGGCAGACTGTATTTAAAACCAATTGTTTTCGCTCTAAAAACTTTGCAAACTGAACAATTGAACTCGTGTAACCGTTAATGTAATCAAAAGAAGATGTTTTAAATTTTTTAAGGCAGTTTTCAAAAGCACCATCACTTAAATCAAAAACCGAAAACCGATAACGATGCCCTAACCAGTCTTTAAATCGTTCTTTATAATACCCTTTTTTATCTAACGGAATACCATAAAAACGCGCTTGCTTGGACTTGTTGAAGTCTAAACCAAACCATCCAAATCGGTTTTGAATAACAGCCCATGTTAACGCATGTGAGAATTTATCTTTAGCAAACACAAAAGGGTCTCCAGAAGAACCAGAAGTTTTATTAATGTATACATTACTTTTACTAAAACCGTTTGAGAGTCTTTGCTCCAAGGGTTGCTGCAAATCACTTTTAGTCATTACAGGAATTGAATTCCAGTCTTTAATAGTTGCGGTTTTGGATAAATTCTTGTAAAAGGGATTATGCTTTAAATGATAGCTAACAATGTTTCGTTTTTCTTGTTCAATGTAAGCCTTAAATTCGTTGTCATTTTGTTGTTGAACAGCTTTTAAAACAGCTCTTGCCTTTTTAATAGGAAAACCGTTGAGTTGTAATGAAAGGTCAAATAAATTCAAACGAAAAGCATATTAGATGTTTTCTGTAAAATAATTATTTTTTGAGCGTAAAAGCAATTATTTTTGCGGCAAACAACACAAACTATGACAATTTTAATCCTAGGTTCTGGAGGAAGAGAACACACATTCGCTTGGAAAATAGCCCAAAGTCCTTTATGTAAATCACTTTATGTAGCTCCTGGTAACTCAGGAACTGCTGAAATTGCTCAAAATGTAAACATTGGAGTTACCGACTTTTCTGCTATTAAAACCTTAGTTTTAGATAAACAAATTGACATGGTTGTTGTTGGTCCTGAAGACCCATTGGTACAAGGCGTTCACGACTTTTTCTTAAATGACCAAGCACTTAAACATATTTCTGTAATTGGACCTCAACAAGCTGCTGCTGAGCTTGAAGGTAGTAAGGAATTTGCAAAAGAGTTTATGATGCGCCACAACATTCCTACTGCTGCTTATCAAAGTTTTAATGCAAGTAATGTTGAGGATGGTTATGCGTTTTTAGAAACTTTAAATCCACCTTATGTATTAAAAGCAGATGGATTGGCAGCTGGTAAAGGTGTTTTGATTTTAAATGATTTGAACGAAGCTAAAGCCGAATTAAAAAACATGTTAGTTGATGCAAAATTTGGTAACGCAAGTTCAAAAGTGGTTATTGAAGAATTTCTTGATGGTATTGAATTGAGTTGCTTTGTACTAACAGATGGTAAAAACTATAAGATTTTACCAACAGCAAAAGATTACAAGCGTATTGGCGAAGGCGATACAGGTTTGAACACAGGAGGAATGGGAGCTGTATCTCCAGTTCCATTTGCAACACCAGAGTTTTTGAATAAAATAGAAGAACGTATTGTAAAACCAACTGTTGCAGGATTACAAAAAGATAATTTGCCATACAAAGGATTTATTTTTATTGGCTTGATTAAAGTTGGTGATGATCCTAAAGTCATTGAATACAATGTACGCATGGGAGATCCTGAAACCGAAGTAGTTTTACCACGATTAAAAAATGATTTAGTTGAAATTTTCCAAGCTATTTCAAACGAGACATTACATACAATAGATATTGAAATAGACGAGCGTGCAGCAACAACTGTAATGTTGGTTTCTGGTGGTTATCCTGAAAGTTATGAAAAAGGAAAAGAAATCACAGGAATTGAAGCTATTACTGATTCAATACCTTTTCATGCAGGAGCAATTGTAAAAGATGAAAAAGTGGTAACCTCAGGCGGTAGAGTTATGGCAATAACGTCCTATGGAAACACGTATCAAGAAGCCATAAAAAAATCTTATCAAAATATAGAAAAACTACATTTTGATAAGATGTATTATCGAAAAGATATTGGTTTCGATTTATAAATATCTATGAGCTGTAACGCTTTTGTCTTCTTCGTTGTTATTGTTGAATTTTTTAAGCTGACCCATCCAGTAAACAAATGCTACAAAACAAATTACCATAAAAATCCAGTTAAGACCATTTGCAGCCCACCAATTTTCTAATTCAAGTGCTCTTAAACCATCAAGTGGAGTAAATAATACATTTACAAATAAATCTTGTATTGCGTAAAAAAAATCTTTCATTGTGTATAAATTAATGCTCTTATATAAGCTTAAAAAGGATTATCAATATATTTACAAGGCAAATATACAAACATTATAAATGATTTCAAGTTTTTTTAGCAAAGCAAAACCAATACATTTTGCTGTTATAAGTGTCATACTATTGCTGGCTTTTACTCTAGCAAAAGTTTTTATGGCTAATATTTCAGGAAATTTTGTTGCTATTTTAAAGCAATTGCTACTTTTTGGAGTTGTTTTGTTATCGGTTTTTGTGTTTGATTTTGTTACAAGCAAAAACAATCTTACTAAAAAAAACAGTTATAGGATTTTGTTCTTTACGTTGTTTATGATAATGATTCCTCAAACATTTTTAAACTCTAGTATATTAATTGCTAATTTGTTTGTCTTACTTGCACTAAGAAGAATTATTAGCTTACGAAGTCAAAAAGAAATGAAAAAGAAACTTTTTGATGCTGCGTTTTGGATTAGTCTAGCTACGTTACTCTTTTTTTGGTCGAGTTTGTTTTATGTGTTAATATTTGCAGCACTATTTCTTTTTAGAATTACCGATATTAAAAACTGGATTATTCCATTAATAGGAGTGCTAACGGTTGCAGTAATAGTAGCTAGTGTACTAATAGCAACAGGTTATGACATTTCCAACTATGTGGCCTCAATAGATTATACAATAAGCTTAGACTTCACTAATTTAAATTCGGGTCAAATTATAATCGCTTCAACTATTATTTTGTCTTATTTCGTCTGGTCTTTGTTTTACTACGTTCGAAATATTAAAAACAAGGCAAAAAGTTTAAAACCATCATATTTTTTAATCTTAATAGCTACACTTCTTGCAGCTATTATCATTATCATTTCACCTATTAAAACAGGAGCAGAGTTTATTTTCCTTTTCGCTCCATTGTCTATTGTACTCACAAATTATATTGAAGTATCTTCTGAAAAATGGTTCAAAGAAGTATTAATTTGGATATTAATAATCACGCCTTTTGTAAGTCTAGTGCTGTAGTTTTGCTCCAAAAGCTAAATCACCTGCGTCTCCTAATCCAGGAATGATATAACCTTTTTCGTTTAGTTTCTCATCAATAGTAGCAATCCATAAATGCGTGTTAGCATCAAAATGTTGTGAAACATAATTAACACCTTCTTGAGCGCCAATAACACTAACTAAATGCACATCTTTTGGTGTTCCAAAAGGTTTTAAAGCTTCAAAAGTTGCAACCATAGATTGTCCTGTAGCAAGCATAGGATCTGCTAAAATAAGCGTTTTGCCCTCCAGGTTTGGACATGCTAAATACTCTACAATGATTTCAAAACTTTCAGGATTGTCTTTATGATGTCTGTAAGCCGAAATAAATGCGTTTTCAGCTTTATCAAAATAGTTTAACAAACCATTATGTAATGGTACTCCTGCTCTTAAAATAGAGCATAACACAATATCATCATTAATCAACATAGTTTCTGAAGTGCCCAATGGAGTAGTGATAGATTGTGTTTTAAAGTTAAGAGACTTACTTAACTCGTAACCCAAAATTTCTCCTGTTCGTTCAATATTTCTTCTAAATCGCAATGGGTCTTTTTGAATGTTTTCATCTCGCATCTCAGAGATAAATGTGTTGAGTATTGAATTTTGAAGTGATAAATTATGGATGTGCATCTGCTTTGGTGTTTTTACAACTGTAAAGTTATTAAATAGGCTTATATTTGCAGTCATAAAAATACCATAATATGTTTTCAGATAAAGCCAACAGCATTTTTCAAGATGCTATAAACACTTACAAAATTAAAAATACCGTAGATCAACCATTTACTAACAAGTATGATAAAAACGAAGATGTCATTGCACATTTATTATACAGAAAATGTTGGATTGATACTGTACAATGGGCTTACGAAGACATTATTAGAGATCCAAATATCGATCCTGTTGATGCATTAGCTTTAAAACGTAAAATTGATGCCTCAAACCAAGATAGAACAGATACTGTTGAATATATTGACAGCTACTTTTTAGATAAATATAAAGATGTTACTCCAAAAGCAGACGCTACGATAAATACCGAAAGTCCTGCTTGGGGAATTGATAGATTGTCAATTTTAGCATTAAAAATTTATCACATGAATATAGAGGCAACAAGAACTGACGCTAGTGATGCGCACAGAGCAGCTTGCCAAAAGAAGTTAGACGTGCTTTTAGAGCAACGTGTAGATCTTTCTACAGCAATTGATACGCTTTTAAAGGATATTGAAAACGGAGACAAGTACATGAAAGTGTATAAGCAAATGAAAATGTATAACGACGATGAGCTAAACCCAGTTCTTCGCGCTAGTAAATAAAGAGCATTGCTAGTAAAGCAATCTAATGCAAGATGCGCCTAAACACATACTCGTTATTCGTCTTTCAGCAATGGGAGATGTTGCTATGACAGTAAATGTGTTACGTGCGTTTACACAGCAATATCCTGATGTAAAACTTACCGTATTAACACGCGCTTTTTTTAAACCTTTTTTTAGAGATTTAAAAAATGTTAGCGTGTTTCATGCTGACGTAAAACATAAACACAAAGGCGTTTTAGGGCTCTATAAATTGTCTAAAGAGTTAAAAGCATTAAAAATAGATGCTGTTGCCGACTTACATAATGTGTTGCGTTCTAATATTTTAAAAACACTTCTCTTCGGAATAAAAACCGTACAAATAGATAAAGGTCGTGCTGAAAAGAAAGCCCTTGTTTCAGGGCATGAATTCAAGCAACTTAAAACAACACATCAGCGATATGCCGACGTTTTTAAAACATTAGGATTTCCGATAGATTTATCAAATCCTAACTTTCCTGAAAAGAAGCCATTAAGTAAAAAAGTAATTGAAACTATTGGAAACGAGCAAAAAAAGCGCATTGGTATTGCCCCTTTTGCTGCACACGAAAGTAAGATGTATCCGCTTGATTTAATGCAAGAAGTGATAGAGCAACTTGCTGAAAAGTATACTGTTTTATTATTTGGTGGCGGAAAAAAAGAAATACAAACACTTACCTATTTTGAATCTCAAGAAAAAGGCATTATTAATCTAGCAGGAAAATTAACGCTTGATGAAGAATTGGATGTTGTTTCAAACCTAGATGTTATGCTTTCTATGGATTCTGGTAACGCTCATATTGCTGCGATGCTAGGTGTAAAAACCATTACAATTTGGGGTGTTACACATCCGTATGCTGGTTTTACTCCTTTTAACCAACCAGAAGATTTTTGCTTATTAGCAGATAGAACACAATACCCAAAAATTCCAACGTCGGTTTACGGTAATAAATTCCCAGAAGACTATAAAAATGCCGCTGGAAGTATTCCTGTTAAAACAGTTGTAGAGAAAATACAGTCAGTCATTCCTGTGTAGGCAAGGAGTCTATTTAAAGAAACTTGTCATTACACGATTGACGCGGAATCCCATTGAAACACATTAATATAAATGGATGCTGCATCGTAGTGCAGCATGACAAAACAAGGTGTTTTTTTAAGGTGAAACAGTCTAAAATCTGAATCTATTAATCAAATATCATCATAATCCACAACAATTGTTGGTGTTGTAGGATGCGCTTGACATGTTAAAATTAAACCTTCAGCAACTTCATTATCGGTTAAAATATTATTTTGGCGCATGGTAGCTTCGCCTTCTTTAATTCGCGCTAAACAACTGCTGCAAATTCCGCCTTGGCAAGAATATGGTGCGTCTAAATCTTCATCTAAAGCTGCTTCAAGAATAGATTGTTTTTGAGACATTTCAAAAGTTGCTTCTTCATCATCAACAATTACAGTGATTTTTGTTTGTCCTTCACCAATAGAGCTATTATCAACTTCGGTTGGTTTTGCAGCTTTAAAAAGTTCAAATAAAATTCGGTCTTTTGCTATTCCGTTTTCGGTTAATACATCTTTAACGGTGTGAATCATAGCTTCTGGACCACATAAATACACAGCATCAACATCTATGTTTTTATGTTTGTTTTTCATAACATAATTCACTGTGCTTTTTTCTATTCTACCAAAAATAGCATCGTCTTCATCAGCTTGACTAAACACAAATTGGATAGAAAAACGCTCGCTGTATTTATGCTGTAGTTCTAAAAGTTCGTTTAGAAACATAGTGTCTTGTGTAGTTTTGTTACCGTAAACCAAAATCACTTCACTATGAACTTCTTCTTCTAGAGCACATTTTATAATACTTAATATAGGAGTAATACCACTTCCAGCAGCAAACGCAGCTATGTTTTTGGTTTTTTTATCGTTAGGAACAAATGTAAAATGTCCTTTTGGTGGTGCAACATCTATAGTGTCTCCTGCTTTTAATACATTATTTGCATAGGCAGAAAATGTACCGTCTTTTACCTCTTTTACAGCAACTTTTATCTCACCACTTTTAGGCGACGAACACAAGGAGTAATCACGACGAACTTCGTTACCATTTAAGGTAGTTCTCAACGTAATGTATTGTCCTGCCGTAAACGAGAATTCGCTTTTTAATGTTTCAGGAATATGAAAACTAATAGTTACAGATTTATCAGTTTCTCTTTGTATATCTTTTATTGTGAGTTTATGAAATTGCGCCATGAATTATTTTTTTACAAAAGTAAGAAAAGCAGTAAGTAATTAAGTTTTGATTGTAACAAAAAGTGTTTTAATATTACTAACAGTTTAAACCAATCTTTAAAAAATGAAATTAAAACACTTTTTAAATCTTGAGTGGAAACAATACTTTAGGTCATCGTATTGGCAAAAAAGTATGGCGTTAAATATTTTACTTGTGTTTTTTGCCTTGTACTTTGTAGTAATGTTTTTGATAGTAGGAGTAGCAATTTATCCGATTCTAAAAGACCAATTTCCAGATCAAGATCCATTATTTATAGTTAATAGTTATATTTTTTATTGGATTATTGTTGATGTGCTCATGAGGTTCTTTTTTCAGAAGCTACCAGTAATGAGTGTTAAACCTTTGTTGACATTGCCTGTTAAACGCAGTAAGGTGGTAAACTATGTGTTGGGGAAATCTGCTTTTTCTTTTTTCAACTTTTTACCAATGTTTGCCATTATTCCTTTTGGGATAATGCTGTTAATAAACGACTACCCAACTGTTTCTGTCCTAGTTTGGGTTCTAACCATACTTTGTATAACGCTAATTATTAATTTTCTAAATTTTATTTTAGAAAGTTTTTCGGCTGAAACTGAATTGTCTTTTCTTCCGGTAATTGCAATTTCAGGAGGATTATTTGCTTTAAACTATTTCAACATTATTTCGTTTACCGATTTAGTAGCGCAAGCAGTAAATGGTGTTTACAACAATCCTGTTTTATTGTTAGTTCCGATATTGATTTTGATAGCATTGTATGTTGTAAACTTTAAAATGCTAAGAAAAAAACTGTTTTTAGATAGCTCATTAAAATCAAATGTTAAAGAAGTAAATTCTTCTAATTTGGAGTGGACCAGAAAGTTTGGTGACTCAGCACCTTTTATGCAGTTAGATTTACGTTTAATTTGGAGAAATAAGCGTCCGCGTTCTTCGGTATTTATTTTAATTATTGGGTTGTTGTATGGGTTGTTTTTCTATCCAAATCCAACCTATAGCGAAATGCCTTGGATTTTTGGTTTTGTAGGCATTTTTGTAACGGGAATTTTCTTAATCAATTTTGGACAATTCGTTCCTGCTTGGGATAGTGGCTATTACAAAATGTTAATGAGTCAAAATATTCAATACAAACAATACCTTAAATCTAAGTTTAATTTAATGGCTTTTAGTGTGGTTGTTATGCTTGTATTGAGTATTCCTTATGTGTATTTTGGATGGAATATTCTGTTAGCACATGTAGCTGCAGCAATATATAACATTGGTGTAAACACACATGTGATTTTATTAGGAGGGTCATTTAACAGAAAAAAGATAGACCTCAATCAACGTGCTGCGTTTAATTATCAAGGTACAGGAGCTGTTCAGTGGTTAATTGGGCTTCCGCTTATGCTATTGCCATTAGTCATTTTTGGAGTTTCTTACTGGTTGACCAACTTTGAAATAGCCTGTTTAATATTAGCACTTATAGGTGTTGTAGGAATTGTTTTCCATCAAAAATTAATGAAATTAATAGTCGATAAATATTTGGCTTCAAAATATAAAATGATTGACGCATTTAGTCAAGATTCTTAAAAACTAAAAACTATGATTGTAACTTCTAATCTTTCAAAATCTTACGGTAGCAAATCTGTTTTAAACATTGCTGATTTAAATATTCCAAAAGGTCAAAGTTTTGGTTTGGTTGGTAATAATGGTGCAGGTAAAACCACATATTTCAGTTTGCTATTAGATTTAATTCAACCTACTACAGGCTACATAAAAAACAACAATATAAAAGTAAATGAAAGTGAAGACTGGAAGCCTTTTACTTCGGCATTTATTGATGAAAGTTTTTTAATAGGCTACCTAACACCAGAAGAATACTTTTATTTTATTGGCGAACTTCGTGGTCAAAACAAAGCCGATGTTGATGCTTTGGTGGCACAATTTGAAGACTTCTTTCATGGTGAAATACTTAACCAAAAGAAATACTTAAGAGACCTTAGTAAAGGAAACCAAAAGAAAGCTGGTATTGTTGCTGCTTTAATAGGTAATCCAGAAGTTATTATCTTAGATGAACCTTTTGCAAACCTTGATCCAACGACACAAATAAGACTAAAAGCTATAGTTAAAAACCTAGCCGAAAAACAAGGTATTACGGTTTTAATCTCTAGTCATGATTTACTTCATGTTACCGATGTTTGCGAACGTATAGTTGTACTCGAAAAAGGAGAAGTAGTGAAAGACTTAGTTACTAGTGAAGCCACATTAAAAGAGTTGGAAGCACATTTCTCGGGTTCGGAAACCGTTTAAAAACCATCCGTTTTTTCAATATAATTCAAAAAGATGCTTATTTTTACAGCAATACATAATATATGTAGCTGTTTTTAGTTATCTATAAACCAAATACAACCAACGTTGAACACATCTTTTAGAACTATATTGATCCTATGTTGTGCAGTATTACTTGTAACATCTTGTTCTCGTAAAAAAAATAAGTTTTTAAACAGAAACTTTCATGCACTAGGAACAAAGTACAATATTCTTTACAATGGTGACATCGCTCTAGAAAAAGGTAGAGAAAGTGTCGATAATGCTTTTACTGATAATTATTGGGAGCTCCTTCAGGTAGAACGTATGGAAGACCTTGAAGAAGTGGTGCTTCCGGGTCAATCTAAAAATCAGGATTTTGAACGTGCCGAAGAAAAAGCCATAAAGGCAATTCAAAAACACGGAATGAATATTCAAGGAAAAGAATACAATCCGCAAATTGATGAAGCTTATTTGTTGCTTGGGAAAGCAAGATATTTTGATCAGCGTTTTGTGCCTGCATTAGAAGCCTTTAATTATATTCTCTACAAGTATCCTGCTAGTGATAAAATCAATACTGCAAAAATATGGCGCGAAAAGGCAAACATAAGGTTAGAAAACAACGAGCTAGCAATAAAAAACCTTAAACGCCTTTTAGAACAAGAAGAATTAGAAGACCAAGATTTAGCTGATGCTAATGCAATACTTGGGCAAGCTTATATTAACATTAAAGCTAAAGACAGTGCTTTAACAAGGTTAAATTTAGCTGCTGAAACAGCAAAAAAACACAACGAAAAAGCACGTTACAATTACATTGTTGGGCAGTTGTATAATGAATTTGGAAAAAAGGATAGTGCAAACTTAGCCTTTGACAAAATCATTGATATGCATAGGAAAATTCCAAGACCGTATTACATAAATGCGCATTTGGAAAAGATAAAGAATTTTGATGCTAACGAAGGCAATGTATTAGAGTTTGAAGAGTATTTGGTCGACTTAGAAGAAAATAGAGAAAACAGGCCTTTTTTAGATAAAATCTATTATTACATTGGCGAGTATTACAGAGGAAAAACTTCTGATAGTATTGCAGAATCCTACTATAACAAATCGCTTAGAACCAACAGTCAAGACAAGCAGCTAAAAGCATTTGATTATTCCATTTTAGGAGACATGAGTTTCGATAGAGCTGAGTATAGTATTGCAGGAGCATATTATGACAGCACCATGAGTAACATGGTATTAAACTCTAAACCTTACAGAATTATTAAACGTAAGAGAGATAACCTTGAAGACGTTATTCATTACGAAGATATTGCGCAACGCAATGACAGTATTCTGGATTTAGTAAATATGTCTGACGAAGATAGACTAGCGCTTTTTAAGGCATTTACTGATGACTTAAAAGCTAAAGCAGAGGAAGAAGCCGAAAGAAAAGAAATTGCTGAACGAAAATTATCTGCAGCAGCAGCTTCAAACGATCTTAATTCAAAATCATCAAACAGCAAGTTTGCAACAAATAAAAGTGGAGGAGAAACTTTTTACTTTTACAATTCCACAACTGTGGCTTATGGAAAAAGTGAGTTTGCAAAAACTTGGGGAGACCGAACACTTAAAGATAATTGGAGATTATCAGCAGGAATTGGCGCATCAACAACTTCGCAACAAAACACCGACATAACTCAAGGAGCTTCAGAAGAAGAAATTTACAACCCTGAGTTTTACATTGCTAAAATTCCAACCGATCAAAAAGTGTTGGATAGTTTAGCTAAGGAACGCAATTTCGCATACTATCAATTAGGAATAATCTATAAAGAAAAGTTTAAGGAATATGTATTAGCAAAAGACAAGCTTCAACAATTGCTGAAAAACAATCCTGAAGAACGATTGATTTTACCTTCTAAGTATAATTTATATAAAATTTACGAAGAGTTAAATTTAAACGATGAAGCCGAAATAGCTAAAAACGATATTATTGCTAATTATCCTGACTCTAGATATGCTGAAATACTGCTGAATCCTCAGTCAGAATTTTCAAAAGATGAGAATAGTCCTGAAAGTTTATATGAGAGCCTTTATCAATTATTTACAGAACAAGAATATGCTGAGGTCATCAATGGCTGTGAAGAGAATATAAAGCTTTTTGAAGGCGATATTATAGTGCCTAAGTTTGAATTACTTAAAGCATCTGCAAGAGGTAGGCTTTATGGATTTGAAGCTTATAAAGAAGGGGTGAATTATGTGTCGCTTAACTATCCAAATTCCGAAGAAGGAAAACAAGCGCAAGAAATAATGACCAAAGTAATTCCTGTGCTCTCTAAAAAGGAATTTGTAGATAATGCAACAGCTAAAAACTTTAATGTAATTTACAGGTTTAATGCCGATGAGGACATTAAGGAGTTTGTTGAAAAACTCAACAAGGCTGTGTCAAATATTAGTTATTTTGATTTAACGACATCAGTTGATGTTTATGATGAAAATACTAAATTTGTAGTAGTTCATGGTTTAAAAAGCGTTGAAGGAGCTTCAGGTTTTGCCGAAATACTTGAAGAAAATAAGCATAAAATTGTAAAAGAGCACTTTGCAATATCTTCGCCTAACTATGCCATAGTACAAATGCACAAAAACATAAATGAATACCTAGAATCTCAATAAAATTTAACCTATGTTTTCGGATCAAAAAAGAGGAAGGATGGCAACAGAAACAATTTCACAACAAAATAGCATTGCTAAAGGCACCACAATTACAGGTGATATTATTAGTGATGGTGACTTTAGGATTGAAGGTACTGTTCAGGGTAATATTAAAACACCTGGTAAAGTTGTAATAGGAAGAACAGGAGTCATTAACGGAACTCTAAAAAGTTCTAATGCAGATATCGAAGGGAAATTTTCAGGAAAGCTTATTCTTTCAGACACCTTATCATTAAAATCCTCTGCTTTTGTTGAAGGTGAAGTTGAGGTTGGTAAACTTGCTGTAGAACCTGGAGCTACTTTTAATGCTACATGCGCAATGAAAGGAGCAATTAAAGAATTAAGTAAAGGTGGCGAGTTACAACGACCAGCACAAGAAAAGCAAGGACAAGGGCAATCAGCTTAATGCTTATGCTAAACTTTCGGGTTTGGTTTTTCAAATGGCTGCTATTATTGCAATAGGAACATTTTGCGGTGTCAAACTCGACGAAAAATTCCCAAACGAACACAACCTTTATACAATTGTATTATCATTTGTATCTGTAATTGTATCAATTGTTTTTGTAATAAGACGTATTATTGCAAATTCAAAAGACAATTAAGTTATGAATTCAGCTTTTAAATCTAGGCAACTTTCTTTTTTAGTACAAAACATAATTTTTACGCTAGTACTTTTTGGGTTACATAGCTATCTATTATCATATTTAGCAACAGACATTTCTTTTTTCTTCCCTGTTTGGCAAATCTATGTATTTCATTTTGTTATCACTACTTTGCTTTATACAGTAATAAACTATAAATACTCTAGTGGAAAGACTGAGGTTTTTAATGTGTTTATGATGAGTACATTTTTAAAAATGATATTAGCCATTGTGTTTTTATTACCTCTTCTGCTTTCAGATAAAGAGAATAGACAACCCGATGTTTTCAATTTCTTTATTCCTTACTTTCTGTATTTATTTTTTGAAGTCTTTTCACTTACAAAGTTTCTTCAGAAAACCCCTTAAAAATGAGTTGTTTCGCCGAAAAAATCTAGGGTTTAAATAATCCTTAAAATAGTGTTGGACAATTAATATAATGTACGTACATTTGCACGGAATTTAAAGCAAGGTATTTTTAAGTAATACACAATGACATTAAACACCTTTAAAAGCGCACTATTTTCTGTTCTGTTTTTAACCGTATCATTTTTTGGTTATGCTTCAGAAGATGCTCATTCTGAGAACAAAGAGGAATTCAATCCTAAAGAGATGATTTTGCATCACGTAAAAGACGCTTACGGTATGCATATCATAGATATCAATGGACACCCAATTTCTATCCCACTTCCTATTATACTTTATACTGATAGTGGATTAACAACATTTATGTCTTCAGAGTTTCATCACGATTATAATGGAGAAGTAGTTGTTGAAAAAGATGGGCAACGTTTTGTAAATGTTCATGAAAAAATTTACCGATTAAATGATGGTGAAACAACAGTAAAATACGATGCAGAACATCATCCTATTAATGCTGAGCGTCCTTGGGATTTTTCAATAACAAGAAACGTTTTTATGATGTGGGTTTCAGTTATTGTATTGCTTTTCATTTTCCTTACTACTGCAAAACAGTACAAAAAATCAGGTAACTACGTACCAAAAGGAATTGCAAGTTTCATGGAGCCTCTTATTGTATTTGTAAGAGACGAGATTGCAAAGCCTATGATTGGTGAGCACAAGTACAAGCGGTTTATGCCATACTTGTTAACTGTATTTTTCTTTATATGGATTAACAACATTTTCGGTTTAATTCCAATTTTAAATGGTGCTAACCTTAGTGGTAACATTGCGTTTACGTTCTCTTTAGCATTTTGTACTTTTTTAATAACAACATTTAGCGGAAACAAACATTACTGGAAACATATTTTCTGGATGCCTGGTGTACCAGTACCAATGAAAATATTTTTAATGCCTATTGAAATTGTAGGTATGTTCGTAAAACCAATTTCATTAATGATTCGTTTGTTTGCAAACATTACTGCTGGTCACATTATTATTCTAGCTTTAATGTCGTTAATATTCATTTTTGAAACCATTGCTGTTGCACCAGTATCTATAGCGTTCTCATTATTTATTGGGATTATAGAAATTGTGGTAACTGCAATACAAGCATATATTTTTACAGTATTATCAGCGTTATACTTTGGTATGGCAACAGAAGAAGCACATTAATTAATTTAAATTTTATATTATGACTATTACAGGAATCGCAGCAATTGGAGCTGGTTTAGCAGCAATTGGAGCTGGAATGGGAATTGGAAGAATCGGTGGATCAGCTATGGATGCTATGGCTCGTCAACCAGAAATCCAAGGAAAAATCCAAACTTCAGCACTAATCTTAGCAGCCTTCGTAGAAGCAGTAGCTTTATTTGGTGTTGTTGCAGCATTAATCGTTTAATGATTAACAAGAAACTACAAAAGTAGCGGTTGGCTGCTTTTGTAGTTTATTTTAAAATTTAAGTTATAAAGACATAAAACCATGGATTTAATAAAACCAGATTTTGGACTCGTATTTTGGTCGTTAATTACATTTGTAATTTTACTTTTTGTTTTAAGAAAATTTGCTTGGAAACCTATTCTTGGTGCAGTAGAAGATAGAGAAGAAGGTATCAAAAGCGCTTTAGCATCAGCTGAAAACGCTCGTAAGGAAATGGAAAACCTTAAAGCAGATAATGAGCGTATCTTACAAGAAGCTCGTAGCGAACGTGAAGCTTTGTTAAAAGAAGCACGTGAGATTAAAGCCAAAATTATTGCAGATGCTGAAGAAGATGCACAAGCTAAGGCTAGCAAAATGATTGAGCAAGCACAAGCTGCAATTGAAAGCGAAAAGAAAGCTGCAATGGCTGAGCTTAAAAACCATGTTGCAGGTTTATCATTAGAAATTGCAGAGAAAGTAGTTCGTGAAGAACTATCTAACAAAGACAAACAATTACAATTAGTTGAGTCTATGTTAGGCGAAGCAACATTAAACTAAAACAAGTATTAACTAAACAATAAAAGTCCTTTCCTTAAAAAAGGGTTTAGTATTAGGAAAATGGCAGGAGCAAGAGCAGCAGTACGTTACGCAAAAGCAGTTTTAAGCTTAGCATCAGATCAAAACACAGCAGATGCTGTAAATAATGATATGAAGCTTATAGTAAACACTATTGCAGAAAACAAAGATTTAAGCAACATGCTTCAAAGTCCTATTGTAAGGTCTTCGGTAAAAAAAGAAGTATTGTTAGAGGTGTTTAAAAACACAAACTCAGTTACAAGTAATTTAATTGATACACTGATTGCTAACAAAAGAATTTCTCTTATAGGCGAAACAGCTTCTAAATACAATCAGTTATACGACGAGTTAAAAGGAACACAAGTTGCAAAAGTTACAACTGCTGTGCCTATTACTGATGATTTAAAAGTAAAAGTTTTAGCTAAAGTAAAAGAACTTACAGGAAAAGAAGTTGAAGTTGAAAATATTGTAGATGAAAGCATTTTAGGTGGTTTTATCTTACGTGTTGGAGACATTCAATACAATGCAAGTATTGCAAATAAATTAAACAAACTAAAAAGAGAATTTACATTAAACTAAAGATAGTTTTATCTTAAATAAATAATAAGATGGCAGAAGTAAAACCAGCTGAAATATCAGCAATCTTAAAACAACAACTTTCAGGTTTTGAAGCAGGTGCTTCATTAGATGAAGTAGGAACAGTATTAACTGTTGGTGATGGTATTGTACGTGCTTATGGACTTTCAAATGCGCAATACGGAGAATTAGTAGAATTTGAAGGCGGATTAGAAGGTATTGTACTAAACCTTGAAGAAGATAACGTAGGTATCGTATTATTAGGTCCTTCTAAAGTAATCAAAGAAGGTTCTACAGTAAAGCGTACAGGACGTATCGCATCTATTAACGTAGGTGAAGGTATTGTTGGTCGTGTGGTTGATACTTTAGGTAACCCAATTGATGGTAAAGGTGCTATCTCTGGTGATACTTATGAAATGCCATTAGAGCGTAAAGCTCCTGGTGTTATCTACCGTCAGCCAGTAAACGAACCATTACAAACAGGTATCAAATCTATTGATGCAATGATTCCTGTAGGTCGTGGACAACGTGAGCTGGTAATTGGTGACCGTCAAACTGGTAAAACAACAGTTTGTATTGATACCATCTTAAATCAAAAAGAATTTTATGATGCAGGTGAGCCTGTTTACTGTATATATGTTGCTGTAGGTCAAAAAGCATCTACTGTAGCAAACATTGCTAAAACTTTAGAAGATAAAGGCGCTTTAGCATATACAACAATTGTTGCTGCAAACGCATCAGATCCTGCTCCAATGCAAGTATATGCACCTTTTGCAGGAGCTGCAATTGGTGAGTATTTTAGAGATACTGGTCGTCCAGCTTTAATTATCTATGACGATTTATCTAAGCAAGCGGTAGCTTACCGTGAGGTATCTTTATTATTACGTCGTCCACCAGGACGTGAGGCGTACCCAGGAGACGTTTTCTACTTACACTCTCGTTTATTAGAGCGTTCTGCTAAAGTAATTGCTGATGATGCTATTGCTAAGGACATGAATGACTTACCAGAGTCATTAAAGCCAATCGTAAAAGGTGGTGGTTCTTTAACAGCATTACCAATTATTGAAACTCAAGCAGGTGACGTATCAGCATATATCCCAACTAACGTAATTTCTATTACAGATGGTCAGATATTCTTAGAGTCTGATTTATTCAACTCTGGTGTGCGTCCAGCAATTAACGTAGGTATCTCTGTATCTCGTGTAGGTGGTTCGGCTCAGATTAAATCAATGAAAAAAGTAGCAGGTACATTAAAATTAGACCAAGCACAGTTCCGTGAACTAGAAGCATTTGCTAAGTTTGGTTCTGACCTTGATGCTGCAACTCTTAATGTAATTGAAAAAGGTAAACGTAACGTTGAGATCTTAAAGCAAGCTCAAAACGATCCATTTACTGTAGAAGATCAAGTAGCTATCATCTATGCAGGTTCTAAAAACTTACTAAGAGATGTTCCTGTAGAAAAAGTAAAAGAATTTGAAACTGATTATATTGAGTTCTTAAAAGCAAAACACAGCGATGTGTTAGCTACTTTAAAAGCAGGTAAATTAACTGATGAGGTTACAGATACATTAAGTACTGTAGCAAAAGAATTATCAGCTAAATATAAAGCATAATAATTACGCTCACGCAAGTGAGTTCATATTTACAATATGGCAAACTTAAAAGAAATACGTAATAGAATATCTTCGGTATCTTCAACGATGCAGATTACTAGTGCTATGAAAATGGTATCTGCTGCAAAGTTAAAGAAAGCACAAGATGCTATTACTGCAATGCGACCTTATGCAGATAAGTTAACTGAACTTTTACAAAGTTTAAGTGCAACTTTAGATGCAGACTCAGGAAGCAAGTTTTCTGATCAACGTGAAGTTAAAAAAGTATTAATCGTTGCTATTACTTCAAACAGAGGTTTGTGTGGTGCTTTCAACTCAAATATCATTAAAGCTGTAAGCAAACTAACTTCTGAAACATACGCAAATCAAGAAGTATCTTATGTAGCTGTTGGTAAAAAAGCAAATGATGCTTTTAAAAAGACCAATAAAGTTATTGCTAATAAGAGTGAAGTTTTTGACGATTTAACTTTTGATAACGTTGCTGAGATAGCTCAAATGCTTATGGATAAATTCGTAGCAGGAGAGTATGATAAGATTGATATTGTTTACAACAAGTTTAAAAATGCTGCAACGCAAGAAGTAATGACTGAACAGTTTTTACCAATTGTTCCTGTTGAAGCTGATGCTAATGTAAACTTAGATTATATTTTTGAACCTTCAAAAATTGAAATCGTTGAACAATTAATTCCTAAGTCATTAAAAACACAGTTGTATAAAGGTGTAAGAGACTCATTTGCGTCTGAACATGGAGCACGAATGACTGCAATGCACAAAGCAACTGATAATGCTACTGAGTTAAGAGATCAATTAAAGTTAACTTATAACAAAGCACGTCAAGCTGCAATTACCAACGAAATCCTTGAAATTGTTGGTGGTGCTGAAGCATTAAACAATTAGACGCAGTCAAATGTGTTTTGAATAAAACTAAATACTGTCATGCTGAACTTGTTTCAGCATCTCATAATACAAAAGAAACCTCACCAAATCGGTGAGGTTTTTTTATGGCATTGATTTTGAAATAGTATCTTTATAATCGTTAAGTTTTAGAAATGAGATTAATAAAACACACTTTATATTTAATAGCTTTATTAGTTATGTTAGGATTCTATCAATGTTCTAGTGCGCAAAAACTGCAAGAAAAGGCTCCAGTTAATTTTGGAGAGGTCTACTATCAAACATGGAATGCTGGTGTAAAAGAAGGAGGGTCAGGTACAAACGTTTTTATCACTGTAAAAGAAGATAAAATCGTATTGGACAGTATCTATTTTAGGGGACAAGGAGTAAAGCTTGAACGCTTAGAGAAAGACGCTTTAGTTTATGTTGGCAGGTTTAAATCTATACAAAACAAAGACATTGTATTAAGTAGCGAAATGAACGAAGAGCATAAAAATCAATTGCCTTATTTACCATCTCAACTGCCTTTTAAACTTGAAAATGACGAATGTGTTATAACTTACAAACAACACGAAAAGACAAACTATTATAAGATTTCAAATATTATTGAAAAACCTACGTTAAATTACCCAAGTCCTCCTCCCAAAAAGGACTAATCCCAAATCTTAAAATCTTAACCTATGAGACCTTTTAAGCCAATCCTTCTGTTTCTCATTATTACCTTAATGGGATGCTCAAATGCTTATAAGCTACAAAAGCAAGCACCTTTTCAGTATACCAGAGCCTATTATCAGGTATGGATATCCAATATTAAAATAGGAAGTGAAGGCATCGATTTTCATATTGCCAACTTAACGCCCAACAATAATGTAGTTATTGATAGTGTTTATTTTAGAAACTTAAAAGGAGCATTAACACCTGTTAAAGGAAAATACGTTTCTAGATTAATTAAACGCAACCCAATTTCCGAAGGTCATCAACTAGCATTAATTAAGGAATTTCCATTTAAAATTTCTAATAGAGAATGTGTGGTAAGCTATAGAGAAAATGGAGAAAAAAAATATTTTAAAATAAGTAACCTTGTAGAAAACGAAGGTATTTATTATGAAAATGGACCTCCAAATTCCCAATCAGATTGACATTGCATTTCCTTTTTTAAAACAGTATCTTTAGCAGAGTAAAAAATCACTCTTGGGCGCATTAAAAAAGTTTTTTAAAGACACTATTATCTATGGTTTAGCAACAGTTTTACCTAGATTAATGAACTTTGTTTTAGTGCCACTACATACCGATACTTTAGAAACCACAAGTTATTCTGACAACACAACGTTTTATGTGTATGCTGCTTTTTTTAATGTATTGCTAACTTATGGTATGGAAACTGCTTTCTTCAGGTTTTTTAGTAAAAGTGAAGAAAAGCACAAGGTCTTTTCTACTGCATTAATAAGTTTAGTAGTTTCTACTGTCTTGTTCTTTGCAGTTGTCTTTAGTTTTAATCAACAACTTTCAGAGCTAGTAAATTTAGACCAAACCTACTTTAATTTGTTATTGGGTGTATTGGTGTTAGATACACTTGTTGTAGTGCCTTTTGCGTATTTAAGAGCAACAGGAAGACCAATAAGGTTTGCTTCAATAAAACTTTCTAATATACTCATATATGTTGCGCTGAACTTCTTTTTTCTTTGGGCAATACCAGAGTTTGGAATAGAGTTTTCTAGTTATGACAGTAGCAACTTAGTAAAGTACATATTCATTGCTAACCTTGTAGCGAGCATAGTAACGCTATTGTTACTGTCACCTTACTTTTTTAAAACAAAGCTTCAATTTAGCACGACAGTTTTTAAACAACTTCTCAATTATGGTTGGCCAATAATGGTTGCTGGACTAGCCTATGTAATTAATGAGAATTTTGATAAATGGCTTTTACCAGAATTGTTAGGAAAAGATATTAATGGAGCATATAGTGGTTGCTATAAAATTGCAGTTTTTATGACCATTTTTATTCAAGGATTTAGGTTAGGAGCAGAACCGTTCTTTTTTAATCATGCTAAAGAACACAATGCAAAAGAAACTTATGCGACTATAATGAAATACTTTGTGATTTTTGGAAGTTTCATGTTGGTCTTTATAGTAGCTTATCTCAATATATTCAAAGAACTTATTGTTAGAGATGAAAGTTACTGGATAGCAATAGATATTGTTCCTATAGTGCTTTTAGCAAATCTTTGCTTAGGTATTTATTTCAACCTTGCTATTTGGTATAAGTTAACTGATAAAACGCGCTACGGAATGTATTTATCAATCGTAGGAGCTATAATCACAATTGGGTTCAATTATATAATGATTCCTAAAATTGGGTTTATGGCTTCCGCTTGGGCAACTCTAGCAGCTTATGCTGTTATGATGTTATTGTCATATGTTTTAGGACAAAAACATTATCCTGTTCCATATGATTTAAAAAAGATAGCTCTATACTTAATTCTAGCAGTAGTAATGTCAATAATAGTATTAAAAACCAATAGCAACTATTACCTAAATACAGGCTTAGTTTTATTATTTTTGGCGATAGTATTTGTTTCTGAAAAAGAACAAATCAAACAACTCTTAAAAAGAAAACAATGACCATAAAAATCATTAACAAATCCAATCACGCTTTACCTAACTACGAAACCATTGCTTCTGCAGGAATGGATTTACGTGCTAATTTATCTGAATCTAGAACCTTAAAACCATTAGAGAGAAGTATTGTAGGTACAGGGTTATTTATGGAACTTCCTATTGGTTATGAAGCTCAAGTAAGACCACGCAGTGGTTTAGCAGCCAAAAAGGGAATTACAGTGCTCAATGCTCCAGGAACAATTGATGCTGATTATAGAGGAGAGATTGGAGTTATTTTGGTAAACTTATCTAATGAAGATTTTACTATCCAAAATGGTGAGCGTATTGCACAATTGGTTATTGCAAAACACGAACGTGCAGAATGGGAATTAGTAGAAGAACTCTCTGAAACCTCAAGAGGTGAAGGTGGTTTTGGGAGTACAGGAACTAAGTAAATTCCTGCAAACGCAGGAATCTCTTTTTGCAATTGTATGAAACTGTGGTATGTGTATATAATGAGCAATAGAGCTAATGGAGTTTTGTATATTGGTGTTACTGATAATATTGAAGAAAGGGTAAAAGAACATAAACTAAAAGTTTACCCAAAATCTTTCACAGCCAAGTATAATTGTACTATGCTTGTCTATTTTGAAGAGTTTGAAAATGGAAAAGATGCTGAAAAGAGAGAAAGACAATTCAAAAAATGGAAAAGAAATTGGAAAGTTGAATTGATAGAAGAAATGAATCCTAATTGGATAGATATTAGTGCCAATTGGAATCTAAATTTTAACAAACTAAGAGAATAAAGAGATTCCTACTTTTATAGGAATTAAGTTTAACACAAAAAAGATACCTGCTTTCGCAGGCAGTAATATGAAAATAATAGTTCCAATGGCTGGTCGAGGCTCTCGACTTCGTCCGCACACATTAACAGTTCCAAAACCATTAATTCCTGTTGCTGGACAACCAATAGTACATCGATTAGTAAAAGATATTGCTAAAATTTTAAAACAACCAATTGAAGAAGTTGCTTTTGTTTTAGGTGATCCTGCTTTTTTTGGCGACGATGTTGTAGATAGTTTAACTGCATTAGCGACCGATTTGGGAGCTAAAGCGTCAATTTATAGGCAAGATCAACCTTTAGGAACAGGACATGCTATAATGAGCGCTAAAGCATCACTTTCAGGACCTGCAGTTATTGCCTATGCTGATACATTAATAAGAGCCGATTTTAATTTAGACCCAGAAGCTGATGCTGTAATCTGGACAAAACAGGTTGATAACCCTCAAGCGTTTGGAGTTGTAAAACTTAACGCTAACAACGAAATTATTGAACTGGTTGAAAAACCTCAAGAATTCGTTAGTGACCAAGCGGTTATTGGTATTTACTATTTTAAAGATGTAGGTGTTTTAAAAAGCAAACTACAAGAAGTTCTTGATGAAAATATTATGAATGGTGGCGAGTACCAAATAAATGATGGTATAAAACGCATGATGGCAGAAGGAAAAGTCTTTAAAACAGGAACTGTTGATGAATGGATGGACTGTGGTAACAAACCTGTAACGGTTCAAACCAATAGTAAAATGCTCAATTTTCTTAAAAATGATGGTGAGCATCTAATTAGCGATTCTGTGACACTTCACAATTCAAAAATCATAGAGCCTTGTTTTATAGGAGAAAACGTGGTGTTAAACAATACAACAGTAGGTCCAAACGTTTCTATTGGCAATAATTGCGTTATTGAAAATTCAACCGTTAAAAATAGCTTAATTCAAACGTATACAACCGTTAAAAATGCTAATTTAGAGGATGCTATGATTGGTAATCATGTTTCCTATGACGGAAATTTTAAAACCATTAGTATTGGAGATTATTCGGTTTTGGAATAAATTCTAGTGAAAACAGGAATCTTTTAAACCTAAGTTTGGAATAACAATTGCAATAGCATTCAAGACAAAGCAAAGAAACACTAATAATGAAATACAATACCTACATCGTTGCCATACTATTTGGACTATTTTTTATTCCACAAACTAGTATTGCTCAAGTCGATTTTAACAAACGACCAGACGATGATTTAGGTAATGTCGAAGATGCGTATCAAGAATTATTTTTTGAAGCCCTAAAGCAAAAAGGTATTGAAAACTACCAACGTGCAGTAGATGCTCTTTTAAAATGCATAAAAATTGACGATTCTGATGCTGCTTTGTATTTCGAGTTAGGTAAAAACTATAATAAGCTTAAAAACTTTGGAGCTGCTGAAGATGCTCTAAGAAAAGCCATTTCAAAGTCACCAGAAAACGAGTGGTACATGGACGAGCTTTATGATGTTTACATTCAGCAGAATGATGTTGACAAAGCGGTAAAAACCGTTAAACAGCTTGTTAAATACCATCCAGACTACAAAGAAGACCTAGCAGGATTATACATAAAAGCCGAAAAGTATAAAGACGCTATAAAACTTCTTGATGAGTTAGATGAAGAATTTGGGATTAGTGAGAATAGAGATTATATGCGAAATCAAATCTATAACATAACAGGGAATGATGACGATCGCATTGAAAATCTTGAAGACCGAGTTAAAAATAATCCTCAAAACGAAGACAATTATTTAAAACTCGTGTACAGATATAGCGAAATAGGAGACACACAAAAAGCGTTTGATACAGCGCAACGTCTTTTAGAAATCAATCCAGAATCGCAATTGGTTCATCTTGCATTATATAAGTTTTATTTAAATGATAATGACACTCAAAATGCCATTAACTCTATGAAAATTGTACTTACAAGTGCATCGATTAACCCTGAGGCAAAAACCAAAGTGTTTAACGATTTTGTAGAGTTTGTATCTAAGCATCCTGAGTACGAATCGCAATTAGTAGATGTTACAGCTTTGGTGGATAATGATAAAAGCAAAAAAACACTATTAGAATTAGGTCAGTATTACTTAAAATCTGGAGACAAAACCAAAGCACTAAGCTACTATGAGGAAGCTTTAAAGCAAGAGCCTAGCAACTACAACATTATTAAAGATGTATTGTTACTTCAGTTAGAACTTAATCAGAATGATAAAGTAGTTGTTAAGAGTAACCAAGCGTTAGAACTTTATCCTGCACAACCCATATTTTACCTTTTAAATGGTGTTGCAAACAATAAGCTAAAGCAACCAAAACAAGCAATTGAAAGTTTAGAAACAGGATTAGATTATATTATTGATGATCCTAAAATGGAAGCCGATTTTTACACGCAATTAAGCACTGCATATAAATTGAATAATAATATATCAAAATCTGAAACGTTTGCTAAAAAAGCCCAAGCTATTGCTGGTGGTCAACAATAATGTTCCTGAAAATCTATGATGAAGCAAATTAAAATATTAGTTGTTACAGTTGTGGTATGTGCTGTTTATGGATGTAAATCTACCAAAAGCGTTACTGACACTGGAACGCTCAATACAAGCATTACTGCAAAACAACTTATTAGAGAAAATTCTAAACAGGAAATCCGATTTAAAACCTTGCAAGCCAAAGTAAAAATAGACTATACTCAAGGTGACGACTCTCAAGGCTATACAGTAAACCTTAGAATAAAAAAAGATGAAACCATCTGGTTGAGTGCTACTTTGGGTTTAGCTAGAGCCATGATAACACCAGATAGAGTTCAGTTTTACGACAAAATAAACAATCAGTATTTTGATGGTGACTACACCTTACTAAGTAATATTTTAGGAGTAGAATTAGACTTTAAAAAGGTTCAAAACCTACTTATGGGAGAAGCTATTTATAATCTAAAAGATGACACCTACAAGGCATCAACTCATCAAGAATCTTATGTGCTTGAGCCTAAAAATCAAAAAGCAGTATTAGAGCTGTTTTACTTAATTAATCCAGGACATTTTAAAATGGATTCTCAACAACTGTATCAACCATTACAGCAACGTATGTTGCAAGTAGATTATAAATCCTATCAGGAAGTACAACGTCAAATTGTTCCAGAAAACATACACATTTCTGCTGTTGAATCAACCAGTGAAGTTACTATTGATTTAGAGTACAAATCAGTGTCGCTTAATGAAGAAGTACGTTTTCCATTTAAAATACCTTCAGGGTTTAAAGAAATAATATTATAACATGTATAGTAAGCCAACCTTAATAGTAATGATATGTTTCTTTATGAACATTGGTTTCGGTTTTGCGCAAAGTGATAAGCAAAAGGAACTCGAAGCCCAACGTAAGAAATATCAAAATGAATTAAAGCAATTAAATGCGTTGCTGTTTTCTGATAAGAAAAAGGAAAAGTCAGTAATTTCATTGGTAGAAGACCTTAACTACAAGGTAAATGTTAGAAAAAACCTGATTAAAATTACTAATGACCAAGCCAATTTATTAACTAGGGAAATCAACGATAACCAAAATGAAATTTCCAGCCTTAGAGAGCAATTAAAACAGCTTAAAGCAGATTATGCTGCAATGATTGTAAAGTCTTATAAAAGCAAGTCAGAGCAAAGTAAAATAATGTTTCTGTTATCGGCAGATAATTTTCAGCAAGCTTATAAGCGTTTACAATACCTAAAGCAGTATAGAAATTACCAAGAAGAACAAGGCGAAGCGATTAAATCAAAAACTGCACGTTTACAAGAATTAAATACGTCTTTAATACAACAAAGAGAAGACAAGCAAAAGCTTATTGAAGAAAACCGAATTGCCAAAAAGCAGTTGGAAGGAGAACTCAAAGAGCACGAAACACTTATGGCTTCTATACGCCAAAACATGAGTAAATATGCGTCTCAAATAAAAGTAAAGCAGCAGGAAATAGATAAAATTGACAAAGAGATTGACAGGTTAATTAAAGAAGCTATTGCTGCGTCTAATAAAAAAGCAGGAAAATCCACTACATCTAAAGGGTTTGCATTAACAGCTGAAGCTAAACAGTTGGCTGCTAACTTTCAGTCTAACAAAGGACAATTACCTTGGCCTGTTGAAAAAGGAGTTGTTAAAGTACGCTATGGTAATCAACCATCACCAATTGATAGAACTGTAACGTTTAATAGTCCTGGAGTTAGAATTGCAACCGAACAAGGCGCAAAAGTGCGAGCGGTTTTTGATGGTGAAGTTTCTGAAATTTTAGTTATACCAAATGCTAATCCTGTAATTATGATTAGGCATGGTAACTACATTACAGTTTATAAAAACCTATCAAAAATTTACGTCAAAAAAGGCGATAAAATTACTACCAAACAAGAAATAGGAGAGGTGTTTACCAATAAAAATACAGGTGAAACTATGCTAGGTTTTGGAGTTTACAAAGATTCCCAAACTCAAAATCCTGCAAGCTGGATTTACAAAATGTGATAGCATTTTGAAAACTATTTTAGGATTTACAAATGTGATAGCATTTTGTAAACTCTATCATTCTGTACTTGATAGGGAACCCAAAAAACTAATTACTCAAACAATGCTTTAAGTTCAGTTGCGTCGTTTGGTTTTAGCTTTCCTGCAAGTACTAAACTTAACTGTTTACGTCTTAAAGCAGCATCAAAGCGTTCTTTTTCTAAATCGGTTTCAGGAACAATTTCAGGAACAGATACAGGTCTTCCAGTTTCATCTACAGCTACAAAAGTGTATATAGCTTCGTTAGCTTTGGTTTTAATTCCAGACTCTCTATCATCAATCCAAACGTCAATATAAACTTCCATAGATGTTTTAAAAGCTCTTGATACCTTAGCTTCAACAGTCACAACACTCCCTAATGGTACTGACCTATTAAAAGCTACATGGTTAACCGAAGCAGTAACTACAATACGTCTGCTGTGGCGTCTTGCAGCAATACTAGCAGCACGATCCATACGAGCTAAAAGCTCTCCTCCAAAAAGGTTGTTTAATGGATTGGTTTCACTTGGAAGTACCAAGTCGGTCATTACAGTTTTAGATGCATTGGGTGTCTTTGCTTTCATGTCTATGAATTTGAATGCAAAGGTAAGGTGCTTTTAAAAACTAAAGAAAGAAAATATTAGTTTAATGCTTTTACTAATAACCAAGCGTCAGGATTATGGGTTCTTTTTATGTCACGCAAGGTTTTAAGAGCTTCAAGTCTATCAACATGACTAGAATATACTACCTCGTGTAAGCCATATTTGTTAACACCAATTTTTCTAGCCTTATAACCAAGTGCTTTTAACTGTGCTACTTTCTTATCAGAGTTTTCTTCAACTCTAAAAGCACCAGCAATAATGTGGTAGTTGCCTTGTTGTTTTTCAACAGTTAGTGTTGCAGCAGGTAAAGGATTTTCAATTACAAACGTAGCCTCTTGTACTTTGTTGTCTAGTTGGGTGTTAGCTTCTTCTTGTGCTAATTGATTTTGAGATTCTATTTCATTAATGTAATAGTTAGAAGCTACAAAACCACCAAGACCTAAAAATAGAACAGCAATGGCAGCATATTTTAAATAGGGTCTAGATTTGCGTTTTTCAGGAGTTACAGTAATTGGAATGACGTTCTCAATAGTTTCAACTTCTTCTTTGTAAACTTCTCGACTAACTTGATTTGATACAAATTGAGATAAACCAAAAGCATCAGTTAAGTAATTGATGTGATAAGAAGGGTCAAAAACAATTTTTCCTTCAGCATTTAAAACCAATTCACCAATATTATCAAAGGTTAAGGTTTCACCTTGAACCAAATACGATTTAATAGATTTAACGTGCTTGTTTAGTTTTTGAGAAGCAATTTCATAAGGAATTTTTTCTACCTCAGCAATATAAGATGATAATAAACCATCATTATGTTGTAGTTGCTCGTTAAAAGACAACACTTTTTTTGGAGGATAGAATGAGTTAGTAGACTCATGTACTTTTGCAGAAACGCTTTTGGTTAAAAACGCTCCAAACTCTGGTATAGTTACACAATCATATCTGTATAACAAATCACTTATGTAGGTTTCCAATTGCATAAAAACAAAGTTAAAAATTTTTGTATGCGAATAAAAATTCGGCTTAACTATTTATTAACACTTTAAAATTTAGTTTATTGTAGGTTCAAAACCAGCGTGATAGTTATGAATACCGAACAATTAATTTATACATTGGCGTTACAACACGTACCAAATATTGGTGATATTACCGCTAAGAAGCTTATAAAAAGTTGTGGTTCTGCTGAAGCTGTTTTAAAAGAAAAGAAGCAAAACCTTTTAAAAATAGATGGTATTGGTAGTGCTACAATTAGCGATTTGTTTAATTCATCGCATATTGTAGCTGCTGAAAATGAAATTAAATTTATTGAAGACAACAATATTGCTTGCTTATATTTTATGGATAACGATTATCCAGAACGGTTAAAACATTGTATTGATGGACCAATTGTGTTGTTTCAGTCTGGAAATATCAACCTTAAAGAAAAACGCATTATTAGCATTGTTGGAGCAAGAAAAATTACTACATATGGTATAGCCTTTTGCGAAAAGTTGGTTGAAGAATTAGCTGTTTTTAATCCTGTAATCGTTTCAGGGTTTGCTTATGGAACAGATATTACTGCCCAAAAAGCAGCATTACAACATAATTTGCAAACCATAGGTTGCTTAGCTCATGGTTTAAATCAAATTTATCCTAAAACCCATAAAAAATATATGGTTGATGTTGAGAAGCATGGAGGGTTTTTTACTGATTTTTGGAGTACTGACGTTTTTGACAGAACCAATTTTTTAAAACGCAACAGGATTATTGCAGGACTTAGTGAAGCTACTGTAGTTATTGAATCTGCAGAAAAAGGAGGTAGCTTGGTCACTGCTGATATTGCAAGCTCATATAACAGAGATGTATTTGCTGTTCCTGGAAGAACTACCGATTTGCAAAGTGTAGGTTGCAATAATTTGATTAAATATCAAAAGGCACATGCATTAACTACACCATTAGATATTCCATATATATTAAATTGGCAGTTAGAAGGCGAAAAAAAGCCAGTAGTACAAAAGCAATTGTTTGTTGAACTAGATACTACAGAAAAAGCAATATATAATTACCTAAAAGAAAACGAAAAGCAACAACTAGATGTCATAGCCATTAACTGTAATTTGCCTATTTTTAAAGTAAGCAGTACGTTGCTAAATATGGAGCTAAAAGGCGTGATAAGACCTTTACCAGGAAAGCTGTTTGAGGTTATTTAATAACCAGCTTTTTCTCTAACTCTTTTTAAAACATCGTCAGCAACCACTTTTGCTTTCTCAGCACCTAAAGCAAGTGCTTTATCAATTTCGCTAAGGTTATTCATATAGTAGTTGTATTGCTCACGTTGTTTCGCAAATTTTTCAATAATTAATTCAAACAAAGCCTGTTTAGCATGTCCATAACCATAACCACCTTTTTCATAATTGGCTTTCATGGTTTCTATTTGACTTTCTGTAGCTAGTAAACTATAAATCGCAAAACAATTACAAGTTTTCCAGTCTTTTGGCTCTTCAAGAGGTGTACTATCCGTTTCAATAGACATAATTTGTTTACGCAGCTTTTTATCAGCTAAAAAGATATTAATAAAATTACCTCTACTCTTACTCATTTTTTCACCATCGGTTCCAGGAATGAGTTTGGTGCTTTCTTGAACTTTAGCCTCTGGTAAAACAAAAGTTTCACCCATTTTAGTATGAAAACGAGTCGCTACATCACGTGTCATTTCAAGGTGTTGTAGTTGGTCTTTTCCAACAGGAACAATATTGGCATCGTATAATAAAATATCAGCAGCCATAAGCATTGGGTACATAAACAAACCAGCATTTACATCGTCTAGCCTATCAGCTTTGTCTTTAAAACCATGCGCTAATTTTAAACGTTGATAAGGAAAAAAGCAATCTAAATACCAAGCAAGTTCGGTTACTTGCGGTACGTCGCTTTGTCTGTAAAACACAGTTTTTTCAACATCTAACCCAAAGGCTAACCAGGTTGCTGCAACAGAGTAGGTATTGTGTCGTAACTCCTCAGCATCTTTTATTTGTGTAAGTGTATGCAAATTGGCAATAAATAAAAACGATTCGTTTTTTTGATCGTTTGCCATTTCTATTGCAGGTATAATTGCACCTAAAATATTACCTAAATGTGGAGTTCCTGTACTTTGTATTCCTGTTAAAATTCTTGCCATATCAACTTCCCTCTTAAGGGAGAATCTCATTAAATTAAACTTGATTATATCGTCAGCAAAGGTAATTTTTTTAGTAGAATTGTTGAATTAATTTGAGTAGTTTTGAGGCTTATGAAAATTTTCAAGTACATTTTTTGGGTTTTTTACAGGATTTGGTTCTACATTTTAGTAGCACTACCTATAATTGTGCTCTTCCCTGTACTTTTAATTTCTATCTTAAAAGAGTCTTGGTATCCATTTTTTTTCAAGTTAGCACGCATTTGGGCTAAGTTTATTTTAATTGGGATGGGTTTCAATTACAAAATTGAAAGAGAGCAAACACCTGAAAAAGGAAAAAGCTATATGTTTATTGCTAACCATACCTCTATGACAGACATTATGCTAATGCTAGTGGCTGTTAAAAATCCATTTGTGTTTGTTGGAAAAGCTGAATTAGCTAAAATACCTTTGTTTGGATTTTTCTATAAACGTACAAGTATATTAGTAGACAGAAGTAGTGAAAAAAGCCGAAAAGCAGTTTTTTTAAGAGCGCAACGAAGACTCAAACAAGGTATGAGTATTTGTATTTTTCCTGAAGGTGGTGTTCCTGATGAAAGTATTGTTTTAGACGAATTTAAAGATGGCGCTTTTAGAATGGCTATTAACCATCAAATACCAATTGTACCTTTAACTTTTGCTGATAATAAAAAACGTTTTTCTTATACTTTTTTTAGTGGAGGACCAGGAAAAATGAGAGTTAAAGTACATAAGTTTTTAATCACTAATGGACTTAAAGTTGACGCAACAAAACCATTGAATTCTAAAGCACATAGCATTATTTTAAATCAGTTATCAAAGTATCATAAAACCTAAAAAGCTGCCCTTGGCACAGAGCAGCTTTTAGTCATCATTGCGAGTTTGCAATAACTAATCTAACCAACTAAAAAAACCTAAAACTTATAACTTAAACCTGTATATACGCCAATAAAGTAAGGTTGAAAATCGCCTGAACTGTTAGAGAACGTATTTATTTGGTACTTGAACATAGGTTCAAGATTTATTTTTACTTTTTCTGATAAGTTATAGTTCATTCCTAATCCAAAATTGGCACTATAACTCATGTCTTTTATATTAGTAGCTTCACCTATAAGAGTTCTACCATTTTCATTAACAGCATAAATTTCATTTTTGTTTACAAACAACGTACTGAAACCACCAATAACATTAATTCCTACCTTTTTATTTAACAATGTATACTCCAGTTCAATAGGAACTTCTATAAACCCAAATTGCTGATCGATGGAACTATTTGCTTGAGCTTTTATAAGTTCTGGTGAGTGAACATTGTTTAAACTTTGAGCGCTTATTAGTGTATTGTTAGAGGCACTGTTGTTAAGTTTTACATTGCTTAACCTAGCACTCATAGAGTCAATGTTTTGGTAGGCAATAACATTGTTTGTGCCATAACCTAAATCTACTTTATTTACACCAACTCTTACTTTTAGTTTATCGTTAAACGCATAGCTACCGTTAATACCATAACTCATGCTGATTTCACCAGTTTTTGAGTTGTCCACAAACTGCTCGTCAATAGCTGAACCTTTACCTAGTGAATTGAAATAAACAGGCGCCACATTTGGAGAAATGTTCCACCTGCTTAGTTTCGATTCTTCTTTTTCTTCTTCATTTGTATTATTAGCTTCAGCAATAGCGTCTTCTATAGTTTTGTCTTCTGTATTTTCGTTTTCTTCATCTATAGCATTAGTTTTAGGATCATTGTCCTCTGCTGTATCACTATTATTGTCCTTAGTTGATGATTGAGCAACAGTCGTTTCAGAATCTTTAGCTCCTTTTATAAGATTATCTAAGTCTTCTTTGTTTTTCAAATGGCTTTCAGGCTTTTGATTGCTATTTGATGATTTAGTATCATTTTGGGCAACTGTAGTTGCTTTATTTGGATTGGTAGTTGGGTTGTTTTGATTTTTAGAAAAATGCTTTTGATTTTCTTGAGTTTTATAATTGATGTCTTTGGTAGTGTTGGAGCTTGCTACTTTAGATGTTGAATTTGATGAGTTATCACTTATAACTTTTGATGTTTTATTTTTATCTTCTTCAAAAGTACTGGTGTTTTCATTTGCAACTTCAGAGGTATTACTTATTGAGGTGCTGTTGTTTTCAAAATTACTATTGTCTTTGTTAGAATCTTCGTTGTTTGAAGCTCCATTAGGAGTTTCAGTATCTACAATTTCAGAAGGTGTGTTTGTAGTGCTAGAATCTGACAAGATACTATTACCTACAGTAAATAACAGCACTAAAAATGCTGCAACACCTGCAACTTTCCACCAAATAGGAATAACTCTGCGTTTACGTTTTTTATTATTTAAGTTAGCCTGAATGTTTTCCCATACAGCATCATTAGGAGTGGCTTCAAAGTTTTTGAGCTTCTCCTGAAAAAGTCTGTCTATGTTCTTTTTTTCACTCATTATAATGTTTGCGAGTTTATGCTCGCCTTGTATTGTTCAATCTTTTCTTTTAAAATCAATCGTGCTCTGGCAAGATTAGATTTTGAGGTTCCTGTTGATATGTTTAGCATCTCTGCTATTTCTTTATGCGAATAACCGTCTAGAGCATAAAGGTTAAATACTAACCTATAACGATCTGGTAACTCTTGAATAATGCTTAGTAAAAAGTCAATAGTTACTGCGTCTTCATCAATTTCTACACTAACATCTTCAATTTGCTCTTCATTAACAATATCAAAAACACCAACACTTCTATACCTTTGTAACGCAGTGTTAATAGTTATTCGTTTCATCCAGCCTTCTAAAGAACCTTTACTTTTATATTGTGATATTTTGTTGAAAATAGTCACAAAAGCATCTTGCAGATTGTCTTCTGCCTCTACATAATTTCTTGAGTACTTAAGACAAAGCGAAAATAGTTTGCTCGAATAGAGCTTATATAGTTGACTTTGAGCTTTAGTATCATTTTTTTTACAATGTTCTATGAGTTGCTCTAAACTCACATTATAAAGGTATTAGTTAGTCCAAATTAATTACTCAACAACAGGAATTTCTACTATGTAGTACAAATCGTTACCATTTTCGTCTTCACCTTGCCAAAATCTAAACACATAATTACCATTGCTGTTTACCATAAAGTTAAAGGATACTTCCTCTAAAGTAGCTGATTGGGTACAGCTTTGCTCTGGGTATACTGTGTTTATGACAGCAATAGTTCGTTGGTTTAACTCACTATCGTAATAAAAGTCATTAAACACATAACAGCCTGATGGTTTGTAGTAGCTTACATATATTGTGTAAGTTTCACCTAATACAAATTCTTCTGGCATATCCACACTCTCTACAGGTAATATCTCATAGTAAAATGAGGGAGCATCATCTTCTAACGAACATGACGTTAGTGATAGGATAAAAACAAATAGAAATAATATTTTTTTCATAGTTAAATTTGGTTTTGGGTAATACCTTTTTCAAAAGGTAGATACATAAAGTGTAAAAAGGTTGCGTTAAAAAATAAAAAAAATCCCGTTTTAAGGGATTTTTAAGTTTTAATTAGCTTCTTTAATAGTATTCCTAACTTTCTCTTCGAGTTCATCCATAAGTTCAGGATTGTCTTTAATTAGGTTTTTTACAGCATCTCTACCTTGACCTAGTTTGGTGTCATCATAACTAAACCACGAACCGCTTTTCTTTATAATTTCATGTTCAACAGCAATATCCAAGATTTCACCAACTTTTGAAACTCCTTCTCCATACATAATATCAAATTCAGCAGTTTTAAACGGTGGAGCTACTTTATTTTTAACCACTTTAACTCGTGTTTTATTACCAGAAACATTTCCGTCAGATTCTTTAATTTGAGTAGAGCGTCTAATGTCTAATCTAACTGAGGCATAGAATTTTAAAGCGTTACCACCAGTTGTAGTTTCAGGGTTTCCAAACATAACACCAATTTTTTCACGTAATTGGTTAATGAAAATCATTGTACAATTAGTCTTACTGATAGAGCCTGTGAGTTTTCTAAGTGCTTGAGACATTAATCGTGCGTGTAGTCCCATTTTAGAGTCACCCATTTCACCTTCAATTTCACTTTTAGGTGTAAGAGCAGCAACAGAATCAATTACTATAATATCAATAGCTCCAGAACGCACTAAGTTGTCGGCAATTTCAAGTGCTTGTTCACCATTGTCTGGTTGAGAAATGATTAGATTTTCTAAGTCAACACCTAATTTTTCAGCGTAAAATCTATCAAAAGCATGCTCAGCATCAATAAAAGCAGCAATACCTCCAGATTTTTGAGCTTCAGCAATAGCATGTAACGTTAAGGTTGTTTTACCAGAAGATTCCGGACCATAAATTTCAATAATTCTACCTCTTGGATAACCACCAACTCCTAATGCAATGTCAAGCCCTAATGAACCAGAAGGGATAGAATCAACATCCGCAACAGCTTGGTCACTCATTTTCATTACAGTCCCTTTTCCATAGGCTTTATCTAGTTTATCTAAAGTAAGCTTAAGTGCTTTTAATTTAGCGTCTTTTTCAGTACTCATCTACACAGTGTTTTTCTTAAATTAATCATGCTAAAATACGATAACTTTTGATTTTTTTCAATCATACGACGCAACCTTTTTACACTTTTTGCATCTACTTAATAATTAAGGGAAATCTTGCTATGAAATTCTTTAAAAAAACAATTGTAAACAATGCATTAGGTGTTTCAGTTGCTATACATATAAATAGCAACTGTAAAGCCGATGGAGGTTAACTCGTGTTATATTTTGGATTTTTAAATGAAAAAATATTAATAACGAGTTAGTCTACTAAAAGCACTTTATGAAAACCATAAAGTGCTTTTTGCATTTTAATAAGGCTAATCCTTAAAAAATAGTACCTTTGCCTAAAATTAATCTTTAACCTTAAAAAAATAGTATAGCATGCAACTGTACAATAACTTAAGTGCTAAAGAAAGAGCAGAACTTATTGAAAAAGCGGGAAAAGAACGCTTAACGATCTCTTTCTACAAATATGCCAAAATTGGCAACACTCAACTTTTTAGAAATCACATGTTTTTAGCTTGGGACGATCTTGACGTCTTGGGAAGAATTTATGTTGCACACGAAGGTATTAACGCACAACTTTCTGTTCCTGCAGATAATTTTGATGCTTTTAAAACGCATTTAGATACCATCACTTTTCTTGAAAACGTGCGTTTAAACATTGCAATTGAACACGATAATTATGCGTTTTTAAAGCTGAAGGTAAAAGTGCGCGACAAAATTGTAGCTGATGGATTAAACGACAATACTTTTGATGTTACTGATAAAGGAGTTCATGTTGAAGCTGAAAAGTTTAACGAGCTTATTGAAGACCCTAATACTGTTTTGGTAGACATGCGTAACCACTACGAAAGTGAAATAGGACATTTTAAAAATGCCATTACTCCAGATGTGGATACCTTTAGAGAATCTTTAGACCTAATAGAAGAAGATTTAAGAGAGCACAAGGAAGATAAAAAGCTAGTGATGTATTGTACTGGTGGAATTAGATGTGAAAAAGCTAGTGCATATTACAAACATAAAGGCTTTAAGCAAGTCTATCAGTTAGAAGGCGGTATTATAAATTATGTAAGACAAGTTGAAGAAAAAGGGCTTGAAAATAAGTTTATTGGTAAAAATTTTGTGTTTGATCAAAGACGTTCAGAACGTATAAGTGATGATGTTATAGCGCAATGCCATCAGTGTGGTGAACCTGCTGATATGCACACTAACTGTGCTAATGAAGCTTGTCATTTACTATTTATTCAATGTGATGCTTGTAAAGAAAAAATGGAAAACTGCTGCTCTACAACATGTATGGAAATAAACCGTTTACCACATGAAGAACAAAAAGCATTACGTAAAGGACAAGGCAATAGCAATGATATTTTCAAAAAAGGAAGAGCAGACCATTTACCGTTTAAAAAAGATTTGCGCAATATTTTTGAGACTATAGGCAAAAAAGTATAAATGAATACGTATAGGCTTTTACAACTTAACAGAAAAATTGAAGATCATAGAATAAAATTTTTTTGGATCTATTTGTTGCATAAGCTTAACAAACGTTATTTGGCTGTCAATTTAGACCCTGTAATGGCATGTAATTTACGTTGTAAAATGTGCTATTTTACAGATGCCGACTATGTAAAAACTCTTAAAGGCCAATTTAAGGAAGAAGACTTAAAGCTTGTCGCAGACACAATTTTTAATAGAGCTTTAAAACTTCAAATAGGTTGTGGAACCGAACCAACACTTTTTAAGGATTTACCAAAAATTGTAGCATTGGGTAAACAATATAATGTACCTTATATTTCGTTAACTACAAATGCGAATTTATTGACCGAAGAAAAGATTGAAGAACTTGTTAAAGCAGGCTTAAATGAGTTTACTATTTCATTGCATGGAGTCACTAAAGAAACCTATGAAGGCTTTATGAAAAAAGCCAGCTATGAAAAGTTTCACAATGCATTTAAGGCTTTTGCTAAGTTGAAAACTAAATATAATTTTAAGGTTCGAATTAATTATACATTCAATAAAGACAATTTTTACGAGCTAAAAGAGTTTTTCAATCACTTTAATCCAAATAGTTTTGATATTCTTCAAATACGACCTATTCAAAAAATAGGAAATACAGAGTATAATGATTTTGACATTTCGTCATTAACTCAGGACTATCCTGAGGTAATAGCTAGCATAAAAGAGGTTTGTAAAACAAATAACATAACTCTATTAGCACCTAATACACTAACGGGTTTAAATTCTGAAAATCAATCTAGCTTTGTGTTTGACTATACATTTTGCTACATTTCGCCTCAAAAGTTTTGGAAAGAAGGCTTTAATTGGAGAGAAGTAAGTTTTAATGAGTTTTCCAAACAAATAAACTGGAGTCAAACACTGTTTTCAAATATTTTTAGGTCTAAAAAACAACTTAAGTCACTGTCTAATAGACTTAACTATGAAATTGAGTTTAATTAAAACTCGGTTAAATAGTGCTTTTTAAGTCGATATAATAATCTTATATTTACAACTTAAACGATTTTTTAATTTCCTTCTGAAGAACGTGTTTTTCAGAATCAATATATATATCAAAAATATGGCTTGTAACAGTTGCTCAACTGGTAAAGATGGTCAACCAAAAGGATGTAAGAATAATGGAACATGCGGAACAGATAGCTGCAATAAACTAACTGTTTTTGATTGGTTGGCGAATATGTCTTTACCTAATGGAGAAGAACCTTTTATTGGTGTTGAGGTTAGGTTTAAAAATGGAAGAAAGCAATATTATAAAAACACTGAGAACTTAACATTAAGTATTGGAGACATAGTTGCTACTCAAGCTAAGTCAGGACATGATATAGGTATGGTAACGCTTACAGGAGAATTGGTAAGAATTCAAATGAAGCGAAAAAAGGTTGACATTAATGACGAAGAAGAAGTCTTAAAAATTTACCGCAAAGCCAACCAAAAAGATATTGATGTTTGGTCTTCTGCAAGAGATAAAGAAGAAGCTATGAAAGTTAAAGCAAGACAGTTTGCGATTGACTTAAAGCTAAAAATGAAAATCTCTGATATTGAATATCAAGGAGATGCCAGTAAAGCTACGTTTTACTATACTGCTGAAGAGCGTGTAGACTTTAGAGAACTTATAAAAGTATTTGCTAAAGAGTTTAGAACACGTATTGAGATGAAGCAAGTAGGTTTTCGTCAAGAAGCTGCAAGACTTGGTGGTATTGGCTCTTGTGGTAGAGAATTATGCTGCTCAACTTGGTTGACAGATTTTAGGTCTGTAAGTACTTCAGCAGCACGTTACCAACAGTTGTCGCTTAATCCATTAAAATTAGCAGGACAATGCGGAAAGTTAAAATGCTGCTTAAACTATGAATTAGACGCTTATCTAGAAGCGCTTAAACAATTTCCTAAAACTGAAATTAAACTTCATACAGAAAAAGGAACAGCGGTTTGTCAAAAAACTGATATTTTTAAAGGTCATATGTGGTATGCCTATGAAGGCGAATGGATGAATTGGCATAAGCTCACTACTGACCAAGCTAATGAAATCATAGAAAAAAATAAGAAAAAGCAAAAGGTTGCAAGCCTTGAAGAATATGCGGTTGAACTACTTGAAGATACTAAAGTTGCTTTTGAAAACGTTGTTGGTCAAGATAGTTTAACACGCTTTGATAGTCCAAAACGCAAAAAGAAACGTAGAAATAATAGAGGGAAACAAAAACGAAATAACAAGTCTCGAAATAATGCTAAAAAATAGTTGTATTGCACTTATAATGAGTATCCTTTGTTACTCATGCGATTCTAACCTTGTTTTTGATGAGTACCAAACTGTACCTAACCAATGGAATAAAGACTCATTAGTTTCGTTTAATGTAACACCTCCAGATTCAACCAATACTTATAATTTATTTCTTAATTTAAGAAACAACAATAGTTATAAGTACAGTAATTTATTTCTTATTGTTGAAATGAACTACCCAAACGGTAAGGTTCAAAAAGATACTCTAGAGTATGATATGACTGCTCCAGATGGCACTTTTTTAGGAAAAGGATTTACCGATGTTAAAGAAAATAAACTTTGGTATAAAGGTTATGAAAAACCATTTGTATTTAATGAAGTAGGAGAATATACGGTTAAAATTCAGCAAGCAATGAGAGAAAACGGTAAAGTTGATGGAGTAGAAAATCTAGAGGGAATTACTGAAGTAGGATTTAGAATAGAACATTCAAATACTAATTGATTATGGCTAAAAAAGCAGCTTCAAAAAAGCAAGAAACGAACGATTTCTCAAAGTATATACGTTGGTTTTGGATCGTATTTTTAGGAGGAATCCTTTCAATAGGTTTAATATTTCTATTAGCATCTTGGGGCGTTTTTGGTGAAATGCCTGATCATACGGTTTTAGAAAACCCTAAAACAAATTTAGCAACCGAAATTATTTCTTCTGACGGAAAAACCCTAGGTAAATTCTATTTTGACGACAACCGTACACCTGTTGATTATAGCGAGCTACCAAAAAACTTGGTTGATGCTTTAATTGCAACCGAAGATGCGCGTTTTTATGACCATTCAGGAATTGATGCTAGAGGAACATTAAGAGCTGCAATAAAACTTGGAAGTGGAGGAGGAGCAAGTACAATTTCGCAGCAATTAGCGAAACAGTTATTTCATGGAGAAGGTTCAAAAAACATTATAGAGCGTGTATTGCAAAAAGCTAAAGAATGGATAATTGCTACAAGATTAGAACGTCAATATACTAAAGAAGAAATCATCGCTCAATACTTCAATATTTATGATTTTGGTAATAATGCTGATGGTATAAGAAGTGCATCAAGAATTTATTTTGGAAAAGAGCCACAAGACTTAAACCTTAAAGAGTCTGCAATGTTGGTAGGAATGTTCAAAAACTCATCATTGTACAATCCTAGGCGAAATCCTGTTGGAGTTAAAAATAGACGTAATGTAGTCTTAGCTCAAATGAATAAATATGAGTTTATTGATGAAACAGTAAAGGACTCATTACAAAAAACAGAATTAGATTTAGATTACACTCCAGAAACCCACAATGCAGGAATAGCGACTTACTTTAGAGAATACTTAAGGGATTTTATGAAGCAGTGGATTAAAGATAATCCAAAACCAGACGGTGAAAAGTGGAGTTTATACAACGACGGATTAAAAATTTATACCACAATAGATTCTAGAATGCAACAGTATGCCGAAGACGCTGTGCAAAAGCACATGCCAAGGCTGCAAGCTGAATTTGACCATCAAAACACACCAGATAGAAACCCAACAGCTCCTTTTTTAGAATTAGATTTGGATGAGATTGATGCTTTAATGAAACGTAGTATGCGTCAGTCAGAACGATGGAGACACATGAAGTATGATTTGAAAAAATCTGATAAAGAAATTATCGAGTCTTTTGATAAACCTACCCAAATGGAAGTGTTTTCATGGAAAGGAGAAATTGATACCATCATGAAACCAATAGACTCTATGCGTTACTACAAATCATTTTTGCATACAGGTATGATGTCTATGGATCCTCAAACAGGACATGTAAAAGCATGGGTTGGAGGAGTTAATTATAAACACTTTCAGTATGACCATGTAAAACAAGGAAAGCGTCAAGTAGGTTCAACTTTTAAGCCTTTTGTATATGCTACAGCAATTGACCAATTGCACCTTTCACCTTGTGACACGCTTCCAAATACCCAAATTACAATTGAAGCAAATAAGTATGGAAATCCAGAGCCTTGGACTGCTAAAAATTCTGATGGAAAATATGGAGGTTTTAAAACATTAAAGAACGCTTTAGCCAATTCTACAAATACTATTACTGCAAGACTAATGGATAAAGTTGGTCCGCAACCAGTTATTGATATGGCAAAAAACTTAGGCGTTGAAGAAGAGATTTTACCAGTACCTGCAATTGCATTAGGAACACCAGATTTAAGTGTTTATGAAATGGTTGCAGCATACTCAACCTTTGCAAATAAAGGAGTTTATAACAAGCCTGTTTTGGTGACCAGAATAGAAGATAAAAATGGCACAGTATTATTTCAGTTTACTCCAGAGTCTAAAGACGTTTTAAGTGAAGAAGTAGCCTATGTAACTGTTAATCTTATGGAAGGAGTTACCCAAGGTGGTTCGGGTACTAGATTAAGACATACTTGGGCAGGAAATACTCAAGTATATAAAGAAATAATCACAGGTTATCCTTATGGATTTGATAACCCAATTGCTGGAAAAACAGGAACTACACAAAACCAAAGTGATGGTTGGTTTATGGGAATGGTCCCAAATTTAGTAACAGGTGTTTGGGTTGGTGCCGAAGATAGAGCAGCTCACTTTAGAACCATTACCTATGGTCAAGGAGCGTCTATGGCATTGCCAATTTGGGGATTGTATATGAAGAGTTGTTATGAAAATCCTGAGCTAGGAATTTCTAAAGGTAATTTTGAAAAACCTAATGAGTTATCCATACAAGTTGATTGTGACAATTATCAACCCGATGAAGGTGCAAGTCAGTCCATTGATGAGGATTTAGATGGAGTCATAAACTTTTAAAAAAATCAAAAGCCATTCATTTTAGAATGGCTTTTTTATTTTGTATTTTTCGGTAGAAAATATTCTTAAAAATGATAAATAAAAAAGTTGCAGATGTCACAGAAGCACTCAAAGGTGTTTCTGATAATATGACATTTATGCTTGGTGGTTTTGGGCTTTGTGGTATTCCTGAAAACAGTATTTCTGAATTGGTTAAACGCAATGTAAAAGGTGTGACTTGTATTTCTAACAATGCAGGTGTTGACGATTTTGGATTGGGATTATTACTTCAAAAACATCAAATAAAAAAAATGGTGTCTTCTTATGTAGGAGAAAACGATGAGTTTGAACGCCAAATGCTAACTGGAGAACTCGAAGTTGAGCTTATTCCTCAAGGCACTTTAGCTGAACGTTGTAGAGCTGCTCAATCTGGTTTTCCTGCATTTTACACTCCTGCAGGTTATGGAACCGAAGTTGCAGAAGGCAAGGAAACAAGAGAGTTTAATGGAAAAATGTATGTGCTAGAACAAGCCTTTGAAGCCGATTTTGCTTTTGTAAAAGCTTGGAAAGGTGATGAGGCTGGTAACTTAATTTTTAAAGGTACAGCAAGAAACTTTAACCCAGTAATGTGTGGTGCAGCCAAAATAACTGTGGCTGAGGTTGAAGAGCTAGTACCTATTGGAGAATTGGATCCAAACCAAATACATATCCCTGGAATTTTTGTACAGCGCATTTTCCAAGGAAAAGACTATGAAAAACGAATTGAGCAACGCACAGTAAGACAAAGAGATTAATTATGTTAGACAAAAACGGAATTGCAAAACGCATAGCAAAAGAGGTGCAAGATGGTTACTATGTAAACCTTGGTATTGGAATACCAACTTTAGTTGCCAATTATGTAAGAGATGATATTGAGGTTGAATTTCAAAGTGAAAATGGTGTTTTAGGTATGGGTCCTTTTCCTTTTGAAGGCGATGAAGATGCTGATATTATAAACGCTGGAAAGCAAACTATCACCACACTACCAGGAGCTAGTTTTTTTGACTCTGCTACTAGTTTTTCAATGATTAGAGGTAAGCACGTTCATTTAACAATACTTGGTGCTATGGAAGTTGCTGAGAATGGAGATATAGCCAATTGGAAAATTCCTGGACGTATGGTAAAAGGTATGGGAGGCGCAATGGATCTTGTTGCAAGTGCCGAAAATATTATTGTAGCAATGATGCATACTAATAAAGTAGGTGAATCTAAACTTCTAAAAAAATGTTCATTACCACTAACAGGAGTGGGATGTGTAAAAAAGATTGTGACCAATATGGCTGTTTTGGAAGTAACTGATGACGGTTTTAAACTTTTAGAAAGAGCTCCAGGTGTTTCGGTTGAAGCTATTAAAAATGCAACCGAAGGTCGTTTAATTGTTGAAGGAGATATTCCTGAAATGGACGTTTAAAATTCAATATAAATTATAATAAATTGAGCCACTTTTTTAAGTGGCTTTATTTTTTTACAACCTATATTTGTAAGAAAAATCTTCAGACAATCGCTTAAATGTTAAAAATTTATGCTTTTTATCGATTTTTTATGTATTTAAGCCGATTTATTCAAAAGTTTATTTCATATTAGCAAAACCAAATCGAAACTAAATAATTAACCAAATCTGTCATAAACTTAATTTATGATTTTCCCCAAATCTATCATAAATTTCTACTTATGAAAAATGTAGCCCCAAATCTACCAAGACCTACTTTTTTTGAAAGCAAGATTTTTTCAACCTTTCAAAGCACGTTAAGATTAATGAGAAACATCTTAGCGTTAACCAAAAAAATATTCATGCTATAACCCTTTTGGGATGGCATGAATTAATTTTTTTGTGTACTCTTTCTGAGGAGAGTTGTAAATTTCATCAGCATCATTCATTTCTTCTATTTCACCTTTATTCATAACCACTAATTGGTCTGACATATATTTCACTACAGATAAGTCGTGCGAAATGAAAATATATGTAAAGTTGAAGTTTTCTTTCAACTCGTTTAAAAGATTCAATACCTGTGCTTGAACCGAAATATCTAAAGCCGAAACCGATTCGTCACAGATAATTAACTTTGGTTGTAATGCTATAGCTCTTGCAATACCTACTCGTTGACGTTGCCCACCAGAAAACTCATGTGGATACTTGTAAAAAGAATCATTATCTAAACCAACCCTTTCTAGCAAGTCCATTACTTTCTCTTTCCTTTCATTATTTGAAGTTCCTATACGATGCACTTTCATAGGTTCCATTATGGCTTTACCAATAGGTAGTCTAGGATTTAACGAAGCATAAGGGTCTTGAAAAATAATTTGGATGTCTTTTCTAAGAGCTCTGATTTTAGATTTTGATAAGGTATTAATGTCAACTCCATTGTATAGGATTTTACCAGCTGATGCTTTGTCTAATAATAAAATGGCATTTGCTAATGTTGACTTACCACAACCAGATTCTCCAACAAGCCCCAAAGTTTCTCCACTGTACAATTTAAAACTTACATTATTAACCGCTTTAAAAACTGTAGGCTTAGAAAACCATCCAGATTTTGAGAAATACTCTTTTTCCAAATTAACTATTTCAAGCAATGGAGGTTTTGAATAAATAGTCTTATGAGTTATTTGTCTTTCTTCAGTAGATACAACTGTATAATCAGTAGTTTTATTAATAAAATCGCTAATGGTTGGTAGGGTTTTCAGTCTAACATCCAATGAAGGTTTTGAATTTATTAATGCTTTTGTGTAAATGTGTTCAGGTGTTTTAAAGACTGTATTAACATCACCTTGCTCAACAATTTCGCCCTTGTACATAACAACAATTCTGTTCGAAATTTCTGAGACCAAAGCGAGATCATGAGAAATAAAAATAATGCTCATGCCTTCGTTTTTTTGAAGCTCTTTTAAGAGTTTAATAATTTCTTTTTGAACAGTAACATCTAGAGCTGTTGTAGGTTCGTCAGCTATAAGTATTTTAGGTTTACATGCAATAGCCATGGCTATCATTACACGTTGCTTTTGTCCGCCAGAAATTTCATGAGGATATGCGCTAAACACACGTTCAGGTAATGGCAGTTTTACTTTTTCAAAAAGAGATAAAGTTTCTGCTTTAGCTTCAGTTTTTGAAAGCGTGGTATGTTTTAAAATAATTTCAGAAACCTGCTTACCACATGTCATAGAAGGATTTAACGAACTCATTGGTTCTTGAAAAATCATAGCAATATCATTGCCTCTAATATGTTCAAAAGCTTTTGGTTTTAATTTTGTTAAATCAAGATTGTTAAATACAATTTCACCAGAAGTTATTTTTGATATTTTATTAGGCAAAAGTCCTAAAATAGCTAGAGAAGATACTGATTTTCCAGAACCAGACTCTCCAACAATTCCTAAAATTTCATTTTCATAAAGCGTATACGAAATGTGTTTAATTATGTCTTTTTCTCCAGAATTTGAAGAAAATGAAATTGACAAGTCGTTAACCGAAAGTAATTTTGATTTGGACATGTGTAAATGTAATCAAATTTTAAGATGAAATATTGAGGTTTAAGATAGCTTATTGAAATATGTAAGACATTTCTTGTGATGAATTACGGAAAAACCGTAAAAATCAATTTTTATTACGAAGTTATCAACAAAACAGTTAATTTTTTGAATTTTAATATTATTTTGAACAAATAATTAATAAAAAAAGCTATCAATAACCCTTAAATCCCTAAATGATGAAAGTAAAATTACTTTTGCTCATTTTTACAATGAGTATGAGCATTGCTATGGCTCAAAACAAATCTTTATGGCAAAAACAATCACTTAATAATAGTGAAAAGATCAAACCTTCAAAAGCAAATTTGCCTAGAGCAAATAGCTATGTTTTAGACATTGAAAGTTTAAAACATGCGCTTAAAAGAGCACCATTAAGGTCTTCTTCATTAAATTCATCAAGTGTTGTTTTATCTTTTCCTAATTCTGAAGGACAACTCGAACGCTTTAAAATATTTGAAGCTCCTGTCTTTAGTCCAGAGTTAGCTGCAAAGTATCCTAACATTAAATCTTATATAGGAAAAGGTGTTGAGGATCCTTCTTTAACAATACGATTTAGTGTTTCTCATTTAGGCTTTCAATCTATGAGATTAGCTGCTGATAAATATGCAACATTTATTGAAGCTATAACTGACGATTTATCATATTATACAGTTTATAAAAGAGCAGATAAAATTGATTTTTCAGATGATTTTGAATGTGAAGTTACAGCACAAATGAACTCTAGTTTAAATGGTCAAAACCCTCAAATGGCTATGAGAAATGCCGATGATGGTATACTACGAACGTATAGGCTTGCGGTTTCTGCTACTGGAGAGTACACACAATATCATGGTGGTACAAAGGCTTCAGCATTGGCAGCAATAAACGCAACTATGACTAGAGTTAATGGTGTTTTTGAAAACGACTTTAATGTTAATATGGTTTTAATTGGCAATAATGACGACGTAATCTATACAAACGCTAATACTGATCCATATAGTAATGGAAGTTATAACAGTCAGTTACAGTCTACCCTTACTAGTGTAATAGGAGAATCTAATTATGATATAGGTCACTTATTTGCAAGAGCTTCTAATAATGGAAACGCAGGATGTATAGGTTGTGTTTGTGTAAATGGTCAAAAAGGTAGTGCATTTACATCGCGAACTGATCCTGAAGGAGATCCTTTTGATATTGATTATGTTGCTCATGAAATTGGGCATCAGTTTGGGGCAAATCACACTTGGACTTTCAATGGAAATGAAGGCACAAATGCACAAATGGAACCAGGAAGTGGTTCAACAATTATGGGTTATGCAGGAATTACAGGTGCAACAGACGTACAATCAAATAGTGACCCTTATTTCCATGCAGTTTCAATTGAGCAGGTAACAGACTATATTAAATCTACAAGTTGCCAAACAAATACAAATACAGGTAATGCTGTTCCGGTTGTAAATGCGGGAGCTAATTATACTATTCCAAGAGGAACTCCATTTGTATTAGAAGGTTCAGCAACCGATGCTGATTCTGGAGATGTACTAACCTATTGCTGGGAACAATATGATGAAAACAATGCATCTACAACTTATCCAAGTGTTAATGCAACTAGTGGAGTTGCGTTTAGATCATATAACCCAACAACTGACAATAAAAGATACTTTCCAAGATTATCTACCATAAAAGCAGGTAATACATCGTGGCAATGGGAAGCGGTACCTAATGTAGCAAGAACTTTAAATTTTAGATTGACCGTTAGAGATAATCAAATAGGAGGAGGAACTAATAATAGTGACGACATGGTTGTTTCTGTAAACAGTAACGCAGGACCATTTGTGGTTAACTCACCAAATACTAATGTTACATGGAACGCAGGTACAACTCAAACCGTAACTTGGGATGTTGCAGGTACAACCGGAAATGGAGTTAATACTGCTAATGTTGATATTTTCTTATCCACTGATGGCGGAGACACTTATCCAATTTCGTTAGCATCTGGTGTTCCAAACGATGGTTCACATGATATTATAGTTCCTAATAACCAAGGAAATCAAAACAGAGTTATGGTTAGAGGTTCAAATAATATATTTTTTGATATCTCAAACAGCAATTTTACAATTGCAGGACAAGTGGTTTGTAATGCAACAGTTCCAACTGGGTTATCAGCATCAAATATAGGCTCTAACTCAGCAACATTAAGCTGGGATGCAGTTCCTGGAGCGTCTTACGATGTTCAGTATAGGGAAACTGGAGCGTCAACATGGACAACCTTATCTGTAAATGGAGTATCTACTAACTTATCTGGTTTAGCTACATTAACGCAGTATGATGCAAGACTAAGAAGTGTCTGTCCTGATAACGCTACATCGTCTTATAGTAGTATTATTAATTTCACAACTACTGATGTGCAATTAAACTACTGTTCATCTACAAGCTCAAATGTAAATGATGAATATATAAGTAGAGTACAGCTAAACACAATTGACAATAGCTCAGGAGCTCAGTTCTATTCAGATTTTACTAGTATATCAACTACCTTAATTAAGGGAAATCAATATACAATTACTGTAACACCAACATGGACAGGAACTGTGTATAATGAGGCATATTCGGTATGGATAGATTACAATAGAGATGGAGATTTTAATGATGCAGGAGAACAAGTGTGGACACAATCACCAACCCAAACAACACCAGTTTCAGGAACATTTACTATTCCAACAAGTGCAGTAGAAAACGCAACAAGAATGCGTGTGTCTATGAAATATAATGGAGTTCCAACTGCATGTGAGTCGTTTACTTATGGTGAAGTTGAAGATTACACAGTTATTATTCAAGGTTCAGGACCAGATGTTGAAGCTCCTAGTGCACCAACTAGTCTTACTGCTTCAAATACAACTCAAACTACAACAGATTTAAGCTGGAATGCTTCAACCGATAATGTTGGAGTTACAGGTTATGATGTCTATCAAGATGGAAGTGTAATAGCAACAGTTACTGGTACAAATTACCAAGTTACAGGATTAACGGCTAGTACAACTTATGCGTTTTATGTGGTTGCTTTTGATGCTGAAGGAAATGAATCGAATAATAGTAATACAGCTAACGTAACTACCTTAGACCCACCAGATACACAAGCACCAACAGTTCCAACAAATTTAGTAGCGTCTAATACAACACAAACCACAACAGATTTAAGTTGGAGCGCTTCGTCAGATAATGTTGGTGTTGCTGGATATTACGTATACCAAGACGGAGTTAATATTGCAACAGTTTCAGGAACTACATATCAAGCTGTAGGCTTATCACCAGAAACATCGTATAGTTTTAATGTAGCTGCATTTGATGCTGCAAGTAACACCTCTTCACAAAGTAATACAGCTAATGTAACAACGTTAGTACAACCAGATACCCAAGCACCAACTGCACCAACAAGTTTAACAGCGTCCAATACAACTCAAACTACAACAGACTTAAGTTGGAATGCTTCAACTGATAATGTAGGTGTTTCAGGGTATGATGTGTATCAAGACGGAAGTGTAATAGCTACAGTTACTAGTACAAGCTATCAAGTAACAGGTTTAACAGCGAGTACATCCTATGCATTTTATGTGGTTGCTTTTGATTTAGCAGGTAATCAATCTAGTGCTAGTAATACAGCAAATGTAACTACTTTAAGCCCACCAGATACTCAGGCACCAACAGCACCTACAAGTTTGACTGCATCAAATACAACAGATACATCAACAGATTTAAGCTGGAATGCTTCAACAGATAATGTAGGTGTAACTGCGTATAATGTTTATCAAGATGGAAGCTTAATAGCATCTACGCCTTCAACAAGCTATCAAGTAACAGGGTTAAGTCCTAGTACAACGTATGCGTTTTATGTTACTGCGTTAGATGCAGCAGGAAATATGTCTTCGCAAAGTAATATAGTTAATGTTACTACTCAAGATGTACAGATTACATACTGTTCATCTACAAGCTCAAATGTAAATGATGAATATATAAGTAGAGTACAGCTAAACACAATTGACAATAGCTCAGGAGCTCAGTTCTATTCAGATTTTACAAGTATTTCAACTACCTTAACTAAGGGAAGTCAATATACAATTACTGTAACACCAACTTGGACAGGAACAACCTATAACGAAGCATATTCGGTATGGATAGATTACAATAGAGATGGAGATTTTAATGATGCAGGAGAGCAAGTGTGGACACAATCACCAACACAAACAACACCAGTTTCTGGAACATTTACTATTCCAACAAATGCAGTAGAAAACGCAACAAGAATGCGTGTGTCTATGAAATATAATGGAGTTCCAACTGCATGTGAGTCGTTTACCTATGGTGAAGTTGAAGATTATACAGTTGTGATTCAAGGTTCAGGACCAGATACAGTTGCGCCTGTTATAACACTTAATGGAGCTTCAGCAATTAATCTAGTTGAGGGTTCAACATATAGTGAGTTAGGAGCTACTGCTACTGATAATGTTGATGGCGATATTACAGCAAATATTGTTATTGGAGGAGATGTGGTAAATACAAGTTCTGTTGGTACTTATGTAGTAACGTATAATGTTAGTGATGCTGCAGGTAATGCCGCTGCAGAAGTTACTAGAACTGTTACTGTAACCGAAGCACCTGATGGCTGTTCAGGAGGAATTTCGTCTTTCCCTTATACCGAAGGGTTTGAAAATACTTTAGGTGCATGGACACAATCAACTAGCGATGATGTTGATTGGACAGTAGATGCAAATGGAACACCATCAAGCAATACAGGACCTTCAAGCGCTTTCCAAGGATCTTACTATGTGTATGTTGAGGCTTCTAGCCCAAATTATCCAAATCAACGAGCAATATTAAACTCACCTTGTTTTGACTTAAGTAGTTTATCTGATGCTACGTTTAGTTTTAAATATCATATGTATGGAGCTGCTGACATGGGAACTCTTGATTTAGAAATTAGTACTGATAGTGGAAATTCTTGGAGTAGTATTTGGAATCAATCAGGAAACCAAGGAAATGCATGGCAAACTGCTAGTATAGACCTTTCAAGTTATGTAGGTTCAGCAGTTCAATTACGTTTTAATCGTTTTGTAGGCGGAACATGGCAAGCTGATGTTGCTGTTGATGATATTAGTTTATCTGAAAGTGGAAGCACAGGAGGTAACGGTTGTGTTAGTGGTATTAGCTCTTATCCTTATTCTGAAAGTTTTGAAAACACAATTGGAGCTTGGAGTCAATCTTCTTCTGACGATTTAGATTGGACAGTTGATGCAAATGGAACTCCATCTAGTGGTACAGGACCATCAAGTGCTGCTCAAGGGTCTTACTATATCTATGTTGAGGCTTCGGGTCAAAATACGGGTTACCCTAATAAACGAGCAATTATCACATCACCTTGTTTTGATTTAAGTGCAGTTGTATCAGCTTCGTTTAGTTTTCAATATCACATGTATGGAGCTGCTGATATGGGAACTATTGACTTAGAAGTTAGTAATGACAATGGAGCTAGTTGGACTAGTCTATGGAGTCAATCAGGTAATCAAGGTAACTCTTGGCAATCACAAACGGTAAACTTATCTGCATATATTGGTGAAAGTATTCAATTACGCTTTAACAGATTTGTAGCTAGTACTTGGCAAGCCGATTTAGCAATAGATGCTATTAACTTAACAACAGCAACAAGTGCTAAAACTGAGACTTCAAAAGGAGAAGATATAGCAGATGTTTTTGATGATATTAAATTGTATCCTAACCCAGTAAAAAGTAATGTGTTAAATATTCAAACTAGTCATAACAATATTGCATATGAAATTTACAATACTATTGGTCAAACAGTAGCTAAAGGAGAGGTAGTCAACAATAAAATTGACGTTTCAAATTTAAAAGGAGCTGTTTATCAAGTTAGGTTTACTATTGAAGATAAAATTGTTGTAAAACGATTTATTAAAGAGTAAAATAAGTCTACCAACAAAAAAGTCCGAATTTAAAATTCGGACTTTTTTATTTTTTACAATTTTTTAAATGTGAATAATCTCGTTATCATGCAGCAGTTCGTCACCACGCAATCGAAGTAATATTTGTGCTACTGCAATTGTATCTTTTTCACAATAAGTGACAATTCGGTCAATATCATTTTCTTCATAATACACTCTGTAAACTTCACTACCATCAATATCATCCTTAGGCGAAGGAATACCTAAAACATTGGTTAAAAGCTTTAAAGAAGTATAGGTTTTGTAATCACCAAATTTCCAAAGTTCAAGAGTGTCTAGGTGAGGTACTTCCCAAGGTTTTTTCCCAAAAAGGTTGAGTTTATAAGGTAATTCTATATTATGAATAATCATTCGTCTTGCTATGTAAGGAAAATCAAATTCTTTTCCGTTATGAGCACAAAGCAAATGCTTGTTTTGACTAAAATGAGTGATCAATAAGTTTTTAAAATCTTTTAAAATTTTGATCTCATCACCATGAAAAGAGGTTACTCTAAAGGTTCTAACATCTCCTTGCATTTTAAAATAGCCTACTGATATGCAAACTATTTTACCAAACTCTGACCAAATTCCTGCGCGATCATAAAATTCTTCAGCAGTGTATTCGTCTTGTCTTTGGTATCTCGATTTTGCTTCCCAAAGAGCTTGCTTAGTATCGTCTAAATCTGAAAAACGAGGTGTCTCTGGAACAGTTTCAATATCCAAAAAGAGAATGTTTTCAAGATTTAGTTTACTAATCATAATTTATTGTTCTAACATTTTATAGGCTTCATCAATATACGCTGAAATATCAGGTGTAAAAGATGCCACAGCATCTCCAGGACCTTTAGAGTGTCCTAAACGAACTATAATAACATTGTCATTTGGTTCAACAATAACATATTGTCCTAGATGACCACGCATCATAAAAAAGTGTTTATCGCCAACTGTTTTTAACCACCATCCATATCCATACTCTGGGCTTTCAGTAAAACGAGGTGTAATAGATTTAGCTATAAATGCCGAATCCAATAACTGCTTCCCATTCCATTTACCATGGTCTTTATACAATTTACCCATTCTTGCAAAGTCCTTAGCATTACTTGCTATACAACAATAGGCTTTAACCAAATCGTGGTCTTCACTATCTACTTGCCAAAGTGCTTGGTTTTCGCTACCTAAAGGTTCCCAAAAACTTTCGGTTAGATAGTCATATAATTTTTTTCCAGATGCACGTTCTATTGCAATAGCTAGCATTTGAGTATCACCACTGGCATACTTATATGACGTACCAGGTTCTCTAACTACTTTTAAACCTGTCATAACCTTGGTTAAATCGTCGTCAAAATACGCACGAGTAGTTATTGAAAAAGGAGAGTAGTAACGTTCGTCCCAGTTGGTTCCTGAAGCCATACTAGATAAGTCGCCAACGGTCATTTTTGCAGCTTCGCCTTCACAAAATTCTGGTATAAAATCGCAAACAGGTTGGTCAAGATTTTTTATGTAACCATCCATAATCGCTTTTCCTAATAGAGCAGACACATAACTTTTTGCCATAGAAAAAGAGTTGGATTTAGAATCTTCATCAAAACCATCATAATAGTTTTCAAACCAAATACTGTCATTTTTTATAATAACGTAAGCAATCGTACCGTTTTGAGCATTAACATTTTTAAGGGTTTCAGTTTCTTTTACTGAGTTATAGTCTTTGTGATTTGGCCAAGGCTGAGGTGTTCCAGTATCTAGAGGTTTATTGTCAAAATGTTTATAATCTTCTAGATAAGCAGTTGTATGACCTTTCATATAAATGGTTCTTACAGCTTTTAAAAGATAATCAGTATCAGTGACGTAAAGTGTAATTATGAGTAAACCAAATAGAATAGCAACCCATTTAAGGAGTTTTTTGAGGAATTTCATTCAGTGATTATTTAATAATTAAATATAACTAAAAATTTAAAATAACGATTGTTGTTTATAAGGACTTTCGTGTTCTAAAAGCCATTGTTTTCTATGAAGTCCTCCAGCATAACCTGTTAAACTACCATCAGTTCCTATAATTCGGTGACATGGAACAATAATCCATAACGGATTTTTACCGTTAGCATTAGCCACAGCTCTAATGGCTTTGACGTCTCCAAGTTGTTTTGAAAGTTCAAGGTAAGACATCGTTTTTCCGTACGGAATAGTTAAAAGAGCTTCCCAAACTGTTTTTTGAAAATCGGTACCTTGAGGATTTAAGTTTAAATCAAAAACTTGTCGTTTGCCTTCAAAATATTCGTTGAGTTGATACACGCAGTCTTCTAAAGACTCAGGAATAATATCAGAGATTTGCTCTTCAGAATTTAAAACCGTTACACTTGCAATACCATCATTATCACCAGTTATTTTGGTGTAACCCAAAGGTGTTTTGATGATACAGGCTTCCATTATTGGTTGTCGTCTTTAGTATCTTCAAAAAGTCCAAGATGTTTTGCTCTTGTTTCCCAACTTTTTCTTGCAAGTAATTGTAGGTCAGGAACATTATCGCTTTCGTCCATTATTTCTAAACCAAGTAAAGTTTCAATAACATCTTCTTGGGTTACTAAACCACTTACACTTCCATATTCATCAACTACCAATGCCATATGGTTTTTACTTTCAATAAGCTTTTCAAAAAGATCAGGAATTGGTAGGCTGCGACCCACTATAATAATGTTTCGTTTAATGTCAGACAGCTTTTTGTCGCCATTATCAAAGGCCATTTCTTTAAAGACATCGTCCTTTAAAACTAATCCTGTAATATTATCAGGATCGTTAGTGTATACTGGAATTCTTGAAAAGCGAATGTTATGGTTTTCAGCAAAAAAAGACGAGATAGTTGTGTTTTCATTTTCTGTTTTAATCACAGTTCTAGGCGTCATTACATCTTTTGCCATTACGTTTTTAAAGGTCAAAAGATTTCTAATTACTTTACTTTCAGATTCATGAAAAACACCTTCTTCGTGCGCAATATCAGTCATTGCAAGAAAACCTTCTCTACTTAAAACACTACCATGACCTTTGCCACCAATAAGTTTTGTGGTAAGTTGTAATAACCATAAAATTCCTGTCCATTTTAATGGAAAAATTAAAACGTTTAAAGCTTTTGCGGTAAAGTTTGCAAGTTGTTTCCAGTAAGTTGCACCAATGGTTTTTGGTATAATTTCAGAAGCTACAAGAATTAAAACCGTCATTATAGAAGATACAATACCAACCATAACATCTTCGGTAATTGTAAGTCCAAAAGCAGTACTAGGGTTGCTTCCGTAGAGTTCGGCATAAGCAACTTTGGCTTGTACACCAACTAAAATTGCACCTACAGTATGCGCAATAGTATTAAGTGTAAGTATGGCAATAAGTGGCTTGTCAACATCTTTTTTAAAGGTTTCTAAAGTAAGCGCATAGGCTTTGCCTTCTTTCTTTTTAATATTAATAAACGTTGGTGTTACACTTAAAAGCACAGCTTCTAGTATTGAACATAAAAAGGAAAAGAAAATAGATACGAGAGCGTAAAGTATGAGTAAACCCATTAGTGTGTTTTAGTTTGATTAATGCGAAGTTACGAAATAGAATATTTAAATTAAGGGTTAAATTATTTTTCATAAATTGAAGTATGAAAAACCTGTTTTATATTTTATTGTTTTTGACTTCAGGAGCAATAGTATCTCAAACCAAAGGAAAGATTACCTATTTGGCTACTATGAATAAGGACAGTATTAAAAAGCCTACTGAAGACATAAAAGACCAAGCTAAATATGACGCATTACAACTCATTCATGGGTCGCATCCTGTTGAAGCATATTTAGTATTTAACGATAGTATTGCGTTGTACTCTGTAGAGCCTAAAATTGAAATTCCTGGATGGAATACTTCTGATGGTCAAATAACTATTTCAAAGGCTAACTTAAACTTAACTTGGATTTTTGCAGGAGGAGAATCGTTATACTATACCGATTGGAGTAGGGATTGGAATATTTCACAGAAAGATGTGTATTTTGAGCGTAAGCGTATTAAATACGAAGAAAAGCCTTGGGAACTCACAAAAGAGACTAAGGAAATTTTAGGATATGTTTGTTATAAAGCTGTATCAGAAGACTCTAAACTTGAAGTATGGTATGCTCCTGAACTTAATGTAAAACATGGACCACAAGGAATTAATGGTTTACCTGGATTGGTTTTGGAAGCAAAACGAAATAGGTTTTTAATTAAAGCCACAAGCATCGATTTAGAAAACAATGAATATGAAATTATAGAAGAACCAGTTGAAGGCGAACTCATGCAAGAAGCTGAATACAGAAAACTAGGTAAAGCTATATTTTCAAAAGAATAATATTACTTATTCAAAATTTTCACAACATCCTTAGCAAAATAAGACGCAATAACATCAGCACCAGCGCGTTTTATGGCAGTAATTTGCTCCATCATAACAGCATCGTGGTCTAACCAGCCTTTTTCAGCAGCAGCTTTAAGCATAGCATATTCACCAGAAACCTGATATACAGCTACAGGAACATCCACTTCATTTTTGATTTCGCGAACAATATCCAAATAACATAAACCTGGTTTTATCATAACAATATCAGCACCTTCATCAATATCCATTTCGGTTTCTCTAATGGCTTCAAAACGGTTAGCAGGATCCATTTGATAGGTTTTTTTGTCTTTTGGAATATTTTGAATATCAACAGGAGCAGAATCTAAAGCATCACGAAATGGTCCATAAAATGCCGAAGCATATTTAGCAGAATAACTCATAATCCCAGTATCTGTAAACCCATTATCTTCTAAAGCTTCGCGAATGGTTAAAATACGACCATCCATCATGTCGCTTGGTGCTACAAAATTTGCGCCTGCTTCAGCGTGTGATAAGCTCATTTCAGCTAAAACATCAGCAGTTTCATCATTAAGAATAACACCGTTTTCAATTATACCATCATGTCCATAAACAGAATAAGGGTCTAAAGCAACATCAGTCATTACCAGCATGTCTGGACAAGCGTTTTTAACTGTTTTTATAGCGCGTTGCATAAGTCCGTTAGGGTTTAACGCTTCCGTACCTTTGTTGTCTTTAAGGTTGTCAGGAACTTTTACAAACAACAATACCGATTTTAAGCCTAAACGCCACAGTTCTTTAACCTCGTTTTCCAAAAGGTCTAAACTATACCGAAAGTAATTTGGCATAGAAGCAATTTCTTCTTTTACACCTTTACCTTCAACCACAAAAAGTGGTACTAAAAAATCATTTGGTGAAATTATAGTTTCTCTAACTAGGCTTCGAATAGCTTCGTTGGTTCTAAGTCTTCGGTTTCTTCTTAGTGGGAACATAAGTATAAGTTTTAAGTTGTAAGCTCTTTAAACCCAATTTTTAGGGTTTTGTAATACTTTAATTAGTTTTTCTTCTTCACTTCCTGTTTCAGGATGATGGTCATAAATCCATTGCACATGAGGTGGTAAGCTCATTAAGATACTTTCAATACGACCATTTGTTTTTAGTCCAAACAACGTGCCTTTATCGTGCACCAAATTAAACTCTACATAACGACCACGTCTTATTTCTTGCCAATTTCTTTGAGTTTCAGTGTATGGTAGCTGCTTGCGTTTTTCAACAATTGGAACGTAAGCTTCTAAAAAGCTATTGCCAACTTCGGTTACAAAATCATACCAATTTTCCATGCTCATTTCATCTGTTGCTTTGCAATAATCAAAGAATAACCCACCAATACCACGTGCTTCGTTACGATGTGTGTTGTAAAAATATTCATCACATCGTGCTTTGTAGTTTGGGTAAAACTCTGCATTGTGTTTGTCGCAAGCCGTTTTACAAGTTTGGTGAAAATGTTTTGCGTCTTCCTCAAAGAGATAGTATGGTGTTAAATCTTGTCCGCCACCAAACCATTGGTCAACAATGTTTCCGTTTTGGTCATACATTTCAAAGTATCGCCAATTGGCATGAACCGTTGGAACCATTGGATTTTTTGGGTGAAGCACTAAACTCAATCCACAAGCAAAAAAGTCGGCATCTTTTACGCCAAAATAGTTTTGCATGCTCTCAGGTAAAGCACCATGAACAGCAGAAATATTTACACCTCCTTTTTCAAAAACAGCTCCATTTTCAATAACACGAGTACGTCCACCACCACCTTCAGGTCGTTTCCAAAGGTCTTCTTTAAATTGAGCAACACCATCAATAGTCTCGAGTTTTGACGTGATAGTGTTTTGTAAATCTTGTATATATTGATAGAATTTATCTTTCATGATTATTGTTTTAAAAGGCTTCTTTATGCAATTCATAAAGTTCCATATCTAGAGTAGATTTCCCAGAAACATACTCTTTTGGTAAGGTTTTAACCCAAGTAAATCCAGAACGCTCAGCGACATTTACACTTTCGGTATTAGTTTTATGTACTACTATTTGCAACGTGTTTAATTGTAATTCTGAAAAGGCAAAATTTGTTACTGCTTTAATGCTTTTGGTCATCCAGCCATTACCAGAATATTTGCTTCCTAAGCAATATGCGAATTCACCTAATTTAGATTGATAATCCAAGTGTTTTAAAATCACTAAGCCAGCAATAGCATTAGAGTCTTTATCTTTTATGGCAAAAGTGAATTCGGTTTTATTCTGTATTTCACTATTCTTTTTTTTGATATAGTCTTTTGAAGCGTCTTCAGAAATATTCTGAGATAGTGTTATTGGTAAATACTTTTGAAATCGTTTTCCGTTAGAAATCATTAATCGGCTTAAGTTTGAAGCGTCTGAGGGTTGTAACGTTTCTAATCGAAATATGTCAGTAACCAATACCATTTTTAAGCGTTTGATGAAATATGATTATTGGCTTTTAAAATAGAAACGGTCTCTTTTGAAGCTGCTGTAACCGAAAACGGTAATACCAAAATAACTCCCAAAACAGGAATTAACAAAAACAGCATAAACACAATACCATTACCTATGGCAACACCTCTATTTTTACGAACAAAACGTAAACTTTCGGCATATTTAAAATGACGTTCTAAGGTATAGTCCATGTTTCCAAATCCAGCATAGTAGGCTTGTACTAAAAACAATATAATACTAGACAAGAACCCTATTACAGGAATAAAACTTATAAGAAGAATAGGAATGGTAAGTAAGAGCTCCATACATAGGTTTCTGAGGTTAATTCTAATACCTCTCCACAGTTGCTCCTTAAACGAAGTGTTTCTATGAGAATGCTCTTCAATATTTAGTAAGTAAGCTTCAATTTTTTCAGACACAGGACTCATAAAAGGCGCAGACAATGCCATAATAATATGCTTGTATAAAATAAGCCCTAAAATAATAATAGTAAGACCACCTATAACATTACTAATTGTAGTAAAAGTTTCTTTTCCCCAATCCCAAACCCAAATTTTTGAGATGTAAAACCCTAAATTATCAGAAAGCCCATAAGCAGAAAGTCCTATAACTATTGCTGTAAATAAGCTAATAGCCATAGGAATAGCAAAATACTTCCAGAGCTTAAGTTTTGAAATTAAACCCAAAGCTCCAAAGTATGCTTGTATGCCTTTTGCTATGTTTTTAAACATGATACTCTTTTACTGCATCAACAAACGCTTTAGCATTATCTAAAGGAATGTTTGGTAGTATACCATGACCTAAATTTACGATATATTTATCCTTTCCAAACTCATTTATCATTTGATGCACCATTTTTTTAATTTCAGCAGGAGGAGACAATAATCTTGAAGGATCAAAATTTCCTTGTAGTGTAATATTTCCACCTGTTAGGTAGCGTGCATTTTTAGCAGAACATGTCCAGTCTACTCCTAAAGCCGAAGCACCAGATTTTGACATTTCATTAAGCGCAAACCAACAACCTTTTCCGAAGGCAATAACAGGAGCATCGTCTTTTAACGCGTCAATAATTTGTTGAATATATTGCCATGAAAATTCTTGATAATCTACAGGAGACAACATGCCTCCCCAAGAATCAAATACTTGAACTGCATTACAACCTGCTTTTACCTTTTCTTTTAAATAAGCAATAGTAGTGTCGGTAATTTTTTGAAGTAATTGATGCGCAGCAATAGGATTGGTAAAACAAAACTCTTTAGCTTTATCAAAATTTTTGCTGCCTTGACCTTGTACACAATAACATAAAATGGTCCAAGGAGAACCCGCAAAACCTATTAAAGGAATCTCATTGTTTAACTTTTCTTTGGTGGCTTTTATAGCTTGGTAAACATAATCTAATGCAGTGGTTACGTCAGGAACAATAACATTATCGACATCTTTTTGAGAGCGAACCGGATTAGGTAAATACGGACCAAAATTAGGTTTCATTTGTACCTCGATGTTCATAGCTTGAGGAATAACCAAAATATCTGAAAACAAAATGGCAGCGTCCATACCATATCTGCGTATAGGCTGTACGGTAATTTCACTTGCTAACTCAGGTGTTTGGCAACGTGTAAAGAAGTCGTACTTAGCTTTTATTTCCATAAATTCAGGAAGATAACGCCCTGCTTGACGCATCATCCATACAGGAGGACGGTTAACAGTTTCTCCTTTTAATGCTCTTAAGAATAAATCGTTGCGAATACCTTCGGAAGAAGGTATCTTATTAATGTTGTTTTCCATATTTATGTTATTCCTGGATTGTCAGGAATTTAGTTTAATTGTAACTTTATGTTTTAAGGTTTCTGCTTTCGCAGGAAATATTCATTCACCAATTCAATAACGCTTTCAACAGTTGGTACTTTTGCAACACGAACATCTTTAAAATGCTTTTGTGCTTCTTTAGCTGTGGTTTCTCCAATGCAAAACGCAACAACTTCAGTGTTGTTTTGCTGTACAAAACTCTCTACTGTTGAAGGGCTATAAAACATGACACTTTCAATAGCTTTATCAACTTTTAAAGCATCGTATTTTGTTTGGTAGGCTTCAACTTCGTTAAGTTTTATTTGGTGCTCGTTTAAAATATTTGGTAAATCTTCAAGTCTTATGTCACTACAAAAAAATGTAGCTTCAGTGCCATCCATAAATTCAACCATATATTCAGCTAAAGCTTTAGCATTCTTTTCAGAATGGGTAACTTTTCCTATTCTTTGCTCTATTAATCGCTTGGTACGACGACCAACACAATAAATGTTTTTAAATTTTAATTCTTCAGCTGGACAATTGGTTAAAATAGCTTCTACTGCATTTTTACTAGTGATAATCACGTTTTCTATTGGTGATTTTAAAACAGTAGGCGGAATTCTATTTAAGCTAATTTTAATAGCATCGTTGCTTTCAACCACTAAATTTTCATTAAACAGAAAACGCTGGTCTTCGGTTAAAGACTTGGTAGAATAGATGTTTGTAGGTTTGCCTGAATGTTTAATATCATCCATAAGACGTTTGCCACCACGCTCAATAATATAATCGCTTGCATATTGTGCAATGTCATGATGGTTGCCTAATTTTTCTGAACGTGAAACTTCAATTTTTTTGCTTCCGTCAGGACTTAACAATACACCTTTAAAATGAACTTCTTCGTTTTTGATAACTGCTAATGCGCCAATTGGAGCAGAGCAACCACCTTCTAGTAGTCTTAAAAACTGACGTTCAATAGTGGTGCATATTTCAGTATCTTCGTGGTTTATTTGTTGGCAAATGGCTTTAGTTTCTTCGTCATCGTCCAATGCAACTACCATTATAGCACCTTGTGCTGGAGCTGGTATCATCCAGTCTAGATTGATTGAAGTTTCAGGTCTTATCCCTAATCGTCCTAATCCTGCAGCAGCAAAAATGGCTCCATTCCAATCGTTGTCTTCAAGTTTTTGAAGTCTTAAATTTACATTTCCTCTTAAATCTACAACGTTGTGAGTTGGATAGCGGTTAAGCCATTGCGCTCTTCTGCGTAAACTTCCTGTTGCGATAACACCTTCTCTTTGTGATAAAAACTCTTCGTTGTTTTTAAATACCAAAAGATCTTTAGTATTACCACGTTTTAAAACAGCAGCTTGTACAATACCATTAGGTAAAATTGTTGGTACATCTTTTAGAGAATGAACAGCAATGTCAATATCTCCATTAAGCATAGCAATGTCCAATGTTTTAGTGAAAACACCAGTGATTCCTAGCTCATACAATGGTTTGTCAAGCACTAAGTCGCCAGTTGACTTTACAGGAACAAGTACAGTTTTGTGTCCTAATTGTTCTAGTTGTTGTTGTACAGTTTTGGCTTGCCACAGTGCAAGTTCACTATCGCGAGTTCCAATTCTAATGAGTTTAGACATGGTTTTTTGAAGGTTCTTCTAACTGAAATACTTTTTTAATTAATTCAAGGCTTTCAATGGTAGAAATGCCATCATCTTTTAAATGATGTGCAAAATGATTGGTTATTTTTTGAATAATATTGTTGCTGATGAGTTCAGCTTGTGCTTCATTAAAATCGACTAATTTTTTACGTTGCGAATCTAGTTCAGCAATTTTAAAATCGTTGAGCTTGTGTTTTAATGCTTTTATGGTTGGTGCAAATTTTCTTGTCTCTAGCCAATTATTGAATTCAATTTTAATCTCTTCAATAATGGTTTCGGCATAAGGAACTTGACCTTTTCGCTTTTCAAGCGTTTCGTCAGTAATTTGAGATAAATCGTCGAGGTGTATTAATGTAATGTTGCTCAAGTCTTTTACATTACTGTCAACATTCTTTGGGATAGATAAATCTAAAACTAACAAAGGTTTTTTACTTTGTATTAAGTGTTTATCAACCGTTGGGTTTTGTGCTCCTGTTGCTACAATTAATATGTCAGATGCGTTTATTTCTTCTTGAAGATTAGCATAATCCTTAACCAACACATTAAACTTTCCAGCAACTTCTTCGGCTTTGGTTTTTGTTCGGTTAATTAATGTAATGTGCTCGTTTTTGGTATGTTTAATGAGGTTTTCGCAAGTATTTCTACCTATTTTTCCTGTTCCAAAAAGCAATATGTTTTTGTTTGAAATATCACTTACATTATTCAAAATATATTGAACTGAAGCAAAAGAAACCGATGTTGCTCCTGATGAAATATCAGTTTCGGTCTTAATACGTTTACTGGCTTGTATTACTGCATTTACCAAACGCTCTAAATAGGCGTTAAGCAAACCTTCTTTTTTAGCAGATTTTGCGCTAACTTTTAATTGGCTTATAATTTCAAAATCACCAAGGATTTGACTGTCCAGTCCACAACCTACTCTAAAAATATGAGAAATAGCTTCGGTGTTTTTGTAGATATAGGCAACGTTTTGAAACTCTTCAACAGTACCTTTTGTGTTGTCACAAAGCAATTTTATTAATTGGTATGGATGTTCAGCAAAACCGTAAATTTCGGTTCTGTTACATGTAGAAATAACTATTAAGCTTTCAACTCCATTGATTTTAGCTTGTTGATACAAGGCTTGTTTACCTTGTTCGTCTAAGCTAAAATGTCCTCTAATTTCAGCATCAGCCTTTTTGTAGCTTAAGCCAATAGCATAAAAGTAGGTCGTCTTTGATTTATTATTGTATTCCATTAAATCTATTTGGAAAAATATGAAAACAAAAATATAAGTATCATCGACAAAAAAATAACGCTCAAAGAACAATAAGTATCGCTTGTGGTTTTTTAACGTAGTTTTTTAATAAAATGTGATAATTGTCATATTTTTGTAGAATTAACAACGCTTTTAAAGCTTTTAGTTTAGAATCAATCTAAATAATATTAAAATGAATTCAAGTTTTAATACCATAAAAAATATCGCTAAAGGGTCTTTTAACGAAGTTGAAATTGATAAAGATTTTTATGTGCTTACTTATCAAAACAATAATGATGAGGTTGAAACACTTGAGCGAGAAATAGATAGTAGTTTTATACAATTTCACTTTTGTTTAAAAGGCTCAAGTAATTTTATTTTTAACAACGGAAATTACACCTTAGAGATTAAAGATGAAAACTCGTTGTTGCTTTACAATCCACAACGCGATTTGCCTATTCACCTTAAAAGTAATCCTGATAGTTGGTTGGTTTCGGTTTTAATTTCTATTAAAAAATTCCATAGCTTGTTTTCTCAAGAAGCCGATTATATTACGTTTCTAAGTGATGATAACAAGGATAAAAAGTATTATAAAGATGGAAAAATTACACCATCAATGGCTGTTGTGTTAACTCAGCTTATTCATTACAACCTTAATAAGTCAATCAAAAACCTTTACTTTAAAGGGAAAGCTTATGAACTTTTAAGTTTGTATTTCAATAGAAGTGAAGATGCAAATATTGAACAATGTCCATTTTTGGTAGATGAAACCAATGTGATAAAAATTAGAAAGGCTAAAGATATCATTATTGCTCGTATGACAGAGCCTCCTACACTGCAAGAGTTAGCTGATGAAATTCAACTTAGCTTAAAGAAACTAAAAGAAGGTTTTAAAGAAATTTATGGCGATTCAGTTTTTAGTTTTTTATTTGATTATAAAATGGAAGTTGCTAGAAAACTACTAGAGTCAGGAAACAATAATGTTAACGAAGTAGGACTTAAAGTTGGGTACAGTACTGCAAGCCATTTTATTTCAGCTTTCAAGAAAAAGTATGGAACAACTCCAAAAAAGTATTTAATGTCATTAACCTAAAACTTGAATAATACTGTCGTATTTTTGCTAAAAACAAATTTAATAATGAAGCACTTTTTAACGCTTGCCCTTTTTTACCTTATATCTTTTTCAACATTTTCTCAATCTCATAAAGAGGTAATCACCAAAGAAGTCAATGTGTATTTCAACAATATGACAACTCAAAATTTTGATGGTGTTTTAGACTACATGTATCCAAAAATATTTGATATGGCTCCAAGAGCTCAAATGAAATTAGGTATGGAACAAATGTTTAACGCTAAAGATATGCGTATTGAATTTTTGGCTAATGATATTACTAAAATTTCAGATAAAATGGAAGTGGATGATATTGCATACGCAGCCGTTTTTTATGATAGTAAAATGAAAATGACCTTCTTAACCGAAGACAACCAAACCCAAGAAGACAAAAAAGGATTTTTAATGTTTATGAAATCCACCATGCAAACCCAATTTGGTGAAGATAATGTTACTGATGATTTAGACACTATGTCGTTAATTATAAAAATGAGTGCAACAATGTATGCGATTAACGATCCTCAATATCAAGGATGGAAGTTTTTAGGCAATGACGATGCACTTAAAATGTTAGTGGACAAAATTGTTCCAGAAACCGTTAGAACACAATTGCTAAATAATTAAAATTGATTTATGAAAGGCGTTTTACTTGTAAATCTAGGTTCTCCTGATAGTCCAAACCCAAAAGATGTAAAAAAGTATTTGGGTGAGTTTTTAATGGACGAACGTGTTATTGATATTCCTTATCCTGCAAGAGCAGCTTTAGTAAAAGGAATTATTTTAAAAACAAGACCAAAGGCATCAGCAGCTGCTTACAAAAAGATTTGGTGGGAAGAAGGTTCTCCGCTTATTGTAATTTCTGAACGTTTACAAAAAGGAATTCAACAGCATACTGATATTCCTATTGCATTAGCAATGCGTTATGGAAGTATGACTATAAAAAAAGGATTGCAAGAGTTGGTAGATAAAGGTGTTGATGAGGTGTTACTATTTCCTTTGTATCCTCAGTTTGCAATGGCAACTACCGAAACAATTACGGTTTTGGTTGATGAACTTCAAAAGGAATTTTTTCCAAATTTAAAGATTGAATCTGTTCCTGCATTTTACAATAAGCCAGATTATATTGAGGTACTTTCAAACTCTATTCAATTTCATTTAAAAGATAAAAACCCTGAACACATATTGTTTTCTTATCATGGTGTTCCTGAACGTCATATTAGAAAAAGAGATGTTACAAAATCACATTGTAAAATTGATGGAAGCTGTTGTGTTACACCATCAAAAGCGCATGAGTTTTGTTATAGACATCAATGCTTGGAAGTTACACGATTAGTTGCTGAAAAATTACAACTTAAAGAAGGTACTTACTCTACATCGTTTCAATCGAGATTAGGATTTGACCCATGGTTGCAACCTTATACTGACCGAACTATTGAAAGAATGGGAAAACAAGGCACTAAAAATATGGCTATTGTTACACCAGCGTTTGTTAGTGATTGTCTAGAAACTCTTGAAGAAATTGCTATGGAAGGCGAAGAGATTTTTCATGAAATGGGAGGCGAAGAATTTACTACAATTCCTTGTTTAAACGATGATAAAGAGTTTGTTGAGCTATTGGCTAAATGGATTAATACTTGGGTAAGTAAAAATTAAAGCAATGAATGGCTAAAATAAAAGCTACAGATTTAGGGACGCAACCCATAGGTAAGCTATTGATTAGACAAGCTGTACCAGCATCAATAGGTATATTGGTAATGTCTTTAAATATTTTAGTAGATACCATATTTGTTGGAAACTGGATTGGCTCTATTGCTATTGCTGCCATTAATGTAGTATTGCCTGTATCATTTTTTATTGCAGCTCTAGGAATGAGTATTGGAGTAGGAGGTTCTTCAATAATATCAAGAGCGTTAGGGGCTGATAATAAAGAAAAAGCCTTAAAAACCTTTGGTAACCAAATAACTTTAACGCTTTTATTTACCTCAACTTTAGCAGTTTTTGGATTAGCTTATGTAGATAGTATTATTCCTGCTTTTGGAGGTAAAGGGGCTATTTTTGAACCTGCTAAAATTTACTACACAATTGTGCTATATGGAGTGCCATTTTTAGCACTGAGCATGATGGGAAATACTGTCATAAGAGCAGAAGGTAAACCTAAATTTGCCATGTATGCAATGATGATTCCTTCAGTTGGAAACCTTATTCTAGACTATGTATTTATTAATGTTTTAGATTTTGGCATGCAAGGAGCTGCTTGGGCTACTACTGGATCTTATGTTTTATGTTTAGGGTTTATTATTTGGTTTTTCTTTTCTAAACACTCCGAATTAAAAATAAACCTATCACATTTTAGGTTGCAAAAAAGTATAATTTCAGAAATTGGTTCGCTTGGGTTTGTCACTTTAGCTAGACAAGCTGTGGTAAGCATTACTTACTTGTTTATGAATAACATATTATTCAATTTAGGAGGAGAAACTTCGGTAACAGCCTATGCTATAGTTGGTAGAATGCTCATGTTTGCGCTTTTTCCTGTGTATGGAATTACACAAGGATTTTTACCTATTGCAGGCTATAATTATGGTGCATTAGCTTATAGTAGAGTTAGAGAAACCATTAATACAGCTATTAAATATGCAGTAATTTTAGCAACAATGGTTTTTGTGTTGCTTATGGTATTTCCTGAGTTTATTACAAGATTATTTACGCACGATGCTGAAGTTATTAAGCAAACACCTAGTGCAATGCGTTGGGTATTTGCTGCTACACCAATAATTGCAGTACAGTTGATAGGAGCAGCGTATTTTCAAGCTATAGGAAAAGCGACTCCAGCATTATTATTAACCTTAACACGACAAGGCTTTTTCTTTATTCCTTTGATATTTATTTTACCAGAGTTTTATGGAGAATTAGGTGTGTGGATGTCATTTCCAATTGCTGATGTGTTATCTACCTTGGTTACAGCCTACTTTTTACATCGTGAAGTCAAGTTAAAATTGGTGTCAGAATCTAATTAACCGTATTTAATTATTATTTTTAGTCCACATTGATATTAAAACCAACCAAAATGAAACGCTCTTTTCTGTTTTCGCTATGTCTAATTTTTACAACCTTAAATTTTAATGCTCAAGATTTTGAACAATCTGATTTTTCTGCTTTAGAGTATCGTTTAATCGGTCCTTTTAGAGGAGGAAGAAGTGCAGCAGTAACAGGTGTGCCAAACCAACCTAATCTATATTACTTTGGTGCAACAGGAGGAGGAATTTGGAAAACAAAAGATGGAGGACGAAGCTGGGAAAATATTTCCGATGGTTTTTTTGGCGGAAGTATAGGAGCCATTACAGTATCTAAAAGTGACCCAAACGTGATATATGTTGGTGGAGGAGAAAAAACCGTTCGTGGTAATGTATCTTCAGGATATGGTATTTGGAAAAGTGTTGATGCAGGAAAAACATGGACATCTTCAGGATTAAAAACGTCTCGTCATATACCAAGAATTGCAGTAGATCCAACAAACCACAATATCGTTTATGCAGGTGTGTTAGGTAATATCTATAAACCAACCCAAGAAAGAGGTGTTTATAAAAGTACAGATGGTGGAGCAACATGGAAAAAAACATTATTTGCTAACAACCAAGCAGGAGTTGTCGACTTATTGATTGACCCAACCAACCCTAGAATTTTATATGCTTCAACATGGAATGTACAACGAACGCCTTACAGCTTAAGTTCAGGTGGAGAAGGATCTGCACTTTGGAAAAGTACTGATAGAGGTGAAACCTGGACAGAAATATCAATCAATGAAGGGTTTGCCGAAGGTACTTTAGGTATTATAGGAGTGTCAGTATCACCAATAAACAATCAACGTGTTTGGGCTATGGTTGAAAATAAAGATCAAGGCGGTTTGTATAGAAGTGATAATGGAGGAGAAACTTGGACTAAAGTTAATAGTGATAGAAACTTACGACAAAGAGCGTGGTATTATACTAGAGTTTATGCTGATACCAAAGATGTAGATGTAGTATATGTGCTAAACGTAAGATACCATAAAAGTACTGATGGAGGTAAAACATTTAGTTCGCATAATGCACCACATGGAGACCATCATGATTTATGGATAGCACCTGAAGATCCAAATAGAATGATTATTGGAGACGATGGAGGAGCTCAGGTAACTTATGATGGAGGAGAAACCTGGAGCACCTATCACAACCAGCCAACATCACAATTTTATCGTGTTACAACCGATAATCATTTTCCGTATCGTATTTATGCAGCACAACAAGACAATTCTACAGTAAGAATTTCGCATAGAACAGATGGACGATATATTACTGAAGATGATTGGGAGTCAACTGCTGGTGGAGAATCGGCTCATATTGCAGTAGACCCAGAAGATAACGACATAGTTTATGGTGGAAGTTATGACGGATTTTTAACACGATTAAATCACAAAACAGGTACTGTAAGAGCTATAAACGTATGGCCTGATAACCCAATGGGACATGGAGCTGAAGGTATGAAATATCGTTTTCAATGGAATTTTCCAATACTGTTTTCTAAGCATAATCCTAACCGACTATACACGTTTTCTCAACATGTTCATGTTACTGAAAATGAAGGGCAATCTTGGGATATTATAAGTCCTGACTTAACACGAAATGATCCTGAAAAATTAAAATCTTCAGGAGGACCTATTACTCAAGACAATACTTCGGTAGAATATTACTGTACCATTTTTGCTGCTCAAGAATCTCCAATTACCGAAGGTTTACTTTGGGTTGGTAGTGATGATGGATTAATTCATGTTACCAAAGATGGAGGAAAAAGCTGGGAAAATGTTACACCTAAGGGAATGCCTGAATGGATGATGATTAACAGTATTGAACCAAGTGCTTTTGATGCTGGCACATGTTATGTTGCTGGTACAAAGTATAAAACAGGAGATTTCACACCTTATTTGTATAAAACAACCGATTACGGAAAAACTTGGAAAAAAATCACTGATGGAATTAATTCAGAACATTTTACCAGAGTTCTTAGAGAAGACCCAAAACAAAAAGGATTGTTGTACGCAGGAACAGAAACAGGAATGTATATTTCGTTTAATGATGGAAAAAACTGGCAACCATTTCAGTTAAATCTTCCTATTGTTCCTATTACAGATTTGACGATTAAAGATAATAATTTAATTGTTGCAACTCAAGGACGAAGCCTTTGGATTATTGATGATTTAACAGTGTTACATCAACTGTATGGTTCTTCTTCCGAAGGAAATAAATTATTCAAACCAAAAGACACCTACAGGATGAGTGCTGGTTATAGAACAGGAAGTAAAACAGCAGGAACCAATCATCCTAATGGAGTAATGGCCTATTTTGATTTAAACAAATATGATAAAGAAAACGATGAGGTGTCTTTGACGTTTTTCAATCAAAAAGGAGATACTATCAATTCGTTTTCTACTAAAAACAAAAAGAAAAATACATTAGAAGTTAAAGAAGGAATGAACCAATTTGTTTGGGACATGACATACGATGGAGCCGAAAAACTAGATGATATGATTTTATGGTGGGCAAGTCTTGATGGCCCAAGAGCAATACCAGGAACTTATAAAGTAAGCTTAAATGTAAACAGTAATGTTACTTCCCAAACATTTAATATTGTTGCTGACCCAAGAGCTGAAAGTTCTCAGGCAGATATGCAAAAACAGTTTGATTTTATTACTGATGTGAATAAAACCATGGACAAAGCACATAAGTCCATTAAAAAAATAAGAAACATAAAAGAACAGCTCACAGCCTTTGAAACGCAATATAAAGGGAATGACGATTTAAAAGAGTTGCTAGAAGCTGCCAAGAAACTAAAAGAAGACTTTACTAAAATTGAAGAAGCATTATATCAAACTCAAAATAGAAGTGGACAAGACCCTTTAAACTTCCCAATAAGACTAACAAATAAGCTGGGACACCTTAATGCCTTAGTTGGTATGGGAGATTTTGCACCAACTGATCAGGATGTAGCTGTAAAAAATGAATTGACTAAAAAAATCAATGTACAATTAGATGCGTTTAATCAATTAATAAATACTGAAATCAGTGCTTTTAATACAGCATTTAACGAAAAACAATTAAACTACCTATTTGTTGAAGATTAATGGAATATTATAATTACATAAAGGCATTACACCTCATTTTTGTGGTCACTTGGTTTGCAGGTTTGTTTTACATTCCTAGATTGTTTGTGTATCATATTGAAGCGTCTCAAAAACCATCTCCTGAAAAGGAAATTCTTTCTGAACAACTCAAGTTAATGACCAAACGATTATGGACTATCATTACATGGCCTTCAGCTATTTTAGCTACCATTTTTGCGGTTTGGTTGCTTATACTCATACCAAGTTGGTTACAACAACCTTGGATGCATGTAAAACTCACATTTGTAGTGTTACTCTTTATCTATCATTATAAAACGCATGTGTTTTACAAACAGTTGCAGCAAGATGATATAAGGAAGACCTCAAACTTTATGCGATTATGGAATGAAGGAGCAACATTTATCCTTTTTGCTGTGGTGTTTTTAGTCATTTTAAAAAACGCTATTTCTTGGGTTTTTGGTGTTATAGGTTTGGTGGTTTTAGCAATACTTTTAATGCTAGGATTTAAAATGTACAAGCGCATTAGAGAAAAAAATAAGAGACCTTAAATGCATTTTTCTGTTTTTTAAAACACCTTAGGTGGTTTGGTGCGATTATTGTTATCTTTAGCTTCACAAGCTATTACATGAAACTAAAAAAACTCTCCTTACGATTTAGAATTTTTATAGCCATGATACTATTGGTATTATTGGCTTCTATTTTAATAGCTATTGTTACCATTTATCAGTATAATGAAGAAGCTCAAGACTATCACAAAGAACGACTAGAGCGTAAAGAAGAAAACATAAAAAGTAGTATTGATTTTACCATTAAAGAAACTACTTATCCTGTAAACACTGAGAATATTCCGTTGATATTTAAGGAAAAAATCCATGAGATTGCAACCATTCATAAATTGCAAATTAACCTTTATGATTTAGATGGAACTATACTAAAAAGTTCTAAAGAAAGCTTTTCAAAAAACGATACTATAACTAAATGCATTGATGTTGAAATACTGAATGCTATTTCTAATACTGCCGAACATAGATATGTAATTAAACGTGTTGAAAACGGGAAGAATTATCAATCGTCATACTCTTACATTACAGATACTAAATTTAAGCCTTTAGCTATATTGAATTTACCTTATCTTGAAGACGACGATTTCTTAAACAAAGAGCTTAGAGAGTTTTTAGAGCGTTTGTCGTATGCTTATTTGGTTATGCTGCTTATTGCTATTGGATTGGCGTATTTGCTGTCAAAATACATTACAAAATCACTTAAAACCATAAGTGATAAAATGAATGAAACACGACTGGAAAAGCGAAACAAGAAAATTGAAATCGCGTCCTCTAGCGAAGAAATTGAAACGCTTGTAAAATCGTACAATAGTATGATTGATGAACTCGAAGAAAGTGCAGTAAAATTAGCCACTAGCGAACGTGAACAAGCTTGGAGAGAAATGGCAAAACAGGTAGCTCACGAAATTAAAAATCCGTTAACTCCAATGCGTTTGAGTGTACAAAGTTTTCAGCGTAAGTTTGATGCCAACGATCCTGATATCGATAAAAAAGTGAATGAGTACAGTAAAACACTTATTCAGCAAATTGATACCATGAGTTCTATAGCTTCGGCGTTTTCAAACTTTGCTAAAATGCCAGCTCAAAAGAATGAAATACTTAATGTGGTTGAAATTACTAAGCTAGCACTGGATATTTTTAGTGAAGAGTACATTCATTTTATTTCTGATAAGGAGCATATTAATGCTAAATTTGATAGAACCCAACTTATAAGAGTTATTACAAACCTTGTAAAAAACGGTACACAAGCCATTCCTGAAGAGCAAAAGGATAAGAAAATTGTGGTGAATGTTTCAGAAGTTGAAGACCAAGTACTTATCACAATATCTGATAATGGTGTAGGTATTTCCGAAGAAAATAAAGAGAAAATCTTTGAACCAAAATTCACAACTAAGTCAAGCGGAATGGGTCTTGGATTGGCAATGGTAAAAAACATTGTGGAAACTTATAAAGGAAATATTACCTTTACAACACAAAAAAATAAAGGCACCACTTTTAAAGTGTCTTTTCCAAAACAATAACCATGGATTTCCAAAATATTCTTTTTCAAGTCAATAACAGTATTGCGCAAATAACTATAAACAGACCTAGCAAACTCAACGCTTTAAACAAAGCAACCATACAAGAGCTTCACGAGGCTTTTGATACTGCTGATAAGGACAAAGCAGTTAAAGTTATTATAGTTACAGGAAGTGGTGAAAAGGCATTTGTTGCAGGAGCTGATATTAGTGAGTTTGCACATTTTGATGTTGAAAACGGAAGCAAATTGGCACAAAAAGGACAAGAATTATTGTTCGATTTTGTTGAAAACCTATCCACTCCTGTTATTGCCGCAGTTAACGGTTTTGCACTTGGTGGCGGACTAGAGTTGGCAATGGCTTGCCATTTTAGAGTAGCGAGCGACAATGCAAAAATGGGCTTACCAGAAACCTCTCTTGGTGTTATTCCTGGTTATGGTGGTACGCAACGTTTACCACAACTTATTGGTAAAGGTCGTGCTATGGAGTTGGTAATGACTGCTGGTATGATTGATGCGCAAACAGCCTTAAGTTATGGTTTGGTAAACCATGTCACTACACAAGACGACTTATTGCCTTTAGCTGAAAAAATTGCAGGTAAAATTATGCGAAACTCCTCTGTGGCAATTAGTAAAGCTATTAAAGCTGTAAATGCCAATTTTAAAGATGGTGTTGATGGTTTTGCTATTGAAATTGAAGAATTTGGTAACTGCTTTGGAACCGAAGATTTTGCCGAAGGAACTACCGCATTTTTAGAAAAGCGTAAAGCTGATTTTCCTGGGAAATAGTTAGAATGAGCTATCCACATTTTTGTGTTTTAGTGCTTTTTCTTTTTTATTAATTCCTTTAATTCAACACATTTTTTATCCATAAAATGAAAATTTGGTAGTTTTAATTTTGATTCAATTCCGCCTGATTTGTAAATAATCCGATTATTTTTTATTTCAATAATTTTATCTAATTCAATCCGCTCAATTCCATTTTTCAAATAAATATAACTGTCGTCAAATTCAATTTCATTTGGTTTGTCAAAAACCTTTTTCATTAGAATTAACGTATAAATCACAAATAAACAACAAAAAATAATTGCTCCGATTTCTTTAATCCAGATGCTATAAATTAGAAATCCTATTCCACCAATAAGAGCAATTCTTGTGCCTATATATTGAACATAATGCAGAGTAGTGTCAATTCGTTTTTTTGTCATTTATTTTTGTCCGTAATCGTTTTGAGCATTACTTACAACCAGTGGCTATTGATAAATATACAATGGTTTTAGCCGTATACAATGTTGTATAGCGTTTTATCCATTCTCTACGAATTTCGACTATTTATTTTATAAATTCAAGAGTATAAGTGATTTAATACTCTTTTTCGCGTTTGTTAATAACCCATTTTGGTTTTAACAGTTTCAAGAGCAATTAATCCCTAATTTTAAGTCACCACTTTTTTAAGTACTCACTTTATACTTTACTGTTATGAACCCAAAACCTACCATAAAAGGACGTGGTGCACAACTAAACGTGCACAATAAATTCTTTGAATTCAGTCATGAAATCCGAGACGATTTTTTAGAATATTGTGCTAAAGAAGGCGAAGAGGCTGATAAAAACAAAACACTTTACTTACCTGTATTTCCTAAAACCATCGTTAATAAAGTAGAGAGTCCAGATGTTGGTATGGCGTATTCCATGAACATGTATCAAGGTTGCGAACAAGGTTGTATTTATTGCTATGCTAGAAACAGCCATGAGTTTTGGGGTTATAGTGCAGGATTGGATTTTGAACGTCGCATTTTGGTAAAAAAAGACGCTCCTAAACTTCTAGAGGCACTACTAAAAAAGAAAAGCTGGAAAGCGCATCCTATTGTTATGTCTGGTAATACGGATTGCTATCAACCAGCCGAAAAAGAGTTTGAACTTACAAAGCAGTGTTTAGAAGTGTTTTTAAAATACAAGCATCCTGTGGCAATCATTACTAAAAACGCATTAATATTAAGAGATTTGGAACTTTTAAAAGCCTTGGCAAAAGACAATCTAATCAACGTTAATATATCCATTACCTCATTGTCAGAAACTACAAGACGCGTTTTAGAACCACGAACAGCAACAATAAAAAAGCGGTTAGAAACAGTAAAAGTGTTATCGCAAAACAACATTCCTGTAAATGTGATGTTGGCACCTATAATTCCGTCTATAAATAGTCATGAAATTTTACCATTAGCAAAAGCAGTGTCTGACGCTGGAGCGTTGTCTATAGCGCATACCATTGTACGATTAAATGGAGCTATTGGTGAGATTTTTGCCGATTGGATTAAAAAAACACTACCAGACAGAGCTGATAAAGTATTGCACCAAATTGAAAGTTGCCATGGTGGTAATCTCAACGATTCGCGTTATGGAACACGCATGCGAGGAGAAGGTAAAATTGCTGAACAAATAAATATGCTAGTGCGATTAGCGCGTAAAAAATACTTTAAAGACAAGGCAATGCCAAAGTTGAATACTGAACTGCATGAGCAGTATAAAGACGGACAGTTAAAGTTGTTTTAAAAAGTAAGCGGCAAACCTTTGGTTTGCCGCTTTACTAACTAACATTCTAACATTATTTAAATAATCAATTTAAATCATTTTTACGGTTTGGGTAAACTCTCTTCCATCTGTTTTTATTACAACTTTGTAATCTCCTGTGTTACCCTTCATTAATTTATAAACACGTTCAAAAATTTGAGAAGTGCTATCTATGTTTTCAGAATAGATTAATTCAAAATCTTTATGAGTAGCTTCATTATTTGCATAATGAATTTCTAAACTTAAAGGCGCATTGTTTAACGAGAACTTTGATACAAACAAACGGTTATCTTCCATTCTCAAAATTGGTTTAAAGACCTTAGACTCTAAACTCTTATTAAATTCTACTCTGTTTTCTACAACTTTAAACGGAATGACATTAATTTCAACATCCTTGTTCAACTCAAAAAAGTAGTCTCCATTAGGAAGCTGAGTAAGGTCAAACAAATTATTGTATGTTCCTGTTGCGTTTATGGTTTCTTTATATAGTATAATACCATTAACATCTTTTATTAATAGTTGCTGTCCTTGTTTAACATCGTCTAATGCTAACATTGTTTTTTTCTCCTTACCAACTATTAAAGTAGCAGTTGCATTTGCGTTGGTTACCATGGCAGCAATAATAGCTACCATAACGATACTGTTTTTAATTGCTTTTTTCATGACATATAAATATTTAGGTTAATAATTTTGGACACTTCAAAAGTACACTGAAACGCAAGGTTTAAAAACATCGATTTTTCCCAATTTATATACAGAATTAACTCTATTAACAATACTATAACTATAGGTTGTTAAAATAGTATATAATTGAGGTAATTTTAAATAGGTTTTTAATTTCATTACTTGTAATTTTGCATTGAAAGTTATGGGTATGATAACACGAAAACCTACACTCGAAAAAATTAGTCCAGAATTTGGAAGTTCCATTTTTGTGAGACGACATGAAAACTACACGTTTCAAGAAGAAGTAAAACCGTTTTGGCATTTTCATCCTGAAATTGAACTGATTTACGTAAACAAAGGAAAAGGAAAACGTCACATAGGTAATCACTTATCATATTTTAATAATAGTCAATTACTGTTAATTGGTCCCAACTTACCTCATAATGGATTTACTGACCGTTTAACCATTAACGGTTCGCAAACTTTAATTCAATTTAAACCTGATTTTTTAGGAGCACATTTTTTTAATATTCCTGAAATGGAACGTATTAATAATTTGTTTGAACGTTCTAAGAAAGGTATTTTGTTTGGAGTTAAAACCAAGAAAAAGTTAGGCGATAAAATTGAAAGGTTTGCTAAAAAAGAAGGATTTAAAAAAATACTGGTTCTACTTGAAATTTTACACACTTTAGCTAAAGCCGAAGATTATACACTTTTAAATGCTGATGGGTTTGCTTTTGAAACTGAAGCTCAGGATAGTGCAAAAATTGACATTATTTTTAAACATGTCAATCAAAATTTTACTGAGCACATAAGCTTAGATGAAATTGCTGATAAAGTGAGTATGACAGTACCTGCGTTTTGTAGATACTTTAAAAAGGTAACAGGAAAAACCTTTACTAAGTTTGTTAATGAGTATAGAGTAGTGCATGCTACCAAGCTACTTTCTGAAAGTCAAATTAGTATTACTGATGTGTGTTATGAGTGCGGATTCAATAACTTTTCACACTTTAATAAAGTCTTTAAGGAAGTAACAGGTAAAAGTGCATCAAAATATAGAGGCGAAGTAAAACGTATTATCCACAATTAATTTAGCTGCTTTTCAAACACTATTTTGGTTTGACCAGTTTCATTTGTGTAAACACTTTTAATGTCAAAGCCATTTTTAAGGTTTAAAATCATCATAGGTTTAAAACGATTCATGGATTTGGTTCTTAACGTATTATAACCTTTGCGCTTTATAACTTGTTCTTGCAATTGCGATAGTTGTTTTCCAATACCATTTTTTCTGTGATCTGGTAAAACGCCACCAACCCAACTGTAAAAAGTACTAGCATTATATTTGTAACCAATTTTAAAACCAATTAATTGCTTTTGATGATAACAAAGTAGAGTTAATAGGTCTTCTTTTTGTTGAATTCGGTCGTTAAAAAAATCGATATTATAGTCTTCAAAAACAGATTTATAAACGGTTAAAATTGCATTTAAGTTGTTTTTAGAAGGAATGCCTTCTAGTGTTTTAAAAGTAAATTTAGCGTTCTCCATCCCATTCTGCATAAAATTGCTCTAGATAGGTTTCCATAAATTGATGTCTTTTAGAGGCAATTTGTTGTCCTGTTTTGGTATTCATTTTGTCTTTTAACAACAATAGCTTTTCATAAAAATGATTTATCGTAGGTGCCGCTGAGGTTTTGTATTCCTCTTTGGTCATGTTCATGTTGGGTTGTATTGAAGGATCAAACAACGGTCTGTTTTTAAAACCACCATAATTAAAACAACGTGCAATACCAATAGCTCCAATGGCATCTAACCTATCAGCATCCTGAACAACTTGTAATTCTTTAGATGTAAATTCAGTGTTTCCACTTAGGGAGTTTTTAAAGGAAATGTGTTTTATAATATTTACAACATGCTCAATAATTAAGGAATCAACATTTAGTTCAAACAAAAATACTCTTGCCATTTCAGGACCCACAGTTTCATCTCCATTATGAAATTTACTATCAGCAATATCATGTAGTAATGCTCCAAGTTGTACTACAAAATCATCAACAGGTTCTTTTTTAGAAATCAATACAGCGTTGTTGTAAACTCTTAAGGTATGAAACCAATCATGACCTCCTTCGGCATTTTTAAGAGTTTCTTTTACATAAGCTTTAGTAGCGTCAATTATTTGTTGATTAGTCATGATTTTACTGAAGAAGTTATGGTCTGTTCAATATTGTTAATAAGTGCAATATGGTCTTTACTGTCGCTTAAAATTATAGGTTCATGAACAGTAAACGTAATATGAGCTCCAAGTCCCATTGGAAATTTACCATAACGCAAGGTTTTCCATGAGTTGTTTATGGTTACAGGAACTATGGTTGCAGAAGGAATATGCTCAAACAAGGTAAGTAGTCCTTTTCTTTGAAAAGGTTTTGGTGTTCCAGTTCTACTTCTTGTCCCTTCAGGAAAAATCACAGCTGCACGCTTGGTGGTTTCAATATAGTGCGAAAAATCTTCAATAGCTTTTATGGCTTGTTTTGGGTTTTTTCGGTCAATCAATGCAGAACCACCATGACGTAAATTAAACGATACACTTGGGATGCCTTTACCTAATTCTTTCTTGCTAATAAACTTTACATGGTGTTTTCGCATGTACCAAATTAAAGGAGGAATATCGTACATACTTTGGTGGTTAGCAACAATAATAACTGGTTGGTTACTGCTAATTTGAAACGGATTAGAAAACGAAAAACGAGTACCTAAAACATTAAGACATCGCATAATGAAAAACTGTAACCAATCTACACTTATCTTATGAGCTTTATATCCAAATACATTAAGACACAGCCATTGTATTGGATGAAAAATAACTAGCGTTAATCCAAACAATATAAAGTAAATAACCGTTAAAGGGTAGGCAAAAAGTTTTGTCATATTACAAAAGTAATTCAATGAAATGTATGCACAAAAAAACCACGACTATATCGTGGTTTTTTCATAATTCTTTAATGTTGTAGCAAATTAACAGTGCTCGTTATAAGCATCAACTAGGTTGTCAGCAATCATGTCAGCTGGACGACCTTCAATGTGGTGACGCTCTAACATATGAACCAATTCACCATCTTTAAATAAAGCCATACTTGGAGAACTTGGAGGAAAAGGAACCATGTAAGCTCTAGCTTTATCAGTAGCTTCTTTATCTACACCTGCAAAAACAGTTACTAAGTGATCAGGACGTTTAGCATTTTGTAAACTCATTCTAGCTCCTGGACGTGCATTTGCTGCAGCACAACCACAAACCGAGTTTACAACTACTAAAGTTGTTCCTTTTTTTGCTAAAGCAGCATCAACAGCTTCAACAGTATGTAATTCTTCAAAACCAACATTGGTCAAATCTTCGCGCATTGGTTTTACTAATTCTGCTGGATACATATATCGTAAATTTTATAAGATTAATAATTTATTGTGCAAAGATACGGAAAAATAGTAGGCAATCGACAGATTGTAGTTGTTAGAATAAATAGAACCATTTAGGTTTTCAATGGGTAATTTCAGTAACAAAAGCTGTTAAAAAACTACTAACTATAGTATATTTGAGTCCCTTATAAAATTAAAATACACATATGAGTTTTTCAAAATGGATTGGAGCTTCAATTGGTTGGTCTGTTGGAGGTCCAATAGGAGCAATTGTAGGTTTAGCTTTAGGTAGTATTGTTGATGCTATGACCAATGGCAATGGTGGTCCGCTTTTAGGACAAAGTGAACCAAAACGTACAAGACAAGGTCGTTATAGCTCAAGACCAACTAAGGCACCAAAACAAACACAATCTGGCGATTTTGAAGTAAGTCTACTCATTTTAGCGTCTATAGTTATAAAAGCCGATGGTAACCAAGACCAAAGAGAACTGGATTTTGTAAGGCAACAGTTTACCAATATGTATGGTAAAGACCGAGCAAATAATGCGTTTAGACTCTTTAAAAGTATTAGTAAGCAGAATATTTCTACAAGACAAGTTTGTATGCAAATACGCAGTATGATGGATCATGCGTCGCGTTTACAACTCCTTCATTTTTTATTTGGAATAGCAAAAGCCGATGGACACGTTACTGAAGATGAAGTAAGACAAATTTATACCATTTCAGGGTATTTAAGCATTAGTTCACGCGATTTTGAAAGTATTAAAGCCATGTTTTACAACAGTACCGATAGTGCTTATAAAATTCTTGAAATCACTAAAGATGCTACTGTTGATGAAATTAAAGCAGCCTATCGTAAAATGGCAAAAAAATACCATCCTGATAGAGTAGCGCATCTAGGAGAAGAACACCAAAAAGGAGCTGAAGAGAAGTTTAGACGTGTACAGGAAGCGTATGAAAAGCTACAAAAGGAAAAACGATTTTAAATGTACTGGATTATAGGAATTATCGTCGTTTTTGTACTGGCTTATATCATTATCAAGCTTACTATTAACACAAAAGAAAATCCAGATTCAAGTTTAGGTGTTTTAGAGCATCCAAGTACTTTTGAAAAACAACAAATAGAGAGGGTTGATAATAACATTTCTGTTAACAAACATTTTTTTAAGTTGGAAGACCAAAACTAAATTATGAAATACTCTAAGGACGCCTTATTATATATCACTTCAAGTTGTTTTGAGAGAGCATCATTTTATGGAGTAAGAGCAATACTGGTTTTATTCATGGTTGGAGAAACTATGAAGATGACTACAGAAGAAGCTTTAGCTGTCTACGGGATTTTTATAACTAGTTTATATGGTTCAAAAATTATTGGTGCATTATTTGGGGATTTATTGTTTGGCAACAAAAGAGCTCTTTTGGTAGGTGGTTTATTACAAACTATAGCGTGTTTTATGCTTTGTTTTTCATCTTTAACGCTGTTTTATATTGGGATAGGTTTATTTGTTTTAGGAAATGGATTCTTTACTTCGAACATAGTAGCTCAATTTGGTAAGCAGTTTACTTATAAACCTAAATTAATTGACTCAGCATTTACAGCATTCTTTTTGTTTGTAAATGTTGGAGCGTTCTTAGGAATTACTTTTTTAGGAAGTATAGCCGAAATAAATTTCAAATATGGATTCGCTCTAGGAGGAATTATCACTCTTATAGCTACAATTATAGCATATTTCCCTAAAGAACTTGAATATGAAGCTAATAAAGTAGAATTTAAAACGCATATAGGATTAAGAGCACTATTTATTTTTATAGCTATTATACTTTCGGGAATTTTTTGGATGGTTTATGAGTTGTCCTTTTTTGGGGTATATGAGATTCAAGAATCTATTATTGAAAAATCTTATTTAACCAATTATAGAGAACTAATAATGAATATGCTGAATTCCTATTTTGGGATTGCTATAGCAATTATTCTCACAGTTATATGGATGTTCATTTACACCAATCAATTTTTTAAATTTTTTATGGGCTTAATTATTTCTGCTATAGCTTTTATGCTGTTATTAATAATGCCTGAAAATAACTTACCTATTTTATTAATATTTATGTTTTTACTAGCGTTGGGAGAAATGTTTGTTTCTCCAATGTTATACGCTATAACTACTAGGTATTCAAATGCAAAGTATTTAGCTATTGTTTTAAGTGTTGTATCTATTCCTCTTATGTTGTTTAATAAAGTATCAGGTAAAATATCTGAATATTTAACTGATTTAGGGTCAGAAAGAATTTTGATTGGGTCTACAATAGTTTTGTTTTTCTTTAGTTTAATAGCACTTACTTTTTGGTTAATTCAAAAGCATAGCCAAAAGGTTCAATAATCAACCTCTAAACAAAAAGAAATCATCTTTCATGTCTTCAATTTGGGCATCTTCGTTTGTGATAATATAATCAATTGCTTTTGAAGTAAATTCGTCGCCTTTTTCGGTAAGTGACACAATCTTATTGTCAATTTCAATCATATTGTTCTTTTGAGCCAAATCCAATACGGTTTTACTGCGCACTTTTTGCCAATTGATATGTTCGTTGAGGTGATTGACATGACGTTCTTCAATATCGTCATGGTTTTTTAAATGCAGTAAAAATGTAAGTAAAGACACTTCAATGCGTTGTTGTTTTTCTCGGTACATTACTGCTATTAAACCTTTACTTGGTGCAAACAAATACACGATTAAAAAAAGTAAACCTAGCATAGTTGTTATTGAGCCCGCAATTGAGGCATCCAACCAATGCGCAAACCAATAGCCTGAAATAGCACTAAAGACGCCAAATATTATAGCGAGTAAGAGCATTTTCTTTAAGTCGGTAGTTATTAAATAGGCAGCTGCAGCAGGTGCAATCATTAAAGCTACAACTAATATAGCACCAACAGCATCAAAAGCACCAACGGTAGTTACCGAAGACACAGTCATTAGTCCATAATGAATTAACGCTGGAGAAAACCCGAGTGAAGCTGCTAATCCAGCATCAAAGGTGCTTATTTTTAGTTCTTTAAAAAAAGCAAAAAGTAACCCTAAGGTAATAAGTAGAATAGCGCCAATAATCCATAACGATTTTGGACCAACATCAGTTCCTGCAATAAAAAGTCTGTCAAAAGGCGCAAAAGCCAATTCGCCCAAAAGTACAGCATCTACATCCAAATGTACATCGTTGGCATTTTTAGCAATCATAATCACACCAATACTAAACAATGCAGGAAATACCAATCCAATAGCAGTATCTTCTTTTACCAAGCCTGTTTTTTGAATGTGCTCTACCAAAACCACTGTAATAATTCCTGTGATGGCTGCTAATAAAATAAGCAATGGCGAGTTGAGGTCTTGCGTTATGAAAAATCCAATTACAATTCCTGGTAAAATAGAATGACTGATAGCATCGCTAATCATTGCCATTTTTCGAAGCACTAAAAACGTTCCTGGAATGGCGCAAGCCACAGCAACCAAACTGGCAATGAGCTGTATTTCAATTTGAGCGCTATTCATCGGTCTTGTGTTGTTGGTTATACAGGTTAGCAGCTTTTTCAAAACCTTTTTGGGTTAAACTCCACATCGTGCCATCAATGGTGACATAGTCTTTATCAACCAGTTTTTGCAAGGTTTTACGTGTAAACCCTTGGAAGTTATTTAAGATTTTAATGGTATGAGGATGCGAAATATCTTCATGGGTTTCAGCGATATGGTACATAAAGGCTAGGGTTTTTTGCTGTTCCAAATCGCGTCTATTGGCAATAAATCGGATTTGTCGAAATAGTAATCCTCTGCTTGGAGAAAAGATAAAAGACACAACAACAAACACTGATGCTACAATAACAATAACAGGACCAGTAGATAGGTTGTTCTGACTTGCGCTAATGGCAGTACCAAACACTCCTGAAAAGGCGCCAAAAATAGCAGCTAAAAGCACCATCTTACTCAAGCTATTGGTCCATTGTCTTGCAGCAGCAGCAGGTGCTAATAACATAGCACTCATTAAAACCACACCTACAGTTTGTAAGCCTAAAACAATAGCTAAAACAATAAAACTCGTAATTAGGATGTCAATGGTTTTGGTGTTGAAACCTAATGTTTTTGCATAGTCTTTATCAAACAATAATATTTTGAATTCCTTCCAAAAGAGAAAAAGCACCAATAAGCACAGTCCAGTCACGATAGCCATTAACCACACATCACTTTCCACTAAGGTTGCCGCTTGACCAAACAGGTATTTGTCTAATCCAGCTTGATTGGCATTGGGTTGTTTTTGAATAAAGGTGAGCAATAACATTCCAAAACCAAAGAACAAGGACAAAATCAAGCCCAAAGCAGTATCCGATTTTAAATGTGTTTTGGTAATGATGCCTCTAATCCAGAACGTGCCAAGTAACCCACTTACTAAAGCACCTAACAAGAGCGTATTGCTGTCTTTTGCTCCAGTAATTAAAAAAGCGATTGCAATTCCAGGTAAGGCAGCGTGGGAAATAGCATCTCCAAGTAAACTTTGTTTTCGGAGTACAGCAAAACTACCCAACATACCAGTAACAGCACCAAGAATTGCGGTTCCAAGTGTGATGGTTCTTAAGGTGTAATCGTTAATTACGAGTTCTATGTATTCTAGAAAGTCTATTGGGATTTTGTTGTTAGAGGTTAGACATTAGTTTTTGTTTTTTTTCATTCCGCAATATCACACTGAGCTTGTCAAAGTGTTGATGCGGAATCCATTAATTTTAGACCCTGAATCAAGTTCAGGATGACAGTTTTTAATATTACTCTTGTATACTCACTTTATAATTAATGCCGTAGGTTTTAGTCAGGTTGTCATCATTAAAAATATCCTTGACAGGACCTGTGGCAATTTTTTTCACATTCAAGAAAGTTACCCAATCAAAATATTCAGGAACAGTTTGTAAATCGTGATGTACGACAATAACGGTTTTTCCTGCTTTTCGCAATTCCTTTAAAATATTGATAATGGCAATTTCAGTAGTGGCATCAACGCCTTGAAAAGGTTCATCCATAAAATATATGGAAGCGTCTTGCACTAAAGCACGCGCTAAAAAAATACGCTGTTGTTGTCCACCTGATAGCTGACTTATTTGTCTGTTTTTAAAAGGTAACATACCTACTTTTTCCAAAGCTTCAAGAGCTGCTTTTTTTTCTTTTTGACTAGGACGTTTTATCCAACCTAAACTGCCATAAGTTCCCATCATTACCACATCTAAGGCTGTTGTAGGGAAATCCCAATCTACACTTCCTTTTTGAGGTACATAAGCAACCAAATCACGTTGTTTCTCGTAAGGTTTTCCATAAATGGAAACACTACCAGCAATAGGTTTTAAAATACCCAATATGGCTTTGATGAGTGTCGATTTTCCTGCGCCATTTGGTCCAACAATAGCCATAAGAACACCTTCAGGAATTTCTAAATCAATATCCCAAAGTACAGGTTTGTAATTATAAGCAACCGTTAAATCATCGACTTGTACAGCTATTTTTTTCATTATTTCAACGCATTAACAATAGTATTTACATTATACTCAAACATGCCAATATAAGTCCCTTCATTAGTTCCAGTATTTCCAAGCGCATCTGAATATAAAGTTCCACCAATTTCCACATTGTGACCTTTGGATTTTACTGCAGCTTGCAGTGCTTCAATAGTGCGTTTTGGCACTGAACTTTCTACAAAGATAGCCTTAATGCCTTTTTCAATAATAAAAGCTGATAATTTTTGAACATCTTGAACACCAGCTTCAGTTGCTGTTGAGAGTCCTTGCAGACCAACAACTTCAAAATTGTAAGACCTTCCAAAGTAATTAAACGCATCATGAGCTGTTACTAAAACGCGTTTTTCCTTAGGTAACTCTTCAATTTTTAATGTGATATCAGCCTTTAAGCTTAAAAGACGCTTGTAGTAGTTTTGCCAATTTTCCTCATACAGTTGCGCATTTTCAGGATCTTTTTCTTGTAAAACCCTTGACACTTCACTTCCAAAGCTGATAAAGTAATCAATATTAAACCATACGTGAGGATCGTAATTTGAAGCAAAATAGTCGGAACCTATTAAGGTAGATTTGTCAATGACATGAGTTAAGGCAATTGGCGTTTTTCCATTTCGTTCCATTTTTTCAAAGACTTCAACGAGTTTGCCTTCCAAATGCAATCCGTTGTAAAAAATAATATCGGCATTTACCAATTTGGTAACATCGCCTTCGCTTGCTTTGTAAAGGTGAGGGTCGACACCACTTCCCATTAATCCTTGAAGGTTGATATTATCTCCTCCAATGTTTTTAACCAAATCGGTAATCATGGTTGTTGTGGTAACCACATTGAGTTTGTTATTGCTTTTTTCGTCTTTTTTACAGCCTAATAATGTTACTGCTATTACAACAAATAGTATTTTTTTCATGGTTTATTTTTTTGCTCTGTAACTAAATCCTATGCCTAATAAAATGTCTTGTCCTTCAGTAATGCTAGTGCCTACGTAAGCGTCTAATTGCAAGTCGTTAGACACTAAATAGGTCATGCCAGCATCCCAATAGTGATTAGCCGAATGGTCTTCAGGTAAATCGCCATAAACTTCAGCATAGATTCCAAACCTGTCTGTGATACTGTAACCATAAGCTAAAGTGTAAACACAAGTGGCTTCAGGAGAATCATTTCCCCATTCTGCACCAATATTGTACCCTAAATTTGATTTTTCACTTAATGTGTGTGACAATGAAAATCTAAAATCCACTCCTGTATGTTCTGGTCTATAGTCAGTTGAAGCACTAAAAACAGGAAACACATGGCCAATAAGTGCAATTTCAGGCATTAATCCATTTTCTTCAGTAATATCCACTTTCATACCCAATAACAAAGGCGACAATCCGCTAGTAACATTATCCAGTTTGTTGCCATTTACTTTGGTGATGCCTTCTACAAAATCCCAACCCAAGCGCAATTCCATGTTATCGAGAATTCCATAACGAATCAGCATGGTGTTGTAGGTATAGTTTTCGTTTTTTATGTTGTTGTTTTCGTAAGATTCATAAATTCCGCCAGTTTCAAATTGTAAAACACCTTTGCCAACGGTTGAAGACGACTCGGTTGCGTCTGGTCTGTCGGTTACTAATGGTTCATCGGAAAAGCTAATTAATTTCCCTTCTAGAGCAGAAACAATGTTTAAACTATCATTTTGTGAATAGACAGCACATGATAACATACCAAAAAACAAGGCTGTTATAATTGTATTACGCTTCATTGACATAGATAATGTTTGTAAAATCTTCATTTAAAAGAATAGTGTTAGTGTTGATGGTAATTTGTGTCATTTTGTTTTTACTGAACTGCTTTGTCACGACTATGGCATTGCCATATTTTAAGCCATTTAGTGCACAAAAATCGAAGAACTCTTTGTCGTCACTCATCAAACGTGAAATGATGTATGATTTACCTTCTTCAGCATTTGAAAGCGATATGGAATGATCTTCGGTAGTTATCTCGCCATTTTCATTTGGAATTGGATCACCATGAGGATCAAATTTTGGATTGCCTAAATAAGCACTGATTTTATTTGCTAAAAAATCGGAGGTTTCGTGTTCCAACAATTCTGCTTCACGATGAATTTCATGTAAACTCATGTCAAAAAGTTTGAACAAAAATGCTTCCCAAAGCCTGTGCTTTCTCACGACGTTAAGAGCCATTTTTGTTCCAGCTTCGGTAAGTTGAAGTGCTTGGTATTTTTCATATTTCAACAAATCTTTAGAGGCTAATTTCTTAGCCATATCTGTTGCAGCAGCATTAGATATTCCAAGTTTTTTAGCAATGTTACCAGGTTTGGTATCATGATGATCTTGTATGTTGTTGTTGTAAATGGCCTTTACAAAATTTTCAATAGCTACAGACATTTATAATTGCTTTAAATTAAATTTAAGTATACTTAAATATTTTTCAAAGATAGCTAAAATATTTAATTTAGGAAGAGATTTTAATAATTAGTAACTTTCGCTTTTAATATTTAAATACACGCAATGAACCGTTTTTTAGTCTTCTTAATTAGTGTTATGAGTTTTGGATGTTTAACCGCACAAAACGAAAAAATACCATTTCAACCTTTAGATGTTTTTGAATTAGAATGGGTTAGTGACCCTCAAATTTCACCTGATGGTACACAAATTGTTTACCGAAGAAACGGATTTGATATCATGAAAGATAATTCTAGAGGCAACCTCTGGATTATTAATACTGACGGAACATCACATCGAAAATTAACCTCTAGAGAAGTAGGTGAGTCACAAGCAACATGGTCGCCAAGTGGAGATCGTATAGCGTTTGTAAGTTCTACCAATGAAGGTGCCGAAATTTATATGTATTGGGTAAGTTCTGGTCAAATTGCCAAATTATCACAATTAGAAAAATCACCAGGAAACCTAACTTGGTCACCAGATGGTTCACAAATAGCATTTACCATGTTTGTTGATGAAAAGCCACCTGTTGTAGCACAAATGCCATCAAAACCTAAAGGCGCTAAATGGGCTGAACCAGCACGAATTACAGATAGACTAAAACACGAAGCCGATGGTAGAGGTTATATGCCAACAGGCTTTACACATATTTTTATGATTTCTGCTGAAGGCGGAACAGCACGTCAATTAACATCAGGAGATTACAGTCATGGAGGAAGCTTGTCGTTTTCACCTAACGGAAAAGAGATTTACTTCTCCGCAAATAGAGTAGACGATTGGGAATATAGATTTAGAAATAGCGAAGTCTATAAAGTGAATGTGAATACCCAACAGATAATCGCTTTAACTACTCAAGATGGACCAGATTATTCGCCAAAAGTATCACCAGATGGAAAAACAGTTGCATTTTTAGGCTATTTAGACAAAGTTCAAGACCATCAAAATACGGTTTTGCATTTAATGAATACTGATGGTTCTAACCGAAGAATTATTTCTTCTGGCTTGGATGAAAGCGTTTCAGATATTACTTGGGACACTTCAGGAAAAGGCTTGTACTTTATGTATGACGAAAAAGGAAATACCAAAATAGGTTACATTACAACCTCAGGAAAAATTTCAAAACTTACTGATAATGTTGGAGGCACAACCATAGGAAGACCTTATGCGTCTGGGTCGTATTCGGTATCAAATAAAGGTGTTATTGCTTACACGCAAACTCGACCAGAATATCCTGCAGAATTGGCTGTAATTCAAAATAAAAAAACGCCAAAACTCATTACTGGTTTAAATGCTGATGTTTTAGCACGCAGACAACTTGGTGAAGTAGAAGAAGTGTGGTACAAATCGACGTTTGATGGAAGAGATATTCAAGGATGGATTGTAAAGCCACCTTTTTATGATGCTTCTAAAAGCTATCCGTTATTGGTTGAAAATCATGGAGGACCGATTTTAAACTATGGAGATCGTTTTACAGCTGAAATTCAATTGTATGCAGCTGATGGTTATGTGGTGTTTTATCCAAACCCTAGAGGAAGCACTAGCTATGGTGAGGAATTCGGGAATCTATTGAAGAACAATTATCCAGGACAAGACTATAACGATGTGATGGATGGTGTGGATTATTTAGTTGAAAAAGGCATTGCAAATAACGACCAATTGTTTGTAACTGGAGGAAGTGCAGGAGGTATTATGACTGCGTGGATGATAGGAATGAACAATCGTTTTAAGGCAGCAGTTGTGGTAAAACCTGTTATGAACTGGATTAGTAAAACTTTGGTTGCTGATAATTATTTTTATTACAAAGACACACGTTATCCAGGACATCCTTGGGAAAACTTTGAAAACTATTGGAAGTTTTCACCAATTTCTTTAGTAGGAAATATTGAAACACCAACAATGGTTATGGTTGGAATGAACGATTTACGAACACCACCTAGTGAAGCTAAACAATTATATCATGCTTTAAAGCTACGTAAGATAGAAACCGTTTTAGTTGAAATTCCTGAATCGTATCACAATATTGCTGCAAAGCCTAGTAACTTGATTAGTAAAGTAGCACATACTTTGGCGTGGTTGAAGAAGTATAATAAGTAATAGCTATTTTTTTATAAAACCCTTAATAGTAAATAAGAGTATTATTTCAATTCCAATAGAAAATATGATGTATAAAATATTTATGTTGAATTGATATCTTAAAATTAAAGCATACAAGACGAAACAACCAAAAATCATTAATCCTGATTTTAAATCAGATATAAAAGTGTCAGGTCTTGATTTGTAGTCAAAAAAATAAGCAATAAGAATAATTATTATAGCCAATTTAGGTTTTTAGCTGCAGCCACAATCACTGTTGCCACAAGATTTAGTTGTCGCTTTTTTTGGCTTCCAAATAAATTTTTTAACCAAAAATAATATTGCGATTCCTAATGTAACAAAAACCAATATGTTTTGAATAGTATCGTTCATCTTATTTTAAAAATTGAAATGCCAATAAAGCAACAATATACGCAAAAACACTCATAGTTATAAGTTGCAGCATTGGCCATTTCCAAGAATTAGTTTCTCGTTTTACTATAGCTAATGTGCTCATACATTGCATTGCAAAAGCATAAAACAGTAATAAAGAAATCCCTGAAGCTAGTGTAAACACCTTTGTGCCATCCTTATGGACTTCAGCAGCCATTTTGTTCTTTATGGTGTCTTCATCTTCATTATCATTGGCGCTACCAACACTATAAATAGTGGCAAGTGTACCCACAAAAACTTCGCGAGCTGCAAAAGAAGTGACTAGTCCAATACCAATTTTCCAATCATAACCTAATGGCTTAATTACAGGTTCAATGGTTTTACCAATAATACCTATATAGCTATATTCTAGTTTATGAGCAGCGATTTTATCATTCAATTCGTCTTCAGAAAGTTGAGGGCTTTCAGTTTTTACTATGTTTTCAGCGTCGTTAAATCGTTCTCCAGGACCATAAGAAGCTAAAAACCACAATACAATAGAAATGGCTAAAATGATTTTACCAGCTTCGAACACAAAGGTTTTAGTTTTTTCCAAAACGGTCAACCCTACATTTTTCAACAAAGGAAATTTATAACTAGGCATTTCAACCACAAAGTAAGATTTGCTCTTTATTTTCAGCACTTTGTTTAATATATAAGCTGAAAATATAGCAGTTAAAAAACCAATAATATATAAAGACATTAGGGTTAATGCTTGGTAGCTTAAACCTAAGAAACGTCCGTCTGGAATAACCAAAGCAATAATGATAACATACACTGGCAATCGTGCAGAACACGTTGTAAAAGGTGTAACCAATATGGTAATTAGACGTTCTTTCCAGCTTTCAATATTTCTTGCAGCCATAACAGCAGGAATAGCACAAGCGTTTCCTGAAATTAAAGGCACTACGCTTTTTCCGCTTAGTCCAAAACGACGCATTACACGATCCATTAAAAATACAACGCGACTCATGTAACCGCTTTCTTCTAGTAGAGCAATAAAGAAAAAGAGAAATGCAATTGGTGGGATAAATACCATAATACCACCTATTCCTGCAATAATACCTTCGGCTAATAAATTTGTGAATACGCCTTCAGGTAAGGTGTTTTTTACCCAATCGGCTAAAGTAGCAAACCCTTCATCAATCAAATCAGTTGGGTAAGCTGCCCAATTATAAACCGCTTGGAACATTAATAGTAAAATGGCAAAGAAAATAACATAACCCCAAACTTTGTGCGTTAAAATCCTGTCTAGTTTAATACGAAGGTCCTTAGCGTTTTTAAGGTCTATGGTTTGTCCTTTTTTAAGCACATTGTTTATAAACTGATAGCGCTTAATGGTTTCCTTTTGCTGAAGTCGTTTTAAATCGGCTTTACTTTTGGTTTTAAAATCTTCTAAACTATCAAACTCTTGTCTTTCAACAGTGCCAAAATTTACATCTTGTGTAATGACTAACCAAAGTTTGTATAACAGTTGGTCTGGAAATGCATTTTGAAGGTTTTCAAAATAGGCTTTGTCAATTTCAGAAGCGTTTAAACATCCTTTTGTAGATAGCTTCTTATAATCTGCAATAAGCGTTTTAAGCTCAGAAATACCAGTATTTTTTCTGGTACTCACTAGTGCTATTTTTGTGTTAAGCTCTTTTTCTAAATACTCAATATCTAAAGAAATACCTTTATAATCCATTCTGTCAGACATGTTAATTACCAAAATAGTTGGTATTTCTAAGTCTTTAATTTGGGTAAATAATAAAAGGTTACGCTTTAAATTTTCAACATCGCTAACAACAACAGCTACATCAGGAAAATCTTTATCGTTTTTGTTTAAAAGTAGCTCAATAACTACATTTTCATCTAGTGAAGAGGCGTTTAAGCTATAAGTTCCAGGAAGGTCAATAATATGGGCTTTTACACCACGAGGCAGTTTGCAAACACCTTCTTTTTTATCGACAGTAATTCCTGGATAATTACCAACTTTTTGGTTGAGTCCTGTTAAGGCATTAAAAACCGATGTTTTTCCTGTATTGGGATTACCAATAAGTGCTACGTTAATTTGCTTACTCATATAACAATATCAATTAAAATATGAACAGCAGTTTCTTTTCTAATAGCTAAATGCGATCCATTAATATTCAAATACATTGGGTCCGAAAAAGGCGCTACATGTAACAGCTCTACACTATTACCAGGTAAACAACCCATCTCCAATAATTTTAAAGGAATATGAACAGATGAAACATCTTTTATAATTCCTTTTTGACCACGTTTTAAATGTGCTATAGTGTGTTGCAAGCTTATTTAGATTGATTTTAAAGAAGCAAAAATAAGAGAAATATTCAGGGTAAAAAAATGCTTAACAAAAATCTAAGGTTTTTCCTGTTTTAATGTTTCAATGTCTTCTAATAATTGTGTAATATCTTCAGGTTTTGTGCCATCATAAAAACCTCTTATTTGGCGTTTTTTGTCAATAAGCATAAAGTTTTCGGTATGAATCATATCATACTCATCACCACTCCCAACGGTTTTAACTGCTAAGTAACTTTTTCTAGCAAGCTCGTAAATTTGCTTTTTGTCACCTGTTACCAAGTTCCATTTTTTGTCATTAACGCCTTTTTGTTTTGCATAGCGTTTTAACTGCGCAACAGAATCAATTTTTGGAGTAACCGAATGCGATAATAGCATTACTTCATCATCATCAATTATTTCCTTTTGTATTTTATACATATGGTCTGTCATTATTGGGCAAATGGTTTGACAGGTTGTGAAAAAGAAATCCGCCACATAAATTTTATCCTTGTAATCGTTTTGGGTTATGGTTTGTCCGTTTTGATTTGTTAGGGAAAAGTCTGCAATTTTATGATACTTTTTTTGGTGCTGAATAGTGCTGTCAACCATTTCATAATTCACCATTGCAGGTTGATAAATAGGAAGTACTTTTTTAGGTTTTAAAATAGAATAGAATATTGAAATTATAATTGCCGAAACGATTAATAAAACAATTCCGAAAAATTTGTATTCTTTAAAAAAAGACAGCATTTTGCTTGATTTTGAGGTGAAAACGTAAGATTTGAATACAAAAATACGACACAATACCCATAAAAGTGGTATTTTTAACATGATAAATTAAAGCTATGAGAACATTTTTACCTTACCTATTTTTTGTCCTTTCAATTACTGCTTTTGGGCAAGATTTTAATGAAACTTTGAACACTATTAGAGAAGCTGAAGCCAAAGCAGCGCTCAACCAAATGTTCTACAGAGCAAATCTCAATACAGGTAATTATGATTTAAAATATCATAGATTAGAGTTAAATGTTGATCCTTCGGTGTCATTTATTTCAGGAGATGTCACCACTTATTTTGAAGCTAAAGAAGCATTAACTGAAATTACTTTTGACCTTGCTGATAACATGACCGTTTCGCAAGTGTTACATAATGGTAATACATTATCGTATACACAAAACTCTGATGATGAACTCATAATTACACTTCCTGCTGTACAAAATGCAGGTGTGCTAGATTCTTTGACTATAAGTTACTCTGGTAATCCCATAAGTTCTGGGTTTGGTTCCTTTGAACAAACAACTCATAATGGAGACCCAATAATATGGACATTATCCGAACCTTATGGAGCTAAAGGTTGGTGGCCTTGTAAACAAGATTTAATTGATAAGATAGACTCTGTTGATGTGTATTTAACAACGCCTCAATTTAACCCTTCAAACGAAGCATATGTTGCTGTGTCAAACGGTTTGGAAATAAGTCAAACCACAAACGGAAGCGATAAAACCACACGATATAAGCATCGTCATCCAATTCCTGCATATCTAATAGCAATTGCGGTTACTAATTATGAAGTGTATTCGCATACAGTATCTAACAATGGTAACCCATTTGATATTGTCAATTATGTGTTTCCTGAAAACTTAGCAAGCGCTCAAGCTAGTACTCCAGTTACTGTTGATATAATGAATATTTTTTCTGATTTATTTGAAGAATATCCTTTTGCTGACGAAAAATATGGTCATGCTCAGTTTGGTTGGGGAGGTGGAATGGAACATACAACGGTTTCATTTATGGGAAATTTTAGCAGAAATCTTATTGCACACGAACTAGCACATCAATGGTTTGGAAATAAAATAACTTGTGGTAGTTGGAAGGATATTTGGCTTAACGAAGGCTTCGCAACTTACTTGTCAGGTATTGTTTACGAAGAATTAGACGGAAACGAAGCCTTTATAAATTGGAAGCAACAAAACATAAATACAATTACTTCTGCTCCAGATGGAGCAGTGTATTTATCAGATGCTGATACTCTAAGCGTAAGTAGAATATTTAATTATAGATTATCTTACAGTAAAGGCGCAATGGTTTTGCATATGCTACGTAAGAAACTTGGAGATACTGAGTTTTTTGGCGGTCTTCAAACTTATCTAGTAGATGAAGACCATGCCTACGACTATGCAAAAACAGAAGAGTTTATTAATATTATCGAAACTACTAGCGGACAAGATCTAACAGAGTTTTTTAGCGATTGGTTGTATAGCGAAGGATATCCTAGTTATACCATAAACTGTACGCAACAGTCACCTACAGAAATAGATATTGAAATAAGCCAAACCCAAAGTCATGCATCAGTATCGTTTTTTGAAGCTCCAGTACCTATTCGATTAATTGGGACTGAAGGTGAGACGCTAGATTTAGTACTAGATAACACAACAAACAATCAAGTCTTCAACGAGAGCATTAATTTTATTGTAGATACTGTCATTTTTGACCCTGAAGCTGATCTAATTTCAAAAAACAATACAGTGTCATTGAGCATTAACGAAGAAGCTTTTAATAATAAACTACTTATTTATCCGAGTCCAGTTTCTGAAACGCTAAACATAAAAAAACCTGACTTTTTACAAGTAGAGGAAGTAAGGGTTTATAATGCCTTGGGTCAACTATTGTACAATAGCGAATGGACCTCCACAATTGACACAACTCCTTTTTCAACAGGATTACTTTTTGTTCAACTTCAAACCAACGAAGGAATAATTAATAAATCTGTGTTAAAAAACTAATGAATAGTTTACATAATGTTTTCAAAATGCGGTTAAAAAGTTATTTTTGTTGCTTAATTTTTTAAGAGATACATGGAGTTTGTAATTAAAATATCTCAATTTTTATTGAGTCTTTCACTCCTAATCGTGCTTCACGAATTAGGACACTTTATACCTGCAAAAGCATTTAAAACCAGAGTAGAAAAATTCTACTTATTCTTTGATGTAAAATACTCGTTATTTAAAAAGAAAATAGGAGAGACTGTTTATGGTATTGGTTGGTTGCCACTAGGAGGTTATGTTAAAATCTCAGGAATGATTGATGAGAGCATGGACAAGGAGCAAATGGCACAACCACCACAACCATGGGAGTTTAGATCTAAACCTTCATGGCAACGTTTAATTATTATGCTTGGTGGTGTAACGGTTAACTTTATTTTGGCTTACGTTATTTATGTATTTATTTCATTTGCTTATGGTGATATTGATATTACATCAAGTAGTGTGAAGGATGGTTACATGGTGACTAACCCAATATTAAAAGACTTAGGAATAAAAACAGGGGATAAGGTTATAGCTATCAATGACGAAGAGATTGAAACCGTATCACAGATAAGAAGAAAAATTATTTCTGCTGAAAAACTTACAATTTTAAGTGGTAACGAGACTAAAGAAGTTGTGCTTCCTGAAGATTTTTTAGGTCAATTCAGTTCTAGTGAAAGCAAGAGTTTTTTCTCATTACGCTATCCTTTTATCTTAGAAAAAATTCCTGATACATCTATAAACGCTTCTGCAGGTTTACAACCAAAAGATGTTATTGTTTCTTTAAACGGAAAATCCTTAAAGTATTATGACCAGTATGATGCAATAATGGATTCTTTAACTGCAACACACAAGACAATTGATGTTGGTATTTTAAGAGATGGCCAACAATTAACAAAGACACTTAAGGTTGAAGACGGTAAATTTGAAATTAAAGCAGGAGGAGATCTTAATGACTTAGAACGCTTAGGCTATTATGATATCGTTAAGACGGATTACACTTTTGGAGAAAGTTTTGGAGCAGGACTATTAAAGTTTAAAGACCAAGTTGCTAGTTATGGCGAACAGCTTAAAAAAATATTCAATCCAAAAACAGGAGCATATAAAGGTGTAGGAGGTTTTAAGGCTATTTACGACGTGTTCCCAGACACTTGGAGCTGGCAAGATTTTTGGGCGCTTACAGCGTTTCTATCAATCATGTTGGGTGTATTAAATTTATTGCCAATACCAGCTTTAGATGGAGGTCATGTAATGTTTTTACTCTATGAAATGATATCAGGAAGAAAACCAAGTGAAAAGTTTTTAGAGCGTGCTCAAATGGTTGGTTTCTTCATTCTTATTGCTTTAGTATTATTTGCTAACGGTAATGATATCTTTAAAGCATTATTTAAATAGAAATATTTTTCAAATAAATTTGTTGAAATTAAAAAATAACATATATTTGCGCTCGCAAAAGCGAAAAGAAACACTCCTCCTTAGCTCAGTTGGTTAGAGCATCTGACTGTTAATCAGAGGGTCCTTGGTTCGAGCCCAAGAGGAGGAGCAAAAAAAAATCCCATCGATTTCGATGGGATTTTTTATTTAATACTATTTCTTAATAATTATTTTTCAGAACTCTGATACTTCTTTTGTAGTTGGGTGATCATTTCAGAAGTCATTTTTTCCATATCAAAGGTATGGTTCCAATTCCAGTCTTTTCTAGCTTCAGAGTCATCAATAGATTTTGGCCAACTATCAGCAATTTGTTGTCTAAAGTCTGGGTTATATGATATTTCAAAATCAGGAATATGTTTTTTAATTGCGCTATAAATGTCTTTAGGAGTAAAGCTGATAGCTGCTAAATTATATGAAGAACGAATACTGATGTTTTCAGCAGGTGCTTGCATTAATTTTACCGTAGCCTCAATAGCATCGTCCATAAACATCATAGGAAGCTCTGTGTTTTCAGATAAAAAACACTCGTAAGTTTTGTCAGTAATTGCTTTATGGTAAATTTCAACGGCATAATCAGTTGTTCCACCACCAGGTAATGTTTTCCAACTAATAATTCCAGGGTATCTTATGCTTCTAACATCAACACCATATTTACTATTATAATATTCGCACCAACGCTCACCAACTTGTTTTGTAATACCATAAACTGTTGTTGGTTCCATTACTGTGTATTGAGGCGTGTTGTCTTTAGGTGTTGTTGGTCCAAAAACTGCAATACTAGAAGGCCAAAATACACTTTTAATAAAACCTTCTTTAGCAAGATTTAATACATGAAACAGTGAGTTCATGTTTAAATCCCAAGCTTTCATAGGATATTTTTCTCCAGTAGCACTCAACATAGCAGCCATAAGATATATGGTGTCTATTTGATGTTTTTCAACACAAATTTTAACTGAAGCATAATCTTGGGCATCGACAATTTCAAAAATACCAGAGTTAACAACATCTAAATTGTTGTAATTAATATCGCTAGCAATAACATTATTGTTTCCATGGGTTTCTCTTAGTTTTGAAGTTAACTCAGAACCAATTTGTCCACATGCACCAATTACTAAAATCTTTGGCATTTTTTTGAAATTATTTGTTCGTTCAAAAATAATAAGAATAAAGAGTACCTAAAACTTAAAACAAAAAATTATTCTCTAATTTTATACTAATGTTTAAACCATCAAGTTTAGTTATATTTACACCTTGTTGTATTAAAAATCTATAAGAAATACTATGCGTGCTTTAAGCCATATACTATTACTCATTTGTTGTGTTATTATGCTTAATTGTAATTCTAGATCAAAAAAAGAATTACAAACAACAGATGATGTAAAAACAGAAGATACAAATAAAATAAGCTCAAATGACATTGAAGCATTAGCTTTTGATGATTATATTTTAAGTAATGCTTCTAAAACTAAAATCATGGATTGGCAAAAACTTCATGAACTTAATACGCAAGTTGAGTTTTTAAAAAAAGGTGATTTGTCTTTCTTTTCAGCTAACGATTCTATAGTTAAATCATTTGTATTTCAACTTAAAGAAGAAACACCTGAAAATGTTGATACAGATATTATAAAATCTAGAGTTACTGCTTTGGAAACAAAAATTCTAAAGCTTAACAATACAATTGAATTAACAAATATCCCAAAGGAAGAGGTTTTAATGAATATTAAAGAGGTTTTGGTTGCTATGTCCAATCTCAACTTTCAAATCAACAAGAAGTTTGAACTGGATGCAAATAATATTGAGAAGCCGCTTTAATAAAACTTATTTACTCCTTAGCAGCTCTTGCTTGTAAAGCCTCTTTACTAATTTTAGCTAAATTAAAGTTTGGATCAGTAGCTAAAGCTCTGTTTAATACAGCTACAGCCTCATTAGTATTCGCTTCTTTGTCTTCGTTAAAAATTAATATTGCTCTTAAGTAAGTTAAAGCAGCACTTAATGATACTTGATAAGGTGTTTGCATTTCGTAGTAAGTGCGCTTCATATCGCTAGTTGCATTGGTTAACCCATATTCAATAGCCGTTTTTGCTCCAGCTAAATCGTTTAACTGAATTTTTAAATCGGCAATTTCATAAGCTAAGTACGCATTTGCTTGTCTTTGAAAAAGGACTTCGTAATGCTCTAAAGCGCGTTTAGGTTGATTAAGTGCTTTTAAGGATAATGCTTTTACTTCTACATTGATATTAGAGTCTGTTGGGTTTTTATCAATACCAATAGTGTTTAATGCCTCTAAGTGTCTTCCTTCAGAAGCATAAACGTATGCCAATGTGTCTTTTCTTGCCTGAGTAGGGTTAAGTACGTCCAAATGAGTCATGGCATTTATAATACCTTGAATATCACCTTGTGCTGTCATTTGCTTGTAATACTTTTCAAAATGTTTTTCAAGCTCAGACTTAGTTTGCGCGCTTGCACTAAGAGCAATCATTGTTATAGATAGAAGTAAAAACTTTTTCATGTCATAAAATTTAAAGCGTTAAAACTATAAAAATATATGGGAATAGGTCTTAAAAACTTGCTAATATTTAATCAATTTGTATGGTTTTTTTAATAACCACAGCATCATTTAATACAAATGGCTTTGGAATCATGTCTGCAGGACGTTTTGGAACTCTAAATAGAGGATTATCTAACATATCAAATGAGGCTTCAAGTAAATCAATTTTTGTGCTTTGATTTTCAGGAACAGTAAACTCAAGTTCTAAAAATTTATCATCTGCAACAAAATAACTAAATAGCCTATTGAACCTTCTGTTTTCAAAAACATAGGTTTCACTTTCAGCTTTAGGAATAGTGTAACCGTTAACGTTAAAGGATAAAAACAGATTAGTAGAATCAGAAAATAGCTCCAATCTATTCACATTTCGTTGAGGTGAAATAAATAGTTTTATTTCTCTTTTACCATCTACAATAGTATCCTTTTTAACATCAATGTAAGGGTGTTTTAAGGGTTTAATGTTAGCTTTTTTAGTAAACGTAAATTGAGTTTTATACTTACTGGCAATGGTGAATTTTGACAGTGAATCTATATGGTCTGGATTGTCAGTAAGGTAGCTTTCAGTCCAAGGGTCTAAAATATTGTCGTAAGTAGCCCAAACAGCTTCATTTTTGTCACTATCTAAGATGTAAACCAGACTGTTTGGTTTTGGACGTTCTTCATTAAAATCAGATTTTAAATGTGCTGAAATAAAGCAACAAATAGCTAAGAAAAACAATAAGTAGGACCATCTATTTTTATATCTAGAAAACCCAAATAGTGAGATACAAAGTGAAAATATTAGCGACACTAAAAGAGTAGTAGCAATAATTGTTTTTAGGCCTAATCCTACAGGGAACATTTTTACAAAAGGCGATAAAATCATTAATGCAGGAAACAGTAACAGTGCCATTAAAATTAAGTTAGGGTGCTTTTGTCTTACCAGAATAAATAAGCTCACTAAACCAAAATACACAGGAATAATCAAGAAACTAGCACCTTTAAGTTCAAAAGCCATAACTGCTGAAATAACTATCCAGAGCAGTAGAGGAGGAGCAACCAAGCTTGCAGTATTTTCGGGTTTGTACACTTTGTTATACAACCACATACACACACCTGCCGAAAGGAAGGTAAATGCTAAAATATAGATGTAACCATTGTAAGTAAAACCATGTAGTATTTCATTATACTGAGGATATATTGCTTTTAAAACACTCCACCCAAAGTAACCAATTACTCCATTAATAACTAAAGCAGCAATTCCTGGTAAAATACCAATAAGCATATGTTTTGAGTTAAGCATTCTTTTTTTAATGCCATAAAATACCAATGCAATAAATAATACAATGGCAATAATAAGCATTGGTAAAATCCATGTATTAGGATAGCTTACAGTTTTAAATAGCGGTACATTAAAATAGACGTTGTCTACATCACTTTTTAGGTTATTTAAGTTAGTATCGCTAAAATAGTGGAGTAAAGGCATTAAATAACTGCCTTGGTGCTCTAGTGTCTCTCTATCTAAGCGTTCATAATTGTCTAAAGCAGTATGGTAATCGAAATGGTCGTCAATAAATGCAAAATTAAAGCCTTCAATGTCTCCATCTTCTCTAAAAATAGTGAGATCAGTATCATTAGGCAGTTTTTTATAAACGCTGTAAGCAAGGGAGTTTGCTACAGGATATTTAGGGTTGGCTTCAATAAAACCTTTAACCATATTTTGGTTGCCTCCATTGGTTTCAATAAGCATGTAACTTGGTCCTCCACTTCCTCTGGCTTCAAAATTTAATACTAAACCAACGTCTTTTGCCCAAGCATGATTATTTACAAACAGTTCTGCTCCATTAAGTCCTAATTCCTCAGCATCAGAAATTAAAATAATAATATCATTTTTAGGCTGTTTACCTTCGTGTAGGTAAGCTCTTAACCCTTCTAAAATTGTTACCACACCAGATCCAGCATCACTAGATCCAATTGATGAATGCGGATTACTATCGTAATGTGTAAGTAGCATAAGCGCTTTGGAGTTGTCAGTCCCTTTTAGTCTTGCTAAAATGTTTTTAGGTTTGGTTAAGCTTCCCCATTTTTTATTGTAGCTGTAACCGTCTTGAACTTGGGTTTCTAAACCTAATTTTTCTAATTCTTCAATAATATAGTTTCTTACATTTTCGTGTTCGGGAGAACCCACATAATGTGGTGCTTTTGAAATTTCTTTTAAATGAACCAATGCACGTTGTGTAGAAAAGGTATTGTCATTGGCATCCAGCTGACTTATTTTATTAGGCATTAGGGCAGAAAAGCTCCAATAAATAGCAATAATTATAAGTAAAAAAGCTATAATTTTTTTAAACATAGGAAAGCGTGTTAGTTAGTCTTCTAAATTTACAAAATTATTTCCTATAAAAATATAGTTAGGTTAAGTCGTTTTAAATCAGTAAATTTAAGACTAACATTATTAATAATTAGTTATGGGAATTAAGAGTTTTCAAGGTGCCAGAAAGCAACAAATTAACGCTACTGAAAGCACACAGTTAAAAGTGAGCGATTACATGTCAACCAGTTTAATAACTTTTAAACCAGAACAGTCAGTTGAAGAAGTTATCGAATCTTTAATACGAAATAAGATTTCTGGAGGACCTGTGGTTAATGATAAAAACGAACTTGTAGGTATAATTTCAGAAGGAGATTGCCTAAAGCAAATAAGTGATAGCAGATATTACAATATGCCAATGGCTCAAGACAATGTTGAAAAGCGCATGATAAGAGATGTTGAGACTATAGATGGCAACATGAACGTGTTTGATGCTGCTAATAAATTTTTAAATTCAAAAAGGCGTCGTTTTCCTATTGTTGAAAACGGTAAGCTAGTAGGTCAAATTAGCCAAAAGGATATTTTAAAAGCAGCAATGCAGTTAAAAGGACATAATTGGAAGTAGCTTAATGTCTTTTAAAGTTAACGGTTTCAGGCAAATCTGTAATTATAATTTTTTGTTTAACATCACTTTCTAAAGTTGCTATTTTAGAGTAGTTATATTCAGGAATAGGTTCGCTAAGGTTTTTCCATTTTACTATTCCAGCAACCGTTATGGTTTCTCCAATTTCAATTATACCTTCTTTGTAACGAAGCGTTTTATTGAATCCAAAATACCCTGTTGAGTCTATATTATACTTTTTTAAAAGAGATTCAAATTCTGGAGTAGGATTGTTAAAAGTACCTGAAGATGTTTTCTTGTCAATTACTAAATGACTTTTATAGTTTTTTGGATGTTGAGTTGGCTTAATAATAACCATATTGCCATTACTCTCAATAAAGAAATCCTGAAATCGCTCTTCTTCAATTAAGGTTTTCCAATACGAATTTTTGCCATTGCTTTTCTTCTGTTCAATTTTAATATAATAGAAAATACACTTTCTTTTACTAAGTGGAGCAATCAAAGGATCTTGTACATGCAACGCTTTACCACTTACTTTAACAAATTCATTGCTTTTAAAACTACTTACAGGTTTATATGGTGTCTTTGCTAAAATTCGTAGTATAGTTTGTTTTGAACTGAAGTAGTATGATGTTATTCCAATTATACTAAGAATAAGAATAACAATACCTATAATCAGAAATGGTGAGGTTGATAAAAATGGAAGCATGAAAATTTAATTGTTGAATACACTATTAGTTGGACATTTACTTTAAATGTTACAGTTTAACTTTCTCGCTTTACCAGTGCGTAATAGTCGCCTTCAATAGGTAAGTAGCCTTGGTCGTAAACAAAGTAATAAACAGTACCTGCTTTGGTTGTATAAATACTTGTTATGTAATTAAAGTCAAACCCTTTTTCAATAAGTTTTGCTCTAGAGGTTTTAGTTTTTTGCTCAGGGTTTAATGCTTCAAGAATTCTGTAGTTTTTTCTAAGTCGGTTGTTGGTGTTTCGTATTAAGTTTTTACTGTCTTTATTCACTCTGTTATTATATGAATTCCGACAAGCATCGCTACAGAATTTTTTATCAATTCTGCCAACTATTTTCTCACCACATTCAGGACAAGTTTTTTTCATAATCGTTTAGTTTTAATTCATACCAAGAAGCTCTTTCGCCTTCACAATCAAAATCTTCAATATGTTGTAATCCAATTTTTTGAAGCACTTTATTTGAGCCAATATTATCTGTAAGAGCAACTCCTACAATGGTTTCGTATTGTTTTACTTTAAAACCATAATCTAATGCAACAATAGCCGATTCGGTTGCGTAACCTTTTCCCCAATATCGAGGAATAAACCGATAACCAATATCATAAAAATCTTGTTTTCCGTTTAAAGAATCTTTTTCACCTGTATTAAGTTTTAACCCTGACCAACCTATAAAATCTCCTGTAGATTTTTCAATAGCAGCCCAACGACCAATTCCTCTTTCTTCGTATTGTTTTATAATGTTTTGTATTATTTTTTCTGAATCATATTTAGTCTTTACAGGTTTATTGCCCAAGTATTTGTGGACTATTGGGTTAGAATCTAATTCAAACATACCTTCAATATCAGTAGGTAATATCTCTCTTAGAATTAAACGTTCAGTTTCTAATAATGCTTTCATTTATAAGTGATTATTAATAGCGATTTAGCTTGTATACAATATACAAATTATTCGTTTACAAACGACTACAAACATTTACAAACGAATTTAAACAGTTAATAACCGAATAAATTTTGGTGTCTGTTTCATATTTGCAGTGTCGAATTAATACTGGATGCACTTCAGTAACATAAGAACTCGATAGTATTAACTGTTTAACATTTAAAAAATTAAAATTATGAACACGCTTAGAAACAAAGTACAGTTGATTGGTAGATTAGGACAAGATCCTGAAATTGTAAATTTTGATGATGGTAATAAAATTGCCAAGTTTTCTTTAGCTACAGATGATAGCTACAAAGACAAAAACGGAAACAAAGTAGAACGCGCTTACTGGCACAACATTATTGTTCGTGGTGGTCTAGTAAAAGTAGTAGAGAATTATATTTCTAAAGGACAAGAAATTGCGGTTGAAGGGAAACTTACCAATCGCTCTTGGGAAGACAAAGAAGGTAAAAAACACTATACTACTGAAATAGTTTGTAATGAACTTTTGATGTTGAGTAAATAATCTTAAAATAAAAAAACCGCTCATTCGAGCGGTTTTTTTATTATTCAATAATGTGATTAAGCCTCACAGCTTGTACACTCTTTTTTCTGTTTGAATTTTTGTGCAGCATTCATACTGTGTTGGTAGTACAATGATTTTAAACCAAGTTTCCAAGCTGTAACATGAATGTTGTTTATTTCTTTTACAGGCATTTCAGGATGTACAATAATGTTTACAGATTGTCCTTGATCTATAAATTCTTGTCTTGCTGATGCTTGATAAACTACATCTAATTGGTCAATTTCAGAGTACGTTTTAAAGACGTTTTTTTCTTGCTCTGTTAAAAACTCTAAATGTTGTACAGAACCATCCATATCTCTAATGCTTCTCCAAACTTCGGTTGTGTTTTGTCCTTTTTCTTCTAATAAATTTTCCAAGAAAGGATTCTTTATTGTTGTTTTTATTTTAGCAATATCTTTCACATAAATATTTGACCATATTGGCTCAATACCTTGAGATACTTGTCCTAAAATAAACGCCGAAGATGTTGTAGGCGCTACAGCGTTTAATGTTGTGTTTCTACGACCGTAACCTTTTAATACTTTAGGCTCTCCAAATTTCACAGCCAACTCTTCTGAAGCTTTGTATGAACGCTCTTTTATAGTTTTAAAGATTTCACGGTTTAAGTTAAATGCTTCTTGACTATCAAAGGCATGCATTCTAGACTGTAATAACGAGTGCCATCCTAAAACACCTAATCCTAAAGCACGGTTTTCTTTTGCAAAGTTGTAAGCACGCTCCATAAACAAGAATGTTTGACGGTCGTCTCTGTTATCAGAATCACGATATACTTCTAGTTTTTCAATGAATTCTGTTATTACAGCATCCAAGAAGTAAATCATAGTCTCTACTGCATCTGTGCTTTTCCACTTATCGTAGTGTAATACATTTATACTAGAAAGTACACATACAAACGACCAATCATCGTTTGATGGTAACATAATTTCAGTACATAAGTTACTTGCGTGTATGCTATGGTTTTTATCTTTATAAACTTCTGGTTTACCATTGTTAGCATTGTCTGTAAAGAATACATAAGGGTAGCCCATTTCGCCACGACTTTGTAATACTTTTGCCCAAATAGTACGTTTTTCAACATCACCAGCAATCATTTCTTCCATCCACTTATTGGTAACTGTTACACCATGTGTTAATTGCTGTATTGGGTTACCTTCAGTGCCTATTTCTAAAAACTCTTTAATATCTGGATGCTCAATTGGTAAATATGGAGAAAAACGACCACGACGTACAGAACCTTGACTAACCACATCAACCATAGACTCAAACAACTGCATAATATGAACTGCACCAGATGCTTGCCCATTGTTTTTTACAGGAGCTCCTCTATGACGAATTTTACCAAAAAACCCAGAAGTACCACCACCTAATTTTGACATCATACCAACTTCTGACTGTGTGTAAAGAATATTACCCATGTCATCATCAATATGAGAACCAAAACAGCTTATTGGTAAACCACGTTCTTTACCAAAGTTAGACCAAACTGGAGACGCTAAAGAGAAAAACCCTTCAGACATATAGTGATAAAACTTATCTGCATATCCAGGAATTTGAAGAATATGTTCTGCGCGTTCAGCAATTTCTCTAATACGTTGCTTGGGCGTTACACCTTCGGTTAAGTATCCTGATTCTAAAAACTGTTGACTGTATTCATTTAACCACTCAAATCCTTCTTCCTTTTTCGTGTTGGTTAAAAATTCTTTTCGGGCATTTACTAGTTCATCAGTTGTGTTTTTTTGATCTTGTAGTTGCGGCTGGTGTATTGTTTTGTTCTCCATAGGTTATAAAAAATAGTCTGGTTAAAATAAGTCGTCGCTTGTTATACTTTGTGTTCTTTTACTGTAATTGATAGAGCGTTTTACAAAGAAATCGCCATGTTTTGTACCAATAATCTCGTCATCAAACCATTCGGTTTGTGTAAGTAATGTTTCGTCTATATCAAATACTTTTTCAATACCAATGCTTTCTAAAGATTTATTGAAACGGTTTTTAATAAACTCGTTTACAACTGCTTTTGGTAAGAAATCTAATTCGCCTTCTTCAAAAATCCAATCTACAATCTTGCTTTCAGCAACATAGGCTTCTTTACACATATCTTGAATCATGGTATTGTAGCTTGCATCAAACCACTCTGGGTGCTCATCTTTGATAATATTGATGATATCTATACCAAAATCTCCATGAATTTGCTCTTCTTTTGATGTTGCTTCAACTACGTTAGAGATACCTTTAAGCATATTTTTATGCTTGTTAAATGCCATAATGATTAAGAATTGAGAGAATAAAGACACGTGCTCAATAAATAATGAGAACAATAATACAGACTCTGCATATTCTTGATTGTTTTCACTTTTAGCGTTTTTTAATGCAGTTTCTAAATACTGCACACGCTTCATGATTACTGGTTTTTTCTTTAGCTCTTCAAATTCTTTGTTTAGTCCTAAAATTTCAAGAAGGTGCGAGTATGCATCAGCATGTCTTACTTCACTTTCTGCAAATGTTGAACCTACAGATCCTATTTCAGGCTTTGGCATTCTATGGTAAATATCTCCCCAAAACGTTTTTACTGCAATCTCAATTTGAGAAATTGCAAGCATCGTATTTTTTATAGCAGATTTTTCTACTTCAGAAAGATTTGATTTGAAATCTTGTATATCACTTGTGAAATTAAACTCGGTATGTATCCAATATGAATGACGAATTGCTGGAACATATTCGTATAATTGAGGATACTCGTAAGGTTTTAAGTTTACACGTTTTTCAAAAATGTTACTCTTACGACTTAAAGCTTGTTTGTTTCTGTATAAAATGTAAGCTTTTGCAACATCGTGAAAAGAACTTTCCATTAATTTATCTTCTACAACATCTTGCACTTCCTCAACCGTAGGTAAATAATCTTTATCCTGATTTTTCCTTTGTAACAATACGTCATAAACGTTATTTGCTATAAGTTGAGCGTCTCCAAATTCTCCATTTTCAACCGCTTTCATTGCCTTTAAAATAGCGTTTGTGATTTTGCTTAATTCAAAAGGTTTCTGGCTAAAATTTCTTTTAGTAATGTGTAAAATTTCCATAAGTAATAACGAATTATAGTGTATCTAATAAGATAATGTAAAAGTGATAAATTATTCTAAATGAAATGAAATGTGTTAAATATTCTTCTTAACAATTTATCAACATAAAGATATTTTTTGCTGTTTATAAAAGGAAAGTAAAGCAGATTTTTTTAGACAAAAATTAGTGTTTCGTTAGTTACAATAAGGTGTGAAATGTTATTTTGAATTAAGTAGAATTAGAAATAAAAAAAGCCTCATTATTATTATGAGGCTTTTATGCAACTTTTTTAAGTAAATCAAAGCAAGGACATTTGCCACAACGCTTGTTTTCACTTTTTTTATATTTTTCACAACATTTGCTTTTTACCTTGTTAGCATTAATAATACCTGCTTTATGTAAGGTTTTTAAAGCTTTTTTCTGTTGTTTCTTTTCTTTTTTCTTCTTGCCCAACGGTTACTAACTTGTAGAATATGAGGCAAAAATAAATTATTTTAATTAATTCTAAATAAAATTAACTGTTAAAAATTATTCAGGACTTTCAGAAGCAGCTGTGCTTATTGTTATTTGTTGAATATCTCTGTCAAATAAGTACAAGCCACCTTTATCGTCTCCTATCATATTTATTTTATCAAGAATTGTACGAGCCATTGCTTCTTCTTCTATTTGTTCGCTTACATACCATTGTAAGAAGTTGTGAGTAGAATAGTCTTTTTCTTGTAACGCAATATGCACTAACTCATTAATGCTTTCTGATACAAATACTTCGTGTTCAAATAGTTTTTCAAACATTTCCTTAAACGATTTAAAGGTTACATTTGGTGCATTTAAGGCTGATACATGAGCGTGTCCACCACGTTCGTTTACATATCTAACTAGTTTAAGCATATGAGCACGTTCTTCATCAGATTGTGAGTACATAAAACCAGCAACTCCTTCAAGTCCTTTTACTTCAGCCCAACAAGCCATAGCTAAATAGATTTGAGAAGATTCGGCTTCAACTCTAATTTGATCATTTAACGCTTTTTCTATTTTTTTTGATAACATAATGTCTTTCTTTTTACGTAAAGTTAAGCATTTTTAAGCGTTAAAGATGTTAGAATAATTTTAAATTAGAACTTAATGTTGAGACACAAATTTTAGTCCAACAATAGAGATAATTAAGGTTGAAATAAAAAAGACACGCCAAAAATTAGCAGGTTCATTAAACACAAAAATGCCTACTAAAACCGTACCTACAGCTCCAATACCTGTCCAAACCGCATAAGCAGTTCCAATTGGCAACGTTTCGGTAGCTTTTATTAATAGCCACATGCTAATGGCTAAACAAAATAAAAAGCCTAAAAACCAATAGGTAGACGTGTTTCCAGAGGTTTCTTTTACTTTTCCTAAACAAAAGGCAAAGGCAACTTCAAATAATCCTGCAATAATTAAAATAACCCAATTCATGATTTATGTAGTTTTAATTGAATGCGCTTACGCGGAATATCAACCTCCAAGACTTTTACAATGACCTGTTCGTGCAAACTAATATGTGCACTAACATCACTTACAAAACCATCTGATAAGTTTGAAATATGAATTAAGCCGCTTTCTTTAATTCCAATATCAACAAAAGCTCCAAAATTGGTTACATTATTAACAATTCCAGGAAGCAATTGACCTTCTTGCACATCATTGATGGTTTTTATATTTTGATTAAAGGTAAACACTTTGGCTCGTTCTCTAATATCTAATCCTGGTTTTTCAAGTTCTTTTACGATGTCTTTAAGTGTTGGCAAACCAACTGTGTCTGTACAATAAGGTTTTAAATCAATACCATTTAAAACGGCAGAATTTCCTATAAGCTCTGAAACACGTTTTCCTTCATTTTTTGCAATAGCTTTTACAATACTATAGCTTTCAGGATGCACAGCAGAATCGTCTAATGGATTTTTTGCATCTTTAATTCTTAAGAATGCTGATCCTTGTTCAAAAGCTTTATCTCCTAAACGAGGTACATTTTTTAAGTCGGTTCTTGCTGAAAATGCACCATGTTCATCACGATAACTCACAATGTTTTCGGCTAATTTAGGACCAATTCCAGACACATAACTCAACAAACTTTTACTTGCGGTATTTAGATTAACACCAACAGCATTCACGCAACTTTCTACAACCGTATCTAGTTCGGTTTTTAGCTTGGTTTGATCAACATCATGCTGATATTGACCAACACCAATAGATTTTGCGTCAATCTTAACCAACTCTGCCAACGGATCTTGCAAACGACGACCAATAGAAACTGCACCTCTTACCGTAACATCGTAATTAGGAAACTCGTCTCTAGCAATTTTTGAAGCCGAATAAATACTAGCTCCTGCTTCACTTACCACAAATACTTGAATATCATTTTTAAAACGAATACGTCTGATAAGTGATTCTGTTTCGCGCGAAGCGGTTCCGTTTCCAATAGCAATAGCTTCAATTTTATAAGCTTCAGCAAGTGTGCTTATTTTTTTTATTGCACCTGTGCTATCGTTTTTAGGTGCATGCGGATAAATGGTTTCATTGTGTTTAAGTTGCCCTTGCGCATCTAAACACACTACTTTACAACCGGTTCTAAAACCAGGATCTATAGCTAAAATTCGCTTTTCTCCTAATGGTGAACCCAACAACAATTGTTTTAGGTTTTTGGCAAAAACAGTTATCGCAGCTTCATCGGCTTTTTCTTTAGCCTTTTGTAACGCTTCATTGCTCAATGATGGTAACAACAATCGTTTGTACGCATCTTTTATAGCGATCTCAATTTGATCAGAACATTCATTGTCAGATTTTATAATACGTTGTGCTATTTTATCTAAAGCACGTTCATCATCAATTTCAATTTTCACACGAATAAAACCTTCGTTTTCGGCACGTAAAATGGCTAACAAACGATGTGAAGGAATACGACTCAACGACTCGCTCCAATCAAAATAATCTCGGAATTTTTGAGCATCTTCTTCATCAGCTTTCTTTTTTACAACTTTGGTTGCAATGGTTGAAAAACGTTCTAATTGATAACGAATATTGTTTCTTACATCAGTACGTTCATTAATCCATTCGGCAATAATATGTCGCGCGCTTTCTAGAGCATCATCAACCGAACCAACAGCATCTTTTACATATTTATAAGCAATGCTTTCAATATCGTGAGCGTTTTGACTCATTATGATTTTAGCTAAAGGTTCTAATCCGTTAGCTTTAGCAGTATCTGCTTTTGTTTTTCGGCTTTTTTTGTATGGCAAGTAAATGTCTTCAAGTGTTGTAATATCTTGAGCGTTGTTTACTTTTTGTTCTAATTCTGACGTTAAAACATCTTGCTCTTCAAGTGCTTTTAAAATAGCCGCTTTGCGTTTTTCAAGCGCCTCAAAGAGTTCTTTGTATTTTACAATATCACCTATTTGAACTTCGTCCAGATTTCCTGTAGCTTCTTTTCTGTAACGCGAAATAAACGGAACAGTACACGCATCGTTAAGCAAGCTAATGGTGTTTTTTACAGATACTTCTGGAAGGTTAGTGTTTTTGGTAATATATGAGAGTAGAGACATAAAATGACTTTCTTTTTTGTAGGCTGTAAAAATATAAAAGATAATGATAGAAGTAGGGCAAATGTCGTATTGTAACAAATAAGTTGAGCATATATTTTTACAGATTATATACAAAAATTATGGTACTTAAACACATTTTGCTGACTTTCAGCTTTTTTTTAATCTCTTTAAATCATCTGCAAGCGCAATCGCTACCAAAAGTTACTACTCAAGATTATGGGTTTTTACAACCTGTTAATATAGTAGAAACTGTTAGCTATAATCTTGATAAAGAACCAATAGAGAAATCAACGTATCAATTCAGTAAGGATGGATTTATAGACAATTATCACATTCAGAATTTAAAAAATAATACGTGGTCAACATCAAAAAGCACTTATAAAAAAGGTAAGCTACATAAACGTGTTTTTGAGTTTAGTAATTCAAAAGAAAACAGAAAACATACGTACAAATACAATGGAGAAGGGCAGCTTGTGGAAGAAACCATTAAGTTGAAAAATGGTAGTAGTCATAATACATTTAGCTACCAAAACGGGTTACTATACCAAACGACATCTATAGAAAACAACACAGTCACTACATATTATTACTCTAATAAAGGGAAACTTTATAAAGCTATTAGAACTCAAAAGAATGAAAATCAAACAGAGATAACTACCAACTACTATTATCTTGAAAATAAAGAAATTACTTCGTACGTATCACCTAAACAACGTTTTGAAGTGACTTCTTATTTAGAGAATTTTATACTAAAGTTTGATTTAAGTGACAACGAAAATGCAACCGAAAGACTCATGAAAGGTATGCAACGATTTGACAAAGAAGCGCCTTTAGATAATTTACCTTTTAATTTAGAGCAATATTCAAATCAAACCACACAGTTTTATGGAAAACACAAGGATAAACTAACACTTACACAAGTATTGTTGTTTGATTATAAAACCGATGCGCAAGGAAATAAAATTGCTTATGCCGAAGCTGATATCGATTTAAACACAAATACTATTGCAGGTATTAGATTTTATAAAACAACCTTATCTAATGGAGAAGTTATAGGTAATACCAAATATGATGATGAAGTACAAGCAAAGTTTGAAGATATGTTGTCGGCTATAAATTCGTTTTAATAAGCTTATGGTACCTCAAAATCAATATGAAATTAAGCCACTAACGTTGCAAGACAGAAAAATGCTCAGGCGACAATTTTTGTTTTTAATTGCATTTGGTGTTTTTGTTGGAGCTATTTTTTTCTTCATTTTTAAATTTGTGTTGCCAACTGGTGAAATGGGATATATTCCTGTTTTTGTTTTTACTGCTTTTGCTCTAATTTTTGGAGCCTTTATATTCTACTTTTTCTGGGGAACTTATATCGATTTAAAAAAAGGAATAAAACAATGTTATACAGGTATTGTTAATGATAAGCGGGTAAACAAACACACATCATCTTCTGCCAGACATAATAGAAGTGGTGGTTCTCATGCCTATGGTTCTTCACGTAAAAGTACTCAAACCTACTATTACATTAGTATAGAAAACATAGAGCACAGTGTGTCTTACAAGCAGTATTCCCAAGCTAAATTAGGTGATAAAGTTTCTATCGAAATTAGCCCTAAAAAGAAGGAAGTTTTAGACTTTAAGGTTTTAGAAAAAAATAATGACACAACAACCTTGTCTCATCATACAATAAGTAAAAAGCGTTACGAACGTGTTGAGAAGTCTTTACCTATGACAATTAAAGAGATTGAATTAGTCAAAAAAATGTTTTTTAAAACGATTAGAAAAGACCTAATGTATCTTATCCCAATAATTATTCTACTATTTGTACTTTGGAAAGGCATATTCATATTTCTAATTCCGTTAATTATTGCATTTATATACTATTCATTTAAACTGTTGATTAAGTACAATAGATATGCAAAATTTAATCGTAATGGTTATTTAAAAACGGTTACTAAGGTTCAAGTGATTGATAAATTGAAAGCAACGTCTAATAGAAACTCTACAAAATTTCAAATTGAAACTAATCACGGAAATATTAATGTTTCAGAGCATATTTATAATCAAGTGCAGGCTTCTCAAGTCATAAATTTACACAAAGCCTCATTTATAGATCTATTGTTTGAAGTGAGTTTTGATTATGGCAATTAACCATCCAGAAAAATAAACCCAATGAATAGCTTTTCATCTCTTATAGACAAACCACTTAAACATTATTCCCAATGGGATTTTTTAGTATTTATTTTGCTTACTGCTTTATCCGTTTGGAGTGGGCAAACTACAGTGTTTTATGTTATTTATTTTTTTTGGTGGAATGAACTTATTAGAATTATCGTTGACAGAATTTGCTTTAAGCATAACAAAAATGCGGTGAATATAAGTCAAGGAAAAACATCGGTATTCGGTTCCTTTATCCAAATGGGTGTGTATTTTGTGTTTATAGTGGTATTTTTTGCATTTATGGCCAATTGGAACAATGATACGCTTATATTAATTAACATGAGAATTTTATTTTTCAAAAATTGGTTTTTTAACATTAACCTAGTGTTTGTGGCTGTAGAACGTATACTGTTACATAGCACTCAGCAGCCTTTAAAAGTAAGTTTTGGAAACTTTACACCTAACATGCTTATCCTTCATGTGTCAATAATATTAGGTGTTGTTTTAATGCTTTTTGTGGTTAGAAATTTCCCTGAAACTTTCACACCCAATAATTTATGGGGTTCGGTAATTATTATTTTACCTTTTTTGCTTATAAGAGCATTTGCACTTCGTTTTAAATTGACATCCTAACTGAAAATAAAAAACCTCATAGCATAAGACTATGAGGTTTGTAATCTGTTATTAGGTGTAATTAACTTATCTGTAAACCGTTCGCAACGTCTTGGTTGGCATCAGGATTTACAAACACCAATTTACCTTCAGGACTTTCGGTCATTAAAATCATACCTTCGCTTTCAACACCACGTAATTTTCTTGGTGCTAAATTCACTAAAACGGTAACGCGTTTTCCTATGACTTCTTCAGCAGTAAAACTTTCAGCAATACCAGAAACTATGGTTCTAGTGTCAATACCTGTATCAACTTTTAAGACTAAAAGCTTTTTGGCTTTCGGCATTTTTTCGGCTTCAATAATCGTTCCTACACGTAAATCTAACTTTGTAAAATCATCAAAAGTGATTTCTTCTTTTTGAGGTTCGGCTGCTTTATTGGCAGCTTCATTAGCCTTTTTACTCGCTTCTAGTTTATCTAATTGCGCTTGAATGTCTTTATCTTCAATTTTATTGAATAACAATTCAGCTTTTCCTATTTGATGTCCTGCAGGAAGCAAAATATCTTTAGTTGAAATGTCTTCCCAAGAAGATTCCGTATCAAGTGCGGAATGAGAAAGGATAGATTTTAATTTTTCTGAAGTAAACGGTAAAAACGGTTCGCTTATAGTTGCTAAAGCCGACGCTATTTGTAGTGCTACAAACATAATTGTTTTTGTACGAGCTTCATCTTCTTTAATGACTTTCCAAGGTTCTTCATCAGCTAAATATTTGTTACCCAATCTTGCTAAATTCATCAATTCCTGACTTGCCTCACGAAAACGGTAACGCTCAATAGAACTTGCAATAACATCTGGATAAGCTTTTACAGCAGCAAGTGTTTCTTCGTCAACTTGAGAATAGTCGCTTGGTTCTGGAACAATACCATTGTAATACTTGTTGGTTAAAACAACAACACGGTTTATAAAGTTTCCAAAAATGGCTACCAACTCGTTATTGTTTCTTGCCTGGAAATCTTTCCAAGTAAAATCGTTGTCTTTGGTTTCTGGTGCATTGGCTGTTAATGCATAACGCAAAACATCTTGCTTATCAGGAAAATCCTCTAAATATTCTGGCAACCAAACTGCCCAGTTTTTAGACGTAGATAATTTATTGCCTTCTAAATTTAAAAACTCGTTAGCAGGTACATTATCTGGTAAAATATATGAGCCTTCTGCTTTTAGCATACTTGGGAAGATGATACAGTGAAACACAATGTTATCTTTTCCTATGAAGTGAACCAATTTGGTGTTTTCGTCTTTCCAATATGGTTCCCAATCTTTTCCTTCGCGTTCAGCCCATTCTTTGGTTGCCGAAATGTAACCAATTGGCGCATCAAACCAAACATAAAGTACCTTGCCTTCGCCACCTTCAACAGGAACAGGAATTCCCCAATCTAAATCACGTGTTACAGCACGAGGTCGTAAACCATCGTCAATCCAAGATTTTACTTGTCCGTAAACATTAGGTTTCCAATCTTTTTTATGACCTTTTAAAATCCATTCTTTTAAAAACTCTTCGTGCTTATCTAAAGGCAAAAACCAGTGTTTTGTTTCTTTTAGGGTTGGAGCATTGCCAGTAATAGCCGATTTTGGGTTAATTAAATCGGTAGCATTATGGCTGGTACCACATTTTTCACATTGATCGCCATAAGCTTCTTCATTACCACATTTTGGGCAGGTTCCAATCACAAAACGATCTGCCAAAAACTGTTTAGCTTCTTCATCATATAACTGCTCGGTAACTTCTTCAATAAACTCACTTTTTTTATAAAGTTCCAAGAAAAACTCTGAAGCCGTTTCATGGTGAATTTGCGCTGATGTTCTTGAGTAATTATCGAAAGTAATTCCAAAATCTTCAAAAGATTTTTTAATAATGGCATGATATTTATCAACGACATCTTGAGGTGATACACCTTCTTTTTTTGCTTTTATAGTGATAGGGACACCATGCTCATCGCTACCGCAAACAAAGGCCACATCGTTTCCTGTTAAACGTAAGTAACGAGCATAAATATCAGCAGGTACGTAAACACCTGCTAAATGCCCAATATGAATTGGACCGTTTGTGTAAGGTAATGCTGCTGTGATTGTATATCGTTTAGGATTTGTTGACATATCAAGGTTTAATTTGATGGCAAAAATAACTATTAAGTTTTTTATTCTCTCAATTCTTAATCCTTCAATTGAGTTTTGAGGGCTATTTTTTATTAGATTTGATAGAAAAAGCTATGAAAAAGTACTATTATGTAATTTTAGTATTCTTTTTTACGTGCAATAGTTTTGCCCAAAAAGAAAAAGATTCTACCGAGGTAAAATCTAATCCAATAGTTTATGTCGACTTTTTAGTAGGCGCCTCAAATAGCGGAAATGAAGTAAACGGATTAACTTTTGGATTTAGTGCAAATTATCAAATAAATAAAGATCTATTTACTTTTAGAAGCACATATATTGCTGAGACAAACCCTGATGCAGGATTAGCTAGTGTTTTAATCGTTCCATTATTTATTGGAGGAGATTCATTGAATGAGTTTGCCTTACTCTATGGAAAACGGTTTGTTTTTAATGGTTCTGCTCTTAGTATTTCAGCAGGTGTATCTTCTAATTTGTTAAGGTATAGTAGAACTGTAGATGGTGAAAAATTTAGATATAATGAATCATATATAGCTGTTCCTTTTGAGTTAAATTTTAATTTTTTTAAAGCTAAAAAAAAGCGGTTTAGAGTATTGTATGGGATAATCCCTGTAGGGCAACCAACTGCATTTGGTAGAAGTTTTGGGGTTAAAATATTTGGTAGCTTAGGAGAGTTCAATTATTTTGGTGTAGGTTTAAACTTAGGTTTAGGATGGCATAAAAAATATTAATATGGCATTAAAAAAAATAACATTGTTTCTCTTGTGTATTATAGCAGGTGAAATGTATTCTCAAGAAAAAATGACACAACCACCATATTTAAAAGTAGGTGATACAGTGGCTATTGTAGCACCTTCAGGAATTTTAAAAAACAGACAACATGAAGTTCAACAAGCTAGCGATTTACTTAAAAGTTGGGGTTTAAATGTGGTTGTTGGTAAGCATGTGTTTAGTCAAGACAATCATTTTGCTGGAACTGATAACGAGCGTTGTGAAGATTTTCAAAATGCGATGGACGACCCAACTATAAGTGCTATTTGGTGTGCTCGTGGTGGTTATGGTGCTGTAAGGATTTTAGACAAACTCGATTTCACCAAATTTAAAACGAAACCAAAGTGGCTTATAGGTTATAGTGATATTACAGCCTTACATAGTTTGTTTCATAACCAAGGGTTTGAAACCATACATGCTATGATGTGTGTGAGCTTAACAAAAGACCTTGAAGGACTTGAACAAACCGTTGCTACATTTAAGTCGGCAATTTTTGGAGAGACTTTAACCTATACTTTAGCAGGAACTAATTATAACAGGGTTGGGACAGCATCAGGTGAATTGGTAGGAGGAAACCTAACCATGCTACACACTATGTTGGGTTCTGAAACTAGTATTGATACTTCAGGAAAAATTTTATTTATTGAAGAAATTGGTGAGTATAAATATCATATAGACCGCATGTTACAAAGTTTAAAACGCGCTGGTTATTTTGATAATTGTGCTGGCGTTATTGTTGGTGACATGTCCAAGCTTCGTAAAAACACAACGCTTTGGGGAACATCCATTGAGCAACTTATTTTAGATGCTTTGGCTGATTACGATTTTCCGATTGCATTTAATATGCCTGCTGGACACGAAGATGATAACAGAGCAATGTTTTTGGGTCGAACAGTACAGTTGACGGTTGGTACTGAGCAGTCAACAGTGGTTTTTGAGTAGGTTTCTTTTATCATTAAAGAATGTAAAAAAAGTGTCAAAGAAGTGTCAAACGCTCAAGTAATTGACATATTTATGTTTTATTTACAAAACATATGAAAAGGACTATTTATTCTATATTTTTTATCTTGTTGTTGAGTTGTTCAATGTCTTGTGACGATGAAAATTCATTTTCTGAAATCACTAAAATTGCATTGCGAGATGTAGGGAATTCACTTTTACTGTCTCAAAACGATTCTACCTCTTTGGTTTTACCAATTACTAATATTGATACTAACAAATTTGAATTAACCTTTCAAGAAGAACTAAGTATTGTTCCAGATAGTTTAGTAGATGCAGTAAAGAATAGCTTTGCAAAAGCCAATTTGCCTGATAATTATAGAATTGAAGTATTGCATTGCTCAGATAATGAAGTAGCGTATAGCTATGAAATGAAAAATGAAGAGCAGAACAGTATTATACCTTGTATGGGTAGAGCATTACCTGTTGGGTGTTATATAATTCAAGTGCAATTTACTGAGCTTAAACAAACTTCTTGGGTAATCTATGTATTACTTTTTGGTGGAGTAATTTTGGCTTTATGGTTTTTAATGAAACTTAGAAAACCAAAGCTCAAGGAAGACACGTTGGAATCTTACATTATTGGAAAATATGAGTTTTACCCTGACCAAAATAAATTGGTAAAGTCAGCTTCTGAAATTCAACTTTCCAAAAAAGAGTGCGAACTGCTTGAAATTTTCTATGAAAACTTGAATACTGTAGTTAAACGAGATGAGTTGGTTAAACGAGTTTGGGAAGACCAAGGCGTGTTTGTTGGTAGGAGTTTAGATACCTATATTTCTAAACTGAGAAAAAAATTACAGGAGGACGATTCTATAAAAATAACCAACATTCATGGTGTTGGATATAAGTTGGAAGTCTTAGATTCATAGCATTTTAATTATTAAATAAGATGGCACAACACAACGAACTTGGTAAAAAAGGCGAACAACTAGCAGTAGATTTTTTGTTGCAAAATCACTATGAAATTGTGGAACGCAATTATCGTTTTGACAAGGCTGAGGTTGATATTATAGCCCAAAAAGAAGCTATTCTTGCCATTATTGAAGTGAAAACACGCTCTACTACCGATTTTGGAAATCCGCAAGATTTTGTAAAACCAAAACAAATTAAAAACCTGGTAAAAGCAGTAGATGAATACGTAACCGTAAATGGTTTAGAGGTAGAAGTGCGTTTTGATATTATTGCAATTGTAAAAAACGAAAAAGACTACACGATAGAGCATTTAGAAAATGCATTTTTTCATTTTTAATTCCCACGAAAGTGGCAATCTCAAAAATTAACGCAAGATTTTCATTAAAGTAATACCAGTAATTTCAAAAGGTATATGGAATAAGTCTTAAAGCTAAGAGATTCCTGCCTACGCAGGAATTTTACCTATAAAAATTCATTTCGTCAACATATTCCCAAACGTGTTCAGGAAGCATTGGCCTTATGTTTTTACCTGCTTTTATTGATTTTCTAATAAATGTAGAAGAGAGCTCCATTATTGGAGCAGCAACATGATGAATTTTTGGGTGAGCATCAAACTGGGTTTCAACACTTCCTTCAGAAATACGAGGATACACATATATATCATGACCTTGAAGAATCAATTCATAGTTTTTCCATTTATGGAAACTTTTTAAATTGTCTTCACCCATAATTAAAGCAAACTCATAATCAGGATGTTTTTCTTGTAAGTATGTAAGCGTATTTATAGTATAATTTGGTTGCGGCAAGTTAAACTCAATATCGCTTGGTTTTAGTTTGGTATAGTCTTTAGTAGCACGATATACCATTTCTAAACGTTGGTGGTTATCTAGTAAAGAGTTCTTTTTTTTAAACGGATTGTGAGGCGTAACTACTAACCATATTTGGTCCAAATCACTATATTCAGCCATGTGGTTGGCAATGGTTAAATGCCCAACATGAATAGGGTTAAACGTGCCAAAATAAAGACCTATTTTCATTTTTTATCAATACCTAAATAGTTTGAAACTAGTTTGTATGCTTCGTCTAAAGCTTTGTCTAAATCGTCGTTAACTACAATTTTGTCAAACAATGGTGCAGTTGCCAATTCAGCAGATGCCTTTGCAATACGCATGTTTATTTTGTCGTCGCTTTCGGTCTTACGTTTTTTAAGTCTTATTTTAAGTTCGTCAATACTTGGAGGTTTTACAAAAATGGCAAGTGTTTCTTCTGGGAATTTTCGTTTAATGCGTAATCCTCCAGAAACATCAATATCAAAAATAACATGTTTTCCTTTGGCCCAAATACGCTCCACTTCGGTTTTTAAAGTGCCATAAAAGTTATCGCGATATACTTCTTCCCACTCCAAAAACTCATCATTTTTTATTTTCTTTTTAAAGTCTTCAAAACTTAAAAAATAGTAGTCTTTACCATGTACTTCTTCGCCTCTTTTGGCACGCGAAGTAGCCGAAATAGAAAATTCTAAATCCAACTCTTGCTGTTTAAGCAAATGTCTTACAATAGTGGTTTTTCCTGAGCCAGAAGGCGCTGAAAACACAATAAGTTTACCTTGCTTCATTATAATACGTTTAAGAGTTGTTCTTTAATTTTTTCGAGCTCATCTTTCATTTGAACTACCAGTTTTTGCATTGGTGCATAATTAGATTTTGATCCAATGGTATTGATTTCGCGTCCCATTTCCTGACTGATAAATCCTAATTTTTTACCGTTAGAATCGCTAGATTTTAATGTTTTCAAAAAGTAGTCCAAATGATTGCTTAATCTTACTTTTTCTTCAGTAATGTCAAATTTTTCTATGTAAAAGACCAGTTCTTGCTCAAAACGATTTTCGTCAACTTTTTCTTTTATATCAGCAATTCCTTTTTGCAAACGCTCTCTTACTCCTTCAATACGCTCAGGATCCATTTTTATAACTTGCTCCAATAGGTTTGAAATAGTATTGACACGTTCTATAAAATCGGCTTCCAAAACTTGTCCTTCATCTAATCTGTACTGATAAATTTTTTCTAGGCTGCTATCAATTTCTTTAGCAATTTGGCTCCATTCGTCCTCATCAATTTCATCACGTTCAGTAGTCACTGCATCAGGAAGTCTAATAGCCATTTTAAGCATTTCGGTTTCATCACCATCAACAACTTCTTTAAGTTGTTTAATGTATTGTTGCACAACTGTTTTGTTGATTTGAGTAGAGGTTTCTTCACCAGTAATTTCCATGTACAACGAAAAATCTATTTTACCTCTTACCAGTTTAGAAGCGATTTGTTTTCTTATCTCAAGTTCCTTTTCTCTGTAAAGCGAAGGCATGCGAGTATTTAAATCTAAATTTTTGCTGTTAAGGGATTTTACCTCTATTGAAATCTTTTTTGTTGGAAGTTGAATTACAGACTTCCCATAACCTGTCATTGATTGTATCATGAACCTACATTTATATAAAAGTTGAGCAAAGGTAAGGAAAAACATATAGTTATGGGTTATTATAAAAAGCGGAATAACTATTATGCTTGCATAACAAAAATCAATAGATTTGTAGAACTTAAAAACCTATGTTATGTATAAAAAACAATTTGAAATTAGATGGAGTGATGTTGATGCTAATAGGCATTTAGCAAATTCTGCCTATGTAAACTTTATGAGTCATACTCGAGTGGCTTTTTTTGAAGATCATGGCTTTTCGCTTTCAAACTTAGCTAAGTATGATATTAGTCCTGTAATTTTTTATGAGCACATCTATTATTTTAAAGAAGCGTTTTTAGGCACGCCAATTACTGTAAGCTTAGAAATTATGGGCTTAAGTGATGATGGTATGTTTTTTCAAATAGAGCACAATTTCTACAATCATAAAGGTGAAAACTTAGCTAATTGTGAAATTTTAGGTGCTTGGATTAATTTAAAAACAAGATCGTTAACACCACTTCCTGAAAACTTTAAACAGGAAATGGACACTTTCCCTAAGTCCAAAAACTTTAAGGTTTTAACAAAAGAAGATACTAGAAAGTTCGGTAAAAAGCCAGTAAACCTAAGCTGATGCTTTAGGCTTTTTGGTAACCAAATACACTCCAGTAAAAATTAAAGCAGCAGCTAATATTTTTACAGTGTTTACAGTATCGCTTCCCATTAGTATTGCAAAAATACCAGCAATTACAGGTTGTATGTACAAAAATGTACTTACTGTTGATGCTCTTAGTTTTGTTAGCGCTAACGGATTTAAAAGATATGTACCAAAAGTTGCGCCTACAATAACAAATAGTATTGAGAAATAGATGTATGGCGTAAATGTATTAAGGTCAACACTTAATACCTCATTATACCCAAAAGGTAACACCAAAATAAAACCAAATAAAAACAACCATTTTATAAATGTAAACGGATGGTATTTATTGGTGAGTTTTTTAATGATTATTAAGTAAATACTATAAGACACAGCATTAATAAATACTAAAAAGTTACCTAGCAAAATATTGTCTCCAACAACTTTTGAACGTCCATAAACCGATAGTACAATAGCTCCAGCAAACCCAAGTATAACGCCTAAAATTTTAAGAGAGGTTAATTTTTCGTTCAGCAAAAAAGAAGACAGTACCAAAACCACAATAGGTACAACAGTCATAATTACTGATGCATGTATAGGTGTTGTAAATTCTAAGCCTTTAAAAAAGGTAAGCATATTAAGAGCAATACCAAAAATAGAGGCAAAGAAGAAGGTTAAAAAGTCCTTTTTATCAATTTTTTCTTTAGGAGCGAAGATGCTAAAAATCCAAAAAAGCACAGCAGCTCCTAGCACTCTAAGTAAGATAAATCCAAACGGTTTTACATGTCCTTCATCAATAACATCATTAGCAAAGGTAAAGGTAAGACCATATATAACTTGAACTATAAAAGCGGCTATTAAAGCCAAAATTCGGCTATTCATGTATTGCTTTTTTTGCAGCCTCAACAGTTTTAGCGCTGTTGCCAATAAAAATCTGATTATTTGCAAGTATCACAGGTCTGCTTAAAAAGGTGTAATGCTCAAGGATGTACTGTTTATAATCTTTTTCAGAAAGGTTCATGTCTTTTAAGCCCATTTCTTTATAAAGTTTTGCACGTTTGCTAAACAACGCTTCATAACTACCAGCTAGAGCTTTCATTTCGTCGAGTTGCTTAACAGTTATTTCTTCGGTTTTAATATCCTGTAAGGTAAAATCTGAAGGTAGATTAAGCGTTTTTAAAATTCGCACGCAAGTGCTACAAGTTTTTAGGTAGTAAACTTTATTCATGAGTTAACAGTTTTACACTGCAAAGTAAACGGATTTGAAGCAAAAATTAATTACTTTTAAATAAAATTTAAACTATGGAATGGGATTTTGATATTACATTAAAAAACAGAGCTGTTCTTAAAACCTTTATTGAGAACTACTCCTTAGAAGAGCTCAATAAAGTACCTAAAGGGTTTAAAAACAATATGATTTGGAATATAGCTCACACCATTGCTACTCAACAATTGTTGGTGTATAAGCTATCGGGTTTACCAATGATTGTTAACGATGATTTTGTTGAAGCGTTTAGAAAAGGTACAAAACCTGAACGCGATTTAACACAAGCCGAAGTTGACGAAATAAAAGGATTACTTTTCTCAACTATTGAAAAAACCAAGGAAGATTATAACAACAAAATCTTTCAAACCTTTAATGAATATACAGTAACCACAAAAAACAGGTTAACAAATGTCGAGGAAGCCATTGCCTTTAACAATTACCACGAAGGCTTGCACCTAGGTTATATTTTAGCGTTAAAGAAATCTATTTAATTACTCTGAGAGTTTTAAGAACTCACTAATTTCACTGTAAGGTATAGTAAACTCAGTAACACCTTGAGCATAAGCAGCTATTTCGTAGGTGTTGTATAAAAAGATGATGCCTTCATCGCTAAAACCAATATTTTCAGGCATTTTAAAAAACTCGTCAAAAAAGTAATCGTCAGTATTTTGGTTTTTAGAGATGTTCAATTCTTTTTCAAGATAGGTTTCAGCAAGTTCAGCAACTTTTGTGGGATTATTAAAAATATCATCAAAACTGTATAATGCTCCAGATTTAGGGTTAAAATTCAACAAAGTAATAACGCTATTGCCATGAGCTCCACCAGTAAACGTGTAAGAGTCAATTGCAATGGTAATTACGTTTTCAGAGTTGTAAACTACTTCGCCACTTACATTTGCATCCCATTTAATTGAGCTGTCTTCAAATTCTTTTTTAAAATTTATATATCTGTTTTCAAAATCTTTAATTGAAGCTTCTAATGATAATTGTTCGGTATCATCTTCAAAAAAGGCTATGTTTTTTGAAATGGTTTGCTCTATTTCAGAATTTATTTTTGAAGCAATGTCTGATTTGGATGTAACTTTTGGGTAGATAATTTCAATATTAACATGCTCATTGTTTTCAATAGCTGTTTCAGAAAATTCAATAGGAGTTACTTCATTTTTACAGCTGTAAAAGAGGGTGAATATTACTATAATTAGGCTAAGTTTTTTCACAGGGAAAAGGATTTTGTTAAACATACTATAAAGGTATTACATAGATTTGAATACAACGAATTAAAGGTTAAATTTGTTGTAATTATAAAAATAGAAAGACATTCAGTACTATGAAATTTAATACTAAAACAATACATGGAGGTCAAGAGCACGATCCTGCTTATGGTTCGGTTATGCCTCCAATTTATCAAACATCTACTTACGCACAATCTACTCCTGGAGGACACAAAGGATATGAATATTCAAGAACTCATAACCCAACACGTAATGCGCTTGAAAATGCTTTTGCAAGTATAGAAAATGGAAATCATGGGTTAGCATTTGGGTCTGGTTTGGCAGCTATTGATGCAGTAATTAAGCTTTTAAATCCTGGAGATGAAGTTATCTCAACTAACGATTTGTATGGCGGAAGTTATAGATTGTTTACAAGTGTTTTTGAACGCTTTGGAATAAAATTTCATTTTGTAGGAATGGAAAATGCGTCTAGCATTGAAAACTACGTAAATGAAAACACAAAGCTTATTTGGGTTGAAACACCTACTAACCCAATGATGAATATTATTGATATTAAAGCAGTATCAGCAATTGCTAAAAAGCACAATTTGCTATTAGCAGTTGATAATACTTTTGCTACACCATATTTACAACAACCTTTAGATTTAGGAGCTGATATTGTAATGCATTCGGCAACTAAATATCTTGGTGGACATAGCGATGTTGTTATGGGAGCATTAGTTGTAAAAGATAAAGCGCTTGCTGAAAAATTGTATTTTATACAAAATGCAAGTGGAGCAGTTTGTGGTCCTCAAGATAGCTTTTTGGTATTAAGAGGCATAAAAACACTACATGTACGTATGCAACGTCATTGCGAAAATGGTAAAGCAGTTGCTGAGTTTTTAGCAAATCATCCTAAAATTGAAAATGTATATTGGCCTGGGTTTACGAGTCATCCAAACCACGAAGTTGCAAAGTCGCAAATGAAGGATTTTGGAGGAATGGTATCGTTTACCACAAAAGGGAACAATTATGAAGAAGCTATAAAAATTGTTGAGAAATTAAAGGTGTTTACGCTTGCTGAGTCTTTAGGAGGTGTAGAATCTTTAGCTGGACATCCAGCAAGTATGACACATGCTAGTATACCAAAAGAAGAGCGCGAAAAAACAGGAGTAGTAGATTCGTTAATTAGACTTAGCGTTGGTATTGAAGATGAAGCCGATTTAATTGCCGATTTAGAACAGGCTATAGGATAGTTTGAACTTTCAAGAATAAAAAAGACCAACAATTACTGTTGGTCTTTTTTATTATATATCTTAAAATGATTAATCTAAGTAGTAAATGTATCCAAAGTTTAACCATACTAACCAATCGTTGTATTTGTTGTAGTCTAGTTTATGGTCTAAACCGTCAATCCAATCACTAAAATAGTATTGCCAACGAAGGTCTAGCATTAAATCGGATAATTCGGTTAATTTATATCTAACACCAACGCTTGTTACTACAGACCACGCATTGACTTTATCTAAATTAATAGGATATTCAGTATCAGTTGCAGGATCAAACCAATAGGAATAAATGTTGTTTTGGTTAAAGATGTTTCCGTCACCATAATCAGTACTTCCTTGTGGACTAGATGAGGTATAATGCGCTCCTAAACTTATAAAGGGAGCAAACCTATAACTAAACGCTTGAAAAGAACGAATACTCAAGGGAAAATATTCTAACTGCATACCAACATCAAAATTTTCAGCCACACCACGTTGCGCTCTTAATCTATCAGCGTTATCACTAACATTATCTGGTCCTACCCATTCACCATGATGTTGTAGGTTGGTTTTATTCCAAGATATTTCACTACGAAGTTTAAAGTGATCGTTAAAGTAGGTGTCAGTAGAGTAGCAGTTACAGTCTGCTCTGTAAGCAAAATTGATGTAGTGAACTAAACCAATACCAATACCTGAGTTTCCAAAATTGGTTTCTTCTTCGTTTCTACTACCAAAATCTGATCTAAATTGAACTGGTCCAACTATAGCACCAATTTCGTGGGAAAAACCTAGTTGAGAAAACACATTATTTACATTTGCAAGAAGAACAAATATAATGGTTAACTGTTTCAAATTAAGCGCCATATGGTTTCATTTAGTGAGGGCATAGATATCAACAAATATATAAAAACTGCTTTAACTACCAAATAATTAGTGTTTAAGCTATAATTATAATTTAAACGTTCTGATTTATAAGATTGTTACTCACATATTATTTTTTTGAGAATAATAAAAAAATAAGTTGTATTTTTTAGAGATAACGTATCTTTGTGCCTTGAAATTATCAATGCATTATTAAATAAATATATAATGAAAGAAAAAATTGAAGCTTTTTTAGACCTTGTAAAAGAAAGAAATGGTCAAGAACCTGAGTTTTTACAAGCAGTAGAAGAAGTAGCTGAAACAGTTATTCCTTATATTGCTAAACACGATATTTATCATGGAAAAAACATTCTATTAAGAATGGTTGAGCCAGAAAGAGTAGTGACTTTTAGAGTGTGTTGGGTAGATGATTCTGGTGAAATACAAGTAAATAGAGGTTATAGAATTCAAATGAACTCTGCAATTGGTCCTTACAAAGGAGGATTACGTTTTCATCCATCAGTAAATATGAGTATTCTTAAGTTTTTGGCTTTTGAACAAGTATTTAAAAACAGTTTAACAACTCTGCCAATGGGTGGAGGTAAAGGAGGAAGTGATTTTGATCCTAAAGGAAAAAGTGACAACGAAATTATGCGTTTTTGTCATTCTTTTATGAGTGAATTATTCCGTCATATAGGACCTCAAACAGATGTTCCTGCAGGGGATATTGGAGTAGGTGCTAGAGAAATAGGATTCCTTTTTGGAATGTATAAAAAATTAAGAAACGAGTTTACTGGAGTTTTAACAGGAAAAGGAATGTCTTGGGGTGGTTCTTTAATTAGACCAGAAGCAACAGGTTACGGTAATGTTTATTTTGCTCAAAGTATGCTTAAAACCAAAGGAGATGATTTTAATGGAAAAACAGTAGTAGTTTCTGGATCTGGTAATGTGGCACAATATGCTGCTGAAAAGGCAACTCAATTAGGAGGAAAAGTAGTGACATTATCAGATTCTTCAGGTTACATTTATGATGAAGAAGGTATCGATGCTTCTAAATTAGCGTTTGTAATGGAGCTTAAAAATGTAAAAAGAGGAAGAATTAGTGAGTATGTTGAGAAATATCCTAACGCTAAATTCTTTAAAGGTGAAACACCATGGAATGTAAAATGTGATGTTGCTTTACCTTGTGCAACACAAAATGAACTTAATGGTGATGATGCTAAAGCATTATTAAATAACGGTTGCATTTGTGTAAGTGAAGGTGCTAATATGCCATCAACTAAAGAGGCGATTGCAGAATTCCATAAAGCTAAAATATTGTTTGCTCCAGGAAAAGCATCTAATGCAGGTGGTGTTGCAACTTCTGGTTTAGAGATGACTCAAAACTCGTTACGTTACAACTGGACGAGAGATGAAGTAGACAATAAGTTAAAAGAAATTATGGCTAACATACATGAAGCATGTATTGAGTATGGTAAAGATGAAGATGGTTATGTTGACTATGTTAGAGGAGCGAACATTGCAGGTTTTGTAAAAGTTGCTGATGCTATGCTAGCTCAAGGAGTAGTGTAATTTCAAATAAAAAATAAAAAGAGTAATAAGGCCTATGAAAATCATAGGTCTTTTTTTATTTGGACAAGTTTTCAAACAAATTACGTTCAATCATCTCAAAAATGACAATATCTGGTTTTTCCTTATTTATTAACTCTTTATTTAGTTTATAACCTCTTAAGTATATAGTAGTTCCAAAACTTTCATTGAAAAATCCCATCCAAGCATTGGCAAAAGAATCTCTATGCATTAGTAATGTTTTAGTTTTGCTGGGGTTTGAAAAGACTTGTTTATGATATTTGCTAAAAATAATTTTGGTTGCTATTGTATCTTTTTTCTGTAAAAAAATAGCATCTTCTTTGAAAGTTAGGTTTATCTGCTGCGTAACATCATTTACTTTTATAGGTTGAATAACTTCTTCATACTCTTCAATGCCTGCTATAGGTAAATCATGAGTTTTATTTATAATTTTCATAGTATAGTTATAGCCTATATATGCACCATAGTCGTTCCAATGTGTGTTGGTTTTATAGTATAGTAGCTTTTCGCTTTTCGCCTTAACTAGTGTGTCTCTTAAATAAACAATTTCAAAATCTATTTCTTTTTTTAAATAGTCATTTAGTATTTCTAAACGTGTTTTCTTTTGAGGATGACTATAAGGTAAGTATTCAGGATAAACTCTGTGTTTATTAGGAGGTACAACTATTTTAAAGTCTATTCCTTTTGAAGTTAAAAAGCTTCTCATAGACTCAATGTTGTTTTTTATCGTCTCTAACTCTTGAGAATCAATAACAGTATTATAACCAAAGCTGTCATCAAATAAGTTGTTATATTCATTTCCTAAGAAATACCAGCCACTTTTTCCTACTACGCAACTATTGGGTAATGGGCTGACATTGATGTTGTTTTTAAATTTAAAATATGAATCTATTAGCTCAGTTTTTAAGCCAAATTCTTTTTGAAATAACTCATTAACTCTATCAATTTTACTAAGCTCTTCTTCATTTTTATTTTGTTTTTTCTCTTTAGGATTAAAAAACATTATAGTACTAGGAACAATAAGCAAAGCCATAAACAGTATTATGGTGAGTAGTTGTGATATTTTTTTATAATTACTCATTAAAACCTAAAGTATATAAAAGGATTGTAAGAGTCTGAAGCAATATACATACAGCAAATTATAAATAGAACAGTTAGTCCAACAGGTCTAAGTAGCAGTAAGCTCTTATTTAGTTGATGTAATTGACTGTGCAGTAACCTAGCTTTAATAAATTTGTAAATAGGCATAGAAAACACAAGAGCTAAAATTAGAGCTATAGCAACCTCTTTGTTAAGGTAGTATGTTATAAAATCAAGATTGATACTACTATTAAAGGAGAACATACTTGCTAAGTAATTAAAAGCATAACTTAAGTTCTCACTTCTAAAAAAGACCCAAGAAATAGTTACAATAAGTAGTAAATAAAAATGGGAGACAATACGGTTTTTGACAAGCACTTTTTTAAGCCCAATACGTTCTATTATAATGAATAAACCATGAAACAAACCCCAAACAATAAATGTCCAACTTGCGCCATGCCAAAGACCAGTAACAAAAAAAACAATCATTAAATTAAAATAAGTGCGATTATTTCCTTTTCTGTTTCCACCTAGAGAAATGTAAACATAATCTTTAAACCAATTAGACAAAGTCATGTGCCAGCGTCTCCAAAACTCTTGAACAGTCTTGGATATATATGGAAAATTGAAATTTTCGGGAAAGTTAAACCCAAGCATTTTACCTATTCCTATTGCCATATCTGAATAACCTGAAAAATCGTAATAAATTTGGAAACTATAAGCTATAACTCCTAACCAAGCAGTAATAGCACTCATCTCTCCGTCTGGTAAGTTAAATATAGCATCAGCTAAATAGGCACAGTTATTAGCTATAATCATTTTTTTTGCTAATCCAATAATGAAGCGTTCAACACCTTTAGAAAAAGAATCTACTGTAACTTTTCTGTTTTTTAATTCATGTTGTATTTCACTATACCTTACAATAGGTCCAGCAATTAATTGAGGGAATAAAGTTACATATGTAGCAAAATCAATAAAGTTTTTATTAGCTTTAATAGTTCCTCTATAAACGTCAATAGTATAAGACATAGTTTGAAAAGTATAGAAACTAATACCTAGAGGTAAAACAACATTAGCAAATCTAGTACTGTTCTCAATGCTTACATTAAAAACACTGAGTAAATCACAAAGATTTGAGAATACAAAGTTTGAATACTTAAAATAAATAAGTATACCTAAATTGAAGAAAACAGAAATAAATAAGCCTACTTTTCTTTTGCCAGAATTAATAATTAAACCACAACAATAATCAACTATTGCAGAAAGTAAGATGAGTATTACCAGTTCTTTTTCTCCCCAAGTATAAAAAAGAACACTAACAAGCAATAAAAAAAAGTTTTTTACCCTTTTGGGAATGATTAAATATAGTAGAATTACTAAAGGTAGAAAAGCAAATAAAAAAACAGGGCTACTAAACAGCATTGACTGTATTGTTATTAATAAGTAATGAAGTCAAAAATACAATAATTAATATTATTTTTGGTTAATATTATTTTGAACTTATTTTGTCTTATGAAGTTAAATTTACACATTGCTGTACTTGCTTTAATTTTCTCTTTTAATTTATCGTTTGCTCAGGACTATTCTGATTTGTGGGCTGAACATTTTTCTTATTTAGAGATTACTGATGTCGCAAATGATGAAGACAAGATATATGTAGCTTCTCAAAATTCTATTTTTGTTTACAATACGATTACTTCTGAAATACAAGAAATAACTACCATTAATGGACTTTCAGGAGAAGATATTACTACAATTCATTATAGCTCAGAATTTGATTATTTATTTCTTGGTCATGAAAGCGGTTTAATTGAGATTGTTAATATTCAAGATGAAATAGAAGTTATATCTGTTGTTGATATTGTAAACAAAGAAACAATACCACCTAATATCAAGAGAATTAATCATTTTTATGAAGATGATGGAACAATATATATATCAACTAATTATGGTATTTCTGTTTTTAATTTAACAAATATTGAGTTTGGAGATACTTATTATATTGGATCAGGCAACACATTTGTTGAAGTAACACAAACAACGACTAGTAATGGCATTATTTACGCTGCATGTAAATCAGGAAACGGTATGAAAATGGCTAATCTTTCTAATCCTAACTTAATTGATGCTACGCAGTGGTCAACAATAATAAGTGGTAACTATGTTGCCGTTTTAAGTGTTTTGGATAGTGTGTATGCAGTTAGACTCAATGGAACTGTATATGAAATTGATGGAAGTACATTGACCCAATTATTTATCATTAATGGAGAAATAATGGACACACAAATAGCTCAAGATAAAATAGTAGTAACAGTTAGCACTATGTCTAATGTTTACAATGAAAATTTTGATTTGATTTTTTCTCAAACTATTCCTGTTGATTTAGAGACAAAATACACCACAGGAACTATTGACGCAAACGGCACTATATTTATTGGAACAGAGGGGATACAAAATATAGGTAAACCTGCATACGGGTTACTCAAGTTTTCTAACGATGATACATATCAGTCTATACATCCTGACGGACCTCTCAGGAATGACGTATTTGAGGTTAATGCAAATAATAATGAAGTTTGGACAGTTTTTGGAGGTTATTCAAATTCGTTTGCTTTTAGTGGAGGATTGGCTAGGTCTGGAATAAGTCACTTTAAAGATGAACAGTGGATAAATAAACCTTATGATTCAATTTTGTCTATTGTTGATTTTCCAAGATATTTATCTCACATAGCAATTAACCCTTTTAATAATTCTCAAGTATATATATCATCTTATTATTCTGGTTTATTAGAGGTTTTAGACGATGAAATTGTTGGAATATATAATCAAGATAATAGTACTATTGTTCCTTTTGCAGCAAGTTTGCATTTAACATTGGTTAATCATTTTGATGATAGAGGTGTGTTGTGGGTCGCTAATGGAAGAGTAGATAGACCACTTAATAAATTTGTAGATGGAAATTGGACATCATATGATTTCTTGTCGCTCATTAATCCATCTGATAGTAATTTAGGCTTTTCTTCAATTCAAGTTGACTCTCAAAATAAAGTTTATTTAGGGACTTTTAGTTATGGTTTAGTAATTTGTGATACTGAAAGTGCAGATGCTCCAGTTATAAATATTGTTTCGTTAGAACAAAATATGCCAGTTGAAGATGTGAGAGCCTTAGCTCTAGATAGGAATAACGCATTATGGATTGGAACTAGAAAAGGGTTAAGAGTTTTATATAATACTTCAAATGTTTTTGAACAACAGTCACTTTCGGTTAATGAAATAGTAATTTTAGATAATGGAATCCCTCAAGAATTGTTGTCTAATCAATTAATTACTGACATTGAAGTAGATGGTTCTAACAATAAATGGGTAGCGACATCTACTTCAGGAATTTTTTACTTTTCTCCTGATGGGCAAGAAACAATTTATCATTTTACAAAAGACAATTCTCCTTTACCTTCAAATACTATTAATGATGTTTCAATTGATAATAGTAACGGAGAAGTGTTTATAGCTACAGACAAAGGAATGGTTTCTTTTCTTTCTGGAGGATCTAAGCCTGAAGATGAGTTAAAAAATGCCTTTGTGTATCCAAACCCTGTTAGGCCTGAATATGATCTTTTAGGGTATAATGATTTAAATAATATTACAAAAGGAGTCAAAATAAAAGGGCTTACCGAAAATGTAAACGTAAAGATTACTGATATTGAGGGTAATTTGGTTGCCGAGGCTCAATCTAACGTTAACCAAAGATCTTCTAACTATAATTTTGCTATTGATGGTGGAACAGGAGTGTGGAATGGTAAAAACCTAGCTAATAATGTTGTTGCAACAGGTGTGTATCTAATTATGATTTCTGATTTAGATTCTTTTGAAACAAAAGTTTTAAAGCTCCTCATTGTAAGATAATCCAATTACACAGTTTATGCTTATAAAAACTAATGTAATTGTTCTTTCAAAACTCAAATACAGAGATAACGATCTTATTGTAAAATGCTATACCAAGCATAGAGGTTTGGTGAGTTATATTTTAAGAGGTGTTCTCAAATCTAGAAAAGGTAGTGCTAAAACTGCCTATTTTCAACCGTTAACTCAGCTTCAAGTTGAAGAAAACTATCGACCTAATCAATCTCTTCAAACCCTCAAAGAAGTAAAACCTAAGTATGTTTACGAAAGTATAAACACCAATGTTTTGAAAGGGTCTGTTGCTATGTTTTTGTCAGAAGTGTTATCAAATACTTTAAAAGAGGAGGAGAAAAATGATTTGTTGTTTGAATATTTAGAAACTACACTACTTTGGTTGGATAATGAAAGTAGTTTTTCAAACTTTCATCTATTATTTTTACTTAATCTAACAAAGCATTTAGGGTTTTATCCTCAACAGTCAAATATTGATAATAAATACTTTAACTTAAGCAGTGGAGAGTTTGAGGTAAACAAGACTAACATGTATTCCATTTCTGGAGAAAATTTAGTGCTCTTAAAACAGCTGTTAGGCATAAATTTTGATGCATTAAATACGATTAAATTAAACTCAAAACAAAGGCAATCGTTTTTAAATATGATATTACTTTATTATGAGTTACACTTAGGAGATTTTAAAAAACCTAAATCGCTAACTGTTTTTAATCAAGTATTTAACTAACTAAAACCAACAAAAAAAACGTACAATGAAACACAAATTTCTATTTGTATTAATTTGCTTTACTTCATTTTTACAGGCACAACAAATTCAAGTTATTGAAAAGGGGACAAATTTACCCATTTCAGGAGTTACAATTTATAATTCCGATAAATCAAAATCGGTAATTACTGATATCGATGGATATACGATTTTAAGTCAGTTTGATGATAATGAAGCTATTTTTTTTCAAAACTTGTTATATCAAAAACTAAGAACAACCAAAGAGGAAATAGCAAGTAACAATTTTATTGTGTATTTAACTCAAAACGTTGAAGGGTTGAATGAGGTAGTAGTTTCTGCCTCAAAATTTGAACAAAGCAAGAGAGATATTCCTCAGAAAGTGATCAGCTTTGATGCTGAAAAAATTCAGTTTTCAAATCCGCAAACAAGTGCAGATTTGTTGGAAAACACAGGGAATATTTATGTTCAAAAAAGCCAGTTGGGTGGTGGAAGCCCAATGATTAGAGGGTTTTCAACTAACCGATTGCTGATAACAATTGATGGTGTTAGAATGAATAATGCCATTTTTAGAGGAGGTAATCTTCAAAATGTAATCTCTATTGATCCTTTTTCTATTCAAAATACCGAAGTTAATTTAGGAGCAGGCTCTGTTGTTTATGGTAGCGATGCTATTGGTGGAGTTATGAGTTTTTATACTAAAAAACCTCAGCTTTCGTATTCAGACTCTTTGTTTTTTAAAGCCAATGCAGTAGCAAGATATGCAACAGCAAATAGTGAAAAAACAGGACACCTAGACTTAAATTTCGGACTTAAAAAATGGGCATTTTTAACAAGCGTAAGTTATACTGATTTCGACGATTTAAGAATGGGAGCTCATGGTCCAGATGAATACATTAGACCTGAATATGTTGAAACCATTAATGGCGAAGACGTTATTGTTGCTAATGATGAACCCTTAGTACAAAAACCAACAGGCTATGATCAAATTAATCTTCTGCAAAAAATTAAGTATCAACCAGAAGATAACCAAAGCTTTGATTTAGGACTGTATTATACTGAAACTTCAGAGTATTCTAGATACGACCGATTAATAAGATATCGAGGAGACAATTTAAGATCTGCCGAATGGAATTACGGACCACAGCGTTGGTTTATGGCAAACTTACAGTACACTAAACTGAGTAGTAACTCTAGCTTTTATGATAAAATACAAACTAACGTTGCCTTTCAAAATTTTCAGGAAAGCAGAATTGATAGAGATTTTCAGTCTGTTGAAAGAAATACAACCGAAGAAAGTGTAAACGCTATATCTTTTAACCTTGATCTCGAAAAGCAGTTGGGTTCTAAAACAGAGTTGTTTTATGGTGTAGAATACGTTTACAATAAAATTAAATCTGAAGGAAATACATACAACATAGAAACCAACGAGACTGCTAACGCTGTGTCAAGATATCCTGATGGTTCCGATTGGCAATCTATGGCAGCTTACACAAGTTTGAAATATAAACCTAATCCTAAATTTGTTTTCCAAACAGGAGTGCGTTATAATCATATTATTTCAAATGCTGATTTCACTGAAAACAATCAGTTTTTGAACCTTCCGTTTAATGAATCAAAAATCAATGCAGGAGCATTTACTGGTACAGCAGGAATAAGCTGGATACCAAACGAAACCATCCAATGGAAATTAAATGCCTCTTCGGCTTTTAGAGCTCCAAATATGGATGACATTGGTAAAGTGTTCGACTCTGAACCTGGTTCAGTAGTTGTGCCTAATAACAATTTAAAACCAGAGTATGCTTATGGTGGTGAACTTGGTCTTAATTTAAATTTTGATCAAACATTTATCATTGATCTTTCAACGTATTATACTTATTTAGATAATGCACTTGTACGAAGAGACTTTAATATTAATGGTGAAACTGAAATTGAGTATAATGGTGAGCTAAGTAATGTGCAAGCTATTCAAAACGCATCTAAAGCTTGGATTTATGGTTTTGAAGCAGGAGCTCAACTTAATTTTTCTGAAAAGTTTAAACTTACCACACAATATAATATAATAGGAGGGACAGAAGAAGATAATGATATTGAAGTTCCAGTAAGACATGCTGCACCAAACTTTGGAAACACGCATTTAGTTTGGCAAAATGATAAGTTACAGTTAGATGCATTTGCTGTTTATAACAATGAGTTGTCATTTAATCAATTGGCGCCTTCTGAAGCTGAAAAAGATTACATCTATGCTTTGGATGCTAACGGAAATCCTTATTCGCCTTCTTGGTATACTCTTAATTTAAGAACTAAGTATAAGATTACTGATGCAGCAACACTAATAGCGAGTTTAGAAAACATTACAGACCAACGCTATAAAACATATTCATCAGGTATTGCTTCTGCTGGAAGAAATTTAATTCTGTCCTTGATGTACACATTATAAATAAAAAAGCCTCCAACTTAGGAGGCTTTTTTGTGTGATGATTATTTTATTTTCGTTTCACTGCTTTCTTAGTAATTACTTGTCCGTTTGACAATGTTACTTTAGCCAAATAGGTAGCTTGACTTAAAGCAGAAAGGTTATAAATTTCTGAATTGCTATTACCATTAAAGTTGTATAGCGTTCTTCCTAAAAGATCAATAATTTCAACATGTTCAATAGTAATATTTGCACCTATAGTGAATTTAACATCATTGTCGTTAAGCTCAATGATTGTTAAATCTTTAGGACTAATATCTTTATCGTCAATTGATAGCGTTTCTGGCATAAATACAATTTCAAAGCGCTCATTAAACTCACCAGCTTCTGATGTAAAAGTATAATCAGTTTCTGATAAATTATGAGTGATATTTAATAATTTATCTTTTACATAAATAGTATTAGTGGTTAAAAACTCACCTTCTAGTTTTGAGATAGTTAAGGTATAAATTGTAGGTGTATTTATTAATGTACTAAATCCTAAAGGAATTACTTCGTTTAAGGTTAAACTCTCTGGCGCTTTTCCTTGAATGGTGTACTTTTTATCAGAACCTTCAATAATTGAATACATCACAGCATTAACGTTTGGCGAAGCCATAGGAGCATCAAAATACATTTTGTCCAAACCGTTAGTTGCATTATTGACATAACCTACTAAAATTTGATTAAACACTCCATTATCAGTTGTTAAATCTAACCATAATTTATTAGGTGTGTTGGTTGTGTTTTGTCTAAAGAATTGAGAGTTATCGTTGGTTCCTCTTACACGCATTGAATTATTAAAAACAACACGTTTTCTTTGTATATCTCCTGCTTGTGCTGTTGGGTTTGAAACATACTCAGTAGTAGGAGCAGTATCAGACATTGCAATAAAAAATGCTTGACCCGAAGGAATCATTCTATTTGTTGGGTCACTGCTATCTCCACCAGCACTAGTAGCTGTTTCTCCTACACCATTAATGATAGCATAATCACTTTGAGAAAAGTTTAGCTGCTCATTACCGCTAGTATTGCCATCAGGAGGAGTGTTTTGTGACCACAAATAAATAGCTCCATCAACTACTCTGTTAGTGGCAGTGCCTATATCTGCATTGTAATTTAAAAATGCATCAGCACTTATTGCAGAAGGATATGGGTTTCCAAGTAAATTCCAGTTATTATCGTTGGTTTCCTCGTCATTTCTATACATCCAAACTTCAATAACACCATTATTAAAAAGACCTCTAAATGAATAAGTAAATTGACAGTTAGGACCATTATTACAAGGAAGTGCACTAAATAAGCCAGAATCGTGAGTTGAAGCGTATCCAACACCAGGAGTCATAAAATCACTATTGTTTGTTTGTTGCCAATCGTACCCTGTACCATCAGCAAATGAGCTTGGATCATCTATATTGTCTTGACCAATTATAAATGTGTTAGTATTGTTAATTTCTTGATTAGAATCTCTATAGTCCTGAGCACTAAATTTAAAACGCCTGTTACTCGAAGCATCTACTAAAGCATCTCCAATAGTTTCTTCAAAAACAGGAGAACTCCAGTAGGTGTATTCATACCAGTTATCCATCATTGCAGTTCTCTTATTAACTTGAATATTGTCAGGATTATCGGCAGTTACTAAACCATCATCATTAATTTGTACAAAAGCACCTTGAGGATGAACTAATATTGAAGCTGTACCATTTAGTATAAGGTCATTACCAACTTCTACATACGTGTTAATACCACCATTGTTAGCATCTGCAATAATAAGTTCTGCATCATTAATGATTAAATTACAAGCCTCAAAGCTTGTTTCTCCATTAACATTTACACTAGTGTTATAATCGGCATTTAAAATTGCAGTCTTATTAGAAGCTGGAGCAGATGACCAGTTCGTTCCGTCCCAAATTGCTGTTTCAGCACTTATTTTAACAGCATTACTAGCTGTATAACAAGTGCTAGAATTTTCCCTAACTTGACAATAGAACTGATAATCAATATAAGTAATTGGGTTAATTATATCTAGTGATGCTGATGTTGAATCATTATTAAAATCGACATTATTAGGAACAACAACAAAAGTAGTAGCGTTTGGTGCAAGGTAGTACCATTGATAACTTAAAGGTAGACCTCCTGCAACACCTTCAGAGCCATTTACTGTAAGTTGAATGGAGTTATTACAGTCAAAAGTAGGTGTGTTTAATACAGAAACTGTTGGTGGAATTCCTAAAGAAAAATCAAATAGCCCAATGTCTACATAATCAGAATCAGAACAATCAGTCCAGTCAATCATATCCCAATCATTAATGTCAAATGTGCTAGAAGGCAATGGAGTAGCATTATTTTGTCTTCTAAAATTAACACCATCACCACCAATACCTAGTCCATTAGCCCATGTGCTACTTCCATAAACTCCAAATGCATCAATAATAGAAGTTGTGGAAATTCTGTAAAGAGCAATCATATCAGAGCTATTATTGTCAAAATTAATTCCACTTGATGAACTAAAAGTTTGGTTAGGGCTCACACTCAAATTATTTAATGGACTACAAGATGTTGTCCCAAGCGCTACAACATAAACGCTACCAGATGTTAAGTTACCAGATAATACATTTGAACTAGAAGGGCTTGCATTACCATTATTGTATACATTTATACTATAATCTGATAAATTTATTGTGCCTGATGTACCATTAAAAATCTCAACATAGGATGAACTTCCACTTGTTGCATCTGTAACCTCGCTTATAAATAAATCATTTGGAATTGTTGATGACAGAGCAGTTTCACAACCACTAATTGCATTATCAATAAAAGTAAAAGTATTTGTAGAAGAACAGCCAGTTGGAAATTGAACAACTAAATTTCCTGATGTTGAACCAGCAGGTACTAAAACAACAAGCTCAGTAGAAGTTGAAGAAACCGTCGTCATAAGTAAGCCATTTAATTCAGCGTAGGCTCCAGTTAAATCTTCAGCAGAAGTGATGGTTACTTCAGTGTTTTCAGGTCCTTCAATTGGCCAAATAGAACTAACTAAAGTTGCTGTGCATACTCCTGTGCCTTCAATATCAAAAGTATAAGGGTTCTCGTCGCTATCAGAATTAATTATGCTCACAGTAGCTGTTCTTGTTCCATCAGCAGTAGGAGAAAATTCTATTCTAAATTCAGAATCAGAAGATGAAGCTATAGAGGTATTAGGTTGTAGGGTTACTGTAAAATCACTAGCATTTGTACCTGTAATTTCAACGATAGGTGCTCCAGTAAGGTTTAAAGCAGTTGCTCCAATGTTTTCTACAAAATAACTTTTTTCAGCACTAGTTGACCCTACGTTTGTTGAGCCAAATAATGTGTTGTTTAAACCATAAGGAGCGTTAAAGCCGTTTGGTATAGTAATATTATTACCTTTTACATTTATTTCAGCATTTGTTGGTTGGATGACATTAATGGTGTAATCTTCAACCTCACCAAAATTAAAATCTTCACAAGGTGTTGCGTAAGGTCCTCCATTATCTGATTTTGCACTTACTCTCATTCTTATATTTCCAAGTACAGCGTTTGTAGGAACTGTAATAGATAAAGGAGATAAAGATGGTTGAGCGTTTGCACTATTGGTGGTTGTTCCTAATTCAAAGGCTTCGTTTCCAGAATTATTAAAAGTTCCGTCTTGATTCCAATCTATCCAAACTTTTACATAAGACGTATAATTACCTGAAGTGTTAACATTAACACTTAAATTATAACTATCACCTAAAGTCAAATTGGTTGTAATTGCTGTGTAATTCGAATAACTATTAGTAGAAACAGTTGTATTATCAATAGTATTTAGATTAACATTTAAAATACCAGACGCATTAGTTCCACCATCAGAACTACAATATGTTAATGTAGGTACTGAACAAACTTCTACTCCTTCAGACCATGTTGTCCCTCTTCTTATAAATACATTAAAGCAATAATTTAAGCCATTAACTAAACCAGTAACTGATTTGTTGGTAACATTTGCTGTTGTTTCGTAAACAAGCTGATTAGGTGTAGTATAAACATCATTGTCAGCTCCTGAATAAGCTGAGCCATCACCTGTTGGAGTAAAGGTAACTGAACCTTGGTTAGCTACTATAATTAATTGATCCCAACAAGAAGTAGGTGTTGGATTATTCCAACTTAAATTGACTTGGTTAGTAAGTGGTGTAGCAGTTAGGTTGCTAATATCTCCCTGAGCAATACCATTGGTAACAGTACTTCCACCTGTGCCTCCACTTGCCCATCCAGTAAGTGATTCGCCAACATAAGAATATACTGTAAACGAATAATTGTTATTCTCAGTTAATCCTGTAATAGTAGCAGATGTAGCATTACCTTTATAAACGACGCGACCTAATGAAGCAGGTGTTACAGGAGTAGCTAATGAAAAATCTGAATTAGCAGTATAAGTGTTAGCGTCAGTTTTGGTTCCTGCAGGATCGGTTCCTCCGTCGATTGCAAAAACAACATAACCTGTTGGAGTAGTTCCTGTAGCTGGAGGTGTCCAGCTTAAAATAACACTATTATCTTCAAAACAACCTGAAATACCAGTTACGTTATTTGGATTAGGATTAGAAAGATTTAAAGTGGCACTGTTTGATGTTGTTGAACCACAAGCATTACTTAATACACATCTGTAAAGATTACCATCCATTGTCGTGTTTGTAGCTCCTGTTGTATAGGTGTTAGTTGTTGCTCCAGTACCATCTGTTACATTGTTCCAACCCGAACCAGAGTTAACTTCCCATTGGTATGTTGTAGCATTACTAGAAGCAACAGAGAATGTTGCTGTATTTGGTATTATAGCATTTTGATCGGTTGGTTGTGTAGTTATATTAGGAGCAGTAATTCCTGTACCAGTTAAAATGCTTGTAGCATCATCTGTTATTGTTGTGCTACTTATTGTTAAAGTAGCTATTTGCGCTCCAATAGCAGTAGGAGTAAATGTAACATCATAGGTGGCTGTACTAGAAGGAGCAATAGTAGTTGAAGATAAATTGCTTACTACAAACTGAGGGTCATCTGAAACCACATTAACATCAACAGCAGGCACAGTACCATTATTGGTTATTGTATACTGTAGTGTTGTAGCAGATGTATTTAAGCAAGAAGAACCATGGTTTGTTGAAGCGCCTGAAATGGCAAGGTCTGAGGTTGGAGTTACTAACTTATATAATTGCAATTCTTGTTGTCCGGAATTTCCATATGCTGCAAATCTAGGAGCTCCAGCGTTGTAAGAAAGTTGTCTCGATGAATGATCAACATTTAATACTGTAAATTTGCCACTACTATATGAAAAGACCCATCTTTGTTCATCACTGGATACAGCAGTAACAGCATAAGCATGATTACTTGTACCAGTATAAGACACATATCTACTACTAGCTTCATTATAAATGGTTCTACCTGAGCCATTGACTTCAATTCTCCATATAATAGCGGCAGCGGGATTTGAGATTTCACCACTAACTGGTGAAACATTGGTATAACCAAAATAAGATCCGCCATTGTTGTTGTTCATAGCATATTGGTCATCTTCGTTTGTGACAACATAATAACCATCTGTGAGTTCTGCTAAACTTGTAATTTTGGTATAAGTCTGCCCAAACCCAGTTGCGGTTAGGCATAAAAATACTATTAATACGAGGGAGTATTTCTTTTTCATAAAGGGAAAAAATTATATAACGCTAAAAAACAAGCAGTAAATATAAGCTAAATTACTTAATTTTCAAGGGGTTGAGTTTTCGGTTTTATTAACAAATTGTTACTATTTTTGCACTATGCATCGACCAAAAACATATACTCTAGATGAAGCGCAAAAACGGATGGAACGGTATTGTGCGTATCAAGAACGTTGTCATCAAGAAGTGACCAAAAAGTTATATGAAATGCGAATGATTCCTGAGGCAAGAGACAAAATTATTGTGCATTTGCTTGAGCATAATTTTTTAAACGAAGAGCGTTTTACAAAGACGTTTGTTTTAGGGAAGTTTAGAATAAAAAAATGGGGACGTAAGCGCTTAGAGTTAGAGCTTAAAAGACGAGAAATTAGTTCATATAATATCAAGTTAGCATTCAAAGAAATTTCTGATGCTGAATACCTAGAAACCTTTAACCAACTTGCCGAAAAAAAAGTAGCACAAATAAAGGAATCTAACCTTCAAAAGAAAAGAAAAAAACTAGCAGATTATTTACTGTATAGAGGTTGGGAAACCCATTTAGTATACGATAAAGTAAATGAGCTGATATAAAAAAAGCCCTTGAGTAAATACTACAAGGACTTTTTTAAAACCAAAGGTGAAATTTAAAACTGCTTTATGAATTTTTTGGTTAATCTAGTATGGTTTGTTAGGGTTGTTTCTATAATATAATTGCCTTTAGAAAGTTGTGAAGTGTTAATAACAACTTCATTGTTATTGGCTTCAATTTCATTTACTACTTGACCTAAAACGGTATAAAGTTTTACTTGTGCTATGTCTTGAGTTTTGTGTTTAACTTTAATACTCGTTCTGTCTAAATTGTAAATTGAAAAATCATTTATTTCAGCTTCAGAAACACTTAGAGTACTGTTCTCTGTAAAAACTATTTCAAATCTGTTATCATGTTCTCCTGCTATAGCATTAAACGTATAATCAGCTGATGATAAATCATGTTCTATACTTAAAAAATTATCTCTTAAATAAATAGTGTGTGTATTTAAAAAATCGCCTTCAAGCTGAGGTATTGAAATGGTAAATTGAGCGTCTTCAGTTGCTATAAATCCTAAAGGGATTATTTCATTTTCAGTAAGTGTACTAGGCGCTTTACCTTGTATAGCTAGTTTGTGAACATCTGTTTCGTTAATTAGTGAATATAAATAAGCATTAGCACCACTTGCTAGGTTTTTTTCAGCATCATAAAAACTAGAGTCTTCACCATCAGTTGCACCATTAACATAAGCTACAAGAGTTTGATTAAATGCACCATTGTTATTGGTAAGGTTAACCCATAATCTACTTTCGGCTGAAGGACTACAAGAACCTGCATCTCTAAAAAATTGATTGTTACTAATGTCATCTCCCATACGCATGCTGTTGGTAAAGGTTACATTAGCGTTTGCTAAACCTTGAATAAAAAAGCTCTGTCCTGAAGGGATGTATCTACAAGGTACAATACCTGATCCACCTGCAATTTGTCCGCTTCCGTTAATAACAGCATAATCATTGGTGTTAAAGTTTAGTGTTTCATTACCTGTGTTATTACCGCTAGGAGGTGATGCTTGTGACCATAAATAAACTGCGTTAGAGACTACACCTGTATTTTCAGTAAAAAAGGCATCAACACTTATTGCTGAAGGATATGGATTTCCTATCATATTCCAATCGTTATCTCCATTGTCTCCATTATAATATATAGGTGTCGTTATATCTCCTGTGTTAAATGGTCCGCTAAAGGTGTATGGATATGAAGTTCCAGATGAAAACCCACTTGCTGTATGTGTTGCTGCATATCCTGTTCCTGGTTGTAAAACTGTTGCGTCAGAAATACTTTGCCAATCGTTACCATCATCATCAATATTATCATGTCCAGCAACATATGTTCCAGTATTTCCAATTTCATCTAAAACATCAAGATAATTTTGTGCATTATAAACAAAACGATATTGAGATGATGAAAGCGCATCTCCAGCAGTTTCACCAACAACTGGCGAACTCCAATAGGTATAATTGTACCAGTTGTTTAATTGTGCAGTTTGCTTTACAACGTTAGAAGTACCGCCTACATTAACAGTAAATGTACCTGTATCTTCAACTTGCACAAAAGCACCATAATGAGCTACAGTTATTGTTCCATCAACTACTACGTCAGTAGTTACAGAGACATGTGTGTTATCACCAACTGATAATGTATGACCTGCATTAACTTGAAGACTCCACGAGTTTATGTTTCCTTGAAGATTAGTAATATAATCAGCATTTATCTCAACAATACTGTTTTCGTTAGGTTGAGAGTTGCTCCATGAAGTTCCATTCCATGTCGTAGAGTGTCTAACAACTTCACCACTTACAGAAACAGATTCAGAAACAGAAGGGTTTGGTAATAACTCAGGGGCTGAAATTGCTATAGTTCCATTATAGTTTCCAATAACTAGTCCGCTTTCAAGTCTAATGTAAACGATTACGGAGCCAGAGCTAATTAATGCTCCTGGAATAGTAATTTCAGAACTATATCCTGAGTTTTCATTAGTAGAAACCTCATAACCAGTTGGGGCAGTAATGGTGTAAGGTCTACTTAATGAAAACGCATCGGATACTAAAAAAAATTGTGCAGCTGAGGGACCATTTTCATATTCGTATGAAAATCCACTAATTGAAGGTACGCTAACAGTGTAAGCTAAAGCTTTTGCTTGTGTTAATACTCCAAAGCAAAAAGCAATGGTCAATACACGTATAACTCGTAGGTTAAGTAATTTAATTATCATAGGTTAAGTTTGGATTTGGTTAATCGTTGAGTAATTATACAACTTTAGATTAACTCACCTATGAAATGCAATTTGTTTTCGATTAAACGATTATTTGTGTAGGATAAATCTTAATTTATGATGAATAAACTTACAAATTAAATGAAGCTCCAATATTTAAAGCAAACTGATTATGAATGTAATAACTAATGTCAGATTTATCATCACTATATTTTGCTAAAGGGAATGATGCTTCTGTAAAAATTCCAAAACCATCAGTGAAAAAATATCGAGCTCCAACATGACCTCCAAAATTCTTTAAGCTAATGTTTAAACCAGGATAAAGATCAAAATTTTCATCAATATTTACCACATTACCTAAATTAGCATTAAAACGCCCTTTAATATCAAAGCGATCACCAAAACCAGCATCTAAACGATCATCAATTCCTAAAGCATATGTAGAGGATACACCAATAGAGATGTTTTCGCCTAAACCATAGTCGTAACTTATATTAATTCCTGTAGCTTCATCTTGCAAATTCAGTCCGACTTGAAATTTCTGGTCTCCTTTTCCTTTGAATGCTTGTGCATTTACTAATGAAAATGAAATTAATGCAATAAATAAAAATAAGTTTTTCATAATTAAAATGTCTTAAAGTTTTAAGCCTGTAAATATTATAAATTCTTAAGATAGTTATCGGTCTTTGTTATGGCTTTTTCGTTTTTCCAATCTATCCAGTTCTGTCCTTTAATTCTACGCATTATATTATCAAAATGTCTCATAATAAAAATATTGTATAGCGCTTTTGATAAATTTTTAGGACGCTTTGCTATAGATCTTAGACTCATAGAAAAGCCTGGGGTCACATATTTCATGTAATGCCAATAGCCTTCAGGCATATAAAGGACTTCCCCATGGTTGAGTTCAGTAGTGTAACCTTTTGCATGTTGTAATGCTGGCCATTTTTTGAAATCTGGATTGGAAAAATCAATATCTTCTCTTGTGATTAAAGAGTGAGGTACTTTATATAGATACTTGTTTTGTTTTTGGTCAAAAAGGATAATTTGTTTTTTACCTTCAAAATGAAAATGAAAAATATTAGCCAAATCAATATCATAATGCATAAAGGTATAAGAGTCTTCTCCACCAAAAAATAACATTGGTAGTCCTTTCATTAAGCGAATACCAAAATTAGGATAGCTAAAATCTTTTTGAAGTTGAGGTACTTCTTTTAAAATGTTCCAAAGAAAAATACGATAACGTGTAGGTTCTTTTTTAAGTAAATCTACATAGTCGCGCATTTTCATTTTAGCATGTGGCTCGTTAAAACCGTCTTTATAATCAACAGGTCTGTCGTCATAAAGTGGTACGGTTTTATCACCAGCAACCGACTTCATATAGTCTAAATTCCATTTGGAATACGCAGGCCAATCTTCGATAAAACGCTCTATAACCACAGGTTTTTGTGGTTTGTAATAGTGTTTTATGAAATCCTCTTTAGTGATGGTTTTTACTCGAGGGATGTCCTGAAGTTGTAATTTCAATGCTATTAATTTAGAACGCCAAAGTTAAGAAAACGTTACGAAATGAATTACATTGTGTATTGAAAAATTTTACACTGAAAAGAATTACAGCCATTTAGATTCATTTTCGGTTGGATCCAAAATATCAATTTGCAAGACTTCGGCTAAATGTTTAGCTACTTCAAAAGCATCGTCTTTGTCAGTTGTTAAGTTGTCTTTAATCTTTTCTTGTAAAGAGGTTTAGTGCTTAATAAAAAAATCCGCTAAGTAGCGGATTTTCAATGTTTAGTTTTTATCATCTTCCTTTTTGCTAGGTAGAGATTTTGTCTCTTCTGGATCTTTTTTGTCTTTACCTTTAAGATACTCAGGTAAATCCATTCCTGCCATATTAAACATTTCTTGTAGAGGAGGAACAGCTTTGTACATTCCTGAGATAAAGTTAGATGTTGAAGATTTTCCGTCTTTATTACCTCCATTTTCCCAAACAGTTACTTTATCTATCTTAATATTTTTAATGGCTTCAGCTTGTGTTTTTACTAGTTCTGGTAACTTATCAGCAATTAATAAAAGTACAGCGTCTTTAGAGTTGTTACCAGCTGCTTTTACGATTTCATCTAAACCTGCAGCTTGTTTGGTTAATACTTCATAAAGCCCTTTTGCTTCTGCTTGTGCTTTAAACAATATAGCATCTGCCTCACCTTTTGCACGTCTTCTAATGCGTTCCGCTTCAGCTTCAGCATCAATTTCAGCTTTCTTTTTAGCAATTTCAGTAGGTACAATAACATCAGCCATTTGTGATGAGCGTTCACGTTCTGCTCTGGCAGTTTCAGCTTCTTGCTCAGCAGCATACGACTCTTGTAATGCCTTTGCAGCTTGTACTTTCTCTGAAGCAATTGCTACTCGCTCAGCTTCGGCTTCACGTTGACGACGTAAGGAATCTGAATTAGCAACCGAAATTTTAGCTGTATTTTCTCCTTCAACAGCTTTAGCATTTGCAGCGGCAACTTGTGTTTTTTCGTCCTGTACTGCATTAGCTTCACCAATAGCTCCATCTCTGTTTTTCTCAGCAACCGATTTACGAGCAGCATTAATAGCGTGTGCTGCGGCTTCTTTACCTAAAGCTTCAATGTATCCTGATTCATCAACAATATCAGTAATATTTACGTTGATGAGTTTAAGACCAACCTTTTTTAGCTCAGATTCTACAGACTGTGAAATATTGGTTAAGAATTTATCTCTATCAGAATTAATTTCTTCAATATCCATAGAAGCAACTACCAAACGTAACTGACCAAAAATAATTTCTTTAGCAAGTTCTTGAATGTCTTGTAAGCCTAAACCTAATAAACGTTCTGCAGCATTTTGCATTACTCCAGGTTCAGTAGAAACACCAATGGTAAAACGCGATGGTACATTTACACGAATGTTTTGTTTAGAAAGTGCGTTTACTAAATTTACTTCAATAGAAATTGGTGTTAAATCGAGATATTCATAATCTTGAATTACAGGAACTATAAAAGCAGCTCCACCATGAATACATTTGGCAGATTTTCCGCCTCCAACTTTTCCATAGACTACAAGTATTCTATCTGATGGACAACGTTTGTAACGCTTAATAAGGATAACTAAGGTTAAAACTATAAATAGTGCTACAAAAATAAGTAGCATTGGACCGCCTAAACTTTCAACGTTGAAGCTTTCCTGAAGGGTTAGAAATTTCATTTGAGTCATTTTAAAGATTTAATAGATTGTGTTATGATTTTATGATAGATTAATAGTGTGTTACTCAATTAAGTTGTTGTTACCGTTATTGAGTTTTTGACGCTCAGCAACTGAGGGTTCAATTGGTTTTCTGGTTTGGTCAACAATAAGAATACCGTTAGAGGTAACGTCTACAACTTTAATAATTGTTCCAGATTTTAATTCGGTTAACGAGTCGGTTAAAGCGTCTAATTCACGCACAGTTCCTTGTACATTTACGCTTACTTTACCCATACTAGAGCGATCTGCACCAATAGTAAGGTAAACTTCACCAACTGCATCTATAGCATTTTTATAGTTAAGAGTTCCGCTATCGCTAAGCTTACTTATAAAATGAAACATTGCAGCCATGATTAGCATCATGAGTAAACCGCTAATCACAGAAATAATTATGGTTGTAGGTTTAGAATATCCTGCATTTAAACAAGCAATTCCACTCCAGCCAAAAATAGTAAAGAACCCAACCAAATTTTTGAATGTGATAAACTGAAAACCTGCGCCTATGTCGCTATCGATATCAGTGTCAATATCGCCTAAGTCATCAGCATCACCTCCCAAAAAGGCCATAAACATTACTGCCAAAAATACAACAGAACCTATAATGGCAACTACCCAATATACTTTAGGCAAAAATTCTAAATTTGAAAACCACTCTGTCATATTTTAAAGATTTTAAATGCGTTAATAAATATACAATCATTGTAAGATTATTCTATCTTATTTTTGAAAGTTTTCGACAAAGTTTAGCCACCTTATAGACTTACATAGTCTTGGATGTTTTTTGAAATCTTTTTTTGGATAGTGAATTATCCAAAATTTAGGAATGTCAATAGTATAAATTTAAGATGGTTAGTCTTGGCGGTTTTTAAACCATATTTTTTGAGCTCTAAAAAAGGAAGGTGTAAAAACTACTTTCAATATATCAGTAGTTTACAATTTAATTTTGTTACATTTTTGAAATAAATTAAATAAAAAATTCCTGTCTGAAATAGACAGGAATTACATTTAATGCGTTTACTTGTTTTTATCTAAAGTTATAACGCAACCCAAATAATACATTGCTTGGAGGCATTGGAACAAATCCTGACTCAATGTAATCTACATCAAAAATGTTGTTTGCAGTTACACTAAACTCAGCAGATTTTACTTTTACAATAACTGATGCATCCCAAACATTGTAAGTTTGTCCTGTAGTACGTTCGGCATATTTATAAACTATGTTTTGTCTTACATTTTTAAATAATTGAGAGCTAAACCTAGTAATGTATTGGTGTTTTAATGTGTTTAATGAGTAACGTGATAAATCTTCGTTTTGATCTAAAATGTTATCATCTAAGTATGAATAGCCAAAGCCTAATGTTTGTTTATAGTTATTAATGTTGAAGTTATAGGCAGCATCAAACTCTAGTCCTTTGGTATTAACTTCGGTAATATTGGTAGCTGTGAAAGTGTCTTCAGACACGTCTGTTCTTACATAATCAATTAAATTTTTTGCATCTCTGTTAAACGCTGCAATGCTAGCTGTAAGTTTTGCTGAAGTATATTTAAGACCTACTTCTTGTGCAAAAGCTTCTTCGGGTTCTAAGTTAGAATTTCCTTGGGTAACAGGGTCGCTATAATACAAGTCAGTGTAAGTAGGAATACGATAGGTATATCCAATATTTCCGTAAGCTTTTAAACGGTCTGAAATGTCATAACCAATATCTAAACCTGGAAATGCATGAAACTTAAAATCGGAAAAGTAAGTTAGTGCAACACCAGGAGTAACATCTAGTTTGTCATTAGCAAATTTAAATTGATGTTCAACAAAAGCTGTAGCCATAAAGCGGTTACGTTGTCCAAGGTTATTACTACTAATGTAAACTTGGGATAAATCGATACCAAATCCTGTTACACCTGCTTTTGAAGTATAAGATGCATTGGCTTCAGCTCCTATTTTGTTTGTAATATGAAGGTTTCTGTAAAAACTAGGTTCTTCTCTACGTAGTAAAAAGAGGTCTTGGTTTCTTTTCCAGTAAACCCTTGGTTGTATCTTTAATTTGTTTGAAGCAAATTTTGTTGTAAATGCTAAAAGGCTATTTTGAGTTTCTTCGTACTCAAAAAATGTTGGGTTTGTGGTGTAAAAATTTTGAGCACCAAACTTTCTATCCATAAAGGTAGCAAGCATTTCAATAGGTTTATGTTTAGTATTGAAAATACTTTTCAAAAAGAAATTGGTGTTATCATAATCGGTATTTGTGCGATATCCATCCGAAGTCATTTTTCCTGCATGCACTAGGTGTTGAGAATTTTCAAGCGAACTAGCAGCGGTTATTGAACCGTTAAGTTGACCGAAAGAACCTGCTTCTGCATTAACAGACACTGATGTGTCTAATTTGTTTTTGGTAACAATATTGATGGCACCATTAAAGGCGTTTTGGCCAAATATTCTAGCAGCAGGACCTTTAACAATTTCAATACGCTCAATAACTTCTAGCGGAAGTGCAGCATTCATAGTATGATGACCTGTTTGAGCATCGTCCATTTTTATACCATCAATTAGTAATAAGGTTTGATCAAAACCACCACCTCTTATGTATAAATCGGCTTGACTGCCTCCAGTACCACGACGTCTAATGTCAACTCCTGCAAATTGCTGAAGTAAATCAGCAACATTAGTTGCTGCGCTATTTTTTATATCCTTACTTGATATAACAGTAATGGTTCTTGAGTTTTCTTTAAACGGAACATCGATTCGTGTTGAAGTTATTACAACCGAGTCTAGATTTTGTTCCTCTAGTTCTTGAGCTTGTATTGATAATGAAAAAATAAAAAGTACAGTAAATAAAGAGATTGCTCTCATAATATAAATAGTTTTCGTGTTTTTAACGCTGCAAAAGTCGTAACTTTCCGGATCATTAAAATAGTCCAGTTTTAAAACAATGAGTAGTCCGGTTGAAGACAATCTTAAATCCTTAATTACATTTGATAAAGCGTCAAGTACTTCGGTTTATATTCAAATTGCACAGCAAATGGTAAATGCTATCCAAAGAGGTTATTTACATGAAGGAATAGCACTTCCAGGAACACGAAAATTTGGTGAGATATTATCTATTAATAGAAATACAGCTGTTGCTGTTTATGATGAGTTAGCATCGCAAGGTTGGGTTGATATTGTACCCAATAAAGGAACGTTTGTACTGATGCCAGAGCAAAAAACTGCTGCTATTAAAGCAGCATCGCAAAGTATTGAACACTTAACAGCATATCCAGAAACTACAGGTTTTCCGTTTCAACTGTCTTTCAATTTGGCTTCTACCGAAGAAACAACACAATGTAATTATGTGATTAACGATGGTCAACCAGATTTAAGGTTGCATCCTACGCATCAGTTTTCAAGATGGTATAGTGCTTCTATGAAACGAACTGCTTTAATTTCTAAATGGAATCAAACTCACGAGCAATCGCATTCAACATTCAATATACAATTGTGTAATTACCTTAATGCTACACGTGGGTTTCATATAAAACCGCATAACATTTTAAGTACAAGAAGTACTGAAATGAGTTTGTACATTGTATCTCGACTACTTATTCAACAAAATGACATTGTACTTGTAGGCGATTTAAGTCACTACAAGTCTAATATGATTTTTCAACAGGCAGGAGCAACGCTAAAGACAATTCCTGTTGATGCTAATGGTATTGATGTAGATTTTATTGAAAGACATTTTACCAAAGGAAGCATACGTTGCGTTTATGTTTGTGCGCATAGGCAGTATCCAACTACAGTAACACTTTCTGCTGAAAGACGTTTAAAGCTATTACAGTTAGCAAAGGTTTATGGTTTTGCTATTATTGAAGATGATTTTGACTACGATTTTCAATTTGATGGGTCTGCAATGTTACCAATGGCAAGTGCAGATGCTGAAGGTGTTGTTATCTATTTAGGACGATTGGGTCAGTCGTTTTTCCCAAGTTTTCAAGCTGGTTTTATAGTAGCTCCTCAAACTATTATTAAAGAAGTGAACAATTACTTGCAAATTTTGGATAAGCAAGGTGATTTAATTCAAAAGCAAATGCTTGCAGAACTTATTAATGAAGGTGAGATACACCGTTTAATTAAAAAGAATATTACCATTTATAAAGCAAGACGCGATTATTTAATTTCTTGTTTACAACATCATTTTAGCGATGACTTGTATTGGAAAGTGCCTACTGGTGGCTTAGCCATTTGGTTACATTTTAAACCTAGTATATCGCTTGCTAAACTTGCTGAAAAAACTAAAGCGCGAAATTTATTGTTGCCAAAAACAATACTGTATCAAAGCAAAACTATTTGCGCTATTAGGTTTGGCTATGGACATTTAAATGAAGATGAAATAACTGCAGTCGTTACTATTTTAAAAGAGTCTTACACGGCAATTGGCAATTAAAGGTTTGTAGTTATTTTATATCAAATTCAGTATTGCATTCCTCACATCTGTATTTGTCTTTTGCATAAAATGGGAGAGTACTAAATAAAAACCCAATAAGGAAAGAGAAAAATGATTTAAAATCTTTAATAGTTGAAAACAACATTACTTTACTACTATTGCAGTTAGGGCATTGTATAGCGTTACCATCGTCATCTATCGAATATTTATTAATGGTTTCTAAAATATGTTGTGCTTTTAAAGCATCTTTAGCGAGTACTTTTAACTTAACACCACCAATAGCATTGCTAACCAAAGGATCAGTATCTATAGTTAAATGATCACTTAAAAAGACTTCAATACCTTCAGATTCTAAACGTCCTTTTATAATTTGCGCTTCTGTAGAATACTGAAATTTTGCAATGGTTTTAAAGGTTGATGACATATTTGTTTTTAAATTGATTATAAATATAGCTTTTTAGATTTTGATTAAAATTATTGTTTTTCGATAATTTTTTATACATTTGTTATTGTTAAACGATAATTTAAGAATGAAGTCATTACAAGTTTTTAAAATAATGCATGTGATATCGTGGATTATTTTTATAGGATTAAGTATTAAGGCAGGTGCATTAATAATCTCATTTATTGTTAGCATTTTTGTGGATGAATTTGCGTCAAAGAACCTTTACCTTGGGTTAGATTTATTAAATGTGTACAACTTTAGTGTGTTTCATTACTCGAGCATAATTGTATTCTATATTCTTACCGCAATACTGAAAGCCTATTTATTCTATTTGTTAATTAAAGTGTTTAGGCATTTAGATGTCAACAATCCGTTTAATTTAACAGTTGCAAAAACAATTACTAAAATTAGTTATGTCTCATTTTGTATAGGCTTAATTGCAGCACTAGCTTATGGATATACTATATGGCTTTCTCAAAAAGTGTTTTTTGCATTTAACTGGAATGCTTCAGGATTTCTTTTTATGGCTGGAGTTATATTTATAATTGCCTTTTTATATAAACGCGCTGTTGAATTACAAACAGAAAACGAATTAACCATATAATTATGCCAATAGTAGTCAATCTAGATGTTATGCTAGAAAAAAGAAATATGAGAAGCAACGAGTTGGCAGAAATTATAGGTATTACTACAGCAAACCTCTCTATTTTAAAAACAGGAAAAGCAAAAGCGATTCGGTTTTCAACTTTAGAAGCAATATGTGAAGCTTTGGATTGCCAGCCTTCAGATATTTTGGAGTATACTAAAGATTGAAACAATATAGGGTGTCACAGATATTTAACCTGTTTTGTTTCTCTATATACATCTTTATTTACCCACCTATGGTTGCCTCTTTCACGAGCGTCTAACAAATCAATGTTTAATTTATCAGAAAAAATAAAGGCCTTTTCAATAACTGAATCATAATCATCAAGTAAAAAAAGGTTTAAAAATTTATTGTTTCCATACCATAAGTTTACTTGGTAACTACCTCGGGAACTAAACATTGAAATGTAATTTAAGTCTTCAAGATTTTGCCATTTTTCATTATGATTAAATATACCTATAGCGTAGGAATGTTTTATTTTATGCTCACTGAAGTTAAAATGTATTGAATGTTGTGCTACAATTGGAGTAAAGCAATAAATAAGCGTTATGAAAATTAAAATAGAAAAAATAATCATTTTAATAATATCAGAAGATGTTAAGCTTTGAATAATATTACTACTAAAAAAGAAGTACATAAGACCAAAAAATGATGTAAAAATTAGTGAAAAAACAATACGGTAAAACCAAGGTACATTAGGTTCTTTAATTATAAATTCACTTTTATACATATTAGTAAATGTACTGGTTTAGGTTAAATTATGAGTCATGGTTATTTTAATTAAAGCTACATAAAAAAAGCCAAACATTATTGTTTGGCTTTTTAATATTAAGAATAAAGAAATGTAATTAGTCAGCTAATACAATTACTTTATTGTCTTTCATTTCAATAGTTCCTGAATTAATTTTCACAGTTAGTATTTTGTCATTATCGTTATGAGGAACAACACTTGCATGTAGCTCATCAAATACTAAATGACTTTGTGTGTGAGTGTGGATTCTAATAGTTCCTTCTTTTAAAAGCGACACGATAGGAGCGTGGTCTTTTAACATTTCAAACTCACCATTAACTCCAGGAACAACAACAGAATCTACTTCTGATGAAAAAATTGTTGCTTCAGGTGATACAATTTCTAAATACATAGTTTTTTAGTTTGCAGTTGCAGTTTGCAGTCAATAGAGACTGACTACTGCCAACTAATTTTAAGCTTCAGCTAACATTTTCTCACCAGCCTCAATCGCTTCTTCGATAGTTCCTTTAAGGTTAAACGCTGCTTCTGGTAAGTGATCTAATTCACCATCCATAATCATGTTAAACCCTTTAATAGTTTCTTTAATATCAACTAATACACCAGGAATACCAGTAAACTGTTCAGCTACGTGGAAAGGTTGTGATAAGAAACGTTGTACACGACGCGCACGAGATACAGCAAGTTTATCTTCTTCAGATAATTCTTCCATACCAAGAATTGCGATAATGTCTTGTAATTCTTTATAACGTTGTAATAACTCTTTTACACGTTGTGCACAGTCATAGTGCTCATTTCCTAAAATATCAGCAGTTAAAATTCTTGATGTAGAATCTAATGGGTCTACCGCAGGATAAATACCAAGCTCAGCAATTTTACGAGATAATACCGTTGTTGCATCTAAGTGAGCAAACGTTGTTGCAGGAGCAGGATCTGTTAAATCATCCGCAGGTACGTAAACCGCTTGTACAGATGTAATAGAACCTTTTTTAGTTGATGTAATACGCTCTTGCATTGCACCCATTTCTGTTGCTAATGTAGGTTGGTAACCTACCGCAGATGGCATACGACCTAAAAGTGCAGATACCTCCGAACCAGCTTGAGTAAAACGGAAGATGTTATCTACGAAGAAAAGTACGTCTTTTCCTTGACCGTCACCAGCTCCATCACGGAAATATTCTGCTATAGTTAATCCTGAAAGTGCCACACGAGCACGAGCTCCAGGAGGCTCATTCATTTGTCCGAATACGAAAGTAGCTTTAGAACCTTTCATAGCAGTTTTATCTACTTTAGATAAATCCCATCCGCCATCTTCCATAGAGTGCATAAAGTCATCACCATATTTAATAATACCAGACTCTAACATCTCACGAAGTAAATCGTTTCCTTCACGAGTTCTTTCTCCAACACCTGCAAATACTGAAAGACCACCATGTCCTTTTGCAATGTTGTTAATTAACTCCTGAATTAATACGGTTTTACCTACACCAGCACCACCAAATAATCCAATTTTACCACCTTTTGCATAAGGCTCAATAAGATCGATTACTTTAATACCTGTAAAAAGTACTTCAGTAGAAGTTGATAAATCTTCAAACTTTGGCGCTTGTCTGTGAATTGGTAAACCTGCGTCACCAGCTTTAGGTAAATTTCCAATACCATCAATAGCATCTCCAATTACATTAAATAGACGTCCGTAAACATCTTCACCAATTGGCATTTGAATAGGAGCACCAGTAGCAGTAACTTCTGTTCCTCTACTTAAACCATCAGAAGAGTCCATTGCAATAGTACGTACAGTATCTTCACCAATGTGAGATTGTACCTCAAGTACTAGAACAGAACCATCAGGTCTTTTAATTTCTAACGAATCATAAATTTTTGGAAGTTCAGCACCAGCTCCGAATTCAACATCGATAACTGGACCTACTATTTGTGCAACTTTACCTGTAACTTTTGACATTACTTATGTGTTTAATATTATGCAATTTAATTGAATGAAAACACCTATTGTTTTCGCGCTGCAAATATATGAGTTTTAATTTAAAAACTCTATCATTTTTTCAGGCTTTTTAAGCATAAAAAAACACCTTCAAGTTGAAGGTGTTTTGTATAAGATTTTTTAAGATAGTTTATTGAAGTGTAGGAGAGTAATTTGTTGGGTAATTTCCAATGTTTACCAAATTACCTGAAGCTTCAAAGTTTGAACCGTAAGTAGCATCAATTGCTTTCATAAATTCATTTGCAAGTAAAGCATAACCTCTAGATGTTGGATGTACACCATCTAATGAGAACGCTCCACCTGTAACTAAATCAGAAGTTAGTGTAAAGTCACCATCAGAATATCCGCTACTAGCTAATTGCATCATCAATGAGTTAGCATCAACAAATGCTAAACCAGCAGATGTAGCAGCAGTCTCAAGGGTTGCATTAAAGCTTGCTGTTGCAGATGCGATTTCAGCTTGCTCTGTTGGTATTAATACCCATTTATCTTCTAAAGGTAAAGTAATCCCTTCGATTGCAAATTGATCTGCTAATTCGGCTGGTAAACCTTGACCTGCTAAAAAGCCAGCATAATCCATATTCACTTCACCAATCACTGAACTACTTGGTAAAACAAATAAGTCGTTTTCAGTAGCTTGTCTTGTTTGCCCATAAGTTTGCCCTAAAAGGTTAGCTACTAACTGTACAACAATAGGGTTACCACCATCTAAACCAAATTGTGCTATAAAAGCAGGGAATGTTGGACTTGCCATTAGTGCTCCTGTAATTTGAGCTGAAATATCATCTAAGCTTTCGTCTTTAATAACTACAGCACTTGCTTCAGTTTCAGAAAAAACGATAGCTCTTTCAGGTTGACCTAAAGCAACATAAATTTGGTTTATAGCACCGAAAATTGAGTTTAATAATGGTATTTGAGGACCAAAATCTTCATTTGTTGGGTCTAATGGGTTGTGAGGTACTGTAGTAAAATGTGGTATTGAAGTCACATCAGGAATGTTAGCCATTACACCTTTTGCTCCGCCAGAAGTTAATGTAGTTACTAGGGTGTTTATTGCAAAATCAAAAGTGGCTTGGTCAGTTATTGTACTTGAACCATCACCACCAGAAGTAGCATATCCTAAAACATCATTGTTACCAGCCCATAATGTAAAGAAAGTTGGTGATTGCGCCATTGCAAGTTCTAATACACTTGCATCAGGAGTAGCACCTGTCATTCTTATGAAATATGGGTTAGCAGCAGCAGGGAAATTAGCGATGTTACCATATCCTGGAGCTATTAAGTGAAAACTAGCTGCACCAGGAACTCCCATATTATTAAAAGGACCAGTTGGGTTGTTTAGTAAGAAATCAGTTGTTGAAGTTACAGGACCAATAACATCTTCTAGGTCTTGTGGAGCTCCACCAGTAGTTACTAATCTAGGCTTAAATAGTTGCTCTCCAGTTAAAGGATGAAAAACAGGAGTTCCGCCTAATATAAGACCTCCAATATTATCATTCATTAATGGTTGAGTAAAACTTCCACCTCCAGCAAAAGCAAATTGAGTTGCTAAAATATTTGGAAGTGAGTTTTCTTGAGATGCAATAAATAATGCGTTATCAGAAAATCCAGCAGTTAAAGAGTTTCCTAATGACACATAGTTAGAAAAATCTGCTTCGCCAGCAGTTAAAGCTGGTAACTCCATTCCACCACCATTAGATGAGTCGTCGTCATTTTCACAAGCTGTAAATCCTAATAATACAGCAAGTAACCATATATATTTTACTTTCATAATATTCTTTTTCATGTTATTATAAGTTGTTAATTGTCCAAGACACATAGTACATTGAACCTATATTACCAGTACCAATTGCTGTAAAGTATTCATCTCCTAGAATATTAGTTGCTCCTGCTTTAAATGTAGATTTAAAAGAAGGTACTCTAAGGTTGATTTGAGCATCTAAAGTATGGTATGAAGGAATCTCTCCGTCACCAAAAGTTGCTTGCCAGTAATAGTTGTCACTCCATCTCCAAGCTAAGTTAAATCCAAAGTTTTTAAATAAATCGGTATTACCAAAACTAGCTTTTACTTTATGTTCAGGTGTGTTAAAGTTTGTTCTAAAATCAGGGAATGCGTCTTCATCAAAATCTTGCTTAGCATAAGTATAGTTACCGCTTAAATCAAAGTCACCAAATACTTTAGTAGAAACTCCAATAGAACCACCAAATGCATTCACATCTGCAGGAGAGTTTGTATAAGTTTGATATACTTTATAATCTCCATTTGCTACAGCAGCTAGTGAAAGAGAGTTGTCACCAACTTCACCATATAACGGAGCAATTACATTTTCACCTGAAATGAAATCTTGGTACTTATTGTAATAAACACTTAAGTCAACAATCGTTTTGTTTAGTTTTCCACGATACCCTACTTCAAATGAAGTTACTTTTTCTGGCGTTACTAAATCAGAATTAGCAATCACTAAGTCTGCTGGGTTTTCTGATTGCGCAAATGCTTGAACAGATGTTGCAAGATATGAGTTTTCATAAGCTGCTCTACCTGATTGTTGAACTGTAGATGGTACACCTAATAATTGACCAGATGCACTAACGCCATATGTTCTTGTATAACGATCTAAGTTATCAGGAGCAGAACCAACCAATATTGCTCTACCAGCATCTAATCCTATAAATAAATCTTGAGTAGTTGGGTTTCTAAAACCTGTTTGGAATGACCCTCTAATGTTGTGGTTTTCATTGATAGTGAAACCAGCTGAAAGTCTTGGAGATAAGAAACCATCAAAGAATTCAGATTTGTCATATCTAATAGATCCTGTAAGCTTAAGTTTTAAATTCTCATTAAGGTCTAGTTGTTTTTGTAACTGAGTGTATAATCCATATTCGTTATAGTCAATATTTCCATCATAATCAGTATAGATTGTACCGAATGAATTTAAGCTGTATTGTCTGTAAGAACCACCAACTTGAATTTCTATTTCATCCCAAAGGTGGCTAAAGTTATAATTACCATCTACATGATAGTATTTAGAGGCATCTTGGAATTTTGATCCACTAGCAAAATCAGGGTTAGTAATTACATTATTAAATGCAGCTTGGAATTCTGGAGTTCCAGGTACTAATCTTCCAGTTTCAGCAGCAGCTCTAGCAGCAGCGTGTGCTTGAGTATCATTTGCACCACCTAAAGTTGCAGCAGCATATGTTTGTATGTATTGCCCAAACCAATCTTCATCACTTTTCCAACTTCTATTGATATTAATTCCTGTAAATACCATGTCATAAGAATCACCTGCTTTGTCAGATACAATATATCCTCTTAAAAAGAAATTATCGTTTTTAACTTCAATTTTATGTTGTTCTTGAGTAAACCCATTAATGTAATACCTGTTAGTTCCTTGGTAAATTGTTGAACCAGTACCTACTTTACCAACATATTGAATTTCGAAGTCATTAGCCCATGGACGATAGTATAATCCCCAATCAGCCTTTACACTTTCAGCATTATAATCAGTTAGGTCTTCTTCATTGTAACCAGTTCTACTAACAACAACATCTGGAATTATTCCTAATCCTCCAGAAGCAGCTCTGATGTTAGTTGCAACCTCATCACCATAAACATTGTATCCATCGTAACCTAGAGCATCTCTTGTGTCTCCAGTTCCTGGTTTACCATTGTAGTTATTAGCAGCCCAATCGGTTCCTTTTAACCAACCAAAATTTACTTTAGCAGCAAACTTGTCGCTAAACTTATAAGCCATTCTTATACCTGCATCTCTATAAGTATTGTCTCCAGCAGCATCTTGAGATGTCATACCTTGCTTGTAATATCCACTTATACCTTGATGGTCAAAAGGGCTTTTACTTCTCATAAATAGTATACCATTAAAAGCATTTGCTCCATATAATGCAGAAGCAGCTCCTGGTAAAAGCTCAACACTTTGAATGTCTGTTTCATTCATACCCATAAGGTTACCTATAGGGAAGTTAAGTGCAGGTGTGGAGTTGTCCATACCATCTACTAACTGCATAAATCTTGTGTTTGCAAAGGTTGCAAAACCACGAGTGTTAACAGATTTAAAGGTTAAACTGTTGGTGTTTACGTCAACACCTTTTAAGTTTTCAAGACCATCATAAAAATCTGCTGAAGCAGTATTCTTGATTTCTTTTAATCCAAAACGCTCAACAGTAACAGGAGATTCGAAAATTCGTTCAGGAGTTCTTGAAGCTGAAATAACAACTTCATCTAATGAGGTTCCTTCAACTAAAATAACTTCTACTGTTTGAGGGTTTGTGGTTATTTCTTTTGTTACTGTTTCAAAGCCAACACTACTTATTTGTATAGAAAATGGTGGCTCTTGATTGTAGGTTAGGGTAAATTTACCATCAAAATCTGAAATTGTACCTGTTGTTGTACCTACTACTATTATATTCGCTCCAGGTAAAGGTTGACCGTTATTGTCAGTCACAGTCCCTTTCACGGTAGTTTGTGCAAAGGAAACAGCACAACAAAACAGCATAAAAATCTTAAGAATTGTTTTCATGTATAGAGAATTAGTTAATTTATTAATGGCAATATAAATAAATATACGAAATTTTAATGCGTTTTTTTAAAAAAGTATGCACGCATAGTAAAATTTTGAAAATATTTAAGGGTTAAAATTGTGTTTTTAGCAATTTTGAACACTTAAACTGAGAATTTAACATTTGATATTTAGTAAAATAAGAGCAAATTTACTCTACAGTTACTGACTTTGCTAAGTTTCTTGGTTGGTCTACATTTTTATTTAGCATTACTGCAATATGATATGATAATAATTGAAGCGGGATTGTAGTAACTAATGGAGATAACGACTCTAGAGTTTCAGGAACTTCAATAACGTGGTCAGCTAACTCTTTTACTTGCTGGTCACCTTCAGTAACTATTCCAATTATTTTTCCTTTTCTAGATTTTATTTCTTGAATATTACTTACAACTTTATCATAGTGTCCTTTTTTTGTAGCAATGACTACAATAGGCATGTTTTCATCTATTAATGCTATTGGTCCATGTTTCATTTCTGCTGCAGGATAACCTTCGGCATGGATGTATGAAATTTCTTTAAGCTTTAGAGCGCCTTCAAGTGCAACAGGGAAGTTGTAACCTCTTCCTAAATACAGGAAGTTTTTTACATCTTTATAAATGTTGGCTATAGTTTTTACATAGTCATCAGATTTTAGAACTTTTTCCACTTTACTAGGAATAAGTTCTAATTCGATTAAGTGATGTCTATAGTCTGAACTTGAAATAGTTCCTTTTGCTCTAGCTAATCTCAAAGCAATAAGCGTTAAGACAGTAATTTGTGTTGTGAACGCTTTTGTAGAAGCAACACCAATTTCTGGTCCAGCATGAGTGTAAGCTCCAGCGTCAGTTTCTCTTGCTATAGAAGAGCCTACTACATTACAAACACCAAAAACAAAAGCACCTTTAGATTTAGCGAGTTTTATTGCGGCCAATGTGTCAGCGGTTTCACCTGATTGCGAAATGGCTATCACTAAGTCTTTTTCTGTTATAACTGGGTTTCTATATCTAAACTCTGAGGCATATTCAACTTCAACAGGTATTCTTGCTAAGTCCTCAAAGATGTACTCTGATACTAAACCTGCATGCCAAGAGGTGCCACAAGCCACAACAATAATTCTGTCAGCATTAAGGAATTTTTTCATGTTATCCTCAACACCAGACATTTTTATTATGGCTTCGTTGGTTCTTAATCGACCTCTAAAAGTATCTAAAATTGCTCTAGGTTGTTCATATATTTCCTTAAGCATGAAATGGTCATAACCGCCTTTTTCAATTTGTTCAAGGTTGAGTTGTAACTCTTGCATGTAAGGAGCAACAGGAGAGTCGTCTTTAATTTTCCTGATTTTAACTTCCTTATCTCTTCTCACTATTGCCATTTCTTCGTCTTCAAGATAAATGGCGTTTTTAGTGTATTCTAAAAATGGAGATGCATCACTAGCAATGAAAAATTCATCATCACCAATACCAATGGCTAATGGACTTCCTAATCTAGCAACGACAATTTCGTTAGGTTTGTTTTTGTCAAACACAGCAATGGCATAAGCACCTACAACTTGATTTAAGGCAATTTGAACAGCTTTACCTAGTTTTGTGTTTTCCTTTTTCATCACATCTTCAATCAAATTGACAAGAACTTCTGTGTCTGTATCTGATTTAAAAGTGTACCCTCTTTTTATAAGTTCTTTTTTTAAAGACTCATAGTTTTCGATTATTCCATTATGAATAATAACAAGGTTGCCTGAATTTGAATAGTGAGGATGAGAGTTTATATCGTTTGGAACACCATGAGTTGCCCATCTAGTATGACCAATTCCTAGAGTTCCATTTGTAGTTATTTCTTTTTCTAAACGTGCTTCTAAATCGGCAACTTTTCCTTTTGTTTTGGAAAGTTTTATATCAGAGCCATCATAAAGTGCAATACCTGCACTGTCGTAGCCTCTATATTCTAATCGTTTTAAACCTTTTAGAATTATTGGGTAAGCTTCTCGATGTCCAATATAGCCAACTATTCCGCACATAATATTTTAGTTATTTGGTTCGGTATAAAAGATTTCTAAATATACCTTTTTTTCTTCGTTTGTTGTGTTGTTTCCAAATAAAACAGTTCCTTCAGGACATATAATAGAACTACCAGGAATCCTATTAAAATCCTCATCATCAGTTTGAAAGCTATATTGTACTGTGTTGTTTTCAAAATCAACATTGCTGCTAACGGTTAACCCAAGCTTTACATTGGTAGAGTCGTTAAGTAAAATGTTGTTGATGTGTTCAGTGATTCTAATTTTATATTTTATTCCTTTTCCTAAATCATCAGAACCAGTATCTTCTCTTTGTAAAGCGCCTAGGTGATTAGCTTTAGATAAAAGAGGGTATGTTGTGTTAGTTAAGTCGTAGTAATAATCTATCAAAGGAGTTTGATTTTTTAAATCGTATAAATAAACTCTATCTGGTTCAGTTTCGTTGTCACCAATCATCATATCTTGGTCAACATAAAACACTAGATTTGCTTCGTTTATTAACCAGTTATTTGATTTGAATTCTTCTAGCTCAGGAGAGTCTCCATTTTCGTCTCCATTAAATAAATTAATTATAGCCATTGAGCCTTCACCTCCTTTTAAGTAAAGTTTTTCGTCACCATTAACAGCATCTCCATCGTCAAGAGGTATGGTGTATTCATTTTCAAGAATGTTAAACCTGTTACCGCTAAAGTCAATTGTATATGTTGAAGCTATTCTGTCTCCATCATCAGATATTGGGTCTTTGGTGTAATGTAGAGTAATATTAGCATTACTGCTAGCAAGATTTAAAAGAAGAAAGTTACCATCTCCACCAACAGCTTCGGCTTTAAAGTATAAGCCTCTGAAGTAGTCGCTAAAATTATTTTGATTTGTTAGTTCTGGTTCCCCTTCTTTATCAAGAATTTTTTCTTGCCAATAAGCATTGTCTAATTTGATACGTAAAGCTGGTTGTAATCTATCAGAAATTTCCATTTCTCCATCCTCGTTTTCTTCTTTCAATACGATTTGATCTGGACTAGGTTGGAAGTTTTCTTCAGAGTATAATAATTGTCCTTCAAATTCAACTGGATTGATTAGGTCAGAACTAGAAGTAGAAGCATTAGAATAGTAACGTTGGGTTATATCAAATTCAGAAGTTGGATCAAAGTCTCTTAAAAAATAATTGCTTTCATAAATTGATAAATCAATATAATTGTTGCTATATAATGAGTCTAACTTGTATGATGTAGAACCATCACTATTTACTTCTGTAGCAGTACTAAAATAAGGAATTGTAAGTACTACCGAGTCAAGTTCTATATTTTCTCCAAAATCTGGATCTAAAGTTGAAATGTTAAGTTGAGTTACAAAGCTAGCTGTAGTTCTACCATAAACAGGGTCGTTGTATACACCAAAAGGGTTTACTGGAAGATTGTTTGTTTGTACAGGAGGCAGCTTTTTGTTGTAAGCTATAACATCATACTGGATTTGGCTTGAATTGAAATGTGTAGCATTATCTCCATTTATGATATCTGAATCAATACTTGCAAAATCTTTATCACATGCAATAAATGAGCTTATTAACACTGTTAAAATAGCAATGTATTTCAGGGCAAACTTTATCTTTTTCATTTAAAATTTTTGTTTTTTGATTGTCAAATGTAACATCTTATCTTTTTTGATGCCTTTGGTTTAACAAAACTTTAGAAAGTGCTCAGTGAATTTGTATTAGTCTAAAACTGAGAATTATAAAACTCAGTATATGGTTCAGCAAACTCCTCTGGTGAAAAATAATCTAACACAGGTTTTTTAGATGCTTTTAAGTAATCTTCAAGCTCATTAGGAATTTCTTGAGACCCTTTAATCAAAGCATCTGAATGATCAATAGCAATTTTCATCAAGTTGTTATAATTAGGTGTGTCAAGTACTTTTACAATCTCTTCGTCAATATTGTCGAACTTAACTTTTCCAATCATGTTTTTATCTAACGTACCATCAAAGCTTTGATTATATATCGAAGTTATTATTTTACTTTCATTAAATAATGGTTCATTTTTATAAAACTCCTTAAGATATAAAGGCAGTAATGATGCCATCCATCCATTAACATGAATAATATCTGGTGACCAATTTAATTTTTTTACTGTTTCGATAACACCTTTAGCAAAGAAAATAGCGCGTTCGTCATTATCAGGGAAAAGATTACCATCTTCATCTGTTAAGGTTGCTTTTCTTTTAAAATACTCTTCATTATCAATAAAATAAACCTGAATACGTTCTTTAGGAATCGAAGCAACTTTAATTATCAAAGGCATATCTAAGTCGTTGATAACTAGGTTTATTCCTGAAAGTCTTATTACTTCGTGTAGTTGATGTCTTCTTTCGTTTATATTTCCATACCTAGGCATAAATATTCGTATTTGACCTCCTTGTTTGTTTACCATTTTTGGAGCCTCAAAAGACATTGAGGAAATTTCAGTTTCTGGTAAATATGGTACAACTTCAGAAGACACATACAATATTCGCTTATCTTTCATAAATCAGTTCGTTTTGGAAATTAAAAATAAAAAACATGCAAAATTACAAAAATTTATGCAGATTGCTAGTAAAATATTAAGTTTGCAAGCTGTTATTTTTTAGTAAACACGTGGAAATTTATCATAAAAAGCAAAATTTAAATCAATTCGTTAAAGAATTGAAAGCTCAAAAACTGTCCTTAGGATTAGTGCCTACAATGGGAGCTTTACACGATGGTCATTTGTCTTTAATCAAAAAAGCGCTTGAAAATAATGACAGGGTTGCTATTTCTATTTTTGTAAATCCAACTCAGTTTGATAACAAGGACGATTTAAAAAAATACCCAAGAACTTTAGAGTCTGATGTAGAGCTGCTTAAAACAGTATCTAACGATATTGTTGTGTATGCACCAACGGTTGAAGATGTTTATGGTGATAATGTAGCGTCAGTTAACTATACTTTTGATGGTCTAGAGCATGCTATGGAAGGTAAATTTAGACATGGTCATTTTGACGGAGTTGGTACTATTGTAAAACGTCTTTTTGAAATTGTACAACCAGACAATGCTTATTTTGGAGAAAAAGATTTTCAGCAATTAATGATTATCAAAAAGCTTGTTGAAAAGCACAATATTCCAGTAAATGTTGTAGGCTGTCCTATACATAGAGAAAAGGATGGGTTGGCAATGAGTTCTAGAAATACACGTTTAAAACCAGAATACAGAAACGCTTCTCCTTTTATTTATAAAACGCTATTAGCTGCTAAAGAAAAGTTTGGCACAAAAAGTGCTAATACAGTGACGGAATGGGTTGAAAAACAGTTTGAAAATCATGAGTTATTAAAACTAGAATATTTCACAATTGCTGATACCCAAACACTAAAAACAGTAAAACGAAAGTCAAAAGACAAAACATATAGAGCATTTATAGCTGTATATGCAGATGATATAAGACTAATAGATAATATCGCATTAAATTAATTACCTTTGCCTCATGCAAATTCAAGTCGTAAAATCTAAAATTCACAGAGTAAAATGTACAGGTGCTGAACTTAACTACATTGGTAGTATAACTATCGATGAAGACTTAATGGATGCAGCAAACATAATTCAAGGTGAAAAAGTTCAAATTGTAAATAATAACAATGGTGAACGCTTAGAAACCTATTGTATTCCTGGACCTCGAAAAAGTGGCGAAATTACTCTTAATGGTGCTGCAGCAAGAAAAGTATCAGTAGGAGACACGCTTATTTTAATTACCTATGCATTCATGGATATTGAAACAGCAAAAAGCTTTAAACCTTCACTAGTGTTTCCAGACGAAGCAACCAATTTATTAAAGTAAACTTTGACAGCAAAAACTAAAAAATTACTTCGCATAGCAATTCCAATTGCTCTTGCTGTATTTTTTGGTTGGTACACCTTTTCTAAACTACCTGTAGATACAATCATTCCTTTTGTAAAATCTGCTAATTATTGGTGGATTGCTTTTGGTGTGTTTTTAGGTATCTTAAGTCATTTATCAAGAGCATACAGGTGGAAGTATTTGCTAGAGCCTTTAGGATATACTACCAAATTACCTAATGGAATTATGGCAGTATTTATCGCTTATTTGGCTAATTATGGTATTCCAAGATCAGGCGAAGTATTACGAGCAGCAGTACTTACTAATTATGAAAAAGTACCATTTGAAAAAAGCTTTGGAACTATTGTAGCTGAGCGTATGGCAGATTTGGTAGTTATGCTTGGTATTATCTTGGTGACTTTAATCATAGAATACGATTTTATTTTAAACCTTCTTGAGCAATCATTTCAGCCTAAAAAACTAATACTATTAGGTCTTACAGGAATTGTAGTTCTATTTTTAGTATTCATTTATATCAAAAAAAGCAGTTCTAAATTTGCTGTAAAAGTAAAGACCTTCTTCAAAGGATTAATGGAAGGTGTGTTAAGCATTTTTAAAATGAAACATAAATGGGCATTTATTGCTCATACATTGTTCATTTGGGGAATGTATGTTTTAATGTTTTACGTTACTACTTTCGCTTTACCAGATTTAGATAAAGTTACAATTGGAGTAGTGTTGGTTGGTTTTATTTCAGCAAGTTTTACCATTGCAGCAACTAATGGAGGGATTTTTGTGTATCCTGCTGCTGTTATGGCTGCATTTACACTTTTTGGAATTGAAAAAGACCCAAGCTATGCATTTGGGTGGATTATGTGGGCTTCACAAACCATAATGGTTATTGTTTTAGGAAGTATATCGTTTCTGTACTTGCCAATCTACAATAGAATAAAATAATTGTTTACCTTGCAGTAACAATTTTTAATAGGCTAACCATGAAAAAACTTATCCTGCTAATGCTGTTGTGTTTTTCAGCAAACACAATTTATTCACAAGCGAATTACGAATCTATTTTTTCTGAAAAACTAGGAGAAGATAGACAGTTAAAAATACTATTACCAAGAGGTTATAGTGATGATGACAATAAAAAATATCCGTTAATCATTGTTATGGATGGGGATTATTTGTTTGAGGCAGTAGCTGGAAATGTAGATTATTATTCCTATTGGGAAGATATTCCTGAAGCTATTGTTGTAGGTATCAAGCAAGCCGATAAAAGGTTTGACGATTGTATGTATTCTGAACAAAATTCGCTTCCAATTGAAACTGGTGCAGCGTTCTTTGAATTTGTAGGTATGGAACTTATTCCGTATTTGAACAAATCGTACAAAACTGAAAACTTTAGAGTAGCAGTAGGTCATGGAGAAACCGCTAATTTCATTAATTATTATTTACTAAAAGATGTTCCGCTATTTCAAGCTTACATTACTATTAGTCCAGATTTAGCACCAAATATGAATGAGTATCTAGCTGAAAGATTTGGAAAATTAGAGAACAAGATTTTTTATTATTTAGCAACATCAACCAACGACGTTGGTTCAATAAAAGAAGGAACCGAAGCTTTAAATAAAAGTTTAACAGGCTTAGACAATAAAAACCTATTATATAATTTTGATACTTTTGAAGGACCTTCTCATTATGCTTTACCAGCTCATGCAATTCCTAAAGCTTTAGAAAGTATCTTTTTTGTATTTCAACCTATTAGTAAAAAAGAATATACCGAAAGTATCTTAAAACTAGACTCTTCTCCAGTAGAATACCTTCAGGAAAAATACACCACAATAAAAGACCTTTTTGGAATTGACAAGAAAATTCTTGTAAACGATTTTAGAGCTATTGAAGCTGCTATTAAAAAGAAAGAGCAGTGGGATTATTTTGAAGAATTAGGTAAAATTGCCAGAAAAGAATATCCTGATACACTTTTAGGACATTATTATTTAGCTCAGTTTTATGAACAAACAGGAGAACCTAAAAAAGCAATGAAAACCTATAGGTCTGCTTATATTTTAGAAGAAATAGGAGGCATCACAAAAGACTTAATGCTAGAAAAGGCAGATGAGATTAAAGCAGATTTTGGGTACTAAACTATAATATAAATTTCCTCTCCTTTGGAGAGGTTGTTAGGAAAGGTTAATGGCTAAAGTAAAAACGACATTTTTCTGTCAAAATTGTGGCACACAATATTCAAAATGGCAAGGACAATGTACAGCGTGTAAAGAGTGGAATATCATTGCTGAAGAACTCATACAAAAACCAGAAAAAAGCGACTGGAAAACTCCCGAAAAAGCATCAACAAAACGCTTGTCCAAACCGTTATTGATTAATGAAATTGATACAGCTCAAGAAGCGCGTTTAAACACTCAAGACCATGAATTTAATCGTGTTTTAGGTGGTGGATTGGTTCCAGGATCGTTAACGCTTTTAGGAGGCGAACCTGGAATTGGAAAAAGCACACTGTTGCTTCAAATAGCTTTAAAATTACCATACAAAACACTATATGTTTCAGGTGAAGAAAGCCAAAAGCAAATAAAAATGCGTGCCGAACGTATTAACCCAAACAGTAGCAATTGTTATATTTTAACCGAAACCAAAACACAAAACATTTTTAGGCAAATTGAAGAGTTAGAACCAGATATTGTTGTTGTAGATTCTATTCAAACATTGCATAGTGATTATATCGAGTCGTCTTCAGGGAGTATTTCTCAAATTAAAGAATGTACAACAGAACTTATCAAATTTGCTAAGGAAACTGCAACGCCTGTAATTTTGATTGGTCATATCACAAAAGATGGTAATATAGCTGGTCCAAAAATATTGGAGCATATGGTTGATACGGTTTTACAATTTGAAGGAGATCGTAACCATGTGTTTAGAATCCTTAGGGCCAATAAAAACCGATTTGGGTCTACTAACGAACTCGGAATTTACGAAATGCAAGGTTCTGGTTTGAGAGAAGTTACCAATCCAAGCGAGATATTAATTTCAGAAAAAGATGAAGCCTTAAGTGGTAACGCTATTGCAGCAACCCTAGAAGGTATGCGACCTTTAATGATTGAAGTACAAGCTTTGGTAAGTACAGCAGTTTATGGAACACCACAACGCAGTGCCACTGGTTTTAATGCAAAACGTTTAAATATGCTTTTAGCGGTTTTAGAAAAACGAGCTGGTTTCCGTCTTGGAGCAAAAGATGTCTTTCTAAACATCACAGGTGGTATTACTGTTGATGATCCTGCAATAGATTTAGCGGTTGTAGCTGCCATTTTATCATCTAATGAAGACGAGGCTTTGCAAAGCGATTTTTGTTTTGCTGCTGAGGTTGGTTTGTCTGGTGAAATACGCCCTGTTCAACGTGTTGAGCAACGTATTCTAGAAGCTGAAAAATTAGGGTTTTCAACTATTTTCGTATCTAAGTACAATAAAATTTCACTCAAGAATACAGTTATCAAGATTCAATTGATTTCGAAAATTGAGGATTTGGTTGATTTTATTGTTTAATAAATTTATAAAGATTTAATGTAAATTGAAATCACTTCTAACATACTTTTTCATTACTATTCCATTGTTTTTTTATGCTCAAACCCAAGAAGCTACTATTTATTTTAACGATGGGACTTCGCTTTTTGGATATGGTGAGATTTATCAGGAGTGGAAGATTAAATTTAGGCTAACTAAAGATAAAAAACCTGATGTTTGGACTGATGTAATGGTTTCTAAAATTATATTTCATGGTTTTGAAGAAGATGTAGAATATAGATATTTATACAAAAAAGAATTTTCTTTTCGACCATTTTTGTTGGAAGTCTTGACTGAAGGGGAAGTTACTCTTTATGCGGATGTGTTTAGTTCAAAGGTTTTTATCCCTTTCTTTTCAGGTAATGTAGCATCACTTAGAACAGTCACGCTACCTGTAGCTACTAAACTTTATGTGAAAAGAGATTCAGAAGAAAGTATTACCAGTATTAATGGTGCTTTCAAAAGAAAAGTTAAGGCGTATTTCCACAATTGCCCAATATTATTAGAAAAGGTAGATAATAATGAGTTTACTCGGATGCGTATTATAGAGCTAGTAAATTATTACAACGATTTTTGTACAAAATTAGACTAATATAAGAGTTTTTTGTAGGAATCCTACATATGAAAAGTTCAAATTAGGGTTTTAAAATCAAATTCTATCACTTCAAAATAGGATTTTTTGATTAAAATTTGGTGCTGTTGAGCTTTTTAGAGTTAAATAATCTTCATTATAACTATCTATTTATCAGTTTTTTTTCAAAGAATTGTACAAAAATGTCAACTTAATATATTTTTTTGTCATTTTCATCATATTTAATGGGTGGAAAGTGTATTACATCGATTTTTTATATACTTTCGTCGAGCAAATCTATCAAACCCTAACTAATAATGAGAAAAAACTACTTTATTGACAGTTTTAAGCTTGTTTGCCTAATTGTGTTTTGCTTTGGAGTTAAGGCTCATGCACAATACTGTACGCCTTCGTTTGCCGACCCTTCACAACATTTTATAAGTAGAGTTCAGCTAAATAGTATAGATAATTCATCAACCTACACCAGTACCTCAAATAGTTATTCAAGCTATACAGGTATTTCTACTGATTTAACGGTTGGAAATACTTACACTTTAACCATTCATACAGCTAGAGTAGATTCTTGGAGAGCTGCAGGGTATGGTGTTTGGATAGATTATAATAACGACAACGATTTCAATGATCCTGGTGAGCAAATATGGTCATTTGGTACTTCAACAGCTTCACCTCAAGCCACAACATTTACTGTACCAGGAAGTGCTGTTATAGGTAGTTTAAGAATGAGAATTAATATGGTGAGTTGGTATGAACCTGGAGCTTGTGCTGTTGATGGAGGTAATTTTGGAGAGACTGAAGATTATACAGTAAATATAATACAATCACCAGACCCTTCAGCAGCTAATGATTCTTTCAGTGTTTTGAAAAATAGCTCTACAGGGATTGATAATCAAATTGATGTTAGTTTAAATGATGATCTAGGTTCTGAAGGTGGTGATGCTGATAACTATTCTATAACAACAAGTCCAACAAACGGAATAGTTACTGAAATTTCAGATGGAGTTTTTGAATATGTTCCTAATACAGATTTTATTGGAACCGATAGTTTTACATATACTATTTGTGATGTAAGTAATGATTGTGACACCGCAACAGTAAATATAGGAGTGAACCTTGGTGCATGTGAACCAACAATTTCGTCAGGAGGTTCTCATTATATTACTAATGTCTCTTTAACTGGAGAAAATGCTACAGCGTTTAACAATACTACAGGTGATGATGGTGGTTATGGAAACTATACCCACTTACCAGCTGTGGAATTGTACACAGGAAACAGTTATACTATATCAGCATCTTTTGCAGGAGGAAATATAGGATGGGCTGTTTATATAGATTTAAATCAAGATGGAGATTTTACCGATCCTGGAGAAAATTTAGATAATACAGATGGGGAAGGTACTGGTAATTTAACGATGAACATACCAACTTCAGTTGTTACTGGCACTACCATTATGAGGGTTGGGGCAAGAAGATATTGGTGGTCTAATAACCCTTGTGGAAACACTGAAGGACACCCTGAAGAATTTGAAGACTATAAAGTTGATATAAAAGTAGACCCATTTTCACCTGCCGAAATAGAAGTGACAGGAAATAGTAACCCTATAGTTGATGGCTCTACAACGGTATCTGTTAATAACCATACAGATTTTACAGAATATGATATTTATGAAATACTTCCATTAGAAAGAACTTTTACCATTACTAATAATGGTGCTCTAGATCTTAGCCTAATAGGAGTTCCAACTGTTGATTTTTTAACTCCTTCGACCGATTTTAGTATATCTACACAACCAAGTCAAACCGTTTTAGGGCTTGGTGAGTCAACTACTTTTACCATAAGTTTTAACCCAACATCTATAGGTGTTAAGCAAGCTACAGTAATAATATATAATGATGATTCTGATGAAAATCCGTATACATTTTTAATTGAAGGTGAAGGAGTGCAAACATTTCCAGATACTGATGGTGATGGTGTGCCAGATAATGTAGATGTAGATGATGATAATGATGGACTTTCAGATGCTTATGAAAACGATACATGTCTTTTGTATCCTCAATCTCAAACAGCTGAAGTAATATTTTTAAATGAAGATTTTGGTTCTGGTACTACAAGACGCCAAATAAATGCCAACGTTACTAATGCCTCTACAACGTATTGCTATGAGGATGGTACGGGATCATGTCCTGCAACTTACAACCCTACAAGTGTTAATGATGGGGATTATACAGTTCATCATACAGTTACCAATAACAATGGTGTGTTAGATGATATTAATACAGACATTTCAGATTGGGCAGACGATTTTTGGTATGAAGGTCCAGATCACACTACAGGTGATACAAACGGTAGAATGGCAATTTTTAATGCTACCGAAGAACCTGGTATTTTTTATAGTTCTGTAATTAGTGGAGTAACACCTAATGTGACAATTGAGTATGGTTTTTGGGCTATAAATTTAGATAGAACAGATGCGCCAGATATTGAAACTAGAGAAAGACCAGAAGTATTGATTGAGGTTTTTGATCCTAACGGAAATTTAATTACATCAACTACCTCTGGATTAATTGAACCAACTGATGCTGCTAACCCAACAGGAGATTGGATAGAAGTAGCAGCAAGTTTTGTGTCTCCTTACTCTCAGTTTACGGTTGTTTTAAGCAACAACAATCCAGGAGGAATAGGTAATGACTTAGCAATTGACGATATTTTTGTTAAACAAGTGCTTTGTGATCTTGATGGTGACGGCATTGTTGACTCAATCGATTTAGATAATGACAATGATGGTATTCCTAATGTTGTTGAACTTCAGCTTGCTGATGGTGATAAAGACGCAACAGTTTTTAATGACCCAATAAATGTTTGGGTTGATGCTAATGGTAACGGACTTCATGATGCATATGAGTCACTTACTCCAATAGATACTGATGGAGACGGTGTTCCAGATTATTTAGATGCTGATAGTGATAATGATGGTATTTTTGATAACCTAGAGTATGACCACAAAGGAGATATAGATATTGATGGAGATGGAACTGGAGATGGAGATGATATTCCATCTGGTGACATAAGCGATGAAAAAGATGGTGATGGTATTTTGGCTATTATGGATTTAAATGATGATGGGTCAGGTAACGACCATGGTAGTAATGCTTATCCCGACCCTTTAGACTCTGATGGTGATGGAATTCCAGATTATTTAGATATAGATAGTAACGATGCATCTAATGACCCTTCAAATGGTAGCGATATTGATACAACTATTTATGCCTCATATGATGCCGACAATGATGGAATTATAGATGGTTCTCAAGATGATGATAAAGACGGTATTTTAGATTCTTTTGATACTGATAATACGGTTTATGGTTCTCCAAGAGACTTAGATTTTAAATACACGCTCTTTTTTGATGGTCGTAACGATTATGTTTCAGACAATGTTCCAGTAATAGGAGCATGGTCTAATGCTACACTTATGGCTTGGGTAAAAGTTGATCCAAATGCATCAGGAGTAATGAGAATTTTTGGACAAGAAAACATATTCTTAAAAGTAAACCCGTCAGGAACAATTAGTGCAGTAGCAGGAGTAACAACGCTTACATCAACAACTTCTTATTCAGATAATATATGGATTCATGTAGCGGCAACTTATGAAGATGGAGAAAACTTCACACTTTATATTAATGGTAAAGTTGAAAGTACAACATCAGTTTCTGGTACGCTTTCAGTAGGAACTACCGATTTAACCATTGGTAGGAAACCAGGTATTTCGGGTGAGGAAAATGTGCTTACTTCTGAATATTTTATGGGTGAAATAGAAGAGGTAAGGCTGTTAAACATTGCACTTCCTCAAGACCATGTTCAAAAAATGGTATATCAAGAATTAAATCATGATTATAGTTTTGATAGAGGAACAATAATTCCTTTAAAAATCTCATCAGACATTGGTCTTGGTTTAGTGAGGTATTACAAGATGGATGCTTATGTTGATGATATTTTAGACGATAAACTTACTCCTGTAAGAGACTCTGGTACAGGAGCAAAAATGTATAACATTAAACACATTTATTTTCAAACAGCACCAATGCCTTATGAAACTGTCGCAGCTGGTGATTGGTCAGCTACTGATACTTGGTTACATGGTGATGTTTGGGATATTACTGACGAAACAAATAATAAAGACTGGTCAATCGTTCATATTAAAAATGATGTTACAACTTCAAATAGACATGGTACTTTAGGATTAATCTCTGATGCAAACACAGAATTAGAAATCAATAATGACCAAGAATTATACAATACTTGGTATTTAAAACTAGATGGTTTTATTGACTTAGAAGGAGAATCTCAATTAACACAAAACGAGACTAGTAATTTGTTTGTTGGTGCTAACGGAAAATTGGAAAGAGACCAACAAGGAACCGAAAATAAATACACTTACAATTACTGGTCGTCTCCTGTACACTCAAGTGTTTCTAGCATACCAGTTGATGGCACTGAAACCTATACTATTGAAGATGTTATGCTTGATGGAACAGAAGCTTCTTCACCAGAAGCAATCACGTTTATTGGAGGTTATGATGGAAGTAATCTAAGTTCTCCAATTTCAATAGCAGAGTATTGGTTGTGGAAATTTGTAAACAATGCAGAAGGAGAGTATTCTGAATGGGAAAAAATTTATAGTAATACAGCCAATAAAGTTGGAGAAGGGTATACGATGAAAGGACCTGGTAATGGACCTGAAACTAATGACCATAATTATGTGTTTAGCGGAAAACCTAACAATGGAACTATAAATTTAGAGATAACAGAAGACAACGACTATTTGGTAGGGAACCCTTATCCTTCAGCTATTGATGCAGATGAATTTTTAAACGACAACCCAAGTACTAATGGTACTCTTTATTTTTGGGAACATTGGGGAGGAGGTTCGCACATTTTAGCGCAATACCAAGGTGGTTATGGATTGTATAATTTTTCAGGTGGTACACCTGCAATTAGTGACCAAGATGTAAGTCAAACAGGATCTGGAACAAAAACTCCTCGACAGTACATTCCTGTTTCTCAAGGATTTTTTGTTAATGCAATTTCTGATGGAAACATAATTTTTGAAAACGATCAAAGAATATTTGTAAAAGAAGGAGCTTCAAATACTAACTCTTGGTTTTTTAGAAACAGTCAATCATTAGAGACGAATAGTGTTGATTTTGTAAGTCAAGATATTAGGTCTAAATATAGAATTGGTGTTATAACTCCAAATAATTATAAGAGGCAACTTTTATTAACTGAAGATGAAAATGCAACATTGGGAGTAGATTGGGGTTATGACGGAAATCTTATAGAAACCAATCTTGAAGATGCTTTTTGGGTGATTGATAATAATCAGTTTGTAATTCAAGGTGTAGATAGTATTAACGAAACATCAGTTTTTCCTATTTCAGTAAAAGCCAATAACGAAGGAGTTGTAGAGTTTAAAATAGATGGTTTAGAAAATGTTGAAGAAGAAGTAAACATTTATTTGAAAGATTTTGACGCATATCATAATCTTGAAGAGTCTAACTACATAACTACAGTTACTCAAGGAATTACAACTAATAGGTTTGAAATTGTGTTTTCAAATGTAGTTCTTTCTACAGGAGAAGACTTATTAGGTAATGATATTAATATCTATTACGATTTATCCCTTAAATCTTTAGTAATACTTAATAACAAAAATAAGTTAGTACAAACTGTAAAAGTTATAAATATGCTAGGGCAGCATGTTATGACATTAGATGTTAACTCTAATAGCAATAAGCTTTCTGTCCCAATAAGTATAACTTCAGGAGCTTATATTTTTGAAATAGCTACAGAAACGGCAAAAACAACCAAAAAATCTATAATTAACAACTAAACCAAAAATGAAACTAAAACTACTCAACCTAACACTTTTTGCATTATTTACTTGTTTAGTAGTAGCACAGCCTGTTACTAATAATTCAGATTGGACAGTACAAAACGTTACTGCAGATCATGCTTTAGACTATCCATGGGAAGTAACTTATGCTCCTGATGGAAATTTATGGATAACTGAACGCGTTGGAGAAAAAATAGTAAGATTTAATACAACCACAGAGAGCATTACAACAATGATAGATTTAAGCGCTAAAGTTGCAAACTCTACTCAAGGTGGTTTATTAGGTATGGCAATTCATCCAGCATTATATAACGATATTACAACAACTACCAACAATTATGTGTTTGCGGCTTATAATTATGATGATAATGGGTACAAACTGCGCATTGTTAGATTAGTATATAACCATGCTACAGGTAACTTAACCGAAGACACATCATTAAACCCTAATGGTTCTATTCTAGAAGGATTACCTGGTAGTGGAGACCATAACTCAGGACGACTTATCATTGGTCCAGATTTAAAATTATATTACACAGTAGGCGATCAAGGAGCAAATCAATTTAGCTATTCTTGTAATCCTATTTTATCTCAAGTATTACCAACTTCATCTACTGATTATGATAACTATCCAGGTAAAACACTTCGTATAAATATAGATGGTTCTATACCAACAGACAATCCAGTTTTAAATGGAGTTAAAAGTCATGTTAATACTTATGGACATAGAAATGCTCAAGGAATTGTTTTCTCACAAGACGGTACTTTGTATGCATCAGAACACGGTCCTAAAACAGATGATGAAATTAATATTATTACAAGTGGAGGAGATTATGGTTGGCCTGAAATAGCTGGTTATTATGATAATTTAGCTTATACATATTGCAACTGGTCTTCATTAGAAGGTGCTTGTAATGCAGGAAGTTTTAGTGACCATAACTGTCCTTCTGGAGCAGATACTGCTACTGAGTACGAGTCGTATCCTTCTGGTGCACCAAACAACTTTCAACCGCCAATAGGAACTTATAATAGTACTATTACAACCGATCCAAGTGGAGGTTGGTTCACGTGGCCAACTGTTGCGCCTTCAAGTATTGATATACATGAAGTAGGAAATATTCCAGGTTGGGGACGTTCACTATTAATTCCTTCATTAAAAAAAGGAACAATTTACAGAGCAAAATTAACTCCTGAGGGTACTGATATTGTTGGAGATTCTTATGAAGAGTTTCATTCGTCAAATGACAGATATAGAGATATAGCGATATCTCCTGACGGTCTTACAATTTATGCAGTAACTGATAATGGAGGAGGAACATCAGGACCTTCATCTAACTCTGGTGTTAGTATTGAAAATCCTGGCTTAATTGTGAAAATTCAATATGTAGGCTCACAAGTAGTTAATGGACCAACAGCTAATTGTCAAGATATTATAGTAACATTAGATGCTACAGGCAGTACTACTATTACAGCTAATGATATTGATAATGGTTCAACTGGAGGAAGTGCAGGAATCGATTCGATAGCTATCGATAGAGATGCTTTCTCTTGTGAAGATACCTATGAAGCTCAAACGGTTTGGTTAACTGTAACTGATAACGATGGTAACGAAAGCAGATGTACTGCACTAGTTACTGTTCAGCCAAATTCAAATCCAGACCCAATTACTGCTCCTAGCTTAGACGATATAGTTTCAAACTGTGCCATTACTGTTGAAGCTCCAGTGATAACGTCTAATGGTTGTCAGGAAATTACAGCAACTACAACTGACAACGTAACATTCAATAGTGGAGAAAGTGGAACAATAACTTGGTCGTTTAATGATAATGGAAATATAGTAACATCAAGTCAAAATGTAACTGTCAACACTTTATCTGTACCACAAAATATTAGTGTGAGTCCAGGAGCTACAAATGCTTATGTGTCTTGGGATGAAATTGAAGGTGTAACTTTTGATGTAAGATATAGAGAGCTATCAGAGTTTACATGGATTGAAACATCATCACCTACCAACAGCATTGAATTAACTGGTCTTGATGTTCTAACAGATTATGAATTACAAGTAAGGTCTAATTGTGGAGCGTCTTACTCCTCATATAGCACTACTACTTACTTTACTACTCTAGATATTGAATATTGCGATGCCGTTGGAACAACCGATGGTGGTGGTAACAAGACATATATTACCAGAGTTGCTTTGTCTAATGTTAACAATCCTTCAGGAGAAACCACTTACAGCGACTTTACTTCGCAAGAGGCAGTGTTGTCTAACGCAGTAGGCAACTACAATTTAACTATCGATTGTTTTGTTGGTCAATCTTGGATTAATAGAGGAATTTCTGTTTGGATAGATTACAATATCGATGGTGATTTTGAAGATAGTAACGAGCGTGTAGTGTATACTTCTGAGTTAATATCAGGAAGCGTACCTTCAACAACATATAACATTTCATTACCTTCTAGTTTTCAAGTTGGTAGAACAAGAATGCGTGTAATAATGACACAATGGTACACTCAAGATTCACCATGTGGAACCTTTACTAATATTTCTGAAGTTGAAGATTATGCAATATCTTTAGAAGATAATACATTATCGATCCAAGATGAAGATGCTGTTAACTTTTCAGTATATCCTAACCCAATGAAAGACAATGTTACGGTTAAATTACCTTCAAATGTTAGCTTTAATAATTTAAATGTAAAACTGTACGACGTACAAGGAAGAGTTATTAAACAACGTAAAATTGAAAACTCTCAACGAGAAATTGTGTTTGACAATTTAAGTAGTTTAAATAGTGGATTCTATTTCATAAGAATAATGAGTGATAATAAACAATTACTTTCAAAAAAGTTAATCAAACTATAACCCTAACTAGAAGTAATTTTACAAAGCCTTTGAAAATTTTCAAAGGCTTTCTTTTTTCAAAAGTTAAAGCAGACTTATTTCCTTAAAAATCATTAATTTCGCACGTCGAAACGAATTAATGATATAATGAGTAAGAAATTCCCTGAATATAAAGGTCTTGACTTACCAAAAGTTGCTGAAGAAATTGGCAATTCTTGGCAAGAAAATAACGTATTTGAAAAAAGTGTAACCACACGTGAAAACGCTAAACCATTTGTGTTTTTTGAAGGGCCTCCTTCTGCAAACGGCTTACCTGGTGTACACCACGTTTTAGCACGTGCTATCAAAGATATTTTTCCGCGTTACAAAACCATGAAAGGTTACCAAGTAAAGCGTAAAGCTGGTTGGGATACCCACGGATTACCTATTGAGTTAGGTGTGGAAAAAGAATTGGGAATTACAAAAGAAGACATTGGTAAAACCATTTCGGTTGAAGACTACAACGCTGCCTGCCGTAAAGCAGTTATGCGTTACACTGATGTTTGGAATGACCTGACTCAAAAAATGGGTTATTGGGTTGATATGGACGATCCATACATTACCTACGAACCTAAATACATGGAATCGGTTTGGTGGTTACTAAAGCAGATATACAACAAAAGCTTGTTGTATAAAGGTTATACCATTCAGCCTTATTCCCCAAAAGCGGGTACAGGTTTAAGTTCGCATGAGTTGAACCAACCAGGAACCTATCAAGATGTAACAGATACAACGGTTGTTGCGCAGTTTAAAGCTAATGAAGCATCGCTTCCTGACTTTTTACAAAATGAAGGAACTATTCATTTCTTGGCTTGGACTACCACGCCTTGGACGCTTCCAAGTAATACAGCCTTAACGGTTGGACCAAAAATTGACTACGTATTGGTTGAAACGTATAACCAATATACGTTTGAACCAATTAACGTTGTGCTAGCAAAACCGTTAGTTAACAAACAATTTGACGGAAAGTTTAAACGCGTAGAAACAAAACCAGAATTATTAGAATATACATCTGGAGACAAGAAAATACCATACTACGTTGTAAAAGAATTTAAAGGAGCTGATTTAGTTGGTATTACGTATGAGCAATTATTGCCTTATGCGTTACCAAACGACAACCCTGAAAATGCTTTTAGAGTGATTGCTGGAGATTTCGTAACGACTGAAGACGGAACAGGAATTGTACATACAGCGCCAACTTTTGGTGCAGATGATGCTTTGGTAGCTAAACAAGCAAAACCTGAAGTACCACCAATGTTGGTAAAAGATGCCAATGGAAACTTGGTGCCTTTAGTAGATTTACAAGGTAAATTCCGTCCAGAAATGGGTGAGTTTGCAGGTAAGTATGTAAAAAATGAATATTACAATGATGGCGAAGCTCCTGAAAAATCAGTTGATGTAGAGTTAGCTATCAAATTAAAAACAGAAAATAAAGCCTTTAAGGTTGAAAAATACAAACACAGCTATCCTAACTGTTGGAGAACCGATAAGCCAATTCTATACTATCCGTTAGATTCTTGGTTTATTAAAGTAACCGATGTTAAGGACAGAATGTTTGAATTGAATGAAACCATTAACTGGAAACCAAAAGCAACAGGAACTGGTCGTTTTGGTAACTGGTTAGCTAATGCCAACGATTGGAACTTATCGCGTTCGCGTTATTGGGGAATTCCGTTGCCAATTTGGAGAACCGAAGATGGTAAAGAAGAAATCTGTATTGGTTCTGTTGAAGAACTAAAAGCTGAAATGGCTAAAGCTGTTGAGGCTGGTGTAATGAAAGCTGATATTTTTGCTGATTTTGAAGTTGGAAACAATTCCGAAGAAAACTATGCTAAGTTAGATTTACATAAAAACATTGTTGATGAAATTGTGCTTGTATCACCATCAGGACAACCAATGAAGCGCGAAAGCGACTTAATTGATGTTTGGTTTGATTCAGGTTCTATGCCTTATGCGCAATGGCATTATCCGTTTGAAAACAAAGAAAAAATAGATAATAACACTTCATTCCCTGCCGATTTTATCGCAGAAGGTGTTGACCAAACACGTGGTTGGTTCTATACACTACATGCTATTGGAACGATGGTGTTTGATTCGGTAGCTTATAAAAACGTAGTGTCTAACGGATTGGTATTAGACAAAAACGGACAAAAAATGTCTAAACGTTTAGGTAATGCTACAGATCCTTTTGAAACCTTATCAACTTATGGTGCTGATGCCACACGTTGGTACATGATTTCAAACGCAAACCCTTGGGATAACCTAAAATTTGATGTAGATGGTATTGAGGAAGTAAAACGTAAATTCTTTGGAACACTTTACAATACCTACTCATTCTTTAGTTTATATACCAATTTAGATACATTCAATTATAGCGAAGCTGATATTCCGTTAGAAGAACGTCCAGAGTTAGACCGTTGGATTTTATCTGAACTACATACGCTTATCAAGAAGGTAGATGAGTTTTATGCAGAATACGAACCTACTAAAGCAGCAAGAGCTATATCAGACTTTACACAAGAATATTTAAGTAACTGGTATGTGCGTTTAAGTAGAAGACGTTTTTGGAAAGGCGATTACCAAACCGATAAAATTTCGGCTTATCAAACACTTTATACCTGTATGATAACGCTTGCAAAATTAGGCGCGCCAATTGCACCATTTTATATGGATAAACTTTACCAAGACTTAACACAAGTAACACAAAAAGAAAACTTTGAGAGTGTACATTTGGCGGAGTTTCCAAAATACGATGAAAGCTTTGTAGATAAAAGTTTAGAACGTAAAATGGAGAATGCGCAAACAATATCGTCGTTGGTATTGTCGTTAAGAGCAAAGGAGAAGATTAAAGTGCGTCAACCATTGCAAAAAATTATGATTCCTGTTGATAGTAAACAACAAAAGGAAGAAATTCTTGCAGTTGCCGATTTAATAAAACATGAGGTTAACATTAAAGAAATTGAATTGTTAAGCGACGCTTCAGATATTTTAGTAAAACAAATAAAGCCTAATTTTAAAGCGTTAGGACCACGTTTTGGTAAAGATATGAAGTTTATTGCTGGAGCAATTTCTAAGTTTACTTCAGAAGATATTAAAAAAATCGAGCAAAATGGTGTTTTAGATGTTGAAGTTAACGGAAAAAACATTACTTTAGAACTCGCTGATGTTGAGATAACATCTCAAGATATCGAAGGTTGGCTTGTTGCTAACGAAGGTGCTTTAACAGTAGCACTCGATGTTACACTTACTGATAATTTACGAAGAGAAGGGATTGCTCGTGAGCTCGTAAACCGTATTCAAAATTTACGTAAAGATTCAGGCTTTGAAGTTACAGACAGAATTAATGTTGTACTTCAAAAAGATGATAATATTGTTAAAGCCATAGATACAAATCTTGAGTATATCAAAACAGAAACTTTAACCGAAGAACTTGAAATTATGGACACTGTAAACAATGGTATAGAAATTGCTTTTGATGATGTAAATACCAAATTGTTTATTCAAAAACATTAGAGAATATGGCAGCAGAAACAAACGTAAGATACTCTGATAAAGATTTAGCAGAATTTAAAGCTTTAATACAAGAGAAAATAGATAAAGCAGAGCACGATTTAGAATTAATTAAAAGTGCTTATATGAATGACCTCAATAATGGTACTGATGATACCTCTCCAACGTTTAAAGCCTTTGAAGAAGGTAGTGAAACAATGAGTAAAGAGGCAAACTCACAGTTAGCTATTCGTCAGGAAAAATTCATTCGCGATTTAAAAAATGCTATTATTAGAATAGAAAATAAAACTTATGGCATTTGTCGTGTTACAGGAAAGCTTATCAATAAAGAACGTTTAAAGCTTGTGCCACATGCTACACTTAGTATTGAAGCTAAAAATATGCAACAATAACATTCTCATAAAAGTGAGAACCTCGTGATATTGTAACGAGTTTAAGTAACTATAATTAGCGTCTTGCTCATGGCAAGACGTTTTTATTTTTAATAAAATAATAGTTTATTTTTGCACCCAAATATGTCATTAAAAAAAGCAACACTCTTAATAATTGTAATACTACTTATTGACCAAATAAGTAAAGTATACATTAAAACGAATTTTTCACTAACCGAAAGAGCAATAGTTTTTGATTGGTTTCAAATAGTATTTGTTGAAAACGATGGAATGGCTTGGGGAACTAAACTCAGCGATTTTGTTACTTTTATTTCTGATAGAACAGCTAAACTTTGCCTAACACTTTTTAGAATAGTAGCTGTTGTTGGTATTGGATATTGGTTAGTAACTTCGGTTAAAAAAAATGCGTCCAAAACACTAACCATTGCAGTTTCTTTAATATTTGCTGGTGCTTTAGGTAACATTATAGATTCAGTATTTTATGGTGTTTTATTTGATTCTAGCTCTAACCAAGTTGCTACATTTTTACCGCAAGATGGAGGCTACGATTCGTTATTTCATGGTAAGGTTGTAGACATGCTTCATTTTCCTATTTGGAAAGGTGTTTTACCTAATTGGATTCCGTTTTATGGCGGAAAGTACTTTACATTTTTTGAACCTGTTTTTAATATTGCTGATATGGCAATAAGTATTGGAATAGGAATTTTAATCTTCTTTAATAAAAAAGCGTTCAATTAAGCTTATATTAGTTTCTTAAAAATCATTCTTTTATGAAGCTAAAACATTTTTTAAGTCTTTTTGTATTCGTTTATTTTGCTAGTACTTTACACTCCCAAAATTATTTCGGAATACATTTTCCTAATCAAGGCGAGCAACAAGTTTGTCAAAAGTTCAATCAGGCTTTTGTAAACAGACCTAAAGAATCAAAGTTTGCAATAAAACGTGAAAACTCTAATCTGTTTTTTGAAACCAATGATAAAGAATGGTTCAATGCTCTTTTTGCAAATATAACCGACGGAATTGCTATAGATATAGTAGATAAAGACCGTTATGCTTGTAGTGTAGCATCAATTGAACAAGTGCAAATTAAAGGAACACTTTTGCCACCTGTATATGCTAAAAAACTAAAAGGAGGTCTTAAAAAAAGCAGCGAAACGTCGTATAGGGTTTTAGTAGGTCGTATTCCTGAAAACCTTATGAATAAAGAACTGGAGTTTAATATTCTCTTTTTAAGCGATAAAAACCTGTGTCAATATTATGTAATTTATGATCTAGAATCTTATCCTTGGGATTTATTGGATATGGGAATGTACCTAGATTCTATCGCCTATAATGCAAAACAGATAAAAGCCAATGCTAAGGATGCTTACATTATAAAGAATAAAACTTTAAAATTTAAAATTCCTTTTGAAAAGAATAAATCAGAATACTCTCCTGAAGATATTAAACCTATTTATGATTCACTTCGCTTAACCGATTATTACATAAAAACAATAAAAATAAAAGCTTATGCATCGGTTGAAGGTAGCTTGGAACGTAATATAGAGCTACAGCAACAGCGTGCTGCAAGTATTGCCAATGCACTACAATCGTTTCAAAAACCATCTATAAAAAATGACATTTCGTCTTCTGAGAATTGGGTGGAATTTCTAAATGCTATTGAAAATACCAAATACAGTGATTTAAAAGAGTTAAGTAAATCAGAAATTAAAGCAAAACTCGTTGGTAGTTTGTCTACTGAAATGGAACCAATTTTAAAAAACCATCGAAAAGCTTTAGTGGAGTTGGAACTTGAAAAAAAGGACAAGTACAAAGATTTGAGTGGAACAGAATTGGTAAACAAGTTTAATACAGCACTAACCCAAGACCAACTTGATGAGGCATTGCAAATTCAAAATTCGCTTTTCGAAAAATTAAAGAATAAAGAAGTTTCACCAGATCATATAGGTAAGCTTCAAGTACCAAATCAATTAAAATACCTTACATTTTTGAATAAAAATTCAGCAATGAAATATATGTTGGAAGAACCTCAAATAGTAATTGTTTATAACGAATTGCAACAGCTAGAAAAACTGTCGCCAAAAGACAAACGTGTAAAATATAACATTGCAGCTATTGAACTTAAGTTGTGGCGATATAAAGCAATGGATATTGATAAAAACAAACTTAAAAGCAAAATAAATGCTTTAAAAACCTATGGTATTAATCAGGAACTAATCTCTAGAATGCTGGTGAATTATCATATTATTGAAGCTGAAAATTTAATGAGAAAACGCGATTATGCCAACAAGGACAAAGCTGTTTCGTATATTAAAAACAGTTATAAGAATTTTCATTTATCAGACTATGATTATTTAAGTTTAGCGCAGTTTTTTAGCTATTACGCTAATACTGATATGGCTGTGGAACTTTTAAGCCCAAAAGCAAAAAGCATTGATATTGACGAAAACTTGCTGTTTTACTATTTGAATTTAACCATTATAAATCCTGAGCTTACACAAACATCAGATTATAGAACTATTATGCTAAATGCATTAAACATGAACAAAACACGCTATTGTAAATTGTTTAATCCTTATGGTGAAGGTGGAGTTACATTTCAGCTGTTGGAAGATAGTTATTTAAGAACAACCTATTGTGAGAGTTGTGAAAATTAAGAGTCATTAATGGTTTGAAAAAGTCTAAAGACATATTGATAATTATTTTTTTGGTTCTTGTAATTTCAGTTTTGATTTATTTGGTTAGCATGTTTTTTCATGTTCAAAAGAAATATCGCGAAATTCCAATTGAAAAAAATGAAGTTGTTAAAACGTCAAAATTAGATGTTAACTCTAGTTTAGTTGAATTTTTAAAAAGTCCAATAGATTTACAGAAATTTAAAAGCGACAAAAAGAGAAATGTCACAACAACAGTTACTAAAGGAATGAATTACTACTTCTCCCCAAAATTTAAAGATTCAATTTTTTATAAATACAATTTTATAACAGAAAAAGAAGGAGGTAAGATTGGAATTAATAAACTAGTTGTCTTTAAATATGGAGAAAGCAAACACAAGTATGACGATTCAACAGAAATATTGATAGAGCTAAAGATTTCTAATAAAGATGTAAGTTTAAAGAAAGCAAACCTTGTTGGAACTACAAAAAAAGATATAGAATCTAAATTTGGAAAAGATTATTTAGTCTTTGAAAAAGGAATAGTTTATTCTCACAAAGACAAAGTGTTAATGATTGAGTTTAACGATTCTATAGTTAATTCATTTAAGTATATAAGATTAAACACTAATGTAATTGATGACGAGTTAATCCGAAAAATTAAAGAGAGCAATTAAACCTATATATGGTTTTAGGCGTCACGCAACAATCTAAAGTAACATCACTTTCATAAGTGTCTTCAATTTGGGTTTCTGCTTCAAAAAAAGACAGTCCAATTTTTAGTGTTTCAGGGTTACATTGCGACAAGAATTTATCATAAAACCCTTTGCCATAACCTACACGATGACCTTGTTTATCAAAAGCTAAAAGCGGAACAAAAACAACATCTATTTTTTCCGAAGGAATTGCAATACCATCAACTGGTTCTGGTATATTATAATGGTTTTTCTTAATAACTGTTGCATCAGTTAATAGAAAATGAGTCATTTCATATGTGTTGAAATCACTTTTTGAAATCACTATGTTTTTATCTTTTCCTGAGAGGATGTTTAAAATAAAATCGGTATTGATTTCTTTTTGTTCTTCAATAGATAAAAAAATATGATAAAACGATTTGCCCCAAATATCTAATTGAAGTAACGCATTTGCAATTTGAAGACTCAAATCATCAACATCATCTAGTGTTAAAGCGTTGCGTTTTTGTTTATAAGTTGCTCTTAAGGTGGCTTTTTTCACTTGAAGAGGGTTTTAATTTAGTGGTAATATGAAAAAGGGCATCACCTTGATATACAATAGGAGATTCATTAACATTAATAATATAACCCGAAAAAGAAGCTCTCACAAAGTGGTTGAATTTCCCATAAGGGTCAGTAATATTACCAATAATATCTCCTTTAGTCACTTCAGAGCTTATTTGAACTGAAGCTCTAAACATACCTGAAATATTTGCACGTTGCCAACGACTGTCTAAAATATAAACAGGATTGTTTTTAGGTTTAGACACCTTAAATTTTGTAGATAACATACCTAAATGATTTAAGACGCGTTTAGCTCCATTTACACCAGTATTGGTAATGTTGTTGTCAATATGATTAGATTTTCCGCCTTCAAACAATAGTACAGGTTTACCATGTTTGCTCAACACGCTTCTAAACGATTTTTTAATGTTTTTTGAGTACAGTACAAAAGGTGCATTAAAAATGTTTGCTAGTAAATCGAGCTCAGGATTGTTTTTTACAATACGCATTTGAGGTGCATTAAAACGACCTGCTCCACCAGTATGAAAGTCGACTACAAAATCTACATCAGGAATAACTTCGGTAACTAATTTATTGGCAACTCTACTGGCTAAAGAGCCTTTTTTTGTGCCTGGAAATACGCGGTTTAAATCTCTTCCGTCAGGGAACTCTCTGTTGAGATTAATAAACCCAAACACATTAATTACAGGTAGGCATACAATAGTTCCGCACTTAGGTTTATTGATGCCTTTTGCTATAATTTGACGTACAATTTCAACACCATTAACTTCATCACCATGAATACCTGCGGTAAATAAAACTACAGGTCCAGGTTTTTTAGAGCGTTCAATAATTACAGGCACATCAACACTAGAGGAAGTATGTAAATTAGCAACACCAAAACTAAGTTCGCAGCTTTCGCCAACTTTAATATCGCGTCCTAAAATTGTTATAACTTTCCTCTGTTTGTAGGTCATGTTCTGTTTCTTTCTATATAAGTGATAATAGCTTTTGCTATATTTTTTCCAGTTGCACCTTCAATGCCTTCAAGTCCTGGAGTAGAGTTCACTTCTAATAACAAAGGTCCTCTTGCCGATTGCAGCATATCAACACCACAAACAGGTAATTTTAAAGCGCGAGATGCTTGCATTGCTAATCGTAGTTCAGCATCGTCTAGTTTTACTACTTCAGCAGTTCCACCTCTGTGTAAGTTAGACCTAAATTCGCCTTCTTTACCTTGGCGTTTCATGGCGCCAACCACATGTCCATCAACAACTAAAGCTCTTAAATCGGCTCCTTTTGCTTCTTTAATAAACTCTTGAACAATAACTCTTGCTTGTAAACCATTAAAGGCCTCCAACACTGATTCGGCAGCATTTTTTGTTTCAGCTAAAACAACTCCTAAACCTTGTGTACCTTCTAAAAGTTTAATAATTACAGGTGTTCCGCCAACATGTTCAATAACTTCTTCAACGTCTCTAGAGTAGTTAGTGAAAACCGTTTTTGGCATACCAACACCAGCTTTACTTAGGCGTTGTAAACTGCGCAACTTATCTCTTGAACGTACAATGGCATCAGAGGTTACAGTTGTAAATACATTCATCATTTCAAACTGTCTTACCACAGCGCAACCGTAAAAGGTTACCGAAGTTCCAATTCGAGGAATGATAGCATCTACATAATCCAAATACCTATCTTTATAATAGATAGTTGGTTTTTCTTTTTCAATAATAATATCACATTTTAAAGGGTCAATAACTTCAACGATATGACCTCTTTTTTCTCCTTCATCGATTAATCGACGCGTTGAATACAAATGCGAATTTCTAGATAGAATGACAATGTTCATGGATGCTGGTATTGTATGATACATTTTGTTGATTAACGTCAACAAGAAATTTCTTGCTCAAAAACTGTCTGCCAATGAGTACAGGAAATTTCATATCATCTCTAGTGCTTAAAGTTAAGTTAATCTTATACGTTTTACCAAAAAATATAATGGTTGATTTTATTTTAAATCTATTTTCCTTAAAACCATTGCTGCTTTTTACGTCAGTACGAGTATAGCTGTCAAACACAACTTCTTTTCCGCTAAAATTAGGATGACCAGCACTGTAAAATGTGCAAAAAAGTTTGTTGTCTTTTTCAATAATTTTTGAACAATGTATGGCAGAGGTGTAAGCACCTGTATCTATCTTAACATCAATGCTAAAAAGACCTAGCGTAGGAAAATCTACTCTGTCAATTCTACCAATAATTTGTTTTGTCATGTGTTTTTTTACGTTTTAAAAAAGTGGCGCAATGTAGTAAATAAGTTAATTCAAAAAATTTTAAAAATCATAAATTTTTCACGCTAAAAAATTAAAATATTTACCTTTGAAGTAATGAGCAATACATCACTAGAAATTCAGCTAAAAACCCTACCAAATCAACCTGGTGTATATCAGTATTTTGATAGTGATGGCAAGATTTTGTACATAGGTAAAGCCAAAAACTTAAAGAAACGCGTAAGCTCTTACTTCAATAAACAGCACGATTATGGTAAAACCAGAGTGTTGGTGAAAAAAATTGCAACTATAAAACATATTGTTGTTGATACCGAAACCGATGCGTTGTTGCTGGAGAATAATCTTATTAAAAAATACCAACCTCGTTACAATGTTATGCTCAAAGACGACAAATCTTACCCATGGATTTGTATTAAGAATGAGCGTTTTCCAAGAGTATTTTCTACTAGAAGAGTGATAAAAGATGGTAGTGAGTACTTTGGCCCTTATACAAGTATGAAGACCGTTTCTACATTGCTTAACCTTATAAAAGGGCTTTTTCAATTAAGAACTTGTAATTATGATTTGTCACAAGAAAAAATTGATGCCAATAAATATAGAGTGTGCTTAGAATACCATTTAGGAAATTGCAAAGGTGCATGTGAAGGTTATGAAACTGAAACAGAGTATCACGCAAACATTGATGCTATAAAAGAAATTCTTAAAGGAAATTTTAAAGATTCGCTTTCGCAGTTTAAGCAGCAAATGAAAGACTATGCCGAAGATATGCAGTTTGAAGAAGCGCAGAAAATAAAAGAAAAAATTGAAGTTTTAGAAAACTACCAGTCAAAATCTACTATAGTCAATCCAAAAATTAGCAATGTGGATGTGTTTAGCATTGTAAGTGATGAATCTTATGGCTATGTCAATTTTTTACAATTATCTTATGGGTCAATTATTCGTTCGCATACATTAGAAATTAAAAAGAAACTTCAAGAAACTGATGTTGAACTTTTAGAATTGGCAATTACCGAGTTAAGACAGCGTTTTAATTCAAAGTCAAAAGAAATTTATGTGCCATTTAAGGTGAATATTGGTGAGCATATAAAAACAACAATTCCAAAGCTAGGAGATAAAAAGCACATTTTAGACCTATCTCTTCGAAATGCCAAATATTACCGAATGGAACGCTTTAAACAGGTAAAAATCACCGATCCTGATAGACATGTCAATAGGATTATGGCACAAATGAAAGCCGATTTGCGTTTAAATGAAGAACCTAGACATATTGAGTGTTTTGATAACTCAAACATACAAGGAACCAATCCTGTTGCAGCTTGTGTAGTGTTTAAAGATGGTAAACCAAGTAAAAAAGATTACAGGCATTTTAATATAAAAACAGTTGAAGGACCAGACGATTTTGCGTCTATGGAAGAAGTAGTGTTTAGACGATACAAGCGTTTGCTTGACGAGGATCAACCGTTACCACAATTAATTGTTATTGATGGAGGAAAAGGACAACTCTCTTCTGCCTTAAAGAGTTTGGATGTTTTAGGGTTGAGAGGAAAAATAGCAATCATCGGAATTGCAAAACGTTTAGAAGAATTATTTTATCCAGATGATCCAATTCCCTTATATTTAGATAAAAAAAGTGAAACCCTAAAAATCATTCAACAATTACGTAACGAAGCACATCGTTTTGGAATAGAACACCACAGAAACAAACGTAGCAAAAGTGCTTTAAATACTGAGTTGGAAACCATTCCAGGAATTGGAGAAAAAACAGTTGTTGAGCTTTTAAAAACATTTAAATCGGCTCGTCGAGTATCTAATGCAAAACTAGATGAGTTAGAAGATGTAGTAGGTAAATCAAAAGCAGATAAAATTTATAATTACTATCATAATTAATGAAGCATATAATCTTAATAGCACTGATATTTTTTAATATATCACTTTATGCTCAAGAAAACGTAGAAGAAACCAAGCCTAAAATAGGTTTAGTGCTAAGTGGTGGTGGAGCAAAAGGGTTTGCACACATAGGTGTTTTAAAAGTTATTGATAGCTTAGGTATTAAAGTAGACCATGTTGCGGGAACCAGTATGGGAGCAATTATTGGATCATTGTATGCGTCTGGTTATACAGGAAAACAATTAGATTCAATTTTTAGAACTCTAAATTTTGATGATGTTATTAGCGATAATCTTCCGCGAGAAGCAAAAACATTTTACGAGCGCGATAATGCCGAAAAATATGCAGTGAGCTTACCGTTTGATAAATTTAAACTTAAGTTGCCTTCAGCAATTTCAAGAGGGCAAAATGTATATAATTTATTAACCTATTTAACGCTACATGTGAGTGAGGTTGATGATTTTCAAAAGTTACCAATTCCGTTTTTTTGTATTGCTACTGATGTAGAAACTGGTAAGGAGGTAATTCTAGATAAAGGAAATTTAGCTAAAGCTATTACAGCAAGTGGAGCATTTCCGTCTTTATTTCAGCCTGTTGAGATTGATGGTCAACTACTTATTGATGGAGGTGTAGTAAACAATTATCCTATTGATGAGCTTAGAGCCAAAGGGATGGATATAATTATTGGTGTTGATGTGCAAGATGGATTGGCTACAAGGGACGAGTTGACTTCGGCACCTGATATATTACTTCAAATCAATAATTACAGGACAATTAACGATATGAAGTCTAAAGTAAAGAAAACCGATGTTTACATAAAACCAGACATTAAAGACTTTACTGTAATTTCGTTTAGTGAAGGAAGTCAAATTGTGGAAAATGGTGAACATGCTGCAAGTCAAAAGATTGATGAACTTGTAGCATTAGCAAAAACAAATCAAAACTCTGTGCGGTATAAAGCAGTCAAATCACCAGATAGTATACTTATTAATTCAGTAAATTTTGATGGTAATAAACGCTACACGAGGTCGTATGTGCTAGGAAAGTTAAGATTAAAACAAAACTCTAAAGTAAGCTATGAAGATTTTAATAGTGGCGTAAATAATTTGGTTGCAACCAATAATTTTGATGCCTTTCAATACAAGTTCAAAAAGTCAAAAGACTCTGGTGGTTACGATTTAGATGCAACCTTAAAAGAAAGTAAAGCAACTACGTTTTTAAAACTGGGCTTACATTATGACGATCTTTATAAAAGTGCAGCTTTAGTAAACATTACCAAAAAGCGATTTTTATTTGATAACGATGTAGCTTCTTTCGATTTTATTCTAGGAGATAATGTTAGATATAATTTTGAATATTTTATTGACAAAGGGTTTTACTGGAGTATTGGTTTAAGATCTAGATTTAACCAATTTCAAAAGGGAATTAGTGCACAATTATTACTAGATGATGCAGAGCAAGACTTAACAGGAATTAACAAGCTAGATGTAGAATTACAGGATCAAACCAATCAATTTTATTTACAAACCCTTTTCAGAAAAGACTTTGCGTTTAGTGTTGGAGCAGAGCATAAGCGTTTAAGAATTAAATCGGAAACGATAATCGACGATTTTCAGAGCGATGATGATGAGGTCATTTTTGAAAACACCGATTATTTAAGTTTGTTTGGAGGGCTTAAGCTAGACACATATAGTAATAAGTATTTTCCAAAGAAAGGATTTTATTTTAATGGCGATTTTCATTTGTATTTACACGCTTCAAACTTTAACAAGGAGTTTTCTGAATTCTCAATAGCTAAAGCTGATATAGGATATGCGTTTAGTTTTTCTGATAAGTTCGCGGTAAACCTTTTATCACAAGGAGGCTTTAAAATTGGTGACGACTCTACCAAAACACTCGATTTTGCACTCGGTGGTTATGGTAATAACTTTATCAATAATTTCATTTCATTTTATGGGTATGAAAACATTGCCTTAACAGGTAATAGTTTTGTAAAAGGAACCATAACCTTAGACTATGAGTTATTTAAAAAACACCATATAATAGCTGCTGCTAACTATGCAAATATTGAAGATGGCTTGTTTGAGTCTGGAGGATGGATTTCTAAGGTTGACTACAGTGGTTATGCCTTAGGCTATTCAGTAGAAACATTTTTAGGACCGCTTGAAGCAAAGTATACATGGTCTCCAGAGAACAATAAAAGCATTTGGGTCTTTAATATTGGGTTTTGGTTTTAATAATCGTTTAAATTTTTCGATATTTGAGGACATGAAACCATTTTGGGAAGACTTATTACTACACTTACATTTTCTCATTAAGAGAAACCCAGAATAATTAGGCTCTATTGTAATTTCTGCTTAGACAGAAATCTTATATTTTGTATCTTTATATAAATTAAATAACGACTGTTCTGTAACTTTAAACTTTTAATATCAGAACATTAAAATATAAAAAATGCCTTTTTATCATAAATTAGGGAAAATCCCACATAAACGACATACACAGTTTAGGAAACCAGATGGTAGCTTGTACTACGAGCAATTATTTGGAACCATTGGTTTTGATGGTATGTCCACCAATATGTATCACGAGCATAGGCCAACACAAGTCAAAGAAATAAAAAAACAATACAGTGTAGCGCCTAAAATTGCCAAAGCAAATAATATTCAATCCTATAGGCTTCACGGATTTAAAATTCCACAGATAAACGATTATCTCGAAAGCCGAAAAACAGTGTTAACCAATAGCGATTGTAGTATTATTTTGGCAGCACCAAAACAATCTACCAAAGAGTATTTTTACAAAAATACCGATGCCGACGAGCTTATTTTTGTACATCGTGGTAGCGGAAAACTACGAACACATTTAGGAAACCTCGATTTTAAATATGGCGACTATTTGTTAGTACCAAGAGGAATCATCTACAAAATAGATTTCGATACCGAAGACAACCGTTTGTTTATTGTGGAGTCTCGTCGTCCAATTTACACGCCAAAACGTTACCGTAACTGGTTTGGACAATTATTGGAGCATTCGCCATTTTGTGAGCGCGATTTACGTCAACCGCAAGAATTGGAAACTCATAACGAAACAGGAGACTTTTTAATGAAAGTTAAAAAGCAAGGCGATATTTTTGATATGGTTTATGCTACTCATCCTTTTGATGTTGTTGGATACGATGGTTACAATTATCCGTACGCCTTTTCAATTCACGATTTCGAACCTATAACAGGTCGTGTGCACCAACCACCACCAGTACACCAAACCTTCGAGACCGATGCCTTTGTGGTATGCAGTTTTGTACCAAGGCTGTACGATTACCATCCAGAAGCAATTCCTGCACCTTATAACCATAGCAATATAGATAGCGATGAGGTTTTGTACTATGTAGATGGCGATTTCATGAGCCGAAACGATATTGACGCAGGTCATATCTCGCTGCATCCAGCAGGAATTCCGCATGGACCACATCCTGGAGCAACAGAGCGTAGCATTGGTAAAGTAAAAACCGACGAGTTAGCAGTAATGGTAGATACATTTAAACCCTTACAAGTAACCGAAGACGCATTAAAAATAGCAGACGAAGATTATTTTAAATCTTGGTTAGAATAACATATTAATAAGAAGCTAATCCTGCTTTCGGCAGTCGCTTTAAAAACTGTCCTATCGAGCGCAGTCGAGATACAGTTTTTAAGAGCTCCAACAAACTGCCTCAATCAGGGCTAAAAAATAAATAAAATGAGCAAAAACATAGAATCAGTAAACTACGGACTAGAAAAAATATTTGAAGGCGCAGAAGACTTTCTGCCTCTATTAGGAACCGACTATGTGGAGTTTTACGTAGGTAACGCTAAGCAAGCAGCACACTTTTACAAAACCGCTTTTGGGTTTCAATCTTACGCATACAAAGGGTTAGAAACAGGAAGCAAAGACACAGTATCTTATGTCTTAAAACAGGACAAAATACGATTGGTATTAACCACTCCATTAAACTCAAAACACCCAATTAACGACCATATTGTAAAACATGGCGATGGTGTAAAAGTAGTTGCGCTTTGGGTTGAAGATGCTCGTAGTGCTTACGAAGAAACCACATCGCGTGGTGCAAAATCTTACATGGAACCAACAGTTGAAACTGATGAATTTGGAGAAGTGGTAAGAGCAGGTATTTACACCTATGGCGAAACCGTTCACATGTTTGTAGAGCGTAAGAATTACAAAGGTCAGTTTATGCCTGGGTTTATAAAATGGGAATCTGATTACAACCCAGAACCAGTAGGCTTAAAGTATATTGACCACATGGTTGGTAACGTAGGTTGGGGCGAAATGAATACTTGGGTAAAATGGTACGAAGACGTTATGGGCTTTGTAAACTTCCTGTCTTTTGATGACAAGCAAATCCACACCGAATACTCTGCTTTAATGAGTAAAGTAATGAGTAATGGTAATGGTCGCATTAAATTCCCAATAAACGAACCTGCTGAAGGAAAAAAACGCTCACAAATTGAAGAATATCTAGATTTTTATGAAGGTCCAGGAGTTCAACATATAGCTGTAGCTACAGATGATATCATAACAACAGTTTCGCAGTTGCGTTCTCGAGGTGTTGAGTTTTTATCTATTCCACCAGAAGAGTATTACAAAGCAGTTCCTGGTCGATTGGAAGAATTTAGTCATGAATTACGTGAAGATATCGAAACGTTAAAAAGTTTAGGTATCATGATTGATGCTGATGAAGAAGGCTATTTATTACAAATATTCACCAAACCAGTAGAAGATAGACCAACGTTATTCTTTGAAATTATTCAACGTATGGGAGCAAGAGGTTTTGGAGCTGGAAACTTTAAAGCTTTGTTCGAATCTATTGAAAGAGAGCAAGAAAAGCGCGGAACATTATAACAAATGTTTAACAATTACAGTATCAAAAAACTCCGCTAAAATATTGTGGAGTTTTTTTGTTTTAATACTTTTGGAACAGTAATTGTAATTTGTTGTTTATAACAATAAAATGTAAGCAAATAAGTTACATTTACAATCTTGTATAGATCATGAAAAAATTACTACTTATAATAGTTGCCCTGTCTTTTATGCAAACGTCTTTTGCTCAAGAGAAAACTGCATTTCAAGATGGAGAATGGTTTAAGTTTAGAATGAGTTACAGTGGCTTTTTAAAAGCTGGTAACGCAACATTAACAGTAGATGAAACTACCCTTAATGGTAAGCAAGTATACCATGTGGTTGGTAAAGGATGGACAACTGGAGCTATAAAGTGGTTTTTTAAAGTGAAAGATCGCTATGAAAGCTATTTTGATAAACAAACAGGACTTCCATATAAATTTATAAGAAAAATAGATGAAGGTGGTCACACAAAAGATATTGAAATAGACTTTGACCATAAAAAAAGGCAAGCTCACGTTGAAAATAAAAAACACAATACCAAAAAAGTAATTGCTACAGAGAAAGATGTGCAAGATATGGTATCTGCGTTTTATTTTTTACGTAACAACTATAAAACCGAATCTATAAAAGAAGGAGACATGGTCTCTCTTAATATGTTTTTTGATGAAGAAAACTTCAATTTTAAATTGAAATTTCTAGGAAGAGAAACTATAGATACTGAATTTGGAAAAGTAAAAACACTTATATTCAGACCATACGTTATGGCAGGACGAGTGTTTAAAGAACAAGAAAGTTTGACGCTTTGGGTAAGTGCAGACGAAAATAAAATACCATTAAAAATTAAAGCAGATTTAGCTGTAGGATCATTAAGAGCAGACTTAGAAGCTTTTAAAGGACTAAAGCACTCCTTTCAAGTACAATTTGATTAATACCATGTCTAACCAACAAGATTACGATACAATAATAGAAGCACTTCAACAGAAGTACAAATCCATAAATCAAGATACCGAAGACCATTTATATGGTCTTTTGTACAGTAAACCCATTACTTATTGGGATTATATTCAAACCGATGCACTTTTAAGCCTACAAACGCAACGCACCACATTACCAGATGAAATGGTGTTTATTGCCTATCATCAAATTAACGAGCTTATCTTTAAAATGATTTTGTGGGAAATTCAGCAAGTAGCCGAAAAAGAAGAATTAGATGCTACGTTCTTTGAAGGAAAAATAATGCGTATAAGTCGTTATTTTGATATGCTTACCACCTCATTCAATATTATGAGAGAAGGTATGGAAATAGAGCAGTACATGAAGTTTAGATATACTTTAACACCTGCGAGTGGTTTTCAAAGTGCACAATACAGATTGGTTGAATTTGCTTCAACCGAATTGATAAATTTAATTGACTATAGGTTTAGATCCTCTATTGATCGAAATACACCTTACACGCATGCTTTTGAGCATTTGTATTGGCAAGCAGCAGGTAAAGATTATAAAACTGGTAAAAAATCAACACTTTTAGTTAATTTTGAAAAACGCTACAAAGATGAATTTTTAAGGTTTATGGAAAGTTATAACACCAAAAACCTTTGGACGCGTTTTAAAGAATTGCCAGAAAAAGATCAAAAAGATGAAGATCTTGTTAAGGCAATGAGACATTACGATTACACTGTAAACGTTACATGGGTTATGGCGCATTACAATGCTGCAAAACACTATATTGAAAGCGGTACAGGTGATGGCGAAGCTACTGGAGGAAGCGATTGGAAAAAATACATGCACCCAAAATATCAAAGACGTATATTTTTTCCTGAACTTTGGACCAAAGAAGAATTGGATAATTGGGGAATGGACGTATAAAATCAATCAAAATAATGCAATCAAAAAAATTATTAATAGCACTTTTAATTTTCACTTCAATTTTATCATGTAAAGATGATGAAAAAGAAAAAATTGAAGAAGTTCCGCTACAAACCTTTGTTGAGCCTGAAGGAATTAAAGAGTTTGGGTTTAATCTTAACGATTATATTGTAAAAAGAGATACCATAAAATCAGGAGATAGTTTTGGTGTTATCTTAGAAAGAAACAATTTAGGGTATCCAAAAATTTTTCAAATTGCCGAAAGAGCCAAAGACACTTTTGATATTACAAAATTACAGGTAGGAAAACCCTACACCTTGTTATGTGCTAAAGATTCTATACAAACGCCTAGGTGTTTTATTTATCAACCTAATAAAGAAGAATATGTGGTTGTGAATTTTCACGATTCCATTCATGCTTACACTAGCCGAAAACCAATAAAGTATGTCGAAAAAGTTGCTACAGGAACTATTTCTAGCAATATTTCAGAAGCTTTAGAAGAGCAAGGTTTAAGCCCTAGGTTAGCATTTAAAATGGCTGACGAAATATATGCTTGGACTATTGATTTTAGACGCTTACAACCAGGAGACAGGTTTAAAGTAATTTATACTGATAAGTATATTGATGACAGTATTTATGCAGGTGTGCATAATATTAAAGCTGCTTTTTTTGAGCATAACAAAGAGCCTTTTTACGCATTTCAGTTTGAAACAGATTCTACTAAAGGTATTAAAGATTACTTTAACGAAGAAGCTAAAAACCTAAGAAGAGCCTTTTTAAAAATGCCTGTTAAGTATGGTAGATTGTCTTCTCGCTATAATTTAAAAAGACGTATAGCCTATTACGGTTATAAAATTAGACCTCACAAAGGAACAGACTTTGCTGCTCCTGTTGGTACTGAAATTATGGCAACAGCAAATGGTACTGTAACTGAATCTAGACGAAAAGGAGGAAATGGTAATTATGTTAAGATTAGGCATAATGCAACCTACTCTACCCAATACTTGCACATGAGCAGACGAAAAGTTAAAGTAGGTGACTATGTAAAGCAAGGCGACGTTATCGGTTGGGTAGGAATGACAGGTAATACTGGAGGACCACACGTATGTTATCGTTTTTGGAAAAACGGAAAACAAGTAGATCCTTTTAGAGAAAAACTACCTGAAGCTGAACCAATTTCTGATAGCTTAAAGGTTAGATATTTAGAATACATAAAACCAATAAGAACCCAATTGGATAATATTCTATTTGAAGAACAAGAACCTGAAATCGAATTAGCAATAGAGGACGATATAATATCATAAGTATATAATGGCACTAAAAACAATCAACCCTACAACTACAAAATCTTGGAAAAAATTAGAAGAGCATTTTAACAATGTTAAAGATGTTCACATGAAGCAATGGTTTGCTCAAGATGCAGAAAGAGCAAATAAAATGACCATAAAATGGGAAGATTTTTATGTAGACTATTCTAAAAACAGAATAACTGAAGAAACGCTAAACCTTTTACTAGAGTTAGCTAATGAAGTTGATTTAAAAGATGCTATTTCAAAATATTTTGAAGGCGATATCATTAATGAAACCGAAGGAAGAGCGGTACTTCATACTGCTTTAAGAGCTCCAAAAACAGCTGAGGTTTTAGTAGGTGGAGAAAATGTTATCCCAGAAATTTATAGTGTTAAAGAAAAGATTAAAGATTTCACTAATAAAATTGTTAATGCCGAATTAAAAGGATATACAGGAAAAGCTTTTACTGATGTTGTAAACATTGGTATAGGTGGTTCCGATTTAGGTCCTGCAATGGTAGTCGATTCTTTGTCATATTATAAAAATCATTTAACAACGCATTTTGTAAGTAATGTAGATGGAGATCATGTTAATGAAGTTATCAAAAACTTAAATCCAGAAACAACACTATTTGTTATAGTGTCCAAAACATTCACCACACAAGAAACGCTTTCTAACGCAACAACTATTAGAAAATGGTTTTTAGAAAAAGCGCCAGATAATGCAGTTGCTAAACATTTTGTAGCTGTATCTACAAATATTGAAAAAGTAAAAGCTTTTGGTATTGACGAAAACAATATTTTCCCAATGTGGAATTGGGTAGGTGGTCGTTTTTCGCTTTGGAGTGCTGTAGGACTATCAATTAGTTTATCGGTTGGTTTTGAAAACTTTGATAAACTGCTTCAAGGAGCTCATAAAATGGATGAGCATTTCAAGACTGAAGACTTTGATAAAAACATACCTGTAATTGCAGGCTTGCTAAGTGTGTGGTACAATAACTTTTTTAATGTAGAAACCGAAGCGATTATCCCTTATACACAATACCTAAACCAGTTTGCTACCTATTTGCAACAAGGTATAATGGAAAGTAATGGAAAAAGTATTGACAGAAGCGGAGAACCTGTAAACTACCAAACAGGAACTATTATTTGGGGAGAACCAGGAACTAATTCACAGCACGCATTTTTTCAATTAATACATCAAGGTACAAAAATAATTCCTGCAGAATTTATAGGTTTTGCTGAATCTTTACACGGTAATCAAGACCATCAAGATAAGTTAATATCTAACTTTATTGCGCAAACTGAAGCCTTGTTAAATGGTAAATCAAAAGAACAAGTAATTGCTGAAGGTGCTCCTGAAAAATTAGTGCCTTTTAAAATATTTGAAGGTAACAAGCCTACAACTACAATTTTAATAAACCAATTAACACCTGAAAGCTTAGGAAAGCTAATTTCATTATACGAGCATAAAATATTCGTTCAAGGTGTAATTTGGAACATTTTTAGCTACGATCAGTTTGGTGTAGAGCTTGGTAAGCAACTGGCAAATGCAATTTTAAAAGACATTGACGAAAAAGAAATTGTTAATAAACACGATGCATCTACGCTTAACCTTTTAAAATTCTACAAAAATTTAACATAAAAATTGTTAAAAAGTTCTTGATAGTTTAAAGGCGTTAATAACTGATAACCTCAATATTATAGGTAACTTCTATCGGTTTAATTCTTAACATTTAGGTAATATATTATTTCCTTTAATGCGTAATTTTGCCAAAAAACTAATTCAAATTTTTTAATAATTCAGTATGAAAAAAATTACTCAATTTTTATCGATTGTCGTACTAATGCTTTTTACGACAATTGCTTTTTCACAAAGCACTATTACAGGTAAAGTTATTGGTTCAGACATGAATGAACCATTACCTGGAGCAAATGTTATTGAGAAAGGAACATCAAACGGAACAACAACAAACTTTGATGGAGAATTTTCAATTACAACTAAAGCATCTTCGGGTGAGATTACTATTACTTATGTTGGTTACACAACAAAGACTATTGCTTTTAATGGTAATCAAGATTTAGGTGAAATCATTTTACAATCTAGCGAAGTAGGTTTACAAGAAGTACAAATTATTGCTTCAGTAGCAGTAGACAGAAAAACACCTGTTGCTGTATCTACTGTTAAGGCTGCTGACATTGAGTTAAAATTAGGAACTCAAGAATTTCCTGAAGTATTAAAATCTACTCCAGGTGTATATGCAACTAAGTCTGGTGGTGGATTTGGTGACGGTCGTATTAACTTACGTGGGTTTACGTCTGAAAACGTAGCTGTAATGATTAATGGTGTACCAGTAAACGATATGGAGAATGGTCAAGTATACTGGAGTAACTGGGCAGGTTTATCTGATGTTACAAGCTCAATGCAAGTACAAAGAGGTTTAGGAGCTGCAAGAGTAGCTGTGCCTTCTGTTGGTGGAACTATCAACATTTTAACTAAAACTACTGATGTTGAAGCTGGTGGAAATTTTTACACAACTTTAGGTAACGATGGTTACAAGAAATTTGGAGTGACTTATTCTACTGGTTTAATGGATAACGGTTTTGCTGCAACAGTTTCTGCTTCTAAAACAGATGGTGAAGGATATGTAGATGGAACTCAATTTAATGCAGTTTCTTACTTTGTTAACTTATCTAAGCAAATTAATGACGCGCACAAATTGTCTTTCACAGCTTTTGGAGCTAAACAACGTCACGGTCAAAGACAAAACCGTCATACAATTGCAACTTATAGAGATAGCGAAAGAGGTAAAAAATATAACTCTGATTGGGGTTACAAAAATGGAGAAGTTGCTTTTATAGAAGATAACTTTTACCACAAACCACAAATATCTTTAAACCACTATTGGGATATAAATGATAACACTAGTCTTTCTACTGCAGCTTACGTTTCTTTTGGCTCTGGTGGAGGAGGAGGAACTCTTGGTAGCGATGGTGAAGTTGCTGGAGATGGTAGATCTAAATTTACTAGTGATGACTATCGAATAGGAGAGTTTGGTCCTTTAGATTTCGACAGAATAATTGACGAAAACATTGCTCTTGGAGCTAACGGTTCAACTGCAGCATTAAGAGCTTCTCGTAATGACCACAACTGGTTTGGAGTTATTTCTACATTAAAAACTAACCTTAACGATGATTTAGTACTTTTAGGAGGTTTAGACTTTAGAAATTATAAAGGTATTCACTTTAGAGAAGTAACTGATTTATTAGGAGGTCAATTCATTATCAACGAAGATAACGTAAACAACCCAACAGGAATTGCTAGAGTAGGTGATAAAATTTCTTACTATAACGATGGTCTTGTAGGTTGGGTTGGAGCTTTTGCTCAGTTAGAGTATGACGTTAATGAAAAATTCAACACATTTATTGCATTAAACGCGTCTAACACTTCTTACAAAAGAAAAGATTACTTCTTATACACTCCAGACGATCCATTAAGAGAGACTGATCGTTACAACTTCTTCGGTTTTGGAGCAAAAGGAGGTGCTAACTATAGACTTACTGATAACCACAACGTATTTGTTAACTTAGGATACTTTGAAAAAGCTGCCGATTTTGACGCTGTATTCCCTAACTTTAACAATGAGGAAATTAATGAGGATGCTGAAAACCAAAAAATTCTAAGTTTTGAGTTAGGATATGGATATAGAAGTGATAAGTTATCTGCAAATGTTAACTTATACAGAACAGCTTGGAGAGATAGAACAGAGACAATCGGTTTCCAATTAAATGAAGACGAAACAGGGTTTGCTAATATTTTAGGAATTAACGCTGTTCACCAAGGTATTGAAGTAGACTTTGTATATAGAGCTACTGATAGATTAGATATCACTGGTATGGCGTCTTTAGGAGACTGGAGATGGGAAGAAGATGTAACAGGTGTTCAAATCTTAAATGAAGAGCAAGAAGTGGTTGATACAGTAGACTTATATATCGAAGATACTCCTGTAGGAGATGCTGCTCAAACTACTTTAGCTTTAGGTATTAACTATAAATTTGGTGCTGATACTAGATTAATAGTAGATTATAATTATTTTGATCGTTTATATGCTGATTTTGACCCAAGTGATAGAGGTACTGAAGGTGCTCCAGATCCATGGGAAGTTCCAGCGTATGGTGTTTTTGATGCTGCATTAACTCACGGTTTCTCTTTTGGAGAGTTCGATGCTTCTTTAACAGCGAGAATAAACAACGTATTTGATACTGAATACATTGCTGATGCTTTAGACGGAACAGGTTCTAATGCTCAAACAGCACTTGTTTATTACGGATTTGGAAGAACATTTAGTGTAGGCGCAAAACTTAAATTTTAAAAAAATAGAACAATGAAAAGAATAGTTTATTTATTAACAATTGTAGGAATCATCTTTGTAGGATGTAATCCTATGGAAGACATCAATAATGAGATAGATGCAATTGACAACCCAGTTGTTGGAAATGCAGAATACACATTAACAGATGATGATTACGAAGATCTTGAACTAGGTTTTGGTAGCTTCGACTCTGAAGACCAAGCTAGAGAATTGTTACCAGATTTCCTTGCAGGATTATACCCATTTTGGGGAGATGGTTCATCAGTAGTAGTAGGGTACAACCTTTATGTTGGAAATGCTGAAGGTGTAAGTGATTTTACTGGAGCTGATATTTATGAATTCACAAATTCTGATTATGCTACAACAGGTAGTGATGCTTTTGGTTTCTATCCTAATGTAAATGCTACTAACGAAATTCCTGCAATATTAGATGCTCAAATAGCTAGTCCAACTGAAGGACAAATAGTTTTAGCTAAATACGACCAATATACGGAAACTCCTGAAGTAGGTTTAGCTGACTTAGTAGCTTACAACTTTGCAGGAAGCATGGAAGGATGGACTGTTGCTGAAGAATCAGGAGCTGATGATGTTTGGACTTCTCAATCAGGATATGTTCAAGGTAACGGATATTTTGGAACTCAAATAGCTAATGAAGAGTGGTTAGTATCGCCTTCAATTGATTTATCAGGAGAAAGTGATTTGAAATTCCAAATTACTCAAGAGTTAGATTTCGCTGGAGATACATCTTTAATCAAGATCTTAGTTTCAACTGATTATACTGATGATGTTTTAACTGCAACTTGGGATGAAATTACTTTAGCTAACCCAGCAACAGGAGATATGGCTTCTTCTGAAGATTATGATTTTTCAGCTTATGATGGAGAAACAATTAACGTTGCGTTTAGATATGAGTCAACTGATAGTGATGCTGCTAGATGGAGAATTGCAAGTTTAAAAATTAAAACTCTTGGTGCAACAGGAGACACTAACTCTAAAGGAGAATACTTTATGTATTCTGGAGGTACTTGGGTAGCTGTTGAAGGTGTATACTATTTAAGTTCTGATGATTTTGATGCAATGGGAGAAGGTTCTGGTCAACCAGGTCAGTACGATAACTTTAGTAGTTCTGTATCACCAAACAACTACTTGCCAGCGTTTATGGAAATCACTTTCCCTTACGGTCAAGAAGATGAAGAAATGTTTATTATTTATGACTATTTCTCTAGTTCTACTGGAGCGCAAATTAGAGGAAACCTTTACACTGTAACTGACGGTGTTTGGACAGGTCACGAGTCTACTATCGAAACAACTTTACAGTTTGGACATGATGGTACTGAGTGGCTACCTGATAACACAATTCAATACACATTAACAGGAACTGATTACTCTTACGTAGCAACAAATTATGCTGAAGTAGAAGGGTTTGAAGCTGCCGCAGGTAACTTAGCATCATTTGGTAACTTTAACAGAACTGGTGGTGGAACTAGCTGGAGTGATGAAATGATGTTTACTGTATTAACAGATTTATTAGCTAATGTTATTGCTCCTACTGCTGAAGAAGGTCAAAAATATGTATTAAGCTATGATGTATATGTTGGTAGTGGTGCAGTTGAATCTTTAAGCCTTATCAAAGAAGGTGGTGAGTGGATATTGAACGAATAATAACAGATATCACTATATAAAAAAACCGCTGAAATACTTCAGCGGTTTTTTTTATTTTATTGCCTCCATTTTATGGTTTCCATTATGTGCTTAATGTCGTTTTTTAAATACACAGCAGCAGGATAAATGGAGTCGTAATTAGGTTTTGCATAAAAGTAAAGTGACCCTGTTAAAAAGTGATTAATGCTATCAGTAACATAAAACTGAGATTGCGATGCAGCATTACCACCAACTTCGTAAAACATTCCAAAAACGCTTTGCTTTTCATTCTCATAAGGCTGTTCAACGATTTCATCAGCTTTACTAACATGTTTTAGAGTTAAACTTTGAGCATCTCTTAGTAAATTGTTTAAGTTGTCTTCGGTAACTTTTTTATAGGTAAGATAGATAGTTCCTTTCATTGAAGGATAGTTTATATCAATACCATAAGCATTTCTATTCTCGTCAATTTTAATTGAAGAAATACTATCAGAAAGTGTATTTTTTTCAAATGAAAACGGAAGAATAGTGTTTGTGCGCTTATACTCAGCAGCAGGATAATCTAAACGAAGATAACCATTAGGTTTTGGTACTGGATCGTCGCCACAAGACATACATAAACTTGCTAAGACAGGTAAAATGAGCTTCTTCATTAATCTAATATTGTAAACTTTACTTGTTTTATTCTCTTTTTGTCAAGAGCTTCAATAGTGAAAACGTAGTTTTTGAAATTTATTTTACTTCTCACTCTTGGAAATATACCAGAAATCTCTAGGACAAAGCCTGCAACGGTTTCAGCTTCTCCTTTAAACTCTTCAAAGTCTGAGTCGTCTTCTAATGAGATAATTCTATAAAAATCCTTTAAAGGTGTTTTACCTTCAAACAAAAAGTTTTTATCATCAATTATAGTGTAAATAAGGTCTTCATCGTCAAACTCATCACTAATATCTCCAACTATTTCTTCAATAACATCTTCTAAAGAGACCAACCCTGATGTGCCTCCATACTCATCAACCACAACTGCAAGATGTACTTTTTTAGTTTGAAATTCAACCATTAAATCATCTAGTTTTTTATTCTCAGGAACAAAAAATGGTTCGCGTAGCAAACTGGTCCAATCAAACTGCTTTCGGTCAATATATGGCAATAAATCTTTTACATATAAAATACCTACAACAGTATCTATGCTTTCTTTGTAAACAGGAATTCTAGAATATCCATTTTTTACAATTTCAGGAATAATTTCGGAGTATTTCTGTTCAGAATTAAGCGCGAAAATATCCATTCTTGGTCGCATAACTTGTTTGGTGTCGGTGTTTCCAAAAGAAACGATTCCTTGTAATATTTTATGTTCTTCGGTAGTGGTGTCTTGTTCGCTAGTGAGTTCTAGAGCTTGTGAGAGCTGGTCTACACTAATGTTGGACTTTTGTTTTCCAAGCCTATTTTGAATAGTAATGGTAATAAAACGCATAGGCATACTCACAGGTGTAAAAACAACATCTAAAAAGCGCAAAGGAACAGCCATAAAAGATGAAAACTTTACCCTATTTCTACTCGCATAAATTTTAGGAAGAATTTCACCAAATAGTAAAATTAAAAAGGTAATAACCACCACTTCTAATAAAAAACGTACCCAAGGGACTTGTATGCTATGAAATAAGCTTTCTCCTAAATAAGCAAACAAGATTACAATACCAATGTTTATAAAATTGTTAGCAACAAGTATGGTTGCCAAAAGTTTTTTTGGGCGTTCCAAAAGGTTAGAAATTATATTGAAAGTGTTAGGTTTTTCGTCTAAACCTGTATCAATATCAGATCGTGTTAAAGAAAAAAAAGCAACTTCGGCTCCAGAGATAAGTGCAGAGCAAGTTAGCAAAACTACAAGCAGAATAATTCCCGAAATTAACGGAAGGTTTACTGAAATTAATGTTATTATTAAACTCGAGGGTTCAGGGTCCAATTCTAAAAAATTTGGTTAAACATAATTAAAATGGTAAATCATCATTATCATCAACCATTGGTTCAGAACTACTATTGGCAGTTGGTTGTGGTTTTTGTGGTTGAGGTGTAGGGCTGTTTTGTTGAGATTCGCTTTTAGTAGTTAAAAACGTAAAGTCTGTACATTGTATTTCGGTTGAATACCTGTCCATGCCTTTATCGTCTTGCCACTTTCTAGTTTTTATACGACCCTCAACATAAATTCTATCACCTTTGGTTAAATATTTTTCGCAAATTTCAGCAGCTTTATTTCTAACTACTATATTATGCCATTCAGTATTAGTAACCCTTTCGTTAGTTTGCTTGTTGGTGTAGGTTTCGTTAGTAGCCAAAGGAAAACGACCAACACAGTTTCCACCTTCAAAATAATGCAGTTTTACTTCATCTCCCAAATGCCCAATGAGCATTACTTTATTTAAGGTTCCAGACATAATTAAAATTAAAATTTAAGTTAGCAAAATTAGCCATTTTAAAATGACTTTTTTAAAAGTAATAAAAAAATATGAGTCTTTACTAAACAGGAAAATTAAAATCGTTTAAAAAGTTACTTATTAAAACTGGAGTAGGATAATTGTGTAACTCAGTAATATAAATTCCTTCTTTAGGCAAGGTGTCAACTTCAATAATCCAAAATTTAGTATGTAAATGTTGATGCGATAGTTTATGTGTAATTTCAGTCTCATTATATAATGTAAAGTCATAACGTTGACCACTAAAAAAATCTTTAACCAAAGGATGTGTTTTAAAATCGTCAACACTTAAACTAGATTTAGTTTCAACTAACGGAAATTGATAAAGGTTTTTCCATATTCCTTTACCTGTTCGTTTATTGAATACAGTTTTTTTATCAGAAGAGATACACACCAAAAAGTTAAAGTGTTTTTTACTCACTTTAGTTTTCTTGAGTTTAACAGGTAGTTTAGAAATAGTATCGTTTTTTAAAGCTTCACAACTAGAGTTAAAAGGACAACTAGTACACTCAGGGTTTTTAGGCTTACATTGTGTAGCACCAAACTCCATTATGGCTTGGTTAAAATCAGCAGGATTATTGGTGTCAATAAGCTCTGTTGCCAAAGCCTTAAAAGTTTTAAAGCCTTCGGTAGTGTTTATTGGAGTCCCAATACCATAGTGTCTAGATAAAAACCGATATACGTTACCATCTACAACAGCAGTAGGTTCATTAAAACAAATTGAAGCTATCGCACTTGCAGTATAATCTCCTATACCTTTTAATTTAAGTAGCTCCTTGTATGTGTTAGGGAAAATCCCATTTAGTTCGTTTACAATATATTTTGCAGTGAAATGGAGGTTTCTGGCTCTAGAGTAGTAACCTAAACCTTGCCATAGTTTTAAAACCTCTTCTTCACTGGCATTAGCTAAGTCGAAAATAGTAGGAAAATTAGTAACAAAAGCTTCATAATATGGTAAACCTTGCTTAATTTGGGTTTGTTGCAAAATTATTTCCGATAACCAAATGTAATATGGGTTTTTGGTTTTTCGCCATGGAAGTTCGCGCTTATTTACTGAATACCAAATAGTTAAAATTTCTTTAAAATTCATTTAAATTTCTAAATATTGACAAAAATAAATCTTTACAACGTTAAATTTTAATTAATTAGGCTTGAAATATTGAAATTAAAATTCCTATATTTGCATCCCTTATAATTAATAGTAACCCAAAAATTAAATAACTATGACTAAAGCTGATATAGTAGCTAGAATTTCTGACAAGTTAGGAATTGAAAAAGGAGATGTACAAGCAACAGTAGAGACATTCATGGAAGAAGTAAAAACCTCATTAGAAGGTGGTGACAATGTTTACCTAAGAGGTTTTGGAAGTTTTATTATCAAAACAAGAGCAGAAAAAACAGGAAGAAACATTTCTAAGAATACAACAATTAAAATTCCTGCTCACAACATACCAGCATTTAAGCCTGCTAAAGTATTTGTAGAAGGTGTAAAGACAAATGTTGAAGTTAACTAAGACATTATAAAATAAATATTAATTAAAAAAGACAACAATTTATGCCAAGTGGTAAAAAAAGAAAAAGACACAAGGTAGCTACGCACAAGCGTAAAAAAAGACGTCGCGCTAATCGACACAAAAAGAAATAAAGTTGAAAAAGTAGTTTTTAAGCTACTTTTTCAATTTTTTAAAACTAACGTTCTTTGATATAAAATCCATAATACTTTACGTTTACCTTCGTAAAATATGGGTTTAACGGATTTAACATCCTGTGTCAAAAAATAAAGTACAATCCATCTATCGTGGTCATTTATGACCATGGTGGATTTAAATTTACAATATGGAGAATGAATTGATTATAAGATCGAGTTCAGATATTGTTGATTTTGCCTTATTAAAAGATGGAAAACTTATTGAATTACATAAAGATGAAGAGGATAACAACTTCTCGGTTGGTGATGTGTTTATAGCCAAAATACGTAAAGTTGTTCCTGGTTTAAATGCTGCATTTGTTAATGTAGGTTATGAAAAAGATGCATTTTTGCATTATCATGATTTAGGACCAAAATTACCTTCACTTTTAAAATTCGTAAAACGTGTAAGCACAGGAAAACACACAGATTTTTTACTCAAAAACTTTCAGTTTGAAAAAGATATTGATAAAAACGGAAGCGTTACTAACGCTTTAAAGTCCAATCAATCAATATTAGTACAAATTGTAAAAGAACCAATTTCAACCAAAGGACCTCGCATTAGTAGTGAGTTGTCCATAGCTGGTCGTTATATTGTTTTAGTACCATTTTCTGATAGAATTTCAATTTCTCAAAAAATTGAATCGAAAGAAGAAAAAGATCGTTTAAAACGATTGGTAAAAAGTATAACACCTAAAGGTTTTGGAGTTATAGTTCGTACTGTAGCTGAAGGACAAAAAGTTGCAGAGCTAGATAGAGATTTACAAAACTTACTATCTAGGTGGAAAGCAATGTGTAAAAAACTTAACAAAGCACATCACCCAAGCAAAGTACTTGGAGAAATGAACAAAGCCTCTTCTATTTTAAGAGATATATTTAATGATTCATTTTCTAGTATTGTTGTGGATGATGAAGAGTTGTACGTACAAATAAAAGATTATGTGCAAGAAATTGCACCAAAAAAAGAGTCTATTGTAAAGATGTACAAAAATGGCGTACCAGTTTTTGAAAAATTTGGTATAGAACGTCAAATAAAAACATCTTTTGGACGCACAGTATCAATGGCAAAAGGTGCCTACTTGGTTATTGAACATACCGAAGCACTACATGTTATTGATGTAAACAGTGGAAATCGATCTAACAAAGAAAAAAACCAAGAAGACACTGCTCTTGAAGTTAATATGATATCAGCATCTGAAATTGCTCGACAATTGCGTTTACGCGATATGGGAGGAATTATTGTAGTTGATTTTATTGACATGAACAAAGCAGAAAACCGAAAAACACTGTACAATCATCTTCGCGAAGAAATGAAAGATGATAAAGCAAAACATAAGATATTACCTCCGAGCAAGTTTGGGCTAGTACAAATTACCAGACAGCGTGTACGTCCGGAAAGGAATATTAAAACAAAAGAAGAAAACCCTAATGGTAATAATGGTGACGAAATTGAAGCACCAATTAAAATTGTGAATAAAATTACACAAGACCTTGAAAGGATTTTCAATAAAGACTATAAAAAGGTGACTTTAAACACACATCCTTTTATAGCAGCCTTTTTAACTAAAGGTTTTCCATCCATTAGGACAAAATGGTTTATGGAACATAAAAAATGGGTAAAAGTGTTACCTAGAGATGCTTACACATATCTTGAATATCATTTTTTTGACAAAAATGGTAAGGAAATCAAATAATATCTAAAACCCCTTTTCACTATCGTGGAAAGGGGTTTTTTGTTTTTTAACCTTTGTTAAATGTCAAGGAGCTGGATTAGGTATTTCAGCATGTACTTGGTCTATTTCTTTAAGGATATCATCAGTTAATGTGATGTGTATACTGTCAATGTTTTCTTGTAACTGTTCGGTACTGGTTGCTCCAATAATATTACTGGTTACAAAAGGACGTTGTGTTACAAATGCCAAAGCCATTTGAGCTAATGACATGTTGTGGTCTTCAGCAATTTTTAAATATCGCTTTGTAGCTTCGGTGGATTGTGCGCTACTGTATCTTGCAAATCTTGGAAAGAGGTTTAATCGCGCGTTTACGTCATCTTGACCTTTTATGTACTTACCAGATAATACACCAAATGCCATTGGCGAGTAAGCTAAAAGCCCAATATTTTCACGTAATGAAATTTCAGCTAAGTCACCTTCAAAGGTTCTGTTTAATAGTGAATACGCATTTTGTATGGTAATCATTCGTGGTAAATCATGAGTTTTAGAGGCTTCTAAATAACGCATAGTTCCCCAAGCTTTTTCGTTTGAAATACCAGCATGTCTAACTTTTCCAGACTTGATAATATCGTCTAAAGTTTCTAAAACCTCATGGAAATTATCACTCCACGCATCAGCAGAATTGTGTTTATAATCTCTTATTCCAAAGGTGTTTGTATGACGCTCTGGCCAATGCAGTTGAAACAAATCAATATAGTCGGTCTTTAATCGTTTTAAACTATTTTCAACCGCTTCATGCAGTGCGTTTTTGCTAAACCCATTAGTTCTTATATGTGCTGTGTAATCTCCAGGTCCAGCAATTTTACTTGCTAAAATAACCTTGTCTCTATTACCAATTTTTTCAAACCAGTTTCCTATAATTATTTCGGTGTGCGCATAACGTTCAGGTGTTGCTGGTACAGGATATAATTCGGCAGTATCAAAAAAGTTTATGCCATGGTCTAAAGCCATATCCATTTGTGCAAAGCCTTCGTCTTGGGTGTTTTGATTTCCCCAAGTCATTGTGCCCAAACATAGTTTGCTCACTTTTATATCAGTATTTGGGAGTGTAGTGTATTTCATTTTGCTTTTCTTGTCATGCTGAACTTGATTCAGCATCTAATTAAAACTTTTTTCTGATAAAGGATTCCTGCTTTCGCAGGAATGTCGATTAAATGTCATTCAATAACTTAGAAATCTCGTCTAACTTTGGTGTTAAAATTACTTCAATTCTTCTGTTCTTCGCTTTTCCTTCTGCAGTATCATTGCTTGCAACAGGTGCAAACTCTCCACGTCCTGCAGCAGTTAAATTTTCAGGGTTTATTGAAGGGTTTTCTCTTAAAATAGTAACGATAGCAGTTGCTCGTTTTGTTGATAAGTCCCAGTTACCACTAAGTTGACCACTACCTGTATATGGAACATTATCAGTATGTCCTTCAATAAGGATAGCAATTTCAGGGTTCTCAGCTAAAACGCTACCAAGTTGTTTTACAGCTTCTCGTCCGTTAGCACCAACAGCCCAACTACCTGATTGAAACAACAGCTTGTTTTCCATAGATACATATACTTTTCCGTCGCGTTGCTCAACAGTTAAGCCTTTACCTTCAAAGTTGGTTAACGCTTTTGAAATAGCGTCTTTTAAGCGTGTCATGGCAGCATCTTTAGAGGCAATCACGTTTTCAAGTTCAGCTACACGTTGCGATCTACTTTCCAGTTCTTTTTTCAATTTCTCTAAACGCTCGTTTTCGGCAGCAAGAGCTTGTTCTTTAGCTTCTAATTGCGCTAACAATTCTCTATTCTTTTTAGAGTTTGCTGCAATAGCTGAAGAGCTGTTTTTCTCTAATGCATCATAAGATTCTTTTAAGTTGTCGAGATTGGTTTTTGTAGCGTCATAATCGGTTTGCAATTTATCACGCTGAGCAACAGTTGCGTCGTAATCTTTTTTAAGTTTTGCCAAATCGTTTTGAGCTTTGTTTAAAGCATCAGACAAACTTTTGTTCTCACTGGATAACGCTCTGTTTTCCTTTTTTAAATCGGCATATTTGTTTTCTAAATCAGTATAGATTTTTTTAGATACACATGATGTTGTTAAGGTTAGTGTAAGTGCTATTAACGACAATTTTTTAAGCATATAATTAAGTTTTAATTGTTTTGGGTTTCAATTTCTAATAAAATAGGACAATGGTCACTATGAACAGCGTCAGATAGTATAACGCTTCGTTTTATGTTTTCTTGTAAAGGTTCGGTTACCATAGCATAATCTAGTCGCCAACCTTTGTTGTTGGCTCTTGCATTGGCTCTATAACTCCACCAAGTATATTCTTGTTTTCCAGGATGTAAATGTCTGAAAGAATCTATAAAACCACTATTGATAAAATTGCCTAACCATTCGCGTTCTTCGGGCAAAAATCCTGAAACGCCTTTCATTTTAGGATTGTGAATGTCAATTTCTTCATGGCAAATATTATAATCACCACACACTACAAGGTTAGGGAAGGCTTCGCGTAATTCATTTAAATACTCATGAATCATGTTCATGTATTCAAATTTATGGGCTAACCTATCATCATTGGTTCCTGAAGGTAAATACATACTCATTACTGAAACACCATTAAAATCGGCTCTAATGTTTCTACCTTCAAAGTCCATAGACTCTATTCCTGTACCAAACTCTACATGATCAGGTTTTATCTTGCTAAGTATAGCAACACCACTGTAGCCTTTTTTTTGAGCACTAAACCAATAGTTGTGAGTGTAACCTGCTTCTTCAAAAATATCTAAATCCAATTGCTCTTTTAAAGCTTTTATTTCCTGAAGGCAAACAACATCCGGATTTGCAATTTTTAACCAATCTATAAACCCTTTATTTAATGCTGCTCTTATACCATTGACGTTATAGGAAATAATCTTCATTGAATCTTTTTTTGAATTTTAGCTAAAATAAATAATACTGTACTTTTACACTAAAATTTTATGGAGCTTTTAACTATAAAATATTTTTGTGTTTAAAGAGTTTTAGGTACTGATGAAAATTGCTATTGCTTGTGTGTGTGTTTTAATGTCTTTTTGTGCTTTAGCACAAGAATCGACCTCTAATTACAGAACCAAAAAAGTAGCAGTAAGTGATACCATAAAAATTGATACTGTAAGCATTAACTCTAGCAAGTTTGTGTTAAAGACTAAAACTAATGTGGTTATTGATAGCTCTAAGTACAATGTCGATTTCTCTAAAGCGCTCTTAACTTTTAATGCTCCTTTAGAAACTGATACGCTTGTTATTGAATACTTGCGTTTTCCTGAGTTTATGACTCGTAAGTATTTTCAGTTGGATGATAATATTATTGTGAATAACACCAATGATACACAACGATTGTATAGGTTGCAACAATCCACACTACAAAATAATTTCACACCTTTTGACGGTTTAAATACTTCAGGAAGTATCTCTAGAGGTGTTACTATTGGTAATAACCAAAACTCAGTATTAAACAGTGAATTGGATTTACAAATCACAGGTAAATTGAACGATAAAGTCTCGCTGCGAGCATCAATACAAGATGCAAATATACCTTTGCAAGAGAGTGGATATTCGCAACGATTAGATGAGTTTGATCAAGTGTTTATTGAGTTGTTTAGTGATAATTGGAACATTAGAGCAGGAGATATCGATTTGGTTAACAACAGTAGCTATTTTGCCAATTTTACTAAGCGTGTACAAGGATTGCTGGTTAATGTAGATTTAGAACACCCTAACTCTAAAACCAATTTTTTTGCCTCAGGTGCTTTGGTAAGAGGACAGTTTACAACCAGCAAGTTTACAGCTCAAGAAGGTAACCAAGGTCCTTATAAACTTAGAGGGCCAAATAACGAGTTGTTTGTGCTTATTGTTTCTGGTAGCGAAACGGTTTATGTTAATGGAATTCCGGTTGAACGTGGAGAAAACAAAGACTATATCATAGATTATAATGCTGGTGAGATTATTTTCAACTCAACCTATCCTATCACTTCTGAAATGCGTATCACTGTCGATTATCAGTTTAGTGAACGTAATTTTTCACGTTTTACAGCGTATGGAGGTGGAAGTTATGAAACCGAAAAACTTAAGTTAGGTGTTTCGGTGTATTCCGAAGTGGATGCTAAAAATCAACCCTTACAGCAAAACCTATCTAACGAACAAAAGCAAATATTGGCCAATGCAGGTGATGACAGATCCTTAATGGTTGCGCCTTCTGATGTTCCTGAAAATTACAGTGAAAATCGAATTTTGTACAAAAAGGAACTCATTAATGGTGTTGAAGCCTTTGTGTTTTCAAACAATCCTGATGACGAATTGTTTAATGTGAAATTCTCGTTAGTTGGTGATAATGAAGGAAATTACATTATAATAAATAGTAATGCCATTAATAACATTTACGAATATGTGCCACCAGTAAACGGTGTGCTACAAGGAAATTATGAACCTGTTGTGCAGTTGATAGCACCTACAAAATTGCAGATAGCAGTACTGAATGCAGCATATAAACCAACTGAGAAAACAGATGTGTATTTTGAAGTAGCAGGAAGCAAAAACGATCTCAATTTATTTTCGGGTTTAGATGATGCTAATAACGATGGGTTTGCTGCTAAATTAAAAGTGAACCAAAAACTGATACAAACCGATAGCCTTTGGAACTTAAATGCTTATGTAGATGCAGATATTATCCAGGAGAATTTTAAAACCATTCAACGTTTGTATTATGCCGAATTTAATAGAGATTGGAACCTCGAAGATCCACTTGGTAATCAAAACCTGTTGAGTTCAGGAGTAGAATTATTTCATCCTAAAAAAGGAATTGCAAATTATAAGTTTGAATATTTAGGGTTTTCTGAAAATTTCACAGGAAACCGTCACAGCCTTTTGGCTAATTTGAACTTTAAAGGTTTAAATGTATTTACAAATACAAGCATAACCAAGAGTGATAACACAATTTCAGATTCTAGGTTTTTTAGGTCATTTAATCGTGCTGTGTATGGTTTTAACAAACAATGGGTTGGTGCCAAATTAGCTTCAGAAGAGAACAAGCAACGCGAAAAACTATCAGGTAATTTCACTAATTTAAGTCAGCGTTTTACGTCTTACGAAGTGTTTACAGGTATTGGTGATAGTACAAATGTGTTTGTTGAATTGGGTTATAAACACAGGGTTAATGACAGTTTAAGGGTTGAAGGACTTAAGCGTGTAAACAGTTCAAACACGTATTATATTAAGTCAAAGTTGATACAAAATGATAATACCAATTTAGGAGTTTATGTTAATTACCGAAAATTAAAATGGGAAGATGAAGCTGCTGAAGATGAGCAGTCCTTAAACTCTAGAGTAAACTACAATCAAAACTTGTTTAATAATTTAGTACAGTGGAATACAATTTTTGAGACCAATTCAGGAACATTACCACAACAAGATTTTACTTATGTTGAAGTTGAAGCAGGACAAGGTAGCTATACTTGGATTGATTATAACGAAGATGGTATACAAGAGCTCAACGAGTTTGAAGTGGCTCAATTTCAAGATGAAGGAAATTATATACGCGTGTTATTGCCTAATCAGGTATTTATAAAAACACATCAAAATAGGTTGAGTCAAACTATAACCTTAAATCCGCAGCAATGGTCAGTTTCCGAAAATAAATCCAAAAAGTTCTGGTCTCATTTTTATAATCAAACCGCATTTTTAATTGACCGAAAGTTGAGAAAAGAAGGCAATGACTTTAATTTAAATCCTTTTGAAGAAGATGAAAACAACCAATTGGCAGTTAATAAAAGTATAAGAAATGTGTTGTTTTTTAATAGAGGAAAACAACGTTTTACAACATCTTACACATTCTTGTCCAACAGTAATAGAACAGTACTTTCAATAGGATTTCAACAAAATAAATTAAAGAGTCATCAGTTTAATTTTAATCATAAATTCGGGAAAAGCTGGTTGCTTAACATGACTTCGGCTATTGATGTCAATGAGAGCGAAAGTGAAAATTACAGCTCAAGAAATTATACGATTGACGAAGTAAGGTTTAACCCAAAGTTGTCATATTTATTCAATGAAAATGCAAGTTTTGATGTGTTTTACCAATACACTTCAAAAGACAATACTATTGGTAATATGGAAACCTTACTTCAAAACAATTATGGAATTTCTTTTACGTACAATAACGCGCAAAAAATTTCACTTACAGGTGAAGTCAATTTGTTTCAAAACACCTTTGAGGGTAATGCCAACACACCTGTAAGCTATCAAATGCTAGAAGGCTTACAACCAGGAAAAAACTTTACTTGGAGTTTACTGGCTCAAAAGAAATTGACTAAGTTTTTAGATTTGAATTTAAATTACTTTGGAAGAAAAACCGAAACCTCCAAGACCATTCATACAGGAACAGTACAGTTAAAGGCTTATTTTTAAAAAATAAGTGAATTCTCACGCAACGTTTTCACTACTATTGCATCTTTATAGTATTAATTTTTATCTATTCTTTATGAAAAAAACAATTTTGCATGTAGCTTTATTATTATCTGTCTTTGCTGTAAATGCTCAAGAATTAACAGATGAAGCACCAAAAAAATCTGAAATTTCAACAAACCTATTAGATTTAGTAGTTGCAGGAACTTTAAATGTAAATTACGAGCGTTTGTTCGACAAAAATCAATCATTATTAATTAGTGCTAACTTTTTTGATACCTATGGTTATTATGATGCAGGATATATTGAAAAAAGCAATGCATTAAGTTTTAAGGCTGCTTATTTAATTTACTTTTCTAAAGAAAAAGAGCATGCAGGTTTTTTCTTTTACCCTCAATTAAAAGTTAGAACAGGAGAAATTACTGTTGAAGAATATTATTACTATGACTATGAAAATGAAACATCAATTGAAGAAGAATACACCTATGATGTTGATGGGTTTTCAGCAGGCTTTGGAATTGGACATAAATGGATGTTTAGTAATAAATTTACTCTAACACTTTATGGTGATATTGCAAGAAACCTAGGAAATTTTGATACTGATTATTTAGAAAATATCGAATTAAGGTTTGGAGTTAATTTTGGTTACAGATTTTAATCTACACAAAATGCTATAAAAAAATCCCAAGAGTGTACTTGGGATTTTTTTATTGAGGTATGTTAGTTTTTTGTAGTGATAAATTACATTTTCATTAACCACTCACGAACATCAACTTCTTTTTTGATAATGTCTCTTAACTCAGAAACCTTAACGCGCTTTTGCTCCATAGTGTCTCTATGACGAATTGTAACTGTGTTGTCTTCTAAACTTTCTCCATCTACAGTAATACAAAATGGCGTACCTGCAGCATCTTGTCTTCTGTAACGTTTACCTACAGCATCCTTTTCATCATAAAATACGTTGAAGTCCCATTTTAAGTCATCAACAATAGCCTTAGCCATATTTGTTAAAGCTTCATCTTTTCTTACTAATGGTAGTATAGCAGCTTTTGTAGGTGCTAAAACAGCAGGAAGTTTCAACACATCGCGTTTAGAACCATCTTCTAATTCTTCTTCTACTAATGCGTTTGAAAACACTGCTAAGAACATTCTGTCAAGTCCAATAGACGTTTCTAGAACATAAGGCACGTAGCTTTTACCTTCTTCGTGGTCAAAATACTGTAGCTTTTTACCAGAGTATTCTTCGTGTTGTTTTAAATCAAAATCTGTACGCGAGTGGATGCCTTCTAGTTCTTTAAATCCGAATGGGAATTTAAATTCAATATCAGTAGCAGCATCAGCGTAGTGTGCTAATTTTTCATGATCATGGAAACGATAGTTGTCTTCGCCTAAACCTAAAGATTTATGCCATTTTAAGCGTGTGTCTTTCCAATAGTCGAACCATTCTTTTTGAGTTCCTGGTTTTATGAAAAATTGCATTTCCATTTGTTCAAACTCACGCATTCTAAAAATAAATTGTCTTGCAACAATTTCGTTTCTAAATGCTTTTCCTGTTTGGGCAATTCCAAAAGGAATTTTCATACGTCCTGTTTTTTGAACGTTTAGAAAGTTTACAAAAATACCTTGAGCTGTTTCAGGTCGCAAGTACAAATCCATTGCACTTTCAGCAGAAGCACCTAGTTTGGTACCAAACATAAGGTTAAATTGCTTTACATCTGTCCAGTTACGACTTCCTGTAAGTGGGTCGGCAATTTCCAACTCTTCTATCAACGCTTTTACATCAGCTAAATCTTCATTTTCTAAAGATTTTGCAAGACGCGATAAGATAGTATCAATTTTTTCTTGATACCCTAAAACACGCTGATTGGTGGTAATAAATTCTTGTTTATTAAATGCGTCACCAAAACGTTTTTCTGCTTTAGCAACTTCTTTATCTATTTTAGTTTCAATTTTGGCACAGTAGTCTTCAACAAGCACATCAGCTCTGTAGCGCTTTTTAGAGTCTTTGTTGTCAATTAATGGGTCGTTAAAAGCATCGACGTGTCCAGAGGCTTTCCAAGTAGTTGGATGCATAAATATTGCAGCATCAATACCTACAATATTATCGTGCATTTGTACCATGGCTTTCCACCAATAGTCACGTATGTTTTTTTTGAGTTCGGCTCCATTTTGTGCATAATCATATACAGCACTTAAACCGTCGTATATTTCACTACTTTGGAATACGTATCCATACTCCTTTGCGTGTGATATAACCTTTTTAAATTGATCGTCGTTGTTTGCCATGGTGCAAAAATAAAAAACCGCACCAACTAACGGAACGGTTTTTCAAAAAATAAAATTAGTTAGTTAATTAAGCTCTATTTTGGTTGAACCTAAATGATGATTTTTGTGAAACACATTAATGTGATAGGTGCCTTTTGTTAAAGGTTGATCGTCATTATCAGTGTCTATTGACAGTGTGACATCCATATCATTATTTTGGTAATTAACCACTTCTTTAAGACTGTAGATTAATAGCGAATTTCCAAAATCAATTGAGCCTTTATCAGCTACTACATTGTTTTTTGGGTTTACTATTTGAACATATAATTCTTTATCTCCATTTTCAGCTAATGCATTTTCAGCCAAAGTAAAACTTACGTCTATTTGGTTGGCACTACTAGCTTTTCGAGTAATTATGGTTTTTCCTAAAAAGTTTTTAACTGCTTTTGCTTTAAAGGAATTTGCAGTTAGAATAGCCCCTTCTTCTAGCTTTTTGTTTAAAATAAAATTTTCTTCGGAAAGCTTTTTATTGGTAAGTCGCTCTTTTTGTAACTCGTTGTAAGCTAGTAGTTTTTCCTTTTGGAGGTTATGGTTAATAGCTTTTAAAGAGTCTATAGTAAAGAACAATAGATTGTTTTTTTCTTTAAGATTAATAACTTGGTTCTTGAACTTCGAAATCACTGATAAATCCACATGCATAAGCTTTAGAGAATCCAAAGCTACTAGTGTTTCTCTTTTGGCGTCTTCGAGTTGTGAAGACAAAAGATTATTAGAGGTAAGCGTGTTGTCATATCTCAAAATCATTTGAGATAATTCATTCTCCATTAAGTATTTTTCTTGTTCTAAAAATTGTTGATGAGCTCTAATGGATTGGTAACTTGTAAAGCCAAAAACACATAAAACCGTAATAGTTGCTATTAATGAACCAATAATTAATCTGTAGTTAAAAAATTGAGGGTTAACTATCATTATTAATTTGTTATTTTACCATGCGAAAGTATAATTTTATGTTAAGGTTATTTTATTTTTATCGATGAAATGATAAAAAACTTGTTAAACTTATTTTTTCCAAAGGTTTGTCTCGCTTGTGCAAGTTACTTGGGCGATAATGAGGCTTATATTTGTGTTAAATGTAGGCACGATCTTCCATTGACAAATTTTCATTTTAATGATGATGATACTATTAAGAAAGTACTTTACGGAAGAGTAAAACTTGAAAACGCAACTGCTTTTTTACACTTTTCAAAAAAAGGTATTGTACAACAGCTTATTCATAAATTAAAATATAAAGGGCATGAAGAGGTTGGAACATTTTTAGGAAATTGGCTAGGTGCTGAATTAAAAACAATTGAAGCTTATAACACCATAGATATAGTAGTGCCAGTGCCTTTGCATAAACACAAACTTAGAAAACGAGGGTATAATCAAGTTTCAAAATTTGCCAATGAGTTAGCCAATGCTTTAAATGTGAATGTTAACACTACTACACTACAAAAGATTGCAAACACTAAAACACAAGTATTTAAGGACAGGTTAAAGCGAACCGATGATAGTAAAACTATTTTTGCTATATCTGAAAACCAATCATTAAAACACAAGCATATTTTATTGGTTGACGATATTATTACAACAGGAGCAACAATAGAAGCTTGCGCTAATGCCTTGTTGCAAATAGAAGGTGTTAAAATAAGTGTGGCAACTATGGCAATTACACATTAACGTATTGCTTAACGGTAGTTGGTTTTCGTTTTTTAATACAATAAAACTTAATAAGTTTGAGTTTTGAGTATAGTTTTTAAAATTGTTTCTTTGTGCAAAATTATTCTTATTTAATGCGCTCATATATCACACGGATTTTAGGCATTGTTTTCTTAGCATTAGTTATTGCTAGTTGTGCTAATAGAGGAACTCCATCAGGTGGAGAAAAAGATACTGAACCACCAGTAATACTAAAATCTGTTCCTGAAAACTTCACGACAAATTTTAAGGGTAACGAAATTCGAATTTATTTTGATGAATACATTAAGGTTAAAGATGTTCAGCGTCAGCTTATCATTTCGCCACCAATGGACACACAACCAGATATTATTCCGTTAAGTTCAGCAAGTAAGTATATAAAAATAACCATAAAAGATACGCTTCAACCTAATACAACTTATGCGTTTAATTTTGGTGAAAGTATAGTAGATAACAACGAAGAAAACCCTTACCCTTATTACAGATATGTATTCTCTACAGGTGATTATATCGATTCGCTTTCGGTTAAAGGTGTGGTTATGGATTCTAAGCTTAAAAAACCAGATACCTTTGTTTCGGTAATGCTGTATGAAGTCGATTCCACTTTTACTGATTCTATCATTTATAAAGAAAAACCTAAATACATTACTAATACACTAGATAGTGTTACAACATTTAGTATTGATAACTTAAAAGCTGGTAAATACTTGATGGTTGCTGTAAAAGATGAAAACAGTAATTACACATTTGAGCCTAAAAGTGATAAAATAGGATTTCATAAAGACTTTATTGAAGTCCCTAGCGATTCCATTTATACTTTAAAACTATTTGAAGAAGAACTCGATTTTAAAGCTATAAAGCCAAAACAAATTGCAAAACAACGAATTGCTTTTGGCTATGAAGGAGACTATAACGGAATGCAGATTGAAATACTCAACGACAGTATACCTAATAACTTTAAAACCAAAATAACTAAAGACAGTAAAACTGATACTTTGTATTACTGGTACAAACCTAAATTAGAATTAGATTCTACATTGTTTGTGGTTAAAAATAAAACGTATGTTGATACACTAAAACATAGGTTTAGAGATTTAGATAAAGATTCATTAAGTGTTAGAGCGTTGGTTTCAGGAACTATAGATTTTGGTAAAGATTTTTCATTACAAGGAAGTACGCCTTTTGTGTCTTTAAACGAAAAGCAGGTGACTATCTTAGATCAAGATTCGGTAAATGTAGATTTCACTACAGAGTTTAACGAAATGGAAAACACCTATGCTTTTAAGTTTGAAAAGTCTCAAAACAATACCTATAAGATACAGATGTTACCAGAAACATTTACCGACTTTTTTGGTGAAGTTAATGATACGCTAAACTTTAATTTAAAAACTAAAGCTTATTCTGATTATTCTAATGTGAGAGTGACTTTAAGAAACGCTAAATATCCTGCTGTTGTTCAACTTACTGATGATAAAGGCGAAGTTAAATATGAACAATTTGCTACAGAGTTAAAGCCAATAGATTTTAGGTACATTCTTCCAGGAACTTATTTTTTAAGAGTTGTGCATGATGCTAATGGTAACCAAAAATGGGATACAGGAAATTACCTTAAAAAGATACAGCCCGAACGCGTTAGCCACTTCCCTGATGCTATAGACGCAAGAGCTAATTGGGACCCTATTATTGAGTTTATTCTAGAGTAAAACGGTCTTTATCGTTTAAAAATCTGAGTTTATTACGATAAAATGTAATATGGCTACGCTCTAGCGTAACTATTTCAGTAAGGTCTTTATTGGGTTTTATAGGTAGCATCACATTGCCCAAAACATCGTAAGCAGCTGAGTGTCCACAATATTCGTTTTCTTTTTCGTCAACACCAATTCGGTTTACACCAATGCAATATGTCATGTTTTCTATTGCTCTTGCTTTCAGCAATGCGTCCCAAGCTTGTATGCGAGGTTTAGGCCAATTGGCAACATATAGCAATAAGTCGTAGTCTTCAATGTTTCGACTCCAAACAGGAAATCTTAAGTCGTAGCATATAAGAGGACAAATTTTCCAACCTCTAAAATCTATCACTAATTTATCACTACCAGCCGAAAATACTTTGTCTTCACCTGCTAATGAAAAGGTGTGGCGTTTATCATATTTATGGATAGTTCCATCTGGTTCTACAAAACACAATCTATTATAAAACGCGTTATTTTCTTCAATAATTAAGCTGCCAACTACAGCAGCATTTTTGTTATTGGCCATTTTTTGCATCCACTCTACAGATTTACCTGCCATGGTTTCAGCATTGTCCTTGGCATTCATGGTGAAACCTGTGGTAAACATTTCAGGAAGAAGTATAACGTCAACAGGCTTGGTGATGTCTTCTATTTTTTGTTTAAAATGTTTGCGGTTTTGTTTTGGGTCTTCCCAAATTAAATCCGATTGTAAATAAGCGATTTTTAGTTGGTCTTGCATTGAGTTTAGGCTCACTTGAGCTTCTTTTTAGACTTATCGTAGTTTTCTTTTAGTTTTTCTATTTTTTCAAGCCATTTTGCCTCGTCATTAGGAGATAGTTTTCCTTTCTTTTTTAGCTTTTCGTACTTGCTTTGAGCGTCTTCTAATTTTTTAGATGCTTTATCAAATTTTGATTGCGCCTTTTCTTTTCGTTTTAATTCTTTTTCGGCCTTTTTTTGAGCTTTTTCAGCTTTTTTTGCTTGCTTTTCAAGTTTTTTAGCCTCTTTTTCTTGTTTTTGTGCTTTGTCGTATTCTTCTTTTGCTTTGGCTATTTTTACTTTAAATGCTTCAATTTCTTCTTTAGTAAACGTATCAGTAACATCTTTTCCTTCAAGGAAAATTTTTCCTTTTTTTATTTCGTAAGTTTTTCCTTCATGTTTAACTTCTTGTGCGTTTAAGTACAGTCCTAAGCTTAAAAATAATATTGTAATCCAGAATTTCATGTATTTATGTATTTGGTTTCTATGTAAAGTAAGACACAGAATTATTGTAAAAGTAACTCTTTTGTAGCAAATTAATTCAACTATTTTTTAAATGCTGTTTAATAATTCTGCAGCCTTTTTTAAAGTGTCATTTGTTTTAGCAAAGCAAAAGCGTAGCACATGCTCATCTAAATTATTATCGTTAAAAACGGATAATGGAATTGAGGCTATACCATGCTCAATAGTTAGGCGTTTTGCAAAATCTACATCGTGCTCTAGTGTAATGCCAGAGTAATCCAATACTTGAAAGTATGTGCCTTTTGAAGGTGTAAACTTAAAACGAGAATCTTTTATCAATTCTAAAAATAAGTTGCGTTTTTCTTGATAAAATTCAGGTAAATTCAAATAATGATTTGGCTCTTCCATATAATCCGATAGTCCTTTTTGTGAAGGATGATGCACAGAAAACACATTAAATTGATGCACGCTTCTAAAAATGTCCATTAGTGTTTTTGGCGCACAACTGTAACCAATTTTCCAACCAGTATTATGAAATGTTTTTCCAAAAGAAGCTGTTATAAAACTTCGCTCTTTTAAGTTTTTAAACCTACAAACACTTTGGTGTTGTTCACCATCAAAAATAATATGCTCATATACTTCGTCACTTAAAACAACAATATCTGTTTCGTTAGTTAATTCTTGTAGCTTGAGCATATCAGCTTTACTCAGTACTGTTCCGCTTGGGTTGTGAGGTGTGTTGACAATAATCATTTTGGTATTACTGTTTATGCTTTGCGCAACAGTATTCCAATCAATAGTATAGTTAGGTGCTTTTAGTTGTATAGCAATGCTTTTTCCACCATTAAGCTCGATTGCAGGTTGATAGCAATCGTAAGCAGGCTTAAAAATAATGACTTCGTCATTTGGTCTTATAAATGCTGATATTATGGTGAAAATAGCTTGGGTAGCTCCAGCTGTAACGGTAATTTCATTTTCAGGATTGTAACTAGAATTGTAAAGTAACTCATATTTTTTACTGATAGCATGACGTAAACCCAAATGTCCTTGCATAGGTGCATATTGGTTGTACCCAGAATTCATTGCGTTTGAAACTGCATCGATGAGTTTTTGGTCGCTTTTAAAATCAGGGAACCCTTGTGCTAAGTTCATAGCATTATGGGTATTTGCCAATGTACTCATTACAGAAAAAATGGAGTTGCCTACGTTGGATAGTTTTGATTGGTGGTATATCATAATATCTCGTTAAATTGATAAGTTTTAAAGATATAAAAATGTACTTTTTTTATTTTTACGCAAACTATAAAATATTAAATATGCGCATAATAAAATTGCTTTGCTTTTTCGTTGTTTTTCAAATGTCTGCCCAACAAGGAGGTATGTGGATTCCATCTCTTTTAGAAGGTATGAATGAAGATGAAATGCAAAGCCTTGGAAGTAAATTAACAGCTAAAGATATTTATGATGTTAATAATTCTAGCCTTAAAGATGCTATTGGACATTTTAATGGAGGTTGTACAAGTGAGGTAATTTCCGAACGTGGTTTGGTACTTACTAATCACCATTGTGGCTTTAGTCAAATCCAATCACATTCTTCTTTAGAAAACGATTATTTAAAAGATGGATTTTGGGCAATGTCTTTGGAAGAAGAACTGCCTAACGAAGGACTTTACATTGAGTTCATTGTAAGTATTCATGATGTTTCTGAGACCGTTTTAAAAGGGATTAATAACTCTATGACCGAAAAAGAAAAACAGTCTTTAATTGATCAAAATAGAAATGCAGTAATGGACTCTTGGCCAAAAGAAGAATGGCAAGATGTAAAAACAAAATCTTTCTACAAAGGCAATCAATATTTCTTATTTGTAACCGAACGATTTGAAGATATTAGATTGGTAGGAGCACCTCCAAGCAGTATAGGTAAGTTTGGAAGCGATACTGATAACTGGGTATTTCCAAGACATACAGGTGATTTTTCGTTATTCAGAATTTATGCTGATAAAAATAACAGACCAGCAAAATACAGCAAGGACAACGTTCCTTATAGACCAAAACATTTTTTACCTGTTTCTTTAGATGGTATTGAAGAAGGAGATTTTACAATGGTTTTTGGTTTTCCAGGTAGAACAAATGAATACCTTCCAGCTGTGGCCATTGAGCATATTACTGAAGAGTATAACCCTACAAATATTGCAATTAGGGAAGCCGCTTTAAAAGTGATTGATGCTAAGATGAAAGCGAGTGATGAAGTACGTATTAAATATGCCTCTAAGCAAGCTAGAATTGCAAATGCATGGAAAAAATGGATAGGTGAGAATTTAGGGATTGAGAAGAGTGATGCTGTTGCTAAACGACGTGAGTTTGAAGCTACATTTACAAAAGCTTTAAAAGAGAATAATTTAGAAGAAAAGTATGCGCACATTCTTCCTGAGTTTGATAGACTTTATAAAGACTTTGCTCCAATTAATATCAAAAGAAGGAATTTTACCGAAGTTTTTTTAGTAACCAATGAGTTAATGCAAATGACGTATAGGTTATACAAATTTGAACAAGCACTTGTTGACAATCCTGAAGATTTTGAAAAGCAAAAACCTGATTTAATCCAACGCTTTAAGAAAATTCATAAAAATTATGATGTTGATGTTGATAAAGGTGTTTACTTAAATGTAATGCCATTATATGGAGAATCAATTGATGCTTCAATTTATGATAAAACAGCTTTAACAAACTTAGACTCTGCTTTAAAACTTTTAGAAGGCGACGTTAAAAAAGTTCTAAAAAATATAAATAAGGATGCTGCTTATGCTTACGCAAAACCTATAATAGAGGAGTATTTTAATACTATAGACCCTGAGTATAAAGAAAAAAACGAGCTAATAACTGCATTGCAAACCGATTACATGACGGCATTAATGAAAGCATTACCTAACGAACGTTATTTCCCTGATGCAAATAGTACTTTACGTGTTACTTATGGGCAAGTTCGAGGCTATTCGCCAAGTGATGCTGTGTATTACAGCCCAGTAACTTATTTAGAAGGAATTATGGAAAAGTATATTCCTGGTGATTATGAGTTTGATGTACCGCAAAAGTTAATAGACTTATACAATACTAAAGATTTTGGTCCATATGCTGATAACAACGGAAAAGTGCCAGTGTGTTTTATAGGTACTAATCACACAACTGGTGGAAATTCTGGTAGTCCAGCTATAGATGCTTACGGAAATTTAATAGGACTCAATTTTGACCGTGTTTGGGAAGGTACTATGAGTGACATGAATTATGATCCTGAAATTTGTAGAAACATTATGGTAGATATTAGATATGTACTTTTTATAATAGATAAATATGCAGGAGCAAAACACCTAATTGAAGAAATGAAATTAGTTAGTAAAACAGCTCAATAAATAGGATAAAAATAAAACCCTTACTAAATTTAGTAAGGGTTTTTTATTATCTAAAAGCAAAGCAATCTATAGTTTAGACGCTAGTTTTTTTAGTATCTATAATACTCAGGTTTATAAGGACCTTCTACTTTAACACCAATGTACTCTGCTTGATCTTGCTTAAGTTCTGTTAACTCAACACCAATTTTTTCAAGGTGTAATTTCGCTACTTTTTCATCAAGATGCTTTGGTAACATATACACTTTGTTTTCGTAAGCGTCTTTGTTATTCCAAAGTTCTATTTGAGCCAATGTTTGGTTTGTAAACGAGTTACTCATTACAAAACTTGGGTGTCCTGTTGCGCAACCTAAATTCACCAAACGACCTTGAGCTAAAATGATAACATCTTTACCGTTTACGTTGTATTTGTCAACTTGTGGCTTAATTTCATCTTTAGTGTTACCGTAGTTTTTGTTTAACCAAGCCATGTCAATTTCATTGTCAAAATGTCCAATGTTACAAACTATGGTTTTGTCTTTCATAGCTTCAAAGTGCTCACCACGAACAATATCTTTATTTCCTGTAGTTGTAATTACAACATCTGCATTACCAATAACAGTTTCCAGTTTCTTCACTTCAAAACCATCCATAGCAGCTTGTAGTGCACAAATAGGGTCAATTTCAGTAACAGTTACAATACTTCCTGCACCTTTAAAAGAAGCAGCAGTACCTTTACCAACATCACCATAACCACAAACAACCACACGTTTTCCAGCTAGCATAACGTCAGTTGCACGACGAATAGCATCTACAGCACTCTCACGGCAACCGTATTTGTTGTCAAATTTAGATTTAGTAACAGAATCGTTTACGTTAATAGCAGGCATTGGTAATGTACCTTTTTCCATACGCTCGTATAAACGGTGAACACCTGTTGTAGTTTCTTCACTTAATCCGTTAATTCCAGGAACTAACTCTGGGTATTTGTCTAATACCATATTTGTTAAATCACCACCATCATCAAGAATCATGTTAAGTGGCTTTCTGTCTTCACCAAAGAAAAGTGTTTGTTCAATACACCAATCAAATTCTTCTTCGGTCATATTTTTCCATGCATAAACCGCAGTGCCAGTTTCAGCAATAGCAGCAGCAGCTTGATCTTGTGTAGAAAAGATGTTGCAAGAACTCCAAGTTACTTCTGCACCAAGAGCTTGTAATGTTTCAATCAAAACAGCAGTTTGAATAGTCATGTGTAAACATCCAGCAATACGAGCACCTTTTAAAGGTTGTTCATCTTTATATTCTTCACGAAGGCTCATTAAACCTGGCATTTCTGCTTCGGCTAATTCAATCTCTTTTCGTCCCCAAGCCGCAAGCGACATATCTTTTACCTTATTAGGTACGTAAGCAACAGTTTTTGTGTTCATATTAGTATATTTGTCTTTGTAAAATTAATTGAGACTGCAAAGATAACTAATAACTTTCAGAATAATAAATGCCTCTATATAAAACCCTTACTCCTAATTCTTATACTACTGTTAAAATTTGGAAGATTACAGAATCTTATAACCAGTTAAAGCAAGGTATGTTTTTAAGACCAGAGTGCGAAACTCGTGTTTTAGGTATGAAAAGCGAGTTGCATCAGCGTGGTTTTTTAAGCGTGAGACATTTACTAGCAGAGTTTGGATACACTGATGCCGATTTGTTTTATGACGAAAATGGAAAGCCACACCTAAAAGATGGAAAGCATATTTCCATAACACATTCGTTTATATTTTCGGCAGTTGTAGTAAGCGATAAAGAAGTAGGTATTGATATTGAAAAGCAACGAGAAAAAATAAGCATTATTGCTCAAAAGTTTGTTGAGTATGAGTTTGAATATCTCGATAAAACTGCAACGGATTATATTAATAAGCTTACTGTAATTTGGTGTATTAAAGAGTCCTTGTATAAGTTGTTTGCAACACCAGGTTTAAGCTTTTTTCAGCATACATTGGTAATTTCATTTATGATGAAAGACGAAGAAACAATAGCTTGGATTGATTATGATAATAAGAAATACCGTTACCAAACTACCTTTTTTGAGTTTGAAGGATTTACCTGTGCGTTAGCTTTACCATCATAAATGAAACAGATTTACAAAAACATAGTACAGTCTGTTTCTAGTGGCGAAAAGTTATTGGCAGTACTTATTGATCCTGATAAGTTTCAAATAGAACATACACCAGCATTCATTAGTAAAGTTAACGCGTCTATAGCAACTCATATTTTTGTTGGAGGAAGTGAAGTAGAAGAACAGCTTACAGATATTTTGGTTAATGAAATAAAAAAACACACGCAATTGCCAATTGTTTTATTTCCAGGAGATGTTACTCAAATTACAAATAAAGCTGATGGCTTACTATTTTTATCATTGATTTCTGGAAGAAACCCAGAATATTTAATAGGTAAACATATAAAAGCAGTTTCAAAACTAAAAGGCACACAGCTTGATATTATTCCAACAGGATATTTACTTATAGAAAACGGAAAAGAAACAGCTGTACAACGAGTTACTCAAACCCAACCTATGCCTAAAAACAATAGTGAACATATAGTAAATACAGCTAAAGCTGGAGAGCTTTTAGGTATGAAACTTATTTATCTTGAAGCAGGAAGTGGAGCATGTGAACCAATTTCAGAAAGTATTATTTCTAAAGTGAAAAGTGAACTGAATATTCCGTTGATTGTAGGAGGAGGAATTAGAAGTAAAACACAAATGAATGCGGCATATCAAGCAGGAGCAGATGTTGTGGTTATAGGAACCGCTTTTGAAGAAGACGAATCATTTTTTGACAGTTTAAAAAAATAAATATGAAAATATCAGTAGAACTAACATTAACACCATTACAAGACGATTTTGAACCATCAATCATCCATTTTATTAAAAAGTTGAGAGCTTCAAATCTTAAAGTATTAGAAAACCCATTAAGCACTCAGGTTTATGGTGAGTATGATGAGGTTATGCAGGTGCTTACAACCGAAATAAAAGAAGCATTTGAACTTGTGGAAAGAGGCTTACTGTATATGAAAATTGTAAAATCAGACAGACACGATTATGAGCCACATTTTTGATTGGTTATTTTCACAGTATCAAGGTATAGATACATATTTAATAGTTCTTGAGTTTATAGGAGTCTTCTTTGGCTTTTTAAGTGTTTGGTATTCCAAGCAAGAAAACATTTTGGTGTATCCAACAGGAATTATTAGTACAGCAATTTTTGTTTATATTCTTTGGGTTTATGGTCTTTTAGGAGATATGTTTATAAATGCCTATTACTTTTCTATGAGTATTTATGGCTGGTATTTCTGGACAAGAAAAGATGATAATAACCAAGAAGTGCCAGTAACAAAAACTACAAAAAAAGAACACTTGTGGGGTGCAGTTATTTTTGTAGCTACAATTCTTTTTGTGATTCTAATTTATAAAGTAAATGATAAGTTTGATTCTTGGACAGCTTATGTAGATACTGTTACAACTGCTATATTTTTTGTTGGTATGTGGTTAATGGCAAAAAAGAAATTAGAAAATTGGACATATTGGATTATAGGAGATTTAATTTCGGTACCCTTATATTTTTATAAAGGTCTAATTTTCACGTCTTTTCAATATTTTTTATTTACTATTATAGCTATTTATGGATATAAAGCATGGAAGAACAACTTAAACAACAACCAGCAAATTGCATAAAAGTAGTTTTGTTTGGACCGGAAAGTACAGGCAAAACAACACTTTCTAGACAGTTAGCTAGACATTATAATTCCGTTTGGGTACCAGAGTATGCACGTGAGTACCTTCAAAATAAATGGAACAATGAGCGTAAAACCTGCGAACCTAAAGACTTGCTGCCAATTGCTATTGGACAAATACGTTTAGAAAATGAGCTAGCTAAAAAAACAAATACTGTTTTGATTTGCGATACCGACTTGTTAGAAACCAAAGTTTATTCTGAAGCGTACTACTCAGGGACTTGCGATCCAATTTTAGAAAAATTTGCTTTAGAGAACACCTATAGTTTATACTTTTTAACGTATATTGATACGCCTTGGGAGGCAGACGATTTACGTGATAAACCCAATGAGCGAGAACGTATGTTTAAAGCGTTTGAAAGTGCATTAATCAAGCATAAAAAACCTTATGTTTTGCTTAAAGGAAATAAAAGTGAACGTCTAGAAACTGCCCTAAAACACATTGATCAATTATTAAAAAGCAATACATGAGTTTTTCAGATTCAGATTTAAAACAAATTGAAAGTAAAGGTCTAACGCTTAGAAAAGTCCAGTCTCAAATAGAACTTTTTGTAACAGGATTACCTTTTTCTAACCTTGTGTCAGCAGCTACCATTGGTGATGGAATTATCAGGTATACTGATACTGAGGTTGAACATTATATAAACGTGTTTGAAGGCAAAAAAAATGACCTATGCGTTTTAAAATTTGTTCCTGCTTCTGGTGCTGCAACTCGCATGTTTAAGTTTTTATTTCAGTTTATAAAAGACTATGACCCTGAAGCTGAAACCTTAAATGCCTATATAAACAGAACAAAAAACAGTAATCTGTCTATGTTTATGGTTGGTTTAGAAAAGTTTCCGTTTTATTATGAGGTTATGGATATGCTCAATGAAAAATATCCTAATTATAAAGCGCTAAGTACAGGTCATCAAGCATTGTTGTTTGTAAAAACTATGTTAGATGAAGACAAGCTTAACTATGGTAATTTCCCTAAAGGTTTATTGCCTTTTCATGAATACAAAAACAAAATAATCTCAACGGCTTTTGAAGAGCATTTATTTGAGTCGGCTTTGTATTCTTCAACAAATGCAACAACTAAACTGCACTTTACAATTTCTGAAAAGTATAAAGACAAATTCAAGAATGAGTTCAATAGAATTCAAGAAAAAGTAGAGAAAAAAACAGGCGCAAAATTTGATATTTCGTTTTCATACCAAAAAGAATCTACTGATACTATTGCGGTAACTCCAAAAAACAAACCCTTTCGTGAAGACGATGGTACATTGTTGTTTAGACCATCAGGTCATGGAGCGCTTATTGAGAACTTAAACGACCTAAATGCTGACATTATCTTTATTAAAAACATTGATAATGTTGTGGTGTATAAGTACAAGACTGAAGTTGCTAAATACAAAAAATTACTTGCAGGCGTTTTACTAAACCTTCAAGAAACCTCGTTTAAATATATGGAGCAATTGGATGATGAAGAAACAACCGAAGACGAACTGATTAAAATTGCTGAATTCCTTCTTAATAAATTACAGGTAAAAATTTCTCCTGAGTTTGAAAAATATAAAGCTAAATACCAAATTGAATATTTAAGAGAAAAACTTAATAGACCAATACGTATTTGCGGAATGGTGAAAAATGAAGGCGAACCTGGAGGTGGACCATTTTGGGTAAAAGACGAAAGCGGAAATGTGTCGCTTCAAATAGTGGAGTCTGCTCAAATAAACATGAAAAACAAGCCACAAAAAGCCATTTTAAAAAAATCTACACACTTTAATCCTGTTGATATTGTATGCAGTGTTAAAAACTATAAAGGAGAAAAGTTTGATTTAACTGACTTTGTAGACCCAAAAACAGCATTCATTACCATGAAGACCAAAGTAGGAAAAGATTTAAAAGCACTTGAGCTACCTGGTTTATGGAATGGAAGCATGTCTAACTGGAACACGGTTTTTGTTGAAGTACCTCTTATTACCTTTAATCCTGTAAAAACAGTAAACGATTTATTAAAAGCACCGCATCAAATAAAAAGTGATGCTTGACGAAGAACTCTTACTTACCGAATTATCTTTCAAAGCCATAAAAAGCTCTGGAGCTGGTGGACAACACGTTAATAAAACAGCTTCTAAAGTTGAATTGACTTTTAATGTTGAAGCATCTACAGTTTTAAATGAGGAACAAAAGGAGCTCTTGCTCAAAAACCTACAAACAAGATTAAGCAACCAAAATGTACTTATCTTACAATGTGGTGAAAGCCGAAGTCAGCATAAAAATAAAGCACTTGTAATTGAGCGTTTTTTAGAAATTATTAAACAAGGTTTGATCGTTCCTAAAAAAAGAAAAAAGACAGCTGTTCCTAAGGCAGTAAAACAAAAACGACTTCAAAACAAAAGGCAACTGTCTGAAAAAAAAGCCAATAGAAAGCCTCCTAAAATTTAAAAGTCATAGGTATCACTATCAGTGATTTTTTAAGTAACAAAAAATTGTTTCGAGAAGTCTTTTAAAGTCTAAATTAGTTCATTAATTTTGCAGCGTTCTCAAAAAGGGGTGCTTTTTTCAGTACTCAGTAGAGCAGTATTCAGTTACAGTTTAAGTGTTTTTTATAATACAGACTGCTAATTGTAAGACTGCAAACTGCGCACTGATTTCGGCTGAGATCATACCCAATGAACCTAGAACAGGTAATGCTGTTTAGGGACTGTGAATACTTAATGCTGTATCCGGAACAACCTAAAGTATTCTATTTTATAATTATTTATTAACCAAAGAATAATTACCTCTTTTTATTCGATTATAAACATAATCGTAATGAAAAATTTATTCGCATTTTTAGCATTATTCGTGCTATCTGTCAGTGCATTTTCACAAGAAAAACAAAAAGATTCTACCGAAGTAGAAAAACTAGACGAAGTTCTAGTAAAAGCAGTTCGTGTTGAGGCAACATCACCAATTACTCACACAAACGTAAAAAAAGAAGATCTTAAAAAGCGCAACTTAGGTCAAGACATTCCTGTGCTTTTAAATTATTTACCGTCAGTTGTTACTACAACCGATGCTGGAGCAGGAGTTGGTTACACAGGAATTAGAGTTCGTGGTATTAGTTCGCAATCCACTAACGTAACTATTAACGGAATTCCGTATAATGATGCAGAGTCATTAGGAACATTTTGGGTGAATTTAGGGGACTTTGCGTCTTCAGTTGAAAATTTACAATTGCAACGTGGAGTAGGGACCTCTACCAATGGTTCAGGAGCTTTTGGGGCTAGTATTAATGTGCTTACCGATGCAATTTCTGAAAAGCCTTATGGCGAAATTTCAAACTCATTTGGTAGTTATAATACTAGAAAACACACCTTAAAGTTTAGTACAGGTAAGTTAAATGACCATATTGAAATTGCAGGTCGTTTGTCTCAAATAAAATCTGATGGATATATAGACAGAGCAACTTCTGATTTAAAATCCTATTTTCTACAAGCAGCTTATGTAGATGCTAACACCTTAATTAAAGCCATTACTTTTTCTGGTAAGGAAATTACCTATCAATCTTGGAATGGATTGGAAGATTTAGAAAAACTAGAAAATGATCGTACCTTCAATACAGCAGGTATGTTTACTGACGAAGATGGTAACACACGCTTCTACGATAACGAGGTTGATAATTACCAACAAGATCACTATCAACTACACTGGAACCAACGTTACAATAACAATTGGTCAACTAACTTAGGGCTTAACTATACCTATGGTCATGGTTATTTTGAGCAGTATAAAGAAGACGAAAGCTTTTCAGATTATGATTTAGAAGAAATCACCATTGGTAGTGAAACTATCAATGAAACAGATTTGATAAGACGTAGATGGTTAGATAACGATTTTTATGTAGTTAATGCCAACGTTAATTATAAAGACGATGCTATAAATGTTATTTCAGGGTTATCTTATAGTAATTATGATGGCGATCATTTTGGAGAAATAATTTGGGCTCAATATGCTAGTAATAGTGAAATAAGAGACCATTATTATGACGGAAATGGTAAGAAAAATGATTTTAGTGTATTTGCAAAAGCAACCTACAGATTGAATGATAAAGTTAGTTTATATGGTGATTTACAATTACGAAATGTAGGTTATAAAACATCAGGAGAGACATCAGATAGAGTGCCATTTAATATTGATGAAAACTACAGTTTTTTTAATCCTAAAGCAGGTGTCACGTATAAGTTAAACACAGCAAGTAACCTGTATTTCTCGTATGCAAGAGCTAACAGAGAACCAAAACGTGATGATTTTGAAAACAATCCTGATGTAAAACCAGAACAGTTAAACGATTTTGAATTAGGTTGGAGATACAGTAAAGAAACCTTTAGACTTAATATCAATGGTTACTATATGCAGTATAACGAGCAATTGGTTTTAACAGGAACTATTGATGATGTTGGTAGTCCTGTAAGAGCTAACAGTGGAGAAAGCTATAGACTAGGTTTAGAAGTTGATGCAGCTTTAGCCATAACGTCTAAGTTTTCAGTGCAGCCTAATTTTACCATTAGTTCTAATAAAAACAAAGAAACTGTTGCCTCAATTGATGGCGAGTTAGTAAATCTTGGTAAAACCAATATTTCATTTTCACCAGAGTTTATTGCAGCTAATGCTTTTGTATTTCAACCAACACCACAATTTCAAATGTCTTTTTTAAGCAAGTATGTTGGTGAGCAGTTTATGGGAAATACTGATGCTGAGGCTTCAAAACTTGATAGCTATTTTGTTAACGATTTCAATATCATGTATGAAATTAAAACCAATTCTATTTTCAAATCTATAGTGCTAACAGGATTGGTAAACAATGTGTTTGGTAAAAAATATGAGTCTAACGGATATTATTACACCTACGATGATACTTGGTCTAATCCAGGACAAGTTGAAACAATTGAAGGTGCAGGCTTTTATCCGCAGGCAACTACTAACTTTTTAGTAGGAGCAACCTTACGATTTTAATTAGTAATACTATAGGTGTTACTTCCAGTTGGAGTAACTCTGTATTCTTTAAGACCACAAGGTAATGCTTCGTTAAGAGGCTGACCAATAAACAGGCTATATTCATTTTCATCACCACAACCACACTTAGCATTTGCACCATCAATAGTCATAATTGAGCAACTGCTAGCTGTGTGGCTAGGGTCTGCAGCATCCCATGCTCTCAGTCCTGAGCCAACATTGGTCACAATAATGCCTCCATTACCTTGGTTGGGAATATATACAGAGTTACTCGTAAACTGTAATTGACTGTATTGTGGTAGGTTAAGGTTAATACTTGCGTTAACCCCTAAATTTTGTAAAAAATTGCAGTTGTTGTTATCGTCACTTTTACTGCACGATACCAATAAAGCAAAGGTAAGTAGTGTTAAAAAATTCTTCATAGCATGAATTTATAAGCCTGCAATTTAAACAAAATAAATAGTGAAATAAATATTTTGTATATTTGTGTCATAATCTCGTGTGAGCGAGATTTTTTGCGTTAGTCCCGAGCATAAGCATCGGGATATTTTGAATAAAGTCGCAAAGCTAATTATAAAGTAAACGATGAAGTTATGAGTAAAGTATCTTATTATACTGCTGAGGGATTAAAAAAATTAAGAGAAGAGTTAAACCAACTTAAAGATATAGAACGTCCTAAAGCGTCACAAGCAATTGCCGAAGCTAGAGATAAAGGTGATTTGAGTGAGAATGCTGAATACGATGCAGCTAAAGAAGCTCAAGGTATGCTAGAGATGAAAATTTCTAAGTTAGAAGAAACTTTGGCTAACGCAAGACTTATTGATGAGTCGCAATTAGACACATCAAAAGTATTGGTATTGTCTAAAGTGAAAATTAAAAACCAAACCAATGGTATGGAAATGACTTATACTTTGGTTGCTGATGGTGAAGCTAATTTAGCGCAAGGAAAAATTTCAGTTAACTCTCCAATAGGTAAAGGATTATTAGGGAAATCTGTAGGAGATGTTGCCGATATACAAGTACCTAATGGTATAATGAAATTTGATATTTTAGAGATAAGCCGATAAGCTTTCACGACATAATAATATGCTAAAAGATTCCACATACGTTGGAATCTTTTTATATTTACAAATAGTGCAATAACTAAGTAACCTAAAACCTAAAAAATGGCATCCATATTCACAAAAATTGTAAATGGTGAAATACCTTGTTATAAAGTAGCCGAAACTAAAGATTATTTGGCGTTTTTGGATGTTAACCCAAATGCGATAGGACACACGCTTTGTATTCCAAAAATTGAAGTAGATAAATTATTTGATCTTGACGAAGCGACCTATATAGGTTTAATGGAGTTTTCTAGAAGCGTTGCTATTGCGCTAGAAAAAGCAGTACCTTGTAAACGTGTAGGTGTTTCAGTTATTGGGCTAGAAGTTCCTCATGTACATGTACATCTTATTCCATTAAACTCAATGGAAGATGCTCGTTTTATTTCAAAAGTTGCCATGGATAAAGAAGCGTTTGAAGCTACAGCAAAACGTATTGCTTCGTTTATGTAAACTACCCAAAAACTCCCATAGCAAATAGGACAACTCCTGCTATGATAAGCAAATCTAAAACAATAAGTACCCAAGCTAAGGTTTTTAGCTTTAAAGATTTTGGTTTAGGCTTAGCAGCGCGTTTTTGGTAAGCAACTACTTGTTCAATTTCATCAGTCCAACGTACTGGGAAAATATCAGTATCACAGGTAGAGCAAGACATAGATTGTGTGGTTTCTTCGGTAATGGCTTTGTAAAAAGCGTTTTCAACAAACTGTTGCTTAAAGGTGAGTTGCAATCCATTGTTGGAGTAGCACTCAGGACAATTGTTGTTAAGTTTAACTTCTTTTAGTGTAAAAAACTTTTTAGCCATACTTCAAATGTACTAAACTAATTTTAAACTGATTAACATTGTGGTGCCTTTGCCAATTTCGGACTGTAAGACTTTTATCTTGCCTTTGTGGTAATCTTCAATAATACGTTTGGATAATGAAAGTCCTAATCCCCAACCACGCTTTTTACTGGTAAAACCAGGTTCAAAAATTTTATTGAATTGGTGTTTTGGAATTCCTTTTCCTGAGTCGCTAATAGTTACTTTTACATATTTACCATCTTCAACTATTGCTATTTTAAGCTCGCCTTTACCTTTCATAGCGTCAATAGCATTTTTCACAAGGTTTTCAATAGTCCAACTGTAAAGTTGAGCGTTGAGGTTTACAAAAATATTAGCATCAGGAGTAGTGATTTCAAAATCTATAAGTTTGGAAGAACGTGCTTTTAAATAATCGTAAGAGTCTAGTGTTTCCTGTACAATATCAGTTTTTTTAAGTGTTGGTACAGATCCAATTTTACTAAAGCGTTCAGTAATGGTTTGAAGCCTATTAACGTCTTTTTCAATTTCTTTTATATAATCTGGATTTACGTTTTCAGAACGTAAAATTTCAGTCCAACCAACCAATGAAGACAACGGTGTCCCAATTTGATGTGCTGTTTCTTTTGCCATTCCTGTCCAGAGTTTATTTTGTTCAGCATTTTTAGCACTTCGGTAAAAAAAGTAGGCCACAGCTATAAACAGGAAAATAATAAGCAACAATGCCATTGGGTAATACTTCAACTTATTCAATAGAGGAGAGTTGCCATAGTATAGAGTAGAAAAAATCTTGTCTTTGTATTTTATTTCAATAGGTTGGTTTTCTTTTTTAAACTGTTCAATTAACTTTTTAGCATATTCAGGATCTTGAATTTTCTCTTCATCAATATTGTTACTGCTGGTTACATTTCCTTTTGCATCCAATAAAATCATTGGAGTAGAGGAGTTGCTTCTTAAAATCTCTAAAGGTAATTCACCTATGTCACCATCAAGGTCTGTGGTTTTGGTAACTTCTTTTTGAGCAAACGACCAATTTTGCATTTTTATTCGCTCTTCTTGTTTAAAATTTTGAAAGAAAATATAGGTATTCCAAAGTATTAACGAGATAATAATAAAAGAAACTATAATAATGGTCCAGCGTAGAATGTTCTTGTTTGCGGTAAGTGTCATTATAAAATGTTTACAATAATTAAATATAATGCAAATCTGTTAATAATATTGTACAGCAACTACTTCAAATCATTTTTATAACAGTACTAATATGGTTACATTTGTGCAAAATCAATGGTGTAATGATATCTTTTGAGCCAAAAGACCTTTCAACAGGAAAACTTCATAGTTATTTATCAAGTGCTGTAGCGCCTAGACCTATTGCATTTGCAAGTACTATAGACAAAGATGGTAACCCAAACTTGTCACCTTTTAGTTTCTTTAATGTGTTTAGTGCTAATCCGCCAATTATGATATTTTCTCCTGCACGACGTGTAAGAGATAATACAGTAAAACACACTTTAGAAAATGTTGAAGCTATAAAAGAAGTGGTCATTAATGTGGTGAATTATGATATGGTACATCAAGCATCATTAAGTAGTACCGAATACGCTAAAGGTATTAACGAGTTTGATAAAGCAGGTTTAACCATGTTAGCATCTGATGTGGTAAAACCTTTTAGAGTAGCCGAATCACCTATTCAATTTGAGTGTAAGGTAAACGATGTTATTAAACTAGGAACCGAAGGAGGAGCAGGTAATTTGGTGATATGCGAGGTGGTTAAATTCCATATTACGGAAGAAGTATTGGACGACAATCAAGTTATAGACCAAGAAAAACTAGACTTAGTTGCTAGAGCAGGCGGAAGCTATTACAATAGAGCTAAAAAAGGATTTTTTGAAATTCCTAAACCACTCTCAACACTAGGTATAGGTGTCGATGCAATGCCTGAAGAAGTTAAAAACAGTATGGTGTTGACAGGAAATGATTTGGGTATGTTGGGTAATGTAGAAGAGTTACCAAACCAAAAGGAGATTGATGCGTTTATAACCACTGTAAGCGAGCATTATCCAAATATTAAAAACATGTCTCACCACCAAAAGCATAGTATAGCGCGAAACTATTTAAGTTATGGCGATGTAAGTAGTGCGTGGAAGTTATTATTATCATAAGTAAATTAAATATTAGATGGAAATACAAGGAAAAGTAAAAATGATTGGAGAAACCCAAACTTTTGGAAGTAATGGGTTTAGAAAAAGAGAAATTGTTGTAACTACTGAGGAACAATACCCTCAGCATATAATGGTAGAATTTATTCAAGATAAAACCGATTTGTTAAATAACTATCAAGTAGGTCAACCAGTAAAAATAAGCATCAATTTAAGAGGAAGAGAATGGGTTAATCCACAAGGTGAAACCAAGTATTTCAATTCTATACAAGGATGGAGAATTGAAAACTTACAACAAGAAGCCTCTAGTGATATGCCACCAGTACCACCAGCAGAAGCATTTGAGCCTGCTGGCGATTTAAATGAAGATGACCATGACGATTTGCCATTTTAATTGGCAACCAAAATAAGTGTTAATGAAAATCCCAATGTAAACCCATTGGGATTTTTTATTTTTAGAACCTGTCACTTTGATAAAATTCTGTCAATTCGAGTGAATTTTACGATTGAAATGAGTAAAATTTGTATCGAGAATAGGAGTTTTAGACATCGAAAACAAGAAAACTTTGGCTTGCGTGTACTTCTCGATACATACCGACTTAATCTGTCGGTATACTCGAAGAGACATTTTTAGATAGATTAAAAAAAAGCCCTGAATTACTTCAGGACTTTATAATGTGGTTTTAGGTTTGACCTTTACAAACAAACTCAAAAAAAAGCAATGATGAACAAAATTTAATTAGTAAAGGTCTACTCAAATATGGCTAAAAATGTTTGTTTTTCAAAGTGTTAAGCCATATTTAACAGTAAAAAATCAACGAAAACGTTTTAGTAATAATGCACATTTTAAATAACGACATAGCGTTTCCTGAAATAACCTCGGCTTCACCTGAAGGCGTTTTAGCCATTGGAGGCGATTTGTCTGTTGAACGCTTATTGTTGGCCTATAAATCTGGGATATTCCCTTGGTTTAGCGAAGACGAACCTATTATTTGGTGGTCTCCAGACCCAAGATTTGTGCTCTTTCCTGAAAAGCTTAAAGTTTCAAAAAGCATGAAGCAAGTATTGCGAAACACTGATTTTGTTATAACCGTAAACCAAGCATTTACACAAGTAATTACAGAGTGTGCTAAGGCAAAACGCGACGGACAAGATGGAACTTGGATTACCCAAACCATGATTGACGCTTATACCAAATTACATCAATTAGGTTATGCTAAATCTGTTGAGGTCTGGTTACACAATGAGTTGGTTGGTGGTTTGTATGGTGTAGATGTTGGTAATGGTGTGTTTTGTGGTGAAAGTATGTTTGCCAAAGTAAGTAACGCGAGTAAAGCTGGTTTTATAACCTTTATACAAAACACCAATTACAAGCTTATAGATTGCCAAGTCTATACCAATCATTTAGAGCGTTTAGGTGCTGAAGACATGGATAGAGAGGTGTTTTTAGGGTTTTTGTGAAAATCATTCAACTAAACCTCATCATATCTAAAACAACCCACTTCATGGTCGTTTACCATACCTGTGGTTTGCATATGCGCATAAATAACGGTTGAGCCCACAAACTTAAAGCCTCGCTTTTTCAAATCTTTGCTAATGGCATCACTTAACGCAGTAGTTGCAGGAGCATCCTTGTAGTTTTTAAGCGTGTTTTTTATAGGTTTACCATCAACAAATCCCCAAATATATTTTGAAAAACTTCCAAACTCTTGCTGCACGTTCATAAACGCTTTGGCATTGGTGACGGTTGCGTTTACCTTTAGTTTGTTACGGATAATACCAGCATCTTGTAGTAAACTATCAATCTTAGCTTGTTTATAGTTAGCAATGGTTTTATAGTCAAAATTATCAAAGGCTTTTCTAAAGTTTTCGCGTTTGCGTAAAACGGTTATCCAACTCAATCCTGCCTGAAAGGTTTCTAATATTAAAAACTCAAAAAGTGTGTCGTCGTCATAAACAGGGACTCCCCATTCTTGGTCGTGATAAGCTTCGTAAAGGTCGTCTCCAACACACCAACCGCACCTGTGTTTTGATTGCATAACTTAGTTGTAAGTTTTTTATTATAAATTAGACTTATTCATGACATTAGTCATAAAACAAGAGTGTACAAGATACTATTTTTGCTTTATCAAACATACAATTATGAACCCAAATATAGATACAAAATTATCATACAATCAATACAGAGAGTTGGTTTCTGAATTGGTTGAAAACAAATCAACAACTGGTAACGATGCTTCTGAAGCATTGGTGAATTACACAATGCTCAACGACCGAAGAATGAAGCGTTGGGACAAGACCGTAAAAATTTCAGAAGAAGACCAAGCACGTATAAAATCTTTTAAAGGAAATGTTACTTGGGTAGTACTTACCGAGAGTTGGTGTGGTGATGCAGCACATGTAGTGCCTGTGTTAAATAAAATAGCTGAACTTAACGATGGTATTGAACTACAACTAGTTTTTAGAGATGAAAACGAGGAGTTAATGAATCAGTATTTAACCAATGGAGCAAAGTCTATCCCAAAACTGATTATGACTGATAATGTTACGCAAAAAGTGGTGGATACTTATGGACCAAGACCTAGTGAAGCAACTAAATTGGTAAACGATTTTAAAGCAAAACACGGAACACTATCTGCGGAGTTTAAAGAAGACTTACAGCGTTGGTACAATCAAGATAAAGGTAAAACTGTAATTAAAGATGTGTTACAGTTATTAAGAGTCTAATTGAAAACTATAGCTGCCGATTATTTTTAAAAACAATTATAAAAAATAGATAGAAGTGTCAGTTCGAGTATGCCGACAGAAACTGTCGGTATGTATCGAGAACTAGTTTTTTCCTTTAAAGAAAAATGTAATAGAGCCTATTTGCGAATTGTTGGTTGAAGCATCAAAAGTAGCCGATTTTGCATACTCCAAAGCATGTTCAGTTAAGCACTCATTTTGAGTTGTAGAAGAGCTGTTTATATAAGCATCGGTTACTAAGCCATCAGCATTTACTGTAATGTTTATTACAATTTTACCACTGTCTTCACATAAGTATCTAGGTGTGTTATAATCTAGTAATTCTCTTCCTTTTAGGGAGTATGTTAAGGTACTTATTGCATTTCCTTTTTGATTCTTTTCTCGTTTTTCAGGAGAACGCATTGCAAGTACATCGTTTGCTTTTTTATAACGGTTAAGTTCGTCTTTGTTAACAGAGTAGCCACTAGAACTGTTGTAGGAAGACGATGAGGTAACCACATCATTTAGTTCTTGCGAAGCTTCTTCTTCAAGGGCTTTTGTGGTACGATCAAAATCATTGGCATTCATGGATTTGAAGTTCTTCATCATTTCCTTGAATTCTTCGTCTTCGTTATAAGCTTGATTAGTCGTTTTTAGTCCTTTTTCCAAAGCTTTTAAAGCTTCAAGTTCTTTAAGCTCTTCTTCGGTTGGAGGTTCTATTTCATAGTAACTTTCAGCAATAAATTCTTGCTGTTTAGTAATATGAAAACTAAACATAGCAAATAGTATGATGCCTGCTAAAAGAACCGTAATTAATGCTGCTTTATGTCGTTCAATCCATTCCAAACGTTAAGATTTGTATACGCAATATATACGTTAAAATATGGAAAATAGATTAGAAGAGCATAAATTCTAAAAAAATAGATACACTAGATAGCTTTTCGGTTTGCCTAAATCCGAAGCGTTTTCGGCTAAAATCTAACCCAATCAACCACGAGTTTTTAAAGTTGTCATCAAAGGCTTGATATCCAATTCCTAGTTTGTAAAGCGTACCACTTTCAAAGTTTTTACCTAAGTCTATCATCTTACCATAACCTCCTCTTACAAACACTTTGTCATCAAAATCAAATACATTGTACCTAAAGCTTAAGTGTATAGGAAAAAAGTTGAGTTCTTGCTTAAAATAACGGTCATACTCTATGTTTAAACCAATACTTGAGCGTTCGTCAAACTGATAACCTAAAGTGTTATTGATAAAAATAGCGTTTGGGTTTATAAAGGTTTCACCATCGTCATTTCCAATGCTATAATCGTCATTGGTGGTTAGTGTAACAGCAGCCGAAACTTTATAAAAAAGACCTCGTGTTTTAATAGTATCTTGAGAAAATAAAAGGCTAGTAAAAAGTGCAAAGTAGAGTTGTAAAAATAGCTTCATGGTTTTGTTAGGTTTAAAGCTAGTTTGCTATCAATAATTATTCCGAAGCAAGTTGTTCAATAAACTTTTCGGGAGTAACAGCGTTGTCAACACTAAAATCACCAATTTTTGTACGTCTTAAAACCGAAAGGTGAGCGCCAGAGTTTAAGGCTTTTCCAAAATCGTTAGCCAAAGAACGTATGTAAGTGCCTTTGCTGCAAACTACTCTAAACTCCACAGAATTACCATTGATAGAAGTAATTTCAAATTCTGAAATATGTACAGTCCTAGATTTGATTTCAACCGCTTCACCTGCTCTTGCAAATTCATACAAACGCTTACCATCTTTTTTAATAGCCGAAAACACAGGAGGATACTGCTCTATGTCGCCAATAAATTGTTTGGTGGTTTCGTGTATGAGTGCTTCTGAAATGTGTTCGGTAGGATAGGTTTGGTCAATTTCGGTTTCTAAATCATAAGAAGGTGTTGTGCTACCTAAAACAAACGTTCCTGTGTACTCTTTTACCTGACCTTGAAAAATATTGATTTGCTTAGTCATTTTTCCTGTGCAAATCACCAATAGTCCTGTAGCCAAAGGATCTAAAGTTCCAGCATGACCTACTTTTATTTTTTTTATGTTGAATGCTTGCCTAATTTCCCAACGCAGTTTATTAACGGCTTGAAAGGAAGTCCAGTGCAAAGGTTTGTCAATTAATAAAACTTGACCAGAAAGTACATCGTCTTTAGTCATTATCCAGCGCTATAAGAATAGATTATGGCAATAATACCAACAACAATACAGTATAATGCAAAGTAAGACAATTTACTTTTCTTAACTAAAGCAATCATCCATGTACAGGCAAAAAGCCCAGTAACAAAAGCAGCAATAAAACCTACACTTAGACTTGTAAAGTTTGAGCTGTCGTAGGTGATGTCACCACTTAAAACGTCTTTTGCTATTTTACCAAAAATTAACGGAACAACCATCAAAAACGAAAAACGAGCTGCTTTGGTTTTATCGTTTCCTAATAATACTGAAGTTGATATAGTTGCTCCCGAACGCGAAATTCCAGGAAGCATTGCAATAGCTTGAGCAAAACCAATTACCAAAGCATTTTTAAAACTCACTTTTTTATTAGTGTCTTTGGCTTTATCGGCTAAATACAGCAAGAAAGCTGTTAGTAATAACATGTATCCTACCAATTGAATATTACCGCCAAAAAGTTCAGCCAGTTGTGATTCGTAATTATATCCAATTATAACAGCAGGAATCATTGAGATAACAATTTTGGTGAAAAACTGCATGTCTTCATTCCATTGAAATTTCAGAATACCTTTAATGATGTCCAAAATATCTTTTCTAAAAACAACCATTGTACTTAATGCTGTGGCAAAATGCAGTACAACCGTAAATAGAAGGCTTTCTTCTGGAACTAAATTATCTCCAAGAATGGCTTTTCCTATTTCTAAATGTCCACTAGATGATACAGGTAAAAACTCTGTTAGTCCTTGTATAATACCTAATATAATTGAATCGATAATATCCATGTGCGCAAAAGTACATGAATTTTTTCGTTTGAAAATTTAAAAACAAATGAAAAAATGTTAAGTATTAACAAAGTAGAAACTAAAGCGAAAAAAGGATGTAGTTCTAACAGATAAACATTAAAAAATGGAAGCTGGGTTTACTTCTTACTGTTTTCTTTATTTGGGTTCAATAAAATAGCATACACTTCAATAGCAAAACCAATTAAGATAAGTGTTGGCGCTAGTCTAATTCTTCTGAAACTAAAAATACTTGGGTCAAAAACGTTTGGGTCATCGCTACCACCACCAGACATTAAAATAAAACCAATGGCTATAAATGCTAAACCTATTAGCATAAACTTGTAGTTTTTCTTTCCGAAAACAAATTCGGCTTTTGCGCTTTCTTTACGTTTTTGTTCTCCCATATTCATTTCCTACCAAAGCAGGAATCTATTTTAATTACTCAAATTCTGTAAAAATAATCTCATCACCTATGGCAAGTTGTGCAATATGTTCTGAGGTACCTAACCAAAGTTTAGGTAAGTGCAAAGTAACGGTTTTATTTAAAACTTTTGCGTTAAGAGTATCTAAATTTAATCCGCGTTCCAAACCTCTGTTAATGTAAAAGAAGTCGGTTTTGTCATCATGAAACACAATATCATACGATGTACCTTCAGTAATATTGGTAATTTTAGCAGTAATCACAGTACATTCTTCTGGTTTAGGATTATTAATAATGCAAGACCAGAACATTAGAAAAAGGGCAAGGGCAAAAAAAGGAACTGTTCGTTTCATGAATGAAATCTTGGTTGGTTTCATTAAAAACGTAAAAACCCTAGTATTTAGTGTGTTGCGATTTAATAGTACAACTGGTCGGTTTTCAAATTCAAGAAACGTTGTGTGGCAATAAATGTACTAATCCAAGTGATAATTATACCAAGTATAAAAATACCAGCAAACAATATTGCTAACAACACAGGGTTTTGAACAAAGCCAAGATCAGGGAATGTTCGGTTAAGGTAATAAAGTACTAAAGCCATACCTATAAGTGCAACAATAGCTCCTATAACACCAAGTTGAACGCTTTTAAATACAAATGGTCTACGAATAAAAGCTTTGGTAGCACCTACCATTTGCATCGTTTTTATGATAAAACGTTTAGAATAAACAGCTAATCGTATAGAACTGTTAATGAGTAAAACCGCAATTACAGTAAATAATGCACTTACAATCAGTACCCAAAACGTTATTTTTTTAACGTTGTCATTCATCAGTTCCACAAGGTCATTGTCATAACGTATGTCTTCAATAAACTGTTTGTTGGCAAGCTCTTCGGTAATACCATCAAGGGTCTCGTTAGTAACATAATCGGCTTTTAAGTAAACCTCAATGTTGTTTTGTAGCGGATTGTACCCAACAAAATCCATAAAATCTTCACCTGTATCTGCTTTCATAAACTCAGCAGCTTCTTCTTTTGAGACATAAACCGTTTTCTTGGTGTATTCAGCCATGGCTAAACTTTTTTGAAGCTGGTTGATTTCAACCTCTTTGGCAGAATCATTCAAGAAAATAGTAACAACAACTTGCTCTTTAAAATGGTCTGCTACTTTTTTAGCATTTAAAACCAAAAGACCTAAACAGCCTAAAAGAAAAAGAACCAAGGCGATGCTGATAACTACAGAAAAGTATGACGAAATTAATTTTCGTTTTTGGTATCTATCAAAAGATGAACTCATAAATATTGTGGGTTAATGGTGTAAAAATAATAAACAAAACTATTTCCGTAAGGTTTACAACGTTTAATCTTTCAACATTGTTATAATAACCTTAAATTTGCACCTAATTTCCAAATTAAGTGTGATTTGTCATTCCGCACTTGATGTGGAATCCATAAAAGCGATAGTAAAAATAAAATACTCACCTTCGAGAGCATTATTATGACATATAATTTCAACGAAATAGAAGCCAAATGGCAAAAATATTGGGCAGAAAACCATACGTTTAAAGCCGAAAACCATAGTGATAAACCAAAATACTATGTACTGGATATGTTTCCTTATCCAAGTGGAGCAGGTTTACATGTTGGTCATCCATTAGGTTATATTGCTAGTGATATTTATGCACGCTACAAGCGTCATAAAGGGTTTAATGTATTGCATCCTCAAGGTTATGATAGTTTTGGTTTGCCTGCTGAACAGTATGCTATTCAAACAGGGCAGCATCCTGCAATCACTACCGAAACCAATATTGCAACCTATCGTCGTCAATTAGACCAAATAGGGTTTTCGTTTGATTGGAGTAGAGAAGTACGCACATCAGACCCAAGCTATTACAAATGGACACAGTGGATTTTTATTCAACTGTTCAACTCGTGGTACAATAACGAGAGTGATAAAGCTGAAAACATTTCAACTCTAATTTCTGTTTTTGAAAAAGAAGGAAATGCAAACGTCAATGCTGCTTGCGATGATGATATTAAAATATTTTCTTCGGAAGAATGGAAAGCCTTTTCTTCTGAAAAGCAACAAGAAATACTATTGCAATACAGGTTAACGTATTTAGCCGAAACTGAAGTAAACTGGTGTCCTGCTTTAGGAACCGTTTTAGCCAATGATGAAATTGTTAATGGCGTTTCAGAACGTGGTGGACATCCTGTAGTGCGCAAAAAAATGACGCAATGGAGCATGCGTATTTCGGCATATGCAGAGCGTTTGCTTCAAGGACTAGATACTATTGATTGGACAGATTCACTTAAAGAAAGTCAACGCAACTGGATAGGAAAATCGGTTGGTGCTTCAGTAATATTTAATGTCATTCCGAGCGAAGCGAAGGAATCTGCTAAAAGTGAAAACGATGGTCATGCTGAGCTTGTCGAAGCACCTCAAACTATCGAAGTCTTCACCACAAGACCAGATACTATTTTTGGAGTGTCGTTTATGACTCTAGCTCCAGAACACGAATTGGTTTCTAAAATCACAACACCAGAACAAAAAGCTGAGGTTGAAGCCTATATTGAAGCGACTTCAAAACGTAGCGAACGCGATCGTATGGCAGATGTAAAAACCATTACAGGAACGTTTACAGGAGCTTATGCAGAGCATCCGTTTAGTAAAAAACCTATCCCAATCTGGATTGGAGATTACGTATTGGCAGGTTATGGTACAGGAGCTGTAATGTCAGTACCTTGTGGTGACCAACGCGATTATGATTTTGCAAAGCATTTTAATATTCCTATTCCAAATATATTTGAAGGTGTTGATATTAGTGAAGCAGCATTTACCGACAAAGACAATACTGTAATTGCTAATAGTGGTTTTCTTGATGGATTAAACTATAAAAAAGCAACTAAAACAGCTATTTATGAGTTGGAAAAATTAGGCTACGGAAAAGGGAAAACCAATTACCGCTTACGTGATGCTGTATTTAGTCGTCAGCGTTATTGGGGAGAACCATTTCCTGTGTATTATGTCAACGGCATGCCGCAAATGATAGACGCGCAACACTTGCCTATTACCTTGCCTGAAGTTGAAAAATACTTGCCTACCGAAACAGGTGAGCCACCTTTAGGAAATGCAACCGTTTGGGCTTGGGATACTGAAACCAATACTGTGGTAAGCAATGATAACATAAACAATACCACTATTTTTCCTCTAGAACTTAACACCATGCCTGGGTGGGCAGGAAGCTCACAATACTTTAACAGGTATATGGACCCACATAATGACAAAGAAATTTTCTCGCAAGAAGCCGTAAATTATTGGCAGCAAATAGACTTGTACATTGGTGGTAGCGAGCATGCTACAGGACACTTGTTGTATGCGCGTTTTTGGCAAAAGTTTATGTTCGATTTAGGATTAGTACCTGTTGATGAGTTTGCTAAAAAACTCATTAACCAAGGAATGATTTTGGGAGAGTCTTCTTTTTGTCATGTAATAAGATTAGGCGGTTTAAAGATTGAAAAAATTAACTTTTCAGGTACAATGCCAAATAACTTCGATATAATAATTTCAGATGAATTGTTTCAAGAATCAACAATTGAGGAGTATGATTTTTATGACATATTAAAAAATAAAAAATTATTAGATATAATTACTCCTTTAATGAGGAGTAAACAAACAGTAGAAGAGATAAAAAGTATTTTTGCGTTGGAAGAACATGATTTTGATTTATCTGATTTATCAGTTGAAGATTTAGTTTATAGAGCGATTCATGTCGATGTAAAACAACTCAAAGGAACGTCTGATAACATAAATGTTAAGTCTTTAATTCAGGATTATAGATTTTCAGAATTCAAAGACTCATTTTTTATGGATACAGATTATGAATTAAAAAAAATAATTGAAGTTGATTCATTTAGTACTTTAAGAAGAGTCGAAAAAATGTCCAAATCTAAATATAATGTTGTAGAACCTGACTATATCTGTGAAGAATATGGCGCAGACAGTTTACGTTTGTACGAAATGTTTCTTGGGCCATTAGAGCAATACAAACCTTGGAATACTGCTGGTATTACAGGAGTGCATGGATTTCTTAAAAAGTTATGGAAGCTTTATCATTCCTCCCTTGAGGGAGGTCAGGAGGGTGTTTTTCACGTCACTGAAGACCAACCGACTAAAGACGCTTTAAAAACCTTACATAAAACCATTAAGAAAGTAGAAGAAGACATCGAGAACTTCTCGTTTAATACTTCGGTATCTACGTTTATGATTGCTGTTAATGAGTTAACCGCTCAAAAATGTACAAGCAGAGCAATTTTAGAACCTCTTATTGTGTTAATCTCACCTTATGCACCACATATTGCTGAAGAGTTATGGAGCAAATTAGGACACAACGAGTCGATTGCTACTGCGCCTTTTCCTGAGTATGACGAAAAGCATTTGGTAGAAAGCAGTAAGGTATATCCAATTTCGTTTAATGGTAAAAAACGTTTTGAACTAGAGCTACCATTAGATATGAGTAAAGAAGATATTGAAAAAACAGTGATGGCTCACGAAAAAACACAAGACCAACTACAAGGACGCACACCTAAAAAAGTAATTGTGGTTCCTGGGAAGATTGTGAATATTGTTGGGTAATTAAATTCCTGCAACAGCAGGAATCTCTCTTGTCATCCTGTCCCGAATCTTCGGAAGTTTCTGGATCTCGTGCAATTTGCTCGTGGCTTAACAAATCACTCGAAGTGACGATTAACTATTCCTCATCGTCAGTTCGAGTGTCACGCCAAAGCGTGATGTATCGAGAACTAAAGCAATACATTGCAAACATGACAAAATTTCTTGACGAATGTAATGATAAACTAAAAAAAGCGATTTACTAGAGTTAAGGCCTGTGCTCTTACGTTTTCATACAATGGTGTGGTTTTAAAATACTCACGAAAACATTTTGGTTTATCACTTTCCAGGACAGACTTACATTCAGACAATTCCTTAATCTGTCTGGATATATCTTGCTCTGTCATAAAAACACAATCTCCAGAAAGTACTAAAACATATAAATGCGTAGGTATGCCATTAGGAAAGTCTTGGGTAGCCGCACCTAACATGCCATAAGCCACAGCATCCTTTTTGGGTTCGATACTAAATGAGGTATAATCCAGTAATCGAGCACCAATAGCATAGACCTCTTCAAAGATTAAGGGTAAATGCTCAAACAAGTCATTTGGCTTTTCACTTAAGTGATACCCTTTAAAATGATAATCCAAAAGGGCATTGTTAGAATAAAAAAGGTTCAAAGAGTCTTTCTGTAGACTCAACCCATCCAATTGACGGTTGATGATGCCTTCAAAAAAAGTTTCAAAAACGATGGAACTTTGTGATAAATGGGTAGGACTTACACAGGGTTCCAAAACTTTTTTTAGACACTGTTCCAAAACCTGTAAAGAATCTATTGGTGATGGTCTAGTGAGTTGCCTGTCATCATTAAAATGGGTTATATAGCTTTCTTTAAGTTCTATATAATTTGAAATGGTTTTGTTTTGGGTAAAACAATTAAAACCTACGAAGGTTAGAATTAAAAATATAAAATGCTATGTGAAAATATTAACCTATGATTGATGTTAAGTTGCATTTATTGTGTGTAATAAGGATGAAGCATGAAAAATCAATTTTCTAATTCTTCGATTGATAGTGATTCAAAAGCCCAATCTCTATGTCCTTTTAAGGCATAGTTAATATCATTTACATAAATAACCTTGGCTTCTTTGCTTACTTCTTTTAGAGTTTCTTCCCGTATTGTTTTTAAACAATCCAGGTTGGTGTCGAAAACATTAGTGGGATTTTCACCGCCCTGTTGGATTATTCCAAATTTGTAACCATGAAAAAAACTATCATAATGTGAATTTACACTTCTAATAGCTTCGATAAATTCTCTTTTTCCGTAACCAAAATCTAAAAAATAATTCCTTTTAGGGTCATTCTTAAATAGTCCTGTTACTTTGTAAATGGGACTTACCAATACAACATAATCCATTCCATTGGTGTCAAAAGAAATAGCCACTCGCCAGTAGTATAGTTCAAACGATTTATTCAAATTGGTATCTCACCAATTTTGACTGTCTAAATATGTTTCGTTAGCACGTTTGCAGTCTGATTGACTGTATGATAAAAATGAGATTAAATAAAGTAGCAACAATAGTGTAAATGGATGTTTTATTTTCATTTGGATTGTTTTTATTAGACTGAAATTATTATTCTTTAGGGTCTATGTACTCTCGAAGAAAAGTAATTCTTTCATTGGGTATTTTTTTATCTGGATTAAATTTAAAATCACCAAAATCGTTATAGACGGTTTTTATTTTATCACATCTCCCTTTTGTGCTATAAGCTCCATATTTTTTAGCATTCTCGATAGCCTCTTCTGGTGATTTTCCAAATACAATGTATCGTTGGTACATTCTTGTAAGCCCTACAATTTCATCTAACTTATCTTTTTCGTTATTATAGAGCCAATCATAAAATTGGTCGCTCAAACGTCCTTTCATCACTTCATCACGATTAGGCATAAGGATAGGATTGGATACAAAGCTAACTTGTTTATGGGTGTTGCAATCAAAATTTTGAAGCATTGTGTTGGTAGACATGGTGAATATAGCATACCATTGTGTGTCCTGTGCTTTGGTAGTAATAGATAAAAATGCAAATAGTGTAAAAAGTAATATTTTGTTTTTCATTTTTTTTAATTTAATAAGATTAATAAAAGAATCAAGATTTAATTTTTAAATAGAGTAACAGCCCCTGCCTTTTCCCAAGAATAGCGTTCACCATTTTTTTCGGCAGCAAATTTAATCATGGGCGAATCCAAATGTATTTTAACTATAGGATTATCATTTTTTGTCACCCAATTTTTAGTGTAGTTTTCCATTGGATTAACAGCATCTGATAAACTTTCTTTGGATTCGCCAGGGCCAAGCATTCTTGAGAAAGTTTCACCAGGTTTTGAAACAATTTCACCATTACTAAGTGTATACGTTTTATTTGCTATACCAACATCATAAACAGGCATTTGTGTGTGATTGGTTATTCTCCATTTTATGCGCCCATTGTATCCAGTTGATAATATTCCATATTCTAACGTAAAAAAAGTTCCAGTTTTATTAGTTACTTCAGCATACTTGGTAAATGTCCAGTTTGATTGCGCTCTATTACTGGTTATAGTAAAGTAAGGATTGATTATAAAGGACATGGTTAACATTAAAATTAATTTGCTCATAACTTATATTTTTAATTTTTTATATAATAGTCAATTTCTTTTTTATGATTTCTAAGTATTTCTTCAATTTCATAATCAGAAAGATAAACATCTCCATCATATTTATAAATTTCACCCTTGCCTTTACAGGAGCTGCAATTAGCTCTTACTTTTTCATCCCTTTTTCCAGTCCCTTTACAATATTTACAAGTATATCTATTGTTTAAATATATTACATAACCTTTCCCATCGCAATAACATTTTACTTTTCCATTTACCCAAATTGTTCCAGCCAAACAATCATCATTATCACAATTAATTAGTTTAAAATGCTTAACCGCTTCTGCAATTTTAGATTCTTCTTCTTCTTTCCTCTTTTTTTCTTTTATTTGGTTGGCAACATTACTGTCTATTGGATCAATTAATTTTGTTAATTCCTTTGTCTCATCATATGTCAATTCCTCAACAGTTTTAGAAAACCCTTTAGGTTGTTCCTTTCTATCTAAAATATTAAAATAGCGATTCATTTCTATTTGAGCCTCTTTATATTTTCCTGCCTTGTATGCAGCCATTACATGCAAATATTGGAGTTGATAATTTGACCCACCAAGAAGTTCTTTAGATTCGTTAATAGCTTTGATAGCGTCGTCATAATTGCGAGATTCATAATTTTCTTTAGCTGTGTAATATTTACCTTGAGCTCGAAAATTTAAAGATTGGGAGTTTGAATTGAGACTAGTTAAAATAAAAAAAGTGAATAAAATTTTTTTCATATTGTAAATAACTTTAGGGTTAATAGCACTATAATTCAACGATATTGTTAAATTAATTAACATTGCTTTAGTGTGCAATACTCAATTTGAGTATATTATGATTTAAAATTATTGTTTATTTTTAGTTGAAGGTAAGTAGTACTATGGAAGTAGAAATAAACAATTTGAACATTGACGTAGATAAAGTTGGTTATAATGATGGACTTAATTTTGGTCGGTTTATAGAAAATAAGGAAGTTGTGAACTATACTCTAAAATTATCTAAAAATCAGTTCTTAACTGTCATTGAAGCGGACTACAACCAAATACGAGATGAGATAAAAGTAGATGATGAAGCCATGAATGATACTTCTGAATTTTCAGAAGTTGGCTATTGTTCACTGGAAGACTTGTTTACAAAAAACGCTGCTTTTTCAGACATTGTTAAGACGTATTTAGGTAGGTTATTATTGGAAAAAGTGGTGATACCACAAGAAAACCCAAAGTATATTATAAATAGTATTGGTGGAGCAAAAGTTGAGGGTAATGCTTTAATTATTTACGGTAAAGCCTTTGTAACCTAATCTTTTTCTTTTTCCAACTCAGCAGCCGTTTTAGCACCATAATCTTCTATAAGATATGTGCGGAGTTCTTTAATAACGGTTAATCTGTAGTCTTTATGTCTACTTGGGTCTGCAATAATTTTATCCAAGTAATCTATTAGAGTTTCACTTTTGTCATCAACTAGTTCCACTGCGTTAACATCTATTGGGAATTCTTCAGGGTCTTCCAATAAAAATTGATCAAATACTTGTGGTTCCATATTGAAATCCACCACACGCTTTAAAAAATGGGTGGGATATGGTAATTCAGGTTTTGTTACAGATTTAGATTTACAAACAAAACAATTTGAATAAGTGTTCCAAAGTTCTAAAATCTGTTGTTTGTAATTGGGTGTTTTCCTAGTAATTCCAAGATGAGCTAAAAAAATATTTTCAATTTTTTCGCCTGCATCATCATAACCAAAATTAATATCTATTGAAAGACATATTTTATTTCCCAGCATTTCCACTTCTGTTTCGCCATAGCCTGTATCTTCTCCACAATCGGTTTGTGCGGTAAGGGTTACTGTAAAACCTACAAAAACAAGCAGTAAGGTGTGTTTTAGTTTTTTCATGAGTAATAGCATTATGTTATGGCTTTCAATTTAATTTATTTAGAACTAAAAAAACGAATTACTACAATGATTTACAAATAATTATGTTGAATAGCTCTTGTAATGTGTTAAATTATTAAGGTGACTATACTATTTAAATCTTCAATTTCTATTTTGTTGCCGCAAAGGTGTATTGAGGATAGATAAAAAAGGAAAACGAACAAAGAAACCTTAATATGAGGATTGAACTAGGTTTTTGAAATACAATTGATAGCATCATTTTCTTTATGTTTGAAGTAGAGGGAAACATCCTGACAACTATTGAGTATGTAGTCTTTGCGATAGCTAAGATTAAATGGATTGAAATTACACAAAACTGACAATATTTCTTAACTTAAATTTGGCTTATTTTTTGCTACATTAGTATTAAATTTACACTATTAAACTTTAAAAAGATGATTGGATATTATATATTAATTGGAGCGATTGCTCTGGTAAGTTGGTTAGTTAGTAATCAATTAAAACAAAAGTTTGCCAAATACTCTAAAGTAAGATTACGCAACGGAATGACAGGACGTGAGATTGCGGAAAAAATGTTGGCAGACAACGGTATTTATGACGTTGAGGTTATTTCGGTAGCTGGTCAACTAACAGACCATTATAACCCAAAAAACAAAACAGTAAACCTTAGTGAGCCAGTGTACAACCAAGCTAACGCAGCTGCAGCAGCTGTTGCAGCACACGAGTGTGGGCACGCAGTACAGCATGCACAAGCCTATAGCGCTTTAGGGATGCGTTCGGCATTAGTACCTATTGTAAGTGTAACTTCTGGGATGTCACAATGGTTAGTAATAGGAGGTTTAATACTTGGTGCAGCTGCTGGTGTAGGATTAGGATATTGGGTAGCTGTTGCAGGATTAGTATTTATGGGTTTTGCAACCTTATTTAGCTTTATTACGCTACCTGTAGAGTATGATGCTAGTAATAGAGCATTAGCTTGGTTAAAAGCAAAAAACATGGTAACTCCTGAAGAATATAAAGGCTCTGAAGATGCACTTAAGTGGGCAGCTAGAACTTATCTGGTAGCAGCAATTGGTGCTTTAGCTTCATTGCTATATTGGGCACTTCAAGTATTTGGCGGAAGAGATTAACACTCACAATAATTATAACAAAAGCCTTTCAAAACTATTGAAAGGCTTTTTTGTTGGGTATTAGTAGCTTTTAAGTTAGTCATTCGTCAATTTATACCAACTATATGCCGACTTTATACCGACTATATGTTGAGTCAAATTGCAGTTAAATACCTGTTATAGTAAATACAACTATTACTTATAAGGTTATAAATAAGGCAAGGAGTTACACTTTTATCTGTCTGTCAATTTGCTGTTGAAGCGATATAAAGGTTTCAGTTCGTGATACACCAGAAATAGATTGTATTTCTTTATTAAGAACTTGCATTAGGTGCTCATTGTCTTTACAAAGTATCTTCACAAAAATACTCCAGTTACCAGTTGTGTAATGGCATTCTAATACTTCAGGTATCTTTTGTAATTGTCGTACAGCTTCTGGGTTACTAACAGCTTTATCTAAGTATATACCTATAAAAGCCATAGTGGTATATCCTAAAACCTTAGGATTGATTACAAACTTTGAACCCGAAATTAACTTAGACTTTTCAAGTTTTCGTAACCTTTGATGAATAGCAGCTCCTGAAATACCTACTTGTCTTGCTATTTCAAGAATGGGTGTTCTTGCATCTTCCATTAAGGCACGAAGAATTTTTTTGTCTATACCATCAATATGGATATTTTGATTTACAACTTTCATTAGGTTTTAAATAGAAATTATAAAACATAAAAGTAGTAAATACATTTAGATTTGTAATGCTTTAGACTATAAGTTTAAAGGATTGTAACCAAGATAAGGCACATCGTATTCTTTAAACTTAATATCATACGCTTCCAACTCTTTTAAAATAGGCTCATACACTTCTTTGTTAATTGGTATTTGAACACCAGGAGTTGTAATTTTTTTATTTAAAATCGCCAAGGTAGCAATAGCCACAGGTAAGCCAACAGTTTTAGACATTGCTGTAAACGTCTGGTCTTCACCAATTGTTACCATTGTAGAGTCTATTTGGTGTTTTTTACCGTTAAGCTCGTAACCAAACTTGTGATACATTACAATCATGTCTTTATCCTCTTCGGCAAGTGTCCAACTATCCATTAATATCTTTTGAAGTATTTGTGCTGGCGTTGCTTTTTTAAGTTCAACCATTTTACTAGCACTAAAGATATCTAGTTCAATAAGTTTGTCCCAAACAATATCGTCTTGGTCAATCTTTAAAGCATGTCTAAATTTTAATTCAACCGAATCTGTTGGGCTGTAAGGTAAAAAGGCGTTTACAAAATCGCGATAGCTCATGTTTTCACTATCATCTATAGTGTAGCTGTCGTCAGTCATCCCTAAAAGTACAAACATGTTCCACGCACGAGAAAACCCTACACGACGCATTGTACCTCTGTAAAGTGTTTTAATATCATCTAGTCCATACACGCTTTGGTATTTTAAAGAATCTCTATTAGCATATGCTTCAAAACGTCCATAGCCTTCAACGTCCAAAAATTCTGTTCTTCTAAATAACCGGTTATAAGGAATGTATTTATACGTGCCTTCCTGAAGAAATTTTGCTGCACCACCTTGTCCAGCAACAACTACGTTTCTTGGGTTCCAAGTAAACTTGTAATTCCATAGGTTATTATCGCTTTCAGGAGCAACCAAACCACCAGTAAACGATTCAAACAAAATCATTTTACCGCCTTTTTCACGTATGCTATCAATTACTTTCATAGCACTCATGTGGTCAATTCCTGGGTCAACACCTATTTCGTTCATAAACACCAAGCCTTTATCTCTAGCAGCTTTGTCTAAACTTTGCATTTCATCGCTTACATAAGATGCAGTAACCATATTTTTACCAAATGAAATACAATCTTTAGCAACTTCTATATGGTATCTTGCTGGAAGCATAGATACTACAATGTCGGCATTTTGAATAGCTGTTTCTCTAGAGTGTTTGTCAAACACATCTAGCACAATAGCTTGAGCATTTTTGTGGTCGCCAATTAACTTTTTGGCACTAGAATAGTTGATGTCTCCAACAATTATAAGTAGGTTTTCAGATTCTGATTTTTCAAGTAAATATTTTATAAGATAGGATGCAGATTTTCCTGAACCAATAACTAAAATCTTTCGCATAATGGGATTTGTTGAGTAATTTTGTGTTCACGAAAGTAGTAAATCGAACGTGCAATAAAAACCCAAAGATTAAATTTATATGAACAAGTCTATATTAATTACCGCTTCCATATTAGGAATTTTAAGCATTGTACTTGGTGCATTTGCAGCACATGGTTTAAAGTCGCTTATTTCTGCCGAAATGATTGATACTTTTGAAACAGGAGTAAAATACCAAATGTATCATGCTATTCTATTATTGTTTGTAGGAAGTACTACTCTTGTAACCCAAAAGGCTAAGAAAACCATCTTTTATTTGGTGCTTGTAGGAGTGTTGTTTTTTTCAGGTTCAATTTATGGTTTGGCAACTAATGTATTGTCTTCGTTTGATTTTAAAAGCATAGGGTTTATTACACCAATAGGAGGATTACTACTTATACTTTCATGGGTTGTTTTGTTGATAAACTTTTTAAAACTTAAAAAGGATTAAAAAGCTATTTTAGTGAGAGTTTTAAAATATTGTTTTAGCTTTGCACAATTAAAACAACACAAAAAATTATGGTAAACCATACTCAAACTACGAAATCGATTTCGTTAGAGCAATATGGCATTAAAAATGCAAAAGTAAATTATCAGTTGTCTCCTGACGAGCTTCAGGATGCGGCAATTTCTAAAAAGCAAGGTGTAGAAACATCTAATGGAACTTTAGCTGTAAACACAGGTGAGTTTACAGGACGATCGCCTCAAGACCGTTTTATTGTAAAAGATGCCATTACCGAAGACAAGGTATGGTGGGGAAATATCAATATTCCTTTTGAGTCGGACAAATTCCAAAAACTGTACGATAAGGTTACTGATTACCTTTCAGAAAAAGAAGTTTTTGTTAGAGATAGCTATGCTTGTGCTGATGACAATTACAAGTTGAATATTCGTGTAATTAATGAATATCCATGGAGCAATATGTTTGCTTACAACATGTTTTTGCGTCCTACTGAAGCTGAACTAGAAAACTTCTCACCAGAGTGGACTATAGTTAATGCACCTGGTTTTATGGCAAACCCAGAGGTTGATGGTACACGTCAACACAACTTTGCTATTTTAGACTTCACAAGAAAAATAGCCTTAATAGGAGGAACAGGATATACAGGAGAGATTAAAAAAGGAATTTTCTCTGCGTTGAATTTTATACTTCCTGTATTTAAAAATACTTTACCAATGCACTGTAGTGCTAATGTTGGAAAAGATGGAGATACAGCAATTTTCTTTGGACTGTCAGGTACTGGAAAAACTACACTTTCTACCGATCCTGATAGAAGTTTAATAGGTGATGACGAACATGGTTGGACAAGTGAAAACACTGTGTTTAACTTTGAAGGTGGTTGCTATGCAAAAGTTATAAACCTTTCTCAAGAGCAAGAACCTGAAATTTTTAATGCTATTAAAAAAGGAGCTATACTAGAAAATGTGATAATAGATGATAAAGGAGAAGTTGATTTTGCCGACACATCAATTACTCAAAACACACGTGTTAGCTACCCAATCTATCATATTGAAAATATTAAAAAGCCATCAATAGGAGAAAACCCAAAAAATATATTCTTCCTTACTGCTGATGCTTTTGGAGTTTTGCCTCCAATTTCTAAATTAACACCAAGTCAGGCAGCATACCATTTCATTTCAGGATATACTGCAAAAGTAGCAGGCACTGAAGCTGGAGTTGTTGAACCTGTACCAAGTTTTTCAGCTTGTTTTGGAGCGCCTTTTATGCCTTTGCATCCTACTAAATATGCTGAAATGTTAAGCAAAAAGATGAAAGAGTCTGGAGTTAATGTTTGGTTAGTAAACACAGGTTGGACAGGTGGACCTTATGGTGTTGGTACAAGAATGAAGTTAAAATACACTCGTGCTATGATTAATGCTGTTTTAAATGGTGATTTAGGACTGTATAATTATGACGATTACCATATTCACTCAGTATTTGGAGTGGCGCAACCAAGAAGTTGTCCAGGAGTTCCAACAGAGGTATTGAGCCCAAGATCAACTTGGAACAATGATGAAGCATACTACACTACAGCATTTAAGTTATCTAACGCTTTTAGGGAAAACTTTAAAAAGTTTGAATCTTATGCAAGTGAAGAAATAAGAAGAGGTGGGCCACAGCGTTATGCCTTTTAATTAATCAAGGCTAATTCATAAAAAAAGCGATTCAATTTTGAATCGCTTTTTTTTATGTTATGTGTAAGAAATTTATTTTCCTTTATTAGCCTGAGTAATATACTTTTCTAACGCCATCGTCATTGAAGGTGTTTCAGGAGTTGGAGCTGCAATATCAACTCTTAATCCATGAGACTCAACAGCTTTAATAGTAGTGTTTCCAAAAACAGCTATACGTGTATTGTTTTGTTTGAACTCTGGGAAATTGTGGAATAAAGATTCAATACCAGAAGGACTAAAAAATACTAAAATGTCATAGTAAACATCAGCTAAATCAGATAAATCACTAATTACTGTTTTGTAAAAAACAGCTTCTTTCCATTTTACCTTTAACCCATTTAAAGTTTCAGGAACTTCAGGTTTTAATTTGTCGGTAGTAGGTAGTAAAAAGCTTTCGTCCTTATACTTTTTGATAAGTGGAGATAAATCTTGGAAGGTACGTTTACCAACATATATTTTACGCTTTCTATACACTACGTATTTTTGAAGGTAAAATGCAACCGCTTCAGACTGACAAAAATATTTCATCGTATCTGGAACTTTAAAACGCATTTCTTCAGCTACTCTAAAAAAGTGGTCCACAGAATTTCTACTAGTAAGTATAATTGCTGTGTACTGGCTTAAGTCTACTTTTTGTTGTCTAATCTCTTTAGCAGGAACACCTTCTACATGTATAAAAGGTCTAAAGTCAATCTTAACTTTCTGCTTTTCTTGAAGATCAAAGTAAGGCGAATTTTCTATTTTAGGCTCGGGCTGTGACACTAAAATTGTTTTCACTTTCATAGGCTCTAGTTATAGTTTTTAAGCGTTATAATCTGTAATTAACTTATACAAAATTAGATAAGGTCCAATTTCGAGTGCGCAAAGATACAAAATAAAATAGAATAAGTTATCAAATATCAACTTTTGATGTTTTTTAAATGAAGTTATAAATCCAATTAAATTAATCAATAAAACAAGACCAATAACTGTGTAAATTAAAGGTTTTGAAGGTGTTATGCTATATATGAGTAAAATGTTTATTGGTAAGAGTACAAAGCCACTATAATTTAAATAGCTGGTTTTCTGAAATAAATATGCATCAATCAATTCGTCTATTTCAAACAAACTTGCTAATAGTCGTTCTAAGAGCACTTTTATAAGTATGAGAGCTCCAATTGCAAAAAGAACTTTAACAAATAGTGTAAGATCAAATTCTGAAGGTAAAACAAGTTCAGAGTAAGCTATAAACGAAAATATTGATACTGAAATGAGTAGGTTTAAAAACATTAAAGTGTCAAACCCATCAATAAATTTTTGGTCTCTAGAGTAGATTTTTAAATACTTGGAGTTACCTATAACTAAGAGAAAATCTTTAAATCTGTTTTCAAACAAAAACTTTGACAGGGTTACCAATACCAAACCCAATACAATGAATATTGTAAACCATTCATTTGAAACTACCTCTCTTAACATGATGCTAAATTATAAAGAAATTTTCACCTGTTTAACTTTTATTTAAGCTCATTTCAATAAACTTTATACTTCAAAAAAACTTACTTTTGCTAAAATTTGGTAAAATGAAGGATGCAATTGTCATCATACCTACTTACAATGAAATAGAGAACATTGAAGCTATAGTGAGAGCTGTTTTTGCTCAAGACAAAGCATTTGATGTTTTAGTGGTTGACGATAATTCACCAGATTTAACTGCACTTAAGGTTAAAGAGCTTCAAAAGGAATTTGATACCCAGCTTTTTTTACTTCAAAGAAAGGAAAAGACAGGGTTAGGAACAGCTTATATTGCTGGATTTAAATGGTGTTTAGAAAGAGAATATGAATATATTTTTGAAATGGATGCCGATTTTTCTCATAATCCTGATGATTTGATGAGGTTGTATACTACTTGCGCAATACAAGGTGCTGATATGGCAATAGGCTCAAGGTATATTAATAATACTGTTAATGTGGTTGATTGGGATATGAAGCGATTATTGTTATCTTACTTTGCATCTAAATATGTAAAGTTTATAACTCGAATGAAAATTGCAGATACAACAGCTGGTTTTGTATGCTACAAAAGACAAGTGTTAGAGACTATTAATCTAGATACAATTAAGTTTGTGGGTTATGCGTTTCAAATAGAAATGAAGTTTAAGGCTTATTTAAAGCAATTTAAAATTGTTGAAGTTCCTGTCATTTTTACCGATAGAGCTAAAGGAAAATCAAAAATGAGTGGAGGTATTATTTCCGAAGCTATTTTTGGAGTGTTGAATATGAAATTTAAAAGTCTATTTGCTAAGTAACATGAAAGCAAAAACTATTCTTATTAAAAATGCCAAAGTTATAAACGAAGGCAAAGTTAAAGAAGGTGATATCCTTATTGAAGGCGAGTATATTAAAGAAGTTGCCGACTCAATAAGTGCTAAATCATCTGATGTTGTGGTAATTGATGTTGAAGGAAACTATGTGTTACCTGGTGTTATTGACGATCAAGTGCATTTTAGAGAACCAGGACTTACCCATAAAGCCGATATAGGCACAGAATCTAAAGCTGCTATAGCTGGAGGTATTACCTCTTTTATAGAAATGCCAAATACAGTACCGCAAACCACTACTATTGAAAAACTAGAAGAAAAGTTTGAGATAGCTTCCAAAACATCATACGCTAATTATTCGTTTATGTTTGGTGGAACCAATGATAACTTGGAAGAAATTTTAAAGGTTGACGAAAAAAACGTAGCAGCACTTAAATTGTTTTTAGGATCTTCAACAGGAAATATGCTAGTTGATAATCCTGAGGTGCTCGAAAAAATATTCAGTAGTACCAATTTGTTGATTGCTGTTCACTGTGAAGATGAGGCAACTATTAGAGCTAACATGGAAGAATTCACCAGCAAGTATGGTGAGGATATCCCAATTGAAAACCATCCTATCATTCGTAGTGAAGAAGCCTGTTATTTATCCTCTTCAAAAGCTATAGAACTTGCTAAAAAAACAGGAGCTAGGTTGCATGTATTCCATTTGTCAACTGCTAAGGAAACTAAACTGTTTTCAAACAAAATTCCTTTAAAAGATAAAAAAATTACTGCCGAAGTTTGTATACATCACTTATGGTTTAGTGATGAAGATTATAGCAAAAAAGGAACGCTAATTAAATGGAATCCTGCTGTAAAAACTGCACACGATAGAGACGAACTTTGGAAAGCATTGTTAGACAACAGAATTGATGTTGTTGCTACTGACCATGCACCTCATACTCTAGAGGAGAAAAAGAATGTATATACAAAAGCACCATCTGGCGGACCATTAGTACAGCATGCACTTGTGGCAATGATGGAGTCTTACCATAGAGGAAGAATTTCCTTAGAAAAAATGGTGGAAAAGATGTGTCATAATCCTGCGATATTATTTCAAATAGAAAAACGAGGTTTTATAAGAGAAGGGTATTTTGCCGATTTAGTTGTAGTAGATGCCAATAGCCCTTGGACAGTAAACAAAGACAATATATTATATAAATGCGGATGGTCGCCTTTTGAGGGAACTACCTTTAAGTCTAGAGTAACACATACATTTTTAAATGGTACTTTAGTGTATAATAATTTTAAATTCCTTAACGGAAATGCTGCCAAACGACTAACATTCGATAGATGAAAAAAATAGTAACACTTGTTTGTATCATAGCGTTGTTTTTAGGTTGCGATAAAACGCAAAAACCTAAAAAACCAAGTAATCTTATACCAAAAGATAAGATGGAGCAAGTGTTATATGATACTTATTTAATGAATGCTGCTAAAGGCATTAAAAAGCAACAACTTGAAAATTATGGTATTAATCCTGAAGGATATATATTTAAAAAGTATAGCATAGACAGTCTTCAATTTGCATTAAGTAATGAGTATTATGCATACGATTCTAAAGACTATGCTGAAATGATAGAATCTGTTAAAGAACGTCTTAGCAGAGAAAAAGAAACTTACGAAAAACTAAAAGAAGAGGAAGAAGAGGATAGAAATAAAAAAAGAGATTCAATAAAAAAATTATCTGATTCTATTAAAAGAGAAACCAAAAGATTAAAGGATAAAAACTTTGGCGCTCGAGATTAATCTTTTTTAATATCTTCTAAAAAGAGTTTGCTCGTCTTTTCTATAACTTCATCAATTGGTGTAAACTGAAAGTCTAACGCGTTTTTTATTTTAGAATTATCATATAAAGTTCTTTGTCTTGCCGATTTTGCAGTATGTTTTGACAACTGTCTTCGTTTGCCTGTAAGTTTATGTCGAAGCCAATCCAATCGCCAACCTAGTTCCAATAAAAAAGTATTGGCTTTTTTCTTTGTAGGTTCAACCTTTAAAGCGTTGGCAACTTTATAAATAAAGTTCTTAAATGTAAGATTATCTGAAACAAGAATAAAACCCTCATTTTTTAAGTTACTTTCCATAAGTTGTTGCATAACACTTGCAACATCCCAAACACCAACATAACCAGTGCTTCCGTTAGTGTAGTAAGGAACACCTTTGTAAATCAAACGAATTAAACTGCTACTGCCAGCACCTTTCCAAAAGCCTGGACCAACTATTATTCCAGGATTAACAATTACTGCATCAACACCTTCTTGAGTGCCTCTCCATACTTCAATTTCGGCACCATATTTAGTAATAGCATAAACGCTGTTGTCGTCTTCAGTATTCCAATGGGTGTTTTCTGTAATTAATTTCTCAGAATTTGTATGATGTCCTATAGCAGCAATAGAGCTTATATAACACAGCTTTTTTATATTATGAGAAACACAAAGGTTAACAATGTTAGCGGTACCTTCAATATTTATTTTTCGGAGTTGATGGTATTTATCCGGTTCAAATGATACAAATGCAGCACAATGGTAAACATGTGTTACCTTCTCAAAGGCATTGGTTAAAGCAGTAATATCTGTAAGGTTGGCTTCAATCCATTCAATGGAGTTAAAAAGAGATTCAGAATGTTCAGTATAATAAGAAAACACTTTTTTTACAGTATCTAGTTTGTGTTCACGTCTATAAATTGCACGAACCTTCTTATTATTACTCGCAAGATTATAAAGTAAATGCGAACCAACTAAACCTGTACCTCCTGTAACTAAAATCATAAAACTAAAGTAAAGAATTATTCATAAAGGGATAAGAATTCTACATTGATTTTTATCTTTGCGGAACTAAAAATAAATTGAATATGTCTAAATCATTGGTAGAAGAATTACGCTGGAGAGGTATGGTACACGATATTATGCCTGGAACCGAAGAACAACTTGATAAGGAAATGACAACTGCTTATATAGGTTTTGATCCAACTTCAGATTCTTTACACATTGGGAGTTTGGTTCCAATTATTTTACTGGTACATCTTGAGCGATTTGGTCATAAGCCTATTGCTTTGGTTGGTGGAGCTACAGGAATGATTGGAGATCCATCAGGTAAGAGTGATGAACGAAACTTATTAGACGAAGCAACACTTAATCATAATGTACAAGGTATAAAAAATGTACTGTCAAGGTTTTTAGATTTTAATTCTAAAGCAGCTAATGCGCCTTTATTAGTTAATAATTATGATTGGATGAAAGACTTTTCTTTTATCGATTTCGCAAGAGATGTAGGTAAACGTATAACCGTTAACTACATGATGGCAAAAGACTCTGTAAAAAAGCGTTTTTCTGGAGAAGAAGGTAGTGTTGGTATGTCGTTTACTGAGTTTACTTATCAATTAATTCAAGGTTACGATTTTTACCATTTATATAAAACTCATAATTGCTTATTACAAATGGGAGGAAGCGATCAATGGGGAAATATTACCACAGGAACTGAATTAGTAAGACGTATGAATGTTGGCGAAGAGGCTAAAGCTTACGCAATGACCTGTCCGTTGATTACAAAAGCTGATGGTTCTAAATTTGGAAAAAGTGAAGGTGGTAACGTTTGGTTAGACGCCGATAAAACTTCGGTTTACAAGTTTTACCAGTTTTGGGTGAATACCACTGATGAAGATGCTGAAAAGTATATTAAAATCTTTACGTTTTTAGATAAAGAAACAATTGAGAGTATAGTTGCTTCTCATAAAGAAGCACCTCACCAAAGACTACTTCAAAAACGATTAGCAGAAGAAGTAACAACCTTTGTGCATAGCAAAGAAGACTTTTTAACTGCTGAAAAAGCGTCAAACATCTTGTTTAGTAAAACTTTTAAAGATGATATTAAAACACTAGACGAAAAAACATTTTTAGATGTGTTTGAAGGTGTTCCGCAAGCGGAAGTGTCTAAAGCAGATTTTGAAGGAGGTTTTGATATGATTGCTGCATTATCAGCCAAAACAAGCTTTTTGAATTCTAATGGTGAAGCCATTAGAGCATTAAAAGAAAATTCAGTGTCAGTTAACAAAGAAAAAGTAACAAAAGACTATCAGTTAACTGATGAAGACCTAATAAATGGTAGCTATATCATTATCAATAAAGGAAAGAAAAACACTTACATTATAAAAGTTGTATAAAAAAAACGCCTGATGAAAATCAGGCGTTTACAATAACCAACCAACTAAAAAAAATAATCTTGCTTTCTCTTAGCTAGATAATAGTCGTAGTTGATATTATTTCCTTACAAAGCCATCAAATTGCAGCCTCTAATATCGCTGTTGTCAAACCTACCAATAATTTCAAAAGAATTATCGTTGTAAACTTTACCAAGATCTTGAGTTGCTATAAAAGAGCAGCTGTAAATATTTGCTAAATCAATAATGTTAATTCCTCCAGTAGTAGACGTACTTGTTATAGTTAAAGGGTCTTCAGTATCTCGTGTTAAAACTTTCATCCAGTTAGGACATTTAAAAATACCGTTTCCTTTGGAATATGCTTGACTTAGAAGTTCTGTCATACCATATTCGCTATGAATTTCAGAAACACCAAAACCTTGTTTTAAAATAGTATGAAGTTCATCGCGAATCAATTCTTTTCGTCTTCCTTTCATACCACCAGTTTCCATTACAATAGTGTTTTTAAGCTGAAATTGGAACTGTTCCACTAAATCCAATAATGCAAACGACACACCAATAAGTAGCACTTTTTTTCCTTCGGAATCTAAAGTAATTAACTTGTTTTTTAATTCGGCCAGATTATGAAGGTAAAACCCACTTTCTTTATGGTTAGATTGCGCTATTAAGTGCTCAACCATATAAATTAATGACGAGCCATCACGCTCTAAATAACTAGGTAAAAGCGCTAATACCACATAATCTTCAATAGGTCCGTAAAAGTGATTAAAACCAGTGTTAAAACTGTTTTCGTAAACATCTAAATCACTTACATGATGTTTGCTTGTTATTTGACCTGTTGTTCCTGAACTTTCAAAAACTTTTTCTATTGCATTAGTTGTACTTAAAATAGGGTGTGTTTTAAAAAATTGAATAGGTAAAAACGGAATGTCTTCAACTTTTTTTATGTCGCTTGGGTTTTTGTACAACAAATCGCAATATGAACGATATACAGTGTTATTTTCAAATTGAAATTTGAAAATATCTAAAGCAAGAGTATTAAAATCTGCTTGTGTAGAACTGTTGAAAATGGAACGTGTATCAATCATTTTGGCAAAAGTATGCAAAATAAAAAAGCGTCACCAAGTTGATGACGCTTTTTAAATAGTATAAGGTAAGTTTTACTTAATTACAATCTTTTGAGTAGTTGTAGTATTACCTTGAGAAATTTTCATGATGTAAACTCCAGCATTAAGTGTTGAAACATTTAAGCGGTTGTTAGCAATAGTTTCATTAATTACTTGTTTACCTAACATATCATAAACATTAACTGAAATAGCTTCAGAATGTGCAGAAACAATATTTACAAATCCAGTTGATGTTGGGTTAGGGAAAATTGAAAATTCTCTTTGCTCTGAATCAACAATTGATAAAGTAGGGCAATCTGAAGTAGGTCTAGCGCCTAAAACAGGACAGTTGTTGTAAGTAGTTAACTCTACATTTGATAAATCCCAGTTCGAGTATCCGTCAACACCATCATCATAATACTGAATACCAATAAAAACAGCAGTGCCAGTTAAAGCAGATAAGTCAATTTCAACATCGCCTTCATCACTTTCAGTGATAGTTTGTAATGATGACCAAGAAGTTGTATCAGGACATCCTGAGTAAGCAGCTGTGTAATTGATAGCTAAAGGAGTGTCTCCAAAATTTTCTTGAGCGTTAAATTTTAAAGCTAAGTCAGAAACAGATGTTAAATCTAATGGTCCAAATAATAACCAAGTGTTTACCACTTCTTCGCAGCCACCACCACAATAGCCATTCATGTTGTATGTACCACTACTTTCAGTCCAAACATCATTGTCAGAGTTAGTAGCTACAGTAAACATTTCAAATTTTTCAGCACCATTGCTTATGTCAAAACAAGATGTAATTGCTGGCTCGCAAGTAGGAGATACTGTAGTTTGTGTAAGAGTACAATTTTCGTTAGTTAATGTTATAGTAACATCAGTACCTTCATTAATACCTGTAACTGTAATTAAACCATCAGCTGAAATAGTGCTTACACTAGCTGAGCCAGCTGAAACAGCAACAGTAAAAGCATCTGTTTCTGTACCGTTTAAAAAGTCAAAAGTAGTAGAGTATGTATCAGTTCCTACAGTAATATTATCACATACAGGAGTTTTAGCTGAAAGTGAAGCTGAGCAAGCAGAAGAGTTAGCTGAAACAGAAATATTATCTAAGTAAATACCTTCATCAGCTGAAGTAAAACCATTAAAAGACAACACAATATCAAGTGTAGAGTTTCCGCTTAATGTTATAGTACTAGATGAAAATGTAGCAAACGTATTTTCTGTTACAGTACATCCACTAGTTCCTGTAGTTAAAGCAGGCAATATTCCTGAACCACAATCACCAATTCCATCAAAATCAGTATCTAAAGAAGCGGCTTGATTAAAAGTGCCTCCAGCATTTCGAACCCAAAGTAAATTTTGGGTTGAACCACCATCTAATGAATAAGTTATTGAAAAGGTATCAGAATCATCCCAGTCATTATAATGACGAGTTAGCATATCTATAGAAAAAGTAAAATCAGAATAACCAGTAACATCAATTTGATTTAAAGTTATAGTTGCAGGAGTAACATTTGTATCCTCAACAGCCCATATATATGATGAGTTACCTCCAATGTTAGGATTTACTCGATTAAATACATCGGTTCCACCTGAACCTTCTGTACTAGAAGCAGTATATCCAGTATCTAATGTTTCAAAATCTTGAGTGTAAATAACTGTCTGACCAAAAGAATAAGCAGACATTAAAAGAGGCAGTAATAAAAAGTAAATGTTTTTCATGAATTAAGTTTTAAAGTTCAACGAGCTCCAAAAGTAATACTAGCAACAAAAAAAGCCAACTTAAATGTTGGCTTTTAATGATTTGTTAATATAGATGTGTTTTATCTATTTAATAACTAATTTTTTGGTAACTGAAGCATCGTTTTGAGAAATATTCATAATATAAACCCCAGTGTTTAGTGTTGAAACATCTAAACGGTTGTTGCTTACTGTAGCTTTATTGATAACTTGTTTCCCTAAAACATCATAAACAGAAACTGAAATCGTTTCAGAGCTAGATGAAGTTATATTTACAAACCCAGTTGAAGTTGGGTTAGGGTAAACAGAGAAAGAAGCAATTGCATTAGGGTTATTGATTGAAAGTACTTCATCAGGACTTCTTGGATATACTTGTGGAGTACCAAAGTATTCTCCAGCTATTACTGTAATTGTAGTAGCAGTTGAAGGAATTGTCTCTCCTGCCATGTTATCATTTGGATAATTTGTTCTAAACGCTAAAGGTCCTCCAGAAACATCTGAAATGTCATAGTTTTGACCTGAATCAAATGTAGCAGTACCATTTCCATCAGCAAATGTTACATCAGCAATTGATACTAATTCAGACTCATACATATCAAAGTTGTTGATGATGTCATTAACCGTTACAGTTTGAGGAGTTATTGAATTACCTGTAGAACTAGCAGCACCAGGATCAACAGAAGGAACAAATTGCATAACATTAGCAAACTCTCCCAACTGACCTTGAAGACCTGTTATACCATCACCATTATTAAAAACGGTTGTAATTGTACCAGAGTTGTCGTCAATTAACATACCTCCAGTTGCATCTTCAATAAAAATTTGATTTCTACTGTTACCAGTTACAAATGTTACAACTACTTCGCCAGTAATTTGATAAACATTACCAATAGTACCTGCTCTTAAACTAGCTATATCAGCAACAGCTTGTAAAGATGTTACAGTAAAAGTAACTGAAGCAGTTACAGCAGGATCTAGAGGCACATGACTGTTGTCAACTAAAGTAAGCTCAACAGTGTGCTCACCGTCAGCTAATCCTGTTAAGCTAATAGGATCTGTGTCATATTTCATAACATTACTACCTCCATCAACAGTATAGTGTATGTGACCATCTCCAGTACCACCATTAGCAGGTAATTGATCTACAACAAAATTTTGTACACTTAATTCAATGTCAACATCACTAGATGCAATTGTAGCTCCATTAGATGGAGAGGTTACCGCAATACTAGGTGTAGTTGCAGCTACTACTTGTAAATTGTCAATATAAAATAAAGACGATTGTGTACCAGCAGTCCAGTTTGAAGCGATATCATAAAAACGGATACCCATATCAAAATCTTCATTAGTAGCAGGTGTGTATTCAAATGAAATAGTTTGCCACTGATTTAATAGAGTTTCGTCTGAATATACAGAAGGCGAAAACCCATCACCATTAAAAATACGAGCTCTAGCTTCATTATTTGTTGCATAGACGTCTAAGCTCATAGTATATGTTACTCCTCCTACTAATGCAATAGTTTGTCTTATGTCAGTATCTCCTTGAGTTTGAGTTAAAACATTAACACTTGCAGAACTTGTTCCGTCAGAAACAAAAGTTGAATTCGTGTTTTCTGTAAGATCAGTAGTGCTAAAATCTACAGTAGTGTATCCATCAGGAACACCAGCTGTCCAGTTTTCAAAGCTACCATTAACAGCTAAATTTTGGGCAAACCCAGAAAAAGCCATTAAAGTAATAAGGAATAAAAAGTAAATTTTTTTCATAAATCTTAATTTTAATAAGTTTAAATTTTGTTTCAAATATAGTGAGATTTTGGTGTTTAAAACGTTAAAGCCACTATATTGTATGCTAATTTACAATAATATAACATTATTTTTTAACTATCTTAGGGACAGTTTTACATTTTTACTCTAAAAACCTGATTTAAGACGCTATAATAGAATAGATTTTTTATTGTGTTTTGAGAGTTTATAGAGTAGGTTATAAAACAGTAAGGACTAAGTTATTTTAACGTTATGATTATATTATGTAATATAAATTTTTGTTATTAATTCTATCTTTACATCGTTAGTTTCTCAAAAAAAATGAAGAACTAAACAACAAAACACATGTGATAACTAAAACAATAAAAACTACACATGAAAAAAAAGGATATTAAAATACTTTTAGTTGACGACGAACCAGACATTTTGGAAATTGTTGGCTACAACCTTTCATCTGAAGGTTACCAAGTTATAACTGCCGAAAACGGTCATGAAGCTGTTAAAAAAGCAAAAAAAGAAAGGCCTCAATTAATCATTTTAGACGTTATGATGCCTGAGATGGATGGTATTGAAGCTTGTGAGCAAATAAGAAAAAACCCAGATTTAAGCGAAACGATTATTACATTTTTAACTGCAAGAGGTGAAGATTATTCACAGGTAGCAGGTTTTGATGCTGGAGCAGATGATTACATTACTAAACCCATAAAACCAAAAGTTTTAGTAAGCAAAGTAAAAGCTTTACTAAGACGGCTTAAAGAAGAAGACGCCTCTGAAAGTATATTAAAAATAGGTAGTTTGGTAATCAATCGCGAAGAGTATAAAATATCTTTAAAAGGTGAAGAATTGGTCTTGCCAAGAAAAGAATTTGAATTGTTATCTTTGCTAGCAACAAAACCAGGAAAAGTTTTTAAGCGCGAAGAAATCTTAGATAAAGTTTGGGGTAATGAAGTTGTAGTAGGAGGAAGAACTATTGATGTGCATATTAGAAAACTTCGCGAAAAAATAGGAGATAAAAGCTTTAAAACCGTTAAAGGAGTTGGTTATAAGTTTGTAGACTAGATGCAGAAAAAATTAAAAAAAACGTACAGGTTCGCTATTAGAACCTCAATGTACATCACAATTTTTTTAACGCTCTTCATGAGTGTTTTTTTATATACAACAAAGTCTTTTGACTGGTTGTTAATACTCTCTTTTGCACTAATTTGTTATAGCTTTTGCTTTATTGTGATTCAATATAGAGTTGAACGTTTTATTTACCGTCGTGTAAAAAAAATATACGACGACCTCACCTTGTTAGAGTCTACATCATTGCGTAAACAGCCTATTACTACAGATATGGCAACACTTACTAAAGAAATTGACAAGTATGCAAAAGATAAAAAACTAGAAATTGAAACTCTAAAAGTAAGAGAAGAATATCGAAAAGAGTTTTTAGGAAACGTTTCTCACGAGCTAAAAACACCATTATTTACTGTTCAAGGTTATTTGTTAACCTTAATTGATGGTGCTCAAAATGACCCGAAAATTAGAGAAAAATATCTTAATAGAGCCAATAAAGGCGTGGAACGTCTAATCTATATTGTAAGAGATTTAGATATGATTACTAAACTTGAGGTTGGTGATTTGAGTCTAAATGTTGAAAGGTTTGATATTGTTGAGTTGGTAGAAAGCGTTTTTGACCTTTTAGAAATGAAAGCTACCAAGAAAAAAATTACACTTACGTTTGATATGGATTATAATGAACCTGTTTTTGTTAACGCAGATAAAGAGCGTATACAACAGGTGCTTACAAACCTTATCGTAAATTCCATAAAATACGGAAGAGAAAAAGGAACTACCGAAGTTAGTATTGAAAACCTTATAAAAAATAAGGTTATCGTTAGAGTGACCGATAATGGTGAGGGTATTGCTAAACCTAATGTTCCAAGACTTTTTGAACGCTTTTTTAGAGTAGATAAAAGTGGTTCTAGAAAAGAAGGCGGTTCAGGCTTAGGCTTATCAATAGTGAAACATATTATTGAAGCTCACGATGAAAAAATATATGTAGAAAGCGAATTTGGTGTAGGTAGTGAGTTTTCATTTACCCTTGAAAAGGCTGAATAGTTTTTTGTAATTCAGTTCATAATCCAATTCAGCTAAACCTTTATAATCATCAATTTTTTCAAGCATTTCCATAGTAAAAGCATCTTGCGTTGCTGTAGGAACTAACTTTTGTTCATCTAGTTTTTTAGCTAGATATTCTTGCTCAAATTGTCCAGGAGTAGGAATAAAAAAGCCTTTTTTATTCAGTTTTGCTAAATCCATTATAGTAGTATAGCCAGAACGCGAAATCACAAAATCACTTTGGTTTAATGCAAGTTCAAGCTGTTCGCTAGTCATATAATTGTAAATAGTCATACTGCCTTTGTGAACTGTAGTTTGTTGGTCTTCAACCAGTCCTTTTACAAACAATACGTTGCCATTATAATTCTCAAGTAGAGTGAGTAGTTTTTCTTCTAAGAGTGTGCGTTGAGGTTCAGGTCCAGATAGTAATGCCATGATATCATATTCTTTTTCAACCTCCAGTTTTTTAAATCTGCTAATAGGACCAATATATTTTAAAGGGATTTCTAAGAAATTAACATGACCTAGTTTGCCACTTAAGTTTGGCTCATTAACATTGTCAGGAACCCAACATTCATTGAATTTTTTAATAAATTTTTGATGAATTTTTGTGCTAATCCAAGTTGTACTTCCACTTAAAACCTGTAATTGATGTGTAATAAATACAGAAGGCACTGTTTTAGAACAAACTCCTAATCTATTATCAGAAATGATTCCATCAATATCATAAGTTTCAATAATTTGCTTTGTGGCTTGTTTTTCTCTTTTAATGGCTTTTACCACTTTAGGCGAGTTGCTAATAATTTTTAGCTTAAACCATTTTCCTTTTTTCGCGTAGGTAATTCCGTAAGAAGGCAATTCAACAGCAATTAAATCTGGAAACTCTTTTTTTAAAAGTTCAAGGGCAATACCATCACTTGCAATAACAGGTGTATAGTTATTTTTTAATAAGGCATTAATGATTGGAATACACCTTGTAGCATGACCTAAACCCCAATTTAGAGGCGCAACTAATATTCGTTTTTTCAAAATCATAAAAAAAGCAAATGTAAACCTAATATGTTTCCTTAATTTTGCCTAAATATTAAATTAACTGTGGGAAGTAAAAATAAGCTAAAAAGATTTAAGGAAAACGAGACCTTTTCAAACGTAATTCAGCCAACAAGAGATGAATTAGTTAATCAAGATTTTAAATGGAAAGGGAATTGGAACAGTCATTTTTTTAAGAATGATAACCCTTTGGTTTTAGAGTTAGGTTGTGGTAAAGGTGAATATTCGGTTGGATTAGCTAAACTGTATCCAAATAAAAACTTTATTGGAATTGATATTAAAGGAGCTCGCTTTTGGAGAGGTGCTAAAACTGCTATTGAAGACAATATGACCAATGTTGGGTTTTTAAGAACTCAAATAGAATTAATTGATTTTGCTTTCGCTGAAAACGAAGTTGATGAAATTTGGATAACCTTTCCTGATCCTCAAATTAAATACAAGCGTACCAAACATCGTATGACCAATACTGAGTTTTTACAACGCTATAAAAAAGTGCTAAAACCAGATGGTGTAGTTAATTTAAAAACCGATAGCGAGTTTATGCATGGTTACACGCTTGGGTTATTACATGGTGAAGGACATGAAGTGTTGTATGCTAACCATAATGTGTATAAGCAAGAAGGCAGCCCTGAAGAAGTTACTGGTATTCAAACATTTTATGAAAGCCAATATTTAGAGCAGAACAAACCAATTACGTATATTAGATTTAAAATCAAGTAATTTTGAATATAACAGTTGTATTTTTCTTGGGACTGATTTTTGCGCTTGTTGGTGTAATTCCTCCAGGATTATTAAATATGACTGCAGCAAAAATTAGCTTAAAGGAAGGGCACTCTAGAGGTATTATTTTTTCAGTTGGAGCTTGTGTTGTAGTTTTTTTACAAACTTATATAGCTGCAATGTTTGCACGTTATCTAAGCAATCATCAAGATGTGGTTGATATCTTACAACGTGTTGCCTTTGTTATTTTTGTGCTAATCTCCATTTACTTTTTACTCATTGCTAAAACCAATTCTAAACCAGATTTAGAAGAAAATAGCAAGAGCAAACACAGTCGTTTTTTTCAAGGTATGTTCATGTCTGCATTAAATGTGTTCCCAATACCTTATCAAGCCTATATGACAGTAACTTTGGCGTCTTTTGATTTGTTAACTTTTGAAAGAACAAGTATTATTTCGTACGTGTCTGGAGCAGCTATGGGAACCTTTGTGATGCTGTATGTGTACATTTTCTTTTTTGATAAAATCAAGAATAAGCAGTTTACGTCTCAAAAAAATATGAACTACATTATAGGGTCAATTACTGGTTTAATTGCTGGAGTAACATTGATTAATATTTTAATGGAAGCATGAAACCAGAAACCTTAAGTTTTTTTGATAAAGTTTATGAGGTAGCCAAATTAATACCCTATGGAAGAGTTACAAGTTATGGTGCAATTGCAAAGTATTTAGGAGCTCCTCGCAGTTCAAGAATGGTTGGTTATGCCATGAACGGTTCTTCAGGAAAAGATGTGCCTGCACACAGAGTGGTAAATAGAAATGGTTTGCTTACAGGTAAGCATCATTTTGATGGTACAAATTTAATGCAGCAACTATTGGAAAGTGAAGGTGTAAAAGTTAAAGATAATCAAGTGCAAGATTTTAAAAAACTGTTTTGGGATCCTGCTGAATTACTCTAGTTACTTTTCCATTTTTATGAAAATAGTTTACCATAGAAATCAATAATGGTACTATAATAAAACTTCAAGCTCCGTGCTTCTGTCTTCCATCTTTATTAATTATATTTGCATTTTAGAACTAATCTAAATTATTGATTTTGAAGCTTAATAAACAAGATATATTAAAAGCCTTAGAAACCATTACAGTTCCTGGTGAAGGACAAAATATGGTTGAGAGTGGAGCAGTTACCAATGTTGTTACTTTTGGTGACGAAGTAGTTGTTGATGTTACCATTAAAAACCCAAGTTTACAGGCAAAAAAGAAGACCGAAGTTGAAATAATGAAGGCTATTCATAATGAAGTCTACGAAAAAGCCAAAGTAAAAGTAAATGTTAAGGTAAATGCACCAGCTGCACCAAAAAACGAAATAAAGGGAAAACCAATTCCTGGTATTCAAAATATAGTTGCTGTTGCTTCTGGAAAAGGAGGCGTAGGAAAATCTACAGTAACAGCAAATCTAGGAGCTACTTTAGCAAAAATGGGCTTTAAGGTTGGTATTTTAGATGCTGATATTTATGGGCCTTCAATTCCTATAATGTATGATGTAGAGTTTGAAAGACCTATTTCGGTTAATGTAGGAGGAAAGTCTAAAATGAAACCAGTAGAAAGCTATGGTGTTAAAATTTTATCTATAGGCTTTTTTACTAAACCAGACCAAGCAGTAATTTGGCGAGGACCAATGGCAGCAAAGGCATTAAACCAAATGATTTTTGATGCAGATTGGGGAGAATTAGATTTCTTATTAATCGATTTGCCTCCAGGAACAGGAGACATTCACCTAAGTATTATGCAATCGCTTCCTATAACAGGAGCAGTAGTAGTAAGTACGCCTCAGCAAGTAGCTTTAGCCGATGCTAAAAAAGGAGTAGCTATGTTTCAGCAAGAGTCTATCAATGTACCAGTACTTGGTATAATTGAGAATATGGCTTATTTTACTCCAGAGGAATTACCAGATAATAAATATTTTATCTTTGGAAAAGAAGGTGCTAAAAACCTTTCAGAAGATTTAGAAGTACCTTTCTTAGGCGAAATTCCTTTAATACAAAGTATAAGAGAAGCAGGAGATGTTGGTCGTCCTGCTGCGCTTCAAACAGCAACACCATTAGAAGCTGCTTTTGAAAAGTTAACTCAAAATGTTGTGCAAGAAGTAGTAAGACGTAACGATGCCTTACCACCAACCGAAGCAATTAAAATAACAACAATGGCTGGTTGTTCAGCAGTAAAGAAATAACAGAAGATGAGTTCAGAAGAATTAAAACGTAATATTGAAAAAGCGCTAGACGAAATTCGTCCTTTCTTACAAAGTGATGGAGGCGATATTTCATTACTTTCAATAGAAGATGATAAGTTAGTGAAAGTTCAGTTGCAAGGTGCTTGTGTTGGCTGTAGCGTTAATCAAATGACCTTAAAGTCTGGTGTGGAAATGACTATTAAAAAGTACGCGCCTCAAATAGAAAAGGTTATTAATATTGAAGCTTAATATTTATTAAGCTGAAGGCTCATCAAGGTTTTTCAAAATGCTGGAACTAGCCTGTTTTTTAATGACATTTATCATAAATCTTTATAAAAACAGTATATAATTTTGATGTAGTACATTAAACAATTTCTAAATTAAAGAGACACCCACTTTTGTGGGCTTTATTATGATTAAAACAGATATACTTATTATTGGTGCAGGACCAACAGGGTTGTTTACTGTTTTTGAAGCAGGATTATTAAAATTAAAATGCCATTTAATTGATGCATTACCACAACCTGGTGGACAATGCTCTGAAATTTATCCTAAAAAACCAATCTACGATATACCAGCTTATCCTGAAATTTTAGCAGGAGATCTTACAGAAAAACTCTTAGAACAAGGTAAACAGTTTGAACCTGGTTTTACTTTAGGAGAACGTGCTGATACTATAGAAAAGCTAGAAGATGGAACCTTTATAGTTACGACTAATAAAGGTACAAAACATCACGCTCCTGTAGTTGCTATTGCAGGCGGATTGGGAAGTTTTGAACCAAGAAAACCAAAAATCCATAACATTCATTTGTTTGAAGATAAAGGTGTAGAGTATATGATAAAGGATCCTGAAGTCTACAGAAACAAAAAAGTTGTTATTGCTGGAGGAGGAGATTCTGCATTAGATTGGAGCATTTTTTTAACTAATATTGCTAAAGAAGTAACACTTATTCATAGAAGAAATGAGTTTAGAGGTGCTTTAGATTCAGTTGAAAAAGTACAAGAACTTAAAAATAAAGGTAAAATAAATTTAATTACTCCTGCTGAGGTAGTTGGTATTCTTGGAGAAGATCACGTTTCTGGTGTGGTTGTTGAACAAGCACAACATATCAAAAAAGAATTTGAAATTGAGTGTGATCATTTTGTGCCTTTGTTTGGATTATCTCCCAAACTTGGACCAATTGCAAATTGGGGATTAGAGATTGAAAAAAATGCAATCAAAGTTAATAATGCTTTAGACTACCAAACTAACGTTCCTGGTATTTTTGCTATTGGAGATGTAAATACTTATCCAGGAAAATTAAAGTTGATATTGTGTGGTTTTCACGAGGCAACGTTAATGTGTCAAGCAGCTTATAAAATTATAAATCCTAACAAAAAATATGTTTTAAAATATACTACTGTTAGTGGTATTGATGGTTTTGACGGAACACGTAAAGAAGCACCTAAAGCTGTAGTAAAAGCAATTGAATAATGGAACAGGACATTAAAATAACAATAATTGATCGTGATGGTGAAGCTCACGAAATTGATGCTCCAACTGATATGGCTATGAACCTTATGGAAGTAGTTCGTAGTTATGAACTAGCTCCCGAAGGAACCATAGGAGTTTGTGGCGGAATGGCTATGTGTGCATCATGCCAATGCTATGTGTTATCTGATCATGAACTTCCTGAAATGCAAGACGACGAAGAAGCTATGCTTAGCGAAGCGTTTGATGTACAAGAAAACAGCAGATTGGGTTGTCAAATTGCTATTACACCAGAATTAGAAGGTCTAAAAGTTGAATTAGCTCCTGAGAGTTAATTTTAAGACGAAGTTTTATAATCTGCTAATTTTTGAGGACCTTCCAATAACACTCTTACAATTTTTAAAGTGCCATCATCTGTAGTGGCTATTTGCCATTTGATGAGTGAGATTTCTCCGTTTTCAATTTCAATACCTGTAATGCTTCTTGGGTGTACACAACTACCATCATTAAAAAAAGCAATATCACCAGGTTCAGGAAAACGAGGTCTATGAGTATGACCAACAACAGTAATTAAATTGTTGTTTTCTATAATCCACTTTTTGGTTCTACGTTCAACTTTTATAAGTTCTTTGTAGTTTTTTGCTGGACTTGTAGGGTCTGCAATTCCCATTACGTTTAGTGGTTTCCATAAAATACGAACCATAAACCGACTCCATCTCCAAAACAAATAGTTCCACCAATCGGCTTGATGACCATGGGTTAAAAATAGTTTTTGTCCAGTTTGGGAATGTTCTAAAACAATACCTTCATGATACTCTATGTTACAGAACAACTCAACATCTTCACCTATTTTAGGGTCAAAATAAGTGGAAAGGTGTTTTTCTACATATTTTGGATCTCTGTAAACCATGTCGTGATTTCCCCAAATCATATGCAAACGCTCTTGCTCATGAAATAACTTCATAAGCAAATACACATTTTTATGAGCATTTAAAATAGAATCAAAAGAGAGGTTTTCCCAGAGTTCATCACCATCACCAAGTTCGCAATAGCTAAAGCCTTCAGCATAATAATGTTTTAAGGCATGAAAGTAAATGTTTCGGTTGTTTGCAAAATCATCAGCAAAACTATTATCGCCTCTGTGGCAATCACTAAAAAGGATAAACTTGGACGTATCGTCAAAATAAACTTTTTTGGCGTTTTTGTAAGCTCTATCTAAGCGTTTCTTTGAAGACATTTACTGACATTTTCAACTAAAATAAGCAGAAATAAAATATTGAAACTAAAATCAGTCAATTTTTTCAATAGCAAAAGGAAGTATACGTTCTACAAATTTAGCATACGCTAATTCTGAAGGATGCAAACCATCAGAAGCTACTAATTCAGGTTGTTCTAAACCATTTCTTGTAATATCTGTTATGTATACAAATGTAATGTCTTGTGATTGACAGTAGCTTTCAGCAAAATCATTATACATATCAATTTCTTGAGAAATTGTGTCAGAATTTCCCGTGTTTTGACCAAAAGGTGTATAGGCATAATCAGGAATCGAAACCACTATTACTTTGTCCTTATTACCATTAGCGGCAGTTATAGCAGTTTGAACCAATTCAGGAAATTCAGTTTCATAAACTGAAAATGGAATGTTTTGATATTGATTATTTACACCAATTAATAAGGTTACTAGGTCGTAGTTAGAAGAAATCCCTTGGTTATCAATTGCGTTTTTAAGATTAGCAGTTGTCCATCCAGTTTGAGCTATAACATTAAGGTCAATTGTATAAAAGGTATCAGCACTAAGCTTGGTTTTAAGTTGCTCAGGAAATTTGCAGGTCGCACAAACACTCTGTCCTATAGTGTAACTGTCTCCTAATGACAATAGGCTTCTAATTTCATCAACAGGAATGTTTTCGTTATTAGTGTTATTCTGATTTGCAATAAAATTATCATTTGCACCACAGGAAAGCAGTGTAAGGAAAACTATAAAAATAAAGTATTGTATCTTTTTCATATCTAATCAATATACGTAAAATAGAATACAATGGTTTTAATAGCAAAAAAGCTTCTCTAAATAATAAAGAAGCTTTTTTTATATTTATTAGAAGTTAGTTGTTTTTACTTAAAGGCATTTAATCCTGTAACATCTAATCCTGTAATTAATAAATGGATGTCATGAGTTCCTTCGTAAGTTATTACACTTTCAAGGTTCATAGAGTGACGCATGATGCTGTATTCGCCAGTAATTCCCATTCCTCCTAGCATTTGTCTTGCTTCTCTAGCAATATTGATAGCCATATCTACATTGTTACGTTTTGCCATAGAAATTTGAGCAGAAGTAGCTTTGCCTTCATTTCTTAGTACTCCTAAACGCCATGTTAATAATTGTGCTTTAGTGATTTCGGTAATCATTTCAGCTAATTTTTTCTGCTGTAATTGAAATTGGCCAATAGGTTTACCAAATTGTTTACGTTCTTTGCTGTAACGTAAAGCTGTATCATAACAGTCCATAGCTGCACCAATTGCTCCCCAAGCAATACCATATCTTGCAGAATCTAAGCAGCCAAGTGGAGCTCCCAATCCTGATTTGTTAGGTAACAAGTTTTCTTTAGGTACTTTTACATTGTCAAAAATTAGCTCTCCAGTAGCTGATGCTCTCAATGACCATTTGTTGTGGGTTTCAGGAGTTGAAAATCCTTCCATACCACGTTCAACAATTAAACCATGGATTCGTCCTTCTTCATTTTTAGCCCAAACTACTGCCACTTGCGCAAAAGGCGCATTGCTTATCCACATTTTAGCACCATTTAAAAGATAGTGGTCTCCCATATCTTTAAAATTAGTAACCATTCCTCCTGGGTTACTACCATGGTCAGGTTCGGTTAAACCAAAACAACCCATCCATTCGCCACTTGCAAGCTTTGGTAAGTATTTTTTACGTTGTTCTTCGTTTCCATATTTCCAAATAGGATACATTACTAAAGACGATTGTACTGATGCAGTACTACGAACACCAGAGTCTCCTCTTTCAATTTCTTGCATAATTAAACCATAAGAAATTTGGTCTAATCCAGCACCTCCATATTCTTCAGGAATGTATGGTCCAAAAGCACCAATTTCAGCTAGTCCACCAATAATTTGGCTAGGAAATTCTGCTTTTTGAGCATAGTCTTCAATAATTGGAGACACATCGCGCTTTACCCAATCACGAGCAGCATCTCTTACTAATTTATGTTCGTCGGTTAAAAGCTCGTCTAAGTTGTAATAATCTGGAGCTTGGAATAAATCTGGCTTCATTTGTATGTTTTAGTTGTTCAGTAGTCGAGATTTAGTTTTTAATCTAGACTCGAAACAAAAATAACGAAAACGTTTTCAGTGCACAATTATAAATTACATTTTCAAGTAAAAATCTTTGGTTAAATCAATGTACTCTTTTGTATAATTATGTCTTTCGGTTTCAATGATTAGATTTGAAGATGTAACTGCTTCTTCTATGAATGAAAACTGAATTAAACTTCGCTTTATAGGAGTATTTTCAGTTCCTTTTACATGCAATATTCTATTTGGAAACAAAGAAAAATCAGATGCTAATTGTATGAAGTTTTGCTCTTCTTTGTAAGGAATTATCACTGAAAACAAACCGTTTTCAGATAGTAGTTTTGAGGCGCATTGCAATAAATGCTGAAAAGGCATTGCATCTTGAAATCTTGCTAAATCGCGTTCTGGGATATTGGTTTTGGAATCTTCTGAGTAAAAAGGAGGATTGGAGATAATTAAATCATATTGGTCGTCAATTTCATCAGTAAATTCATCTAATGAAGCGTGGTAACAGAACAATCGGTCTCCCCAAGGCGATTGCTCAAAATTCTCTACGCATTGTTCATAAGCATCACTATCAATCTCCAAGGCATCAATTAATTCGGCATTGGAGCGTTGTGCCAGCATTAAAGAGAGTACACCTGTGCCTGCACCAATATCTAAAACAGAAAATGGGTTATGGTCAAGGCTTGCCCAAGCACCAAGCAAAACACTGTCAGTGCCTATTTTCATGGCACAACGGTCTTGATTTACTGTGAATTGCTTAAACTGAAAAGGCTTATTCATTTAAATATAAGTCTATAAGCCCTTCAGGAGTTTCAACAAAAATGGTTTTATTCGCTTTGTCTACTTTAGAAATAAACTCATCATTCATAGGTATTAAAATTTCTGTGCCTTCTCTGTCAATTTCAAAAAGTGCTTGTGCTGTAGAGTCGTTTACTGATGTTACAGTACCAACAAAACCAAAATTGGCATCTTCAACCTTGAAACCAACAATTTCATGAAAATAAAACTTGTTGCCTTCTAGTTTTGGTAGGAATTCTAGAGGAAGGTAAACACCGCTTTTTATAAGGCTGTCGGCATCTTCTTCAGTGTCGACGTCTTCAAATTTTACACGCAACAAATCAGATTTATGTAATTGTGAGGTTTCAATAAAAAAAGGGACAAGGTTATTGCGTAAATCAATAAACAGCGCGTCTAAATTTTCATACAGCTCAGGTTCGTCAGTATCTAATTTGATAAGAAGTTCTCCTTTGAAGCTATATTTTTTAACAATTTTACCTAGATAAAAACAGTCTTTTTTTTGCATGTTGTCTGTTCGAACGCAGTCGAGAACTATAAAAAAGTGTCAGTTTAATTACATCTCGACTGCGCTCGATGTGACACTTAAGAATAAAAAAAACCCAGACGATTACTGTCTGGGTTCAAAGGTATAAAATAAAAATTTTTTACTCTTCTTCGTTGTTAGCAGTAGCTTCTACTTCAGCATCAGCCTCTTCAGTAGCTTCTTCAACAACAGGTGCAGCCGCAGCAATTCTTGCTTCGTTTACTGCTTTTTCAGCTTCAAGAGCTTTAGCTTTAGCGTCAGCATCAGCTTTTGCTAAACCATCAGCCTTAGTTTGTACTTTAGAAGCTTTTTCTTCTAACCAAGCATTGAATTTAGCTTCTGCTTGCTCTTCAGTTAAAGCACCTTTTCTAACACCACCTGCAAGATGATTTTTTAATAAAGCACCTTTATAAGATAAAATTGCTTTAGCAGTATCAGTTGGTTGTGCACCATTCTGTAACCAAGTTACTGCTCCATCAACATCTAATTCAATAGTTGCTGGATTAGTGTTTGGGTTGTAAGATCCTATTTTTTCTAGGTATCTACCATCTCTTTTTGATCTAGCATCAGCTGCTACGATCCAGTAATAAGGTTTTCCTTTTTTACCGTGTCTCTGTAATCTAATTTTTACTGGCATATAAATTAATTAGTGAGGTTCTCGACCTCGATTATTAATAAGTGCGCAAAGATACTACATTTTTTTTATTTACAACATTTTATTATAAATTAAGCTAATTTGAAATTTTATTATACTTTTGGAAATCATTAAACGTTATTTTAATTGCGCAAACAATCATTAAAATAAGAAACCTATTATAAAATGAAGAGATTAGCCTTAATTCTATTTACTTTTCTGTCAGTACTAAGTTGTGGCGACGAAATCGAGTTTAATTCACCTGCAGTACAAGGAAATAAAGATGGTGAATTATGGAGAGCAGTATATTATTCGGCTGATATTGATTTTGGAGGATTTATAATAGAAGGAGGTAATAATTTTGAAACTATACAGCTTATCACAACAAATGATACTGCTGGTACATACAATTTAGGTGATGGAAGTGGTAATGAGGCTACTTTTACTAATTCTCAAGGAGTGGTTTATTCTACAAACAACGAACCAGACCCTAGTGTTTCTATTTATCCTAATGAAGGGCAAATAATAGTGGAGCACGTAGATAATGATGCTGATCCTAAAACTATTTCAGGAAAGTTTTGGTTTTATGCTTTTACAGCTGATGGAATGAATACTGTTAATTTTAACGAAGGTCATTTTTATAAAGTGCCATTAGTTGGAGGTTTAGTAACAGTTGGTTCAGGATGTTTGCAAGCAACAGAAGCTACAGCTAATGCGGCTCAAACTTATATAGCTACAGATACTACTGCTCCAGAATATACAGATGTTTGTAATGCTTATAAAGATGCTTTAACAGCTCAAATTGATGCTTGTGGAGATACCACAGGAGCTTTGCAAGCTCTTATAGATTCGTTAGGTGATTGTACACCTTAATTAATCAATAAAATAATACAAAAAACGCAACCTATTAGGTTGCGTTTTTTGTTTACAACTGTTTATAACTTTCGGTCAAAAAACTAATAATTATTCTTAATTTTAACCTTCTTATTTTTCAAGATAAAACCATTTTATGTACTTAATTTTTGATACCGAAACAACCGGATTACCAAAGCGTTGGGATGCGCCTATTAGCGATATCGATAACTGGCCAAGAGCTATTCAAATTGCTTGGCAGTTGCATGATGCGCTTGGTAATTGTATTGAGCATCAAGATTATTTAATAAAGCCTGAAGGGTTTAATATACCTTATGATGCCGAGAAAATTCACGGTATTTCTACCGAATTAGCAGAGGAACAAGGTGTCTCTTTATCTGAAGTTCTTGAGAAATTTAATGAAGCATTAAATAAAACCAGGTTTATAGTTGGTCAAAATGTTGGCTTTGATGTCAACATTATGGGTGCCGAATTTTACAGAGGCGATGTTGCAAATAAATTGCAAGAATTACCAGTGCTTGATACTTGTACCGAGCATACAGCGCAACTTTGCCAAATTCCTGGTGGTCGTGGTGGAAAATTTAAGTTACCAACCTTAACCGAGTTGCACGAATTTCTATTCAACAAACCTTTTGCTGAAGCACATAACGCAACAGCCGATGTTGAAGCAACAACACGTTGCTTTTTTGAATTAATTCGTCGTGAAGAATACACGGTTGAGCAATTAGACGTTCAGCCTGATTATTTTCAGAAATTTTCTGAAGCTAATCCGCAGGAAATTCAACTTATCGGATTAAAGCACATCAATCTAAAACGCGAAAGTGCTAAAATTCGTGAGCGTCTTCAAAAACAACAAACAAGTACCATTTCAACCGAGGAAATAAAACAAAATATTTCCGATTTAGCAGAAGTTGATTTTGTACACCTTCATAATCACTCGCAATTCTCAATATTGCAGTCTACAATGAGTATTCCTGATTTAGTTTCGGCTGCTGCAACACACAATATGCCTGCAGTTGCTCTAACAGATCATGGGAATATGATGGGTGCCTTTCATTTTATAAATGCGGTAAACAATCAAAATAAAAATATTGAGGCTGCTATAAAAGCTGCCGAAGAAAAAGGAGAAACAACAGATAAGAAACTTATTAAACCCATTGTAGGTTGTGAGTTTTTTGTTTGTGAAGATCATACTGATAAGTCCAGAAAAGACAATGGTTACCAGATTGTGCTTTTGGCAAAAAATAAAAATGGGTATCATAATTTAGCAAAACTGTCTTCGCATGCCTTTGTAGATGGGTTTTATTATGTGCCTCGTATTGACAAAAAACTTATTGAACAATACAAAGAAGACATCATTGTTTTAACTGGAAACTTGTATGGGGAAGTTCCAAGCAAGGTGTTGAACATTGGTGAAAACCAAGCTGAAGAAGCCCTGATTTGGTGGAAAGAACAGTTTGGAGACGATTTGTATGTTGAGATTATGCGTCATAATCAAGAAGACGAAAATCGTGTAAATGATACATTGGTGAAGTTAGCAAGAAAACATGATGTTAAGCTGGTTGCAACTAACAATACCTATTATCAAAATCAAGAAGATGCCAATGCACATGATATTTTATTGTGTGTAAAAGATGGTGAAAAACAAGCCACACCAATAGGTCGTGGACGTGGTTATCGCTATGGTTTACCAAATCAAGAATATTACTTTAAGTCTTCTGATGAAATGAAGACACTCTTCAAGGATTTACCTGATGCAATTTCTAATACGCAAGATATTCTTGATAAAATTGAAGCTTTTCAGTTAGCTCGTGATGTACTGTTACCTGCGTTTGATATTCCTGATGAATTTAAGCATGAAGAAGATTTAGTTGATGGTGGAAAACGTGGGGAAAATGCCTATTTACGACATCTGGTTTACGAAGGCGCAAAAAAGCGTTATGGCGACCCACTATCTGAAGAAGTTACAGAGCGTCTTGACTTTGAGTTAAGCGTTATTGAAAACACAGGTTATCCTGGGTATTTCTTGATTGTAGAAGATTTCATTCGCGAAGCCAGAAATATGGATGTATCGGTTGGTCCAGGACGTGGTTCGGCTGCTGGATCGGTAGCCGCGTACTGTTTATGGATTACCAATATAGATCCAATGAAGTACGACTTACTTTTTGAGCGTTTCTTAAATCCTGATCGTATTAGTATGCCTGATATTGATATTGATTTTGATGACGAAGGCCGAAGTCGTGTTATGGATTACGTAATTAAAAAATATGGTGCTAATCAAGTGGCGCAAATTATTACGTACGGAACCATGGCTGCAAAATCTTCTATTCGTGATACAGCTCGTGTATTAGATTTGCCTTTATTTGATGCTGATAGAATTGCTAAATTAATCCCAAACATGTCTAAACTAAATAAGATATTTGGTTTAGATGAAAAAGCGTTAGCAGGTAAGTTTAGATCGGAAGAATTAGAGAAAGTTAATCAGCTTTTAAATATTTCTGAAGGCTCTGATTTGGAAGCAGAAACCGTAAACACTGCGCGTGCACTTGAAGGTTCTGTTAGAAATACAGGTATACATGCTTGTGGTGTGATTATTACACCAGACGATATTACCAAATTCGTTCCGGTGTCTGTAGCCAAAGATTCCGATTTGTATGTTACCCAGTTTGATAACTCGGTTGTAGAATCGGCAGGACTTCTTAAAATGGATTTCTTGGGATTAAAAACCTTAACCCTAATTAAGGATACTGTTAAGATTGTAAAAGCAAAACACGGTATAGAACTTGACCCTGAAAGTTTTCCGTTAGATGATGAAGAAACCTATGCGTTATTCCAACGTGGTGAAACGGTTGGCGTGTTTCAGTACGAATCTCCTGGGATGCAAAAACACCTTCGCGATTTAAAGCCAACGGTGTTTGAAGATTTAATTGCGATGAACGCTTTGTATCGTCCAGGTCCAATGGAATATATTCCAAGTTTCGTTCGCAGAAAGCATGGTGATGAAGAGATTGAATATGATTTACCTGCCATGGAAGAATACCTTAAGGAAACCTATGGTATTACTGTTTATCAAGAGCAGGTAATGTTGTTATCGCAAAAACTTGCAGATTTTACCAAAGGTGAAGCCGATATGCTTCGTAAAGCCATGGGTAAAAAGCAAATTGCGGTACTAGATAAAATGAAACCGAAATTTATTGAGCAAGCTAGTGCAAATGGTCATGATGCCAAAGTACTTGAAAAAGTTTGGAAAGACTGGGAAGCTTTTGCAAGTTATGCCTTCAATAAATCGCATTCAACATGTTATGCGTGGATTGCTTATCAAACGGCTTATTTAAAAGCACATTATCCTGCCGAATATATGGCTGCGGTACTTTCAAATAACATGAATGATATTAAATCGGTTACCTTTTTTATGGAAGAATGTAAGCGAATGAAATTGAATGTACTTGGACCAGATATAAACGAAAGTTATTATAAGTTTTCGGTAAACCAAGACAACGCGGTACGTTTTGGTATGGGAGCCATCAAAGGTGTTGGTCATGGAGCGGTAATGACTATTGTTGAAAACCGAAAAAAAGATGGTCATTATAAATCTATTTTTGATTTTGCTAAACGTATAGATTTGCGTGCTGCCAATAAAAAAGCTTTTGAAAACCTAGCGCTTGCTGGTGGTTTTGATTGTTTTAACTCAACGCATCGTGCGCAATATTTTCATGATGAAGGAGATGGTATTACCTTTTTAGAAAAAGCTATAAAATATGGTGCAAAGCATCAAGAAAATGAAAACTCTGCACAAGTAAGTTTGTTTGGAGAAGCAAGTGATGTGCAAATAGCTGAACCACAAGTGCCGCCTTGTGAAGAATGGGGAACCATGGAAAAATTGGCAAGAGAGAAAGAGGTTGTTGGTATTTATATTTCAGGGCATCCTTTAGATGATTTTAAAATAGAAATGAAAACTTTTAGTAATGCCAATTTATCATTGCTTAGAGATTTAGAACCTTATATAAACAGGGAACTATCTTTTGGAGGTGTGGTGACTGATGTTCAACATCGTGTGAGCAAGCAAGGTAAAGGTTGGGCAGCTTTTACGGTTGAAGATTATGACGATAGTTTTGAATTTAGAATATTTGGTGAAGAATATTTAAAGTTTAGGCATTTCTTGGTCAAGAATTCATTTGTGTTTGTAAAGATATTTATTCGCGAAGGTTGGGTCAATAAAACTACAGGTATTAAAGGCGAACCTAGAATACAGTTTAATAATTTTCAGTTACTGCATGATGTTATGGATGCTTATGCAAAAAAACTATCTATTCAGTTGCATATAAATGACTTGCAGGAACAACGTATAGCTATTTTAAAAGACTTATTTCACACGCATCCTGGAGATCAAATGCTTAATTTTGTGGTGTATGATAATGATGAGCAGATAAAATTAACGATGCCAAGTCGAAAACAGAAAATAAAAATATCTCAAGACTTATTAGATAAACTAGAAAGCAATGATGTATTCTATAAATTGAATTGATAGTAGCATTTACGCAAAGGATTGAACGGTGTGTTTGAGCTCCTCAAAGAGAGCGAGTGGTTAATATTTATATTCGCGAATTCCGAAGAAATAGAAATACATGAATAAAGTATGGTTTATGCGCCTAAGAAAAAGTAGCTAATAACCTGAAACAATGCGTATATAAACAAAACAAATTGTTATGCTGTAAGTTTTGGCAAAATTTTTGACTAATATTGCATATAAAATTGAAGTAAAACACATTTAAATAAAAGATTATGGCATTAGAAATAACAGATGCAACGTTTGAAGAAACTGTATTAAAAAGTGATAAACCAGTAATGGTAGATTTTTGGGCTGCTTGGTGTGGACCATGTAGAATGGTTGGACCAATCATTGATGAAATTAGCAACGAATATGAAGGTAAAGCTGTTGTAGGTAAGGTAGATGTTGATGCTAACCAAGAGTTTGCTGCAAAATATGGAGTGCGTAATATACCAACTGTTTTAGTATTTCAAAATGGAGAGGTAGTAGGACGTCAAGTAGGTGTAGCTCAAAAAAGTGCATATACTGAAGCGATTGATTCGCTTTTATAAGATACTTTCTAAAAGAAAAGATAAAAGGTTTGCTATAACAGCAAACCTTTTTTTATTTTAGATGAAAATTAATATACACATGAGCAAAGTAATAAAAACCCAAGATTTAATAGATAATAAATTATTAGAAGACCGTAAAGTGTTTCTTTGGGGTCAAGTTGATGATAAGTCGGCAAAACATGTTATTGATAGATTACTGTATTTGGATGCATTAGAAACTAAAGACATTCAATTATACATAAATAGTCCTGGAGGTTATGTGACTTCTGGTTTTTCGATATACGATTGTATAAAATCTTTAAATAGCGATGTGTCGACAATTTGTACTGGTTTAGCAGCCTCTATGGGTTCTATATTATTATCTGTAGGAGCAAAAGGGAAACGTTTTATTCAACCACATGCAAGAGTAATGATTCATCAACCTAGTGGTGGAGCTAGAGGTCAAGCTAGTGATATTGAAATTACAGCTCAAGAAATTTTGAAAACAAAAGAGCTTAGTGCTCAAATTTTGGCTGATAACTGTGGGCATGATTTTGATAAGGTAATGAAAGACTTTAATAGAGATCATTGGATGGGAGCGGAAGAGTCTGTTGCTTATGGAATTGTAGATAGAATAATTTAGTAGTTGATGGATCTTCAACAGGAACTTAATAAAACAGGAGGATTTAAAAATCTAGAGCTACTCGCAAAGCAAGTAGTTGAAGGATTTATTGCAGGTATGCATAAGAGTCCGTTTCATGGGTTTTCTGCTGAATTTGCTGAACATAAAATTTACAACCAAGGAGAAAGTACTAAGCATATTGATTGGAAGTTGTATGCGAAAACAGATAAGCTTTTTACAAAGCGCTACGACGAGGAAACCAATTTAAGGTGTCATTTAATTGTTGATAATAGTAGCTCTATGCATTTTCCTAAACTATCTTCGTTTTCCATAGATAGTCTTAACAAAATTGCATTTTCTGCATTAGCATCAGCATCTTTAATGCATATTTTAAAAAAGCAACGAGATGCAGTAGGGTTAAGCATTTATAGTGATGCCTATGATTATTATGCTCCAGAAAAAGGAAGCGAACGTCACCATCAAATGTTATTGCATCAGTTGAGTGATATGGTCAACTCTAGACCGTTAAATAAACAAACAGAAACCTATACGTATTTGCATCAAATAGCAGAAAAGATTCATAGGCGTTCTTTGATTTTCTTTTTTACTGATATGTTTCAAGCTTCTACAGATGAGGTTAAGCTGTTTGAAGCTTTAAGACATTTAAAACATAACAAGCATGAAGTTGTGTTGTTTCATATATTTGATGGAGAAAAGGAGCTTAAGTTTGATTTTGACAACACACCTAAGCGATTTATAGATGTAGAAACAGGAGAATATATCAATTTATATCCTGATTCGATAAAAGACGAGTATGAAACTTCAGTAAAAAAATATTTTAATGATATTCGATTGAAATGTGGACAATATCAGATAAAATATGTTGAAGCAGACATAAATAAGGATTTTGATAAAATCCTAACAACGTACATGATAGAGCGACATAGATTTGCTTAATTGAAATTTTTTTAAAAATTTCACAAAAAATATTTGTGATATAAAAAATGGAGCGTATATTTGCAACCGCAATAAAGCAACGGTTTGGTAGTTCAGTTGGTTAGAATACCTGCCTGTCACGCAGGGGGTCGCGGGTTCGAGTCCCGTCCAGACCGCAAATATTGCTAAAGCTCCAAGAAGTTGGAGCTTTTTTTGGCAATAAGATTTAGTTGTGTTGTTTGACAGATGTTAGAGTCTGTCAATGGTAGAGATACCCAATTTAGTTGAGTATTAAACCGATGGAAAGCTTTCCTTTTTTCTTTACAGAAAATTGGGATGCTTTTTTGTTTTAAGACACTTTGTAAGTTATTTTTGAAATACAAAACGGAACTTCTTTGAATAAAATACTCGGCACAGATAAAATTGAATTTGGTAGAACACCAAATGGAGATTCTATAGAGAAATATATCCTTAAAAATACTAGTGGATTAGAAGTTGATATACTTACCTATGGCGGAATTATTTCTGCTTTGCGAATGAAAGATAAAGAAGGAAAGCAGCAAAACATAGTTTTAGGATTTAATACGTTAGAAAAGTATATTACTGATACGTTTTATCTAGGGGCTATAATTGGAAGGTACAGTAATAGAATAGCAAATGGAAAATTTTCTATTGGTGATAAAAAGTATAGTTTGGTAGTTAATAATGGTGAAAACCATTTACACGGTGGGGAAGTAGGTTTTAATAAAGTAGTATGGAGTGCTAATGTTGAAAAATTTAGTGATAGTGTTACTTTAAAACTGACTTATTTAAGTGTGGATATGGAGGAAGGTTTTCCAGGGAATTTAATGACCACAATTGATTACACGTTAACGAATAATAATGAGCTAAAGGTTGCTTATACATCAACTTCTGATAAGCCTACAATATTGAATTTAACTCAGCATTCTTATTTTAATTTATCAGGAGATTATAATACTTCAATTTTAAACCATGAAGTAGTTATAAATGCAGATTCTTTTTTGTCTGTTGATGAAAATTTAATTCCAACGGGTGATTATAAAAGTGTCCTTGATACTCCTTTTGATTTTAGGAAACCAAAACCAATTGGTAGTGAAATTAATTTAAACGAAGAGCAATTAAAAAGGGGAGGAGGTTATGATCATAATTGGGTTGTTAATAATCAAAATGAAGGCTTAAGATTTGTAGCTTCAGCATATGATGGTGAAAGTGGGAGATTTATGGAGGTTTTTTCTGATCAACCTGGATTGCAGTTTTATACTGCTAATTTTCTAGAAGGGGATTTTAAGCCAAGAACTGGATTTTGTTTTGAGACACAGCATTTTCCTGATTCACCTAATCAAAGCCATTTTCCTACGGTTATTTTAAATCCTGATGAGGTTTTTAGTTCGGAAACTGTATTTAAGTTTTCGATTAAATAATTATTCTTTAATAATACGAAAGAACAAAAATTTGGTATTTTTAATTTTTAAACAAAGAATTAGCTTTTCTTTTAAGATTAAGCGCTACAAAAACTGTTTTTGAACAAAAAAAAATATTAAATTTAACACATGGGCTCAAAAATTACGCTTAAAGATTTAGCAAGAATTTTAAATGTTTCAATATCTACGGTTTCTAAAGCACTCAATGATAACCCTGAAATTAGTATTGAGACTAGAGCTAAAATTAAAGAATTGGCTGAGTCTTATGGGTATGTCCCAAATAATATAGCTCAAAGTTTAAAGTCAAAATCAACAAAAACAATAGGTGTAATTATACCTGCAATTTTGCTTGAGTTTTTTAGTAAGGTGCTTTATGGTATTGAGATTGAAGCTACTAAAAGAGGCTATAAAATAATAATATGCCTATCTAATGAATTACAACAAAAAGAGAGTGAGAGTATAGACACTTTTATTAATGGTAGTGTAGATGGAATTATTTTATCAGTTGCTGAAGAAACCCAAAAAACAAAAAATCACACCCATTTTTTAAAGAGTGAAAAGTATAATTTACCAATGGTAATGTTTGATAGGGTTGCAAAGGACATTAGTTGTGATAAAGTAACTGTCGATGATTTTGAAGGAGCATATGAAGCTACTCAATTTCTTCATGAATTAGATTCAAAAAATATCATCTTCATAAATCCTATTTCTAATATAAGTGTTGGCGAGTCTAGAGAAGAAGGCTATGTAAAGGCTATTGAAGATTTGAGTTTAGAGCCCTTAGTTTTAAAGGTTGAACATTATAATCAAATAGAAAAAGAGCTTACTAAAATTTTAAATAATCAAAAAGTTGATGCAATTCTAGCTGCTGATGAATACTCAGCTATTTTAGCGATTAATGTAGCTAGACTTAATGGTTATAATGTTCCTGATGATATATCAGTTATTGGTTTTACAAATGGATTAATGGCAGAGCATTCAATCCCTTCTTTAACTGTCGTAAGCCAGCATGCTGAAAATATAGGTAGAACATCTGTTGAAATACTTTTAGATAGAATTCAAGGAAAGCTACCAGAGCAACCTGTACACAAAGTAGTGAAAACTAATATTATAGAACGTAATTCTACCAAAAAAAGATAAATTATCTTCTCTTTGATGTGTGAAAATGTGTATTTCATCGATATTTTTATGCATTTAATCTGATTTTTTGATTTTAATAATTATATTTGAGTTACATTTGAAGTCCTTTCTTAAGCCCTAAACACTTATTAAGGTAACATTTAATCCATTTTAGTAGAATACTCTGTATTGGTATTTTACATTTCCCTCAAAAAAATATACAGTCTTAGCGTTTTACGCTTTATAGTTAATAATCCATTCTTCCCTCCAATGGCATTAGGTTATGCCCTAAAATTTGTAATTAACTAAAATTAAATATTGTAAAACCCTAAAATTAATAGACATGAAGACCCTTAAAATTACTTTCTTATTATTAGCTGTATTATTATTAACTGTTTCAGGACAAAGCAGTGATTCTTTTAACAATGAAGAGAATAACTCTACCAAAAAATCAGAAACTAAATACGACTTATTGGTGCACAACAAAAAGAAGGTTTTAGTTCCTACTAACGGATAAAAAATACTTCTTCTTAAAATATACAGCTCTTATCTTTTTTAGATAAGGGCTTTTGTTGTTTTCTGTAAACTAGCTTTATAATTAAAAATAAGTCAAACACATTAAATAAATTATTCTAAATTTGGATTAACCATAATAATCCAAATACATTGTTGCGTTATCTCTCTCTTTTAATTTTTCTCTTTTTTAATACCAAAGCTGTTTTTTCTCAAAACGAAAAGAGTGTTAAAGGGCTTGATAGTATCCAAAAGTTAAGAAGTTTATCTTCTGATGCTGAATTCTCATTAGAAGAACGTTTAGCTTTTGCACTTAGCGCTGTAGAATTATCTTCTAAAACTAAAATAGATTCGGTTTTAATCAACTCGAACAGGACTTTGTCGAGTGTGTATTTGAATAGAGGTGAATATGAGAAGTATAGAAAACTCAATCATAACAATTTAAAACTGGCTAAGAAAATTAATGACTCATTGGTTATTGGTATCGCTAGTCTTAACTTGGGTTGGTATCATCATTTCAATATGGTTCAAAATGATAGCGCTTACTATTATTATTCAAGAGCAGCTAAAACTTTTGACGAAATAGGAGAGTTAGATAGACAGGTTACAACATTAGTAAACTTAGCAGATATTCAAGATACTGAAAGAGATTATATTGGTGCTGAAGCTAATTCAATTAAAGCTATTAAAATTTTAGAAAGACTACCTGAAACTGAAAATTATTTAAGCACAAAATGGATACTATATAATTTATTGGGAGTAATAAATTTAAAATTAGAACTCTATAATGCTTCATTAGAGTATCATAATATGGCTTACGATATTGGTAAGAAAATGGAGTTTGGCTTTATTGATCAAATGCTGTCATTAAATAATATGGCGTTTGTTTATAGAAAGTTAGGTAATCATGCTAAAGCGTTAGAACTCTATAATACAGTATTAGAAAATAAAGAAGTCTATAATGAAGAAGATCCTACCTTTTACCCTTTGGTTTTAGAAAACTTAGCGTTTACTAAGTATGAAGCAAAACATAGCGACATTGATAATATTGAGCAGATGCTTAAAACTGCATATAAAATTAGTGATAGTCTCGAGGATCCAATCACCAAACTAGCTGTTAGTATTGATTTGGCTAAGTTTTATTATGGACAAAAAAACAAAGATTCATCATTAGTATATGCTAAACAAGCTTACGATATTGGTGGAGAAACAAACTCTAATCAAATATGGTTAGAATCTATGCAACTACTGTCAAAAATTAATGATGGAGAAGCAGGTAAAGCATATCTAAATCAATACATAAAGCTAAGCGATAGCTTATTGTTGAACGAGCGAAAAAACAGAAACAAATTTGCAAGAATTGAATTTGAAACAGATAAACTAGAAGAGGAAAATAAGCGTATTTCTAGAGAGCGTTTGTGGCTTACAATACTGTCAATAGGTTTGTTATTTACTGCGCTTTTAATTTATATTATCATTACCCAAAGAGCAAGAAACAAAGAGTTAAAGTTTAAACAAGACCAGCAACAAGCCAATGAGGAAATTTACAACCTTATGTTATCGCAGCAAGATAAAGTTGATGAAGCTAGAGCTAGTGAAAAGAAACGTATTTCTGAAGAATTGCACGATGGTATTTTAGGGCGTTTGTTTGGAACAAGGTTGAGTTTAGATAGTTTAAATTTTAGTGAAGGTAAAGATGCCATTAAAAGTAGAGCAAATTATATAAGCGAACTAAAAACTATTGAAGAGGATATAAGAAAAGTATCACACGATTTAAATACCGATTTTGTTTCAGGGTCAGGGTTTATGGATATTATTTCTGAATTAATTGAGAAGCAAACCAAAGCGTATCAATTGCAATACGATTTTAAATATACTGATGATATTAATTGGGAATTCGTGCCTAATAAAACCAAAATTAACATCTATAGAATAATACAAGAAACACTTCAAAATATTTATAAACATGCCGAAGCTAATGAGGTAAAGATTAGTATTGAATTAAAAAATAACGTAATTTTATTAGCGATTATTGATGACGGAAAAGGGTTTGAAATCAATAAAAGTAAGAAAGGAATTGGTCTTAAAAATATCAATTCTAGAGTAAACGAGCTAGAAGGCTCAGTTAAGTTTTACTCAGAAATAAATAAAGGAACTTCGGTATTAATTGACATTCCTTATAAAAGTTAAATTATCATGCAACACATAAATATCTTAATGGTAGATGATCATCCAATAATTATTGAAGGTTATCAAAATACTTTGATGGCTACAAAAAACGATGATCAGGTACTAGTCATAGATACAGCTAATAATTGTGATACAGCTAACGAGTTACTTCAAAAAGCATCTAAAGAAAAGCCTTATGATGTCTGTTTTTTCGACATTAGTTTACCCAGTTCTTCAGATGGTTCAATAACATCAGGAGAAGATTTAGCAAAAATTGCTCGAGACATATTACCTAATGCAAAAATTATTATTTTAACAATGTTTAATGAGTCGTACAGGATTCATAATATTATTAAAGAGGTAAGTCCTGATGGATTTTTAATAAAAAGTGATTTAACATCAATGGAACTAGCTGAAGCATTTCAGCATATTTTATCCAACCCTCCATACTACAGTAGTACAGTAAACAACTATTTAAAGAAGTCTATTACTAGTGATATTTATATTGACGACATTAATAGAAAAATACTTCACTTATTATCTCAAGGTATAAAAACAAGAAGTTTAAAAGAGTACATAGACTTATCAATGAGTGCTATTGAAAAACGTAAAAAGCAGATGAAACTTTTATTTTCTGTTGAAGATGGTAAAGACGAAACATTGCTAGAAGAAGCCAGGAAAAAAGGCTTTTTGTAAATTTCACGTTAAATCTTCATTTTTTTTTAGCTTCTCCAAGCTTATGCAACACTAGGTTATTGCTAGAAAGTACGGTTTTTCCGCATCAAGTTTGCGGTTTTTCCGCACATTTAAAACCTTCTACTTATATACATTTGTAATAGTCAACGAAATTAATTAATCCCTCTAAGTAATTTGTTGAATTAATAGCAAATAAAGAATTACCCAATAACCCACTAGGTTATTGGGTTTTTTCATTTATACAAAACCGTCAGAATATTTTATTACTTTATAAATAAAGAATCCGGTAAAAATCATTGCTACAATAAACTTCATAAACGTTGAAGCAAGGAATCCTAAAAAAGATCCAAAAGCAGCTTTCACAGCTTTATCAAATTCACTTTTATTAATAAGCTCACCTATTAGAGCACCAAAAAACGGACCTATAATTATTCCGAAAGGTCCTAAAAATATTAAGCCTATTATAAGGCCAATAGTTGTACCTATCATTCCTGCTTTACTGCCTCCAAAACGTTTGGTTCCCATAGCTGGAATTACATAGTCTAACAACCAAATGGCAATAGCTACAATTAATGTTATGATTAAAAATGTCCAGTTCATTGGTAGTGCATCAGTAAGATGTAAAACTAAAAGCCCAACCCAACTGGTTAATGGACCTGGTAAAACAGGTAAAAAGCTACCAAGTATTCCAAGAAGCATTAATAAGCCACTAATTATCAATAAAAATATATCCATTAAATCTATTTAGAGTTTACACAATTATGTGACGATGAAAATAGTCATTTGTTACATTTGTAACTAAAAAATTAGTTTAAACTAAAAATTTAGTTATATTTGTTAAGCTCTTTTATTCAGAGTTTTAAATTAAAAATAAGCATCATGAAGCAACTTACCAAGGCAGAAGAAGAAATCATGCAAGTTTTATGGCAACTTAAAAAGGCCAATGTAAAACATATTATAGATGAGTTACCAGAGCCCAAACCAGCTTACAATACTGTATCAACTATTGTAAGAATTTTGGAAAGTAAGGGCTTTGTCGATTATGAAAAACAAGGTAAAGGTCATGTGTATTTTCCAGTGGTTAAAAAGCAAGATTATAGTAACCAGACCATAAATACATTGGTGGATAATTATTTTCAAGGCTCTTTTAAAAGCATGGTGTCTTTTTTTGTGAAGAAAAATGACATTAACCTAAAAGACTTGGAAGCTGTACTAAAAGAAATCAATAAAAAAGAATAGTATTATGTTGCATTATGTATTACAAACTATAGCGTTTCAATTATTCTTTTTGCTCATCTACGATGTGTTTTTAAAAAAGGAAACTTTCTTTAATTGGAACAGGTTTTACTTGTTATCGACTGCGATACTTTCAGTGGTATTACCATTTATTAAATTTAAAAGTATAAGAGACATCGTTCCAGAGCAGTTTGTTATTCAATTACCTGAAATTATTATAGGTAAGGTCGAAGAAAAACAATCTGTAATTGATGTTTTTATTGCTCAACCGCAACAAACGGTTGAATCCGTTTTTACTTGGTCTTGGAGTATGCTGCTATATGTAGGAATGTGTATTGCAGCTATACTGTTTATAGTTAAATTGATTAAACTTCTAGTTCTATTTTACAAAAACCCAAAACGTTGGAAAGGCAATTTGCTAATCGTTAATTTATTGAATAGTAATGCGGCATTTTCATTTTTTAATTATGTGTTTTTAGGTGAAAAAATACAGTCAAAAGAGCAAAAAACGATTCTACAACACGAGCTTGTTCATGTTCAGGAAAAGCATACTATCGATTTGTTGTTTTTTGAAGCACTGAGGATTGCGTTTTGGTTTAACCCATTAGTGTATATGTATCAAGCTAGAATAGTTGAGTTACACGAGTTCATTGCAGATTATAAAGCACTACAACATCACGATAAAAAGGAATACTATGAAAACTTATTGGCTCAGGTTTTCGAGACCAAAAACATTTCTTTCATAAACCCATTTTTTAAACAAGCATTAATCAAAAAACGAATAGTCATGTTAAGTAAATCAAAATCAAAACAAATCCATTTATTCAAGTACACATTATTACTGCCAATGGTATTTGGAATGCTTATGTATACATCGTCATATTCACAAGACCCAAAGTCAACAACTAAAACCACGCAAGAAGATAAGTCTACGAAAGATATGACTGATGATGAATTGCTTCAAAAGTATTATGATGAGTTGGAAGAGTTGGATGCTTCTAGTGGTAATTCTGCTGAAATATTTAAAGAATATATGCCTAAAACTGATAAATATATTCTTACTAGAGAAGAGTATGCAAAAAGAGCAGCATTCTTTAAGTTTTTGACCGATAAGGAAATTGAGGGTAAACAAAAAGACGGAAGTTTGACCCAAGAAGATATTGAAAGAAGTGAAAAAAGCTTTCCTAAACATAAAACTTATGAAGATTATTTAGAATATAAGAAGACTGATGAGGCTAAGTTAAGCTGGGAGAGTAACACCAAAGATGGCATTTTACGATTGGTAGTTGATGACTTTAAAAACATGACAGCTGCTGAGCAAAAACGTTATGATAAAAAAATGAAAATGATTCAAAATGACGATTACTTCAATACGCTGATGATTGTTACAAAAAACACAATATTAAAAATGCAAGTAAATGATATTGACGGCAAAAAAATACCAAACCCAGGTAATGAAAATGATGAGGTTATAGTTGAGCATGTTGAAGAAACCATTGAAGTACCATTTGCTGTTATTGATGAAGCGCCTACATTTACTTTTTGTGAGACTTTATCAACTCGAGAGGAGAAGAGAAAGTGCATGAGCGACAATATTGCTGAGCATGTCAATAAAAATTTCAACACAAATATTGCAAAGGAAAAAGGACTTACAGGAAGACAGCGTATCAATGTTATTTTTAAAATAGATAAAGATGGTACTGTAAAAGATGTTGCAGCAAGAGCACCACATCCAGCTTTAGAAGAAGAAGCAAAGCGTGTTATAAAAACATTGCCAACGTTTATACCAGGAAAGCAAAAAGGAAAAACTGTAGTAGTGCCTTATAGTTTGCCAATTTTATTTCAAGTGTCAGATAATGATAATCAAAATGAAGTAAATAGTACTCAAGACCAAAAAGAGTATATCAAGGAGTTAAAAGAACAATTTAAGAATGCTGATGAAGTGCCATTTGCAGTGGTTGATGAGATTCCTATGTTAGCGCCTTGTGAAAATTTAGCAACACAAGATGAAAAGAAAAAATGCATAAGTAATAATGTCGCTAAGCAAGTCAATGAAAACTTCAACATAAATGTTGCAAAGGAAAAAGGACTTAAAGGACAACAGCGTATCAATGTCATTTTTAAAATAGATAAAGATGGTACTGTAAAAGAGGTAAAAGCTAGAGCATCGCATCCTGCATTGGAAGAAGAAGCAATACGTGCTATAAAAACATTGCCAAAATTTATTCCTGGAAAGCAAAACGGAAAAGTTGTAAAAGTTGCCTATAGCTTACCAATACTATTTCAAGTCAATGAATAAAGCACTTTTAATCCTAATAGTATTAATAACATTAAAAACCGAAGCTCAAACTTCGGTTTTACAGCATGCTGATAGTTTGTACTTAAACGGTAACTATAGTAAAGCTATTGAGCAATACAAAACGCTGAGTAAAACTGAAGAAGTGTTTGATAAAATTGCAAAAGCCTACATTGCAATAGGAAATTATGACGCTGCTTTAGAGTATTACCAAAAGAGTTTAGAAGCAAATCCTGATGATGCACTTGTAAAATACGAATACGCCAAATTACTTTCAAAGACCAAGAAGTTTAAAGAAGCTTCAACTCAATTTAATGAGTTGGTGTATATAGATTATAAAAATCCAAATTACCATTATGAATTAGGTTTAGCACTCGAAGCTTTAAACGATTCAACTGCAATGAATAGGTTTCGTTCTGCTTATGATTTGGATCAAACCCATCAAAAAGCCATTTATAAAATTGCACGATCCTATGTGAAAAAACGTGCTTATGAACAAGCAGAATATTTTATAAACAAAGGCTTGGAAAGTTATGAGAACAATGTAAGTCTTATTAGCTTAAAAGCGCAAAACTATTATAACAAAGACGATTACAAAAACTCAAAAATCTGGTTTCACAAGTTAGTGCAGCTTGGAGAATCTTCAGAATTTATTCATGTGAAATTAAGTGTTATTCATGCTGAACTTTCAGAATATGAAGAAGCCATTGAGCAACGAAAACGTGCATTAAACTTTAATCCTTACGATTCTAACGGATTGTTTCTTATAGGAACATATTATGAGCGTTTAAACGATTATGAAAATGCTGAAAAGTATATTGTACAATGCTTAAAGTTAAAAGATGTGCCATTGGATTATGAATATCAAAAATTGGGTACAATCTATAACCGTCAACAAAAGTATAAAGAAGCCATTGCAAGCTTTCAAACTGCTTTAAAAGAAAACCCAGACAATATCAATTCAGCGTTTTATATGGTTGTTTCAAAAGATAAATATTATGCTGATACTGATGCTAAAATTAAACTCTACGAAGATTTTAAAACCCAATATCCTGAGAGTTTTTATGTAAAGCTAGCCAATATGCGGTTACAAGAGCTCAAAGAAGAAAAGTTTATGAATGAAGATTAAATACCAAAAAAATTGTACTTTTCGGCTTCAGTAGTATATTAATGAAGCACTTATTCTTTATTTTTTGTGTTTTTACGTTGGTGTCTTGCGACTATTTTGATAAACAGAAGATTTCTACAGAAGAAATTCTTCAGGAAGAGTTGCAAACCTTCAACTGGAATGATGTTGATGAGTATCCTACATTTGCATCATGCGACACCACTTCTGGAAAGGCAAACAAAAAAAACTGCTTTGAAACCACACTGCGAAACATACTAAACGAAAACCTTTCAAAACATAACATTGTAGTTTCTGAAGACGTTAATGATACTGTTATTTTAAAAATTAAAATAGATAGCAAAGGTCAATTCACTATTGAAGACATTAAAAGTTCTGATGTTACCCGTCAACAAATTCCTGAGTTGGATAGTTTGTTAACTCATAGTTTTGATTCGTTGCCAAAAATATATCCAGCAATAAAACGTAGTCAACAGGTAACGACTCAATTTAATCTTCCTGTAATAGTTAGTATCAATTAAAACCGAATTGCTAGCTTTCGCATTAAGCGTAAAATTTCAACATACAACCAAATTAGAGTTACTAGAAGTCCCCAAGTAGCAAGCCATTCTTTATATTTTGGTGCTTTGTTTTTATGACGTTCTATAAAATCAAAATCCAACAATAATGAAAACGAAGCTACAATTGCTGCAACAACATTAAAAATAATGGCAACCCAAGAAGTTCCCCAAATAAACGATTTGATACCAAAAAAGCCTAAAATAAACGAAATGATATACACCAAAAATATACTTGCAGCAGCTGTGATAATTACACTTCTAAGTTGTTTGGTAACTACAATAATTCGTGTTTGGTATAAGATGAGCATTACAAAAAAAGTTACAATGGTAACTCCAATAGCTTGATAAGGCATTTCAGGAAATTTAACTCTTACATAAGCCGAAAAACCACCTAAAAAACAACCTTTGGTTATGGAGTAAATAGGTACTAAAATATGTGCCCAATTGTTCTTGTAAGAAATCATTACACTTACAATTATTGAAGCAATCATACCACCAAGTGTAAACCAACTTACATCCATTCCATCTTCATGAAGTTTCCAAACTCCAGCAGTAACTGCAGCGATAACCAATATGGACAACATGGATTTTACAAAAATCCCTGAAACAGTCATTTTTGCTTCAGGCTTTTTGTTGTCGTCCCAAAAATAAGGTGTAAAGGCTGGGTTAGAGGTTTTAAAATTTGATAATTTCATTTACAGCGTAAACTTGTAACCCAATGTAAAATCAGTTGGGAAATTGTCGTTAGTGTCTAAATCTAAAGCAAATAATTGATTAACCCCAAATGTAATATAACCGTTGCCTACTTTGTAATCGGCACCTAGTCCAAAAATAAAAGGCGCATTAAAAGAAGTGTCACTTTCTTCAATAACGTCATCTTCGGTTGCTACAGTTACTTTACTAAAGTTGAGTGTTGCAAATTTCACATTGCCATAAATACTTAAGTTTGAAATATTAATAGCTCTCAACCTATAACCTAAAGAAAACTCGGTTGAGGTGTATTCTAAATCATCGTTTTTAAGAACTTGTCTAAGTTGTAAAAATCCTGAGTGTATAGGTTTTTCAGCATTAGTAATCACTTCTAGTTCGGTTCCAAAAACAGGAGATTTTAAATTGTCAGGGTTTGGAACAAATGGATTGTTGGTAATACCACCATAAACACCTAAACGTAGTTCGAGTTTGTTCTTTTTAAGTTGCGTTTGGTAAGACACGTCAGACGTACTGTTGTACATGTCAATAAAGTCTTTAAGGCTGCCAAGTGTGAGTTTTACCTTGTCTGTAGATAAACCATAATCTTCCATGACATTGTTTAGCGTGGTTTTATACTCTTCTTGGTATTTGTTATTGTCACCTTTGGTGTTTTTTAATTCTAAGATGGTGTTGTTTTGAGTCCTTACAAAATAACGGTATTTACCATCAACAGTTGTCCAAAGTAAATCCAGGTTTCCATCAATTTCGGTCTTTAACTCTAGGGTTTCACCATTTACAGTGTAGGTGTCTTGAGCACTCATTGAAGCATAACTTAACAAGATGCAGAGAATAGCGACTATTTTTTTCATCAGGATTTAGGATTATAGTTTAGTAAATCTAACAAAAATAAATGATAAAACATCATTTTCGGTATGCTCTTCCTTTCCACTTATATCCTTTAAAAACAGATGTGAAGGCCACGAAAACACTAAAAAAAGGATATAAAAAACAGCCAAAAATATATGAGAACAAAGTATGTTCTTGGTTAAAAAATCGAGCGCTTTTAAAAATGAGAAGAAAGTCAATACAAAATTTTATAATAAACACATAAATCAACACTTTATATGAAACAACTCCTGAAATTGCAAATAGTAAATAACAAAGCAATGCAGCATTCATTGTAAAAATGATTAATCCAGAAAGCTTCCCAAAAATATTACGATAGTTACTTGTTTTTGCTGCCCAACGAACGCGTTGTGCAAATAAGCTTTTTATACTGTTTTCAGGTATTGTAGTTACAACAGCTTTATCGCATTTTAAATACTTTACTTGCGTTTGAGGATGGTTAATAGCTTTTTCTAAAAGAAAAATATCATCACCACTAGCAATGGTGTTGTTGCCTTGATAACCGTTAACAGTATTGAAAAAATCTGTTTTAAAACCTAAGTTAGCACCATTACTCAAAAATGGTTTGTTGATGCCAAAACCACCAATAGTTGCTCCTTGCAGACTTAAAATTTCAAGTAATTGAAAGCGTTTAAAAAATGTATTGTAATGGCTAAGCGTTACTGGAGCTACAATAAAATCGGGTTGACGCTCTTGTATAAAACAATCAAAACTATCTAACCAATATGTAGGTAAAACGCAATCAGCATCTGTGGTGATAATCCAAGGGTGTTTTGCTTGTGAAATGGCTAATGTAATAGCATCTTTTTTTGGAGAGTTTGAACTGCGAATGTTTTTTATTAAGCTTATGTTTAGCTTCGATTTTTTTTGAAACGCATTAATGAGTGCAACTGAATTGTCTTCAGAATCGTCATCAATAAAAATAATTTCAAAATATGTTTTTGGGTAATTTAGTGTTGAAATAGCTTGTAGTAAAGCAGGTAAATTTTCAGCTTCATTTCTAAAAGGAATAAGTATTGAAAACCTATTTTCTGGTGTAACATCTTTTAAGGTAAATTCATTCACTTTGTCAAAGCCTAAAATCAGGCTTCCAATTAAAGCTAGATATAGGATCACAATAATAAGTGCTATTAAACTCATCTGTTTGAGGTGTTTTTAGGTAGGTTAAAATTTAGGACATAATAGCTTCCAAATACACTCGGAATGACAAAATTCAACAACCACATTAACGTTACAATACATAAAACAGTAAGCTCATTTACGCCAACAATAGAAAACAAATACACAGCAACACTACCTTTTATCACTACATCAAAAATAAAAATGGAAGGAATAATAGAGGCTAATAGGTACATGCTTGTAATTACAATCATAGCATTACTGTAGTGTACATTTACTCCAAAAATAGTGAGCAGAAAATAGAACTGAAATGAGAAAATCGCGTACCTAATTACAGAAAGTAAAAACCCTTTAGCTAAAACAGTTTTTGGTAAATAGATGATAAAATGAATGATTTTTTGTAGCGTATTTCCTTTTATTTGGAATGTTTTATGCTTAGCTCCAAAAAGGGTTAACACTATTACTAAAAGTATAATAAACAAGAACCTTGATACTTTAAGGTAATTGATGTCTAGGTTGTAGTTTAATTTAAAAAAGATAAGACCAGCAATACCAAAAAGTACTGTAACTGTCATTTGCATCATATTGCCAACAAGGTTTAATAGTGCAATTCGATTTCTAAATGCTTTAGTATAGTAAGCTGCTTTAGCTCCATATTCACCAATTCGGTTAGGTGTAATTAATGATGCTGTTAATGAACCTAAGGTTTGTTCAAGTGCATTTTTAAAGGTTATTTTTTTTATGGAATCGACTAAAGTTTGCCATTTTAAAATTTCAAAAAACCAGTTAAAAACACTTAAAATGATTAAAAAAATAATGTTTTTTGCTGAAAACAACTCGTTTTCGAATAAAAATCGTGTAAAATCGTTAAAATCTAAGTATTCATTATCAGTCAGTTTTTTATAAATAAAATAAAATGCGCCAACAACTATGCTTAATTTAATAAGCACAACAAAGAATTGCTTAGTTTTGTAAGAAAGCGTTCCTAGAAGCATATTACAAATAAAACCAATTAGACTATGACCTCAAATTTTAAACATATAAAATCACTCTTAGTATGTGTGTTTATGGTGTTTGTTACAGCAACACTTACAGCGCAACGAGATACTAACAAATGGAAAGCACAATTGGCACTTGGGTTTAACAATCCGTCGCAGTCAGGTTTTGTGGCTGATTTTGAGAGTAAGCCTATAAATTTTCCGACAGTGAATTTAGGAATTCAACACATGTTTAAATCGCAGTTGGGAGCAAAGGTTGATTTTGGATTTAACCGATTTTCAAGTGAAGATAATTCGCCAGAATTTAAAACCAATTACACAAGACTTAATTTACAAGTGGTCTACGATCCATCTGAAACCCTTACGTTTCTTCCAGAGCGAATGGGACTTGTAGCACACGCAGGACCTGGATATTCGTTTGTGAAACCGCTTGGTAATTATTCAGGAAACGATGTGTCGTTTTTAAATGCAATGGCAGGCTTGGAAGTGCATTATGCTTTTAACAGACGTATGTCATTTTACACAGATGTGTCATACATTTTAGGTTTTGGAAAGGATTTTGACCCAATTACTGAAGGTTATGGTGCTTTTAACGGAAATTTACTAACGGTAACTTTTGGTATAACCTTTTCATTAAGTGGTTGTCAATATTGTTAATGCATGAGTAAAGAAAAAATTATATTAGGTATTGATCCTGGAACAACAATTATGGGTTTTGGGCTTATAAAAGTTGTTGGAAAGACCATGCAGTTTTTGCAGTTGAACGAATTGGATTTAAAAAAATACGACGACCATTATTTAAAACTGAAGCTCATTTTTGAACGGACCATTGAACTAATTGAAACCCATCATCCTGATGAAATTGCAATTGAAGCACCTTTTTTTGGGAAGAACGTACAAAGTATGTTAAAATTGGGTAGAGCTCAAGGTGTTGCTATGGCTGCAGGTTTATCGAGAGAAGTACCAATTACTGAGTATTCACCAAAGAAAATTAAAATGGCAATTACAGGAAATGGTAATGCCAGTAAAGAACAAGTTGCTAAAATGTTACAAAGTACTTTAGGTTTAAAAACGTTACCTAAAAACCTAGATGCAACCGATGGTTTAGCAGCTGCAGTTTGCCATTTTTACAACGAAGGTAGAGTAGAGGTTGGTAAAAGCTATTCTGGTTGGGCAAGCTTTGTGAAGCAGAATAGCCTCCCAACCTCCAAAGGAGGAGCAAAAAATAACCCTATTGTAGACTTGAGAAAAAATAAATGATGAAGTCAGTATAGTGAAAGATGTCATTAATAAAAATTTGAGTAATAGTTCTTCCCCTTTGGGGAAGTTAGAAGGGGCTGGAGGAATCTACATTCATATACCATTTTGCAAGCAAGCTTGTCACTATTGCGACTTTCATTTTTCTACATCGTTAAAGCAAGAAGATAAAATGTTGTCTGCTCTTAAAGTGGAACTCATTTTGCGTAAAAACGAAATGAAAAATACCACAATAGAAACCATTTATTTTGGTGGAGGAACTCCAAGCATTTTAAAAGTTGAAGATATTGAATGGCTTATTGGCTTGATAAAGATAGATTATCAGGTTTCTGAATCTGCCGAAATTACTCTTGAAGCAAATCCTGATGATTTAAATTCGGAGTATTTAAAAGCATTGTCAAAAAGTTCTGTAAATAGATTGAGTATAGGTGTTCAGTCTTTTTTTGAAGATGATTTAAAGCTAATGAATCGCGCTCATAATGCCAATGAAGCTAAAGCCTGTTTAGAGCAAGCAACACAATATTTCAGTAATATTTCTATCGATTTAATTTATGGAATTCCAGGGTCAACCAATGAACGTTGGATTGAAAATATTGACACTGCATTAGAGTTTAATATTCCTCATATTTCAAGCTACGCTTTAACCGTAGAACCTAAAACAGCTTTGGAACATTTCATAAAAAAAGGTATTATAGCCAATGTTGACGATGATTTGGCTAATGAGCAGTTTCATATATTAATTGAAAAACTAAACCAAAATGGGTTTGTGCATTACGAACTTTCAAACTTTGGAAAAGAAGGTTTCTTTAGTAGAAATAATTCTGCTTATTGGCAAGGAAAACCTTATTTAGGCATAGGTCCTTCAGCACATTCGTTTGATGGAGCTACTAGAGGCTGGAACATAAATAACAATTCAAAATACATTAAATCAATATTAAATCACGAACTACCAATAGAAATCGAAACCCTAACAGTAACTGATGCATACAACGAGTATGTTATGACTGGTTTGCGTACTATTTGGGGAGTGTCTTTAGATAAGGTTGAACGTGATTTTGGTAAAGACTACAAAAGCTATCTTTTGAGTCAAGCAGATAACCATTTAAAAAATGAATTGTTGTATATTGAAGAAAACAAATTGTTAGTCACCAAAAAAGGAAAATTTTTAAGCGATGGCATCGCTTCAGACTTATTTAAAATAAACACATAAATGATTGCAAGCATACAATACAACTCAAACAAATATAAAATAGATTTTTCACAACCAATTGACATATCCATACCGTTGATAGCCTCAAAACAAAATGTAAATGCGTGGTATATTGACGAACCAAAAATTGAACCTGTTCAAATAGAAGATTGGATTGCTAGTGTAGCTGAAGGTTCACCAGTAAACTTCAATGACATTCAGTTTAATCCGCATGCTCATGGTACACATACTGAGTGTGTAGGGCACATTACAAAAAAAGTACACTCTATAAACCAAAACCTTAATCAATTCTTTTTTTTAGCTGAAGTTATAACAGTCGCGCCAGAAAAATTGAATGATGATTTTGTGATTTCTAAAAAGCAAGTGCAATTTGCATTAGGAAACAAAAAAAGAGATGCAGTAGTCATAAGAACCATACCAAATACCAAAGAAAAGCTGTCAATGCAGTATTCTAATACAAACCCAACGTATTTGCTTGAGGAGACTGCTAATTATTTAAAAAAGAAAGGCGTTAAGCACTTACTTATCGATTTGCCTAGTGTAGATAAAGAAAAGGATGAAGGTAAGCTGTTGGCTCATAATGCATTTTGGAATACCACAGGAAAACTAAGGTTAGATGCAACCATAACCGAGTTTATTTTTGTGCCTAATAATGTGGTAGATGGTACTTACTTTTTAAACCTGCAAATAGCACCTTTTGAAAATGATGCTACACCAAGTAAACCTGTGTTGTATGAAATTTTAGATTAAAACCAGAACGTAATTATGGAAACATTTTTTATAATCATTATTAGCATTTTGGTAACCTTGGCTATTGTAACTATAGTGAAGCAATTTCAAATTAAAAAGCGCACAAATTCTCAATCGGTTATACTCTTGGACAAAATTAAAAAAGTGTGTAAGTTTATTACTGTTGAAGGTGATTTTGCCGAAATTTATCATTACGAAGATGTAAAAGAACGCTTTCTAAAACTAGTTACAAGTAAAAAGAAAGCACTCGTGGTTATCAACGCCAAAGCACATGTTGGATTTGATTTATCAAAAATAAAAATGGAATCGGATACTAAAACAAAAACGGTAAAGCTGTATCATTTTCCGCAACCTGAAGTGCTAAGTGTTGAAACCGATTTAAATTATTACGATAAAAAAGATGGTATGTTTAATAAGTTTGAAGCTTCTGATTTAACTGAGTTACACAACGAAGCAAAAATCCATATTATGAACAAAGTGCCAGAAAGCGGATTGTTCAATGTCGCTAAACAAGAAGCACTTGAGGCGATTTCATTAATTGAAAATATCGTACAAACCATTGGTTGGTCGTTAGACTATTCTGCATTAAAAATAGAAGAGTATAAAACAAAAACGCTTAACTCTTAAAAGATGAAGATAGATCAACTACGTAATCACTGTTTAAAGAAGAAAGGCGTTACTGAAGATTTTCCTTTTGATGAGCACACCTTAGTGTTTAAGGTTTTAGGTAAAATGTTTGCTTTGGTAGGACTTAAAAAATGGGAGTCAGGTAATCGTTTTATCAATTTAAAGTGTGATCCTGAGTATGCTCAAGAGTTGAGAGCTGAGTACGATAGTATTTATCCAGGATACCATATGAGCAAAGTGCATTGGAACTCTGTTGAACTCAATTCAGGTGAGATTTCTGCAACATTTCTTTTTGAACTCATTGATCATTCTTATGATATGGTTGTTAAAGGAATGACTAAAAAAATGAGAGAATCTCTTCAATAAATTCTAAATTTGCGGCATAACTAAAGCAAACTACGTATTCAAATGAGCGTTTTACATACATTACAAGAAAGAAGCAATACCAGCTGTGAACTTTGTGGTTCTAAAACAGGTTTAAAACAATACAATATTCCGCCAGCACTAAATGAAACTGTAGATACAAGTATTCTTGCATGCGAAACCTGTTTTAATCAAATTGAAGGTAATGAAGATATGGATGCTAACCACTGGCGTTGTTTAAACGACAGCATGTGGAGCGAGCACAAAGCAGTACAAGTAATGGCTTGGAGAATGTTACAAAGACTTCGTAAAGAAGGTTGGCCGCAAGACTTACTAGATATGATGTATCTAGATGACGAAACAATGGCATTTGCAAAAGAAACAGGTGAGCATAAAGACGACAGCGAAAAAATTATTCATAGAGACTCTAATGGTGTAATATTGGAACATGGTGATTCTGTAGTGCTTATTAAAGACCTTAAAGTAAAAGGCTCAAGTATGGTAGCTAAACAAGGAACAGCTGTTCGCAACATTCGTTTAGATCATGAAAACGCCACTTATATTGAAGGAAAAGTTGACGGACAACAAATTGTTATTGTTACCGAGTATGTAAAAAAGCTTTAATCATCCTTTCTCTTTCTACTGAAAAGCCCTAAACCTAAGGGTAAAAAGATAAACAAGAAGAAAAATTTACCGCTTACTACACCATAAATTGTAATAAGTAGCGCAATAGCTAGTATTAAATAAGTGTGTTTGTTTTTCATGTCAGCTTGTTTGTCTAAAAACATAAGGCGTCAAGCCTTTAAGAGATTTGAACTGTCTGTTGAAATTGGACATATTATTAAATCCGCAATGTTCAGCTATTTGAGCAATAGTAATTTCTTTATCTAAAATTAATTGTTTGCAGGCATGCTCAATTCTTAGCTCATTTAAAAATTGAATATAAGTTTTATTGGTGCGTTTTTTAAAGTATTTACAAAATGCGTTTTTGGTCATTGCTGCAATTTCTGAAATCGTTTCAAGTGTAATATTTTCATGAAAATGATTCATAGTATACTCAAAAACATTTCGCATTCTCGCACCTTCATTATCAGTGTATTTTTTGTCGTATATAAAAGAAGATAAACTTTTATAGTTTGCTGAAGACGTCAGTTTTAAAAGCTGAAGCAAGATGATTAGTCGGTTTAATTTTGAAGCATTTTCTAATTTAAAAAACAGTTCACTTGCTAGTTTTTGTTTAGATGTAAGTTTAAATCCGTGAGTTGCTCTTTTAAAAAAAGGTTGAACCTCTTTCAGTTCTTCAAGTTGAAAAAAAGTGCTTCCAAAAGTCTTTTTAGTAAAAAACAATGTTAGCATGTGTGATGTGTTACATGTGCTGTCATCACTTTTAAACACATGAGGCAAGTTGCTGCCAATAATAAGTATGTCGCCTTTAGAATAGTAGTTAATAGTATCGCCAACTAGTAATGTGCCTTCACCTTCAACAATAAAACTCATTTGTATTTCTTCGTGTTGATGTAGTTTATCATAAAAAATAGCTGCGTTATCAACTTGATAGACAAAAGCATCTTTTTCAGGTTTTGGAATTTTAAAAGGTAATACTCGCATTTAAAATGGCTGTTTTTATTTCTGTGAAAACAAATTTATAATTAAATACTATTCAAAATTAAGCATAAATATACTAAAACGGATAATATAATATTAATCAAGGATAACTACTTATTAATTTTTTAGTCAATTATTACTCTAAATTTACACTATCAAAAAAACGTAATTTATGAGTATACAATGGAAAGGCGTTATGCCAGCAGTTACTACAAAGTTCACTGACACTGATGAACTAGATTTAAAAATGTTTGAAAAAAATATCAATGCTCAGTTAGAAGCTGGTGTACATGGTATTGTTTTAGGAGGAACTTTAGGAGAAGCGAGTACGTTGTTAGATGAAGAAAAGCGTATTCTAACAAAAACTACAGTAAATCTAGTAAATTCAAGAGTTCCTGTCTTGGTTAATGTGGCAGAACAAAGTACCAAAGCTGCAATTGCTACAGCTCAAAAAGCTGAAGATGATGGAGCACAAGCACTCATGATGTTACCTCCAATGCGCTATAAATCTGGAAATAAAGAAACTGTAGAATACTTTAAAGCAGTTGCAAATAATACCTCATTGCCAATAATGATTTACAACAATCCTGTTGACTATAAGGTAGAGGTGAGTTTAGATATGTTTGAAGAATTACTCAAGTGCGATAACATTGAAGCAGTAAAAGAATCCACGCGAGATATCACTAACATTACTAGAATTAAAAACCGATTTGGTGACCGATTAAAAATCATGACAGGAGTTGATACCTTAGCATTAGAAAGTCTGCTCATGGGAGCAGATGGCTGGATTGCTGGTTTGGTTTGCGCGTTTCCAGCAGAAACGGTTGCAATTTACAAACTTCAAAAAGCAGGACGCATTAAGGAAGCAATTGACATTTATAGATGGTTTTTGCCGTTGTTGGAGTTAGATATAAACCCTAAATTAGTACAAAATATTAAACTCGCTGAAGTTTACACTAAAATAGGAACCGAAAATGTTCGTGCTCCTCGTTTGCCATTGCATGGAGAAGAGCGCAAACAGGTTATAAAAATCATAGAAAAGAGTCTGGAAAATCGACCAAAACTTCCAGATTATAAAAATTTATAAACTAATTTGGGTGCTCCCACGCAAAAAGCGTGGTCAGGTTTTCGGCACTCGCTTTTACCTTTTTTGTCATTCCGCACTTCGATGCGGAATCCTTAAAAGCTAAAGAGCTCAAACAAAGCCTCAATCCTTAACACAATAAAAATGTTAGACATAAGACCAACATGCGAACATTGTAATAAATCATTGCCTTATGATTCTAAGGAGGCAATGATATGCACGTTTGAATGTACATTTTGTAAGGATTGTGTAGAAAACGTTTTACAGCATGTATGTCCTAATTGTGGAGGCGGTTTTGAGAAACGACCAATACGACCAAAACAACTTTTAAAAAAATACCCTGTTTCAACAAAAGTGGTTTTTAAACCAGTAGATGTTGAAGCACATTTAAAACGAATTAATAAAAATTAGACTTTGTCATTCCGCACTTGATGCGGAATCCATAAGTAAAACAAATAGATTTTGCGTCGTAGCGCAGAATGACAATAAGAAATATGATAACCGGAAAAAACTACATAGGAAACAATTTATCATCCAAAGGAACAAAGCAGTATAACACGTTTAATCCGCAACTCAATATAAAAAATGAGCATGTGTTTACTGAGGCAACTGCAGAAGAAATTGATGAAGCAGTTCATCTCGCAACAGAAGCTTTTAAAGTATTTAGGTCAATCTCAAAAGAAAAAAAAGCAACATTTTTAAACACGATAGCCGATGAAATTTTAGCTCTAGACGATTTTCTGATAAAAACCTATTGTTCAGAATCCGGATTACCTGAAGGCAGAGCGAAAGGAGAACGAGGTAGAACAGTAATGCAATTGCGCATGTTTGCCGATTTAGTAAATGAAGGCTCTTGGGTTGATGCTACAATAGATACAGCATTACCTAATAGAGAACCAGCTCCAAAACCCGATTTACGTAAAATGTATATTCCTTTAGGTCCAGTAGTGGTGTTTGGAGCAAGTAATTTCCCTCTAGCATATTCAACTGCTGGTGGTGATACAGCTGCAGCTTTTGCTGCTGGTTGTCCTGTTATTGTAAAATCGCATCCTATGCATGCAGGAACAGGAGAATTAGTAGCTTCTGCAATAGTAAAAGCAGTTCAAAAAACAGGAATGCCAAACGGAGTGTTTTCAAATTTAAATAGTAGCGGAATTGAAGTTGGTGAACAGTTGGTTAAACATTCAGGAGTTAAAGCAGTAGGCTTCACAGGAAGTATTAATGGCGGAAGAGCATTGTACGATTTAGCTGCTCAACGCGATGAGCCAATTCCTGTGTTTGCTGAAATGGGAAGTATAAACCCTGTTGTGATGCTTCCAAAATCAGTGAAACATAATTATGAGCGTTTAGCAAAAACCTATGCGAGTTCTATCACGTTAGGAACAGGTCAGTTTTGTACCAATCCAGGTTTAATTTTAGGAATTAAAGGTGATGATTTAACCAATTTCATCATTAAATTATCTGAAGAAATTGTAAAAATAGATCCTACTTGTATGCTACATCCTAATATTATTAAGGCTTATGATGCTAAACGACAAAAGGCTGTGAATCAAGATAATTTACATGTAGCTGCTGAATATGCTGAAGACGTTAAAACCAACTATGCTAGACAAACAGTTGCAACGGTTTCTGGAAAAGCATTTATAGATAATCCAACATTGCACCAAGAAGTGTTTGGACCATATTCTTTGGTTGTTGAATGTGAATCTGTAGAAGAATTAGAAGCTATTATTTCAAATTTAGAAGGTCAGCTTACAGGAACATTAATTGCTCACGATGATGAAGCTGCTCAATATCCTGAAATTGTTTCTGCATTACAAAATAGAGTAGGAAGAATCATTTTTAATGGTGTACCAACAGGAGTTGAGGTATGTCCTTCAATGACACATGGTGGTCCATATCCATCATCAACTGATAGTCGTTTTACAGCTGTTGGTATTCATTCTATAAAGCGTTGGGTACGTCCATTTAGTTATCAGGATTGGCCTAATGAATTGCTTCCTGATGAATTGAAAAATGAAAATCCACTTGGGATTTCACGTTTAGTAAATAACAAACAAACCACTGAAAAAATATGAAACGCATAAAACAAATTGCACTTATTGCATTGGTACTATGCTTTGGATGCAACAAAGACCAACAAGTTGAGAAAGCATCAAAATTAGATGAAATCATTAATAGCTATCAAGATCATGAAGGGTATGATTATAGGTCATATCCTTTAGGTCTTTTTACAAAAGAATATTATAAAACCGAAGCTGATTTTGCTCAAAAAACATTAGATGAATTAGCAAAAATTGACACGAGTAGTTTGAGTGAAACTGATAAAATTTCAGCTAAACTTTTAGCATTTGTGCTTCAAGATCAAATTGATTATTACATGTTTGAAGAGTATTTAAACCCAATACTTTCTGATGCAGGTTTTCATAGCAGTTTGACTTATGAGGTAAGACCGCTTGCAAATTATAACCAAGTAAAAGATTATTTAAATAAGCTTAATGCTATTCCAGAATTTGTAAATCAGCATCTGGTAAACTTAAGAGAAGGATTAGAAAAAGGGATTTCGCAACCTCTAGTTATTTTTAAAGGTTATGAATCAACGTATAACGATAATATTGTTGAAAATTTTGAAGACAGTTACTACTACTCACCTTTTAAGAATTTACCTTCAGATTTAAGTGAAACTCAAAAAGACTCTGTGTTAACAGCTGCTAAAACAGCAATCGAAACTAAAGTAACTCCAGAATTTAAACGCATTAAAACTTTTTTTGAAACCGAGTATTTCCCAAAAACTAGAACAACTTTAGGTGTTTCAGAAACGCCAAACGGAAATGAGTTTTATCAAAATAGAATTAACTTTTACACAACGAGTACACAATACACAGCAGACGATATTCACAATATTGGATTAAAAGAAGTCGCTCGTATAAAAGCCGAAATGGAGCAAATCATAAAAGAGTTAAATTTTGAAGGAAGCTTTGCTGACTTCTTTCATTTTTTAAGAACAGACAAGCAGTTTTATGCTGAAACTCCTCAGGAAATTTTAATGATTGCTCGTGATATGGCAAAACGTATTGATGCGCAGTTACCAAGATATTTCAAAACCTTACCTCGTAAACCTTATGGTGTAGCTCCAGTACCAGATGCTATTGCACCAAAATATACAAGTGGTCGTTACATAGGCACTTCTAAAGAAAGCACTAATCCTGGTTATTATTGGGTAAATACTTACGATTTACCTAGTAGAACCTTGTACACCTTGCCAGCATTAACAGCTCATGAGGCAGTTCCTGGTCATCACTTACAAGGGAGCTTAAATAATGAACTAGGAGACAGTATTCCGCAGTTTAGAAAAAATTTATACCTCTCTGCTTATGGAGAAGGTTGGGGATTGTATTCAGAATATTTAGCTGATGAAATGGGTATATACACAACGCCATATGAACAATTTGGAAAATTAACTTACGAAATGTGGCGTGCTTGCCGATTGGTGGTTGATACAGGAATACATGCAAAAGGATGGACGCGAGAGCAAGTAGTGGATTATATGTCATCAAATACTGCATTATCACTACACGAAATTAATACCGAAACTGACAGATACATTTCATGGCCAGGACAAGCACTATCTTATAAAATTGGAGAATTAAAAATAAGAGAACTACGTCAAAAAGCAGAAAAAGAATTAGGTGCTAAGTTTGATATTAGAGCATTTCATGAAATAATTTTAGAACAAGGCACAGTAACCTTGTCAATCCTTGAAGAGCGAGTGAATAATTATATTCAGAAAGTTAAAAATGAATAAAAACACTTTTGTTTGCATTGATGCGCATACCTGCGGAAATCCTGTTAGGCTTATAAAAGAAGGTGGGCCAAAACTTATTGGTAAAACAATGAACGAAAAACGTCAGCATTTTTTAAAAGACTTTGACTGGATACGAAAAGGATTAATGTTTGAACCACGAGGTCACGACATGATGAGTGGTTCAATTTTATACCCACCACACAATCCAGAAAATGATTTTGCCATTTTGTTTATTGAAACTTCAGGATGCTTGCCAATGTGTGGACATGGTACCATAGGAACAATTACCATTGCTATTGAAGAGGGATTGATTACTCCTAAAACACCTGGAAAAATAAAAATGGAAGCTCCTGCTGGTTTGGTAGATATAGAATATCAACAAACAGGTGAAAAAATAGATTGGGTTAAGCTAACTAACGTGAAAAGCTATTTAGCAGCAGAAAATTTATCTGTTGAATGTCCAGAATTAGGCGAAATTAAGTTTGATGTTGCTTACGGAGGAAATTTTTATGCTATAGTTGACCCACAAGATAATTTTTCAGGAGTTCATGATTTTTCAGCGTCAAAAATTATCCAGTACTCACAAGTGGTAAGACAGCGCATTAATGAAAAATATCCTAATCAATTTATACATCCTGAAAATGAAACTATAAAAGATGTCTCACACATGTTGTGGACAGGAAACCCTATTGATGCTAATTCATCAGGTAGAAATGCGGTGTTTTATGGTGATAAAGCTATAGATAGAAGCCCTTGTGGTACAGGAACTTCAGCTAGAATGGCACAATTGTATGCAAAAGGAAAACTGAAGATTGGAGAAGATTTTATTCACGAAAGTTTTATAGGTAGTAAATTTATAGGACGTGTTGAAAAAGAAGCAACTTTAGATAATAAATTAGCCATAATACCAAGTATTCAAGGTTGGGCAAAAATTTATGGACATAATACAATAACTATAGATACTGAAGACGATCCTTATGCGTATGGATTTCAAGTGATTTAAGACTGAAACAATGAAACAATGAAATAATGATGTAATTATGGAAAAGTCAGAATTTGTAGAATCAATAAAGAAAAGAACAAAGCAATTAGCTGTCGATATTATTTTGCTTTATGATGAAATTCAGAAAACTGAAGCAACCAGAGTTATTGGTAGGCAACTTATTCGATCTGCAACTTCCACTGCAGCAAATTATAGAGCTGCTTGTATTTCACGTTCAAAAAAAGAATTTTTCTCGAAAATGTCTATTGTAGTTGAAGAGGCTGACGAGACTTTATTTTGGTTAGAAATTTTAAATGATTCTAATTTAGTTTCTGTTGAACATCTTACACCTTTAATGAACGAAGCGCTTGAAATTGTAAAAATAGTTTCTAAAGCTAGAAAAAGTACAGGAACAATTAATTAATTTTATGAAGCACTATTTCATTAAATCATTAAATCCATGAAGCATTGTATAATAATTGGAGGCGGAATTATTGGTTTATGTTCTGCGTATTATCTTCAAAAAGAAGGTCACCAAGTAACTGTTGTTGATCAATTTGGTATGGACTCAGGAGCTTCTTATGTAAATGCAGGTTATTTGTCACCAAGTCATATTGTTCCACTTTCTGCTCCTGGAGTTATGAAAAAAGGATTGAAATGGATGTTTAATTCGTCAAGTCCGTTATACATTAAACCTAGATTAGAATCTGATTTTCTAAAATGGGTCTTAGCGTTTAATAAGTCGTGTAATGCTAATCATGTTAAAAAAGCAATTCCTGCCATAAAATCTATTTCATTGTTGAGTCAGGATTTGTATGATGATATAAAGCAAGCTGAAAACTTTTCATTTCATTATGAAAAGAAAGGGCTTTTAATGTTGTGTCAAACAGAAAAAATGCTTGAAGAAGAAGTTAAAACAGCACATTTAGCTAAACGAGAAGGGTTAGATGCATCAGAAATTAGTCTTCAAGATCTGAAAACTTTAGAACCCAATGTTAACATAAATGTTAAAGGTGCAACGTATTATAAATGCGATTCGCATACTACACCACATGAGTTTATGGCTGAAATGAAAACATATTTACAAACTGTAGGAGTTCAATTTCTTTTAAATGAAAAAGTAGAAGATTTAACGGTTGACAACGGAAAGATTTCAGAAATAAAAACAAATAAGCAATCTTTAAAGGCAGATGAATTTGTTTTGGCAGCTGGTTCTTGGAGTAATTTGCTTAGTAAAAAATTAGGTTTAAAATTACTGTTACAAGCAGGTAAAGGGTACAGAATCAATACTACTCAGACTACTGGAATACAAATTCCTTCAATATTAACGGAGGCTAAAGTAGCGGTAACTCCTATGAATGGTTTTACGCGTTTTGCAGGTACTATGGAAATAGCAGGAATTAACCATACAATCAACAGCACTCGAGTTGAAGCCATTTCTCAAGCGACAACACGTTTTTATCCTAATGTAGAATTAACTCAACAAGAAAAGCAAAATGCAGCGTGTGGTTTACGACCAGTAACTCCTGATGGGTTACCTTATATAGGAAAATCATCAAAATGCGAAAATCTAACTATTGCAACAGGGCATGCAATGATGGGTTGGAGTATGGGAACAGCAACAGGGAAGTTAGTGTCTGAAATTATTTCAAATCATCCAACTTCGCTAGATGTGAATATTTTTACTCCTGACAGAAGGTTTTAGTAGGTAAAATACTCTAAACGTGTGTTTTGTCGACTTTTCTGCTTTGTAATTTTATCTAGTCTAGCTTTTAAGTAGTTTATCGAAAATCTTTCGGTTTTTTATTTCATTTATAGACATTTACACCATTCCCACCCGATTTTAATAGCACCAGATTTATTGTTTAACCTTATAAAATTATGTTTATGAGTCTTAAAATTACTTGCTACAACAATTTTTTTAAAGTCACTGGTGTACTTGATAGAACTAGTGTAGATGTTTTTCATCATGAATTTAGAAATGTATTCGAAAAGTCTGATGAAATTACCATTAGTATTGAAGGCATTGAAAGTATTGATAGATATGGTGTAAGAGCATTAGCTAAACTCCATAACGAATCTATTACAAGACAAAAACGCTTGTCGATTATTGGTTTTGGATGTAAAGAGTTATACGACCACTTTAAAACTAAAGAAACAGCAGCTTAATTTATAATGCGTTTTTTTGGTGCTTAAAAAAGGCATCAGCTTGTAGTTGCATTAATTCTCGAGCTTTTTTGCGCTTGTATTGATACAACTCGTCTTCCTCAGCAATATCGCTGTAGATTTTATTGTTGATGTCTCTATCTGTTTTTAATAGAACATTTCGTTCGTTAACCTTTTGTTCAACCCAAGTTTTAACAGCAGTTTCAGCATCTTCTAGTTTGAAATCATACTCGCCTTTTGGAGATAATAGTTTTGCAAAAATAGGAGAGGTTTCAATAGCTAAAAACAGCAAAAAGATAAAAAACGAAGGCAGCCAAGGTAGTTTGCCTAAAGCATTTACACGAGCCATTAAACCATCAAAACCATCAATAATAGGTTGTGTGGTTGCAATTTGTGTGTCGTAATTGGTTCTAAGTTGAGTAATTTCAGCTTCAATAGCTTCGATTTTTGTTTTATTATCGGCTTTTAGTTGCTGTAATTCCGCTAGAGCAGTATCATGCTTATCACGTTTTTCTTTGTAAACAGGACCTTTGCCTAGTTTCATGGAACCACTTGTGCCTTCAGCTTCAGTAATGTATGTGTCGTAAAGCGCATTAACTTCAGCTTCTTTGGTGTTGACTTGATTTCTAAGAAACTCAATATTGTTTTCTAATGCTGCAATTTCAGGAGTGTATTGTTCAGCAATTTGATTTTGATTAGCAAGTGTCATGCTATTCTTTTCTTCTAAAAGCACCTGGTTGATTTCCTTTTCAAAAATCTTTAATTCGAGTGGTTTAGAAATAACTATAGCTATAATCACTGCTAAAATTATCCTTGGAGAAGCTTGTATAAGCTCATCAATAATGTTACCTCTTTTTTTAATGGTTGATACTATAAAGCGGTCGAGGTTAAAAATGAGTAATCCCCAAATAAAGCCAAAAGCAACAGCTGTAAAATAATTATCAAAAACGGTATAAAGCGCATAACTAGCTGCAATAAATGCCATTACTGCAGTAAAAAAAACAGTAGCTCCAATACCTGCAAATTTGTTTTGTTCGCCAATAGAACAATTGTCAAGAATATCAGTATCAGAACCAGAACAAATGATGAAGAATTTTTTTAACATAACTGATTCGGTTTTTTGGTTGATGTCTATTAGAACGTAAAAAACACTGAATTGTTACAAAAAAGCCTTGAAAATTCAAGGCTTCAGGTAATTGTAAGTTTTAAGTGAATCAATTTTTAATACTAACAGGTGCTTTTGTAATGTAAACTTTAGCTTGTTTTGAATCAGTCTGTTGTGTGGAAATATTAAGCTCATTATTCTTTTTTAATAAAGCAATGGCTTCGTCTGAAGAAATTGACTTTCCTTCATAATAAAATGCAGCGCCTTTTTTAGCCATGTCAATTATATGATCTAAAGGTGATTTTGGAGGAGGTGGAGGAGGTGGAACGTCTTGATCCCAATTTTTATTGAACTCACTTACAACCTTATTATCTTTATATACTTTTGTTATTTTTTGACCTGGAATTACTTTGTCACCATCAACTTGAGTATCGTTGATTATAGTTCCTTCTTTATTGGTTTCTTGACCATAACGATTATAATATTTAGTGTTTCCATTTTGAGTAACATAATAATGAGTGGAATTATTTATAGTTATAAAACCTGTTTTAACATTAGGGTCTGGAGCAGGTGGAGGTGGAGGTGGAAGCTTTGAGAAATCGGGAAAAGCTTCGGCAGATTCTTTTTGCTCTTTAGACATTTTATTGTACAAATACTTTACCCTTACTGCATCTTTGTGCTTCACAATTGGATATTCACTCTCAGAAATTTGAGAATTGATATGTTTAGCAAGCGTATTGTATTCTTTTAATTCTTCTTTAGTAACTCCTTTAGTGTCTTGCGAACTCTGTTCTAAGATATTTTCAACCTTAACCCAATTGTTAAATGCTTTTTTTTGAGCTGGTAATGGAGGTGTTTGTAGTATGTTATTCTCTTTAAGTTCTTCTTTTGTAAACGTATTGTATATTTTATCAGCTTGCGCTTTTAAAATTTTTAGTTCAGAATTGTCTTCTTGTGAACCCTTTAAGAAATTTTGTATCGCATTAGTATATGCTTCTGATGCTTTTTTATACTGATTTACATTTGCTTTTTGATACGTGTTTTCAAACCCTTTCTTTGTGTATAATGAGTATTGGTAAGGTTGCGGAAACCTATCGCTTCTTGCATTATTGTGAATAAATGAACCTGTATAATGCATAATATCGTTAGCAGAAAGTTTGTTTAGGTTTGAGTTTGGTATAGGCTTTCCATCTAACCAAATGGCAAACTCTTTTTCATTTTTCCAAGATTCAAACTCAGAAGATGTTGGTTGCTTTGGTTGTGTTTTAGAAAGATTGCTATCAGGAATTAAATTACTAGGATATTTATCAACCGATGCACGTTGCTTATCAGTCATTAATTGGTCATAAATAATTACCGCACGTTTATGTTTTTCAGAATAAACAACGTTAGTTGATTTGTATTCATTGATAAAATTACGATACTCTTGCATTTGTTCTTCTGAAGCACCTTTGTTCTCATCTTGTTTTGTGACTTTTGCTTTGAGTTTAGATTTTTCAACTAAAGATTTTGAACCAATAACAGTAGTTAAAAAATAGTCGGTTTTTTTATGCAATTCATTTAATTTGTCCAAAAATTCTTTTGAGCAGTTTTCTGTTTTTAAATCGAAAGTTGTTAGTTCGAAATCCTTCAATGTCCAATTTTTGGTAATTTCGTTTAAGTCATCTACGTATGTATCGATACTAGATTTTTTGTTACCAATGAAAAGCACGTTGTCAACAGCTTTCATCGCTATTGTTTTTTTGTTTTTTTCTTCAATACTTGATCGTGTTAAATTTGTTACTCCAAATTGATCGATCGCTCGAACCTGATTTTCGTATAGTGAGAAGCTTAGTTCTAACCAAGCGGTGCCTTTCAATCCATTTAGAAAAACACCAGATTCATTAGGTTTAATCGTAAAGGCAAATTGGTCGGTTTCTAAAGTTTTGCCTTCAGAAAAACCATAATCGGTAAAAGTGTAACTTCGATTTGTATTGGTGTCCAAAAGTAGTTTACTCCATTTACAACCATTTTCGCATTTAAGGGTTATTGAGTTTTCATTTTTTTCAATTGTAACAAAAAATTGCGATAATTTGTTTTCATAATTGTTTTCATAATTGTTTTCAGTAATTAAAGGTGTAACTTCTTTTACAACCTCTTCTTTTTTACTAAACCCAAAGATTAAAATTGCCAAAAGAGGTAAAACCACTAAGGTTTTAATCCATTTTTTGGTGGATGATGTTTGTGTTTTCATAACTGTAAGTCGTTTTTTGATTGATGAATAATTAATGGCATTGGTAAGTTCGTTACCACCATGTGTTGATGAAAAGGCCAACAATAAATGTTGGTATGTGTTTATTTGAGTACCTTGTTGTAATACGGCTTGGTCAGCTAAGTACTCGTGGTTGAGTTTAATGTCTTTTTTTAAGAAGTATATAATCGGATTAAACCAAAATGCAATTTGTAGAAGTTCAATAAATAATATGTCTAAGCTATGTTTTTGAGTAGCGTGTGTGTGCTCATGTAATAATACTTCTTCTGGTATTTGATTGTTTTCAAACTTGGTTTTGTTTAAAAATATATAGCTTAAAAACGTGTGAGGAATTTCAAGATTATTGATTAAAACATTAATGATATTTTTGCTTTTTAGTTTAGGATTGGTCTTTATTTTTGCGATGAGTTTTGTGAGGTTAACTATAAACTTCACTAAAAATAAAACCACTCCTATTCCATAAATACTCCATAATAGTGTAGGCCAAAAATTGGTGTTTTGTTCAGTAGGTTGAGTGGTTTCAGGATAAAACACAGGCTCTAGTAAAGGAGGTTGAAATGTGCCTAAAGTGTATGTTGGCTCTACATAGGTTGTAATGGTAATAAACGGAATAGTAAACCCTAAAACGGTTGCCAACAATAGGTAGAAACGTTTTAACTGGTGCATGTTTTCACGCTCCAAGATTAACTTGTAAAATAGTAGTAAAACAAGTAAGCAAGCCGATGATTTTAAAATATAATCGAGCATGGTTTTTTTAGTTTGGTTTCTTTTTTATTTCGCTATCAATTAAAGCTTTTAAGTCTTCAAGTTCTTTTTTTGATAAGTTAGTTTCTTTGGTAAAAAACGATGCAAATTGACTTGCGCTATCATTAAAAAAGTTCTTGATTAACCCATTAACATGCTTAGAGAAATAATCTTTCTTTTTTACTAAAGGAAAATATTCTCTAGACTTTCCATAGAGTTTATAATCTACAAATCCTTTATCAATCATACGTTTTAAAAGTGTAGCAACGGTTGTTGTAGCTGGTTTTGGTTCTGGGTAAGCATCAAGCAAATCTTTCATGAAAGCTTTTTCTAACTTCCACAGATGGTTCATTAAATCTTCTTCGGTTTTTGATAAACTCATTATTCTACATGTTTAGAATTAACTCTACAAATGTAGAATAAAAAACAAGATAACCAAATTATCCAAGGCATTATTTTATTAAAATCTATTATATTTGACTAAATTTTACACGAATCCCCAAAATGAAGAAGCTTATTTTTAGTCTGTTAGGTGTTTTTGCATTTGTGCTGGTTACAAGTGCTCAAAACATTTCAGACATTATAAATGAAGTTAATTTAGACTCTCTTCAACTCACCTTAAGAGAATTTTCAGGTGAACAATCGACTGTTGTTAACGGAAATACAGTAACAATTCTTAATAGGCAACAAGCTAATAACGATTTGGCAGCAGACTATTTGGTTCAAAGGTTTGAGCAAATGGACAACATTACTGTAGTAGCTCAACAGTTTGACTCTAACGGTAGAAATGTAATTGCAACTCAAGTAGGAAAAACCAATCCTGACGATATTTATATTATTTGTGCGCATTATGATACGGTTGCCGATTATTGTGCTGATGATAATGCTAGTGGAGTTGCAACTGTACTAGAAATTGCTCGTATTTTATCAACACAATGCTTAGATAATACTATTGTTTATGCACTTTGGGATGAAGAAGAAATAGGCTTACTAGGTGCAAATTATTACGCTACTCAAGCAGCTTCAAATGGTGATAATATCTTGGGTGTTTTAAACATTGATATGATGGGTTATGATGGCAATGATGATAACGATTTTGATATTGATGTTAGAGATTTTGGCAATTCGCTTGCTATGAAAGATGATATTATTGCGGTTTTAGAAGATCCTACCTATGGTTTTACTTTAAATGTTAATGTTGTAAATCCTGGAACAACAGCAAGTGATCATGCTAGGTTTTGGAATCAAGGTTTTACAGCTGTTTTAGTAGGAGAATCTTGGGAAACCAATGACGAAACGCCATTTTACCATTCTTCAAATGATAGGTACAACACGTTAAACTTTCCGTATTATCATGAATTAGCTAAGCTTATTATGGGTTATATGGTTACTAAGGCAAATTTGATTGATGTCGATAATACAATTACGCAAAGCCCAAGTACATTAACTTCTAATGATGCTTCTGCATCTTATCAATGGTATAATTGTGATACAAACACTGCATTGTCAGGTGAAACAGGGCAAACTTTTACACCAACTGTAAATGGTAATTATGCTGTTGAAGTTACCAATGGAAGTTGTTCAGAGTTTAGTATTTGTGTGAGTTTTAATTCGTTGAGTTTAGAACCGTTTTCTAATTCTGAAATAAGTGTTTTTCCAAATCCTGTAAAAAGTAAACTTAATATCGATATTTCTTTTGAAGAATCTTATGAATTTACTCTTTATGATGTTGGAGGTAAATTGCTTTTAAATAAATCAGAAATTATGGGTTCAACAACTTTAAAAACAAAAGATTTGCCTAAAGGAATTTATTTTTTAAAAGTATCGTCTTCTAATAAATCAGGGACTTATAAAATTGTTAAGGAGTAACTTTTTGTAAAAAGCATAAAAAAACCGTTCAAGAAATTGAACGGTTTTTTATTACTATTATTTAGAAAGCTCAGTAAAATACTTATAAAATAAAGGAATAGTTTCGATGCCTTTAAAATAATTCCAAACACCATAATGTTCGTTTGGTGAATGTATAGCATCACTATTTAAACCGAATCCCATTAAAATAGTTTTACTTTTCAGTTCTTGCTCAAAAAGAGAAACAATTGGAATACTTCCACCACTACGTTGAGGTATTGGTGTTTTTCCAAAGGTGTCTTCATAAGCTTTTGAAGCTGCTTGATAACCTATGCTATCAATAGGCGTTACATAGCCTTGTCCACCATGATGAGGTTTCACTTTTACTGTTACTCCTGCTGGAGCTATACTTTCAAAATGAGTCTTAAATAACTGTGTGATGTCTTCCCAATCTTGATGAGGTACTAAACGCATTGATATTTTGGCGTAAGCTTTACTTGCAATTACCGTTTTAGCGCCTTCGCCAGTATAACCTCCCCAAATACCATTAACATCAAGAGTTGGTCGTATTGAGTTGCGTTCGTTTGTAGTATATCCTTCTTCGCCATAAACAGCATCAATGTCTAATGCTTTTTTGTAGTCTTCTAATGAAAAAGGTGCTTTTGCCATTTCAGCACGTTCTGCATCTGATAAATTTTCAACCTTATCATAAAATCCAGGAATTGTAATATGATTGTTTTCATCATGTAAAGAGGCAATCATTTTGGTTAACACATTTATTGGGTTAGCAACAGCTCCTCCATATAAACCAGAGTGTAAGTCTCTGTTAGGTCCAGTAACTTCAACCTCTACGTAGCTTAATCCTCTTAATCCTGTTGTAATAGAAGGTACATCTTTAGCAATCATTCCTGTATCAGAAATTAAAATCACATCATTTTTTAATTTCTCCTGATTGTTTTTAACAAATTTTGAAAGGTTAACGCTACCAACTTCTTCTTCACCTTCAATCATAAATTTCACATTACAAGGCAGCTGATTGGTTTTAGTCATAAACTCCATAGCCTTAACATGCATATACATTTGGCCTTTGTCATCGCAAGCTCCACGCGCAAAAATAGCACCTTCAGGATGAAGTTCGGTTGCTTTTATTACTGGCTCAAAAGGTGGTGAAGTCCACAGCTCAAGAGGGTCTGGTGGTTGTACATCATAATGACCATACACTAAAACGGTAGGTAGGTTTTTATCAATTATTTTTTCGCCATAAACAATTGGGTAACCTTCGGTTTCGCAAACTTCTACATGGTCACATCCAGCAAGCTCTAAGCTGGTTTTAATAGCATCAGCAGTTTTTAAAACATCACTTTTATATGCTGAGTCAGCGCTAATAGAAGGTATTTTGAGTAAATCAATCAACTCATTTAAAAATCGATCTTTATGTTCTTCAATATAAGATTGAATATGTTGCATTTGTTATATTTTTTTGAATTCTCACAAAAATACAAAATCGAGGACGATTTTTTAGTAAATAAAGTTATTTGAATATTGAAACTATTGTTTATATTTGCATCCCGAAACTTCGGAGAATAAATGCAGGCGTGGTGGAATTGGTAGACACGCTAGACTTAGGATCTAGTGCCGCGAGGTGTGAGAGTTCGAGTCTCTCCGCCTGTACAAGACGAGAAAGCTTCAGTTAAATACTGAGGCTTTTTTTATTACATTGATTTTAACTGAAGACTAGAAGACTCTAATCCTTCACCTGAAACGGTAAGCGTAATATCTCCTGCTTCCTTTGTGGATTGTACCAAAACAACAAGCTTTCCACTAAATAGTTTCATGGTTGGTAAATGAAATTGCTCCAATGAGGTAGCATCTCCATTACAAGCTGCTCGATACCTTCCATTGCCTGTTACTTCAAATTTTAACTGATTAGTTGCTGTTGGACAAGGAATCCCGTTTTCATCAACAACTGAAACGGTTACAAAGGCAAGGTCTTCGCCATTGGCTTTTAAAGTTGTGGTGTCAGATTCTAAAACTAGTTGATGTGGTTTGCCTGAAGTTTTAATCTCTTTTTCAGCAACTGGATTTCCGTTATCATCTAAAGCGATCACTTTTAAAGTTCCAGGTTCATAATTTACGTCCATCCACATTAATCGATAACGATGTTGTGGTGAACTGTTATTTTTAGTTTGAATACCCAAACTTTTTCCGTTCAGAAATAATTCAGCGCTGTTGTAATTGGTATAAACAAAAACAGGTGTGGTTTCACCTTCGCGACCTTCCCAATTCCAATGTGGTAAGATGTGTAAGGTTTCGTCTTTGGTATTCCATCTGCTTCGGTACAAATAGTAACGGTCTTTTGGTAAGCCTGCTAAATCATTAATTCCAAAATATGAACTACGTGATGGCCACACTTCGTCATAAGGTGTTGGTTCACCTAAATAATCAAAACCAGTCCAAACAAATTCACCTAAAACCCAAGGTTTGTCGTCTTGTAATATAAAATCGTCTTCTGGAAGGTTAGACCAGCTGCAATATTCCAAATCATAAGAAGACGATTGGTAATCGTCATGTTGTATCATACTACCTTTTTCAACAGGGAAATGGTAAATACCACGAGAGCTTACGGTTGAAGCTGTCTCAGAACCTAGAATAAACCCTTGCGGAAAACGCTCGTAAGCTTCTTCATATAAATGCACACGATAGTTTAGTCCTGGAATGTCCATGATGGCGCCAAATCCAGATTCCATAACCGCTTTTACTTGGTCCATACCTACAGTAACAGGTCGTGTTGGGTCTTCACGATGGAAAATGTCTTGTAGCCATTTGGCACGTTTTACACCTTCACTTCCCCATTGGTCTGGAACTTCATTTCCAGAACTCCACATCACAATAGAGGGATGATTTCTTGTAGCGCGCACTAAATTGACCACGTCTTTTTCAGCATAATCATCAAAATAGAGGTTGTAACCATTTTCTACTTTTGGTTTTTTCCATTCGTCAAAGCTTTCGGCTAAAAATAGAAATCCCATTTCGTCACACAATTCCAGTTGTTCAAACGATGGCATATTGTGGGAACTCCTAATAGCATTTGCTCCCATATCTTTTAATATTTCTAACTGACGTCTTAAAGCTGAGGTGTTGACTGCTGTTCCTAAAGGGCCTAAATCATGATGTAAACAAACTCCTTTAAACTTGGTTGGTTTTCCGTTAAGAGAAAAACCAGTATTTCGGTCGTAGTTGATGTCACGAATACCAAATTTGGTAGTGACTTCATCCTTTAAAGTATTGCCCACATACAATTTTGAAATAGCTTTATATAGATAAGGATTTTCAGTATCCCACAGTTTTGGGTTTTTTACGGCAATGTTTTGTTCGAATTGGTTACCGAAACGCGTAGTAGTTTCATTTGAAACAACTTCATTGCCTTCGGCATCAAAAATAGTGGTAACTAGTTTTAGATTATCTCCTGTGACTTTGGTCTTAACATTTACTTGAGCAACCTCTTCATTAATATTTGGCGTTGTAATGAAGGTTCCCCATTGGTCAATACTTTCTTGATTTTTTACAATAACACGTACATTTCTGTATAAGCCAGCTCCAGGATACCATCTTGAAGATTTTCCTTTGTTGTTGAGCTTTACTGAAAGTGAATTGTTTGTAGCTTGTACGTGTTCAGAAATATCAAAATAGAAATAGGCGTAACCATATTTCCATTCGCCAACTTTTTTACCGTTTACAAACACTTCGGGTTCGCTCATAGCACCTTCAAACAAAATCAAAACCTTTTTACTTTTATCATAATTAGGAACATCAAAGGTATTTCTGTACCAAGCTTCACCAATGTAAGGCAAAGCTCCTGTTCGTCCTGTTTTTTCTGTGGCTACTTCTTCACCATTTTGGGTAATGGCTACTACTTGCTTGTCAATTTCTTTGTCAAACGGTCCGTAAATAGCCCAATCGTGTGGTATGTTTATGGTTTCCCAATTGGCATCATCAAAATCGATTGAAGAAGCATCAGGAAAACTACCTTTTTGGAATTTCCAGCCTTCTTTTAAAGTAATAATTTCACGAGTGGAAGACTCCTTTTTAGTTTTTGAACAGCTTAAAATTATGATTGATAAGAAAAGAAGAAGTGCTTTAGTTTTCATGTTTAATTGCCTTGTGAACCGTTATAAAATTGCATGCCTAAAGTAGCTTGATAATTATGATCAAAAAGTGTAGCGTTGTCCCAATGAGAACCTTGAGCCCATTGCGTGGAGCAGCTAGTAGATACCCAAGCAGGTTCCCAATACACAATACCTTCTCCACCTGCATTTTCTACGATGCTTTTGAGTTGATTTAAATAGCCTAATTGACCTTGTTGAGTAGCAGGATAACTAGAAACTAAAGCGTCGTTTCCAAGAATGTTATTAGCGCTATCGGCATTTTCCATAGTAAATGGATAAGCAGTTTCAACAATCATTAAACGTTTGTTGTAGGTGTTGATTAATGTGCTTAGGGCAGAACCCACGTTGGTTAAGTTGTAATCGCTCCATATTGGATAATAGGAAAGCCCAATCCATTCATAATCAGTTACACCTGCATTAGTTGCTTGTTCAAACCACCACAAACCATTTTCAGGTTGAGCAATGTGAAGCATGATTTCAATGTCTTTATTTTTGGTAATAGAAATATCCCTAACTGCTTCAATGCCTTTATTTATCAAATGCGAATTTCTAGCCCAATCTATAGGCCAAACGAGTTCACCTTGTTGTAAAATCATACCATTTATTTCATTGCCTACTTGTACTATTTCTGGTAATAAGTTGTCGTTAGATAGTGTTTCTAAAGTATCATAAGTATATTCATAGAGTAAATTACCCAAAGCTTCTGTGTTGTCCATTTCATTTATCCAAGCTGCTGGAATTTCCTGGGTACTTGGATCTGCCCAAGTATCGGAATAATGAAAATCTAAGAGTACATCCATTCCTTTTGCTTTAGCACGTTGTATGGTTTCTTTTACATCCTGAAAATTGGAATAATTAGTCCAAGTTGGATTGTGCCATAAACGCACACGCACCAAGTTTGTTCCTGCTTCTTGAAAAATAGTAAAGGGATCTTTAGTAACTCCGTTTGCATCTTTGTATGTCGCTCCACAATCTTCCATTTCGTTTAGGTAAGATAAATCTGCACCATAATAAAAACTATCTTCAATAGGAGCTGCATCGTCATCAGTAGGGTCTTGATTAGTATTGTTAGTATCAGACGAACACGCTAAAGCTGAAAACAAGAGTAAATTGAGTAAGTATATAAGTTTTGTTAATTTCATAATTATCAATCAGTTTGATGATTAAAACATTTAAAAATATTGTTGTTTGATGCGAATTTAAAAATTATTTCTTTAAAACCCTACCGGTACCTACCAGTTTTTGTATCTTTGTCACATGAGTATTATTTCAGTTTCAGAACAAATTGGAGCGCCAAAGTATAAGCAAATTATAACTTCAATTGAAGATGGTCTAACTAGTGGGTTGCTCAAAAAAGGAGATAAACTGCCTTCTATTAATAGCATTAGAAATAAGTTTTCATTGTCTAGGGATACTGTTTTAATGGCTTTTAATGAATTGAAAATGCGAGGAATTGTTGAGTCAGTTTCAGGTAAAGGTTATTACATAAAAAGTGAAAATATAGATGTGAAACGAAAAGTATTTCTGCTTTTTGATGAACTTAATGCGTTTAAGGAAGATTTATATAATGCTTTTTTAGAGGAATTAAATGATAACATTCAAGTAGATATTTTTTTTCACCATTTTAGTTTTGATGTTTTCCAAAAGCATATTTATGATAGTATAGGAAATTATAATTACTATGTAATTATGCCTGCAAATATGAGTCAAACCCAAATGGTAATTGACAAACTTCCAGAAGATAAAGTTTATATTCTAGACCAAATGCCAGAAGAATTACAACACTATCCATCTATTTACCAAAATTTTGAAAATGACATTTTTAAGAGTCTAAATGACGCATTTCACTTAATTAAAAAGTATGAAAAAGTGGTGTTGTTATTTCCAAATTTAAAACAGCCTAAAGGCATGTTAAATGGTTTTCAAAAATTTAGAAAGTCTATTGATTTTCCGTGCGAAGTTATTGATTCGTTAGACAATAGAATACCTAAAAAAGGAGAAGTGTATCTAGTTTTAGACGATTATGATTTAATACTTCTGATAAAAAAAATAAAAGAGCAACAATTAAAAACAGGAAATGATATAGGCATTATTTCATATAATGATACGCTTTTAAAAGAAGTGGTAGATGGAGGAATAACAACTATTTCAACTGATTTTAAAGCCATGGGAAAGCGATTAGCTCAAATGTTGATGAAAGAAGAAAAGCAAAATATTGAAAACCCAAATACACTTATTATAAGACATTCATTGTAATATTTTAAACGCTAATGAATCCAAAGTTAACAGCAGAAATCGTAAAAAGATTTCAAGATAAATTTAAAACTCAACCTTTAGTGTTGCATTCACCTGGACGCATAAATTTAATTGGTGAACATACCGATTATAACGAAGGATTTGTGTTTCCTGCCGCAATAAACAAAGGTATTGTTGGAGCAATACAAAAAGCTGAAAAACCATATTGCACTGTAATAGCTAATGATTTAGACGAGGAGTACGAATTTTCATTAAACACAATCAAGCCAATTGCTAATGGTCAATGGCGAAATTTTGTTGTAGGTGTTGTAGGCGAATTACAAAAGAGAGGTGTAGAACTAGAACCTTTCAATTTTGTGTTTGGTGGTGATATCCCAAAAGGAGCTGGTTTGTCATCTTCAGCAGCTTTAGAAAACAGTGTGATTTTTGGGTTAAATGAATTGTTTAATCTTGGGTTGTCTAAAAAGGAAATGATTGAAATTTCCCAAAAAGCTGAGCATAATTACGTTGGTGTACGATGTGGTATTATGGACCAATATGCGAGCATGTTTGGTGAAAAGGATAGAGCATTATTACTTGATTGCAGAACACTAAAAGCAAAAACATATCCATTAGAGTTTAAGGATTATCAGGTTATGCTTATCAATACTAATGTGAGTCATAATTTGGTAGATGCCGAATACAATGATCGAAGAGACGTATGCGAGAAAGTAGCAAAATTGCTAAGTGTAAATTTTTTAAGAGATGCTACTGAAGCCATGCTTAACAGCATTAAGTATCAACTTTCTGAAGATGAATATCAAAAAGCTTTATACATCATCCAAGAAAATGAACGCGTTTTGAAAGCAGGAAAAATGCTTGAAGAAAAAAATGTTTTGGGTTTTGGAAAACTGCTTTTTGAGGCGCACTATGGTGCACAACATCAATTTAAAATTAGTTGTAAAGAATTAGATTTTTTAGTTGATGAAGCTCGAAATAATCCTCTTGTAATTGGAGCAAGAATGATGGGTGGAGGCTTTGGTGGTTGTACTATCAACTTTGTTAAAACTGAAGCTGTAAAGTCGTTTTCAGATGATATTTCTAAAAAATATAGAAAAACTTTTAAGAAAGAATGCTCCATCTATTTTGTCAAACTATCTCAAGGCACACATTTTACTAATAATTAATAGCTATGGAAAATACACAAGAATATTCACACAAACGCTTTAATCCATTAACAGGTGAATGGGTTTTGGTGTCTCCACATCGAGCAAAACGGCCTTGGCAAGGACAGGAGGAAGATGCAAATCAAGAGACAAGACCAACACATGATCCTGATTGTTATTTGTGTTCTGGAAATACAAGAGCTAATGGAGAAAAAAATCCAGACTATGAAGATGTGTTTGTATTTGTTAATGATTTTTCGGCACTTCAAAAAGATTCTAAACAATTCTCACTCAACGACGGATTGATAAAAGCCGAAGCAGAACAAGGTATTTGCAAAGTAATTTGTTTTAGCCCTGACCATTCCAAGTCCTTAGCAGATATGAATGTAAAGGATATTCAAAAAGTAATTCATACTTGGCAAAGTGAATTTACGTCTTTAGGGAAGCAATCTAATATTAATTATGTGCAAATTTTTGAAAATAAAGGTGCGGTAATGGGCTGTAGCAATCCGCATCCGCATGGTCAAATTTGGAGTCAATCTACTTTGCCAAATGAGGTTTCAAAAAAAGATATTCATCAAAAAACTTACTACAAACAAAACAATAATACTTTACTGCAGGATTATTTAAAACAAGAATTAAAACTTAAAGAGCGAATAGTTTTCGAAAATAGAGCCTTTGTGGTTTTGGTACCTTTTTGGGCTATTTGGCCTTATGAAGCAATGATAGTGCCTAAGCAACCTCAAAAAGATATTATTGAGTTGCCTAGAGAAGAAACTATTTTGTTTGCTGAAGCTATTTCGGTATTGACCAAAATTTATGATAAACTGTTTAATACCTCGTTTCCATATTCAAGCGGAATACACCAAGCACCAACTAACAATGAAAATAATGAGCATTGGCATTGGCACATGAGTTTTTATCCGCCTTTATTACGAAGCGCAACCGTAAAAAAGTTTATGGTAGGTTATGAAATGTTTGGTATGGCACAACGCGACATTACACCAGAAACCGCTGCTCAAACACTTAAACATTTGGCAGATAATTTATATACTGCAAAACATTTTTAGCATAAAAATAAAAAGCTTTCCAAGTTTAATGGAAAGCTTTTAAGGCTAATTCAAATTACTATTATATCAATTAAAGTTTTACAAGTTTTGATGTAATGGACTCACCGTTTTCGTTTTCTATTTTTACTAAATACATACCTTGAGTTAAACTCGAAATATCATAGCTGTCATTTTTAGTAAACTCACCAGTAAATGATTTTACTAGTTTTCCAGTAATATCATAGATATGAAGTCCATTTAATGATTTATTAGTTTTGAAAGAATCATTAACTGGGTTTGGATGTAATTTAATAGGAAAAACATTTACATCATTTATACTTAAGGTTGAAGCATAAGTGTACTCAGTAACAGGTTTCCAGTAAATATTGGCATTTGCGGTTCCATTCCAGTCATCAGCAAAATAAACAGAATAACCAGTAATATCAGTATTATTTAATGTGATATTAAAAACTTCAGCACCATCGTTTATTGATACTGTCATAGTATTGGCAGAATTTAAAGTAAACTGAAATTTAAAATCAGCATAATTTGTAGAACCTCCAATTGAAGAAGCGTTTATTGTACCGCCATTTGAAACAACTTCCCATGGATCATTTGCTCCACTGTTTCCATTTAAGTTTACCTGAACAGCATAGTTACTCACTCTATCGTCCCAAGATGATGTTGAAGGATTCGATAGTAGAGCAACTCCAATTTGTCCATAAGACGCTTGGGTAGCAGAAATAGTAATTGTAAAGCTATCACCAACAGCCATTGTAGAAGGTGTTCCTCCAGGTAGACCAGTTTCAGTAAATGATCTCCAAGCTACTGATTGTTTTGCTCCGCCACCATTAGCCCACATACCAAACTCATCAGAGTTTTGGTTAAAATGTCCGCCACTATCAGAAAAAAACGCGTTATAGTTTTCTGCCTGTTGAGGATACTGAACTGTAGTTTGAGAAAACAAACCAAATGATAAAAAGCTTAAAGCTAAAGTATAAAGTTTCTTCATGAGTTATAGATGTTAGTTAATAATTAGTTTTCTAGTTGTAGTGTTAGAATTACTTTCTAATTTAACCATATACAATCCTTGAGACAGATTAGAAACATTAAACTCGTGATTTTTTTCGAATCCTCCATCAAAAGTGTAGATCAGTTTACCAGTGGTGTTGTAAATCAAAACTTTATCAAGTGTTTTATTAGTTTTGAAAGAATTTGAAGTAGGATTTGGGAACATTTTAAGAGTTGATAGTGATGAGAAATCTTCAATGCTTAAAGTTGAAGCTTGGTTTCCATAAATTCTAAATTCTCCAGCAGGAATGTTGATAGTAGCAGTAGTACTTGAAACAGTAATTGTTGTGCTGCCTGAATCATCCATTAAATCATACCAAGTCCCAGTGTAAGGAAAATCAGGAACAATGTTTTGAGCAGTTACATCAAAATTTGCTAATATAACTACGTTTTTCAAACTAGTTGATGGAAGCGCATCATCCCAAATATAGATTCGAGGTGTCGTATCTCCTGAATCTATTGAATAGTTGCCTTCAAATACATCTTCGTTGATTTTTAATTCATTTAACCTAGCCCAATCGTTATAAATTTGACTTCTGTTAGTGTCACCAATCCAGTTATTAACCCATTGAGGTTGTGGTTTGGTGTCTAGTTTACAGTCACCATCAGTACCTCCTGGTTCGTTAACTGTGCCATTGTTACAGGTGAAAATTGAGTTTTCCATGCCTAATTCACCAAAATGCCAAATCATTTTTGGACCAGGAATAGTAAGTGTAACAGCTCCAAGAGCAGACATTCTTTCAAGTGCAGTGTTAAGGTTTGTAATATCATATCCTCCACTACTATTACCAAATTGAAGGTTTTTATACATTAAGCGTTCTTCATCATGACTTTCAGCATAACCAACTACTCTAGGAGCATTAAAACCTCTTGCAACGTGACCCATTCTGTTAATATCTGCAGGATAGCCCATTGTAAGCTCGTTGTAATCATGGTTCATAATTCCCCACATCATAATACCTTTATCTTCATTCAATCTGTAATTAGCCCATTCTTGTTCTTCGTTATCTTGACCTAAGTGTTCAAAAATTACATAATGAGTATCATCTAAACTCCAAGAATAATCGGCATATTGCTTTAAAATATCTACACGATCTTGTTGGTAAGTGTTTGTACAACCTTCGTTATTTTCACAGTTTTGTGTAAATCCTTTTGTTAAATCCCAGCGGAAGCCATCAATGTTAAATTCTTCTATCCAATGTTTTACAACTCTTTCAACATAATATTGAGTTCTTGTTTGCTGATGATTAAAATCAGAACCTACGCTGTAACTATGTTTTGCAACTTGATTAAAATATGGGTTTTCGCTACTTGGTTCTCCCCAGCCGTCACCATCAGGATCGTCCATCCACATACGTACCATTGGGTTTCTTCCAAATGCATGGTTTAAAGCAATATCAAGAATTACTGCAATTCCATTTTGATGGAAAACATCTACTAATTCCTTGAACTTTTCTTCAGTGCCATAAAATTTATCTAAAGCCATGTGGAATGAAGTATTGTATCCCCAACTTTCATTGCCTTCAAATTCCATTACAGGCATTAATTGAATTGCGTTAACGTTAAGGTCTTTAAAATAATCGACCTTGTCAATTAAGTCTTGAAAATTTCTGTCTTGGTCAAAATCGCGTACTAATACCTCATAGATGATTAAATCTTCTTTTTTAGGTTTTTGAAAGTTAGTTACTTGCCACGCGTAAGGTGTTTGACCAGTTTCTAAAACAGTTACTTCGCGCTCTTGACCTTCAGGGTAGGCAGGCAAGTTAGGGTATGTAGTAGCAGAAATCCATGGATCATCAAAAGGAGATAGTACAAGTGTTGAATAAGGGTCTGCTGTTTTAACTAATTTAGGTGAACCAGCAATAGGGTTTAAGCTGCCAACCCAATATTGATAAGTTTCTATTTGACCAGAAGTTAAACCAGTTAATTCTACCCAAAATTTACTAGAGCTTGGGTCTTTTTTCATTGCATGAGTAGAGGTTGGCTCCCAATTATTAAAACTTCCTGCTACATACACAAAATCTTTATTAGGTGCATCGATAACTAATGTAGCTGTTGTAGGGTCACTATCATTATAATTTATTCCGTCTTCAAGGTTTGAAGGTATACTTTCTTCGATAGTGCTATTTACTAGAATTAAAAAAGAACGAGAAGTAGTTGCAGCACCTTGAGTAACTACCAATTCACAATATTGATTCTCGGTTAATCCAGAAAAAAAATAACCGTTGTAAAATGTTGTATTGTTTTGAGTATGTATGCTAACACCATTAGCAAATAATTCGTAGTTAGCAGGACCATTACTGTTTTGGGCTAAAATTTGAGTTCCACCACCATTGTCAACTATAACAACACCGTTAGCACTAGGCGCAGGATTAATCATGGTTACTTGAAAAGCACCTACACTAATTTCAAGATCAACGGTTTGTTGAGATCCGTCGTCGCTTCTAAAAACAACATTAATTGAGGTGATAGAACCTGTAGGGTTATTGTAAAAATCTCTTATTGTTGGTGTTAGGTCTAGTTCGTAGATGTTTCCTGAAACAAGAGTTAAAGCTGGTTGTGTACTGTTGCTTCCCCAAGTACCAATAACATTCTGCCATTGATCAGTATCATCTAAAGTTACACCAGTATGAGCATAAATAGTTCCAGAATAAGACTCTAACCCTGTACCTGTTTTATCAAACAAAAGTGTTGCAGAGTCATTTTCTTCTGGGTTAGTTCCTCCTTGCCATGAAAGTTGCGCATGTAAACTTGTAAAAGCAAGTAAGAAAAGTAAAAGTAAAGTTTTTTTCATGGTTTATTAATTTTAAGAAATAAAAGGTCATGGTAAATGCCACAACCTTTTATCTAAATCTTTAATTAATTTGGTATGACTTTTATTCTAAAGTAATGGTCATATTGTTATCATCGATGGTTAAGGTGTAAGTTCCAGATGTACCAACAAAAGCAAAGTTATTGTCACCATCCATTGCATCTACTAAATCAGCATCGATAGTATAACCAGCATCTACATACCAAGGATAGTTTCTGCCTGAAGCCCAATCACCATCAACAGTAAAAAATCTAAAGTTGTTGTTTGGTTCTGCACCACCAAGGTTTTGCAATTCTACAGAAACCGAATATACACCATCTCCTGAGCAAAGTACATTAACAGGAGTTGCCCATCCCCAACCTGCAGTTGGTAATCCTGCTCCAACACCATAAAGTCTTTCAAATTCACATACACCTAATGGTTGTGGATCGTCTAATGTTATAGTTTTGTTAGCTGAATCAATTTCTAAATAGTAAGTACCAGTTGTACCAACAAAAGCAAAGTTGTTATCACCATCCATTGCATCTTCAAAGTTAGCATCTATGGTATAGCCTTCATCAATAAACCAAGGGTAGTTTCTACCAGAAGCCCAATCACCTTCTACAGTAAAGAATCTAAAGTTGTTATTTGGTTCAGCACCACCAAGGTTTTGAAGGTTTACATTTGCACCATAAACACCATCTCCAATACAGTTAAAGCTTTCAGGAGTTGTCCATCCCCAACCAGCGCTTGGTAGTCCAGCTCCAACACCCCAAAGTTGGTCGAATTCGCAAACAGGTTCTCCACTGGCTGCTTCAGGTAAAACAAGTGTTAATGCTTGAGAAGGTGTAAGTAATTCTTCAGAAGAGTCAGCTCCTATAAAAGCACGAACTCTAAAAGAAACAGTTCCTGTGTCAGGGTTCTCAGTGCTTGGGTCATTATCTAAACCTGCTTCACTTGCAAAACCTAATAAGTCACCAATAGTTAACGTGTATTCATTTGCACTGGTAGAACCTAATACTTCCATATCAGTAAAATCTCCAGTGATTGATTTTTGCATTTCGTAAGTAACATTAGTTGGAATGTCAAAATTTGCATCATCCCAAGTAAATCTTTCACCTAGATTACTAGATGTAGCTGTTGTTAATGTGTATTCAGACAAGAATGAGTTAGAAAATGTAAACTCTCCTGTTGGTTGTGCAATATAAGTAAGGCTATCATCGCTTTCGCAAGCATTAAAGCCAATTACACTTATAATCAATAATGCTAAAATTTTTATATTTTTCATTGTTTAGATTTTTTAATTAGTAACCTTCGTTTTGCTGTAAGTTAGGGTTTGTTAATATGGTATTACTTGGGATTGGGAATACATTTCTAAATGAACTTGTAGAAACTCCGTTCGGTTGATTCCCTTTCCAAGGCCATAAATAGTCAGATGTTGTAAAATAGTCGTATCTAATCAAGTCTGTACGTCTTTGACCTTCCCAGTATAATTCTCTTGAGCGCTCATCAAGGATGAAATCTTCATCTAAATCACCAATGGAAATATTCCCAGATGAGTTACCATAAGCACGTTCTCTTAATTCATTTATTAAATTAACTGATTGTTGATCTGCTGCTCCATCTCTTCGTATTACTGCTTCAGCATAATTTAAGTAGATTTCTGCCAGACGTATTACAGGTATATCTGTATCAACAAATTCACCACTACTATCATTTCCTTGGCTTCCACTTGAGTCAATGTTTTTAAACTTAGTAGTTGCGTAACCATTGCTAAAAGGAGGGATGCTCTCAATTTCAAGCTCTTGTCCATCAGTATAGAACATTCCTCTCATGTCTCCAGAAGGAACTATTTCGGTAATAGAATATGTTAAACCATCTAAATCCATTGTTATAAGATAAGTTCCATCAGCAGCTATAGGTATGTTTGCTCCACCTGGCTCTAAAGTGCCATCAGTATCATTGTCTCCATAGTTTTGCCCCCAATCTTCATTAAATCTGAATTTTAATTCACCAGAAGTTAAGTTAGCGTAAAGGGCATATTGATTAGTTGCAGTTTCAAACATTTCCATGTCTGGACCATCCCAACTATTTTCAGTTGCATCACCTACAAGTCCCCAATCAGATAATGTTCCTCCTAAAGAGCCGTTTAAGTTGTCGATATCAATCTCTCCAGTCTCAAATTTATTAACTAAGTTTTTGGTAACTCGAAGGCCTCCCCAACCACCATTAACACCGTAAGCTGTAGGATCCATTGAACCACCAATTGCTGCATGAACTAAGAAAGTGGTTCCTCCGTAGGTTTGCGATTGTAGACCATCAAAATTAAGTGTGAAAATGAATTCGTTTTGAGCTCCATTAGTATCATTGTCTGCTAAGAATAATTCGTCATAAGCTGTTCCGTTACCATTGGCATCATTCATGTTAATTGTGTAACTAGAGTTTATAACGTTGTTTGAAAATGTAACACAGTCATTATAACGAGGAACTCCTGTCCAAACTTCAGCATTTAAGTATAGCTTAGATAGTAATGCCCAAGCAGCTACTTTATCCACTCTTCCATATTCGTTAGATTCTGGTAAAAGATCTTGTATTGCAAGAAGTTCTTCTTCAATAAAGTTGAATACTTCTTCTCTTGTATTTTGAGTAGGAAGTGTTGTAGAAATTTCGGTTAAAACAGGTACATTACCATAAAAATCGGCTAGGTTATAATAAGCAAAAGCTCGTAGAAATCTAGCTTCAGCAATATAGGTTTGCACTACGTCATCACTTAAGTTACTTGCGTTTTGAATAAATGAGTTACAAAACGACACTTCTTGTGCTAAACGTAAATACATAGCACCTGTGAAATCGTTACTTGCAGACCAGTATTGTCCATGTAAATCAGGTAAACCTGGATCTCCCCAACCTACAACAGCATGATCGGTAGTTAATTCATTTAGGTTAAATAACATTCTAGAATATTGAGAGAAACCTTCATCAATTTCAGAAATATCAGGGTTTCCAGCAGGACCATCTTGTCCAGTAAGTGCTAAACTTGCATAAAGTTTTGCTAGAGCACTTTGAGCTTCAGTAGCATTTGCGAATACATCTAATTCAGAAAAGATATCTGGATCAGTAGGTAATTGGTCTAAATCATCATGACATGATACCATGGCAGATGATATAGCTACTATACAAATTAGTTGTTTAATTATATTTTTCATAAGTCAATTTTTTTAAAAATCTATATTAACTCCAAATGTAAATGATTGAGGTCTAGGGTAAAATCCGTTATCTATACCGCCATTTATTTCTGGATCTATACCGTCATAATCTGTTATGGTTGCAACATTTTGCATAGAGCCATAAAGTCTTATGTTAGCATCTTTAATAGCATTGTTTATGGTATATCCTAAAGTGATATTATCTATTTTAAAGAATGATGCTTCTTGTATCCAGTGGCTACTTAAAAAGTTTTTTTCATCTGATTGATTCTCAAAACCAGTACTTAAATAATCTGAGTGGATATTCCATAAGAAGTTATTAGTTGTTGGGATAACACCATTAAGGTAAGAGTTACCAGAAGCCACATTGTTATAAGCATAGTTACCTATATTAGCTCTTGTTACTACTGCTAAATCCCAATTTTTATAGCTTATGTTAGTGTTAAGCCCCATAATGATATCTGCATAAGGATCTTTGTATAAATACTTATCAGCATCATTAATAACATTATCACCATTTCTATCAACAAAAGCGCCTTCTATAGGGTTTCCATCAGTGTCATATACTTGTTGGAATACGTAAAAACTATAAGGAGATTCACCTTCTCTGTGAAGTTGTACGTTATTACCAACACCACCACTAATTCCACCAGTTTCAATATCTGAAGGTAAGCTAATAATCTCGTTATCATTAAAGGCAACATTGTAGTTAATGTTCCATTCAAAATCGTCAGTTTTAATAGGTGTAAGGTTTAAAGCGAATTCAATACCTTTATTTTCCATATCACCTATATTCTTGTTAATGCTGCTCCCAAAGTTTGTAAATGGATCAATAGAAACAAATGCAATTAAATCTTTAGTCTTTTTAAGATATGCATTAACAGAACCTGAAATTCTATTGTCTAATAACGCATAGTCTAAACCAATATTTAAAGTATTACCAATTTCCCATCTAAGGTCTTCATTGATTGGGTCAGGTCTGTAAGTTTGGTAAAATGAGTTTCCAAATTGATAGTTTGCAGATGATTGACTTACTGTATATCTAGTTAAAAAGCCATAGTCACCTAAACCGTTTACGTTTCCAACTTCACCATAACCTGCTCTAAGTTTAAGTTCATTTAAAAAACCATTAGAGTTTATGAAATCCTCTTTATGAATATTCCAAGCTAATGCTACAGAAGGGAAATATCCCCAACGATCATCAGGATTTAATTTAGAAGAAGCATCAGCTCTTAAGGTTGCAGTTACAAGGTACTTACCATCAAAATCATAGTTTAAACGCCCAAAATAAGAAAGTAATACATTTTTAGAACTGTCGTAGAATTCAAAATCGTTACCATCTTCTTCGTCTTCACTATTATAGCTGTAATTATCATATTCAAACGATTGATAAGAGTAACCTGCTACAGCATTTAAGTTGTGAACGTCATTTAAAGTTTTATTATACGTTAAATAAGCATCAAATAACTTATTAGTTGATTCATTATTATATGTGCTTCTTGAACCGTTCCATGTTTGATCAGCGGTAGGGATAAGCTCAGAAGTTATGATACGACCATGACTATTAGATTTGTCGATACCAACATTTACAGTAGCAGTAAGGTCATTTAAGAAATGTAATTTGTAATCTACTTTAGCATTACCTACAAATCGTCTTACTTCTGATTCGTCATCAACTAAATTTAAAAGAGCAACTGGGTTTGTTCCTGCTAAACTTGGTTGAAACCCTGTAGCAGAATCAATCCAAGAAAAGTAACCTCCAAATTGAGAGTTAGGGTCGTAAACAGGTTGAGTTGGCGCATAAGTACTAGCTGAACCTATTGCTCCTCTGTTACCAAATAAGTTTTCGGTATAATTACCTCTTGCATTTAATTCTAATTTTATATGATCTTCTAAAAAAGTTGGAGTTAAATTTAACGAGGCAGTTGTTCTTTTAAAATTATCACGTTTAAGAATTCCATCATGATCAGAATATCCTAACGAAGCTCTCATAGGAACACCAAAAGCGCTACCCAAAGCACTAAAAGTATGGTCTTGACCAAAACCAGTAGCATAAATTTCTTCTTGCCAATCAGTATTAGCATTGCCTAATAAAGCCAACGTGTTTGCATTAGCATTAGGATGAGTTGTTACAACTTCTCTAAATTGGTCAGCCGATAAGACATCAACTCTATCAACAGATGTGTGTACTGTTGTAGATGAAGTAACATTAAATTTAAATTCGTTGTTCTTTCCTTTTTTAGTTGTTATCATAATAATACCATTAGCAGCTCTTGAACCGTAAATTGCGGTTGCCGAAGCATCTTTAAGTACTACCATGCTTTCAATATCATTAGGGTTTACTAGGTTAAGAGGGTTTCTTGAACCGCCTACACCACCACTGTCTAGAGGAATTCCATCTAAAACAATCAAAGGGTTGTTATTTAATGATAAAGAACCATTACCTCTAATTCTAATTTCTTGACCATCACCAGGTGCTCCACTACCAGAAGTAACTGATACACCAGCAACTTTACCTGAAATTAATTGTTGAGCTGAAACAATAGGCCCTTGGTTAAAGTCTTCAGAAGTCACTAAATCAGCAGCACCTGTAAGATCTTCTTTCTTTACACTACCATAACCGATTACTACTACTTCGTCTAATTGAGAAGCATCTTCAACTAGGCTTACATCAATTGTTGATTGTCCTGTATAAGTGATTTCTTGGGTAATGTAACCAAGATAAGAAAACACTAATATGTCACCATTATTAATGTTAATTTGGTATTTCCCATCAAAATCTGTTGCTGTACCTTGAGTTGTACCTTTTACTAGTACATTTACTCCTGGTAAGGGTAATGATGAGGATTGTTCTGTTACTGTACCCGAAACTCTATTTTGAGCCATCAAAAATGATGGTATAATAAAGAACAAAAACAGTAAGCAATTTAACGTTGTTTTCATACAATACTTTTAATGTTAGTTTGTTAATTTTCTATGTATATTTTCACTTCTCGATGTTAAATCTATGTAAATTTTGTGTATCTTCTTGGAGTTGTACTTTTAATTACCTTGCGAAAACGTTTTCGTGTTAAAAACTTTTTTAAAAATGAGAGAAAACAATAAAAAACAGCTTAAAATTATTAAATATGTAATAAAGTAATACCTTTATTGTCATCTTCAAAAAAATTGAGATGAGTCTTATTTTAACAATAAGATGTTTATTGAAAATTATTTAGCAATTTTTACCTTTATAAGGTACAAAAAAATATGAAAAGAAAGATTACCCTAAAACAGATTGCAAGAGAGTTAGATGTGTCAATTTCTACGGTTTCAAAAGCGTTAAGAAATAGTGCCGAAATTAGTGATGATACTAAGCAAAAAGTTCAGGCTTTTGCGAAACTCTATAATTATCGTCCAAACAATATTGCTTTAAGCTTAAAAAACCGAAAAACTAAAACTATTGGAATTATAATTCCTGAGATAGTACATTATTTCTTTGCCAAAGTGATAAGAGGTATCGAGTTAGTAGCCAATAGAAGAGGTTATAATGTTATTATTGGGCTTTCTAATGAATCTTTTAATAAAGAAGTTATCAATATGGAAATGCTTGCCAATGGTAGTATAGATGGTTTTGTGCTCTCTATTTCCAAAGATACATTAGCACAACAAGATTATCATCATTTTTACGAAACCATAAATCAAGGAATGCCAATCGTGATGTTTGATAGGGTTGTAAACGAGGTTAATTGTGATAAAGTTATTGTAGACGATTTAAAAGGCTCTAAAAAAGCAGTTAATAAACTTATTGAAAATGGTTGTAAAAACATAGCAATCATTACTACTAAAGACTATGTGAGTGTAGGTAAACTTAGAACTCAAGGTTATTTAGAAGCTTTAGAGGACCATGGTATTGAGCCACAATCAGACTTGATTTTAAAAATTGTAGAAGAATTAGATTCAGAAGATCATTTAGAAGATCTAGAAGCCGAAATAGAACAACTTTTTAAAGAGAATAAAAAGATAGATGGTGTTTTTGCTGTAAATGAACTTTATGCTCTAACAGCAATGAAAATAGCCAGAAAGCTAAAGAAAAAAATACCTGAGGATATACAGTTTATAGGATTTACTGACGGAGTTTTATCAAAACACGCAACTCCAAGTTTAACAACGGTAAGTCAACATGCGCAAACTATGGGCGAACAAGCAGCTGAATTATTGATAGACAAATTAGAAAATGAAGACGATGAAGAAAACTACCAAACAGTTGTAATTGAGACCGAATTAATTGAAAGAGAATCTACCAAATAGAAATTTAACATTGCGTATTTAAAAACTTTTATATCTTTACCACCAGAAATCAAAACTTATATTTTCACTTCTCACCATAAGTTTTGATGAGTTTATGCTTATCAAAATAGTATTAATCTAAATTATACTATTAATGAAAAAGCGTTCCTTAAGTTTTTGGGAAATCTGGAATATGAGTTTCGGTTTCCTAGGAATTCAATTTGGTTTTGCGTTACAAGGAGGCTTCATGTCTCGAATATTTCAAACACTTGGTGCTGATAAAGATGCTATTCCATTGTTATGGATTGCAGCTCCTTTAACAGGATTATTAGTGCAACCCATTATTGGTTATTTAAGCGATAAAACTTGGCACCCACGCTGGGGAAGACGTCGTCCATATTTTTTAATCGGAGCTATTTTAAGCTCACTTGCACTGTTTTTAGTACCACATTCATCAGTTTTGTGGATGGCTGCAGGTTTTTTATGGATTCTTGATGCTTCTATCAATATTTCAATGGAGCCATTCAGGGCTTTAGTAGCAGATAAGCTACCCAATTCGCAACGTTCGTATGGTTTTGTTGTCCAAACACTTATTATTGGTATTGGTACTTGGATAGCAAGTAATTTGCCTTGGATGGTATCGCAGCTAGGTGTTAGCGATGCAGCGCCAAAAGGCGTTGTGCCAATGTCGGTAAAAGTAGCCTTTGGTATTGGTGCTGTTGTGTTTTTAATAAGCATACTATATACCGTATTTACCACATCCGAATATCCTCCTGAAGATATGGAGGAATTTGAGCGTGAACGAAAAAAGAAAAACCGCTTTATTCCAGATATTTTAGAAAACATAGGCAAAATGCCGCTAACAATGAAAAAACTAGGACTTATACAGTTCTTTAGTTGGTTTGCGTTTTTTACTATGTGGAGTATGGCAAATCCTGCGCTTACAGAGCATGTGTTTCAAACACCTGCACCATTAGAAGCAGCTTTTGATTTAACTAATGCATCACAAGCTGAAGCTTTTGATACGGCAAATACAGCATTTCAGAAATCATCAAACTTGGTAGGTTCTGCAATGGGTGTTTATGGATTGTCTTCTATGGCATTTGCATTATTACTAGCAATGTATACATCTAAAAAGCGTATAAACAGAAAATTTGTTCACATGGGTTCTCTTATACTAGGAGGCGTAGGGTTTATGGCTATGTATTATGCAACACCAGAAACCTTAAAGTACTGTTTTATTTTAATAGGAATTGCATGGGGAAGTATTCTTTCAATGCCGTATGCAATGTTATCAAGTTCCGTAGATCCTAAAAAGATGGGAGTTATTATGGGTATCTTCAATATGTTTATTGTAATACCTCAAATTATAGCAGCACTTGGTGGCATTAATTATGTGTCTAGTCTTTTAGGTGAAGATGCTATTAATGCTATGACTGTTGCTGGTATTAGTTTAATTCTAGCAGCACTTTGCAACCTGTTTATTGTGAATAAAGACGCAATTTCATATCAACCAGAAAACGAAATAAATTAAAATGAATACAAAAGGATTCATATTTGACCTAGATGGTGTTATTGTAGATACTGCAAAATACCATTTTTTAGCATGGAAAAAATTAGCCAATAGTATTGATGTTGATTTTACTGAAACACAAAACGAACAACTAAAAGGTGTAAGTCGTGTAAAATCTTTAGAAAAAATCTTGTCTTGGGGAAATAAAACAATTTCAGAAGATGAGTTTATGGCATTAATGGCAAAAAAGAATGATGATTATTTAAGCTACATAGATAAAATGGGAGAAAGCGAAATTCTTCCAGATGTGCCAAAAATTTTAAATCATCTTAATGAAAGTAATCAAGGCGTAGCTTTAGGGTCGGCTAGTAAAAACGCCAGAAAAATACTTCAAAAAGTAAACCTTATTTCAAACTTTCAAGCCATTGTAGATGGTAATGATGTAAGTAAGGCAAAACCAGATCCAGAAGTATTCCTTATAGGTGCAAAAGCACTTAACCAAAAGCCTGAAAATTGCATTGTGTTTGAAGATTCTGTAGCAGGTGTTCAAGCAGCAAATAATGCCAATATGATTTCAATTGGTATAGGTGATAAAACAGTGTTATCTGAAGCAGATTATGTGTTTAAAGATTTCACTGAAATAAGTATAGAATTTATAGAAGAATTAATAAAGAAATAAGTTGTCGTTGTAGCGATAACAAGACAATATATTAAAATTATGAACCAAGATTATATTAAACCAGATAATTGGTCAATCATAGAAGAAGGGTTTCATGCAGAGCGCGTAGAATCATCAGAAAGTTTGTTTAGTATTGGCAATGGAGCCATGGGACAACGCGCTAATTTTGAAGAACAATATTCAGGAAAAACCTTTCAAGGAAGCTACATAGCAGGTGTATATTATCCTGATAAAACACGTGTTGGTTGGTGGAAAAACGGCTACCCAGAATATTTTGCAAAAGTACTTAATGCACCAAACTGGATTGGTATTAATGTAGCAATAAATGGCGAACAGTTAGACCTAAACAAGTGCAAAACGGTTCAAGATTTTAGGCGAGAACTTAATATGAAAGAAGGATGGTTGTCTAGAACTTTTAAGGCAACACTTCAAAATGGTATAGAAGTAGAGGTTAACGCAAAACGTTTTTTAAGTCTTAACCAAGACGAAATGGGAGTAATCAATTATCAAGTAACACCATTGAATAGTGATGCTGAAATTGTATTTCAACCATATATAGATTCAGGAATTACAAACGAAGACACCAACTGGGACGATAAGTTTTGGGACACTACTCAAGTAAGTCACGATAATAACCAAGCGTTTATTCAGGCTAAAACCATGAAAACCGATTTTTATACATGCACATTCATGGAATCAAAGGTTTTTATCAATGGTAAGTCGGTATTAATCGAGCCAAACGTTAGTGCAGATGCAACATTAGTATCTTACAGCTACAAACAAAATGTTAAGCAAGGCGAAACTTATGCCATTCATAAATTTGGAGGTTACACTGTAGATAGAAACCATGACAAAAACGCATTGGTAACTGCAGCAAAATCAGTGTTGGCAACAGCTACACAACTTGGTTTTGATACTTTGCTAGAGCAACAAAAACAAGCTTGGGCAAACATTTGGGATATGGCAGATATTACCATTAGTGGTGATGTAAAAGCGCAACAAGGTATTCGTTTTAATATATTTCATTTAAATCAGACGTATTTAGGAAAAGATTCTAGATTAAATATTGGTCCAAAAGGATTTACAGGCGAAAAATATGGTGGAAGCACCTATTGGGATACCGAAGCATATTGCATTCCGTTTTACATGGCTACAAAAGACCAAAAAGTAGCAAGAAGCTTATTGGAGTACAGATATAATCATCTGCAAAAAGCTATTGAGAATGCTGAAAAATTAGGCTTTACTAATGGCGCAGCATTGTATCCAATGGTAACTATGAATGGAGAAGAATGTCATAACGAATGGGAAATTACTTTTGAGGAAATTCATCGTAATGGCGCCATTGCTTTTGCTATTTATAACTACCACAGGTTTACAAACGATTACAGTTACATACCTGAAAAAGGCTTGGAAGTACTTATTGGTATTGCACGTTTTTGGCACCAACGCGCTACGTTTTCAACAAACAAAAACAAGTATGTTATTTTAGGTGTTACAGGTCCAAATGAGTACGAAAATAACGTAAACAACAACTGGTATACTAACTATATAGCTAAATGGTGTATAGATTATGCTATTGAAAATATTAGTAAAGTTGAAGCAGAATACGATACAGACTTTACTAGAATAATGAACAAAGTTAAGCTGTCTAAAGCTGAAATAGCACAATGGAAATCGGTTGCAGATGCGATGTATTTCCCATATTCTGAAGAGCATAATGTGTACTTACAGCAAGACGGATTTTTAGATAAAGAATTAATAAAAGTTGATGAGCTAGATGCTAGTCAACGTCCTATAAACCAATATTGGTCTTGGGATCGCATTTTGCGTTCGCCTTACATAAAACAAGCCGATACATTACAAGGTTTCTATTTCTTTGAAGATCATTTTTCTACTGAAGAGTTAGAGCGTCATTTCGATTTTTACGAGCCATATACTGTTCACGAAAGTTCATTGTCACCTTGTGTTCATAGTATTCAAGCGGCAAAAATAGACCGTATGGAACAAGCCTATACGTTTTATTTAAGAACATCGCGATTAGATTTAGATGATTATAATAAAGAAGTTCACGAAGGCTTGCATATTACATCTATGGCAGGAACTTGGATGAGTATTGTTGAAGGTTTTGGCGGAATGCGTGTAAAAGATAATACCTTGTCTTTTTCACCTAAAATCCCAAAAGAATGGGATGGTTACTCGTTTAAAATCAACTTTAGAAATCAAATCATAAAAGTGAATGTTAACCAAGGTAAAACCAACTTCGAACTAGAAGGTGGCGAAAGTTTAGACATCTTGGTAAACGATAAAAAAGTAACGATTGAAGCTAATAGCTTGGTTACTGTTTAATGAGTAAAGACACACTTAAAACTATTTAACATGAAAACGTACACACCTATATTTTTAATGCTTCTATTGGTTTTAAGTGTGTCTTGTAAAGAGCAAACTTCTACATCAATAGCCAGCAGTCAACCTAAAGCGTTGATTGATAAAAACGATATTGATCGCGTAGAACCACCTAATTGGTGGACTGGTTTTAAAAATGATAGCTTACAGTTATTAGTACACCATCAAAATATTGGCAGTTACCAACCAAGTATTGAATATTCTGGAGTAACTATTGCACATGTAAGTAAAGCAGAAAAAAGCAATAACTACCTGTTTATAGATGTCATCATTTCAAACAGTACCAAAGCAGGAACTTTCAATATCATATTTAAAAATGATGACAACGAAGAACTAGTAACAACTTACGAGCTTAAAGCTAGAGAAAAATCAGCTGAAGATTTTGTAGGGTTTAATAGTTCAGATGCTATTTATCTAATCACACCAGATCGTTTTGCAAACGCTAATCCAAACAATGATACGTTTGATAATTTAAACGAAAAGCACATAGATAGAACCAATGATTATGCACGTCATGGTGGCGATCTTCAAGGCATTACAGAGCATGTAAACTATATTAAAGATTTAGGTTTTACTGCTGTTTGGCCTTGTCCTGTGCTAACAAACGATATGCATCATGCATCGTATCATGGTTATGCTATTACTGATTATTATCAAGTAGACCCAAGATTTGGTACAACCGAAGACTACAGAAAATTAGCTGACGAATTACGAAAAAATAATATGAAGCTAATTATGGACCAAGTCGCAAACCATTGCGGTTTGGAACATTGGTGGATGAAAGACTTACCATTTAGTGATTGGGTAAATTACCAAGGGCATTACGAAGCAAATAAAGCCAATTGGAACAATGAGATTGTAAAACGTTCATCACATAGAAGAACGGTAAACCAAGATAGCTATGCTTCAAAAATTGATAAGCAAGAAATGAGCGATGGTTGGTTTGTTCAGGGAATGCCAGATCTTAATCAACGTAATCCGTTTATGGCAAAGTATCTTATTCAAAATAGTATTTGGTGGGTAGAAACACTAGGTCTTGGTGGTATTCGTCAAGATACTTATCCATATCCTGACAAAGATTTTATGAGCGATTGGGCTGGAGCTATAATGTCAGAATATCCAAATTTTAATATTGTAGGTGAAGAATGGTCAAGCAATCCGTTGTTAATTGGATATTGGCAAGATGGTCATCAAAATGCAGATGGTTATGACTCTAACTTACGCTCAACTATGGATTTTGCTATGCAAGAAAAAATTATAGCAGGATTAAAAAATGAAGAAACTTGGGGAACTGGTCTTAAAGAAATATACACAGCATTGGCTAACGACTTTCATTATACAAGACCTGAAGATATTTTAGTGTTTCCAGACAACCACGATATGAGCCGTATTTTTACGCAATTACAAGGTGATATTACCAACACGAAAATGGCGTTGAGCTATTTGGCTGTATTACCGCGTACGTTTCAAATGTATTATGGTACAGAAATCTTAATGAATGATTTTGATAAACCAGGTGATCACGGATTAATTCGTACCGACTTTCCTGGTGGTTGGGAAGGTGATGCCGTAAATGCATTTACAGGCGACAATCTGGAAGAAACTAAAAAAGATATGCAAAGTTATGTGTCTAAATTGATGAATTTTAGAAAAAACTCTAAAGCCATTCATAATGGAAAAACCATGCACTTTGCACCAGAAAACAACACCTATGTTTTAGCAAGGTTTAATGATGACGAAACAGTTGTTCATATTCTGAACAAAAATGAAGACACTTTTAATTTGAACACAAACCGATTTGAAGAATTAGGTTTAACAGGAAAAACATTAAAAAATGTATTTACAGGAGAAACTGTAATTTGGAAAGATAGCATTGCTTTAAAAGAAAAAGGAGCCATAGTATTAACAACAAAACTAAATTAATTTGTCATTCCGCACTACGATGCGGAATCCATAAAATAAAAGCAAACTTGTCACTTCGAGTGCAGTCGAGAAGTCTTGAGTATAATTTCTTAAAACGAACAACGAAATTAAAAATGAAACAACTAACCTACATCTTATGTCTTCTTTTATTCCAAACAACGTTTGCTCAAGTTACTATTGTTGTAGAGCAAGTGCCAAAGGAAACACCAGAAAATGCTTCGATATTTATTTCAGGCGATTTTGAAGGTTGGTCTGGAGGACAAAAAGCCTATCAATTAGAGTTACAAGATGGTCGTTATACCATCACATTACCTCAAAGCGAAGGCACAATTAATTTCAAGTTTACGCAAGGTGCTTGGAGTTCTGTTGAGTGTGATAATAAAGGTTTTGCTATTGAAAATCGTAGTTACACATTTGGTAGTAAACCAGACACTTTAAAACTAAAGATAGTAGGTTGGGACAATTTATTTGATGTTGAAAATGCTTCAACAGTCACAAAGCAGGTTACAGTTCTATCAGATACGTTCAACATGCCGCAACTCAACCGTAAACGTCGTGTTTGGTTGTATTTGCCAGCAGATTATAAGACCTCAAATCAATCGTATCCTGTTGTGTATATGCACGACGGACAAAATTTATTTGATAAAAAAACATCTTCATATTCAAATGAATGGAGTGTTGATGAAACACTAGATAAACTATTCCGAAATAAAAATTTAAAGCTTATAGTTGTTGGTATTGATAATGGCGCAGATAAGCGTCTGGATGAATATTCACCTTTCAAAAATGAAAAATATGGCGGAGGCGAAGGCGATGCCTATTTAGAGTTTATCGTCAATACACTAAAACCATACATTGATGCTAATTACAACACCTTAAAAGATAAAAAGCACACAGCTATTTTTGGGAGTTCAATGGGAGGTTTAATTTCGCATTATGCAGCCTTAAAATATCCTAACGTATTCGGGAAAGTAGGTGTGTATTCACCAGCATTTTGGTTTGCACCAGAAATTGAAAATTACACAAAATCACATGCAAATCTAAACGATACAAAAATGTATTTCCTTGCAGGAGGAAAAGAAGGTGAAAAAGCTGGTTTTGATGAGATAAGTCAGACTGTTAAGGACATGAATCAAATGATTTCTGTTTTAAAAAACAATGGTTTTTCTGCTGAAAACATAAGGTCAAAAGTTGTTCCTGACGGAAAACACAACGAAACATTATGGCGAGAAAATTTTGAAGAAGCTATTACGTGGTTATTTCAAGATGCTATAAAAACGCGTGAGTTTGTTAATGCTTCTTTTAACAATGATGAGCTAAACGTGAAAGTATCTGATGGTTCATATAACATTCAATTCTTTACATCTAAAATTACAGAAACCACCTTTCTGCCAAAAGGTGAAACTGCAAGCGCAAAACCATCTCACGCAGTGGTTTTAAACAAAGGATTTTCAGATGTTCAATTTTCTGAAACCAATTCAGAAGTGACGTTAAAATCTAAAGATTTATCAGTTCTTATAACCAAATCGCCTTTCAATATTTCATATTGGAAAGACGGAAAAGAAGTCATTTCAGAAAAAAATGGCTACCAAAAAAACGATGCTTTTGAGACCATTCAATTTAGTCTAACACCTAATGAAGTGTTGTATGGAGCTGGAGCAAGAGCTTTAGGAATGAATCGTCGTGGTCATCGTTTGCAGCTTTATAATAAAGCGCATTATGGCTATGAAACTACAAGTGAGTTAATGAATTTTACCTTGCCAATTGTAATGTCGTCAAAACAGTATATGGTACATTTTGACAATGCTCCAATAGGATATTTAGATTTAGATAGCAAAGGCGACAATACACTAACTTACGAAACCATTTCTGGTCGTAAAACGTATCAAGTCATTGTTGGAGATTCTTGGTATGATGTCATAGATAATTATACCGATTTAACAGGAAAACAACCTATGTTGCCTCGTTGGGCTTTAGGAAATTTTTCAAGTAGATTTGGTTATCATTCTCAAAAAGAAACATTAAAAACCATTGATGCTTTTAGAGAAGAACATATTCCTGTTGACGCAGTGATTCTGGATTTATATTGGTTTGGAAAAGAGGTTATGGGAACCATGGGTAATTTAGAATTTCATAGAGATTCGTTCCCAAACCCAAAACAAATGATTAAGGAATTACAGGGCAAAAATGTAGAAACAATTCTCATTACAGAACCTTTTATATTAACAACATCTAACCGTTGGAACGAAGCAGTTACCAACAACGCTTTAGCAAAAGACAGTTTGGGCAATCCAGCAACCTATGATTTTTTCTTCGGAAACACAGGCTTGGTAGATGTGTATAGTAAGTCAGGTTATAATTGGTTTAAAGGTATAAATGAAGACTTGTTGAATCTTGGTGTAACTGGAATTTGGGGAGATCTAGGAGAACCTGAAGTACATCCTTCCAGTGTAATTCATGCAACAGGAACAGCTGATGAAGTTCATAATACTTTTGGTCACGACTGGGCAAAACTAGTCCAAGATGCTTTTCATGAAGCTTTACCAAATCAACGACCATTTATTTTAATGCGTGCTGGTTATTCTGGTTCGCAACGCTATGGTTTAGTGCCTTGGTCTGGAGACGTCAACAGAACTTGGGGCGGATTGCAAAGTCAGCCAGAAATTGCATTGCAAATGGGAATGCAAGGTTTAGCCTATATGCATAGTGATCTTGGTGGTTTTGCAGGAGCAAACCTTGATGACGAACTGTATGTGCGTTGGCTTCAGTATGGCGTTTTTCAACCAATTTATAGACCTCATGCACAAGAAGACGTTCCTAGTGAACCGGTTTTTAGAAGTGAGAAAGCCAAAGCTTTGGCGAAACAAGCCATAGAATTACGCTACAAGTTGTTGCCTTATAACTACAACCTCATGTTTGAAAACAACCAAACAGGAGCACCATTAATGCGACCATTGTTTTTTGAAGAGTGTAAAGATATTTTATATAGTGATGATACTGCCTATTTATGGGGAAGTGATATTTTGGTTTCACCAGTGACTTATGCTGGAGCAAAAAATCAAGTGATTTATCTGCCAAAAACATCTAATTGGTTTGATTTTTATTCCGATGAATTATACAAAGGAGGTCATCCAATTAATTACGAAATAAAAGAGAATAGCATACCAACATTTGTGAGAGGCGGAAGTTTTATTCCTATGGCAAAACCAATGCAATCAACAAAAACCTATAATGGTTCGGTATTAGAACTTCATTATTATTTTGATAAAGAAGTAGGAAGTAGTGATTATCAAATGTATAATGACAATGGTTCAACTATTAATGCTTTTGAAAATGGAAACTACGAAATTCTCGAATTCAAATCTGAAAGCAATCAACGCTATTTAGAATTTGAGTTTAATGCCGAAATAGGCAAGCATTTTTCAAGTGAAACAAAAGAAATAGAGCTTGTTATTCATAATATTTCTAAAACACCAAAAACAATAAAAATAGGAAGTCAAAAAGTTGAAGGTGATTATAATATCAATAATTTAACCTTAAGACTTGATGTGACTTGGAATACTTCAACCAAAAAAGAAATTAAAATAAAGCTTAACAAATAATATGCGTTCAAGATATATAGTTACTCTAATTTTAGTCGCTTCAATAGTGTTTAGTTGTAAAAACGAGCCAAGACAAACTATAAAAACTGAAGAAACTAAGTCAGTGATGAAAAAGAAAGAAGTCGTTTATCAAGTATTTACAAGACTATTCGGAAATACCAATACCAACAACAAACCTTGGGGAACTTTAGAAGAAAATGGCGTTGGTAAATTCAATGACTTCACAGATAAAGCACTTGCTGAAATCAAAGATCTTGGAGTCACACATATTTGGTACACAGGTGTGCCACATCATGATGTGATTACTGATTATACTGAATTTGGCATTTCTAACGACGACCCAGATATTGTAAAAGGTCGTGCAGGTTCGCCTTATGCGGTTAAAGATTACTATAATGTAAATCCTGATTTGGCCGAAAATGTTGAGAATAGATTACAAGAGTTTGAAGCTTTAATCGAGCGTTCGCACAACGCAGGTTTAAAAGTGTTAATAGATATTGTACCAAACCACGTGGCGAGAAACTATCAAAGCTTAACAAATCCTGAAGGCACAACTGATTTTGGTGTAGAAGATGATAAAACTGTGACTTATGCAGTTAATAACAACTTTTATTACAATCCAGGAGAATCGTTTAATGTGCCGAACTGGAAAAACGGCTATCAACCTCTAGGTGGCGAAAATCATTTGAAAGTAGACGGCAAGTTTGAAGAAATTCCTGCAAAATGGACTGGTAATGGTTCAAGAGCATCACAGCCAGATATGAACGATTGGTACGAAACAGTAAAGGTTAACTATGGAATAAATCCAGAAGGTCAAAAAGATTTTGATGAGTTGCCAGAAGGTTTCGATAATGAAGATTACAAAGCACATTATAACTTTTGGAAAGACAAAACCGTACCAAGTTCTTGGATAAAATTCAAGGATATTGCTTTGTATTGGACAGCCAAGGGAGTGGATGGTTTCCGATTTGACATGGCAGAAATGGTGCCTGTGGAATTTTGGAGTTATATGAATTCTCACATAAAGATGAAAAATCCTAATGCGTTTTTATTGGCTGAGGTATACCAACCGCATTTGTACAGAGATTACATAAAAAAAGGAAAAATGGATTACCTGTACGACAAGGTACAATTGTATGACACCTTAAAACACGTTATGCAAGGCCACGGAAGCACGTACAATATTCCGCCAATTCAAGAGGATTTAAAAGATATTGAGCATCATATGCTTCACTTTTTAGAAAATCACGATGAGCAACGTATTGCAAGTTCAGATTTTGCTGGTAATGCCGAAAAAGGAAAACCAGCAATGGTAGTGTCTGCAACCATAAGCACATCACCTACAATGATATATTTTGGTCAGGAATTTGGCGAAAAAGCTGAGGAAGATTTAGGTTTTGGCGACCCAACACGAACCTCAATTTTCGATTATGGAAGTGTGCCAAGCGTTGTACGTTGGGTAAACAATAAACAGTTTGATGGTGGCCAATCTACCGAAGATGAAAAAGCATTGAGAGACTTTTACAAGCGCTTATTAAACTTCACAATTAGCAGTGATGCCTTAATGGGAGACTATCAAGATTTGCAACACTATAATCAGCAACATACTGAGTGGTACAACGATAAAGTCTTAAGTTTTGCACGTTGGAGTGAAGATGAAAAACTCATTGTTATTTCAAACTTTAATACTGAAAACACCTATGGTTTTGAGCTGCAATTACCAGAAGATTTGGTGTCAAAATTGGATTTGAAAGATGGAGATTATCAAGTTGAAGACCAGTTATACAAAGCTTATACTTCAACCCTAAAAGTTGAAAAAGGCAAAGCCCAAGTCCGCATAGATATAAAGCCTCTGGAATCTTTCATTCTAAAAATCAATGAATAATTTGAATTCAAGTTACGCAGAAAATAAACACCAATGAAAAAACTAATTCTAGTAATACTTACGATTACCTTAGCAATATCTTGCAATCAAGAACAAAAACAAGAAGCACCAAAGCCAGAAACACCATTTGTTTGGGAAGGTGCTAACCTATATTTTTTATTAACAGACCGATTTAATAATGGTGAGACTTCCAACGATGTCAACTTTGACAGGACGAGAGAAACAGGAAAATTGCGTGGTTTTGAAGGAGGCGACATCAAAGGAATTACACAAAAAATTCAAGAAGGCTATTTTACCGATTTGGGCATCAATGCCATTTGGATGACACCAATTGTAGAGCAAATCCATGGAGGAACAGACGAAGGCACAGGTGTTACTTATGGTTTTCACGGTTATTGGGCAAAAGACTGGACCAAAATTGACCCAAACTTTGGGACTGAAGAAGATTTAAAAGAACTGGTAAAGGAAGCACACGCCAAAGGTATTCGTGTAGTATTAGACGCAGTAATCAATCATACAGGTCCTGTAACAGAAAAAGACCCAGTTTGGCCAGAAGAATGGGTAAGAACAGATAAACAATGTACTTACGATAGTTATGATAACACTATAAGCTGTACACTTGTTGCTAATCTGCCGGATATAAAAACAGAAAGCAACGAGAATGTAGAACTACCACCACAATTGGTAGAAAAATGGAAAGCTGAAGGTCGTTACGACCAAGAAGTAAAAGAGCTCGATGCTTTTTTTGAACGAACAGGGCATCCAAGAGCTCCACGTTTCTATATAATGAAATGGTTAACGGATTACATTACCGATTTTGGTATTGATGGTTACCGTGTAGATACCGTAAAACACACCGAAGAATATGTATGGCAAGAGTTTAAAAAAGAATGTGATTATGCATTTGAAACGTATAAGAAGAACAATCCAGATAAGGTTTTAGACGGTAACGACTTCTATTTGGTTGGCGAAGTGTATAACTACGGAATTTCAGGTGGCCAATGGTTCGATTTTGGAGATAGAAAAGTGAACTATTTTAATCCACCAAGTTTTCAAAGCTTAATCAATTTTGAATTCAAATGGAATTCAAAAGAGTTGAGTTATGAAGACGCTTTTAAAAAATATAATGATAGTTTAAAAGGTCCATTAAAAGGTTTTGGAACATTAAATTATTTAAGTTCTCACGATGATGGTAGTCCGTTTGATGCTAAAAGAGAAAAACCATACGAAACCGCAAATAGATTATTACTATCACCAGGAACATCACAAGTTTATTATGGAGATGAGTCTGCAAGATCATTGGTTATAGAAGGCACTGAAGGTGATGCTACCTTACGTTCATTTATGAATTGGGAAGCTGTAAATTCAGACCCAAAAACAAAAGCAGTGCTAACCCATTGGCAAAAGCTAGGACAATTCAGAACAAATCATCCTGCTGTAGGCGCTGGTAAGCATCAAATGATAACCCAAGAGCCTTATTTATTTTACAGAAGCTATCAGCAAGGAGACTTTAAAGATTTGGTAATTGTTGGTTTAGACTTACCAAAAGGCGAAAAAGTTATCGATGTTTCTAAAGTTTTTGAAGAAGGAGATAAACTTCAAGATGCATATTCTGGTGTTAAAGCCACTGTAGAAAATGGAAAAATTATCATAAATTCGAATGCTAATATCATTTTAATCGAAAGACAATAAATCAATCTTAATGAAATTCAATCTTATCCCATTAATCCTTACAGTCCTTTTCTTTTCATGTAATCAAAAGGAAAAACATATTACTGAAGTGACTTCGCCAAATAGTGAAGTGAAAGTAAATTTCAACCTTAATGCTCAGGGACAACCGTTTTACACAGTAATGTTCAATAACAAAACCGTAGTAGATAGCTCTTACTTAGGGTTTGAGTTTACAAATGCTAAAGCTTTAAAGGATAATTTCAATATTGTAAATACAACAACAAGCACGTTCAATGAGACTTGGCAAATGCCTTGGGGAGAACAAGTAGATGTAGTAAACCATTACAATGAATTAAGAGTTGAATTACAAGAAACATCAGAATTAAAACGAAAACTAAACCTTGTTTTCAAAGTATATGACGATGGTATTGGATTCAGATATGAATTCCCAGAACAAGCTAACTTTAAAGAAGCACTAATTAAGGATGAACATACGGAGTTTAACTTAACTGAAGATTACAACACCTTTTGGATTCCTGGAGATTGGGATATTTATGAGCATTTGTACAATACTACAAAGTTATCAGAGGTTGATGCCTTACAGTTTGCAAACCATAAAAATTTAGCGCAAACGTATATTCCGGAAAATGCTGTAAATACACCAGTTACTATGGTTGGTACAGATGGAACACATTTAAGTTTTCACGAAGCAGCTTTGATAGATTATTCAGGAATGACCTTAAAAGTAGATACTAAAAACCTTGATTTAAAGAGTAATTTAGTAGGTTCAGAAAATACCGATTATAAGGTAAAACGAATGTTACCTTTTGAAACACCTTGGAGAACAATTCAAATTTCAGATAGTGCACCAGAGCTTATAGAATCAAAGTTAATCGTAAATTTAAACGAGCCAAATAAACTAGGAGACGTATCTTGGTTTACACCAATGAAGTATACAGGTGTTTGGTGGGAAATGCACTTAGGAAAATCCTCTTGGGATTATGGGATGACTCAGAATATGAGTACGTGGACAGATACAGGAGGTGCACACGGAAAACACGGAGCAAATACTGAAAATGTAAAACGTTTTATAGACTTTTCAGCAAAAAATAACATTGGTGGTGTTTTAGTTGAAGGTTGGAATACTGGTTGGGAACATTGGATTGGTTTTGAAGACCGTGAAGGTGTGTTCGATTTTGTAACACCTTATCCAGATTATGATATTGATGAGGTTACACGATATGCTAAAGAAAAAGGTGTAGAAATTATAATGCATCATGAAACCTCGGCAGCAACCGAAACTTATACTAAGCAACAAGACACTGCTTATGCTTTAATGCAAAAATATGGCATGCACTCGGTAAAATCAGGTTACGTTGGTAAGATACTTCCAAAGGGAGAATACCATCACGGACAGTATATGGTAAATCATTATAACAATGCTGCCATTAAAGCCGCTAAATACGACGTCGCAGTTAATGCGCACGAACCTATTAAAGCAACAGGTTTAAGAAGAACTTATCCTAATATCATTTCTCGCGAAGGTTTAAGAGGGCAAGAGTTTAATGCTTGGGCAAGTGATGGAGGTAATCCACCAGAGCACTTACCAATAGTTGCTTTTACAAGAATGTTGTCTGGTCCAATAGATTATACACCAGGAATTTTCAATATTAAGTTTGATGAATACAAACCAGACAATCAGGTAAACACTACGATTGCTCAGCAATTAGCATTGTATGTGGTGATTTATAGTCCAATACAAATGGCTGCTGATTTGGTAGAACATTATGAAGCAAACCCAGAGCCACTTCAATTTATAAAAGATGTTGGAGTAGATTGGCAACAAACCAAAGTGCTGAATGGTGTGGTTGGAGATTATGTAACCATAGCAAGACAAGAGCGCGAAACAGGTAATTGGTTTGTTGGTGGTATTACAGATGAAAATGCGAGAGCAATAGACTTAACTTTCGACTTTTTAGATGATAACCAAAGCTACGAAGCTGTAATTTACAGAGATGGAGATGAAGCACATTGGGACGATAATCCACTAGACATCATAATTGAAAAAATTGAAGTATCAAAAGGCTCAAATCTTTCTGTGAAATTAGCAGAAGGTGGTGGTTTTGCAATTAGTATTTTTAAGAAATAAATAAAAGCTCCGAAAGGAGCTTTTTATCTTTTTAGAGTAAAGTGACCTCTATGAGTTGTTCCGTCAGCACGTTTCACTAAAAACCAATAATCATTAGTTGGCATATTGTTTCCATTATACGTACCATCCCAACCAAAATGATTGCCATAAAAAGACGTTAGTATTTTTCCGAATCGATCAAAAATGGTGACTTCTAAACTAGGTTCGGTTTGCGATTCTATGATTTGCCAATAATCGTTGTAACCATCATTGTTTGGAGTGAAAAAACTTGGGTAGTTCAATATTGAAACGTCTTCAGTAACAATACCACAATCATTTAAATCTTTGACAAAAACAGTATAAGAACCAGCTGGAAGATTAGTGAAAACATTTGATTCTTGATAAATAATACCATCCAAAGAAAACACATAATCTCCAGTTCCTGAAACTGAAACATAAATGGAGTTGCTGTTAGCGGTCCAATCAATAGTTTCTATGTTTTCAATAGTTGCGATACTAGAGGTGTAGACTGTGAAATTTTGAATAGCCTCACAACTATTGTTACCGTACATATTCTTTACAGCAACCGAATAATTTCCACTTTGGTTTACTAAAATACTTTGAGAAGTTTCTCCAGTAGACCATTCGTAAGCATCATAACCTGATGTTGCTGTTAATGTTGTAGTGCTTCCATCGCAAATAGAAATAGTTTGATCGTCATCAACAACAGGAATATCGCCAATTTGAATTTGAAAAGAGGTAGTTGCATAACAAACATCTAATGTGTTATGAATAACTCTTGTATAGATAGTTTGTGGATTGTTTGTGTTTGTATAGTTGTTAGGTAGTGCATTATCGCCTGAGTTAGCATCTGCTTGATTGAGATGGTAGCTAACGGTAAAATTATTGGGGTTTTGATTACCTAGAATTAATGCATTTTGATCGTTTAAACTAAAGGTTTCAGAATTGCTATTGGTATCAGTACAGAACAGTAGATTGTCAGGTTGGGTAATATTTACAACTGGTAATAGGTTTTCAATATTTATTACAGTGTTTTCAATATTTCCGCAAGCATCTTCAACTTTTATCTCATAAGTTCCTGCATTTAAATTTAAGAACGTGTTGCTTTCACCATTATCAAATTCAAAAGGCGAAATAATACTAAAGTTAAAAGGACCAACGCCAACAACGTCTACAATAACATCTGATGGTCCGCTACCACCATCACAACCTAAATTATAAACACCAGAAATAACAAGGTTTGAAAACACTGAGAAGTTTGCAAAAATATCTAAACAAAAATCGTCAGGGTTTTGATTGTTGAATGGTTGAAATACTTTTATAAGTCTAAATTCTCCTGTTAAAAAAATGTTGTAAATGGTTTGTTCATTCAAAATTTGAATGGCTGTAGAGCTATTTGGAATATCACCTTCGGTATATGGACTTCCAGTATTTGGGTGTCCCCAAGTTTCGGTTTCAGGAAAATACCTTTGAAACCAATAGGTTTTTGAAACTACTGAATCGTCAGAATCGTTAATACCAACATCAAAAGAACCACAGTTTCTGTTTAAAGTATAAGCACTTGGAGTGCTGATGTATGCATTTATGTAAACATTTTCAGTGTATTGAAATCCGCATTCGTCAACTAATTCAAAAGTGTAATCTCCAGCAGGAAGGTTGTTCATAAAGAAAAAACCTGAGTCAGCTATATTTTCACTTACATCATCAGGAAGTGAAGGTGTATAGTTAGATGGAGCCGATGAAATTAAAACTGAAGTAAGGCTACCATGTCCACTAGCAAGACGTAAAGATCCGGTTTCGGTTAAGCAATTTGGTTTTGCTATAACTGATAGTTCTTGCATTACAAATTCAGGAACAATTGTTTCAATGATGTATTCACTTCCGCAATCATCAATAACTAGTATAGTATAAATTCCACTTCCTAAATTACTTAAACTTAAAGCGCCATTATTGATGTTTTCTGAAATATCATCTGGTAAGGTGTTTTCATAAGATACTGGAGCTACAGTTACTGTAGCAGATACAATTTCTCGATCTGGAATTGAAACATTTATAAAGCCAGAGTCTACCGAACACCCTGTATTGTTAACTACTAGATTTGGCTCTAGAGGAATTTCTTCTAAGAGTAGAGTATGTGTGCCTAATCTGCCACAAGCATCTATAAGATTTATAGTGTATGTTCCGTAAGGTACAGGGTTTCCTTCTGTTTCGAAAACTACAACATTATTGTTGTAAGGTCCTGGATATTCTTCATTATAAACTGAAGGTGTAAAATCTTCAGGAGCTTCAATAAATTCAACTTGATAAGGAGGTAAGAAGTTGTTTACTATAAGGTTTAAAAATTTTCCGCAGTATGCTTCAGTAGGAAACAACATTACTTTTGGGTTTGGGTCAATTTCATTATCTCTTTCAAAAACATTGTTGCAAGCATCAGTAATTGTAATGTTTACTGTAAATGTTTCTTCACCAAAAGTCATAATGCTTTGGCTAATGTTAAATTGTAGCTCAGGTCCTGAGGTCATTTCTTCAACAATTACAATTTCAGGAGAGCCATCAGGAGGATAAATTGTATAAGTTATGGTTAGCGGATAAATTATAGGGTTTTCAGGAGGCGCATTGATGCTATTGGTTATTTCTATTTCTGAACAAGAGCTATAAACAACTGGAAGTACTGATTGCTCAATAGTAATGTCATTTTCGCCAAGAATTAATGTGTAGGTTTTAGATAGTGCGTTTTCACATTCATCATATACGCGTACAACATAAGTTCCTGGTGTTAAATTGGAAAATTCATTTGAGGTTTGTGGTGCAACAGTTATTGGTCCAGAAGTAATTTCATACAATGCTGCGTCACCAGATGTTACATTTACAATTAATGTGGCAGTTTGGTTACAGGATGTAGCAGTTGTATGGCTAATTTCAAAATCCAGTTCAGTAGTTAAGTTGTTAATAGTTGCTTCTTGCTCTTGGGTGTTTTCGTCTCCATTTAACGATTGGGTTGCAACCACTTTGTAGTTTCCTGCAAAAAGATTATTAAATGAGTTGGTTGATGTTTGAGCAACAGGAGTAGAGTCGTCAGGTAAAATGTAAAGTGTATATGTAATATCAGCTCCTGATGCTGTATTGGAAACTTCCATTTGTAGAGCACCATTACCAGAACAAGTTTCGTTAACAGCAGTAACGTTTAAGTTGAAATCAGGTAGTTGCGCGTAGCTAAACGTTGAAAAAAAAAGTAAAATAAAGCTACAAAAAGACTTCTGTAGGTTACTTGAAAATTGAGATGTTATTCCAAACAATTTTGCTCTTAGGTCAATTCGCTTTTTTGTTGAAAGCTGTAATGATTTACTTCGAGTTAGTTTAAGTTTTAATTTATGTATTGAGCTACAAGGCATTATTGTTTGTAATGAATACTATCAAATATAATATTAAAACAGTTTAATTGCCTCTTTTCCCCATCATTAAACAGAAATAATCGTTATTTTAAACATGTTTTTCTGTTGAGTCATTATGTTATTTAATCAATAAAATTACGACCAATCTATTTTATTCGTAAATTTGCAGCACACTATGAAGCATTTTGACCCTAATACACAATTGCCTTTTGAGCTTAAGATAAGCTTTGATAAGTTGCTCAAATATTACGAAGATTTGAAGCAAACAGGAGATGATTTTGAAAAAGCCAAAGCAGAAAGAATACTTAGGTTACAAGAACCTCATAGCATATTGAGAGATGGCTTTGATGATGAATCAACCTTGAAAGAGCATCAAGAACTGATTACTACAATTTTACAAGATACTTTTAGTGACGCTTTAACTAATAACGAAATTAAAGCAGTTTCATTACCATTTCAGAATATTATTTTTAACTCTTCTGAGCGTTTCAAGAAAATAGTAAAAGCTGCTGGTGATGGTTTTGAACTTAAAATTAAAAACCTCCCTGAAAGTGATTTGTACATTATTGCGTGTACTATTATTTTGAATCTTCATTATGGTTACGATTTAAGCTTTAAACGTCCATTTTTATACGAAATACCTGATGAAAAAGGAGTAATGAGGTATTATAAGATTTTGTATAATGCCGATTTTACTGAAGTTGTACCAAAAAAGAATGCTCCTAAAGTAACTCAAGACGATTACGAAGAATTACTAGATAATTTTGATAATCTCGATTTGTGGAAAGAAAAGTTTCCGCCTAATAGTTATGAGTTTAAAGGATTTGTTATTTCTAACATGTTTGATGTTACTGATGACCAATCTATTTCCAATATAAAATCTACACTTATAGGAGAAGCCAAACGTAAGGATAAAAGCTTTATGAGCGATTTCCAGAATATCTTTAGTTCTTTCTTAGGAATTAAAGATTTAAAAGTTGGTTTTTCTATTTATAATAAAGAAGATGATAGTTTTGAACGAGTTTATGGAGAAGGTATTGAGAGTTTTCTTTTATGTAATCAAGATCATTTAAGTTGTAAAAATGCACTTTGTGATTGGTCTTATGATTTAATCATAAACCAAAAGCAATTTTTTTCGGTATCTAATGTCGAGAAATCTTGTGTAGATAAAGAAGAAATGCCTCATGTTTCTATTTTAAACAAACAAGGTATTAAAAGTGCTATTTTAGCTCCAATTGCTGATAAAGATGAAGTGTTAGGTGTTCTTGAAATAGCTTCAGAAAAACCACATGTACTTAATAGCATTGTAGCTAATAAGCTAATCGATGTAATGCCATTTATAGTGTCTTCGGTTAAACGATCTAAACGCGAAGAAGAAAACTTAATAGAAGCAGTTATACAACAAGAATGCACATCTATACATCCTAGTGTGTCGTGGAAATTTAAAAAAGCTGCAAAGCAGTTTTTAATTGACCAACACAATAATGATGGAAATGCAATGTTTCAAAAAATTTCTTTTGAAAAAGTATATCCACTTTTTGGACAAATTGATGTAAAAGGATCATCAGAAGCCAGAAATTTAACTACTCAAAAAGATTTATTGCTTCAACTGTCTTTTGCTAATAAAATTCTTGAAGATATTCCTGAGCATTTAAATATGCCTATCTATGACCAAGTAAGATTTCAAATTGATTCTTACATTAAAGAAATTGAGACCGATTTTAAAGTAGATAGTGAGCAACAAATAGCTGCGTTTTTCCATAAAGAATTAGACGCTTTATTTAAGTTTTTATTAGCTAAACATTCTGAATTAAAAGAAAGTATAGAAGACTACTTTAGTAAAATTGATTCCAACTTAGGAATGATTTATTACTACAGAAAAAACTATGACGATACCATTGCGCTTATCAATAAAAAAATGTCTAGCATGCTAGACGAAAAACAAGTTGATGCGCAACAAATGTACCCACACTTTTTTGAGCGTTATAAAACCGATGGAGTTGAGCATAACATGTATATAGGAGAGGCTATTACAAAAGAAGATAGCTTTGATAATATATACTTATACAACCTAAGGTTGTGGCAGCTTCAGGTAATGTGCGAAATGGAAAATGAATTTTACAACAATCAGCACGAGTATCCAATGTCTTTAGACGTTACTTCAATGATTTTAGTGTTTAATCAACCATTGTCTATAAGATTTAGAATGGATGAAAAACGTTTTGATGTAGATGGTACTTACAATGCAAGATATGAAGTTGTAAAAAAACGTGTGGACAAAGCTTTTGTTAAAGGAACTACTGATAGAATTACACACAAAGGAAAAATTACTATAGTATATTCTCAAAAAGAAGATGAGCAAGAATACATGCGTTATGTAAAGTTCTTGCAATCTAAGCACGTACTTGGTGATGAGGTCGAAATTTTAGAGCTAGAAGACCTACAAAGTGTTACTGGTTTAAGAGCTATAAGAGCCAGTATCTTATACACTGATAAAGAGGATCAAAAATTCTACACCTATGACGATTTAATGGCAACACTTAAGCAGTAATATAAAAAGAATCACTGCTTTTTGTTGAAGTTTTTGGGTTTAGTTTATACTCGTTTTTAGTAATCACATCTTTAATGTCTTTCTTTGGGTGTTGAGCTTTAAAAGATACCGCAAAAGCAATCACAGATATTACCATTCCAGCCATAAAAATAGTATAGGTTAAACGCAAAATCCTGTATTTTCGGTCTAAAACTTTACCAAGAAAGTACAAGTCTTTGGTTAAAGAACTGTACACGTAATCTTTGTCTTTTAAAAGCTCACTAATTGCCCATTGGTACTCACTTAACTCCATTTTATGAAAGTTTCCAAAAAAGGTTAAATTCACTTTTTTGTTCTTAACATCTTCTTTGGTAAACTCACCACTGGTAATATTTGGTCTTGTAGCAATTATTGATAAAATCATCGAAACCACACTAGAAACAGTAAATATTAATGTAGGTACTATTAAATAGCTATTTGAAGGAGAATCAAGCTTTGACATTAGGTTAGAAAGTACCAAAGAAATAATAATAGCATTAACCGAAAGTAATATGTTGGCTTTAGTATCCGCAATGTCACTAAGTTTTATGTGGTTTCTTAATGCAACTCTATAAAAAGTTTGAATACCACGTTCAGGACTTTCGTTTTTATACTGTGCTTTATACTTTGCCTTTATTTTTTCTTTATTGGCTTTTTCTTTATTCTTCTTTTTCTTTTTTATCAGTTTAGCAAGGTTTTCTTCTTTTTGTCTTTGCCAATTTTTTAAAGCATAATCAGTATAAAACTCATGCTTTTCGGTAAGTACTTTTATGTTTTCTTCAAGCCATTCGCTAGGTGAAAACTTGCAAACACCTTGTATTTCCATTTCCTTTCTTAAAAACTCACTGGCTTCATTAAAATATTTTTTACCAAAATGCGAAGCATCAGCATCCCTTATAATTTTGCCTAGTTTAGTTTTAGGAGTGTCTTTAAACTTTGTAGCCATAATGCACTCACTAACCGAAGCTATCAAGTCATCACTTGCATCATTATCTTTTAGAAATTTTGAAGCTATTTTTACACTCTCTTCTTCATGACCCTCTCTAAGCTTGGTGTAACCTGTATCATGAAATAAAACAGCAAGTTCTAAAATTTCAGAATCTTCTTTGTTAACTTCAGAGTTTTCAAGAATCTCTCTTAAGCTTCTTAGTACACGTTCGGTATGTGTATAATTATGGTAAAGAAACGTTTGGTCAAGGTCATTTTTAAAAAGATCAAAAACAAACTTTTCAGCATTTTCAACTAGTTTAGACATAAATCTTGTTTAAATTTATAGAATACAAAGTACTAAAAAAAAACGAAAAACAGCAGACTGCTTTTACGCTTTGATTGTAAGTAAAATAGAAGCATGTCGACTAATTTTGAACACATTTTTTTCAGTTTTAATTAATAAAAGAAAGGACAACATATGCTTACTTGGAAAAATATTATCGATTTTTCAGTTAATGGTAATCCAACGCCAGATAAAAGAGTTGAAAAAACAGAAGAAGAATGGAAGGCGCTACTCACTACCGATCAATATCGAATTACAAGAAAAAAAGGTACTGAAATGGCAGGAACAGGAGCCTTTTGTTCAACACACGAAGCAGGTAAATACAATTGTGTTTGCTGTAATACACCAATGTTTGATTCTACCATAAAGTTTAACTCAGACACTGGTTGGCCTAGTTTTACACAGCCTATAAAGGAAAACGCTATTAAATATGAAAAGGACTCTTCGTTTGGTATGATTCGCGTGGAAATTATGTGTAACGTTTGTGATGCGCATTTAGGTCATGTTTTTCCCGATGGACCAGAACCAAGTGGATTAAGGTATTGTGTAAATTCGGAGTCATTAACGTTGCAAAAGGAAGGTTAAACATTATGAATGCAACACATGAATTAGCAACAGTAGGTGGTGGATGCTTTTGGTGTACCGAAGCCGTTTTTCAACAGGTTAAAGGCGTTGTTAAGGTAACCTCAGGATATTCTGGAGGAACAGTTCCTGGTAAACCAACCTATCGAGAAATTTGTTCAGGGCTCACAGGTCATGCCGAAGTAGTTCAAATAGAGTTTAATCCTAATATAATTTCATATAAGGATATCATTACAATTTTTATGACAACGCATGATCCAACAACTTTAAATAGGCAAGGAGCTGATGTTGGAACACAGTATCGTTCAGTTATTTTTTATCATAATGACAATCAGAAAAAAGTAGCTGAACAGGTTTTAAATGAGCTTAATGTATATTTTGAAAGCCCTATAGTTACAGAGCTTAGTGAACTAGATGTGTTTTATGATGCCGAAGTTGAACATCAAGATTTTTATAAGAATAATCCTGATTATGGCTATTGTAATTTTGTAATTACTCCAAAATTAGCTAAACTACGTCAACTGCATGCCGATAAATTAATATGATAACATTCAATATCAATAACACATTTTCTGAGAACTTGCCTTCTGATGTAGTTTTAGAAAACACCAGAAGACAAGTTGAACAGGCGTGTTTTTCTTATGTTAATCCTAAGTTGGCTCAAAACCCTGAGTTGATTCATAGTTCAGTGGACTTAGCTAAAAACTTAGGTTTAACAGCGCAAGACCTTAAATCAAATGATTTTTTGCAAATAATGTCTGGTAACAGTGTGTATCCAAACACAAAACCCTATGCTATGAACTATGGTGGACATCAATTTGGTAATTGGGCTGGACAATTAGGTGATGGTCGTGCTATAAACCTTTTTGAAATTCAGCAAAACAACAAGCAATGGACTTTACAGCTTAAAGGTGCAGGAGAAACTCCATACTCAAGACAAGGTGATGGTTTGGCAGTATTGCGCTCATCAATTAGAGAGTATTTATGTAGCGAAGCAATGCATCATTTAGGAGTGCCAACTACTAGAGCTTTGGCATTGTTGTCAACAGGAGAAAAAGTACTTAGAGATGTGATGTACGATGGTAACTCAGCTTATGAAAAAGGAGCAATAGTTTGTAGAGTGTCACCAACTTTTATTCGTTTTGGGAATTTTGAAATTTTCGCAGCACGACAAGATTTAAAAACGCTTACTCAATTAACCGATTATACAATTAATCAGTTTTTTCCTCACCTAGGAAAGCCATCAAAAGAGACTTATATTAAGTTTTTTGATGAAGTTTGTCAACGCACATTAGAGATGATTATCCATTGGCAACGAGTAGGTTTTGTACATGGTGTAATGAATACTGATAATATGTCAATTCTTGGTTTAACCATAGACTATGGACCTTATGGTTGGCTAGAAGGTTTTGATTATGGTTGGACACCAAACACAACAGACGCTCAACATAAGCGATACAGATTTGGAAATCAACCCAATATTGGACTTTGGAATTTATACCAACTGGCAAACGCGTTGTATGCTCTGGTTGAAGATGCCACACCTTTTGAAACAGCATTAGAAACCTACAAGAACAATTTTGATAAACAATCATTAGAAATGATGCGTTCAAAACTTGGTTTAGAATTTAAAGAGGCTTCAGATATACAACTTATTCATGAGTTAGAAGAAACGTTATTATTATCTGAAACAGATATGACACTGTTTTTTAGGTTGCTTTCTAAGTTTTCAGTAGATAATCCAAAAAGAGGTTTAGAACTCATAAAGCCTGCTTTTTATTCTGAAATATCTAATGAAATAAAAGAAAAGTGGCTGCTTTGGTTTGATAAGTATGCGTTAAGATTAAAAAAGGAAACGTTGAGTAGCACTGAACGTTCTAAAAAAATGAATGCTGTAAACCCAAAATATGTATTGCGAAATTACATGGCACAATTAGCAATAGATAAAGCCGAAGAAGGAGATTATAGCTTGGTTGAAGAGTTGTTTGAATTGTTAAAAAAACCCTACGACGAACAACCAGAAAATGAAAAGTGGTTTGCAAAACGACCAGAATGGGCAAGACATAAAATAGGGTGTTCAATGCTGTCATGCAGTTCTTAATTAGTATTTTTATAATAAAATTTTACATATGATATCCGCAAAAAAGCTTTTGTTTTTAAGCGTCATTACTTTTTTAACCATTGGTTGCGCTACTTACAAACCTCAATATAGTAGTGAAGAATGGTCGCAACCTTCATTTCCTGATAAAGAAATTGATAAAACATTTTATCTTATTGGAGATGCAGGGTTATCACCGGAAAATGGAATGTCAAAAGGTTTAACGGCTTTAAATCAACATTTGCAAGGAAAGAAAACAAAAGACGATTATGTTCTTTTTTTAGGAGATAATGTATATCCTTCAGGACTTCATGGTAAAAACCATAAATTGAGAGCAAGTGATGAAAACAATCTTGATGCTCAATTTAAATCGGTTAAAGATTTTAAAGGTGAAATCATTTTTATTCCTGGCAATCATGAGTGGTATGCCAATGGTGTAAAAGGTGTTAAAGCGCAAGAGAAATATGTGGAGGATGCTTTAGGGAAAAACACTTTTTTGCCTGAAAACGGTTGTCCTTTAGAGAGTATAGATGTAAATGAAACAGTTCAATTAATCATTATAGATAGTCAGTGGTATCTCGAAAACTGGAATCATAACCCAACTATAAATGATGAGTGCGAAATAAAAACAAGAGATAGATTTATTCTAGAGCTCGAAGGAGAAATTAAAAAAGCGCAGAACAAGACCATTGTTTTAGCGATGCACCATCCTATGTACACTAATGGTACACATGGAGGACAATATGCAGCAATAAAACATCTATTTCCATTGCAGCAAAAAATTCCAATGCCAATTTTAGGTTCGGTAATTACGCAAATTAGAACTCAAGGAGGAATTTCAATACAAGATAGATACAACGAAAGATACCATAAACTCGTTAACAGAATAGAAACTTTAGCGAAGGAAAGTGGAAACATCGTTTTTGTTTCAGGTCATGAACATACCTTGCAGTACATTGAGCACGAAGGTATAAAACAAATAGTTTCAGGATCAGGAGCTAAAGAGTCTTATGCAGCATTATCACACGACGGATTGTTTTCCTATGGAAAACAAGGGTTTGCTGAACTTACCGTTTTTAAAGACGGAAGTTCTTGGGTGAGATATTATGATGCCGAAGGTAATACACCTAAAGTACTGTTTCAAAAAGAGGTTTATAAACCAAACAAGCATTTTGATACATCATCGCTTCCTGATACGTTTCCTAATGAAGTTGAAGTTTCTGTTTACGATGAAGAAGAAACAGATAAATCTATGTTTTTTAAATCGGTTTGGGGAGATCACTACCGAAAAGTTTATAGTACAAAAATTAAAGCTAAAGTAGCTACGTTAGATACTCTTTATGGAGGTTTAGAAGTAGTTAGAAAAGGTGGAGGACACCAAACAAGATCTCTAAGATTAAAGACAAAAGATGGTCGTGAACTCAACATGAGAGCATTACGAAAAAGTGCAACGCAGTACTTACAAGCTGTTTTGTTTAAAGAAAATTATATTGAAGATCAGTTTGAACAAACCGAAGTTGAAAGTTTAATTCTCGATTTCTATACAGCAGCCCATCCTTATGCGTTTATGGTGGTTCCTGATTTGTCTGATGCTGCAGATGTATATCATACCAACCCAAAGCTGTACTATATTCCAAAGCATAAACACTTAGGTGATTTTAATACTGAATATGGTGATGAGTTATATATGATTGAAGAGCGACCAGAAGATAACTATACTGATGAAAGAACTTTTGGTTATGCTGATGATATTGAAAGCACACACGATATTATTGAAAAAGTACGTAAAGATGAAGAATATAAAATAGACGAAGAAGCATACATTCGTGCACGTTTGTTCGATATGCTAATTGGAGATTGGGACAGACACCAAGATCAATGGCGTTGGGCACAATTTGACCAAGAAAATGGAGATAAACTCTACAAACCAATACCAAGAGATAGAGACCAAGTATTTTCAAATTTTGATGGTGCGTTGTTAGATGTTATGAGAGTAATTTCAGGGTCTACAAATCAGTTGCAAGTATATGATGAAGAACTGAAAGACGTCAAATGGATGAATAGTGCTGGAGTTAAACTAGACCGAGTTTTAATTCAGCAATCCGAACTTGATGTATGGTTAGCACAAGCACAGTTTCTACAAGAAAACGTTACAGATGATGTTATTGAGCATGCTTTTTCAAAAACACCTAAAGAAGTTCAAGACGAAACTTTTGAAGAAATCAAACAAAAGCTAAAAGGACGTAGAGGTAATCTACAAGACATTGCTAAGCGATATTATAATTATTTAAATGAATTAGTAATTCTTTCAGCAACTGATAAAGATGATTATATTGAAGTAAAGCGTATTGGAGACAACAAAACTCAGGTTACAATCTCAAGAATTAAAGATGGAGAAAAAGCCGATGTGTTGGTTGATAGAGTTTTTGATAAAGACATCACAAAAGAGTTATGGATTTATGGTTTAGATGATAAAGATGTTTTTGAAGTTACAGGAAAAGCTAACAACTTAATTTTTACAAGATTAATTGGAGGTCAAGAAAACGACACTTACATTATAAAAAAAGGACGACGCGTTAAAATCTACGACCATAAAAGTAAAAAGAACACAATTCAAGAAAATAAAGGTGCGCAGATAAAATTGACAGATGTTTACAACCTAAACCTTTTTGATTTCAAGAAAAATATTACTAGAAATACTGTAATTACACCAAATTTAGGGTTCAATCCAGATGATGGATTCTTAATTGGAGGTTCAATTCATTACTCAGTAAAAGGATTTCAACGTAATCCGTTTTCGCAAGAACATAGGTTTAAAACAGGATATTATTTTGCAACAAGCGGTTTTGATTTAAGGTACGAAGGTGAATTTGCAAATATTTTTGGTGAATGGAACTTGCATTTAAGCGGAGTACTTACTAGTGAGAATTTTGCAAATAATTACTTTGGATATGGTAATGAAACCGTAAATAATGATGACGATTTGGGTTTAGATTACAATAGGGTAAAAACCAGTGTTTATGGAGCATCTATTGGAATTGTGAAAAAATCTGGATTTGGTAGTGATTATGGGTTTAAACTTGCTTTTGAAGGTGTAGAGTTGCAAGACTCACCAAATAGAATAATTACCGATTTGGTTCCAGTTGGTTCAGATGAAGAGTTTTATGAAAGACGTTATTTTTCATCAGTTGATGCAACTTATGAATATGAAAGTTTTGATAATAAAATCAATCCAAGCAAAGGAATGACATTTATGTTTAATGCAGGAGCAAAAACCGAATTAGAAAAGTTTAAAAACATATTTGCTTTTGTAAACTCAAATTTAGGGTTTTACAATGCTCTTGGTATGCGAGAGCTTGTGCTTAAAACAGATATCAGAACTCAGCTAAGGTTTGGTGATGACTTCTTGTTTTATCAAGGCGCAATTATTGGTGGACATAATGGACTAAGAGGTTTTAGAACAGACCGATTTACAGGAAAAAGTTCCTTGGTTACAAGTGCCGATTTACGCTACAGCTTTCCATCTTTTAAAACAAAAACATTACCATTTCAAATAGGTGTTTTTGGTGGTTTTGATGTAGGTCGAGTTTGGGCAAAATATGAAGATTCCGAAAAGTGGCACAACGACTACGGTTTTGGTACTTGGATAACTGCTGCCGAAAGTCTTTCAGGAACTTTTAACTTTTTTAATAGTGTCGAAGGTTGGCGATTCTCGTTTGGCTTTGGTTTAAACTTTTAATGAAGCTTAAAGCTATAAATGTTACTGCCTAAATCGCCATTGCGCTCTTCAGAAATGTAAACTGTGTTTTGGTCTTTAAAGCAAATGCCTTCTTTTTGAGAATTATGGTCAAAATATTGAGCTTCTACATTGCCTTTAAAAAAGTTATCTGAACTAAAATCTGTGATTTTCCATAGTTTGTCATGGTTTAAAAGCACTACAGTTTTACCATCGTTACTAATATCAGCAGAGGTGATTTTATTGTCTTTTCCGTCAAGATTAAATTCAGTAACAAGTTTTGCGGTTTGCTTTCCTATTTCATTTTTCACCTTAAGCAATACGCATTTTTTGGTTTCTTTGCTAAAAAGATAAAAATGGTCATTAAACAGGAAAAAAGCTTCAAAATCCTTTTTTTTAATACCTTTTGGTAACGAAAACTCAATTTTTTCAGCATTAACGTCGTCATCATTCAAATTTGAATGCGCTACTTTATAAATAAAAAAATCATCGCGTTTACCTGAATTGTTCCCAAAATCTCCAATATAAATATTGCCTTCAGTGTCCGAAGTCAATTCTTCCCAATCAATATTATCTGCATTATCAATGTCTATATCTCTACTTAAAGTTCCATTAACATCAATTGCGTAAAGGTTGTTAGCATTTCCCTTATCTTCAATAACCCAAAACAAGTCATTATTGTCAATAGTTTCAATAGCTGAAACCTCAGTGAGATGTTCAGGTATATTGCAAACTACGTCTAGTTTTCCTGTTTGACAAGCGGTTAAAATAAAGGCGAAAAATAAAATTTGGGCTTTAATCATTATAAAAATCTTCATGCTGACAAGATATTGAGATTGTTTACCAAACTAAAATTATTAACCTTAAAGTATTTATAAAATATAAGCTATTGCTTGTTCATTTTTAATAATTTTGAAACTGAAAAGCCTTTATGATTATGACAAAAGTTGAAGATTTACTCGAACTTCTCAATTTAAAATCCGTTGATGTAAATGTGTTTCAAGGGTATAATAAAACCGTAGGAAGCCCAAATGTGTTTGGTGGTCAGGTTTTGGCGCAGGCCATTAATGCAGCTTCACAAACCATAACTAATAATAGAGTTTTGCACTCTATGCATGCGTATTTTTTAGAAGCAGGAAATTTAGAACTTCCTATAATTTATAATGTGGCTTTGGTGAGAGATGGCGGAAGTTTTTCGGTACGTCGTGTCACTGCAGACCAAAACGGAAAAACCATTTTTATTCTTTCGGCATCGTTTCATAAAAAAGAAGATGGCTATAATCATCAAATTGATATAAATACCAAGGTAAAGCAACCAGAAGAACTAATGAGTTGGACTGATATGCTAGAGCAATTTGGCGATGCGATTCCTAAAAAAACAAAAGGATTTATTGAAATTGAACGCCCAATTGAGTTTAAGCCTGTTGAGGTTGTAAATCCGTTTAATAAAGAAGATTTGCCACCTTTTACAAACGTGTGGTTTAAATTAAAAGGCGACACAAGTAATTTGAATTTAGCATCAAAGCAGCAAATTTTAACATACGTTTCAGACTATAATATTCTGGCTGCTGCAATGAATCGTCATGCTAGTAAAGCACATTGGGGAAATACGCAAACTGCTAGTTTAGATCACTCTATGTGGTATTTTAGAGATTTTGATTTTGACGATTGGTTGCTGTATTCTATTGAATCGCCTAATACATCAAATGCACGCGGATTCGCCAAAGGAAACATTTTTACACGCGACGGAAAACTTGTAGCTTCAGTGGCTCAAGAAGGGTTAATGCGTCCATTAAATAGCTAATGAAACATTACGACGTTATAATAATTGGAGGTGGTGCAGCAGGTTTTTTTGCGGCTATTAATTGTGCAGAACAAAACCCAAAGCTCAATATCTGCATTCTAGAAAAAAATAAAGAAGGCTTACAAAAGGTAAAAATTTCTGGAGGTGGTCGCTGCAATGTGACGCATGCAGAGTTTATTCCGCAGGAATTGGTAAATAATTATCCAAGAGGCGAAAAGGAGCTGTTAGGACCTTTTCATCAGTTTATGACAGGTGATACCATTGAGTGGTTTGATAAGCGCGGTGTGGCATTAAAGATAGAAGAAGATGGTCGTATGTTTCCAGTAACCGATTCGTCGCAAACCATTATAGACTGTTTTTTAAACGAAGCCCAAAAACTTCAAATAGACGTTTTGTACAGTCAAAATGTTCAGGATATTGAAATTTTAGAAGCGCAAGAGGTATTTCAAATTAAAACAAAAGACACCAATTTTCAATGCGAAAAGCTACTAGTAGCCACAGGAAGTAGCGTGAAATTTTGGAAATTAATATCACAATTAGGACATACGATTGTGCAACCTGTTCCGTCACTATTTACATTTAATATTAATGACAAACGTATTAAGAACATTCCAGGAGTTGTTGCTCAAGATGTAGAAGTTAACATATTAAAAATCGATTTATCATCGCAAGGACCTTTGCTTATTACGCATTGGGGAATGAGCGCACCTGCGATTTTAAAATTATCGGCTTTTGGCGCTGTGGAATTAGCAAAAATGGATTACAAATTTCAAATTGAAATTAATTTTATAAAGCAAGATTTTGAGAGTTGTTTAGATTATCTCAAAGCTATCAAACACGATTTTGGTAAAAAACTAGTTTATAAATTACCACAGTTTGAATTGCCTAAACGCTTATGGCAGCAATTGGTTTTAGCGTCTGGTATGACTCAAGATACACGTTGGGCAGATGTAAATAAGCAAGAATTAGACAGTCTTACAGAACAGTTAACACAAGCCGTTTTTGATGTCAATGGAAAAAGCACGTTTAAAGACGAATTTGTTACTGCAGGTGGTATCGATTTAAAAGAAGTCAATTTTAAAACGTTTAAAAGTAAGCGCGTTCCTAATTTGTATTTTGCTGGCGAAGTACTCAATGTAGATGCTATTACAGGTGGCTTTAATTTCCAAAATGCTTGGACAGGAGCTTTTATTGCTGCAAACACGATAGCCAAAAAAAGTCCCCTCTAAAAAGAGGGGATTAGGGGTGTGTTCATATAAATTAGTTTCGAATGAAAATTTATTACAATCCAAAACTTAAAGAATTAGCAAGGCAACTTCGGAATAACGCTACAAAGTCAGAAATTAAACTTTGGACTTATTTACGCAGAAGCCAGATGTATGGATACGATTTTCATAGACAAAAGCCTATTGATGAATACATCGTTGATTTCTTTTGTAATAAATTACAATTAGCTATTGAGTGTGATGGCTATTCTCATGAAATATTAGAGGTTTATGAAAAGGATGTGAAAAAGACAAAACGATTGAATGATTTAGGGGTTTATGTTTTGCGTTTTTCTGATTTTCAAATCATGAATGATATTGATAATGTTATTAGAGCAATTGAAGATTATATTCTTAAATTTGAAGAAAATAATACACCTCCCTTAATCCCTCCTTTCTAGGAGGGAAATAAAATATGAAATATATAGCATTACTTCGTGGTATTAACGTATCGGGACACAAGAAAATCCCGATGGCAGAATTACGAACACTATTAACAGATTCTGGTTTAGAAAATGTGCAAACTTATATTCAGACAGGTAACGTCATTTTTGATGCGGCTGCATCTGCTGAAATACTTAAAAATCAAATAGAAGTTGCTGTAAAAAATCATTTTGGCTTTGATGTGCCTGTTTTGGTAATAACGCCTAAAGTACTGCGACAAATTTTTAATGATTGTCCTTTTTCTGAAGAAAAAAAGCAAAACAGCTATTTCTCATTATTATATGATGCGCCAAAACAAGAATTGATTGATGCTGTTGTAGAAATAAAATACCCAAACGAAGAAGTTTCAATAACCAAAAACTGTATTTATTTTTACTGTTCTACAGGTTATGGGAAAACCAAATACAACAATAATTTCTTCGAAAAGAAATTAAATGTCACAGCAACTGCTAGAAACTATAAAACAATGCTAAAGTTGTTATCTTTGTCGGAATAATTAGAGATAATGACCGAACAAGATTTTATTCCAAAGCCATATACAAACACTTTAAAACAAGGAAAAGTCACTTGGGAATCGCCTAGTAACATAGCCTTGGTGAAATATTGGGGAAAACGCGATCCGCAAATTCCAGAGAATCCATCTATAAGTTTTACGTTAAGTCAATGCAAAACCATAACAACACTATCATACAAGCAAAAGGAGGTAACTAGCGATTTTTCGTTTGATGTGTTTTTAGATGGTGAAAAAAAAGATGCTTTTAAACCAAAAATTGAAACATTTTTTAAGCGTGTTGAGCAATATGTGCCGTTTTTAAAGGATTTTCATTTTACTATTGAAACAAAAAACACGTTTCCGCATAGTTCAGGAATTGCATCATCTGCTTCAGGAATGAGTGCTTTGGCATTGTGTTTAATGAGTGTTGAAAAACTGTTTAATACAGAAATGTCTAATACGTTTTTTAATCAAAAAGCATCGTTTTTGGCGCGTTTAGGTTCTGGTTCGGCATGCAGAAGTGTGGAAGGTGATTTGATTGTTTGGGGACACACAAAACACGTAGCTGAAAGCAGTGATTTGTTTGGAGTGAAATATCCTTATACAGTTCACGATAATTTTAAGAACTATCAAGATACCATCTTGTTGATTGATAAAGGCGAAAAACAAGTAAGTAGTACAGTTGGTCATAATTTAATGCATAATCATCCGTATGCTGCAAGTCGATTTCAGCAAGCTCACGATAATCTTGAAAAGCTAAAACCAATTCTAGAAGCTGGCGATATAAAAGGATTTATCAACCTAATGGAAAGCGAAGCGTTAACATTGCACGGGATGATGATGACTAGCAATCCGTATTACATTTTAATGAAACCAAACACTTTGGAAGTGATTAATCGTATTTGGAAGTTTAGAGAAGATACAGGTTTACATATTGGTTTTACGTTAGATGCAGGTGCCAATGTTCATATATTATATCCAGAATCTGAAAAAGTAGAAATTCTTAACTTTATTGAAAACGAATTAGTTGCATATTGTAAAAATGGCGAATATATTTGCGACCAAATTGGTTTTGGAGCGAACCAAATAGAATAATTAATCGTATATTTACATAGTAGATTGCTGTTGAAACTATGAAAGGACCACTTTTTTACTCAAAAATCCTACTTTTTGGAGAATATGGAATCATTAAAGATTCCAAAGGATTGTCTATTCCGTATAATTTTTATAATGGAGCTTTAAAAGTAGCATCAGAACTTACTAATGAAGCAAAAGCATCTAATGACGCTTTAAAACGATTTGCTGATTATTTAGAGCAAGTAGATGCTGAATTAGTGACTTTTGATATTGAAGCATTAAAGCAAGATATTGCTAACGGAATGTATTTTGACTCGTCAATACCACAAGGTTATGGTGTAGGAAGTAGTGGTGCACTTGTTGCAGCGATTTACGATAAATATGCTCATGATAAAATAACCGTTTTAGAGAATTTAACACGTGAAAAGTTATTGCAGCTTAAAGCTATTTTCTCTGAAATGGAATCCTTTTTCCATGGAAAATCTTCTGGATTAGATCCATTAAACAGTTATTTGAGTTTGCCAATTCTTATCAATTCAAAAGATAATATTGAAGCAACAGGTATACCTTCGCAAAAAGTAGACGGTAAAGGTGCTGTCTTTTTATTAGATAGTGGTGTTGTAGGAGAAACAGCTCCTATGGTAAGTATTTTTATGGAAAACATGAAGCAAGAAGGTTTCCGTAATATGCTTAAAGACCAATTTATAAAACATACCGATGCTTGTGTTGAAGACTTCTTAAAAGGTGATATTAAATCATTGTTTAATAATACGAAGCAATTGTCTAAAGTGGTTTTAAATCATTTTAAACCTATGATTCCAAAGCAATTTCACGAACTATGGAAGAAAGGTTTAGAAACCAATGATTACTACTTAAAGCTTTGCGGTTCTGGTGGTGGAGGCTATATTTTAGGTTTCACTGAAGACATTAATAAAGCCAAAAAAGCGTTAGAAGGTTATAAACTAGAAGTGGTTTATAATTTTTAATACACATTTTTGTCATTCTGAACTTGTTTTAGAATCTCACTTTCAATTTCTATGCTAACCAGAAAACAAAAACATATCCTACTTAAGTTTTTCAGTATGTTTTCTGTGATTAGAGGCTATAATATTTTGGTTGTAGTAATTGCGCAGTATTTAGCATCCATTTACATTTTAGCACATGATAAACCAGTAAAGGAAGTTGTTCTAGACCTTAATTTATTAATGCTTGTACTTGCATCGGCAGCTGCTATTGCTGGAGGTTATATTATTAACAATTTCTACGATTCTGAAAAGGATTTAATCAATAGGCCAAGAAAAACGATGTTAGACAGATTAGTGAGTCAAAACACGAAGCTATCATTCTATTTTGTGCTTAATTTCATTGCTGTTATTTTGGCTAGTTACGTGTCATTTAGAGCGGTAGTATTCTTTTCGGTGTATATTTTTGCAATTTGGTTTTACTCTCATAAATTAAAAAAGTTACCGTTTATTGGTAACTTGGTTTCTGCTATTTTAACCATTACACCTTTCTTTGTCATTTTTGTATACTATAAAAACTTTGAGCACGTAGTTTTTGTGCATGCTATGTTTTTGTTTTTAGTGATTTCTATGCGTGAGCTTACAAAAGATTTAGAAAATCTTCAGGGAGATATGGCTCAAGACTATCATACTATTCCTGTGGTGTATGGCGAAAAAGCTTCAAAATTAATGCTCACTGTTTTAAGTGTTTTGACATTAGTGCCTACGCTGCTGCTTATTTTTCAGTATCAAGTAGGAAAAATGAGTTATTACTTTTATGTAAGTATTGTGTTGCTTTTAGTGTTTGTTGTAATGCTATGGAAATCAAATTCAAAATCACAATACTTAATTCTTCATAATATTTTAAAGCTTATTATAGTTTTAGGAGTCATTAGTATTCCTTTGATTGATATTGGCTTAGTACTTAATAAAATCACTTTTATTCGATAAGCAATAATTTATCGTATATCTTTGCAGCAAAATTTAGTTTAATTAATACAATTTCCGTTTTAGCGGAATAAAGATATGAGCAGAAAGCAAGGTACAGGAGGAAGCAAAAGACCATCAGGTAGAGGACAAAGACACAACCAAGGAACTCGATCTGGAAGAGGAGGAAACAACTCTGGAGGAAAAAGCTATGCAAGAGGAAATGCTCCTATGAAAAAGAAAAACACCACAAAGGCGTCAGCAGATGAAATACGCTTAAATAAATACATTGCCAATTCAGGTATGTGTTCTCGTCGTGAAGCTGATGAGCATATTGCAATTGGTTTGGTAACTGTAAATGGAAAAGTAGTTACCGAAATGGGCTATAAAGTGCAACTTGATGACGATGTACGTTATGATGGAGCACGCATTACACCTGAGAAAAAAACATATGTTTTACTTAATAAACCTAAGGGTTTTGCTACAACCACTAGCGAAGGCAAAGGACGTACAGTAATGGACTTGGTAGCAAATGCAACTAGCGCACGTATTAAACCTATTGGACGTTTAGGTAGAAACTCAACAGGATTATTGTTGTTTACCAATGATGAAACTGTGGTTAAAAAATTCACCAATTCTAAAAATGGTGTAACACGCTTATTTCAAATAGAACTAGATAAAAACTTAAAATTTGAAGACTTAAAAGCTATTCAAGACGGTTTGAAGGTTGACGGAAAAGAAATATATGTTGAAGAAGTTAGCTATATTGAAGGTGAATCAAAAAATCAAATAGGGTTAAAAATTAAAAATACAGGAAACACAGTAATAAGAACCATCTTTGATCATTTAAAATATAATATCATTAAAATTGATTGTGTAGCGATTGCACATCTTACCAAAAAAGACATTCCTCGTGGTCACTGGAAACACCTTACAATTCAGGAAATCAACACCTTAAAGATGTTGTAGTTAAAAAGTTTAAAAAAAATAAAAAAAAACTTTTTTTATAAAAAAAATGTATTTCATTTGCAGTGCATTTAGCTGAACAAATTGAAATCTGTTTTTACGTTCGGGTTTTTGAACATCAGGAAGTCATATTCAAAAACTGCTTATAGGTTAAGTAACCGAATTTTAGAGCTAACTTCCGCTTACTACATCGTTATGAGCCAACATTTGTATGGCTTCATTCCTACAACCCATCCTCAAATACAAGTTTGATATACATTAATTTGTTGTTATCTTAATGTCGAATTCCAGAATAATTCACATTTTTAAATTTTAAAACATAATGTAACCAATTGATTTTGCTATTTTATATGGCATTATTGATTAACTTGTCTCAAAAGAGTAAAAACAAAACAAAAACATGAATACTAAATACATTGATTTAATCAATCAATCTTTTTATTTTCCTCAAGAGGAGTTTAAACTTGAAAATAACCATTTACAATTCCATGATATCGATTTAAAACAATTGATAGAAACTTATGGAGCTCCTTTAAAATTTACCTATTTACCGCAAATATCAAATAACATCAATCGTGCAAAAACATGGTTTGATAATGCGATAAAAAAGCATAATTATCCAGCAACATATAACTATTGTTACTGTACAAAAAGTTCTCACTTTAAGCATGTGCTTAACGAGGCTTTAAAAAATGATATTCATATAGAAACCTCTTCGGCTTTTGATATTGATATCGTTGAAAGCTTAAAGAAAGCTGGAAAAATCACAGATAAAACTTATGTGATTAGTAATGGGTTTAAGCGTTCTCAATACGTCACCAATATTGCTAGACTAATTAACGATGGTCATAAAAACTGTATTCCAATTATTGATAATTATGAAGAGCTAGATTTACTTTCAGAAGAAATTAAAGGCAAGTTTAAAGTAGGAATCCGTATTGCGTCAGAAGAAGAGCCTAAATTTGAGTTTTATACCTCAAGATTAGGAATAGGTTATAAAAACATTGTGCCATTTTATAAAAGTCAAATTCAAGATAATAAGAAAGTAGAATTAAAAATGCTTCACTTTTTTATTAATACAGGAATTCGTGATAATGCGTATTACTGGAACGAGCTTTTAAAATGTTTAAAAGTTTACATTAGCTTAAAAAAGATATGTCCAACCTTGGACAGCTTAAACATTGGAGGCGGATTTCCAATTAAAAATTCATTGGCATTTGAGTTTGATTATGAGTATATGGTAGATGAAATCATCAACCAAATTAAAATTGCTTGTGATGAAGCAGATGTTGAGGTGCCACATATTTTTACCGAATTTGGTAGCTTTACTGTAGGAGAAAGTGGAGGAGCAATCTATGAGGTGTTGTACCAAAAGCAACAAAACGACCGTGAAAAGTGGAATATGATTAACTCATCATTTATCACAACATTGCCTGATACTTGGGCAATAAACAAGCGCTTTATTATGCTTCCAGTAAACCGTTGGAACGATAGTTATGAGCGTGTGTTGTTAGGAGGGTTAACTTGTGATAGTGACGATTATTACAATAGTGAACAGCATATGAATGCTATTTACTTACCAAAATATAACAAAGAAAAACCCTTGTATATTGGCTTCTTTAACACAGGAGCGTATCAAGAAACTATTGGTGGATTTGGAGGTTTGCAACACTGCTTGATTCCGTCGCCAAAACATATTTTAATTGATAAAGACAACGATGGAAACATCACAACAGAATTATTTAGTGAACAACAAAAAAGTGAAGACTTACTTAAAATTTTAGGTTACCATGAGCAATAAAACGTATGCTGGAATTTCAGAAGAATATTCCAAATTAGACAGTTCAAAAATTGTTTTAATTCCTGTGCCTTACGATGGTACAAGTACTTGGCAAAAAGGTGCCGACAAAGGTCCTGATGCCTTTTTAGATGCTTCTGAAAATATGGAGCTTTATGACATTGAAACCGATACTGAGGTTTACAAGCAAGGTGTGTTTTTAGCAGATGCAATTACTGAAAGCGCATCACCAGAAGCTGTAGTTGATGCTGTACATGAAATGACTAAAAAGTATATTAAACGCAATAAGTTTGTAACCCTTTTTGGTGGAGAGCATTCTATTTCAATAGGAAGTATTCGTGCGTTTAATGAATGTTTTGATAACTTAACAGTATTGCAAATTGATGCACATGCTGACTTACGTAAGGAGTATGAAGGTTCAAAATGTAACCACGCATGTGCTGTTTATGAAGCAAGTCAAACGACTAATTTAATTCAAGTAGGTATTCGCTCAATGGATGTTATGGAAAAAACAGTTATGGATGAGGACAAAACCTATTTTGCTCACGAAATGGCTGAAGATGACAACTGGATGGATTCTGCAATAGATCAAATGACTGATAACGTATTTATCACGTTTGATTTAGATGCGTTTGACCCTTCAATTATGCCAAGTACAGGAACACCAGAACCAGGAGGTTTATTCTGGTACGAAACACTAGAGTTCTTAAAGCAAGTATTTGCTGAGAGAAACGTAGTAGGTTTTGATATCGTTGAGTTGTGCCCAAATAAAATTGATAAATCATCAGACTTTTTAGCTGCAAAGCTGTATTATAAAATGTTAACCTATAAATTCTTAAATGAAGATGTAGATGATGATTATGACAATAATTTTAGCGATAACAGCTCAGGAATAAATAAATTTTCTAAATTTAATGACGAGGATGACAACTAAAGGACACATATCACAATTTATTGAAAAGTATTATTTGCACTTTAATGCAGCAGCATTAGTTGATGCGGCAAAGGCTTACGAAGACCAATTAAACTCAGGAGCAAAAATGCTGGTGTCTCTAGCAGGAGCTATGAGTACTGCAGAGCTTGGGAAGATTTTTGCTGAAATGATTCGTCAGGATAAAGTACATATTATTTCTTGTACAGGAGCCAATCTAGAAGAAGACATCATGAACTTGGTTGCGCACTCTCATTACGAGCGTGTACCAAACTATCGCGATTTAACACCACAACAAGAGTGGGATTTGTTAGAGCGAGGTTTAAACCGAGTAACTGATACATGTATTCCTGAAGAGGAAGCTTTTAGAAGATTGCAAGAGCATATTTTTAAAATTTGGAAAGATGCCGAAGAAGCTGGAGAGCGTTATTTTCCGCATGAATTTATGTACAAGATGTTATTGAGTGGTGTACTTGAAGAATACTACGAGATAGACTTAAAAGACTCTTGGATGTATGCAGCAGCAGAAAAGAATTTACCAATAGTTGTTCCTGGTTGGGAAGACAGTACTATGGGTAACATTTTTGCGAGTTATGTATTAAAAGGAGAGCTTAAAGCAAGTACTATGAAATCAGGTATTGAGTACATGACATTTTTAGCTGATTGGTACACTGATAATTCTGAAAAAGGAATTGGTTTCTTCCAAATAGGAGGAGGTATTGCTGGCGATTTCCCTATATGTGTAGTGCCAATGCTATACCAAGATATGGAACGTACTGATACACCTTTCTGGAGTTATTTTTGTCAAATAAGCGATTCAACAACAAGTTATGGGTCGTACTCAGGAGCTGTCCCAAATGAAAAAATCACTTGGGGAAAATTAGATATTAACACACCAAAATTTATTATAGAAAGTGATGCTACTATTGTTGCACCACTTATATTTGCTTACCTACTAGATATGTAATTATGAACAAAAAAGACAATCTTAAGCGTGTAATTGTTGATTTTAAAAAATTAACACCAGAAATTTTAGCATTGTTAGTTGAAAAATATCCTGATGGTTATGATGATGACCACGTTATATCTTTCAAAAATGCTAATAACGAAATTGTTGAAGCTGTAGAAGTAAGTACTGAAGACACTAAGTATTTAGTAAAAGTAAGTACTAAATTAGCTGTAACAATGGAGAATTATGATGAAGATGATTATGAAGATTATGACGATGATGATCCAGAAGCAGTACAAGAACCAGAAATGGACCAAGAGGCTGACTCTGACGAGGATTAGTCACACACTACAGTTTTGATGTTTTAGAACAGATCTAGTCTGAAAAATAGCATATACTTAAAAATGAAGTCGCCATATTTTGGCGACTTCTTAAATTCTTCACCAAAATTATCTTTCAAAAGGCTTAATTCATTTTCTTCAAACTTAGTTGAGCGTATTGAAAAATAAACTAAATTTATGTAAAATATAATGTTATGTCGGCACATTTTCATTTAGCATTACCATGCTTAAGTATCAGTGAGACAAAGGCTTTCTATGTTGATAGTCTTGGTGCTCAGGTAGGACGATCAGCACAAAACTGGGTTGATATTAATTTGTACAATAATCAAATTACATTTACTAAAAGTGGTCCTTTTAATTTTGATTGTCAAAGCTATTCTTTTGGAGGTGAAATTTTACCATCCTTTCATTTCGGAATTATTTTAGAGCAGCAAAAATGGAAAACGCTTTTAAACACCTTAAAGTTTAGAAATGTTCCTGTTCAATCTGAAGTTGATTTTTTAATTGAGAAAGTAGGAGAACATCATTCGTTTTTTCTAAAAGATCCAAACGATTATACTGTAGAGTTTAAATCGTTTACTAACCAAAGCGAGATTTTTAAATATTAATGTATACCGTTTTTGCTTACCAAGTGTCTAGCTTAATACAAGTTAGAGAAGGAAAAAATAACTTTAAATGGGAGTTGCTTTTTTCTGATAGTGATGAGCTTTTTTATAGCTATTCAAAAGAAAAATTCATCTATATTTTTCAATATGGAATGGTGAGTTTTTTTAATATGACTACCAACGAAATTAATGCAGCATTAGATGAAATAAAACCGTTTTGTAAAGACTTCTTTTCCGACAAAATTTCTGAAGATGTGCAAATCTCAATTCAACCCAATACATTAAAAGTGGAGTTTGAAAAAGTCATTTTGCCTGAAATTGATGAGGAAATGGTGCGATTGGTGATGTTAAATGCATCACAGTCTGTAGCATTAGATAACTATTCTGAAATTACTGAAGAACTTTTAATTGAAACCAACCAACATACTCTTTATCTTGAAAATAAAGGGAAGTTGGATATTTCTGGAAACAAGTTAAAGCGCTTTATTGGTAAAGTACTTAACATAAAAAATAAAATTTCAGAAAATCTGTATATTTTCGATTCACCAGAAATTACTTTAGAAAACGAACAATTAAACAAGTTAAATCACGATTTAAAGCAATCTTTTGACTTAAAAGACAGATATAGATTAATCCATGATAGAATAGAGATTATCAAAGAAAATCTAGAGCTTTTTAAAGACATAATGGATCACAAAGAAAGCAGTAAACTAGAATGGATTATTATTATCCTTATTCTTGTTGAGGTGGTTGATATGTTTATTGCAAAACTGTTTTTTTAAAATCTAAAGCGATTGTATTAACCCTTTAAAAAGTGTAATCATATTTGGTTCAGCTATTGCGGCTGTAGCTATAATGTCATCAATGGCTACAGCTTCTAAATTGTCAGGATCACATTCATCAGTCAGTACAGAAATTGCTGCAACTTTAAGGTTGAGGTGATTAGCAACTATTACTTCTGGTACAGTACTCATACCTACTGCATCAGCACCAATAATTTTTAGCATTCTGTATTCAGCTCTTGTTTCTAACTGAGGACCAACAACGCTTGCATAAACACCTTCGTGTAACGTAATGTTGTTGGTTTTAGCTATAGATTTAAAAGTATTGTTTATGGTTGCATCATAAGGTGCACTCATATCAGCAAATCGTTCGCCTAAAAGCGACACGCCTTTAAAGGCTAGAGGAGAGCTACCTTGAAGGTTAATATGATCGTCAATAAGCATTAATTCACCTTTTTTGAAATTGAGATTAATAGCACCAGAAGCATTAGAAACTAGTAAAGTGGTAATGCCTAATTTTTCCATAACACGAACTGGATAAGTTACGTCTTGTAACGTGTAGCCTTCGTACAAGTGAAAACGACCTTGCATAACAATAACTTTTTTACCTTCAAGCTCACCAAAAATTAATTTGCCTTTATGAAACTCAACTGTTGCTGTTGGAAAATTAGGAATGTGATTATAGCTTACTTCTTTAAGAATAGTAATTTCATCTAAAAGCATACCTAAGCCAGTACCTAGAATAATTCCTATTTCAGGATTAATAAATCCTTTATATTTTAAGTAGTCAACGGTCTCGTTTATATAGTTTATCATAATTGGTTTTTAAATCGTTAACACAAAAATAAGTGAAATGTATTTAAAAATTGTAAGGATTATTAATTGCGTTAGACCAAGATGCAAAACTTAATGATAATGAAATATTCATAACGATTAGGTTGCTAATCAACCAAAATGGGATTAGGGTATTTTATTTCACCATTGTAAAACACATAAATAAAAAAAACAAATGAAAAACACACTTTTAGTTTTGTTAACTGTATTAACAACATTTAGCCTTAGTGCACAAGTACCAGAAAAAGCAGAAGACGTAAGTCCTTTATTGGTAGGGGAAACAATCCCAAATGCTAACTTAATTGATAAGAATGGTGAAGAAATTGCTCTGAAAAAAATCATTAAAGAAAAACCAACTGTTTTGGTGTTTTATCGTGGAGGATGGTGCCCTTATTGTAACACACAATTAGCTTCTTTAGCTGAATCTGAATCAGAAATCTTAGAATTGGGTTACCAAATAGTAGCAGTAAGTCCTGATAACTACAAAAATTTAGCACCAACAGGAGAAACTAACAAAGTAGGTTATAGCCTTTATGCAGACCCTGAAGCAAAACTTATTCAAGCAACAGGAATTGGTTTTAAAACTCCAGGAATGGCAGTGTCGTATATTGAAAAGAAAACAAAGATGGAAGCAACTGAGATTTTACCAGTTCCAACGGTTATGATCTTAAATACATCTGGTGATATTTTATTTGAATACATCAACCCTAATTATAAAACAAGATTAAGTAAGGAGTTGCTGGTAGCTTCTCTAAAAGCTTTAAAAGCTGATATGTAATTAGGTTTCATACCCTTTAAAACCGAAAAACCCTGACACTTGTGTCAGGGTTTTTTTGTGGTGGTGCCTCCAGGAATCGAACCAGGGACACAAGGATTTTCAGTCCTTTGCTCTACCAACTGAGCTAAGGCACCAGTTGCTTAATTGCGGATGCAAATATAAATTCATTTTTATTAAACACAAAAAGAAAAGATATAAAAATTGCTTTTGTAAATTTACAGCTTTAATTAATATCATGAATTTAATAGTAGATGTTGGTAATTCTTATGTGAAATTCGCTGTATTTCAGTCATATGAGTTAATAGATAAAGTGTTTTTTAAATTAGAGGACTTTGAAAAAGAGTTTAAAATAATTTTAAAAAATCACGAAAAAATTAATAGATGTATTGTTTCTTCAGTAGGAAAACTCAATACATCTCATCTAAAAGCAATCCAAAAAAAGCTAGATGTTCTTGTTTTGGACTCTAATACTAAACTTCCGTTTAAAAACTTGTATGATACTCCTAAAACACTTGGTGTAGATAGAATTGCTTTAGTAAGTGCTTCTGTAAAACAGTTTCCTGATAATAATGCTTTAATTATTGATGCAGGTACTTGTATAACTTATGATTTTATTAATACTGAAAATGAATATCTTGGAGGTGCTATTTCACCAGGAATTAGAATGCGATATAAAGCATTAAATAATTTAACTGCAAATCTTCCGTTATTAGATACTGAACTTCCAAAAGACTTTATTGGAACTGCGACAGACAGTTCAATACACTCTGGAGTTGTAAATGGAATTTTAAAAGAAATTGATGGTGTTATAGACCAATATGAAGAAAAATACCCACATTTAACAGTTATTTTAACAGGCGGAGACGCTAATTTCTTGTCAAAACAATTAAAAAATAGCATATTTGCCAACTCTAATTTTCTTTTAGAAGGTTTAAACTTTATTTTAGAATTTAATTCAAACTAATGATAAAAAGACTTGTAGTAGTTTTAATAACTTTTTTTGCATTACAGTCACATGCTCAAGAAGGTACAGCTTCGCCATATTCATTTTACGGAATAGGAAGTTTAAAATTTAAAGGTACAGTTGAGAATAGAAGTATGGGTGGATTGAGCATTTATACTGATAGTATCCATATTAATTTAAGAAACCCAGCAGGATACGCTGGTAATAATTTGAAAATTTGGAACGAAGAAAGCAGACCAGTTAAATTTACAGTAGGAGGAAGCTACTCAAGCACTAACTTAAAGAGTGAATCGCAAAGCGATAATACAAGTACTACAACTTTTGATTATTTTGCACTTTCAGTCCCAATGGGGAAATTTGGATTAGGAATGGGGTTATTGCCATACACATCAGTAGGTTATAAACTTGAATCTAATAACGACGACGGAAATATAAACAATAGATATACAGGAGAAGGAGGTCTTAATAAAGCATTTTTGGCAATAGGTTATCAAATTACTGAAGATCTTAGTGTAGGTGTCGATGCTAATTATAATTTTGGGAATATTCAAAACAATGTAGCAGAGTATAGATACGATGACGATGGAGTGTTAATTCAATATGCAACTATTGAAGCCAATAGATCTGATTTAAGTGGGCTAAACTTTAACATTGGTGTATCATACAAAACAATGGTAAGTAACAAGCTTGAGCTTATTTCTGGGTTAACCTATTCGCCTAAAAGTAAAATTGGCTCAAACAACTCAAGAACCTTTACAGCAGGTACAAACACTATTGAATCCGATTTAGCTGCTGAAGGCTTAGATCAAACCGATTTAACTTTGCCTTCAAGCTTTTCTTTTGGAGTAGGTATAGGTCAACCAAGAAAATGGTTTTTAGGAGCTGAATATTCGTCTCAAAACACAAGCGAATTTTCAAACCCAATTTTTTCTATAGATAATACCAATTTTGTAAACGCGTCTTCGTTTTCATTAGGAGGGTTTTATATTCCTAATTACGATTCTTTTTCAGGGTATTGGAAAAGAGCAACTTATAGAGCAGGTATGCGCTTTGAACATACAGGGTTAAAAATAAATAATGAGGATATTAGAGAGTTTGGCATGTCTTTTGGAGTTGGATTACCAGTTGGAGGTATGTTTTCTAATGCAAACCTTGGATTAGAGTTTGGTAAGCGTGGAACAACTAACGCAAATTTAATACAAGAGAATTTCATTAATTTCCAACTAAGTTTATCTTTAAACGATAGATGGTTCCAAAAAATTAAATATAACTAACGGTAAAATAATAAAACGATGAAGACTAAAATTACTTTAATACTAGTTGCCTTGTTTATGAGTGTTAACCTTGGTTTTGCTCAGCAAGATGAAGAGTGCATGACCAACTTAACAATCTTTACAGATTACTACAAGAGTAAAAAGTATGATGAGGCTTATGAGCCATGGATGAAAGTTAGAAATAAATGTCCAAAGTTTAATAGAGCTATCTATGCTTACGGAGAAAAAATATTAAAACACAAAATTGATAACTCTACTGGAGCTGAACAAAAAGCATATATAGAAGATTTAATGCTGTTATGGGATAAAGCCCTAGAATATTTTCCAAGTCACTATGATTTAGGAGAAGTATTATCAGATAAAGGTTTGTTAATGTATGATAATAAGAAAGCTCTTGGTGTTACAGATAAACAATTGTTTGATGCATTTGATAAAGCTTACAAGCAAGATTTAGAAAATTTCACAAGTGCAAAAGGTTTGTATGTATACTTTACTTCTATAGTTGATATGTATAAAGCTGGACAAGCGCCAATTCAAGATGTATTTAATAAGTACGATGACATCTCTGATAAAATCGAAAAAGAAGTAGGAAACTTTACTGAGAAGTTAAATAAGCTAGTTACTAAAGAAGAGTCTGGTCAAAAATTATCTTCAAAAGAAGAAAAGTATAAAAAGTACTATGAAGACTCATTAGAAGCTTACGATAAGATTTCTGGTAGTATTGATACATATTTAGGTCAGTTAGCTAACTGTGAAAACCTAATTCCTTTATACAAGAAAGATTTCGAAACCTATAAAAACGATGCAGTTTGGTTAAAACGTGCTGTAAACAGAATGTATAACAAAGAATGTACTGATGATCCATTGTATATTGAGCTAGTAAAAGCGTATGATGCTACTGATCCATCTGCAGATACTAAATACTTTGTGGCTACAATATTATTTAACCAAGGTAAGGATAACGAAGCTATGGATTATTTAAAACAAGCTTTCGACCTTCAAACGGATACTTACAAAAAAGGTAAACTTGCTGAAAAAATTGGTTCTATCTTAAAGAAAAAAGGAAGATATGGAGAAGCTAGAGGTTACTATAGAGAATCTTTAAAGTTAAACCCATCAAACGGAAGACCACACTTAGCTATTGCTGCTATGTATGCTGCTAGTGCAAACAACTGTGGTGATACAAACTTTAACAAAAGAGCAATGTTCTGGTATGCTGCACAAGAAGCACTTAAAGCTGGTAAAGTTGATGCTAACCTTAAGTCAGCTGCAAACCAAACTTACGAGAGCTATATGGCAAAAGCACCTTCTAGAAGTGAGATTTTCTCTTGTAGTTGTTCAGGAGAAGTTATTAAGTTTAACTGTTGGACAGGAGGTAGTGTAACCGTACCAAGTCTTTAATGAAAGCACATATTTTACATAGTATAAAAAACATAGTCACAGTAATTGCTGTGACTATGTTTTTTTCATGTAAAAACAATTTTAAAGAAGTTCAAAAAGTTGGTATTCTGCAAAACGAGCCTATTGGAGAAGCAGAACATATCGATTTAAAATACACCGAAAAACTTGAAGATTCAGGTAAATTAAAGGCAAACTTAAAAAGTCCTAAAATGTTTGATTACTCCAACAGGAGTTTTGCGTTTTCTGAATTTCCTCAAGGCATACATCTTACCGTTTTTGACGAAGAAAATAACAAAAGCGTTATTGTTTCTGACTATGCTATTTTTTATAGCGAAACCGATCTTATAGATCTTCAAGGTAACGTAGTAATTTCTACTCACAGTAGAGATACGCTATTTGCCGAACAACTTTACTACGACCAAAAAAGAGAATGGTTATTTACAAACAAACCCGTAACCTTGCGTTCTGGCTCTGAGATAAGCCACGGAAAAGGTTTTGACTCTGACTCTAACTTTAAAAATTTTGAAGTTACTGAGATGAGTGGTATTGTTTATTTGGATGAATAATTAGTTATCTTTGCTCCAACTAACTTTTATAAAAAATGAAAATTCTTAGCTTTTTTCAATATGTATATGCATTTGTAGCAATTGTTTTTACTTACGAAGCTATAAACGAATGGAATGTTGATAGGAACCGATCTTATTTTATGCTGTTTTTAGCAGCACTTGCAACATTTATGTTTTTCTTCAGAAAGCGATTCAGAAAAAAATTTGAAGACCGAAATCAAAAATAATATATGGATTTCAGTATCTTGATTATTGTTTTATCACTGCTTTTATCTGCCTTTTTTTCTGGTATGGAAATCGCTTATGTGTCTTCAAACAAGATACACATTGAAATTGAAAAAAAGCAGGACGATTTTCTTGCAAAAATATTAAGACGACTTACCGAAAGACCTTCTAAATATATTGCCACAATGCTTATTGGTAATAATATAGCATTGGTAATTTACGGTTTTGTAATGGGAGACGTTCTTGTTGATTGGTTTCAATCCATGTTGCCTACCGATTCAGGATTTGTACACTATTTGCTTACCGATTTAAGCTTACTTTCCCAAACGATTATCTCAACAATAATCATTTTAATAACTGCCGAATTTTTACCAAAGGTATTTTTTCAAATTTATGCTAATTCTTTTCTTAAGATTTTTGCATTACCAGCGTATATTTTTTACCTATTGTTTTGGTTTATTTCCTCTTTTGTGATTTGGATTTCTGACCTTATTTTGAAATACTTTTTTAAAACCGATGGAGACGATGTACAGTTGGCAATGACCAAAGTTGAACTGGGTAATTACATAAGTGAGCAAATGGAGGCTGTTGAGGAGCATGAAGAAGTGGATAGTGAGATTCAGATTTTTCAAAACGCCTTAGAGTTTTCTGAAGTAAAAACTAGAGAGGTTATGATACCAAGAACCGAAATAGTTGCTGTTGAGGTTAACGATTCTATCAAAAACATCAATAACTTATTTACTACTTCTGGTTTGTCAAAAATCTTGGTATACAAAGACACTATTGATGATGTTTTGGGCTATGTGCATTCTTTTGAGTTGTTTAAAAAACCAAAGTCTATTAAATCCATCACACTTCCTGTAGAGTTTGTTCCAGAAACTATGCTTGCCAAAGATGTGCTTAATATTCTTACTAAAAAGCGAAAAAGTATTGCAGTTGTTATAGATGAGTATGGTGGGACATCTGGTATAATGACGGTTGAAGATATTATAGAAGAATTATTTGGTGAAATTGAAGACGAGCACGATACAGTGGCTTTAATCGAAGAAAAAATTGACGATAAAAACTATAAATTTTCGGCGCGTTTAGAAGTGGATTATCTCAACGAAGCCTATAAACTTAATCTGCCAGAAGGCGAAAACTACGAAACTTTAGGAGGCTTAATAGTGGATGAAACCGAAGAAATACCTCAGGTTGATACCCAAGTTGTTATAGAAAATTTCCTGTTTACAATCTTAGAAGTGTCTTCTACAAAAATTGATGTGGTTTCTCTTAAAATCCTCGAAGAAGAATAAACGTTATATTACCATAAAAATCTGTTCTACTACTTTTATTATTTGATATAAAATGGTATTTTCGCGGACTTATATTTTATAAAAGAATACAACAAAATGGCAGTTTTAAATAAAATTAGACAACGTTCACTGTTTTTAATACTAATAATTGCATTAGCATTATTTTCATTTGTACTTTCAGATTTATTCCGAAATAGCAGCGCGCTTTCAGGAGCTTCACAAGATGTTGTGGCTACTGTAAACGGTACTGATATTTTTAGAGAAGATTTTATGAACCAAGTAGAGAACGCTCAAAGAGCTCAAGGACCTGGTGCATCTTCTACACAAACAATGAACAGAATTTATGAGCAAGAAGTAAGAAAAGCAGTTTTAAGTTCACAGTTTGAAGAATTAGGTTTATCTGTTGAGAAAGACCAAATGAGAGAGTTGTTAAAAACTAGTTTTTCTAGCTATCCTGAGTTTAACAACGAAGCTGGTATTTTTGACGAAAATAAGCTTAACGAGTTTATAGCAAACTTAAAAGCAATTCAAAATAATGAGCAAAACAGAGCTCCATTAGGAAACTTCCAACTTAATTATAACGAGTGGGTAACTAACGAAGCTTCTATAGCTAATAGAGCTAAAGAGCAAACATACTTCAATATGATTAGAGCTGGAGTTGTAACTACTTTAGCTGAAGCTGAGACTGAATACTTAATGGAGAATGAAACAGTAGATTTAAAGTTTGTAAATATTCCTTACACTTCAATTGCCGATTCTTTAGTAGAAGTAACAAAATCTGACATTTCAAAATACATCAACGAGCATAAAAGTGAGTATGAAGTAGAAGCAAGTAGAGATATTGTTTATGTTCAATTTGATGAAGTTGCTACTGTTGAAGATGAAAATGAAATCAAAAACAGTTTAACTAATCTATTAGAAGATAGAGTAGAGTTTAATAAAGTAAGTAAGCTAAACGAAACTATTTTAGGGTTTAAAAACACTAAAGATGTAGCAGAGTTTGTAAACTCAAATTCGGATATAAAATACAACGATAAGTTTTTATTCAAGTCTGCGTTACCTGCATCAATTGCTGATAGTATCTTTAAATTAGAAGTAGGAGAGTTTTATGGTCCTTATAAAGAAAATGGATACTACAGCTTAAGCAAGTTGGTAGCTGAAACTCAAATGGCAGACTCAGTTAAAGTACGTCATATCTTAATTCCTCACATGGGAGCAACAAGAGTTGATCCTACAATCACGACTACAGATGCTCAAGCAAAAGCAAAAGCGGATAGTATTTTATCTGTTATCAAGTCTAAGCAAAGTAAGTTTGTTGACCTGTTAGATTTATCTTCTGATACAGTTAGTAATGAAAAACAAGGAGAAATAGAGTTTGGATACAACGATTCTTTTGCTCCTGAGTTTAAAGCATTCTCTTTTGATAATAAAGTAGGAGATATCGACGTAGTTAAAACATCTTTTGGATACCACGTTATTGAAATTTTAGACCAAAAGAATAAAAGTAAAGCTGTTAAAGTAGCTACAGTTTCAAGAGCTATAGAGCCTTCTGAAAAAACAATTGACGAAGTATTTAACACAGCATCTAAATTTGAAATAGCACTTCAAGATGGAGATTTCCAAGAAGTAGCTAAAGAAAACAACTACCAAGTAAAACCTGTAAGTTTTAAAGTTTTAGATGAAAATATACCAGGATTAGGAAGTCAAAGAGCTATTGTTCGTTGGGCTTTTGAAGGAGAAACTAAAGTAGGTGACTACAAAAGATTTACAGTTCCTGGAGGAGGTTATGCAGTTGTACAAGTGGTTAAGAAAAACGAAGCAGGATTAATGTCCCCTGAAAACGCTTCTGCTACAGCAATTAGCAAAATCAGAAATGAGAAGAAAGCTAAAATGATTAAAGATAAAATTTCTGGTACTACTATAGACGAAATCGCAAAAGCTAATAAAGTAGCAGCTTTAACTGCAACAGCAGTAACAATGAAAAGCCCAACAATTTCAGGTGCTGGACGTGAGCCTAAGGTAGTAGGTGTAGCTTTTGGAATGAAAGAAGGCGAAATTTCAAAGCCAATTGATGGTGTTAAAGGTGTATATGTAGTTGAAGTTACTAAAGCAACTCCTGCATCTAAACTAGATAACTACCAACCAATCGCTAACAGATTAAGTGCTACAAGAGGAAGCAGTGTGTTAACTAAAGCATACAATGCACTTAAAGAAGCTAGTGATATCGAAGATAACAGAGCGAATTTCTACTAATAAGAAAGTCACATAATAAAATAAAAACTCCACTGAAAAGTGGAGTTTTTTTTATGTGTTTAAATAACCATTTCAGAATAAGGAAGTATTACATCAAAACCTTTGTCTTTAAAATAAGGGCTTGGGTTAGTCTCTGATGTTGCTAAAACAAAATCACCTCCCCAAGCACCAAGACTTTTTACACTTCCGTTAAAGTCGCTAAAAAGAGTGTGTTTTACAGGTTCTTGTTTTATGAGTTTGCTTATAATACTTTCGTGAGTTGTAATGAGCTTGTTGAATTCTGTTAACGTTTCGCAAGAAATACAAGCTAAAGTAATAGCATTTATTTCAGAAATAGAAGCACTAATATTTGTTGAGTTAGACTTGTATTGCGCAATACCATCTCTACTATTTTGTTTTTTGTTAAGGTAAACGAAATAGAGTTGCTCTTTAAAGCCTGGGTTAAATTCAACTGTGTTAATTGTTTTGCTCTTGTTAGGTTGAAGTTGATAGGTTAATGGAGAACTATGTTGCGCACAAGCAATATCATAACCACTTCCGCCAAAAGTAAGCTCTAATAGTCTGTAAGCATCTACATTTACCCAATTAGCAATATTGTTAATTAAAGTTGAAGAGGTTCCAAGTCCCCAATGTCTTGGGAAATCCAATAGCGTTGCAATTTCAAAGCCGTTAGAATTTTCAAAAAAGTTTGGGTTAAGTTGTTTTACAGCATTAAATATTTCAATTAGTCGCTTTGAAAATGGGTTGTCGTAATCGCTACTAGAAAGGTTATTTAAAAGAAACACCTCTTCAAACCAAATAGCTCCAGTTTCATCAAAACTTTTCCAAATAATTTTAGACTCATTAATAGGTTCAACAACCATTGATTGACCAAAATCGGTTGGAATAGCTAATGATAAAGCTCCATCCAATACTACATATTCTGCAGTTAATAATAATTTTCCGTTACTAAAAAAAGTTTGCATTAACGTCTTAAGTTTTCAATAGCTTCAATTACTGCACTATGTGTTATGGTATTGGACTTAAAATGCTCAACAAGTTGTTCTTTTTCTTCTAAAGTAGCTTCAAACTGATTTAAAATATTCATCAAGTGCATTTTCATGTGACCTTGTTGAATTCCTGTAGTTACCAGTGAGCGTATTGCGGCAAAGTTTTGCGCTAATCCAGCAACAGCAACTATTTGCATTAGCTCTTTAGCTGATGGTTTGTTTAACATTTCTAAAGAAAGTTTCACTAATGGATGTAAACTTGTAAGTCCTCCAACAGTTCCAAGTGCTAGAGGAATTTCAATCCAAAACTTGAAGATGCCATCTTTTACTTCAGCATGTGTAAGACTACTATATACTCCGTTTCTAGAGGCATACGCATGAACTCCCGCTTCAACAGCTCTAAAATCATTACCAGTAGCCAAAACAACAGCATCAATACCATTCATAATGCCTTTGTTGTGAGTTACAGCTCTGTAAGGTTCAACTTCAGCTATATTTACAGCTTGTAAAAACTTATTAGCAAAGTCCTCGCCTGTAATAGAGTTGTCATCACTTAAGGCATTAACAGGACAACTTACTTCGGCTTTTACCAAGCAATCAGGTACATAATTAGACAAAATGCTCATTACAATTTCTATGGAATTGTCAAGCTTACTTTCAGCTTCAGTTTTTAAAGTTTTAGCAAACTGCTCTAAACAAGAGTTAATAAAGTTTGCTCCCATAGCATCAAGCGTTTCAAAGGTTGCATGCAGTTGATAGTAGCCTTCAATAGCATTGGTTTTGTCACGTAGCTCAATATCTAGAATACCTCCACCACGTGCTTGCATGTTTTTGGTGATTGCATGAGTGTCTTCAATAAGTTTTGACTTTGTAGAATTAAAAAAAGACTTGAGTTTTTCAGTATCGCCATTAAAAATAAAATGAACTTGTCCTATTTTAGTGGTTGAAATAACTTCAGCTTTAAAACCACCACGATCTGACCAAAACTTAGCAGCTTTACTAGCAGCTGCAACTACTGAGCTCTCTTCAATAGCCATTGGAATAGTGTAAGTTTTGTCGTTAATTAAAAAATTGGGAGCAACTCCTAAAGGCAAATAGTAGTTGGTGATTGTGTTTTCAATGAATTCATCATGAAGTTGTTGTAGCTTCTCGTTAGAATTCCAATATTGTTTTAATACAGTTTTGGCAGCTTCTTTATTAGAAAAATAAGTGTCTACAATCCAGTCGATTTTTTTGGATTTAGATAGTTTTGAAAACCCAGAAATAGTTTTGCTCATTAATTTTTATTTATGTCTACAAAGATACTATTCTTGTGTTTAAAATACTTTGCCAAGCGTAATATTGCACATTTAACTGTTAATAGTTACGGTTTTTTGCATAATTTTTAGTAAACTTGACATCATTTTGCTAAAAATTTAAGGCGGTTCCTTAAAAGCAAAAATAAAGGTGTGTTACCTTTTAAAAATCAATAAATTACTAACTAATAATAAATTTCATGTCAGCTACAACACTAAAGCCACACCAAAGAGAACTTTGGGGACATCCAGTAGGATTATACATTTTGTTTTTTACTGAAATGTGGGAACGTTTTTCTTATTACGGAATGCGAGCGTTATTAACACTATACTTGGTAGAAAAAACAACAGCAGATAATCCAGGTCTAGGATGGTTAGATTCTGAATCTATAATGCTTTATGGTTGGTACACCATGTTGGTTTATGTAATGTCCATACCTGGTGGTATGATTGCAGATAAGTTTTTAGGACAAAAGAAGGCGGTTCTTTATGGAGCACTAATTTTAGTAGCTGGTCATGGTATTCTTGCTTTTGAGCCTATGTGGGCTTTTTATACTGGTTTAGGCTTAATTGTCTTAGGAGTCGGACTCTTAAAACCTAATATTTCTACAATGGTAGGAGGCCTGTATAAACAAGGAGACATTAGAAGAGATAAAGGATTTAGTATTTTTTATATTGGTATTAATTTAGGGTCACTTTTAGCAACATTTATAGTTGGATATGTAGGTGAAAAAATAGGATGGCATTACGGTTTTGGATTAGCAGGAATTGCAATGTTGTTTGGGTTAATGGTTTACATGTATGGTCAAAAGTTTTTGATTAACGTTGGGAATAAGCCAACCGAAGAGGATAAGAAAACTGATGTTTCATTAGGTAAGTTATTTGGTGATTTAATGAAGTCTCCATTGAACCTTGTAATTGTTTTGCTTATAATAGGTTATGCGTTTTATGCAGGGTTTAGCTATGATGGTATTGATAGTTGGGGTTATACAGCCTTATACATATTTATTGCTTTAGTAGCAGGTGTAATGATGATGATATATAAAAACTTAGAAACACAAGTATCAAGAGATAGGTATTTGGTTTTATTATTATCATTCCTAATTGTTATTGTGTTTTGGGGAGCGTTTGAGCAAGCAGGTGGATTAATGAGTATTTACACCAAAACCAAAACCGATAGAACTTTATTTGGATGGGATATTCCAGCAACATGGTTCCAAGGTTTAAATGCAGGATTTATTATCATATTTGCAACCATTGTTGCAGGATATTGGGCAAAAAGAAAATTAAAAGGTAAAGAGGCTTCGTCATTATTTAAAATGGCTGTTGGTACAATGATTATGGGATTAGGTTTTGTATTCATGATTTTTGCAGCTTCAGAGTACAATGCTAATGGTAGCTCAGGAATGCAATGGCTTGTTTTGGCTTATTTATTCCATACTATTGGAGAGTTATGTTCTTCGCCTGTAGCCTTATCGTTTATTACAAAATTAGCACCTGTAAAATATGCCTCATTAATGATGGGAGTTTATTTTGCAGCAACAGGATTAGGTAATAAAGTGGCAGGAGTTATTGGAGAATCTGCATCAGAATTTGGTGAATATGCAATCTTCTCAGGAATTACAATTTTTACTGTTCTATTTGGTTTACTTGTAATTTTGTTACTTAAACCTCTAAAACGTCTTACACATGGAGCTGAAGATAACGAGCGTGAAATCTCAAGTGACGAAACTGAAGGTTTTGAATTAGCTGATTCTGAAGCAAACTAACTTAATATTAAATATAAAACCCTTGCTAATTTGTACAAGCAAGGGTTTCTCTTTTTTTAACTAAAACTAACACTATGAATACTGATATTGAAAATCTGTTTAAAGACAAGGTTATTGGTCATCCTGCTGGATTATTTGTTATTTTCTTTACCGAAATGTGGGAACGTTTTTCATTTTATGGAATGAAAATACTTTTAGTGCTGTTTTTAACAGCTCCCTTTTTAAGTGATAATCCTGGATGGGAGTGGTCTCGTGAAAACGCTTTGGCGCTGATAGGTACCTATTCTTCATTACTATACTTAACGCCAATTGTAGGAGGATGGTTAGCCGATAAATACACAGGTTATAAAGGAGCAGTTATCATAGGATGTTTTATTATGATGTTGGGTCATGCAGCAATGGTTTTTGAAACGACTTGGTCTTTATACTTAGGATTAGCATTATTGGTAATTGGTACAGGTTTTTTTAAGCCTAATATGACTTCTATGATTTCTGAAATGTATAGAGGAAAGGAATCCAAAAAAGATGGTGCTTACACTATTTACTATATGGGTGTTAATGCAGGCGCTTTCTTTGGAATGATGCTTTGCGGTTATTTAGCTGAAAACGTTGGTTGGAGTTATGGTTTTGGTCTTGCAGGTATTTTTATGCTTGGTGGATTAATTCAATTTTGGTTAGCTAAAGATTTGTTTGGTGCTATAGGAGCTAAACCTACAAAAGTTCATGAAGTTGAGTTGCCTCAAAACATTAATGAGGAAAGTCCAAAAGAACATAATGTTACAGCACCTGTAAAAGATAAATTAAACCCTTTTAAAAGCTTTGATTTAATACTCATTGCATTATCGTCAATTGGAGGTTTGCTGTACTTATTTAATGATCCTATGTCTAAAATAGGGAATATTAATATGCTTAACTTTAATATTGGTCCATTTGATGGCTCAAGTGTTGTTATTGTTTTAGCATTGATTTTGTTTTTAATTCTAATTATCAGTAGGATTATACGATATACACCAATAGTTAGAGATAAAATTATTGCTGTTTCCATATGTGGTGTATTTACAGTTATTTTCTTTGCAGCGTTTGAACAGTCCTTAGGTTCTATGACTCTTTTTGCTAGAGATTATACTGCTCGTGCTTTAACAGGAAACTCTGCAACTGTGTTTAAAATAATAGACTCAATTCTTACAGTTGTACCGCTTGCAATCATTACTTGGGTGTTATACTTGTTGTTTAAAAAGACATTTTCTAAAATTGCTTTATCTAATATAGTGTTAGCTGCTACTTTTGTGTTTTTATGGTATGTAGTGTTTTATAAAATAAATAATGAATTCAGTAAAGATGCTACTGAAGTTGGTGCATCATGGTTTGGAATTTTAAATTCTTTCTTTATTATTACGTTAGCACCATTATTTTCAAAGTGGTGGGAAAGTAAATACAACCCAAGTGCTGCTATGAAATATGGTATTGGTTTAATGTTATTAGGGTTAGGTTTTGGAGTGTTAGTTTTTGGTACTTTAGGAATTCCTCAAGGTGCTAAAACAGCATCTGTTAGTATGGTGTTTTTAATATTTGCTTACCTATTCCACACTATGGGAGAGTTGTGTATTTCGCCAGTGGGCTTATCTTACTTAAGTAAACTAGTACCAGCTAGAATGATTGGGTTTATGTTTGGTATTTGGTATCTAGCTATTGCTATAGGTCAAAAAGCTGCTGGGACTATGGGAGGAATGATTGATAAAATTACTGAGCAATACAGTTTGTCTACATTCTTTTTAATATTTACTCTTGTTCCTGCAGGATTTGGTTTACTCGCAATGCTATTAAATCCTTTACTTAAAAAGTTAATGCACGAAGTGAGATAATCGAGTAATTCGTTAAAATAAACGTAAAATGCTCCTCTTTTGGAGCATTTTTTGTAAGTTCGGAATAACTTTTGCAACAAATGAGATTATGAAAAAACTTAGATATTTATTAGTATTTGCATTATTAACTACAGTTAGTAGTGTAGCTCAGGAGATTAATTGGGTGACTTTTGAAGAAGCTCTGAAACTTCAAAAAGAAAAACCTAAAAAAATTATGATGGACGTGTATACAAATTGGTGTGGTCCATGTAAAATGTTAGACCGAAACACATTTCAAAATAAAGATGTGGCAGATTATGTAAACGAGCATTACTATGCTGTTAAGTTTAATGCCGAAGGAAATGATAAGGTTACTTATGAAGGCAAAACATTTACTAATAAAAGCTACAAGCCAGAATTGGCAAATCGTAGAAATGGAGTTCATGAGTTAACAAGGCATTTAAAAGTAAGTGCATATCCTACTATCGTGTTTTTTGATGAAGAAGGAAAAGTGCTTACGCCTTTAAGAGGTTATCAAAAGCCTCAACAAATAGAGTTGTACTTAAAACTCTTCAAAAACGATGAACACAAGAACATGACCTCTCAAGAGGATTTCAATGCGTATTACACTGCATTTGAACCAAAGTTTCAAGGTTAAAAATACTATTCAATAATAAACGCTCCCTTTTCACTAGTTTGATGGAAAGGGAGTTTTTGTTTTAAGCACGTTGCTTTCCATCGTTTAATGTAAGATTTGTAATTGCTACCATCAGCAATAATGACCTCTGGTTGAATAGAGTCTATCAAACGTTGCAAATTAATCTTAGGAGAGTTACGAAGTAATACATAATTAGGCTTAAACACTGTAACATTGTAAACACCCAAACTATCTACTACTAATACCATTTTGTTTTGAACTTTATAGATAGATTTCAGTGAGTCTGTTTTAAAACTTTCAATAAAATTGCCAACTCTGTAGTTTTTAATGACTTTATCATTTTTAAAACTTGTACTGTCTAGGTTATGATAAACTATCATATTTCTATTAGATTTTTCAGTAATCAAACTGTATCTGCTTTTATGAAATACGATAAATTGTTTATTAGATGTCTCATATTTTGTATAAATCAAAACACCTTGAAATACCATAATAGTGATAAGCATGAAAGTTAAACTCTTAAAGTTCCTTTTCTTATTAAGTACAAAAATTGAAACAACAATTAAGTAACTGCTTAAAACATGAGCTAAACTAAAAGGGATATCTCTAAATAAAAATGTTTCTTGTTTGGATACCCAAGCAACAATTAAATTCATTGCATTAATTGTACTTCCAAAAAAATTAGCAAGAAATTCAGGAAGGCTATTTAAAACTGCTAAAACAATGACTAGAATACCTAGACCTAAAATCAATCCTAAAAAAGGAATTATAGCAAGGTTTGAAATAAAAAATAAACTAGGAAACTGATGAAAGTAATAAAGACTCACAGGTATGATTCCAAATTGCGCACTTACTGTAACTGTGAAAATTTGCCAAAAATAGTCCAGCGGCTTTATTTTAGTTGACCATAGTTTGTAAAGTATAGGCTGAAACGTAACAATAGCAATAACTGCTAGATAACTAAGTTGAAACCCAACATCAAATAAAAACATAGGTTTGATGAGTAGCAATATAAAAATAGATATGGCTAGTGTGTTGTAAATGTTTGTTGGTCGCTTCCAGTTTATAGCAATGGCAACAATGCTAAACATGGTTACAGCTCTAGTAACTGATGCTGATAATCCTGCTATAATGGCAAAGCTCCAAAGCAGAAGGAGTATGCACAGTATTTTGATTGGTTTACCATGTTTAAGACGTTCTAAAGGTTTTAATAAAACATTTAGTAAGAGTAATATAATGCCAACATGAAGTCCAGAAACAGCAAGAATGTGTATTGCTCCAGCATTGGTGTAGTTGTTGTAAACGTCTTCGCTTATATCTTGTCGTTGTCCTAAAAGTAAAGCATTTATAATTGCGAGTTCATCAGGAGCGAAGTTGTATGTTTTCAATTTTGCATTTATAGTATTTCTAAGTGCTGCTGCATAACCAAAAATAGTATTGCTCTTGGACTTTGTTTTATAAATGGACTGTTGATTGGTGAAAATTTGATGATAGATATATTGCTTCTCTAAATAGTTTTTATAATTGAATTGATTTGGATTTAGAGGGTTAATCAAATCTTTTATAGGAGAGTATGTGATATAAATATCATCGGTTTTTAAGCGTTTTAAAGTAGAATCTTTTTCAATGTTTAATAAAGATTTTCCATTAACAATAGTTGAGTCAACCTTTAAAATGTCAATGATGTATTTATTGTAGTAGTTCCCTGGTTTTAGTTGTTTTCGTATTTTAAATGTAATTTCTTTTGAAGCCGATTCATCTATATTCACTACTTTGGTGTAGTGATTAAAAAAATGTTTTTCATCATGAAGGTTATGAGTTAACACACCTATACTTATCGTAGTAATAAAAGTAATTAGTCCAAACCAAATGGAGTTTTTAAACTTGTTTTTAAGATAGAGAAAGCATAAAAATAAAAGACAGATTAAACTAAGACTAGTATATAATGATAGTTGTAATGGAATTGTAATATAATAACCTATATAAATCCCGATAACTAAACAAAGCGTTAATTTTATAAGAGTAAAATTTAGTAACTTCATAGTCTAAGTTACTAAAAAATAATGGTTTACAATACTCTTCGCGCTTGTACGAATGCAAAATACCAATACCGTTCAGCTAACGACGATATAATCACTCCTGCACTTGTCGAAGCATGAATAAACTCTACATTGCCTTCGCTAGCAAAAGTAACTATGCCAACATGATTAACTTTTCGGCTATTTTTTCTTGTTGCGAAAAACATTAAATCTCCTTTTTGAACTTCTTTAAGGTCTATCCAATCTCCTGTAACCGAAAGGTCTGAGGTTGTCCTAGGTAGCATAATATTTTCACTCTTAAAAGCTGTCATTACCAGTCCAGAGCAATCCATTCCCTTTTTGGTAGTTCCACCATATTTGTAGCGAACACCATCAAATTGTTTAGCATAGTCTACGATACTTTCAGCAAGTGCATTTGATGTTGTGTTAGTTGCCCTTTTTTCGGTTTTGGCAGTGGTTTTATGTGAGCTTTTGGCTTTTTTTGAGGATTTACAACTATTCAAACAGATAAGCGCTAGTAGCAGTATAGTAAAGTTTTTCATGTATTGAATTTGTGACTAAAATTAAGAATTGAAACAAAATAAAAACAATAAATTATTAGTTTGGGAAGGCTTTTGAATAGTTATGAAAACTCTTATCAACAAACCTGTTTTAATTTAAGCTTTTAAAAATCAATTCAGCAGTTTTATTACTTGCGCCTTTGCCTCCTAATTTTTTTTCTAAATCATAGTAGTTCAAGAAAAATTTCACACGTTGATAATCGTCTAGAATAATTTTTAATTCTTGCTTTAAACGTTTGGTGTTAAAATCATCCTGAATCAATTCGGTAACTACTTCTTTGTCCATAATAAGGTTTACCAATGAGATGTATTTAATATGTTTTACCAATCGTTTTCCTATTTGGTAAGATAACCAACTTCCTTTGTAGCATACTACTTCAGGAACTTTAAATAATGCAGTTTCTAAAGTTGCAGTGCCAGAAGTTACTAATGCAGCGTAGGATACACTGAGTAAATCATAAGTTCGGTTGCTAATAAAACTTACGTTGTTATTTGTGATAAAAGGCTCATAAAAACTATAATCTTGACTTGGTGCTCCGGCAATTACAAACTGATAACCAGGAAAATCGTCAACAACACTAAGCATAACCGATAACATCTTTTTAATTTCCTGCTTTCGGCTTCCTGGTAGTAAAGCAATAATAGGTTTTTTGTTGAGCTCATGTTCTGCTCTAAAACTATATTCATCAACTTGTTGTCGTGCTCCAATAGCGTCAATTAATGGATGACCAACAAAGTTCACAGGATAATTATGCTTGTCTTCATAAAATTCTTTTTCAAAAGGAAGAATAACATGCATGTGGTCGACATCTCGTTTTATATCCTTAATACGATTTTCTTTCCAAGCCCAAATTTGTGGGGAAATATAGTAATGTGTTTTGTAGCTTTTTTGTTTTGCCCATTTAGCAATGCGTAAATTAAAACCAGGATAATCAATAAAAATGATAGTATCAGGATTGTATTGTTCAATATCCTTTTTGCAAAATGCTAAGTTTTTGGTTATGGTTCTTAAATTCATAACCACTTCAATAAAACCCATAAAGGCTAAATCCTTGTAGTGTTTTACCAGAGAGTTGTTTACAGCTTGCATGAGGTCGCCTCCCCAAAACCTAAATTCAGCATTTACATCAATTTTTTGTAATGCTTTCATAAGGTTTGAGCCATGTAAATCACCTGACGCTTCTCCTGCAATTATGTAATACTTCATCTATAAATACTTTACCAAAAATGTAAATACAGCTATTAAAACCGTAGCTAAAAGCACACCTCTAGCTCTATAATCTTGTTTCTTTTTTATGAAAATAAAAAACGCACCTAAATTTAAAATAGCTCCTATACTTACTAATTTACTAAAAAAACCTTCCGCTAAGGATTGCCTAATAGTAGTTTCAATATCATCGCCATTTCCAAAAAGATAGACTGCTAATATTAAACCCATAAAATTAGCAATTAATCCAACAATAAATCCAATAAAAACTTCCTTTTTAACCATTCAATTTCCATGTGTTTAAGTTTTGTATGCAATGATGGGCTGTCAAATCAAATTGTATTGGTACTACTGAAACATAACCGTTTTTTAAAGCCCATTCATCAGTATCTTCACCTTTGTCTAAGTTAACAAATTTACCTGTTAACCAGTAATATTCTCGACCTTGTGGGTTTTTACGTTTGTCAAATTCTTCTTCCCAATTCGCTTTAGCTTGTCGGCATACTTTTATGCCTTTTATATCTTTTTTGGGAAGATTAGGAAGATTTACATTTAAAACCACTCCTTTTGGCAAACCTTCTTTTAAAACATTTTCAGCAATAGTTTTTACAAAGGATTTTGTGGCTTTAAAATTAGCGTTCCAATTGTAATCTAAAAGTGAAAACCCTATAGCAGGAATGCCTTCAATACCAGCTTCAATAGCTGCACTCATTGTTCCTGAATAGATAACATTTATAGATGAGTTTGAACCATGGTTTATACCTGAAACACAAAGGTCTGGTTTGCGGTCAAAAATTTCATTTATAGCAAGTTTTACACAGTCGGCAGGTGTACCAGAACAACTGTATTCTCTTTGTTTACCTTCGTCAATTTTTATCTCTTCTACAAACAGTGTTGAATTAATAGTAATTGCGTGTCCCATTCCGCTTTGAGGACTATCAGGAGCTACAACAATAACGTCTCCAATGCTATTCATAACTTCAATTAAAGTTCTAATTCCTGGAGCAGTTATGCCATCGTCGTTTGTAACTAAAATAAGAGGTCTTTTTGCCATAAAATATATTGTTGTTTGTTAGCTGCTAAAATAAATAAAACCCTTCAATTACCTGTTATGTTAGGTTTAACAAAAAATTAGTAGGGCTATATTTTATTGGCACGGTTTTTTCTTTTATTTTAGTGAAAAATATAACTTAATTTTTGTAGTTATATACAGTTAAAGTATAAATATGAAAGATATTATGAAAAGGAACTATAAAATTTTGCTTTTGGTTTTACTACTTGCATTTGCTTCTTGTAGTTTTACCTCAAAAACCTTTGAAGACCCTAACAAAGATAAATTACTTATTCAACTTATTAGTTATGTTTTAAATGAAGGTCATTTCAGTCCAGTTGACGTAGATGATGATTTTTCAGGATTAGTGTTTGATGATTATATAAAGCAATTAGATCCATTAAAGCGTTATTTTTATGAGTCGGATATTGAGGAATTCAGTGCTTATAGAAATAGTATTGATGATCAGATTAAAGAATACGATTTAACGTTCTTTAATTTAACTCATGAAAGACTATTAAAGCGTATGGAAGAGTCTAAAGAAATCTACAAAGAAGTGCTGTCAAAACCTTTTGACTTCAATGTGGACGAAGATTTTTCTACCGATTATGATTCAATGCCTTATGTGACATCTAAAAAAGAAATGAAAGAGCGTTGGAGACAACAGCTTAAGTTTTCAACTATAGCTAATTATGATGATTTATTAGTGCAGCAAGAACGTGGGTCTAAAAATAAAGATCCAGAAATGGCATTTGATGAAAATAGTGATGCTGCAAATACAGTAAAAACTGAAAAACAACTAGAAGAAGAAGCTAGAGAAGCAACGTTAAACTCTTTAAATGAACTGTACGCCTTTATAGGTGAAAGGCAACGTAAAGATTGGTTTTCAGTGTATATCAATGCAATTGTTGAGGAGTATGATCCACATACGTTTTATTTTGCACCAGAAGATAAAGATCGTTTTGATGTAGATATGTCTGGTAATTTTGAAGGTATTGGAGCAAGACTTCAAAAGAAAATGGATGCTATTTTGGTTAACGAAATTATCAGTGGTGGTCCAGCTTGGAGACAAAACGAACTTCAGGTAGGAGACCAAATAATGAAAGTAAAGCAAGAAGATGAAGAAGAGGCTGTAAGTGTTGTTGGTATGCGTTTAGACGATGCTATCAAATTCATAAAAGGACCAAAAGGTACTGATGTAACCTTAACTTTGAAAAAAGTTGATGGTACAATAGAAGACATTACAATTACTAGAGATATTGTTGAACTGGAAGAAACTTATGCAAAATCTTCAACAGTAATTAAAGACAACAAAACATTTGGAGTTATCAATTTACCTAAGTTTTATGTTGATTTTGACGATTACAATAAAAGAAATGCGGCTTCAGATGTAAAACAAGAAATCATAAGATTAAAGCAACAAGGTATGGAAGGTCTTGTGTTAGATCTTAGAGATAATGGAGGAGGATCGCTTCAAACGGTTGTAGATATGGCAGGATTGTTTATTAAAGATGGTCCAATAGTTCAAGTTAAAACTACAGGTGAGCCAAAAGAAGTTTTAAAGGATAGAGATATGTCTATTGTTTGGGATGGACCGTTAGTAATATTGGTTAACGAACTTTCTGCTTCAGCATCTGAAATTTTAGCTGCTGCAATGCAAGATTATAAAAGAGCAATAGTTATTGGAAGTAAACAAACCTATGGTAAAGGAACAGTGCAAAATGTACTAGACCTTAATAGAATGGTGAGAAATAATTCCAATGGAGATATGGGAGCGTTAAAGTTCACGACTCAAAAATTCTACAGAATTAATGGTGGTTCAACGCAGTTGGAAGGAGTAAAGAGTGATATTGTAGTTCCAGACCGTTATAAGTATATTGGTATTGGTGAAAGAACGTATGACAGTCCTTTAGAATGGGATAAAATTGATGCTGCTGATTATGACCTTTGGGAGAACTATTACGATTATGAAACTACAATTTCAAAAAGTAGAGAGCGTATGGCTAATAGTGATCAGTTAAAGTTAATTGATGAAAATGCTAAATGGATTAATACTATTAGAGAAACAGAAAACTTTTCTCTTAACTATAAAAAATACAAAGAGCGTTTAAATACTAATGAAGAAGAGGCGAAACGTTTTGAAAAAATAGCAGATTACAAAACTAATCTTACATTTAATTCATTGCCTTATGAAATTAAATTAATGGAGCAAGACTCTGTTTTAAAACAAAAGCGTGAGCGTTGGCACCAAAATTTAAGTAAGGATGTGTATATTGAAGAGGCTTTAAATGTTTTAAACGATCTTAAAATGACCTATGGTGTTAAAACAAAAGTAGCTGCAGTAAAAGATTAAAATAAATGAGTAAAAACAGTAACTCATTAACACAATTAGCGCTCCAAAAGTTTAAAAAGAACTTTTGGGGCGTTTTAAGTTTTTGGCTCATTGTTGCCATTGGGTTAGTGTCTGTTTTTGCCTATGTTTTAGCACCAGATAATTCTCAAAATGCAAATCAAATGCATTTAACAATTCACTCTAAAAAACCTGGTTTTAAAGTGAATATTCTCACCATTCCGTCAGAAATTAATAATGATCAATCTTTCCTGTCAAAAATATTTTATGGTGAAAAAAATACAGATACCGAAATCCCAATTTCAGAATTTAAAGCTGATAATGATAAATTAGTATATGCCGAATATGCCTCTGATGGATTAATAGGTGTAGAAAAAGAAATTGCCCTAAGTACTTTTCCAAACCAAGATTTTAAACCCTTTATAAAAGAACGTACATTTTTGTTTGGTACTGATAAATACGGAAGGGATTTATTAAGTAGAGTATTAATAGGTTCTCGAATTTCGTTTTTTATTGGTTTTATAGCTGTATTTATTTCTTTAGTAGTTGGAATCTTTATGGGAAGTTTAGCTGGATACTTTGGTGGAGTAGTTGATACAATAGTTATGTTTATTATTAATGTAACCTGGTCTATTCCAACATTACTTTTGGTTATTGCTATTATATTGGCTTTAGATAAAGGGTTTTGGCAAGTGTTTATAGCAGTAGGACTTACTATGTGGGTTGAAGTTGCTAGAGTAGTGAGAGGACAAGTTATAAGTGTAAAGGAAATGCAGTATGTTACTGCTGCTAAAGCTTTAGGTTATACCGATTTTAGAATTGTTACCAGACACATATTACCCAATATTATGGCTCCAATTATTGTTATATCAGCAGCAAATTTTGCAGCTGCAATTTTAATTGAAAGTGGATTGAGCTTTTTAGGTATTGGAGCGCAACCACCAATGGCAAGTTGGGGAGCAATGATAAAAGATCATTATAACTATATTATACTAGGAAAACCTTATTTAGCAATAATTCCTGGTTTGTGTATTATGATTTTGGTAATGGCTTTTATGCTTATAGGTAATTCACTTAGAGATGCATTGGATGTAAAAAATTAAAACTATTAGTTTCTTAAAGCGTTAATTTCTTTATTCGTGTCGTCAATAAACTGTAAAACGTCCTCTCTACCTATGGCTTTACTTGAAGAGGTTACAAAGTAATTAGGCATTTCTTCCCAAGTTTTAAGCATTTCCATTTCGTATTCTGAAATATTTCGTTCAATAGCTTTAGGTTTCAGTTTGTCAGCTTTTGTGAAAATAATAGAAAAGGGGATTCCGTGTTCTCCCAACCACTCCATAAATTCTAAATCTATGTTTTGAGGATTATGTCTAATATCAACAAGAACAAATGCAGATACGAGTTGTTGACGTTGTTCAAAATAATTGGTAATGAATTTTTGAAATTTCTTTTTAGCAGTCTTAGAGACTCTTGCATAACCATAACCTGGTAAATCCACCAAAAACCAGTTTTTATTAATCAAAAAATGATTAATTAGTTGAGTTTTTCCTGGTTTTCCAGAGGTTTTTGCTAAATTCTTATGGTTGGTGAGCATGTTAATTAGCGAGGATTTTCCAACGTTACTTCTACCAATAAAAGCATATTCAGGCAATATGTCTTTTGGGCATTTTGTAACTTCAGAATTGCTTATTACAAACTCTGCTGTTTTAATTAACATGTTTTAAAAGTTTCTGGCAGAAAGCCATTTTTCTAAAATCAAATTGAACTCTTCAGGGTGTTCCATCATAGCTGCGTGTCCACATTTATCAATCCAAAATAAATCAGAATCAGGTAATAAACTATGGAATTCATCAGCAACTTCAGGTGGAGTAACAGTATCGTTTTTTCCCCAAATAATACAAGTTGGTGTTTGCATTTTAGGAAGGTCTTTTGCCATATTGTGTCGTATTGCACTTTTAGCAATTGCCAATGTTTTTATAAGCTTGTTTCTGTCGTTTACAGTTTCGTAAACTTCATCAACTATTTCTTTGGTAGCAACTGCTGGGTCGTAAAATACATCTTGGGCTTTTTTCTTGATAACTTCATAGTCACTTCGCTTGGTGTAACCACTTCCCATTGCACTTTCATATAGTCCAGAACTTCCTGTAATTACTAATGCTTTAACCTTTTCAGGATACATTTTAGTATGGTATAAACCAATATGACCACCAAGAGAATTTCCTAACAAGATAACGTTATCTAGCTCTTTAAACTCAATAAAATCATGTAGGTAGTTTGCAAAACTTTTTACATTGGTTTTTAGTAATGACATGGTGTAGATTGGTAACTCAGGAATAATGACTTTGTAACCTTTTGTACTGTAGTAATTTGTAACAGCGTCAAAATTACTCAACCCTCCCATTAAACCATGTAAAACAATTATTGGCGTGCCTTCTCCTACTTCAATATAACTGTAATTTTTTTCTGTTTTTAAAAGGTGTTTCATGTATTAGTTAGTGATGTCATTTTAAACAAATATAGTTATTTCATTGATAAATACTCCCTTTTTTACCCCTTAGTAAAAAATTGTTTTTCATAGAGTTTTTCACAATTTAATCAATGTGTCTTTATAAAAAAATAAACCTCTGATTTTTAAATAACTACAATCTGTTTTGGCGCTTAATTGTTGTTAAAATAAAAAAATTATTAACAAAAGTGGTATAAAGTGGTAAAATGTGGTAATATTTTCAATATATTTGAATTGAATTCGTTAGAAGTATAAAATAATCATTTTGAACACTTTAATAGGATCATACGAGTGCAAAGTAGACGCCAAAGGAAGGCTAATGCTTCCTGCTGCCCTAAAAAAGCAGTTGTCTCCTGTGTTACAAAATGGTTTCGTGTTAAAGCGAGCGGTTTTTCAGCCTTGTTTGGAGTTGTATCCAATGAGTGAGTGGGAGTTGTTGATGCAAAAAGTGAATAAACTCAATAGGTTTAAGAAAAAGAATAATGATTTTATACGACGCTTTACGGCAGGAGTTAAAATGGTTGAGGTAGATGCTACTGGTCGACTTTTAATTCCGAAAGATTTGATTGCTTTCTCTGGAATTAGCAAGGAGATTGTGGTGTCTTCGGCAATACATATCATTGAGATTTGGGATAAAGACAAGTATGAGCAAGCTATTGATGATGCTGCTTTAGATTTTGCTGACTTAGCTGAAGAAGTAATGGGACAAGACGATGATGACAATGGAATATCATAATCCGGTTTTACTTAATGAGACAGTTGAAGGTTTAGATATTAAACCTGATGGTGTTTATGTGGATGTCACTTTTGGTGGTGGTGGTCACAGTAAGGCAATTTTAAAGCAATTGGGTCCTGATGGAAAATTGTTTGCTTTTGATCAAGATCAGGATGCATTGTCTAATGCTTTAGAGGATGAGCGTTTTACACTAATAAATGAAAATTTCAGATTCATAAAACGTTTTTTGAGATTTTATGGTGTAAAGCAAGTAGATGGGATTTTGGCAGATTTTGGTGTGTCTTCACATCAATTTGATGTTGCTGAAAGAGGTTTTTCAACTCGTTTTGAGTCGGAATTAGATATGCGAATGAATCAAAATAGTCATTTGTCGGCTTACAATGTGATAAATGATTATGAAGAGGAGCAATTGCGTCAAGTTTTTTATCAGTATGGAGAATTGCGTCAAGCTCCAGCAATGGCAAGAGTAATTGTTGAAGAGCGTTCAAAAGCTGAGATAAAAACTAGTGAACAATTAAAGTTAGTGTTAAAACGATTTTTGCAACCTAAAAGAGAAAATAAAATACTAGCTCAAATTTATCAGGCAATTCGAATTGAGGTGAATCAAGAAATTGAGGTGTTAAAGGAATTGTTGTTGCAAACACCTGAGCTCCTAAAAAAAGGAGGTCGTTTAAGTTTTATTTCTTATCACTCGTTAGAAGATAGGTTGGTAAAACGATTTATAAGAAATGGCTTGTTTGAAGGTGAGCCAGAACGAGATGTATTTGGGAATTTTGAAGTGCCTCTAAAAAAAGTAGGAAATCTTATTGTGCCAACACAAGAAGAAATAAAAATTAATAACAGAGCAAGAAGCGCAAAATTAAGAATTGCAGAAAAACTATGAAGAAAGGTATTTATGGTATTCTGAAAGGTAAATTTTTAATAAGTGATGACTCTTTTAAAAACTGGAGAGTTATCATTTTTATTTCTGCCTTGGCTATAATAATGATAGCGAGTTCACATAGTGCAGATAAAAAAGTACATGAAATAGCTAAACTTAATAATGAAGTAAAAGAATTGCGTTCAGCATTTGTTGATGGACGCTCAAGGTTGATGAGGCTTAAAATGGAATCGTCAATTGTAACAAAAATGGCAGAAAAAGGTATTGTGCCTTCATTAATTCCGCCAAAAAAAATAAAAGTAAAAGCTCAGGAATAACTAGTGGCAGTAACTGAAAAAGACATATTAAACAAGTTGTACTTTGTTGCAGGATGCATGTTTGTGTTCATCTTTCTTGTGGTTTACAAGTTAGTGGATATTCAGTTTATTCAAGGTGATAAATACAGAGATCTTGGAGTAAAACGTGCTGTTGAAAATGTTGAGATTCCTGCTAACAGAGGTAATGTGTATTCGGCTGACGGAAGTCTTTTGGCGACATCTATTCCTAAGTATGATATTCGTTTAGATGCTGTACAGCCTCAAAACAAAACCTTTCAAGAATATATAAAACCGCTTTGCGATTCGCTGGCAAAATTCACAGGAAAACCAGCATCATATCATCAACAAAGAATTAGAAAAGCAAGAGCGAATAAAAACAGATATTATTTGATAGCGAGAGATATTGGATATTCTGATTATTTAAGAGTTAGAAATTTTCCTTTGTTAGAACTTGGTGCTATAAAAGGTGGTTTAATAGTTGAGCAGAATACGAAGCGAGAGCACCCAATGGGTGGAATTGCGCATCGTTCTATTGGTTATGAGCGCGTAGATGAAGATGGAAATGTTACAAGAGCAGGAATTGATGGTGCTTATGGTGAGGAGTACTTAAAAGGTACTAATGGTCATAGGTTAAAGCAAAAGATAGGTAATGGTCAATGGAAACCAATAACTGATTACAACCAAACAGAGCCTAAAGATGGGTATGATGTGTATACAACTATTGATGTTAATATTCAAGATATTGCACATCATGCGTTGTTGGAACAACTGGAGAAATATAAAGCCGACCATGGTTGTGTTGTGGTGATGGAAACCCAAACAGGAGAGGTAAAAGCAATTGCTAATTTAGGAAGAAACTCTGAAGGGAATTATTACGAAAGAAGAAATTACGCAGTTTGGGAGTCGCATGAGCCAGGTTCAACATTCAAGCTAATGGCGCTTACTGCTGCTTTAGAAGATAAGGTAATAGACACAAGTGATGTTGTGGATACTAAAAACGGAATCTTAAGTTTTTATGGTAAAAAAGTTCGTGATTCTAAACGTGGAGGTTATGGTAAAATCTCTATAGGAAAAGCTTTTGAAGTGTCTTCAAACACAGGAATAGTTTCTGCAATCGATCAGCATTATAGAAGCAACCCAAAAAAGTTTGTTGAGCGTTTGTATCAAATGAATTTAAATCAAAAGTTGGATTTGCCAATTTTAGGTGAAGGAGAGCCAATTATTCCACATCCTGATAATAAGAAAAGATGGAGTGGTATTGCATTACAGTGGATGGCTTATGGTTATGGAGTATCATTTACGCCTCTTCAAACGCTAACATTTTATAATGCTATAGCCAATAATGGTGAAATGGTGAAGCCTCAGTTTTTAAAAGAGGTAAAAGAGTTTGATGAAACTATTGTTCCATTTAAAAAAGAAATCATAAACCCAAGAATTTGTTCTCAGGAAACGGTTTCTAAAGTAAAGCAATTGCTTAAAAATGTAGTCGATAAAGAACACGGTACAGGTCATAAGTTGTACTCGCCTAATTTCTCAATGGCTGGTAAAACTGGTACGTGTCAAAAAGACTATGCAAATAAAGATAAACTCAATTATATATCTTCTTTTGCAGGTTTTTTTCCTGCTGAAAATCCAAAGTATTCGTGTATAGTTGTTATTCATGAGCCTGATAAAAGTGTTGGATATTATGGAGCAGATGTGTCAGGTCCAGTGTTTAAAAAAATAGCTCAAAAAATATATACAGATACGCCTTTAGTTGATGAAGTGGAAACTTTAGAATTAGTGGATGCTAAAACTAAAAGTGATTTTGATACTTACTTTGAGCTAGCTCAAAAATACAAAACCATTATGCCTGATGTTGTTGGGATGTCTGCTATGGATGCATTGGCATTATTAGAGAATATGGATGTAGAAGTGAAAGTGAAACTTAATGGAAGTGGAATTATAAAAAAACAGTCAGTAGACAAGAGTATAAAACTTAAAAAGAACCAAGTAATTGTTTTAGAAGCATCGTGATAGCGTTAAAAGACATATTGTATAAAGTAACCATCAATGCAGTTGTAGGTAGTACAGGTGTGCAGGTGAATGCTATTGAGTTTGATTCACGCCAAATCAAAACCAACGACGTGTTTGTGGCAATTAGAGGTTCGGTTGTTGATGGTCATAATTTTATTGAAAAAGCAATAGAGCTAGGAGCTACAGCTATAGTGTGTGAAGCACTTCCGGAGCAATTACAAAACGGAATCACTTACATAGAAGTTGATAGTGCTAGTAAAGCATTGGCGTTTATGGCTGCTAACTATTACGGTAACCCATCAGGGAATTTAAAGCTTGTTGGAGTGACAGGAACTAATGGAAAAACAACGGTTTCTACATTGCTGTATCAGTTGTTTAAAAAGGCTGGTTTTAAAGTTGGTTTATTGTCAACAGTAAAGATAATGGTTGGTGATAAAGAATTTAAAGCTACACATACAACACCAGATTCTCTTACAATAAACAAGTATTTAAGTGAAATGAATGATGAAGGTGTGGAGTTTTGCTTTATGGAAGTGAGTTCGCATGGTATTCATCAAAATAGAACAGAAGGATTGGTTTTTGAAGGTGGTATTTTCACAAATCTTTCTCACGATCATCTAGATTATCATAACACATTTGCTGAATATAGAGATGTGAAAAAACGGTTTTTTGATCAGTTGCCAGCTAAGTCTTTTGCGTTGGTAAATGTCGATGATAAAAATGGCTTGGTAATGCTTCAAAATACAAAAGCAAGAAAAATCACCTATGCATTAAAGTCGTATGCTGATTATAAAGCTCAAATTTTAGAAAATCAATTTAGCGGATTGCTTTTAAAACTTAATGATAATGAGGTTTGGACACGATTGATTGGAAGTTTTAATGCTTATAACATTTTAGCAATTTATGCTACAGCTGAATTATTAGGACTTGAAAAAGTTGAGAATTTAAAACTCATTAGCGAATTAGAAAGTGTGAGTGGTCGTTTTCAGTATTTGGTGTCTGATGAAAAAATCACAGCCATTGTAGATTATGCTCATACGCCTGATGCATTAAAAAACGTGTTGGAAACCATTAATAATATCAGAACAAAAAATGAAGAACTCATAACGGTTGTTGGTTGTGGTGGTGACAGAGATAAGACTAAGCGACCAAAAATGGGACACATAGCGTCCGCATTAAGCACTAAAGTAATTTTTACTAGTGATAATCCACGAAGTGAAGTTCCTGACGCGATTATTGAAGATATAGAAAAAGGGGTTGAGCCTCAAAATTATAAAAAAACACTATCTATAGTTGATAGAAAACAAGCCATAAAAACAGCGTGTCAAATGGCGCAACCAAATGACATTATTCTTATAGCAGGAAAAGGTCATGAAACCTATCAAGAAATTAAAGGCGAACGCTTTGATTTTGACGATTATAAAATAGTACAGGAATTTTTAAAGCAATTACAAAAATAAGATGTTGTATTACCTATTTGAATATTTAGAAAAACAGTTCCAGTTTCCTGGTGCATCGCTTTTTGGGTACTTAACCTTTAGAGCTGCCATTGCTATTATTCTGTCGCTGTTAATTTCTACTATTTATGGTAAACGTATTATAAGATTCCTTCAAAAAAAGCAAGTTGGAGAAACTATTAGAGATTTAGGTTTAGAAGGTCAAGTAGAAAAAGCTGGTACACCAACAATGGGTGGAGTCATTATTATTCTAGCAACATTAATTCCTGTGTTGTTATTGGCAAAATTGGAAAACATTTACATCATTTTACTTGTTATTACCACACTTTGGATGGGAACTATTGGTTTTATTGATGATTATATCAAAAAATTCAAAAATGATAAAGAAGGATTAAAAGGAAAGTTTAAAGTTTTAGGTCAAGTAGGCTTAGGAATTATAGTTGGTGCAACACTTTTCTTTAGTGATGATGTAACTATAAAAGAAAAATTACCAGAAGAACAGCAAAAAGTAATGCTTGCTGAAAACCCAAATTTACCTCCAGCAAAGTTATTTGATGTTGAAGAAAAATCTACAAAAACCACTATTCCTTTTGTGAAAGGAAATGAGTTTGATTATTCCGATTTGATTACATGGATTAATCCAAACCTAAATAAGTATGCTTGGGTCATTTTCATATTGGTGAGCATTTTTATTATTACAGCAGTTTCCAATGGAGCAAACCTAACTGATGGTATTGATGGTTTAGCAGCTGGGACATCTGCAATAATTGTGCTTACTCTGGGAATTTTTGCTTGGGTTTCGGGTAATATCATCTTTTCCGATTACCTCAATATTATGTATATCCCAAGAGTTGAAGAAATCACCATTTACATCGCTGCTTTTGTAGGAGCATTAATTGGTTTCTTATGGTATAATACCTATCCAGCACAAGTATTTATGGGAGATACTGGAAGTTTAACTATTGGTGGAATTATAGCTGTAATTGCTATTGCTGTTAGAAAAGAATGGTTGATTCCTGTGTTGTGCGGAATCTTTTTAGCTGAAAACCTTTCGGTAGTTATGCAAGTCAGCTATTTCAAGTATACAAAGAAAAAATATGGTGAAGGACGACGCATTTTTAAGATGTCGCCATTACATCATCATTATCAAAAATCAGGATATCACGAAAGTAAAATAGTTACAAGATTTTGGATTGTTGGCATTTTGCTAGCAATCATATCAATAGTGACATTGAAGATAAGATAAATGAAACGGTTAGTGATTCTTGGAGGAGGAGAAAGTGGAGTTGGAACTGCACTTTTAGGGAAAGAAAAAGGATATGAAGTTTTTGTTTCCGATAAGGGAAAAATAAAAGAAAAATATAAAGAGGTTCTTATACATAATGAGATTGAATGGGAAGATGAAAAGCACACAGAAAGTAAAATTCTGAATGCTGATGTAGTAATGAAAAGTCCTGGGATTCCTGAAAAAGTAGCTTTAGTAAAGCAAATTAGAGCTCAAGGAATTCAGGTGGTTTCTGAAATTGAATTTGCTTCAAAATTCACCAATGCAACTATTGTAGGAATAACTGGTAGCAACGGTAAAACTACAACAGCTAGTTTAACGCATCATATTTTAAAACAAGAATTAGATGTTGGATTAGCTGGAAATATAGGAGACAGTTTTGCAAAGCAAATATTAGAAAAGGACTATAAAAACTATGTGTTAGAGATAAGCAGCTTTCAGTTGGATGATATTGTGAGTTTTAAACCAAACATTGCAGTTATCACTAACATCACTCCAGATCATTTAGATAGATATGAGTATCAGTTTGAAAATTATATCGCTTCAAAATTTCGCATTGCAATGAATCAAACTAAAGACGATTATTTGATTTATGATGCGGATGATGAAGTCGTCACAAACTGGCTAGCAAAGCATCCTGTTCAATCCAAAATGTTACCATTTTCTTTAACTAAACCTATTGAAAATGGAGCCTATTTAGAAAACGAGACAATAAAAATAACAATTGATAACGACCAAATAATTATGCCGACAGCAAATTTAGCATTAGAAGGAAAACATAACGTAAAAAATGCAATGGCTGCTTCAACAGTAGCACATTTGCTAAAAATTAGAAAACAAACAATAAGAGAGAGTTTAGAGAACTTTCAAGGTGTAGAGCATCGATTGGAAAGTGTGCTTAAAATTAATAAAGTACAGTACATCAACGATTCCAAAGCAACAAATGTAAATGCTACTTATTTTGCTTTAGAAAGTATGGATGCACCAACCATTTGGATAGTTGGAGGAGAAGATAAAGGCAATAACTATGAGGAGTTATATCCATTTGTAAACGAAAAAGTAAAAGCAATCATTTGTCTTGGTGTTGATAATGAAAAGCTACTTAAAAACTTTAGTTCAATGGTTGATGTTATCGTAGAAACTCAATACATGAGCGAAGCTGTAAAAATTGCTTACAAGATAGCTAAAGCAGGAGATAATGTGTTGTTGTCACCAGCTTGTGCAAGCTTTGATTTGTTTGAAAACTATGAAGACAGAGGTCGTCAATTTAAAGAAGCTGTAAGAAGTTTGTAAAACTTAATACTTGTGCAAAAACTGTTTGATAACATAAAAGGAGACCGTTTAATTTGGGCAATAGCTGCATTGTTGGCTATATTCTCATTTCTGCCTGTGTATAGTGCTGCGAGTAATTTGGCATACATAGGAGGTAATGGTAACACCTTTACATTTTTTGTTAAGCATTTTATGCACTTGTTTTTAGGGTTTTCAATTATGTATGCTGTGCATAGAGTGCCCTATAGGTATTTTAGAGGTATATCAATGATTATGTTGCCAATTGTATTGGTATTGCTTGTGGTAACGATGCTTCAAGGTACAACTATTGAGGGAGCAAATGCTAGTAGATGGATTCAAATACCAATTGTTGGGATGTCGTTTCAAACGTCCACTTTAGCTTCTGTGGTGCTTATGGTTTATGTGGCGAGATATCTTTCAAAAATTAAAGATAAAACAATAACATTTAAAGAGTCCATTCTGCCATTATGGGTTCCTGTTTTCTTAGTATTAATGCTCATACTTCCTGCTAATTTTTCAACTACAGCTATCATATTTAGTATGGTAATGATGTTGGCGTTTATTGGTGGTTATCCAGTAAAATATTTAGCGCTAATTATAGGTGCAGGAATTATAGGTTTAACCATGTTTATATTGGTTGCAAAGGCATTTCCAGGTGCAATGCCAAATAGGGTTGATACTTGGATGAGCAGGATTGAAAATTTTTCTAATGGAGTTGATACTGAAGAAGACTATCAAATAGAGCAGGCTAAAATAGCTATCGCGTCAGGTGGAATAAAAGGAGTTGGTCCAGGAAAAAGTGTGCAGAAAAACTTTTTGCCGCAATCGTCATCAGATTTCATTTTCGCGATAATAATTGAAGAGTATGGATTGATTGGTGGTATGGTTGTCTTGGTGGCTTACATGTGGCTGCTTTTTAGAATTGTAATTGCAGCACAAAAAGCCGATACGGTTTTTGGTAAACTCTTGGTTTTAGGAGTAGGATTGCCTATTGTTTTTCAAGCATTAATAAATATGGCAGTTGCTGTAGAGTTGTTTCCGGTTACAGGTCAAACATTGCCATTAATAAGTAGTGGAGGAACATCAATTTGGATGACTTGTTTAGCTATAGGAATTATACTTAGCGTAAGTGCAAAGAGAGAAGAAATTAAAGAACAAGAAAATATAGAAGATAATCCGCTCGAAATTTTGAGTGAAGCGATATAATGAGTAACTATAAAATCATATTGTCAGGTGGTGGAACAGGAGGTCATATCTATCCTGCTATTGCTATTGCAAACGAGCTAAAATCTCGTTTTCCTGATGCTGAATTTTTGTTTGTAGGTGCTATGGATAGAATGGAGATGGAAAAAGTACCACAAGCAGGTTATGAAATAGAAGGACTTTGGATTTCTGGTATTCAGCGTAAGCTTACACTTAAAAATTTAACGTTTCCATTTAAGCTGATTACAAGCTTGTTGAGGTCTAGAAAAATAGTTAAAACCTTTAAACCAGATGTTGTAATTGGTACAGGAGGTTTTGCAAGTGGACCATTACTTAAAGTGGCGACTTTAAAACGAATTCCTAGTTTAATTCAGGAGCAAAACTCTTATCCAGGAATTACTAATAAGCTGCTGGCTAAAAGTGTTGATAAAATTTGTGTAGCGTATGATGGTTTGGAGCGATTTTTTCCAAAATCAAAACTCATAAAAACAGGAAATCCAATACGTCAGGATCTTTTAAGTATTGATGGAAAAACTATTGAAGCTAAAGATACTTTTAAGCTGCGTCATGGAAAACATACCTTATTGGTTTTAGGAGGAAGTTTAGGTTCAAAACGCATTAATGAACTTATTGAAAAAGAATTGGAGTTTATACAAACTCAAAACGTTCAAGTGATATGGCAATGTGGTAAACTGTACTACGATGCTTATAAAAGATATAACAACATGGAAGATGTACAAGTATATCCCTTTTTAAACAATATGGATATGGCTTATGCAGCTTCAGATGTTATTATTTCAAGAGCTGGAGCAAGTTCGGTTTCTGAGTTGTGTGTTGTGGGTAAACCTGTAATTTTTATTCCATCGCCTAATGTAGCTGAGGACCATCAAACAAAAAATGCAATGGCAGTTGTTGAAAAAGATGCTGCAATTTTAATTAAGGAATCCGATTTAGATGTTGATTTTGAAAACAAGTTTTCGCAATTAGTGAATTCGGTTGAAAGACAAAACGAACTCGGAACTAATATAAAAAAGCTAGCTTTAGTGAATGCAACTAAAGATATAGCTAATGAGGTTGAAAAATTATTGAATCATAAATGAATTATAACAACATACATAACGTCTATTTTATAGGTATTGGTGGTATTGGTATGAGTGCTTTAGCACGATATTTTAAAGCCAACAATAAGCAAGTTATGGGTTATGATAAAACCAAAACTGAGATTACTGACGGTTTGGAAAATCTTGGTGTTAAAGTGCATTTCAATGATTCTATTGATAATATTCCTACTCATTTTTTAGATATTGAATCTACGTTGGTAGTTTATACGCCAGCAATACCAAAAGCGCATCAAGAGCTTAATTATTTTATTGATAATGGTTATAAGGTGTTAAAACGCTCAGTGGTTTTGGGTGAGATTACAAAGCACACGTTTTGTCTTGCTGTTGCAGGCACTCACGGAAAAACTACTACGACCAGTATTTTAGGTCATTTACTTAATGAGTGTGGTGTGGAAGTCACTGCTTTCTTGGGAGGAATTAGTGAGAATTATAATTCTAATTTAATCCTTAACGGAACAAAGGTAACAGTTGTTGAGGCGGATGAGTTTGATCGTTCGTTTTTAACCCTGTCTCCAGATTTAGCATGTATCACTTCAATGGATGCCGATCATTTGGATATTTATGGAGAAGCCGAAGCGCTTAAAGACTCGTTTGTCGATTTTTCTAAAAAACTAAAGCCTAACGGAAAACTCTTCGTAAAAAACGGACTGCCATTAAAAGGAATTACCTACGGAATAGAAGATAATTCAGACTATTCAGTAAAAAATATAAAAATTATAGATGGTACTTATGTGTTTGATGTAACAACACCAAGTACTACCCTTGACAATTTCAAATTTAACCTACCTGGTAGACATAACCTGTCGAATGCATTAATAGCCTTGGCGATGGCTGTGGAGTATGGTTGCCCTCCCAAACAGCTCGCCAAAGCTTTAGCATCTTACAAAGGTGTTAAACGCAGGTTTAGTTATTCTATTAAAACCGAAAATTTAGTGCTAATTGATGATTATGCACATCATCCGCAAGAAATAAATGCAGTACATCAAGCAGTGCGAGAAATGTATCCAAATCAAAAGGTTATGGCCGTTTTTCAGCCACATTTATTCAGTAGAACAAGAGATTTTGCTGATGAATTTGCTGAAGCCTTGTCGCAATTTGATGAGGTCTTATTGCTTGATATTTACCCAGCTAGAGAATTGCCAATTGAAGGTATAACTTCTAATTGGTTATTGGGTAAGATGAAACATAACCACAAAAAACTGGTTGAAAAGCCTGAAATTATTTCAGAAATAAAGAAAAGTAATGCTCAAGTTATTTTAATGATTGGAGCAGGAGATATAGGAGAAGAAGTTAAACATGTAAAAGAAGCGTTAAGTGTCGCGAGCTAGTAAAATAAATTACATAAAAGTCGTGTTGCTGCTGGTGTTAGTGGTGTTTCTTTATGCGTTTTCGTCAGCAAGAAATTCAGGTCGAAAAGTTGCAGCTCCTGATGTGAAATTTATTGGTAGTCAAGATTTGTTTATAACCCAAGAGACTGTTAGTAAATTGTTAATACAAAATCAAGAGGGAGTTACGAACAAGCCTAAAGAAATTATAGATTTGAATGTTTTAGAAACTGCCCTAAATTCTAATGCCATGATCAAAGAGGCTCAGGTGTATATGAGTATTGATGGCTCAATTACAGCTGAGATAGAGCAAAAGCAACCTATAGCAAGAGTTAGTACAAATGCATCTTATTATATTGATAGTCAAGGGTTGTTTATGCCTTTGTCCGACAATTATACAGCAAGAGTACCACTGGTTACAGGAACTGTTTTAAAAAATGACTTGGACAATGTATACAAAATTGCAAAAAAAGTCAGCGAAGATAAATTCTTAAAGCAACACGTCATTGAGATTCATCAAAATGAAGATAAATCAATTGATTTAAAATTTAGATTGAACGATTTCAAAATACAATTAGGCGCTTTAAAAATGTTAGACAAGAAAATAAACAATCTTAAAGCGTTTTACCAAAAAGCGTTTAAAGATAAAACATTGGATAGCTATAGCATAGTGAACTTAAAATTTGATAATCAAGTCATTTGCACCAAAAAGTAAGTAATGGAGAATAATAAAATTTCTGTAGGATTAGATATAGGTACCACAAAAATTGTGGCTATGATTGGTCGTAAAAATGAATATGGGAAAGCTGAAATTCTTGGTATTGGTAAATCCAAGAGTTTAGGTGTGCATAGAGGTGTGGTAAATAATATTACACAAACTATTCAGTCTATTCAGCAAGCTGTTCAAGAAGCTGAAGCTGAAGCAGGTTTAAAAATTAAAGAAGTAACTGTAGGTATCGCTGGACAACACATAAGAAGTTTACAACACAGCGATTACATTACAAGACCAAATTCTGAATTGGTAATCGATGAAGAAGATATAGATAAACTTATCAATCAAGTTCACAAATTGGTAATGTTACCAGGTGAAGAAATTATTCATGTATTACCACAAGAATATAAAGTTGATGGACAAGGAGAAATAAAAGAACCAATTGGGATGTATGGAGGACGCTTAGAGGCTAATTTCCATGTTGTAGTTGGTCAAGTGTCATCAATACGAAATATAGGAAGATGCGTAAAAAGTTCTGGTTTAGGACTTGAAGGTATCACTTTGGAGCCATTAGCTTCAGCAAATGCTGTTTTGAGTCAAGAAGAGAAAGAAGCAGGAGTTGCGCTTATTGATATAGGTGGTGGTACAACAGATTTAGCAGTCTTTAAAGATGGTATTATTCGTCATACAGCAGTAATACCATTTGGTGGAAATGTTATTACCGAAGACATAAAAGAAGGTTGCTCGATCATTGAAAAGCAAGCTGAACTTTTAAAAATAAAATTTGGTTCTGCATGGCCTGGAGAAAATAAGGATAACGAAATTGTATCAATTCCTGGACTGAGAGGAAGAGAGCCAAAAGAGATTACGCTTAAAAACCTTTCAAAAATTATACATGCTCGTGTAGTAGAAATTATTGAGCAAGTTTATGTTGAGATAAAAAACTATGGACACGAAGAGCAAAAGAAAAAGCTAATTGCAGGTATTGTTTTAACAGGAGGTGGAGCTCAGTTAAAACACTTAAAGCAGTTGGTTGAATATATCACAGGAATGGATACCAGAATTGGCTATCCTAACGAGCATCTTGCAGGAGATAGTGATGATGATATTGCAAGTCCTTTATTTGCTACAGCTGTAGGTTTGGTGATGGACGGACTAAAACGTCAAGAAAGAAAACGAATAGAAAAAGAACCAGAAGTAGAGGAAAGTTTAAATGAAGTAAGTGAGGAAGCACAAAGTGCTGATGAAGAGGTTGTAAGTCAACCTAAAAAAGAACGTAAATCGTTCTTAGATAAATTAACAGAAAGAGTAAAAGATTTTTTAGATAACGCAGAATAATTAATTATAAATCCAGTAAAACTAATTATATGAGTAATAATAGTGAATTAGGAAACATTGCTTTCGATTTGCCAAAAAACCAATCTAACGTCATTAAAGTGATTGGAGTTGGAGGAGGAGGTAGCAACGCCATTAACCACATGTTCCAGCAAGGTATTAAAGGTGTTGACTTTGTAATATGCAATACAGATTCCCAAGCACTACAAAACAGTGGTGTCCCAAACAAGATTCAATTAGGAGTTAACTTAACCGAAGGTTTAGGTGCAGGAGCAAATCCAGATGTTGGTGAGCAAGCAGCACTTGAAAGTTTAGAAGACATTCGTAGAATGTTGGATACCAACACTAAAATGATATTCATTACCGCTGGAATGGGTGGAGGAACAGGTACTGGAGCTGCTCCTATAATTGCTAAAATGGCAAAAGAAATGGATATCCTTACTGTAGGTATTGTAACAATGCCATTTCAGTTTGAAGGAAAAACAAGAAACGAACAAGCACAAAAAGGAATTGAAAACCTTCGTGGTCATGTAGATTCTTTAGTGGTAATCAATAATAATAAACTTCGTGAAGTTTATGGAAACCTTGGGTTTAAAGCTGGATTCTCCAAAGCTGATGAGGTTTTATCAACAGCCTCAAGAGGAATTGCTGAAGTTATTACACATCACTATACACAAAACATCGATTTACGTGATGCTAAAACAGTATTAAGTAATAGTGGAACTGCAATAATGGGTTCTGCTACTGCTTCAGGAAAAACCAGAGCGCAAGAAGCGATCATGAAAGCGTTAGATTCTCCGCTATTAAACGATAACAAAATTACAGGAGCTAAAAATGTATTATTGCTTATCGTGTCTGGTTCACATGAAATCACAATTGATGAAATTGGTGAAATCAACGACCATATTCAAAATGAAGCAGGTCATGGAGCAAACATTATTATGGGTGTTGGTGAAGACGAATCTTTAGAAGAATCAATCTCTGTTACAATTATAGCAACGGGTTTCGATATTGATCAACAGCATGAAATTTCTAATACCGAAGTTAAAAAAGTAGTACACGCTCTTGAAGATGATGCTGATGATATGAATGTAAAAGAGCAAGATCCTGCTATCATAACTCCAGATATTGTATTAGAAAAGGAAGAAAAGAAAGCACCTGAAGTAGTTCGTCATACATTATTAGATGAAGAAGATGATAATGAAATTCAAGCTCAGGATGAAAAGATGGATTTAATTCCAACTACAGATTTTCTTAAAGGAATAAACGTTGTTTACGACGAGGTTTTAGACCATAAAGTACCTAGTGAAGAAGATTTCATTATTACTCCTGTTCAAGAAGTAAAAGAAGAAAAAATTCAAGTAGAAGAAGAGGAGCAGTTTACATTAACGTTTGATTTGCCACTTCCTAATCAAAAAATTGAAGAAGAAGAAATTCAAGAAAAAGAAGAAAAGATTCTTTTCGATTTAGATGATGAAGTTAAAGACCTTAACGTTAACGATCATGTTGAGATTATTCCTGTTACAGAAGCCAATGAAACAGGAGAAGTTAGATATGCATTAGATGAATATTCAACGTTTGAATCTTCAATAAATACTACAAAAGCAAAAGAGCCTGAAGTAGAAGAGGAAATTGTTTTTGAGAAAAAAGTAATTACATCTGAAGAGGTTGAAGAAGTTGAAAACGAAGAAGTCGACCCAATGAACAGTCCAATTTCTGCTTTAATCAAAGAAAGAGCAGATGAAAGAAGACGTAAAATGAAAGACTTCAATTACAAATTCAACAATGCTAAAATAGATGAAATTGAAAAAGAACCTGCATATAAAAGACAAGGTGTGAATTTAGAAGAATCGCAACATTCTTCTGATACGAATGCTTCAAGAATGTCTGTTGGCACTGACGACAACGACGATATTCAATTAAGAAGTAACAATTCATTTTTACACGACAACGTAGATTAATAGCAAATTTAGTTTAGTGTTTCACACTTGTGTCAAACCCGGAAGCTTTATGGTAGTTTCCGGGTTTACTTTTTGTGTTTTTTCTTAGTATCTTCGCAATTCTAATTAATTCAAACTAGTATGAGCTTACAACAAGACGTAATGGCTGCTATGAAAACAGCAATGAAAGAAAAAGACCAATTGGCTTTAGCAGCATTAAGAGCAGTCAAATCTGAAATATTATTAGCACAAACCCAAACAGGTACAAAAGAAGAATTAACAAGTGAAGAAGAGATAAAAATTCTTTCAAAACTAGTTAAGCAACGTAAAGATAGTGCAGCAATTTTTGCTGAACAAAATAGAGCTGATTTAGCAGAACCTGAATTGGCACAAGCAAAAGTTATAAGTCAATTTTTACCTGAACAGTTAACTGAAGAAGAAATAACCAATGTTGTAAAAGAGGTAATTGCTAAAGTTGGTGCAGAAGGGATGAAAGACATGGGAAAAGTAATGGGAGTAGTAACACAACAATTGGCAGGAAAAGCTGATGGTAAAACCATTTCTACAATTGTAAGACAACAATTGGCGTAAGGCTTTTGGCCTCGTAGTTCAACTGGATAGAATATCAGATTTCGGCTCTGAGGGTTGGAGGTTCGAATCCTCTCGAGGTCACAAATAGATACAAAGCCCTAAAGTGAGTTCATAAAATGGATTCGATTTAGGGCTTGTTTTTTTAGAGGAGCACTTTAAAAATAGTACAAGTTTTTGAAATTTTTTAATAATTAAAATCAAACACTTTTTGCTAGTTTTATTCTGTAATAAACTTTAGCGTGCGCATTAAAACTACATACCTCTTATTAACGCTTGCTGTTATGTGTTGTAAGAATCCCGAAAGTAAACAATTAGATGTTTTTCAGTCTAATAATGAGGCTTTTAAATATTCAGGAAGAACTATAACAAAAGAGCATTCAGTTGGGTTGATAAGTTCTGCTTCATCGGTTGAATTCAATGTGACAGGAGATTCGTTAACAATCAATATCCAATCAGAATACAAACCAAGAAATTACTTTGTACTTACAATAAATGATGAGTATCAAAAACGATATACAATTTCTGGAGACACCATCAATTCCATTAAAATAGCTTTACCTAAAACAGAAACGCAAAATAAGGTTGGAATTTTTAAGGCAACTGAAGCGGCAAGTGGTATGGTGCTTTTTCATGGTGTAGAAGCTGAAGCTATTTCTAAAGTTGAAAGAGATACTGCATTTACTATAGAGTTTATTGGCGATTCTATAACCTGTGGTGCTTTAATGGATCCTACTGATGTTCCTTGTGATGCCAAAGGTGAATACATAGACCAGCATAATGCCTATTTAGCATATGGATCAATAGTAGCAAGAGCTTTAAACGCTGATTATATTTTGAGTTCGGTTTCTGGTATGGGAATCTATCGTAATTGGAACGATGAGCATAAAGACGAACCTATTATGCCTGAAGTTTATGAAAATTTATTCCTAAATACTAATGATGATGTACTATACGATTTTAAGGTGAAGCCAAATCTAGTGAGCATCTGTTTAGGAACCAATGATATGTCTGAAGGTGATGGAATAAAAGATCGTTTACCTTTCAATCCTGAAGCTTATATAACACGTTATATAGAATTAGTTGGTAAAGTATATAAACACTACCCAAATACTCAAGTTGTGCTTTTAAATAGTCCAATGATTCAGGGAGACAAAAACGACGTGCTTATTGATTGCCTAACGCAAGTGAAAACACATTTTGAAAAGGACTCTAATAGAACAATTCCTATATTTCAATTCAATGATGTGTATGCTAATGGTTGCAGTTACCATCCAAGTATACCAGATAATAAAGTAATGGCCGAAAAACTAATTCCGTTCTTCAAAAAGGCATTGGCTAACTAAACATTTAATTTAATGAAGATTTACAATAAATATATTTTGTGTTGTATAGGTAGCTTGTCTTTTATAATGAGCTCCTTTGCTAATGTCACTATCCCATCTTTTTTTAGTGATCATATGGTGTTGCAACAGCAAGATAATGTTAAAATTTGGGGATGGAGTAATCCTCACGAACCCATAACCGTTACAACAAGTTGGAGTAATGATACTATTACAACCAAAGGCACTAATTATGCAAAATGGGAAGCAGTTTTAAAAACTCCAAAAGCAGGTGGTCCATATACAATAACAATCAAAGGTTATAATGAAATTAAACTGAATAATGTTTTAATTGGTGAGGTTTGGGTGTGCTCTGGTCAGTCCAATATGGAGTGGACTGCCTCAGCAGGAATTGATGATGCTGAAACAGCAATAGCTGCTGCAAATTTCCCTAATATTAGATTGTTTACAGTGTCAAAACATTCTTCCGAAACACCTCAAGATAATCTGGATGGTCAGTGGCAAACGTGTTCACCAGAAACCATGCAGTATTTTAGTGCAGTTGCTTATTTCTTCGGAAAAAAACTATATCAAGAACTCGACATTCCAATAGGATTGATTAATTCTAGTTGGGGAGGAAGCTATGCCGAAACTTGGATGCCTGAATCAGTTTTTAAAACGAATGATGAATTGAAAAAAGCATCTGAAAAAATTAACCCTGTTGAATGGGCTCCTTATGAACCTGGTCGTATATATAATGCTATGATTCATCCATTAACTAAGCTTAATATTTCAGGAGTGATTTGGTATCAAGGTGAAAATAATACAGCAAATTCAAAGTTTTATCATTTAATTTTTTCTGAATTGATTAAATCTTGGAGACAAGCATTTAATAAAGAAATGCCTTTTTACTTTGCTCAAATAGCGCCTTTTTCTTACCATGAGTTTGCAGGTGTAGAAGTTAGGGATGCGCAAAGACGCACATTAGAATTGCCAAATACTGCAATGGTTGTCACTTCAGATATAGGAGACCTTAAAGACATTCATCCACGTAATAAAAAGGATGTAGGGCTCAGGTTTGCTCAATTGGCACTTAAGAAGCATTATTATACAATAGAAACTGTTGTTGAAAGTCCGTTGTATGCATCTGCTGAAGTAAAAAACAACAAGCTTTTAGTAACGTTTAATCATGCTGACGGATTATATGCAACGTCAAAGACCAGTCAGTTTGAAGTAGCAGGAGCTGATGAGGTATTTCATTCGGCGAAATTCAAAATAAAAGGAAATCAAATAGAAGTGTTTTCAAAACAAGTAAAGGAACCTATGTATGTGAGGTATGCTTGGGGAAATACTATAGAAGCCAATATATTCAATAAAGTAGGATTGCCAATGTCTAGCTTTACCACACAACTAATTAAATAACAATCATGAAAACAATAAAAATCACAAGAGTTTGTGCAGTAGCAGTTATTTTGCTTTGTCTTGTGAACACAAAAACACATGCTCAAATGGAAGAAACAAAGGTTGATATAAATCAGAAAGTAGAGTCGTTATTATCACAAATGACCATTGAAGAGAAAGTAGGACAAATGAATCTTTATAACGGGTTTTGGGACGTTACAGGACCAGCGCCTGAAGAAGGAAATGCTGCCTTAAAATACGATCATCTTAAAAAAGGATGGGTTGGAGCGATGTTAACTGTAAGAGGAGCTGAAGAGGTAAGAAAGGTTCAAAGAATTGCAGTTGAAGAATCTAGACTAGGTATTCCGTTACTAATTGGGTTTGATGTGATTCATGGTTATAAAACTTTAAGTCCAATTCCGTTGGCTGAATCGGCTAGTTGGGATTTGCAAGCTATTGAAAAATCAGCACGAGTTGCAGCTACTGAGGCTTCTGCTTCTGGAATTAACTGGACTTTTGCTCCAATGGTTGATATCTCAAGAGATGCGCGTTGGGGACGTGTTATGGAAGGTGCTGGTGAAGATCCTTATTTGGGAAGTTTAATAGCCAAAGCACGAGTAAACGGATTTCAAGGTGATGATCTTTCTGCTCATAATACTATTGCTGCTTGTGCTAAGCATTTTGCAGCTTATGGTTTTGCTGAAGCAGGTAGAGACTATAATGTTGCTGATATAGGAAATGGTACACTTTACAACACAGTGTTGCCTCCTTTTAAAGCAGCTTCAGAGGCTGGTGTAAAAACATTTATGAACTCCTTTAATACCTTAAATGGTGTTCCTGTTACTGGAAGTTCGTTTTTGCAAAGAGACATTCTTAAAAGAGATTGGAATTTTGATGGTTTCGTGGTTTCAGATTGGGCTTCTATTAATGAAATGATTCCTTGGGGACATGCAAAAGATAAACGTCAAGCGGCTCAAATTGCTGCAAATGCTGGTTCTGATATGGATATGGAAGGTTATGTTTATATTCAGGAATTAGCGCAATTGGTTAAAGATGGTGTGGTAAAAGAATCGATTTTAGATGATGCTGTTAGACGTATTTTAAAGGTGAAGTTTGAGTTAGGACTTTTTGAAGACCCTTACAGGTATTGTGATGACGATAGAGAAAAAGAATGGACTTACCATGAAAGCTATAGAGAAGCTGTTTTGGATATGGCAAAAAAGTCTATCGTGCTTTTAAAGAACGATAACAACTTGCTTCCGCTTAAAAAGAATGGTCAAACCATCGCTTTAATTGGCGATTTGGCTGATGACAAATCAAGTCCTTTAGGCAGCTGGAGAATCGCTTCAGATGATGACACTGCGGTTTCTGTATTGGAAGGTATGTCGTCTTACAAAGGCAACACACTTAACTTCTCTAGAGGTCCTGAAGTTTTTGAAGGCACTTCAACCTTTTTACAAGAAGTAAAGATTAACACTACTGATACCTCTGGTTTTGATGAAGCTATCGCAACAGCTAAGGCAGCTGATGTTGTGGTTATGGTGTTAGGCGAACATGGTTTTCAAAGTGGTGAAGGTAGGAGTCGTACCAATTTAGATTTACCTGGTCTTCAGCAAGAACTTTTAGAGGAAGTTTATAAAGTAAACCCTAATGTGGTGTTGGTTTTAAACAACGGAAGACCACTAGCCATTGAATGGGCAAGTGAGCATATTCCTGCCATAGTTGAAGCGTGGCATTTAGGAACTGAATCTGGAAATGCGATTGCTAACGTATTATATGGAGACTATAACCCAAGTGGTAAACTGCCAATGTCTTTTCCTAGAAATGTAGGTCAAGCACCAATTTATTACAATAATTACCCAACAGGAAGACCAACCGATAAAGATGGAAACGTATTTTGGTCACATTATACTGATGTTGAGAAAACGCCTTTGTATCCATTTGGGCATGGTTTAAGTTATACCACTTTTGAATATTCAAATTTAAAAGTAACTAATACTTACAAAGAAAATCAGGAAGTAAAAGTGTCTTTTACACTTAAAAACACTGGAGCTTTAAAAGGTAAGGAAGTAGCGCAATTATATATAAGAGATTTGGTTGGAAGTGTTATACGACCGCTTAAAGAATTAAAAGGATTTGAGTTAATCGAGTTAGAGGCAGGTGCATCTAAAACGGTTGAATTTGTACTTACCAAAAAGGAGCTTGGTTTCTATACGAACCAAGGAGAATTTGTGGTAGAATCAGGTGATTTTAAAGTGTTTGTTGGTGGTGATTCTAATGCTGAATTAGAGCAAGGCTTTACTTTGGAGTAAACTACTTTTTAATCAGCTTTATAGTTTTAATGTTTTGATTGTTAAATAGTTTAGCTAAATAAATACCTGATGTTTTAATCGTTTTACCAATACTACAATTTTGTTCGCAATGCCCTTTTTCAATTACTACACCTTTTAAATCATAAATGATATAGTTGAATGGTTTTGAAGCTTGAACAGTCAAACTATCTGTAAAAGGGTTTGGTGAAAACGAAACGTCGTTAAAAACATTATCTTTTATAGAAAGCGAACTTGAACCACTCACAAAGTGTGATAACAATCTAATGTAAGCCACTTGATAGCCATTACTGTTTTCGGTGACTTCCCAAGAGTTCATTGGCCAACTTGTATTAAAATCGTCATAGGCTTTTTGTTTAGGCTGACCTTGAATTCTTGCAACTCGAGCTGCATCGCATGTTAAACCAGAACAATCAGAAGGACAGCATCCATCCCAATTATAGGAAGGGTTTGGTCCACCTGTTAAAAATCCAGGAGCAGGTCCATAAGGGTCGTTTAGTACGTTATCCCAATCAGTTCCGTCTCCAAACCATGTATGGTAAAATTCATTAACGCCATGGTCAGCACCATAATCGTACATGTTAGATAAGTAACAAAAGTTTAATGGATTTACACCGTGTAAATAATGAATGTAACGTTCAGCAGCTCGTATCGCATCAGTATTGTTAGAGCTGTTAATATCATGTAGTGCATAGTTAGTAAACATCAATCCTTTTCTAGATTTGATACCATTACTTCCCCAAACATAATCTTCAAGATGTGCTAAATATGGATCGGTTTCATTAGTTAATGCTTCAAAATTACTAGCAGAATTCATACTGTTTTGATACACTGTTTTTATTTCATTTGCTACCGTAGCGCCAACATTTTCAAGACTGGAATAGTATAACAAGTTATCCTGATTGCCTTGTTCAAAAGGAAAAGCATAATTCCAAAGAATGAGATGAATATCTTGATAGTTGTTTTCTACAAAAGTTTTCATGGTAGAATTGATGCTAGCATCTTCAGGTAAATTTGTATTAGTTAAATCATAAAGATGAATAGCTGCTCTCATTTTTAAGGCAAATCTGCCATAATCATCCGTTTCTTGCTGTCCTGCTCCAATACCAACTGAACTATAAGAAGAACTGTTGTTTTCCCAAATAACATTTGGATTAGTATCTGCCCAATTCCAAGCGTTTAAAGCACTTTGTCTTAAAGTGTTTGCATAAGCCGACATGCCTAATCCTTCAAAAACTTTAGATCCTAATGCAAATGCTCCTGCAGAAGATAGTGTAGCAGTTGTGTTGACGCCTCCATAAAGACTTTGTCCTGTTGCTGATGAAGGTGGAGACGCATGGTCCAAATCCACTATACTAATCATGGAACCATTGGTTTCTTGTAGTCTTAGCAAGTGATCCATTCCCCAAATAATTTCATCGATAATATCAGGAGTTCCGTTGTTGGAATATGGTAAATCATAATCATCGCTCCAAGCATTTGGATTTTCGATATAGGCTTTTAGCAAATCAAACACATAGTTTGCAGTCCAATGTGTGTATTTGTTGTAATCGCCTGCATCATACCATCCACCACTCAAATCTTTTTCAGTTGAAGCATCATTTGGTGAATCCCATTTTCTACACTCAGTATCTTGCAAATTTCCTAAATGACTTGCACTATCAGCCCAATCATTTCCTGCGTAAGTCGCATTTTTTTCATAACCTGCACGCTGATAGAAAAATGTTCTAACTGCATGTTTTAAAACTTCTTCATAGACATCATCTGCTATACTGAATTCGTATGATCTTAAATTTTGATTAATGTCTAATACATAATAGGTTCCCGGAGTTTGATAGCTTGAAAAATCAAACCACCAAGCTCTATCTCCAGAAGAATCATCTTCGTTGCCTGAGTTCCAGGGAACAACATTTCCAGTGAATACTTGAGTATCTGTTGTTGCGTCTACTAAAGCGTAATTAAAACCAGGAGCAAAGGATTCTGAAGCATCAAAACCAGTTAAAGGATCTCTAACTACAGCTATTTTTTCTGAATTTGTGCGATATCCAAATTGATCAACAATAATGTATTTTGATACTGTTTGACCATTGGTAATGACTGTCATCAATAAAAAAATAAGTGTCGCTAGAACTCTCATGATATATTAGTTTTTTAAGGCATTGTTATGACTTTTTATAATCTCTAAAGTTGAGGTGTCACTGGCAAAAACCGAATTTAGACCTTGAGGTTCTTGAGGAGGGTCAGCAGTGAAATCGTCTCCATGTTGCCATTTTCCATCACCATCAATATTAGCTTTTCCGTAACCTGCAAATCCCCAAAAGTTCAATCCAGCTAAATAGCCTCCTTTTGCTTTGCTTTCAGTCACTTTTTCACAAACAGCCTGATAAAACGTGTTACGATTGTCAATATTCGCATCTAAGGATAAGCTTTCTTTTTCTCTAGGGAAACCAAACTCACTCATGACAATTGGTTTGTTTTGTTTTTTTGCAATTTCTAAATGCTCGTTCATATAAGCATTAGCATTTTCAATGGAAAGTTGAGTGGTTTCAACTTCATTATTAATGTCATACCAACCCCAATTTTTTGGCCACATGTGCATGGTTAAATAATCGATGTTTGGATTGTTATGTAAACGATCATACATATCTATATCCTGTAAATAGCTTGCTTTACCTTCAGCACCTGTTGAAATTAGATGTGTAGAGTCTAACGATTCTATTAAATCAACAGTTGTATTTAACCATTCGGTAAAAGGCTTCTCATATTCTGTTCCAACCATCACTCGTGGTTCATTAGCTACTTGCCATGACATTATGGTGTTATCTTCAGTGTATTTTAAACCAGTATAAGTATTGGTTCGTCCCATTAAAAATCGAACATGATTATAAAATGCTTCTTTACAAGGTTCGCATGAATGGAATTGCATAGTATATTTCATATAATCATCCCAAGTGTATTTGTCGGTAAAAAACGGATTAGGAACTTCACCATAACCATTCCACTCTAAATATTCGCTCATACCACCAGACCAAATCCAGTTGTTGTTCATGTATAAAATAGCATACATATTTCTCTTGCGCATTTCAGCCAATAAAAAATCCAAGCCATCAAGGAGGTCTTCGTTGTATTTTCCTTGTTCGGGCTGTAAAGCAGGATGTACAGTAGAGTCGCTACCATCTCCTTCAGCTCCAGCTAGAATACGTAAGTTGTCGATGCCGACAGATTTCATTAAATCCAATTCTTTAATGAGTCGCTCTCTATCTCCAATGTTTTTAGCTCCAATTAAAGGACCATACCAATAGTTGGCTCCAATGAAATAATAAGGCTTATCTCCTTTATAGAATTTTCCGTCTTTGACACTCACTAATTCAACAGGATTTAAAGTGTCTTTTGCGGTTGTGGTTTCTTCTTGAGTTGTTGCTTTTTTATCGTCTTTACAAGAAGATAGTGCTAGTAAAGCAGCAAACGCAAGTGTTATTGTTTTTAGTTTTATCATAATTAAGGGAGTTGGTACATGTTAGGTAATTCGTTTTCTAATAAAGACTTTGGTTTGTTTGTAAACTCAATAAAGTCGTTAGCATCTGTCATTCCTGGTACTGGAGTGCAGTATGTGTTTTCATTGTTTGACCAAAACATCATAAAAGCAATATGATTGTTGTTATTGGTAATGGCATTGTAAAGGTTGTTTGAGTAGAAGTTTGAAATAGGATTGTTATCACCAGGAGTAACGAAGTAACCTGTTTCAGATAAAGCTGCAATTTTAACCCGTTGCTTTGCTAAATCTGATACTATTTTAAGCTTATTGTTTGCGGCAGTAACTCCACTTTGTCCTTGATTGTTGAAGTCACCATAGTTGTCCATGGCTAAAATATCTACATAAGCATCACCAGGATAACGCTGTAAGTATAAAGCTTCGGTTGTATAACTATTGTCAGGAGCATAAGCATAAAGCATATTATTTACACCAAGAGTATCTCTTAGGTAAGTAACCGTAAATTGCCAGCACTCTATGAATTGTTGTGGAGAACAGTAATCGTCTCCCCACCAAAACCAGTTTCCGTCAAACTCATGAAATGGTCTGAAAATAATTGGAACTTTTTTACCGTCACTTCCTATTAGGTTATTGGCAACATCTGCTACTTTTTGTAGTTTTTGTTTGTAATACTCATGATTTGCACCTCCAGGTAAAATGCTAGCAAAAGCATTTTCAGCTTGAAACTGTGTCATTTCACTTACGTAGAAATGATCACCATCATAAGGTTCTCTTAAATGCCAAGTGAACATGTTTACCATGCCTTTGTTGTATGCTTCAACAGCATCAGCCATAATAATTTGTTCTTGTTGATAAAACCAGTTTGAAGCTGTGCCATCATTATTATCATCAGTAATAAACATAAAATCTGAACCTAAAAGTCCAGGGTCGCTTCCTGTAAGTTTTTTAATATCAGAATCACCAACTGCATTATTGTAGAATGAATTAAACGCGTCTTGTTGGCCTATAATAAAACTGTCTGGAGACATTGTTTTTAGGTTGTAAAATAAAGCTATGGTTTCGTCTGTTGAATTTGGGTTAACCATATAGTTAGCTGTATCTTCGGGTTGTAATACAAATGCTTCTGGTTCTTCCGAAAGTGTCATGGTTGCACTGTCTGGAGTTCCTATTTCGGCATTGTTACTTACTGACACTATCTCAATAATAATAGTTTCATCTCCTTCGGTATCACTGTCATCAATTACTGTTACTGGAATTGAATGTGAAGTGGTATTTGCAGGAATAGTTACTTGACTATTTATCGTTTGAAAATCTTCACTATTGGTTGCTGTTCCGCTTATGTTAAGGTTAACAGTTGTAGCAGTGGTTGAAGATCCTGTTAAGGATATATTAAAAGCACCATTAGTAGTTGGTTCAGAAGCTGAACTACCAACTGAAATGGATACTTTTGGATTTACGGTTTCTCCTCCGTTATTAGAATTGTTATCGTCTTTTGAGCAACTAAAGGCTAAAAAGCTTAGTGTTATTAAAAGTAACTTTTTCATCGTTCAATTTTTAAATATTCATCATTATACATGCTCTTGAAGTATGATAAGGAGCTTTCCACATGCTCACTTTATCTTCTTCATGATAGACATTTCCATTTTTATCAACTCTAAAAAACCATTCTCCATTAACAGTGTCTATAAGATGAGTTTTAGTGAATTCCCAAATTTTTAATGCAGTGTCTATGTAAGTTGAATCATTTTTTATTTGGTAAGCATATTTTAAGCCAACTAAGGCTTCAACTTGTGGCCACCAATGTCTATCAGTGTCTATGTGGTTGGAGGTTAGGTTTTTTTCATTTATAACTGCACCATCAGTATCAATCGCTTCGTTAATAAATGTGTTTGCAACTCTAGTTGCTATTGTGTAAGCTTGTTGTGATAAGTCGTTGTTCTTTAGTGTTTTTGCAGCTTCAATAACAAGCCATATCGTTTCTATGTCATGACCATAAGATACGGAATTGCTGAGTAATTTCCAGTCTTCGTCAAAGAACAAATGGTAGTGATTATTACTATTTAAAAATTTGGTTAAGAATAATTCAACCAACATTGTTAGAGATTTTTTAAGCGACTCATTAGGATAGATTTCTAGGAGTGTTGTGTAGGCTTCTAAAACATGAAGATGGGTATTCATAGTTTTTGCAGCGTTCATATCCTTTTCACTTAAACGCATATCATCAATAGGTGACCAATCTTGATTAAGCGCTTCGATATAACCTAGTTTTTTAGAGTCTTTAGCGTGTTTTTCTAATAATTCAAAAAGTTGAATGGCTAGAGTTTTTGCTTCTTCATCTTTTGAAAACTTGTAATATTCTGACAATGCATAAATGCCAAATGCCTGTGCGTATACTTGTTTACGCTTATTAATTGGTTGTCCTTTGTAGTCGAGTTCCCAGTAAAAGCCTCCATATTCATTGTCTTTAAAATAATCTTTTAAATACTGAAAAGAACGTTCGCAAATAGACTGATAAGATTTTGAGTTTAAATAATTTGATGCAGCAGAAAACGACCAAAGAATTCGAGTGTTAAGGATAATGCCTTTATTGGCTTTATCTACAATTTTATTGTCGTTGGTTATTTTACCAACAAAACCACCATAGTTTTGGTCTATGGTGTTGTTGGTCCAATAGGTTAATATGTTGAGCAATTCTGAATGGAGTTCAGATTGCATCGTTTTATAGGCATTATTCATCTATTATAGCCTTTTGTTTTTTTCTATTAAATCTATAATGGTTTGTACTGAACCTGCTGATGTATAGGTGTCTTTAGGTGTGTTAATGCAATAGTCAATTAACTTCTCAATAGTTGTTGTTGCTACATGCATACGTGTGTCAGATGATGCGTAATAAATGTAAACTGTGCCATCACTGTCTTCAATCCAACCATTTACAAATAAAACATTAGAAACATCACCAACACGTTCTTCATCTTGAGGACCCATAAAATGACCAGCTGGTTGATGAATCACTTTTGAAATATCATTTAAATCGGTCATAAACATATACAGTGTGTATCTCAATCCTGCAGCAGTGTTTCTTACACCATGAGCAATATGTAACCAACCTTTCTCGGTTTTTATAGGGGCTGGACCTTGCCCATTTTTAAGTTCAAAAATGGTGTGGTAAACTTTATTGTTTATAATTTTTTCGTTTTCAACAACAGGATTTAGCATATCTACAACATAACCTAATCCTATTCCTCCACCATTACCAATATCTATAAACCCATCTTGAGGTCTGGTATAAAGCGCATATTTTCCATCTACAAATTCAGGGTGTAAAACAACATTACGTTGTTGGCCAGTGTTAGAAATTAAATCAGGTAAGCGCTCCCAATTGATAAGGTCTTTGGTTCTAACAATGCCAGCATTAGCAATGGCAGAGCTAGTGTCTCCAGCTTTTGCGTTTGGGTCTTTACGCTCAGTGCAAAAAATACCATAAATCCAACCGTCTTCATGTTTAGTTAATCGCATGTCATAAACATTTGTGTCTGGATTTCCTTCTATTTGAGGGATAACACAAGGTTTGTCCCAAAATTCAAACTGATCTATTCCGTTAGGACTTTCAGCCATTGCAAAAAATGATTTTCGGTCATTACCTTCAACGCGAACACAAAGCACATATTTATCATTCCATTTTATAGCTCCTGCATTAAAAGTGGCATTAAAACCTATGCGTTCTAAAACATTAGGATTGGTTTCTTCGTTTAAATCGTATCTCCAATGTACAGGAATATGGTCGGCTGTTATTATTGGGTTTTTATAACGATTATAAACTCCGTTTTTGCTATGTAAAGGTTCATTTTTTTTGTTTATCACTGCTTCGTAATCCTGAAAAACCTTTTCAAGTTTATAGCTTCTTACATATAGATCTTTTCGCATCATAACTAATCTAATTTTTCATCTAATTTATTCCACCAGAATTTTTTCAATAAGAATACACAAATCACAAGTATGGCTACTGAAATGTATATTGGTGTTTGTTGTCTAAATATTATATACATTGGAAGTATTACAAGAGTAGTTTGAGCAATAATTCCAATAACTATGTTGAACATATCTCGTCCAAAATCTTTATTTCTTTTAAGGCTTGGGTCTTCGGCTAAGAGTTTGTCGTGTACTGGTTTCCAAAAACCCCAAGGACGTACGTTTTTGTAAAATGATTTTAACACTGCATCTTCAGTTGGAGGAGCAGAGTAGGTACCAATTATGCTTCCTAGTATTGAAACAACTAGAAGTATTGGGAATAGATATAAGCTAAGAATATTAGGGAATAACTCAGGAACTATTGCTGCTGATAATAAACCTGCAACCATTCCCCAGAAAAACCCTTCTCCATTAAATCGCCACCAATGCCATTTTAAAATATTAGCACCAACGTAACTACCATAAAGTACTGAGACGATCCATTGTAATACAGAGTTTACATCTTTTGCGAAAAACCCTAAAACGATGCTAATAATAACCACTATGATACCTGTGAGGTAATTCATGTTTCTGGTTTGATTTGCATTGGCGTTAGGTTTTACATATTTAAGGTAAATGTCATTTACAAGATATGCTTGAGCCGCATTTAATGTGCCTGCAAATGTAGACATGAATGCTGCTATTAAACCTGCTAGTAAAAGTCCTAAAAGTCCAATAGGGACAAACTCTTTTATGGCAGTAGGAAGTATAAGCTCAAAATCTATAGTTCCTGTGGCATCCATTAGGTTTAATTTTTCATAGTAAATGAGAGCTAACGCAGCAAAACCAGCTATCATTAAATAACGAATTGGCATTAAAATAACTGAAACAAAACCACTCATTTTTGAGGCTTCAGCTGAGTTTTTTGTAGATAGTATTTTTTGCATGTCGTATGTTGGTGCAGGACCAGCAACACTTACTAAAACCCCTTTAAAAACCATCATCATAAAGAAAACAGTGAACAAGCTAAAACCATCTTCTTTTATTTTTTGATTGACTTCTGGGATGATTTCGCTCCAATCCATATTGAGTTCCCAACCAAAGAATGGGGTTTTCCAACCTTCAGGAACATTAAGTACATGTTCGCCTACAGCTTGAAAACCAAGGTAGCCTATCACTAAAGCTGCAATAGTCATGATTGCAAACTGAACAACATCTGCCCAAACAATACCAGACATTCCACCAAGAAGTGAGTAGAAAACTGCAAACAGTGTAAAAATAACACCATAAAAATGTGGTACATATTCTAAAGGAATAGTGAAAGGCACATAGTTGCTTACTAATTCCCAAGGAATAAAAATTTCAATAAATTTTCCAAGCCCAATAAACCCATAAGCTAGGTAGCCTAAACACATAATGAGTGCAAATACAACAACAATGATGTGGGAAAGTTTAGCGCCTTTTTCAAAACCAAAACGTGTACCTATCCATTCAGCACCAGTTGTTGCGTTAGAGCGCCTTAACCACTTGGATAGATAAACCATAAGGAATATTTGGTTAAATACTGGCCATAGCCAAGGTATCCATGCGCTTTTAATGCCATAAACAAACATGAGTGTTACCAACCAGATGGTTCCTGAAATATCAAACATACCTGATGCGTTGGAAAGTCCAAGCATATACCATGGTATGGATTTTCCACCAAGTAAATAATCGTCTTTGCTGCGTTGAGCTCTTTTTCTTAGAACCAAACCAATTGCAACTATAATTACTAGGTATAGTAAGATTATGGCAATATCAATAGGGTGTATTAAATTCATTTTTTAGTTAGTTAGGTCTTCTAAAAATAAGGTTTTTGGTAATGCTTCAAAAGCTTTAAAGTCATCAACAATTGGATGTCCTTTGTATGGCATATAATGATGATCTGGTCTTGCGTTTCTCCAAAATAAAACCCAAGAAATACCAGTGTTTTCTAGGTTAGGATAAAGCACTTCGGTAAACCAGTTTGGTGTTGAAAGTGTTTCTAAACCTGTTTCGGTAAATGCATATGGTTTTTGTTTTTGCTCAGCAATTTCTTTTACAATTGCTAAATCGTGTTGTAGAGAATTTATAAAACCTTCAGAGTCTTTAAAATCATAAATATCAATCCCAAAAATATCTACATACTCATCACCAGGATAATATTTCATGTAGTCGTCTGTAGGGTTTAATTTATTAGGAGAGTAAGCATATAATAAATTGTTGAGTTGATGCGTGTCTCTTAACAAGTTAACTGTTTCTATCCATAGAGTTTTATAATCTTCAACAGAACAGTTGCCTTCTCCCCACCAAAACCAGCTTCCGTTCATTTCGTGAAATGGCCTAAATACAACAGGAATGGGTTGATTATTAATTTCTACAGATTTTAAAAAGTCCGCTACTCGTTTTACCCATAGTTGGTATTTGTCATGATGTTTTCCGCCTTTAATAATGTCTGAAACAGTTGAGGTTTTATCCCAAGAATCTCCATTAGATGTAGGGTTGTCAGCATGCCAACTTACAGTAATGATTCCGCCTTTTTTGTAAGCGTCAATCATTAATTGACGCATAGTTGTAAAAGAAACTGAGTCTAAGTTGTGAGTGTTGTTGAGCTCAATATGTCCAATGTCAAAACCATAAACTGCAGGAAGTTTACCTGAAACTTCTTTGACATCACTTTTTATAACTTCAGGAGAATCTTCGTGTTTCCAATTTAATCCATAAGAAGTGGCATCTTGATGACCAATTGCAAATCCTTTTTTTGAAATTGTATAAAGTTTAGAAATTAGATCTTCAGTATCAATTGAACGTTTTGTTTTGATGTCATCTTTTTCAACAGAAATGTCCTTTTTTAAATCTTCTTTTTTGTCATTTTTACAAGAAAGTGGCAAAAAAAGAAAAAATAGTATCATTACTTTAATGCAAATTGTTTTATTTAAATAAAATGGATGGTTTTTTATCATTTTTTATTTTATTAATAATTTTATGCAATATAAAATGAAGATTTTATAATTTAGCACGCTGACAATTATTTATTGTTCAAAATTAACTATACAAAATTCAATTTGATGATATTATTTTATCAAATTGTTAAAATATTATTACATCATTATATATGGATATTTTAAAAAAAGTGCATAGGGAGATCACTCCTTTGTCTCCAGAAGATAGTTTTTTGGTTTTTGATAGGGTAAAAGATGATTTTGATTTCCCTATTCATTTTCATCCAGAATATGAACTGAATTTTATTAGTAATGGTAAAGGAGTAAAAAGGGTTGTGGGTGATAGTATTGAAGAGATTGAAGAGGTTGAACTTGTTTTGGTTGGTCCTAATCTTCATCATGGATGGTTGACGCATAATTGTAAGAATGACGATATACATGAGATTACAATTCAGTTTCATCAGCATTTGTTTGCAGACGAGTTTTTGTCAAGAAAAATCATGAAGCCTATAAAAGAGATGTTTGATAGGTCGGTTCATGGTATTTTGTTTTCTAAAAAAGTGGCTTTAGATTTAAAGGAGCGTATTTCTAGGCTTTCTAGAATTGATGGGATTGACTATTTTCTTGAAATTATATCTATACTTCATGATTTAGCTAACTCAAGAAATCAAAGACTTTTATCGACCTATACAGTGAATAGGGAAAACTTTGAGAACAGTGATAAAATTAAAACGGTTTATGAGTATGTTCAGGAGAATTTCGATAAAAAAATAACCTTGTCTGAAGTCTCTGAGTTGGTAAATATGAGCAATGTGTCTTTTAATAGATTTATGAAAAAGCGTACCGGAAAAACATTTGTTGACTATGTAAATGACGTTAGAATAGGGTATGCTTCTATGTGGTTGTTAGAAAGAGATAATAGTATTTCTGAGATAGCCTTTAATTGTGGGTTTAATAATATTGCTAATTTTAATAGAGTCTTCAAAAAATTGAAAAACTGTACTCCAAGCCAGTATAAAACGGAGTTTTCGGGTATAAAACGTATACTCTAATAGTATTAGCTACAAAAGACTGTACTATTTTGTTATTCTGCACATATATATAGATGATATTGGTGTCTATATTTGTTTTTTTAGCTCTATTTAGTGTTGTTTGTTGATTGTTTGAAAGTTTTTGTAAAAAATTATATAAATAATTGACAAAATAATATTAACACTAACTTAACATTTCCTTTAATTTTGATATTGACAAAAAACACCCTTTATAATTACGCATATTATAATTATTGAGGTATAAATATTCAAAATGTACAATTTACTGTACTAACACTAAAAAAACATGCAAAAAATCAATTTAAAAAACATTTATAGTAGTAGGTACTACTATACTTTTTTACTGTTTTGTTTAGTTGGTCAACTAGCTTTTGCCCAAACACAGGTAAAAGGTGTGGTTACTGATGAAAATGGTATGGCACTTCCAGGTGTAAACATTCTTGAAAAAGGAACAAGCAATGGAGTGTACACAGATTTTGACGGAAACTATGTAATAACCGTTAAAGACAATGCCACTTTAGTTTTTAGCTATTTAGGTTTTGTAACTCAAGAAACAGCTGTTTCTGGTCGAGTGTCTATTAACGTAACACTTGTGGAGAGTCTGGAGAGCTTAGATGAGGTAGTGGTGATTGGTTACGGATCACAATTAAAAGAAGATTTAAGTGGTTCGGTATCAACTATTGACACTGAAGCGTTAAACAATTTGCCACAAGTAAGTGTGGATCAATTAATGCAAGGTAGAGCATCGGGAGTTAGTATTACTCAAAACTCTGGGCAACCAGGTAGTGCTGTTTCTGTGAGAATTCGTGGTGTAAATACTATTTCTGGTTCAGCTGAACCGCTTTATATTATTGATGGAGTTCCTATTTCGGGAGATTCTAATAATATTTCTACAAGTGGTAGATCTATAGCTGATAACGACTTAGGTCAAGGAGATGGAGCAACAGGTGTTAGCCCATTGGCTGCGTTAAACCCAAGTGATATTGAATCTATTAATATTCTTAAAGATGCATCAGCAACTGCAATTTATGGATCTAGAGGAGCTAATGGAGTTGTAATTATCACAACTAAAAGTGGTAAGAATAAAAAAGGGACACTTAGATATAACACTTACCTAGCAATTCAAAGACCAACTAATTTCTATGAGGTAATGGATTTGAGTCAATATGCGAGACTTCAAAATGAAATGGCTGAAATTTATGGGTTGAATCCGCAAATTGAATTTTTAAATCCTAGTCTCTTAGGACCAGGTACTAACTGGCAACAAGAGATTTTTGATGATGCAGTAATGCAAAGTCATGAAGTTTCATTTTCAGGTGGAAGTGAAGATGTAAATTACTTTTTGTCTGCAGGATATTTAGACCAAGATGGAACTGTAATTGGTTCTGGTTTTGATCGTATTAATGTACGAGCTAATGTTGGTGCAAATATTACCGATAAAATTAAAGTAGGTGCTAATTTAACTGCAAGTAGAACAAATGATAAATTAACATTGAATAATGCTACAAACGGTATCATTTATTTATCTTTATTAAATAACCCAGCCACAGCAGTTTATAATCCTGATGGGTCTTTTGCTGGACCAGATTTGGATGATGATTTTAAATTTGAAAACCCAATAGCAAGAGCACTTAGCTTAAGCAATAGATTAGAACGTAATAGGTTTTTTGGAAATATTTTTGCTGAACTTAAACTAGGTAAAAACCTTACTTACAGAACTGAGTTTGGTGGAGACTTTGGAAATAATGTAAGTGATAGATTTCAACCTACATTCTCTTATGGAGAAATTACTGGAGGCGAAAGTGCATTGAGTGTAAGAAGAGAGAATAACGATTTCTGGATTCTGAAAAACATATTAACCTTCCAAAAGAAATTTAATAATAAACACGATGTAACTGTTATGTTAGGTCAAGAAGCTCAAGAGTCTAAATGGCAAGGAGTAATTGCTTCAGATGGTGAGTTTGTTAGTAACGATGTGCCAATTTTAGGGACAGGAAACGCAATTGACAATACAGATCAGTACAAAGGTAGTACAGCATTATCTTCATACTTTGGTAGAGCTATTTACTCGTTCGACAACAAGTATAACATCACAGCTTCAATTAGAGCTGATGGTTCTTCAAAATTTGCAGAAGGTAATAAATGGGGATACTTCCCTTCGGTTTCAGCTTCTTGGAGACTGTCTAACGAAAGTTTCATGGATGATTTTGACGCGATTCAAAACATAAAAATTTACGGTGGTTATGGTGAAGTAGGTAACCAAGCTATACCAAACTTTGCTTATGGAGCAAGATTAAATACTGTGTCAACTGGTTTAGGAACTGGTTTTGAGTTTGCAAACTTTGCAAATGAAGACTTAAAATGGGAATCGTCAACACAAACCAATTTAGGACTTGACTTCTCGGTGTTCGATTCTAGGCTTAACGCTACTGTAGAAGTGTACAATAAAGTATCTAAAGACTTCTTGTATCAATTAGCAGTTACTGATTTTATTACAGGAGGGAATTCTCCAGGAGCAATTGCAGCACCTTGGGTAAACCTTGGTGAAATGGTAAACAAAGGAATTGATGTTACACTTAATTATAAAACAAAAGGTTCACAAGATTTCTCATGGAATTCGTCGTTAACATTCTCACATTATAAAAATGAAGTGAAAGAATTGTTAGGAGATTTAACCATTTTTGGTGAAATGACAATGAATACTTCTAACCAAAACGTAACCATTACTCAAGTAGGTCAGCCTATAGGTTTATTCTACGGTTACAAGGTAGAAGGTATTTTTAGAACACTAGACGATATTAATGGTGCTCCAGTTCAGTTTGGAAGACCTTTTGAAGATGCATTGTTCTCCACTACTTGGTTAGGTGATATTAAGTTTAAAGATATCAATGGTGATGGAGTAGTAAACACAGATGATAGAACAGTTATTGGAAACCCTCATCCAGATTTTACATTTGGTTTCCAAAACTCTTTCAACTATAAGAATTTTGATTTATCGATTTTTATGCAAGGATCTTATGGAAACGATGTGTTTAATGCAGTAAACAGAAGTCTTACTGCAGGAAATCAAACTTACACCAATCAATTACCATCAGTGTTAGATTACTGGTCGGTTGATAATCCAAATGCTAGCAACCCAAGATTAGCAAGAAACGATACGCCAAATATTAATATTTCAGACAGATATATTGAAGATGGTTCTTATTTAAGAATTCAAAATGTAACATTAGGATATACATTACCATCTGATGCAACCAGCACTTTCGGTATCAATAGACTTAGAGTGTATGGTATGATTCAAAATCTTTACACATTTACTAAATATTCAGGATACGATCCAGAGATTGGAGTGTATAATCAAAATGCACTATTAATGGGAGTTGATAATGGTCGTTACCCTACGCCAAGGATTTTCACTCTTGGATTAAATGTAGAATTTTAAAAACATTAGCTATGAATAATATGAACAATTTATTTAAAACTAAACTCATTGTGATATTGGCAGTTGTGTTATGCATGCCATCTTGTAGTGACGACTTTTTAGACAGACCACCAGAAGATTCGTATAACGTTGCCGAGTTTTACGAAACTACTGAGCAGGTAAATGCTGCAACAAATGCACTTTATGTTAGACCTTGGTACAATTTTGTGACTAACGTGTCATGGTGTATTGGTGAATTAAGCTCAGGTAACGGAAGAACTTGGGATCCAAGAAATGCCGATTTTGTGAATTTTGCCATTACTGGTGAACATGGAACATTAACTCAAGCTTGGGAATCTCTGTACGCAGTTGTTGCGCAAGCCAATGCAGTTATTAATACGCTACCAGATGCAGCAGGACCAAGTGTGCCTCAAGATGTTGTTGATAATGCTGTTGGTGAAGCAAGGTTTATTAGAGCATCAGCGTACTTCTATTTAGTTAGAATTTTTGGACCAATTCCAATTATTGCTGATAATAACGAATACGTATTAGAACCTGTTGTACCTCGTAACCCAGAGTCTGATGTGTATGAATTTATAAAAAGAGATTTACAATTTGCCGTAGATAATTGCTACGAAAAAATTAGAGGAGCTAATTATGATGCCAATGCTAAGGTGTCTAGTGGTTCAGCTAAAGCGATGTTAGCAAAAGTATATTTATATGAGCAAAATTATCCTATGGCTTATCAGCTAGCTAGTGAGGTTATCAACTCTGGAGAGTTTAAGCTTTATGGAGGCGATGCTGAAGATGGAGACCCATCAGGTAGTTATTACGATTTGTTTTTAACAGCAAACGATAACAACCCTGAATCTATTTTCGCTTTACAATGGACTAATACAGGTATTTATGCAGAAGGTAATGGAGTGCAGTCACTTTTTGCTCCTGCAGGAGTTACAGGTTTTTCTGATGGTTGGTCAGCAATTGGGCCTTCAATAGATTTACAAGAAGCTTATGAAGATACTGAGCAAGATTTAAGATACTACGCAACAATTATGGCTCCTGGTGCTTTTTATCCAGACCTTAATGGAGGTTACACAGTATCTGAGACTATCGACCATCAAGGATGTAATGTAGGAGTAAAAAAATATGTAATCGGTTCTGCAGCTAGTAATGGTGGTGGAGCTTCTCAAAGTTATCCAAATAACACTTATGTATTAAGATATGGAGAGTTACTATTAATTCATGCTGAAGCTGCTCTTAATGGTGGAGGTTCAGTAGCTGAAGGTATTAACTCTTTCAATAAAATTAGAAGAAGAGCAGGCTTAGATGAAATTGCTAACCCAACCCTTGAAGATGTATTTAAAGAAAGACGTATAGAATTGGCTTTTGAAATGGAGTTTTGGTATGATGTTGTAAGACAAGGACCAGACTTCGCATTAAATTTCTTAAGCAATACTGAAAGAGGAACTTTTAATGACGATACATCTCCTCCAACAATCAATTCTGAAACCTTTCCAGCATCAATGGACGATTTATTGTTCCCTTATCCTAGTAATGAGATTCAAAACAATCCAGCGCTATTGGAAGCACCAGTTCCTTATGAATTTGAATAAAAAAGATTATGAAAAAAATAAATTTTAAAATACAGCAAACAGGATGGTTCATTTTACTGATTTTCTCATTAGTTCAATTGACATCTTGTGAAAACGATTTTAGAGATCCTTCTTCTCCAGATGCGTCGAAGCCTCCTGTAATACACAGTGTAAGCGAAGCTACTGAAGATGTTGCGGTTACTCAAGGTGTGCTTCAAGGCACTTATATTATAAGAGGAGAATATTTAGGAACACTTTCAAAAGTATATTTTAATGGGTACCAAGCAGGTTTTAATCCTGCATTCGTTACTGATAATATTGCTTTTGTGACGGTTCCAGTCAATGCACCTTATGTTGGTCAAGCAAATATTTTAAGACTAGAAACCTTGGGAGGAGCAGTAGAGTACGATTTCTCTCTTTTAACAATAGAAGAATTTACAGAAGAAACTGTTGATGGTGTAAAATTAGTACATCTTTTTGGTGGAGATTTTACTGATACGTCTACAGTAACTTTTGTAAGTGGATCAGAAGAAAACGGAAACTTAGTAGAGTTACCTGCTGAAATAGTTTTTGTTTCTGAAACTATGGTAACAGTTGAAGTTCCTGATGGAGTAGAGCAAGCCTTTATTTACTTAGCAACAAGTAGAGGAGCTATAGCGCAATCAGACTCTTATGGATTTTCGTATTCAATTTATATAGATGAATTACATCCAGAATGGACTACAAGTGAATGGGGAGGAACACATGATTTAGCCTCTACCGAAGTTGCTCTTGGTCAATATTCAATTAAGAGTATTAGAGAAGGTTGGTCTGGTTTAACGTTTTTAGCACCTAATATTCCTTTTGATGAATATGATGCTATAACAGTTTCAGTTTATGGAACAGGAGCTGCTGGAGATTCAGTAACCCTTGCAATTAATGATTTTGATGGAGCTGCATCTCATCAACCAATAGAACTAATTCCAGGAGAGTGGAACAAAGTTGTAATTCCATTATCAGATTTTTATCCAAATGGAGGTGAGCCAAGTACAATTTTTAGATTGGATTTTCAAGAATCATCAAATACAGGATTGTCTCAATACATATTTTATGTAGATGATTTTGGATTCCTATAATAACTAAACAAAATTAAAATTTACCGTAATGAGAGTTTTTAAAATATATTACTTGGTTATGATTGCTGTTTTGGCGAGTATAACATCATGTAAAGAAGATGATGATTTATACCCACAATTAGGCGACGATCCTAGAAACCTTACCGAAATAATTTCTGAAACATCTGATCTTTCAACTTTGTCAGGTCTTTTAGTTCAAGCAGGATTAGACGAAACCTTAAGAACCACCACAACATATACAGTATTTGCGCCTAATAATGCGGCAATGTCTGATGCTGAAGCAGGTTCTTTAACTGATGAAGAATTGCAAAACGCATTGTTAAACCATGTTCTTAGTACTGTGACTGCCGATTTTGCATCGACTTTTACAACAGGATATTTAACAACTTTAGCAACAGGACCAGATGGTAATAACTTAAGCTTGTATGTAAATACAAATGCTGATTTGACACTTAATGGAGTTGCTTCTTTAGTAGATAACGCTTACGATTGGGGAGCAACAAATGGAGTATTGCATACTGTTGATAATGCTTTATTACCACCAACAGTTACGGATCATGCAATGGCAAACCCTGATTATTCAATGTTTGCAGCAGCTCTTGAAGCTTCTGGTTTAGATGCAACTTTAGCAGGAGCAGACGTATATACAGTTTTTGCACCAAATAATAGTGCTTTTGAAATGTTCATGACAGAAGTAAATGGTGCTTTTGGTTGGGCTACTTTAGATGATATTCCTACTGATGTGCTTCAGCAAGTATTAACTTACCACGTAGTTGCTGGAGAAAATGTTGTTGCCGAAGAAGTAGATGGTACTGTTCAAACATCTGTTCAAGGAGAATCGTTTTCAATTACTGGTACTGTTATAGATGACGCTAGTTATACCAATGCAAATATTGTACTTACTGATGTGCAAGCCGTAAATGGTATTATCCATGGTGTTGATAAAGTATTATTGCCAGAAGGTGTTTTTCAAGATGTTTTAAGTGCAACACTTAACATAGTAGAAAGATGTAACGACAGAGGGTTTACTAAGTTTTTACAAGCTGTTGATATGGTTGGTTTAACAAGTAGTTTGTCTAGTGATGAATTAACAGCGCTTGCACCAAACAACGATGCTTTTGTTGCGTTATTTGCTACTGTAAATAATTTTGAAAGTTTAGACGAGTTTGATACTCCAGAAGAATTAGCTGTATTAACCGATTTGGTAAACTATCACCTTCATTCAGGAACATTACTATCTAGTAATTTAACTGATGGCGGAACAATCTCAACCTTATATGGTGACGATATTACTGTTGATTTAAGTGGTGACAACCCTAAGTTATTACCAACATTTTCTGAAGCAATCCCTTCTCAAATTATTACATCAAATATTGGAGCTACAAATGGAGTCATCCACGAAATAAATAGAGTTTTAGTGCCAGATGCATTAGTAGGTGCACTTGGTATAGAAACAGGAGAAAGTGGATTGTGTCCTGTGAGTGACCCTTCATTGGTATTCTTTGATTGGGATGCAAATGGTCCTTGGTGGGGAAATGTAAATGCTGAAAATGATGCATCTTTGTCTATAGATGGTTCTAGTTATGGTAGAGCAAACTTCCAAACAGGTGGAACTGGATGGCAAGATTTATTCTGGAGGAATGATGCAAGCACGTTTAATGGAGCTGCTACAGTTGGTTCTAACTTAAGCGAGTATTCTTTAAAATTCGATATTAATGTTATTGAACCACTTACTGCTGGTCAATTTAGAATAAGATTCCACAGTGATGCAGTTGACGCATTTTACGATTGGGCACCTTGGAACGATACAGGAGAACCTTTTACAACTGATGGATGGGAAACTGTTGAAATTCCACTATCTGTATTAGGAGTACCTGATTTCAGCTTAGTAAACCAAGAGTTTGGTATGGCATTCGAAGGCGCTGATGTATTGTTGAACTTTGCTATTGATAATGTTCGATTTGATTCTCCAGGATGTGGAGGTCCAGATCCTGTTGATGATCCATCTTTAGTATTCTTTGATTGGGACGCTAATGGTCCTTGGTGGGGAAATGTAAATGCTGAAAACGATGCAGCTATAAGCTTAGACGGAACTAATTATGGTAGAGCAAACTTTCAAACAGGAGGAACTGGATGGCAAGATTTATTCTGGAGAAATGATCCAAGTACCTTTAATGGAGCTAGTACTGTTGGTTCTAACCTTGGAGCTTATGTGCTTAAGTTTGACATTTATACAATTGAACCTTTATCTGCAGGTCAATTTAGAATTAGATTTAATGATTCTGATGGAGTAGACGCTTTTTACGATTGGGCACCTTGGAATGATACAGGTGAACCATTAGATACTGAAGGAGGCTGGACAACAATATCCATTCCTTGCTCTGTGCTTGGAGTTCCTGATTTTAGCTTAGTTGATGCTGAATTTGGAATGGCTTTCGAAGGCGCAGATGTGTTACTGAACTTTGCTATAGATAACGTACGATTTGAAGAATTATAGATTTCATATTTGATTATTAGTAATAAACTTAATTATGCCAATTAGTCTAAATTCCCTGTAAAGTTTTTACAGGGAATTTTTTAAAAAACAAAACCAATGATAAAGAACACTTTACTTGCACTTTTATTTTTAATCTCAATAACAAGCAATGCGCAAAAATTTGAAGGATTAGCAGAAACACCTCCTCTAGGTTGGAATAGCTGGAATACTTTTGGGACAGATATCAATGAGAAACTGGTTATGGAAATTGCTGATAAGTTTGAAGAATTAGGTTTTAAAGATGCAGGATACGAATACATTGTTTTAGATGATGGTTGGATGGCTAAAGAGCGTGATGCTAATGGTAATCTTGTTGCTGACCCAGTAAAATTCCCAAGTGGAATGAAAGCTCTTGCAGATTATATACATTCAAAAGGATTAAAGTTTGGACTTTATAATTGTGCAGGTTATACTACATGTGCTGGTTATCCAGGGAGTAGAGGATATGAATATCAAGATGCGAGAAGTTATGCGTCTTGGGATGTGGATTATTTAAAATATGATTGGTGCAACACGCCTAAATTAAATGCTGAAGGTGCTTATATGACAATGCGAGATGCACTTAAAACAGCTGGTAGACCAATAGTGTTCAGTATATGCGAATGGGGAGACAATAAGCCATGGGAATGGGCAGAAGATGTTGGGCATTTATGGAGAGTAACAGGTGATATTATTAATTGTTGGGATTGCGAAGTTGGCCATGGTTCATGGTCGTCTTCTGGAGTTTGGAAAATTATCAATATGAGAAAGAATATTAGAAAAGCAGCTGGTCCTGGTCACTGGAATGATTTAGATATGATGGAAGTTGGTAATGGAATGACTGATGCAGAGGATAGAACCCATTTTGCTATGTGGAGCATGTTAGCTTCTCCGCTTATTATGGGTAATGATTTAAGAACAGCTTCTAAAGAAACTATAAAAACACTAACGAATAAAGAAGTTATAGCTGTTAATCAAGATGAGTTGGGTATTCAAGGATTTAGGTTTTCAAACGAAAATAATATTGAAATTTGGATAAAACCACTAGATAACGATGCTTGGGCTTTAACCTTTGTAAACATGAGTGATCAACCAATTCAATTAGATTATGATTGGGAAAAACATAATATTGGTGATGATTTAAATGGCAAATACGTTGATATGAAAAAGACCAAGTTTACAATAAGAGACTTATTCAATCATAAAGATTTAGGAGATACTTCTAAACATTTAAAATCTGTTATAGAATCTCACGATGTACTAATGGTTAAACTTGATAAAAAGAACTAGTACTTATAGCTTTTTAGTTTCTTTTTAAAGTATTTACCATGTCTTGATGGTGTGTAATCATCATCAATAAAAAGACGAGGAGCCCATTCTTTATCAAACACCCAAATCATATAAGAAATACCTTTTTGGTCGCAATAATTTGTGATGGCATCTCCATAAGATTCATCGCTAATTACTGGTGAGTGTGCTCCTGGGTCTTCAGGACCACAAAATCCGATTTCGGTTAAAATTAAAGGATGAGTTTCTTTAATAAAACCCCAATCATTGTCCCATTTGGCTTCCCAAGGTTTTTCTCTCTTTTGAGGATATGGATGACTCACAAAAGCAATACCTTCAATAGTAAGTGGATTTGTTTTTAATGGTGTTAAATCATAAGCCCAATTAAATCCAGCTACTAATGGAACTCCTTTTCCGCCATTAGCTCTAATAATAGTCATTATTTCTTTATTGATATCAACCCATTGCTCCCAATTAATTGTCCCAAGTGTATGGTTGTAAGTTGTAGGCTCATTAAAAATTTCATAAAAGGCAACAGTAGTGTTGTTACCATACCTAACAGCAATTTTTCTCCAGAAATCAAAAGTTTCTTTTTGAGTAGTATCATAAATATCAGATTGATACATCTCTGTTCTTAAATTACCTATACTGTGCCAATCTATAATGACATGCATTTCTAGTTCTTCAGCCCATTTAATTCCTTTGTCTAAAAGCTCAAAATAAGCATCGTGTCCTCTTTCTCTCCAATTTGGAGGATGTATAGGAAACCTCACTAAGTTAGCTCCCCAATTTTTCATCTCTTTAAAATAATCTAAGGTCCAATAGCCTTGGTTATCTAGTTTATGAGGATCACTTGTGTTGAGCCCTCTAAAAACAACAGTATTTCCTTTGTCGTCCACAAAATTGTTGCCTTTAACGTGTATTCTACTTAAAGTGTTTTGAGCAAATAGAGTAGAAGTGATTAAAAATGCAATTATAAAGATGTTTCTAGTCATTTTATTTTTTTTGTTTAAAGTACTCAATTTACAAGGCTTTTAGTAGTATTATTTTGTCAAAAAAACGTACAACTTTTAATTGTTGAATAAGGTTTCAAGATCAGAATATTTTAAAGCTTGTTTAGGATGAAAATTATCAGAACTCATATAATTTAAAATAGATTGATAAAGTTGAACTGCCTCAGGAGTTTTAATGGTATTCAAAGGAGACATGCATACAAGTAAATTGCCTTTTCCAACATTGAACTCAAAAATTAAACCTAGTTTATGGTTTCGTTCTAAATTGTCAATAACTTGAACTGTTGGTAAAAATGCTTTGTTGAGCTCATCTAAAATTAGTGGTCTGCTTTCTTTTAGTATTGAAAACCATTGCCAGTTGGTATGATAATCTGTAGGGAAATTATTGAAAATTGGATGCTTTGGGTTTGTGAGAATGCCCAAAGTTCCCGGAGAAATGGGTTTTTTAACAGATTCACTTATACTTTTAAACATTCCATAATTCCAGAAATCTGGAGGAAAATGTCCAGCGACACTTTTAGTTTCAATACTATCGAAGTCTGGAAAAAGCAATACGTTTTTTCCGTTTTTTAAACTAGAAAGAGTTGTTGAATTAAACGTGTTGGTTACTAAAACAGTTTTAGGAATAACAATTTTTTGGTTTGAAGGGTAAACCCAAATAGGATACGAGTTACTATATGATGTATTTGGAATAGTAACATTAAGCGTTAATTTTTTTGCAGTATCAATACCATCTAATTTTAAGGTTAATGTGCCAACATCTAATAGTTCTCCATTAATAAAAGATTGTTTGTCAAAACTGCCTTGTTTAAAAGTGTTTCCGTTTTCATCTTTAATTATCCAGTCAATAACTGTATCAACTATAGTATCAGAATAGTTTGCAATCTTAATTTGTGCCTGAAAACTTTCAGTATTGGTCCAACAGTATTTTGAAAACTCAGCCAGCAAAGTAATATCGTTACAAGATTGTTTCCATGATTCAGTAGTTATAACATTTTTACTTTCCATAAATGCATCTAAAACACCTACAAGAGCAGTACCTTGACCAGGAAAATCTTGTAAGTCCAATAACTGAAATCCAGCCATTCCTTTAGTGCGTAATGCAGCTTCCATCTCAGCTTTATAGCAAATAGCAGACCACGCACCAGATGCTTTTTGAAAACTACTATCCAAATGCTCCATTCCAGATTTTTCTAAGCGTTTTTGAAATACTTGTAAATTACGAGGTTTTAAAACACCAGTGTATTTATCAATTTCATCATAATTGGGATAAATTTGATACTGACCAATCTCATGACTTACTAAAGGAAGTGGCATGTTGTTTACAGCATAATCAAAATTTACCTGCGTTGATGGTGTTGAGGTATTTAATATTCCGCCTTGTTCAGCATCAGCAAAAGCGTGTGTTAATCTTGTGTGTCCTTTAGTAGAATGACCATTTGTAGGAATTCGAGCTCCAACAAAAAATTGCGAATAAGCTCTGGGTTCAAGATATCCAATATTGTTGTTAGAGCCCATAGCATAAAGAGGCCTGCTGTCGTAATTTTTTAAAGCAAGCATTACATTTTCAACCTTGTCGTGACCTCCCCAAATTTCGTTGCCAGGAGAAAACATTACAAACGAAGGATGATTTGCATAAGCTTTTAACATTGCTATGCCTTCTTCTTTTAAATTGTTAGCTATAGTATCAGATTCTAATCCACCCCAAAAAGGTAATTCAACTTGAAGGTACATTCCTGTTTTGTCGGCAGCTATAAATGCAGCTTCAGGAGGACAATAGGTGTGAAATCTATAGTGGTTGATGCTATATTGTTTTGCGATTTTATAAATACGTTCCCAATCCTCAACACTAGTAGGCGTATAACCAGTAAGAGGAAAAACAGCAGCTTCATGTTTACCTCTTAAAAATGTTTTAGTGTTGTTTATGGTGAATTGCGTACCATTTACTGAGAAATTTCGCATACCAAAGCTAACGGTTTTTACATCGTTGCTTTCAGGGTTTAGAATAGTTGCTGTTAATTCATATAAAGGTTGTTCAAACTCACTCCATAGGCTGATGGAATCTTTAAAGACGTATTCTAAAATAGCTTTGTTGTCTTTAATGTTGAATGTTTTAGGTGTTAATTGAGTTGTTTTTCCATCGTGTGATTTCTTAATGTCAAATTGGATATTTAAGTCAGAAAGGTTAAGAGCATTTCCAATTTCAATAGAGACGTCAATTTTCTTTTTATTTATATTAGGATGTACTTGCAAATTGCTAATAAAAGTTTTTGGAGAAGCCTCTAAATACATTTTTCCAATAATGCCATTCCAGTTTGTTTGGGTATCGTCAGAATAGATATGTACATTTCCGTAAGGTGTTAATTTTAAACTGTTGTCTACTTGTATTGTAATAAAATGCTCACCAGGAGTTAGGACTTTAGATACATTGAACTGTTGAGGAGATTGTAGTAGTTTAGAAGAACCAATTAATGTTGAGTCAATCCATACTTTTGAAAATTTTGAGCGTTCTAATACTAACTCTATATGTTTGTTTTTGAAGTGCTCAGGAACGACTATTTTTTTTCTATACCAAGCAATACCTTCATATTTGTAAGGTCTGCTCAAGTGTAAGGTTGTACTGTCATTATTAATAAAACCTTTTTGGTTTGTATCTGTTGTTCCAGGTAAATTGATGGAATCGTTAAGGGTTTTTAAAAACCATTTTTCATTAACACCTAGATTAGATGAGTCGGTTGCGAATTGCCATTGACCTTGAAGGTCCATTAGAGTTCTGGGAGTCTTTTTTTCGCTACAGCTTATAAAAAGTATTGCTACTAAAAGTAAGTAAAGGTTTTTCATTAAATGCGTAATGGTTCGTAATTCAGAAAATGATAGTAAAGTCCTAAATTACTAAATAATACTGCGTTTTGAAACGAAATGGAACCCTTTTTGAATTAAGAAAAACTAGGTATATTGAAGATGATATGTTGTTGTTTCAAAACTTCTAAAACCATATTAAAAGACATGTCATTTTTAGTGGCAACAGATTCTTTTTGTAATAAATCCTCAATTTGGTTTTTCATTGAATCGTTATGATATTCCAATAAAAATTCATTGTCGTATAACTTAATCAAGCAATCTTTATCACTAAAATCAATAACTGTTTGAGGATTAACTTTTAGAGTATTAGGAAGTTCGGGATATGTTTTTTGAAGAAGTTTATAAATAGCTTCCACAACTCTGTTGACTGTTATTGAGTTTAAACAAACTTTATGGTCGCAATTTAAAATCACATCATAGTTACAACGAATATTACAAACGCCTTTTTTACCCCAAATAATTTCATTGTTCTCAGAAAAACTTCCCCAGCTTCCAGGTCCAGTAGGTCCATAAATGCCAACGGTAGGTACATTGTAAGCACCAGCAACATGAGTGATTCCTGCATCATTTCCTATATGAAAAAGAGCTCCAGCCATTGCATTGCCAACATCAATCATTCCGCCTGTTATATATTCTATATGTGGCATTGGTTTGGTAAAATAAGCTTCAATGTCTGGATCGTTTGGGCCTTTTATAATCTTGCAGTTTAGTGTTGGAAAAAGCTCAGAAAGGGTTTCGATAAGTTGAGCATATTTTTCTGTAGGCCATATTTTTAATAAAAAACCAGCTCCATGGTGTAGTACATAATATTTAGGGTTTTCTTTTGAAGTTTTAAAATAAGGAAACCCATCATAGCTATTGTTTATGTCTTTGTGAAGCTTTGAAACTGTATCAATATAATGTGCAATTGAATGCTGTTTTACTTTTTTATGTGTTGGATATTTAAGCGCATGAGGTAAATCGTATCCTCTAAAAGCAGGATAATTACCTAATTCGTAAATATTATCATAGTTGTCTTCTTGTTGTCTTGCGGCTTCTTCATTAACAACTGTAATGCCTTCAAGGTGGTTTGTGAAAAAATCAACCAAACGAGGAGCTACTGCAAAATGTAAACTGTCAGATACTTTAGCTAGTTTTTTAATTGCAGGAATTGAAAAAAAGATATCGCCTAAGCCTCCATAGCTTTTGTAAATTAATACCTTTCCTAAGGTGTTGGTTTTTGTTTTAGGTTTTTTCTTGATATTTTGTTCTGCTCTATTCCAAAATTCATCCAAAATAGTTTTCATTTCGTAAATGGCTTTATCTTTGTTATTTGGATAAAAATCAAATGAAAATGTGCCTATTCTGTCATTTGAAATAATATTACATCCTGATAAAAAGGCTTCTGCAGCCAAACGACCAGAAGGTTCTGGCCATACAGGTTGGCAGATAAACGTTTTGGTTTTCCCTAGTATTTTTAAAACCTCTTTGTTGGGTATTGGCTCATGGAAGCTTATATTATCGGGTAGCTCAGTACGTAACTTGTTTTCACCGTAAACTGTAAAATTAATGTTGGGATGTTCTTTAGCATATTCTACATAGGCGTATCCGCCTTTTAAATAATTGAGGTCTCCAAAAAACGGAATCGTGTCTTCAATTTTTTCTTCACTAATTTGTAAATCTTCAACATGTACAGTAGGAGGTTTGATCATGTGGTTTGAAACTGCATCTCCAAAAAAATCAACATGTGCTTTGTAGTGGCTAGGTGATTGAAATGCATTAAACTTTGCATTTGCATATAAATTTCTGTAATGATGAAATTTATCAGGGTTGCAGCAGTTGGTTACTTTTCTGTCAACTGTACATAAAATGTTCCTTCTCACGCAAAAATTATAATCGTATTCAATTTTTATATACAGTGCTTTTGAAGAAATTAAATAATTGATTAATTCTAGTTCATACTGACAACGTGTAATGCTACAAACAATAATTAAATCTGAATTTTGAATATTTCTTTTGGTTGTATCAAAATTTCTAAGGTAGTCTAACGTTACAGAATATTGTCGTTGCTCACCTAAACGGATTAATTGTTTAATAGTCAATTCTGCTCCTCTAGGCGTAGCTAAAGAAGTATCATGTAAAAACAGTACTGAATTCAAATTAGAGGAAAATAAATAAGAAACACTTAAAAGATGTCTATGGAAATATTAGTCATCATAGTACCCATCGTCATAATATCCATCGTCGTAATACCCATCATCATAATAACCGTCACCATAATATCCATCATCAAAACTATCATCATCAGACTCGCTACACGATGATGCTACAGAGGCTGTTATAGAAATAGCAGAAAGAGCTAAAATTGCTTTACCAGATTTTTTAATAAAATGTCTTCTTTTCATAGTAAATGGAGTTTACATTTCTAAATTTAACAAAAAAAATTAAAATGCTTGTTAGTTATATATATAACAACTCATAATTCAATAATCCTTAAAAAAAAGTAATTTGATTTTAAGGGTACTAAAATAGCTGTCATTTTTTTATATTTATAAAACCTAATATTATAGACTCCCTCACAATCTATTCTTATTAACAACGTTATTTTTGAAGTGAATTTACTATTACTTATCGAACAACTAACAACAGGTGGCAAAGTAGTCATTGGTGTTTTCTTTGCTATTTTATTGGGAATGCTTTTTTACTTTGCTTTAAAAATGGCAGAGTTAAGTTATGTGATGAAGCGTAAAAAACCTTTTTATGTTCATTCTCCTTTCTTTTTAAAACAACTTAATGAACCTCAAAAGTTAATACTGCAAAATCAATTTAAGTTTTACAATAAATTAAATTCTAAGTACAAAAAGTATTTTGAGCATCGTGTTGCTTCGTTTATAGCAGATAAAGAGTTTGTTGGAAGAAGCGGGTTGCAAATTACTGAAGAAATGAAAGTCCTTATTTCAGCAACAGCAGTAATGCTTACTTTTGGTTTTAGAGACTTTTATATAGCTTTGGTAAATAATATTTTTATTTATCCAGAAGAGTTTTACTCAACTATTAATGACGATTATCATAAAGGGGAGTTTAATCCTAAATTGCAAACTTTGGTGCTCTCTTGGAAAGATTTTAAAAAAGGCTTTGCTATTGATAATGATAACTTAAACCTTGGTATACATGAGTTTGCTCACGCTATTCATTTAAATAGTATAAAAGAACGTGATGTTAGCTCTACTATTTTTTCTGATTCGTTTAAAGAGCTTACCACATTATTATCTAATGAAGAAACACTTAGAAAAGATTTAATAGCGTCTAAATACTTTAGAGACTATGCTTATACCAACCAGTTTGAGTTTATAGCTGTTATTATTGAAACCTTTATTGAAACTCCTGATGAGTTTAAATCGCTCTTCCCTGAAATTTACGACAAAACCAAACAGATGCTTAATTTTAATTTTGCAGGATATTAGTGGGTTCCAATGACTTTTGTCATGCTTTTTTTGAATAATGGGTTTTATCTTTAATAGTGAATTTAAAACCTAAAAAGATGAAAAAAAGAGCATTAATATCTGAAATAATGACAAAGGATGTCATTACCTTAAACCATAAAGATGATTTAGAAACTGCAGAAAGGTTATTTAAAAGTAATCGTATTAGACATATTCCTGTAGTTAGTGGAGAGCAGATAATAGGAATGTTAAGTTACACAGATTTGTTACGAATTAGTTTTGCCGATGCTGTTGAAGATGATGAGACTTCTGTTGATACAGTAGTTTATAATATGTTTACGATTGAGCAGGTTATGGCTAAAAAGTTAACTAGTGTGTCATCAAACACAACTATTAAAGAAGTTGCTGAAATACTAGCTGAAAAAGAGTTTCATGCATTACCAGTTGTTGATAATGATAAATTAGTAGGAATTGTTACAACTACCGATTTAATAAACTATTTAATTAATCAGTATTAGAGAATAAGTTGTTAATAAAAAAGCTCCTAAATTCAGGAGCTTTTTTTATGTTAAGATTATGAGTTAGCCAACGCTTTCAAATCTTTAATAGTTTCAATTTGATTTTCGCTTTTAAATACATAACTACCTGCGACTAATACGTCAGCTCCAGCGTCAACCAATTGTTTTGCATTTTTATTGGTAACGCCTCCATCAATTTCAATTTTTGTTGAAGCACCTTTTTTGGTAATTAATTCTTTAAGCTGTTTTACTTTATTGTATGTGTTTTCAATAAAACTTTGACCACCAAAACCTGGGTTTACACTCATTAAGCATACTAGGTCAATATCGATTATAGTGTCTTCAAGTACGTTAATATTAGTGTGAGGATTTAATGCTACTCCTGCTTTCATGCCATGTGCTTTTATAGCTTGTAAAGTCCTGTGTAGATGTGTGCAAGCTTCATAATGAACCGTTAGAATATTGCTTCCTAAATCGGCAAAGGTTTTTATGTAGCGATCTGGGTCAACAATCATTAAATGTACATCAATGGTTTTTTTAGCATGTTTTGAAATAGCGTCTAAAACTGGCATTCCAAAAGATATGTTTGGTACAAAAACACCATCCATTATATCTATGTGAAACCAATCGGCATCACTAGTATTAACCATTTCTATATCTCGTTGAAGGTTGGCAAAATCTGCTGCTAAAACAGAAGGAGCAATTAATTTAGAATTCATTGTTGTTGTGTTGTTGAAAGTTTTTGCAAAGATAGAAAAGTCTTTTCATAGTCTCTTCCCTTTGGGAAGGGATTTAGGGATGGACTTAAAAAAATGAACCCAGAGTAATCAGCTCTGGGTTCTTTCATCAATCAAAAAACGAACAGTTATGTGTAACTGTTTGTTACGGTAATTTAGTCGTAATTATCGAGAATTACTAACCTAAATATGTTTTTAATATTTTACTTCTAGAAGTATGTTTAAGTCTTCTAATAGCTTTTTCTTTAATTTGACGTACACGCTCACGAGTAAGATCAAAAGTTTCTCCTATTTCTTCTAAGGTCATTGGGTGTTGATCACCTAAACCAAAGTATAAACGAATAACGTCAGCCTCACGAGGTGTTAAGGTTTCAAGCGCTCTTTCAATCTCAGTGCGTAAAGACTCGTGTAATAAATCTTTGTCAGGATTTGGAGACTCTCCACTTCGTAATACATCATAAAGGTTAGAATCTTCACCTTCAACTAAAGGTGCATCCATACTTACATGACGACCAGAGTTTTTCATAGACTCTTTTACGTCGTTAATAGTCATATCCAATTCCTTTGCGATTTCCTCAGCACTTGGTGGACGTTCATGACTTTGCTCTAAGAATGCAAATGTTTTATTGATTTTATTGATAGATCCAATCTTGTTCAACGGTAAACGAACAATACGAGATTGCTCAGCTAATGCTTGAAGAATAGATTGACGAATCCACCAAACCGCATACGAAATGAATTTGAAACCACGAGTTTCATCAAAACGTTGTGCAGCTTTTATAAGACCTAAATTACCTTCATTAATTAAATCTGGTAATGTTAATCCTTGGTTTTGATATTGCTTTGCTACCGATACAACGAAACGTAAATTAGCTTTAGTTAATTTTTCTAAAGCCACTTGATCTCCTGCTTTAATACGTTGTGCTAATTCTACTTCTTCGTCTGCGGTAATTAAGTCAACTTTTCCAATTTCTTGCAAATATTTGTCTAGCGAAGCTGTTTCTCTGTTAGTAACCTGCTTCGTAATTTTAAGTTGTCTCATCTAATGATCTCCTTTTATTTTTAAGGGTGAATTTTAATGTTGCATATAGTTATACGTACGAAGTGCTTAAAATGTTACAAAAAATTAAATTTTAATTAATTTTTTATCATTTAAGTTAATATCGTCCAACATTTCATTAGTAAACTTGTAGTGACCTCTAGTGGTTATAAGTCTAAATCTGTGCGATTTAAGATTGCTTAAAGTATTTAGAAATAACCATTTTGACTTAAGTAAGTTTGGTTTAGAAGATTTTAAACCAATATCAAAAATGTGCTTTCTGCCTTCTTTTTCAGCAACAATATCAGGAGTTACAACAATGTCACTTCCTTTTTTTGCATAAGATTTTGGCGTCTCATAACCATCAATATCGGCTTTTATGTTTTCAAAACCGTGTTGTTTGAGATAAGTAACTGAGTCGTTTAAAAAGTCTGAATATTTATCTTTATCTGTGTAAATCATAACTAATAATATAATTTTTTTTGCGACAAATGCAAAATTTCAAACCATTTTAACTTTTAAGAAACGCTTGGAGTGCACGATTTATACCCTTACTTGCCCATCACCAAACACATAATATTTATTAGTTACTAACTGCTTTAAGCCTAGTGGTCCTCTATGGTGTAGCTTATCTGTGCTAATTGCTAATTCAGCACCAACTCCCATTTGTCCACCATCTGTAAATCGAGTAGAGGCATTATGGTAAACTGCAGCACTATCAATAGTATTCATAAAATTTAATGCTTCAGTTTTATCTTCGGTAATAATAGCAGCTGAATGTTTTCCTGAATATTTATTAATCATTCTTGTAGCTTCATCAATAGTATCAACTGAAGCAATTAAAAGTTTTAATGCCAAAAATTCTTCATACCATATAGTGTCTTGTGAAACTTCATCTACATTTTTAAGGATATTAGAAACGCTTTTATCTGCAATGATTTCAACCTTATGTTGCTCTAATTTTTGTTTTAGCATCATTAATTTAGTTTCATACTCAGGAAGGTTTTTATTAATAAGTACTTTATCTAAAGCATTGCACCCTGAAATTTTATTGGTTTTGGCATTGATAATTACATTTACCGCTTTACTCCAATCAGCTTTTTCAGAAACATATAAGAAATTATTTCCTCTACCGCTAACCAAAACTGCACAAGTGGCATGAGTTTTTACAAATTCAATTAGTCGTTCTCCACCTCTAGGAACAATTAAGTCTAAAGGTTCTCTTGGGTTTCTTAAAAACTCTTGTGTTTCTTCACGTTTTAGGTGTAGTAGCTTAATCCAATCTTTAGATAAACCGTTTTCAGTTAATGCTTCGTGCCAACACTCTTCTAAAATAATATTACTATTATAGGCTTCTTTACCGCCTTTTAATAAAATTTTATTATTGGCTTTAAAGGCTAATACTGCAGCTTCAATAGTAACATCAGGTCGAGATTCATATATAATAAGAATGGTACCAAATGGAGCAGTGGTGTTAACAATGTTTAGTCCATTCTTTAAGGTTCTATTTGAAATTTCTTGTCCAACAGGATCATCTTGAAGCCTTACTGAATTTACGGCTTCAATCATTTCATCAACTTTTTTGTTATTTACAATTAGACGTTCAAAAAGTGCTTGATCTTCTTTTTGAAAAGCGTCTAAGTCTTTTTTATTGGCTTCAATAATGGCATCGCGTTTACGGTCCAGAATTTTTGCCATCGATTTTAATACCTTGTTTTTAATATTTGTGTTTAAAAGTTTCATTTTTTTGTTTTTTTAGGCACTAATAAATTTAGTTCCTACTTGTTTGTTATTAATTATATCTACAATTACATTTTCGCGCTTACCATTAGCTATGTAAGTTGGTATATCTTTTTTTGCTGTGCCTTTGGCTATTTTTAATTTTGAAGCCATACCACCACGACCTTCACCTTCTTTTTTGTTTGATGCGCAGACGTATTTTTCTACGTTTTGGTTTGTTGTTACTAGGTTTAATTTTCGAGATTCATCGTCATCTGGATGACCAGTATATAAACCATCAGTATCAGATAAAATGATTAATCGATCTGCATCTAACAATTCAGCAACTAAACTAGCTAACTCATCATTATCTGAGAACATTGACATGGTTAAGGATACTGCATCATCTTCATTAGCAATAGGAATAACGCCTTCTGCCAATAAACCTTCGTAACAATTAATCATGTTTTGTCTGTGTTTTCCTGGGTCAAAGTCTCGTTTTGTGGCCAATATTTGAGCGCAACGCATTCCGTAATCATGAAAAATACTGTAGTAATGACGCATCATCCTTGGTTGTCCAACAGCAGAATACACTTGTCGTCTTATTGATTTGTCTTTAATGTTAGTGTCTCCTAAAACCTCCATTCCTGCAATCGCAGAACCTGAAGACACAAGGATTACCATGATATTTTTTTCATATAGTACTGAAATTTGACGTACTAATTCTCTTAGTACTGGTCCTAAAATTCTATTGTCTTTATTTGTTAAAACGTTGGTTCCTACTTTTACAACCACACGTTTAATATCATCGTTCATTTTATTTGTTTTTTCCTAATTCAACTGCTCTGTCAAAGGCTGCATATGCTGCGTCTTGAATAAGCTGTTTTACATTATTATCTTCCATAGAGTCTATTGCTGCTTGTGTTGTTCCTCCTTTAGAGGCCACTTTATCAATCCAGCGTTCTGGTGAAATATCAGATTGATTAAACAATTCAATAGCACCTTCAAAAGTGTTGCTTACTAGAATTTTTGAATCATAATCTGAAAAGCCCATTTTTTGAGCAGCTTCTAACATTGATTGCATAAAATAAAATACGTAAGCTGGTCCACTACCAGAAATACCAGTTGAGGCATCAATGAATTTTTCAGTATCTACATGTATGGATGTTCCTGTAGTATCTAAAAGGTGTCTTACCATGAGAAGTTCTACTCGCGATATAGCTTTAGAACCTGTATATGAGGTTACACCTTTACCAACTTTTGCTGGTAGGTTAGGCATAGTACGTATTACTTTTTTTACACCTAAACCATTTTGGATGGTTTCAATGCTTACACCTGCCATTAGTGATACAAATATTTGTTCACTATTAATTAAGGGTTTCATGTCTTTAAAGAGATCTTCGCAGTGATAAGGTTTTACTGCTAAAAACACAATATCCGATTTTGGTAAACCATCTTCTAAAGAAGTGTATACGTCAAAGTTTGGGTTTTGTCTTAGTGTTTCAATTTTGTTCGGGTCGGTATCGTAGATTCTTAATTTTTGTTTTCCTAATAAAGAAGAATCTACCATTCCTTCTGAATAGGTTAAGCCCATGTTTCCGGCACCTATTACTAATACTTTCATAATTTTGTTTTAGTTAAACTTTACTTGTCAGTGCTTATTAAGCCACAAACACTATGCGATAGTGCCAAACTAAAAACTTGATTTTGAGAATTTTGAAGTTTAAAAAGATTTCCGGGTTTTATTAACAGATGTATAATGTATTAGAAAGATGCTTGAGAATATGTGAATTTCAATAAACAGAAAAAACTATAAAAACTGACACCTTGTCGGTGACAAATAGTGTATTTGCAGGAAGAGAATAATTTAGTAAGGCTTAAAATTGTTTTCTTTTTAAGAAGAAATAGGAATTATCAAGCAAAGAACAAGAGTAATATAAATGGCTGAAATATTTATTAGGAGATACATTTCAGCCATTGTCTTAATTGAGATTTGATTTTTATTAAAACTTATATTCTATTCCTCCAAGTATAGAAATTGTATATGGATAAAAATCAACAGATTCTGAATATGGTTTTAAATGATATTTAAATAAACCTTCTGCATTAAAATAAAAGTTCTTGTATAGTTTGGTTTGAACTCCAAGGCCTGCATTTATAGATATTGTTAAATTAGAAAAATCATTCTTGTTTGAGGTGCTTGAGGTTATATTGTTTTCGGTTATAGATAGTTCAGCATCGCTAATAGCTAAATAACTAGTGCCTCCAATAAAATAGGGAGATATGTTGTTTTGAGTGAATGAATATTTTACTTCAAAAGGAATTTCTAAATACTCAACAGCTTGTTTTGTTAAAGTATTGTTTTCGGTGAAAGTTTGTTGCAATGATAGTTTGTTTATTCCTAGCCTGAGACTTATTTTATTTGAAGGTAAGTAATTAAAGTAAATACCATAACTTAATTGAGTTTGGTCTTGAAATGATTGTTTAAATGCATCATAATAAACTATTGAAACATTAGGGTAAATACTCCATTTAGATTCTTTAGGCTCGTCTGTGATAGAGTCTTTATTAGTTGTTTTATCAGTATTTTCTTTTTTGTGATTTTTTACTAGTTCTTTTTTAGTGTTAGTTGAATCTTTCAAACTACTAGCTAAAGTCTTGTCTTTTTGAATTTTTATTGAATCATTTGTATTGAAATTATAAACTTCGTTTTTATGATTATTAAAAAACTCACTTTTTTTATTGTTTGAAGAGTTTATTGTTGTGTAATTTTGATTTTGTTTAAAGTGTGGGTTTATAGTCTTAGCTGGTTTGTTGTTTTGAGTTTTATTTAATTTAGATTGAGTAGTTGAAGCAGAATGAGTAGAATCTTTATAGTTACTTAAAATGATTTCTTCACTTGCTTGATTGCTATTACTTACATTGGATTGGTTTGTATTTGGTGTACTAGAAAAGTTGGAGTTTTGTTCGTTTTTTTCAATAGTTTTATTATTAATTTCACTATTGTTTTCAAAACCTGATATGTAATCTCTGTTTAAAAATAAAAGAAGAAAAAGAGCAAGCATAATAGTTCCATACCTTAACCAAATTACAATAGGCTTATCTTTTTCTTTGTCTTTTTTTAACTCTACTTCAATTTGTTCCCAAACAGCATTGTTAGGTGAATCATTGAATTCTGATAAGCGTTCTTTAAAAGCTTGACCTATATCTTTTTTAATTCCCATGATGCTTTATTTTATTTTGAGAGCTGTTAATATTGTTTAGTTTTTCTTTCAAAATCAGTTTTGCTCTATGTAAATTCGACTTCGATGTGCTTTCAGTTATAGACAATAATTTTGCGATCTCTTTATGTGAATAATTATCTAATTCATAAAGGTTAAAAACTAACCTATATCTACTAGGAAGCTCTTGAATTAGGCTTAAAATAAAATGTAAAGAGATGTTTAATTCGTCAGTATCTATATGTGTGTCAGGTAAAATTTCTTCTTTAATAACAATATTTATAGCGGTCTCCTTTTTGTACTTGTCAATTGCTTTGTTTATGGTTATACGTTTCATCCATCCTTCAAAAGAACCTTTATTATTAAACTTTTTTATGTTCTTGAAAATTTCTAAAAATGAATCTTGAAGATTGTCTTGTGCTTCTTCTTTATTTCTACAGTACTTTAAACTTAAAATGTATAGATCATCCTTGTAAAGCTCATAGAGTTTACTTTGAGCTTTAATGTCATTTTTTTTACAGGACTTTATAAGTTTATCTAGTTGATTCAATTTAGACTTAAATAGATTTTATTTAAATACCTAACGTAGGTATTTCTATTCATAAAAATAAACTCTTTCTTTGGTAAATCCTCCACAGTCATTGTAAGTGGAGCTCACAGGTAAGTTTTGGTTATTATAATCATAAACTGTGATTCGGTTACAATCTTCTCTATAAGTCATATTATTATTTGATATCCTTTTAATTTTGTTATAGGAAGAAGGAAATAACAAGCTAAAAGGATTTATCAAATTGTCATAGTCGTAGCTTTCAAATATTTCAGAGGTAGCATCATCTATTAAAGTTTTAATATTACCATTAGAATCATAAGTTAATGATATTGAGCTGTTGTTTTGAGGGTTGTTAGGATAGTTGAAGAGCATTTGAGACACTAAATTGTTTGTGTAAACAAATTCTATATAACTATCATCTTCATAGGTTTCCATAGTAATTAATCCATTTTCATACATATAGTTAATTGTATAAGAAACGCCATTTTCATTATTATAAGTTTCACTAATAACTTGATTGTTTGAGTTATACGTGAATTCTTTTATGTAACCTCCTGAAGCTGTTAGCACTGAAACAAAGTTGTTGGAATTATATGATATGTAACATTACTTTCAGGACCAAAATCGGTTAATTCACCATTTTGTGTAATTAATTCTGTTACCATTATCAACTTTGGTTGGTTATCATTTTCATTGCTTTCGCTATTAGAGCAAGAAAAAATGACAGTGACTAATAGTAATAAAATTAAATTATTTTGCATGATTAATGTTTTTGTTGTTTACCTATAGTCTTGATATTAATACAAAGGTTGCGTCAAAAACACAATTTATTTATTAAGCTTTGAGAATGGTAAGTCTCTAAAAAAAGTATAATTTATTCAAAACCTAATAATTCTGTAGCCACAATAAGTTGTTTTAATGCGTCAATTTTAGCAAACAGCTTATTAAAAAATGTGTTTCTCTCTTTTTCTCCAGCAGTGTTTAATAATTTAGAATTCTGTAATTGCTTGTTTAGAAAAATTTCAGCTTCAGTACAAGTATGCTTATCACTAGTTTTATAATAAGAAAGTAAGGTAAATGGTACGTAGAGCATTTGGGTATTAGGTGTGTTGACTAAAACATGGTTATTCATTAAATGCAGCTCGTTGTAGTATAATTTAAACTGGTTTGGGTTTGCAATTAATTTATCTAGTATACGCTGTATCACATCTTTTAATAAATCGCATAATAATATAGCAGTTTTAGTATTGACTTGTCCTGCTTGATGATAAAAATGAATTTGTTTTAAAGTACTATTTATTGAGGTGATATCCCAAATTTCATGAGTGTTTAAGTTGTTGTAAAGGTTGCCTAGTTTTTTACCAGCTTCGATTAAGTTGGGTTTAGGCGCAAAGTTGTTAAAGCTTTTAGTGGCAAATTTTGGGTTTAATAATTTTAACCACACATAGTATTTAAAACAGCTTAACGTATCACCATTTAAATTATAAAATAGCGGAATGTCTTTAGCGGAATATAAAATACTGTTCTCTTTTTGAGTGAGTAACGGTAAAAGCGAATCGTAGGAATCTTTAAAGTAGTTTTCAAGGTCTAGTTCACTTTCAATATGTTTTGTTTTTTCAATACTTACAAATTCTGAAGAAGTAGTTTCAAACAATCTGTCTAAAGACAAATTATAATATCTAGCTAACGCAACACTTTCATCTAACGATAGTTTGCTTTTTAAACTTACTCGCCTGTGAGCAGCATCATAACTAATATCTAATGCAGTAGCAACAGCTTCAATAGTTGAAGTGTTTTTTGGCAATTCGTTTTTTAAATACTCTAAAAAAGTAGTTTGAAACATACTCAAAGCTAATTATATTTTGTGATTATCGCAAAAATAAATTTAATACTTCGTGATTTCATTAATTGTAAATGTGATTATAGCAATAATTTTGACTTGAATTTTAAAACGATAATTATGAAAAACTACATTTTAATTGCTTTTACTTTTTTGGTTTCATTTCAAGGTTTTTGTCAAAATGAAATAGAAGAAAAACGAAACTTACGTTTTCCTGTTTGGATAACACATAGTAAGAATACAGATATTGTAGGATTGTCTTTAGGAGCGTTTCCTACTGATTATGGAAATGATAACAGATTAACAAGAACTTTTGGAGTGCGTTTGGAGGTTTTTCCATTATCTTTTTTTTATTTTTTAGCGCCAAAAACACCCATTTCAAATAATGAAGAGACATATCAATCTTTTATGAATGGACATACAACTCAGCAAATTTATGGGTTAAACCTTTCTACAGGTACATTTGAAGGTATTGATGCTTATGGAGTATCTGTAACTGGTTTTATGCATTATAGTAGAAAAAATAACGGAATCTCTATTGCAGGAATGAGTAATTCTATTGAGAGGGCAAATGGCATAATTATAGGATTTGGTGGAAATGAAGTTTTTCAAGGTAATGGGATTATGCTAGCTAGTGTATGGGGAAATGGAGCAATGCGATTCAATGGTGTGCAAATTAGTGTTGAAAATGTAATTTTTGAAAAAGGTAGAGGTGTTCAAATAGGTTTTTTCAATAGAGCAAAAAACTTTAGAGGAATACAACTTGGTTTATGGAATAAAAATGATAAACGCTCTTTTCCTATTATTAATTGGCAGTTCAAATCATAGAAAAATAAAAAAAGCCTATCATGATTGATAGGCTTTTGTTTTATTAAGAGATTGAAGAATTAATCTTCTTTCTTATCATTTCTAGGTTTTCTGTCATCACGACGGTTGTCACGATTACGATTATCGCGTCCGCGATTATCTCTGTTTCCACCTTTGTTATTATCTCTTGGAGCTCTTTCTTTATAACCTTCAGGTTTTGGTAAAATAGCTTTACGAGATACTTTTTCTTTACGAGTTCTAGGGTCTATACCAAAGTACTTCACATCAAAAATGTCTCCCATGTTAACAACATCGCTAACATTTTCTGTACGTTCCCAAGCCAACTCGCTTACGTGTAATAATACTTCGTTTCCAGGAGCTTCAGTGTATTCTACAACAGCACCAAAGTCAAGCATTTTAATTACTTTTACTTCGTAAATGCTACCAACTTCTGGTTTGAAAAGCATTGCATCGATACGAGCTAAAACAGCATCAATACCTTCTGAACCTACACCTAAAATTTCAACAATACCTTCTTCTGTAACTGGGTCTTCGTTAATAACGATAGTAGTTTCAGTTTCCTTTTGAAGTTCTTGAATGTTTTTTCCACCTGGTCCAATAAGCGCTCCAATAAATTCATTTGGAATACGTCTTGTTACCATTTTTGGTGCATGACCTTTAACATCTGCATTTGGAGTAGCGATAGTGTCAGTAAGTTTTTCTAAGATGTGTAAACGACCATCACGAGCTTGCTTTAATGCTTTAACTAAAATCTCGTATGATAATCCTTTTACTTTAATATCCATTTGGCAAGCAGTGATACCATCAGCAGTTCCTGTAACTTTAAAGTCCATATCACCTAAGTGATCTTCATCTCCTAAAATATCAGATAAAACTGCGTAGTTTCCTGTTTCAGCATCAGAAATTAATCCCATTGCAATACCAGAAACTGGTTTTTTCATTTGAACTCCAGCATCCATAAGTGCCATTGTACCTGCACAAACAGTTGCCATAGAAGACGAACCGTTAGATTCTAATACTTCAGAAACTACACGCACTGTGTATGGGCAATCTTCTGGTACCATTTTCTTAAGTGCACGTTGTGCTAAGTTACCATGTCCTACTTCACGTCGCGATGTACCTCTAATTGGTCTTGCTTCTCCTGTTGAAAAAGGAGGGAAGTTATAGTGTAGGTAAAAACGCTCTTCGCCTTCAAAAGATGGCATGTCTATCATGTTTGCTTCTCTAGATGTTCCTAGAGTAACGGTTGCTAATGCTTGAGTTTCTCCACGAGTAAATATTGAAGAACCATGTGTTGATGGTAAGTAATCTACTTCACACCAAATTGGTCTGATGTCAGTAGTTTTACGACCATCTAAACGTAAACCTTCGTTTAAAGTTAAGTCTCTTACAGCTGCTTTTTCAGCTTTGCTGTAATATTTAGAAACTAAGTCACCAAAGTCTTCAAGTTCTTCTTCAGTAAACGTAGCTACAATTTCTTCTTTAATTTCAGCAAACGCAGCACCTCTTTCATGTTTTGAAGATCCTCCTTTTGCTACAGCATATACTTTGTCGTATGCCATATCATGGATTTTCTTAGCTAAATCTTCATCTTCTCTTTCAGGCTCATATTCGCGAGTTTCTTTTTTGCCAAAAGCTTCAGCTAATCTAATTTGAGCATCACATTGAACTTTAATAGCTTCGTGTGCAGCTTTTATAGCTTCAGTCATTTCTTCTTCAGAAATTTCTTCCATCTCACCTTCAACCATCATTACAGAATCTGCAGAGGCTCCAATTACCATATCGATATCAGACTCGGCTAATTGTGATAAAGAAGGGTTGATAATGAATTCACCATTGATACGTCCTACACGAACTTCAGAAATTGGTGCTTCAAAAGGAATGTCAGATAATTGAATAGCAGCAGAAGCAGCTAAACCTGCCATTGCATCTGGCATTACCTCTGGGTCGTGAGACATTAACTGTATCATTACCTGAGTTTCGCTGTGGTAATCTTTTGGGAACAATGGACGTAACACACGGTCAACTAAACGCATTGTTAATACTTCGCCATCACTTGGTCTTGCTTCTCTTTTAAAGAATCCACCAGGATAACGACCAGCAGCTGCAAATTTTTCGCGATAATCTACCGTAAGTGGTAAAAAATCAACATCGGCAGACTTGTAGTTGGAAACAACTGTACATAATAACATACATTTTCCAGATTGCACCACAACACTACCATGAGCTTGTTTTGCTAATTTTCCGGTTTCGATAGAAATTTCTCTACCATCACCTAGGTCTATGACCTCTTTGTAAGTTTTTGGAATCATAAAATTTTTAATTCTAATACTAATAATACTTGCGCATATTAGTACAATGTTAAACAATGGTCGTTGTGTTGTTGTAGTTGTTGTGTGACCAATGAAAAACCTTTTGCCCCAAACTTTATTTTTGGGATTTAGCTTCTTATTTTACGAATGTTATACTCTTTCGTAAGAGTTGTTTATAAAACAAAAAAGAGGCGCGAAGCCTCTTAATTGTGATTATTTTCTTAATCCTAATTCCTTTACAATAGCACGATATCTCATGATATCCTTTTTAGTTAAGTAGTCTAGTAAAGCACGACGCTTTCCTACTAATTTTACTAACGATCGCTCAGTATTAAAATCTTTACGATTTTGTTTTAAGTGCTCTGTTAAGTGATTAATTCTGTACGTAAATAACGCAATTTGTCCTTCAGCAGAACCAGTATCGTTCTTTCCTTTACCGTGTTTTGCGAAGATTTCTTCTTTTGCTTCTTTTGATAAATACATGCTAATATTATTATAAATGATTGTTATGTATATGAAAGATTTTCTTTCAAGCGGCAAATATAGTGTTTTTTTGTGATTTGCAAGAGAATTAATTAAAAAAGCGAGCCATATGACTCGCTTTTTTTTATGCTCTTAGAGGTTGATTTGTAATCAAATCTATGTAGAGATTTATTTTATTCTTTAAATCTTTTCTATGCGATATAAAATCTAAGAAACCATGTTCTAATAAAAACTCTGAGGTTTGAAAGCCTTCAGGAAGTTCTTGTCCTGTGGTATCTCTTACTACTCTAGGTCCTGCAAAACCAATTAAAGCTCCTGGTTCGCTAATATTAATATCTCCCAACATTGCAAAAGACGCTGTTGTTCCTCCTGTGGTTGGATCGGTACATAATGAGATGTAAGGAATTCCAGCATCGGCTAATTGTGCTAATTTTACTGATGTTTTAGCTAATTGCATTAAAGATAATGCAGCTTCCATCATACGAGCACCACCAGATTTTGAAATAATCATGAATGGTATGTTGTTTTTTAAAGCATAATCAGCAGCACGTGCTATTTTTTCACCCACAACACTTCCCATTGAACCACCAATAAAACTAAAATCCATACAGGCGATAACCAAATCTTTTCCTTTAGATTTTCCTACAGCTGTACGTACTGCATCTTTTAGTTTTGTTTTTTCCTGAGCTGCTTTTAATCGGTCAGGGTATTTTTTGGTATCCTCAAATTTTAAAGGGTCTTTAGACTCTAATTTAGTATCTAATTCTTTGAATTTGTTATCGTCAAAAAGAATTTCAAAATATTCTTTACTACCAATTCTTACATGGTAATCATCTTCAGGACTTACGTAGAAATTCCTTTCTAATTCTTCGGTATCAACAATTTTTCCAGTAGGAGACTTGTACCACAACCCTCTGGGAGTGTCTTTTTTCTCTTCGGTAGTTGTTGTTATACCTTTTGTTTTTCTCTTAAACCAAGACATTAAAATTAATTTTAATTAGAAGTTAGTTAGAGTGCAAAGTTATAAAGTATTTACATTATTTAGGTCTTCAAACGCTTTTTTTAGACGTTCAACAAAAGTGTTTTCTCCTTTTCTTAACCAAACCCTTGGGTCATAGTACTTTTTATTAGGTACATCATCACCTTCAGGATTTCCAATTTGAGATTTTAAATACTCAGCTTTTTCATCCATGTAATCTCTCACTCCACTCATAAATGCATACTGCATATCAGTATCAATGTTCATTTTAATTACTCCATAACCAATAGCTTCTCTAATTTCTTCTACTGTAGAACCTGAACCACCATGGAATACAAAATCAATGTGATTGTGTTCAACACCATATTTTTCAGAAATATATTCTTGAGAGTTTTTTAAGATTTTTGGAGTTAATTTTACGTTTCCAGGTTTGTAAACACCATGAACGTTACCAAAAGCTGCAGCTACTGTAAATTGGCTACTTACTTTGCTTAACTCTTCATAAGCATAAGCAACTTCTTCTGGTTGTGTGTATAATTTTGAATCGTCAACATCAGTATTGTCAACACCATCTTCTTCACCACCTGTAATACCAAGCTCAATTTCTAATGTCATTCCCATTTTGCTCATTCTAGCAAGGTATTGCTTACATATTTCTATGTTTTCTTCTAGAGGTTCTTCACTTAAATCAATCATGTGAGAACTGTAAAGCGGTTTTCCTGTTTCAGCAAAATGTTTTTCACTAGCATCTAGAAGACCATCAATCCAAGGCAATAGTTTTTTTGCACAGTGGTCAGTATGTAAAATTACAGGAACACCATAGGCTTCTGCCATTTGATGAACGTGTTTAGCTCCTGCTATAGATCCAGCAATTGCAGCTTTTTGGTCTTCGTTGCTTAACCCTTTTCCTGCGTTAAATTGTGCGCCTCCATTTGAAAACTGAATGATTACTGGTGCGTTTAATGCAGCAGCAGTTTCCAATACTCCATTTATAGTATTAGAGCCAATAACGTTTACTGCTGGTAGTGCAAAACCTTTTTCTTTGGCTAGTTTAAAAATTTCTTGAACTTCTTTTCCTGTTGCTACTCCAGGTTTGATATTGTGACTCATTTTTTAGTTTTTAAATTGAAATTGTTATTTCAAAAGTAATCAATTTTTGAATAAACAGAGGCTAATTTATAATTAGTTATTCAAAGAAATCAACTAAAACGTTGTAGATTTTAAGGCTTGTGTTTTTTTAGAAAGGATAGTTAATTCCTATGTTGTATACTGCGTTTCCAAAGTTGTAATCGTTAAACCAACGATTGCCTAAACTGTATGAAGGATCGTAAGTTTTAAAGCCAATATCTCCTCTAAGGATAAAGAATTTGAAATCATATCTTAATCCAAAACCAGAACCAATAGCTATGTCTTTTAAAGAGCTAAACCCACTAAATATAGCATCTTCGTCTTCAACATTATCAAATACATTCCAAATATTACCAGCATCAACAAATAAAGCACCATTTAAATTTCCTAAAATATTGAAACGTTGCTCCATACTTAGGTTTATTTTAAAGTTGGCTTCATTAAACTCATTGGTGGTTTTTGAACTTCCAGGTCCTAAGTTGTAGGCTGTCCAAGCTCTATTGTCATTAGGTCCACCAGCAAAGAAACTCTTTGAAAAAGGTATACTGTTTGAGTTTCCGTAAGGAACAGCAATACCAAAGTAACTTCTTACAGCAAATATGTTTTTTTTGCCTAAATCCCAATGTTTTACATAGTCGAACTCACCTTTGATGTATTGAGAAAAGGCAACTCCAAAAATCTCATATTGGTCATTTTCATTTTTATCTGCTCCAGCAAGTTTAGAAAGATTTGACAGTAGGTTTCCCGCAAATTCTAACTTGAATCTTAAAATTGAAAAATCATTGTCAAAAATGTTTTCTCTTCGGTCTTTAGTATAGTTAAAGCTTGAAGAAAAAATAAGGTTGTCCTCAGTTAAACGTTGCTCTCGTTGTGAAATGTTACTTACATCAATATAGTTGTCATCATCAGGAGTTAATGCTGTGTTGTTGTTTAATACGTCTGAAATAAAACCATCAGTTCCTTCAGGATAGGTTAAATTTCCATCTTCATCTAAATAAGAAACATTTGAGTTGTAAGTTTGAGCAATTGTATTTAATCTATTGTATGAGTTTTGATATACACCAAAGTAGTTGGCAGTGTTTAGGTTTTTTACAAATTGAATATTAAAAAGGTCTAGGTTATTGGTAACTTTGGTTGAAGGATACCAATTGTAGTTAAATATTCCATTTAATGTTTGTTTGTCTAAACCTATATTACGCTGACTGGTTGCTCCAAAACTGATACGTGTACTTGGAGTCATGTATTTAGGGATTATTTTTTCGGTATTTGTTGGGAAAAATAATCTTGGTATGGTTAGTCTTAAATTTGCTCCAACCTCATTTATGTCAAAAAACTGGTCTTTTGAATTTCCTGCATCTTTTGAAGCTCCTATCGAACCAAGAGCAGAAATTTCTAGCGTTTCGGCGCCTCTAAATACATTTTTAATATTAAGTCCTGTACTGAAAGAAAACCCAATGGTTTGAATATTACTTTGTGTAACATCAAACCTAAACCCAAGTTTGTATTTTTTTTCAGGCGACAACATTATGTTTACCGTTAATGTTGTGTCATTAGCGTTTTCAATGTAGTCAATGGTTGGATACCTAAATGTGTTAAGGTTACTTAAGTACCTATAGGTTCTTGTTCTGTCAATATCTTTAAAAACATCGCCTTTTGTTATAAAAATAGCGTCAGTTAGTGTTTTGGGTCTGTATTTTAACTTGTCAAAACTGTAAAGGTTAAACCCGTTGTAGTCTGTAGAATCTTTTAAAGTTAAATCTTTGTTTTCAAATTTGTAGTCAGTAAATACATTAACTTCTTTTATCTTGTAAACTTTAAAAGGAACTCTGCTGGTAGAGTCTTCATTTCTTATAGATCTGTTTTTTATAACTAAATCGGTGTTTACTTTTTTATTTGTACCAATTGTATCAATGTCATAAGAAATGTAGTCTTGTCCAAAATGATAAAAGCCTGAGTTTCTTAAAGCGGTTGTCAATCGTTCTCGTTCACCACTAAAGTTGTCTTCAATGTAACGTTCGCCTTTTTTGATTAAAGATCCTTTTTTTAGTTTTTGTTGATAAAGAGAATCTATAATTGGAGTGCTAATTTTAGCATTTAAAGAGTCGATAATGTAAGGGTCTCCAGTTTCTACATTATACGTTACTTTAGCGCGTTGGTCTTCGCCTTTTGCAATTTCATAAGATGTTTTTACATCAAACCAACCATTTCTAAAGTAGTAGTTTTTTAGGTTTGTAGCAGTTTTTTGAGTTTTAACTTCATCAACTATCACAGGAGCTTCACCAGTTTCTTTAAGCCATCGGTTTAAGTTTTTGCGCGACTCGATGTCTTTTTCAAGTTGCTTTCTGGATAGTAATTTAGTTTTCCAAGCTACTTTTCTTGGGTTGTTGTATATTTTTTCCTGTAAAATAGAATCAATATTAGGTCTTGCTAAGTTGTAAATATGAAGTCTTAAAGGAGTTCCCAGTAAAGGCAGTTTCCCGTTAGGTTTTTGGTAGTAAAGGTTGCTAATGTCTTCGGTATTGTTTTTTTTGCCATTAACAATTGTAGAGTTTTCTGTTAAAAGATAATCACTTTTTTTAACCCGTTTCATAACATTACATGACGTTACCAAGCAGGATAAACCTATATAAATAAATATATTTTTAAGTGTTTTATTCAATCAGAAACAATTAAGATTTATTACTTAACCAAATTTACAGTTTTTAATGTTGTGATAGCATAACAAAAATTAGTCCAAAAAAGTATTACTTTGTAATGCTTTAACAATAAAACAAAAGTAAATACATTTTAATGTTAACAAAGAGCCAAATAAAATTAATTACGAGTTTAGGTCAAAAAAAGTTTAGAATACAGCATCAACTTTTTATTGTAGAAGGTGTAAAAGGCATAAAAGAGTTTCTTAATTCTAGTTTAGAACTTCATACCTTATTTACTACCGAAGCTGTTTTTGATACACCAACGCAACAAACAGTTTTAGTAACTGATGCTGAATTGAAAAAACTAAGTGCCTTAAAAACACCTAATACTGCATTGGCTGTTTTTAAAATTCCTAAATCTAACCCTGTAAATGAAAATGCTTTAATAGTGGCTTTAGATGATGTTAGAGATCCTGGTAATTTAGGAACTATCATTAGGCTTTGCGATTGGTTTGGAATTAAAGATCTTTTGTGTAGTAAAGCTACAGTAGATTGTTTTAATACTAAAGTAGTACAGGCAACTATGGGTTCGTTAACGCGTGTTAATGTGAGTTATCTTGATTTGGAAACGTTTTTAGCAAATTCTAAAATGCCAAAATTTGGAACCTTTATGGACGGAAAGAATGTTTATGAAATGGAGTTGCCAAAACAAGGCATTATTGTAATGGGAAATGAGGCTAACGGAATTTCAAAAGCTATTGAACAACTTATCGATCAAAAAATAAGCATTCCAAGGTTTGGAAATCTACAAGCAACCGAAAGCTTAAATGTAGCTACAGCAACTTCAATTTTTTTAAGCGAATTTAAAAGGTAATTTATTGAAATGTAAAGTTAATAAACACACCTCTTGTTTTCATGGTGTGTACATTACTTGTCCAAGGACTATTTGGGTCAGTGTCTCTTACAATTTCATCATTAAAAGCAAAAACACCACGAATTGAAGGTGTGAATTTAAACCAGAATAAGTAAAAATCAATCCCAAAACCAAGCTCATAAAAAGCCATATTTTTTTTGGTTCTAAACTGTCCTACACTATTATCGTCAGGATTTTCTTCGTTACTAGATAGGTTTATTGCAGTGGATACTCCAGCCAATACAAAAGGCTTAAAATTATTAATACGTTTTGTGGATACTTTAAGGAGTAAAGGAAAATGAACGTAGGTAGATTTAACTTCTCTTAATAAATCAGAAGAATTGTACTCTAACCCTTGAAAAGCACTTGGGCTATATTGCAAATTACGTTGCGTAATAAATAAACCTGGTTCAAACCTAAGGTTTAAGTGTTCATTTAATCTTAAGTCAGAAATTAAGCCAACATTAAACCCAGTAGTAGATTCTACAAGAATATCATCCATATCCTGCTCATAGTTGAACTGAAAATCATAACTGTTCAACCCAAGAAAAAATCCCCAACTTAACCGTTGCTTATCAAAGTTCTCGTTGTTTTTTATTTTTTCTTTTGAAAAAAGCTGCGCAGAAGCCGTTTGGCTTACTATTAATAGTACTAAAATTAAAAGCGTTTTTTTCATATTAAGATTTAGATGCTATATAAATTGAAGCAACACCAAGTGTTTGAGGTTTATTACTGACATCTATAAACCCATTTTTGCGTAAAATATTGTTTAAAGCTTCACCATGTGGAAAAATAGAAGCCGATTCGCTCAAATATGAATAAGCTGAACGGTCTTTTGAAAATATTTTTCCAATAGTAGGTAAAATATATTTAGTGTAAAATTTATAGCCTTGTTTAAAAGGCGTTTTAGTAGGAACTGATGTTTCAAGAATTACAAATGTTCCGTTAGGTTTTAAAACTCGTAAAATCTCAGAAAGTCCTTTATCGAGGTTTTCAAAGTTTCTCACACCAAAGGCAACTGTAATGGCATCAAAAGTATTATCGTCAAATGGTAAGTTTTCAGAGTCACCAATAATCATTTTAATAGTGTCATCAAGTTGCTTGTTAGCTATTTTTTGCTTTCCAACTTCAAGCATACCTTCGCTAATGTCTAATCCTATAATTTCTTTAGCATTAGTTTTGGTTAGGCTAATAGCCAAATCTCCAGTACCTGTTGCAATATCAAGAATAGTGTTAGGTTTAGATTTTGATACAATATCAACTACTTTATTTCGCCATTTTATATCAATACCAAAAGAAATAATTCTATTAAGTCCATCATAATCTTTAGAGATAGTATCAAACATTTTAGTAACCTGTTGCTTTTTGTTCAGGTCACTATCTTTATATGGCTTAATTTTTACAGTCATTATTTTTTTTGGCAAATATATGACAATACATTAGTATTAAATAATATGATTATTTGAGATTTTAATTATGCCTCAAATATCCGTACCTTTAAAGGGTAACACAATTATAAACTACAAACAAACATTGCTAATGCAAATTTATACTATATTTGCTTGTTTTTTTGAATATTCAAACCAATGAAAATAATTATTGCTGGAGCAGGTGAGGTAGGGTTTCATTTGGCAAAATTATTATCCTATGAGTCGCAAGAAATTACACTTATAGATTCTGATAAGGAGAGTTTAACCTACGCCAATAATCACTTAGACATAAGAGTAATAAAAGGAGATGCCACTTCAATTGCTGTTTTAAAAGATGCTAGAATCAATACTGCAGAGCTTTTTATAGCTGTAACATCTTCTGAAACTACAAATATTACTGCGAGCGTACTCGCTAAACAATTAGGTGCAAAACGTACTATTGCAAGAATTTCTAATGCTGAATTTATAGACCAAAAAGAAGAAGTTGGGTTCTCTAAATTTGGTATTGACGAGTTGATTTCTCCAGAGTCGTTAGCGGCTTCTGAAATTGAGCTTTTGCTTAATCAGTATGCATTTAATGACAGTTATGAGTTTGAAGATGGAGCGCTAACAATGCTAAGTTTAAGGCTTTCAAGAACTGCTGCTTTTGTTGATAAAACAGTAAAAGAAGCTGCCGAAGCGTTTTCAGAATTACACTTTGTACCAATAGCAATTCAGCGCTTTGGAACACAATACACAATTATTCCAAGAGGAGATACTCAATTTAAAGAAGGTGATAAAGTAGTATTTATTACTTCAAAAGGAGGAGATCAAGAACTTTTTGAACTTTCGGGTAAGGTGAAAACCGAAGTAAAAAATGTAATGATACTTGGTGGTGGAAAAATTGGATTTCAAACTACAAAAAGTTTATGTGTAGGTAAGTTTAAAGTAAAACTTATTGAAAAGGATAAGAAAAATGCTTTTGATTTAGCTGATGAGCTTCCTAATGCATTAATTATAAATGGAGATGGTAGAAATGTTGAGCTTCTTGAAGAAGAAAACATTGATAGTATGGATGCATTTATTTCTGTAACAGGAAATTCTGAAACCAACATCATGTCGTGTTTGGTTGCAAAATCAAGAGGCGTGAAAAAAACTATAGCTTTGGTTGAGAACATGGATTATTTTCAGCTTTCGCAATCTATAGGTATTGATACACTTATCAATAAAAAGCTTCTTGCTGCAAACAATATTTTTAGATACATACGTAAAGGCGAGGTTGTTGCTATGACTAAGCTCAACAACATGAATGCTGAAATGTTGGAGTTTGTTGTAAACTCTAATTCTAAAATTTGCAATAAGTTAATTAAGGATTTAGATTTTCCTAGAGCTGCAATTATTGGTGGAGTTATTAGAAATGGTGAAGGACTGATACCTCTTGGTAGTTTTAAAATTTCAGAAGGAGATAGAGTTGTAGTGTGCTTTTTGCCAAGAGTAATTGCTGAGGTTGAAAAATTCTTTTATTAAGCCAAAACAAAAAACTACTGATGAAACTTAACTATAAAATCATTTTTCACTTTTTTGGATTATTACTGTTATGTAATGGTGGTTTTATGCTGTTGGCTGCATTGGTAAGTTTAATTTGTAAAGATGGCGTTACAGTAAAGCTATTGTTATCTGGTGCTTTAGTGCTTTTAGTAGGTGTTTTTTTAATGGTTGGCACCAAGAATCACCGAAAGGAAATGAACAAACGAGAGGGTTACATTGTTGTAGCTTTTGGTTGGATAGTAATGGCACTTTCAGGGTCGTTACCTTATTTGTTAACCAGTACCATCCCACAGTTTACAAGTGCTTTTTTTGAAACCATGTCTGGTTATACCACTACAGGAGCCACAATTTTAAATGATATTGAAGTTGTGCCTAAAGGTGTGTTGTTCTGGAGAAGTACAACGCACTGGATTGGAGGTATGGGAATTATAGTTTTGGCAATTGCTATTTTACCTTTATTAGGAATAGGAGGTATGCAAATGTTTGCTGCTGAAGCTCCAGGACCAAGTGCAGATAAGCTACACCCAAGAATTACTGATACAGCTAAGCGTTTATGGTTAATTTATTTTGGATATACAGCTGCTGAAACTATTTTACTTAAAGTAGCTGGAATGTCGTTTTTTGATGCGTTAAATCATTCTATGTGTACGTTGTCAACAGGTGGATTTTCTACTAAAAATGCTAGTGTTGCTTACTGGAATGGACAACCTATTATTCAATACATTATTATTGTGTTTATGTTTTTGGCAGGGACAAACTTTGTGTTGAGCTACTTTGCATTTAAGGGTAAAGTACAAAAGGCAATTCAAGATGAAGAGTTTAAATTGTACTTTAAATTCATTGCTATTTTTACAATCATCGCAGCAGTAATCATCTATTTTAATGCTGATGCATCATTGTCTTCTATCGAGCATCCAATGGTTTGGGGAAAAGCTGAAAGCAGTTTTAGGCATGCGTTGTTTCAGGTGTTGAGTGTTGTGACTACTACAGGTTTTATTACAGCCGATTATACACTTTGGTCGCCATTTTTGGTAGTCTTCTTTTTTGGGTTAATGTTTTTAGGTGGTTCAGCAGGTAGTACATCTGGTGGTGTTAAAGTGGTTAGACATCTTATCTTGATTAAAAATGGTTTTTTAGAGTTTAAACGCGCTTTGCATCCTAATGCGATTCTTCCTGTTAGATATAATAAAAGATCAATACAAGGTGAGATTGTATTCAACATACTTGGTTTTTTCATTTTGTATATGTTGTCTTTTATTGTTGGTGCTTTGGTCTTTTCAATGTTTCAAATAGATTTTGAATCTTCCATTGGTTTGGCAGCTTCTAGTTTAGGTAATGTTGGACCAGCTTTAGGAAATTTTGGTCCAGTAAATAATTATGCAGCTTTACCACTTTTAGCACAATGGTGGGCATCCTTTTTAATGCTTATTGGACGTTTAGAACTGTTTACGGTTTTAATATTACTAACACCTTTTTTCTGGAGAAACAGATAAATTTCATAAAAAAATAAAATTCTCAAAACATAAGATTTTACAAGGCTTTTAATGAGTTTTATGTATTGAATTTTAAGGTTTTAAGGTTTTGTAGTGTAACAAAATATTTTGTCATGCGTCATATATGTGTAACCAATTAAACCAAAAAATTATGGAATTAGTTTTAACAGTACAAGATTTAGAACCTCATCCCAAACAGGGTTTTGAGAAACAAGAAGGATTACTTAATTCTAACTACAAACAAATAGTAAAGAGAAATTTAAAAGCGCTAAACTCTAATACTATTTTCGGAAACAAACATCGTATCAAAACACGACAGTTTATAAAAACTTCTAGCGTAGCGACACTATTAAAACTTTCTGTTTTTGTTGTTCTTCTAACAGCGATTCTGTAGGCTTAAGCAGAATATGAACTTTACAGCTTTTGTAAGCTAAACACAAAACTGACTTTTTACCCTTTATATATTCAATAGTATAAAACTATTGAAGAGGGATTGTACACTTTAGTATTAACATTTTAAAACCTAGAAATTATGGGCTTTGGAGGATCTGCGCAATCAATGATTACTATTCTCAAGAATAATGAGAAAATGCGCAACAAGCGTGACAAGTTTAAGAAAACCTTAGGAGGTTATGATAATAAACGCAAAACCGAATATGATTTTCCTGAAGCTACACCTGAGGTTTTAAAAGAGATAAAAGAACGGTTAATAAAAGAACGTAAACAGCGTTTTATTAAGATAGCAATACTTTTTACTATACTGTTGAGTTTGTTTATATACTTTATAGTAAGATGAAAAAAAATCCGCTTAACAAGCGGATTTTTTATTAATTGTATATTTTGTCAGCTATTATTAGCTTAATGCAGTTTTAATGCGTTTTATAGCTTCTTTTATTTGTTCTTGTGATGCAGCATAAGATATTCTAATACAATCAGAATTCCCAAAGGCTTCTCCAGTAACGGTTGCAACATGAGCTTCTTCTAATAGGAATAAAGAAAAATCTGTTGCATTGTTAATTGTCTTTCCTTTTAAAGTCTTCCCGAAGTAGTAAGACACATTAGGAAATACGTAAAAAGCGCCTTCTGGTACATTGGTTTTAAAGCCTTCAATGTCATTTAATAAATCTAGCATTAGGCCTCTTCTGGTTTTAAATTCATCAACCATATACTGTACTCTTTCAGGAGACTCTGTAAGCGCAGTAATTACAGCACGTTGAGCTATACAGTTAGCGCCTGATGTAATTTGACCTTGCATTTTGTTACAAGCTTTAGCAATCCATTCAGGAGCTCCAATATATCCTATTCTCCAACCTGTCATTGCAAATGCCTTAGCAACACCATTTACGGTAATTGTTCTATCGTACATGCTTGGTATGGCAGCAAAACTAAAGTTTTTTGCGCCATAGCTTATATGCTCATAAATTTCATCAGAAAGGATGAAAATATTTGGGTACTTTTCAAGAACTTCAGCTAAAGCTCTATATTCTTCTTCAGAATAAATGCTACCACTTGGGTTATTAGGAGAGTTGAAAAACACCATTTTGGTTTTTGGTGTAATTGCGTCTTCTAACTGTTGAGGAGTGATTTTAAAATCGTTTTCAATAGTAGAAGGAATCTCTTTATAAGTTGCTTCACAAAGTGTGGCAATTGCAGAGTAGCTTACCCAATAAGGAGCTGGTAAAAGTATCTCGTCACCAGGATTTAAAAGTACTTGAGCTACATTAGCAATTGATTGTTTTGCACCAGTAGAAACTACCACTTGGTTAGGTGAGTAGTTTAAGTTATTATCTCTTTTGAATTTTAAGCAAATAGCCTCTTTTAACTCTACATAACCGTCTACAGGAGTGTAGGAATTGTAGTTGTCGTTTATGGCTTGTATTGCTGCTTCTTTGATGAAATCTGGAGTGTTAAAATCTGGTTCTCCAAGACTTAGTCCAATAACATCAATACCTTTAGTTTTTAGTTCTCTTGCTTTTGCAGCCATTGCCAACGTTGCAGAAGTTGGTAGGCTGTTAATTCTGTCGGATAGTTGGTTGTTCATTTACGTTTTTTAATTAAGCTTGCTGTAATGAAGGCTTCATTCCCATTTCTTTTAAAAATTTAAAATGAGCAATGATCGCTTTTCTTGTTGTCTTATATTCTTTGTATGGTAAATTGAATTCTTTTGCTGTTTCCTTTACAATCTTAGAGATTTTGGTGTAATGCACATGGCTAATGTGAGGAAAAATATGATGCTCAACTTGATGGTTTAATCCACCTGTAAACCAGTTTACAATTCTGTTTTTTGTTCCAAAATTAACTGTGGTTTTAAGTTGATGGATTGCCCAAGTATTTTTCATGGTTCCGTTTTCTTCAGGAAGAGGCATTTCAGCTTCATCCATAACATGAGCTAATTGAAATACTACACTTAAAATTAATCCTGCAACATAGTGCATTACAAAAAATCCGATAAGTATTTTCCACCAAGCAATATCCAAAATCAACATAGGTAATACAATCCAAATGCTAACATAAATGATTTTTGAAATTACCAGTTTGCTCCAGTTTACTACAGGATTTGGAAATTTACCATAAGACAGTTTACGTTTCATATAACGTTTCATCTGTTGCCAATCGGTAGTAATTGCCCAATTTATAGTAAGTAATCCATATAGTAAAATAGAATAATAATGCTGAAATTTATGGTGCTTGTACCACTTTGCGTGTTTAGAAAATCTTAAAATACGTCCAGCTTCTAAGTCTTCGTCATGCCCATGAATATTAGTATATGTGTGGTGTAATACGTTGTGTTGAACTTTCCAGTTATACACATTACCTGCTAAAATGTAAATACTACTTCCCATTAAGCGATTTACCCACTCTTTGTTTGAGAATGAACCATGGTTACCGTCGTGCATTACGTTCATTCCAACTCCTGCCATACCAATTCCCATAACTACAGTTAATAGTAATTGTGCCCAACCAGGAATGCTACTTATTGTGAGAATTAAAAAATAAGGCAGTAAAAATAGAGTGAACATCACCACAGTTTTAACCCAAATTTTCCAGTTACCAGTACGTTTTATATCGTTCTCTTTAAAGTAGTCGTTTACACGCTTGTTTAGGGTTCTAAAAAATTTTGCGGGATCTTTTCTTGAAAATGATAATGTTTGATTTGTCATGCTATTAGTTTTTTTTGAATATGCAAAGTTTAGGGCCAACGCATATCAAGGAGCAAATATAAATAATAAAAGCTGCGACATAGTTATATAAATGCTAAAAATATCCACACAAAAATGTATACTTTTGTTGAAAATTGAATAAAATGCAGTTAATACTGAAATATTTTCCAGATCTATCTGAAGATCAGATTCAGCAATTCCAAAAACTAGAATCATTGTATCAAGATTGGAACCTTAAAATAAATGTAGTTTCAAGAAAAGATATTGATGAGTTGTATTTAAGGCATGTGCTTCATTCTTTAGCTATTGCAAAAGTGATAGAGTTTAAAGCAGGATCAAAAGTTATGGATGTTGGAACAGGAGGTGGATTTCCTGGAATTCCTTTGGCAATTATGTTTCCTGAAACTCAATTTCATTTGGTAGACAGTATTGCTAAAAAACTTAAAGTGGTTGATGAAGTAGTGGAAGGATTGGGATTAACTAATGTGAAAACCACTCATACTCGCGTTGAAGAAATTAATGATACCTATGATTTTATTGTAAGTAGAGCTGTAGCTGCTATGCCTACTTTTGTACATTGGGTAAAAGGTAAAATTGCTAAAACACAGAATCACAATTTGAAGAATGGAATCTTATATCTTAAAGGAGGTGATTTATCAGAAGAATTAAAAGATTACCGAACGGCAACCTTGTATGATTTAACTGAATTTTATTCTGAACCTTTTTTTGAAACCAAAAAAGTGGTGCATTTGCCAATGAAGTTTAAAGGATAAAAAAAAAAGCCGAACGCAACGTTCGGCTTTTTTTTTATTTCTATAAGTTTTGAAGTTATTTAACTGCAATTTTTGTTTTGTAACTGATACCTTCTTTATTTTCAATATTTAAAACATACACTCCAGAGTCTAAATTTAAAGGAATAGTAGTTCTGCTATTTAACGTTGTGTTTGTGGTATTATAAACTAATTTTCCAGTAATATCAATTAAAGATATAGTAGCGTCATTAACGGTTGAATTGCTTAAAATTAATAACTCGTGGTCAATTGGGTTTTTTCCAATTTTTAATGTAGCTACATTATCAAACTCAGAGTTAGATAATGTTTCAGGCATAATTTCATCTAATGCAAAAAGTACATTTGCTTCAGTTAATTGAACATGATTTTCATTATCTGTTGGCATGTACCAGTTAACAAATGGTGTGCTGTTTGTAGTGTCTTCTGTACTGTCGTTGCTTAGATTAATGTTGTGATACCAGTTAATTTCGTTGTTGGTTGACTCTAAAGCCATCGCACTTACAGATGGTATAAAGTTGAATTTATCAATTTGTAATGCAGCAATAAAATCGCCAACTAAACCTTCGGAGCCTAAACCATCAGTAAAGCCACCTAAGTCAAAAAGCCCACCAGAAGCAGCATCAACACCATCAGAAAAGCTAGGAGCTTGTGCATTCACTTCGATATCAAAAATTGTTATGGTTCCAAAGAAATTAGCTTCAACTAATATTTTACTAATTAATTGACTTCCATCAGCTGTTGCTGGAGTTAAGTTAACTCCAATTTGTGCTGTCGTAGGAAGAGGTGCGTCAGGAACATTAAAAGTATCGTCAATTACCGTAAACCCAGGAGTAACATTAGTAACACCATCTTTTGCTTTGTAAGGAGATCCTATTCCGCTACCATTTATAATAGATACATTTCTAGTGTTTTGAGGAAATCCTGTTGGAGTTAAGCTGTTTATATTGGCATCAAATATTATTTTAAAAGGATGTGGCTCTGGAAGAAGCTTTGTTGGGTCAAACTCCACATCGCTACCCGATGCTAAATGCGGTTCTAAATGATCAACCAATAATTGTCTTGCGGCTGATGATTTTAATAGACCATTTACTACTGGTTGTAATTCAGCAACGTTTAAATCTTCACCAAGACCAAAAGCTAAAAAGTTAAACTGGTGTTGAAACCCTAAAGGGACATTAGCTCCATGGTGTGGAGCGTCAAAAGAAATCCAAAGTCTTGTTTCGTGGTCAATAGTTTGGTTTTCCATGTAGTTTAATGCGTATCTTGAAATTAATCCTCCCATACTTGGGCCAATAATAACCAGTTCTTCTTCGCCTACTTTATTAGCGTTAAGTGTATTGATTAATTCCACTAGAAGCATAGCGTTACGTTCCATAAAATCAGCTCCACCATCAATTAATGTGCTTCCAGGGTAATCTAACTCATCAATAACCATATCAGCATTGGTATCGGTAGCATCATCAACATTTAGCAATGTATTATCAGATAATCTCAAATATTGTGGAAAGTTTAAAACTACAACATCAAAACCTTCAGCTCTAACAAGATCAGCAAGATTTTGAGCACCACTTGTTCCTGTGAAATCTAATAAGCTGTAAAGACCATTAATATCTCTTGTGTCTCCTGGATCAAATCCATCTACAAGAATAATGGGTTTATCAAGTATTCCGTCAACAAAATCAGGAAATATTTCATATTCACCTAATCCAGCAAAACTTGCAGTTCCTGAATAGGCTGATAAATCGGCAGTAATTGAAGATTCAAACTCTACAGTTTGAGCTTGAACAAAGAGAGGAAATACTAATAATAGCAAAAAGTAATTTTTCATCATGGATAATTAATTTGAATTAATGCCTTCAAGATACAAAGTTACATTTGGTTAAAGAGGTGTTATTTAATGTTTTAGGATGAAGTGCAAAAAAAATCCTCAAACGGTAAGGTTTGAGGATTTATGGTCTTGAAAAATAGTATTTCTTATCCTAAAAATGGATACCTGTAATCTGTAGGAGTTACAAAAGTTTCTTTTACCATTCTTGGTGATACCCAACGTAATAAGTTTTGAGCAGAACCAGCTTTGTCATTGGTTCCTGATGCTCTTGCGCCACCAAAAGGTTGTTGACCAACAACAGCTCCTGTAGGTTTGTCATTGATATAGAAGTTACCAGCACTATTTTGTAATGCTTTTGTAGCTTCATCAATAGCATATCTGTCTGTTGACAGGATAGCTCCCGTTAATGCATATTCGCTAGTTTCGTCAACTAATTTTAAAGTTTCAGAATATTGGTTTTCATCATATACATAAATTGTAATTACAGGACCAAATAATTCTGTACACATAGTTGTGTATTTTGGGTTTGTAGTCACAATAACTGTTGGCTCAATAAAATACCCTTTAGATTTATCATAGTTTCCACCTACAATAATTTCAGCGTCTGCATCAGCTTTTGCACCATCAATATACTTTGCTAATTTATCAAAAGAGCCTTCGTGAATAACAGCTGTAATAAAGTTGCTCATATCATCTGGAGAACCCATTTTAAATGATTTAACATCTTCTATTACAAAGTTTTTAACATCTTCCCAAAGGTTTGAAGGAATATAAGCTCTAGATGCTGCACTACATTTTTGTCCTTGAAATTCAAAAGCACCACGAACAATAGCAGTTGCTACTTGTTTAGCATTTGCAGATTTGTGAGCAACGATGAAATCTTTTCCTCCAGTTTCACCTACAATTCTTGGATAGGTTTTGTAGTTGTGAATGTTGTTTCCTATTTGTTTCCAAAGGTCTTTAAAAACGTGTGTAGAACCTGTAAAGTGTAATCCAGAAAAATCAGGACTAGCCATTACTGTATCAGTAATCATAACTGGATCTCCAAACACAACGTTGATAACGCCATCAGGAACACCAGCTTCTCTAAATACATCCATGATAACTTTTGCAGAGTAAATTTGGCTATCACTTGGTTTCCAAACAACAACATTTCCCATTAACGCCATACAAGCTGGTAAGTTTCCAGCAATAGCTGTAAAGTTAAATGGTGTAACTGCGTAAGTGAATCCTTCTAACGGACGATATTCAATACGGTTCCAAGCATCGCTTGTGCTTTCTGGTTGGTCCATATAAATGTCAGTCATAAACTGAACATTAAAACGTAAGAAATCTATCAGTTCACAAGCCGAATCAATTTCTGCTTGATGAATTGTTTTAGATTGCGCTATCATTGTAGCAGCATTTATTTTAGCTCTGTAAGGACCTGCGATTAATTCGGCAGCTTTTAAAAAGATACCAGCACGATGTTCCCAAGGTAATTGAGACCATGTTTTTCTTGCTTCAAGTGCAGTTGCTATAGCTTCTTCTACGTGAGATTTTTCAGCTAAATGATACGTTCCTACAATATGTTGATGATCATGAGGAGGCGACATAGTTCTGGTGTTACCTGTTTCAACATCTTTTCCGTTGATATATAAAGGTACATCCACTTTGCTATTGAACATTTCTTTGTATGCTTTTAAAACAGCTTCCCTTTCAGGAGATCCTGGAGCATACGATTTTACAGGTTCATTTACAGCTATTGGTACGTTAAAGAATCCTTTTCCCATGATTTTATTTTAATGATTTATGGTATAAATTTTTGATGTGCAAAGTTACAATTTTTTAAGGACTTAAATGAAGATGCTTTTTTAAATCGAAGTTAAAGTATTGGTTATTTTTTTGTAAGTTGTTTGCTTTATTTTTGACAAATGTGTTCATGTTTCAACAGAAATCCCTTATGAATGATTAATAGCGGAATAATTTTAACGCTTGCTTATCCTGAAACCATTGTATCTCATGCAGAAGAGTGGTATTCACCTCTTTTAAAATATATAGGAATAGGAAGTAAAACACATGTGCGTGCTGGTCATGCAGCCTTGGTACTTATTGACAAAGCTACTGGAGTATTGGAGTATCATGATTTTGGTAGATATATTACTTCTGAACCTAATGGTAGGGTTAGAGGGATGGATACTGATCACGAACTAAGATTTCCTTTAAAGGCTATAATAGAAAATGGTACAATAGTTAACCTAGATGAGATTCTTCAGTTTTTAGGAACACATCCTAAGCTAACTCATGGTGATGGAACATTGTATGCTTCGGTTTGTGATGAAGTGAATTATGATTTGGCGCGAACACATATTACTAAAATGCAAAACAAACATTTTATACGTTATGCTGCTTTTATTAAAGAAGCTTGTAATTGTGCGCGTTTTGTGACCGATGCACTAATTGCGAGTGTCACTAATAAGTCAATTAAAAAGAAATTGATAAGTTCTAAATGGTTTACACCAAGTACAATAGGAAATGTTGTGCTTGCTAAAACTGTTGGAGATGTGTTTTTGGTTTCAGAAACTGGAGCGATTTCAAAGTTTAATTCTACAGTAGGTAAAGAAAATAGACGTTTGTTTTTAGATAGACTGAAAGGTTATAATCCTAGTGTAATAGGAACTTTAGAACCTAAACACAATGCTGAAAAAGAAGATCATGCGCAATGGTTAAGTGGTATTGCAGCTGGAGCTTGGTTTGAATTACACGATTTTACAAATGAGATGGAATATCGTTTTAGAAGAATTTCGCCTTATGGAACTATTGATGTTGATGGTATTTATGTTATCAATCAAAAAGGATTTGATTCTACCTTAGAATATGAATTTATACATTACTCAAACTGTAAGTTTTTTCATGTTGTACAAAACGAAGTCGTTTATAAATTTGATTTTCTTAAAAAGTACTAATTAAGAGCAAAAGGAGCGCTTAGCTTAAAAGAAGGAATAATAACTTTAAACTTATTGGTGTTGGTAAAGTTTACCATGTTGTAGTAGCCTTGCATTGCGCCAAAAGGAGAGGTTAGTAAACATCCAGAATTGTATGTGTGCGATTCTCCTGGTTTTAAAACAGGTTTCTTGCCAATAACACCTTCACCTTCTATAATTTCGGTATTGTTTAATGCGTCCATTATTTTCCAGTATCTGGAATTAAGCTGAACTGAATCTTTACTTTGGTTTTCAATAGTTACTTTGTACCCAAAAGCAAAGTGCACTTTATAATTTTTATAAAAAGTGCCCTCAAAGGTTGTCTCTACTGAAATTTTTATTCCGCTTGTAACTTGTTGTACCATGTGGGGATTAGAACAATGATAGTTGTTAAATATAATAATATTTTCTTTTAGTCGCTATTATTTCACAACAAATAGACTAATTTTTAACAACTTAACACTATTTTTTCTTTGTTATGCTAAATTTTCAGTTTTAACGAACGTTTCTAAGGATTTGAAAAAGTTTGAGATATCGTTTTTATCAATAGAACTGTTTATAGTAACGAGCCTAATAAAGTCAGTGTCGTTAAAAGAACCATAGCCTACCATTAATTCTGCACTTTCATAAAGTTTGGTACAAAGTGTTTTGGCATCAATAGTTTTGTAATTGAAACAAACTGATATGGAGTCGTCAAAACTATAAAGTGTATAGTCAGGATGCGCTTTTATATAATCTCTAGCATAATCGGCTATTTCAAATTGCTTATCAACTATTTTTTCTAAACCAGTAGTGCCAACCGATTTCCATAGTGTCCAAAATTTTAAAGCATCATTTCTTCTTCCACATTGCAATGATGTTTTTCCTAAATTGAAATCATCACCATCGGTTTGGTATAAATATTCTGCATCGTTAGAAAATGACTGATTTAAATATTTTTTATCCTGAACAACAATTATCGAACAGCTTAGAGGTGTTCCTAGCATTTTATGAGCATTGATGCTAAACGAATCTGTTTTTTCAATACTTCTCACTAAGTGTTTGTACTTTTTACTAAAAATAACCGATCCACCATAAGCACCATCAAGGTGTAACCATAAATTATAAGCGTTGCAAATAGGGCTTATTTCATCAACGTTATCAAAAGCTCCTAAAACCGTTGTGCCTGCTGTAGCATTGACAAAAAAGGGTTGGTTGTTGTTTGCTAAATCTTCTTTGATTTTAAGTTCAAGGTCGCTAGCAAGCATTTGTCCTTCAGCATTAACCTTAACTTGTCTTACTTGGTCTCTTCCAATTCCCATTAATGCAGCATTTTTATTAATGGAGTAATGTGAAACTTCTGAAGTGTAAACAATCATTTTACTGTTTACGCCAGCAGTTCTTACAGTACTGTTATGTTTGTCTCTAGCCATTACCATAGCCATAAAATTACTCATAGAGCCACCAGGTGCAAAAGTGCCATCGCTGTACTTGTCATATCCAATTATATCGCAAATGTTATGTAATATGGTTTTTTCAATACCAACTTGCGGTCCTGCAACTTTATAAGTATACATGCTATTGTTTAGCATGACAGCTAACAAATCACCTAATGTAGCTTTACTCATTCGGCCGCCAAAAAGCTGATTGAAAAACGATGTTGAAGCAGTTTTAGGAGTACTTTTTATAATTTCTAGTAATGTTTTTTTTAAGTCTTCGTCTAAACTTGGGTGTTCATTGAGCGAAAGGTCTAAAGTTTTATAGAGCTTATCAGTGTCTATAGGTTTTGCTACAGGTTGTTGTTTTTCTTCTTTAAGAAGGATTTCTGCTAACTCATTAAACAATTTTAAATCTTTATTCATAAATTGGGCTAATTGGCTTTAAGGACTTCAAGAAACATTAAAAATATTAAAATTTAAATTTATAGCTATTGAAACCTATATTTACTTTAAATGAATTAATAAGTGCTTTGTCTCAATCTTCAAAGGATAATTACAAAACCATTTTTAAAAATTTAGTTTTAGAAAAAAATGTGTTAGATGAATACCTAAACTGGTCAACTAAAAAGTATGTAAGAAATGGTATTTATAAAAGCGACAATTTTGAACTGATTTTATTGTGTTGGGAAGCTGGTCAAGAAACACCAATACATTGTCATAGTGGTGAAGAGTGCTGGATGTATTTAATAGAAGGCGAAATAGAAGAAGTGCAGTACCAGAAGCATGAAAATGGCGACGTTGAACCTAAAGGAATTCGAAAAATAGCTAATCAACAACAAGCTTATATTAATGATGCAATTGGTTTGCATAAGTTAAAAAACAATTCAAAAGGAAGAACAATTAGCTTGCATCTCTATGCAAAACCTATAGAATCTTGCAGTTATTTTGATGAACAGTCAAAGACCTTTATCAAAAAAAATCTAAGCTACGATACTTACAAAGGAGAAATCCTTTCTAGCAAAAGAGTGTCTTCTATTTAATTGGAAATATTCACCGAAGTACCTTCTCCTAAACCAATCAATCTATCAAAACGCGCACCCAAATCTCTGTAATACACTAGTACTTTGTAGTTGTTTTCGGTTTGGTAAAAGTTTCCACTTATTGCGCCTTCATCTAGAGTTCCATTGTCGTCAACTACAACATATTTATAGTTGTAGAATCCTTGTTTAAGCTTAAATGAGGTTTGATAAACTTCAGCTTCAGGATTGTAAACCATTTTATTCATGTTGTCTAACGCGTAGTTGTTGAAATTACCATAAACGTATATGGATTTTCCGTCTAAAAGCTCAGGGTAAAGTAATGAAAAATGCATCATAGTGTAATCTGCTTCAATAGCAACATTGTCAGTATTTACAGCTGTTATAAGAAAATTACCGTTAATATCAGGATTGTAAGTGTATGGTCTGCTTGCTCTCTCTTCATTTGTAAACAGGTAGTTATGGTAAATCTCCTTGAGGTCAATAAACTGTACGCCTACGTTGGCAACCCTAACATCTTTGTTTTCAAAAAACAAATATTCATTTCCAGCCCAAAAACTTGACTCTGTATTGTATCTATACATGAGTTCGTTTCCTAAAACATATTGTGGTTTTAGGCTAGAGATAGCTGTATTTAAATTATTATTCTGAATAACTAGTGTTTTGATGGTTTCCATTGGGTTGTTGAAATTGACATTGTTAGTTGCAATTACAAAATCAACCGATTGTTTTTCGTTAATGAATTTTACATCTCTTGAGCGTTTTATGGTTACACCAACGTTTACAATATCTTCATAAACCATAAATTTTCTTGAAAACATCAACTCATCATAATCATCATATATAAAAATCATGTAGTTGCCGCTTTTTAAAATACCACGAGTTTGCGAGTTTGGTATTTGAAGCTTGTAATGCGAATAAATTTGATACGTATTAAAAGAGTTTTCATAATCGCGAATGCGCTGGTTGTCAAAACCACTTAGGTATTCAGACTTTACCAGTTGAGAAGGAGTCCAATCAAAATTATAGTGCACTATTTCATAATAAAAATCGGCCTCATCACCATTTAAAGCATCAAACTCTAGTATTAAAGGCTCGCCTAAACGGAGTATAGGCAGTTGACTTTCAGAGGTGTTTCCTTTAAAAGTTATAGTGCTAATATACTCAGGAGGATTGGTTTCTTCAATTTGCCCAAAAGTTAAAAGAGGTAGGCAAATTAAAAATATTAAAAGCTGTATGGTCTTTGTCATCAAAATTATACGGTTGTCTCTGTAAAGATACACAAATTTTATGCCTAATTAATTTTTGTTATTTAGAATTGATATAAATAAATAACTTGAGGTGTTTTCAAATTATTTTTAGCTATTAATTCGTAAATTTGCAGCGATTTTTTAGACAATTAATTTCAATATCAAACATATGTCAAACGACATTAAGATTAAAAAAGGTCTGAACATAAACCTTAAAGGTGACGCTGAGAAAACGACAGAAAATGCCATTATCAGCAATTACTGCACTATCAGACCAGAAGATTTCCATAGCATAATTCCTAAACTTGTAGCAAAAGAAGGCACAAAAGTTAAAGCAGGTGAAACTGTATTTTACAACAAAGATGCCGAAGACATGAAGTTTGTGTCTCCTGTTTCAGGTGAAGTTGTTGAAGTTGCTCGTGGAGAGAGAAGACGAATTATGGCAATTAAAATTCAAGCAGACAAAGAGCAAACGTATGTTGACTTTGGTAAGTTTAATTTAGATGCTGCCGATGCTGATAAAGTTAAAGCGCACTTGTTAGCTTCTGGTTGTTGGCCATTTATTAAACAACGTCCTTACGATGTTATTGCAAACCCAAACAAGTCGCCTAAAGCGATATTTGTATCAGGTTACGCATCAGCGCCTTTAGCAGCAGACTACGATTATGTACTTCAAGGTAAAGAAGCTGAAATGCAAGCAGCCATAATAGCTTTAGGGAAATTAACTGAAGGGCAAGTACATGTGTCGGTTGGTAAAAATTCCAATTCCCCACTTGCAGGATTATCAGGTATTACACTACATAAAGTGTCAGGACCACATCCTTCAGGAAACGTTGGTACTCAAATCAATAAAATTGACCCAATAAACAAAGGTGAAGTAGTTTGGACGATTAATCCACAAGATTTAGTTGTTATTGGTGAATTGTTATTAACTGGTAAATTCAATGCAGAGCGTATTGTTGCTTTGGTTGGATCATCGGTTAAAAAACCAAGATATTTTAAAACAAAAATAGGAAGCGAAATAGCAACTATGGTTTATGACAATGGTGTTGATAAAGATGGTAACGACCGTATTATATCAGGAAACGTATTGTCAGGAAAACAAATTAAACCAGATGGTGCTCTAGACTATTACAGTAATACAGTAACGGTTATTCCTGAAGGTGATGACTATGAGTTTTTTGGATGGAATAAACCTGTATTTAATAAGATTTCTACTTCAAGAGCGATGACGTTTTCTTGGTTAAACCCTAAGAAAAAGTACGATTTAAATACCAATACAAATGGTGAACATCGTGCGTTTGTAGTAACAGGAAGTTACGAAGAGGTTTTTCCTTTAGATATATATCCAATGCAAATTCTTAAAGCATGTATGTATCAAGATTTAGACGAAATGGAAGCTTTAGGAATGTATGAAGTTGCACCTGAAGATTTTGCCTTAACAGAGTTTATTTGTGTGTCTAAACAACCACACCAAAAAATAATTAGACAAGGTTTAGACTTAATGCTTAAAGAGATAGGATAATGAGCTTAAAAAGTAATTTACATAACTTAAAAGAAAAGTATAAAGGCACCAAAATGGCGCCTGCGTTTAACGCATTACATACGTTTTTATACTTACCTAACGAGACTACTCATGGTGGTACTCATATAAAAGTAGCTGACGATTTAAAGCGTACCATGAACACGGTTATCATGTCATTGATTCCATGTTTAATTTTTGGTATGTTCAATGCTGGTTACCAGCACTATTTAGCTTTAGGTGAAATTAGTCAAGCGACAGGTTTTTTTGATTCTGTATTTTGGAGTTGGGATAACTTAGTAATAGGACTTTGGAAAGTATTACCACTGGTAATTGTGTCTTACGGAGTTGGTCTAGCAATCGAGTTTGTTTTTGCAGTAATTAAAGGTCACGAAGTAGAAGAAGGTTACTTAGTTACAGGTATGCTTGTGCCACTAATTGTACCAGTAGATACACCATTATGGATGTTAGCAGTTGCTGTAGCTTTTGGTGTTGTAATTGGTAAAGAAGTGTTTGGAGGAACAGGAATGAATATTCTTAATCCTGCATTAACTATTCGTGCCTTTTTATTCTTTGCATATCCTACTTGGATGTCTGGAGATAAAGTATGGGTTCATGGTGCTGTAGCAAGAGATAAAGCTATTGCTGCAGGTGAGAATCTTGATGCTATTTCGGGTGAAACTATTTTAGGAAGTTTAGCACAAGGAAAAGAAATAACCTATTCTGTTTGGGATATGTTTACAGGATTAATTCCTGGTTCAGTTGGTGAAACTTCAGCAGTATTAATTCTTTTAGGAGGTTTATTCTTAATCTTTACTAAAATAGGAAGCTGGAGAATTATGTTGTCATCTGTACTTGGTGCATTGGCAATGGGATTAATTTTCAATGGTGTTGTAGATGCAGGATGGATAGGTGAAGGAAGCAAGTTTTATGGATTAATGAGTACTGAATTCTGGCATCACTTACTAATTGGTGGATTTGCGTTTGGTACTGTGTTTATGGCAACCGATCCTGTAACGGCTTCACAAACCAACAAAGGAAAATGGATTTACGGATTCTTAATCGGATTCATTTCAATATTAATTAGAGTATTCAACCCAGCATATCCAGAAGGTGTAATGCTTGCAATTCTGTTAATGAATGTGTTTGCACCAACAATTGATCACTACGTGGTTCAAGGAAATGTGAAAAGAAGAATGAAACGTTTAAAAGCAAAAACAGCTTAAAATGAGTAATAAAACAGATAGCAACGTATATACAGTATTGTTTGCCATAGGAATGGTAGTAGTAGTAGGTGCTTTGTTAGCTTTTACAGCAGCATCACTTAAACCTACAATTACAAAAAATGTTGAGTTGGAAATGCAGCAAAACATCCTATATGCAATGGGTGTAAATGAAAATGACGAGAGTAGTGCAAACTTTGTATCTACTGATGTAGCACCAGAATTATTTAACAAATACATCACAAAACAATATGTTATTTTAAATGGTGATGTAACCGAAAATGATGAAGCTTACTTAATTGATATCAAAAAAGAAAAAGCTAAAGGAGATGCTTCTAAAAGAAGATTGCCATTATTTGTAGGAGAAAAAGACGGTAAAACGTACTACATCGCTCCAATAAGAGGTAAAGGACTTTGGGATGCTGTTTGGGCATATATAGCTATGGATGAAAACATGGTGATACAAGGTGCTTATTTTGACCATAAAGGAGAAACTCCAGGTTTAGGTGCAAACATTAAAGAACGTTATTTTATGGACGATTTTATTGGTGAGCATTTATTAGATAGCCAAGGAAACTTTAAAGGTGTTGCAGTGTCAAAAAGTAATGCTGACCCAACTAACCAAGATAAGACAGATAATGAAGTAGACGCTATTGCTGGAGCAACAATAACTGGTGATGGTGTAGCAGCAATGATTAAAGGAGACTTGTCGTTGTATGTACCTTATTTTAAAAACTTAAACAAATAATCTTATGGGATTACTTTCAAAAAAAGACGCAAAATTAATAACAGATCCGTTAGCAGATAACAACCCAATTACTATTCAAGTATTAGGTATTTGTTCTGCTCTGGCTATTACAGCACAATTAAAGGCATCTATAGTAATGTCATTGTCTGTATTATTTGTAATGGGAGTAGGTAACGTGGTTATTTCATTAATCCGTAATATTATTCCATCAAAGATTAGAATTATTGTTCAGCTTACAGTTGTAGCAGCATTGGTAATTATTGTTGACCAAGTGTTGAAAGCATATGCGTATTCGTTAAGTAAAGAGCTTTCAGTATTTATTGGATTAATCATTACCAACTGTATCATTATGGGACGTTTTGAGGCTTTCGCTTTAGGTAATGGACCATGGAAATCGTTTTTAGATGGTATTGGTAACGCTTTAGGATATGCTGTAATTCTTGTTATTGTAGGTTTCTTTAGAGAACTGTTAGGTTCTGGTACTTTATTAGGATTTAAAGTATTAGGAGACCCAATTGAAAAAACAGGATTATACGCTATTGGTTATGAAAACAACGGTTTTATGCTATTATCACCAATGGCATTGATAGTTGTAGGTATCATTATTTGGGTACAACGTAGTAGAAACAAAGATTTAATAGAAGACTAAAATTGACTTGTCATTCTGAACTTGATTCAGAATTTCATCAAAATATAGAATATGGAACATTTAGAATTATTTTTCAAATCAATTTTTATAGATAACATGGTATTTGCCACGTTCTTAGGAATGTGTTCTTACCTAGCAGTATCTAAAAAGGTAAGTACTGCAGTTGGTCTTGGAGCAGCTGTAATATTCGTATTAGCAGTAACTGTGCCTGTAAACTGGTTATTGGACCAATACATTTTACAACCAGGAGCATTAACGTGGTTAGGAGCAGAGTATGCTGATTACGATTTAAGCTTCCTGTCATTTATCATGTTCATCGCTACCATTGCAACTATGGTACAATTAGTAGAGATTGTGGTAGAGAAGTTTTCTCCATCATTATATAACTCTCTTGGTATTTTCTTACCACTTATTGCTGTAAACTGTGCAATTCTTGGTGGATCATTATTTATGCAATCAAGAGAAATTGAAAGTATTGGATTAGCGTTTAACTATGGAATTTCCTCAGGAATTGGTTGGTTTTTAGCAATTCTTGCTATTGCAGCTATTCGTGAAAAAATACGTTATTCAAATGTTCCTGCTCCTTTAAGAGGATTAGGAATTACATTCATTATTACTGGTTTAATGGCAATTGGGTTTATGAGTTTTGGAGGAATGTTAACTGGTGGAGATGATGAAGCAACAAAAGAGCCTGAAACTGCACAAGTTGAACAGGTAAAAGAAAAAGAACAAAAATTAGCTGAAAACACGACTACAATAAACGAGTAATATGATATTAGCAGCAGGTACATTAGGAACAATTTTAGCAACCGTAGCGGCCTTTTTAATAGTAACACTACTATTGGTAGGTTTGTTATTATTCGTAAAACAAAAATTATCACCATCAGGTCCAGTGACCATTAAAATTAATGGTGAAAAAGAAATAGAGGTTGCCTCAGGAGGAAGCTTACTTACAACTTTAGGAAGCCAAAAAATATTTTTACCATCAGCTTGTGGTGGAGGTGGTACATGCATTCAATGTGAGTGTCATGTATTATCAGGTGGAGGTGAAGCACTTCCAACTGAAACACCTCACTTTACTCGTAAAGAGTTACAGCATGGAGCACGTTTATCTTGTCAGGTAAAAGTGAAGCAAGACATGGAAATTACAATTCCAGAAGAAGTATTTGGTATCAAGAAATGGGAAGCAGAAGTTGTACGTAACTATAACGTAGCATCTTTTATTAAAGAGTTTGTAGTTCGTATTCCAGAAGATATGAACTATAAAGCAGGTGGATATATTCAAATTGAAATTCCACCATGTGAAGTAAAATATGCAGATATTGATATTACTGCACATCCTGAAGAGCACGAAACACCAGATAAGTTTCAAGCAGAATGGGATAAATTTGGTCTTTGGCCATTAGTAATGAAAAATGACGAAACAGTTGAAAGAGCTTATTCTATGGCTTCTTACCCAGCTGAAGGACGAGATATCATGCTTAACGTTCGTATTGCTACTCCACCATGGGATCGTAATAAAAACGGTTGGATGGATGTAAACCCTGGAGTTGCTTCGTCTTATATCTTTAATCAAAAACCAGGAGATAAAGTAACTATTTCAGGACCTTATGGAGAATTCTTCATCAATGAGTCAGAATCTGAAATGTTATATGTTGGTGGTGGAGCAGGTATGGCACCAATGCGTTCACACTTATATCACTTATTTAAAACCTTAAAGACTGGACGTAAAGTTACGTATTGGTATGGTGGACGTTCTAAACGCGAGTTGTTCTACTTAGAGCACTTTAGAGCTTTAGAAAGAGATTTCCCTAACTTTAAGTTTTACTTAGCTTTATCTGAACCATTAGAAGAAGATAACTGGAAAGTAAAAGAAAATATTGATGCACCAGGAGACGGATTTGTAGGATTCATTCACAACTGTGTTATTGATAACTACTTAAGTCATCACGATGCACCAGAAGATATAGAGTTATATTTCTGTGGACCTCCATTAATGAACAAAGCAGTTCAAAAAATGGGAGAGGATTTTGGTATCCCAGATGAGCACATTAGATTTGATGACTTTGGAGGTTAATAAACCTTCTGAATTAAATAAAAAAAACCAGCATCAATTGCTGGTTTTTTTATTTGTATTCCATTATTAAAAATACAGCTGTACTGTCACCAATATTTAAAACTTCGTGAGTAGTTATGCTGTCTTTTTTAAAGCTATATCCTGAGGGTACATTCACTTCGCGAGTACCTTTGTAATCGGTAATTCTAAATTTACTGCCTTTTAAGGTATAACCAAAATGAGGATTATGATAATGTTTTTCATGTCCAACTCCTGGAGCAAAAGTACATTTTAATACTCTTAGCTTTGGGTTGTTTTCAATAACTTCACAAACAGCTTTTCCTTTCCAACCAGCTTCCAAAGGATCAGGTAAGTTTTGTTGTTTTTCTTTACAAGAAAGAATCAATACTTGAGACAGTAATAAAATTTGAGTTAATCGTTTCATCTGTTAAGAAAGATGCACAATTTAAAGTTTTACATACCAAAATAAAGATAAACAGCGTTATTTCAATATGAAAAAAATACTACTTGTCATTTTAGCTTTAGTGGTTGTTGGAGCTTTTGCGTATCAGTTTAAGCCAGTGAAAAAATCAGTAGAGATTATTTCATCAGCTATAAAAACTCCAGATTTAGTCAATAAGGATAGTTTAACAATTCAATCTAGAGTAAATATACCTAAAGGTTTTAAGCGTGTTGAGTATGCCAAAGGGAGTTTTCAAGAGTATTTGAGAAATTATGAATTGAAACCTTTTGGTAGTAAGATTATTAATTATGACGATTCTCAATATTTTTGGCAAAGTGGACATGTTGGAGTGCTAGAAATACCTGTTCCAAAAAACGGATTGCAACAATGTGCTGATGCTTTAATTAGAGTAAGAAGTGAGTATCTTTGGGACAATAACCGAAAAGATGAAATTGGGTTTAATTTTACTTCTGGGCATTATTGCTCATGGTTAAAATACGCTGAAGGTTATAGACCAAAGATAAATGGTAACAAAGTAAGTTTTCATAAAACAGCTGCTAAAGACCATTCTAAAACAAATTTTTATAAGTACTTAAATCTTATTTATACCTATTCAGGAACTTTATCGCTTTACAATGAGCTTCCAAAGATTAATGACGTAAGTAAGCTTCAAATTGGAGATATGCTCATTAAAGGTGGTGCGCCAGGACATATAGCTATTATCTGTGATGAAATAGTAAACGAAACAGGAGACAAGTTGTTTTTGCTTTTTCAAGGAAATACACCAGCGCAAAGCGTTCATTTGGTAAAAAACTTAGAAGATAGTACTATTTCACCTTGGTATAAACTGGAAAAAGACGCTGTGATTCCTGTCTCTAACTATACATTTTACGATTCAAAATTTGTGAGGTTTAAATAGCAAGTTCGTATCTTTGTGTTATGAGTAAACCACTTACCAAACAAGAACTTCATAATTTGGCAATGAACCATGTTGGCAAAGATTTAGAGCAACGTGGCTTTGAGTTTGTTGCTATAAATAGCAAATTAAAAAAGCATCCACAGTTTGTGTGTATTGATAAAAACAGTCAATACTATTTTGTGATTGTAAGAGCTGTAATGTTGCCAGAAAACCCGAATAACTATGACATTGTTTGGATGGAAACTTTTAAAAAACACGCAGCAGATAAGGATGCCAAAGTACTTTATGCTGGAGTTGGTTTAGGAAATCCAAATGGTGAAGATTTACCAATATATTTTAACGAAGAATATCTTATAGAGTATAATGGTATTCAGGTGATTGAAACACATCTTAACTAATGAAACAAGTTTTAATTTTTTTACTGATTGCATCAGTTTTTTTTACATGTAAAAAAGGACCTTCAAACACTAAATTATCAGGTGATGTATTTGGTACTAGTTACTCAGTTATTTATGATAAAGACGTTGACTATACCAAGTCATTTGATAGTCTTTTTGCGGTAATTAATACCTCATTATCCACCTATATTCCAGATTCTGATATTTCTAAAATAAACCGAAACGAGAGCAATTCTATTGACGACCATTTTATAACCGTTTTTAATGCATCTAAAGTTATTTTTAACAATACTCAAGGCGCTTTTGACCCAACCATAGGAGTTGTTGTAAACGCATGGGATTTTGGCCCGCAAGGAAAAATAGTTGCTCTAGATAGTTTAAAAATTGATAGCCTTATGCAATATGTTGGTTTTGATAAAGTGAATAGAGTTGATAATAAGATTTTGAAACTGAAAGGTGCATTTATAGATTTTAATGCTATAGCAAAAGGTTATGGAGTAGATGTTATTGCTAATTTTTTAGAACAGAAAAAAGTTGATAATTATCTAGTTGAAATAGGAGGTGAGATAAGGAGTAAGGGTGTAAATGCTGAAAAGGATAGCAATTGGAAAGTTGGCTTAGATCAACCCAGATTTGATGGTGAACAGTCTATTCTAAAGGCGATAAGTATTAAAGATGAAGCTATGGCAACTTCTGGTACCTATAGAAAATTTAAAGTTGATGAAAATGGTAATAGATATGCTCATATTATTGATACAAAAACAGGTTATCCATCTAAAACTAATGTGTTAAGTGTGTCAGTTATTGCAAAAGATTGTATGACAGCTGATGCTTATGCAACAGCTTTTCAAGCTATGGGAATTGAGGGTGTAAAAGACTTTCTTCAATCACATCCTGAATTAAAAGCATTTTTAATTTTTGAAAATGATAAAAACGAGTTTGAAACTTTAAATCTAAATGGTTTTCCTGAATAATGTGTGATCAAAGAAAAATACTTGTGTCTTATAATTGCTATTAACAACTATTAATATAGTTAAGCCTTACCTTTTGTTCGTTTTTAGGTACGGCTTTTTTGGTTCCAGAAATCCAAAAAGGCTTTTTAGAAATATTTTACATCTGTTTAAATAGAAATTACCATCTTGCATATATTAGAGCCTAATTATGCAAAAACAACTTTTCTTTTTATTAAGTCTGCTATTTTTTTCGACAATAACTGCTCAAGAAAAAAATTACCAATTAGATAGTTTATTACAAAAACTAGAAACAACTAAACAAAAAGATACTTTAAGAATTAACAACCTTTTAGCGTTATCAAATTACCATTTTTTAAAAGATATTGAAAAATCTGAACCTTACATAAAAGAAGCAATAAACATATCTAAATCATTAAATGATTTATTAAGAACAAGTAGTTTAAAAACAGAATTAGCCAGAGTTTATGTTACTCGAGGTTTGTTTAAAGAAGCGCTTACTCATAGTTTAGAAGCTGTTGCCATTCTTGATAGTATCAATGCTAATCCAAAACAAAAAATACAAGCCCAAAATATACTTTCTACGGTTTATAGAGGCTATGGTAATAACGAAAAGTCTTTAGAAACAGCCTTGAAAGTAGTTGAATTATCTAAGCAACTTCCTTTAGATGATAAAACGGTACGATATTATTACAATTTAGGGCAAACTTACACGCAATTAAAAGATTTTAAAAACGCTGAAAAAAGCACACTAAAAGCTCTTGAAATTGCTAAACAAATAAAAAATAATCACCTAGAAATGATAATGACATCTGTTTTGGGTGACTATTATAAAAATGTAGGTGAATATGATAAAGCAATAACAATTTTAAAATCATCAATACCATATTACGAGAGTAAAAAACAAGACCGAAATTTAGCGTCATCATATAGAATTTTAGGAGAATCCGAATCATTAAAAGGAAATTATAAAGCCGCTATACCTTATTATGAAAAGGCATTAGAAATTTTTGACCGTACAGGTAATTTGCACTATGCTAAAATTACAAATCAAAATTTGTTTATTGCATACAGTATTGCAAATAATAGAGAAAAAGCAAAATTAGCGCAACAACGTTATAATGTTTTAAAAGATTCTTTAGATTCAAAAGAGCGAAAAGAGTTATTAGTAGATATGCAAACCAAATACGAAACCGATAAGATTAAATCTGAAAAAGATATAGCTGAAAAACAACTTCAAATCTCTAATTTAGAAAGTAGTAAAAATCGAAATTTATTTATTGGCTCTTCTATTATTGCTGCTTTAATTTTACTATCATCATTAATTTATTACAGCCGATTTAAGGCTAAAAAACAAGCCGAAATAATCACCTTAGAATTAAAAGAAACACAAAAGCGATTAGCGTTAGAAAAACAATATAAAGATAGTGAATTAAAAGCGTTAAAAGCACAAATGAATCCGCATTTTATATTCAATGCATTAAACTCTATTCAAGATTATATTGTGTTAAATCAAAAGAATTTAGCAAGCGATTATTTAGGGAAATTTGCCGATTTAATTCGTAATTATCTTCATTTTAGTGATACAGGATTTATCTCAATTCCAGAAGAAGTTCATAACCTAAAACTGTATTTAGAGTTAGAAAAACTTCGGTTTGAAGATGCTTTAGACTATCAAGTTACTGTTGATGATAACGCAAATTCCGAAGTTATTAAAATACCAACAATGCTTGTTCAGCCTTATGTTGAAAATGCCTTAAAACACGGATTGTTACATAAAAAGGATAACCGAGAATTAAGTATTTCTATTTCTAAACCTTCAGAAAACATAATACAATGTATTGTAGAAGATAATGGCATTGGAAGAGAAAAATCCAAAGCTATAAATCAAAAGCGTCAACATCAGCATAAATCATTTGCATTAAAAGCAACTACTGAGCGTTTAGATTTGCTCAACTACGGTAAAGAACAAAAAATAGGTGTAGAGATTTTAGATTTAAAACAAGGTGATGAAGCTACAGGAACCAAAGTGATTTTAAACATACCAATAGTAAATAAATAATTATGAAAGCTTTAATTATAGACGACGAAAAAAAAGCAAGACAAGTACTGCAAATATTGGTAGAAGAAAATTGCCCAAAAATAACCACAATTTTACAAGCCGATAATTTAATGTTTGGCGTAGAATTAATAAAGCAAGAAGCACCAAATATTGTGTTTTTAGATATAGAAATGCCTGAGCATTCTGGACTAGAAATTTTAAATTTTATAGAAAAGGAAGTTCATAATTTCGAGATTATTTTTACCACAGCTTATAGTGAATATGCTATACAAGCCTTCCAGTTATCTGCAATAGATTATTTATTAAAACCTGTAAGACCAAGTCAGGTAAAGGATGCAGTAGACAAGGCCATTAAATTTTTAGGCAATTCGCAAATCAATAAACGCTTAACAGAATTAAAGAGTAGTTTAGAAGATGCTAATTTTAAAAAGATAGGACTGCCAAACAGTAACGGTATAAAGTTTGTAAACTTTACAGACATTATTATGCTAGAAGCAGATGGCATGTATACCAATGTTACCACACTCTCAGATGGTGATATTTTAGTAAGTAAGCCGTTAAAGTTCTTTGTAGACTTACTTCAAAATATAAAAATGTTTTATCGTCCGCATCGTTCATTTTTAATCAATCTAGCATTCATAAAAGAGTATATTAAAAAAGATGGCGGTTATATTATTATGGAAAATGATAAATCAGTCTCAATTTCTAACGATAAAAAAGAAGAGTTTTTAACCATAGTACAAAGTATCTAAGCTTTAAAAGTCGAAAAGCCCGTTTCAGAAACTTGTCTTTAAATTTATATACATTTAAGGGCATTTTTGTTTTCATAATAACCTTAAAAACCAAACTATTATGAAAACCAAATTACTTGTATTATTCTTTCTTACTGGCTATTTTTTTGCGAATGCACAATGGAGCCAGGTAGGAAGCCCACAGTTTACAAATTTTACAGATAATGTTGCTTTATCATTTCATCCAATAGATGGAAGCCCATATGTTATTTACAATGATGTAACAGATGGTAATAAACCAAAAGTGATGAGATATAATGGTGTGTCTTGGGTTGCTGTTGGAGCTACATTATCCAATATGGCATCTGCTAACCATGCTATTAAATTCAATCCAGTAACAAACGAACCTTGGGTAGCTTACAGAAGAACAGCAGACGACCAGATGGATGTCTATAGTTTTGATGGTGTAAGCTGGGTTGCTAGAGGTGTTAATCTTAATTATGGCTTTACAGATAACCCATTTCAAATTCAATTTAACTCGAGTGGAGATGTAAGAGTAGCAGGAAAAATAACCAGCAAAAAGTTAAGAATTATTCAATTTCCTGGTGGTACATTATCTGGTTCTGCATTAGAAGAAGTTTTAATTAATTCACCTCAATATGTTTTAGACCACAGCTACGATTACGTTAATTATAACGATTACTTTGTTGCTTATGCAGGTACAGATAACTCTAGTGTTGTTGGAAGAAAACCTGTAGGTAGTAGCAGTAATGTTACTAGTTTTGATATGTATGCATATATAGGTGGAAGAACATTACGTAACATTTCAGGAATCAATAATAAGACATTAGCAGCAGCTTATAGAATGAATGGAACTGTTGAAGAGATTTTGATATTTCAAAACACGTCATTAGTTAGTTATTACAATACCACCAAAAATGTGCTTAAGTTTAGAGAGAATTTAACTAACAATAAAAATTATTTAATGTACTCTGACGTTTCAGAAAATTTATCTTTTAGTATCATAAATGATAATGGTACAATTAGTAACTCGTTACCAACACCAGGTGTTTCTGCCTCAAGCGCAAGTTTTTTTGCAGAGATGGAAATGAATCCTGTTACAGGTAACATGTTTATAGCATATATGGACTCTGGAAAGTTATCAGTACAAGAATTTACACCTGCACCAACCTTATCAAGAATATATGTAAATGCTAATGCTGCTGGAGGAAATGGTAATGGTGATTCTTGGGCAAATGCAACAACAGATTTACAAACAGCAATTCAATCTGCTGGAACAACTACTTCAGAAATTTGGGTAGCTTCTGGAACTTATAAACCAGGAAGCAGTAGAAACGATTCATTTGATATCGATATAGATGGACTTCATATTTATGGTGGTTTTAATGGTACAGAATCTTCAATTTCAGAACGCGATATATTAGCAAATCCAACCATATTATCTGGCGATTTAAATGGAGATGATGCTGGGCATGGTACAGGAACAAGAGGAGACAATTCGTATCACGTAATGCAAGTGTTAAATGCCGATAATGCTGTGATTGATGGATTTAAAATTATGTATGGTCATGCCAATGGATCTGGTACAAATGGTTACGGTGGTGCTATTAATATTGGAGGTCAAACATCCAATTTAAAAATTTACAATTGTGAGTTTGATGAAAACTTTGGATTAACTGGAGGCGCAGTACGCTCATATTTGAATAATGATACTAGTATGACATTTCAAAACTGTATATTTAATAACAATTTGAGTCGCTACGGTTCTGGTTTGTATTTTCTTGTAAATGCAAATAGAACAGTTACATTAGATATGGTTAATTGCTTGTTTACTAATAATGCTTCTTATAATGTTAGTGGTTCAGCTTTAGGTTATACGGGAAGTTCAGCTTGGATAAGAGCAAATGATACAGGAGCTAACCTAACAACCACTATCACCAATTGTACTTTCGCAAATAATGAAGATATTGGAACATACTCGAGTTCTCTTAAAGGTACTTTAGCATTAAGTAGAAGGTTAGACGGAAATAGTACACACAATGCAACTATAAACAATTCAGTATTTTATTTCAATGATCAAGGTTCATCAGGAGTTGTTGGACTTTCAGTAAATCCAGGACATGTTTCTTATCCAAATACGGTTTTTGTAAATAATTCTATTAGTGAAGATAATTTTAACAACTTATCATTCTTGACCAATACATCAAATGCAGACCCATTATTTACTAACGCTATTAACAACGATTTTACTTTACAAGCTAGTTCGCCTGGAATAGATTCAGGAGATAACAGTTTAGTGCCATCTGGTATTACAGCAGATTTATTATTTAATCAACGTATACATAATACAACTGTAGATATGGGAGCTTATGAATTTGGCGCTAGTTCTACGTTATCTGTGGAAGATTTCCGTTTATCAAATGATTTAATTAAAGTATATCCAAATCCAACAAATGGTATTTTAAATATAAAAACCAATTCAACTATTAAATCTATACAAGTTTATAATGTTTTAGGAACGAAAGTAAAAACAACTAAATTATCAAGTGTAAACCTTTCTGGTTTGTCTAATGGATTCTATTTAGTAAAAGTTAATACGGAAACAGGAAGCGCAACAAAACGCATTATTAAAAGATAGCAACAAATAACACTGAAAGATTAAAAGAGGAAAGTCTATTTAAAGGCTTTCCTTTTTTTATAGAGCTTGTATAATAATCATCAACCAACCAGCAACAAAAAGTAAACCTCCAATAGGCGTAATTGGTCCTAGAAAACGTAATTTCTTTCCTTTGGCATCACTTAAAATTAAGCCATAGATACTAAAAGAAAAAAGGACAATACCTAAAGTAAAACACCAATACATTGCTGATGTAGAGAACTCTTGATTAAAACCAAGTATTAACAAAACAATAGCATGATACATTTGATATTTTACGCCAGTTTCAAAACTTTTAAGTTGATCTTCAGATAGTGTTTTCTTTAAAGCATGTGCACCAAACGCACCAAATATTATGGCTAATATTCCGAATAATGCACCTGTAATTATAAATGCTTGTTGTGTCATATTAAGAGTTATTTGTAAACAACCGGAATAATTTCACCTTTTGCTAAACAGTATTTATGTATGTCAGCATCAGATAACGATGCGGTGTAATCTACTTCTTCAACTTTAAAACCAATACGTCTTAATTTGTCAAAATAATCACGACCATAAATACGCACATGATCATATTGACCAAAAATTTTAGCACGTTCTTTTTTATCAGTGATGCTATCGTCTTCAAACGTAGTTTCACGGTTTAAATCCTGCGGAATTTGAAAAACACCAAAACCACCAGGTTTCATAACGCGATACAATTCCTGCATTGCTTTAGTATCATCAGGAATATGCTCTAAAACATGATTGCAAAAAATAACATCATAGCTGTTATCTGCAAACGGAAGGTTGCAAATATCAGCTTTCACATCAGCAATAGGTGATAGTAAATCTGTGGTTGTATAATCTATATTTTTTAATGCTTTAAAACGTTTTAAAAAACACTGTTCTGGAGCAAAATGGAGCACTTTGTTTTTTGCTGAAAAGAAATCAGTTTCATTTTTTAAATACAACCACAACAACCTGTGACGCTCTAAACTTAAGGTTGAAGGTGACAAAACATTGTTGCGTTGTGTGCCATAACCATAAGGTAAAAAGGTTTTAAAGCTTTTACCATCAATAGGATCAGTGTGGTTTTCTCCTTTTAAAAATGTTGCTATAACAGGACGTACTAAATAACTAAACCTGATTAATAACGGTCTAGGTATGAGGTTTAGTAGTATTTTAAAAAGCTTTTTCAAACAGTTTAAGCTAATATGGTTTTGTTAGAAAGTATATTTTCATAAATGCCATCCCAAAGCGCAATACGTTGTTTTAATGCATCTTTAGCCACTTGTAATACATCTTGCCATTTTTGGTCGTCATTACCACAAAGTTCTTCTATCATTTTTAATGATAAAGGTCCGTGCTCGTCTCCATCAAGCTCTATATGTCTGTTAAGATAATAGGTTAACTTGCTGTAAGAATTATCATTGGTTTGTGACTGATTGATAATTTGAAAAAACATATCAGGAATCACATCTTCACGACCAAATGTAAATGCCGAAGCTATTTTGTGAGGTTCATTTGTGCTGATAATTTCAAACGTATAGTTGATAAAATTTTCGGTAGCAGTATCTAAATTACAGTTTTTAATAGCATCTTCAAGCGAATCGCCATTATTTAAAAACTGTACTAATTGATGCATTTGAGATGTGTTAGCACCTATTTGATTCATGGCGTCTAGATACATTTCGTAATGACTTTTAGGAGCTCCTAGTTCGTTAACATCACTTTCTTCTCCTAAAACAATTTCATTGATAAAACGTGCAGTTGCAGGGTTTTTTGCAGGTAACCAAGGTAACGATGTTGTTGTTAAATGGTTTTGTAGCGCTTTTAAAAGTGACATAAAATCCCAAACAGCAAATACGTGCTGTTCCATGAAAATTTTAATATCATCAGGTGTTGAAAGTGCTTTGTATAGGTCGTGATTATTTAAGGAGTCTCTTAATGATTTAAGTTCCTTTTCAATAAACTCAATGGTGTTCATAATGAGAAATTAAAGAATTAAAGCTTGTTGTCTAAACTCATTTTCTTCGTCAGACGTAATGCCTAATGCTTCATAAACATAAGCAAAGGTTGACAGTATTTCTGGTTTGCCATCAACTAGAGCTACGTCGTGTTCAAAATGTACACTAGGCTTTCCGTCAAGCGTTACAATTGTCCAACCATCTTTAAGTTGTTTTACACGATGTGTGCCACCATTAATCATTGGTTCAATGGCTACAACCATACCTTCTATAAACTTTTTTCCTCTACCACGTCTACCGTAATTTGGCATTTCAGGGTCTTCGTGCATTTTACGTCCAAGTCCATGCCCTACCAATTCACGCACTACACCATAACCTTGAGCTTCGCAATGGTTTTGAATGGCATAACCTACATCGCCAACACGGTTTCCAGATTTGAATTCTCTAATACCAACGTAAAGCGATTCTTTTGTAACTTCTATAAGTTTTTTAGTTTCAGGGTCAACTTCGCCAACTTCAAAAGTGTAAGCATGGTCACCATAAAACTCGTTCATTAATGCACCACAGTCTATAGAAACTATATCGCCATCTTCTAGTGGTCTGTCTGTAGGTAAACCATGAACAACAGCTTCGTTTACACTACAAAGTAATGTAGATGGGCAGTCGTAAAGACCTTTAAAACCAGGTAATGCACCTTGAGCTCTTATAAAATCTTCTGCAAGTTTGTCTAATTGATTTGTGGTAACACCTGCTTTTACTTCTTTAGCAAGCATACCAAGTGTTTTTGATACCACCAAAGCACTTTGGCGCATCAATTCTATTTCTTCTTTTGTTTTTACTATAATCATCTTATTTTCTTAAAAATGAAAACAAACCTTTTTTCTTTTGGTTTGATTTCATGTTTGGAGTTTCGTTGGTTATCAACTGATATACTTCTCCCCAACCTAAAACACCTCCAATGTTTCTGTCGTCAATAAAAATGTCAGCATATATTTTTCGACTCTTTGAATAGTCAAATTTTTCTTCAGGAAAGCTCTTGTTTACAGCATAAAACTGTATGCCTTTATCTTCACAAAATTTTACTGCTTCGTTTAATTTTGATCCACTTCTATAGGTCCATAATATTAAGCGATGACCATCATCTTGAAGTCGTTTTAAGGTTTCAAACGCAAAAATTCTAGGTTTTCCTATTTTAGGATAACCGTCTTCAACGATTGTACCATCAAAATCTACAGCTATAATTAACTTATCCTGAAAATTCATCTTTCATTTTTTAACGTTGCAAAAATACATAAAATAATGGCATTGACTTAATTATACCAATGGATGTTGTGTCATGGCTTTTGGCTGCTCAACACCCATTAATTTTAATATTGTTGGAGCAATATCTCCTAAAATACCATCTTTAATTTTTGTTTTATCGTTGTCAATTAAAATTACTGGAACAGGGTTTGTAGTATGTGACGTGTTTGGTGAACCATCAGGATTTATCATGGTTTCACAATTACCATGGTCTGCAATTAATAATGTAGTATAATTGTTTTTTAATGCAGATGTAATCACATCTTCCACGCATTTATCTACAGCTTCACAGGCTTGTATTGCAGCTTCCATAACTCCAGTATGTCCTACCATATCACCATTTGCAAAATTGAGACATACAAAATCTACTTCGCCTTTATCAAGTTCTGGTATTAAAGCATCTCTTAGTTCGTAGGCACTCATTTCAGGTTTTAAATCGTAAGTCGCTACTTTAGGAGAGTTGCGAAGTATTCTAGTTTCACCTTCAAAAGGAGTTTCTCTTCCGCCTGAAAAGAAGAATGTTACATGAGGATACTTTTCGGTTTCAGCCATTCTAATTTGAGTTTTATGGTTCTTTTCAAGAATTTCTCCCAAGGTTTCAGTAAGGTTGTCTTTGTCAAAAACAACATTAATTCCTTTAAATGAATCGTCATAATTGGTCATTGTTACATAATGTAAATCCAATTTATGCATGTTTTGTTCATGAAAATCCTTTTGAGATAAGGCTTCAGTAAGTTGACGTCCTCTATCTGTTCTAAAATTGAAGAAGACAACCACATCACCTTCTTTAATTTTTGCTACTGGCTCATTATTAGTATCAAGATTAATAATTGGTTTTATAAATTCGTCAGTAACATTATTGTCATAACTGTTATCGATAGATTTTAAAATATTTGTTGATGTTTCTCCTATACCATTAACTAAAGCATCATAAGCTAGTTTAACGCGTTCCCAGCGTTTGTCTCTATCCATAGCATAGTAACGACCAGTAACTGTTGCAAGTTGGGTGTTTGTGTTTTTTATATGTGACAGTAACGATGTGATAAATCCGTAACCAGATTTTGGATCAACGTCTCTACCATCAGTAAATGCATGGACATAAGATTGCTGAACACCAAATTCTTGGGCTGCATCAATTAACCCAAACAAGTGATTAATGTGTGAGTGAACACCACCATCGCTTACCAAGCCTAAAAAATGAACAGGCTTGTTATTGCTTTTAGCATAATTAAAGGCATTAACCAAAGCAGCTTCTTTACCTAATGTTTTATCTTTAACAGCAAGATTTATTTTAACCAAGTCTTGGTAAACAATTCGTCCTGCACCAAGATTCATGTGTCCAACTTCGCTATTTCCCATTTGACCTTCTGGTAAACCTACATGTAAACCGTCAGTTCTAAGGCTAGCATGAGAGTAATTGTGGTATAGTGAATCTATATAAGGCGTTTTTGCATTGTCAATTGCTGAAACTTTAGGGTCAGGAGATGTTCCCCAACCATCAAGAATCATAAGAATAACTTTTTTGTTCATAGTGGAATGGCTTTAAGCTTCAAAGATAAAAGTTTAAAGTAGTAACCTTAAATTTTAAGTACCAAAAAAATGAATTTAAAGATTTATTATATGATTAACGACTTATTGTTAACCATTTTTTTCAATTTAATAAAGCCTTAACATATTTGTTTGTAAAGCGTTAAATAAATGTTATTTATAATTTTTATGTGTAACAGAACGAGAAATATGTCGTCTCTTTAGTATAATCAAAAAACAATCAATTAATTTAAATCTTTCATCATGAAAAAAACAGTAATTATTTTAGCAATTGCATTAGGCTTTTCGTTTAGCACTTTTGCAACAACTACGACATCTAACAATTTTAAAATTGTAAAAGCAGAAAACTCAGTTAGCCCATTTTGTGCATCAATTGCTAAAGGAGATTTTGAAACCGTAAAAAAACTTATTGAATTAGGTGCTGATGTAAATCAAAAATCTAATGGAATGACACCGCTTATGTATGCGGCAAAATTTAATAGAGTTGAAATTTTAAAGCTTTTAGTTGAAAATGGAGCAGATTTAAAAAAGAAATCTGATAAAGGGTATACTGCTGAAAAGTATGCTGAATTATCTAATGCTCAAGACGCAATAAAAGCTATTAATCATTTCGAATCTCAAAAGAAAAGAAAAGCTTAACTTATGTACTAATAAGTTGGTTGGTTAGTTAGTTGTAAAAAGACTCCTTGTTTAGGGAGTCTTTTTATATTTAGTGATAGCTTCTCTAATTTTTTCTATTCTATTGTCTGGGTCAGGATGTGTGCTTTGAAACTCAGGGACTCTATTAGGTCCAGCAGCAGCTTTTAATATTTCCATTACACCTATCATTTCTTCAGGATTGTATCCTGCTTTAATCATAAATTTTACGCCTAAATCATCACTTTCTAGTTCGTCTCCACGACCGTTGGTTAGTAAAGTTTGTTGACCAATTCCACTTACTAATCCACCCATATCAGCACCAACCGAAGCTCCAGTTGTAACAGTGCTCCAAAATTCTGATTCTGCAATACGCTCTGCTGAATGTCTACCTAAAACATGACCAATTTCATGACCCAATACACCAGCCAGCTGGTCTTCATTTTCTAATTTTGAAAATAAAGCATAGGTGATAAAAATTTGACCTCCTGGTAATGCAAATGCATTTATAGTATTTGGGTCTGCCAATAAATGAAATTCATACTGGTAAGGTGTTTGGTTGGCAATACTATTACTTACCAATTTATTTCCAACATTATCAACTAAGGCTTGATAACTTTCATTAGGGTGTAAACCTCCATGTTGCTGTGCCATTTGTGGAGCACTCTGTAAACCAATTGCGATTTCTTGGTCAGAAGTCATATTTATAGTTTGAACCCTTCCTGTGAATGGATTGGTTTCTTTACTACTACATCTTTTAATAAATGCAAAAGCAACTATAGCTATGCCTATTAAAAGTCTTATTTTAAATTTGTTGCTTCTCATGTTAGTTAGGTATTAGTTGTAATAAATTTACAAAAAAAATAGCTTAATAATTCTAGGGGATTTTTAATATGTTTTTAAAATAAGCGCATGAAATTTATTGAATATCTTTTTGCATTGTAAAGTGTAACCCTATTTTTTCAATATTAAAAGGTTTACCAATAATTGAAAATCCATTTTTTTCATAAAATGGAACAGCAATTTCTCTTGCGTTACACCAAATAGTAGTAATGCCTTTTTCTTTAAGTAGGTTTTCTCCATAATGTATTAAAGCATTGCCATATTTTAAACCTTGACATTCTTTCAATACAGCCATTCCTCTTAATTGATATTGTTTTTTAGTTTCAAGTAAAGGTGTGTTGTTTTTCATATAGGTCACTACGCCTACAAGCTTGTTTTGAGAATATAACCCTACGTGGTAAGTGGTTTCTAAATCGTCATTTTCAAAAATACAATCTTCAATAGGTCGTCCCTCTCTTAAAACAGGGTGCCTTACACTATAAGTGTCTTTAGGTGCGATAAGCTTTATGGAGTAATTAGTTGTGTTTTTAGACATAAATTATTGGTAAAGTGTAGCGGCAAATTAATTATCTTCACGAAATATTTCAAGAAGATGTCTCCAGTATTTAAAATTATTAAAAAATCTGAAATAAACACGATTATTCCTTTAGTTAAAAAGTTGAATAATAACACTGTTTCAGATGCTGTTTTAAAAGAACGATTTGCTGAAATGATAACGCAAAACTATGAGTGTGCTGTAATTTATGATGGTGAAAAGCTAATAGGAATGTCGGGACTGTGGTTTTGTACACGACATTATGCTGGTAGAAGTGTGGAAATTGACCATGTTTATATTGATGATGCCTATAGAGGCAAAGGTTTGGGAAAACAATTTTTAAGTTGGATATACAAATATGCCGAAAGTAAAGGTTGTAAAGCTGTGGAACTCAATACTTATGTTCAAAATTATCCTTCGCATAAGTTTTACTACAACGAAGGGTTTGAAATACTAGGATATCATTTTTTTAAAAAGCTTTAATTTTTTTCTTTATTAAGAAAAAGAGTTTACATATATTTGCATCCGCATTGCGGGAGTAGCTCAGTTGGTAGAGCGTCAGCCTTCCAAGCTGAATGTCGCCGGTTCGAACCCGGTCTCCCGCTCAAAAGACTTTACTTAAAGTAAAGTCTTTTTTATTTTAAGGTGTTTAGTTCTGTGCCAGTTTCTACTTCAAAAGGAGCTTTGTCATATTCAAAAACACGAGCATTCAATTCTCCTTTTAAAATAATAGAATTGCCTTTTACTTCAAGCCAACTACCTTCTCTTAGTCCTACAACAGGTTGTGTGTTGAATTTATGAAATTCTTTTATTCGTGTCTCTCTGGTTTCTCCCATGTGAGTACTGCTTGGATCAGGATCTAAATAATGCGGATTGATATTAAAAGGTACAAAACCAAAGGTTTTAAAACTTGGTGGATATACAATAGGCATATCGTTGGTAGTATTAACTGTAAGACCGCAAATATTACTTCCTGCACTTGTTCCTAAATAAGGCGTGCCATTATTTACAGCAGCTTTTACTGTTTCAATTAAATCATTTTTATAAAGCTGATTAACCAAAACAAAAGTGTTTCCGCCTCCTGTAAAAATCCCTTTAGCATTTTGCAATGCTTCTTTAGGATTTTCAAATTCATGAATACCTTTAACAGATTTCCCAATCTTTGAAAAAGCATCATTTACTTTAGCTGTATATTCATCATGCGTTATGCCTCCAGGTCTTGCATAAGGAATAAAGAGTATTTCATTAGCATCCTCAAAAAAAAGTTTCAATTCTGGTAAAATATATTCTAAAGTGCCACTACCATGTACAGTAGATGTGCTGGCTATAATTATGTTTTTCATTAATGTTGTGTTTATACCAATTTTATTTTTTTTGGTATTGATTATTTTGTTGTAAATTTAAGTAAACATAGCTTTTAACAAAAGTTTATGTGTGTTTTGGAATTAAATTAAGATATGAAAACTTTTCTTTATAACATAAAACCAACCCTTATGCAAAAGTACCTATTTGTTATATTCATGTTAGTGTCTGTATTTCAGATGAACGCCCAAGATCTCAAACGTGTTGAGGTTAAAGGTAAAGTTGTGGTAGATAGTGATGATGTCATAGGAATTACGGTTTTTAATTCATCTTCTAACAGAGGAACGACTACTGATGAAAATGGAGAGTTTACCATTGCTGTGGCTTTAAACGATAGAGTTGAATTTGGAGCACTACAGTTTAAAGATTTTGAAATTGTAATTGACGAATATGTTATAGCATCAAAAAAGCTAACAGTTTTTTTGGTTGAAGAAGTAAACAAACTAGACGAAGTTGTTATTCTGCCTTATGACCTTACTGGAAATTTAACTTTAGATGTTGAAAGTGTAAGAACTTTTAACCCAAATATGGATCCAATTTATTTTGGTATTGACAATGTACACGAATATGAGTTTTCTGATGATATAAGATCACAATCAGATAATATAGCAATGCATTCGCAGTCTCAAACGATGCAAAACGGACTTAACGTTATAAATGTGGTAGGGTTTTTATTAAAACCACTTTTTAAATCTAAAGGAGAGAAGGCTTCGACTCGTTCCAATGTTCCTAACATTCCAACAAGTACGTTTAAAGACCATTACACCGAAGAATTCTTATATCAAAATTTCAAGATTCCAAAGGATAGAATCAATGAATTTATAATTTATGTTGAAGACCATGGTTTAGACTATAGTTTGTTAGATAAAGGTAATGAACTTGAGTTTTTAGAATTTATAAGCCAAAAAAGTAAGCAGTTTTTAAATGAAACACCTCAAAAAGATTAAATTTAGTCTGTTTGAAAACTATTTATATGCTCCAAATTTTGCTGTGAAATCAAACTTGTTTTCAGACAGAGCATTTGTAAATGTATTCAAAAGAAGCTTACTCGTTTTTTCTCTTTTAACCGCTTTTGTAATGCAGTCGCAAACTGTTACACTTTCAGGTAGAGTGATAGCAAATGATGACGTTGAAGGTATTCATATTATAAATAAAACAGCAAGTAAATATACTACTACAGGTGAAAAAGGCGAGTTTGAAATTCCTGCAACGCTCAACGACACCATTATTGTTTCAGGTGTTAAATATTTAAGAGAAGAAATTGTCATTTCCCAAAACCATATTAATTCCAAGTCGCTTGAAGTGAATCTTACTGAAAACGTTAATGAGTTAAACGAAGTTGTGGTTGGTAAAATCTTGTCTGGTGATTTAACTTCAGATATAAAAAACTCAGGTGTTGAGCGAGATATAAACTTTTATGATGTAGGGATTCCTGGTTACACAGGAAAGCCAAAAACGCAAAGCGAACGAAGACTTTACGAAGCCCAAACAGGTAGTGGGTTAATTCCTTTAAATCCAATTTTAAACTGGATTTCTGGTAGAACAAAACGTTTAAAACACTTAATTAAATTGGAAAAACAAGATATTCAAATGAATAGAGCTATATCAGAGTTTTCTGAAATGCTTTTTGAAATAGATGATTTGGATGAAGCTCAAAGAATGGAGTTTTTCTATTTCAGTTCAGAAGATCCAGAGTTTATGCAAATTGCAAAAGAAAAAAATGATATTAAACTACTAGAGTTTTTACAAATTAAGCTTAAAGCTTACAAAGCAAACGTTAATTCTTCCCAAGATTAAAATTCAATGTTAAATAGTACGTTCTAATCTAACAACTCATTATATTTGCAAAGTGATACAAGCAGCTACATTTTTATTCATTGGTACTACAGAAGTTATGTTTATACTTGTTGTAGTGGTTTTGGTTTTTGGAGCCGACAAAATTCCTGAGATTGCCAAAGGCTTAGGAAAAGGTATGCGAGTACTTCGCGATGCGTCAAACGATATTAAATCTGAAATTACTAAAAGCGCTGAACAAAATGGTATTGATACCAGTATTACTAAAGATGTTCAAGACGAAATAAACAAGGTGAAAGACGATCTTGAAGATTTCACAGGTTCAGTAAGACGTAAATTGTAAATATTATATTCGTAAAATTGTATTTAGTTTTTTCTCGAAAACTAAGTTATTCAATTAATTTTTTTAAGATTATTTAATATATTTAGAAAATCATTAACCATCTAAATATATATTTACATGAGAAGACTCTACGTTAAAGTCATTTTACTTTTGGCTATTACTGTGGTTTCCTGTTCTAAGGAAGATGCCACATTTCAAGAAGAAGACATTCAACAAGCATTTCCTGAAAACCCTTTAACCATTGAAGAAATTAATGCAACCATTAATGCAACTATTACCAATACAGGTGATTTTGATTGGAATGCTGCTGATACCCATTTTTTATGGAGTGCAGTAAAGCATGGGCAAAATTTACTTACTATTGGTTATGGAAGTGAAGGAGAATATTTTTCAGAAATTAGAACAAGAGACATTGAAAATAAAAAGGAAGCAGTATTAAATATTGTTTTGGAGCAAGAAGGTGTTGCTAAGGAAGATTTAAAACTTGTAGAACACGAAATTATTAATGTTATTGATGTGTATGTTGACAATATTAATACAATTGTAGCCCTTAAAAAGAGTCCTTATGTACGCTATTTAGAACCAAATGGTTACAATCAATTTGGAATGAGTGCAACTGCAAGATCAAGTTCAGGATGTAGCAAAAACGGAGAGTCAATAAACACCTCGCATTACACTACAGTTAGTCCTAACAATGCACAAGTGTCATGGCATTTTAGTGAGCATAACATTCCGCAAGCATGGAATTTAAGTACAGGCTCAGGAGTAACTATTGGATTAATTGATACAGGAGTATCACAATCGCAATCGTTGTTGAATTCTAGCGGATTTAACGATGGAGTTTCCAATGGACGCTTCGTTCAAAAGTATGGTACGTTTATAGATTCTGCTTGGTGGTGGAGTAGTAATTATGATGGGCCACATGACAAGTGTGGTCATGGAACAGCAATGGCGTCTACTATGGCTGCTCCAAGAAACGATAACGGAATGCCAGTAGGTGTTGCTTATAACTCAAATTTGGTAGCTTATAGAGCAACTGAAGATGTGCTTTTAAATGATTACCATGAACGTAAAGGTGTTTCAGCTGCGTTAACCCAATTGGGAAATAGAAGTGATGTTAAAATCATTTCAATGTCTATTGGTTATGTATGGTCAATAGGAAATATTAAAGATGCTGTAAAATATGCTTACAGTAAAGGCAAACTTATTTTTGCAGCAGGAGGAACGTCAACCAGTTTTACTAATGGCTTTGGTGTAATTTTTCCAGCAACAATGAGCGAAACTGTTGCTGTAACAGGAGTTGATGATGGGAGTAATTACGAACGTTGTGACACTTGCCATAGCGGAAGTAAAATAGATTTTACTATTATTATGGAAGGTGATAACAATACTAGTAAAGCACCACCAGTTTTAGGGTTTTACAATGGTGAGCGTCGTTATACAGGAGGTTCATCGGTTGCTACTGCTACAACTGCAGGTATTGCTGCTTTAGTATGGTCAAGATATCCTAATTGGAGTAGAACACAAGTACTAAACCGTTTAAAGACTTCATCAGATTTTTACCCAAATAAAAACGGAAGTTTTGGTTATGGTAATATTGATGCTTTACAAGCTGTACAATAATAAAAACACTTTATAAATTAAAAAAACCTCTCAGTATTGAGAGGTTTTTTGTTTGTATTGTTAGCTATAATACGTGCTTTTCAAAAATTTTATTTAATTCTTCTCCTGGATTATCGGTTAAACCAGAATGTGTTTTAGAACTTTGTATTACTGTGCTTCTTGAGGCTGCTAACCAACGAAATCTATCAGAAAGTTCAAATTGTCCAATTGCTCCAGATGAAGGTGAGCCTTTACAAATTAGTTCCCAAGATTTTAAGTGATTATTGATGTCTTCTTTGTCAAGTTCGCAAGAAAAAGCCTTTAACTTCTCATTGTCGACATGATATTTAACATTAAGAAATTTTTTTCGTTTAGAGTATAAAATGACTCCAACATTAAAAAACTCTTCACGTTCAACCTTTGGAACGAGTCTAATTATGGCATATTCAAAAGTGACTTTATCTTGCATTTTCGATTTCGTTTATTAGAGCATCAATGTTTGATAGTCTAGAAATTAAATAGCTCAAATAGGCTGTTCTTATTTGACTTGGGTTTAACGCATCAGATTCATTTAGTAGCCAATTTTCGGGTATTGTATTAATAATGGTTTCTAACGTGTCTTTATTTAAAGCTTCAATGATTGTTTTTGAAGCTTCATCAAGACGTGTTGCCTGTTTAACTAGTACATGGTCTTTTATAAGAGGAAATGTTCTTGTTAAATGACTTTCCCAAGTAGCCCAATTATGATGAAAATAGAAGCTAGCTCCATTATCAATAACCCATAATTCTTTATTCCAGTTAAGCAGATTTGTGTTTTTGGCTGTTCTGTCTATATTGCTAATAATACTATCTAATAATACAATTTTTGAAGCTGTTAAACTATCAACGTCAAACGCTAAAGGGTCGTAAGTAATAGAACTACTTAAATAATGTAATCCTAGATTTAAGCCTACACTAAATTTAAGTAAGTCTTGTATCTCTTCGTCAGGTTCTGTTTTGCTAAAGGAATCGTCTAAATTCATAAACACTAATTCAGGAACTTTTAAACCAATAGCACGTGCTATTTCACCTCCAATTAATTCGGAAATTAGTGTTTTTTTTCCTTGACCAGAACCTCTGAATTTTAGTACATAGAGAAAACCGTCGCTAGCTTCAACAATAGCAGGTAAAGAACCACCTTCTCTTAAAGGTGTAATATATTTTACAACATCAACAGTTCTTATGTCTAATGTGTTCATATTATTTAAGATGGTAGTTTTCTACTTATTGTTAATCCGTCTCTTATTGGTAATAAAACGGTTTCTATTCTAGGGTCATTTTTTAAAAGCGCATTGTACTCTAGCAATGCTTTAGTTGATGCATCATCAGGTTTTAGTGCTTCAATAACTTTTCCGCTCCACAATACGTTGTCAGATAAAATGATGCCTCCAACGTTGAGTTTGTCAATAATGGTGTGAAAATAGTTTACATAATTTGGTTTATCAGCATCTATAAAAACTAAATCAAAAGTCTTATTTAGCTTTGGAATAATTTCCAGTGCATTACCTAAATGTTGATGAATTTGATTTCCGTACTGTGATTTGTCAAAATATTTTCTTTGAAAATCTACCAGCTCTTCATTAATATCTATAGTATCTAATTCACCATTACTTTGTATTCCTTCAGCTAAGCATAAAGCCGAATAACCAGTGTATGTGCCTATTTCAAGGATGTTTTTTGGGTTAACCAATTTTGAAATCATGCTCAACACTCTACCTTGATAATGACCACTGAGCATACGTGGTTGCAATATTTTTTGATAGGTTTCTCTAGTAAGTTGTTGTAGTAAATCTGGTTCGTTTTCAGAATGTGCAACTACGTAATCATCTAATTGTTGAGGTAAAAAGTGCATCGATAATGTAATTTTATGTCATGCTGAGCTTGTCTAAGCATCTTTTGGATGTTTATATTTTTTAATTCTAAATAGAAGAGTTATCCTAAAATTCTATTAACCAATTTTTTCTTAGCATCTTCATCATCACCACATAACCATTGTATAACGTTATCTTCCCACATCGCATCACGTTCTTCTTCTGTAATTATATTTCGTTCTATAGCTAAATCTAAAATTTTACCAGGATAAGAAGACTGTTTAGCGCTTTCCATTTCTCCTAAAGGATAAGGATCGTCTAATCCCATTAAAACCTGTTTAGAAGTTTGGTTTTTTATAAGTAATGATAAACTTCCTGTATCATGAACTAAGGTGTCAAAAAAGATGTTTTTGTGTCCAACTGCTTTTCTTGGGTGGTGTTTCCCTTCAAATAAATCTGGTCGTCCATCAAACCCTTGTATACGTCTTCCTAAGTTTATCTGTGCCAACTGCCCACCATGAGCAAAACAAGTTCGCATATTAGGATATTTATCTTGATAACCATTTAAGGTTAAAAAGTGATATGCATCTGCACATTGGGCTAGCATCCAAATAAGATGAAAACGCCATGAGGTGTTTTCTAGCTTTATAAATTTTTCACCATCGTAAGGATGAATTTCTACAGCTAAATTATACTTGTTTGCAAGCTCAAAGATGGGTTCGTTTTCCTCATCAAAAATACAACGCCAAGTACCTATTGTATCCATGTAGTGCGTAGGTAAGCATAGCAATTGTAAGCCTAATTCCTCTACACAACGTTCAATTTCCCAACAAGCACCTCGTACAAATCCAGGATGTACTACAAAGCCACAAGTAAACTTGCTTGGGTTGTCATGTTGAATTTTAGCATTGAAATCATTTTGAAAACGCAAGGCTTGCTTCATTTCTTCAACACGTAATCCGTTTCCGTAGAGTTGAGAAAGGTTTAAAACGACAGCATGGTCTATTTTAAAACGTTCCATCCATGCTAATTTTTCATTGAGGAAGAAACTAGAATCGGTTACTGGTCGACTCCAATCTTTTTGAAGCATGAATTTTCGGTCTTTGTCCACCCAAAAAATACCTTTGTCTTTCATAAACTGAGGGATTTCTTCAGGATAAGGAAGTAAGTGTGAGTGACCGTTTATACGAAGTTTACGTTTCATAAATTATTCTTCTATCTGAACTTTTTTTGGTGGTTGCATTACATGTCCACAGTTAGGACAACTGCGTTTACCAGAATCACCATAATATTTATCAAAAATTTTAGGCATATCAGTTTCAATATTGTCTAGAGTAAAATCTTCTTCATACAGTTTTGTTGTACAGTTTTCACAAAACCACAGCAAAGCATCTTGTACACCTTCTTCTCGAGGGTATTCTATAACCAATCCAACTGTGTTGGCGCCACGTTGAGGTGAGTGTGGTACTTTAGGAGGTAATAAAAACATTTCTCCTTCACGTATATGAATATCTTTAGGCTCGCCTTCATCAATAACTTTTAGTGTAATATCTCCTTCAACTTGATAGAAAAACTCAGGAGTTTCATTATAATGATAATCTTTTCTGCTGTTTGGTCCACCAACAACCATAACAATAAAATCACCATCTTTCCAAACCACTTTATTGCCAACAGGAGGTTTTAATAAGTGACGGTTTTCTTCAATCCATTCTTTAAAATTTATGGGAGGATATAATTTACTCATGACGTTTGATTTTATGTTATAAAGTTACAAAGATTTTGTTCGTCCACCATCAACAGGAAGATTAATTCCGTTAATGTAACTGGCACATTCGCTAGCTAAAAAGGTGATGGCTGCAGCTAGTTCTTCAGGTTTTGCAAAACGTTTTGCTGGTACAGCGCTTTTCATGGCGTTAGCAGCATCTTCTTCAGATTTACCAGTTTTTGCACTTTTGTTTTTGATGATTTCGGTTAATCGTTCCGTTCCTGTAGCACCTGGTAATACGTTGTTTACTGTAATACCAAACTGTCCAAGCTCATTAGCTAAAGTTTTACTCCAATTAGCTACAGCACCACGAATGGTATTACTTACACCAAGTCCTTCTAATGGCTGTTTTACAGAGGTAGAAATGACATTGATAATACGTCCATATTCTTCATCTTTCATAAACGGAACAACAGCTTGAGCCAATACATGATTACATTTTAAATGCTGTGTAAAGGCATTTTCAAATTCTTCTATTTTAGCATCAAAAACTGGTCCACCAGCTGGTCCACCAGTATTGTTTACTAACACATGAAATCCGTGATTATTCTTAATATAGCTTTCTACTTTTTCTTTTAATTCCATCGGATTAGAAAAATCGGCTACGATATAATCGTGGTTTCTGTGTTTTGGTAATTCGTCTAAAACAGCTTTTAGCTTGTCTTCGTTTCTTGCTACTAGTGTGATATTTGCACCTTCTTCAGCTAAAGCTAAAGCAGTTGCTTTACCAATTCCTGCTGTGCTACCACATACTAGCGCGTATTTGTTGTTTAGTTTTAAGTCCATAATAACTTCCTGCGTAGGCAGGAATCTTTTTAGTTTATATTGTTAAATGAGATTCCTGCTTTCGCAGGAATGACATTAATACTTTATACATACATTCTTAGCCTCAGTAAAAAAGCGTAAAGCTTCAAATCCACCTTCACGACCAACACCACTAGCTTTAACGCCACCAAAAGGTGTGCGTAAATCGCGCATCATCCAAGTGTTTACCCAAACAATACCTGCTTGTAATTGGTTGCTCATCCGCATCGTGCGTTTTAGATTATTCGTCCAAAGCGTTGCGGATAATCCATATTTCACCTTATTAGCCATTTCTAACACGTTATCTTCAGTTTTAAATGACATAATGGTAACTATTGGACCAAAAATTTCTTCTTGATTTACTCGACAATCGTCTGTTTTAACTTCTATAACTGTTGGTTGTAAATAGTAACCGTTTTCGAAGCCTTCAACAGTAACTTCGCTTCCGCCACATAAAATAGTTGCACCTTCTTCTTTAGCAATTTCGACGTAGCTTTTCACCTTTTCAAGGTGCGGTTTTGAAACTAAAGCACCTATATTCGTGTCTTTTTCTGAAGGATGACCAACTTTCAAGCTTTTAACTTTTTCGACAAAGTCGGCTTTGAATTTCTCATAAATAGTTTCCTCTACAAAAATTCGGCTTCCGCATAAACAAATTTGACCTTGATTAGCAAACGACGAACGTACGGTTGTGTTCAACATATCGTCATAATCGCAATCGGCAAAGATGATATTTGGGTTTTTTCCGCCTAATTCTAAAGACAATTTTTTAAACATTGGTGCAGCTACTTTGGCAATATGTGCGCCAGTTGCTGTTCCTCCAGTAAAACTAATGGCTTTGATATTTGGATGTTCTATAATAGCTTGACCAGTCGTTGTGCCTAAACCGTGAACAATATTCAATACACCTTTTGGTAAACCAGCTTCGTTGCAAATTTTGCCTAATAAATACGCTGTCATAGGTGTAACTTCGCTTGGTTTGGCAACAACGCAATTACCTGCTGCGATTGCTGGTGCGATTTTCCAAGTGAACAGATACAAAGGTAAATTCCAAGGACTAATGCAGCCCACAACTCCAATAGGTTGGCGAAGCGTATAATTCACCGCGTTTTGACCAATGCTTTCGTGACTTTCGCTTGCAAATTGTGTAATGGCATTTCCAAAAAATCTGAAATTACTTGCTGCTCTAGGTATATCAACCATTTTAGCAAGACTTACAGGTTTTCCATTATCTTTACTTTCGGCTTCTGCAAAACGGTCTAAATTGGCTTCTAGTAATTCTGAAATTTTAATGAGGATTCTGCTACGCTCTTCTAAAGTAGTTTGACTCCAGCTTGGGAAAGCAGATTTAGCACTTTGATAAGCTTGCTCTACATCTTCTTTTGATGAGTTTGGAATTTGTCCATAGACTTCACCATTTGAAGGATTGTAGTTGTCAATCCACTGATTGCTTTCTGGATTGGCAAATTCGCCTTTTATGTAGTTTTTAATGTTCATTTTATTCACAGATAATAGAAAAAAGAGTTTAGAGAATAGAGTTTTTGTCTTTCCTCTTTGTTCTCTTTTCTTTACTCTTTTCTTTTGTAAGCCATCACCTTAATCTCAACCAGCAAATCAGGATGCGGTAATTGGTGAACAGCAACTGTTGTTCTTGTTGGTCCTGTTGCTTTTTCAAAAAACTCAGCGTAGGCTTTGTTGTAACCTGCAAAATCGTTCATATTTACTAAAAAGGTAGTCACATCAACTACGTCTTTTAGACTGGCACCAACGGTTTGTAAATTTTTATCGATGTTTTTTAAAACTTCTCTAGTTTGAACTTCGATATCTAATTTTTTGGTGTTCATTTCGTCAATAAGTTCCACACCAGCAATAGTATTGTCAGCTCGTCTTGAACTGGTTCCTGAAACGAAAATGAAATCGCCTACCACTTTTACATGTGGATACGCGCCTCTTGGTGTTACTTTAGTTCCTTCGTTCATAATGTGTTTATCTTTTTGTCATTCTGAACTTGATTCAGAATCTATTCATGTTCTTTTGTGGTTAAAATGGATTCCGCATCGTAGTGCGGAATGACAACCTACTTCAATCCAGCAATTCTATCGTCTTCTAGAATGTTTTCGGTTTCGGTTTTGACCTTTTCTAAATTCAATTTTAAATCGTCTTGAATATTCAATTTGCCATCTGCTAGCATATTGAGTATCGCTTTGTCTTGTGCGCGACCTCTTAACATGGCTTCTCTATAACCAACATTTTCGTTAAAAGTTACTAGAGAATACTTTGAAGAATAGTCATTAGGAAAATGCTTTTCTAAGGCCATTTCTAAAGTGCGTTTTTCTCTAAAGTTTGCATGATTAACATGACCTTTCATTTCGTGGAAATTATCGATAGCTAAGTCAGCAATGGCATCAGTGTCTTTTTTGCGAGATTTTTCATAAATCTTGAAAATGGTTTCCCAATCGTCATGACCTTCATCTAGGACTTTATCAAATTGTACAACATCTTCAAAGGAAGCATTCATACCTTGACCATAAAACGGAACAATAGCATGAGCAGCATCTCCCATTAAAAGCGTATTGCCTTTGTAATGCCAAGGCGAACATTTTACTGTGCCGAGAGGTGATGTTGGGTTTTCAAAGAAATCGTCAACAAGATTAGGCATGAGCTCTAGAGCGTCTTTAAAATATTTTCCGAAGAACTCTAGAACACGTTCTTTTGAGGTTAGATTGTTGAAATTGTATTCGCCTTCATCATAGCTTAAAAATAGCGTTACCGTAAAACTACCATCGAGATTTGGTAATGCTATAAGCATAAAAGATTCGCGTCCCCAAATATGCAACGCATTTTTATAGGTTTTATAGCTTCCGTTTTCACCTGGAAGAATACTTAATTCTTTATAGCCATGTGTTAACCAATCTTGCGAAAAACTAAAGAGAAACTTTTTTCCCAAATAATAACTTTTTCGCATTGCAGAACCTGCTCCATCAGTAGCAATAATTACATCTGCGTCTTCAACAAATTCAGTATTGTTTGTATAATCTTTAAATAGAGCTGTCGTTTTTTCGAAATCTACCGATTTACATTTTCTGTTGAAGTAAATGGAAACATTTTTATGCTTTTCAGCTTCGTCAAGTAAAAGTGCATTGAGTTCACCTCTTGAAATAGAATTTATAAATTCATGTTCGCGACCACTATAAGGAGCTAAAACAGTATTGCCTTCTATGTCATGAAGCATACGACCATTCATGGGAATACAAAGGTCTTTTACTTTGTCTTCAATACCAACTAGTTTCATGGCTTTGTTGCCACGATCAGAAAAAGCTAGGTTTATGGAACGACCTGCAGAAATATCTACTTTACGTAAATCAGGACGCATTTCCATAACAGTGACGTTAAAACCTCGTTGTCCTAAGCGTAACGCTAATAGTGAACCACAAAGTCCTGCGCCAATAATGAGTATGTTTTGTTGTTTAGTCATGTTTGTCATTCCTGCGAAGGCAGGAATCTTTATTTAATTATTTAATTTACTTTTTAAATATTGGATTTCCTTATATGAAATTCTAAAATTATTTAAATTAATAAATTGTTTAAGGCTATCGTTATCTTCAAAACTTAAGTTGTGATTTAATGGATTGAATTTAATTTTTGAAAAATTAGTGTACTCTTTGTTTTTTATAACCTTGCTTTTTGATACAAGTAATATTCTCTTATTTGTTATTATTAAAATATCTTTTCTATTTGTTAAAAGACCTAGTAAAGTCAAATGTTCTAATAAACTTTCCTCTGATTTTTTAACAAGCTTTATTAGTATATCTTCATTTTTAATTATAGAATCAACTAATTTGCTACTCATTTAGAATAGTCTTTAATTTCTCAACCATTCTATACACATCTTCAAACGTGTTGTACAATGGTACAGGAGCACAACGAATAACGTCAGGTTCTCTCCAGTCGGTTATAATATGAGCTTCGGTTAATTTTTTATGTAAACTTTTATCAGCATTTTTTACTTGAATAGAAAGTTGACAACCTCTTTCGTTTGGGTTGGATGGTGTAATGATTTTTATTTGGTCATTGTTTAATTCATTCAATAAAAATTCAAAATAACCAGTTAGTTGTTCTGATTTTTTACGAAGTGCATCCATACCAACTTCGTTAAACATATCTAACGATGCTTTTATAGCAGCCATTGATAAAATTGGAGGATTACTGAGCTGCCAACCCTCAGCACCTGGAATAACATCTAACGGTTGGCGCATATTGAATCGTGTGTCTTTATTGTGGCTCCACCAACCAGCAAAACGTTTTAGTTTTGTATTGTGTGCATGTTTTTCGTGTACAAATAATCCTGCTAAACTTCCTGGTCCTGAGTTTAAATATTTATAAGTACACCAAGCAGCAAAATCTACTCCAGAGTTGTGTAAATCTGGATTTATGTTTCCTGCGCCATGTGCTAAGTCTATACCTACCATACAGTTTTTGGTGTGACCTAACTCAGCAATTTTTTTTATGTCCAAATATTGTCCTGTGTAGTAATTTACACCACCAATAAGTAGTAATGCAATTTCATCACCTTGTTCGTTTAGTATAGCCTCTAAATCTTCAATGTTTAAAAGTTCTTCTCCTTTTCGAGGTTTCCACTCAATAAGTCCTTCATTAGCATCAAATCCATGAAATTCTAATTGTGTTTGTACAGCATATCTGTCGCTAGGAAAAGCATCACTTTCAATAACTATTTTATATTTAGTTTTTGTAGGTTGATAAAAACTAACCATTAACAAGTGAAGGTTAGTGGTGAGTGTGTTCATTACTACCACCTCAATAGGTTTTGCGCCTACAATTTTTGCCATAGAATCAGTTAAAAACTCATGATAAGGCATCCAAGGGTTTTTGGCTTCAAAATGACCTTCAACACCAAAATCAGCCCAATCATCTAACTCTTGTTGAATATACTTTTTTGTGTTTTTTGGTTGTAATCCTAGTGAGTTTCCTGTAAAGTATAACCAATCGTTTCCATGTTTGTCTTTTGGGATGTGGAATTGGTTTCTGTAGTGTGATATTGCGTCATTTTGGTCCTGTTCTCTTGCAAAATCAAGCCCTAATTTATAATTGGTCAATTGAATAAAATTTTGTGTTGTTAACAAAAATAAGAATTATTTTATGCACTTATGGTTATAAAATACAGTATATAGCTTTAGAATTGAGTAGATTTGTATTAAATAGATTTGTTCGCCCCAGACTAACACCTCATTACAATGCTAAAAAATCTTTGGTTTTCATATAGAAAGTGGTACATAAACTACCTTGGGTTGCAAAATCACAAGTTTGAAACCGATAGATTGTCTTATTATAGAGATAACCTTTTCATATCTATATTTACACTAACCATTGTACTTGGAGCTATTTCTTATATCCCAAGTATTACTGCTGCGATTATTTTAGATAAATGGTTTGTGTTTTATGCAGATACTATTGCATTTGCTATTTTATTGTTTGCTTTTTTTTATAAAAGTTTTAGTTTAAGTCTTAGAAAACAAGTGTTTACTGTAACTTTTTTCTTACTTTCTTTTGGACTGGTTTTAGATTTAGGTCTGGGAGGTAATGGTCCAATTTTGCTGTTTATGCTTAGTGTTTTGGTTACGTTGTATAGTAGTACTAAGTCTGGAGTTAATTCGGTTTTGTTAACAGCTCTGTTTTATTCTGTTGTCTTGCTGGTTAAGTATTTTAATATTGTTGAAATTACTTTTTTTCTAGAAGGACCTTTTGAAGGTCTAGTTATTGTTTTTACCAATAATGTTATTTTTAGTTTGCTTACAGTGTATTCTGTTTCTTTTTTAATTAAGCAACTACATAAAGCATTTGTTAAGGAAAATCAACTTCAAGAAATGCTTAAAAAAGAGCATGAGATTACTATTAATGCAAAAAATGAAGCTGAACGCTCAAATAAGCTTAAAACAGCCTTTTTAAGCAACATGAGTCATGAAATTAAAACACCAATGTATGGTATTGTTGGTAGTGCAAATTTATTGAAATCTAATACGGCTTCTAATGAAGAGAATGATCAGTATTTCAGTATTATTGAAGATAATAGCAATTTGTTGCTAAACATGTTTAATGATGTTTTAGAGATTTCAAAATTAGAAAGTGGTAATGTGGCTCTCAATATTTCGAGCACTAATATTTACAAATTGATAGATGACCTTAGAAGTGAGTTTGCTAAGAAAGCTATGGAAAAAGATATCCAATTATCTGTAAATTTTAATTGTGACGCTAACTATAGCCTAATGAGCGATGAAGAAAAGCTAAAGAAAACATTAAGCCATATTATCGACAATGCAATAAAGTTTTCAGGGCATAAGAGTAAAGTGATTATATATTGTAATTATTTAAATCCTAATGCAATTGAATTTGTAATAAAAGATAATGGTATAGGCATATCTAAAGATCAATTAAATCAAGTGCATTTGCCTTTTTTTATCACTGATTTAGATAATAAAGCAGGTATACATGGTACAGGGTTGGGGTTAGCTATAGCAAAAGCTTATATAGAAAATCTTGGAGGTCAACTACATATTAAAAGTGAATTAGGCGAAGGAACTGAAGTGTCTTTTCAGTTAATGGATTATAATAAAAAAGCGCCTTGAAGAAACAAGGCGCTTGCTGAATATATATAGACGCTTAAAGCGGGATATTTTATACAATATATACGTGTCAAAATTGTACTTTGGATGTTTTAAAAGCTGAAATATGGAAAACTTAACAAAATATTTTGAAACCAATAAGGCAACTTGGAATGAAAAGACCAAGATTCATGTTGAAAGTGGAATGTATGATCTTGAAGCTTTTAAAAATGGAGCATCTTCACTTATGCCATATGAGTTAAAGGCTTTAGGTGATGTTAAAGGAAAGTCTTTGTTGCATTTGCAATGTCATTTTGGTCAAGATACTTTAAGTTGGAGCAGGTTAGGAGCTAATTGTGTAGGTGTCGATATAAGTGATGAAGGTATTGGTTTTGCTCAAAAGCTAAATGAAGAACTAGAGTTAGATGCCGATTTTGTGTGTTGTAATGTTTTAGAAACCTCTAAGTATGTTACTGATACCTTTGATATTGTTTTTACAAGCTATGGTGTTATTGGTTGGTTGCCAAATTTAGAGCCTTGGGGACAAATGATTGCTGACCGTTTAAATAAAGGAGGTGTTTTTTATATGGCTGAGTTTCATCCTATAGTTTGGATGTTTGATTATCTAGAAGGTAAACCTATTATGAAATATGGTTACATGCAAGACGAAGTAATCTATGAAGAGTATGAAGGTACTTACGCTAATACCGATTCAAAAATGATTAGTAAGGAATATGGTTGGAATCATGGGTTGAGTGAAGTAATCAATGCATTAACTAAAGCAGGATTACGAATAGACTATCTAAATGAATATGACGAAAGTCCGTATAACGTACTACCAGATTTAGAACAAACCAAATCTGGTATGTATGCTACTAAGGATAAACTTTATCCTTTAATATTTGAGATAAAAGCAACTAAGGTTTAGTTGTCTTTGTTTATAATGTCTTTAGCTTCTTTTTTTACTAAGTAAGGGCATGATCTTTTAAACTGCTCCAAACGTTTTCTAGATACGTTTTGTATGTAAGCATTGTTTGGATTGCGTTCTTCAAAATCTTGATGATAATCTTCAGCTTCCCAAAATTTTTGAAAAGGCATTATTTCGGCAGCAATAACAGCATTTAATTTGGTTGCCCATTTAGCTTTTTGGGTTTCAGCTATTTGTTTTTGTTCGTCGTTTTGATAAAAGATAATAGAACGATATTGCGAACCTCTATCAGGACCTTGACCATTAACTTGTGTTGGGTCTTGAGAGCTAAAATAGACTTCAACCAAATCAGAAAAACTTACAACCTCAGGGTCGTAAATTACCTCAATACTTTCAGCATGACCTGTTCTACCTGTATTACTAGATTGGTATGTTGGGTTATTAGTATGACCTCCAGAATATCCTGAGATTACTTCGTCAACACCAATAACACTTTGGTAAATAGCTTCAGCACACCAAAAGCATCCACTTGCAAAATAAGCTTTAGCTTTTCCATCTTTTAAAGGAACTTCAACAGGCTCTAGAGTCATTAAAGCTTGTTGTTTTTTATTGGTTTGAGCAGTGTTTTGGCAGCTAAAAAAAAGTGTAATAACTAATATTGAAATGTAATTTTTCATAGGTAATTTTCTTTTTATAGTCGTATAAAGATAATTAACCTTAAAGATGAAGTGTGAAAATTTTATTAAATAAAAAAACCCAGACGATGAGGTCTGGGTTTAAATATGCATTTTAAAATGGATTATAACTTAGCAAAAAGCTTTTCCATTTTTTCTTTTTGTTCTTCAGCTAAAGCTGCATCAACTAGGATACGACCACTGTGCTCATCAGTAATTACTTTTTTACGTGAAGCAATTTCTACCTGTACTTGAGGAGGAATAGTAAAGAAAGAACCACCAGATGCACCTCTTTCAATTGGTACAACAGCTAATCCGTTTTTTACGTTATTACGTATTCTTAAATACGCTTTTACTAATCTTTCGTCAATTTGCTTTTGGTACTCTTCAGACTTTTTAATTAGAGCTTCTTCTTCTTTTTCAGTTTCAGCTAAAATAGCGTCTAGTTCACCTTTTTTGTGCTTTAAGTGTGTTTGACGGTCTTTAAGTTTGCTTTTAGTTTCAGAAATAATTTCTTTTTTCTGCTCTATTTGAACTTTAAATTCTTTAATGTGTTTTTCAGCCAATTGAATTTCAAGTTCTTGATATTCTATTTCTTTTGTAAGCGAGTTGTACTCTCTGTTGTTTCTTACATTTTTTTGCTGCTCACTGTATTTTTTGATTAAGGCTTTAGCTTCTTCGATTAAATTCTTTTTAGCTTTGATGTCCTCATCAATCATTTCAAGATTAGAACCTAATTTTTCTAGTCTTGTATTTAAACCTGCCACTTCATCTTCAAGATCTCTAACTTCTAAAGGGAGTTCTCCACGCACATTTCTTATTTCGTCTACTCTCGAGTCGATTAATTGTAAGTCGTAAAGGGCTCTCAATCGATCTTCAACAGAAACTTCAACTTTTTTTGCCATAATTATAAATACTTTACCGGATTTGTATTTGTCATTGATAAAACGACTGCAAAATTAGTAATTTTTTTTGATAGATAGTCAGCTAAAAATGTTTTTGTGTGTTGTTCGCTCTCATAATGACCAATATCCATTAAGATTATTTGGTCTTCTGCAGCAAAAAAATCATGATATTTTAGATCAGCAGTTATTAAAACATCAGCATTTACTGACTTTGCAGTAGATATCGCAAAACTACCTGAGCCTCCAAGAACAGCAACTTTTTTAATGACATCTTTTGTGATTTTTGAATGACGAATTGCAGTGACATTCATTTTTTCTTTCACATAGTTGAAAAAATCAGTAGTTGGCATTTCTTTTTCAAGTTCTCCAACCATACCAATCCCTATGTTTTGGTTATAATTGTCTAGAGTTGTTATTTCATAAGCAACTTCTTCGTAAGGATGATTTTTAAACAAAGCAGTAACAATTTTTGATTCTAAATGTTTACTAAACGTTACCGAAATTTGAGTTTCTTCTTCAAAATGTAGCACGCCTTTTTCTCCAATGGTAGGGTTTGAAGATGCATTACCTTTGTAAGTGCCAATGCCTTCGCTGTTAAAGCTACAATGATCATAATTACCAATAGCTCCAGCGCCAGAATTAAATAAAGCAGTTCTTAACACTTCAGCATTATTTTTAGGAACATAGGTTGTAAGTTTTTTAATTGTGCCTTTTTGAGGGATAAGAATTTTTTTCGATTCAAGGTTTAACCGGTTACAAATAATGTCATTAACACCTTGTAGAGCATTGTCTAGTGCAGTGTGGATAGAGAAAATAGCAATATTGTGCTTAATGGCTTTAATTACTACACGTTCAACATAAGTGTTGCCATTTAGTTTTTTTAAGCCTTTAAATATTATAGGATGAAAACTAACAATAAGATTGCAGTTTTTTTCAATGGCTTCGTCAACGACAGATTCTAGTGTGTCTAAAGTGACTAAAACACCAGTTAATGGTTCGTTTTTATCACCAACTAAAAGTCCAACATTGTCAAAATCTTCGGCATAGTTTAAAGGAGCTAGTTCTTCTAAATAATTAATTACATCTTTTATAAGCATAATGGCAGTAAAGTTTGTATCAAAGATAAAATATTATACTTTAGTTGCGATGAAGTTAATACGAAACATATTGTTGCCTGTTGTTCCAATTTATTATTTGGTAACATGGTTGCGAAATAAGTTTTACGATGCTGGGATTTTTAAATCCACATCTTATGATTTTCCTTTAATAGCAGTTGGTAACTTGAGTGTTGGAGGTACAGGAAAAACACCAATGATAGAATACTTAATTAGATTGCTAAAGTCTAATTATGAAGTGGCAACCTTGAGTAGAGGTTACGGAAGAACCACTAAAGGCTTTGTGCTAGCTGGTGAAAATACTGATGCAATGCGTATTGGAGATGAGCCTTTTCAGTTTTATTCAAAGTTTGAAACTATTAAAGTTGCAGTTGATGCTAATAGGAGAGAAGGTATTGTCAACTTAAGGGCTTTAACTCCTAAGCCAGATGTGATTTTATTGGATGATGCTTTTCAGCATCGAAAAGTAAAAGCTGGTTTTTATGTATTGCTAACATCTTACAATGCGTTGTATGTAGATGATTTTTTATTACCTACAGGAAATTTAAGAGAACCAAAACAAGGAGCAAAACGAGCTAATGTAATAGTAGTTACCAAATGTCCATCTAGTTTATCTGAACAAGAAAAAAGTGAGATTATAAAAAGGTTGAAACCTAATGCTAATCAAGACGTGTTTTTTAGTTCTATTGAGTATTCTAATACTGTTTATAGTTTAGCAGAAGAGCAACCTCTTGAGTTTTTTAAAGATAAAAAAATTACTTTGGTAACAGGTATTGCTAATGCGAACCCGCTAGTTGAGTATTTAAAATCAAAAGCATTAGACTTTAAGCATTTGAACTTTAAAGATCATCATTTGTTTTCGGAAAATGAGATTAATGCATTGAAAGAAGAACACATTATATTAACCACCGAAAAAGATTATATGAGACTTTCGCCTCATTTTAAAGGAGAAGGGAATCTCTACTACTTACCAATACAGGTAAGTATAGATGATAAATTGAGGTTTGATAGATTAATTAATAATTACATTGAAAGCTGTTAAATAGCCGTTGGACTTTGGTTTTGTACCAAGGCATTAAACAGTTTTCTTTCAAAATCTTCTTGTTTGAATGGTTTTGAAATAATATCATCAAAACCAGCTTCATCAAACTCGTGCATTTTGTCTTCTAAGGTTACAGCTGTTAAGGCAAAAATAGTAAGTTCCTTATCAAAGGTTCTTATTATTTTAGTGGCTTCTAAACCACTAATTCCAGGCATGTGGATGTCCATTAAAACTACATTGTAGCTTTCTTCTTTTACCTTTTCAACAGCTTCTTCGCCATTATCAACAACATCACAATAAAGATTCATTTTATTCAGAATTTTCTTTGTAATCATTTGGTTGATTTTGTTGTCCTCAACCACTAAAATTTTAATGTTACTTAAGTCCAATTCGTTGATGTTTTTAGAAAAATTCTCTTTTTTAACTTTTACAGTTTCTTCAGTGTAGGCAAGTGGTATTTCAAAAAAGAATGTTGATCCTTTTCCTAATTCACTTTTTAAATAAATTTTACCTTTTAATATCTCAATAAGTCCTTTTACAATGGAAAGCCCTAGACCTGTTCCACCATATTTTCTGTTGATTTGAATAGAGCCTTGTGAAAAGCTCTCAAACATATTTTCTTGCTTTTCTTTAGTGATTCCAATTCCGTTATCTTCAATTTCAAATCGCACATTAAAGACACCATTTTTTTCATTGATCTTGTTAACTCTTACCCAAATGTCTCCATCTTTAGTAAACTTTATAGAGTTACCAATTAGGTTGATAAGGATTTGAGAAATCTTTAATTGATCAGCTTCAAACGTTGTTGGAAGGTCTTTGTCATATTCGTAATGCATTTGAATATTATTATCCAATGCCGAATTATTTAATGCAGAAATTACATTTTCAACTTTGCTTTTAAGATTGAAAACCTCAGGATCTAACTCAACTTTGTTAGCTTCAATTTTATTAATTTGAAGAATATCATTAATGAAGGTTAATAAATAGTCTCCCGAAAATTTAAGCGATTTTAAATGTGGTATCTGGTCTGGTTTTGGGTTTTCATCCAATAACATGTTTGTAAGACCAGTTACAGCATATAAAGGTGTTCTCAACTCATGAGTTACGGTTGATAAAAAGTTTGCTTTGGTTTTTGAGGCTAACTCAGCTTTTTCTTTTGCGATTACCAACTCATCATTCTTCTTATGCAGCATATTGTTGGTTTTTAGCCTTATGTTGTTGTTTTTGTATAAAGATAGAGTAAGTAAAGAAAGGATAGTAATTAAAGCAATACTCAATATAGTTGTGATTTTTGTAAGATTACTTTCTTGATCTTTTTCTTTTACTTGAGCTTTTAGCTGTTGGTTTTCAGCGTCTTTGTATTCATTTATAAATTGTGCTCTTTTTTCAGGAGAAAGATTTTCTCTTTTAATATCTAAAATAGAGTCAGATAACCTAATGTGCTTTTTAAGGAATTCATTAGCAAGCTTATAATTACTGCTTTTTTGATAAATATCACTTAGTGTTAAATAGCTTTCATTAATACTTTCAACAATATTATTGTCTTTTGCAATGTCTAAACCTTCTTTGGTCATTGAAAGCGCTAAGTTGTTGTTTCCAAGCTCTTGTAGTACTTTTCCGCTGTTTATTAAAGCACTACTTAAAATGCTATTTTGCTTATACTTTTTTGAAAGTATTATAGACTTTTCAAGTAATGATTTTGCGGTTTTATAATCTTCTAGTTTTATGTAAACTTTAGCTTCATTTAGGCATACTTCAGAAATGTATTCTTCCATATCCTCTTCTTCAAACTTAGTTTTAGCTGAATTAAAATAACCTAAAGCAGTAGTGTAATCTTTTAAGTTGTAGTTAATAATTCCCCAAACATTATAGGTGGTTGCTAAATTGGCGTAGTCATCAATGCTTCGTTGAATTTCTGCCGACTTTGATAATGATAATAGTGCGTTTTCAGGTTCGTCAACAGTAAATTGTAATCTGGCAATTTTAGTATGAATAATACCTTCACTTTTTTTATCACCTAATTTTACTGAGATTTCTAGCGCTTTTTCAAGGTTGTCTTTGGCACTGTAATAATTACCTCTTTCGCTATCAAAAGATGCTTGGGTAATATGATTTTCTAAACGCAATTCTAAAATATCAGCATCATCTACAGCGTTTTGCGATGATAATTGAGTAGAAAAGCAAACTAAAAAAATAACTATGTAGTACTTAATTTGGGACATATTTAGACCACTTTAATTGAACAAATATAATTATTTATTCGATAAAAGTTATGATTTATCCGATAAATTGCAAATTAAATCTAAAATTCTTGAAGAATAACCAGTTTCATTGTCGTACCAACCAATAATTTTAACCATATTTCCAATCACTGAAGTCATTTGAGAATCGAAGATGCATGAATGCGTATTTCCCACAATATCAATGGATACAATAGGATCTTCAGTGTACTCCAAAATGCCTTTTAAGTAGGTTTCAGAAGCAGATTTGAAAGCAGCGTTTACAGCTTCTATTGAAGTACTTTTTTTAACATTGAAGGTAATATCGGTTAAAGAGCCATTTGCAACAGGAACTCTAATACCACAACCTCCAATAACATTGGCCAAATCAGGGAAAATTTTAGTTAAAGCCTTTGCAGCACCTGTAGTTGTTGGTACTATTGACTGTCCTGCAGCTCTTGCTCTTCGTAGGTCTCTATGAGGCTGATCATGTAAACTTTGATCGGTTGTGTAAGAATGTACTGTAGTGATGTAAGCTTGATTGATACCACAAAGTTTATTAATAATTTGAATCATTGGAGCTGCATTATTTGTGGTACATGAGGCGTTGGAAAGTATAACTTCTTGCTGATCAACAATGCTGTCATTAACACCTAAAACTACAGTTTTTATGTCATCTTCATTTGGTGGAACTGAAAGAATTACACGTTCTGCTCCATTTTTAATATGATATTCAAGTGTGTTTTTATCCTTAAACTTTCCTGTAGCTTCAATTACAAAATTGACATTGTAAGGACTCCAATCAATATCTTTAGGGTTGTTTTTATTTAGTAAAGGAATGGTTTTGTCATCAACGATGATGTTATTTTCATCATGAGAAATTTTTTTGTTGAAAATACCATGAATACTATCGTATTTAAGTAAGTGGCTTAGCGTTTTAGTATCAGCAAGATCATTGATAGCGACAACATCAATGTTTTTGTAGTTTTGAATGAGCCTAAAAACACGTCTGCCAATTCTTCCAAAGCCATTAATAGCAACCCTTGTCATTTTAGTTGATGTGTTTTTGCGCTTTGTAAGACGATCTAACCAATGCGCTACTTTCTACATGACGGAAACCTAAACCAAGTCCTATTTCTTCGTATTCTTTAAATTGGTCTGGAGTAATAAATTGCTTAACAGGTAAGTGTTTTTTGCTTGGTTGTAAGTATTGACCTATTGTTACTACATCAACATCATTTTCCTTTAGGTCATGAAGCGTCTCAATAACTTCTTCTCTGGTTTCACCAAGTCCTAACATAATACCAGACTTTGTTCTGCGTTGTCCTTGAGCTTTTAAATATTTTAAAACACCTAAGCTTCTATCGTATTTTGCTTGAATACGAACTTCTCTTGTTAAGCGTCTCACAGTTTCAATATTGTGCGAAACAACTTCAGGTGCTACATCTATAATTCTATCAATATGTTGTTCAATACCTTGAAAATCTGGAATAAGTGTTTCCATTGTGGTATTAGGGTTCATTCTACGGACTGCTTTTACAGTTTCAGCCCACATAATGCTTCCCATGTCTTTTATGTCATCTCTATCAACACTAGTCAATACAGCATGTTTAATATTCATTATTTTTATTGAACGTGCTACTTTTTCAGGTTCGTCCCAATCAAGTGTTTCTGGTCGTCCAGTTTTAACACCGCAAAATCCGCATGAACGTGTGCAAATGTTACCAAGAATCATAAAAGTTGCAGTTCCTTCTCCCCAACATTCACCCATGTTAGGGCAACTTCCTGAGGTGCAAATTGTGTTTAATTTGTACTTGTCAACAAGACCTCTTAGTTCAGTATATTTTTTACCTGTAGGTAACTTTACACGAAGCCATTTTGGTTTTGGTTGTCTCTCAGTTGAAGTATTTGTAGCAGTTTCTGTATTCATTTATTATCAATTGCAGATGCAAAGATACAAAGTATAATCTTAAAATGATGTTATAATGTAGTGAGATACCAAATGCTGAATGCAAATAAAAATAGAATTCCTAACCAGCTTAAAATATGCATTGTAATAGATGGTCTCCACTCTTTTGGTGTGTTTTTGCTGCTAATGAGTTTGTAGTTTATAATAGCGTAAAAAGGTGCTGTTAAAAAAGATAATATTGTTGCTACTTTAACAAGTAAAACCATTTCTGAAGCTAAAAGAAAAAAGATGCAAATAGTTCCTGTAGTTAATAGTAAAATCCAAAATAAATAACCTTTCTTTAATGAGTTTTTAAACAATAACTGAGACGTCCTGTCCATTGCTCTTGGTGAAGCATCTAGTGTAGTTAAAGTTGTACTGAACATGGTGGTAAAAGCTGCAATTGCAATAATGATATAAGACCAATTACCAAGGTTTTGTGTGTATAATTTTACCAATTGATTACAAAAAATATAGGATTTACTGCTAAAGGTTTCACCAGATTGAAACATTACCAAAGCTCCTAATGCTATAAAACCTAAACCAATAATAATGGCAGCAGCGTAACCAACATTAAAATCGGTAAGTGATGATTTTACAGTAAGGTCTTTAGTTTCTTTTTGTTTTTCTATTGCCCAAAGCGAATGCCATATTGAAATGTCTAAAGGTGCAGGCATCCAACCCATAAATGCAATTAAAAAACCAACTTCAATGCTGCCTTTTGGTAAAATCTGCGAGAATGAAACACTATGTTCATTGTTAATTAATGCAATTATAACAGCTACAATAGTGCTTATAGTAAGTGTAACAACAATAACCTTCATTAATTTGTCAAGGAAGTTATAACGACCTTTTATTAAAATGCCTAAGCAGATAACTAAAATGATGATACTCCATACTTCAACAGTAATAAAATCTCCAAAAAGCGTAGAAGCTAAACCAGCAGTTACAATAGTTACAGCAGCTTGAATGGTAAACATTGTTGCAAATGTGAGTAAGAAATAGATGATGAGAACACCTTTGCCTAGTTTTTTGTAACCGTCTAAAAGGCTTTCACCTGTAGCCATTGCATAACGAGGACCAAACTGAAAAAAAGGATATTTAAATAGATGTACAATTAATAAAGCCCAAACTAACCCAAAGCCAAAATCGGCTCCAGCTCTTGTAGATTGTACTAAATGAGAAACACCTATTGCTGCTCCAGCAAACAATAAGCCAGGACCTAGGGTTTTTAAATTAAATCGCATTACTTTTTAGTAATAATTTCAGCTAATAACTTTTTTGCTCTTAAGAGTTTTACTTTAACATTATTAATTGGTTCTTCAAGTTGTTCAGAAATTTCTTTGTAACTCAATTCTTGAAAATACCTAAGGTTAATAACTTCTTGGTAATGAGGCTTTAGTTTTTTTATGTCGCGAAGTAGCTTTGCTAAATTTTGTTCGGTAATTAATTTATCTTCAGGAGAAGGAGACTCATCAATAATACCATAATATTCGTTTTCAACATCGCTATTTACAGTGTTTGAAATTGATGATTTTCGTTTTCGAATTAAATCTATATGAATGTTTTTTGAAATGGTAATTAACCAAGTTTTAAAAACATATTTATCATCATAAGTGTGAATTTTATCAAAAGCTTTTGAGAATGTTTGAATGCTAATGTCCTCAGCGTCATTTTCGTTTTCGGTTCTTTTTAATTGAAAACCATAAACGTCATTCCAAAATTTATCCAATAAAAAGTTAAACGCCATTTGGTCATTTAGCTTAGCTTTTTCAATGGCTTCTTTTACTTCCAATGGTTAGGTTTTGATTTCAGATTTTTTATAAATATAAAGAATTGTACAACAATTAAAAACAATTCTAGAATAGGGAGTAGAGGGAGTAAATCTTTTTCGTCTAGCTTTTTGGCGTTACTACCCATTATAGCGTAAAAAAAGATAAGCCTAAAAGTAATTAACGATACTACTATTTGCCATTTAAACATAAAGCTTAAGAGTGCAATTGCTAAAATCCAAAACAAGAATTGTGAACAGAAAAACAGTGTCAATAAAACTTTATGTTTTGTTTTATAACGATTAGCAGTACTTATATGTCTTCTTTTTTGAAGAATCCAATCTTTAAAGGTTGTTTTAGGTTTGGAAATGGTAAAACTGTTTTTTGATACACAAATTGTAGTGTTTTTTGAATTTCCAATTTCGTTTACAAATAAATCGTCGTCACCAGAGTTTAAATCAATATGATTCATAAAACCTCTGGCTTCATAAAACGTTTCGCTTCTGTAAGCTAAGTTTCTACCAACAGCCATGTAAGGCAACCCTATTTTTGTGTAAGAAAGGTATTGAGTTGCGGTTAAAAGAGTTTCAAACCGTATTAACTTATTTAAAAAAGAACCTTTAATTTTCTGGTAAGCACCATAGCCAATTACAATAGATTTTGTATTAGAAAAATGACTGCTCATTTCACTAATCCAATGCTTTGATGTAGGCTTGCAATCGGCATCAGTAAATAACAAAAAGTTATTTTTTGCAGCTTTAATACCTAATGTAAGCGCATATTTTTTGTTTCCCCAAAAGGCTTCAATGTTTTTTACGTTTACAATTTTAATAGTGTTAAATTGACTTTTGAAGTGTTCCATTACTTCTAAAGTATCGTCTTTTGAGCTGTCGTTTATGAGTACAACTTCAAAGTTGGGATAGTCTTGATTTAGAATAGATGGAAGGAATTCCTTTAGGTTTTCAGCCTCATTTTTGGCACAAATAATGACTGAAATAGGACTATTCTTAGGTTTCTGTTCTTGAGGTTTTGAGAACGAAAACTTTCCAAATAAAATAATATAAAAAAATGCTTGAATAGCTGTAACTAATATAAATATATAGAACAGTATTTCTAGTATAAGCATTAAGGTTTATGAGTGTTGAGGTTCATTACAATTCTTGAACTGATCAGGCGTTTTTCCGCAAAAACCACAAGCTTCTCCACTTTTGTTTAGCATAGGGTTTTGACTAGCGCAAGTACCAGCAAATTCCCCATCTTTTTTTGCCCAAAGTTTTATAGCAATTCCAGCAATTCCTAAGCCTAAAAGAATTAATGTAATAAGTAAGAGTTTCATTGTAAAAATTTTTACAAAGATACTATTTTAATATAGAATGATGAAAGGGTTTTAATAAGCTTTTAACGGATTGTAAAGTGCTCATTTTGTGACTTATTAACAAAATAAGTGTCGTAAGCATAAATAGAATTACATTTATTTATCTAACTAATAAAATTTTTTAATCATGAAAAAATTATTCGCAGAGTTCTTTGGGACTTTTTGGCTTGTATTTGGTGGTTGCGGAAGTGCAATTTTTGCAGCTGCTTATCCTGATTTAGGTATTGGGTTTGTTGGAGTAGCATTGGCTTTTGGTTTAACAGTGCTAACAATGGCTTATGCTGTTGGTCATATTTCAGGAGCGCATTTTAATCCTGCAGTTTCGTTAGGGTTATGGGCAGGAGGAAAGTTTCCTGCTAAAGATGTGTTGGGTTACATTATAGCTCAATTAATTGGTGCAATTGCTGCTGCAGGAGTGTTGTATCTTATTGTTACAGGAAAATCAGATTTTGTGGACATTGGAGGTTTTGCTGCTAATGGTTATGGAGAGTTGTCTCCTGGAGGGTTTAGTATGACTTCTGTTTTAATTACCGAGTTTGTGTTAACAATGTTCTTTTTATTGATTATTTTAGGAAGCACCTACGTGAAAGCACCTGAAGGTTTTGCAGGAATTGCTATTGGTTTAGCTTTAACTTTAATTCATTTAATAAGTATTCCAATTTCTAATACATCAGTAAATCCTGCTAGGTCTACAAGTCAAGCATTATTTGCTGGAGGAGAATTTACCTCTCAGTTATGGTTGTTTTGGTTAGCTCCAATTGCTGGTGCTATTGTTGCTGGGTTAATTCATAAAGCATTATTCTCAAAAGAATAAGTTTTATAGAGATGATTGAATAAAAAAACCACCTGAATTCAGGTGGTTTTTAGTTTTATTAATGTGAAATTAACTAGTTGTTTTTTAAAGCTATTTCTGCTACAGCATTTTCTGCACTAGCACTGTTTTGGTTTCCTTTAGGCTCTATAGTTATACTTAAGCCTAAAGCATCTTCCATATAAGGTATTTGTTTTAATTTTCTGTTAGCAACGTCCAAAATACCAAGGTTTACCATCTTGTCTTGTAACTCAGCCCAAATTTGATAGGTTTGGTTTTCAGGTAATTTTGGTAAAGACACTACATCAATCATTGATGTTTTTTCTTTTGCATTAATGTAGGCAACTGTTTTAAGGTCTTTAGCTCTTTCATTACCTCTTAATACATATTTTTCAGTATCAGGATTGTTAAGTTCCATGAACTGGCGCATAACATCATCTAACTTACTGTTGTTTTTTTCTATGTCGCTTCTTAAATCAAAAATCTCGTCTACAACTACTTGGTTTTCTTTTAATAAAGACTGATTTTGAAGGTATAACATTGTAGCTGCTCCAGCAAAAACAAATGCAGCAATACTTGCAGCAATACTGTATTTGTACCAAGGCGTTTTAGACTTTACCTTTTTTGGTTCTAAAGAAATTACAGGTTTTTCGTCAATGGCTTCATGAATTGAATCTAAAATAAACATAGGAGCTTCAACAGCATTAGCCTTAGCAAGAATTTCTAGGTTGTCTTGCAATTTCATGTACTCTTCTTCTGCTTCAGGATAAGTAGAAATGTAGTGTTCTACTTCCGTTATTTCAGAAGGAGTTGCTGTGCCTAATATGTACTTATCTATTAGACCAGATTGTAAAAAAGAATGTAGTTTTGTTTCCATTTCAATACTTTTTAATGGACATAGAGCTTTTTTAATTCTCGTAATCCAATTTTTAATCTAGACTTTACAGTACCTAACGGAATATCTAATTCATCACTGGCTTCTTGTTGCGTCATGCCCTCAAAAAACAGGGCTTTCAAGATAATTTGATACTTTTCGTCTAGTCTTGCAACATGCTCTTTTAAATCGATAACATCTTGATTTAAAGTTGCTGTTGGTAGAATATATACGTTTGATTTGTCGATTTGGACTTCTTTTTCAAATCTATTATTAAAACTTCTTAATTTATCTATTGCTGTGTTCCTTGCAATTCGGTATAACCAAGTAAATAATTTAGCCTTTTTAGAGTCGTATTTTTTAGCGTTTTTCCAAACTTTTACAAAGGTTTCTTGTAGTGCATCTTGAGCTATTTCTTCGTTTATGGTTACTTTTAAAATAACACCATAAAGACTGTCAGCATAATTTTCATACAGTAAATTAATTGCCGCTTTATCTCCTTTCTCAAGGAGATTAACAATGGTTTGCTCAATCGACGTGCTCAAAATTTTTTAAAATTTAGTGTTAATTTAAAAAAAAATGTACCTTAAAAAAATCCAAAGTACCTTTTTAAACGTATATAAATAAAGGTAGTAAAATTACTAAAATTACTACATAGTTGATAGATTGATTACAAATTAAATACTATAGAGTACTATTTTCTTAGTAAGAAATTGATTAATAGCTTTTTTCAAAAAATATTCTATAGCACGTTAAAGCCTCTGATTTAGAGGCTTTTTTTATTAGATGATATTGACTTCGGTTTCGATATCAATATTAAATATTCGTTTTATAGTATGCTGAATTAATTTAGCGAGTTTTAAAATGTCACTTCCTTTAGCGTTGCCGTAATTAACCAAAACTAAAGCTTGTTTTTTATGAACTCCATAATCCCCAAAAGTTTTTCCTTTAAATCCAGCTTTTTCTATTAACCAACCAGCAGGTACTTTAACTAATTTATCAGAAACTGTATAACTTGGTATTTCAGGAAAATTAGCTTGTAATTTATTAAAATGATCAGAGGAAATTACAGGATTTTTAAAGAAGCTTCCGCTATTGCCTATTTCTTTTGGATCAGGTAATTTGCTTTGGCGAATAGCAATAACTGCTTTTGAAATATCTTGAATAGTAGGATGGCTTACTTTCATGTCTTCGAGTTGACTAATAATAGCTCCATAACCAGTATTTAACTTATGCTCTTTTTTAGTAAGTTTTAAGTTAACACTTGTAATAATGTATTTTCCTTTAGCGTCTTGTTTGAAGATTGACTCTCTATACCCAAACTTACAATCTTGTTTGTTAAATGTTTTTGTGTGTTGTGTAGCAATTTCCATTACCTCACAGCTTTCAAAAACATCTTTTAACTCAACACCATAAGCACCAATATTTTGAATTGGAGCAGTTCCAATATTACCAGGAATTAAAGATAGGTTTTCAACGCCACCTAAATTATGCTCAAGACACCACAATACAAATTTGTGCCAATTTTCGCCAGCATAAGCTTTAACAATGGCATAGTTTTCATCTTCAGAAATTATTTCAATTCCTTTAAGATTCACATGAATTACTAGCGCATCAATATCTTTAGTAAGTAGCATGTTACTGCCACCACCTAATATGAATTTTTCTGGATACTCATTTGAAGCCAAAGTACTTGTAAGTTCAGCTAATGAGTTTACTGATGTAAAGTGTTTTGCTTTAGCATCAATACCAAATGTGTTATAGGTTTTTAAAGATTTTTGTTGCTCTATCAAGATTTAGTCTTTGTAAACTTTTAGTGCTTCTTTTAAAATATTAACAGCTTTTATAAGGCTGTTTTCATTAAGTACGTAAGCTATTCTAATTTGGTTTAAACCAACTCCAGGAGTAGAATAAAATCCTGCAGCAGGAGCAACCATTACAGTTTCTTTGTCAATATCAAATTTTTCTAACAACCACTTAGCAAAATTATCAGCACTTTTTACTGGTAATTCAGCAATACAATAAAATGCTCCTTTTGGTTTAGCTACTTTTACACCATCAATCTTTTCTAATTCAGAGATAAGCGTATTTCTTCTAGATACATAATCATTTATAACACCATCAAAATAGCTTTGAGGAGTGGATAAAGCTGCTTCACTAGCAATTTGTGCTAAAGTTGGCGGACTAAGTCTTGCCTGAGCAAATTTAAGAGCAGTTTTAATAAACGATTTGTTTTTTGATACCAAATACCCAATTCTTGCGCCACACATGCTGTAACGTTTTGAAACAGAATCAATCATTATCGCATTTTCTGCAATACTCTCTTCTTGCATAATGGAGTAAAACTCGTTACCATCGTAAACAAACTCACGGTAAACTTCATCTGCAATTAAAAACAAATCGTGCTTTTTAACTATTTGAGCTAGTTTTTTTATTTCCTCTTTAGAATATAAATAACCTGTTGGGTTTCCTGGATTACAAATAAGAATTGCTTTTGTTTTAGGCGTAATTAGTTTCTCGAACTCTTCAATAGCAGGTAATGCAAAGTTGTCTTCAATTTTGGAAATTACAGGAACAACCTTGATGTCAGAAGCTGTTGAAAACCCATTGTAATTTGCATAAAAAGGCTCAGGAATAATAATTTCATCGTCAGAATCCATTATACTACCAAAAGCAAATAGCAACGCTTCGCTTCCTCCAGTAGTAACTATGATATCATCATGTTCAACTTGAATATTGTTTTTATGGTAATATTCAGCAATTTTTTTTCTGTAGGCTTCAGATCCTTCAGATCTTGTGTAAGCAAGTATGTCTAAAGAATGTACTTTTACAGCATCTAGAGCTACTTCAGGAGTTTTAATATCTGGTTGTCCTATGTTTAAATGATAAACAGTTTTACCATCTTTATAAGCTTGTTCAGCGTAAGGCACTAATTTTCTTATTGGAGATTCAGGCATTAATTGCCCTTTTTTAGAAATTGTCGGCATTTTTTTGATTTAAAACGCAAAGTTCTGAAAATTATCTTAAAGTTTTTTTAAAAAACACACCTAAAAAAAAATCTTACTCCAAAGATTTGTAAATTGTATATAGTCAATCATTTAAAATGCTTAAAAGGATACTTGTCAATATTGGGCTTTTTTTGATGTGTACTTTGGTTTGTGCGCAAGATGATTTTAATCTGCCAAACAATAAAGATTACACAAAAATTAACTTTAAACTTATTAATAACCTAATAGTTTTTCCAGTAGAGGTTAACGGTGTTGAACTCTCGTTTTTGCTAGATTCTGGAGTTAGTAAACCTATCTTGTTTAACATTATTAATTTAACAGACTCATTGCTGGTTAATAATGTAGAGCGTATTTACTTACGTGGATTAGGTGCTGATGGTGAAATTGAAGCGTTACGATCTAGAGAGAACTTTTTAAAAGTAGGTGATGCTATTAATATAAATCAAGACATTTATGTGGTTTTTGATAACTCAATTAATTTTACACCTAGATTAGGTGTAGATGTTCATGGAATTATTGGGTATGATATTTTTAAAGATTTTGTTGTAGAAATAAACTATAGGTCAAAATTTATAAAACTATTCAAACATAGTGAGTATAAGTATAAAAGCTGTAGGAAATGTGAATCTTTCGATATGATATTAAATAAGAACAAGCCTTATATAGATGCATATGCTGAAATAGATACAATTAAAACTCCAGTTAAATTATTAATTGATACAGGGAGTAGTGATGCTTTATGGTTATTTGAAGATCATGAAAAGCAAATATTACCACCTAATGAAAAATATTTTCATGATTTTTTAGGTAAAGGTTTGAGTGGTAATATACATGGAAAACGCTCAAGAGTTAATTCATTTTCTTTAGGTGATTTCCATCTAGAAAATGTAAACGTTGCATATCCTGATTCTGCTTCTATAAGTCATGCGCGAAAATTTGAGGAACGAAATGGAAGTATTTCAGGAGATTTATTGAAACGCTTTAATATAGTTGTAGATTATAAAAACTTAAAAGTAACTTTAAAAAAGAACAGCAATTTTAGAAAGCCTTTTTTTTATAATAAAAGCGGAATAGTATTAGAGCAATATGGAGTAAGGGTTATAAAAGAATTAGGTGAAAAAAAGTATATAGATAGTTATGGAAGAGAAAATAGAGATAACATTATTGTTGATTTTTCTCAAACATTTCACTACAGTTTAAAACCATCGTATACAATTGTTGAGTTAAGAGAAGGATCTCCTGCTGAGAGAGCAGGACTTGAAATAGGAGATGTTATTTTATCAATCAACAACAAAGGGACTCATAAAATGACATTACAAGAAGCTACTTTATATTTTTGTGAAGAAGATAAAAAACTGATTAAATTAGAGGTTGAACGAAAAGGAATTATAAAGACATTTACTTTTAGGTTAGAAAGCCTATTATAACTAAAAAAAGCCCTCAAAAGAGGGCTTCAATTTTTTATTTAACAAAGTATTATTGCTCCATAACACTCTTGTCTTTCTTTTCTAAAACACTTGTCTTACTTGGGTCAACAACTAGACCTTTAATTTTAAGAGCTACAGTAGGTGTTTCAGCATTAGATGTTACTGTAATAGTTTTTCTAATTGGGTTTACTCTGTTAGTGTCATACTTTACTTCAATTTCACCAGTTTCACCAGGCATAATTGGACCTTCAGGTTTTTTAGGCACAGTACAACCACAAGTAGACTTTACATTAGAAATTATTAAAGGCGCATTACCAGTGTTTGTAAATTCAAACACACGAACACCATTTGAACCTTTTTCAATGGTTCCGTAATCAATGACATCTGTTTTAAATTCAATTTTTGCAACTTTCTCTTGAGCGAAAGTTCCTAGGCTTAAAAGCCCTACAAATAAAATTACTACTAAATTTTTCATCATTTTAATTTTAAATTGATACTTCAAAGCTACTTACTTTTTATTGTTAAGCAAAATTTATTAGACGTATTACAGCAATATTAACATAGTTAAAAGCAAATAACACTAATATTTCGCTCAATAATTTCTAAAAAAAAGAAATATAAGTACTTTTGCACATCATTATTCAAAAACTATTCCAAAGATGAGTATTCCATCAAAATATGATGCACGAAATGTAGAGAGCAAGTGGTATGATTACTGGATGAAACATAATTATTTTCATTCAAAACCAGACAGTAGAGAACCATATACTATTGTCATTCCGCCACCTAATGTAACTGGAGTACTACACATGGGACATATGTTGAATAATACCATTCAAGATGTTTTAATTCGTCGTGCACGTTTACAAGGTAAAAATGCATGTTGGGTTCCAGGAACAGACCATGCATCTATTGCTACCGAAGCAAAAGTTGTAGCAAAACTTAAAGACCAAGGTATAGATAAAAACGATTTAACTCGCGACGAGTTTTTAAAACACGCTTGGGATTGGACTCACGAATATGGAGGTGTAATACTAGATCAGCTTAAAAAATTAGGTTGCTCTTGTGATTGGGAACGAACAAAATTCACTATGGACGAAGACATGAGTGAAGCTGTGATAAAAGTATTTGTTGATTTGTATAACAAAGGACTTATTTATCGTGGTTACCGAATGGTAAATTGGGATCCTGAAGCAAAAACAACACTTTCAGACGAAGAGGTAATCTATGAAGAAAAACAAGGAAATCTTTACTACTTAAATTATAAAATAGAAGGAAGTGATGATACGTTAACTATTGCTACTACGCGTCCTGAAACCATTTTTGGAGACACAGCAATTTGTATTAATCCTAATGACGAACGTTTTACGCATTTAAAAGGTAAAAAGGCAATTGTGCCTTTATGTAATCGTGTGATTCCTATTATTGAAGATGATTATGTTGATGTTGAGTTTGGTACAGGTTGTTTAAAAGTTACACCAGCTCATGATGAGAATGATAAAATGCTTGGTGATAAGCATAATTTAGAAGTTGTTGATATTTTTAATGAGGATGCTTCACTTAATAGTTTTGGGTTGCATTACGAAGGAAAAGATCGTTTTGTAGTAAGAAAAGAAATCACTAAAGAACTAGAAGAAAAAGGGTTTTTAATTAAAACCGAAACTCATATTAATAAAGTAGGAACTTCCGAAAGAACCAAAGCTGTTATCGAACCTCGATTAAGCGATCAATGGTTTTTAAAAATGGAAGAACTGGTAAAACCAGCAATAAAAGCTGTTTTAGAAACAGGAGATGTTAAGTTGTTTCCAAAGAAATTTGAAAATACTTATCGTCATTGGATGGAGAATATTCGTGATTGGAATATTTCTAGACAGTTATATTGGGGACATCAAATTCCTGCCTATTTCTATGGAGATGGAAAAGAAGACTTTGTGGTTGCTGAAACCATAGAAGATGCACTAGAGTTAGCTAAGACTAAAACTTCAAACTCCGAACTTCAAGTTTCAGACTTAACTCAAGACCAAGATGCTCTAGATACTTGGTTTTCATCGTGGTTATGGCCAATGAGTGTGTTTGATGGTGTTAGTAACCCAGATAACGAAGAGTTTAAATACTATTATCCAACAAACGACTTGGTAACAGGTCCTGACATTTTATTCTTTTGGGTAGCTCGTATGGTTATTGCAGGTTATGAATATACTGGTGAAAGACCATTTGAAAATGTATACTTAACAGGATTGGTACGCGACAAGCAACGTCGTAAAATGAGCAAATCTCTAGGGAATTCTCCTGATGCTTTAAAGCTAATTGAAGAGTTTGGGGCAGATGGTGTTCGTGTAGGGTTGCTGTTAAGTTCTGCTGCAGGAAATGACTTGTTGTTTGACGAAGCCTTATGTCAACAAGGAAAAGGGTTTGGTAACAAAGTATGGAGTGCATTTTACTTAACAACACTTTGGGAAGTATCTCAAGATATTGCACAGCCAAATTCAAGTAAAATAGCGTTAGAATGGTATGAAGCCAAATTTCAAAAGGCGTTAATTGAGATAGAAGATCATTTTAGTAAATACCGTTTGAGCGATGCTTTAATGAGTATTTACAAACTTATTTTTGATGATTTTTGTGGTTGGTTATTAGAGATTGTAAAACCAGCTTATGGTCAACCAATAGATGCTGTAACCTATAATAAGTTGATTTCTATTTTTGGAGAGAACTTAAAAATTATGCATCCATTTATGCCATTTATAACTGAAGAAATTTGGCAAGCTATGGGAGAGCGTTCACCAGAAGAAGCTTTAATCGTAGCAAAATGGCCTGAGCAAAAATCAGTAAACGAAGCTTTAATTACCGAGTTTGATTTTGCTTCACAAGTAGTTTCAGGAATTCGTTCTGTAAGAAAAGATAAAAATATTGCGTTTAAAGATGCTATTGCATTTTCGGTTTTAAACAATGAGCAAATTCAACCAACATTTGATGAGGTAATTAAAAAGTTAGGAAACTTAGAAGAAGTCGCTTATGTTACTGAGGCTGTTGAAGGAGCTTTGACTTTTAGAGTAAAATCTAATGAGTATTTTATACCTATGTCTGGAGCTATTGATGTTGAAGCTGAAATTAATAAGCTAACCGAAGAGTTAAACTATACTGAAGGGTTTTTAAAATCAGTACAGAAAAAACTATCAAATGAGCGCTTTGTAAACAATGCACCAGAGCAGGTTGTAGCTTCTGAAAAGAAAAAAGAAGCTGATGCTTTAGCAAAAATTGAAACCTTAAAAGCAAGTTTAGCGAGTTTGAAATAAAACAGTGAAAACTATAGATAAAAGAAAAGGAACTGAATTTCAGTTCCTTTTTTGTTTTTTTAAAGAGTTTTTTTGACTTATTTACCACTCATTAATCTTGTTACTGTCTAGCTTTACAAAAATAAAAAGTAGTATGGTAAAGCCCCAAAGTCCTGAGCCTCCATAGCTAAAAAAGGGTAGAGGAATACCAACTGTAGGTATTAAGCCCATTACCATTCCTGTATTAATTGTAAAATGCACAAAAAGGATGGATGCAACACAATAGCCATACACTCGGCTAAATTGGTTCTTTTGAGATTCGGCTAAGTACAGAACTCTAATAATTAATGCTACAAATAAAATAACTACCAATGCGCTACCAGCAAAACCCCATTCTTCTCCAACTGTGCTAAAAATATAGTCGGTATGCTGTTCTGGTACAAACTTTCCTGTAGTTCTAGTGCCTTGTAAATATCCTTTTCCTGTTATACCACCAGAGCTAATTGCTTTTTCAGATTCGTTGAGGTTGTACAAGATGGTTTGCTTCATCTGTTGTAGCTTTTCAGGATCTTTTTCTAAGCGTAACCAAAGGCTAATACGGTCTTTTTGGTGAGGTTTTAAGATACTGTCATAAAACGTACGAACACCAAAAGCGAATCCAATGCATAAGACTAAAACAACAATGGGTTGCAAAAACGAAGCACGCTTTTTTCGTTTTAAAAAGTAAATGGTAAATATTAAAACAGCTGAGAGAATAGCTGTAAACAAGACACCAAACTTTAAGGATAGTACAGATAATAATAGTATTGCAACAGCAATAAGTAAGTAAATTTGTTGTAAGCCTTCTCTATAAAATACAAAGAAAAAAGAAGCATAGACTATGGTGCTTCCTGCATCATTTTGTAATAAAATAAGAATTGCAGGAACAACTATTATAGCTACAGTTTTTAATTGGTCTTGAAGGGTTTTCATGTTGGTTTGCAAATCGCTAATGTATTTAGCAACTGCTAGTGATGTTGCAAATTTTGCAAACTCACTTGGTTGTAATGTCATTCCTCCAATGGCGTACCATGAGGTAGCACCATTAACGTTTTTTCCAAAAATGAATAAACCAATAAGGGAGAGTAATGAAATGAAATAGATGATGCTAGCAAACCGTTCATAGAATTTTGCTTCTATAGAAAGAATGATGACTATTAACGCAAGAGTAAGCATGATAAACATAAGCTGTTTGCCATAAGGTTGGCTCATGTCAAAATAACTAGTGATTTCTCCTGTGTGTGATGCCGAAACTATGTTAAGCCACCCAAACCCAACAAGAATTAAAAACAATGTTATTGTTATCCAATCAAATTTAAAGCCTCTGTGTTCTCTCTGCATTTATCTTGGTTAGTTAACAGTTTGCGTATTGATATTAATTTTTCTTTGTTTCTCCAACTCATACTCATTAACCGTCATAATTCTCGATTCGCCATTAATTTTAAATGGTTTTCCAGAATGAGGTTTTTCATATTCATGCTCTAAAGTGTGTTGAAGTATCCAGTTTTCCATATCTGTTCTGGTGATTTCTCCTTTAATGTATTTTTCAATCATTAAACTAGCAATTCTACCAGCAAAACGACTTCCCCAATACCCATTTTCTACAAAAACAGCAATGGCTATTTTAGGGTCGTCTTTGGGAGCAAAAGCGACAAAAATAGAGTGGTCAGTAAGTTGAGTTTTTACGCCATCTATTCTTGTGAAGTTTTCAGCAGTTCCTGTTTTTCCACAAATTTCAATACCAGGAACTTGTAGGTATTTTGCTGTTCCTTTATTGTAAACATCATACATACCTTGAATAACAGGTTCAAAATTTTGTTTGTCGATAGTGGTGTGATTAGGAGTTGTATACTTGCTGTCTATGGTGTCGTTTTCAATTTTTTTAATAATATGAGGTGTGTAATAATAACCTCTGTTTCCAATAGCAGCAGCCATGTTAGCTAACTGAATTGGAGTAGCAAGCACTTCACCTTGCCCAATAGCATTTGAAAGTGTAAATGTGGTATACCATCTGTTTTTTCCGTAGGCTCTATTATAGGTTTCAGCATCTGGGATTTTTCCTGGTTGCCCAACCCTTAGGTCATAACCTAAATAATTCCCTAGTCCAAAACTCTTAACATGATTACTCCAAATGTCCATTCCTTCAGCAGGAGTATCATACTTGTCCATAATACGACGATATACATTGGCAAAATAGGCATTACAAGACTCGTAAATTCCCAAGTTCATGTCAGCAGGACTTTTATGACCATGGCAACCCATTTTTCGGTTTCCATATCTATAACCATGCGCACACGTAAACTTATCGTTGGTTGTAACTACATTTTCTTGTAAACCTATTAAAGCATTAATGACTTTGAATGGAGAACCTGGAGGATACATAGCTTGTAAACCTCTATCGTACAATGGTTGTGAAAGCGAATCGTTATAAAGTTTAGTGAAATTTTTAGAGCGGTTTCTACCTACTAACAAATTAGGGTTGTAGGTAGGTGATGAAATCATAGTTAGTATTTCTCCTGAGCTAGGTTCAATAGCAATAATACCACCTCTTTTGTTTTGCATTAAAAGCTCGCCATAGGCTTGTAGTTCTGCGTCAATTGTAATAGTAATATCTTTTCCTGGTTCAGGTAAAGTATCATAAATACCTTCTTTATAAGGTCCTATATCTCTATTAAAACGGTCTTTTTGAATAAATTTAATGCCTTTAACGCCTCGTAAAGTTTCTTCGTAAGAAATCTCTATACCTTGTTTACCAATTAAGTCTCCCATTTTATAATATGGTTGCCTTTGTATAATGGCATTGTTTACTTCTCCAATGTCTCCTAAAACATTTGCCCCAATACTGGTTTGGTAATCTCTAAGTGAACGTTTTTGAATGTAAAAGCCTTCAAATTTTCTCATTTTTTCCTGTAACAAGGCATAATCTTCTTTAGATAATTGAGCTACAAAAGGCGAAGGTAATCTAGGAGAATAGTGGTAAGCTTTATCATACTTTTTTTTGAAGTCTTCTTTTGTGATTTTTAAAAGATTACAAAATTCCAAAGTGTCTAAAGGCTCAACTTCTCTAGGAATAATCATTACATCATAAGAGGGTTGATTGGCAACTAAGAGTTTACCGTTTCTATCGTAAACATAACCACGTTTTGGGTAATCATATACTTTTCTAATGGCATTATCTTCATAAAGATTATAAGTACTTTGGTTGTAAACCTGTAAATAAAATAATCTTGCAATAAAAATAAGTCCAACAATAACAACTGTTGAAAGAAGTAAAAGTTTTCTCATCGACGTTTTTTGCTAAATAGAATTGTTGACATAAAACATAGTATTATAGTAAAAATACTAGAGAATAACGTCTTTTGAAGTATTAAAATTATTTTAGAAATGTTAAAAACTTCAAGTGAAAATAGCACGAAATGATGAATAACAGTAAAGAGTGAAATATATATCAATCGGTTTCCTAACTCAGTATTGCTAAATTTAATGCTTTGGTGTTCGTAAATCATTCCGAAGGAAAACTTAAGCAATACAGGTCTAATGTAAGCAATAGTAACTGCTGCAGCAGCATGAACACCACCAGAGTCAGAGAAAAAATCTACACATAAACCTAATAAAAAACCAAGAATAATAATAACGGTTCTATTGGTTCTTATCGGAAAAAGCATAATAAAAAGTATGTAAACATACGGATTTATATAGCCTAAAAAATTGATGTGATTACATACCAAAACCTGTACTAGTAATACAGTAATAAAAAGTAATGTAGTATTTACTGCAGAATTATTCATTTACTGGGTTTTGAAGTGTCTCTATTTCTTCTCTATCAAGATGTTCAATAATGTAAACATGCCCAACGTTAGTCATGTCGTTAAATAGTTTTACATTAATGGTATATGTGTCTCCACCAATGTCTAAAACAAAATCATTAACAGTTCCAATGGGAATTCCTTTAGGGAAAATAGTTGATTGCCCACCAGTAACAATAGTGTCGCCTTCGGCAACAGGTGCAAATTTTGAAACGTCTTTCAATTGCGCTAATTCAGGTGACTTTGTATCCCATCTTAAAGACCCAATATGGCTCGTTTTTTTAAGTTGAGCATTTATTCTACTATTTGTATTTAAAATAGATTGTACTCTGGCGTAACTATTAGATGTGTTGTCAATAATACCAATAATACCTTTGGAAGTGATAACTCCAAAATCTTGTTGGATACCATCTTTTTTTCCTTTGTTTATAGTAAGGTAGTTGTTGGTTGCAGAATAACTGTTTTTATAAACAACTGCGGGAGTAAGTTTAAAGCGTTTGCTGTACATCGTACTGTCAGCATAAAACGATTTTAAAGTATCAGTTTCTCTATTGAATAAGATAGACTTTAGCCTGTTGTTTTCTTCAAGAAGTTTTTGGTTCTCGCTTTTTAAATCAAAATACTGACCAATGTTGTTTACTTGTTTGTAAACTCCACCAGTGAAAAAATTAGCAGAATTTATAAACTTACTTTTATGGTAAGAGTGCGATTGAATTGTTAAAGCCAACGATACACCAAACAACAACAAAAACAAAAGAAATGTTTTGTTTCTAATAACAAAGTTGATGATTTGTTGCATTATTAATTACTTATTTTATCAATACACTTTTGAATTTAGAAAGGTTTTTGAGTGTAATTCCTGTTCCTCTTACTACAGCTCTTAATGGATCTTCAGCAATATAAACAGGTAAGTCGGTTTTTTGAGATAAACGCTTGTCTAAACCTCTAAGCATAGAACCTCCACCTGCTAAATAAATTCCTGTATTGTAAATATCTGCAGCAAGCTCAGGAGGTGTTTGAGATAAGGTTTCCATTACAGAGTCTTCAATTCTTAAAATAGATTTATCTAAAGCTTTAGCAATTTCGCGATACGAAATATTCACTTGCTTAGGCTTTCCTGTTAAGAGGTCTCTACCTTGAACACTCATGTCTTCTGGAGGTAATTCTAAATCTTCAGTTGCTGCGCCAATTTGAATTTTTATCTTTTCAGCAGTACGTTCTCCAACATAAAGGTTGTGTTGAGTACGCATGTAGTAAATAATGTCATTTGTAAATACATCACCAGCAACTTTAACTGATTTGTCGCAAACAATTCCACCAAGAGCAATAACAGCAATTTCTGTTGTTCCTCCACCTATATCCACAATCATGTTTCCTTTAGGTTGCATAATATCAATACCAATACCTATTGCAGCAGCCATTGGCTCGTGTATTAAGTAAACTTCTTTACCATTTACACGCTCACAAGACTCTTTTACAGCTCGCATTTCCACTTCAGTAATACCAGAAGGAATACAAACAACCATACGCAAAGCAGGAGAAAATAATTTCTTTTTTAATGCAGGAATGTTCTTAATGAACATACTTATCATTTGCTCAGAAGCATCAAAATCGGCAATTACACCATCTTTCAATGGTCTAATGGTTTTAATATTTTCGTGAGTTTTTCCTTGCATCATGTTGGCTTCTTTACCAACTGCAATTATTTTTCCAGAAATTCTATCTCTTGCTACTATTGATGGACTATCCACAACTACTTTGTCATTATGGATAATAAGTGTGTTTGCTGTTCCTAAATCTATGGCTATTTCTTCTGTTAAGAAATCAAAAAATCCCATACGCTGTTGTTAGTTATGTGGGTTGATATTATTTAGTCTTTTAGACGTTGTTGTAAATGTAATAAAATATACATTAATTACAGTATTACAAGATACGTTTAAAATGAATTAACAGATTTCAATTTTTTTAGAAAAAATGTTAATGTTTAAAATGACGTGTTCCTGTAAATACCATAGCAACATTGTTTTCATTACAATAGTCAACACTTAGTTGATCTTTTATAGAGCCTCCAGGTTGTATTACAGCAGTAATTCCAGCTTTATCAGCAATTTCTACACAATCTGGAAACGGAAAAAATGCATCACTAGCCATTACAGCACCTTGCAAATCAAAATTGAAAGATTGTGCTTTATGTATAGCTTGGTTTAAAGCGTCAACACGACTAGTTTGTCCTGTTCCACTTGCACATAATTGTTTGTTTTTTGCTAAAACGATTGTGTTAGATTTGGTATGCTTACAAATTTTTGAGGCAAATATTAAATCTTCTAACTCGTTTTGAGTTGGTTTATTGTTTGTGGCTTCAGATAAATGCGAAACAGCATCAGTAACGTTATCTCTCTCTTGAACCAAAACACCATTTAAACAACTTCTTACAGTAGTTTTTGGTAGTTCAATATCATTTAAAATTAAAAGAATCCTATTCTTTTTTCCTTTTAAAATTTCTAATGCTTCTGCAGAAAATGATGGTGCAATAACAACCTCACAAAATAAGCTGTGAATTTCTTCGGCTGTAGCTTTGTCAATTTCAGAGTTTGCAATTAAAATACCACCAAAAGCTGAAACAGGATCTCCTGCTAAAGCATCAACGTAAGCTTTGTGCAATGTTTCTCTTTGTGCTAAACCACAAGCATTATTGTGTTTTAGAATAGCAAAAGTAGGAGCTTCTCCTTTAAACTCGTTCATTAAAGTAACAGCAGCATCAACATCTAAAAGGTTGTTGTAGCTTAGTTCTTTACCGTGTAATTTGGTGAACATTGCTTCAAAATCTCCAAAGAAAAATCCTTTTTGGTGAGGGTTTTCGCCGTAACGTAACACTTGTCCTTTGGTTTCGCTTACTTTTAAAGCAGCAAGATCATGATTGCTATTGAAATAATTAAAAATAGCCGAGTCGTAGTGTGACGATACATTAAAGGCTTTTGCAGCAAAACGTTTTCTGTCTTCTTCAGATGTTTCACCACTTTTAGCTTTTAAAAGTTCTAAAAATTCACTGTAATCTTCAACAGAAGACACGCAAACTACATCAGCATAGTTTTTGGCTGCAGCTCTAATTAATGAAATACCTCCAATGTCAATTTTTTCAATAATATCTTGATGTGCAGCACCAGAAGCTACGGTTTTTTCAAAAGGGTAAAGATCAACAATAACCAAATCTATTTGAGGAATGTCAAAATCTTTTAATTCGGCAACATCACTTTCATTATTTTGTCTGTTAAGAATACCTCCAAATACTTTTGGGTGTAATGTTTTAACACGACCTCCTAAAATTGAAGGGTAAGATGTTACATCTTCAACAGGTACAACATTAATTCCTAAGTCTTTTATAAACTTTTCGGTACCTCCTGTTGAGTAAATGGTTACATTTTGTGCGTTAAGTTCTTTAACGATTGGTTCTAATCCTTCTTTGCTAAAAACAGAGATTAAAGCAGATTTAATGGTTTTGTTGTTATTCATTGTATAGTTGTGTGTTTTTTTGATTTCCATTTTTATGGAAATAACAATTTTAATGTTTTTTCAATATCAAGTATTAAAAAGTGTTGTTTGCGAGTGCAAAAGTACATATTCTTAAAGAGATTTTAAGGCTTGATAACGCAGATTATTTAAGTTTTTTGTAACAATAGATTGTTAAAAACGTCCTATCTTTAACTTTGATAAAATTTCGACCAATTCATGCTTGTTTATTTACGATTATTTAAGGAGAGTTTTACGTTTGCTATTAACGCATTACGAAACAATAAACTACGTACTTTTTTATCGCTATTAGGAGTAACAATTGGTATTTTTTCTATTATAGCTGTACTTGCAGCTGTTGATTCGCTTGATAGGAATATCAAAGAGCAGTTGAGCGGATTGGATAAAAACACCATGTATCTTACTAAGTATTCGTTTGGACCTACAAGTGTCCCAAGATGGCAACGTGATAATTTCCCTCAGGTAGAGCATGATGATTATGAGTTTATAGAAGGAAGTGTAGATGATATTGAGGCTATTGCCTATGTGATTTTTGGAGGCTCAGAAAATTTAAAGTACGAAGGAAAAACAGTTTCAGGAGTTAATGTCACACCTGTCTCTAATGGTATTTATGATATTGAAAATTTAAAAATTGAATCAGGTCGTTTTTATAACGAATCTGAATCAAATTCTGGAGCTCCTGTTATTGTGTTAGGAAGCTCAACTGCTACAAATTTATTTGATAATGATAACCCTATAGGTAAAACGATTAGGGCTTATGGACGAAAACTCAAAGTTATTGGCGTTTTAAAGAAAGTGGGAGGAGGAATTGGAGGTGATTCTCCAGATGAACGTGCCTATGTGCCTGCAAATTTTGTAAGACGTTTTAATAATGGAGGAGCAAATGGTTTACCAGGAGCTGTTGTAATTAAGCCTAAAAAAGATGTCGATTTTGATGCCTTTGAATCGGTTTTAAAACAAAAATATAGGGTTTACAGAGGTTTGAAAGCTGATGAGTCAGATAATTTCTTTATCAATAAATTGTCAGGTTTAACAGATGCTGTAGATAGTATTATTGGGTTTATGAATGGTGTAGGTTGGACCATTAGTGCGTTTTCATTATTAGTAGGTGGTTTTGGTATTGCAAATATTATGTTTGTGAGTGTTAAGGAACGCACCAACCTTATTGGAATTCAAAAATCATTGGGTGCCAAAAACAGGTTTATCTTATTCCAGTTTTTATTTGAAGCTATAGTACTAGCCTTTATTGGTGGAATTGTAGGATTGATATTAGTATGGATAACAACAACAGTGTTGTCAAACTTTACGGGCGATTTTGAATTTGTGCTTTCAGCAGGAAACATGATGTTAGGATTTGCGTTGTCAACTGCAATTGGATTGATTTCTGGTATTGTACCAGCAATTTCAGCTTCAAAACTTGATCCTGTGGAAGCGATTAGAACTGGAATGTAATTTATGCTAAAAAGTATTTTAATACGGTTTTTAGCTTATCCTTTTTGTGTGTTCATGATATGTATTGGTTTTCAAATGATTTTTGAAACACCTAATTATAAATATGAATTTCTTAAATCTAAAGCTATAATTTCAGGAGTTGGTTTAATTATTGTCGCTCTAGTTTATATTATTACTGATATAATTATTATTGTTAAAAAGAAATTTAAGCAATAATCTCAGCAACCTGTTTACAAACAAATTCTAAAAAGCGCTCGTCCGCTTCAGTAAAAGGATCTGGAGTATTAGAGTCGATATCTATTTGACCAATATTTTCACCATTAACAAAAATTGGGATTACAATTTCTGCTTTAACAGTAATACTGCAAGCAATGTAATTATCTTGAGCAGATACGTCTGGTACAACAAAATTTTGGTTACTCACAGCAACTTGTCCGCAAATACCTTTTCCAAAAGGAATAATAGTATGGTCAGTAGGTTCGCCTACATAAGGACCTAATTTTAATTCGTTTTTATCTCCATTTTTAAAATAGAATCCTACCCAGTTGTAATATGTGATGTTAGCTTCTAGCAATTCGCAAATTGCATAAAGTTTTTCATCTACAGTTGTATTCGAATTAGAAGTAATTTCGGTTACTTTAAGTTGTAATTGTTCAAACGTCATTTGTTCAAAAAGTTTTTGCAAAAGTATTTAAAAGGTGTAAATTCAAAAACTGAATTTATATAAATTTAACAGAATAAATTAGTCGTTTACTTTTGAAAAACTTACTAAAAAAATACAAGTCTGTCATAAAGTTCATTCTCACGTTTTTAATAGTGTACTTGGTCTTGTCTTTATGCTATAAATTGTATTTAGATAGGTCTAGTGGTTCAAAATACTATCCTGATTTTATAACCAATTTAGTAGCTAAACAAAGTAGTGAACTTGTTGGAGCTATGGGTTATGATGTACACTATTTAGCGCATGAAAATGAACCTTCACTTAAACTTATACTTAATGGCAAGTACGTTGCTAGAGTAGTAGAGGGTTGTAATTCGGTAAGTGTGATTATATTGTTTGTGGCTTTTATGGTAGCTTTTGCAGGAAGATTAAAGCCAACATTTTTTTACACTTTAGCAGGAGGTGTTCTTATTTATGCTGTTAATATTATTCGAATTGCAATTTTGTCAATTGGTTTGTATAATTATCCATGGCGAAGAGAAATTTTGCACACAGCTATTTTTCCTTTGATTATTTACGGAATGGTATTCATCCTTTGGATGTTTTGGGTTAATAGGTTTTCATCAATAAACAAAAAGCATGAATAACATTTTTAAAATTGTTTTGCTCATGGCTTTGTTTGGGCTTCTTGTATTGATAAGAGTGTTCGAAAATGAGTTGTTTTATGATCCATACTTGTTGTTTTTTAAAAACGACTATTTGTATATGGATTACCCAAGACGAGAAATATTAAAGTTAACGCTGTTTACAACCTTAAGGTATGTGCTAAATGGAGTGGTGTCCTTAGCTATTATATATCTCTTTTTTAAAGATAAGTCTATCGTTAAGTTTTCGGTTATAGTTTATACTGTAGCATACTTAATTTTGATTTTAATTTTTTTGTATTTTGTCATTAACCCTAGACAAGAAGATTATTATCTGTTTTTTAATTTTAGACGATTTTTAATTCAACCAGTCATTCTTTTGCTCTTAATACCAGCATTTTATTACTATAAACTTAATAGGTAGAAATGTTAATGCTTTTTTTAAAATGCAATACAACTTCATTAATTTTTATAAATTTGTATTGTGATACAAAATGTTTTACATAAAACTTTTTCAGTTGCATTAGCACTTTTAGTGTTCTTTTCTACAGTTTCTTTTACTATTGAAAAACATTTTTGTGGTGATGTGTTGGTAGATGTTTCTGTATTTTCTGAAGTTCAAAAATGCGCTATGGAAGCCTTTGAAATTGAAATGGCTGAAAAAACACAAGTGCATTGTTGTAAAGATACAGTCGATCTAGTTAAAGGTCAAGACCATTTAACCATTAAAAAGTTTGAAGATTTAGATTTTGATCAGCAACTGTTTTTATCAACATTTGCGTATTCATACATTAATCTTTTTGAAGGATTGCCGCAACAGGTTATCCCTCATAAATATTATTCTCCACCAAACTTGGTTGCCGACATACAAGTGCGCGATCAAGTCTTCCTAATTTGATTTTTTTGAACAATTTCCGTAAAAACGGATAGTAAACTTTTATTGTTCAATCAAAAAATCAAAAATAATGACACATATATACAGAGTTACAGGAATGACCTGTAATGGTTGTAAGGTAAAAGTTGAAAATGTCTTACAAGATTTAGACTATGTTGATGATGCTAAAGTAAATTTAGAATTAGGTGAAGTTACAGTAACCATGTCTCAGCATATCGCTACAAGTGTATTACAAAATGCACTACCAGAAAAATATAAGCTGTCTGAAAAGCAAGAACGAAATGTGTTTGCTTCAACAGTACAGCAAGAAGAACAAAAATCTGATTTACAGCAATTGTTTCCGTTGTTTTTAATATTTGGATACATCATTGCTGCATCAGTGTTAATCAATTTCAAGTCGTGGAATTGGAGCGATTTAATGCTCGATTTCATGGGCTTATTCTATATCGTTTTTAGTTTTTTCAAACTATTAGATTTAAAAGGATTTCCTGAAAGTTTTAAAATGTACGACCCATTAGCTAAAGCAATTCCTGCTTATGGTTGGGTGTATCCTTTTATAGAAACAGCTTTGGGTATCATGTTTTTAATGCGTTTTCAAATTCCGTTGGCATTAGTAATTACCTTAATTATTTTAGGAATTACTACCATAGGAGTAACCAAAACATTGCTGGATAAAAAAGCAATACAATGCGCATGTTTGGGTACAGCATTAAAACTACCTATGACCAAAGCAACTTTTATTGAAAACAGTATAATGATTGTTATGGCAGTGATTATGCTTGTTCAAATCTACAGTTAAATAAATTTTTAAAAATGAAAAAACTATTATATATAATCCTCTTGTTTCCGCTTATTGGGCTTTCTCAAGATACCCTTAACGGAACTATTCTAGAAGAGAATAAAGAAAAAGAACCAATACCAGTTGTTGGAGCCAATGTATATTGGTTAGATACAACTATAGGAGCTGTTACTGATATCGATGGGAAATTTTCGATACCTTATAAAAGTGAATACACAAAGCTGGTTGTAAGTTATGTAGGCTATAAAACCGATACTATAACCGTTAGTTCAGCTAAGGCTATAACACATTGGTTGAAACCAACAAGTGAGTTGGACGAAATAACAGTAACCTCAAGAAAGCAAGCAACTTCAAAATCATATTTGCAAGCTACCAATACATTTACTGTAAGTAGCGATGAGTTGTTAAAAGCTGCTTGCTGTAATCTTTCTGAGAGTTTTGAAACCAACCCATCTATCGATGTTAATTTTGCCGATGCAGTTTCAGGTACGCGTCAAATTAAAATGTTAGGTCTCACCAGTCCGTATATTTTAATAGCAACAGAAAACATACCAACAGTTCGAGGAGCTTCGCAAGCTTATGGATTAACCTTTACACCAGGAACTTGGGTTGAGAGTATTCAAATCACTAAAGGAATGGGAAGTGTGGTTAATGGATATGAAAGTATTGCAGGACAAATAAATGCTGAACTTCAAAAACCAACAAAAGACGATAAGCTATTTGTGAATTTTTACGGAGCAAGTAGCGAACGTATGGAATTGAATACACACTTTAATACTAAAGTAAGTGATAAGTGGAGTACAGGTTTGTATTTACATGGTAACACGCATCAAAAAGAACATGATGTAAATAATGATAACTTTTTAGATATGCCAAAGTATCATCAAATAAATGTGATGAATAGATGGCAATATACTGACACTGAAAAAGGGTTTGTTGGGTTTTTTAATTTCAGGTTTTTAACCGATGAAAAACAAACAGGTGAGCTAGATTTTAACCCAGACACTGATAAGTTGACTACCAACGCTTGGGGAAGTGAAATTGATACCAAACGATTTGATTTCTCAGGGAAATTAGGTTATGTAAACCCTGAAATTCCATGGCAAAGTGTTGGTGTGCAATTTGCGGTTAGCAACCATCAGCAAGATTCTTATTTTGGATTGCGACAGTACGATATTGAACACAATAGTATTTATTCTAATATTATTTATAATTCAATTATTAGCGATTCGCGTCATAAAATTAAAACAGGACTTAGTTTTACTTACGACCATTATGATGAGTTTGTTGAGGATACAGTTTATGAGCGTACAGATAACTCATTGGGAGCCTTTTTTGAATATAATTTTGATAATTTAGATAAGCTTAATCTTACAGCTGGATTACGTGTTGATAATCATAACAAATTAGGCTTTTTTGTGACACCACGTTTTCATGTACGATACACGCCTTGGGAAAAATCTGCGTTTAGAGCCTCTTTTGGAAGAGGTAAACGTTCTGCTAATATTTTTGCTGAAAATCAAAGCTTATTTGCAACTTCAAGAGCCATTAATATTATTGGAGCTAATGGTGGAGAAATTTATGGTTTAGACCCAGAAATTGCATGGAATTATGGTGTGTCTTATCTGCAAGGGTTTAATCTCTTTGGAAGAAAAGCTGACGTAACCCTAGATTTTTACAGAACCGATTTTCAAAACCAAGTAGTTGTAGATTGGGAAAATCCGCAAGAAATAAGTTTCTATAATTTAGAAAAAGATAGTTATGCTAATAGTTTTCAAACGGAATTAAACTATAATGCTTTTGAGCATTTTGATGTGCGATTAGCTTATAAATATTATGACGTGAAGACTAAATATCAAACAGGTAAAGCTATAAGGCCTCTAACACCTCAACACAGATTCTTTGCAAATGCTGGATATGAAACACATCCTAATGATGCAGGAGGGTTGTGGAAATTTGATGCAACCTTTAATTGGTTAGGCGAACAACGTTTTGCGTCAACAACTAGTAACCCTGTAGAATACCAATTACCTGAAAACTCTCCAACTGTAGCAACACTTAATGCACAAGTTACTAAGGTGTTTTCTCCAAAATTTGAAGTATATTTAGGAGGTGAGAATATTACCAATGTGCGTCAAGACAATCCTATTTTAGGTGCAAACGACCCTTTTGGTTCAAACTTTGATAGCACATTTGTGTATGGTCCAATTTTTGGAAGTATGTATTACGCAGGATTACGATTTAGAATTAAATAAAAACTTTTAAAACAAAAATAAAATGAAGAAAATAGCAGTATTAATTACGTTTTTAATGGCAACAGTAACATTTGCACAAAATAAAAATGCCAAAGCTTCTCTTGAGGTTGATGGAGTATGTATGATGTGTAAAGATCGAATTGAAAAAGCATGCATAAAAACCAAAGGTGTAAAAAGTGCGATTTGGAATGTGGAAACACATGAACTAAAATTGATTTACAACGAAGGAAAAACGAGCTTAGATGATATTAAAAAAAATATTGTTGCAGTAGGGCATGATTTAAAAGATATGAAAGCTACTGATGAAGCTTACAACTCAGTACACCCTTGTTGTAAATATCGTGATGAAGATGTGAGAGATGACCACAAAGATGAAAAAGATCCTAATCATAAAAAGCATTAAAAAACACATTCTTTAATTGAGAAAAAGCTCAAACTAAAAGTTTGAGCTTTTTTAGTTAAATTTTTGCCAATAAAAATATCACGAATCTATTTTCTGCATACCTTTAGTATGTTCTTTTAAAAACAATAAAGTTATGGGACAAGACAAGTCAAAAGGAAAGTCTACACTGCCTAAACAAGCAGTAAAAAAGACTCCACAGGCTCCTGCTAAAAAGAAGTAGTCTGTTTTTGGGCTACAAACTGATAGCCCTTCAATTTAAAGATGATTAAAGCAAATAGCCACCTCAAAAAGGTGGCTTTTATATTTTGTTAATCAATTAAGTTTATTTCTTTGATTTCAGAAAGTAGCTTGCCGTCTGAAGTAAAGCCTTGTATGACGAAAATTGCTTTTTTAATATTAGTATTAAAAATTTTAAAATTAGCATTTCCTGATTGGTCAGTTTCAATGTTTGATTTCCAATCAATATTACTGTAGTTTATAAAGTCATTTTTTGATAACGCATAAAACTCAGGAACATAAAACTTTTTTTCTGTAGAAAAACCATTGTTTACAGTAAATTCATTTGCAATGGCTTTTTTAGTGTAATCTAACTTGTAACTCTGTTTTAAATATATTCTAATAATACCTGCACCACCTCTAGAACCATATCCATTTCCGTCAGGATCAATAAATATTTCGTCTACATGCTCTAGTGTCATGTTATATAATATATCATAATTTCTATCATAGCTTGATCCGTCAATGATAAGTAAAGGTTCATTACTCGCCATAAAAGTTACAGGGTTACGATTTTTTATCTTTACAACTCCTGCACCTTGCAGTTGATCAACGACAAAGCCATGAGAATTAATTATATCAGTTACATATGAGTACATTCTTCTTAATTCATCGTCTACTTTAATTCCTTTACTATACCTATTAGCTATATATTCTTTGCGGTTTTGTAAGATTGTATCACTATTTTTTTTGTGTACATAAGTAAGGTTGATAGTGTCTAATTCTTGTCCTAGACTGTTTGCGTGTTCTAGAGAAAAACTATTTGTTGTGGTTGTCTTGCATTTATTTATTAAAGGAAGTGTAGGGTGTTTTAGCAGCTTACGATTGTTGTCAGTAATATCAATGTAAGGCTTTAAATTATTAATTACTTTGTCTCCTTTTAAAACAGTAAAGTTTATAGATGCAGAGTCTTTTAAGTAAAAGTTGTTAAAAGAAAAACTGTTGTTGACTAGCGTTGTTGATTCATTAATTTGATTAGTGATTGAAAACATTTGAATGGTGTAAGGCACACTCGATTTTGGAGGGTTTAATGAACCTTTTATTGAAAGTCCAGCATCAAAATTGTGAGTTATTTTTGGGGTTCCGGTTTTTATATTTTCCCATTTATACTTGCTCCAGCCTTGAGTTAATAAAAGCAAGTCTAGCTCATATGTTTTTAACCTGTTAATATCAGTAAAATAATAATTAGGATTTTGAATATAACCTTTCACATAAGGCTTTAATAAAAAAGAGCTTATTAAATTCTGGTTATTGGTTTGGGTTAGAGTAGCGTCTGGTAAAATAGCAATACTTAAATTAGAAGCTATTGGTGTTTTAGTATGGGTAAATGTTTTGATTGATAAAGGGATAGAGTCATTAGCTTTAGTATTTACAATAATATCTGAGTTTAAAATTAATGAGTCGTCGTAGTTAAAAATTAAGCGTTCAATTAATGGTTCAGATTTTTCGTTAAATAATGTAATTGTATTTATTCCTGATACTAGATTTTTTTTGTTTACAGGAATAACATTGCTTGTTTTTAAATCGTCAACTTTTAAATCAATAACCACTACTTTGTTGTTTTGATTTATCACTAAGTAGTAAGTTAGTCCTGTATTGTTTTTAAGTGTTACGTCGTTTGTTTTTAGGGTTATATAGGTTAACTCTTGATTTGTGTAATTATTAACCGAAATAGCAAACCCTTCTTCACTGTCAATTACTATTTCCTTAGAATAGTCTATACCATTAACTGTATATTTAGCTGTGTATTTTTCGTTTTTCTCTGGTAATAAATCAAACTTACCTAAACCAAAAATGTTACTTTTAAAGTTGGTTATCGGTTCATTTTTAGAATTGACTATTGAGCCATCTATTTCTAATCCTCTAGCGTTACAATCAGTGATTTTGAAACCAAAAGTGTTTGTAACGCCTTTAATGCTATAACCGCCTTCAGGTAAAAATTGTAAATCATGTTTAAGTTTTTCGGTTGTAGAATCTTTAGTTACACTTGTGTTTAAATCAGAATTTGGGTTGAGGATATGTATAGGCATAGAGACGTAAGCTTCGTCTTCTTTAAAATTATTCATCCAGTTTGTATAAGCAACTATATAATAGGTGTCACCTGCAATTAAATTGTTGGTGTCTAGGCTTCCTGTGAAATAACCGTTTTGGGCAAAAAATAATTTGTTTGTTATCTCCTTACCGTTTGAGTCTAATAACGATATGTAAACATTTGTTGTGTTTATAAAAGGAACTCCATTTTTTTTATCGTAGACATAACCTTTGAACCAAATAGGTTCGTTACTTATAAAGATGTTTTTGTTAATATGTAAATGAATAGTTTCTCTTTCAGTATTAAAATATGAAGTATATGCTTGCTCTATTTTTGACTTTTCATTAGTTTGTGATGCTATGTTTTTTGAGAAAAATAGAGCAATCATTATAGTTAAAACAAGTGTGTTTTTCATATTTTAGGTTGGGCTTAGTCTAATAGTAATTCTTTAGTTTCAGAAATCAAATTTCCATTAATTGAAAAACCTTCGATGATTAAAAGTAGCTTTTTTATGGACGTGTTTTTTATGTTAAATTCAACAGAACCATTTTCGTTTGTTGTAAGTTTTGGTTTCCAATCAATAGCTCCATATGACATAAAATTACTAGGCGAGTTCAAATAAAAAAGTGGTATATAAAATTCTTTTTGAGGAGAAAACCCTCCAGTTGTTATTAGTGTGTTGGCATACCTTTTAAAATCTCCTTTAGCTCCAACTCCATAACTTTTCTTTAAAAATATACTTATTACTCCTGCACCTCCTCTTACTCCATATCCAAGACCAGATTTATTAAAATATATTTCATCAACTTGATTTAAAGGCATGTTATATATTATATCATAATTAGTTCCCATATTGGCACCATCAATTATTAATAAAGGGCTAGAACCAGCTTTAATAGAAATAGGACGCTTATTTATAATAATAACTCTTCCTAATGCTTGGTAAGACATAAAACCATTTGCGTCTATAATATCAGATACGAAAGAATACATTCTTTCTTGGATAGAATCAATTTTTACACCTATACTATAAGCATCTCCAATATAGGCTTTTTTGTTCTTAAGAGGCGCTTTTTTATCAACTATTTTCGTGTGTAAGTTTATAGTATCTAGTAATTCGCCTTCAAACTCCATGTCATTGTAGCTGTTAACAGTATCTATTGGTAAAGTTTCAAAAACACAAGTATTAGGAATAGAAAATAATTGATTTAGTGAAGTTTTTCCTGAGCTTATTACTCTTGCATACAACTTTGGGTCGGTTATTTTTTTTCCGTTTTTAAGCACATTGAAATGTACTTTAGAAGAATCTGCTATGAAATAATTCTCAAAGTTAAATTGTTTATTATTGTCTATATATTTAGTTTCGTTAATGTTGTTAACTAGAGAAAACATATGAACTTGGTAATTAGAGTCTTCGTCTATTGGTTCATTAAGTGTTCCTGTAATTGAAACCCCTTTATCAAAAGGAATAATTAATTCTTGTTCACCGTTTTTAATATCTTCCCAACTATATTTACTCCAGCCTTGGGTTAATAATACTAAATCTAGGTGCAAAGCTTTTATTCGATCAAAATTATTGAAGTAATATTCTGAGTTTTCAAAAGAACCATTTATGTAAGGGTCAATTAATAAGTTGCTTATTATACTTTTATTAGTGTTTATTGCTTTGGTTTCAAGCGGTAAAACAGAAACACTTAGGCTAGTAGAAGTAGCAATTTTCTTGTTGTCTTTTAGGTTGATTTTTATTCCAATTGAATCTGAAGAGCTTGATGTTTTTTCAACTGTTGCTCTCATAAAATCCTTGTTTTTAGGATTAAATATCATGCGTTCCAAAAGTGGATTTAATTCATCATCAAATAAAGTAATAGTGTTTACTCCATAAGGAAGAGTTTTTGATGAAATAGGTATAGTGTGTTCAGTTTTTAAAACTGAAGTGTTTAATTCAGTAATTGAACTTTTGTTGTTTTGGTGTATAGCTAAATAATACGTTTTATTAGCTTCTAATGCTTGTGTTGCTTTATTTGTTTTAAGTGTTATGTAAACCATATTAGTATTGATATGGTTGTTAACAGAAAAAGAATATCCTAAAGCATCACTTTGAGGTAAAGGGGTTTTATAATTCTTGCCATTAATGTTATAAATAGCGTTGTAGGTTTCGCCTTTTTTCATCAATAAATCAAACTTACCCATTCCAAATGTGTTACTTTTAAAAGGCATTATGGTCTTGTCGTTTGAATCAGTTATTATACCTTCAATTTCAACGCTTTCTCCACTACAATTAATAATTTTAAAACCTATTGAATTGATAACATCTGCTATGCAATGTCCACCTTCAGGCAAGAACTGTAAATCATAATCTAATATTTTATTATTAGTTGTTTCTTGATTGGAATGTTGATTTAAAATTTGAATAGGACTAGAGGTGAAAGATTCATCCTCTTTAAAGTTTTTCATCCAGTTAGTATACGCCTTAAAAAAATAATAACCTGTTGCTAAACTTGTATCTACATCAAAACTGCCAGTAAACATTCCATTTTCACAATAAAATAGTTTGGTTTCTATTTCTTTACCGTTTTTATCGTAAAGCGTTACATATACATTTGAAGTTGTAATATAAGGAATACCATTTTTTTTGTCGTATACATAACCTTTGAACCATATTGGTTCGTTTGTTAAAAAAGTATGCTTGTTAAAGTGTAAGTAAATAGTTTCTCGTTCTGCATTAAAATATTTAGCATAGGCATTTTCGGTAGTTTCTTTTAGATTGGGTTTTTGACTTAATGCTTTGGTTGTGTTTAAAATAAAAATGATTAAAATTAGTAAAGAAGTTAAATGTTTGGTGGTAAGATTTAAGCGATGAGAATAATTGTTTTTCATAATTATAAGTTTTAGAGTGAATAGCGATTAAGAGATTCAGTCACAATATTTATGCCAAAAAAAAGCCTCAAGATTGTCTTGAGGCTTTTTTAGTTTTTAAAAAACTTTGTTTTACATCATACCTGGCATTCCACCACCTCCCATTGGAGGCATTGCAGGAGCGTCTTCTTTAATATCAACTAAAGCGCATTCAGTAGTTAAAATCATACCAGAAACTGAAGCTGCATTTTCTAAAGCAATACGTGTTACTTTTTTAGGATCAATGATTCCAGCTTTAAGCATATCTACGTAAGTTTCAGTTTTAGCATCAAAACCAAAATCTTTTTTGCCTTCCATTACTTTAGAGATTACAACACTACCTTCACCACCAGCATTTTCTACTATGGTTCTTAAAGGTGCTTCAATAGCTTTGTTTACAATTTGTACACCTGTAGTTTCATCAAGGTTTTCAGTAGTAAGTTTTTCTAAAACCGATTTAGCTCTTACTAAAGCAACTCCACCACCAGCAACAATACCTTCTTCAACAGCAGCTCTTGTAGCATGTAAAGCATCGTCAACTCTGTCTTTCTTTTCTTTCATTTCAACCTCACTTGCAGCACCAACGTACAATACAGCAACACCACCAGCAAGTTTAGCTAAACGCTCTTGAAGTTTTTCTTTGTCATAATCGCTAGTTGTAGTTTCAATTTGTGCTTTAATTTGATTTACTCTAGCTTTAATATCAGCAGATTTACCAGAACCGTTAACAATTGTTGTATTGTCTTTGTCAATCATAACTGACTCAGCAGTACCTAACATGCTTAAATCGGCATTTTCTAAAGAGAATCCTCTTTCTTCAGAAATCACAACACCACCAGTTAAGATCGCAATATCTTCTAGCATTGCTTTACGTCTGTCACCAAAACCTGGAGCTTTTACAGCAGCAATTTTAAGTCCACCACGTAGTTTGTTTACAACCAAAGTAGCTAAAGCTTGTCCTTCAACATCTTCAGCAACGATTAATAATGGACGACCAGATTGAGCAACTGGTTCTAATATTGGAAGGATTTCCTGTAAGTTAGAAATCTTTTTGTCAAATAATAAAATGTATGGGTTTTCTAAATCAGCAATCATTTTATCGCTATCAGTTACAAAGTAAGGCGATAGGTAACCTCTGTCAAACTGCATACCTTCAACAACGTCAACATAAGTATCAGTTCCTTTAGCTTCTTCAACAGTAATTACACCTTCTTTTCCAACTTTAGAAAACGCTTGAGAAATTAACTCACCAATAGTATCATCGTTATTTGCAGAGATAGACGCTACTTGCTTAATCATTTCAGATGAATTTCCTACTTTTTTAGCTTGCTTTTCTAAGTTAGCAGTAATGGCTTCAACAGCTTTGTCAATACCACGTTTTAAATCCATTGGATTAGCACCAGCAGCAACGTTTTTTAAGCCTTCTTTTACAATAGCTTGAGCTAAAACTGTTGCAGTAGTTGTACCATCTCCAGCTAAATCGTTGGTTTTGCTAGCTACTTCTTTTACCATTTGTGCTCCCATGTTTTCAAGCTCGTCTTCAAGCTCTACTTCTTTAGCTACAGAAACACCATCTTTAGTGACTTGAGGAGCGCCAAAGCTTCTACCAATAATTACGTTTCTACCTTTTGGTCCTAAAGTTACTTTTACTGCATTTGCCAATGCATCCACACCACGTTTTAATCCGTCGCGTGCTTCAATATCAAATTTTATATCTTTTGCCATTTTATTTGGTTTTTAAATGATGATTAAACAATTGCGAAAATGTCACTCTCGCGCATAATTAAATAGTCTTTGCCTTCAAGTTTTAGTTCAGTGCCTGAGTACTTCCCATAAAGTACTGTATCACCAACTTTTACTGTCATTGCTTCGTCTTTTGTGCCTTTACCAACAGCGACAACTTTACCCTTTTGAGGTTTTTCTTTGGCGTTGTCTGGAATAATGATTCCTGAAGCTGTTTTGGTTTCAGCCTCTACAGGTTCTACTAGAACTCTGTCTGCTAAAGGTTTAATGTTTAATGCCATTTTTATATTTCTTTTTTTGGTTATTAAAATGTGTTTAACGCTTAAGCGTTATGCTAAAAATGTGCCAATACATTGTAACTGACATTTTTTCATTTTAGGGTAAAAAAAATGCCAACATAAAGTTGGCATTCTTAAATTGTATAATCAGAAATTACTGAACTGAATCTCCTACTGTTGCAGTATCATCAGCAGTTTCTGTACTGGTTGGTAATGCGTCTTGAGTTGTAGTTGTAGCTTCGTCTTGGTCTAATGCTTTAGATTCAGAACCATTAGCTCCTCCAATTGCAAAGTTTGACAAAAGGATTAATAACAATAATACTGTTGCTAATGTCCAAGTACTTTTGTCCAAAAAGTCGGTTGTCTTTTTAACACCTCCTAATTGTTGAGTACCTCCACCACCAAATGAAGATGATAAACCACCACCTTTTGGATTTTGCACCATGATTACTACTATTAATAAAAATGCTACAATAACTATAAGAACTAAAAATATTGTAAACTGTGTCATTATTTATTGATTATTTTCTTGTAATTTTTTTACTGCTTTAATTTGGTCTGCAAAGAAACCACTTTTTTCTGGATATTTCAAACTTAATATTTTATAAGATTGAATTGCCTTATCATAGTTTTTTTGTTCTAGATAAATTCTAGCTAAAGTCTCGGTCATTAAACCATCATTTTGCTCTGGTTTAGGTTGCGCTAAATTTTGTTGAGGTTTGGTATCTTTTACAGGTACAATCTTAGGATTTTCACTTAAAAACTTATCTATAAGTTCAAACTTTTTATCAATGGTAGATTCTTGTGCTTCCTCTTGAGTGTTTTTTGTTTCTTCTACTTCTATTGAGGATTCTCGCTCAATAGGTTTAAAACTAGTAATCTTTAACCACTCTGTAAACGAGTGTGTTTCAGTCTTGTTAAACTCTAATGGTTTTCCTATGTTTAGTTGCTCTTTTGGAGAAGGTTCAATATTGTCAGTATCAATATCGATAATTGGAATTTTTGGAGCATCGTTAATGTCGGAAATAAATTGTTCAACATTTTTTGCGATGAATTTTTCCTCAAATAAATTCGGGTCCAAAACACCTTCGGTATCTTTTATATGTTGTTTAAGTGCATCGTCAATAGTTACACTTTTATTTACTGAAATATCGTCGGCATCTTTAACTTCAATAGTTTTTAAATGCTCATAGTTTTGCTTTATAATCTGAGATATTTCATTTTGGTTAAAAGCATCACTGGTAATATAATCAAATAGAATACTTCTGTCAGTAGTGTAGGCTGCAGTAGTTTTTAATTCAAGATTGTATTTAAAACTTTGTTTGTTTTTTAAGGCTTTAAGGTATAATGCTCTTGCTGGTTGAAAATAAGGATACTCTTCAATAACCGAAGTAATACCGCTAATTTGATCTGTAGTGATATTTTGAGGGTTTTGAAGTAAATATGTAAAATCTTGCAACTGCATTAGTAATTTACCATTTTGCTAAAGTAGCATTAAAAATATCTTGTGTAAGACGTTCAAAAATCTCTTCATGTGCAGTGTCTTTTTGACTGCCTATAAGTTGAGCATCACCAGCATAATCATAGAAAAATGAAAAACGCTGCTCAAAATCTTCTTCAGGAGCATCTTTGTCAAAAAAACGAACATTAACACTTATAGTAAGTCTGTTTTGAGCTGCAGTATTGTTGGCAGTAGCTGTAGTTGGAGAAATTCTATATTCGGTAATTTCACCTTCATAAATTAAATCTCCACCAGAGTTTACCAAACTAAGACTGGTTTGGTTTTGAATAAGGTCTTGTAACGCTTGCGTAAAATCTCTATCTAAACCAGGTTCAATAAGTGCTGAGTTGTTTTGAAAGTAATTAACCTGAAAGGTTTCGGCTTTTAAATCCTGTACACCAGTAAATGAATACTTAACCTTGCATCCTGTGATTAAAACAGAAATACATATTAATAAACTATATTTTAATGCTTTCATTTACAAATCGTATTGCTTAATTTTTCTATAAAGCGTGCGTTCACTTATACCTAGTTCGGCAGCTGCTAATTTACGTTTTCCGTTGTGACGTTCAAGCGATTTTTTAATTAATTCCAATTCTTTGTCATGAAGCGATAAGGTTTCTTCTTCTTCAATTTCTTCAGCAAAGTGGTATTTGTCTTGCACGTCTTCAATATTGTTTATCTCCTCAATTGAATCAATAGTCTTTTCAGGAATTGATAATACTTCTAAATCTTCAATTGTTGAATTATCATCTTCATCGTTGTTGCCATAGATTTTTTGTATCAAACCTTGATTGTCTTTTTGAACGTCAGAGCCATTACCATGTTTCATCAATTCCATAGTGAGCTTTTTTAAATCGTTTAAATCGCTCTTCATGTCAAACAATACCTTGTACAAAATTTCTCGTTCGTTACTAAAATCACTTTCTGATTTTGTATTGTTAATCACAGCAGGAAGGTTACTACCAGCATCTGGAAGATAATGGCGTAACGCTTCTGCATTGATAGTTCTATTTTGTTCTAAAACTGATGTTTGTTCAGCAACGTTACGAAGTTGCCTAATATTACCATTCCATCTGTATTTTAGTAAAAGATTAACAGCGTCATCTGTTAACTTTACCGTTGGCATCTTGTATTTAAGTGCAAAATCGCTTGCAAATTTTCTAAACAATAAATGAATATCTTCTTTGCGTTCGCGAAGCGGAGGAATGTTTATTTCTATTGTGCTTAAACGATAATAAAGGTCTTCTCTAAATTTTTCTTTTTTTATGGCTTCAAACATATTAACGTTTGTTGCGGCTACAATACGTACATTGGTTTTTTGTACTTTACTGCTTCCTACTTTAATAAATTCGCCATTTTCAAGTACACGAAGTAATCTTACTTGAGTGGTTAAAGGAAGTTCTCCAACTTCATCAAGAAAAATAGTACCACCATCGGCAACTTCAAAATACCCAGAGCGTGTTTGTGTTGCTCCTGTAAAAGCTCCTTTTTCATGACCAAATAGTTCACTGTCAATGGTGCCTTCGGGAATTGCACCACAGTTTACTGCAATGTATTTTCCGTGTTTGCGATGTGATAATTGATGTATAATTTTTGGAATACTTTCCTTACCAACACCACTTTCTCCTGTAACTAATACCGAAATATCAGTAGGAGAAACCTGTATGGCTTTTTCTATGGCACGATTGAGTTTTGGGTCGTTGCCAATAATGCCAAAACGTTGTTTTATAGCTTGAACTGATTCCATGTTATATTATAGTTTGTCAGGTCGAGCGTAGTCGAGACCTAATAAAGACCTCTCGACTGCGCTCGAGGCGACATGTGTTTAATTATTATCTGAATATCCAACAGCTTCACCAATAAGTGTAGCAGTTGTACAATCGGTGATTTTTACATTTACAAAATCACCAATTTTATAATGTTCTTTTGGGAACACAGCAACAGTATTATGTTGTGTTCTTCCAGACCAATGGTTAGAAGACTTTTTAGAGTCTTTTTCAATTAGAACTTCAACAATTTTATTGGTTTCCTGTTGTGTTCTATATAAACTGTGTCTTTGCTGTAAGGCTACAATTTCGGCTAATCTTCTTTTTTTAACTGGTTCAGGAACGTCATCTTCCATTTTTCGTTCAGCTAGTGTTCCTGGTCGTTCAGAATAGGCAAACATGTATCCAAAAGAATATTTTACATGTTCCATTAAAGTTAGCGTGTCTTGATGATCTTGTTCAGTTTCAGTTGGGAAACCAACAATCATATCGTGACTTATTGTGCAATCAGGAATAATACGCTTGATGTTGTCAATAAGTTCTATGTACTCTTCGCGAGTATGTTGACGATTCATTTCCTTTAATATTCTGTCGCTTCCACTTTGTACAGGTAAATGTATGTAGTTGCATATGTTGTCATACTTTGCCATAGACTCAACCACATCTAAAGTCATATCCTGCGGATTTGAAGTGGAAAAACGAATACGCATTTTAGGTTGCGCTTGGGCACAAAGCTCTAACAGTTTAGCAAAATTTACAGCTGTTGCTTTTTGCATATCAGTAGCTTTTTCAAAATCTTTTTTGAGTCCGCCACCATACCACAAATAACTATCAACGTTTTGACCTAGAAGTGTAATTTCTTTAAATCCTCTGTTCCAAAGATCGTTAACTTCTTCAATAATACTTTGAGGGTCTCTACTGCGCTCACGACCACGAGTAAAAGGTACTACACAAAATGTACACATATTATCGCAACCACGCGTAATGGATACAAAAGCGGTAACGCCATTTGTATTTAAACGCACAGGAGAAATGTCCCCATAAGTTTCTTCTTTTGAAAGAATAACATTTATAGCATCTCTGCCTTCATCTACTTCAGCAAGTAGATTCGGTAAGTCTTTGTAAGCGTCAGGACCTACAACAAGGTCAACTATTTTTTCTTCCTCAAGAAATTTGCTCTTTAAACGTTCTGCCATACAACCTAAAACACCAACTTTCATTTTAGGGTTTACACTTCGTTTTACAGCATTATATTTTTCAAGACGTTTTCTTACAGTTTGTTCAGCTTTGTCTCTAATGGAGCAAGTGTTTACCAAAACCAAATCGGCATCTTCAAGGCTTTGAGTAGTGTTAAATCCTTCATTTTGTAAAATTGAAGCAACAATTTCACTATCGCTAAAGTTCATAGCACAACCATAACTTTCAATAAAAAGTTTACGTGTGTTTCCGTCTTTAGTTTCTAAAATAAGGCGTTCACCTTGTTTGTTTTCGTCTATAATCTTTTCCATATTCTATACTGAAAATTTCTATCAGTCAATAAGTGTGCAAAGATACAATTAATTTGCAATTTATGACAAAGTGACAGTGTGTATTCTGTTTTTGCTAAAGATGAATTTTAGTGTACTTTTACAATAAATCAACTATAAAAATTATGACATTCACAGAACTACAATTAAAAATCCAAAACGCTAAAGATTTAGATTTTGGTGATATTTTCAACAGAAGTATTGAGCTTTTTAAAAAGGTTTGGGTACAAGGACTTGTCATGACCATTCTTACTATGGCTTTAATGATTCCGTTTTACATTATAATGTATTTGCCTTTAATAGCTATGGGCTTGTTTGACCCTCAAGCGCTAGAGTCTGGAGAACCTAATTTTGCTCTTATGATTCCATTTTATTTAATGATGATGGTTTTCTCGTTTTTTGCAATGGTAATTGGGTTTGCGTTAAAAGCAGCGTTCTTAAGAATTTGTAAAATGAAAGACCTTGATGAAGTTGGTAAAGAGGATTATTTCTACTTTTTGAAAAAACCATATTTAGGTAAAGTGTTTTCATTGTCTCTCATCTCTTTTGGAATTTCGCTTGCGGCTACACTTTTATGCGTTTTACCGTTGTTTTATGTTATGGTTCCTATTGCCTTGATGAACGTAATCTTTGCATTTAATCCGCATCTTTCACCTTCTGAAATTACTAAAGCTGCATTTAATTTAGGAAACAAAAAATGGCTCATTACTTTTGGGCTTATGTTTGTTTCAGGTATGTTGGCTCAAGTAGTGGGTATTCTAATGTGCTTTATTGGTGTATTAGTTACGGCATCATTTACAGTGTTGCCATTGTATTACATTTATAAAGATTCAGTGGGACTAGATGAAAAAGAGATAGATAGAATAGGTGAGGGTCAGCAGTTTTAACAAAAACTCACGCAACCTTTTTATAGATTTTGCATCTACTTGTAAAACTAATCAATCTATGAAAAATCTTTTATGCCTCTTGTTGGTGTTTGTGCTTTGGTCATGTAATGATGACGACATTCAGTACGAAACAGTAAACGTTGCTATTCCGCAAGTAATGAGTAAAGCAGAATTTAGAAGTTCTGTTGAAATATTACCTTCTCAAACCATTGATGAAGCAGGTAAAATTTATGTGTACCAAGATTATATTTTTGTTAATGATGAGTTTAAAGGTGTGCATATTATAGATAATAGTAATCCTGCTTCTCCACAACAAATATCTTCAATTAAGATACCAGGAAATGTAGATATTTCAATTAAAGATAATTATTTGTTTGCCGATAGTTCTATTGATTTGTTAGTGTTTGATATTTCAAATATTAACAACATCCAAATGGTTGAACGTTTAGAGGATGTGTTTTCATATTATAATTACCAAATTCCTGTAGGAACCGATGTTGCTGAGTTTGGAGATTACAATCCAGAAAACGATGTTATTGTTGGTTGGGAACTTGTTCAGCAGCAACGCGAAGTAGTAAATGATGATGCAGTGTTAGAGACTTTTAATGGAGGAGCATCTGGTGATGTTGGTACAGGAGGTTCGTTAGCTCGTTTTCAAATTGTAGATAATTATTTGTACACGGTAGGAGTATCTGAAATGTCTGTTTTTAATATTGAAAACCTCGCACAACCTAATCTGGTGACTACACAATATTCTGGTTGGAATATTGAAACCATGTTTCATGCTGATGGCTATTTGTATTTAGGAGGAAGTAACGGAATGTACATTTATAGTTTAGAAAATGCGGCTAATCCAAGTTATGTGTCAGAGTTTATACATTGGGAAGGATGTGATCCTGTTGTGGTTGATGGAGACTATGCTTATTTAACACTTAGAGGAGGTAATGAGTGTGGTCAACAAGAAAGTGTTCTGGAAGTTATCGATATAAGTGATAAAACTTATCCAACTTTAGTGGCTACATATTTTTTAGAGAATCCTTATGGGTTAGGTTTTAAAGGAAATAGTCTTTACGTGTGCGATGGTACTTCGGGCTTGAAAGTATATGACAAAACTGATCCAATACAGCTACAATTATCACAAACATTTATTGACCTGAAAGCAAAAGACGTAGTGCCTATGGAAGATGTGCTCATTATGATAGGTGATAATATTGTGTATCAATATGAGTATGGTGAAGGAACTTTACAGCAAATTAGTGCGCTAGACTTAAACTAAATACAGTGTAGTTATGATTTTAAAAAAGTACATGTCGTTTGTTTTTCTACTGTTGCTTTTAGGGTGTAATTCCGATGATGACAATGGTTCAAATAATGAATGTGGAGACCAAATGATTTTTGATGAAGAATTATTTAATCAAGAGTCGCCATCTAGTTTTTCTATTCAAAATGCCGAAATAGATGATGATTGTTTGATGGTTACCTTGTCAGCTAGCGGATGTGATGGAACTTCTTGGGAAGCAGACTTAGTTACTGATGGTTTGGAAACAACATCTGTTCCTCCTAGTAGGTCGATACGTGTTGATTTTACCAATATTGAAGTCTGTACAGCTGTTATCACTAGAACATTTCAGTTTTATTTAGGAAGCAACAATAATGAGACTGCAATATATTGGCTTGAAGATTGGGATGGAGGTGCTCTGATTCATAACGAATAGCATTAAAAAAGATATAATTTAAGCCTGAATGTTTTCAGGCTTTTTTTATTGAAAGAATGAAAAATTAGGTGCATAAAATTTTTTTGACATACATTTGTAGCCTTAAAAAATGATTTATGGCGAAGAATCTAGTAATTGTTGAGTCACCTGCAAAGGCTAAAACTATCGAGAAATTTTTAGGTAAGGATTTTAAAGTTGAATCTAGCTTTGGTCACATTGCCGACTTGCCTTCAAAAGAACTTGGAGTAGATGTAGATGGAGATTTTAAGCCTAAATATCAGGTGTCTAGAGATAAAAGAGATGTCGTAAAAAAACTAAAGGAGCTAGCAGCAAAAGCCGAAACGGTTTGGTTGGCAAGTGATGAGGATCGCGAAGGAGAAGCTATTGCGTGGCATTTAGCTGAAACGTTAAAACTAGACAAATCAAAGACCAAACGAATCGTTTTTCATGAAATTACCAAGACAGCAATTCAACGTGCAATAGAAAACCCAAGAGGTATTGATTACGATTTGGTTGATGCACAACAAGCACGTCGTGTATTAGATAGAATTGTAGGTTACGAATTATCTCCAGTACTATGGCGAAAAGTTAAAGGTGGTTTATCTGCTGGTCGTGTGCAGTCAGTTTCAGTAAGACTTATTGTAGAACGCGAACGCGAAATTCAAGAGTTTTCACCTGAAGCATCTTATAGAATCGACGCTGAATTTACTAACGAAGACGGTCAAGCTTTTAAAGCAAAATTACCTAAGAACTTTTCTAGCAAAGAAGAAGCGTATAAGTTTTTAGAGCAGAATATTTCAGCAGACTTTAAAGTTGCTAACCTCGAAAAAAAGCCTGCTAAAAAATCGCCAGCAGCACCATTTACAACATCAACCTTACAACAAGAAGCTGCTAGAAAATTAGGGTTTTCAGTAAGTAGAACCATGTCAAATGCACAACGTTTGTATGAAGCTGGATTGATAACCTATATGAGAACTGATAGTGTTAACTTATCAGACGAGGCGAGAAAAGGTGCCGAGGCCGAAATTAAAAATGCTTATGGCTCTAGCTATAGTAAGCCTAGAAATTATAAAGGTAAAGCTAAAGGAGCTCAAGAAGCACATGAGGCTATTAGACCAACCGATTTTTCTGCACATTCTGTTAATGCAGATAGAGACCAAGCAAGACTATATGATTTAATTTGGAAACGTGCCATTGCTTCTCAAATGAGTGAAGCGCAATTAGAACGTACCAATGTAAAAATAAGTGCTTCAACGCACAATGAGACCTTTACAGCTAATGGAGAGGTAATCACTTTTGATGGGTTCTTAAAGGTTTACCTTGAAGGTACTGATGATGAAGATGCAGAGCAAGACGGAATGTTGCCAGCAATGAAAGTAAACGAGACCTTGCTTAATAATTACATTACAGCTACTGAGCGTTATACAAGACCACCTGCTAGATATACTGAAGCATCTTTGGTGAAGAAATTAGAAGAGTTAGGTATTGGTCGTCCATCTACATATGCGCCAACAATTTCAACAATTCAAAACAGAAATTATGTTGAAAAAGGAACTGTGGATGGTGTTGCAAGAGACTATTCTCAATTAACCATGCAACAAGGTGCAATAAAAGATAAGAAACTTACAGAAAAAGTAGGTTCAGATAAAGGTAAACTAGTGCCTACTGATATAGGAATGATTGTAACGGATTTCTTGGTGAATCATTTCGAATATATCTTAGACTATAACTTTACAGCAAAAGTTGAAGAAGATTTTGATGATATTGCTGAAGGTAAAGTAGACTGGTCTAAAATGATGAAAGACTTTTATAAAGATTTTCATCCGCAAGTTGAAGATGTTCAAGAAAATGCCGATAGAGAATCTGGTGAACGTGTTTTAGGAACCGATCCAAAAACAGGTAAGCAAGTGAGTGTGCGTTTAGGTAAGTTTGGACCTATGGTACAAATAGGAACAGTTGATGACGAAGAAAAACCTCAGTTTGCGAGTTTAACACCAGACCAACAATTAAATACAATAACTTATGAAGAAGCTATGGATTTATTCAAGTTTCCAAAAAGTTTAGGAACTTATGAAGGAGAAGAGGTTGAAGTTAACAACGGACGCTTTGGGCCTTATGTTAAGTTTGGTAAAAAGTTTGTGTCATTACCTGCAGGTGTTGATCCTCTAAGTGTAGAAATGGATGACGCTATTGTTTTAATAAAAGAAAAACAAAAAGCCGATGCTCCTATATATATGTATAAGGAGTTGCCAGTTCAAAAAGGTAAAGGACGTTTTGGACCATTTATAAAGTGGAACAACATGTTTATCAACGTAAACAAGAAGTATGATTGGGATAATCTTTCCGATTCTGATATTATTGAGTTAATAGAGGACAAAATTCAAAAAGAAAAGGATAAATTAGTGCACTCTTGGGAAAGTGAAGGTATACGAGTTGAAAAAGCACGTTGGGGAAGACACAATGTTATAAAAGGTAAAACTAAAGTTGAGCTTCAAAAAACTGTTGACGTAACTGATATGACTTTAGAAGAAGCTAAAGAAATTTTAGAAAAAGCTGCTCCTAAGAAAAAAGCCACAAAGAAAAAGACAACCACAAAAAAGAAATAATACATGAACTTTAATTTTCTTTCTCCTGTTTCCGATACTGTTTTAGCTCATAACGAGTTGCTGTCTCAACAAGCACTAGGAAGAAAAATAAAAGTTCACTCTGCTCAAAAAGGAATTCCAGATTTAGAGGATGTCAAAATTGCTATCATTGGTGTATTAGAAAATCGTAATGATGTTAATTACATTGGTGATGTGGTTGATTTTACCAATGTAAGAAAAGCACTCTATGCACTTTTCCCAGGAAACTGGAATACCAAACTTGCCGATTTAGGCGATATTCATCAAGGAGATTCAGTAGAAGATACCTACTTTGCTCTTAAAACAATAATCACTGTTTTACTTGAAAAAAAGATAATACCTGTAATATTAGGAGGAAGTCAAGATTTAACCTATGCTAATTATCGCGCTTACGATAATGTTATACCAATGGTTAATATTGTAAATGTAGATAGTAATTTTGATTTAGGCGATTCAACACAGCCAATAAAGAATAATAGTTATTTAGGTAAGATTATATTAGAGCAACCATTTAATCTCTTTAATTATTCTACAATAGGATATCAAACCTATTTCAATCCGCAAGAAGAAATTGATTTAATGGATAAGCTTTATTTTGAAGCGTATCGTTTAGGAGAGGTGTCTAATAATATAAGTTTAGTAGAACCAGTAATGAGAGATGCTCATTTAGTAAGCGTCGATTTAAAATCTGTAAAAGCATCTGAAGTTGGTGAAAAGCAAAAGTACTCACCAAATGGACTTGATGGAAAGGAAGTTTGTGCTATTTCAAGGTATGCTGGTATAAGTAATAAAGTATCTTCATTTGGGATTTATGAATATAAACTTTCAAGAGAAGATGAAGTCACTGCAATGTTAGTTGCACAAATAATTTGGTATTTCGTCGAGGGTGTAAATTGTCGAGTAAAAGACGACGATTTTAAAGATGACAATAACTATCAAAAATTCAATGTGTTAGTAGAAGATGAAGATCTTATTTTTTATAGGAGTATAAAAACTGGACGTTGGTGGATAGAAATACCTTTTTTGCCAAATGTTAATAATAAATTAAAAAAGCATACGTTATTACCATGCACGCATGAAGATTATGTAGAGGCAAGCCATGGAAAAATACCTGAAAGATGGTATAAGGCGTATAAAAAGAATAGTTTTTAGTATATTTACTTTTTTAATCCTAAAAGTCAATTTCATCGATGAAATGCATGCTTTTTGGGATGAAGTGCAAAAAAAAATAAAAAAAAATTGTTTTTTTGAAAATATATGGATATGTTTACTGCCTCAAAATTGGGAAAACAAATTTTTTTTAAAAATTTAACATTTAATAACCGAACAATTTTAAACTAATTTAACCTCGAGTTTCTATGAATATGAAGAAGTTTGCTTTATTAACCGCTGTGTTAGCTCTATTAGTTAGTTGTGGCTCTGGAGACAGAGGAGAACTAGTTGGAGTTAAAGGAAAGAAATGGCATCCTGAAAAGCCCTATGGAATGACGCTTGTTCCAGGTGGAGCATTTATTATGGGTAAATCAGATGATGACCTAGCTGGTGTACAAGATGCACCAACAAGAACTGCTACAGTTAGAGCGTTCTACATGGACGAAACTGAAATCACTAACAGTGAGTATCGTCAGTTTGTTAATTGGGTAAGAGACTCAATTATTAGAACTAACCTTGCAATTATTGCAGATGATTTTGGATTAACACCTGACGATGGTGGTACTGGTGAATTTGCCTTTAAAGATGCCGATACTACAAACATGAGTGTTTATGAAAAATACATGATTGATAATTATAGTGGACTTGGACCAACTGGTTATGAAGGAAGAAAATTAAATCATGATGTAGATTTGATTTTTGATACTTCTGAATATCCAGATGAGTACTATGCTGAGGTTATGGATACAATGTATTTACCAATTGAGGAATCTTACAATGGACAACGTACTTGGGATGTGAAAAAATTCAAGTTCCAGTATACTTATATGGACATTAAAAAAGCAGCTAAAAATAAAAACCTAAGACGTAAAGATGTATTAATTACTGAAGAGGTTGAGGTGTATCCTGATACTACTGCTTGGATTAGAGACTTCGCTTACTCTTATAATGAGCCAATGCATAACGATTATTTTTGGCATGATGCTTACGGAGATTATCCTGTAGTAGGAGTGTCATGGAAACAAGCAAATGCTTTCTGTCAGTGGAGAACATTAAATAAAAATGGTTACCAAAAGAGTAAAGGTAAAGCTTTTGTAAATTCATTCAGACTACCTTCAGAAGCAGAATGGGAATATGCTGCAAGAGGTGGATTGCAAGGAGCAACTTTCCCTTGGGGTGGACCATATACTAAAAATGACAGAGGTTGTTTTATGGCAAACTTTAAGCCTTTAAGAGGAGATTATGCTGCTGATCAAGCTTTATATACTGTAGAAGCTGATGCATATGAGCCAAATGACTACAACTTATACAACATGGCAGGCAATGTGTCAGAATGGGTGTACGGTTCTTACGATCCAGGTTCTTATGAATACTCTTCAACAATTAACCCTAATGTAAACGATCCTGATAATGAGCGTAAAGTTGTACGTGGTGGATCATGGAAAGATGTTGCATATTTCTTACAAGTAAGCTCAAGAGATTATGAATATGCTGATTCTGCAAGAAGTTACATAGGATTTAGAACAGTACAAGATTACATGGGTACTGAAGTAACAAACAACGCAAGAAATTAAAAACAACAACAACTTAAATTAACAATTAATACTAACCTACTTAGGTAATATTTAACTTAAACTAAAAACACAAAAATTATGGCACAATCAAAAGCAAGTAAGAGGTTCATGAACATGGCTTACGGACTAGGAGCATCAGTAGTAATCATTGGAGCACTATTCAAAATTATTCACTTCGAAATTGGATTTTTAACTGGTAATGTTATGTTAGCAATCGGTCTTATTACTGAGGCAATTATATTCGCATTATCTGCATTTGAACCAGTAGACGATGAATTAGACTGGTCTTTAGTATACCCAGAATTGGCTGGAGGAGCTTCTTCTAACAAAAAGAAAAAAGCTGAAGAGCCAAAAGACGCTGAAGGTTTATTGTCTAAGAAATTAGATAACTTATTAAAAGAAGCTAAAATTGATGGTGAGCTTATGACTAGCTTAGGTGAAAGCATCAAAAACTTCGAAGGTGCTGCTAAAAGCATTAGCCCAACTGTAGATTCAATTGCTGCTACTAAAAAGTATGGAGAAGAATTATCTCTTGCTGCTGCACAAATGGAATCATTAAACAGCCTTTATAAAGTACAATTAGAAAGCGTTAACCGTCAAGCTGCTATTAACGAAGAAGCTGTTGAAAACGCAACTAAACTTAAAGAGCAAATGCAATCTTTAGCATCTAACCTTTCTTCATTAAATGGAGTATATGGTGGAATGCTATCTGCTATGAACAAAAACTAAATTAGTTTTTAATTTTCGCAATTAATTAAAACAATTAACAACAAAAAACTAATTTAAAATGGCAGGAGGAAAATTATCTGCAAGGCAGAAAATGATTAACTTGATGTATTTGATCTTCATTGCGATGCTAGCATTGAATATGTCAAAAGAAGTGCTATCGGCATTTGGATTAATGAACGAAAAGCTAACCGAGTCTAATGAAGCTGCTACTGAACGTAACGCTGCATTTATGGAAGGTTTAGCTGCTAAAGTAGACGAGCAACCAGCTAAGTATAGACCTTTAAAGGCTGACGCTGATCAAATAGACAAATTAGCGACCGATTTTAATAGTTATTTAGATGATTTAAAAGCTCAAATGACTGCTAAGGTTGAAGACCCTAAAGATTACGAAGTAATGGATAAAGGAGATTTCCTAGATAACCATTTCTTTAAAGGAGATAAACTAAAGCCTGAAGGAGAAGAATTTTTAAATCAAATAGCTAAGTTTAGAGATGGAGTGTCTAATATTTTAGCAGGTAACCCAGAGTTAGCAAGTATGGCTGATGATGTAAAGAAGAAATTTGCTACAGAGCCTGTGAAAAATAGAGATGGAAACACTATTGATTGGTTAGATTACCACTATAAAGGATTTCCTTTAGTTGCTTCTTTAACTAAAATGACTCAATTACAAGCTGATGTTAAAACTACTGAAACAGAAGTATTACAATCAATGCTTGGAGAGCAATTAAAAATTGAAGCATCTTTAACTAACTTTGATGCAATTGTTGTTCCAGACAAAACTGCTTTCTTCTCAGGAGAAAACTTTACTGGACGTATCATCTTAGGTAAAAATGACAAAACATTAAGAGCTGATAAAGTAATTATTAATGGACAAGAGCTTTCTGCTGAGTCTATGCAAGCTGGTCAAACTATTTTAGATTTCCCTGCAGGTGCAGTTGGAGAGCGTGAAATAGAAGGTGAGTTCCAGTTTAAAGAAGGAGATTCTATCATTAGCATTCCTGTAAAAAGTACTTACGCTGTAGTACCTAAACCAAACTCTGCTACAATATCTGCTGATAAGATGAATGTAGTATATAGAGGTGTTAACAACCCTATGACTATTTCTTTTGCTGGTATTTCAGATAACAATGTATCTGCAAGTGCACCAGGTTTATCAAAAGGTTCTGGAGTTGGTAAGTATAACATGAACCCTACAACTGGTAGAGAAGTAACTATCAACGTATCTGGCACATTGCCAGATGGAACTAAAGTAAGCGATAAAGCAACCTTTAGAATTAAAGATATCCCTAAGCCTGTAGGTGTTATGGCTGGTCAAGACGGATCATTTAGTTTACCAAGAAACAACGTTGAAATAGGTAGAGTTGAAGCTAAATTATTAGACTTTGATTTTGACTTACCACTTAACGTAACAGGATTTAAATTTAAAGTTCCAGGTCAACCATCAATCACAGTGCAAGGTAATAGATTAAATGGTGCTGCTAAAAACGCATTACGTAAAGCTAAGCGTGGTGACACTGTTCAAATTTTTGAGATTAGATCAACAAGTTCTGGTCCTAAAATCAAACCAGCAGCTCCTATAATGATTGAGTTATCTAACTAATCTGTTGTATACAGACTACTTATGTAATAATGGTTAAATTAAAAATTAAAAAAATGAATAATAAATTCTTATTGTCAATTGTACTAATAGTAGGTTTTACTCTTAATACATTTTCTCAGGCAAACATCTTAAATGCTAAGAAACCTGAAGAAATTGGAGTGAAGACAGAGGCTCAGTTAGCATTGGATAACGATAAGCCATTGGAATATGGATATGTTGATGACAGAGACATACTATTTTCTAAAATGACTTGGGAAAAAATTGTTCTTGATGAAAGAGCTAACTTTCCACTGTACTATCCAGTAGATACTAATAATATTGGAAGTGAAAGACGTTCTTTATATCATGTGTTAATTAAAGCGGTTAGAGACGGAAAAATCAAGAATATCTATGATGATTCTTATTTCACTGCTAAAAGAACACTTAAAGATTTAGCTGATATTACAACAAAAGTAGATACTTTAGGTATTGGATACGACCAATTCAACGCTGAAGGATTCGTGGATCCTGAATATATTACTACAACTAGAATTGAAGCTTACGATATTAAAGCATATTTAATTAAAGGTCTGTGGTATTTTGACAAGAGACAAGGTGAGTTAAAGTACAGATTACTTGGTATTGCTCCAGCAGCACCAGACGTAAACTTTATTAACTCAAATGACGAAGCTAATAAAGTGCCTAATGCTTTGTTTTGGGTATTTTATCCTGAAGCAAGAGAGGTTCTGCATGAAGCAAAATCATTCAATAACAAAAATAGTGCAATGCCAATATCTTTTGACCACTTGTTAAACTCAAGACGTTTTAACGGTTACATGTACAAAGAGGAAAATGTATATGGAGATAGAGAGGTTAAAGAATATGTTGCAGATAACGCATTAATGCAGTTATTAGAATCTGATCGTATCAAAGAAAAGATTAGAAACTTTGAACAAGATATGTGGTCTTACTAAGTATAGACTTCTACATAAAACAAAAAGCTCGCTTATTAAGTGAGCTTTTTGTTTTTTAATAATTACCCTTCGCCTTACCTTTGTCACTCTTTAATTGTACATGGAAGTAGATTATATAATAGTAGGTTGTGGACTAGCAGGAATTGCCTTTTGCGAGCAGTTACGACAGAACAACAAATCTTTTGTGGTATTTGATAATTCATCTCAGCACTCATCAACTGTTGCAGCAGGATTATATAACCCAGTTATTTTAAAACGATTTACTGAAGTTTGGAGAGCTCAAGAACAATTGGATATTGCTTTGCCTTATTATAAAAGCCTTGAAAGTTTGTTAAGTAAGAAACTAGATTATAAATCGTCTATTTACAGAAGGTTTTCATCAATTGAAGAACAAAACGAATGGTTCTCAGCTGCTGATAAACCAGCTTTAGAGCCTTATTTATCTACAAAGATTGTGAAGAATACCAATGTATCGATTGATGCTCCTTTTGGTTTTGGAGAAGTCTTACATACAGGTAGAATTGATACTAATGTGCTTATTGATTCGTATAGGTTATTTCTTGAAGACAATAATAGACTACACAAAGAGTTGTTTAAATATGAAGATCTAATATTAGATGGGCAAGAGATAAAGTACAATACTATTAGTGCATCACATATTGTGTTTTCTGAAGGTTTTGGGATTTTAAAAAATCCGTATTTTAAAAACCTTCCACTTAGTGGAACTAAAGGTGAGATACTAACCATTAAAGCACCAGACTTAAAGCTAGACTACATCTTAAAGTCATCAGCTTTTTTAGTGCCTTTGGGAGACGATTTATATTCTGTTGGAGCGACTTATAATTGGGATGATAAAACAAACTCAACAACTATTGAAGCAAAAGAAGAACTAGTTAATAAATTGAAAAAGTTTATGACTTGCAGTTTTGAAGTTGTTAATCAAGTAGCAGGAATAAGACCAACGGTAAAAGATAGAAGACCTTTAGTAGGTTCGCATAATAATTACAACAACGTTTTTGTATTAAATGGACTAGGAACTAGAGGTGTTATGATTGCTCCTTATGTTGCACAGCAACTCTTTAACCATATTGAAAAAGATGAGCCTTTAGAGCCTGAAATTAATATTTCGCGCTTCAATTAATAGATTCTTCCCTTTGGTAAGGTTAGGATAGGTCTTTACTTCTTAGCTAAAGTCTTATCATAATGCATAAAAAGATTAATCCATATATTTCTGGATAATCGCATTATTATTGGTCCAAAAGCAACCAAAGTCCCAATTATAGCTATAAAAGCAACTTTTAAGCTAGTATTTAAAAATAAGTAACTAATAACAAAAGCAGCAACAGCAAACGCAATACCTACACCGTAACTCACATACATTGAACCATAAAAAAACGAAGGTTCAATTCTGTATTTTGTGTTACAATTTGAACATCTCTCATTTATCTTTAGAGTATCACCTAAAACATAAGGGTTTTTTGTAGTATACATAGATTCTTCATGACATTTAGGGCATGCGCCAGTGAAAATGCTATATAATTTGCTTCCTTTTTTTATCATGATTAAAAGTTTATTTTTGCGTTTTGTATCTCTATACAAAAATACTCTTTAATCATTAATTCTTTGTAACAATAGTAGCAAATGCTCAATATTCATAATCTATCCATTTCTTTTCAAGGCGAATATCTATTCGAAGAAATCACCTTTAAATTAGGCTCTGGAGATAGAGTAGGATTGATTGGAAAAAACGGAGCAGGAAAATCCACAATGCTTAAAATTCTTTCTGGAGAAATGGAAGCCGATTCAGGTCAAATGGCAGCAGATAAAAACTTAAGTATTGGGTTTTTAAAACAAGATATCGACTTTGTTTTTGGAAGAACAGTTTTAGAAGAGTCTTACCAAGCTTTTGAAGAGATTAAATCGCTCGAAGCTAAAATGGAAGAGATAAATACGCAATTAGCTGAACGTACAGACTATGAAAGTGAAGGGTATAACCAGCTAATGATTGATCTTAACGATGTACAACATCAATATGAGATTATTGGAGGTTATAATTATCAAGGTGAAACCGAAAAAATACTACAAGGTTTAGGATTTAAACGCGAAGACTTTGGTAAACTAACCGATACATTTTCTGGAGGATGGAGAATGCGTATTGAACTCGCTAAACTATTACTTCAAAACAACGATATATTATTACTAGATGAGCCTACAAACCATTTAGATATCGAATCTATTATTTGGTTAGAAGGGTTTTTGAAAAGTTATAATGGAGCAGTGGTTATTGTGTCTCACGACAAAATGTTTTTAGACAATGTAACCAACAGAACTATTGAAATTTCATTAGGAAGAATTTACGATTATCCTAAACCGTATTCAAAGTTTTTAGTATTACGTAAAGAAATCAAAGACCAGCAGCTAGCAGCTCAGAAAAATCAAGAAAAGCAAATTCAACAAACTGAGAAGTTAATTGAAAAATTTAGAGCCAAAGCATCAAAAGCTTCTATGGCACAATCGCTTATAAAAAAGCTGGATAGAATTGATAGAATTGAGGTCGATGAAGATGATAACAGCGTAATGACACTTAATTTTCCGGTTTCCATTACTCCAGGAAAAGTAGTTGTTGAAGCCGAAGGCGTTTCAAAACAATATGAAGACTTACAAGTATTGAATAATATTGACCTTACTATTGAGCGCGATTCTAAAACTGCATTCGTTGGTCAAAATGGTCAAGGAAAATCTACACTAGCAAAAATTATTGTTAATGAAATAAAGCATCAAGGACATCTAAAACTTGGACACAATGTGCAAATAGGATATTTTGCCCAAAACCAAGCCGAATATTTAGATGGTAACAAAACTGTGCATGACACCATGATTGATGCTGCTAACGAAACTAACCGAACTAAAGTAAGAGATATTTTAGGGGCCTTTTTATTTAGAGGAGAAGAAGTTGATAAGTATGTACGTGTGCTTTCAGGAGGTGAGCGTAACCGTTTGGCAATGGCAAAATTAATGCTTCAGCCGTTTAACGTTTTGGTAATGGATGAGCCTACAAACCATCTCGATATTAAATCCAAAAATGTGTTGAAAGAAGCGTTAAAGCGTTTTGAAGGGACTTTAATTTTGGTATCTCACGATAGAGATTTTCTTCAAGGTTTAGTAGATAAAGTTTATGAGTTCAAAGACCAGAAAATTAAAGAATATTTAGGTGACATAGACTATTACTTAGAGCAACGAAATGTTGAAAGTCTTAGGGAAATAGAAAAAAGAGACGTTGTTAAAGAAGCTCCTAAAGAAGCAAATAACAAACAATCCTACCAAGATCAAAAGAAACTAAAATCTTTAAATAATAAACTAAGTAATACCGAGTCTAAAATCAACTCACTTGAAAAAGAAATAAAAAACATTGATGTTGAGCTCGCTACCAATTATGATGAAGTCGTTTCAGACCCTAAATTTTTTGATACCTATCAAGCTAAAAAAGACCAATTAGAAACATTGATGTTAGAATGGGAGACTATTCAGGAAGAAATTGATGGTATGACCTCATAAAGAGTATTCTTTTTTAAGTTTTTTTTAACGGCTTACCACGAGCAAATAAATATTTTTGTAGGTATTACCATCAAAAATCATTTAATGAGAAAACTAATACTCTCAGCTATTGGGCTAGTTATTATTTTGTTAGCTGTTTTCGGAGCCTATTTAATCATTGAAAATAGCAATAAGCCAAAACCTAGAATAGAAAAAGTAGTAAAGACTGTTTTTGCTGAAACAGTAACAAATACAACAGTTCCAATAACCATACCTGCAAATGGAACTTTGGTGGCAAAACATAAATTAGAACTATATTCCGAAGTACAAGGTGTATTTCAAAGTAGTGCTCACGATTTTAAAGCAGGACAACCATACCGAAAAGGCGAATCCTTAATTAGAATAAATAGTAGCGAGTATTATGCTTCAGTGCAATCAGCAAAAAGTGATTTGTATAACTTGATAACTTCTATAATGCCAGATTTAAGACTGGATTTCCCTGAAGTTTTCCCAGCCTGGGAAGCATATCTTAATAATTTTGATATTAGCAAAAGCGTTGCACCTTTACCTGAAACCAATGATGAAAAAGCTAATTACTTTATCACAGGAAGAGGTATTGTGTCGTCTTACTACAATATTAAAAATTTAGAGCAACGTCTTTCAAAGTATAGTATTTCTGCTCCTTTTAATGGAATTTTAACCGAAGCTTTAGTAACTAAAGGTACTTTGGTGCGTTCTGGTCAAAAATTAGGAGAATATATCGATACTTCGGTTTATGAGTTAGAATTGGCAATTAGTAAAACCTTTAGTGATTTACTTCAAATAGGAGAAAAAGTAGAGCTAAACACACTAGAAGGTAACCAAACCTATACAGGTAATGTGACAAGAGTTAACGGTAGAATTGACCAAGCTACTCAAACCATAAAAGTGTTTGTAGAAGTAAAAGGTGACAATTTAAAAGAAGGGATGTTTCTTGAAGCCAATTTAGAGGCTAAAGACGAACCAAATGCGATTAAAATTTCAAGAAAGCTACTAGTTGATGAATCTGAAATATTCATTATTAAAGACAGTATTTTAGATTTAATACAAGTTAAGCCAGTTTATTTTTCACCAAAAGAAGTTGTGATAAAAGGTGTTCCTGACGGAACAAAAATTTTGTCTAAATCAGTCCCTGGAGCTTATGCTGGTATGCTAGTAAAAGTTAACCAAGAATCGACTTCACAACAAACCAATAACTGATTATGAGAAAAATAATTAGCTATTTCATAAAGTATGAAGTTGCAGTAAATATAATTATCATTGCGTTTCTCATCTTTGGGGTTTTAGGCGTTTTTCAATTAAAATCATCCTTTTTTCCGTTACAAGAATCTGAAACCATTTCCATAAATATTACCTACCCTGGAGCAGCACCTCAAGAGATCGAAGAAGGTATTGTTTTAAAAGTTGAAGACAACCTTAAAGGATTAGTAGGTGTTGAGCGAGTAACTTCCACCTCAAGAGAAAATGGAGGAAGCATTACCGTTGAAATTGAAAGTGATGAGGATATAGACGATATGCTCGCCGAAGTAAAAAATGCAGTTGATAGAGTGCCGAATTTCCCAACAGGAATGGAACCTTTAGTGGTTGCAAAACAAGAACGTATTAGACAAACCATTGATTTTGCCATTAGTGGAGATAATATTGAACTCGCTTCATTAAAACAAATAGGACGACAAATAGAAAACGATTTGAGAGCTATGGATGGGATTTCTCAAATCAGTATTTCTGGTTATCCTGAAGAAGAAATAGAAATTGCAGTACGAGAAAATGACCTTTTAGCGTATAACTTAACCTTTTCTGAGGTAGCAAATGCAGTCGCTCAAGCTAATATTTTATCCACTGGTGGAAATATAAAAACCGATAGTGAAGATTACTTAATTAGAGCAAACAATAGGTCTTATTATGGTAATGAGTTAAACCACTTGCCTGTTAGAGCAAGAGAAGATGGTACAGTAGTGCGATTACAAGATGTGGCAACTATAAAAGACCGTTTTTCTGAAACACCAAATGCATCCTATTTTAATGGTAATGTTGCAGTAAATGTTGAAATTACAAATACAAATAGCGAAGACCTTCTTTCTGCTGCAGAAAAAGTAAACGCGTACATTGAGGAATTTAATCAAAAGCATTCAGGAGTTAAAATAGATGTGGTTAGCGACTCTTCAATACGGTTAAACCAAAGAACACAATTACTTTTAGAAAATGGTGCAGTAGGTATCTTGTTAGTGCTATTCTTTTTATCACTATTTCTTAATACGCGTTTAGCTTTTTGGGTGGCGTTAGGTTTACCTGTAGCCTTTCTAGGAATGTTCATTTTTGCACCTTTGTTTAATGTAACCATTAATGTATTGTCTTTGTTTGGAATGATAATAGTTATTGGTATTCTGGTAGATGATGGTATTGTAATTTCTGAAAATATCTACCAGCATTTTGAAAAAGGAAAACCAAGAATACAAGCTGCAATAGATGGTACCATGGAAGTTGTACCTCCTATTTTATCAGCGATTCTTACAACCGTTTTAGCCTTTTCAACGTTTCTGTTTTTAGATGGTCGTATAGGTGCGTTTTTTAGCGAAGTTTCGGTTATTGTAATGTTGACCTTAGTTGTGTCGTTGGTTGAAGCATTAATTATTCTTCCTGCTCATATTGCACATTCTAAAGCGCTTACACATCTTTCCGAAGAAGAAAAGGCAAAGAAAAAAGGAATAGCAAAACTGTTTTTAAAACTTAGGAAGTTTAATGAACTAGGAGACAAATTCATGGTGTATCTTAGAGATACGTTATACACTCCAGCATTACGATTTGCTTTAAACCAACGCTTTATAACATTTGCAATACTCTTAGCTATGATGATTCTTACCATAGGATCTTTTCAAGCAGGTCTTATTAGAAGTGCGTTTTTCCCAAGTATTGCGAGTGATAGAGTGAGTATAGACTTATTAATGCCTGAAGGAACAAACCCAAAAATCACAGACTCAATAATAACCATGGTTGAAACTGCTGCTTGGGAAGTTAACGAGGATTACACACAAAGGCAATCTGGTAATAAGCAAGTGGTTCAAAATATTATCAAACGTGTAGGTCCAGGAAACAACAAAGCAAGTTTAAGTGTTAACTTGTTACCAGGAGAAGAACGTGATTTTGGTTCACCTGAAATTACAAATTCTATTAGAGAAGCTGTTGGAGAAGTGTATGGAGTGGAGCGTTTAACTTTTGGTTCGGGAGGAAACTTTGGAGGTAATCCTGTGTCTATTTCTTTATTAGGAAATAATACCGAAGAGCTTAAATTGGCTAAAGATGAATTGAGGCTCGCCTTAGAAAATAATCCACTTTTAACTGATATTTCTGATACTGACCCAGAAGGAATAAAAGAAATTAATATTGAACTTAAAGAATCGGCTTATGCACTTGGTTTAAATTTAAGAGAAGTGATGAGTCAAGTGAGAGCAGGTTTTTTTGGTTTGCAAGCACAACGTTTTCAACGTGGTCAAGATGAAATTCGTGTTTGGGTACGATATGATAGGGTTAATAGAGAGTCAATTAACGACCTTGATGAAATGCGTATCGTTACACCTTTAGGTCAACGAGTTCCATTTGGAGAAATAGCAACTTATGAAATAAAAAGAGGCGACGAGAGTATTAGTCACCTTGACGGAAGAAGAGAAATTCAGGTTAATGCAGACTTAAAAGATATTAAAGGAAGTCCAACCGAGATTTTACAAGACATAAGAACTAATGTTATGCCAGAGCTGATGTCTAAATATCCTACCATTAGTGCATCTTACGAAGGGCAAAACAGAGAGAAAAACAAGCTCACCAATTCAGCAAGAATAGTAGTTCCAGTTGTTATATTCTTAATATATGTAGTTATTGCGTTTACATTTAGAAGTTATAGTCAACCATTATTGTTGATACTTATGATTCCGTTTAGTTTCATAGCAGTAGCTTGGGGACATTGGTTTCATGATTTTCCAATTAATATCTTGTCAGCTTTAGGAATTATCGCATTAGTTGGAATTATGGTAAATGATGGATTGGTACTCATAGGTAAATTCAATTCCTTTTTAAAAGAAGGTATGAAATTTGACGATGCCCTTTTTGAGGCAGGTAAAGCCCGATTTAGAGCTATATTCTTAACCTCATTAACTACAATTGCTGGTATTGCACCTTTACTTTTAGAAAAGAGTAGGCAAGCACAATTTTTAAAGCCAATGGCAATTTCAATAGCCTATGGTATTGGTATCGCTACAGTTTTAACATTGTTAATTTTACCGCTTTTAATTTCAGTGACTAATAGCGCAAAAAAGAATTCTAAATGGTTGGCAACAGGTAAAAATGTTACTAAAGAAGAAGTAGAACGTGCTATAAAAGAACAAAATATTGAAGATGAACATTAAGTATTCTATATCTGTAATTTTTATTTTAATAGCGAGTTTAGTCAGCGCTCAAGATGTACTCACTACACAAGAAGTAATTGAAATTGCTTTGGAGAATAACTATGGTATTAAAATAGCGAATAAAAATGTTGAAATTGCCGAAAATAATACCAATGTTTTAAATACTGGATACTTGCCAACAGTAACAGCAAGTGGAGGAGCAACATATAATATTGATAATACAGAAGCAGAGTTTTCTGATGGAAGTGTTACAACTTTAGAAGGTGCCGAAAGTTCGCGTTACAATGCGTCAATTAACCTAAATTATACATTATTTGATGGATTAGGAAGGCGATATAACTACAAAAGATTAAAGGAAGAAGAGCAATTATCAGAACTACAAGCAAGAGAAACAATTGAAAATACAATATTACAATTACTCTCAGTATATTACAATGTAGCTCAATTGTCTGAAAACACTTCGGCTTTAGAACAAACCTTAAACATCTCAAAAGATAGGTTAACAAGAGCACAATACCAGTTTGATTATGGTCAAAGCACAAAACTTGGTGTATTGAACGCTCAAGTTGATATTAATAACGACAGCATTAATTACATTAACGCTAATCAGCAATTAAAAAATTCTAAACGCGATTTAAATGTTGTGATGGGTAATGTTATGAATTCTCAGTTTGAAGCAGATACTTTGGTAACGTTTAAACTTCAGCTTAATAAAGACCAATTGTTAGAACAAATGAAATCTAACAACGTTACATTATTACAATTAGAAAAAAACATTTTAATAAGCGAATACGATATAAAATTTAATAAGGCTGCATATTTACCAACCTTAGGATTAACAGGTTCTTATGGATGGAATAAAAACAATAACAATGCTGCATCATTCTTAGCTGTATCAACTAATACAGGTTTGTCTGGTGGATTAAATTTAAGCTGGAATTTATTTGATGGAGGAAGCGCTATAACCAGAGTTAAAAACGCTAAAATAAATTTAGAAACTCAGCAGTTACAAAAAGATCAAATTATAATTGATATCGAACGAAACTTCAATAATGCTTGGGACGATTACCAAAATAAGTTAACGATATATAGGGTTCAGGAAGAAAATATAATCACCTCTAAAAATAATTTCGACCGTACTCAAGAAAAATTTAAACTCGGTCAAGTAACTTCTATAGAGTTTAGACAAGCTCAATTAAACTTGCTTAATGCTGAACTTAGTAAAAACCAAGCAAAATATGATGCTAAATTAGCTGAACTTACCCTTCTTCAAATCAGTGGTGAGTTATTGAATGTTCAATTTTAAAAGCGTGGTAAATGGAAGAGCATTTTTTTCAATGTCCTTACTGTTGGGAAGAAATTTCCATGCTTGTTGATACTTCACAAAGTAATCAAAACTACATCGAAGATTGTGAAGTTTGTTGCAATCCTATTAGGTTGAATATCAGTGTAAAAAACAATCAAATTTCTGGTTTTGAAGTGAATAATATAGAGCAGTAGCGTTTTGTTAGTTTGCTTAAAATCAATTATTTATGTTTTTTTGGTGTTGTGGAGTTGTGCATTTCATCGAAAATAATTGGTGATTCAACGACTTATATCTATATTCGTTATATAAATGTGCTCCCTCAACAAAATCTACTATTATGAAAACCATAAAAACTACATTGTTATTCTGTCTAGTAACAGTTTTTTCATTTGCTAGTATTTCCACCAAAGAAAAAGATGCTTTAAAAGCATTATATAACTCTACAGGAGGTCAGTCTTGGACTAAAACTTGGGATTTAAACGCGCCTGTATCTAATTGGCATGGAGTTGTTATTAGAAATGATAAAGTTGTTGAGTTGAATTTAGAGTTCAATAACTTAACAGGAAATTTACCATTTGAATTTGGTGATTTAGTTAATCTTGAAAAAATTAACTTTTTCAGAAATAACATCACAGGTAGCATTCCTTCTTCAATAGGAAAATTAAAATCCTTAAGATATTTAAACATAGCTTTCAATAAGCTTAATGGAGAGTTGCCACATACAATTACTGATTTAACATCATTAGTTTCATTACAGTTGTACATGAATAGTATTGAAGGAACAATACCTTCTCAAATTGGTAATTTAACAAGATTAAGAACATTAGAATTATATAACAACAATTTAAAAGGTTCAATTCCTGCTTCTATTGAAAAGTTGACTAACCTAAGAGAATTTTTAGTTAGTAGTAATAACTTAACAGGAAAGCTTCCTTCAAGCATTTCTAATCTTAAAAAACTTAAAGTATTAAGCGTTTTTGATAATAACTTATTTGGAATAGTACCTTCTTCAATTGGTGACTTAACTAATTTAGAAGAGCTAGTACTTGCTGATAATGCCTTTTATGGTGATTTACCATCTGAATTAGCAAGCTTAACAAATCTAAAAGTTTTATTATTAGGAAATAATGCATTTAAAGGAGACTTAGCATCTTTACAAGATAAGTTTCCAAATATTAGAAACTTTGATGCTCAAAATAATAACTCTAAAGGAAGCATTGCAACTTTAGATACTGAAGATTAAATTTTTAAAGTATTTTAATTAGTTATTTCTCCCAACAGATTTTTCTGTTGGGAGTTTTATTTTGAATAAAGTTTTGTAATCAAAAAAAACGTATTATATTTGCAGTCCAATATCGCGGGATAGAGCAGTAGGTAGCTCGTCGGGCTCATAACCCGAAGGTCACTGGTTCGAGTCCAGTTCCCGCTACTAAGGTCTAAGACCTATAAAACCAACGGTTTGTGTACGCACAAACCGTTTTTTTATGTCTGTTAATTCCTTACTTTTACGTAACGTATACGCTAACGTATACGTTTCTCGTATGAAAGCCAATTATTCCGAACCAAAAATCTACACTGGAGGTATATCTATTGATACATGGTCGAAATTGACCAGAGCTGAACAAAAAGAAGCTTTGTCTAAAGATTGGTATGTTTACTATTCCTTTCGACACCCAAAAACTTTAAAGCTAAAAAGACAAAATCCTATTAAAGGTGGAGCGAATAGATTTAAGACAAAAAGGGAGAGAATTACATTTTTAAAACAGCTACAAAGAAACTTGTCTTTAATGCTTCAAGCAGGGTTCAGTCCTTATGAGTATCAGCCGGAATTAGAGAACAATTTTTTTGGTGTTACTAACCCAGTAGAAAAAGAAAAAAACTTGAAAGTTGTTCGAAATGATGTTCAACCTATAGAAGATGGTTGCACAACAATAAATGAAGCATTTGAGCTTGGATTAAAATTAAAAGAGCAAGTGCTTGCTGAAACCTCATATCCTAAATTTAAAAGTAAAATAAATCAATTTAAAAGGTGGCTCTTGGACAATGATTTTAAATTGAGTGATGATGTGAGAAGGATAACAAAGAAAAACGTAATTACCTATTTAAATTATGTTTTGACTCGTACTAGCTCTAGAAATAGAAACAATTCCAGAACTGACTTAAATTCTTTGTTTCAACTATGGGTAGATAATGAACTTATTAAGGAGAATTTTATTTTGGAAATAAATACTCTAAAATCTAAACCAAAATTAAATAAAACATATACACCTGAAGTGCAAGAACTATTGTTTGAGTATATGTCAGAGAAAAGTCCAATTTTGGAACTATATGTTAGGTTTATTTACTATAACTTGTTGAGACCAATTGAAGTATGTAGGTTAAGGATAAAAGATGTAGATGTAATCAATAAAAGATTGACTTATAAGGCTAAAAACAAGTTGGTCAGGACAATGATTATTCCTGATGCACTGGTTGAATTACTGCCTGATCTTAAAACTAAAAGTCCTGAGCATTGGTTATTTACGCCCAATAAAATTGGAGGTTTTTGGATTACATCTGATAGTGAAAGGCGAAATTATTTTACCAAAGAATTTAAGAAAGTAAAGGACCATTTTAAGCTTGGTAGAGAATATGGTCTTTATAGCTTTAGGCATACAAGTATAACTAATCTTTACAGAGAGTTTAGAAAGACGATGACTCCTTTTGAAACCAAAAGTAAGCTTATGTTGATAACTGGTCACAAGACTATGGATGCTTTGGAAATGTATTTAAGAGATATTGACGCTGAACTACCTGAAGACTACTCACAATATTTAAAATAGCTACTATGAATTACAAAGAATGGTTTGCCATCACCAAGAAAATAGATTTAGAAAATTTTGATAAAGACGATAAAGATGATTTTGATCTATATGATTTTGATGCTTTTCTCAAAAAGGCAGGTGTTCAATACCCTCTCGTAAGAGACTTTTATTTAAACTATTTTGCCTACAAGTTGTTTTTTGTGATTGATGTTTTAGATTTAAATCAGTTCATAAAGTATCATTTTAATGAATCCGAATTTCAAGATGAACTTTTGGATGTTTTAAAATATAAAATTGTTCCCCTGCTAAATACTACTATAAAAAGGCAGCGTTTTAAAGTTGATATTAATACATCACACAAAGAACTACAGTTGGATTTATATCTTGATCAGTCTAATACTGTTTATATGCCATATTTTGAAAGCAGTCATTTTTATCACCTTGCTTATGTGAATATGTTAGGTGATGATTTAGTTTGTAGAAAGGAAATAATAGAAAAATTTATTTCATTGCATGAAAAAAAGGAAGCGTATTTGCCTAGGTTGAAGTGGGTTGGTAATTTCTCGCACCTATCCTTTATTATTTTGTCTTTGATAGAAAACGGATATATAGAAAAACCAATGAAAAATTATAAGCTATCTATTACTACAATATCAAGTTTAATTTTAGAGTCTTTCGATTTCGAAAATAATTCAATTCCAAATAAGGAAACTCTTGAACGATTTATGAGAAAATCTGGTGCAAAATATAAAAATGTAGAGGGTCAATTTGAAACTTTAGGCTTTAAAATACCTAAGGCAGATCGCTTTAAATAGTCATTCCGCGGAATAGTACGGACTCGTGTTTTTGTAACATGTTGATTTTTAGATTTTTTTTTGAAAATTTTGATACTTCAAATTAAAATTAGAAATCCCATGAAACAAATCCTAAACATTAGGCTTGAAGAAGAGCTAAAAAACCTTATTGAGTTAGAAGCTAGAGAAGAGGGTATTACTCCTTCCGAATTATCTAGAAATATTCTATCCGAATATTTTGATTATCATCCAGAATTTAATGACAAATTTATTGGTGTTAGGGAAATAGCCATTGTTGAAATAAGTACTTCTAGCTCTGTAAAGAGTGTGATCTCGGATTTAACTAATTCAGTTTTATGGCTGCTGTATGCGTCTATTAATAATCGTAACTTTTCTTATGAGCATCTTAATGAAAACAAAGTTAGGTTAGAAAAATTATCTAAATCTATCGAATTAAGTAATGACTTGAGGTTCGAGTTTTTAAAGGCTCTTAATGACATTAATAGAGTGTTTTTTGAAGGAGGGCAAAGCCAGAATCTAATGTTTATGCACCCAAATACAATGTATACACTTAATTACCAATTGTTGTATGCAGAAGTATGTAGGTTAATCTCTATCAACTATGATTAAGTTTAATAGAGGGGTAGTCAATAAAGAAATGCTAGATGCGGTTAAAAATGATATTGAAAAGAATGGCTCTAACGACCAGCAAAATTGCTTTGTTACAAAACCAGTAAATCAATGGATAAATGAAGCTAAATCAAGACCAATTCCTAAGATGTTGTTTGGGAGGTTTTGGTATGAAGGAGAAGTCTGTATTTTATTTGCAGACACTAACGTGGGGAAAAGTGTCTTGGCAGTTCAAATCGCGGATAGTATATCAAGACAAAAACCTATTGCAGAGTTTCCATTGGAAGTTGTGCCACAAAGAACAATTTATCTTGACTTTGAATTGTCTGATAAACAATTTGAAAAGAGGTATTCCAATAATTACAGTAATCATTATCAGTTTAGCGATAATTTTTTAAGAACTGAAATAAATGTAAATCATGAACTTCCTAAAAGTGTAAATTCTTTTGAGGAGTTTGTCGTGCTTTCATTGAAGCAAGAAATAAAACTACATTCTCCAAAGGTTATTATTATAGACAATATAACTTATCTAAGGTCTGATAATGAACGGGCAAAAGATGCTTTGTCATTAATGAAGGAATTAAAGGCAATCGCAAAAGAGTTTAAAATCTCAGTTTTAGTTTTAGCCCATACTCCAAAACGTGATTCCAAAATGCAATTATCAAAAAATGATCTAGCTGGCAGTAAAATGTTAATTAATTTTTGTGATTCAGCTTTTGCTATCGGGCAGAGTCAAAAGGATAAAGGGTTGAGATACATAAAACAAATTAAACAACGTAATACAGAATGTGTATACCATTCTGGTAATGTGGTAATTTTTGAGCTGAAGCAAAAGTTTAATTTTTTAATGTTTGATTTTATTGGGTATGATGATGAAATAAACCACCTGTCTGAATCAAATTTAAATGAAAAGCAGCTTAGAAATCAATGTATTGCAGATTTACATAAACAAGGTCTGTCAAATTGTGAAATAGCTCGACAATTGGATATTTCTGAGGGTACAGTTAGATATCAGCTTAACAAATTGTAAAACCAAGAATGACCGCTAAAGATGTATATAATATTGCAAAGACGCTATTGCCAGAGCAAGAGTATACACATCTATTTAAGCTGATTAAAAATGATTTCCCTAGTGAAGAAAATTTCAATTTTAAAAAGTTAAAACGAAACTCATTCAAAATTGAAGATTTAAAAGTACAACAGTATTTGTTGAAAACTGTTTTCAATAAATCAATTATTGAAGAAAGACAAAAATCATTGAACTCGTAAACTCGTAAGTAAAATTAGAGTTTACGGTTTTACGAATTTACGAGAAATGAATTACAAATATAGTTTGGATAATAGTAGCAGGAAATTTAATTGTCCTAAATGTCAAAAGAAGACATTCGTTCGTTATTTGGATAATGAAACAGGTTCGTATTTAAACTATAACATAGGTAGATGTGATAGGGAATCAAAATGTCAGTATCATTTAAAGCCTAATGGCAATACTACGCTTTCGAAATTAATATCCATAATTGAGTGTCAAAACCCAACTGTATTACATTTTGATAATGTATTACAGTCAATTAAAGGAACTGTGAGGAATAATAATTTGATAAAATTTTTACTACAATACTTTACGTATTCTGAAGTGCGAAAGGCAATTTTAGAGTATAATATAGGGATGTCGGATCATTGGAAAGGAGCGACGATTTTTTGGCAAATGGACCATCATCTTAATTTGTACTCTGGTAAAATAATGTTATATGATCCAATATCAGGTAAACGTGTAAAACACCCTTATCCACATATAAACTGGGTGCATAAAGTATATGGTATTTCAAATTTTGTATTAAGACAGTGTCTGTTTGGTATACACAACTTGTATACAAGAGATTTACAAACGATTGTTTGTATTGTAGAATCAGAAAAAACTGCAATTATCATGAGTTTAATTTTTCCAAAGTACTTGTGGTTGGCAACAGGTAGTAAGTCCAATTTTAAACTTAGTTTATTGGAACCACTTTTTAATCATAATATTGTGGTGTACCCTGACAAATCCGAATATGAAGATTGGCATAAAAAAACACAAATATTTAAAACCAAGGGATTCAAAATTAAGTGTAGTAATTATTTAGAAGGGTTGGCGCAACAAGAAGGGATAGACCTTGCCGATATTTTTGTATGAACTATTTAAGTTATTGTATAAAATCCTTATCTTGACTCACCCTTAGAAATTAATACTCGTTGACCCAAATTATTTTAAACTAAAGCTATACAAAAATAGTATTAACAATTTATGACATTCAACGAAGACTCTAGAGTAAAACTTCCTGCTATACTACATTTAACCCAACTTGGGTATAAATACATTTCCTTAAAAGATGCTGTTTGGGATGAAGATACCAACATCTTTACAGATATTTTTAAATCATCTATGACTAAGGTGAATCCGGATTTATCACCTGTAGAAATTGATAGACTATATCAAGATGTAGCACTAGATTTAGAAAATGAAGATTTAGGTAAAGCCTTTTATGATAAGCTAATCAATCGTTCTGGAACACGATTAATTGATTTTGAAAATTTTGAAAACAACGATTTTCACGTTGTTACCGAGTTGACTTACAAAAACGGTGAAGACGAGTTTAGACCAGATGTTATTTGTCTAATTAACGGAATGCCTTTAGTCTTCATCGAAGTTAAAAAGCCTAATAATCGTGATGGTGTTTTAGCAGAACGTAAACGCATTATCACACGTTTTCAAAATAAGAAGTTTAGAAAATTTGTAAATCTTACACAGTTTATGATTTTCTCAAACAATATGGAGTATGATGATAATGAGATTGAACCTTGGCAAGGTGCTTTTTATGCGTCACCTTCTTATGTAAAACCTATTTTCAATTATTTTAGGGAAGAAATCGGTTTTAACCTATCGCAGGTTTTAAAACCTTTAGATGAATCGGTAGAAGCTTTTATTTTAAAAGACACCAATTATCCTTCCATAAAGAATAGCGAAGAATACAAAACCAATAAAAATCCAGATAGTGCAACCAATCGCATATTAACGTCTTTATTATCTAAAGAGCGTTTGCAGTTTGTTTTACAATTTGCGTTGGCTTATGTAAAAGAAACCAGTGGATTACAAAAACACATTATGCGTTATCCTCAAATGTTTGCTACCAAAGCCATTGAGGCACATTTAGATAAGGAGAAAAGGAAAGGCATCATTTGGCATACACAGGGTTCTGGCAAAACGGCTTTAGCGTATTACAACACACATTTTCTAACGGACTATTTTCAGAAGAAAAGAATCATTCCAAAATTCTACTTTATTGTTGACCGTTTGGATTTATTAACCCAAGCTAGAGATGAATTTACAGCTCGCGGATTAAAAGTTCATACTGTAAGTTCTCGCGATGAATTTGTTGCCGACTTAAAAAAAACAACAGCAGTTTATAATGATAAGGGGCAACGTGAAATCACCGTTGTCAATATTCATAAATTTAAGGATGATACTGATGTTAGCCGAGAAACCGATTACAACATCAACATACAACGTGTCTACTTTTTAGATGAAGTACACCGTAGTTACAACCCTAAAGGGAGTTTTTTGGCGAACTTGGAGCAATCTGATAAAAACGCCATTAAAATTGGATTAACAGGAACGCCTTTAATTGGCGAAAGCTTAAAATCTAAAGATTTATTCGGTAGTTACATTCATAAATATTACTACAATAAATCCATTGCGGACGGTTATACCTTAAAGTTGATTCGGGAGGAAATAGAAACTGAATACAAAATCCTGCTAAAGAAAGCATTAGATAGTATTGATGTACTGAAAGGCGATTTAGATAAAAAAATAGCCTATGCGCATCCTTCGTTTGTAGCACCCATGCTCGATTATATTGTAAAGGATTTAGAATTGTTCCGTCAGCGAAATGCTGATGCCTCTACTGGCGGAATGGTAATTTGCGACAGTAGCGAGCAAGCAAGAGAAATGTTCAAAATTTTCAATAGCTACAGAGATGAAGAAAGTGAAGCGTCGACTTTACCACAAGCTGCGGAAGAAGCCAGCGAATACCTAACTAAACAAAAGGAAAGCTACAAGGTTAAAAAAGCAGCGCTTATTTTATACGATAGCGGTTCTAAAGAAGAATTGGAAAAATGGCGCGACGATTTTAAAGCAGGCAAAATAGACATCTTGTTTGTCTACAATATGTTGCTGACTGGTTTTGATGCCAAACGCTTAAAGAAAATCTATTTAGGGCGTATCATTAAGGCACACAACTTATTACAAGCCTTAACACGTGTTAACCGAACCTACAAAAACTATCGTTTTGGCTATGTGGTAGACTTTGCAGACATTTCTAAAGAGTTTGATAAAACCAATAAAGCCTATTTTGATGAGCTTCAGGATGTATTGGGAGACGAGATGGAAAGCTATTCCAACCTCTTTATGTCGCGTGACGAAATGGAAAAGAACATTTTAGAGATTAAAGAGAAACTAGCAGATTTCGACCTAAAGAATGCTGAAAACTTTTCATCTCAAATTTCACAAATCGATGACCATTCCGAGATGCTTCAAATTAGAAAAGCATTGGACGATGCACGTTCCTTATACAACATCATTCGTTTGGTGGGTGAATATGAGCTATTAGAAAAAATCGACTTCAGAAAACTAAACACCTTACGCATTGAAGCCGAAAACCATTTGGCATTAATGAATGCCAAAAACGCTTTAGAAACCAACGAGGAAATTGGCAACTTACTGAATGTGGCTTTAGAGGATGTGCTCTTTATGTTCAAAAAAGTAGGCGAAGCCGAAATGGTGTTGGCAGACGACCTTAAAGACTTGCTCAAGAAAACACGTGAAGCGCTTGGTGGAAATTTCGATACCAAAGACCCAGAATGGGTATCGCTATACGATGAGTTGCGTAGACTATTCGACAATAAAAATTTAAGTGAAGTATCACGTGAAGAAATGGAAGCGAATATGACCTCGCTAAAACAAATTCACGAAAAAATAAAAGAACTGAATCGTAAAAACGATTTATTAAAAGACAAGTACCAAGGCGATACCAAATATGCTCGTGTACAAAAACGCTTGGTAGAAGCTGGCAAACCTTCAAAATTAAAAACCGTAATTATTGAAGCTTTACAGCACATTAAAGAAGAAACCGATGTAGCAGTACTTAATCGTGCCGATAGTTTAAACAACGAACACTATTTTGGTCAATTGGTAGCGCGTTTGGTATTTCAAGAATTTAGCAAACAAAAAGTTTCTATGGATGTAGAAACCGTAGAATTTATAAAAAACATTATCGTAGAAGAATATTTAAACGAATATTACGGAAGAACCGCATAAACAATGACAAAAGACATCAACAACGAACCCTTTGTAATAAAAACCAAAACACTTATAGACGAGCTTAAAGCCGTTTGTGCCAGTTATGGTTTGGGTAATGATGGTAATGAGTTTAAAATCATTAGCCAGATATTTTTATACAAATTTTTAAACGACAAATTCGCTTATGAGGTTAAACAGGTAAAGCCAGAATTGGCAGACGTGGAGCATTGGGAAAAGGAGCTGGCAAACATACCAGATACAGAATACCAAATGTTACGTTACCAAATGAGCGATAGCACCGCGTTTTTGTTGCCACACCAATTAATACCAAATCTATTTGAACGCCAAAACGAACCCGATTTTGCCAAAACCGTAGACGATACCTTAATGGATATTGCGGCAACCAATAACGATTTGTTTGCTGTAAAAACCGAAGACGGACAAAAAATACGCCTCTTTGACCGTATTACCGAGTTTGTAAGTAGTAAGCGAGACGCTTTCGCAAAAGCCTTATTTAACAAATTGGTGATTTTCAATTTTGAAAATATAATGGGCGAAGGCTTTGACTTTTTCTCTACCATTTTTGAATATCTAATTAAAGACTACAACAGCGATGCTGGTGGTAAGTATGCCGAATATTACACACCACACGCTGTATCTAAAATTATTGCCAACATCTTGGTACCAGAACCTGTGAGTAATAAAACCATTTACGACCCAAGTGCTGGTTCAGGAACATTGTTAATGAATTTGGCGCACGCCATAGGCAACGATAAATGTACGGTGTACTCACAAGACATCTCGCAAAAATCGTCTAACCTGTTGCGTTTAAATTTAGTACTGAACAATTTGGTGCACAGTATAGAAAACGTGATACAAGGAAACACAATGACCGATCCGTATCATAAAAAAGATGGCGATTTACGAAAGTTTGATTACATCGTAAGTAATCCACCATTTAAGCTCGATTTTAGTGACGATGTAGAAACCCTAAAGAAAAAGGAAAACAAAAACCGCTTTTTTGCAGGTGTACCCAATGTGCCTAAAAAGGCGAAAGACAAAATGGCGATTTACACCTTGTTTTTACAGCACATAATGCACAGCCTTAATGCTACAGGAAAAGCCGCTATTGTAGTGCCCACAGGTTTTATTACTGCACAAAGCGGTATCGATAAAAAAATACGCCAAAAACTGGTAGACAACAAAATGTTGGCAGGTGTGGTAAGTATGCCCTCTAACATATTTGCAACTACAGGTACCAATGTCTCTATTGTGTTTTTAGATAAGGAAAACAAGGAAGATGTGGTTTTGATTGATGCCTCTAATTTAGGGACTACGGTAAAAGAGGGTAAAAACCAAAAAACACTATTAAGCGAAACCGAAGAAGACCAAATTATTGAAACATTTACGAACAAGACCGAAGTGGAAGATTTCTCGGTAGTGGTAAAGTACGATGATATAAAAGCAAAAAACTACTCCTTAAGTGCTGGACAGTATTTTGAAGTAAAAATTGAATATGTAGATATTACTGCGGAAGAGTTTGATGCTAAAATCAAAAACTTTGAAAGCAATTTAGAAGAACTGTTTGCTGAAAGTGATACGTTGGAAAAAGAAATTCAGAATAATTTGAAGAGTTTGAAATTATGACTGAGTATCTTTTAAGCGATCTTTTAAAAATAAAGAATGGTAGAGACCATAAACATCTTGAAGATGGTGAAATTCCCGTTTTTGGTAGTGGTGGAATTATGCGGTATGCAAACGAATCTCTTTATGAAGAAGAAAGTATTTTACTACCACGAAAAGGAACATTAGATAATATTCAGTATACCAATAAGCCTTTTTGGACAGTAGATACAATCTATTATACCGAAGTTAATAAGGTTAAGGTTGATGCTTATTACTTATATCATTATTTGAAATTATTGGATTTAAGCAATCTTAATTCAGGGACAGGTGTTCCAAGTATGACCTTTGGAGCGTACTATGGTATAAAAATCAGCCTGCCTGAATTAAAAGTCCAAAAACAAATCGCCAAAGTCTTATCCGATTTAGATGCCAAAATAGAAGTCAACAACAAAATAAACCAAGAGTTAGAGGCACTCGCCAAAACCATTTACGACTATTGGTTTGTCCAGTTTGATTTTCCAGACCAAAACGGTAAGCCCTACAAATCTTCTGGCGGCAAGATGGTGTATAATGAGGAATTAAAACGTGAGATTCCTGAGGGGTGGAATGAAGGGAAATTTGGAGAGTATGCAACAGTAAGCTCAGGATATGCTTTCAAATCTTCAAATTGGCAAACAAAAGGATGTCCAGTTTTAAAGATAAAAGATATTACCGAAGAAGGAAAGGTTAATACATCAGATTTGGCTTATGTATCAACGGAAATCGCAAAAAAAGCTAATCGTTTTAACTCAAAAGAAGGTGATGTAATTATAGCTATGACTGGTGCAACTATTGGAAAGTTTGCAATAATTCCAGATGATGATTATTTGATTAATCAAAGAGTTGGTTTGTACTCACTAGGAAAAGAAAGATTAAGAAGGCTACCTTTTTTATATTCATCATTAAAACAAGAGTATTTTAGGCTTCAAGTATTTAAAATAGGTTCTGGTGCAGCGCAACCTAATATAAGTGGAGAGCAATTAGATAATATTCCTTTAATATTTCCTAAAGAAGACTTAATTAAAAAGTATAACCAAAAGTTTGAGCCTTTTTTTAAGAAAATATTAGAAAATCAAAAAGAAAACCAAAAACTCGCTGCCTTACGCGATTGGTTGTTACCTATGCTTATGAATGGGCAGGTTACCGTTGGTGAGGCAAAAGAGGAGTTGGGTATGGTTGCGGAGGATAATGCTAAATATGGTGAGGTATGAGGTTGGCGGCGGTTTATATACTTGAGCATTACCTATTTGATGGACCACAAACAATAAACCTAATAGGTAAATACTTCTATTCCTTTGAAAAAAAGGAAAAAGAAATTGTAATAAATAGAGTTAAAAATAAAAATTATGTTGAAAGGCTACATGAATATCGTATAACCGAATTTTCTGCAATTGTTGGTGCTAATGGCAGTGGTAAAACTACCCTCTTTTCTATAATTAATAAATTTAATGACTACACTAAATCAGTCTTTATTTATGAAAACGAGGAAGATGAGCTTACTATTGAAAATAGAACAGGTAAAGTTAATGAACATGGAAATATTTCTGATTTAGATAATTATAAGATATACTTTGAAAATAATAAACTGGAAACAATAGTCAACGTTGATATACCAATTCTTTATTATTCACCAATAGCAGATAGTGATCTTTCTAGGTTTAGCTCGCCAATATCTAAAACTACTCATTTTAAGTCAACTCTTGCCGAATATTACTTGGATAATGTAGAACGGTCACTTCTGCTTTTGACGGATGAGGTGGTAAATGAAATCAAAAGTGTTTATCCTCAACTTCCTCTTTATGATTATTTAAGGGTGTTTGCTAAACCTCTAAATAAAAGAGATTTGAGAAATACTTATGGAGGGTTTGAGAATGAAGGAGACATTGAAAAAATTCAAAAAAGTAGTTTAGATAAATTATGGAATGAATACCCAAATAAAGATAAAGTACATTTATTACATGAAAGTAAGGACTTTTTTAAGGATCTAGAGGTAAATATTTTTTCATATTTAATTATTGATGGTACTTCAATTCAAACAGCCTTTAATGGTGTTTATGAAGTCCCATTCGATGATATTATAAAGGAAAAGGACTTTTTTAAAAAACTAGATCATTTCTTCTTTCATAAATTGGCCTATATAGATAAATATATTTATAAAGAACTAAGAAAAAACTATAATGATAATTATTATCACAATTTGCTTTATGTGTTCGAAGAGACCAATTTTGATGGGGAATTAAAGAAAAAAAAGGATAAAATCCTTTTGATAATCAGTGAATTAAAAGATAAATCATCGAGCTTCAAATCTCAAGGTCTAATTGACTATGTATCCAATAGTTTAGACTCATTAATTGAAAAGGATTTAATAGGTGAAGAATTTACAAATATAAGTCATAATTTAACTAATTACATAGATCATATGTTTAATAAATATGATGTTAAAGATAGTGATTTGGGAAAAATGATAGAGTCTGATTTGACTAAAATAGAAGAAGGTATTAACAAATCTTTCGATGAAATTTTTGAGGCTAGATTTGAGATTATTGATCAATTAAAATCAGGGGCAAAACGCGCTATTCGTCTTTTTGATTCAATTATAAACCTTTATTCAAGTTTGCAATCAATCATAGATAAGGAAGGGTTTAAATTAGGTGAGGGAGTTTTAAATGTGGATCTTCAAGTGGTAGATTTTGAAGGGTTCAAGGAGGTGATGCAATTGTATAAAAGAGTAATTCAAGAGCTTAATACTAATTCGGTTATTGATGCACAATTATTAGAGTTTAGACCTAATAAAAGATTATCATTTGGGGAAAAGTCATTGATAAACCTATTCAGTAGCCTCTATGAGTTTACAATTAAAAAGCATCATCATATGCGTCGCAAAGAGCATTATATTTTGCTGTTGGATGAAGCAGATTTAGGTTTTCATCCTTTATGGAAAAAAGGATTTGTAAGTGTGATAGCAAAGGTGACACCTTTAATTTTACAAAAATTGAATGACGATATAGATAATTCAAAAAATCCAAACTTAAATAATCGTAAAATACAAGTAATAATATCTACACATGATTGTTTAACTCTTTCTGATATTCCAAATTATAACATAACATATATAGAAAGAGAGAATGATGGAACTACTGATAATATTCGCATACTATCTCAAAAAGAAAAACCGACAAAATCATTTGGAGCTAACATTACAGATTTATTAGCAGATTCTTTTTTTATTGGAGATGGTTTAGTTGGAGATTTTGCAAGAGATAAGATAGAAGAAGTTATCAATTGGTTAAATTCTGAAAAATTGGATGATGTTGTTACATTAGAATTTGCAGAAAAGGTTAAAACTATAATCGAGATAATAGATGAACCAATTTTAAAGACTAAGCTGCTGGAGATGTATGGTGAAAAAACAGGTGAAAATGTAAGGGATAAAATATTGGATGAACAGATAGCTTATTTAAAAAGTTTGAAGAGTGATAAACATTAATAATAGGTCAGCCAAAAAAGCAAAAATTATTCATTTGAATAATCTAAGAGCAAAGGTTTTAAAGTCTAAGCATTTAAATAGTTTGCCTAATTATATTTTAAAGTTTATAAAAGCTAATCTGGATGAATTATTATCTGCCAACCCTCTTGAGTTGACTGAGCTAAATAAAAAATATTATAGTATTCAAAAATCAAGCAATAAGAGAAAGTATGATTCAATAATTAAAAAAGTCTTCTCATATAAAAATTTTAGTAAAGATAAAAAAGAGTATAATCTTAATGATCTTTCAAATAATATTTCAATAAAATATTGTCCATATTGTAATAGACAATCTACCATAAATGTCAGAGCAAATTTAATCAAACCAGATTTTGATCATTATTTTCCTCAATCTAGGTATCCTATTTTGGGACTTTCGTTTCATAATTTAATTCCCTCATGTACTGTTTGTAATAGTAGATTTAAATTAAATAAACCCTTAAGATTAAAGTTCTATCCCCATCCCTATATGGATAACATAATTGAAGATTTTAATTTTTCATACAAGTATGACATCAACTCAAAAAATACAATTTCGATTATCTTAAATAAAAATAACCCAATCCCACCAAAAGTTATTAGGCATTTAAAACTGTTTAAGATACTGGAGACTTATAATGCTCACAATGATGAAATTTTTGATTTGATAAAACTCAAGCAAATATATTCTGATAGATATTTACATATTTTATCATCACAAACATATACTGGTTTAAAAGTTTCTCAAAAAGAGTTATATAGATTAGCCTTTGGAGTTTTTTATGATAGTGAAGATTTTGGCAGTAGACCGTTTAGTAAACTAAAAAAAGATATTCTGGAAGAGCTTAATATAATTTAGTCTTGAAAAATCAGAAATTGTAAAAATGGTTACACTACCCAAGGAGCTAACGTCAATTCTAATTGAAAAGAATTTCTTTAATCAAGAACATTGTGATTGTTTGTCTTTATGTAATATATTATGACAATAAAATAATGTTAACCTATTGTTTTAATTACGGCAAGTTAGTGTTAAAAACAATACACTAAAATTAGTTTTGGTATTTTATACAATTAAAGTTTAAAGTATCTATAGTCTTATTTTATCTTTAAATTGTTTTCCAAAGCCTTTAACTCAACACCAAGTTCATTAAACATACTAAGAATACTACTAATTTTAAGTTCTTCCTCTGAATATTCTTGCGTATTTATACTACATGTAAATTCCCAAATTTCTAAAACCTCGTCTATAGGCACACTGTAGTCGTTATAGGTTTTGTTATCTGACATCAATAACAATGACCCATTAAAATCTATATTGTTCATTACGCGTTTATACACCATACCATCATTAAGTGTAACCAATACATAGGTGCGTCCTGTCTTAATTTCATTTCTATCTTCTATAAATCTACCTACAACAAAAGCTCCATCCTTCATAGGTAACATAGAATCTCCTTTTATAGGAAAAGCTCTGTGCTTTCCAGTAGGTAAAAAAGGCAACTTTATCTTTTGCAGCTGTTCAATATATTCAGGATCATCATAGCCACTTAAATATCCAGCAGATGCTTTAGCAGGAACAATTTCGATTAAATCATCACTATCAGTATCTACAGTTATAGGGAATAAAACACGTTGATTACCAATTTCAATAAATGATGCATCCTTAGATTTAGTTAAATCATTTTTCAATAGTATGTCTATAGGCAATTTAAAAAAATCGGATAGTTGTATTAAAAACTCTATAGTAGGTGCTGATCTATTTTCCTCATAAGAACCAATCCTAGACCTTGATACGTTTAGATGCTCAGCTAACGCTTCTTGAGTTAACCCTTTTAGCTTTCTAAGATGACGAATATTTTTTGCTACAATTTTCATAATACTACAAATATAAGCAATAATTGCTTTAATATGTAGCTAATTTTGTGTTATGGAAAAGAATATTTTACATCTGGATTTAGATACATTTTTTGTTTCATGTGAGCGTCTTATTGATAGGCGTTTACAAAACAAACCATTATTGGTTGGTGGTACTGGAGACAGAGGAGTTGTAGCTGCTTGCAGTTATGAAACTCGATCTTTTGGTGTTCACTCTGGGATGTCTATGAAAGTTGCTAGAAGATTATGCCCTGAAGCAATAGTTATTAGAGGCAATTCTTCCATTTACACTAAATATTCGCACACAGTAACAGAAATTATAAAGGAGAGTGTTCCTGTATTTGAAAAAGCTAGCGTCGATGAGTTTTATGCAGACCTATCAGGCATGGATAAATTTTATGGCTGCTACAAATACGCCTCTGAATTACGGAAAAGAATTATTAAGGAATCTGGACTTCCAATTTCATTTGGTTTGTCAACAAATAAAATAGTCTCAAAAGTTGCAACTGGAGAAGCAAAACCTAATAATCAATTAAAAATCGATACAGGATTTGAAAAAGAGTTTCTTGCGCCTTTATCGATTCGAAAGATACCATCTGTTGGAGAAAAGACGTATCAAGTTTTACGTAATCTAGGAGTCGACACAGTGGGTGTTGTACAACAAATGCCTTTAGAAATGATGGTAAGTGCTTTGGGTGTAAATGGAAGAACGATTTGGAAACGTGCACATGGCATTGACAATCCACCTCTAGTACCATTTCATGAACGAAAATCAATATCAACAGAGCGTACTTTCAACAAAGACACAATCGATATTAAAGTATTAAAGACTACAATTTTTGCAATGGCTGAAAATTTGGCCTTTCAATTGAGAAGAGGCAACAAATTAGCTGGCACTATAAGTGTAAAGATTAGATATTCAGATTTTAACACCTACAACAAACAAGTAAAAATACCGTATTCAAGTGCTGATCATATTATAATTCCTAGAGTACTTGAGTTATTTGAAAAACTATACCAGCGTCGCTTATTAATCCGATTAGTTGGTGTTAAAATTAGTGATATAGTAAGTGGTCATTATCAAATCAATCTATTTGATGATACTGAAGAAATGATTAGTCTTTATAATGCCATGGATAAAGTAAGATTGCGTTATGGAGAGTTAAGCATTATGAGAGCTTCATCTATGGGAGCTAAAACTATTGGTCGTTTTAATAATCCTTTCAGTGGTGAACCTCCAGTGTTACTGGCACATCGAAAACAATAATGTATTTAAACTGCCACACATATTATTCCTTACGTTATGGCACGTTTTCTGAAATTGAACTTTTAGAGCTTGCCAAGGAGAACAATGTTGATGCTTTAGTGCTAACAGACATCAATAATACTTCGGCATGTTTAAACTTTATTAGAAAAGCAAAAGAATTTAACATTAAGCCTGTAATAGGAATTGACTTTAGAAACGGTAACGATCAATTATTTGTAGGTATAGCTAAAAACAATGAAGGGTTTAAGGAGTTAAACCAATTTTTATCTTACCATTCTGAAAATGATATAGAGTTACCTGATGTACCTACTAAAACACTAGGTAATTGTTATTTAGTCTATCCTTTTGAAAAAGTCTTACAACTTGAAAAAAATGAGTTCAAACCTAACGAGTTTATTGGTGTCTCGATTGAAGAACTTAAAAAGTTACGCTTCTCAAAGTTGTTAAACCTCAAAAACAAACTGGTTGTACAACAACAAGTAACCATTAGAAACAAACGAGACTTCAATGCACATCGACTGCTTCGTTCAATTGATAAAAACTGTTTATTAAGTAAGCTAGATAAATCTGAAGAATGTTTAGCAACTGATAAAATGCATCAAAAAGAAAGTTTAGAAGATGCTTTTAAAGATTTTACATTCATATTAAATAATACAAAAAAGATACTTGATAGCTGTACAATAGACTTTTCATTTGGCAATGAAAGAGTATCACAAAATTTAAAATTGTATACAGACTCATCTAAAACTGATTTTAAGTTATTAGAGAGCTTATGTTTTAAGAACTTAAACAAACGATACACCGACCCTACAAATGAAGTTTTGAAACGATTAGACACTGAACTTCACACTATCAAAACATTAGGCTTTGTTTCTTTTTTCCTTATCAACTATGACATTGTTAATTACGCAAAAAGTAAAGGATATTTTCATGTAGGTCGTGGTAGTGGAGCTAATAGCATTGTAGCCTATATTATAGGTATAACTGATGTTGATCCAATTGAACTCGATCTTTACTTTGAGCGTTTTATAAATCCTTTTAGAGCTTCACCTCCTGATTTTGACATTGACTTCTCTTGGAAAGATAGAGATGATGTTACCGCATATATTTTCAAGCGTTTTAACCATACAGCTTTGATGGCTACCTACAACACCTTTAAATATCGTGCAGTGGTTAGAGAATTGGGCAAAGTTTTTGGTTTACCTAAAGAAGAAATTGATAAACTTAGTAAAGGAAATTATAGGCAATCCGATTTAGACGAACTATCTCAATTGGTTTTACGTTATGGAAAATTAATCGAGGGATTTCCTAATTACCTTAGTGTACATTCTGCTGGAATAATAATTTTAGATAAGCCTGTACATTATTATTCTGCAACAGATTTACCTCCTAAAGGTTTTCCTACTGTTCAGTTTGATATGATTATTGCTGAAGATGTAGGCATATTTAAGTTTGATATATTAGGGCAAAGGGGTTTAGCTAAAATAAAAGATGCATTAGAAATTATTAAAACCAATAGACCTGAAGTTAATGATATTGACATTACAAATGTTGAAGCATTTAAGACTGACAAAAACATCAACCAACTTCTAAAAACAGGTGGTGCAATTGGAGCGTACTATGTTGAGTCACCTGCTATGCGAGGTTTAATGCAACAACTCCAAACTGAAGATTACTTGGGCTTAGTGGCAGCTAGTTCTATAATAAGACCAGGTGTATCTGGTTCAGGAATGAAAGACGAATACATTAGACGCCATAGAAACCCTGAAAAACGAAAAGATGCGCATCCAATATTATTACAAATAATGCCAGAGACCTATGGTGTCATGGTTTATCAAGAAGATGTATTGAAGGTTGCCAATCAATTTGCAGACCTCACCCTTGGGGAAGCGGATATATTACGTCGAGGTATGAGTGGAAAATATAGATCGCGAAAAGAGTTTTTAGAAGTAGAACAAAAGTTCATTTCAAATTGTAGAAACAAAGGGTTTGAAGATGACTTAATTTTTGAAGTTTGGAATCAAATTAAAAGTTTTGCTGGTTACGCTTTCGCTAAAGGACACTCAGCATCTTATGCTGTTGAAAGTTATCAAAGTTTGTTTTTGAAGTGCTACTACCCTTTGGAGTTTATGACTGCAGTTTTAAATAATGGTGGTGGGTTTTACAGTACAGAACATTATCTACATGAAGCTAAACAACAAGGTGCTAAGATTTGTTTGCCATGCATTAATAGAAGTGACCATCCCAATAGATTAATTGGTAGTTCCATTTATTTAGGGTTTGGGTATTTGAAAAATTTAGAGACCTATACCATACAAAGAATCTTAAGTAATAGACAATTATTTGGCGATTACAAGTCTCTTGATGATTTTATAGATCGTGTTTCTATTAGCATTGAACAATTAACAATCCTCATACGCATTAATGCATTTAGATTTACAAAAAAGCATAAAACCGAATTGTTGTGGCAAGCTATTTTTAAACTAAATGCCCAAGGCTCTAAAACAAAACAAGATCAGCTATTTAAAATTCAACATAAGAAATTTGAGCTACCTAAATTAAAGACTAATTGGATTGAAGATGCTTATGATGAAATGGAACTACTAGGTTTTCCATTATGCAATTACTTTAATTTAGTTAGTGAAAAAATACATGGTGGTATTACAGCAAGTGAGATGAAAAACCACATTGGTGAAAATGTAATTATATATGGGAGTCTTGTGACTACCAGATTTAATAGAACATCACAAGGTAAATTAATGCGGCTTAGCACATTTATAGATCAAGAAGGTAAATATTTTGACGCTGTACACTTTAGTAATATTGTAGATAAATTTCCTATTAACGGTCTAGGAGTGTACATGTGTTACGGTTCAATTAAAGACCGATTTGGCTTTTATAGCATGGTTATCGTATCAAGTAAAAAAATGGGCATAATTAGCGATCCACGTAACGCATCCTTAAAACATCTTAAATCAATATAGCCATAAACTTCGCCTAATCCATTTGATTTCTTAATTTTAAGAAAAAATAAACATGTGTTTTCATACTAGTACCACTAACAAGGTTAAAAAATTAGAGAAACATTTTAAAGTAGGTGTTGTTGACCCTTCAATGGAATCTTATTTTGACAAACCTACTTATCATCACAACGGTTTTTCACACCCAAACATGCTGGTAATACCACAAGAGCGTTCGGACGTATTAGCTCCTGGGATTTGGGGTATTGTCCCTAGTTATAAAACGAAAGATGACATAAAAGATTACCACAAAGAGGCAGTCCGTTATGGAGGAGGTCTAAACGCCCGATCAGAAAAAGCATTTAATCATTTTATATACAAAAATGCCATAATGGAAAAGCGTTGTATAATTCCTGTTTCTGGTTTTTTTGAGCCACATGATTATAAAGGAAAAAAATATCCTTTTTATTTCAAAAATAAGGAAGACTATCCTTTAGCATTAGCAGGTCTTTATACAGTTATTGACACATACATAACTTTTACAATTTTAACCAAAGAAGCTTCTCCTCTATTTGCTAAAATTCATAATAAAAAGAATAGACAGCCTTTAATATTGGATGAAGAATTGACCCACAATTGGCTATCTGTAGATTTAAACGAATCTGAAATAGAGGACATACTACAATTTAGTTATCCAGAAGAACAGCTTAGTGCTTTTCCTGTAAGTAAAGATTTGTTTAGTCCAAAGGTTGATAGTAATAAAAAAGAAATAATTGAAGAAGTAAAATATTCAGAATTATCTGAATCTTTAATGAATTAATATTCATTTGCTATATTTGTTTTTATTAATTAGCGTATACAATTCCGTATACGGTTTTATAGTGTGAAGTGTAATTAGGGCTTGCTTTTGAGGTGGTTTTGAAACTCATAACCCGAAGGTCACTGGTTCGAGTCCAGTTCCCGCTACAACAAGCCAAATACGAAAGTGTTTGGCTTTTTAATTTTATGAAAAGTCTGAGAATACCAATTATAAACTATATTTTAGTTACTTTTATAAATTAGAGGCATTGAGCATAGTTTTTTGCCCTTTATAACTAACTAATATTTAACGTAACATTATTATGATTGGAATTCTATCCTTTGTTGGGTTTACTGCGCTTGTGGCTATAATTTCCTATTATGCAACGCGTAAAACTGATGAAAAATCTTCCGATGGATACTTTTTAGGAGGACGAAGTCTAACTGCAGGAGTTATTGCAGGATCTTTATTATTGACTAATTTATCAACCGAACAAATTGTTGGTCTTAATGGTAGCGCATATACTGATGGTTTATCAGTAATGGCATGGGAAACCTTAGCAGCTATTGCTATGATTGTAACTGCTATTTTCTTGTTGCCAAGATACCTTAAAAGTGGACTAACAACAATTCCTCAGTTTTTAGCAAATAGATTTGACGTCTCTACTAAAACTATAACATCAGCTTTGTTTTTGACGGGTTATGTTGTGGTATTGCTACCTGTAATTTTGTACTCTGGTTCTGTAGCAATTAGCGGAATGTTTGATGTGCCAACACTATTAAACGTTTCAGATTCTTCAGCTCTGGTAATTTGTATATGGGGAATTGGAATAATTGGATCTATTTATGCAGTTTTTGGAGGCTTAAAAGCTGTTGTAGTATCAGATTCAATTAACGCAATAGGTTTATTGATAGGAGGAATATTGATACCAGTTTTCGGATTAATGGCAATTGGTGATGGTTCGGTTTTTGGAGGTTTAGAAACACTTATGTCTGCAAACCCAGAGCGTTTTGATTCTACAGGTAACCCAGGACAAGAGGTTCCTTTTTCAACCATTTTTACAGGAATGATGTTGGTTCAGTTATTTTATTGGGGAACCAACCAACAAATCATACAAAGAGCACTTGGGGCTAAAAACTTAGCTGAAGGACAAAAAGGATTAGTACTTGCTTCATTTATAAAAATTTTAGGACCATTAATTTTAGTGCTTCCAGGTATGATTGCCTATTACTATTTTGAAGGTGGACTTGCTTCTAGTGATTTAGCGTATCCTGAATTAGTACGAGCTGTATTACCTAAATATCTTGTTGGATTTTTCGCAGCAGTGTTGTTTGGTGCTATTTTAAGTTCTTTTAATAGTGTATTGAATAGTTCGGTAACATTGTTTGGTATTGATATTTACAAACAACATATCAATAAAAATGCCGATGAATCTACAGTTGTAAAATATGGTAAAATCTTTGGAATATGCTTAGCATTGGCAGCAATGTTTATTGCTCCTATGATAGAAAATGCAGGAAGCTTATTTAAGTATTTACAAGAAATTAATGGTATTTACAGCATTCCAATACTTACAATTATTGTTGTTGGATATTTAACCAAAAGAGTACCAGCCATTGCTGCTAAAATTGGTATTATATCAGGATCAATAATGTATATTGTCAGTCAGTTCATAATTGGTCCAAATAAAGTAGAAAAAGCATTAGAAGCTGCAAAAGCTTCAGGAGTTACAGATCCTGCTGCATTAAAGTTGGTAGAAGCCGAAGCATATCCACACTTTTTGCACATTATGGCTATCTTGTTTGTAGCTAACATTATAATAATGCTTGTGATTGGATATTTCTTCCCAAGAAAAGAAGCTTATGTGCAAGAGTATACTGAGCAAGTTGATATTACACCATGGAAACATGTAAAGCTTGTAGGCGGATTAATTACACTTATAGTAGTTGCTATTTACGTCTATTTTTCAAAGTAAAATAAACCTCAATTAACTTAAAAAACCTTTCAAATAGCTTGAAAGGTTTTTTTATAATATTAAGCTGTATCTTTGCCAACAAGAAATAATGAAAATGCATAAAGCTGGATTTGTAAATATTATAGGAAACCCTAACGTTGGTAAGTCAACACTTATGAATGCGTTTATAGGTGAAAAATTATCAATAATAACTTCTAAGGCGCAAACTACTCGTCATAGAATATTAGGTATTGTAAATGGAGACGACTTTCAGGTAGTTTTAAGTGATACACCAGGAATTATAAAACCAGCATATGAGCTTCAAGAATCCATGATGGATTTTGTAAAATCTGCTTTTGATGATGCCGATGTATTAATCTACATGGTTGAAATAGGAGAAAAGGAATTGAAAGATGAAGCCTTTTTCAAGAAAATCACCAATTCTAAAATCCCTGTTTTATTATTATTGAATAAAATAGATACTTCTGACCAGCAACAGCTAGAAGAGCAAGTCCAATCTTGGGCAATAAAAGTGCCAAATGCTGAAATTTTTCCTATTTCTGCATTAGAAGGATTTCAAGTAAAAGAAGTATTTAACAGAATTATAGAGTTGCTTCCAGAGTCACCACCTTTTTATCCAAAAGATCAGCTTACTGATAAGCCTGAGCGCTTTTTTGTTAATGAAACCATTCGCGAAAAAATACTTTTACACTATAAGAAAGAAATTCCTTATGCTGTAGAAATTGATACCGAAGAGTTTTTTGAAGAAGAAAATATTATTAGAATGCGTTCGGTAATTATGGTAGAGCGCGATACTCAAAAAGGTATTATCATTGGACATAAAGGCTCTGCTTTAAAACGCGTAGGGATTGAGGCTAGAAAAGATTTAGAAAAATTCTTTGGAAAACAAATTCATTTAGAATTATATGTAAAAGTCAATAAAAATTGGCGTACAAATACAAATCAATTAAAGCGTTTTGGGTATAACCAAAAGTAAAACACTTTTTTATCTAAAAATACTGCAAACTAATATTATCTTTGCAGGCGCAAAAAAATAATCATAATGAGCAACATAGTAGCTATTGTAGGAAGACCAAATGTAGGAAAATCAACCTTCTTTAATCGTTTAATACAACGTAGAGAAGCCATTGTTGATGCTGTTAGTGGAGTTACCAGAGACCGTCATTATGGAAAAAGTGACTGGAACGGTAAAGAGTTTTCTCTTATCGACACAGGTGGTTATGTTATTGGTAGTGATGATGTTTTTGAAGCCGAAATTGATAAACAAGTAGAACTTGCTATTGATGAAGCTGATGCCATTATTTTTATGGTTGATGTAGAAACTGGTGTGACAGGAATGGACGAAGACGTTGCTAAACTTCTTCGTAAAGTTGAAAAACCAGTGTTTTTAGCTGTTAATAAAGTTGACAATGCTAAGCGTGCTGAAGATGCAGTAGAGTTTTATGCATTAGGTCTTGGAGAGTACTACACTATTGCAAGTATTAATGGTAGTGGAACAGGAGATTTGTTAGATGCTCTAGTTGAAGCCTTACCTGAAAAAGAAGAAGTAGAAGAAGAAGAGTTGCCACGATTTGCAGTTGTAGGTCGTCCCAATGCAGGGAAATCTTCTTTTATAAATGCTTTGATAGGTGAAGATAGATATATAGTTACTGATATTGCTGGTACTACAAGAGACTCCATTGATACAAAATATAATCGTTTTGGCTTTGAGTTCAATTTAGTAGACACCGCAGGAATACGTAAAAAATCTAAAGTAAAAGAAAACCTTGAGTTTTATTCAGTAATGCGAAGCGTTAGAGCTATTGAACATTGCGATGTGTGCTTATTGGTTTTAGATGCTACAAGAGGGTTTGATGGTCAAGTACAAAACATTTTTTGGCTAGCCGAACGTAACCGTAAAGGCATTGTTATTTTGGTGAACAAATGGGATTTGGTTGAAAAGGATAATAAAACAACCAGAGAGTTTGAAAAAATGATAAGACGAGAAACTGAACCTTTTGTTGATGTGCCAATTGTGTTTATTTCGGTATTGAACAAGCAACGTATTTTTAAAGCTATTGAAACAGCTGTTGAAGTTTATAAAAACAGAACAAAGCGTATAAAAACTAGTGTGCTTAATGAAGTATTATTGCCAATTATAGACCATAATCCACCACCAGCATATAAAGGTAAGTATGTAAAAATCAAATACATTATGCAATTGCCAACACCACAACCGCAATTTGCATTTTTCTGTAATTTACCTCAATATGTTAAAGAACCTTATAAGCGCTTTTTAGAAAATAAACTTAGGGAACATTTTGATTTTCATGGAGTTCCTGTAAGCGTTTATATGCGTAAGAAATAGCTGCTATTTTATTAATCCCATTTTTTTATAATTGAATCTAGAGCATTATTAATGCCTTGGTAGTAATTCTCTTTTTTAAAAAAGGGAAGCATTGAAGTATTAATAATATCTTGACAGATGGAATCTGTAAGTGTTTTTTCAGTTTCATAACCTGTTGCAATCGCTACTTGTTTTTGTGGTTTGCAAATAGCAATAATTAATCCGTTGTCCTTTTTGTATTGTCCAACTCCCCAATAATTTCCAATTTCAATAGCGTATTCCTGTATACTTAAATGATTCGGAACTATTGAGTCTATAGTGATAATTACTATTTGATTGGTAGTTGTAGATTCATAATCGGCTATTTTATGAGATAAAGCGTTTTCTTCTTCAAAAGAAAAAAGGTTTGAAAAGTCAGAAATAATATTCTGTTGTTCATTCTTGGGCAAATGTGAAAAAGGATTCTTCCTTTCTGGTTGATGTCCTTTGCACGAAATAAATATGATAAATAATAATACAATCGTCTTTTTCATAACTACCAACTTCCTGAGGCTCCACCACCTCCAAATCCGCCTCCACCGAAGCCACCACTAAAACCACCTCCACCAAAGCTTCCACCACCTGAGCTTCCGCCAAAAATACCTCCACCAGAACTTCTCCCGTAACTGCCTCGTCCCATATTACTTAAAATAATGGCTTCTAAAATATCTCTACTGTCTAAGTCTTTACCTTTGCCACCACTATTTCCGCCACCTTTACCACGACGATTACTAGAAATTGCTATTAAGAGCACAATAAACATCACAAACAAGACCACAAAAACACCAATAGGAAAACTATAGTCTTCTTTAGTAGATTCGGCTTTAAATTCACCGTTTAATACTTCAAAAATTGCGTCTGTTCCTTTGTCTAGTCCACTGTAAAAATTCCCTTTTTTAAATTCAGGAATCATGACTCTGTTTATAATACGTTCGGCTAAAATATCAGTAAGTCGATATTCCATACCGTAACCTGTATTAATATCTATTTGACGGTCGTCTTTAGCGAGTAAGATTAAAATTCCGTTATCCTCTTTAGCTTGTCCAATTCCCCATTTGTGTCCCCAATTTGCACCAACTAGCGTAATGTCATCTCCATTTAATGTGCTAATGATAGCAACTACTATTTGAGATGAAGTAGAATCGGCATATTTTATCAGTTTTTGCTCTAAATGGTCTTTTTGAGAGTTAGATAACAATCCAATATAGTCGTAAACGCTAGTTTGATCGCTACCTGTAGGTTTTTCAGGGATTTTAAATTGAGCAAATGAAAACTGAGTAGCAAAAAAGCATACAATCACAAAACATAATATGTAAACTCTATTGCGCATTAAATTTTTGATATTTCATTTGGGAGTTCATCAGTATCAAAATGATTCCAAGGAAAATGATGCTGTAATTGCTCTCCAGCAGTTAAAATACCATAGATTAATCCGTCCTTATAACGACCAGATTTAAAATGAGATTGGATAGTGTTTTTTGTGCTTTCCCAAAAGTCATTAGCCACAACATTATTAATGCCTTTATCTCCATAAATAGCAAACGACTTATCTTCTACAGCTACATAAATTAAAACACCATTTTGCAATTTGGTATTGTCCATTTTTAAATAATGAAACACTTCCATAGCACGTGCTTCGGCATTTCCATTATCGGATTTTTCTAAATGAACACGAATTTCACCCGAAGTTAAACGTTCAGCGTCTCGTATGGCTTTAATAACCTCTTGTTCTTCGGTTTGTGAAAGAAAATTTTCAACGGTAGACATTAATTGTCAGATTTGTAATCGTTTATGTCAATACCTTTTTCAGCGCCTTCGTCAGATTCAAAACGTTCTTTTTTCTCAAATCCAAAAAAGCCTGCGTATAGGTTGTTAGGAAACTGTCTTACTAAGTTATTGTAAGGTGTAATGGTTTCATTAAAACGGTCGCGTTCTACTTTAATTCGTTTTTCAACACGATCAAGACTGTTCATCAATTCCTTGTAGTTTTCATTAGCTTTTAAGTCTGGATAGCGCTCAAAAACAGCTAGTAACCTAGATAAAGCCGAGGTCATAGTGCTTTGCACTTCTTTAAACTGGGTGAGTTGCTCAGGAGTAATATTTGATGGGTCAATTTGTATGCTTGTGGCTTTAGAACGCGCATCAGTAACTATTTTAAAAGTTTCTTGCTCATATTCGGCATAGCGTTCGGCTACTTTCATTAAGTTAGGTATAAGGTCGCTTCTTAGTTGGTAAGCACTTTCTACCTTGGACCATTGCTCACCAATGTTTTCGTCAAGACTTATAGCTTCGTTGTAAAAACCTTTTCCTTTAGTGTACAAACCTATTGCGATTATTGCAACAATAATCCATGGTAACCATTTTTTCATGATAAGAGAGTTTTAAAGTTGTGATTTAATTTTGATTAGTTGCGCCTTTATAGCTTCTAATTTACTAATTATTTCAAAATTACTTAGCGATTTTTTCTTTTCTTCTTTAAGATGAGTTTTAGCGCCTTCAAGAGTAAATCCTCGTTCTTTTACCAAGTGGTAAATAAACTTTAGGTTTTTAATATCTTCTGGTGTGAATTTACGGTTGCCCTTTGCGTTCTTTTTAGGCTTTAGAATATCAAACTCTTTTTCCCAAAAACGAATCAATGATGCATTGACGTCAAAAGCTTTTGCAACTTCGCCAATGCCATAGTATCGTTTTTCTGGGAGTTCTATATGCATAAAATTAATCTAAAGATTGGTTTTCTAAAGAAGCTTTTTCTAGTAAGTCAGAGAATTCTTCAGCAGATAAATTTCCGTAATAAAAGTTAATAGGGTTGATGCGTTCACCATCCTTAAAAATCTCATAGTGTAAATGTGGAGCTTCCGAACGTCCTGTACTACCAACAAAACCTATTAAATCACCACGTTTAACCTTTTGGTTAGCACGCACATTGTAGTTGTATAAGTGCGCATAAAGGCTAACGTATCCGTAACCATGGTCTATTCTAATATGTTTACCATAACCAGTAGCTCTGTTGTCTGCTCTGGTAACAACACCATCTCCAGAAGCGTAAACAGGAGTTCCGCGAGGAGCTGTAAAATCCATACCAAAATGAAATTTTCTTACTTTAGTAAAAGGGTCAGTTCTATAACCATAACCTGATGCCATACGAGTTAATTCGGCATTGTTAACAGGCTGAATGGCAGGTATTGAGGCTAAAAACTTTTCTTTGTCTTTTGCTAAAGTTGCTATTTCGTCTAATGAGCGTGATTGCACAACAATTTGCTTTTGAAGAATGTCCATTCTTCGGTGGCTTTCAATAATTAATTTAGAGTTGTCAAATCCTTCTAAGTCTTTGTAACGGTTAATACCACCAAAACCAGCTTTTCGTTGTTCTTCAGGAATAGGGTTTGCTTCAAAATACAGTCGATAAATAGCATTGTCGCGCTCTTCAATATTGGCAAGTACATCTTGCGTTTCATCCATTTTTTTATTGAGCAACTGAAATTGTAGCTGCATATTAGAAAGCTCACGTTTTAAAGCCTTTTCTTTTGGAGATTCAATATATTGACTTGCGATAAACACAAATAAAAAACCAAACAAGGCAGAAGCTAATAAAAACAGTGAAATGTACTTAAATGTTCGTCTCTTCTTTCGTTCTATTTTTCTATACGAAAGTGTTTCAGAATCATAATAATATTTTACCTTACTCATTTCTTTATTTATACTATTTTTGCAATTGATAAAATCATTTCAATCAAATGAATTTTATTTGCAAACGACCAAAGATAAAAATTGTTTCGCAATTAATATAATTTTAACAAGAACGAGAATTAAACATACATGAAGTCTCAAGAGATACGCTCAAAATTTCTAAAGTTTTTTGAAGATAAAAAACATACTATTGTACCATCTGCACCAATGGTGTTAAAAGATGATCCAACTTTAATGTTTGTCAACTCTGGAATGGCACCTTTTAAAGAATATTTTTTAGGTAATGCCACACCAAAAAGCAATAGAATTGCTGATACTCAAAAATGCTTGCGTGTTTCTGGAAAGCACAACGATTTAGAAGAGGTTGGTTATGATACTTATCATCATACATTGTTTGAAATGTTGGGTAACTGGAGTTTTGGCGATTACTTTAAAAAAGAAGCGATTGCTTGGGCTTGGGAATTATTGACAGAGGTTTATAAAATAGACAAAGACATTTTATACGTAACTGTTTTTGAAGGAGACGAAGAAGATGGTACGCCATTAGATACCGAAGCCTACGATATTTGGAAACAGTACATTGCAGAAGACCGAATTTTAAAAGGCAATAAAAAAGATAATTTCTGGGAAATGGGAGATCAAGGTCCTTGTGGTCCTTGTAGTGAGATTCATGTTGATATTCGTTCTGCTGAAGAAAAAGCAAAGGTTTCTGGTAAGGATTTGGTGAATATGGATCATCCGCAAGTGGTTGAAATCTGGAACCTGGTTTTTATGCAATACAATCGTAAAGCTAATGGTTCTCTAGAAAACTTACCAAACAAACATATAGATACCGGAATGGGCTTTGAGCGTTTGTGTATGGTATTACAAAATGTGCAAAGTAACTATGATACTGATGTTTTTACACCGATAATTCGTGAAATTGAAACCATTGCAGATAAAGATTACGGTAAAAACGATAAGATAGATGTTGCCATTAGAGTTATCTCTGATCACGTTCGTGCAGTTGCATTTTCTATTGCTGACGGACAATTACCAAGTAATACAGGAGCTGGTTATGTAATTCGTAGAATTTTGCGTCGTGCTATTCGTTACGGATTTACGTTTTTAGATCAAAAAGAGCCGTTTATTTACCGTTTGGTGGATGTGCTTATCAAAAAAATGGGAGAAGCTTTCCCTGAATTAAAAGAGCAAAGACAACTTATCGAAAATGTTATAAAAGAAGAAGAAGCTTCTTTCTTAAGAACATTAGATCAAGGGTTATTATTGCTTGATAGAATTATAACACATTCTAACACCAAAGAAATTTCAGGAAATAAAGTTTTTGAACTTAAAGATACTTATGGTTTTCCAGAAGATTTAACCGATTTAATTCTTCGTGAAAACGGATTTACCTATAACCACGAAGAGTTTGATAAAAAACTAAAAGAGCAACAAGAACGTGGTAAGCAAGCTTCTCAATTAAAATCAGACGATTGGACAATTGTTCTTGAAGATGACGAGCAAGAGTTTATTGGTTATGATGTTACTGAAGCTAATGTTAAGCTTACCAAATACCGAAAAGTAACCTCAAAAAAGGATGGTGAAATGTACCAGCTGGTGTTTAATTTAACACCGTTTTATGCTGAAGGTGGTGGACAAGTTGGTGATAAAGGCTATCTAGAAGATGCTTCTGGTGATGTTGTATATATTGTTGATACCAAAAAGGAAAACAATGTTATTATTCATTTTGCAAAGAGTCTTCCTAAAAATGTACAAGGCACTTTTAAAGCAACTGTAGATGCAAAACAACGTTACAGAACGGAGTGTAACCATACTGCAACACACTTATTGCATCAGGCATTACGCGAGATTTTAGGAACACATGTTGAGCAAAAAGGTAGTGCGGTACATAGTAAGTATTTGCGTTTTGACTTTTCGCATTTTTCTAAACTAACCGTTGATGAATTGCGTGATGTAGAAAACTTTGTAAATGCTAGAATTGAAGGCAAATTACCATTGCAAGAACAACGCAATATTCCAATGCAACAAGCTATTGATGAAGGTGCAATGGCGTTGTTTGGAGAAAAATATGGCGATACTGTACGTACTATAAAATTCGGTAAATCTATAGAACTTTGTGGTGGAACTCACGTAAAAAACACTGCAGATATTTGGCATTTTAAAATTGTATCTGAAGGCGCAGTTGCTGCTGGAATTCGTCGTATTGAAGCTATCACAAACGATGCTGTAAAAGATTTCTATTTTGAAAACAATCGTGCGTATTTTGAAATGAAAGATTTACTTAATAATGCTAAAGAACCAGTAAAAGCATTACAGAATCTTCAAGAGGAAAATACAAACCTAAAAAAACAAATAGAGCAGCTTTTAAAAGATAAAGCTAAAAACCTAAAAGGTGAGCTTAAAAATGAATTGACCGAAGTTAATGGCATCACATTTCTAGCAAAACAAGTTGATTTAGATGCAGCAGGAATAAAAGATTTATGCTTTGAGCTAGGAAGTCAATATGATAACCTATTCCTACTTTTTGGTGCTGAAAACGATGGTAAGGCATTATTGTCTTGTTATATCTCAAAAGAATTGGTTGCTGAAAAAAGCTTGAATGCTGGACAAATTGTTAGAGAATTAGGGAAACACATCCAAGGTGGTGGAGGCGGACAACCGTTTTTTGCAACTGCAGGAGGAAAAAATCCTAGTGGTATAAAAGACGCTTTGGAAGCAGTGAAAAGTTATATCGCTTAAATTATCATTCTGTTTTTAAGCAGAATTCATTATGAAACTACAAACCCAAATACCGTTACAATCAGAGCCGAATAATCAAATAGATTATCATTCTAAAATAGCGCTGTTTGGGTCTTGTTTTGTTGAAAATATAGGAGAGAAGTTTAACTATTTTAAGCTTCAGAATTTTCAAAATCCATTAGGTATTTTATTTCATCCGCTAGCCATTGAAAGTTTGGTTGCTAATGCGATTAATTCTAAAACGTACACCGAAGAAGATATCTTTTTTCATAACGAACAATGGCATTGTTATGAAGCGCATTCCAAGTTAAGTAGTGATAATAAAGATGATTTGTTGCATGCATTGAACAATGCTGTTCAGTCAACAAATCAGCAAATACACCAAGCAACACATGTTATTGTTACATTAGGAACTGCTTGGGTTTATAGATATACAGCATCAGATGTTATTGTTGCCAATTGCCATAAAGTACCACAAAAACAATTTACAAAAGAGCTGCTAACGGTTGATGAAATTTCAGAATCATTACAAGCTATAGTTGCTTTAATAAAAAGCGTTAATCCAAAAGCGTCCGTAATTTTTACGGTGTCTCCTGTGCGACATATTAAAGATGGTTTTGTTGAGAACACGCAAAGTAAAGCGCATTTAGTTGCAGCTATTCATCAAGTTGTTGAACCAAGAAAGCAGCAGTATTATTTCCCTTCGTATGAAATTATGCTGGACGAACTTCGTGACTATCGTTTTTATAAAGCCGATATGTTGCATCCAAATGATATAGCAGTAAATTACATTTGGGAAAAATTCAAACAGGTTTGGATTTCAGAAAAGGCTCATAAAACATTAAACGAGGTTGATGTGATACAAAAAGGCCTTCAACACAGACCGTTTAATCCAAACTCTAATAGCCATAAGGCATTTCTTCAATCATTAAAAGACAAGCAAAACCAGTTGCAGCAGTCTTTTTCGCATATCGTATTTTAAATATACGACATATTACGTATTTCTTTCAGTTTCTTAAAGTTGCATTTTTGAATCAGTTATTAATTAAAAATATTCAACAATGAAAGATTTAAGAAAATTTATGGTATTAATCATGGTAACAGCCATGGTAGGATTAACTTCATGTTCAAGTGATGACGATGGCGGAAGTGGTGGAGGAGCTGCATCAGGAACTTTATCAGCAAAAATAGATGGTAGTTCTTGGCAGTCTTTAGAAATTTCTTCTTCTGCAACTGTTGCAAATAATGGTAATAACCTTATTATTATAGCAACTAATAGTGATGGTAAAGCATTTTCATTTTCAATTTGGGGATATGAAGGCGTAGGAACTTATGAATTTACAGGTGCTACTACAGTTTTTAATACTGCTTCATATTCTGAAACTGATGTAGACTTAAACAATCCACAGAACTCAACAACAGAGCTTTGGCAAGCACCTTATGATGATACGCTTGCAGGAACACTGTCTGTTTCTGAAGAAACTGAAACTAAAATAATTGGAACATTCGAATTTTCAGGTAAGAATGTTAATGGAGACCAATCTGTAAAAATGATTTCAGATGGTGCTTTTAATTTAAATAAGCAAGTGCAGTAATTGTTTTAGTTATGAAAACGCTATTAATTCAATTTAAGAGCTTAGTATTGGTTGCACTATTAGTTAGTGTAACCTTTGCTAATGCGCAAAAAGCAGAAGCACCAAGTCAAAGTTATGACTTAGGAGCTAAGATTAATGAAATGACATTGACTATTGGAGGTGTATTGGTAGTGGCGACAAATGATGGTTTGGTAGGGATAAAACCAACAGAAAGCCAACCAGTTTTTACCTTTAATAATTTTGGAAAGCTAAAACCAGAAGAGACTGATTTTATTCCAGGTTCACCATATATAGTCGTCTCTCAAGGAGCGACTTCGGGTTTTGCAGGATTGTCTAAAACCAAAAGAGCAGTGATAGATTATGTTCAAGGTAAAGTGATTTTCAATTCAGATGATGATAGCTGGAATCAAATTTATACTTGTAATGTTATGTTGCCACAAAACAAATTAGTAGTTAGTGGTATTCAGAAAATAGGCGATAAGTTTGAAAAAATGACTCCTAAAGTAGCAGTTTACGACCTTAACACTTCTAAGCTAGACTATAGTTTCTTTTTGGATAAACCAGGTAGAGTAGGAATTGCAAAAGACTTTAGTGTTACAGGAACGCCTTTGCTCTTAAAGAACTCTTTAATTATACCAACAGCACAAGGACTTATTGCTAAATCGCATTCAGGTGAAGATTTATGGCAAACTAAAATAAAAGGTGTTAATTGGATGGTTGCCGATGAAACTGAAAAAGAAATTTATGGTTTTGAAACTACTACAAATGGTAAAAACACCAGAATCCATAAAATTGGAAGTAATGGAGCTGAGCTTTGGGAAGATGATAGAAAAGTAAAAGGTATTGTTACAAACTTTGAAATTCTACCTCAAGGTCTAGCTGTAGTTAGTGATGTTGCAGGAGGCACAGGAGCTTTAGGTGCAAAATCAGAATCAAAAATAACCATGTTTAGTGCAGCTACAGGAGAAGATCTATGGGATAAAGCACCAAAAACAAAAGGATACGTTCAGCATTTTTACATAATGGAAGATGGTATTTTATTCGGAATAGAATCAGGAGGTATCAATAAAATTTCATTTGACGGCAAACCCCTTTTCAAAAAGCCTCTTAAAACAGGAGAAAATATTATGGTAATGGCACACACACCACAAGGGTTACTATATATTACAGGTGAAGACGCTAATATTGTGAATTTAGAAACAGGAGAAGAGGTTTGGGGTAAGCCGTTAAAATATAAAAGAGCAGCATCAGTAGCATCAACCTTTGATGCTAAAAATGACAGATATTTAATTGCTGCTGATGGAAAAATTATGGCTGTTGATGCAAATTCAGGAGAAGTTAGTGATCTTGCTAAGTGCGATTTTGAAGAAAAAGAAGATCCTAATCATATGGAAATAAGAGATACTGGTATCTTTTTGTCATCAAGTCAAAATATGACCTCTTTAGCATTTGACGGAAATGAAAATTATCATACTTACCATAAATCACCAGGAAGAAGCACTTTTGGTAAAATTGTAGGAGGTATTACAGCAGTAGCATCTACAGCAATGACAGTTTCTATGAGTATGAAAGCTGGTGCTAACAGAAGTGCTTTTGGTAGTGTAAATGACCTTGATAGCTATAACGATTATGGTAAAGAAGCTAAAAGAGCTGCCGATATGTTTGCTGGAATAGCAGGAGCTTCTTTTGACTATTTATCTACTAGATTTAAATCAACTGCAGCAACCGAAAATGCACAGTTTATTTTAACTAAATTAGATAATGGTGTTGGGTTAGTTAAAGTAAATAAAGACACTGGTAATACAGATAAAGAAATTGTTTTAAACGACAAAAAGCCTGAGTATGAGGTGGATGAATTTGGAGGTTTTCTTTTCTATAAAGCCAATGATAAAACGATTTATGCTTACAATCTTAATAATTAAATCTTGTTGTTGAGATTTCCTGATTGAGCGTAATTTTTGTAGGATTACGCTTAATCTTTTTTAATTGCTTCTTATCGAAAAAAAAGATGATGAACTTCAATATGTTATATATTCGTAATGCTATTAATCAATTTTTTAAAAAGGCGTCAGTCATATTATCTGGTAAGGACAGGTATTTTCTGATGCTTTTTTTATTGCCAAAAATGAGGATACTTTTAGTTACACTTCTATTCATATTTCAATCATCTTATACCTATTCACAAAACTTAGATAGCTTACTTACGGCTGCTAAAGAAATAAAGAATGATTCAGTAAGAATCAGGACGTATAACAAGATTGGATTTAGTTATATATTCAACGATTCTGATAAAGCACTTCAAGTCATTACCGAAGGGAAAACGCAAGCCAAAGAGAGTGGGTTTAATTTTGGTTTAGCCGAATTAACAAATACACATGGTATCTATATGGATGTCACAGGTAAATCTGATTCAGCTAAATATTATTTCACTAAAGCGTTAGATTTAAGTCAGGAGTACAACTTCAAAAATATTGAAGTCATGTGCATTAATAATTTAGGAATGTTTCATTGGAACAGAAGCGAGTATGATAACGCATTGAGGTTCTTTTTTGATGCTTTAAGAATGAATGATGCCATTGGCGATGAAAAACAAAGTCATACGTATCTTAACAATATAGGTCTTATATATCAAGAAATGAATCTTAATGAAAAGGCATTGAGTTATCATGAGAAGGCGTTAAAAATTCGAGAAGAGCATAACTTAGAGAATGACCAGATTACGTCATTAAATAACATTGGCATCAACCTAAAAGATTTAGGACGCATTGATGAAGCTATAATGACATATAAAAAAGGGTTAGTAATAGCAAAACGCACTAATAACCTTATAGAGTATTACAGGTTGTTAGATAACCTTGCAAATGCCTATAATGAAAATAATAACTATGATTTGGCTATCAAAACCTATTTACAAGCTTTGGATAAGCCTGAAGGTTTTGAGTCTGATGAAGCGTCTGAATTATCAACATACTCCAATTTAACAGCGTTGTATAATGAAATTAATGAACCACAAACCGCTTTGGGTTATGCTGAAAAAGGATTTAAACTGATTCAGAAATATCCTCAAATAAAAGCCAATTCAGGAGATCTTAACTTAAATACAGCAGAGAGTTATTACATGCTTCGAAATTTTAAAAAAGCACGAGAGCACACTCATAAATTTAGAATTTTAAAAGACTCTATTTTTTCTGAAAAGAATGCGCAAGCTATTGCTGATCTTGAAGTGAAATATGACACCGAAAAAAAGGAAAAAGAAATACTGATACAACGTGCTGAACTTGCTGAGCATAAACTAACTATTCAAAAACAAAACTATCAACTTTATGGAGTGGTTTGCTTAGCAATAGTTTTAGGGTTGATAGGATACTTATTTTTCAATCAGCAAAAACTTAAAAACAAGCAGCTAAAAAAAGAAAATGAACTCAAAGATGCGTTGATAAAAATTGAAACTCAAAATAAGCTACAAGAACAACGCTTGAGAATTTCAAGAGATTTGCATGATAATATTGGTGCGCAGCTTACCTTTATAATTTCTTCTATAGACAATCTTAAGTATGGTTTTGATATTAAAGATGAAACCCTAAACAAACGACTAGAAAGCATTAGCAATTTCACCTCAGAAACCATCTATGAGTTGCGCGATACTATTTGGGCAATGAATAAGGAAGAGATAACAATTGAAGACCTTATTTTACGAATTACAAATTACAAGGATAAAGCAAGATTTGCGTCGCAGGAAATAGAGTTCAATATTAATGTTTCTAATAAAGTTGATATTGAAAAGTCGTTTTCTTCGGTAACAGGAATAGGAATCCATAGAGTTGTTCAAGAAGCTGTACATAATGCGATAAAACATGCTAAGGCAACTAAAATTGAAATTAGTATAGACAAACCTAAGAACTACAAACTATCAATAATTGATAACGGAAAAGGTTTTGATCTCAACACTATCGAAAAAGGAAACGGTTTAACAAACATGAAAAAGCGTGTCAATGATTTAGGAGGTGAGTTTTCAATTGATTCTAAATTAAATGAAGGCACAATAATATCACTTACGTTCCCAAATTAATTTCTAACTTTAAACAAATCAACCAACTACTTTTTAATATGAAAACATTTTGGCTGACAGTTTTTGGTATTCTTTATTTTTCTATTGGTTTTTCTCAAAACAATGTAGCGGTACTTAATGACTCAGCAATGGATATTTATAAAACCAATCCTCAAAAGTCAATTGAGTTATTGGAAAAGGCATTGTCAATTTCTAAAAAAAATAAAGTAGTTAACAGCATTGCACAAAGCAAAAATAATTTAGGAATTGTTAAACGAGATTTAGGATTATTCACTGAAGCTAAATTGCTGTCAACTGCTGCTTTGGAAACATCAACAGATTCTATAATCATTGCTTCAGCCTATAATAATGTTGGTGCGTGTAATCGTAATTTAGGATTGTATGAAGATGCTTTAGCGGCTTACGTAGAAGCGCTTAAAATCTACGATGCTAAAAGCATGGATTCGCATAGAGCAACTGTAACAAACAATATAGGAACAGTATATAGCTACCTTGGAATGAACCAACAAGCTATTGAAAATCATCTTAAAGCCAAAGATATTTTTGAGGCTGAAGACAATAAAAAAGGAATGTCTGAAGTCTACAATAGTATTGCTATTATTTATGCTAATGATGGTGACTTGCTAAAATCACTTGATTATTTTAAAGCCTCCTTAAAGCTTGAAGAAGACTTGAACAGTCAAAAAGGAATTGCGGAATCCACCAACAATGTTGGAGCAGTATATTATTATTTAGAAGAAATAGACTCTGCTTTATTGTATTTTAATAAATCAGTAAAGGCAGAGCGTGCTATAGGCAACCAAACTGGAATTGGTGCTACTTACAATAATATTGCTGATGTGTTGATTGAAAACAATCGTTTGGAAGAAGCCAAAGTGTATCTAGATAGTGGTTACTATTATACCAGAAAAGCAAAATCGGCAACAGATATAGAAACAGCGTTACACAATTACTCTCAATATTACGAAGCTAAAAACCAGCCTCAAAAAGCCTTAGAGTATTACAAAAGTTTCACTTTGTTTAGAGACAGTATTTTAAATATTGAAACCAATGGTAAGGTTGCCGAATTGGAAATTCAATATCAAACTGAAAAGAAAGAAAAAGAAATCTTGTCGCAACGTGCTGATTTAGCCGAAAAAGAACTCGATTTAAGTAAAAAGAACAACTACATTTTAGGTTTAGTAGCATTGGCAATTGTACTCTCGCTTTTGGGTTACTTAGTGTATAGTCAACAAAAGATAAAAAACCGACAGTTGCTTCGCGAAAATCAGCTTAAAGATGCTTTGGCAAAAATTGAAACTCAAAGTAAGCTTCAAGACCAAAGACTACGAATTTCAAGAGATTTACACGATAACATTGGAGCGCAATTAACGTTTATCATTTCATCTTTAGATAATTTAAAATACGGATTTAAACTCCCAGAAAAGTTAGGCGATAAGCTTAAAAGTATAAGCACATTCACCTCATCAACCATTTATGAGTTACGCGATACTATTTGGGCAATGAATAAAAATGAAATATCTATTGAAGATTTACAATCTAGAATTTCAAATTTTATTGATAAAGCACATATCGCTTCAGAAGGTATTGAATTCAATTTCAAAAAAGGAGAACAGATTAATGATGACTTACAGTTTACTTCTGTTGAGGGAATGAACATTTATCGTATTATTCAAGAGGCGGTTAATAATGCTATAAAATATGCTGAAGCGACTAAAATAACGGTTGAGGTAAATCAGGTAGATGATAAACTTTTAGTTCAAGTTTCTGATAACGGAAAAGGGTTTGATGCTCAAAAAGTTGAACTTGGTAACGGACTCAATAATATGAAAAAACGCGCTCATGAAATTGATGGAGAGTTAACAGTAACCTCTGCAGAAGGTAACGGAACAACAGTTAAGTTACAAATGTAATATACGTCATGTATCGTATAGGTGAAATTCAATACGTTTACTATTTTTATAAAAATACCAGCTAATGAACATTAAAATAGCCATAGTTGACGACAACACATTTTTAATAAATGCAGTAAAAGAAAAGCTGTCTTTTTTTGAGGACTTGAATTTTAAATTTTCAGCAATGAATGGTTCTGATTTATTATCTAAATTGGAAAGCAATCACAATCTTGATTTAATCCTTATGGATATTGAAATGCCAGTGCTTAATGGTATTGAAACTACTGAAATAGTGAAGCAAAAATATCCTCATATAAAAATCATTATGCTTACTGTTTTTGATAATGATGAAAACATTTTCAATGCTATAAAAGCAGGAGCTGATGGCTATTTGCTAAAAGAAATTAATGCTAAAGATTTACATAGTGGTATTCTTGAAACATTAAATGGAGGCGCAGCTATGAATCCTTCAATAGCATTAAAAACCTTGAAATTACTTCGAAATCCTATGAGTATTGAAAACGAAAAGGATAAAGAAGATATTAAACTTACTGCAAGAGAGACTGAAGTATTAGAGCACTTGAGCAAAGGATTAAATTACGTGCAAATTGCTGAAAACTTAATTCTTTCAACAGGCACAGTAAGAAAGCATATTGAAAATATTTACAAAAAGCTACAAGTGCATAATAAACTTGAAGCGGTACAAAAAGCAAAGAAAAATAACCTTATTTAATGTTTACACTATCAGGAACTAAAACAGTGTAATCACCATTATTGCGAATAACATCTCTAACAATTGAAGACGAAATAAACGATGTTTTTGCAGCAGTAAGCAAGAAAACAGTTTCAATTTTAGAAAGTTTACGGTTGGTATGTGCTATAGCTTTTTCAAACTCAAAATCAGCAGGATTACGTAAGCCACGTAAAATAAATTGAGCATCAATCTTTTTACAGAATTCTATAGTTAAACCTTCATAAGTTACTACAGACACTTTAGGTTCGTCTTTAAACGCATTTTCAATAAAGGCTTTACGTTCTTCAAGAGAAAACATATAGTTTTTATCAGCATTAATACCAATAGCTACAACTACTTCATCAAAAAGCTTTACACCACGTTTAATAATATCGTAATGTCCTAAAGTAATTGGGTCAAAAGACCCTGGAAAGATTGCGCGTTTCATAATGTAAAATTACAGATTTTATTTCAAAGCCTCTTCAATAGCATTTTCAAAAAGAGCGCTTAAGCTTATTCCTGCTGTTGCAGCTTGCTGAGGTAATATGCTGGCTTTAGTTAAACCAGGTACTGTGTTAACTTCTAAAAGATGAGGTTCTCCATCTTTAAAAATATATTCGCTTCGGCTAAACCCTTTTAGCTTCAAAATGGTATACACCTGTTTAGCAACAGTGTTTACCTTTTCTTCTTGTGATTTACTTAATCTGGCAGGAGTTATTTCTTGCGATTCACCCAAATATTTTGCTTTGTAATCAAAAAAATCATTGTTGCTCACAATTTCGGTAATCGGTAAAACGGTTACTTCTCCTTTGTAAGTAATCACACCAACCGAAACTTCAGTGCCATCTAAAAACGATTCAATAATTACTTCGTCATCTTCTTTAAAAGCTACATCAAGAGCGGTTTTTATGTCTTCTTTGTTATAGACTTTAGTGATTCCAAAACTACTACCAGCTTTATTGGCTTTTACAAAACAAGGTAACCCAACTTTGTTGACAATGTCGTTTTCATTAACTGCATCTCCTTGGTTGAGGTAATAGGAGGTTGCGGTTTTAATTCCGTAAGGTTTTAAGGTGCTTAAACAGTCACGTTTGTTAAATGTTAATGCGGCTTGATACATACCACAACTAGTATGCGGAATGTTTAACAGCTCAAGATATCCTTGCATGTAGCCATCTTCACCAGGAGTACCATGAATAGCATTAAACACACAATCAAAAGTTATTTTCTTGCCTTCAAGAGTAATCGAAAAGTCATTTCTGTCAATAGGAAATTCTACATCATTGTCATTAACATAAACCCATTTGTGCTTAAAAATATGTATTCTGTAAGCGTTGTATTTTGAAGTGTCTAGAGTTTCATAAACCACTTGACCGCTTTTTAAGGATATTTCATACTCGCTAGAATATCCTCCCATTATAATGGCAATATTTTTTTTCATATAAAGTCCTGTGTTCACAGGAATTGCTGTTAATTAATAATCACTCGATAATCCGAAACAAACAATAAAACGTAACTAATAATAGTTAAGCTAAAATAGCACATTAAAGCAAAAGAAAAAACCTTTGAGTTTTTATATATTTGTCATAATCTAATTTCCATTTATGAGTTTAGTAAAGTTTCTTACCAGCAAAGCATTTTTAAAACAAATTGCACTGGCTATCGTTGCTCTTGTAGTATTATCGTTTTTAATATTACAATGGTTGAAAAGTTACACCAACCATGGTGAGTTTGTAGAAGTGCCAGATTTAAAAGGTAAGACTTTAGAAACCGTTCAAATAGAATTAGGTGATAATGACTTGCAAATGGAAATTCAGGATTCGGCTAACTACAATCCTAATTATCCTAAATATTCAGTTATTGAGCAATATCCTTTAGCAGGAACTCAGGTTAAAGAAAACCGAAAAATCTATCTTATTTTAAATCCATCAGGTTATCGTAAGGTTGCAGTCCCAAATATTGTAAGACGTACTTTTAGACAAGCCAAACCAACTCTAGAAGCATTAGGGTTTGAAGTAGGAAAAATCACTTATGTTGACGACCTTGGTAAAGATGAGGTGATTGCTGTAAAATATGAAGGAGAAACTCTTAAAGCTGGAGATTTATTACCACTAACCACAAAAATTGATTTGGTTTTAGGTAATGGTAACCGATCAAACTAAACATGGCAGATCACGATACTTCAATAGACGACAATGATGATGAGTTGTACGAACATTATTCGTTTACCGCTGAAAAAGGTCAGCAACCACTTCGTATAGATAAATATTTAATGAATTTTATTGAAAACGCAACACGTAATAAAATTCAAACTGCTGCAAAAAACGGAAGTATTTACGTTAATGATACTCCTGTAAAGCAAAATTACAAGGTAAAACCATTTGATAAAATTAGAGTACTTTTTGAGCATCCTCCTTATGAGTATTTGTTAACGCCTGAGAATATTCCGTTGGATATTGTTTATGAAGATGACGAGCTATTGGTAGTTAATAAACCAGCAGGAATGGTTGTGCATCCTGGTCATGGTAACTATTCAGGGACTTTAATAAACGCTTTAACCTATCATTTTGATAATTTACCAAACAATTCTAGTAATCGTCCTGGATTAGTGCATCGTATCGATAAAGATACTAGCGGACTTCTAGTGGTTGCAAAAACTGAAGAGGCTATGACGCATTTGTCTAAGCAGTTTTTTGATAAAACCAGTGAGCGCGAATATGTGGCTTTGGTTTGGGGAAATGTAGATGAAGATTCAGGTACTGTAGAAGGTAATATTGGTCGTCATCCAAAAAACAGACTGCAAAACACCGTTTTTGAGGGAGATGATGCCGATAAAGGCAAGCCAGCAGTAACTCATTATAAAGTAATTGAGCGTTTAGGCTATGTAACTTTGGTGTCTTGTAAGTTAGAAACTGGGCGTACACACCAAATTCGAGTGCACATGAAACACATTGGACATACACTGTTTAATGACGAACGTTATGGTGGCGAAAAAATACTAAAAGGAACAACTTTCAATAAGTACAAGCAGTTTGTGGAGAACTGTTTTAAAGTATTGCCACGACAAGCGCTACATGCTAAAACACTTGGCTTTGAGCATCCTAAAACTGGCGAGTTTTTACGTTTTAATACCGAAATTCCTGAAGACATGCAGCAGTGTGTTGAAAAATGGCGTAACTACTCCAAGCATCAAGAATTATAATAACCAATAATTTAGCACAGTATGACTTTTAAAAGTTTGGTTCCAATGCTTTACACTGAGCAAATTGAAGAAACCATTGCGTTTTACACTACACATTTAGGGTTTACTTGTGGTGAAAAAAATGACGATTGGAATTGGGCTGCCATACATAGAGATGAAGTTGAGTTTATGTTGGCAAAACCCAATGCACATATTTCCTTTACTAAACCACAGTTTACTGGTTCATTTTATATAAAAGTAGATGATGTAGATGCGCTTTGGCATCAACTTAAAGACAAAGTAACCCTTTGCTATCCAATAGAAAATTTTGAATGGAATATGCGAGAGTTTGCCATCTATGATAACAATGGCTATGTCATTCAGATAGGAGAGGAGTTATCATAATTTTTGTCAATAGTTTTATTGAAAAGAATAAAACCTAAAGTTGATTTTATAATTAGGTAATTGTAACTTTGAAAAAGAACTATTGTTTAACTTTTAAAGAGATTCCTGCTTTCGCAGGAAATGATTATGAAACTCGTTTTATCACCAGCAAAATCTTTAGATTACGAAAGTAAACTTCCCACAACAAAAACTACTGAAGCTTGTTTTTTAAACGAAGCTGAACGCCTTAATAAATTACTTAAAAAGAAGTCGGCTAAAAGTTTGTCAAAGCTTATGAATATCTCTGATAATCTTGGGCAATTAAACTACGAACGTAATCAGGACTGGAGTTTACCATTTACTCAAGACAATGCAAGACAAGCTGTGTATGCTTTTAGTGGTGATGTGTATAGAGGCTTAGACGCTTACACTATTGAAAGTAGTAAGTTAGACACTTTGGAAGACACAGTTCGCATTATTTCTGGACTCTATGGTGTTTTAAAACCATTGGATTTAATTCAACCTTACCGTTTAGAAATGGGAACTAAATTTCCGGTAGGAAAAAACAAAAACTTATACGAGTTCTGGAAAAAGAAAGTTACTCAAGCACTCAATGACGAGCTGCAAGACGATGAGGTGTTCTTAAATTTAGCGAGTAACGAGTATTTTAAAGCTATTGATACCAAAGCATTAAAGGTTCCTGTAATTACTGCCAGTTTTAAGGATTTAAAAAATGGCGAATACAAAACCATCATGACTTTTGCTAAACTTGCCAGAGGTTATATGACACGATACATTGTAGATACCAATGCCAAAACCATTGACGACCTTAAAGGGTTTAACTACGAAGGTTATGGCTTTAGCGAAAGCATGTCTACTAAAAACGACTTGGTATTTATAAGATAATCAGGCCTTAGCTTTTTTATCAATATTTATTTTTTGCTCAGTAGTTGGACGTTTTTTTATTTTTTGACGTCTAACACCTGAAGACCCTCTGTGTATTTTTCCGCGTCGTGTTTTTTTATCACCTTTTCCCATGTTTATTATTATTGGTTACTACAGTAAAATACAAATTTTTTATACTTTAGTCAAGCAATCGATAATCCTCTCAATTCTATATGGTTTACTATTTAATATTGGCTATTCAATTTTTTTGTGTGTATCACGTTTTCAAACATAAAAATGAATATTACTGGGTGTTTCTTATCATTTTTGTTCCAGTAATAGGTTGTGCAGTTTATTTAATTAGTAATGTTTATAATAAAAGAGATGCCGAAAAAGTAGCTAGTGATATTACGTCTATTATCAACCCAACAAAAAAAGTTAGGGATTTAGAAAGCAAACTTCAATTTTCTGATACTTATCAAAATAGATTAAATTTAGCTGATGCTTATTTTGAAATATCTGATTACTCAAATGCTAGTCTACATTATGAACAGTTGCTTGAAGACAAATCGCAAAGCAACGTATTTGTAAAAAAGAAGCTTTTAGAAAGTTATTACTACGCACAAGAGTATGAAAAAGCAATTGAGATTGCTGAAACAATAAAAGACCACCAAGAGTTTGTTAATACCATTTCGCAATTTACTTACGGATTATGTCTTGAAAAGCTTAACAGATTTGATGAAGCTGAAACCAATATGAAAGTAATAAACCAACGTTATTCCCATTACAACGAGCGCTTGGTATTGGCCGAATTTTTATTGAGTCAACAAAAAAATGATGATGCTTACGATATTTTAAATGATATTAACGCAGAGTCACAACACATGACCAAACCTAACCGAAGAATTTACAGGGCAACCATAAATAAAGTTAAGGACTACTTAAACAAAGCATAGTTGTTTTTTCATAAACATCCATACCAACCTTTTATTCAAAATGACACTACAAAGTTAATTGTAGGCACATTACCACCACCAAGATTTTCAACAGGTGAGTTGCTAGAAAAAGATGTAGACTTTTGTTACGGCAGCTATTACAATAGCTTGTGGTTGTTTATTGATAAAATTCATAATTTGAATTTACGATACGATAATTCACAAGAGGCTATTGAAGAACGTAAACGCTTTTTAATACAGCATAAAATAGGTGTTTGTGATATTGTTGAAAGTGCAGAACGTGACAAAATTGATGCTTCCGATTTAGGAATGACTAACATTGTGTTGCGAGATCTTATTGGTTACATTAAGCAATACCCAACTATTGATACCTTACTGTTTACAGGTGGGAACAGTAAAAATGGACCAGAATATTTTTTTAGAAAACACATTAAAGACTATAATATTAAGTTGAAAGTGGTGTCTAACGAAGTTCCAAGAATACACGAGTTTGTTATTCCGATAGAAGGGAAGAAACCTACTGAAGCTACTCGAAAAATAAAAACCGTGTCCTTGACTTCTGGGTCAGGAGCAGCAAATATTTCAATAAGTAGATTGCCATTGTATAAACAGTTAAAAGCTAAAAATCCTGATTTTAATACTTTTGATTTTAGGGTTATGCAGTATAGTGAGTTTTTTTAGGTAGAATAACTCTTTTGTATAAATTATTACAATAATTAATCTGCAAGTTTAATTAACTCTTTTTCTAAGAATTCATATTTTTCTTTCCCAAGTTGCGTTGATCTTAATATTGCAGTTTTATCTTGGTATAACTCATAGTCTTTAAAATCAACCAATTCCCTAGATTTGTTACATAGAAACTCATACAATGTTTGGTTATCAATTTTAGAGTGTTTAAATCTATATTTATAGCTTAAGTCAGAATACAATTTCCCCATTGAATAATCAATTGTGCTCTCAATTATCTCGCTAAATTTTTTGTTTAACTCAAAGGTACCTGACTCAAGAATAACACGAACTTCATTTAGTGTGTCCTTGAATTCTTCTATATCATAATCGCAATCTATTTTTACACCAATTTCATGGTTGTTAATTTGAGAATATTCATAAAGATTCATAGATGAGATTAGTGCAGTTTCCTCGTTTATATAAATTTTAGAGTGTAAATTTTTAATTGAAAAAATATTTATATTATTAAATGTTTTTAACCACTTGGAATCATTATATTTTAATTCATTTTCTCTGTGTAAAATATAAACTTGATCTACACTTTTAAAAGCGTCAGATAATCGTACTTTAAGTCTTTGATTTAGTTTGAAATATGGAGAGACTATAATTAAGAAGTTCTCAGCATTTTTAAGGATATTTTCTATCTCAAATGAAATTTCAGTGGTGCCAATTACTTTCAATAGTGTTTTATTTAGGGTTTTTAAGTTAAGCGTAAGAGTATTTTAGATGGACTAATAGTTTATAGGGATTAAAGATAGTGTTTTTATAGTCATACATTGTTGTAAACAATTTTTTTATCCATCATAGCCAAAATGTACATTATAGCATTCGACTTCTTCTGATTTAATTTCTTTAAAAACCTCTTTTTCTAAATCAATAACCCAAGATTTTAATATTTTTTTATAGTATTCAACATCCTCATCTTCAACAAGGCTGAAAATAATTTCTTTTTTTGAATTTTTAATTAATTTACAAGAAGTTAAAGCAATATAGTTTTCAGAGTTTTTGCTGGTAAAAGTAACTTCATCTAAAATCGAATAGTTAGGCCTTGTCGATGAGTTCTTGATTATTTTTTTCAAAATCAGAACTTTTATATTGCCTTTCTGTAAATAAACTAAAGCTTTGTCAGACCTATCGAGGACTTCTCCGCTTACTTTTTCAAACTCTTTGTATTTTTCCAATTCTGTAATGTTTCGAAAAGTAACATTTTCAGAATTCTTTTTTGAGGTTGAATTGTTGTCAGATTTGGGTTCAGTTTCTGAATTGTTTTTGTCAAGTTCAATTTTTGAATCAGTATTTCTTTCTTGTGATTTCTTTTCTTGTTGACAACTAAAAGTCAAAAAAAGAATTAAAACTAAAATGCTTTTTATTGTTTTCATAAATTACTTACAACGTGTTTGTATATGGAAAGTTGCTTGTTTGTGTGCGAAATATTACAATTACACACCAAACTGAATATCCGCAAGAACTTCTAGGAGTAGGCGAGAACCTGTCAGACGACTGATAGACAAGCAATTACTTATAGCTATTGTTGGGTACAGTTTTTTAAAATGGTAAATCGTCATAATCTTCTTCTTTAGCTTTTTCAAATGATTTTAGGCTTAATCCATCCAATTTATATTTCCATGCTATTTCATTAAAATGACTTAGAAATCTAGTTTCTTTGAGGTTTTCGTTATCTATTATTTTGTCTTGTAAATGTTCAACTTTCTCTTTCGGTAAATCTTTAATTTTTTTTAGTGCTTTTAGTCTTTCAATTCCTTGATTAGCAGTATTTGAAAGTAAAATTAATTCAACAAGAGTATTCAAATATTTTCCTTTTGTCTTTTCGTTTCTAGATATAATTTCAAATATTCCTTCTGCGACTTGACCTACGTTTTTTCCGATTGCTTGAAATCCTTGGTATTTTCCAATAAACCCATAAGGGTCAAGTCCTCTTCGAATAGGTATAATTAGTACGTTTCTACCAACAGCAACTCCGACTTCTTGGTCAGTCCAACTACTTTCTTTAAATCCTTCCATTAATACAGCACAAAAAGCATCCATTGAAAATAGTCCTTTTTCTATTTCGTCCTGCCACTGTTTTGTGGGTTCAATATCTTCGTGTGCTACAAATGATGAAATTCCATATTTTTCCAATTCTGCTTTTAGAATTCCAATTGTTTTTTTAAAACTTGCTAAATGACTGATGAAAAGTTTAAAATGCCCAGGTTTCCAAAATGTTGCTTCAGCTTCCTTTACTTTAAGAGGAATTGAAGAAACAGATTCGTGTTTAATTCCTAATTCAGATGCAATTTCTAATACAATATTATCTTCTACTTTCGGTAAAACTTCTTTAACATAAACGTATTTACTGTTATAACTTGGTTGGTGGTCAGTTGGTATTCCGTAACTTTCAAAATAGCCATCAATTTCGTTGAACTTCATTCTCTCTTGAAGTTCTCTTCCGATTTTATCTATTAATTCTATTTTTTGCAGTTTTTTCATCGAATGTATTACAACTAGTTATAATAGCTAAATATATAAAAACCTATTATTTATATCCTAAATAATAGGTTTTATCTAACTTTTTATGGGTATATACCAAGTTACTTTACAGTGAAGTTTTAAATAGTATATCTTATTGCTAATTATTTTGTTTTAATTTCATTTTAGCAATTCTAACCAAATGCTGTTTAATAGGGTTTTTCATATTAGCCATACAATAGTCAAAAAGACTTTTGTTGGTATTTATTAAAGTTTCATAAGCAATAAAATTATCTACATAGTAGATTTCTTCTAAAACAGCTAAAAATTTAGGAAATAGTTTGGTGCCTTCAGGATAGTGATTTTTTAACACTACACCCAAATCGGTAATGTGTTGTGCGGCAGCAGTAGGGTCAACACTGTAGGCTTCAAGATAGCCTTGGGCAAAAGAGGTTAGCCCATAGTTGCTATAGTCTTTTTTAGGGTAAGTTATTTTTGTAGTATTGGTTTTACTGGTGTTGTTAGTAGTGTTGCTAGCAGTTGTAGTACTTTTTGTATTGGAGGTGGTTGGTGTGCTATTGGTAGTAGTGTTGCTTTTTAGTACATCGGCAGAAGGGTTAAACAAACGCGCTTTGTAAACATGCTTTTCTAGAGCCTTATTGTACTCTGGAAATACATAGGTTGTAGCACCATCTACCGAAACCACTAAGTTAAGCGATGTGGTGTTACCTAAAGTGCCAACCATAGCGTATTTACCACGTACATACTCGCCATTTTCAAAAAGGTATACGTTCTTTTTATCTTCTGCTGGAATATACCACAAATCGTTAATCGCTGTACCAGGAACAGCGACTACTTTTTCGTTGGTAACCGTAGGCATATTTAAAAAAGCATAGGCCTTATTTGCGGTTTTATTTGTGCCTATAAAAGCACCAAGGCCTTTAATATAGTTTATAAAGTTCCAGTCTTTTAATTCGCCTTCGTCACCTCGTTCTAGAGCTTTTACTTTAAGACCGTTAAACAAGAGTACATTTTCGGCACCTGTACTTAGTATTTCTACCGGAATTTTCTGGTCTTTTTTGTATGTGCCAAGATAGGCATTGCGAGCAATGTAATAGGTTTTTGAAAGGGGATCGTAAAACACAAAATCATTTATAAATCTTGAAAACAGCATTTTCTTAAACTCTTTTCCATTAATAAAAACTATCGGAACAAGGCGTGCATTGGCAACAGCTCCGTTGGTAAGATCTGTCATTTGTACCGTTAGAGCTTGTAAACCCTTTTCATATTCGTTATGGTAAATAATGCTTCTGGTAGATGGAGGTGCTACTTTACCGTCAAATTTATTTAGAAGCGGTTGTTTTGTTTCGGCATCTAGTATCGTGCGAATTATCCAATTACCTTGCGCATCATACTCATACGTATATATAGTGGCAGGAAATCCTTGGGTGTGTGCATATACTTCGAGGCCATTTTTGTAGCGTATTTCTCGTACTACAATTTCTCCATCTTTGTGTGTGCGTATTTCGTTTACGGTACACTTAGTGCCATCTTGTGTATAGGAGTATGTTATAGTACTAATATTATTTTTAGGATTGGTATACGTGGTTTTTACGACTCTGTTTTTTGAGTCGTACTCAAAGACTCGGTAGGGACTGTTATCTTGTTTTTCTTCAAGTAGTTTGCCTTTGTTATCATATACATATTGATAGGTGCTATATCTATCTTTAAAGTAAACAACCCTCCCTTGGTTATCACGACGTATTTCAAATTCAGCATTATAAGGAAACCATTGCCCATCTTTGGTGTAGTAATCTGATATGCTTTCTTGAAAAACAGCACCTTTTAAGTTTTGATATTGCAAACTGCTTCCTCTAGGTATAGGGTTTTTAGGCGCATGAATCCAGTCAACATGTTGGGCAAAACCTGAATAGGTAGTTAATGTAATGACTAAAAGTAGTAATGATAGTTTGGTGTTGAAATTTTTCATCTAGCTGTAAGTTACAGCTACAATGTTATTTCAAAATGAACTATAAAAAAATACGTCAACTGTCGTATTTTTGTTTTGCTTACTACTGTATTTCACTAATCAAAGCTTATAAATAGTACGTGTTGTAAATGTTGTAAGTAGGATTATAAGGTTTTTTTAATAGAACTAATGTCGGTGTTTGGGAACTCTAATGAATTTTATCATTAAGGGTTCCTTTATATCAAGAAGGTTATTATTCAATTTAGTTGAATGCTAATAGGAAGCCAATTGATATAAGTAAGAGCGAAGTGAATTTATAATTAATCTAAAAGTCCGCTATGAAGATGATCTCCATTCTTAGCATTAGGCTTCACAACTTTTCGATTTCCTAAAAAAATTGACTTTACAATTTCTGTTCCTTCCATATCTAAAACTTTAGAGGTGTCTTTTTCCTTTTGGTTTTCTTTATTGTTGTTTTTCATTATCTGGTTTTTAGTTGTTTGGTAGTGGTTTTTGCTGTGTGAGTACATTCATTTATAAATATAAATTTAGCAAAAACACGTCGAATTTTGATGGAAATTTTATGAGCAAAAAATATTGTATTTGTTATTTAACATCATTATTAATTTCTATCCAATATCCATTTGGGTCTTTAAAGTAAATCTGTTTGATTCCATCTTTTCGCACATAAATTGTATTCGGATTGTCTTTCCAATCAAAAAATTCAATTTTTAAGTTCTTTAGATTATCAATTAAGGCGTCTAAATTAGATGTAGATAAAGCAAAATGTACAGCTTTATTTATTTTTATTTCTGAATTTGGACGAGGAATAAGATGAAGCTGTTTGCCTTCATTTAATGATAGCCATCTCGTTTCAGAATTAGAAGCCGTATTTTCAATTTCTTTAAGTTGAAGCACGTTTTGATAAAACTGAACAGACTCGTCTACATCTTTTACTGAAAGCGCTATATGATTAAATGAAAAGGTGTGTGTCATTATCTTATTAATTCTTCATTAAGTTGTTAGTAAATGTTTATTATAGGTAATTAAAGAATAACTCAACAAAAACACCAAGAACAACACTTAATATTGCAGTTAAATTAGATAAAGGTTTTAATTTAAATGTGTTTGCAAATGCAAGCCATAAACACAGCAGCGCACAAATTGATAAAATTATTGTTCCGTATAAAGGTACTATGCTATTGAAAAGACCTATTAGATTAAAAATAGGGTCTAGCAAAGCAGTAAACCCAAAAAGGGCTAAAGTAAAGTTTGTCTTTTTATGTCCTATAAATAGGTAATAACTCGCAGCTAAAAGCTCAACACTAATAGCCAAAGGACCAAATTGGTTATAGTATTCTCTTTTAAAATACGCTTCTAATCCTTGAGGAAATTCAATTTTTGATATAAAAGCAACACTTAAAGAAATCCCAACAATCAAAAGTGATAATGCAATAATTTTTCTTTTTTTCATAAGGTCTTTCTAAATGTTTTACAATGGTTTGGCTATGAGAGTTATGTAATTTAGTAAATAAAAACCGAATAGAAAATCTGTGAGTTTAGTCGTTTCGAAATTTGGGGTAGACGAGAATCTATTTGCGGATAGGCAAGCAAGTAGTTATTAAAGGTCATTGTGAGCTACTGCTTTAGTGTTTGTTTTCAGTTTGCAATAACTCTTTTAAAGGTCTTCTTAGTTTTTTATAGTCCTCTGGCATTTGAAGAAATGGCTCAATGGTAAAAGTAATTGTGTTTTTTGCATTGAAAACCCAATAGTTTCCTTTTAATTTTCCGTCATCAGTCTTAATATTATCCAGAGGAATATTGTTAATTGAAAATTCATTTTTTTCTTCACTATACCAAATTCCTAATGCTTCTAAATCTTTTTCTTTAATATAATTGAGTGTTAAATGTGGTTGGATTACATTGTTGATAGTTTTTAAATTAAAGCTTTTAACAGGAAAATTATTTAATTCTTTTGACCAAGCTGTGTTTTTTCTTTTCACATCAAGAATTTTATTCCACTGTTCCAGTACTAGTGTACTATCCTTTTTTGTCTGTATAACTGTAAATAAACCTTCTTGGATAATTTCAATTTTTTTATTTTGAGGGTATATAGTTATGGTGGTTTTCTCAGAAGCTATTCTACCATCTTCAATTCCAAAAAAAGAAGCCAATGCAAAGAATAATATTTTTATTTGTTCCATTTATCGTTCGGTTTTTTAATTAGCGGTCAAGTTTAGCGACTATGAGTAGTTGCTTGTTTAAGCAACTAATTTAGAAATACAAGCTGAATAGAAAATCTGTGAGTCTAGTCGTTTCGAAATTTAGAAATAGCAGGCTGAAGACTAGCATTAAATTATGTAAGCGGCTGGTGCCTAAACCGTTTCCTGATTTGTATGGCTTATATATATTGTTAGTCTTTGTTTATTTTTTATTTAGAGCTTCAATTCTTTCTTTATAGTAATCGTCACCACTCATTTCATAAGCCTTTTTTAAGTATTTTAAGGCATTCTCTTTGTCATTTTGAGATTCATAATACTCAGCCATCGAATCATAAGCATTTGCACTTGTTGGATTGTATTTAATATTCATTTCAAAAAACATTAATGCCTTCTTAGGTTGACCCATTTGCATATTCATGTAGCCATAACCATTTAGCATTTCGTCTATCATAGGTGCAGTAGGAACACCAAAATGTTCAGTATAGATTTGTTCCTGCTCCTTCAATAGCGAAACCAATTCTTCTATTGGTGTTTGTGGATTATTATATTTTTGAGGAGATTTAAACTGATACCATTCAAAAAGAAAAATCAACCCATCTCTTATAGATGGTAACGGAACTGTACCATGTAAATCTTCATTATAAACCTTCCATGAAAAATTTAATCCATTCTGTTTTTGAGATTTAGCAAAATTTGAAAACTCAATGATTGAACGCGCAAACAAAGTAAATTCTGAAGAGTCATCCATAATATTCTCCATGGTTATGTCTTCATTCCACATATGTAGCTGCTCTGCTGCTAAAGACACAAAGAGAGATTTGCCTTCATAACTTTCTGTACTCAATTTTGCTTTTGCTTCCTTCAATAATTTTTGGTCGTCCCAATCCAAACTTGGATCTATAGCTATATAATTTTGAAAGAGATGTTTATGATTAACCAACATATTTAAAGTAAACAAACCAGCATAAGAATGCCCAATTAAGGTACGATAAGGAATGGTTGGATACTTATTATCAATATGTGGTATGAGTTCCTTTTCCATAAATTTAGTAAAGGTTTCTGCACCCCCAGTTTCACGATCAAATGCGCTACCACGTCTCATTTTTATTTGTGAAGTAGTTAAATCTCTTGTTCGGTTGTTGCGATTAGAAATCCCAACAAGTATCATGTGTGGAAGGTAATGTCCCCAATAATTATCATAAACAGTTTCTAAAGTGCTTTCTAGTGAAAATCCGTCCATTAAATAAATAACAGCATATTTTTCGTCACTATCTGGTTGAAAATTATCTGGTAATCTTACCCAAAAGTCACGGCTTTCTCCTAAAGTTTTAGAAAATATGGAATCTACTATTCGGTTTTGAAATTGCGCTGTTTGGGACTCAGCTGTTTGTGCAATTGCACCTTGATTTACTATTAAAGGAGATGCAATAAATACTAATAAGTAGAGGTAATACTTCATTATTTTGGTTTGAATTTAAATGCTAATAAATACATACGCTAAACTAAATGTTTACTTTGATTATTTGTTGTTGGTAATAAAGGCTAACGTGTTTGTATAAGATTAGTTACTTGGTTTAGGATGTAATTTAGCAAATTTTCATAAGTAGGCTATAATTGGCAATTAATTTATACTTTGTTATGTGCTGGGTTTTTTCTTTTCTGACATTTTATTTATTATTTCAGTTATTTTTTCACTTCCGATTATTACACTTCACAGAATTTAAATTCGTTCCTACTATCAATTTATGATAAAAACAGCAAGTGTGTTTTATTTAGAGCCTAATTGTCTTAAGCCTTCATAAACCACTACGCTAACCGCATTGGCTAGGTTTAAACTGCGTATGTGCTTGCTATACAATGGAATTTTAAATAGTGAGTCTTCATTGTTTTGGGTGATGTGTTTAGGGAGTCCAACTGACTCTTTTCCAAAAACCAAAAACAAGTCGTCTTTAAAAGGAATGTCCCAATATTGTTGCTTGCCATGACTAGACAAATACACCATGTTTGCAGTTTTGTTTTTAGTGAAAAAATCGTCAATGTCATCATAATAAACAATATCCAAGTGTTGCCAGTAGTCTAATCCTGCACGTTTTAATCGACTGTCATCTATTTCAAAACCAAAAGGTTTTACCAAGTGCAATGTAGAGCCAGTAGCTAATGCTAACCTACCAATATTACCTGTGTTGTTTGGAATTTCAGGTTCTATAAGAACAATATTTAAAGACATTAAAATGATTTTTTTTGAACTGTATAAATATAAAATAACCTATTCTTAATCGAATAGGCTATTTGTACTTTTTATAAAAAACTACAACAATTAGTTTTTGTTTTGTTGTTTCTTTATAGTGCTTTCATCAATATCAAACTGGTTGGTGTTTTGGTTAACATCGCCAGTTGGATTTAACGGATTGCTTTGTTTTTTCTTTGGTTTAAATTTTCTTTTGTCTTCAATAATTCCCATAATTCATTTGATGTTTTTATCGTTCATCAATAATATAAGAAATTGAAGTCAAAATTCTATTAAAATTATCTTAAAATCAGCTAATTATAGATTTTATAAAGTTTGGGATTGTACTAATGCCGTTTTGGTTTAAATGCTTTATAAACGCACTGCCAATAATAGCACCTTTAGCATAAGTGGTTGCTTGCGTAAATGTTTCACTATTACTTATTCCAAACCCAACAATTTGAGGGTTTTTAAGGACCATGTCATTTATGCGTTTAAAATAGTTTAATTGCTCATCACCAAATCCTGTTTTTGCTCCTGTCGTACTTGCGCTACTAACCATATAAATAAATCCATTAGACACCGAATCGATGTAACGAATGCGTTCATCACTAGTTTGAGGTGTGATTAAAAACACGTTTGTTAGTCCGTATTTTTCAAAAGTAGCTTGATATTCTTCATGATAAACATCCACAGGAAGATCTGGAATAATTAATCCATCAATGCCAATTTCATGACATTTCTTACAGAAGTTTTCCACGCCATATTGAAGCATTGGATTGAAATAACCCATAATAATTAGTGGAATAGAAACCGTTTTTCTAATATCTTTTAACTGATTAAAAAGTACTTCGGTAGTCATTCCGTTTTTTAACGCTTGGGTAGAACTTGCTTGTATGGTTGGTCCATCAGCTAAAGGATCGCTAAACGGTAAACCAATTTCAATCATATCTACACCACTGTTTTCAAGCGATTCAATAATAGAAACTGTATCGTTAAGGCTTGGATATCCTGCTGTAAAGTATATGGATAGTAACTTTTTGTCTTCGTTTAGTTTATGTTGAATTCTATTCATCATTATAAATTAAAATGCTTAATATAGGTTTCTAAATCTTTGTCACCACGACCAGACAAACTCACAACAACAATAGCATCAGGTTTAAAGGTCTTTTGTTCAAAAACAGCCAAAGCGTGAGAGCTTTCAATAGCAGGAATAATACCTTCCAGCTTACAAAGTTCTAAACCTGCATTCATTGCTTGGTCGTCTGTTATGGCAATAAACTCAGCACGACCAGAAGCATACAAATGTGCATGCATTGGTCCAACTCCTGGATAATCCAGTCCAGCCGAAATAGAATAAGGCTCAGTAATTTGACCATCGTTGGTTTGCATAAGTAGGGTTTTGCTTCCGTGGATAATTCCCATTTTACCTAATACTGAAGTTGCAGCGCTTTCGCCAGAATTTACACCATGACCAGCAGCTTCTACAGCTATAAGATTCACATTTTCATCATCTAAAAAATGATAATAAGCACCAGCAGCATTACTGCCACCACCAACACAAGCAATAACATGGTCAGGTGTTTCTGTGTCTTCGTGTGTTTTTAGTTGTGATTTTATTTCCTCTGAAACCACACTTTGAAATCTTGCCACCATATCAGGATAAGGGTGTGGACCAACCACACTACCAATTATATAGTGTGTATTTACAGGATTGCTAATCCAGTCTCTTATGGCTTCATTTGTAGCATCTTTTAAGGTTTTGCTTCCTGAAGTTGCAGGAACAACTGTAGCACCAAGCATTTTCATTCTGGCAACATTAGGCGCTTGTCGAGCAATATCAATTTCTCCCATGTACACAATACATTCCAATCCCATTAATGCGCAAACTGTTGCAGTTGCAACACCATGTTGTCCTGCTCCAGTTTCGGCAATAATTCGGGTTTTGCCAAGGCGTTTTGCCATAAGAATTTGGCCAATAGTATTATTGATTTTATGCGCTCCTGTATGGTTAAGGTCTTCGCGTTTGAGGTAAATTTTAGTATTGTATTTTTCTGAAAGTCGCTTAGCAAAATAGAGTGGTGAAGGACGACCAACGTAGTCTTTTAAAAGCTGATTGAACTCTGCTTTAAAATCGGGTTCGTTCATTACTTTAAGATAGTTTTGTCGTAACTCTTCTACATTTGGATATAGCATCTCAGGTATGAATGCGCCTCCAAATTCTCCGTAATAGCCTTTTTCGTTTACATTATAACTCATAGTTGTTTTTTTTTGGTCATGCTGTGTCGAGCTCAGAATGACAAATCAGTTTTAAATGTTGCTAGTTCTTCTAAATTTTTTAAGCCTGCTTCTATCTCGAACTTGCTATTAACATCAAGCGCATAGCAGTATTTAGATTTTGGACTCCCTAGGAATGATTTAATATTTTCGGTTTCGTTTAAACTAATACCACCACTTAAAAAATACGGTTTTTGTGATGGATAATTGCTTAATACTTCCCAGTTGAAGGTGTAACCATTACCTCCTGGTAATTGCCCTTTAGTATCAAAAAGAAAGTAATTGCAAACTGCTTCGTAGGGTTTTAAAACGTCAAAATTAAATTCGTTTTTTATTGAAAATACTTTAATGATTTCAATAGTATTGTCATTTGGTTCTCGACTGCGCTCGAACTGATATTTAATTTCATTGCAAAAATCAGCAGATTCATTTCCATGAAGCTGTATAGCGTTAAGCTTGTGTGTTTTTACTTTTGATAAAATATAATCTATTTCAGCATCTACAAAAACACCTACTTTTTTTATTGCTTTCGGAAGTTCAGGGATGTTACCATCAAAATATCTTTTGGATTGCTTATAGAAAATAAAACCAAGATAGTCAGGTTGCAAGTTGGCAACTTGAGTAATGTTATCTTGATATTTCATTCCGCATATTTTGAGTTTCATGGTAAATGTCATTCTGAATTTGATTTATCTTTTTGTTGCTTATGATGGATTCCGCATCAAGTGCGGAATGAAAAGTTGAACTTTTGATAGGTTAGTTTTGTTTTCCATTTGAGTAAGGGTTCTCCTCCTTTGGAGGAGTTAGAGGAGGCTTTTAATAAATTCTTTAGCGTTTGCTCCAGGATTATTAGTTTTCATAAAGTTTTCGCCAATTAAAAACCCTTGATAACCATAGGTTTTAAGTGTTTGTATAGACTGAATGTCACTTATGCCACTTTCTGAAACTTTTACAAACTCGTCAGGGATTTTAGTGCTAAGAGTTTTACTAGTGTCTAAACTTACTTCAAAAGTCTTAAGGTTGCGGTTATTTACACCTATCATATCAAGACTAGGCATTATTGATTTTTGCAATTCATCTTCATTATGAACTTCTAACAGTACATCTAAGTTTAGGCTTTTTGCTAATTGAGAAAATTGTTTAATCTCTTCTTTGGTTAAAATGGCAGCAATAAGTAAAATTACATCTGCACCATAAGATTTAGCTTCAATAATTTGATATTCGTCAATAATAAACTCTTTTCTTAAAAGTGGTAGGTTGCAGCTAGCTCTAGCCACTATTAAATCGTCAAGAGAACCACCAAAATATTTTCCATCGGTTAGTACAGACATTCCGCAAACACCAGCATTTTCATAACCAGTTGCGACATCTTGTACATTTAAACCATTGTTGATAATTGATTTTGAAGGTGAGCGACGTTTGTGTTCAGCAATAATACCTGAAGAGCTGTTTTTTAGTTTTTCGGATAACGAAATCGTTGCTCTGTTAAACAGTTGCGAGCTTTCTAGTTGTTGTGTGCTTATCAAGGCTTTTTTTAAATCAACCTCTTTACGTTTGTCAAATACTATTTTATCGAGTATATTCATTACTTGCTCAGTTCTACTAATTTGTCAAAACTTTTCTTTGCTTTACCACTCATAAGTGACTTTTTAGCTTCGCTAAACGCCTCTTGAATGGTGTTGTTTTTTACTGTTGAAATAGCAATAGCTGCATTGGCGCAAACCACATTGTTTTGGGCTTCAGTACCTTGACCAAGAAGTACATGGGTGAATATTTTTGCCGATGTTTTTACAGAATCGCCACCATGTATTGCATCTTGATGCAATTTTTCAACTCCAAAATCTTTTGGGTTAACAACAACATCTCCTTTGTTGCTTGACAGTTTTGATGCTCCTGTTAAAGAAATTTCGTCATAACCATCTAAAGCATGTACAATGCTGTAATTTTTATCAGTGTTTTGGTACAGATAACTATATTGTCTCAACAGCTCCAAACTAAATACACCAACCATTTGGTTTTTTGGAAACGACGGATTTACCATTGGCCCAAGCATATTAAAAAATGTTTTTACACCAAGTTCGCGTCGTATTGGAGCAACGTGTTTCATTGCAGGATGAAATAATGGTGCATGAAGCACACAAATACCAGCTTTATCTAAACAGGTTTTTAAAAAGTCGATATCGTTACTAAATTTTACACCTAAAAACTCAAGTACATTTGAAGAGCCGCAAGCCGAAGATACACCATAGTTACCATGTTTTGAAACGTGAACTCCAGCTCCTGCAGTAACAAACGATGCTAGAGTGGAAATGTTAAATGTGTCTTTTCCGTCACCACCTGTTCCGCATAAATCAATAGCGTTAAAGTCATTTAAATCTACAGGAATACAAAGGTCTAAAAGCGCATCTCTAAAGCCCAATAACTCTTGGGTTGTAATACTTCGCATCATATATACAGTTAAAAAAGAGGCAATCTGACTTTGGTTGTACTCTCCTTTAGAAATGTTAACCAAAACATTTTTAGCTTCTTCAGTAGAAATGCTTTCTTGGTTTATTAATCGGTTTAAAATGGTTTTCATATTTGGATATTCTGTCCTGAAATGTCAATGCGTTCAGGATTTTATAGTTTTATTTTTAATAGATGATGAATTAATAGAAAAACGACAATATTAACTTTTAACCCAGTTTTCTAACATTTGCTTTCCGTTAGGTGTTAAAACAGATTCTGGATGAAACTGAACACCTCTTACATCATACACTTTATGTCTTAAAGACATCACTTGTCCGTTGTCGTCAAAAGATGTGGCTTCTAAAACATCAGGAAGCTTTTCATCTACAACCCAAGAGTGGTAGCGACCAACAGCAATGGTTTTGTCCATGTTTTTAAAAAGAATTTCATCATCTGCAGTAATATTTACCTGAGTAGAAACGCCATGGTATACACTTTTAAGATTGATGAGTTTGCCTCCAAAAACTTCACCTATAGCTTGTTGACCCAAGCAAACACCTAGAATGCTTTTTGATGCAGCATAGGTTTCAATAATAGGTTTTAATAAACCAGCTTCATCAGGAATTCCAGGTCCTGGAGATAATACAATTTTGTCAAACGCTTTTACGAAATCCAACTCTAGTTGGTCGTTGCGTTTTACAGTCACTTCACAATCTAAATCCTCAAGATAATGCACAAGGTTGTAAGTAAAACTGTCGTAATTATCAATGACTAATATTTTTTTCATGGCTATAAGTTTTCAGCGAGTTCAATGGCTCTTGTAAGTGCGCCTAATTTGTTATATACTTCTTGTAATTCATTTTCAGGATTTGATTTTGAGACCAATCCAGCTCCTGCTTGCCAATGCAGCGTATGGTTTTTACTTAAAAAAGTCCTAATCATAATGGCATGATTAAAGTTGCCTTCAAAATCCATAAACCCGATGGCTCCACCATAAAAGTCGCGACTTGTTTTTTCGTATGTTTCAATAAGTTGCATTGCTTTATGTTTTGGAGCTCCACTTAAAGTTCCTGCAGGAAAAGTGTCAGCTACCACTTGCATAGTTGTGGTTTTGTCGTGTTTGTTACCAGAAACTTTACTTACCAAATGAATAACATGAGAGAAAAACTGAACCTCTCTGTAGGTGTCAACCTTTACATTGTTTCCGTGTCTACTCAAATCGTTACGCGCTAAATCTACGAGCATAACATGTTCTGAGTTTTCTTTGATGTCTTCAGAAAGTTGCTTAGCTAGTTCAGCATCTTTTTCATCGCTTCCTGTGCGTTTAAAAGTGCCTGCTATTGGGTGAATTTCAGCTTTTCCATTGTTTACAATCAATTGTGCTTCTGGCGAACTTCCGAAGATTTTAAAATCACCATAATCAAAGTAAAATAGGTAAGGAGAAGGGTTGATGCTACGTAAGGCTCTATATACATTAAACTCGTCACCTTTAAAGTTTTGAGAGAATTTTTTTGAAAGTACTAATTGAAACACATCACCTCTAGCACAATGTTTTTTTGCAAGTTCTACATGCTCTTTGTACTCATTGTCAGTAAGGTTTGATTTAGTTTCACCATCAGTTGAAAAATTAAAAACGGCAAAGTTTTTAGATTTTATAAGCTGATGAATATCGTCAATATTGTTTTCGGTATCAAAGCAATGTGCAAAAATATAGGCTACGTTTTTATGGTGGTTAATAGCAATGATATTTTGATACACAGCATAGTAAATATCTGGAATGTCCAGATGGTCTTCTTTTTTTGAAATTTTAATATCTTCAAAGTAGCGAACAGCATCATAAGCCATATATCCAAAAATGCCATTGTTGATAAACTTAAATTCCTTATCAGAATCTACTTTAAAACGCTGTGTGAATTTGTGAATTTTTTCAGTGACATTAACATCATCTTTTATCTTGTTGATAATGCTGCTGCCATCAGGAAACTGTTCGGTAATGGTTTCATTTTTTACTTCAATAGAAGCAATTGGGTTACAGCAGATGTATGAAAAACTATTATCGTTTGCATGGTAGTCGCTACTTTCAAGTAAGATACTATTGGGAAACTTGTCGCGTACTTTAAGGTAGATACTAACAGGAGTAATTGTGTCGGCAAGAATTTTTTTATAATGTGTGTAAAGGCTAAAGGTTTTCATTGGTAAATAAATTAAAAAAGGCTTGTCGTGAATGACAAGCCTTTTTGATATTTTTAGTTTTAAATATATTAATAGGGTTAGTTCACGAAAATTGAGTTTCGAGACATCCACCACCAAGTATTATTTAAAATTGTATTCATGTTTTTGTTTGTTGGGTCAAATATAGAAATGAAAATTATTTTTTCAAATTATTTGTAGAAATATTTGTGTGGGAGCATTTTAATTTAAATTAAGCCCTATAAAGTTTTGTTAAAGATTAAAGGTTTTTCAGTGTTATGCTTACTTTTATAATATGAAATATACACTGTTAATACTAACAATGATCTTGTGTTTTTCCTGTAAAGAGGAAAAAAAAGATGCTATTGCCGAAGCACAAATTGAAACTCCTAATACCTTAGAGTTAGAAGTTCATGATTTTAATGGTATAAAAAAATATCTAACAGCTACTGATGATAAAACCTATGTAGTTAACTTTTGGGCAACGTGGTGCGCTCCTTGTGTTAAAGAGTTGCCTTATTTTGAAACATTAAATTCTGAATATAAAGCTAAAGATGTTGAGGTGATATTGATAAGTTTAGATTTTCCTTCTAAATATGAATCAAAACTTAAACCTTTTATAGTTGATAAGAAATTACAATCTAAAGTTGTGGCGCTTGACGATGCTGATGCTAACTCTTGGATTCCTAAGGTAGATGAAAGCTGGACAGGAGCAATTCCTGCTACAGTAATTTTCAATAAAAATAAACGCAAGTTCTACGAAAAATCGTTTACTTATGACGAGCTAGAAACCGAATTAAAACAATTTTTAAACTAAAACAAAACACTATGAAAACATTAAAACTAGTATTTGCTTTTGTAGCTATGTTATCACTTTCAGCATTCACAACTGTGGGTGATGGCCATGGTTATCATGTTGGTGACATTGCAACAGATTTTAAACTTGAAAATATTGATGGTAAAATGGTGTCTTTAGCAGATTATAAAGATGCTAAAGGATTCATTGTAATATTTACATGCAATACTTGCCCTTATGCTGTTGCTTACGAGGACAGAATTATTGAATTAGACAAAAAATATGCTGATAAAGGTTATCCTGTTATAGCTATTATGCCAAATAATACCGATGTTAAACCTGGAGATAATATGGAAGCTATGCAAGCCAGAGCAAAATCAAAAGGGTTTACATTTCCTTATTTAATTGACGAAGGACAAAAAATCTATCCTCAATATGGAGCGACAAAAACACCACATGTATATGTGCTACAAAAAACTGCAAAAGGGAATCAGGTAAAGTACATTGGAGCTATTGACGATAACTATAAAGACGCAAGTCAAGTAAATACTACCTACGTTGAAAATGCTGTTGATGCATTATTAAAAGGAAAAGAAATTAAAGAAACACAAACAAGAGCTATAGGATGCTCAATTAAAGTGTAAATAAATACATTTTAAAGCTTAAATTAAAATCCAATTGTAACAGATTGGATTTTTTTTCGTCTATATCATAAAGAAAAGTTAAATTTGTTATAATCAAAAACTAAAAAATGGCAGATTTAACACAAGAAGAATGGGCAAAACAACTATCAGCGGATACTAATGCTGTGGTTTTGGACGTTAGAACACAAGACGAAGTTGATGAAGGTATAATACCTAATGCAGTGCATATTGATATTTATGGAGGTCAAGAATTTATTTCAAAAGTAGAAGAACTTGACAAAACCAAAAACTATTATGTGTATTGTCGATCTGGAAACAGAAGCGGTCAAGCTTGTGCTATAATGAATCAATTAGGTTTTGATAATGCTTATAATCTTGTTGGAGGTATTACCGAGTGGGAAGGTGATATAGTATAACTTTAAATTGTATTAAAAATGAAACAGGTATTAATTGTGTTGACTTTAATGTTAACATTTACAGTGACAAGCTGTAAAGACGATTCGCAAAGCGATGTTAAACTGGTATCACCAGAAGAAATGCAAACACTTTTAGAATTAGAAGATGTGCAATTAATAGATGTTAGAACACCTGAAGAATTTAAAGAAGGTAACATACCTACTGCTCAAAATATAGATTACAACTCACCAACTTTTGATGAGGATATCACAAAGCTAGACAAAACAAAACCAGTAATATTGTATTGTAAGTCTGGAGGAAGAAGCGCAAAATGCGCAAAAAAAATGGAGGAAGCTGGCTTTGTTAAAGTATATGATCTCGATGGAGGCATTTCTAAATGGCAGCATGAAGGCTACGAAGTAGAAATCAAATCTTAATTCACCAAACCGAACATTACGTTCGGTTTTTTTATATCTAAATTTTATTAGTAAAATTTTAACGTCTTTATCAGTTAGTGGTTTGTTAGTATCAAATTGAAGCGTCGACTAAGCAGATTTAAGAAAGCTTTATAATATAATTCTAACACAAGTGTTACATTTGTTAATTCTAACTACTAGACTAATTTTTAAAGAATGAAGAACATCGTTTTAAGTTGTTTGATGCTCATTATGCCTATTGTTGCATCCCAAGCACAAATTTTAGAACCAGTAAAATGGTCAACCTCAGTTGAAAAAATTTCTGATACCGAATATAATTTAGTATCCATTGCCACCATAGATAAAGGTTGGCATTTATATTCCCAAAATGTGCCAGATGATGGTCCAATACCAACAACATTTACTTATACAGAAGATGGTTTTCAGTTGTTAGAAAACACTAAGGAAGAAGAAGGACATACTGTTGATGATCCTGTGTTTGAAATGAAAATTAAATTTTTTGAAAACAAAGCAGAGTTTAAGCAACGTGTCAAAGTGTTAAATAACGAACTCTCTATCGTAAAAGGAGAAGTAGAGTTTATGGTGTGCGACGATGCCAGATGTTTACCGCCAAGTTATGTCGATTTAGAGTTTAACTTGTCAAATTCAGAAAGTGTTTCTAGTAATAGTGGAAAAGAAGAAACGGTTCAAAATATTTTTGAAATACCTAAAGACAAAGAAGAAGTAAAGCAAGAAAACACTATTTCTAAAACTTCATCTAAACCTGAAAATGAAGAGCAAAAAGGACTTTTTACAATTTTTATTGTTGCTTTTTTATCAGGTTTCCTTGCATTATTAACACCTTGTGTGTTCCCTATGATACCAATGACGGTAAGTTTCTTTATTAAACAAAGCAAATCAAAGTCTAAAGGAATTAGAAATGCAGTAATTTATGGATTGTCTATAGTTGTAATCTATGTGCTTTTAGGAACTATTATCACAGCTATTTTTGGAGCTGATGCTTTAAATGCGCTAGCAACTAATGTATGGTTTAACGTTATTTTCTTTTTATTACTAATTGTATTTGCACTATCCTTTTTAGGAGCTTTTGAAATTGTGTTACCGAATTCTTGGGCAAATAAAGTAGATAGACAAGCAGATAAAGGAGGTATAATAGGTATCTTTTTTATGGCTTTAGCATTAGCAATTGTGTCTTTTTCTTGCACAGGACCAATTGTAGGAACATTATTGGTTGAAGCAGCTTCTAAAGGAGGTTTAGCTCCAGTGATTGGGATGTTAGGGTTTTCATTAGCTATTGCATTACCATTTGCTTTGTTTGCTGCATTCCCAGGATGGTTAAATTCTCTGCCAAAATCAGGAGGATGGTTAAATACTGTAAAAGTTGTATTAGGATTCTTAGAGTTAGCCTTAGCATTTAAATTTTTATCGCAAGCCGATTTGGTATTACAACTACATTTGTTAGAACGTGAAGTATTTATAGCTATTTGGATAGCTGTATTTGGGATGCTTTCACTGTACCTGTTCGGAAAAATTCAATTGCCACATGACTCACCTTTAAAATATATTTCAGTTGGTAGACTTTGTCTAGGCTTAGTAACATTGTCGTTTACAATTTATATGATACCAGGACTTTGGGGAGCACCACTTAATTTAATAAGTGCGTTTCCGCCTCCATTAGATTATAGCGAGTCACCTTATGGAGTTGGTAACTCTAAAACAGGAGGTACAGCTATGTCAAGTGATCATAACGACTTGCCTGAAGGCGCACATTTATTGGCTCCACATCAAATATTAGCATTCAATGATTATGACAAAGGCTTAGCCTATGCAAAAAAAGTAGGAAAACCAGTTATGATTGATTTTACAGGTTGGGCTTGTGTAAATTGTCGCAAAATGGAGCAAAATGTATGGGTAAAAGATAAAGTGCTAAATGTTTTAAAAAATGACATTGTTCTTATATCCTTGTATGTTGATGATAAACGTCCTTTACCTGAAGATGAAGTCGTAGAATCACAATTAAGACCTGGTAAAAAACTCAAATATATTGGGCAAAAATGGAGCGAGTTCCAAACCATAAAGTATAAAACCAATACACAGCCTTTTTATGTGTTGATGGGTCATGATGAAGAAAACCTTATTGACCCTGTGGGTTACACTCCCAATGTTGATGAATATTACAATTGGTTAAAAACAGGATTAGATAATTTTAAATAATAATAAAAACCGCTTAAATAAGCGGTTTTTTTGTGGAGTCGGAGGGACTCGAACCCTCGTCCAAACAAGCTATTAAAGGGCTTTCTACACGTTTAGTCTGTTATTGTTTTTTCGATTGTAAGCTGGCAAAAGACAGCCTACTTACAACTTAGCTTTTGTATCTCGAAAGTGCATCAAAGCGCTACACTATCTTAGTTAATCTTTACGATGCCTCTAATTAGAACGCCATTAACCAAGGCTTTCAGGAGACATTTAGCTTTCCTACCTTGTAGGACGAGGCCTGATCTTACTATGATTCAGATTAAGCAGCTAAAGCGTAGTTATTCTCGCCGTTTAAAAAGTTGACCTAGCCTTTTACGTGTATCATGGTCGTTACACGACGTGCTTACCGTTTAATGAGTCTCGCTGTCAAAACCAGTCGACCCCTTTATTGTCTTAAAAAGACAGTTTGCAAAGTTATTAAAAAGTTTGTATAACCCTACTTTTACTCTTATTTTCGTACAAATTTTATACCAATATTATAATTGACCAAAACTGTCAGTTATCATCATAACATACTTATTTATATGAAATTCGCAATCATTAAAGAACGTAAAAATCCACCTGATAGACGTGTTGTATTTTCACCAGAAAAACTAGCTGAGGCAAAGTCTTTGTTTTCAAAATCAGAATTTAAGGTAGAGTCTTCAGATATTAGAGTTTTTCCTGATAAGGATTATGCCTCAAAAGGGTTTGATGTGTCTCAAGACGTGTCTGATTGTGATGTGATGATAGGTGTAAAAGAAGTGCCTATTGAGGCTTTAATTCCTAATAAAAAATACTTTTTCTTTTCGCATACCATAAAAAAACAACCTTATAATAGAAAATTGCTTAAAGCTATTTTAGAGAAAAATATAGAGCTTTATGACCATGAAACTATTGTTAGAGAAGATAATGCACGTTTAATTGGTTTTGGACGTTATGCAGGTTTGGTAGGTGCTTACAACGGTTTTAGAGCTTTGGGCTTAAGAGACAATTTATTTGATTTACCAAAAGTTGAAACCCTTGCCGATTTAGATGAAGTCAAAGCAGAGTTGGATAAAATTACAATTCCTAATATAAAAATATTGCTGTCTGGTACAGGTAAAGTAGCTTATGGTGCTAAAGAAATTTTAGACCATTTGGGTATTAAACAAGTTAGTGATGCATTGTATTTAACTTCAGAGTTTACTGAGCCAGTTTACTGTATGGTTGATGTTATGGAGTATAATAAACGTAAAGATGGTAAGGTTGGTGATAAATATGAGTTTTACAACGATCCATCAGGATATGAAAGTAATTTTATGCCTTATGCTAAGCAAACCGATTACTTTATTGCTGGACATTTTTATGGTAACAATGCACCATTTTTATTCACAAGAGAAGATGCTAAAGATAAAGCGTTTAGAATTAACCTAGTTGCTGATGTGTCTTGCGATATTGATGGACCAGTGGCTTCAACCATTAGGCCTTCTACTATTGCAGATCCGTTTTACGGTTATAATCCGCAAACCGAAAAAGAAGTAGCTTATAACGCTGAAGGTGCAATAACAGTAATGGCAGTTGATAACTTACCTTGTGAGTTGCCTAAAGATGCAAGTGAAGGTTTTGGTGATATGTTTTTAGAACATGTGATACCTGCATTTTACAACAACGATGCTGATGGTGTATTGCAACGTGCAAAAATTACTGAAAATGGTCAATTGACTGAGCGTTTTAAATACCTTCAGGATTATGTTGATGGTTTGGAATAGTTAAATAACGGTTGCTTTTTCTTTTAAAACTTTCAGCATCCAATAAGAAATCGCTAAAAAACTACCAAAGGTTATTGTAAATACCCAAGCTTCAATATTGGGTTTAAAAATGATTTCAAAAATATCAGTAAATATTGCAGAAGGTTGATGTATGATTTCCCATGAATTATAGCGTAAAAATCTACCAAGATAAATGCCAAGTGCAGTAAGACCGAAAAGTAATAACAGTATTGATGTAATGTACTTTTTGTTGATATACTGATGCAATAGTTTTTCCATATCAGATAAAGACAAAAAGAAAAGCATTAAACCGTTGTAAGCAAATGAGGTAACTAGTAACACGTCTAGCCACAGCATTGGGTTTGAGCTTATTTTTAGGTGCAATAAATCGGTAACAATATAAGGTGCGTTTGGTAAAAAGAGCAACCAAACTAAAAACCAAAATACGAACACAAGTTTTTTAGGTTTAGAAATACTGCTTAAATAGGTTGTGATACCATACGGAATGATAGCTAAAAAGAGATTCCATACTAAAAATAGGAAGAAGAAGGAATGCGTTATTTTAGCTCGAATCATTAACAAAACAATGCTTAACGCTAACGAAGCTGTAAGTATTAAAATAAGTTTGAAACGATTGAATAGTAAGCTTTTTATGGTGTTCATGATTTTGATGTTTTTAAATGTTCAATGCATAAAATGGTTAAGACTCCAAGAGTGTAGGCTATTAAATCACTAATGTGAAACGTACTACCAAGTATGAGTTTTGCAAGGTGACTGTCTCTTAAGTTTAAGACATCCAACAAATTGAAGAGCTGCAAAAATTCAATATTAAAAGCAAAAAGTAATACACCAACTGCAGCAGCAAGTGGCTTTATGTTACTAAAACTTTTAATACATGTATACATTAAAATAACTACCAAATAATCGCCAAAAGTGTGACGAATAAAACCTTCTTTTAAAAAGATAGCAATAGCAATTTCAACTACTAGAAGTAAGGTGAAAAACGCAAAGTATGTTTTGTTAAATTTTAGTGTCATAACGCTAATATTTAGTTGGGAAAAGAGAAATAGAAAGTAAATAGATATATCCAATAACAATAGGAATGTTAAGTAATAGAATTCCGCAAGTTAGTACTAAATCTATTCTTTCTTTCGGATTAAAAATTGCTAAGTATATTAAGTGAATTAAAACAAAAGCATTTATGAAAAATGATACTAAAATGTAAATGATTCCTGTTTTTAATAAGAGCATTGATTGTTCTAAAAAGAAAATCATAAAAAGAAAAGTGCCAATTATAAAGCTTAAAAGTGCACATTGTTTTCCTATTAGTATTGATTTCTGTATCATAAAAATGTTTTAATGAAACCTCGCTCATTTCAAAATAAAAATTGAAAGAGGAGCGAGGATTCACTCACCAACTAATAAAACTAACCGTTATTCCAATCAATTTTTCTAGACACAAACATTACAATAGCAAGTATTATAAATAAGCCAACGCTACCAACCAATAATGCATAGTTTTCTAACTGAATTATCACGTATATAAACGTGTATAATGCGGTTAAGGACAAGCCAATAAATAATGGAAATTTAAACGTTTTCAATATTGATTTAGAGTATAGTGTAATGAGTGCAACTACCGAAATTCCTGCCACTAAATAGGCTTTTAAAAAGTCGCTATGTTCTGAAATGGAAACCAATAAAGTGTAAAACATAGTTAGTGCTAAACCAATCATTAAATATTGAAACGGATGAATATTTATTTTACTCATAGTTTGTATCAGGAAAAACACTAAAAATGTAAGACCAATAACCAAAAAGCCATATTTAGCTGAACGTTCACTTTTTTGATATTCATCAACCATAACAACAAACTTGGTTCCAAACGCAAACTTGTTGAGGTTAGGTATTTTGTTAAGGTACTGTTGCGAAAAGGCTCTATTGATATGAAGCACTTTCCAGTTGGCTTTAAAACCGTCTTTTGTGATTTCTTTTGTTTCATCATCAGGTAGATAGTTACCTGTAAAACTTGGATCAGCCCAATTAGAGCTCATGTGCATTGTAGTGGTTTTTCCTATAGGCACAACTTTTATGCTTTTACTACCATTATATGCAATACTAAAATTGAAATTGATGTTGGCATATTTTGGTACGTCGCTTTCTTTTAAGAAACCAGATTCTAACTCATCTAAATAACCACTATAGTTTTTGGGATTATCGCTAAAGTTGGTTTCAAACGTGTAACTACTATCATTAAGCTTAAGATTCATTTCATTTTTAATACCTTTTAAGTTTGAAGTTTTAATAAGTACTGTGGCTTTGTCCCAAATAATATCTTCGTCTTTTATGTCTTTGAGTTGAAGTTGCGGTTTGGTGTAAAATCCTTTAAAATCCATAGCAGTTGTGTAAACTGCAGATTCAAAGTTGCCTCTTTTTAAGGTTTTTGAATTTACATTGGAAGTGAGATCTAAACTCTCAGGAAAAATGTAAGCATAGTTAATATGTGTAGTGGTCTCGGTAAGATAGGTTTTAGTCTTGTCGTTGTAAGTTTTTGTTTCAGAATAGGTCTTGTATGGGAGTTTTAAAATAGGCCCATAAACGAGTACTTCATTTCCCCATTTTTCATTGATTTCATTAACTACATCTTGTTGTCGCATGGAGCGTTCAGTAATTAAACTATTGATGTACGCTAACGGAATAAGTAATATAATTACCAAGAAGCCAACCATTAGCATTCTGGCAGTGATTGAAGTTTTAATCCAATGTCCAAATTTGTTCTGTTGTTTTTGTTGATGTTCCATGTTGTTTGTATTTAAAGTACTTTGAATTTCAAAGTAGATTGATAAAAAATATATTTATTGTTTGTTAATTAATTTTTCGAGAGCTTCAATATGCTTTTTAAATTCTGCTTTACCAAGTGTTGTGGTAGAGTAGCGTGTGTTGGGTTTTCGTCCAATAAATTGCTTTTCAACCTTAATATACTCTGCAGCTTCCAATGCTTTTGTATGGCTAGCAAGATTACCATCGGTTGTACCCAAAAGCTCTTTAAGCGTATTGAAATCGGCATATTCATTTACCATTAAAATAGACATGATGCCTAATCTAATTCGGTGATCAAAAACTTTATTTATGTTGTTAATTATGCTCATCACTTTCTTGCTAAGGCAAGAATCTTAATTTTTAATTGTGTTATGCTTTATTAAATACACACCTATTACTACGAGCGAAACACAAACTATAATTGTTGTTGCATTAGCAATTATTGGTAACACGTTAAAATCAATACAATCTAATTCGCCTTGCCTTTTTCCTCTATAAAATGCAAAAAATATAGATGCAAAAATAAATAGATAACCTAGATATTTTTTAATCATCAATCATGTTTTTGGTTTAGTTTGTATTTCGGTTTCAATTTCATTTTCTATCATACTTAAAATGCATTAGTGTGCCATAAATAATATGCATTACACCAAAACCTAAAACCCAAAACCAAAACCCGTAACTAGGCATTAATGCACAAATTAAACCTAGAATTATTTCGGTAAATCCTAAATATCTAATATCTCCAATACTATATTTTGAAGCACTTATTAATGCTAATCCATAAAAAATAAGCATTAAGGCAGCAGTATGACCATAACGTTCTTGTTTTAAAATAATGAGTATATAAATACCTCCTGTAATTAACGGAACCAAAAAGTTTAGCAATAAGCGTTTTGATGAACTATCCCATATTTTCTCATTGTTTTTTTTGGCTTTTTTTGTGGTTAAATAAATACCAGTAACAATACTTAAAAATGCAACGCCTAACAGAATTGCAAAACAGATATTAAAGATAGTACCATCAAGAATAAGATAACCTCTTACCGAATTTGATACAATATAATATGCTATTGCAGCTCCAACAAGCGCGTAAACACCAGCGAGAATCCCTGAGAGACCGCTAAGTGAAATAAAACGAGACGACTTGTTCATCAAGTTTTTAATCTCGCTTATGTCTTTTAAATAATCTTTTGACTCCATATAAAAGTACTTTGAATTACAAAGTAAGTAAATTTATTTTAGTTTTTGGATATAAATTTTTGTTAATTTTGAAATGAAACTAGAACCAAGTGAAACCAGCAGAAGCTTATATTTATAACCAACAAGAGCCTTTTAAGTCTATATTAATGCACGTTCAAATATTAATAGAGCATACATTTCCTGAGGCGCATTTGGAGTATAAATGGAAAATTCCATGCTATTATATTGGCACAAGACCAATTTGTTATCTCAATAAAAGTAAAGATTATATTGATGTTGGGTTTTGGCATGCTAACCACATTACAAAACATGCAGATTGCTTAGTTTCGGAAAAACGAAAGAAGATTAAATCGTTACGTTATAAACAACTTGACAATATCGATGACAACATTTTTATTAGTATCCTTAAAGAAGTAGAAGCCTTTAAGAATTCGTCATTTATGAAATAACTATAGTTCTTTATGAACTATATAGTTTTCAAACACGAGTCCTTTAAAAGACTTTTTTTGTTTTTTCTCAACAATATAATATTGGTCTTCAAAAAAAGGTAATGCAGTAATGCTAACATCAGACTTAATTATCTCATAGCCATTGGTGATGACTTTAGACTCAATAATTCGCATAAGCTTTATAGCTATACCTTGACGTTGGTAATCTTTATGAACAAACAAACCGTCAAAATAATTGCCGTTTTTTAAATAAGCAAAGCCTACAATGCGATCTTCATTTTCAGCAACAATAAAGTAGTTGTTTTTTATTCTGTCTTCCCACTTATCAAGATCATTTGCTCCAGAAGCCCAAACTTGTATTTGTTTTTCAGAATAGTCTTTAGAGTTTATGGCTCTTATGGTGTCTCTGAAAACAGAAGTAATTTCAGGTATGTCTTCTTGTGTAGCTTGACGTATTTTAAGTTCCAAAATTAAAGACTGTTTACAGTTTTTCTAATTGCAGTTAAGTTGGTAAGCAATTGTTCTAGATTATCTAAATGTAGCATGTTAGCACCATCACTTTTTGCATTTGCAGGATCAAAATGCGTTTCAATAAACAAACCGTCTACATTGTTTACAACTCCAGCTCTAGCAATGGTTTCAATCATATCTGGTCGTCCACCAGTTACACCTACACTTTGGTTAGGTTGCTGAAGGGAGTGCGTAACATCTAAAACAACAGGAGCGTATTGCTTCATGGTAGGAATTCCTCTGAAATCTACAATCATATCTTGATAGCCAAACATAGTTCCTCTATCCGTTATCCAAGCTTTGTCGCTACCAGAATCTTTAACTTTTTGTACAGCGTGTTTCATGGCTTCAGGACTCATAAACTGTCCTTTCTTTAAGTTAACCACTTTGCCTGTTTGTGCTGCAGCAACCACTAAATCGGTTTGACGAACCAAAAAAGCAGGAATTTGAAGTACATCAACATATTCGGCAGCCATAACAGCATCAGAAACCTCATGTATATCTGTTATTGTAGGAATATCAAACGTTTCAGATACTTTCTTTAAAATCTTAAGAGCTTTTTCATCACCAATTCCTGTAAAACTGTCTATTCTACTTCTGTTAGCTTTTTTAAAACTACCTTTAAATACATAAGGGATTTCAAGTTTATCAGTAATAGAAATCACTTTTTCTGCAATACGTAAAGCCATATCTTCACCTTCAATGGCACATGGGCCACAAAGCAAGAAAAAGTTGTCAGAATTAGTGTGTTTTAGTTTAGGAACTTCGTTAAGATTCATCTGCTTTTTGTTTGAAAATTTCAGCAGCAAAGATAATCATTTAAAAGCTTCTTTTTAAACTATTTCTTATAATCCATAATGCCATTATAAAATTGGCAATTGCTAAAAAGCCACCATACAAAATAAACTTTTTGGTAGTGTATGATAACGACACAATGTTAAGCACATCAGACAGGTATGCTAAGATCATGTACGATGACAAGCATACAAAGGTAATTCCTAATGTAAAATTGAGTTTGCGGTTTGGTTTTAGTACTTGCCATAAAAATGGAATACCAAACAGTAAAATAGGATATGCGCTTATACCTTCACTACGGTTAACAACAGTAAACCAGTAGGCAATTATTGCTAGAAAGTATAGGTAAGGGATAAATTTTGAATATTTGCTAATTATTTTCATCTGTATTAATTTAAGGGTTCAGATGTAAAATCACCAATATGTATAGCACAGTTGGTTAAATTGGCTATTTACTATTAATCATAATCTTTAACGTAATATACGAACAGAAATTATGGTTAAGATGGACTATAACATTTAATTAACTAACGACTCCTTAAGTGTTAAAATGTGTGGTTTGTTTTTAAATTGCTGAAAATTAGTTTTTTGAATTTCATAGGAGGCTGTTTTTATAACTCAAGGTTATTTTTTCTTTAACATTAAAGAATTATCTGTATAGATGTATTTTACAAAAGATTTTAGCGTACATTTGCACGCTTAAAATAAGACGTCATTATGGCTAGTATTAAAAACATTGCAATCATTGCTCACGTTGACCACGGAAAAACTACTTTGGTTGACAAAATTATGTACCATTGTCAGTTATTTCGTGAAAACGAAAATACAGGAGATTTAATTCTTGATAACAATGATTTAGAACGTGAAAGAGGTATTACAATTACTTCAAAAAACGTTTCGGTAACTTATAAGGATACCAAAATAAATATTATTGATACTCCTGGTCACGCCGATTTTGGTGGTGAAGTAGAGCGTGTGCTTAATATGGCTGATGGTGTGTTATTGCTTGTAGATGCTTTTGAAGGTCCTATGCCACAAACACGTTTTGTACTTCAAAAAGCTATTGACTTAGGTTTAAAACCATGTGTGGTTGTAAACAAAGTTGATAAAGAAAACTGTACACCTGATGAGGTTCATGAAAAAGTATTTGATTTAATGTTTGAATTAGGTGCTGAAGAGTGGCAGTTAGATTTCCCAACAGTTTATGGTTCTGCTAAGAACAACTGGATGAGCGAAGACTGGAAAAAACAAACCGAAAATATCGAACCATTGTTAGACATGGTAATTGAGCATATACCTTCTCCTAAAATTGAAGAAGGAACTACTCAAATGCTAATTACATCTTTAGACTTTTCATCGTTTACAGGAAGAATTGCTATTGGTCGTTTAACAAGAGGAGAGCTTAAAGCAGGACAAAATATCTCACTAGTAAAAAGAGATGGTTCAGTTGTAAAATCTAAAGTAAAAGAACTTCATGTTTTTGAAGGATTAGGACGTAAAAAAGTAGACGCTGTAGAGGCAGGAGATATTTGTGCATTAGTTGGTTTAGAAGGATTTGATATTGGAGACACTGTTGCCGATTTTGAAAACCCTGAAGGTTTAAAAACCATAGCTATTGATGAGCCAACAATGAGCATGTTGTTTACAATTAACGATTCACCATTTTTTGGTAAAGACGGAAAGTTTGTAACCTCTCGTCATATTAAAGAACGTTTAACCAAAGAGCTTGAAAAAAACCTTGCATTGAGAGTTCAAGAAACTGATAGTGCAGATAAATTTATGGTTTTTGGTAGAGGTGTATTGCATCTTTCAGTATTAATCGAAACGATGCGTCGTGAAGGTTATGAGCTTCAAATTGGTCAGCCACAAGTAATCATCAAAGAAATTGATGGTGTAAAATGTGAACCAGTTGAAGAAATGACTATTGATTTACCAGAAGAGGTTTCAGGGAAAGCTATAGAAATGGTGACCATGCGAAAAGGTGAAATGCTAAGCATGGAAGCTAAAGGTGAGCGTATGGTATGTGAGTTTATTGTGCCTTCTCGTGGTATTATTGGTTTGCGTAACCAATTATTAACTGCTACTGCTGGAGAAGCTATAATGGCACATCGTTTTAAAGAATATCAACCGATAAAAGGAGGTATTCCTGAGCGTCAAAACGGAAGTTTAGTGTCTATGGAAAAAGGTACAGCAATTCCTTATTCTATTGATAAATTACAAGAAAGAGGTAAGTTTTTTATTGATCCAGGAGAAGATATCTACGAAGGTCAAGTTATTGGCGAAAATTCTAGAGGAGACGATATGGTAGTTAACGTTACAAAAACTAAAAAGCTAAGTAACGTACGTAGTTCTGGAGCCGATGATAAAGCTAAAATTGTTCCAGCTATTAAGTTTTCGTTAGAAGAAGCTTTGGAATATATCCAAAAAGACGAATACGTAGAAGTAACACCAAATCACTTACGTTTACGTAAAATTTTATTGACTGAAGTTGAGCGTAAGAGAAGCAAGAGTATTTAATAATTACTGATATATTTTAAAAAAGGAATTCTATAAAAAGAGTTCCTTTTTTATTTAATAGTAGTAAATAATAGTTTGTTCAAATTATTACAATTAAATTGAGCAATTACTTTTAAAGATTATAAATGAAATTTCTTGATAGGTTTTTAAGAGATTATAGAATAAATGTAGCTAGTCGATATGTTAGAGTTAACGACAAGATATTGGATATTGGATGTTTTGATGGGTGTTTGTTTGAGAAACTAGCGAAGAAAAATATTCAAGCTAGTGTAGGTTTGGATCCTTTGTTGAAAAACGATTCTAAAAAAGGAATTCATACACTTTTGTCAGGAAAATTCCCTGAAGCTATTCCTGATAATGAAACATTTGACTGTATTGTGATGTTAGCAGTGTTAGAGCATATTCCAAGAGAAGAACAAAAGCAATTTAATAGTCAATTTGATAAGTTTTTAAAACCTAAAGGACGAGTAATAATTACAGTTCCATCTCCATTGGTTGATCATATACTTGTTGTGTTATCTAAGCTAAGATTAATTGATGGTATGTCTCTAGACGAACATTATGGTTTTGAAATTAAAGAAGTGTTTGATTTGCTTGATAAACAAAGCTTTAAGTTGGTGAAACATAAAAAATTTCAGTTAGGCTTAAACAACTTATTTGTTTTTGAAAAATTAAACTGACTCGTTTTTTTGAGTTTGACTTTTTAGACTTAAAATGCTAAAAAACAGACTAAATAAAATAATTTGTATGCCTAGTAATATTGTAAATGCAGCAGGAATTACAATACGCAATGTGTCAGACGGATTTAGATTTCCAAAGTTCAAATTCTTCCAAACTGTAGTTCCGTAGACACTTAAACCCAATCCTAATAGTAACAACAGGCTCCCAACGATTAAACCAGATTCTAAATTAAGATATTTAAACAGTTTGTTGTAACGATTACTTTTAGGTAAAAGCCCATTTTCAACAGCAAAAATCTTGGTGAGAGCATAAAACACAAAAAATTGAAATCCAATTAAAAAGATACTTGCTGTGTATAGTAGTGTATGCACATCAAAACTAATATTGTAGATGTGAACAGGTTTTATAACGAGCAATGTAGATGTTGTAAACCCTAAGAGCATTAATAAAATACTTGGGTATAAGAAAAGCCAGTTAGGAGCATAAAGCATTAAAAACCTAAGATGTCTCCAACCGTCTCTCCAAGTGTTTAAGTGAGGAGGTCTAGATCTACCGTCTTTATGTAAAATTGTTGGGACTTCTGTAATCGATAAGTTATTAAGCTTTGATTTTACAATCATTTCAGAGGCAAACTCCATTCCTGTTGTTTTCAAATTCATCTTCAAATAAGCTTCTTTTGAAAAACCTCTTAAACCACAGTGAAAATCACCAATTTTAATATTAAAGAATAAACGACCTATAAACGACAGTACAGGATTGCCTAAGTATTTATGAAGAAAAGGCATCGCGTTTTTTTTAATACCACCTTTAAATCGGTTACCCATAACTAAATCATAACCTTCTCTAAGTTTTAGTATAAAAAGATCTAAAGCTTCAAAGTCATAGCTGTCATCAGCATCAGCCATAATAATATATTTTCCTTTAGCGGCATCAATACCTCCTTTTAAAGCGCTTCCATAACCTTTGTTTGTTACATGAACAACATTAGCATTAAGATTTTGAGCAATAGCAATAGAACCATCAGTACTGCCATTATCGGCAATTATAATTTCTCCGTTAATATTATGTTTTTTTATAAATGATTGTGCTTTAGTGATACAAACTTCTAAAGTTTCTGCTTCATTTAAACATGGCATTACTATAGATAATTCAATGTTTGATTCCATGTTTAATTTGTTTAAATAGAATAATGAATATTAAAAAATACAAAGCGTAATTATAGAATAAATACCTAATAATTGAATGGCTTGCTAAGCAAACTAAAAGTGTGTTTGATAGTATTAATGCAGACAACATGAATAACAAATAATAATTGTTGTTATTACTTGTAAATAGTTTTATTAGGCTTAATAAAAATACGGTAACAATAACAATAAGTATGACTATGCCATTGAACGCATGAATTAAATTGGCAAAAAACAAGTTAAGCCATTTGTTGAAATTTTGATTAATTAGTGAAAATGAAATATTTCGTAATGTATTTTCTATAGATAAATGTGCTTGAGCTATTTCTAAATGGGTTGAGTTAGATAGTTCGTCTTTCAAAAAAAAGGCTCTACCATAATAATGTACTGTTCTATTACAAATATTAGGAATATGATTATGAAAAAAACTGTAGTAATCTTTGTAAGAACCTTCTTTTTGGTTAGTTAATAAAAGCTTTTGCTTATCTAGTTTGTTGTAGCAAATATCAAATACCTTTTTGTCATTTCCAGTAAGTTGGTTGGAGTCACTTTTTTCAGATACATAAAATGCAGCTGTAGATATATTTACAAAACTAAAAGGAGTGGACATAAAAATGCCATCTTTTAATTTGTGGTAGCTTTTATCAGCTAAAAGGACTACTACAGGTAATAGTAGTAAAACTATAAATCTATTTAAATGTGGTTTTTTAAACAGTGTTTTTTTATGTTTCAAAATATACATAAAAGCAATAGGGACTATAGCAATAATAAATTGCCCTCTGGTTAACGCCAATAATAAAAATACTACAATGAAATACTTAAAGGACTTTGTGTTTGTAAAGAAAAAATCTATCCCAAAAGCTACAAAAAGTAAGTATAAAGGGTAGCTCAAACCTTCGGAACAAATATTGTTAGCAACTTCTAATGGAGGAAAAAAAGGAAATAATAGAAAAGCGAATAATCCTATTTTAGTGATTAAGTTAAACGCAATCAGTTTTGAAATCTTGGTGTAAAAAACAAATGTTGCTAAAAGCCCAAAAATAGCTTGAAAAGCAATAACTAAAACATTGAAAACTTTACCGCTAAAAAATAAATCAAAACATTTAATAAAAATTACATATCCAAGATGTCTGTATGGCATTGCCTCTAGATAGCTGCGAGTATCAGGAGAATATATAGCAGGTTGAAAAATCAGATATAAGAAAACAACTAAATAAACTATTAGAAGTAGCTTGTTTTCACTTTTTTTGATTTTTACTATCAAGGTCTTGATTTTAGAGTATAAATATAGAATAATTGAGTATAAATGTAACTTGAAGACTAAAAATTATTGTATTTTGGTAGCCAGATGATAATGACATTATTAGAGATTAATCTTACACATTGAGCACTTACAAAGTAGTTAAATACCAACCAGAATATAAACTTGTTTGGGATGCTTTTGTTAAGCATTCAAAGAATGCTACTTTTTTATTTCATAGAGATTTTATGGAGTATCATCAAGATAGGTTTGAGGATTATTCTTTATTGGTTTTTAAGGATGACAATGTTGTTGCGTTATTACCTGCTCACATTAAAGATTCAGTAGTATACTCACATAAAGGGTTGACATATGGAGGCTTGTTGCTTTCTAAGAAATCTAAATTATTAGAAAGTTTTGAGATTTTTAAAAGCCTTTTAGAGTACTTAAATACTAATGAATGTACACGATTAGAAATAAAAATTATTCCTCCTTTTTACAATCAACAGCCATCTGATGAGTTAGAGTATTTTATGTATAAGGCAGCTGCAGAACTAGTACATCGAGATGCGTTAATGATAATTGATTTTTATGATAAGTTACCTTTTCAAAAGAATAGAAGAGAGGGAATCAATAAGGCAAAGCGTCATGGAGTTTCCATTGAAATAGATAATAATTATGAAGAGTTTTGGAATGAGATTTTAATACCCAACCTTTCAAAGAAACACAACGCTTCACCAGTTCATACTTTAGACGAAATAAAATTGCTAGCTTCACGTTTTCCTAAAAATATAAAGCAAATTAATGCTTACAAAGAAGGTAAAATAGTTGCAGGAACAACACTGTTCTTAACAGAAACAACCATACATCCACAATATGTGTCTGGTAATTCTGAAAAAAATAAATTAGGTAGTATTGATTTACTTTATGATTTCATGATCAACCATTTTAGTAAAGGAAAACGTTGTTTTGATTTTAATATTTCTAGTGAAGAAGCAGGAAAAAAACTAAATAAGGGATTGGTTTTTTGGAAAGAAAGTTGTGGAGCTAGAACAATAGTAGCTAATACATATTCTGTCAATACTTCAGTTTATAAAACATTAAATTTACCATTGGTATGATGATATCGTTTTTAGATTTAAAAAGTATAAATAAAAAATACGAGTCTAGTTTTAAAAACTATATAGAAACTTTTTTTGATACTGGTAAATATATTTTAGGAAAAGAAGTTGACCTATTTGAACAAAACTATGCTGAATATTGTGGTACAAATTATTGTATAGGAACAGGAAATGGATTAGATGCTTTAGTACTTATATTTAAGTCTTTTATTCATTTAGGCAAATTGAAATTAGGAGATGAAGTTCTTGTACCTGCAAACACTTATATCGCATCAATACTCTCAGTAATTGAAGCAGGACTAAAGCCTGTTTTTGTTGAGCCAGACGCTAAAACTTTTAATATTTCTCCTTCAGAAATAGAAAAACACATATCAGTTAATACTAAAGCCATTATGCCAGTGCATTTGTATGGACAATTGGCTGATATGGAAAAGATAAATGCTATTGCTAAAACACATGGTTTAATTGTAGTAGAAGATGCAGCCCAAGCTCATGGAGCTGAAAATAATTTAGGAATTAAAGCAGGAAATCTTTCAGATGCTGCTGCTTTTAGCTTCTATCCAAGTAAAAATTTAGGAGCTTTGGGCGATGCTGGTGCAGTAACAACCAATAATGAAGACATCGCTAATTGCATCAGACTTTTAAGAAATTATGGTAGTAAAGAAAAATACAAAAACGAAATTATAGGTTGTAATAGTAGGCTAGATGAATTACAAGCAGCCTTTTTAAGTATTAAATTAAAAGGGTTAGATAATGAAAATAAAAGAAGACAAGAGGTAGCTAAGCAATATCTTAATGGAATTAAAAATGAGAAGATTATCTTGCCTTTTTATGATGCTACTAAAAACCATATATTTCATGCGTTTGTAGTTCAAGTAAATGAACGCAAAAAGTTTACTGAATATTTAACTAATAATGGTGTAGGTTGGCTTATTCATTATCCTATTGCGCCTCATAAACAACATGCGTTTAAGAAGTACAGTGAGTTAAATTTACCAATTACTGAAAGCATTCATAATACTGTTGTAAGTATTCCAATGAGTCCAGTCATAACAGATGCAGAAGTTAAAAAAGTTATTGAAACATTAAATGCCTATTAATTGAAAAAGTTATTCGATTATATAAACACCAATGTGTTGGTTAAAGTTGCTCATCTAAATTCAGCAACTATAATCACAAAAATTTTAGCAGGATTATTTACATCCAAAGCTATTGCTGTTTTTATTGGAGTTGAAGGGATGGCTTTAATAGGTAATTTAAGAAATTTCTTAAGTGCAATTCAGTCACTCGCAATTTTAGGGTTTTATAATGGAGTGGTAAAATCAATAGCAGAGTTTAAACAAGATGCAGTAAAACTGAGTAAAGTGTTATCAACTTCATTTTATCTTGGATTTACAGTCACTATACTATTGTGTTTCTTGTGTTACTACAATGCAGAAACCGTAAATAACTTTTTATTTTCAGACAATTATAATTATGCCTATGTAATAAAAATATTGGCACTAGCATTACCATTTTATTCATTGAATATGTTTAGCTTTTCAATAATGAATGGGTTTGCCAAATATAAAATCCTGTTGATTATAAATATAATTGGGCAAGTTCTTGGGTTACTTGTAACCTTGCTACTAATTTATCAAAACAATATTGATGGAGCATTGGTCTCTGCAGTTATTGCACCTTCTTTAATTTTTTTAATTACTGTTGTTGGGTTTATAAATCAACGTAGTTTGGTGTCTTCGGTTAAAATATCAAATGTTAGTATTGATATATTAAAAAAACTAGGTCCTTTTGCTCTTATGGCATTAGTTTCGGCAGTAGCATTACCATTAATTTCTATTATGATTAGAAATTATATTAGTGATTCTATAGGAATAAAAGAAGCAGGTTATTGGGAGGCAATTAATAGAATATCAGATTATTATTTAATGTTTGTGACCTCGTTGATGTCGTTATATATCCTTCCAAGATTTAATGAGATAGATAACAAAAAAGAGTTTAGAAATGAAGTGTTTAGTTTGTACAAATCCGTAATCCCAATTTTTGGTATTGGTCTCATACTTATTTATCTATTAAGACCATTTATTGTGCAAATTGTTTTTTCTAAAGATTTTGAACCAGTAGAAGACTTGTTTTTATGGCAATTGTTAGGTGATTTTGTAAAGGTGTTATCTATAGTTATAGCATATCAGTTTATTGCTAAAAAAATGTTCACTCACTTTATAATTATTGAAGTGTTTTTGGCGATAGTACTTTACCTATCTAGTGTATACTTAATTGATAGTTTTGGTGTTAAAGGAGCTGTAATTGGGCATTTTGTGAGTTATTTAATGCATTATGGTGTTATTTTATTAATATTTGGAAGTTCGCTCTTTGGGTTGGATTCTGATAAGTCTTTGGATTAGAGAACACAAATGGCTAATAATGACCAATCATACAGACAAATTTTAAAGGCTACTTCGCTCTTTGGAGGAGTTCAGGTTTTTAGTATAATTATTTCAGTTATTAGGTCTAAAGCTATTGCAGTTTGGTTGGGACCATCAGGTGTTGGTATTATTGGGTTGTTAACAAACTCATTAAAAGTTATTGGAGAGTTTACCAAACTAGGTATTGATGTTACTGCTGTAAGGGAAATTTCAATTGCTAATGAGCATGAAGATACTGATAGGATACCGACAATAGTTACTTCATTAAAAAGAATTGTTTGGGTTACAGGTTTGTTTGGAATGCTGGTGACGATAATTTTGTCTCCTTTGTTAAGTAAAATTGCCTTTGGAAATTTTGAATATACTATAGCATTTATTTGGATTTCAGTCTCTTTGCTTTTTAATCAATTGTCTAGTGGTCAGTTAGCTATATTGCAGGGTTTGAGGAAGCTAAAGTATTTAGCAAAGGCTAATGTATATGGCAACTTTTTAGGATTATTAATAGCATTGCCACTTTATTACTTTTTTAGGGTTGATGCAATAGTACCTACAATTATTGTAACCTCAGTATGTGGATTGTTGTTTAGTTGGTTTTTTTCAAATAAAATAAAAATAGAAAAGAAAAACATCACTAATTCACAGGCGTTCAAAGAGGGTAAACAAATGCTAAATTTAGGTTTTATGTTAAGCCTAAGAGGGCTAATAACATTAGTAACACTTTATGCTTTACAGGTATTTATAAGCCATTTTGGAGGTGTGGATGAAGTTGGATTTTATACAGCAGGTTTTGTTATTATCAATTCTTATGTTGGTCTTATTTTCAATGCAATGCGAACGGATTATTTTCCTAGATTATCTGCTACCATCAATAATCATGAAAAAATGGGAATTGCTGTTTTTCAACAAGCCACAGTAGCGGTTTTAATTTTAACTCCAATTATAATAGTCTTTTTAACCTTAGCTCCATTTATTATAAAGGTTTTATATTCAAAAGAGTTTTTGGTTATAGAAGGTATGATAACTTGGGGAATGATGGCAACCTTGTTTCAAGCTATATCATGGTCTATGGGTTATATTATTCTAGCTAAAGGAAATTCAAAACTCTTCATTAAAACTTCGATTTTCTTTAATATGTTGTTACTGGGTTTTGGTATTATTGGTTATTATTTTGGAGGGCTTAAAGGAATAGGGATTTCTTATCTATTATATTATATAGTACATACTATAGCTATTAATATAATTCTTAATTATAAGTATCAGTTTAAAATGTTAAAAGACTTTTTTAAGCCTTTTTCAATCTGTTTTGTGTTTTGTGCTTTGGCTTTTTCTGCTCTATTATTTACAGTTGGAATATTAAAGTTTTTCTTATTAGGAGGTATAATATTAATTTCTAGTATTTTTACCTTCAATGAGCTAAATAAACGAACAAATTTTATAATGTTTATAAAGAAAAAGTTTAGTAGTGAAGATGATTAAAATTTTAAAGATTATATACTTTAATTTAAGATTAATGGTGAATAGAATAAGGTTCTTTTTCTCCATTAATTGGATTAAAACCTTATACTTTAATTTTAAAATGTTTCCTTTTGAAATAGCTAAACAATTACCTGTATATTTTTATGGAAAAGTTAAGTTTTCTAATCTAAAAGGAAAAATAAGTATTGAGGCTCCAATAAAAAGGGGAATGATAGGTTTTGGGCAAAAATTTGAAAGAATGAGTGTTTCAAAAGGTATTTCTGAACTGTTTTTGGCTGGCGAATTAGTTTTTAAAGGACATGCTCATATAGGAAAAGATTTTTTCTTTTGTGTTGATAAAGATGCGTATTGCGAGTTTGGTTTTATGGGCTGTTTAGGGTCTGATGTTAAGCTTGTATGTTCTAAAGAAATTATATTAGGTAATTGGGCTGGTATAGGGTATGAATCGCAAATAATTGATACAAATTCTCATCCTATGATGAACACAGAGACAGGTGAATACTACCCTATGAAGAACAAAATTAAAATAGGAAATCATAATTCGTTTTCAAACAGAATCTCAATAATGGGAAATACGAAAACACCAGATCACTGTGTTGTAGCTTCTAATAGTATATGTAATAAAGATTATACAAGTTTAGGGAGTTATATTCTTATTGGAGGTCAACCAGCAAAACTCATAAAAAACAACTATGCAAGAGATTGGGAGTCTGAAAAAGAAAGGCTAAAAAAGCACAAAAGAGTTAAGGAGTAAATTTTAAACGCTTTTTTTGTATTTAGCAGGATTTCCAAACCAAAGTTCATTATTAGGTACATCTTTATTTAGGTAAGAAAGTGCTCCAATAATACTATTGTCACCTATTTTTATTCCGTGTTGTAAAACACAACTAGTACCAATAAACACATTAGCTCCAATTTTAGGTCCACCAATTTGTTTTTTTTCAGTATCAAGGTTGTTAGTCATTACTTTTGGGCAAATGTATGTGTTGTCACCAATTACAACTTGTCTAGCAATAATGCTATCATACCTAATAATAACATTGTTTCCAATTGTACAATTTCCTGAGGACGAAACTCTAGAGTCTATATAGCAATTTTCACCAACAATGGTTCCATTTCTAAGCTCAACATAATTCATTATAACTGTATTGTCACCAATTACAACATCGTCTTCAATAATACAAAAAGCACCAATTTTAACATTTTTACCAATTTTTGCTTTTTTAGATATTAAGTTTAAATCCATATTGTATCGTGGTTTGTTGAGCATTCAAATCTAAGTAAAAAAAATATTAATTATTACTCCAAGCATTAGAATACTTCTTTGCTATTTTTTTATAGTCATGGTAGTCTTCAATAAAAGTTCTTGCACTCTTACTTATGATTATAATTTTTTCAGGGTTTTCGATAAGGTCAGATAAGGCATTAACGATTTGATTAACATCAGGTTTAACATTAACAGCTACTTGGTGTTTTAGGTCATAAAACTTCTCAAACTCTTTTTCGGCTCCAGTAAGCACCACCTTTCCTTTTGCCATGGCTTCAAGTGCATTGTAGCCTTGGTCGTAACCATAAACTTGATCTAGTAATATGTGGCATTCGTCATAAAGCTTAATATATTCATTGTAAGGAATACTATAAGTGGTTTTTATTTCAACCTTATCACCATATTTTTTCTCAATGATTTTTAAGGCGTCAGAAAAATATTGATTCCCTTTTTTAACAACAGCTTTTGTGTTTACACCATGAAATATTTTAATCTTATCATCAACTTTTAAAGGAGTATATTTTATTTTTTCAATATTAATAGGGTTAGGTATTAATCCTAAATAATGTTTGTTGCCTAATAATGGAATGTGGTAATCCATATCAGTTGCAATTACTCCGTTACTATTGTTGTAAATAAAATTGTGAAGTTTTGTGTAGTCTTCGTTTAGATATTGTAACTGAAATTTATAAAGCTCAAAAAGCGATTTGTCTTCTAAATAAGGACTCATAATACTGTATTCAAATTTTCCTTCCATCATATATTTCATACATTGATAGTCAATACCGCAAGACAATAAGAAGAGTTTTTTATTTTGCTTTAAAATGCGCTTTAAAAATTTGATTTCTAGTTTAGGAGTGGCTTTAATAGACGATTCATTAATAAGTTGAACCACATCAAAACCTTTTAGTTTTTTGTTGATTAAAAGTGTTTTAAAGTAGATTTCCCAAGACCCAATATCAATAGAGGTGAGTCTATAGAAACCAATTTTAATTTTTTTAAGGAATTTACTATGAAAGGAGTGGTCTAACCTAATGTCAACAGGGTAGTTTTTAAATCCGTCACCATTACCAACTAGTAATACTTCATGCCCCAAAGCGGTTAAACCTTCTTTTAAAGAATTGTGAAGTCTACTGTATTCACCAATCAATAATATTCGCATAAAAACACTACTTTTAAGGCAAAAATAAGAAATACCTTTACATAGAGGCTATTTAAACACAATCGATGACTTTACAAATTTTAATCTCAACGATGTTTAGGGAAAATCTCGATTTCCTAAAGCCAATGTTTTCCAAAAATAACCTCAAAGATTTTGACATAATTATAGTTAACCAAACTATAGAAGATAAAACTTTATCGTCGCCGTTTTCTAATGTCAAAGTCATTAATTCTTTAGAAAGAGGCTCTCCTGCAAGTCGAAATTTAGCAATAAAGAATGCGACTGCAGACGTTTGTTTGATGGCCGATGATGATATTGTTTACGAGCCCAATTTAAAGCAAACCATTATTAATGCTTATCAAGAGTGTCCTAATGCTGATATGATTTCTTTTGAGGCTATTAATGAAGATGGAAATTTATATACAAATTATTTTCCTGAGGGTATTCATAATAAAAAATCCTTAAAAAAGATTTTTACTTGGGTTATCACGTTTAAAAGAAAAGTATTTAAAGAGCATAAAGTGTTGTTTAATCACCATTTTGGAGTTGGTTCAACATTTAAAGGTGAAACAGAGTATGTGTTTTTAAGAAATGCTTTTGACAAAGGCTTACAAATGCAACATAAAGGTGTGACTATTGTAATGCATCCAAACATAAGCTCAGGAGTTTTAATGGGAAGTGATAATGCGTTTGCTGCCAAAACTGCATTGCGACAACGCTATCTAGGTAATTTAAGTTACCTTTGGTTGTTGAAATATACTTTGTATATGTGGAGATATAAGTATATTAAATTCAAAGAAATTCCACATAAATTTATAATAGGACTGCAAGCCATACAACAATATAAAAAGCTAAAAGCATCTGGTGATATAGATAGAATTTATGATAATTAAGCTTATAGACATTCCAAAAATAGAAGACCCAAGAGGAAACCTTTCAGTTATTGAAAAAAACTGTGTGCCTTTTGAGATAAAACGTGTGTATTATTTATATGATGTGCCAAGCGGAGCATATAGAGGAGGACACTCTCACAAAGAGCAATTAGAATTTTTAGTGGCCTTGAGTGGAAGTTTTGAGGTTATTTTAGATAATGGAACAGATAAACACAGAGTTATGCTTAATAAACCTAATCAAGGACTTTTGATTTCTAGTGGAGTTTGGAGAGAACTTGAGAATTTTTCATCTGGAGCAGTATGTTTGGTCTTGTCTTCTGGTGAGTTTGATGAGGCTGATTATATAAGAGATTACGATACATTTAAATTATCTAAAAATCCTTAGGTCAATAAATCGCTGTATTAAATTTCTGCATTTTAAAATTAAAATAACAATCCATTTAGGTAATGCCAATAGAAGTTTTTGGAGATTACTAATACTGTTATAGTCAATGTGTGACTTTATATCTTTTTCAAGGGCTTTTTCGCCTTCAATTTTGTACTGTAAAGCCATTGAAACCCAATTCAGGTTAATGTAGTTTTTTAAATCAATATTGTTTTTAGTAGCTTCGTCATAGGTAGAAAAATCAATGTGTTTTCTAGCGCTTAGTTTAGTTTTTGTGATTTTATTTTGAGCATTTAATAAATGTATTGCACTCACTTTGTTGTAAAAAGCAACAGGTAATTTAAGAGCAATTCTTATCCATAAATCAGTATCTTCACCAGAGTTAAGAGACTCATTAAAACATCCCACTTTTTCAAAAGTTGTTTTAGGAATCATAACTGCTGAGGTCCAAGCTATACTATTGGCTAAACTGCTTTTAAAATAATTGTCAACTATACCTTTCCAGTTGTTTTCTTGAGGTATGTTTTTATATATTGATTTTAGATTAATTCCGTTTTTACGTTTTGTGTATGCTTTAGCGTAAAGGCCACAATCAGGGAATTTTTCATAGAGTAATTTTAAATCCTCTAGATGATGACTCTTCCAGTGGTCGTCGGCATCAAGTAAAACGATAAGGTTAGATTTTGCATGCTTAATTCCATAATTTCTAGCATACGAAACACCTCTGTTTTCAATACTATAAACCGTAATTCTATCATCATTTATTTTGATTGCCTCTTCTAAACTTTTATCAGTAGAGCCATCATTCACTACAACAACTTCAAAGTTGTTATACGATTGATTAATTACACTTTTTAAGGTTTGCGCAATGTGCTTTTCCTTATTGTAAAGTGGTATTACTATTGAGAAATAGGGTGTCATAAATTATGCTAAGTATTTATAACACATATAAGATATGCGATAGGTTTGAAGCAATGTAATTGACGGGTTGTTGCTTAACAAGTTTTGTCTCATTATTTTTTTGAAAAGCTTAAAAAATAAAGCAAAAATATAATGAAGATAAAAACGTTTTAAGTTTAGAAATAGAGCAAGTAAGTTGTTATCATGTTTAATGTTTTTGTTTTCTTGGTCTAGTTTAAGTAATGTTTCAGCAGCAAGTTCTTTTTTTGTTAGATAAGTATCGCTTTTTTCAATTCCTAAATGATAGACTTCGTTATTTATGTGATAAACGCTAATGTTGTTTTCTTTAAGTAATGCACCAAAGTAGTTGTCAAAGCCATAGCCTTCATCTTTAATTTTTAAATGTATGTGATTAAAGCAAGTTTTAGTAATTAAAAAATTTGCAGAAATGATGACTTTATAAGGTGTTCTATTTCTAATTTGAGCATCGACTTCTTCATGTTTTTTTCCATATTTCCATCGCAACATGAATTGTGGCTCTGGTGTTGTTTTGTAATAAGCAAAACCACCATAAATAGCTTTGTATTCTTTGTTTAAGAACTCTAAATATTTTGAAATAAAATCATCGCTTTTTGGTAAAACATCAGCATCCAAAAATAAAAGCCATTCAAATTTGGCTTTTGAGCTTAGCAGTTGACGGGTTTTTACTCTTCCATTATTAACTTCAGAAACAATTAAATTGGTATATGGTAAGTTGTTAATTTGTAAATTTTTTTTGGTATAACTCTCTTTTGAAGCATCATCAATACAAATAATTTCAAAAGCAACATTGACTTTAGTTAATTGACTATGAAGCCTGTTCACTAAGTCAACAATGTTATAATTATATATAGGAATTAATACCGAAATCATTGATACATAAAAATAGAGTTTAAAAATACATTTTTTTAAAGCTTTAAATAAGGCTTTAACTGAAAAGGTTTAAATTGCAACTGAAAAATGTTTTTTATGGGAGTTCTAAGTACTGAGGAAATTTCAAAGCTTATTTATAATAAAATTCTTGAGGAAAAAGATGAAATAAAGAAATCCTATTTAACTTCAAAAGAGCAAATAGGGTACTTTTTTATTGATGATTTGTTACCTGAGAATTTAGTAAAAGAATGTTTTAAGGTTTTTCCTGATAAGTCTGAAATGAAATGTCTTAAGAGCATTAGAGAATATAAGTATGTGTCTGCGCAAATGAATAAGCACAATCAGCTTTTAGAAAATGTTATCTATGCGTTTCAAGACAAAAGAGTAGTTGAGTTAATTGGTGAAATTTGTGGTATAAATTCTTTATATGCAGACGAGTCTCTTTATGCAGGTGGTTTATCATTAATGGCAAAGGACAATTTTTTAAATCCGCATTTAGATAATTCTCACGATGCTGAACGTGAACGCTGGAGAGTACTTAATTTATTATATTATGTAACTCCTGATTGGGATAAAGAAAATGGTGGGCATCTTGAACTTTGGCCTAATGGACCTAAGAAAGAACCAATACTTATAGAAAGTAAATTTAACAGGTTAGCAGTTATGGCTACTCATGATTTATCATGGCATTCAGTTAATCAAGTAACTGTTGATAGAAGTAGATGTTGTATATCAAACTATTATTTTAGCGATGAGTCGTTAAAGAAGACTGATAAATTTCATGTCACAAAATTTAGAGGAAGACCAGGAGATACACTTAAAAATATTGTTTTAGATATAGATGCAAGTATGAGAATGTTTGTTAGAAAAGTATTTAAAAAAGGAATTAGAAAAAACCCTCATATTTATAAAAAAGATAATTAATCGAACTGTTTTTTATTTCCTTCAAATTTTAAATAGGGATTATCTAAAACATATGCTTTGCGGTTTCTTTTTAGTTTAGATCTGTAGTCATGGTCTAGCACATGAAAGTAATACATTTGCTTTACCCAATTGGCATTTTTAAATATGCGTTGATTTTCAAAAAAACGATGATAAGATATGTTTCTGTAAGGGTTAATATCATTAAACTCTTTTATGGCCAACAATTCACCGCATTTGTCATTGTGATGAGGCATAAAAATATCATCAAAATAAACATGTGTAAGCGGTAAAAAACTATGGGCTTTAGCAGTGAAAAGTTCTAAAACTTCTTTGGTAGAACTATAATAATCAACATCAACAGATATAAACCCGATAGGACAGTCTTCAGATAATGATTTTTTAAACGTTTCCAATGTGTCTTTTATTGGACCATAAATCAGCTTTGCTTTTCCGTTTGTTTTTTCTTCTAGTGCAGCTTTGTTCATTGGAAAATCGCCAGTGTTGTAGTATTCAGGGTGATCTCTAAAGTCGACAGGGTCAGGCATTCCAGTTCCTGTGTCGAAGCCATAAATATCAACATTAATACCTGTGGATTTTGTCACTTTTTTTGCAATTTCAATCATGTTCATTAATCCACCTCCATTAGCTACACCAAATTCAATTACAGAAATAGTGGTGAAGCCTAGTTTTTTGGCACTAATTGCAGCTTCTAAAATGCCATAGGCATATTGAGGACGTATAACTAAATCATAAGCTACTTTTTTTCTAAAAGAACCAAAAAGAAAAACAAAAAGCGCAATTAGGTTTAAATGTAATGGCTCAGATAAACGTTGTTTAAAGAGTTTATTCCATTGATGTTTTTTAGTAAGTCTTTTGGTTAAGTAACTCATGTGGATAATTATAATGTTTCAAAACTAAACAATAATTTATATTTTGATATAGAGTTTTGAAATTGAATTTCAATTAGGATAAAGTTCAATAGAAAAATCTGGATGGTTTGGTCGATTGTTTAAGTGGCTTGGTTTTTAGGATTTTGAAACAACTAAAACGGTTTCAGGTTTAAAACCATTTCTTATTGATTCACTGGAGTTTTCAAAAGTTAGTATGTCAACTTTAAAACCTACATCTTCCAGTCTTTTTACTAATCCATTTACTGAGTATACTCTAACATGATCTTCTTGTCCAAAATGCTCTTTTCTTGCCTCTTCAGTAGTGATTGAATAATCTTCATAAATAGCACCTTCTTTAAAAGGAGTTTGTATGAAAGCTTTTCCTTTGGGCTTTAAAACTCTATAAATTTCTGACATCGCCTTTTTATCATCAATAATATGTTCAAGTATATGGTAGCAAATTATAGTGTCAAACATATAATTTTTGCAAGAAATGTTGGTAATATCAAAATTATAGTCAGCAATAAACTGGTTCTCAAAATCAGAACTGTAATAGTGTATTGAAGGATTAGATTTTAATTTTCGGTATATGTTTCTTGAAGGCGAAAAATGTAACACATTACCTTTAATGGCTTTGTTTGCTTCCAGTAAGTGCCATAGCCTTCTGTTTCTTGACAAACTACCACAAAACGGACAGATTAAATCTCTGCCATTATAGTTAACAAAAGCGCTTAGGTTGTTGGAACATACATTACACTGAAATTTTTTTCCGCGATAAAACAAACCATAAAAGCGTCTAAAAACGAGCTCGTTTTTAAACAAGAACCTTTTGGGTACAATACGTTTTAGGATTTTTTTTAGGCAGTTATACACGTCTTTGCACTACTTCAAATACTTTGTTCTCATCACACTTTAAAGTTTTGCTAGGATATTTTAGCAATAAAGCATAATCGTGAGTAGCCATTAAAATAGTATTTCCGTTTTTGTTGATTTCCTGCAAAACTTCCATAACCTCAATACTGGTTTGAGGATCAAGATTTCCTGTTGGCTCGTCGGCAAGTATAAGTTCAGGATCGTTTAAAAGTGCTCTAGCAATAGCAATACGTTGTTGTTCACCACCAGAAAGCTCATGAGGGAACTTAAATCCTTTGGTTTTCATACCTACTTTATCCAGCACTTTTTCTATACGTTCTTTAATTTCGGTTTTGTCTTTCCAGCCTGTAGCTTTTAAAACAAACTCTAGGTTTCCGTTTACAGTTCTATCAGGTAACAATTTAAAATCTTGAAAAACAATACCTAGTTTTCTTCTTAAAAAAGGAATGTCTTTCTCTTTAAGTGTTCTTAAGTCAAAATCTACAATAGAACCTTCGCCTTTTGTAAGGTGCAAGTCGCCATAAAGCGTTTTCATAAAACTACTTTTTCCGCTTCCGGTTTTACCAATAAGATAAACAAAATCACCTTTAACCATTTCAAAATTCACATCGCTCAACACCATACTGTCTCCTTGGTATATAGAGACATCTTTTAATTGTAAAATAGTTTCAGACATTTAAGAGTAGTTTTTATTTAAGTGCTGTAAATGTATTATTTTAATAACACTTTTAAAAGGCTGCAATTATAAACTCCCAAATATTTTTTTTAGTATTTAATAACTTCTTTATAATTATAAATAATTTCTGGCGTTATAAATTTGATATTGATTTATCTTTGAACATCAACAAAACAACGAACTTAATGACTAATAGTAAATTAGTAGTATTAGTAAGTTTTCTAATGCTAAACGTATACATACAAGCGCAACAATCGGCAACCTATACTAACGATTTGGTAGCGTATCAAAAAGCCTTAACGCTGTATAATAACAAGCAGTACCAAGCAGCACAGTCAGCGTTTGACCAAATTAAAGATGAAACCCAAGACGAGCAGGTAGAGTCTAATTGTGCCTATTATATAGCAAATTGTGCAGTGCGTTTAAATCAGCAAAATGCCGATGATTTAATTCAAGATTTTGTAGACACTTACCCAACAAGTACAAAGCGAAACACTGCATTCTTAGATGTAGCAGATTATTATTTCGATAATGCAAAATATGCGTATGCAAGAAAATGGTACGAAAAGGTAGATGAAAACAGTATAGCGCGTTCTGAAAGAGACCGATTTAACTTTAATTACGGCTACGCTTTATATTCTACAGACAACGAAACTTCAGCCCAAAAATATTTAAATAGAGTTGTGAATTCTGAAGAATATGGCTCGCAAGCTAAGTATTATATCGGGTTTATGGCTTACGAAGGTGATGATTATGATACTGCTAACGAGTATTTTGATCAAGTAAGTGATGAAGAAAAATACAAAGAGAAACTATCGTATTACCAAGCCGATTTAAATTTCAAACTTGGAAATTTTGAAAAAGCCATTTCACTTGCTAAAGAACAACTACCAAATAGTGATGACAATGAAGTGTCTGAACTTTCAAAAATTATAGGTGAAAGTTATTTTAATTTAGAACAGTACACTGAAGCAATTCCTTATTTACAAGCCTATAAAGGCAAACGTGGAAAGTGGAATAATACAGATTACTACCAACTAGGATATGCTTATTACAAGCAAAACGATTTTGAAAAAGCCATTTCAGAATTCAATAAAATCATAGGAGGAAATAATAGTGTTGCTCAAAACGCCTATTACCATTTAGGAGAAAGCTACATTAACTTAGACAAAAAACAAGAAGCTTTAAATGCCTTTAGAAATGCCTCTCAAATGGATTTTGATTTAAAAATTCAGGAAGATGCCTGGTTAAATTATGCCAAAATAAGTTATGAAATAGGAAACCCTTATCAATCGGTTCCACAAGTTTTAACTGGTTATCTCAATAAATATCCTGATACAGGTTACAAAGAGGAAATTGAAACTCTATTGATTGACTCATACATTACTTCAAAAAATTACGAAGAAGCTCTAAAACTATTAGAAGGTAAGCGAAGTTTTGAAAACAGAGTTGCTTATCAAAAAGTAGCGTTTTACAGAGGAATTGAAGTGTATAACACTATAAATTATAACGAAGCTCGAGCACTTTTTGAAAAGTCGATTGACGAGGCTAAAGACCCAAAATTTACTGCGCGAGCTACATTTTGGAAAGCAGAAACAGATTATCATTTAACCAACTATAACGATGCTTTAGTTGGCTTAAAACGGTTTCAGCAAAGTGCAGAATCTGCTACAACACCTGAAATTGAAAACATCGACTATAATCTCGCCTATACCTATTTCAAACTTAAAAACTACAGTAAAGCTAGTGAGCATTTTCAAAAATTTATCAATACCAATAGCGATGATAAACTAAGAGTAAACGATGCTTACTTAAGGCTTGGTGATGGCTATTTTGTATCAACCGATTATAACAACGCAATTGGTTCTTACAATAAGGCTATCGAAATTAACGAGATCGAATCGGACTACCCATATTTTCAAAAAGCAATGAGTTATGGTTATGTTGGGCAAGCTTCAAAGAAAATTGAAGAGTTAGAAGCCTTCATCAATGGATATCCAAAATCGTCTTTACGAGATGACGCTATGTACGAGCTTGCAAATTCATACGTAAAAGCAAATAACACTAGCAAAGCAATGCAAATGTATGATAGGTTAAATGCTGAGTATAAAAATTCGGTATTTATCTCAAAATCCTTGTTGCGTCAAGGGTTGTCGTATTACAATGAAAATGACAACGAGCGTGCTTTGGCTAAGTTTAAACAAGTAGCAAGAGACTATCCAAATTCTGAAGAAGCAGTACAAGCAGTGTCCACTGCACGTTTAATTTATATCGATTTAGGTCGCGTAGATGAGTATGCGTCTTGGGTAAAAACACTAGATTATATTGATGTTACTGATGCCGAATTAGATAACACTACCTATTTGGCTGCTGAAAAGCAATACCTTGACAACAACGTGCAAAAAGCAGTAAAACAGTTCAATAATTATTTAAATGAATTCCCTAACGGAATGCATGCACTTAAATCTCATTTTTATTTAGCTGAATTATATACTAAACAGGATTTGCCTGAAAATGCGCGTCCACATTATGAGTATGTAGTTGCTAAACCAAGAGGCGAATATACCGAACAAGCTATTGTGAAGTTATCTGAAACCTATTTAAACACTTCTAATTGGAATAAAGCAGTTCCGTTATTAAAGCGTTTAGAAACCGAAGCCGATTATCCTCAAAACATTACCTATGCGCAATCAAACCTTATGAACGCGTACTATCAATTAGAAAACTATCAGGAAGCGGTTGCTTATGCTGAAAGAGTTTTAGAAAATTCTAAAATTGATAATAAAGTAAAAAGTGACGCTCAAATTATCATTGCGCGTTCTGCAATTAAAACAGGAGATGAGGCTAAAGCAAAATTGGCTTATGCAAAAGTTGAAAGCATAGCTACAGGAGCATTAGCTGCCGAAGCATTGTATTACAACGCATACTTTAAACACAAAGAAGGCAACTATCAGTCGTCTAATACAACGGTTCAAAAACTAGCAAAAGACTATTCTAGCTACAAATATTACAGTGCAAAAGGTTTGGTTATAATGGCAAAAAACTTTTATGCACTTAAAGATGCATTTCAAGCTACATACATTTTAGAAAGTGTTATTAAAAACTTTGCTGAGTTTGATGATGTAGTTAGTGAAGCACAAGACGAGCTTAATAAAATCAAAGCCGAAGAAGCTAAAACCAATTCATCAATTCAATCTGAAAATTAAAATCCTTGTTGATTTCAATTAAAACAATTCCTATGCAAAATCAAATAAAATATATAATCACTTTAGCATTTCTAGTAGTTGCAAGTAATGGGTTTTCACAAGAACGTGAAACGGATACTATCGATACAGATGTGGTAAATGTTGTGAAACCTTATACGCCAACAATTTCTGATGCGTTTAAAATTAAGGAAACACCAACTTTAAACGATTCAACTACTGCACAAAAAAAGGACGTTAAATACAATATTTTCTCTATTCCTGTAGCTTCAACATTTACACCTGCAAAAGGAAAAGCTGCAACAGTTGATAAAGCTAAACCTATAAAACTGTATGATAATTATGCGTCTTTAGGCTTTGGAACTTACACTACTATTTTAGGTGAAGTGTATTTAAACCATGCACTAAATAGAACAGAGCGAGTAGGTGGTTACTTAAGCCACCATTCATCACAAGGTGGTATTGATGGTTTGTTATTAGACGACAATTTTTCAAACACCAATCTTAATGCCAATTTCAGTAAGCAATTGCGTGATATGTCTTGGACTGTTGATGCAGGTTTTGGACTTCAAACCTACAATTGGTATGGATTGCCACAACCATTGTTTGATGAAACTACAGCTGATATGATTAACGAAGGGCATTCGTTTTACAATGTTCATTTTGGAGGTAAATTAAACTTTGAAGATGCTATTATCGATAACCTAAAAGTAAGGTTTAGACGTTTTGGTGACGATCAGGATTCTGGTGAAAACAGGTTTGTTGCGTCTTCTGAATTTACAGTTCCAATTAGAGGAGAAGAAATAAAAACCGAAGTAACTATCGATTATATTGGTGGCGAGTTTGATAGAAATTTCTACACCGAAGATGCTATAAAATATGGAAATATCAATTTTGGAATTGCTCCAAGCTATCAGTTAAAGCAAGATGACCTTACCGTAAACTTAGGTGTTAACTTGGTATATCTTAATGATACAGAGTTTAGCGATAACAAGTTTTACATTTTCCCAAATATTACAGCAAGCTACCGATTGGTTGATGAAATACTTATTGCTTATGGTGGAATTGAAGGCGGTTTGATACAAAACTCGTACTATGATTTTGCTAATGAAAATCCTTTTGTGTCACCTACATTGTTTATTGCGCCAACTGACCAGCAATACAATGCTTCAGTAGGTTTAAAAGGGAAATTATCCAATAGCATGAGTTATAATATTAGTGGACGTTATTTTGCTGATAGAAACAAAGCAATGTTTATGTCAAACAGTGTGTTGGGAGGAGCTACCGAAGATTATCAATATGGTAACTCGTATGGTATCGTGTATGACGACGTTAACACATTATCGGTTGCAGGAGAATTAAATGTTGATATAAATAGAAACTTTAACCTTGGTATAAAAGCCGAATATTTTAATTACAGTACTGATGCACAATCTGAAGCGTGGAACTTACCAGACATTAAAGGATCGTTGTTTTTAGATTATCAAATAGACGACAACTGGTTTGCTGGAGCAGGATTGTTTTTTGTTGGCGAAAGAAAAGACCTGTTTTATGAAGAAGGAACACTTGTACCAACAAGTCCTGTAACTGTAACTTTAGATAGCTATTTTGATGCAAACGCACATGTAGGTTATAGAGTTACTGATAGATTGTCGGTATTTGTTAAGGCAAATAATATTGCAAATAACGATTACCAGCGCTGGATGAATTTCCCAGTACAAGGCATTCAGGTGTTAGGTGGAGCTACCTATCAATTTGATTTTTAGTCAAGACATTACAAATTATAGTAAAAGCGTTCTTTTTAGAGCGCTTTTTTTATTTTTACAGTAAACTAACTATTACCAAATGAAAAATTCATACCTCCTTTTAATACTTGCTATTTGTTTGTCTTGTCAAAAGAAAGACCAAGTAGATACAATTGTTACCAATGCAAACGTCTATACTGTTGATGATAGCTTTACTAAAGCACAAGCATTTGCAATTAAAGATGGAAAGTTCATTGCAGTGGGAACCAACGCTGAGGTAAATTCTAAATATACTTCTGAAAATATTGTTGATGCTAATGGAAAGACAATTGTACCAGGATTTATTGATGCGCATTGTCACTTTTTAGGTTTAGGACTCAACGAGCAACAAGTTGACCTTGTTGGGACGACGAGTTTTGAAGACATGATGAAACGTGTTTTGGACTTCAGTAACAAAAATAACGTCGATTATATTTTAGGAAGAGGTTGGGACGAAACCGATTGGGATGACAAAACAGTACCAGACAATGTACTATTGTCTAAGCTATTTCCTGATACACCAATACTGCTAAGACGAGTAGATGGTCACTCAGCATTATGTAATGAAGCGGCTTTAAAATTGGGTAACATTACAGCAAATACTAAAGTTGATGGTGGAGAAGTTGCATTAAACAACGGAAAACCATCAGGGATTTTACTCGATAACGCACAAGCTTTGGTATTAAAACATTGGCCACAACCTACCAAAACTGAAATCACTAAAGCACTTTTAGCTGCTCAAGACATTTGTTTTGATTACGGATTGACCACAGTTGATGATGCAGGTTTAAGCAGGGAAAGCATTGAAATTATTGATAGCTTACAACAGTTAGGTGAACTCAATATGCGAGTGTATGCTATGGTGTCTGCTAAAGATACATTAGCGGTAGATTACTACTTGAAAAAAGGTATTTATAAAACCAATAAATTAAACGTAAGGTCATTTAAGGTCTATGCTGATGGTGCTTTAGGATCGCATGGTGCATTATTGCGTCAACCTTATACTGATCAACCTCAAAAATACGGACTGTTAACCACTTCAATTAACGATTTGGATGCGTTGGCACAACGTATTTCAAATTCTGAATATCAAATGAACACGCATGCTATTGGTGATTCGGCTAACCATGCAGTATTGACTATTTACAATAAAGTATTACAAAACAAACCAGACAAACGTTGGCGAGTAGAACATGCTCAGGTGGTTTCACAGCAAGATTTTGAAATGTATAAAACCATAGTGCCTTCAGTGCAACCTACACATGCTACTAGCGATATGTATTGGGCAGAACAGCGTTTGGGTAATGAACGTTTAAAAGGTGCTTATGCCTACAAACAACTATTGAATGCACATGGTAAAATTGCATTAGGAACCGATTTTCCTGTGGAGCATGTAAGTCCGTTTTTAACGTTTTATGCAGCGGTAGCAAGACAAGATGCAAAGCAATTTCCTAAAGACGGATTTCAAAAAGAAGATGCCTTAACCAGAGAAGAAGCCTTAAAAGGAATGACTATTTGGGCAGCCTACTCTAATTTTGAAGAGCACGAAAAAGGAAGCATTGAAATAGGAAAGTTTGCCGATTTTATAGTTTTGGATAAAGATATTATGACAGTTGATGTTTATGATATTCCTAACATAAAAGTAGAGCAAACCTTTGTTGATGGTGTGATACGGTAAGAGTTAGTCAGAAAGGAATATTAATAACTAGTAGTAAAACATTTGATAAAATCCCTAAACATATCGATTAGAAAGTTTTTTAACTTAAGACCTAGTTGGAAACAAGTCCAAGCAGAAGTCTATCAAAATTTAGGAATTAATCAATCACAAATATTTACTTGGAAACCACATAGAATAATCCAAATTAACTCTGAAAAGAATATTGTTACCCTTGAAACGAAAGAAGGTAAACACATTTTAGTAGAATCGGATAAAATAACAACTCAAAAGCTGACTCAAGGAATTAACGCAAACAAATTTTTAAGGAAGTATGGAACGGAATTTATTCACGAAATAAAGCATTGGAATTTCTCTTATTCTCGTATAAAGCCACCTGAATTTTATATTGACTTAAGAACCAGATTAAAACTAGAAGATCAAACGACTGAAAAGAGAAGAAAAATGTATCACAAACGAAAAATAGTTGTTTCGGAATACTTTATAAAAAAACTGATTGAAAAAACGTTTTAAAACAACGTATATAATTGCTTGTTCTTGCCTACTTCTGAAAATCCTCACGGATTTTCCGCAACAAGCCATACACAAATCAGTTGCCATTAATACTAAAAAACCAACAAATTGAATGATAAACAAATTTTTAAACGCTAAACATTGGCAGTTATTTACCTTAATGTTCGGAATTCCGATTTTATTACAAATAATTACTATGATATCAATGTTTGCGAATATTGACTCAAACGGAAACTCTAACCAAACAGGAATGCTGAATATGATGAAAATATTTCCAATTATAATGTTCCTTTATGTTGGACTGTTTTTTGGTTGGTTTTGGTCTATTGGAATTGGATTACAGAAATATATTCCAACAGACATAAATATGAAAATTAAAAAGTTTAAAATATTCTTCTTTATTCCTCTAATTTATATTCTTTTTCTTTTAGCTGTAATCGGAACTACATTTTACGGAATTTCAGCTGGAAGTAATGCTGTTGGTGGAATTATTGGGAAAATGTTATTTGTTGTTATTCCAATGCATTTATTTTCAATGTTCTGTATATTCTATTTGCTATATTTCGTTTCAAAAACAATCAAAACGACTGAATTAAAACGAATAGTAACTTTTGGTGACTTTATAGGAGAGTTTTTTATGATTTGGTTCTTTCCAATTGGAATTTGGTTTATACAACCGAGAATAAATAAAATAGTATCTTTAAAATCATAACTAACGGTTGTGCAAGACCGTTGTGCAACAATTAAAGAAACATTGTGAAAAGAATAATCTTTATATTTCTAATTTTAATTTTGTCTTGTAACGGAAATAAAAAAACGGACGAAACTGCAAACGAACAAAATACTCAATCAGAATTCAAATTAGCAAAATCTGATTATACTGTTTTAACATATCAACCTGAATGGTATTGGATGTTTAAAAATGTTGAACCTGCCGAATTATCGGAATCAGAACTAATTGATATTGAAAAAATATTAAGAATTGCTATTAAAGAAAATAACGACTCACGAAAAATTGCACTAAAAAATAATCCAAACAAAGAACTATTTGAATCACGTTATTTATTGAAAATTGATGGATTTAAAAGACAATATGTTCCAATAATCAACAATGAAGGACAAAAAGAAGTATGGATAAATCTTTTTTGTGATGAACATGGAATGGAATATTGGAAAAATGAATTATTTGAAGTTGAAGATGGTGGAAATTGTTATTATAATCTAAAAATCAATTTAGAAACGAAAAAATATTATGATTTAAGTATTAACGGATATGCATAAATGCCATTGTACAAAAACTGCTATAATTCATTTTAGTTGGGTTCATAATTGAAATCCAATCTTATTCGCTATCTTTCTGGAATAAGTCATGCACAAGACCGTTCCTCATAATAGTGGAACATCATTCTGAAAATGAATTATTAAAAACATAAAAAATGAATAAACTACTTCTGATTTTATTTCTATTCTCAATTAGCGCAACAGCACAAAAACTTGATAGAAAAGCATACTATGAATATTCTGAAGATCTTGAATTTCGAATATTTGGAATAAACAAACAAAGAATAATTGATAGAGGAAATGGATATTATACAAATAATATTGTTGCTGAAAAAGGAAGAAGGTTTATTACAATAATTTTTGAATTTAAAAATAACTCTTCCCAATCTCAAGAAATAGATTTTAATGAAATTTATATTCGTGATAACAATGGGGAATTACATAAAATTGATTTTGTTGTGATGTCTATGAAACTGACTGCAAGAACAAATAAATTAGAACAAAAACTAAAAGCCAATACAAAAAGAAAAATAGTTGCTCAATTTAGACCTTCATTTGATAAAGATGAAATTATTGACGAATTAGTAATCGGAGAAAAAATTATTAAGCTGAATTATAACTAAAACTATTGTGTGCAACAATCCACAACCGCATTTAAGATAGATTCAACTAAAATATCCTCGCCAAATAATCAAAATGCACACCTTCCATAACGAGGTCGCAGTGTAAACCCAAAGTGTCGCAAGCGGTTTTTAGTGTGTCAAAATCTAGATACAACCATTTCATAGGTTGTTCTTCTTCACCTTTATAACTTAAAAAATAGTCCAACTCACCAAAGTAATTGGCATTGGTGTCAATCCATAAACCACCATCGTCGTCTTCATACATATATGAAATATCTGAGGAGTCAATTAAAATTTGTCCGTTAGGATTTAATAACGATTTTAAATGCTTTAAATAAGTGGCAACCTGAGAAAGCTGTTGGAAAATTCCTGTGCCATTCATAAGTAATAAAATGGTGTCAAACGTTTCTGTAACATCTAAAATAGCAGTTTGCGATACATTGTTTACACCACGTTCTTGAGCTACTTTTACAGCACCTTGGGAGATGTCTATAGCTTTTACGTTAAACCCTTTCTCTTGAAGATACAAGCTATGGCTTCCAGCACCACAACCTACATCTAAAATGTGTCCTTTAGCAAGCTGCAAAGCGTGTTGCTCTAGCTTAGGCATATCTTTATAAGTCCTAAATAAATAAGGAAGCGGAAGCTCATCTTCATCTGAAATATTGGTCCAGGTTATAATATCTTCAGAATAGTTGTTATTCTGATAATCCAGTAAAGCTTTTCCAAAGATATCTTTCATAGTAATGGTTCATTGCGAATCCAAACTTTTTGTTTGGATGTGGCAATCTTTTAGTTTTAAGTTGAAATTTAAAAGATTACTTCAGTCATTCTTCCTTCGTAATGACAAAAGAGGTATTTTTACACTATGCAAGATGTTATAAATAATCTCCCAAAGCTCGCCAAAGATAAGCATAAGGAAAACAAAACCTTCTTTACCAAGCTTAAAAAAAAGCCACCAAAACAATTGGACTACATCATGCAGGAGCTACACGAAGATGAGTTTGAAAAAACCGATTGCTTGCAATGTGCCAATTGCTGTAAAACGACAGGTCCTTTGTTTACCGATAAAGATATTGATAGAATTGCAAAGCATTTTAGGTTAAAACCCTCTCAATTTATTGACCAATATTTGCGTATTGATGAGGATAACGATTATGTATTACAGAGTGTACCTTGTACGTTTTTGGATGCTGATAATTATTGTGCTATCTATGATGTAAGACCAAAGGCGTGTAGAGAGTTTCCGCATACTGACAGAAAAAAGTTTCAGCAAATTGCTAATCTTACCATGAAAAATGTAGCGATTTGTCCTGCAGCATACAATATTGTGGAGGAAATGAAAAAAAGAATTAAATTGTAAGAAAAATAGAATTGATGGAACAAATCATTAATTATTTTGAAACCATACCTTCTCTACATAGAAGTATATTGCTGGTAGGAGGTATTACCTTGTTTTGGCTTTTGGAAGGCGCAATTCCGTTGTTTCGATTTAATTATAAAAAATGGCAACATGCCTTACCTAATTTCTTTTTTACTTTAACCACTATTGTTATCAATTTCGGTTTAGCATTTTTGTTGTTAAAAACTGCCGATTGGGTTAAAAACAACGACTTTGGTATTATCAATTGGCTACCAGAAATGCCTTTATGGTTATACGCAATACTTGGTGTTATGTTGTTAGACTTTTTTGGAGCCTACTTAGCACATTTGGTTGAGCATAAAGTAAAACCTTTGTGGATGGTGCATTTAGTGCATCATACCGATCATAAAGTAGATACTACCACAGGTAACAGGCATCATCCTATTGAGAGTGTTATTCGGTTTAGTTTTACTTTGCTAGGTGTTTTTATTGTTGGTACACCAATTGCTTTGGTGTTTTTGTATCAATCGCTTTCAGTTATTTTTACACAGTTAACACATGCAAATATTAAATTACCGAGACGCGTAGATAAAGCGATAAGCTACTTTTTTGTATCTCCTGATATGCATAAAGTGCATCATCATTATGTGTTGCCTTATACAGATTCTAACTACGGAAATATCTTTTCAATTTGGGACAGACTTTTAGGAACTTATATGGAATTGGATAGAGATAAACTTGTGTATGGAGTTGATGTGTTTCCTGATGAAGCTGAAAACAGCCGAATTTCAAATTTATTGACGCAACCTTTTCAGAAGTATAAAAAACCAACAATTAAACCTTCAAATGAACAACGTTAAAAACGTATTCTGCGTATTAGTTTTACTGTTTACAATGAGTTGCAATACAAACACAACAATAGGAGTGCAAGGTCACAGAGGCTGTAGAGGATTGCTTCCTGAAAATTCGTTACCAGCTTTTGAGAAAGCAGTTGCGCTTGGTGTTAACACACTAGAGCTGGATTTAGCTATTTCTAAAGACAAGCAAGTTGTTGTGTCTCATGAGCCATTTATGAGTCGATTTTATTGTTTAAAACCTAATGGAGAAGAGATTTCCATTAATCAGGATTTGACGTTTAATTTTTATGAAATGGATTACGATTCCATTAAGCTGTTTGATTGTGGTACAAAGCAACATCCAAGATTTTCTCAGCAAAAAAACATGAAAACCCATAAACCGTTACTGAGTGAAGTGTTTAAGTTGAGCGATGCTTTAAATTCTGAGATTAGATATAACATTGAAATAAAAGCAAAACCAGAATACGACAACATTTATACACCAGAGCCTAAAGAATATGTTGCTTTAGTCTTAAAAGTGATTGATGAATATAATATTGGAGAGCGTTGTAATTTACAGTCGTTTGATATAAGAATACTTGAAGAAATAAAACGACAAGCACCAAGTATGACTCAAGCTTTATTGGTTGATGAAAACGAAGTTATTGCTGATAAGTTAAACGCGTTGAGTTTTAAACCAGAAATTATTAGTCCGTATTTTCAGTTACTGACCAAAGATGTGGTGGCTCAATACCAAAAAGAAGGGTATAGTATTATTCCTTGGACAGTTAATGAAAAGGAAGACATGCATACTGTAATTTCTTATGGTGTAAATAGTATTATTACCGACTATCCAGATGTGCTTATTGGAATTTTAAATGATTGAAAATTCTTATTTTGAAGTGCTTCATCGAAATTTTTTGCTGATTATTCCTATTTTTTTACCGTTCATAGATTTTTTAGGGTTATAAAAAATAATCCATATAGATTTATAACGAGGGTATTACAAAAATTTAAAAGCTATTAATTCAATATTAGTTGTAACTAATAGCATTTTTTATGGGAAAATATCGCAGGTTTGTAATAGCTTCATTTATTGGGCTTGCTGCACAAAAAAACTACGGTCAAAAAGACTTTGCATTGCTCGAAAAGAACAATAACTACAGAGCAAACGGATTATATCACGAGCTTAACAAAACCAAAGACACTTTAATTCTTAAAGGCGATAAAAAAATTACGTATGTGTATTCTATAAATAAAGAGTACAAACGCGAAATTGATACTTATGCAGGCACAAACGAATTTAAAGTATCCTTAAAACATCTTAGTAAAGGAAAACATATGTTTGTGGTAGATCAATCACCATTAAAAATCATATTTGTTATAAAAATACTTCATGATAGACCAAAACCAATTAGTGATGGTGAAATAAAAATAACTGCTATTGAAAGTAAAAAAGACTAGTTGTAAATTATATACGGTTTACGCATTTCATCATAGGCTTTTAAACCTCTAACCCAAGTTTTTTTAATCTCGTAAGCAGTGAGTTTGTTTTCAATTTGCTTGCGTAACTCAGTAGTTCCGGCAAGTTTTGTAAAGAAATCGTTGAAGAAAATAGGTTTGTCTATAGTGTTGTTATAGGCTTCTATTAAGTAATTTAAATCTAATCGGCTTAAATGATCTTTACCACTTAAGTCTTCACCAAAACATAGCATGCCTTCGTGTTTTGGATATTTAGCACCTGCATTTGGTTGAGGCAAAAATTTAAAAGTATACACCTCTTTGTCAAGATAAGGACTTCCGTAAATTTCAAATGGTTTTGGAGTTCCTCTACCAGCACTCACATTTGTACCTTCAAAAAAGCAAAGACTAGGATACAAGTTTATAGCTTTGTCACTTGGTAAATTAGGCGAAGGTGCTATAGGCAAGCTGTATGGTGTTTTGTGAGTGTAATTTTTAACAGGAATAATAGTAAGCTCACATTGAATACCATTATTGAGCCATTGTTCGCCATTAATCATTTTAGCGTATTCACCAATGGTCATTCCGTGTACAACAGGTACAGGATGCATACCAACAAAACTTTTATGCTCAGGTTCTAAAATAGGACCATCAGTATAATGTCCGTTTGGGTTTGGTCTATCTAAAATTAAAACAGGAATATTCAATTCGGCACAAGCTTCCATGACGTAATGCAATGTTGAAATGTAAGTGTAAAAGCGAGCACCAACATCTTGTATGTCAAAAATTATAACGTCTATGCCTTCAAGTTGCTCTGCAGATGGTTTTTTATTATTACCATACAATGAAATAATAGGTAAATTGGTTTTAGTGTCAACACCATCTTTTATGAGTTCTCCAGCACTTGCAGTTCCTCTAAAACCATGTTCAGGAGCATAAACAGCTTTAATGTTGATGTTTTTGGCTAATAAAGAATCTACCAAATGCGTGTATTGGTCTTGCGTTTTGGTGTCTTTAAAAATCACCGAAGTTTGATTAGCCACAATACCTACGCTTTTATTTTTAAGTATGTCTAGATAAGCCTCGGTTTGATTAGCTCCAACTATAATAGTAGCATCGTCATGCTGAGTATGTGCAAGCATCTCATTATAGCTTTGTTCTTTATCTTCAGACTTAGCTCCACTTCCGCATGAAATTCCTATTAAAACAAATAATAAAACCGTATTTTTGAGGACCTTTAATCGCATATTTTTATTTTGAATTACGAGTTTTTTTTAGCAAAACGTATTATTGGTAGTAAAACGTATAAAAGTAGTGTTTCGGCTCCAATAATAAAAATAGGAATCACAGCAATTGCTATTGGTATTGTAGTGATGCTAATTGCTATTGCTACTGGTTTGGGCTTACAACAAAAGGTTAGAGATAAAATTGTAGCGTTTAATGGTCATGTGATAATTACCAATTACGACACCAATGTGTCTGACGAGTCTGAAACTCCAATTTCTACCAATCAAGAGTTCTATCCAAATTTTAATCAGGTTGAAGGCGTAAAGCACATTCAGGCAGTGGCTAAAAAGTTTGGTGTTATTAGAACCGAAACCGATTTTGAAGGTGTAGTTTATAAAGGAGTAGGAAGAGAGTACGATTGGAATTACCTTAAAGAATTTTTAGTTGAAGGTGAGCTGCCAAATTTTGGTGAATCAATGAGTAATGAAGTATTGATTTCTTCGTATTTAGCCAATAGGTTGAAGTTAAAACTGAACGATACATTTCAAACCGTTTTTGCTAAAGAAGACATTAATCAAATACCAAATATAAGAGCCTTTAAAATCGTTGGAATTTACAATTCAGGATTTCAAGAGTTTGACAAAACTTTTGTTATTGGCGACTTAAAGCATGTGCAACGACTCAATAAATGGAAACCTGATGAGGTTGGGAATTTTGAAGTCTTTATTGATGATTATTCACAGTTAGATGAAAAAGGAAGGGAGATTTTTAAAATAACACCTTCAAATCTCGATACACAAACGGTAACTCGAAAGTTTTTGTCCATTTTTGAATGGATTAAAATTTTTGATAACAACACCTACGGAATAATTGGTATCATGATTTTGGTTGCAGGAATTAATATGATTACTGCTTTATTGGTGCTTATTCTAGAACGTACACAAATGATAGGTGTTTTAAAAGCGTTAGGAAGTAGTAACTGGAGCATTAGAAAAGTGTTTTTGTACAATGCTACATACTTAATTGGTTTAGGTTTGTTTTGGGGAAATCTTATAGGATTGTCTTTGCTTTTTGCGCAACACTACTTAGGGTTACTTAAATTTCCAAATCCTGAAGAGTATTACGTGTCTACCATTCCTGTATATATAAGCTTAGATTACATTTTGTTATTAAACATTGGCACGTTTGTAGTGTGTTTACTTATGTTGTTGGTGCCATCTGTAATTATCTCTAAAATAGCTCCTGTAAAAGCAATTAGGTTTGAATAATTTGAGTTGTCGTGCTTAAGGTGTTTCAGCATCTCATCAAAATAATTACTTTTGCCTAAAATTTTATTATAACAACTAAAAGTTACTCGTTGTCACGAGCATTACATGGACTACGCTAAAAATATACTAGAAACCATTGGTAATACACCATTGGTAAAACTCAATAAACTTACTGAAGAATTACCATGTTTGGTATTGGCTAAATACGAAACATTTAATCCTGGTAACTCTGTAAAAGATCGTATGGCTTTAAAAATGATTGAAGATGCTGAGGCTGATGGTCGTTTAAAACCAGGAGGAACTATTATTGAAGGCACCTCAGGAAATACAGGAATGGGTTTAGCATTAGCAGCAATTGTAAAAGGTTACAAATGCATTTTTGTAATTAGCGATAAACAATCCAAAGAAAAAATGGATATTCTTAGAGCTGTTGGTGCTGAGGTTGTGGTTTGTCCTACTGATGTTGCTCCAGATGATCCAAGAAGTTACTATTCGGTGTCTAAACGTTTGTCGCAAGAAACACCAAACTCATGGTATGTTAATCAGTATGATAATCCAAGTAATGCAAAGGCACATTATGAAAGTACTGGTCCTGAAATATGGAAACAAACCGATGGAAAAGTAACTCATTTTGTGGTTGGAGTTGGAACAGGAGGAACTATTTCAGGTGTTGGAAAATATTTAAAAGAGCAAAACCCAGAGGTAAAGGTTTGGGGAATTGATACCTACGGAAGTGTCTTTAAAAAATACCATGAAACAGGAATTTTTGACGAAAACGAGATTTATCCTTACGTAACTGAAGGTATTGGTGAAGATATTTTACCTGAAAATGTAGATTTTTCAATAATTGATGGTTTTACAAAAGTAACCGATAAAGATGCTGCAGTTTATACTCAGCTTTTAGCAAAAGAAGAAGGGATGTTTTTGGGTAATTCTGCTGGAGCAGCTATAAAAGGGTTGTTGCAACTTAAAGACCATTTTACTAAAGACGATGTTGTTGTGGTGTTGTTTCATGACCATGGTAGCAGATATGTTGGTAAAATGTTTAATAATGATTGGATGAAAAAAATGGGCTATATTGATTAAATAGCCTGTTTTTACATGAAGCATGTATTAAATATTTTTCTATTTTTAGTATATGCAAGAGGATTTTCTTCATTATATATGGCAACACAAAAAGTTTGATATTCAACAGTTAACTACTGTTGCTAATGAAGTTGTTACTATAAAATCTGTAGGACAGCATAATCATAATTCTGGTCCAGATTTCTTTAATGCTCAGCTGTATATTAACCAACAACTGTGGGCTGGTAATGTTGAAATTCATGTGAAGTCAAGCGATTGGTTTGTGCATTCGCACGAACAAGACAAAGCTTACGATAATGTAATACTTCATGTGGTTTGGGAACATGATACAGATGTGTATCGAAAAGACAATACCATTATACCAACGTTGCAACTCAAAGATTTTGTAAACGCTAACCTTATCCAAAACTATAAAGCACTTTTCACACAATCTAACAAGTGGATTTACTGCGAAGATGACTTTGGAACTATTGATGATTTTACATTAAGCGCATGGTTAGAGCGCTTGTTTTTTGAACGACTACAACGAAAGTCAAATGCTATTGATACACTGCTTAACACTTCAAAAAATGCTTGGGAAGCAGTACTTTTTAAAATGTTGGCTAAGAATTTTGGTTTAAAAGTTAATGGTGATGCTTTTTTGAGTTTAGCTCAGTCTGTAGATTTTTCAATAGTACGAAAGTTGACTACAAACCAAACTCAATTAGAAGCTTTGTTATTTGGTCAATCAGCACTGCTCAATGATGATGTGCAAAACGCTTACTTTCAAAATCTAGAAAAGGAATATAATTACCTTAAACATAAATTTGGATTGAGTAACGAGCAGGTTTTACCCATTCGTTTTTTTAGGTTACGACCACCAAACTTCCCAACAATTAGGTTGTCACAATTAGCAAGTTTGTATTATAAACATCAAAATTTGTTTTCAAAAATTATTGAAGCCAAAACAATAGATGAGTTGTATGCTGTTTTTTCAGTTAGCGTATCGTCATTTTGGGAAACACACTATACGTTTTCAAAAACATCCAAAACAAGTAAAAAGGCGTTGTCAAAATCGTTTATAGATTTGCTTTTGATTAATACCGTTATCCCTATCAAATTTGCTTACGCTAAAGCAAATGGTAAATTTATTGATTCTGAAATAGTTGATGTTGCACAGCAAATAAGTGCTGAAAAAAACACAATAGTTTCAGCGTTTAAAGCATTAAAACAAATACCTAATTCAGCATTATATTCTCAAGCACTCATTCAACTTAAAACCGAATATTGCAATAAGAAAAAGTGTTTGCAATGTGCAGTAGGCAATTCGTTAATCATTAAATAAAATCATTACATTGCAGCATGAATATTTTTTACAAGGCATTGTTATATTTTCAAAAGCATGGTTACTATGTTTGCCAGCGTATTGCTGATCGTATAGGTATTAGAGCAAAAGTGGTTAGAACATCGTTTATGTATCTTACTTTTGTAACATTAGGTTTTGGTTTTGCATTATACCTGTTTATTGCCTTTTGGATGAAAATTAAAGACTTGCTCTATACTAAACGCACTTCGGTTTTCGACTTATAATTATAGATGAATCCATTAATAAAGCTCTTTAGATCCAGAATTTACACAGCAGTATTAATGCTGCTTTTGGTTATACTTATAGGTGTATTCGGATTTAAAATGTTATCAGGCTACACATGGATTGATGCAATATACATGACGGTTATAACCGTTACTACAGTTGGGTTTGGTGAAGTACAACCTTTAGATACGCAATCAAAAATTTTTACGGTATTTTTAATTTTGGCAAGTATAGTAATTGTAGGTTATGCTATATCCATTATTACCGAATATATTTTAAGCAAAAGCAATTATGAAGAACTAAAACAAAAAAAGATGCAAAAAAAGATTGATAGTCTTAAAAACCACATTATTATTTGTGGTTATGGAAGAAACGGTTCTCAAGCAGCAAAAAAGTTAATAGCTTATGAAAAAGACTTTGTTGTAATTGAAAAAGATAAAGAAATAATTGACAAATTTCAAAGTGAATTAGTTAGCTTTATTCAAGGTAATGCCAATGAAGATGAAATTTTATTACAAGCAGGAATTGATAGAGCAAGTACGTTAATTTCGGCACTTCCTAATGATGCAGATAATTTATTTGTAGTGCTTTCAGCTAGACAAATTAATAAAGACTTGACCATTATTAGTAGAGCCTCTCAGCAAACATCCTACAATAAATTAAAGCTAGCAGGAGCAAATAATGTTATTTTACCTGATATGATAGGAGGAGACCATATGGCTTCTTTGGTTGTGGTTCCTGATTTGATTGAGTTTATTGATAACCTATCTATTGTAGGTAAAGCCAATATAAATATTGAAGAAATTGCAGTAGAAAAGCTTTATAATCCATCAACAATAAAAACACTTCGGGATTTAGACCTTCGTAAAAAAACAGGATGTAATGTTATAGGTTTTAAAGATGGACAAGGCGATTATATTGTTAATCCTGAAGCTGATATTGAATTGGTGCCAAAATCAAAAATCATTGTGTTAGGTAGACCAGAACAAATAAAAAAGCTTAATTCCCTATACAATATTCAATAACAAGACATTCAATTTAACCTTAGATGTTTTAAAAACTCATTTTTTTTTAGCATCTTGTTACCCAATTAACATTAAATTATACTTAAACTAACTAAATTTTAATATACCCATGAAGAACTATCTTCTTACACTAATGACATTAATTTTACCACTAGCCATTTCAGCTCAAGAAAAAGGATTGGATGAAATAGTAAATGATGCTTTTATGCCAGTTGCTGAAGGTTGGGAAGGATTTATTTTAACGTCTATCCCAATTGCAGGTTTAAATGTACCAATAGTGGTTATTCTCTTAGTTGTAGGTGCCACTTTTTTTACGCTTTATTTTAAAGTACCTAGTATTACTAAATTTCCAACTGCAATTAATACAGTTAGAGGACGATATGTGGATATTGAAAAGCATGGTGTTGATAAATTATATGATAATGACGAAGCGTTAGCTGAAGAAGATATCCAAGATACTATTAGGGACGAAAGTGCTCATGGTGAGGTGTCTCACTTTCAGGCATTAGCAACAGCAGTTTCAGGTACTGTAGGATTAGGTAATATTGCAGGTGTTGCAGTAGCAATTGCAACTGGTGGTCCAGGAGCAACATTTTGGATGATTGTATGTGGATTATTAGGGATGTCAACCAAGTTTGTAGAGTGTACTCTTGGTGTAAAATATAGAGATGTAGGAAAAGATGGAACTATCTATGGTGGTCCAATGTACTATTTATCAAAAGGATTAAAAGCAACAGGCAAAGCAGGACTAGGAAAAGTACTGGGAATTTTATTTGCGATTTTGTGTGTTGGTGCTTCTTTTGGAGGTGGAAATGCATTTCAATCTAACCAAGCAACAGTTCAAATATCTTCATTAATTGGTGTTTCAGGTGGAGCAACGGGTTCTATAATTGGTTTAATACTAGCTGTGTTAGTTGGTATTGTAATTATTGGAGGTATCAAACGTATTGCTAAAATCACTGAAAAAATTGTCCCTTTTATGGCTGGGATCTATGTATTAGCAGCTTTAATTATCATTTTCGCAAACTTTAAATATATTGATGATGCCTTCGGGTTAATCATGGAAGGAGCATTTACACCAATGGCAGGACTAGGTGGATTTATAGGAGTGCTTATTGTTGGTTTCCAGCGTGCAGCATTTTCTAATGAAGCAGGAGCAGGTTCAGCAGCAATTGCACATTCAGCAGTACGTACTAAATATCCAGCATCTGAAGGTGTTGTTGCTCTTTTAGAACCATTTATTGATACTGTAGTTATTTGTACAATGACAGCTCTAGTTATCATTTTCTTTAATATTGATGGTACAAATATGCAAAGCGTGTTTACTTATGGAGCTGTTGAAGGTAGTAATGTAATGATTAATGCTACTGGAGAGCGAATAGGAGGTGTTGATTTAACATCAGAAGCATTCGACTCAGTAATTCCAGGATTCTCTTATGTGTTAACTATTGCTATTGTATTGTTTGCGTTTTCAACAATGATTTCTTGGTCTTATTATGGTTTACAGTCTTGGAAATACCTTTTCGGAAGAGGTAAAGCGGCTGATTTAACTTATAAAATATTATTCTTATTATTTGTAATTATTGGAGCTGCTGCTACTTTAGACGCAGTAATTAAGTTCTCTGATGCAATGATATTAGCGTTGGTATTCCCTAACATGATTGGGTTATTACTCTTATTCCCTAAAGTAAGAGAGGAAATGAAGCGTTACTTAGATGCTATTGCAATTAAAAAAGAAGCCTTAGAAGATGGTCATGAAGACATTACTAAGCACATGTAAAATACTATTATGAAAAATATTAAATCCCATTTCATGTTCACTAAGCAACAACGGAATGGGATTTTTTTATTGTTGCTACTCATCGTTGCGTTTCAGTGTGTTTACTTTTTTGTTGATTTTAGTGAAACTGAAATAAAAGTGGATGAAAACGAATTAAGTGATTTTAAAGCTGAAATAGATTCGCTTCGATTAGTTGAAATTGAAAACCGAAAACCAAAACTATATCCTTTTAATCCAAATTTTATTACCGATTACAAAGGCTATACTTTAGGAATGACCAATGAAGAAATTCATAGATTGTTAACTTACCGAAAACAAGATAAGTGGATTAATTCGGTACAGCAGTTTCAAGAAGTTACTCAGGTTTCAGATTCTTTACTGAATGCAATTTCTCCTTATTTTAAGTTTCCAGAATGGGTTACTAATCCTAAGCCTAAAACTACTTTTCAATATCAAAATAATAATACACCTAAGACCTACAATCAAAAGCAAGATTTAAACAAGGCGACAGCTGCTCAACTTCAAAAAGTGAATGGTATTGGAGAAACACTTTCTAAGCGAATTGTTCAATATAGAAATAAGTTTCAAGGTGGTTTTATAGCTGATGTTCAACTTACAGAAGTATATGGATTATCACCAGAAGTTATTGAACGTCTTACAAATGAGTTTACCGTTAAAACGCCAAGAGTAGTAAAAAAGATAAATTTAAACACAGCTACAAGAGACGAATTGGTTACCATTCAGCATATTGATTATGAGATTGCACATGCCATAATTGAACAAAGAACTTTACGAGAAGGATTCAAATCTTTGGACGATTTAGCAAAAGTTAAAGACTTTCCACTAAATAAAATTGAGATAATTAAGTTATATTTGACACTCAATTAATGACATAAAAAAAGCATATATGAATAGCATGTACTTCACCGAAGAACATCAATTGTTTAGACAAAGTTTACAAGATTTTTTAAAGAAAGAGGTCGTTCCACATATTGAAAAATGGGAAAAATCAGGAACCGTAGAACGTTTCATCTGGGAAAAGTTTGGAGAGATGGGATTTTTTGGTTTAGCATACCCTGAAGAGTATGGAGGTTTAAATCTCGACTTGTTTTATACTGTTATTCTTTTGGAAGAACTTCAAAAAATCAACTCTGGTGGTTTTGCGGCAAACATTTGGGCGCATGCGTATTTAGCAATGACTCATGTAAATGCAGAAGGTAGTCATGATATAAAAGAAAAATATTTAGCACCTAGTATTACAGGAGAAAAAATAGGTTGCCTTTGTATTACTGAACCTTTTGGTGGAAGTGATGTTGCAGGTATGCGTACTACAGCAGTTAAAAAAGGGGATACTTATGTAATCAACGGATCAAAAACATTTATTACTAATGGTGTGTATAGTGACTATTTGGTAGTAGCGGCTAAAACAAATCCTGAAGCAGGAAATAAAGGTATTAGTATTTTTATTATGGATAGAGATACTCCAGGTATTTCTGCAACCAAGTTAGATAAATTAGGTTGGAGAGCTAGTGATACTGCTGAGATAGCTTTTGATAATGTTACAATTCCTGCAAGTAACTTAATGGGAGAAGAAAACAAAGGCTTTCCATACATTATGCAGCACTTTTCTTTAGAGCGATTAATTATGGGAATCAATGCACATGCAAGAGCTGAATATGCTTTAGATTATGCTAAACAGTATATGAGTGAGCGTATCGCTTTTGGCAAAACAATTGATAGATTTCAAGCCTTAAGACATAAATTTTCCGATTTATATACTGATATGACTATTTGCAAAGAATTTAATTACTCAGTAGCTTACAGATTAAATAAAGGCGAATATGTAGTTAAAGAAGCAACTATGAGTAAGCTCAAATCTACTAAAATGGCCGATGATGTTATTTATCACTGCCTACAGTTTTTAGGTGGATATGGTTATATGGAAGAGTATCCAATGGCACGTTTACTTCGCGATAGTAGATTAGGACCAATTGGTGGAGGTACATCAGAAATTCTTAGAGAAATATTGGCAAAAATGATTTTAGATAATAAAGACTATAAGCCAGCAACATAAAATCCCAAACAAATGAACTTAACTCACTTAAAAAAAGGCGTTGTTTTAATTTTTGGAATATTCAGTTTAACTAGTTTTGGTCAAACTGAATTAAAAAATAAAATAGTTGACTTTGCTACTTTAATGCCATTAGAAAGTGCTAGTATTTATGTTCAAAATACAACAATTGGTACTGTGAGTAATGCAGATGGAAAGTTTGTATTGTTAGTGCCACAAGAATATGAAAAAGATACACTTGTAATTTCTTCAATAGGATACAAAACTTTTAAAACACCTGTTAACGAATTTGATAATGATTTTGAAGTATATCTAGAAGAAGATATAGCCTCATTAGATGAAGTCTTATTGGTTGCCGAAACAAGACCCAAAACAGGTAACGATATTGTGTTGAAAGCACTAGAGAAACTAAGTGTTAATTTACCAGATTCGGCGTATCTTCAAAAAGGATTTTTAAGACATAAAGAGCGAAATACTAAGGAATTTAAATGGCTTGTTGAAAGTGCAATAACGGTTTACGATTCCGGATACCAAGCTAGCTCAAAAGACCATCTCAAAATTAATGTTGATGAAGTTAGAAAAAGCTACGACCTTAGAGATGTCGATAGCTTGTTGATTTATACCTCTTATTTGAAGTATCATCACAAGATGAGAAATCTTAAAGCTAAAAACCTAAAGCGAGATACAATTAAAACTGCGTCTTTAGTAAAAGCAATTAAGTGGAATGATACAAGGGTTAACGGGCTGCAAAATCTTTTTCAAGGTAAACTCAATTTGTTGAGAAATTCTAACACTTCAAAATCGCTTTTTGGTGAGGGTATATTAAGTAAGCATCATTTTGATTTAGATACTATTTTGGTAGATAATGAAAGAAAAATCTACAAAATAAAAATTTCAAAAGGTACAGATTTTATAGGTTTAGATACCGAAGGGATTTTCAACGAAGGTTATGAAGCTGATGGATGGATATACATCTATTATGATAACTATTCTGTAAAAAAGATCGAGTACGATTTAATTGCAGCTTCACCTGCTCAAAAAAGCCGAAGCAAGGCATTGTTTGGGACACAGTTAAATCATAAACTTGTGATTAATTATATGGAGTATCAGGATAAAATGTATCCAAGTTATATTTATTATGAAACACCTAAGTTGGTTAATGTAGGTTCTAATACAGATGAAAAAATTACCGACGAAGAAAAAGAACGTTATAATAAAGAAGAACGCTACTATTATACAGTACAAGAAGTATTGTTTACTGAAATTATTTTAGACCGGGAAGAAGTACACAAAACTCTTGAAGGTACATGGAATAATGATATATTTATGGTAAAACCATATAACAAATCATTTTGGGATAACTACAACACTTTATTAGAAAGTGAAGAAGATGAAAAGTTAATTCAAGACCTTACCAAACGCTCAAAATTATTTAAGGATTAACAAGGTGTCGTTAAGGCGATTAAAAAAAATATTTTTTTAATTGCCAGTAATAAATTTGTTTTTATATTTGCGCACCGAAATTTTAAAAGAGAGGAGGTTAAGACACTATGTTAATAATACCAGTTAAAGAAGGAGAAAATATAGATAGAGCGCTAAAGCGTTTTAAGCGTAAGTTTGACAAAACAGGAGCTAAACGTCAATTGCAAAATCGTAAGCAATTTACAAAGCCTTCAGTAGAGCGTAGAGCACAGATTCAAAAAGCGCAATACATCCAAAGATTAAGAGATCAAGAAAATATCTAATATTTACTTAATGATACAATAAAGTCCTGTAGAAATACAGGACTTTTTTTATTCATAACAAAATAAACTTTGTACATTTAGCATATATACGTATGCTAATGCCTTTCAAATCATTTACAGAATATCTTACCCACGAGAAAAACTACTCACCACTTACGATAAAGTCATATAAAAATGATTTGAGTACGTTCTTGCAGTTTATTGTTGATGAGTTTGAACAAGACACTATTGATACTGTAAACTATCAACAAATAAGAAGTTGGATAGTGCAACTCGTAGAAAACGGCATATCCAACAGGAGTATTAACCGAAAAATTTCATCGCTCAATTCCTATTATAAATTTCTTATCAAAACCAAAACAATAACTGTAAATCCATTAGCAAAACATAAAGCGCTTAAAACAGATAAAAAAGTCCAAATTCCATTTTCGCAGCAAGAAATTGAAAGCGTTATCAAAGAGTTGCATTTCGAAACAAGTTTTGAAGGATTAAGAGATAAATTGATTATTGAACTTTTTTACGCTACAGGAATTCGACGTATAGAATTAGTACAAATAAAAATCACAGATATTGATTTATCTAATAAAACGTTAAAAGTACTTGGTAAGAGAAATAAAGAAAGATTCATTCCGTTAATTAATTCAGTAATTGATTCAGTAAAGGCGTATTTGCTGACTAGAAATGATTTAGAAAAAATTGTCGATAACGATTTTCTTTTTTTAACAAAAAAAGGGTTAAAAATTTACGAAAATCTTGTTTACAGAATTATAAATGATTATTTTAGTAAAGCATCTACTAAAGTAAAAAGGAGTCCGCATATACTAAGGCACTCATTTGCTACTCATTTGCTTAATCAAGGTGCAAATTTAAATGCTGTAAAAGAGCTTCTTGGTCATTCAAGTCTTGCAGCAACTCAAGTTTATACTCATAATAGTATAGAAGAATTAAAAAAAGTGTATTCAAATGCGCATCCAAGAAGTAAAAAATGAACAAGATAAATTAATGTCTAACCACTAAAAAAGAAGAGTATGAAAGTAAACACGCAATCCGTTAACTTTAGTGCTGACAAAAAGTTACTAGACTTCATCCAAAAAAGAATGGATAAGTTAGATTTGTTTTATGATAAAGTTATACAAGCAGATGTATATCTTAAAGTAGAAAACACAAGTGAGAAAGAAAATAAAATCTTTGAAGCAAGGCTTAGCGTTCCTGGAGATCGCTTTGTTGTAAAAAAACAATGTAAAACTTTTGAAGAAGGTGCAGACACTGCAGTTTCATCGTTAGAAAGACAGTTAAAAAAGCGCAAAGAAAAATTAAGAGCACATATGTGATAAAAATTTTCAAAAAATGTTTTGAATAAATAAATAAATCTTTACATTTGCAGTCCGTTAGAAATAGCGGGCTTTTTTTATTGCAAAAAAAGTAAAGAAAAGCCGATGTAGCTCAGCTGGCTAGAGCAGCTGATTTGTAATCAGCAGGTCGTGGGTTCGAGTCCCTCCATCGGCTCAAGTTCTTTAAAAAAAAGTATTGATAAATTTTGGGGAGATACTCAAGCGGCCAACGAGGACAGACTGTAAATCTGTTGTTTTTTAACTTCGCAGGTTCGAATCCTGCTCTCCCCACAATTATTCTAAGACTAGACCTTATAAAAATGCGGGAGTAGCTCAGTTGGTAGAGCGTCAGCCTTCCAAGCTGAATGTCGCCGGTTCGAACCCGGTCTCCCGCTCATTTTTTAGCCGGTGTAGCTCAGGGGTAGAGCGTTTCCTTGGTAAGGAAGAGGTCACGGGTTCAAATCCCGTCATTGGCTCATTTGAAACGTACAATTAAAATTGAACACTAATATTAAATAAGATTAAATAAATTAAACATGGCAAAGGCAACTTTCGATCGTTCAAAACCACACTTAAACATTGGTACTATTGGACACGTAGATCACGGTAAAACAACTTTAACTGCTGCTATTACTAAAGTATTAGCTGATGCAGGTTTTTCAGAAGCAAGATCATTTGATCAAATTGATAACGCTCCAGAAGAGAAAGAAAGAGGTATCACTATTAATACTTCTCACGTTGAATATCAAACAGCTAATCGTCACTATGCTCACGTTGACTGTCCAGGTCACGCGGATTACGTAAAGAACATGGTAACTGGTGCTGCTCAAATGGATGGAGCTATTTTAGTTGTTGCTGCAACTGATGGTCCTATGCCACAAACTCGTGAGCACATCCTTTTAGGTCGTCAAGTAGGTATTCCAAGAATCGTTGTATTCTTGAATAAAGTTGATATGGTTGACGATGAGGAGTTATTAGAGTTAGTAGATATGGAAGTTAGAGATTTATTAAACTTCTATGAGTATGATGGAGATAATGGTCCTGTAGTTTCAGGTTCTGCATTAGGTGCATTAAACGGAGAACAAAAGTGGGTTGATACAGTAATGGAGCTTATGGAAGCTGTTGATAACTGGATTGAAGAGCCACAACGTGATATGGATAAGCCTTTCTTAATGCCTATCGAAGATGTATTCTCTATTACAGGTCGTGGTACTGTAGCAACTGGTCGTATTGAGACTGGTGTTGCTCAAACTGGAGATCCAGTAGAAATTATTGGTATGGGAGCTGAGAAATTAACTTCTACAATTACTGGTATTGAAATGTTCCGTCAAATTCTTGATAGAGGTGAGGCTGGAGATAACGCTGGTATCTTATTAAGAGGTATTGAGAAAACTCAAATCTCTAGAGGTATGGTAATTACTAAACCAGGTTCTGTAACTCCACACCAAAAGTTCAAAGCTGAGGTTTATATCCTTAAGAAAGAAGAAGGTGGACGTCACACTCCATTCCACAACAACTACCGTCCACAGTTCTACGTACGTACAACTGACGTAACTGGAAACATTGCGCTTCCTGATGGAGTTGAAATGGTAATGCCTGGAGATAACCTTACTATTACTGTTGAATTAATTCAACCAATTGCAATGAACGTAGGTTTACGTTTTGCAATCCGTGAAGGTGGTAGAACAGTAGGTGCTGGTCAGGTAACTGAAATTTTAGATTAAAATTTTAATATAGAATATTAAATTAAGGTGTCTTGTTTTTAGCAAGACGCCTTGATTTATATTTACGGGTTTAGCTCAGTTGGTAGAGCACTGGTCTCCAAAACCAGGTGTCGGGAGTTCGAGTCTCTCAACCCGTGCAAATAAGAAAAACAGATGGCAGGAATTATTAATTATATAAAAGAATCCTTTGAGGAATTAAAGAATAATGTATCATGGCCAACTTGGTCTGAAGCACAAAACCTAACAGTATTGGTTGCAGTGTTTTCAATTATTTTCTCACTCGCTATTTGGGGTGTTGACACTGTTTTTAGTAAAGTTATTAAAGCGTATTTTGATTTAATTGGCTAAAACAAATTTGATGTCTGAAACAAAAGGAAATAAAAAGTGGTATGTAGTTAGAGCTGTAAGTGGTCAGGAAAACAAAATTAAAACTTATATAGAGAATGAAATTTCTCGATTAGGTTTAGAAGATTTTGTTGATCAAGTTTTGGTTCCTACTGAAAAAGTGATTCAGATACGTAACGGAAAAAAAACACATAAAGAACGTGTGTATTTTCCAGGTTACATTATGATTCAAGCTAATTTAAGTGGTGAAATACCACATATTATAAAGTCAATAACAAATGTTATTGGGTTTTTAGGCGAAACAAAAGGAGGAGATCCTGTGCCTTTAAGACAGTCTGAAGTAAATAGAATGTTAGGTAAAGTAGACGAGTTGTCTGTAGATGCTGATGCTAATATCGCTATTCCTTTTACTTTAGGAGAAACTGTAAAAGTTATAGATGGACCATTCAATGGATTTGATGGTACTATCGAAAAAATAAATGAAGAAAAGCGTAAACTTGAAGTAATGGTTAAAATTTTCGGAAGAAAAACACCATTAGAGTTAAGTTATATGCAAGTTGAAAAAGTTTAATAATTGTTACCATATATAGTATGTCTTTTTGCTTCCACATTAAAAGACGTACAAAACTAAATTTATTAAAATGGCAAAAGAATTAAGTAAAGTAGTTAAGCTACAAGTTAGGGGAGGTGCAGCGAATCCGTCGCCACCAGTTGGACCCGCTTTAGGAGCTGCTGGAGTTAATATCATGGAATTTTGTAAGCAATTCAACGCTAGAACTCAGGATAAACCTGGTAAAGTTCTTCCAGTTGTAATTTCTGTTTACAAAGACAAATCTTTTGATTTTGTAATTAAAACTCCACCTGCAGCTGTACAATTATTGGAAGCGGCCAAAGTAAAAAAAGGATCTGGTGAACCTAACCGAAAAAAAGTAGCTAAAGTAACTTGGGATCAAGTTAAAGCGATAGCTGAAGATAAAATGCAAGATTTAAATGCATTTGAAATTTCATCAGCTATGAAAATGGTTGCAGGTACTGCAAGATCAATGGGTATCACAGTTAAAGGCGGTGAAGCACCTAACTAAAAAATTTTTGAAATGGCAAGAATAACAAGAAAGCAAAAAGAAGCAAGAGCTAAAGTTGAGAAGAATAAATTATATTCTCTTGAAGAAGCTTCGGCTTTATTAAAAGAAATAACTTACACAAAATTCGATGCTTCAGTTGATTTAGCTGTAAGATTAGGAGTTGACCCTCGTAAAGCAAACCAAATGGTAAGAGGTGTAGTTTCTCTTCCACATGGTACAGGTAAAGACATGAAAGTGTTGGCACTTGTAACACCAGATAAAGAAGCAGAAGCTAAAGAAGCTGGAGCTGATTATGTTGGTTTAGACGAGTACTTACAAAAAATTAAAGATGGTTGGACAGATGTTGATGTTATCATCACTATGCCAGCTATTATGGGTAAGTTAGGACCATTAGGTAGAGTATTAGGACCAAGAGGTTTAATGCCAAACCCTAAAACTGGAACTGTAACAATGGATGTTGCTAAGGCTGTAGCTGAAGTAAAAGCAGGTAAAATTGATTTTAAAGTAGACAAAACAGGTATTGTACACGCACCAATAGGAAAAGCATCTTTTAGTGCTGATAAATTGGTAGGTAACGCAAACGAGTTACTATCAACTTTAATAAAATTAAAACCAACTGCAGCTAAAGGTACTTACGTAAAAAGTATTTACATGTCTAGCACAATGAGTCCAAGTATATCAATAGATACTAAAATAGGATAGTAGTTAAACTTTAATATTATGACAAGACAAGAAAAATCACAAGTAATTGAAGAGTTAACTGCTCAACTAGCAGATAATACCAATATTTATATTGCTGATATATCTGGATTAAACGCAGGAAACACTTCAGATTTACGTAGAGCTTGCTTTAAAGCTAACGTAAAACTAGCTGTAGTTAAAAATACATTACTAACAAAGGCTATGGATGCTTCAGAAAAAGATTTTGGAGATTTACCATCTGTACTTAAAGGTAACACTTCAGTAATGTATTCTGAAACTGGTAATGCTCCAGCAAAAGTAATTAAAGCATTCCGTAAAAAATCTGATAAGCCTTTGCTTAAAGGAGCTTTTATTGAAGAAGCAATTTACATTGGTGATGAGCAATTAGATACTTTAGTTGATATCAAATCTAGAGAAGAGTTAATAGGTGACATAGTAACATTGTTACAATCACCAGCTAAGAACGTTGTTTCAGCTCTTAAATCAGGAGGTGGTAAACTAGTAGGTATCATTAAAACATTATCCGAAAAAGAAGGATAATAATCAATTAAGTACGCACTTAAACAAATTATATTATTTAAAAAATTATTAAAACGATAGAAAATGGCAGATTTAAAAGATTTCGCAGAACAATTAGTTAATTTAACAGTAAAAGAAGTAAACGAATTAGCTACAATTTTAAAAGACGAATATGGTATCGAACCAGCTGCTGCTGCTGTTGCAGTTGCTGCAGGTGGAGCTGCTGCAGGTGGTGAAGCTGCAGAAGAAAAATCAGAATTCGATGTAATCCTTAAAGCAGCAGGTGCTTCTAAATTAGCAGTTGTAAAATTAGTTAAAGAATTAACTGGTTTAGGATTAAAAGAAGCTAAAGAATTAGTAGATGGTGCACCAAGCGCTATCAAAGAAGGCGTTTCTAAAGACGAAGCTGAAGGTTTAAAAACTTCTTTAGAAGAAGCTGGAGCAGAAGTTGAGCTTAAGTAAGCTTAACCCATAGCCTACAAATTATGGTTTAGGTCTAGAGGTTGCCTCTAAGACCTAAACCCTTTTGTGTATATAAATGTATACGCAAACAAAATTATTTTTTTAATCAAAATCTCGTTCATCGATGTTAGCAAAAAAAGCTGAAAGATTAAATTTCTCTTCTATTGTAAATAGAACTGAATATCCAGATTTTTTAGATATTCAGATTAAATCCTTCCAGGATTTTTTCCAGTTAGAGACGAAATCAGAAGAAAGAGGGAACGAAGGTCTTTACAACACCTTCATGGAAAACTTCCCAATCACAGACACACGTAATCAATTTGTATTAGAGTTTTTGGATTATTTTATTGATCCACCAAGATATACCATTGAGGAATGTATAGAAAGAGGTCTAACATATAGTGTTCCACTTAAAGCAAGGTTAAAATTATATTGTACAGACCCTGAGCATGAAGATTTCGAAACTATTGTTCAGGATGTGTATTTAGGTACAATACCTTATATGACACCTAGTGGTACATTTGTTATAAATGGAGCAGAGCGTGTGGTTGTTTCCCAATTGCATAGATCACCTGGTGTTTTCTTTAGCCAGTCGTTCCATGCAAACGGAACCAAGCTATATTCGGCAAGAGTAATTCCTTTTAAAGGTTCTTGGATAGAATTTGCTACAGATATCAATAGCGTTATGTACGCTTATATTGATAGAAAGAAAAAATTACCTGTTACAACACTTTTCCGTGCTATCGGTTTTGAGCGCGATAAAGATATTCTTGAAATTTTTGATTTAGCTGAAGAAGTTAAAGTATCAAAATCAGGATTAAAGAAAGTAATTGGTCGTAAACTAGCTGCTCGTGTACTTAACACATGGCATGAAGATTTCGTTGATGAGGATACTGGAGAAGTTGTATCTATCGAGCGTAACGAAATTGTTTTGGACCGTGATACAATCATAGATAAAGATAATATAGAAGAAATCCTTGATGCAGGTGTAAAAACTATTCTTTTACATAAAGAAAGTGCACAACAAGGAGATTATGCTATTATTCACAATACATTACAAAAAGATCCAACAAACTCTGAAAAAGAGGCAGTTGAACATATTTACCGTCAATTACGTAATGCTGAGCCGCCAGATGAGGAAACAGCACGTGGTATTATTGACAAATTGTTCTTCTCAGACCAACGTTATTCATTAGGTGAAGTAGGTCGTTACAGAATGAACAAAAAATTAGGTCTTGATATAGGAATGGATAAGCAAGTACTTACCAAAGAGGATATCATTACCATTATAAAATATTTAATAGAGCTTATTAACTCTAAAGCAGAGATTGATGATATCGATCACTTATCTAACCGTCGTGTACGTACAGTAGGAGAGCAATTGTCATCTCAGTTTGGTGTTGGTTTAGCTCGTATGGCTCGTACTATTCGTGAGCGTATGAACGTTCGTGATAACGAAGTGTTTACACCTATCGATTTAATTAACGCGAAGACTTTATCTTCAGTAATTAACTCGTTTTTTGGTACAAACCAGTTATCTCAATTTATGGATCAAACCAATCCGTTAGCTGAGATTACTCACAAACGTCGTTTATCAGCTTTAGGACCTGGAGGTCTTTCAAGAGAAAGAGCAGGTTTCGAGGTACGTGACGTTCACTATACACACTACGGAAGATTATGTCCAATTGAAACTCCTGAAGGACCAAACATTGGATTAATTTCTTCACTTTCAGTTTATGCTAAAGTAAACTCAATGGGATTCATTGAAACACCTTATAGAAAAGCTGAAGAAGGAGTTGTTGATATCAAAAATGCACCAACATATTTAAGTGCTGAAGAAGAAGAAGATATGTTGATTGCTCAGGCAAATATTCAAGTGGATGATAAAGGAAAAATTCTTGAAGACAAGATTATTGCTCGTCAAGAAGGTGATTTCCCTGTAATAGACCCTGTAAACGTGCATTATACTGATGTTGCTCCTAACCAAATTGCATCTATTTCTGCATCGTTAATTCCATTCTTGGAGCATGATGATGCAAACCGTGCATTGATGGGATCAAACATGATGCGTCAAGCAGTACCATTATTACGTCCGCAAGCTCCTATTGTAGGAACAGGACTTGAGCGTCAAGTAGCTTCAGATTCAAGAGTATTAATAAATGCTGAAGGAAATGGAGTTGTAGAGTATGTTGATGCTAATGAAATTGTAATTAAATACGAGCGAACTGAAGAAGAAGCAATGGTAAGTTTTGATAGCGATACTAAAACTTATCCACTTGTAAAATTCAGAAAAACTAACCAAGGTACTTCAATCAACTTAAAGCCAATTGTAACAAAAGGTGATAAAGTTGTAAAAGGACAAGTACTTTGTGAAGGTTATGCAACTGAAAACGGAGAACTTGCTTTAGGAAGAAACATGAAAGTAGCCTTTATGCCTTGGAAAGGGTATAACTTTGAGGATGCGATTGTGATTTCTGAAAAAGTAGTTCGTGATGATATATTTACTTCTATTCATATTGATGAGTACTCATTAGAAGTTAGAGATACCAAGTTAGGTAACGAAGAGCTTACTAATGATATTCCTAACGTTTCTGAAGAGGCAACTAAAGACCTTGATGAAAACGGTATGATTAGAATTGGTGCTGAGATTAAACCAGGTGATATCTTAATTGGTAAGATTACACCAAAAGGAGAAAGTGATCCAACACCTGAAGAAAAACTTTTAAGAGCAATTTTTGGAGATAAAGCAGGTGATGTTAAAGATGCATCACTTAAAGCTTCACCTTCATTACATGGAGTTGTAATCGACAAAAAATTATTCTCAAGAGCAATTAAAGATAAGCGTAAAAGAGCAAAAGATAAAGAAGATATCGAAGCTCTAGAGAACATCTACTACAAGAAGTTTGACGACTTAAAAGATGTATTAGTAGAAAAACTATTTGCTATCGTAAATGGTAAAACTGCTCAAGGTATCTTTAACGATCTTGGAGAGGAAATTATACCTAAAGGTAAAAAGTACACGCTAAAAATGTTAAATGCTGTTGATGATTATACGCACTTAACATCTGGTACTTGGACTACTGATGATCATACCAATGCACTAGTTGCAGACTTAATCCACAACTATAAGATTAAGGAAAATGATCTTCAAGGTTCATTACGTCGTGAGAAGTTTACCATCTCTGTTGGTGACGAGTTACCAGCAGGAATTATCAAATTAGCTAAGGTTTATGTTGCTAAAAAACGTAAACTTAAAGTAGGTGATAAGATGGCAGGACGTCACGGTAACAAAGGTATTGTAGCACGTATCGTTCGTCAAGAAGATATGCCTTTCCTTGAAGATGGAACTCCAGTTGATATTGTATTAAATCCACTTGGTGTACCATCACGTATGAACATTGGTCAGATTTATGAAACTGTTCTTGGTTGGGCAGGTCAAAAATTAAATCGTACTTACGCAACACCAATTTTTGATGGAGCTACATTAGATCAAATTAATGAGTTTACTGATGAAGCAGGTGTACCAAGATTTGGACATACATACTTATATGATGGTGGTACAGGAGATCGTTTTGATCAACCAGCAACAGTAGGTGTAATTTACATGATCAAATTAGGTCACATGATTGACGATAAGATGCACGCTCGTTCTATTGGACCATACTCATTAATTACGCAACAACCACTAGGTGGTAAAGCACAATTTGGTGGTCAGCGTTTTGGAGAAATGGAAGTTTGGGCACTTGAAGCTTATGGAGCATCAAGTACTCTACGTGAAATCTTAACAGTAAAATCTGATGATGTTATAGGTAGAGCTAAAACTTACGAAGCTATCGTAAAAGGAGAGCCAATGCCAGAACCAGGACTACCTGAATCTTTCAACGTATTAATGCACGAATTGAAAGGATTAGGATTAGATATTAGATTAGAAGAATAAATTTTAGGTGAATTCGTTTTGGTCTTCTTTTAATGGAGACCAAAGCGATTAACTATAGACTATAAAGTTATTATGGCTAGAAAACAAGATAAGAATACAGTACAGAGATTTAATAAAATCTCAATTGGTTTAGCATCTCCTGAATCTGTTTTAGCAGCTTCACGTGGTGAAGTTTTAAAACCAGAAACTATTAATTATCGAACACATAAACCTGAACGTGATGGTTTATTCTGTGAGCGTATCTTTGGTCCTGTTAAGGATTTTGAGTGTGCTTGTGGTAAATATAAAAGAATACGCTACAAAGGAATTGTTTGTGACCGATGTGGTGTTGAAGTAACTGAAAAGAAAGTACGTAGAGATAGAGTAGGACACATTAACTTAGTGGTTCCTGTAGCTCATATATGGTATTTCCGTTCACTTCCAAACAAAATAGGTTACCTTCTTGGATTACCATCTAAGAGATTGGATATGATTATTTACTACGAACGTTATGTAGTAATTCAACCAGGTAATGCTAAAAATGCCGAAGGTGAACCATTACAAAAAATGGATTTCTTAACGGAAGAAGAATACTTAAATATTCTTGAAACACTTCCACAAGAAAATCAATATTTAGAAGATAACGATCCTAATAAGTTTATTGCTAAAATGGGAGCTGAGTGCTTAATTGACCTTTTAGCAAGAATTGATTTAGACGAATTATCATATGACTTACGTCATAAAGCAAACAACGAAACGTCTAAGCAACGTAAAACTGAAGCTTTAAAACGTTTACAAGTTGTAGAAGCGTTTAGAGACTCAAATGCAAATCGTGAGAATAAGCCGGAGTGGATGATTATGAAAGCTATTCCAATCATTCCACCAGAATTGAGACCTTTAGTGCCTTTAGATGGTGGTCGTTTTGCTACATCTGACTTAAATGATCTTTACCGTCGTGTGATTATCCGTAACAACCGTCTTAAGAGATTGGTTGAAATCAAAGCTCCTGAAGTAATCTTACGTAACGAAAAGCGTATGTTACAAGAGTCTGTTGATTCATTATTTGATAACACACGTAAGTCATCAGCAGTAAAAACCGATTCTAACCGTCCATTAAAATCGTTATCCGATTCATTAAAAGGAAAACAAGGACGTTTCCGTCAAAACTTACTAGGTAAACGTGTTGATTATTCTGCACGTTCGGTAATTGTTGTTGGACCAGAATTAAAATTATTTGAATGTGGATTGCCTAAAAACATGGCAGCTGAACTTTACAAGCCTTTCATTATCAGAAAACTGATTGAAAGAGGTATTGTAAAAACAGTAAAATCTGCAAAGAAAATTATAGATAGAAAAGAGCCTGTAGTTTGGGATATCTTAGAAAATGTTCTTAAAGGACATCCAGTATTACTAAACCGTGCTCCTACATTACACAGACTTGGTATTCAAGCATTCCAGCCTAAACTTATCGAAGGTAAGGCAATCCAGTTACACCCATTAGTGTGTACTGCATTTAATGCCGATTTTGATGGTGACCAGATGGCTGTGCATTTACCTTTAGGACCAGAAGCTATATTAGAAGCACAGTTATTAATGTTAGCTTCTCACAATATTTTAAACCCAGCTAACGGTTCGCCAGTAACAGTACCATCTCAGGATATGGTTCTTGGTCTTTACTACATGACTAAGCTTCGTAAAACTGACGAGACTTTTACTGTAAAAGGTGAAGGATTAACTTTCTATTCTCCAGAAGAAGTAACTATTGCTTACAACGAGAAGAAAGTTGATTTAAATGCTGGAATTAAAGTAAGAACTAAAGATTTCAATGAAAACGGTGAGTTAACTACTCAAATTATTGAAACTACAGTAGGTCGTGTATTATTTAACGAAAAAGTACCTGAAAGAGCAGGTTATATCAACCAGGTTTTAACTAAAAAATCGCTTAGAGATATTATTGGTAACATTTTAAAAGTTACTAGTGTACCTGAAACAGCTGAGTTTTTAGATGAAATCAAAACTTTAGGATATAAGTTTGCATTCCAAGGAGGATTATCGTTTAGTTTAGGTGATATTATTATTCCAGCTGAAAAGCATACTATGATTGACAAAGCCAATGGTTTAGTTGATGGTATTATGGCTAACTATAACATGGGATTAATTACCAATAACGAACGTTACAATCAGGTTATTGATATTTGGACTTCTACAAATGCTGAATTGACAGAGTTGTCTATGAAGCGTATTCGTGAAGACCAACAAGGATTTAACTCGGTATATATGATGCTTGATTCTGGAGCTCGTGGATCTAAAGAACAGATTCGTCAGCTTACAGGTATGCGTGGTTTGATGGCAAAACCGAAAAAATCTAATGCAGGAGGTGGAGAAATTATTGAAAACCCAATTCTTTCTAACTTTAAAGAAGGTCTTTCAATTCTTGAATACTTTATCTCAACGCATGGTGCTCGTAAGGGTCTTGCCGATACAGCACTTAAAACTGCAGATGCTGGATACTTAACACGTCGTTTAGTTGATGTATCTCAAGATGTAATTATCTACAGTGAAGATTGTGGAACATTAAGAGGTATTGAAGTTTCTGCACTTAAGAAAAACGAAGAAATTGTTGAAAAACTAGAAGATAGAATCGTAGGTCGTACTTCATTAAATGATGTTTATGATCCTATTACTGAAGAGTTATTAGTAAGTGCTGGTGAGCATATTAATGATAGTATCGCTAAAGCTATTGGTAACTCTGCAATTGAGTCTATCGAAGTACGTTCAGCATTAACTTGTGAAGCTAAAAAAGGTATCTGTGCTAAGTGTTATGGACGTAACCTAGCTACTGGTAAAATGGTACAACGTGGTGAAGCTGTAGGTGTAGTTGCTGCACAATCTATTGGAGAACCTGGTACACAGCTTACACTTCGTACATTCCACGTAGGTGGTATTGCTGGTAACATTTCAGAAGAAAACAAACTTATTGTTAAGTTTGATGGTATTGCAGAAATTGAAGACCTTAAAACAGTTAAGAGTACTGATAGTGAAGGTAATGAAGTAGATGTAGTGATATCAAGAACTTCTGAACTTAAACTTGTTGATGCTAAAACTGGTATTACTTTAAGTACTAATAATATACCTTACGGTTCGTTCATTTATGTTAAGAGTGGACAAAAAGTAAGCAAAGGAGATACAATTTGTCAATGGGATCCATATAACGGAGTTATTATTTCAGAATTTGCTGGTAAAGTAAAATATGAAAACATTGAGCAAGGTATCACTTACCAAGTAGAAATCGATGAACAAACAGGTTTCCAAGAAAAAGTAATTTCTGAATCTAGAAATAAGAAGTTAATACCAACACTTCATATCGAAGATTCTAAAGGAGAAGTTATTCGTTCTTACAACTTACCTGTTGGTGCTCACCTTATGATTGATGATGGAGAAAAAATTAAGGTTGGTAAAATCTTAGTTAAGATACCTCGTAAATCTGCAAAAGCGGGTGATATTACTGGAGGTTTACCTCGTGTAACCGAGTTGTTCGAAGCACGTAACCCTTCTAATCCTGCTGTTGTAAGTGAGATTGATGGTGTTGTATCTTTCGGAAAAATCAAGAGAGGTAACCGCGAAATCATTATCGAGTCTAAAGTTGGTGAAGTAAAGAAATACTTAGTGAAATTATCTAATCAAATTCTTGTACAAGAAAATGATTATGTAAAAGCTGGTATGCCTTTATCTGACGGATCAATTACTCCAGATGACATCTTAAACATTAAAGGACCATCTGCAGTACAACAATACTTAGTTAACGAAGTACAAGAAGTATATCGTTTACAAGGTGTGAAAATTAACGATAAGCACTTTGAAGTTGTTGTAAGACAAATGATGCGTAAAGTACGTATTATTGATTCTGGTGATACAATTTTCTTAGAAGACCAATTAGTTCACAAATCTGATTTTATCGAAGAAAACGATAAGATATTTGGAATGAAAGTGGTAGAAGATGCAGGAGATTCTGCAACTTTAAAACCAGGACAAATCATTACTTTAAGACAGTTAAGAGACGAAAACTCAATATTAAGAAGAGAAGATAAGCAATTGGTAACTGCTAGAGAAGCACAACCAGCAACTGCAACTCCAATCTTACAAGGTATTACAAGAGCTTCGTTACAAACTAAGTCATTTATATCTGCTGCATCATTCCAGGAAACTACTAAAGTACTGAATGAAGCTGCTGTAAATGCTAAAGTAGACGATTTAGAAGGTCTAAAAGAAAATGTAATTGTTGGTCATAGAATTCCTGCAGGAACAGGTGTAAGACGATATGATAGTATTATCGTTGGTTCTAAAGAGGAGTTTGATGAGATGATGAAAGCAAAAGAAGAAATGAACTATAATTAAATGATACCAAGACTTTAAGTGTTGTAAAACAAATTGAAGTCTTTAGATTGATTTTATCCCAATATAAATTGGGAACTCTTTAAAAGAGTAAATTATATAAAATTTAAGAATCCCGTGACTATATCTCGGGATTCTTTTTTTAAATTGTAAAACGTAATAATAAGGTTTCCGCTTATGTGGAAATAAAAAATAAAATTTCAATGGCAGACGAACAAAATAAAAAGAAGCAAGGACAAATTAATATAGAACTAGACGAGAAAGTAGCTGAAGGCACTTATTCTAATTTGGCAATTATTAACCATTCGGTTTCAGAATTTGTTGTTGACTTTGTAAGTATTATGCCTGGGACTCCAAAGAGTAAGGTGAAATCAAGAATTATATTAACACCACAACATGCTAAACGATTACTTAAAGCATTAGGAGATAATGTACATCGATTTGAAAAAGCCCATGGTGAAATTAAAGATTACGAGCAACCACCAATTCCGTTAAATTTCGGACCAACAGGTCAAGCTTAACTTAGAGATTTGAATTTGTTGTTGCTCGACATGTTTTACACGAGCAACCACCAATTCCGTTAAATTTCGGACCAACAGGTCAAGCTTAATTTAGAGATTTGAATTTGTTGTTGCTCGACATGTTTTTACACGAGTAACCACCAATTCCGTTAAATTTCGGACCAACAGGTCAAGCGTAAATAATAAAAAAGCCTTTTGAATTTTTCAAAAGGCTTTTTTATTAAGCAACTTCTTTATTATACGAATAGCTTAAAGCTCCCGAAGGACATTTTTTAACTTGTTTGATAATTTTTTTAGTGGATGCACCATCAAGATCTATCCATGGTATAACCGATTGCCTAAAAACATTAGATAATTCGTTAGCACAACGCTCAGCATGGACACACTTACATGGTTTGAAGGTTACAGTAATATCTTTATTACTGAAACTATTAGAAAAAGTTTCCATAAGTAGATCAATTTGGGGTTATCTGTAAATCAATGTAAAAATTCAAAACCGAATTTCAATGAAATTTTCGATAACTGACACATTTTTAACACTAAAAAAGCCTTTTCGTATAAAATTTCTTACTGAAAAACAGGGTTTTTAATTAAAATTCTGATGTAAAATGAAATTTAATACTTGGGTATTTTTGCTGTGTCATTTGTAATGAAAATGCCGAATCTGCTAAAAATACAAGTTGACCTTGTTTGTCTTTTGCCAAAAAGCGTTGTTTTACCCTTAAAAATTCTTTGTACTCTTCATTTTTTTCATCTTCAGGGTCAACCCAACATGCTTTATGTACATTAAGGTTTTCATAAGTACACTTAGCACCATATTCGTGTTCTAATCGATATTGAATAACTTCGTACTGTAAAGCACCAACTGTACCTATAACTTTTCTACCATTTAATTCTAAAGTAAATAATTGGGCAACACCTTCATCCATTAATTGGTCAATACCTTTGTAAAGTTGTTTGGATTTTAAAGGATCAGCATTATTAATATACCTAAAATGCTCAGGAGAGAAACTAGGTATACCTTTGTAGTTTATAGTTTCACCTTCAGTTAAAGTGTCACCAATTTTAAAGTTTCCAGTATCGTGTAATCCTACAATATCTCCAGGATAAGAAACATCAACAATTTCTTTCTTTTCAGCAAAAAAGGCATTAGGACTAGAAAACTTAAGTTTTTTACCATGACGCACATGTAAATAAGGTGTATTCCTTTTAAAAGTTCCTGATACAATTTTTATAAACGCTAAACGGTCTCTATGGTTAGGGTCCATATTAGCATGAATTTTAAACACAAAACCAGTAAAATCTTTTTCTTCTGGGTTAACTAAGCGCTCTTCACTTTGTTTTGGTCTAGGTTTAGGAGCAATTTCTATAAAGCAATCTAATAACTCTCTTACACCAAAATTGTTTAAAGCAGAACCAAAAAACACAGGTTGCTGTGTACCGTTTAAGTAGTCTTCTTTTTCAAAAGCAGGATAGATGCCTTCAACTAATTCTATTTCTTCTCTTAGTGTATTTGCTGATTTTTCTCCTATGAGTTTATCTAATTCTGAAGAGCTTAAATCGTTAATTTCTACGGTTTCTTCAATATTCTTTCTACTGTCGCCACTAAAAAGATTAATGTTTTTCTCCCAAAGGTTATAAATACCCTTAAAGTCGTAACCCATACCAATTGGGAAACTCATAGGTACAACGCTCAAACCTAGTTTTTGTTCAACTTCATCTAAAAGATCAAAAGCATCTTTACCTTCTCTATCCAATTTATTGATAAATACAATCATTGGAATATTACGCATTCGGCAAACTTCTACTAGTTTTTCGGTTTGCTCCTCAACACCTTTAGCCACATCAATAACAACAATTACGCTATCAACAGCTGTTAGTGTTCTAAAAGTATCTTCAGCAAAATCCTTGTGTCCAGGAGTATCAAGAATATTAATTTTTATGCCATCATATTCAAATGCCAAAACAGAAGTAGCAACAGAAATTCCACGCTGACGCTCAATTTCCATAAAGTCACTAGTAGCTCCTTTTTTTATTTTGTTACTTTTTACAGCTCCTGCTTCTTGTATTGCACCACCAAAAAGTAATAGTTTTTCAGTAAGTGTTGTTTTTCCAGCATCTGGATGCGAAACGATACCAAAGGTTCTACGTTTCTTTATTTCGTTGATAAAACTCATAATCTTGCAAATAGGCTGCAAAGATACTGTTTATATTAAGATTTTAGAATTACGATTTCAGATTTTGTATAGAGAATGTTATTATTAATTTTTTAGTGGTATTTTTGTGATATGATTGAAGAACACGTTATACTTGTTGATGAAAACGATAAGCAAATAGGCTTAATGCCTAAAATGGAAGCGCACGAAAAAGCATTACTGCATAGAGCTTTTTCTGTATTTGTTTTTAACAACAACAATGAACTAATGTTACAGCAACGTGCAGCTGATAAGTACCATTCGCCTTTATTATGGACAAATACTTGCTGTAGTCACCAAAGAGAAGGAGAAGCAAATATAGAAGCTGGTAAGCGACGTTTATTTGAAGAAATGGGGTTTGTTACTGAACTTGAAGAGACAACATCTTTTATTTATAAAGCACCTTTTGATAATGGCTTGACAGAACATGAATATGACCACATCATGATAGGATACTATAATGATACACCAAACATAAATCCTGATGAAGTTGCAGATTGGAAGTGGATGACTCTTGATGCTGTAAAAGAAGACATCAAGCAACAACCAGAAATTTACACAGCTTGGTTTAAAATTATTTTTGATAAATTCTACCAACACATAAACATTGTAAAATGATTGTTACCGTAAGTAGAAAAGCACATTTTAACGCAGCTCATAGATTGTACAGAAAAGATTGGAGCGATGAAAAGAATGCCGATGTTTTTGGAAAATGTAGCAATCCAAATTTTCATGGACATAATTACGAGTTGATAGTAAGTGTAACAGGGCCTATCAATAAAGAAACAGGTTATCTTATAGACATTCAAGACTTAAAAGACATTATAAAAGAAGAAGTTGAAGATGCCTTTGACCATAAAAACCTAAATGTAGAAGTTGAAGAGTTTAAAGACTTAAACCCTACAGCCGAAAACATAGCAGTAGTTATTTATAATAAGGTAAAACCTAGACTAAATTCAACACTAGACTTAGAAATTAAGCTTTTTGAGACACCTAGAAATTTTGTAACCTATTCTGGATTATAACACATGAAAAATATTCTTTATCCTATAAAATTCACACCTATTTTAAAAGATAAAATTTGGGGTGGACAAAAACTAAAAACACTATTAAATAAGACTTCAGATTTACCAAATATTGGAGAAAGCTGGGAAATTAGTGATGTAGAAGGTGATACATCTGTAGTTGCAAATGGAGCATTAAAAGGTCAAACCTTAAAGCAAATACAAGAAACCTATAAAGAAGATTTAATAGGACTTCAAAACTATAGAGTTTTTGGTAATAAGTTTCCGTTACTTATCAAGTTTATCGATGCAAAACAAGATTTATCTATTCAATTACATCCCAATGATGAATTGGCTGCAAAGCGACACAATTCATTTGGGAAAACCGAAATGTGGTATGTAATGCAAGCCGATGAAGGTTCAAATTTAATAGTTGGGTTTAACAAAAAAATGGATGCTGAAACCTATATATCGCATTTAGAAAATAAAACGCTTACAGAAATTTTAAATTTTGATAAAGTTAAAGTAGGTGATACTTATTTTATAGAAGTTGGTCGTGTGCACGCTATTGGAGCAGGAGTAGTAGTTGCTGAAATACAACAAACTAGCGATATTACTTATAGAGTTTACGATTGGGATAGAGTAGATGATGAAGGAAATGAAAGAGAACTTCACAACGATTTAGCCATTGATGCTATTGACTTTGAAATGGAAGATAATTTTAGAGTTAGTTATGAAAAAGCTAAAAATCAATCTAATAAAATGGTTAGTTGCCCATATTTTACCACAAGTTATTTAGATGTTGATAGTACACTTAAAAAAGAAAATAATCACGATTCATTTTTGATTTACATGTGTGTTGAAGGAGAAGCACAAATAACTACAGATAGTGCAATTGAAACTATTAAAAAAGGAGAAACAATACTACTTCCTGCAGCAGTAAAGAATTATGAAATAACTTCGGAAAATGCGAAGCTATTGGAAGTTTATGTTTAATTTTGCGACAATAAAAATTTATAATTATGGCAAACGTTAGAAACCTTAAAAAAGACATTAATTACGTTTTAGGTGATATTATTGAAGCTGTTTATGTATGGGAATACAACAACACTGATAAAGACACTAAAAAAAGCGAAGCAATTATTGATGAAGCTATAGAAACTTTTGATTCTTTAATAGCAAAGGTGAACGATAAAAAAGTAGAAGATAAGAAAGCACATTTTAAATCTATCAACCAAGAGTTGGAAGATAAAGGAAGAGCTTTAATCGAAAAAATTAATAAACTAAGCTAAAACAGAAAAAAATGTTTGCAAATATAATTTTCGCGATTATATTTGCATCCTGTTTCGCCGATATAGCTCAGCTGGCTAGAGCAGCTGATTTGTAATCAGCAGGTCGTGGGTTCGAGTCCCTCTATCGGCTCTTAATATTAAACTCTAACTGTAAAACAGTTAGAGTTTTTTTATTTAAAACTATTAAATAGGGATGAGAAGTTTATCCTGAGCGAAGTCGAAGGGAGTCCCTCTATCGGCTCAAAAAAAATCCCAAACGTAATGTTTGGGATTTATTTTATTCAATGTTTTCTTCGTCAGATTTCCGTTGCTCAATAGTTTCTTTTAATTGCTTACCGTACTTAGAGTTTTTGATATTTTCATCAAGCGAATCGTATATGGTTTCTAAATACTTTACCGTAGTATTTGGTATTTCGCTTAACGCTAAATAAGGAGCAACTTCACTGTTTTTATTATTTACAGCAAAATTTATTGTGTAAAGGTATTTACGCTTTAAAAGGCTATTGTATTCTTTGTCAAAATCGAAACTAGTGGTATCGTTTTCTTTTTTAGCTTCAAAATTTTCTTTTATAAGGTCAAGATTTTTGTCATTAAAACGAGACATCATCATTATGTATTCGTCTAATCGTTTTTGTTGCTCAGAGCCTTTTATTTGAGCATCATAATTAAAGTTTTTAAGTGTAGAACTTATTTCAGTAACACCTTTATCTGCAAAGAAAGCAATAACGCCTTCGTTATTGTCGTTTTTGTCTAAGGTTAAAAACAAAACTTCAGGTTCTTCTAAGTCGCTGTGTAACTCAAACTCAGAATTGCCATTAATAGCTAAGGAATCTAGCGTTACCATTAAGCTATCTTGTTGCTTTTGTAAATAAACAGTACCTTTTTTTAATCCTGTTACATGGCCTTTTAAAGTGAAGTTTGTGTCTTTTTTATTTTCTCCACAAGAAATAATTAGTAAAGCTATTACTAAAAGGCTAAAAAGTTTAAAGTGTTTTGTCATATTAAAATTTAAAAAATCATTAATTAAGTTATAGGAGCAACTATTCTCATAAGTTCTGCAGTAAGCATAGCACCATAGGTTCCAACAACATATCCAAATACTGCTAGAATAACACCTACAGTTGCAAGCGATGGATGAAAGGCTGCAGCAACCACAGGAGCAGAGGCAGCACCACCAATATTTGCTTTACTACCAACAGCTAAGAAGAAATATGGCGCTCTAATTAGTTTTGCTACTAAAAATAGTAAAGCAACGTGTATTGCCATCCAAACTAAACCAACCACAATTAGTCCTGGATTGTCAACTATTTTAGTAAGATCCATTTTCATACCAATAGAGGCAACAAGAATATAAATAAATACACTACCAATTTTACTGGCTCCTGCACCTTCATATTTTTTCATCTTGGTAAAGGATAAGATGATTCCTAAAATAGTAGCTATTGTAATCATCCAGAAAAATTGAGATCCAAACGAAGACCAAGCAGATTTTTTATCACTTACAGCATCGAAGTTAGCTACTAAAAATTCAGAAATTTCATTAGCGCCAAAATGAGCAATTCCTACAACAGTAAAAGCAATACCTAAAATCACCATAAAATCAGCTAATGTTGGGTTTCTAGAAATACTAGCAGCATAACTAGATACTTTTTCTTTAAGGGTTTCAATAGAACTGTTATCAGCTTTCAGCCATTTATCAATTTTTTCTTGTTTACCAATTCCTAATAAAAGGATAGCCATCCATATATTAGCAACAACAATATCAACAATTACCATTCCTGCATAATTTGCTGTATTGTATTCATAAATTTCTAACATAGCAGCTTGATTAGCACCTCCACCAATCCAACTTCCTGCTAAAGTAGAAAGACCTCTCCAAACAGCGTCAGGACCAGCTCCACCAACAGTTTCAGGAGATACTAATGCAATTAAAAATACAGCAATAGGTCCGCCAATTATGATTCCTAACGTACCTGTTCCAAACATAGCAAGAGCTTTCCAGCCTAGGTTAAATACAGCTTTTAGGTCGATACTAATAGTCATAAGTACCAAAGCAGCTGGAAGCATAAATCTACTAGCAATGTAATAGGCTTGAGATTTACCTGTTACTTCTACTAATGAGCCTTCGGCGTTTTCCAATCCCCATTCTGGAGCAATTATCCCAAAAGTAGTTAAAGCTGCAGGCAGCATATATGCCATTAATAATGCAGGTATGTATTTGTAGAATTTTTTCCAAAAACTATTTTCACTTGTGGAAGTATAAAAAACAAAACCTAATGCTAGCATTAACAACCCAAATACTATAGTGTCTTGGGTGAATAAAGGTTTTACTTCGGTTAATTGCGTTGTGTCCATAAACTAAAATTTAAAGGCGCAAAATACCAAAATAAAAGCGCATAAAAAAGCGACATTGTTAAGTGTCGCTCTCGTTATTTTTTTTAGGTTTTGGTTGTCTGTTTTTTTCTTTAAGGTACTGCATGAGCATCCACTCAATTTGACCATTGGTACTTCTAAATTCGTCTGAAGCCCATTTTTCAATTGCTTTGAGCATATCTTCATTTATTCTTAGTGCAAAGGCTTTCTTTTTAGACATTGTTACTATGGTTTAACTGTGTTTTGTAATATGCTATAGTGTTTTCAGCTTCTATTTGCTTTTTTGTGCCTATGAGTAGTTTTTTTCCATAAGCTAACTCTAGTTGAATACCAATAGTACCTGAAACATTGATAGCTTTTCCTTTAGATTTTTTCCAACCACCTTTTATTCCCCAACCACCATATTCTGAAATGGGTTCATAGGTTCTAATATAGGCGTTGTTTATAGATTTCCAAGAAATGGTGTTGTATTTTAAATGCAACGGAAAGAATTTATAATGAATTCCTAATTCGTCAATTTTAGTGGAGAGTTTAAATATAAATATGAGTCCTGAGAAAAATATCAGAAGCAGAATTATTAAAATAAGTTCTAGAGTTGAAATGGAGTTTTGGTTTTTAAAATATTCAACGCATACCAATATAATAGGAATAATTGCACTTATTGCAATAAGTGCAATTAACCATAATTGATTAAAACGTTGTTCTTCTTTAAAAACTCTCATTATCTATTTTTATCGCGTTCAAAAACTATAAATGAAATAATGTGTTGATTAGGTGTAATAGTTGTGACACGCCAACCTTCTTTTGCATATTTGTTTAAGATTTCCTCAAGTTTTTCGGTTGGGTTTCTCCATCCTAATTTTGGTTTTATGACTTTGTATTCTTTCATAATCTTAATGACTTAAAGTTCCTGCATTTACAACTGGTGAAGCTTCTTTGTCTCCACATAATATAACCATAAGGTTGCTTACCATTGCTGCTTTGCGTTCGTCGTCTAACTCAACGATTTCTTTTTTGTTTAATTCATCCAGAGCCATTTCAACCATACTAACTGCGCCTTCAACAATTTTATGTCGTGCAGCAACAATAGCAGTGGCTTGTTGACGCTTAAGCATTGCATTTGCAATTTCTTGAGCATACGCTAGGTAACCAATTCTAGCTTCCAATACTTCAATTCCTGCAATGGATAGTCGCTCGTCAATTTCTTTTTCTAGAGCGTTGCTTACTTCATTTACACTTGAACGAAGTGTGATGTCTTCGTCGTGACCTTCATCGGCAAAATTGTCGTAAGGATACATACTTGCTAGTTTACGAACAGCAGCATCAGTTTGTACACGTACAAAGTTTTCATAATTATCTACATCAAAAGCTGCTTTGTAAGTGTTTTGTACTCTCCAAACTAAAATTGTACTGATCATAACAGGGTTTCCTAGCTTGTCGTTCACTTTTAAACGTTCGCTATCAAAGTTACTTGCTCTTAAAGAAATCTTCTTTTTAGAGTAAAAAGGGTTTACCCAATAGAAGCCATTCTTTTTTACGGTTCCTACATATTTACCAAAAAGTAATAAAACTCTAGAGCCATTAGGTTGTACCATAAGAAACCCAAAGGCTAAGATTAATGCAGCAACAATACCAAAAGCTGACCATCCTGTTTCTGTAATAAATATTAGTGCAATGCTTCCAAAGAATAGTACTAAAAAAAGGAATAACATTAAATAGCCATTAGCTGGAACGATAATTTTCTCTTCTTTCATGATTGATTAATTTAAAATGATATTAAAATGATATTATAAAGATATAACTTATCTCATTAGTATGCAAAAATTAATTTTTGTTACAGAAGCCAAAAAAATAATTTTTGGCACGACTATTGTATTTAAATAAGTGTAATTGATTAATAGCTTTAGAAGCGAGTTAAATATTACATTTGGTTGGTTAGTTAATAAGAAAAGCACCTGGTTTCAGGTGCTTTTTGTTTGTAGTAAAATGTTGAAATTACTTTGTTATAAAACCAGAAATGGTATCTATAAGCTCTGGTGTTACTTTATGATGTGATTCGTTATACGATTTAAAATTAACCAAGTCATCACCTTCAATACTGAAAAGAACGTGGTTCATTTTATCTATTAGCTTCAACTCAGCACTAGGATTTGAGTCTTTTAGTCGGTTAGCATCTTCAACGCCAACTTGCAAGTCGTTAGTACCATTTACAATAAGTATAGGTATTTGTAGAGATTTTAAAATGTCTTGTGGATTGTATTGCATCCAGTTTATCATAAACGGTTGTATGTCTTTACCCAGAAAAGAAGACAAAACAGGAGGGTAGTTGCTGGTGGTTTTACCTTCTTGCAATATCGAAAATATTTTCTTGGTGTCTTCTAAATAAGCTGGAGCAGTTTGCTCTACTTGTTTAATAATGATTTTATCAATGGTTTGACTTGCTCCAGCTATGGAAATAAACCCATCAACATCTTTTTCAGCAGCAATCATTCCTATTAAACTCCCTTGACTATGACCAATTATATAAATTTTTGAATAGGTGTTTTGAGATTTAAAATAGTTTACCACATCAATGGCATCAGTTACAAAATCGTCAAACATTATAGTGTTATCCAACTTTCCTGTTGCTATCAACTTTATGGTGCGTTTGTCATACCTAAAGGTTGCAATACCATTATTGGTTAAGCCTTCAGCAAGTTTTTTAAGACTGTTATTTCTTGCAAAGTTTTGATTACCATTTCGGTCAACAGGTCCTGATCCTGCGATAATAATCGCTAATGCTGGTTGCTCAACAGCGCTTGGAACTAGTAAAGTTCCTTCAATAAGAGTATTTACTGCAATCTCTTTTGCAGTAAAATTTTGTGAAAATCCTTTTGATGAAAACAAAAGCAATACAATTGCAAAATTTATATAGTGTTTCATTGTGTTTTTCAATCTTGTCAAGTCTGTTTCAAAAGTATAGAAAATCAATATTTGTTTGATTGTATAACGACAAATAATTTAAAATATTAGAACGTAAACAGAAGTTTTTAAAGTGTATTTTATCGATAAAACGTATTATTTTATCGTTAAATGTTAAAATTTAATGCATTTCATCGATTTAATATGTATTTAAACAGATTTTTTAAAATATAATTCTACATTTGAAGTGTACTAAAATTTAGTTTTTAGTTCAATGGATTAATTAATTAATATTTGCATTATGTTGTTGGCTTAGAGACCCTAAATCTACAACCGTAATAAAAAGCAAATTAGGAAAACCGAGATTGAGGGATCTCGGTTTTTTCTTTTTATAGCTATACTATAGTTCTAAATGTTAAGTTGATGCGTTCTCCAATAATTTTTTTGGTCTTCGGAATTTGGTGTAGCCAATAGTGTTGCATTTCTCCTTTCATTATTAGCAAACTACCATGTTCTAAAATAAGCTTGTGTTTTTCGTCTTTTAGTTGTCTGTGTTTAAAATGAAATGCTCTTTGAGCTCCAAAACTCAATGAAGCAATTATTGGATTTTTACCTAATTCTTTTTCATTATCAGCATGCCAACCATTACTGTCATTACCATTTCGATATAAGTTTAAAAGTACAGATGTAAATTGATGCTCAACAGTTTTCTCTACATCAGTTTTAATCCGTTTTAACTCGTCAGTAAAAGGTAAAGGAGTCATTGTTATGTTAGAGTAAGCATAGGGTTTGGTATTGTTGGCATACAATGCAGTTAGTCTTGGTTGTTTGTAAGTTTGACCAAAAACCTTAATGTCATATTGCTGCCATGATATGACTTTTCTTAGTCTGCTAAAATACTGGTCGGCTTCAGAGTTGTTATAAAAATTAGGAATATAAATTAGTTCAGCATTTGGAAGCTGAAAGGTTGTTTTTTCGTTTAAAAACAAAGTCATAGCCTAAATTTTTTCTAAATTAGCTTATACATTATGAAAAACAAAATTATCATTTGCCTTCTATTGCTCATATCTTTTGGTTTTACCAAACAAGATACTACCAACTTACCTGAAGGTTTTGTGTATGTAAAAACAATTATCCCAGATATTGATGTTGAACTGCGTTACTACAGTACACATAATTTTGTTGGAGATACCATAGTAGGTTACAAAGCCAATACACTTATTTTAACCAAGCAGTCTGCCGAAGCTTTAAAAAAAGTACAAGATGAATTGCAACAGCAAAACCTTTGTTTGAGAGTATATGATGGTTATAGACCACAACGTGCAGTAAACCATTTTATGCGTTGGGCAAAAGACTTAAATGATACTATAAATAAGCAAGAGTTTTATCCTGAAGTTGAAAAACGCTTTTTGTTTAGAGAAGAATATATTGCCACACGATCAGGTCATAGTAGAGGAAGCACTGTTGATTTAACCATTATTGATGGTAATACCAATGAGCCATTGGATATGGGAAGTCCGTATGATTTTTTTGGACAACAGTCTTGGGTGAGTTATGAAGGTATAACCGATGAACAGAAAGCCAACAGACAGCTGCTACAACAGGTTATGCTAAAACATAATTTTAGAAATTACTCAAAAGAATGGTGGCACTTTACACTGCGTTGGGAACCATTTCCTGATACTTATTTCGATTTTGAGGTGGAGTAGCGGTTAATGACTTTATGCTCTTTTCCTGTTTTTTAAAATTATTAGCGTAATAATATAGATTATCACAATTGCAAAAGGAATAGCAACAAACCTATGTTCTGGTAATAAATACCATAATGCTAAAACTACAACAGTTCTTGTTGTCGAATGAAAAACACCAACCCAATGATTGATAATCCATGAAAAAGGAAGCCACATCAATCCTGTTAAAATACCAACAGTAAGTGGTAAAGAAGTATAATCAATAAGAAAAAAGGGAATAGCAATAGCATAAACTAACACTGCTTGAGCAACAGTAAAAAAGAACAGTTTGTCAAACTCATTTTTCTGTTTTTGTTTATCCAGAAAGTTTTCACCTGTAAACTTTGAAATAAATATGCCTAAATATACAATACTACCTGTTGCAATAAATAATACCCAAACAGTGGTTTGCACTGATAATGTAAGACCTGAAATTCCAACTAGTAACCAAGCTATCAATCCTGCAAGTGGAGTTGCTATAAACTTACCGTTTTTAAATTCAGTACGTTGCGCTTCAAGTGTTCTTTTGGTTGGTTCCATTTTTTTAGTTTAGTTGGTCGTTTTATTTTTAAAAGCTATCAAGAGGAGTTTAGCTTTTTATTTTATGGATTAGTGATGAGTTATAGCTGTTTTTGTATCCAGTTTTTGTTAAGTTGTTTTAAATCTGTTTCGATAATTTTTCCGCCTATTATTATTTCTAATGCAATTACAAGTAGAAAAAAGATAGGGAAATGTCCTCCGTTGATATTGAATCTGATTGAGAAAATCAGATAGTAAGTTAAAATCAGAATACTAATCAGGTTAAGTGTAAAAGATAGAAATCCCATTGGAATAGAATATTTCTTGCGCATTGATATTAAGTTTGCAATTGCAGTTAATATAAATACAAGTCCACCGTAAATTATTAAAGCAGTTTCTTTGTTTTTCATTGAGATGTTTCCGTGAGAACCTGCTCCAAGTAAAACAAAGCTAAAAAGAGCAGTGATAATTAGCAATATTATTAAAACCGGTCGTATATGTCTTTTTGTGTCCAAATAGGTTCAATTATAATCGTCAGTTACAGATTAATATGCATTAATTTTAAGTTTATCACTGATTTTAGTAATTACGAGTTTCAGACCTAGTCAAATCCACTCGTAATTACGATTATACATTTTATGGATAGTTATTTATTCTTTATCTAAATTCAGATAATACAGTTTTGCAGCTTCTTGAATTTCATTATCTAAACTGTCGTCAAGTGAATATGAGTAAAGAACCCAATCATCATTTGGTTTGTAAAATTTAAAGATAAATCTAATCGGTTGACGGTCGTATTTTACAAGGTATGAATATAAAACAAAACTTTCAGCAAACTTTTTAGTTGTGATTAATTCATGACCGTAATACTTACCCATGTAACTTTCAGTAAACCCATTTACTGTTCCAATAATTTTATCAATATCATCTTTTATTCTTTCAGTCCATTTATTTGTCGCATATAAATCTTTAACAGCTTTTCCAGCGTCTTTCTTATAGGTTTCAAAAAAAGTGTCAATCAATTTTTGCGGACTAGATTGTGCAAATAAGTTACTTGATGCTAAAATCATTATTATGATTAGTGTTCTTTTCATTTTATTCTATAATTTATTTAGAGTTCTGTTTAATTACCTGTAATTCTAAAATAGTAATCATAAACTACAAATATGACCAAGCCCAATACATTAATACAAATTGTAAAGGAATACGTAGTATTAAAATCCATTTTGGGATGCCAGCACTTGCTTTTTCACCTGATAACATATAAAAATGTACTAGTAAAAACACTACTAACATTGCTATAGTGCCATATACAGCAGTAGTTTTTAAAACAGGAATACATAAGGCAATACCCAAAGCAATTTCTGCAATGCCACTTAAAAGCACCAGTAATTTATGGTTTGGTAAATACCTGGGCATAATGCGCATATACATTTTAGGTTTTATAAAATGCATAAAGCCTGCAAAAACATAAATTGCAGCCATAAGGTATAAGTGCCAAGGGTTATTCATCTTTAAATACTTTATAAGTGAGTCCTACACCATAATTGGTAAGGTCTGACTTTAATAAACTAGATTCAATACCACTTCCTTTTTTGAATTGTACCCACTTATTATTATCTAAAAACACACGTTTTATATAGGTGTTGTGTGCTTCAATTTCATCAGTAAATGGAAAAAGAGGTCTAAAATTAGTTGGGATTTTTACAATGCCTCTTGCTGTTTTTATTTCCTTGTATTTTTTATTAGGAAGTAATTTTCCTGTTTTATCTGTGTAACCTAAAACCTGTATAGAAACAAAAAAACCATTTTTAGGAATGAACAAATTGTGTTTAGAGACATCCAATTCGTATGCATCACCATGTTTTTCGGTAGCTACAAACACAATGTTATCATAAGTTAGAGCCTCTCCAGGAAAACCATTATTGTTCTTGTAAAACTTTACTTTAAACAGCGTTGAGAATTCACGTTTGTTGGCATTGGAACGTTTGCGCTTTTTCCAGTCTTTAGACTCTAAAGTAATAGGGAAGTGAACAGTGCTTATTTGTTTGAGTTGCGAATCGGTATTATTAAAAAATACAGCAATTTCCGATTCTATTGTTGGTAACCAGCACTTGTAATAATCGTCATCCAAATACGGTTTAAGCGTTTCTTCCTTAAACTTTCTATTGATGGTTACATTAATGACTACTTCATCCAATTGGTCAATGTATGGTTCTAAATTAATAGTCTCCGAGAGGTTGTTTGCTGCAATCGAAACATCTTTGTAACCTAATGCCGAAATAAACAGAGAGTCAACATCTGGATATAATTTTTTACTAAAAACAAACATACCTTCATCATCGGCAAAAATACCATGTCCATTGCCAAAAGATACGGTTGCATATGCAACAGGTATTTTGCTTTGTGCATCCTTTATTCTGGTTTGCGATACAGCAAAACCAGAATAAAGAATACCTAAATATAGTATGAGTTGCTGTGTTTTAAACACCTTATTTTTTATTTGCTATCCAAGCGTTTATTTTGTCTTCTAACAATGCTAAAGGCATGTTTCCTGATTCTAAAATTTGATTGTGAAAGTCAGCAATATTAAAAGCATCACCAAGTTCTTTTTCAGCTTTAGCACGTAATTCTTTAATTTTTAACTGACCGATTTTATAGGATAAAGCTTGACCAGGAATAGCCATATAACGCTCAATTTCGGCAGTAATGCTTGCTTCTGTTTCTGCTTCATTTTTTAATGAATATTTTATGGCTTGCTCTCTTGTCCATCCTTTGGTGTGAATTCCTGTATCAACAACCAGTCTAATGGCTCTGTGCATTTCAGCACTTAACATTCCAAAATATTGATATGGGTTTGTGTATAGTCCAAGTTCTTTTCCTAAGGATTCAGTATATAAAGCCCAACCTTCTCCATAAGCACTGTAATACAATGTTTTTCTAAAGTCTGGTAGTTCTTTATTTTCTTGTTGTAAGGAAATTTGATAATGATGTCCTGGAATAGCTTCGTGTAAAAATAAAGACTCGTCAGAGAAGTTATTGTAATTTTCGGCATTTGGCACAGGAACATAAAAAATACCTGGTCGAGTACCATCTAACGATCCTGGGTTGTACTCAGCACTTGCCGATGCTTCCCTGAAAGCTTCAGTGCGTCTTACTTCAAAAGGTGTTCTTGGTTTTACATTAAATAGTTTATCCAATTGAGGTTGCATAGTCTCATGTATTCTATTGAAGTGCGCTATAACTTCTTCTGCAGTTTTGTAAGGCATAAGCTCTTTATTGGTTCTTACATAGTCAAAAAATGCAATAATATCACCTTCAAAACCTACTTGTTCCTTTACTTTTTCCATTTCAGAAAGTATACGCTTTACTTCACTAAGCCCTAGTTGGTGGATTTCATCAGCAGTCATGTTTGTAGTAGTGTAGCGTTTTATTAAATGCTGATAATACTCATTACCATTAGGTGTAGCAGAAATGCCACTTTCAGTTTTACCAGCCGCTAAGTAATCTGTACTCATGTAAGCGTGAAGTTTTTTATAGGCAGGCACAACTTTGTTTAAAACCATATCTTTGTAAGCTTCGGTTATTTTAGTCTTATCTTCATCAGAAAACGTATCAGGTAAATTCTTTAAAGGAGCATAAAATAAGTGCTCATCAAGATTGGTTGTGGTTGAAGCATCAAGTTGAGGTAATACCTTTTTGATTAAAGATTTTGGCAACACATAACCTGCTTTAACGCCTTCTTTCATTTTTTCTTCAGCAGAATTCATCCATTGTAAGTAACCGTCTAAACGACTTAACCAGTTGTTATAATCTTCAACTGTTTTAAATGGTTGCGAAGATGAACCGCTAGCCAATTGACCAATAATTAGGTGTTGTGCCCAAAACTGATTGATAGGCATTAAATCTTCATTAAATTCAAAACGCTCTAAGTTAGTATCACATTCCCAAATTAAAATGGCTTTACTTAATCGCTGACTCTCAGATAAACTATCATTATTAAAAGCACTAACTTGAGATTTGTAATTACTGTAATAGGCTTTTTCATCAGATTCAAACTGATTTGATAAGGTATTTGGTAGTTTATCATTATATCTATTGTCACCAGCTGAGGTTGCATTTAAAGGGTAAAGTTTAAGTCCATCTTCATGATAAAGTTTTAAAACCTTATCAAAAGCTTCATTATTTACAACATCAACGTTTTTATTGGTTTGGTTACTTTTAGTATCCTCTTTACAGGCAATAAAACTTAGAATTAAACAGCTAAGTGCTAGAATTTTTTTCATTGATTGAATTTTTGAATTAAACCTTAAAGATACATAATCTAATATTCAATCATAAAAAAACTACTGCTCAATATTGAACAGTAGTTTTAAGTTTTTGGTTGGTAATTTTAATGTTTTATTCTTTGTCTAATTTTTTAGTCATATTAAACCCTGCAAAAAGCCCTAAACCAGCCATTGTAAAAATGCAAGCAGGATAAATACCTCCATCATTAATGCTTGTGTAGGTTTCTAAAAGTAAAGCAATAAAAGAACCAAGACCAATACCCATTAATAATAAGGCTAAGTTTAAAATTAAAACTTTCCAAATTGGTGCTGCTTGTTGTCTTCCTTTTACAAAAATGCTTGCATCTGCTCCTTTTTCAATAAGTGCTAAGCGTTCTTTGTTTCTTGTTGAAAAATAAAGATAAAAGATTCCAAAAACGGCCGCAATCATTAACGGCATAATTACAAATTCTGATCCCATAACGGTTTGTTTTTAATTGATTATTTTTAAGTGTTCATAGCCTATGACGATATGAATTGAATTATGGTTACAACTTTTCCAAAATATTTTTCAATTTATACTGTAACCTTTGGTTCGGATTTGTCGTCCAATGCAAAAATGACAACCAACAACGACCAACACATCATCAATCAAATACTTGCTGGAGATACCAAAGCTTTTGCTGTTTTGGTAAATCAGTACAAGGACTTGGTATTTACGTTGGCGTTGCGAATGTTAAAGCATAGGGAAGAGGCTGAAGAGGTTTCGCAAGATACTTTTATAAAAGTATTTAAGTCCTTACATAAATTTAAAGGAGACTCAAAGCTGTCTACTTGGATTTATAGAGTTGCTTACAATAATTGCTTAGATAGGTTGAAAAAGCAAAAAGTACAATATAATATTGTTGCTATTAATGAGTTTACTGAACATGAGGTGAAAACCATTGATAATGCTTTTGAAAACTTAGTTGAAGCAGAACGAAGGCAAACCATACAAGAGTGTATACAAATGTTGCCAAATGATGATGCGTTTTTATTGACATTGTATTACTTTGAAGAACAATCTATCGAAGATATTTCGAAAGTGGTTGGTTTATCAGTAAATAATGTAAAAGTAAAATTGTTTAGAAGTAGAAAAAAACTAATGACAATTTTAAAACAGAAATTAGAACCCGAATTAATTGAATCTTATGAAAGAGAACGAAAATAAATATGTTGAAGCGTTTACTGACAAGGTTTTAAAAGATACAAAACTAGAGTCGCCTTCATTTGATTTTACAGATGCTGTAATGTCGCAAGTAGAGGCTATTCAGTATTCAAAAGCGACAAGATATAAGCCTTTGATTTCAAAACCTGTTTGGGTTGTTATATCTATTGGCTTTCTATCGTTTGTTGCGTATTTGCTCTTTCAAAAGAATACTAAGTCTAGTAGCGAATGGTTCACTAATATTGACTTCTCGTTAGTTTTTGACAATGCGCTCACAAAACTGTTTTCTAACTTACAGTTTTCAAATATTTTTGTTTACGCCATGTTGCTGTTTGCAATTATGCTATGTGTTCAAATATCTTGGTTAAAAAACTATTTTGATAAACGACTAAGCGTTTAGTATTCGGTTTTATCACCTTTACCAGCCCATTTATTAAAAACGGTAACACCTTCGTCTTGTAGCATTTGCTCAAAAGGAATACTTCTAACTGTTATTGGTTTGTCAATTTCTTCGTATATAAATTGGTCATCAAAACCTATATTAGCAGCATCTACTTTGTTGCAAGCATAATATACTTTTTTAGGTCTTGCCCAATAAATAGCGCCTAAACACATAGGACAAGGTTCGCAAGAGGTATAAATAATACAATCGTCTAATTGAAAACTACCTAAAGCTTCGCAAGCTTTACGAATAGCAACAACTTCAGCATGGGCAGTTGGGTCGTTGGTAGACGTTACACAGTTATGACCTTCGGCAATGATGGTTCCGTCTTTTACAATAACACAACCAAAAGGACCTCCTGCGTTTGAGCTCATTCCTTTATCTGCCATAGCAATGGCACGTTTCATAAAAAGTTTATCTTGTTCTGTCATAGTTACATTATATATTCGTTATCAACAGCTTGTACAGGTTCTGGTATGTCTTTTTCTCCTAAAGCTTGTAGTAAATTGATTTCTATAGTTCTTGAAATTTGATTTAAAGGAATTCCTGAAGTAATGTCTTCAAAAGGGTTTAGGAGTGAATATCCAATTTTATAAGTAGTTAAGAATACATATCCAATTGATATTCCTAAAACAATTGACCAAGGTCCAATACTTGAAGCCGCAACAAGAGTAGCACAAACTATAAAAATCCAAATGAAAAGTTTTGTGTAATAGTTATAGCTTGTAGGAAATACTGTGTTTGAAATACGTTCAGATTTTCCCATTTCGTCACAAAACTTAGTAAGTGTTTGGTTAAGTTGCATAAATTTAAAACCATCTACCAGACCATTTTTATAAAGAGATTCTAATAGGTTGGTTTGAAGGTTTAAAATAGCATTGGGTACATTACTTTCCAACTCTACTGCTTCAACATCTTTGCTAGTAAGATAGTTGCGATATTCCATGTCAGCAGATGATCGAAGTCCTTTTTTAAGTGCATATACAAATGCAATATGATTATGAACAGCTTGTCGCTTTATTTTGTTAAGCTCGTTTCCGTTGATGGATTCGTTAGGGTTTACATAGCTTAAAATGTTTCTTGTCCAAGTTCTAGAATCGTTTACCAATTCACCCCAAATTTTTCTGGCTTCCCACCATCTATCATAAGCCTGATTGTTTTTAAAACCAATAAAAAATGAAAGTGCTGTACCTAAAATGCTAGGTAAAAGCATAGGTACTTCAATACGATCATGAAATAAAAAATGGTACACTAAATAAGTGGCAACACAAATGATAATATTAAACACAAAGTGCTTCCAAGTACCAGAAATAATTCTAGTAATTCTTACAGTTTTTGAAATAAGCATAAGTAGTTTTTTCTACCGGACGAAGGTCGTGCTTTTTTATAAAAATGCCAAAATGAAAGACAACGCTTAATTACTCCACTTTTTTAGCTGGCATATTTGCACCATTTTGATGCAATGTTAAACCTGTAACGACTCCTTTATCATCAACATTAAAACTAATACTTGCAGCAACAACTTTTAGGAAGAAGCGATCTTTAGCTTCAGCAAAAACTTCAAACTTTGGTTGACCTGTTGCCTCTGCAAATAATTGTCCTTCGTTATTGGTTGTTATGGTTATTATAAATTCTGGTTGTAATTCATATTTACCAACGTACGTATTTAGTATGTCTTGTGAAACAGTGATGCTTTCTTTTTCGGCTGGTGGAGCTTTATCAGTTTCATGACCTAAAGTTTCGTTGTTACCATTAATCATAATAACTTGTTTCTTACCATTATCATCTTTGGAAAACTTGTAAGCAGTTGTACCAGATTCAAAAAAGAAATGTGTTTTTGATAACGGGAAAATTTCAAGTTTAACACTGCCTTCTCGTAAACTATAAATCTTTCCGTTTTCAACAGTAATGTGTCTAATGATGTTACCATCAAATTCATAAGCACCAACCCAAGTGTTTAATTCATTTTCAGACAAGGTAATTGCATCAGCTTTTGATGGTATAGGTTTTCCAATGGCAATTGCTGCAATTCTAGTCGCTAAATCAGTTACATTTTTACAGTTGCAGTTGCTTAATGCAGAAACGAAAATATCTTCTTCAGGTAAGTAAATACCCATAGTGGTATATCCAAAAATTCCTCCTCCATGTTGAATGCTTGGAGAACCACTAATAGTGTTTTCACCTAAGCCATAACCATAAGGAATATGCTCGCCATTGTTGAGTGTAGAACCATGAATGGCTGTTTCATAACTATCTTTAGTAATAAATGTATAATTGTTTAGGGCATTTTGCCATTTAAGTAAATCATTGGTTGTAGACATTAATGATCCAGCAGCATAAGGTAATGTCATGCTTAGATAATCTGCGTTTTCATAACCATTTTCACCTTCTTGATATCCTAAAGCTCTGTTTTTAATTAACTCTTTTTTACTTCCGTAATAGGAATTTGTCATACCTATTTTTTCAAAAATATTCTTTTCAACAAAGTCTTCGTAAGTCATTCCTGAAACAACTTCAATGATGTATCCTAAAAGAATATATCCTGAATTGTTATAGCTGTATTGCTCTCCAGGATTAAAATCCATAGGCTCATCCTTAAAAACATCTATAAGTTCTTTAGGACTCATGTCTTTAGCTGCAAATTGCCTAAAACTAGGAATGTTTGTATAACTTTTAATGCCACTAGTATGGTTTAATAAATTATGAATGGTTATTGTTTTGCCTTTAGTTGGGTAATCAGGTATGTATTTAGTAATGTCGTCATTAACCTTTAGTTTACCTTGCTCTTGTAGCATTAAAATAGCAATTGCTGTAAACTGTTTGGTAATTGAACCAATTTCAAAAACATGATTTGGAGTCATTGGCACATCTAATTCAAGACTTGCCTTACCAAAAGCTTTTTGATAAATGACTTTACCATTTTTGGCGACTAAAATTGAAACTCCAGGTTCATCAGTTTTGTATGCCTCAGATGCTAAGACATCAATTTTAGGTTCAATATTCTCTTGAGAAAATAAATTTGGTACAGGAAGCAACATGCTAACTAAAAAACATATTGCTAATGCGAAACGTTGTGAAATCATTGGTCGGTTTTTTTAAAGTGATAATTTACAGTTTATTATAAGACGACCAAATAGTTTTTTAGTTACAGTTTTACTTAATAACCTTTACTGTGTATGTTGCAACAATGTCGTTATTGACTTTTATATGCACATCATGATAGCCTTTGTGTTTAAAGGTGTTGTTGAATGAAATGCTAGTGTCGGTTTTTTGTAAGTCTTCGATTTTAAATGAGTGTTCCTTTGAGCCAACAAATTGTACAAGCTCTACTCGGTCTTGAGGGTTAGATGCTAATGTCTTAAAACTAAAATGTAATGCTTCGTCTTTTTTAGTGGTCACATTAAGTGTTTTTGGATAAGTAGGAATAATTTTGTGCTCAAACGTTTCACCATACACGATAGCTTGAGGTGTAAATTTGGTATTTGCTAACGAATCATTTAAAAACCATTTTTTATCCAACGGAAAATGATTTTTAGCAAAAAGAGTAGGGTCTGTTAAAAAATAGCCATCATTATAATCTTTAATAAAACTCGTGTTTAAAGTAAATCCGCTAGACCAAGTGGCATCACACAAGTACCATTTATTATTGAGTTTTACAGCATTCCAAGAATGGTTAGCAAAGTCTAATGCTTCAACATTAGCAGAAACTGATCTTCCGTAACCATCAACAATCACACATTCAATGTCAGCTAAAAAGCAAAGTTCTTTTACCAAATAGGCATAACCTGTGCACATGGTTTTTTTGCGTTTAAGTAGTTTTTTAAAGGCTTTAACTTTAAACTCGTTATTCCATTTTAAATAAGCTACAGAGTCGTGTGCTAGCTTTCTTTTATGTTTAAAAACCTTATTGTCTTGACCAGGATCTGCTGTAATATTTTGGCATACCCAAAGGTAAATAGCCCTAAATTTTTCAACATCAGTTTTAAGATTAGCGGTAAGCTTATGCGCAAGTACAGGAAGGTTGTCAAGATCTTCTCCTTCATTTAATTTCACAATATTATCTGCACGTGTAAAATCGACAGTGTTAAAATCCGATACTTGCGCTACTGAAAAGCTTACAATACTAAAGGTTATTATAACGAGTGTTTTTCTCATGTTGTAGTTTAATTCCTTTTAGACTTGTAAACTTCTTTTGTTGCTACTTTTCCCATAATGATACAAGTGTCACCTTCCATCATAACTTGTAATGCTACACTAGAAGCAGAATTTTTATCATTAATAACCAATTTTTGAGATTTCATTCCTAAATAGCTAAAAACCAAAATATCTCCTTTTTTTAGTTTCTGCGGAAAAGTGAAGTTGCCATCAAAGTCGCTAGAAGTTCCAACTGTGGTACCTTGCAACACAATGTTTACTCCAGGAAGTGGCAACTCGCCATCAGTAACTGTGCCTTCAACGGTTATATTACTCTCTTGAGATTCTTGAAGCACTTTTGAACTGTTCTTATCTGAATTGTCAGACGTTTTTGATGTGTTTTGTGCTTGAGCAGTTCCAAACGAGAATAATGATAAACATGCTAAACCAACAGCACTTATAAAACTTAATTTTTTTCGTTTTGGAGTAGGTGAGTAGGTTTTTAACTGATTGTTGTTAAATCTGCCACATACATTTTGAGTTTCTTTTGCCTTAAAAAAAGCAATAATTTCATCTGACGTCATTTTAGTGAAATCAACAACTTCTTTTTCACATGAGCCACAAAAACCACCTTTTGCAGTTGGCGTAAATTTTTGAAAGTTTTCTTGACAAGGTGATTTAATACTTAAGTTGAATGGGTTTTTCATAATACAAAGTGTTAATGTTATATCTGTCAAACCTAGTAAAGACCAAGATGTTGTAAAATGAGGAATTGGTAAAAGGTATGTTTTAGTGAGGGAACATCACTTTTTGTTTAGGATAAAAAAAACCACTTCGTGTTAGGAAGTGGTTTTTTACTATAAGAACTACTAAATGAACTTCAGCTTGATAATTTGTTTACTTTATCATGTCGTAGCTACGCTTAATAAAGTTTGTAAGTTCTTCACCTTTAAGTAAGCCTTGACTTAAACGTGCTAAATCTAAACTTTGGTTTATTAAACGTTCTTTGTTTTCTTTGGTTTCGGTGTTTAAAATTTCACCAACCAATTCATGATTTGTGTTTACAACCAAGTTGTACATATCTGGCATGTTGCCCATACCAAACATACCGCCACCACCAGTTTGTTGCATCTCTTTCATACGACGCATAAACTCTGGTTGTGTAATCATAAATGGTGCAGCATCGCTATCCATAGGTTCTAATTGCACTGTGAATTTTTCAGCAGGAATTACTTCTTTAAGAAGTTCGTCTAGTGTTTTCTTTTCATCATCACTTAATTTTGAAATCTTGTTGTCATCTTTCTTAATTAAGTTGTCTATATGGTCAGCATCAACACGTGCAAACGAAATATTCTCTTTTGTCGTTTCTAGTTTTTGCATTAAGTGAGAAACAATAGGAGAATCTAAAAATAACACTTCGTAACCTTTTGCTTTTGCAGCTTCAATGTAGCTGTGTTGCGCATCTTTGTTTGATGCATAAAGAATAACAAGTTTGTCGTCTTTATCAGTTTGTTTTGCTTTTATAGCATTGTAAAGTTCGTCATACGTGTAGTGTTTACCATCTACAGTTGGGTACAATGCAAAGGCATCAGCTTTTTCAAAGAATTTTTCTTCAGAAAGCATTCCGTATTCAATCACAATTTTAATGTCATCCCATTTTGCTTCAAAATCTTCACGGTTGTTATTGAATAACGATTTTAATTTATCAGCCACCTTACGTGTAATGTAAGACGAAATTTTCTTTACAGCACCATCGGCTTGTAAGTAACTACGAGAAACGTTTAACGGAATATCAGGAGAATCAATAACACCACGAAGCATGGTTAAAAATTCTGGAACAATACCTTCTACGTTATCTGTTACAAACACTTGGTTTTGGTACAGTTGAATTTTATCTTTTTGGATGTTGAGGTCGTTAGTCATTTTTGGGAAATATAAAATCCCAGTTAAATTAAACGGATAGTCAACATTTAAGTGAATGTGAAATAAAGGTTCTTCAAACTGCATTGGGTACAACTCGCGGTAGAAGCTCTTGTAATCATTATCTTCTAAATCTGTTGGTTGCTTTGTCCAAGCAGGATTTGGATTGTTTATAATATTGTCAACCTCTTTTGTTGGTGCAGGATCATCTTCTTTTGCATCTTCAGGTTTTGGTAAGGTCTCTGTTTTTGTTCCAAATTTAATTGGCACAGGCATAAACTTGTTATACTTTGTAAGTAATTCGCTTATGCGGTTGTCTTCTAAAAACTCGGTAGAATCTTCAGCAATATGAAGAATAATTTCAGTACCTCTTTCAGTTTTATCGTGGGCTTCTAATGTAAACTCTGGTGAGCCATCGCAAGTCCAATGTGCAGCTGGTTCATCTTTGTAAGATTTTGTAATGATTTCTACTTTTTCAGCAACCATAAACGCTGAATAAAAGCCAAGACCAAAATGTCCTATAATTCCTGAATCTTTTGCAGAATCTTTGTATTTGTCAAGAAATTCTTCGGCACCAGAAAAAGCAACTTGGTTGATGTATTTTTCAACTTCGTCAGCAGTCATACCTAATCCTTGGTCAATAATGTGAAGTTTTTTACCATCTTTATCAACTTTTACTTCAATTTGCGGATTACCGTATTCAACGCTAGCTTCACCAATACTGGTTAAGTGCTTAAGCTTTAAAGTTGCATCAGTTGCATTACTAATTAACTCACGTAAAAAGATTTCGTGGTCACTGTATAAGAATTTTTTAATGAGCGGGAAGATGTTTTCTACCGATACATTAATGTTTCCTTTTGCCATAATATATGTGTTTTATTGTATTTGTAATTATGTTCATTCCAAAGACAAAAAAAATACCAAGCCCAAAAAAGTGACAAAGTGACATTATATAAAATGTTATGCACGCATAACGATAGATTATTTTTTTTAAAGAGGTTTTATTTTGAAATATTTAAATTGCGAAGCTAATTTTTATGATATGTATAATTCAAAAATAATAGGTTTAGGTTCTTATGTGCCTGACAATGTGGTAACCAATGATGATTTAACCAAGTTGATGGATACCAGTGATGAATGGATTCAAGAGCGAACAGGAATTAAAGAGCGTCGTTGGGTAAAACCAGGAAGTGGTGATACCACATCTGCAATGGGTGTAAAAGCAGCTAAAGTTGCTATAGAACGTGCAGGAATTGATAAAGATGACATTGATTTTATCATTTTTGCAACCTTAAGTCCAGATTATTACTTTCCTGGACCAGGAGTTACCGTTCAAAAAGAATTAGACATAAAAACAGTTGGTGCATTAGATGTACGTAACCAATGTTCTGGTTTTGTTTATGGGTTATCGGTTGCTGATAATTTTATAAAAACAGGAATGTATAAAAACGTGCTTGTTATTGGAAGTGAATTACATTCTCACGGATTAGATAAAACCACTAGAGGAAGAGGTGTTTCGGTGATTTTTGGAGATGGAGCAGGAGCAGCAGTTTTAACACGTGAAGAAGATAATAGTAAAGGTATTCTATCAACGCACTTGCATTCTCAAGGAGAACATGCCGAAGAGTTAAGTTTGATAGCTCCAGGAATGGGAAAACGTTGGGTAAATGATATTATAGCAGATAATAATCCTGATGATGAGAGCTACTATCCTTACATGAACGGACAATTTGTATTTAAAAATGCAGTAGTTCGTTTTAGTGAAGTAATTATGGAAGGCTTAATGAAAAACAAGTTGCAGGTAAATGACATTGATATGTTAATTCCGCATCAAGCCAACTTGCGTATTGCGCAGTTTATTCAAAAGAAATTCCAATTGGAAGACGACCAAGTATTTAATAATATTCAAAAATACGGAAACACAACAGCAGCTTCTATTCCTATTGCTTTAACTGAAGCTTGGGAGCAAGGAAAAATAAAAGAAGGCGATACTGTGGTTCTTGCTGCCTTTGGAAGTGGATTTACTTGGGGAAGCGCTATTATAAAGTGGTAAAGGCTCAATAAAAAAGTAAAAGTTATAACCATAAAAAAACCCGAAACTTTAAAACGTTTCGGGTTTTTTCGCTATTAACCAACTTACTAACACTAAACTATAAAACAGTGATATTTTAATTGATTAACTTTAAAACTTATCACTATATCTTAGACGTAGAAAATTAAAATTTATTTCATTCGTTAACACTTTTAACTATCAATTAACAAAAATTAAAAAACCCAAAGCAATAACCTTGGGTTTTAAGTTTAACACTTACTACTATTTTTTGAATTTTGATTGATGAAGGCTAATTCAAATTAATCTAAATTCTTTAAGAAAGTAGCTAGTTATATAATAGACGAGTTAATTGCGTATGTATTACAGTTTTTAATAAATTTTTAAAGAAAAAAAGCCCAAAGTTTTCACTTTGAGCTTTTGTGTATAATGTGTTGTTTTCAAGCTTTTTATAATTTATGAAGGCTAATTCAAATTAACTTAAACTTGTCGATTACATTATGACTGCAAAAAAATGACTTTTTGGTGATTTATCCTTCATAAATAATGAAGAATAACATTTTATTAACTTTATAAAAAGTAAAAACCCGAAACAAAAATGTTCCGGGTTTTCTTATTCAATAACCAAGCATTAACACTAACCATCAACTATTACGCTGGCTATCAAATATTTTTACATGAAACCACCACTTCCTTGGGTTTCATTATCATCTCTTTGTTTTCTGCTTAACGCTCTGTATTTTCCACCACCAAATCGGTAAGATAATCCTATGCGCCATTGGTTGCTTTCCCAGTTAAATTCGCCTTCAGTAGGAAAAGGTCTTGTACCATCAAAAGCAAATTTCATTGAGTTGAAAATATCACTGTAGCTAAAACTAAAAGTTGCTTTGTCCTCAAGGAACGTGTAACGTAAACCTGTGTTAACTAATGTCATTGGTTTTCTTGTGTTTTGAAGCCCTTTTTCTTGCCCTCTATACATTCCGAAAAGAGATAAATTCAAACTTTTAGTAACTTTAAAGTTGTTGTTCATTCTAAAGTTAAAAGTAGAGTTGTCTACATCAACGTTTTCTTGTTCTACAACACCTCTTACAGTTCTGTAATAAAACTCAGCACTTGTATTTAAACTCCACCATTTTGTTGGTCTGTAGTTTGTAGAGGCTTCAACACCATAAGCTGAATTGTTGTCAAAGTTATCGTAAGTTAATATTACGCTTTCTCCTGTTGGATCTTCTGGATCTATATAAACAGCTCTGTTGATTTCATCTTCAATATTTCTGTAAAATGTACCAGCAGTTATGCTACCACCTTTTATGATTTTAGTATAGTTAATTTCAAATGAATTGGTAAACTGTTGTCTTAATTCAGGATTACCAATTGAAGTTACTCGAGGTGTACTCCATTCTCTAATTGGGTTGATTTGTCCTAAACCAGGACGATCAACACGTCTACTATAACTAAATTGTAAAGTGTTTTTTTCTGAAAGATTATAGGTTGCAAATACAGATGGGTAAATACTGAATTGCTCATCAGTAAATTTGGCATTGTCTTGAGTGTCTTGAGCAAAGTTAGCTTCAACTTCATATTGCTCTAAACGCGCTCCAACTTGGTAAGACCATTTTTCAAATGTTTTGCCATAAGTGGTGTAAAACGAATATATGCTTCTATTGTACTCATAATTAGAATCGAATAAATTAGCATTTGTAGTATCGTAAATATTATCAGAGTTATTAGATCTGTATTCTGCACCAATTTCTAGTTTAGCCTTTTCAGATAAAGGGTTAACATAGTCTAAATTTATAACAGTATTGTCTCTTTTGTTATCAACAACATCAATATAACCAGTGTTGTCATTAAACGCGAAGTTAGCAAACTCATCACTATCAAACGTGCTATAGTCAGCTTCTAAACTTATATTATGACCTTCTTTTTTGAAGTCGTGTTTATAAGCTCCATTGTAGGTTGAAGTGTTGTTTTCATTTGAGTTATTGAACACCTGACGGAAATCAGGAAAATCATTATTTAAATATAATACATCTGTAGTTCCGTTACCTTTACCATCATATATATTTTGATTGGTGTAAAATGAAAGTGTATTACGATCGTTAATATAGTAATCTACTCCAATTTTATAAAGGTGCGATTTGTTGTTGTTACCAAAATCGAACAATTGCTCAGTATTGTTGTCAAATCGCTCTATCATTCCGTAGTTTTTGCTTTTCCCTATGTTGTTACCGTAATTTCCGTAGAAGTTAAGTTTTCCATTTCGGTAGTTCATGTCAATTGAACTGTTGAAGTTAGGACTGATTTCTTTAGCGAAACCTATGTTTACATTACCATTAAAACCAATGTTTGTGTTTTTATGAAGAATGATGTTGATAATACCACTCATTCCTTCAGGATTGTATTTAGCTGATGGGTTTGTAATTAACTCAACACTTTTAATTGATGTAGAAGGAATTTGTTTTAATAATTGAGCTGCAGGTACATTGGTTGGTTTACCGTCTACAAGTACGCGTACATTTTCATTACCACGCAAACTAATGTTTCCGTTTTGGCTGTCAACACTTACTGCAGGAAGATTGTTCATAATTTCTGAAGCAGTCGCTCCAGTAGTAGTAAGGTCTTTACCAATAGTAATGACTTTTCTGTCAACTTTTTGTTGAATTGAAGATACTTCTGCTACAACAGTCACTTCGTCAAGGCTTGCAATATCTTCTTCAAGCATAATGTTACCAAGGTCAATTCTGTAACTGCCTTTATCGACAATTATTTCTTTGGTTACTGTTTTGTAACCAATGTATTGAGCGCTTAAAAAACTTTTACCTTCAGGTATGTTTTTAATTTCAAAATTACCTTGATCATCAGTAATCCCACCAGTAATAGTTGTACCAGCAGCATTTTTAATAATAATGTTTACGTAAGGTAAGGGTTGGTTGAGGTTTACGTCTAATACTTTTCCGGTTACGGTTCCATCTTTTTCAGTGTTAGCTAATGTAGCATTTGCAGTTAAAGATAGGGTAAAAGCAAATAGACAAAGCAATAATAACTTTTTCATTTTTTGATTGATTGATTAGTTTTGTTTTTTTACGATTGTATTTGATAGACGCCTTTATGAATTTTGTGTTACTCTTTTTAACACTACTTAACAACATTTTAACATATGAGCAAAAAAACCTTAGTATTTGGAGCCTCTATTAAGCCTAATAGATATTCAAACTATGCTGTAGAACGATTAGTGAATAATAACCATGAGGTAGTAGCTTATGGAAGCAAAAGCGGGACGATTTCAGGAGTTGAAATTGATACTGAATTATTACCTTATAAAGATTTAAATACTGTTACACTTTATCTTAACCCAACGGTTCAAAAAGAATATTACGATTATATTATTGGGCTTAAACCTGAGCGAGTTATTTTTAACCCAGGAACAGAAAACGATGAGTTTTATAAATTATTAGATAAAAACAATATTCCTCATGAAGCGTCTTGTACTTTAGTGCTTTTGTCTACGAATCAATATTAATCCTAAATAGGTTAGTAATCCATTTATAATAAGGATTTCAAAGCCAATTTGATAACCGTTGAATAAAGTTTCGGAATAGGCGTTTAAAAGATAAGATACAATAGGAGCAATTATAGCAATAATCCATACATATTTGTCTTTTATTTGAGATTTGGTTAGAATACCAAAAGCAAACAACCCAAGTAGTGGTCCATAGGTGTAACCAGCAGCTTTAAATAATTCCCAGATAACAGAAACATCTTTAAAAATTAAATCAAAAAGTATAATTACAAGTACTAAAACTATACTTGTGAAAATATGTACTGTTTTTCTGATTTTCTTTTGTTGTTCTTTTGGTTTTTTGTCTAGCTCAATAATATCGATGCAAAACGAAGTCGTTAGTGAAGTAAGCGCTGAGTCTGCACTAGAGTAAGCAGCAGCGATTAAACCAAGAATAAAAAAGGCTGAAGTTATGATTCCTATTTCAGGTAGCATAGCTATGGTTGGAAAAAGGTCATCTTTGCTTGCTGTAATATTATTTTGTTGTGCATATTGAGTAAGTAAAAGACCAAGCACTAAAAAGAGAATGTTTACAAAAATTAAAACCACACTAAAGCTTACCATGTTTTTTTGAGCTTCTTTTAGGTTTTTACAGGTTAGGTTTTTTTGCATCATATCTTGGTCAAGTCCAGTCATGGTAATAGTTATGAACATACCTGCCAAAAAGCTTTTAACGAAATATTGAGCATCATTCACATCTTCAAAAAAGAATACTTTACTCATTGTACTTTCCTTTACATTGGTATAAATGTCAGAAACACTATTTAAGTCTAGTGCAGATGCTAAAAACAGAATAGTAACAACTACTGAAACCAACATGAAAAGTGTTTGAAGCGTATCAGTAAATATGATGGTTTTAATTCCGCCTTTAAATGTATAAAGCCAAATAAGCGCAATAGTGATGATAACCGTTATAAAAAAAGGAATTTCAAACTGATTAAAAATTAGTAATTGTAGCACTTTTGCTACTAAAAATAAACGAAATGCAGCACCAACAGTTCTTGAAATTAAAAAAGCAACAGAACCGGTTTTATAACTCGTGTTTCCAAATCTATCTCTTAAATAGGTGTAAATTGAAGTTAGGTTTAGCCTGTAGTAAATAGGTAATAATACATAGGCAATTACTAGGTAGCCAAACAAATACCCAAAAACAACTTGTAGATAACCAAACTGCTTACTCTCTACAGCACCAGGAACCGAAATAAAAGTAACTCCCGAAAGTGAAGCACCAATCATTCCAAAAGCAACAAGGTACCAAGGAGCAGATTTATTGGCTTTAAAGAACGCTTCGTTAGAATCTTCTTTACTTGTGAAGTAAGAAATTAAAATTAATACGACAAAGTAACCAATGATAAGTAGTGCTATTGAACTAGGAGACATAAAAATAAAATATTAACAATACTATTGTTTTTAAAATACTATTTTTGAAAAATTTAATAAAACACAATATTAACTAAATTAAAATGAAAAAATTTTACATTTCTTTAGTTTTCTCATTATTCATGATGACATCTTGGTCTCAAGAATATAAAAGAATGATGGATGCAGGTACCTACACTGTAGAAGAAATCATAGCAGAGGCTGAAGCTTATTTTGCAATTGAAGGAACTGGACAAGGTAAAGGTTACAAACCTTACAAAAGATGGGAATACCAAGCCTTGAGAAATATGGATGAAAACGGAATGCTTAAAACGCCTGAGTTTTATTTTGAAGAACTTGAAAACTACAATAATTATATTAATCAAAATTCAGGATTAGCAAGAACTACTGTTGGTACTTGGGAGCAATTAGGACCAACAAATTGGAACCAAACAAGTGGATGGAATCCAGGAGTAGGAAGAGTAACATCTATTGCTGTAGATGCTTCAAACTCTAATCATATTATTGCAGGAGCAAACTCTGGAGGTGTATGGAAAACTCTTGATGGAGGCGCTACTTGGGAGGTGTTAACAGACAATATGTCGAATTTATATGTATATGCATTAGCAATAGATCCTAATGATTCATCAACATATTATTGGGGAACCACAAGCGGAAATATATTTAAGTCTACTGATGCAGGAGCTACATGGAATTTCTGGTCTGATACTGGAAATGGAAGTGTAAATAAAATCATTATTGATCCGGCAAATTCTAACAAAATGTATTGCAGTGTGCAAAGTGGAGGTATTTTTAAATCTTCAAATGCTGGAGCTAACTGGACATTAATAAACGAGTCTGCAACAAATGGTTATGATGTTGAGTTTAAACCAGGAGATTCTAACACCATTTATGCTTCAGGGCAAGGTGTATTTGTGTCAACAGATGGAGGAACTAACTTTTCTGAAATTACAGGTGTATTTTCAAATGGACCTAAGATGATAGGCGTTTCAGCTAATAGTCCTTCAACAGTATATGTTATTGAAGCCAGTGGAAGTGCATTCGGAAGCTTGTACAAATCGACAGATAGTGCTGTTACTTTTAGTGAGTTAGACCACGATGGTAAAAATTATTTTGGATATAGCTCTGACCCTGAAGATCCAAGCGATGTTGGTTCTGGTCAAGCACCTAGAGATATGGATATAACAGTTAATCCAGCAGATGCAAATGAAGTACATATTGCTGGTATTAATACGTGGCGCTCTTTAGATGGAGGTGTTTCATTTAATATTTCTTCCCAGTGGATTCCGCAGAATGCTGCAGCACAGGGGATTGGGTATTGTCATGCTGATGTAGATATTTTGGAGTTTGTAGGTGATAAGTTATATGCAGGAACTGATGGAGGTATTTATGTTGCTAATAACCCTTCTTCAGCGTTAACAGCAAATTTTTATACTGATTTATCTGCTGGAATGAGTATCAAGCAGTTTTATAAGTTTGGTATTACGCAGTCTGATCCTGTAATTATTAGTGGAGGTTCTCAAGATAATGGAACATCAGCGTATTTGGCTAATGGAGATTGGATTGATTGGTTAGGCGCAGATGGAATGGAGTCGTTTGTTGATAAGAATAATAGCAATATAATGTATGGTACTTCTCAATATGGTACTACATACAAAACTATTAATGGAGGATCAAACATATCTAATTTAGTTAAGCCTGACGGAAAAGGAGGTCAAAACTTTTACAATTGGGTTGTGCCTTTTGAGCAAGATCCACTTGTTCAAAATACTATTTATATTGCTTTTGACGAGGTTTATATGTCTACTAATGGAGGTACAAGTTGGACTTCAGTGTCGCAAAATTTTGGTGCTAACATAGACAATTTAAAAGTAGCGCCTTCAAATAGTAGCTACATGTACTTGTCAATAAATGGAAACTTATATAAAAATACTTTTGTAGGTATTGTTAATAGTTGGTCGCAGCTCTCTGGGTTTTCGGGTTCTGTAAATTCGATAGCAATTCATCCAACAGATCCAAATAAAGTAGCAATAGCTACAACATCTACTCAAAAAGTATATGTGTCTTCAAATGGAGGAGTAACTTGGACTCCTTATGGATTTGATTTACCTAACTTTAGCGCTCAGGCTTTAACCTGGCATGACAATGGTGAGGATGGTTTATACTTAGGTATGAACTATGGTGTATATTATATTGATAATACTACAGGAAATAGCTGGCAACCATTTAGCAATAACTTACCTAATGTAATTATTAGCGAGCTTGAAATAAATACAGTTGAAAACAAAATTTATGCAGCTACTTATGGTAGAGGTGTGTGGAGGTCTAATTTGTATGATGCTAGCTTAAGTGTTAGTGAGTTTGACTTACAATCGTTAAATATGTACCCTAACCCAGCAAAAACTCAAATTAATCTACGTTGGGATAAAGGAGATGACGTGTCAATAAGAATCTATAACTCTATTGGTAAATTAATGTATTATGCTAAGGATGAAAATCTTTTAGATACTTACACAATAGATGTTGCTCAATACGCTTCTGGTCTTTATTTTGTTAAAGTAAACACCTTAAATGGAGTGGTAACTAAAAAGCTTATTATAGAATAAAGCTTTATAAAACATTATAAAAACCCAATACTGTAAAAAGAGTATTGGGTTTTTTGTAAGTAATAAACTCATAAATTGTAGTACCTTTGCTTGTATGGAATTTTCTTCAAAATTATTAGAAAAAGCTGTTGATGAAATGTCTCAATTACCAGGTGTTGGTAAGCGTACTGCGTTACGTTTAGTACTACATTTATTGGGACAGCCAAAAGAAAATACATTGCAGTTAGTCGAAGCATTAAGCACTATGCGTAATGATATTAAGTTTTGTAAAAACTGTAATAATATTAGCGATACCGATTTGTGCGAAATTTGCTCAAACCCTAATAGAGTAGAAGATGTTATTTGTGTAGTTGAAGACATTAGGGATGTAATGGCAATTGAAAACACAAGTTCTTTTAAAGGATTGTATCATGTGCTTGGAGGCAAAATTTCTCCTATGGATGGTGTTGGTCCTAACGATTTAAACATTGAACCATTGGTTCAAAAAGCTAGAGAAGGAAAAATCAAAGAGCTTATTTTTGCCTTGGGTTCAACTATGGAAGGCGATACTACTAATTTCTATATTTATAAGCAAATACAAGAGTTTAATATCACTACATCTACTATTGCTAGAGGTATTTCGGTAGGTAATGAGTTAGAATATACTGACGAAATCACCTTAGGTAGAAGTATCATTAACAGAATTCCTTTTGAAACCTCTTTAAAATCGTAAAGTTATATTGAAATTATCAGTTGTCATATTAAACTATAATGTGCAATACTTTTTAGAATCCTGTTTAAAAAGTGTTCAAAAAGCTATTGATGGTATTGAAGCCGAAATAATTGTAGTAGATAACAACTCTAGTGATAGAAGTTGTGATATGGTAAAAACGCATTTTCCTGATGTTGTTTTAATAGAGAATAAAGAAAACTCAGGATTTTCCAAAGGAAATAATATTGGTGAATCACAAGCCAAAGGAGAGTACTTATGTATTTTAAATCCAGATACGATTGTTGCTGAAGACACATTTAAGATACTTTTAGAGTTTGCTAATGGCATTGAAAACTTAGGTGTTTTAGGTTGCAGGTTAGTAGATGGTACAGGTCACTTTTTACCAGAAAGCAAGCGAAACATCCCAAAACCCAATGTAGCGCTTAAAAAGCTGCTTGGTAAACCTCAATCGTATTATGCAACACAAATTGAAGAAGAAGCAATAGGTGAAGTTCCTATTTTTGTTGGTGCTTTTATGATATTGAAAAAAGAGGTTTATAATGAAGTTGGAGGGTTTGATGAGGACTATTTTATGTATGGAGAAGATGTGGATTTATCATACAAAGTCCTAAAAGCTGGTTATGACAACTATTATAATGGTAACACTACTATTATTCATTATAAAGGTGAGAGCACATTAAAAGACCTTAACTATGCCAAGCGTTTTTATGGTGCAATGCAAATTTTTTACAAAAAGCATTTTAAAAGCAATTTTATATTCAATTCATTGGTTTGGTTAGGGATTAGAGGTGCTTATTTAATGCGATCTGAACCTTTAGTTGCTAAAAACAGAATAGATAGTTATACATTAGTTTCTAAAGATATTCCTAGAGGTTTAAAAGAGGCTTTAAACAAACCTATTACACAGGTGACATCAATTGATACGGTTGAAGAGTATACCGAAATAATTTTTGATGCTGAATATGTAACCTATAAATCTATAATTGAGCATATTTCAAATCCTGAAATTAATAATAAGGCATTTTTTAAGATTTTACCAAAAAATGCTAATTTTATCATCGGAAGCAATAGCTCTAAAAACAGAGGTGAGGTTATCCATTTTAAAAAAGATTAATTGAAGAAACAACAATAGATTAGATGTTTTTTTATTAATTTTGCAAACGAAAAACCCAAAAACACTTTTTCATTATTAATATGGCAAAATTTGAATTAAAACTCCCTAAGATGGGAGAAAGCGTAGCAGAAGCAACAATAACATCTTGGTTAAAAGAAGTTGGTGATACTATTGAGGCTGATGAGGCTGTTCTTGAAATTGCTACAGATAAAGTGGATAGTGAAGTTCCAAGTGAAGTAGATGGTGTTTTAGTAGAAAAACTTTTCAATGCTGATGATGTTGTGCAAGTTGGTCAAACTATTGCTATTATTGAAACCGAAGGAGAAGTTTCAACTGAGGCTCCTGCTGTAACTACTGAGCCTGTTAAAGAAGAAACAGCTAAACAAGTAGCAGTTGCTGAAGTTGCAAAAACCGTTGAGGTTGCTAAAGAAACTGTAGCTCCTGTGATATCTTCTGGAGACCGTTTTTATTCGCCATTAGTAAAAAATATGGCAAAACAAGAAGGTATTAGTCAAGCAGAATTAGATGCTATTCCTGGTACAGGAAAAGAAGGACGTGTCACTAAAAATGATATGTTATCTTATATTGAAAATAGAGACTCACAACCTAAACCTGTTCAAGAAGTAGCTAAAGTAGCTCCAACGCAAAACAATGGAGTTGCACAACCAAAAGCTGCTCCAGTAGTAAGTAGTGGAGACGATGAGATTATTGAAATGACTAGAATGGGCAAATTAATTGCACATCATATGGTGGAGTCAGTACAAACTTCTGCTCACGTGCAAAGTTTTATTGAAGCTGATGTTACTAGAATATGGAACTGGAGAAAAAAGGTGAAAGATGCTTTCCTAAAGAGAGAAGGTGAAAACCTAACCTTTACACCAATTTTTATGGAAGCTGTAGCTAAAGCATTAAGAGATTTTCCTATGATGAATATTTCAGTTCAAGGAGATAGCATCATTAAGAAAAAACATATCAATTTAGGTATGGCAGCTGCATTACCAGATGGAAACCTTATTGTGCCAGTTATAAAAGATGCAGATCAACTTAACTTGGTTGGTATGACCAAAAAAGTAAATGACTTAGCAACTAGAGCAAGAGATAATAAATTAAAACCAGACGATATACAAGGAGGAACCTATACTGTAACTAATGTAGGAACCTTTGGTAGTATTATGGGAACACCAATTATTAATCAACCTCAAGTAGGTATTTTAGCACTAGGAGCTATCCGAAAAGTACCTGCAGTTGTTGAAACTCCTGAAGGTGATTTTATTGGGATTCGTTATAAAATGTTCTTATCGCACTCTTATGACCATAGAGTTGTAAATGGAGCGTTAGGAGGACAATTTGTTAAGGCTGTAAAAGATTATCTCGAAGCTTGGGATTCTAACAGAGAAATCTAAAATTCTATAAATCATAAAATAAAGCACAATCCTAGATTGTGCTTTTTTAATGTCTTAAGTGTTATTTAGTCCTACTTTGTAGGTTTCAATAGCACGTTCTCTAGCGTCTTTATGTTCTACCATTGGTGGAGGGTATTCTAAAGAGTTTAGTTCTGGAATCCACGAATTGATATAAGTTAATTTAGGGTCAAATTTCTTTATTTGTGTTGTGGGATTAAATACTCTAAAGTATGGAGCAGCATCACAACCAGTTCCTGCAGCCCATTGCCAATTGCCATTATTTGAAGACAGTTCATAATCTAATAGTTTTTCAGCAAAATAAGCTTCTCCCCATTTCCAATCAATTAATAAATGTTTACATAAAAAACCAGCAACAATCATTCTAACGCGATTGTGCATGTAGCCTGTAGCGTTTAATTCTCTCATGCCAGCATCAACCATTGGGTAACCTGTTTGTCCTTTTTTCCACTTTTCAAATTCTTCAGTATTGTTTCTCCATTTTATGTTATCATACTTGCTTTTAAAGTTTGAGTCCACAACTTTAGGAAAGTGAAAAAGAATTTGCATGAAAAATTCACGCCATATGAGTTCGTTTAAAAAGGCTTGATGTTTTAATGTTTTTTTAATAACCTTTCTAATACTAATAGTGCCAAATCTTAAATGAGGTGATAAATGGCTCGTTTGGTCTAAAGCTGGAAAATCTCTTACTTTTTTATAATCTTCTAGAGATTCTAAATCGTAGTCTTTAACTGTAATAGAAGAACGTTTAAAACCTAACTCAGATAGCGATGGTAGTTTAAAATCAGAATCTAAAAAGTTAGTTTCAGAGTTTGAAGCGTAAGAATTTAAATGTTTAGTATTAAAATTTTCAAGCCACTTGTTTTTGTAAGGTGTGTAAACAGTGTAAGGTGTATTGTCGGCTTTTAATACTTCATTTTTTTCAAAAATAACCTGGTCTTTTAATAAGGTAAAGTTAACATCATGTTTTGCTAGCAATTGTTTAACGTTCTTATCTCTAGTAATAGCATAAGGTTCGTAATCTTCATTAGCAAAAACGGTTTGTACATCAAACGTATTTACAATCTCTTCCCATACTTTAATTGGATCTCCAACTTTGCAATACAAACTTTTTGAGTGCGATTTTAAGCTGTTGGATAGTTGAGTAAGTAAATTATGAATAAATGTAACTCTAGAGTCTGCTTCATCCAATTCTTCAATAATATTGGTGTCAAAAATAAAAACAGGAAGTACAGGATATTCGCTTTGTTGAGCTTTCCATAAGGCATGATTGTCTTCAAAGCGTAAATCTCTTCTAAACCAAAATAGTGTAACTTTTTCTTTGATAATTAATGTGTTAAATGCAATTTTGAATCATAAAATATCGTTTCAAAACTGTTTGTTAAGTATTAAAACGAATTTCGGTTAATTATTTGATAAAATCAAATACCATACTCAAGGTTTGTTTTATCTCATTATCTTTGCCTAAAAATTAATAACATGCAGCTTAATCTTACAAAACCTATCTGTTTTTTTGACTTAGAAACTACTGGAATAAATATTTCTAGCGATAGGATTGTTGAAATTTCTATTCTTAAAGTATATCCTGATGGTAAAGAGGAAACTTACACCAAGCGTGTCAATCCAACAATTCCAATTCCGCCAGAAGTTACTAAAGTTCATGGTATTTCAGATGCTGATGTAGCCAATGCACCAACATTTAAAGAAATTTCTAAAGAAGTACATAACCTTATTAAAGATGCCGATTTAGGAGGTTTTAACTCCAACAGGTTTGATATTCCATTACTAGCAGAAGAAATGCTTCGCGCAGATGTTGATTTTGACATGAAAGGAAGGGTTGCCGTTGATGTGCAAACTATTTTTCATAAAATGGAACAACGTACTTTAAGTGCTGCATATAAGTTTTACTGCGATAAAAATTTAGATGATGCCCATAGTGCCGAAGCTGATACTTTAGCTACATACGAAGTTTTAAAAGCTCAAGTTGCAAAATATGACGACTTAGAAAACGATACAAAGTTTTTAGCAGAGTTTAGTTCTCGTAAAAAGTTTGCAGATTTTGCAGGTTTTATTGCATACAATAAAAAGGGAGAAGAATGCTTTTCTTTTGGAAAACATAAAGGAAAAACTGTTGAGGCTGTTCTTAATGATGAACCAGGTTATTTTGGTTGGTTGTTAAATGCCGATTTTCCTTTGTATACCAAAAAAGTGCTTACAGCTATTAAGTTAAGAGCGTTTAATAATAAGTTGAGCTAACTTTTAAGGAAAGATAGAAATCCCATTTTTATAAGATGAAGTTTTTAATATTTCTTTTTCCATTTTTTGTTTTATCTCAAGAGCAATTAGCAAAAGGAGTGGTGGTTGATGGTGATACGAATTTACCAATTCCTTATGTTAATATAAGTGTTCTTGAGTCTGAAATAGGAACTTCAAGCGATGAAGAAGGAAATTATACACTTGCTATAGAGAATAATAACTTGCGTAAAAATGTTAAGTTGTCTTCGTTGGGTTATAAAGACACTACACTTTTAGTATCTTCATTTTTAAAGGTTTCAAAGCTAGTTTTACAGCCTTTAAACGAGCAGCTAGACGAAGTTGTAATTTCAAAAAAGTTTGAAGAAAAAACTTTAGAAATTAATAAAATTACCGAAGATGATTTGTGCCAAGGCTTTAGTTCATCTTTTAGAAACCCTTGGATATTAGCCTTATATTTTCCTTTCGAAGAACATTACGAAAATACAGAGTACTTAAAGTCTGTTAGGTTTCATTTTGGAAATTTTAAAAACAATAAAGCAAAGTTTAGACTTCGTTTGTACACTATAGGAAATGATGGTCTTCCGCAGAAAGATTTACTAAAAGAAAATGTAATAGTTACCCTAAAAAAGAAGCAAAAAACTGTAGATATAGATGTTTCTGACTACGCTATAATTTTTCCAAGAGAAGGATTATATGTGGCTTTTGAATGGTTGTACATACCTTTTAACGAAGAGGAGGTTACATTTCATTTTGGTAAAAACAATAAAAAAAAGGAAAAACGTATAAGGCATAATCCTATAATTTCTGGTATTTGTGCAGAAGAAGGCAAATACAAAATGGCAGCATATATTTCTGGAGAGTGGAAAGTCCATTCTTCAAATAAATTTCAAAGTGATTTAAAAACTGTTCCAGCTATAACATTAACTTTGTCAAACTAATTAATAAAAATCCCTTCTCTTGTAGAGAGGGTTTGGTAAGATGTTATGAAACTCATTTGCATAGGTCGAAATTATACCGACCATATAAAAGAACTAGAAAACGAAAAACCAACCGATCCTGTTGTGTTTTTAAAACCTGATACAGCAATTCTTTTAAAGAAACAGCCTTTTTTTATTCCAGATTTTTCCAACGATGTGCATCATGAAGTAGAAGTTTTGGTAAAAATTAATAAAGTTGGTAAGTATATTGATAAAAAATTTGCACATAAATATTATGACCAAATAGGTTTGGGTATAGACTTTACTGCTCGCGATTTACAAGCGCAATTAAAAGCCAAAGGATTACCTTGGGAGAAAGCCAAAGCCTTTGATGGAGCAGCAGTAGTAGGTAATTGGGTTGATAAACAGCAGTTTAAAGATGTTAATAATTTGTCCTTCACTTTAGAAAAAAATGGCGAAGTAGTACAAAAAGGTAATACAAACCTGATGCTGTGGAAAATTGATGAAATCATCGAATATGTGTCAAAATATTTTACTTTAAAGATTGGAGATATTATCTTTACGGGAACTCCATCAGGTGTTGGCAAGGTAATTGCAAACGACAAGCTTGATGGATTTTTGGAAAACAAACAAATGTTTTCAATAACTGTTAAATAAATGGAACAACATTATAAACTATTTAGAGTAAGAGAATTAGCAGGTGGTGACGAAGATTTTGTAAAGTCATTAGCCGAAGCTTTTCTCGAAGAAGTACCAGAAGATGCTGAGCGATTAAAGAACGCTGTAGCAGATAATGACTATTATACTACTTACCAGGCAGCTCATAAAATGAAACCAACAGTAGATCTTTTTGAGCTTGGTGTTTTACAAGATTTAATAACAGTACAAGATTGGGGGAAGTTTGAAAAAACTGGAGATGATATTTCCAAAGAACTAGAACTTGTTTTAAACGCTGTTGAAAATGCAACCGCCGAGTTAAAAACGGACTTCAACTTATAATGCAAGCAGAAATAATTACTATTGGTGATGAGATTCTCATCGGTCAGGTTATTGATACCAATTCAGCGTTTATTGCTGAACAATTAAATAAAATAGGAGTGTCTGTCTATCAAATTACTTCGGTTCAAGATGATAGAGCGCATATTTTAAAATCTTTAGCTGAAGCTGAAGAAAATGCAGACATCATTATTATTACTGGTGGTTTAGGACCAACCAAAGACGATATTACTAAAAAAACTATTGCTGAATATTTTGATGACAAATTGGTCGAAGACCTTTCAGTTAGAAAAAATATCGAGTTTCTTTGGGAGCATTACATTAAAAAACCACTATCTCAGGTTAATATTGACCAAGCCTTAGTGCCTACCAAATCTAAAGTGCTAATGAATAAGTATGGTAGCGCTCCAGGAATGTGGTTGGAAAAAAACGGAAAAGTATTTGTTTCGCTTCCTGGTGTGCCTTTTGAAATGAAGGCATTAATTAAAGACGAAGTGATGCCAAGACTGAGAGAGCAGTTTCAATTTCCTTATATAAAGCACAAAACGGTTTTAACTAATGGGTTGGGAGAAAGTACTCTTGCAGAAAGAATTGAAGAATGGGAAGATAACTTACCTCAATTTTTAAAACTGGCTTATTTACCTAGTTTAGGTCGAGTACGTTTAAGGTTGTCCGCTAAACATCAAGATAAAGAGTTGGTGGAAACTACTATACAAGAAGAAATTAATAAGTTATTGCCACAAATAGAAGATATTTTTGTTGGATTTGAAGATGAAGGTTTGCTAGAAGAAATTATAGGTAAGCATTTAGTAAAATTAAATAAAACCATTGCAACTGCTGAAAGTTGTACAGGAGGAAAAATTGCAGAATCGTTTACTGCAAATGCAGGAGCATCACAATATTTTAAAGGAAGCGTGGTAAGTTATGCTACTGAAGCTAAAATAAATGTATTAAAGATTGATGAAGCTTTAATTAAGAAGTACTCTGTGGTTAGTGCACAAGTTGCTGAAGCTATGGCAACCTCAGTTTTACAATTGTTTAATACCGATTATGCTATTGCTACAACAGGAAATGCAGGACCATCAAAAGGAGATGCCGATGCAGAAGTTGGAACAGTATTTATTGCAATAGCTACAAAAGACAAAGTATATTCTCAAGAATTTAACTTTGGAAACCATAGAACAAAAGTCATAAAAAAGGCGGTAAACAAAGCTTTTGAAATGATTCAAAAAGAAATTTAAAAAAAGTAACGATATTAGTTTGTTGATATTATAAAGATTTACTAAATTTGCAGCCTGTTTTAAAATAACAACATTTAAAGTTAGAAAGAATGTCAAGAGTTTGTGAACTTACTGGAAAGAAAGCGATGGTTGGAAACAATGTTTCTCACGCTATGAATAAAACTAAACGTAAATTTGATGCGAATTTAATCAAAAAGCGTTTTTATATTCCTGAAGAAGATAAATGGGTAACTTTAAGAGTTTCTACATCTGCGTTAAAAACTATCAATAAAATTGGTATCACAGCAGCATTAAAAGAAGCTAAAGCTAAAGGATTTTTAAAATAAAAGCATAACGCATAAAGATACGTTACAATGGCAAAGAAAGGTAATAGAATACAAGTGATATTAGAATGTACTGAGCACAAAGAGTCTGGACAACCAGGAACTTCTCGTTACATTACAACTAAGAACAAAAAGAATACGCCAGATAGAATGGAGATTAAAAAATTTAATCCTATCCTTAAGCGTATGACTATTCATAAAGAGATAAAATAATTGAATCATGGCAAAGAAAGCAGTAGCATCGTTACAAACAGGATCTAAAAGATTAACTAAAGCCATAAAGATGGTAAAATCACCAAAAACTGGAGCTTATATGTTCATTGAGTCAGTTATGGCACCAGAATTTGTTGATGATTTTTTAAAGACAAAATAATTAAATAATCATATTTAATTCTATAACTGCTTTCATTTGAAAGCAGTTTTTTTATGTCTATATTTGACAGCCTATTATGACAGAATAGCAGTATTTATTTTAGGCTAGATTTTTGCATAGACATTACAAATTTTAGGTCATGAGTTTTTTTAAAAAAATATTTTCTTCTGAAAAAAAAGAAACCTTAAACAAAGGTCTCGAAAAATCCAATACTAGTTTTTTTGGTAAGCTAAGTAAAGCTGTTGCCGGAAAATCTAAAGTTGATGATGAAGTTTTAGATAATCTAGAAGAGGTTTTAGTATCAAGTGATGTTGGTGTTAATACCACACTTAAGGTTATTGAACGTATTGAAGCTCGTGTAGCTAAAGATAAATACTTAGGTACTGATGAGTTAAATAAAATTCTTCGCGAGGAAATTGCTGGTTTGCTAAGTGAAACAAACTCTGGAGAAGAAACTGATTTTGTAATACCAAGCGATAAAAAACCTTATGTCTTAATGGTCGTAGGAGTTAATGGTGTTGGTAAAACAACAACCATTGGTAAGTTAGCCTATCAGTTTAAAAAGCAAGGATTAAAAGTAGTCCTTGGTGCTGCTGATACCTTTAGAGCTGCTGCAATTGATCAACTTCAGGTTTGGGCAGATCGTGTAGATGTGCCTATGGTAAGACAAGACATGGGAAGTGATCCTGCTTCTGTAGCTTTTGACGCATTACAGTCTGGTGTTAACCAAAATGCTGATGTTATCATTATTGATACTGCAGGACGTTTACACAATAAAGTCAATTTAATGAATGAGCTGACTAAGGTAAAACGTGTAATGCAAAAAGTAGTTGGTGATGCACCACACGATGTGCTTTTGGTTTTAGATGGTTCTACAGGTCAAAATGCATTTGAACAAGCTAAGCAATTTACAGCTGCAACCGAAGTAACATCATTGGCAGTAACCAAGTTAGATGGTACAGCTAAAGGTGGTGTGGTAATTGGTATTTCAGACCAATTTCAAATCCCAGTTAAATATATTGGAGTAGGAGAAGGTATTGAAGACTTACAGGTATTTAATAAATATGAGTTTGTCGATTCGTTCTTCAAGTAAAAAAATAGTCCTGTAAAACAGGAATCTCATTATGAAAAGTGAATTTTTCAATTTAAGAGAAACTAAAGTTTTAAAGCCGATTACAATTATTATACTATTGTATTCGGCTTTAATGTTTTTTGAATACGCACAACGGTTTCTAGGGATTTTCACAATACCAAATAATCCTTTAATTCCTGACTATCTGCCATATTACATGGCTTTTCCTTCTTTTTTTGTTTTGCCTTTTTTCATCGTTATCATTTTTACTTGTGTAAGAAAGATGATCAAACGTAATTACAACTATAAAAGTGTTTATATCTTGTTGGGTCTTGTGGTTTTATTTTTCCTTTTTAGATGGCGAATTCATGAATTCTTATTGTCACAAAGTCCTTATGCTGCTTAAATTAATGCAAGTGATTTTGTATTTTTATTAAAAAAATATAAGTCATGAGATTAATACTTTCCCTTATTACGCTTTGTATGATTTTATCGTGTAAAGAGTCAAAGTCTAATGTTGAAACAGATAAGACACCATCTACTGATATTAGTGACATTTCCACAAAAGAGTTTAGAGAATTTAAGGTCTTAGATTCAAAATACATTAATACTACTGAACTTTGGGAGGTTTTCAATACAGAGTTAGAAGATTTTAATGAAGCGACTTACAATAGTCTAAAACCTTTTATTCTTGAACAAGATATTCCAACATTGCATAAAAATGTACAAGAAGGAAAGTTAACTTATGAGCTTTTAACTAAGTTCTATTTATATCGTATTAGAGCATTTGACAGAGAAAACAAATTATCTCTCAACTCAGTAATAGCATTAAATCCTAATGTAATTGCTGAAGCTAAAGCTAAAGACGAACAACTGAAAAATATGGACATTACAGAGCAATTTAATTTTTCGGTTTATGGTATGCCAATTCTTTTAAAAGACAATATTAATACATCAGGTATGCCTACTACAGCAGGAGCAGTTGCACTTCAAAACAATACTACTGAAGATGCTTTTATTGTTTCGCAATTAAAGCATGAAGGTGCGCTTGTTTTAGGGAAAGCCAACCTTAGTGAATGGGCTTATTTTTTCTGTGGTGATTGTCCAAGTGGTTATAGCGCTATTGGAGGTCAAACCTTAAACCCTTATGGACGAAAAATTATTGACACTGGAGGTTCAAGCTCAGGAAGTGGAGTAGCTGTAGCAGCTAATTTTTGTGTAGCTGCAGTTGGTAGTGAAACTTCAGGGTCAATTTTATCACCTTCAAGTCAAAACTCTATTGTGGGCTTAAAACCGACTATTGGTTTATTGAGTCGTAGTGGTATTGTTCCAATTTCTTCAACATTGGATACTCCAGGACCAATGACTAAAAATGTTATAGATAATGCCATTTTACTTGCTGCTATGTATGGTTTTGATGAAGCAGATGATAAGTCTCTTAATCTAAAATGGCCTAAAGCGTATTATGTTGATGGTGATTTTAGTAAAGATGATTTAAAAGGAAAGCGTTTTGGTGCGTTTAAACGATTAATGGAAGATTCTCTTTATGTCAATGCACTTTCAGTTTTAAAAGCTCAAGGAGCTGAAATAATTGAAATTGAAGAAGAAGAGGTTCAGCTGCCTGATTTTATTCGCTTATTGAATTTAGACATGAAAGCCGATTTACCAACATATTTATCAACGTCTGCCAATGCAAATGTTGGTGTTGAATCAGTGCAAGATGTTATCGAGTTTAACAAGAAAGACTCTATAAAGACAATGCCTTATGGACAAAAATTGTTTGAAGGTATTGTAGCTGACTCTGCTACTGATAGTGAATTTGAAAGTATAAAAGCAACGCTAAAAACTAATGGAAAGCTGTATTTTGATGTACCAAAAAAAGCACACGATCTTGACGGATTTTTATCAATAAACAACTATCATGCAGGTTTTGCTGCTGTTGCTGAATATCCTGCTTTAACAGTGCCAATGGGTTATACAATAGATGGTGTTCCAAAAGGGTTGACCTTTATTAGTACACCACTCTCAGAAAAAAACTTATTAAGTTGGGCTTATGTTTATGAAGTAGCTTCAAAAAAGAGAATTGCTCCAAAAAATTATAACTAGTTAGTTACAGCATTAATTTTTTCCCAAAGGTCATTATCAAAACCAGAGAGAGCAAAATTAGCTTCATCAGCTTCATTTCCCATACGTATAACTACCAGTTTTTTACTTGGTACTACATATACTTTTTGGTCGTTTAAACCTAAGCCAGCAAACATATCGTTTGGAGCATTAGGAACCAGTTCTCCTGAAAATTCTAGCTGACTTTGAGGTAAGTGAAACGAAGTTTTTCCGTTAAGCCACCAAAGGTAACCATAGGCTTTGTTAATGTCTTGTGAGGTATTTGTCGATTCGGTAATGTAATTTTCTGATACTATTTGTTGGTCTTCCCATTTACCATTTGCGTAAATCATTAACCCAAACCTTGCCATACTTCTAGTATCACTCCAGTAGACGCTAAGACTGTTCAAATTAGTCCAAAAACCATTCATCCCAATTCTGTTTTTCAACTTATCGTTAAAATAAGTATTCCATGTTTGTCCACTCGCTTCAGCAACTACATCTTGCATTTTCACATATACATTATGGTAAGCCCAACGTGTACCAGCATCAGCAATGTATTGTAGGTTTTCAGGGGAAACATCATCGCCTGTTGTATCGTCCAAACCACTACTCATTGATAGTAAATGTTTACAAGTAATTAGGTTTTCTTTTTCAAGAGAAGCACTCGTCCAACCTGTACCTAAATAATCAGACACTTTTGCATTAATATTTAGTAAACCGTCATCTTGTGCAATTCCTGAAACCGTTGCAGTTAAGGTTTTTCCTGCACTTGCCCAATACCAATTGGTAGTGCTAGAATGCTCGTTCATATAAGCTTCGAGAGCAATTTTTCCGTTGTGTAGTATTATAAAACTCTTGGTGTTTTTTTCTTCTAAAAAATCAAGAAGTGGTTGTATTTCATTTTCATTCCATTCCAATTCCGAAGGACTAACCGTTTCCCAAGGGTTATCAGTACTTGTAATTAATGGCGGAAAATAAATTTCATCAACAGGAGTTTGGTCTTCAGGACTGTCATCGGTTGCATCATCAGAGGATGAACAATTATAAAAACCTATTAAAACAAAGAGGCAAAAAAGGTATTTCATAATAAAAGCTTTGTATTTAAGACCATTAAATATACTAAAGGTTTAAATTAGATTGTATCTTTGCGGACTAAAAAAGAAGTAAAGTATAAAAGATTCCCGCTTTTGCGGAAATACATATGAGAACGAAATCGCTTAAAAAGAACAGAATTAATGTAGTAACACTTGGTTGCAGTAAAAACGTGTACGATAGCGAAGTGTTAATGGGACAGCTAAAGGCTAGTGGTAAAGATGTGGTGCATGAGCAAGAAGGCAACGTTGTTGTTATCAATACCTGCGGATTTATCAACAATGCAAAGGAAGAAAGCGTGAATACCATTTTGGAATTTATGCAAAAAAAGGAAGCTGGCGAAGTTGATAAAGTATTTGTTACAGGCTGTTTGAGCGAACGTTATAAACCAGACTTACAAAAGGAAATTCCTAATGTTGACCAATATTTTGGTACTACCGAATTACCTCATTTATTAAAAGCACTTGGTGCCGATTATAAGCATGAATTAATTGGTGAGCGTTTAACAACCACACCAAAAAACTATGCCTATTTAAAAATTGCTGAAGGTTGCGACAGACCTTGTAGTTTTTGTGCAATTCCATTAATGCGTGGAAAACACAAGAGTACACCTATTGAAGATTTAGTAACCGAAGCTGAAAAACTTGCAGCTAATGGAGTTAAAGAATTGATACTTATTGCTCAAGATTTAACTTACTACGGACTGGATTTATACAAAAAACGTAATCTAGCCGAATTACTAGAACACCTTGTAAAAGTTGATGGTATTGAGTGGATACGTTTACACTATGCATTTCCAACTGGTTTTCCAATGGATGTGTTGGAGGTTATGAACAGAGAACCAAAAATTTGTAATTATCTAGATATTCCATTACAACATATTTCTGATGCTATTTTAAAAAGTATGCGTCGTGGTACTACCAAAGAAAAAACCACAAAGCTGCTTAAAGAATTTAGAAAAGCAGTACCAGGAATGACTATTAGAACCACTCTTATTGTTGGATATCCTGGAGAAACCGAAGACGATTTTGAAACTCTAAGAGATTGGGTTAAGGAGATGCGTTTTGAGCGTTTAGGTTGTTTTACTTACTCGCATGAAGAAAACACTCATGCCTACAACCTAGAAGATGATGTGCCTGAAGATGTGAAAATTGACAGAGCAAATCAGATTATGGAGATACAATCGCAAATTTCTTGGGAACTGAACCAAGAAAAGATAGGACAGGAGTTTAAAGTGGTTATCGATAGAAAAGAAGGTAATTACTTTGTAGGTAGAACAGAGTTTGACTCACCAGATGTAGACAACGAAGTACTTATTGATGCCAGCACAACCTATTTAAAAACAGGCGAGTTTGCAACCGTAAAAATTATTGAAGCTGAAGATTTTGACCTTTATGCTGAGGTTGTGGGTTAAGGAGTAGTAGTCTTTTTATTCATTATCATAATGCTCTATAGTATTCAAGAGTTGTTTTTTTATTAAAAGATTATCTTATTTTCGTCGAATAGTATAGGAGTTAAATCCTTTTGTAGCATTCATTTGTTGATACCAAAAAAGAATAGGAATTACAACACTTACAGTTCCAATAATTCCAAATAAACTCCATAATACTATGGTAGATGCAATACCAATTCCAACTCCAATAAGAATTAAGACATTATTAGGTTCTGCTTGTATGTCATTTACATGTTTCTTTTCAATATTTCCGCAATTTTGACAATTCACATTAAACTCATCTCCTTTTTCCATTTGTAAATCTGGTCTAGTTGGAGCGTTAGACTTTATTTTAATATCCTTTTTACAAGATTGACAACGAGTAACTAATTTCATGTTTAATTTTTATGTTTAATGGGTTGGTTAATATTTGGTTAGTTTTTAATAACAAAAGTTATTCAACTAATTTCGACTATTTTTCTAACAAACCCAATAAAAAAGGGAAAACAAAACCGCTTTCCCTTTGTGTTGTAAATGAAGTGTTTAAACTAGTCCCATTGTTTTAAGGTAGTGCTTAAACCTTGGTATAAAAATACAGCACCAACATTACCACTGGTTAAAAAGTCGGTGTCACCATCGCTTCCCCAGCCATAAGGTGAACCAGATATATTTTTATAACCAATACTATTATTGACATATATCGCCAAATAACCAACACTAGTGGTTGGTGTTGCATTGCCTTTAAGAACAAAATGGTTGTATTCAGCATTGTGTTCTGGTAGAGCTTCACCTAATGCCTCATAAGCACCTAGTTCAGTGCCTGTAGACAATTTTACTTTAGTTCCAGAAACATTGTTAGCCCAAGAGTAATGCTTAAAGGCATACACATAGCTAGATGCTGGTATATTGCTTCCGTTTAAATTTGCAATTAGAGCTTGCCCTGGGTTTGCGTTTATATTGGCAGAACTTAAAAGGTCGCTATCAGTAGCACCACTTTTGGTGACTTCAGCCATATAGTTTGCCAAATCATTGTATTCGCTTTCAGTCACCATAACCCATGTTCCGTCTGCGGCATTTTCATAAGCGTTTCTGGAGCTATTCAAGAACGCCCAAATATCATCTACATTAATAATGGATACGATAACATTTTTTTCTTCAGTGTCTGTTCCGTTAGTAATGGAAACAGTAAGCGTGATTTCAGTTGTAGTTTCGTAATCAAATTCTTGCCATGCCAATACACGTATTTCTCCACTATTGGAGTCAATTCCCATAGCTTGTGAAACAGACTGTGAGGCAATGCTAAAGCTAAGGTCGCCTATTAAGTTAGAGGTTATGGTCGTAACTAAATCGCCACTTGTAGGATATTCGTTTATGGAAACCTCAATAGTATTGTTTGTTGGTGCCTCTCCAGAAGTGTCGTCCTCATTGGAACAAGACACTAAAATGAAAGCCAATAAAAGAGTTGAAAGTTTAATTTTTGTGTTCATAATACTTTTGTTTTGTGGTTTGTATTGAGTTTTTGCAGCGACTTGCAACTGGTTGAGTCTGCAGCCTTCACCAGAGCAAGACACCACAAAACTGGTTTGTCATATTAATGACATAACAAACATAATGTCAAGTTGCTATGAGCTAAAATTTTGAGTGTGGACAATTAGCGGACAAATCACTTTTGCCTAAAGGACAAAAGGTGGACAAGGTATGTGTAAATTATTGGTTTATAGCTCTATAATCAATTCTTGGAGCGATTCTTCGGTGGATAGACTTAACTTCTTGCGTAGACGATAGCGTGCTTTTTTGACACCTTCGGATGAAATATTTAAGATGTTTGCAATCTCTTTTGAAGATAGATTCATTTTAAGTAGAGACATCAATCTAAGGTCGTTAGAAGTCACTTCAGGAAAGGTGCGTTTTACCTTAGAGTTGAAATCTTTATGCACATCTTCAAAATAGGTTCTAAACTGTTCCCAATTGTTATCATTGTTAATATCAAGGTTGATGGCATTTATGACTTTTTGGAAGCTTCTAGAATTGTCTGTACCAGATTTAAGTTCCTTCAATTGCGATTTTAAATCGAGCAATACTTCGTTTTTATGAGCTAAATGTAACGCGTGTGTAGTGAGTTCTTTTTCTTTAAACTGAAGCGAAGCATCCAGTTTTTCGCGTTCTACTTTGTTGCGTTTCATTTTTTGTCGTAACCCATAAAACAAAGCGCTTGCAAGCAATACAATTGAAAATATGATGATACCCAAAAGTATTTGACGGTTTTTTGCAATAGCTTCTTTTTGTTTGAGTACTTCTATTTCGGCAGCTTTTAGTGCAATTTCTTTTTCTTTTTTCTCAGTTTCATAAATGGTTTTTAGTTCTGCAATATCTCTAGCATTGTTAACTTTTGAAAGACTATCTTTAATAATTGAATAGCGCTTTAAATTGTTATGAGCGTTTTGGTAATCTTTTTCCTCAAGATTAAGTATGGACAAGTAGTAATAAAATTCTTGCGATTCTCTTGGAGCATTTATGGTGTCAGCAATTAGTAATCCTTCGTTAAAGTAGGTCTTGGCTGCGTTGTAGTTTTTTGTTTTTGTGGCGGTTTTTCCAAGTACCAATAAAGCGGTGTAAATACTGTTAATGTTTTTACTGGAACGGTATTTTATTAGTGCTTCATTTAACAGAAAATCTGCTGTTTTATAGTTTTTTGTTTCGTAGTTTATTTCGCCTAAAAGGAATTCAGAACTTGAAATGACATTTTCAAAATTTTTATCTATAGCAAGGTTTAGTGCTTCTGTGGCATAAGTTTTAGCCGATTCGTATTGTTTTAAACTAATGTATGCATTGGCTATCCTATTAAGCGTTAAACCTTGGAAATTATAATCGTTTTCTTTTTTATACACGTCTAGCGCAATTTTGTAATTTTTAATCGCTTCGAAGTAATTTTCTCTGTGATATTCAATTTCACCAATAGATTTGTATGTGTCAGCTTTGTACAACGTTTTGCCTTCAATGTCCTCAAACAGTTTTTGAGATTTAATAATATTGGTATATGCTAAGGTGTAATTACCTTTATTTCTGTAAATACTACTTAAATTGCCAAGAGCAAGAGCTTCGCTAAAAGTGTCTTTAATACTTTTGCTTAAAACAATGGATTGGTTTATAGCAGCAATAGATTTATCGTAGTCGCCTTCGAGACGATATACATCTGAAAGTCCAATGTAACAAGAAGCTAGCCATTTTTTATCATCGGTAAGTTTCCAGAGTTTAAGAGCATTATTAAAATAATACTCAGAAGAATCTAAATATGACATACTCTTTTTTAATGATCCTAGTTGGTATAGTGAACCAGCAATACTAAGAGTGTCAGTTGTTGTTTTTGATAGTTTTAAGCTTTTGTGAGCATAATACTCAGTTTTATTTAAATCATAATATTTGTAAGCTTCAACTAAATTTTGAAGCGTTTTAACTTTATCAATAGTAGTTTTTTGTGAGCTAAAGTCTTTTAAAAGACTATCAATTTTTTGTTGATTTTGCGAAAATGACAATAGAGAAATTCCTATAGCAAAATACAGAACGACTAATTTGTCCACCATACTGCGGACACCTTTTGCAATTTTAAAGACAGGGACATTTTTAGTGTAATATTTAGACTCCATGTTTTGTGGTGGTTAGATTAGGTAAGATACTAACATTTATTTTTAACTTGTAAGAAACTGTTAATCAGTGTTTTGAAAAATTATTTATTAGTTGTTTATTTATGTTATAAATATCTTCAAATTATTAAACATCTGTTTTTTAAGGTGGTGGACAAAGGGTGGACACGACGTTTTTTCCTTTTTTAACCGCATTCTGCACTATACTTTAGTTGAAACAAAACTAGGTAGCCATGTCAAAACAAAACTGGATAATTACATTTTTTCTGCTCACTTTTTTTTCAGGATTTGGACAGATTTTAAAAAAGGAAACATTGGCATCACAAGGATCATCACATTTTGTGTATGCTAATAACAAAAGTTATTTTTTACAAGAAAGCATTGGGCAAGCCAGTGTAATAAGAACATTTAATACTAATAATTATAGCTTAAGACAGGGGTTTTTACAACCCATTTCGGCAACTGTTATTTCTGACCATTTAGATGCCAACCTACTAGGATATTTTTATCCCAATCCTTTTGAGGATAGAGTTTATGTAAGATTTGATGAACCAGTATATGATGTCATTTCAGTGACTATGCATGACATTTTAGGACGATTGGTGTACAGCAAAAGCTTTAACCCTATTCAAACATTAACCATCAATTTTGGTGATTTGAGTTCAGGAGGTTATTTGCTGCACATTCAAATGCGAACAGAAGTACTTATTGCAAAACTGATAAGAAAATAAGGTCATGAAATACATAATAATCATACTGTGTTTTGTGATGTCATGGCAGTGCAAAAGTCAGCAATTGTTTACCGAATTTGGTAAAGCTATGTCTGCTTTTGATTACAAAAATTCTTTAGGAGAACCTTTAGATAATTTACTGTCTAAACCTAATTTTTATATGAAAATGGGTTATAGAGATGTGTTGAATAGTGATGAAACATTACATATAACACTTGGAGCAACTTATAATGGTTATGGTGCAATAGGAAGCGATCGAACTTTGGATAATTTTTTTGAATGGGATGTAACCTATTTGGGTTTTGAAGCAGGATTGGATTATAGGTTGTTTAGGATGAGAGAATTTTCTTTTTATCTAAAAGGATTGGCTTCAGTTGAGTTTATGATCCAAGGTACACAAACCGTAAATAACCAAGTGTTTAATCTGGTTGGTGAAGAAGAATTTAATAACACCATCTTCTTTTTAAGAGGAGGTGTAATGATGACCTATCCTATTGCAAAAAACACATTGATCACTGCAAATTACACCTTAGGAAAAACAGCATTGCTTGATAAAGACAACTCCACCGATAATGAAGAATTAAAATTTATGTCACATCAATTTGGTTTTGGTATTATCATCAATTTACCAAGTTGTAATTGTCCATATTAAAATAAAACCCAACAGTTATGAAAAAAATTACACTTCTTTTAATATCATGCTTTTTAGCTTGTATTGTTACAGCACAAACCGACGGAATCAGTTATCAAGCAGTTATAATAGACAATAATCCGCAGGAAATTCCTGGTGTAGATATTCCTTCAAATAACTTGCCTAATGTGCCATTGAGAGTTCAGTTTTCAATAATTGATAACACTAATGCTATTGAATATAAAGAATCTCATGATACCACAACAGATCCTTATGGCATGATAAATTTAATGGTTGGTCAAGGAGCTTCAAGTATTGGTGAGTTCAATGAAATCTATTGGAATAATTCCAAATACCTTAAAGTAGATATCGATTTGTTTGATGGAAATGGTTTTGTGGAGTTCAGTTATCAAGAGCTTACCTATATTCCTTATGTAAAGCATAGAGAAATTATTGCGACTTCAACCTTAGATGTTGATGGAGCAACAAACCTAAACAATAGTTTTACGGTTAATAATGAAAGTCCTTCACACCTTACAGGAAGTTTAATAGTTGATGGAGAAACAAACTTAAACAACAATCTCAATGTAAATAATCAAGCAACAACAACACTTTCAGGCGATTTGTATGTTGAAGGGATAGCACATTTTACCGATGGTGTTTTTGATAATATAACGGTTAATGAACATTCAGCTTTAAACACGTTAACTGCTGATGGAGAAACCAATATCAATAATGCATTTAAAGTTAATAATGAAAGTCCAACTGAACTTACAGGAAGCCTTGACGTAGCAGGTGTTTCTCATTTACAAGATGTGGTGCGAATTGACGCAACTACAATACAAACCGATGAAAACCAATATGGATCTTACCCATTACAAGTTCAAGGAAGTGAACAAGGAATTGCCATAAAACTCAATGCTAATAATCCTGATAGAACTAAAAACTATTTGTCGTTTTGGGCAGGAAATAATCAGGTTAGAGGACGAATAGAAGGTAACAACTACTTAGAACCTGTGGCTTTTGATTTTTTAATTGATATTATAGATCCACCAGGAGTAACCGATTTAATTGACTTATTTATCGATTTTACTCCAGAACCTGAATTTGGTTTTGACCCAGAAGAGTTAATTGAAGATGTATTTGAAAATGAGTATTACCAAAATGATTTTTCATTTACAGCCTATCATTATACAATGGACTTTGTAGTGTCTATTCAGCGTTTAGGAGTTAATCTGGTAGCTGCTACAGGGTTTTGCGCTACAGGTGATTGTGATGATGCTATTTGGTCATTTATTGATATGGCTGTTGATGGTATGCAATTGGCTGAATGGTACTTGTATAATGCGATAAACATTGGAGTTGCTTTTGAATCTGGAAGTGCCGATTATGCGGAATGGCTTAAGAAATATGATGAAAACGAAGTTTTTGCTTTTGGAGATGTAGTAGGTGTAAAAGGCGGATTAATCTCAAAGTCGTTTGTTACTGCTGAAAACTACATGATTGTTTCTCAAAATCCTTTAATAAGTGGAGCAATGCCAAAAGAAGACGAAACCCATTTGTATGAGCGTATTGCGTTTATGGGTCAAGTTCCCGTAAAGGTTATAGGAAAAGCAAATAAAGGTGATTATATTCTACCTTCTGGTCATGGAGACGGTTTAGCAATTGCTGTGCGTCCTAACGATATGAAAATAAATGACTACAAAAGAATTATAGGAGTGTCTTGGGGAGAATCTTCAGGAGAAAAACTGTTTACCTATGTAAATACAGCTGTAGGAATTAATACAAACGATATGGCTGGAGTGGTTTCGCAAATGCAAGGTTTAATGAATAATATGCAATTAAGTTTAGCAAAATTAGATACCAATTATAAACCTTATTTCTTCGAGGTTGAAGACGATTTTGAAGACGGACTTACTGAAGTAACTTTAGTAGATATCAACAATACTTATATGGTCGAAGGTAAAAATCAAAGAGAAAGATTGGAGAAGTTGTCGCAAAAAACATTCAATCAGTTTAAAAATAGTGACTTTGATTTTTCAAGATTTCCGTTTTTAATGGAAACCATACAAAATCCTACTAAGGAGAATGGCGAAAAACTAGTAGCATACTATTCAAAAGTCATTGAACGATTAGAAGCGATTAAGCCGAATAAGGAATGATGGAGAAACTCTTAACTTAATTTTTAGATTCTAAAAAATGGAATAACTGTATATTTACACTTCAATTGAATTGTATTTATGCCAACTGACTGTATTCCGTTTAGAGATACCCATTATTTTTCAGGTCTAATTTGTGACTATTTAGAGGAGCAAGAGCCTTTAAAACCGTTTTATAACCGATTTCCGAAGCTAGAAAATTTCAAAGCGCAAATCGATGAAAAGCGGTTGTCGGTTTCATCTCAATCGAGAACTGTTTTAGTGAAAGCTCTGCAATCTCAGTATGAAAATGTTTCAATATCTCAGTTAACAAAACAGAACATTCAGTTACTTGAGCACGATAATACGTTTACAATTACTACAGGTCATCAGCTTAATTTGTTTACAGGACCACTTTATTTTTTCTATAAAATCATTTCAACTATCAATTTGTGCAAGGAGTTGAAACAACAATTTCCTGAGCAGCATTTTGTACCTATATATTGGATGGCGAGTGAAGACCATGATTTTGAAGAAATAAACTATTTCAATTTTAAAGGAAAAAAGGTACAGTGGAACAGAATTGCATCAGGAGCTGTAGGCGAATTGGATTTAGACGATTTAGACCATGTTTTTGAAGCGTTTGCAAGTCAGTTGAACACGTCGTCCAACGCTGAAACCTTAAAGCAATTATTCAAAGAAGCCTATTTAGAGCATCAAGATTTAACCCAAGCGATGCGTTATTTGGTGAATGCTTTGTTTAAGGAATATGGACTTGTAATTGTTGATGGAAATGATGCAGCACTAAAGCGATTGTTTATTCCTTATATAGAAACAGAGCTCACGCAACAAACCTCTTTTACTAAGGTAACTTTGGCAAATGAGCAGTTGAATGCTTTGGATGGCAATTATAAAATTCAAGTTAATCCAAGAGAGATTAATCTGTTTTATATTAAACAAGGTTTAAGAGAGCGAATTGTGGAGCAAGATGGTGTTTTTAGAGTTCACAATTCTAACATTACATGGAGCCAAACCGAAATATTACAAGAGCTTAACGAGTTTCCTGAGCGTTTTTCGCCAAACGTTATTATGCGACCATTATACCAAGAAGTTATTTTGCCTAATCTTTGTTACATTGGTGGAGGCGGAGAGTTAGCCTACTGGTTACAGCTCAAATTAAATTTTGAAGCGCAAAACGTGGTGTTTCCAATGTTGTTGTTGCGAAATTCAGTATTGATAACTACCGAAAAGCAAAAAGAAAAACTTAAAAAACTTGATGTTTCTGTAACCGATTTGTTTTTAAATCAAGATGATTTAATGACAAAAGTGACTAAAACTATTTCTAAAGTAGCTATCGATTTTTCTTCACAAAAAACACATTTACAACAACAGTTTGAAGCCTTGTATGCTCTAGCTGAAGCAACTGATAAATCGTTTAAAGGTGCAGTTGCAGCACAAGAGCGTAAACAAATAAAAGGTCTTGAGAATTTAGAAAAACGATTGCTTAAAGCCCAAAAGCGAAAACTAAACGACCACTTAGAGCGTGTAAAGGAAATTCAAAATGAATTATTTCCTAATCATAGTTTGCAAGAGCGTAACATGAACTTTTCTGAATTTTACTTAGAATACGGAAACACATTTATTTCAAAACTAATAAGCGAATTGCAACCATTAAAAGGTGAGTTTTTGATCCTTGAATTTTAGTTGAAAAAAAACTTGGTTTCCTAAAACGAAATTCTAAAAACCTTGTTACTTTTGCACATGCAACACAACAAAGTACTTATTTTAGATTTCGGTTCGCAATACACACAACTTATTGCGCGTCGCGTTAGAGAGTTGAATATCTACTGTGAAATTCATCCATTCAACAAAATTCCAACTGATTTAGACAGTTTTAAATCTGTAATTCTTTCAGGAAGTCCAAACTCTGTGAGAGGAGAAGATGTTCTACATCCTGACCTTTCAGAAATTAGAGGAAAAAAGCCACTTCTAGCAGTATGCTATGGTGCGCAATATTTGGCTCATTTTTCTGGAGGAGAAGTAGCGCCTTCTAACACTAGGGAATATGGAAGAGCAAATTTAAGTTTCGTTAAAGACAATGAAGCTTTCTTTTCTGGAATATCAAAAGGAAGTCAGGTTTGGATGAGTCATAGCGACACTATAAAGCAATTACCAACCAATGGTGTTTTATTAGCTAGTACTCACGATGTAGAAAATGCGGCTTATAAAATTGAAGGAGAACAAACCTACGCTATTCAATTTCACCCTGAAGTATATCACAGTACAGATGGAAAACAGTTATTAGAAAATTTCTTAGTAACTATAGCTAATGTTGAACAAGATTGGACACCTCAATCGTTTGTTGAAGAGACAGTTGATGCGCTTAAAGCGCAGTTAGGTAATGATAAAGTTGTGCTAGGGCTTTCAGGAGGAGTAGACTCTTCGGTAGCTGCAATTTTATTACACAAAGCCATAGGTAAAAACCTGTATTGCATTTTTGTAAACAACGGATTACTACGTAAAAACGAGTTTGAAAGTGTACTTAAGCAATACGAAGGCATGGGACTTAATGTAAAAGGCGTTGATGCTTCGGCACGCTTTTTGGATGCTTTGGAAGATGTAAGCGATCCTGAGCTTAAACGTAAAGCTATTGGTCGCGTGTTCATTGAAGTTTTTGATGATGAAGCACATCTTATTGAAGATGTAAAATGGTTAGCGCAAGGGACTATTTATCCTGATGTTATAGAAAGTGTTTCTGCAACAGGAGGACCAAGCGCAACAATTAAAAGTCATCATAATGTTGGAGGATTACCAGATTTTATGAAGCTAAAAATAGTAGAGCCATTAAAAGCTTTATTTAAGGATGAGGTTCGTCGTGTAGGTGCTTCAATGGGAATGGATAAAGACATTCTAGGTCGTCATCCTTTTCCAGGTCCAGGATTAGCAATTCGTATTTTAGGAAGTCTAAACAGAGAAAATGTTCGTATATTACAAGAGGTAGACGCTATTTTTATAGATAATCTTAAAGCTTGGGATTTATACGATAAGGTATGGCAAGCAGGTGCAATCTTGTTGCCTGTAAACAGTGTAGGTGTTATGGGAGATGAGCGTACATACGAAAAATGTGTTGCGCTAAGAGCTGTAGAAAGTACTGATGGTATGACTGCTGACTGGGTAAATTTACCTTATGAGTTTTTACAAAAAACTTCTAATGAAATAATAAACAAAGTAAAAGGCGTTAATAGAGTAGTATACGATATTAGTTCAAAACCGCCTGCTACTATTGAATGGGAATAACAACGTCCTGCTAAGCAGGAATCCTTAATCTTTTTGGATTAGGATTTTAAAGTAAATTATATGAAGAAACTTGTTTTAATAGCTATCATTTTTTTTGCAACATGTATTACAGCATTTGCACAAGATTTTAAAACACACAAAGTAAAACAAGGAGAAACTATTGAAGACATTGCCAAACAATATTTGGTAACACCTTTTGATATTTATGCTTTAAATCCTGATGCTAAAAAAGGCCTAAAGGTTAATACGGTTTTAATAATTCCTACTTCAAAAGTAAAAGAAGAAGATCTCACTACCGAAACTAAAGAAATTATTGGTTTTAGAACTCATAAGACCAAGCGAAAAGAAACGCTTTACAGTATTTCTAAGGAATACGATATTGAAATTGATGAGATTAAAAAGCACAATACCTTTTTATATGCCAATAATTTAAGAAAAGGCGATAAGCTAAAAATTCCTAGATATAAAACTGTAGTATCTAAAGTTACTATTGATAATAGTATCAAAAAGTATAAGGTTTTACCAAAGGAAGGAAAATGGCGTGTTGCTTATAAGTTTGGAATAACTGTACCACAGTTAGAAGCTCTAAACCCTAATATGAATGAGGTTTTACAACCTGGAGACGAGCTCAATGTTCCTAATATTTCTAATAATGAAGAAAAAGTAATTGAGGAAAATTACAATTACTATACGGTTTTAAAGAGCGAAGGTTATATGGCTTTAAACCGAAAGTTAGGATTAACACAAGAGCAGTTAGAAACTCTAAATCCTGAGCTTAAAGAAAGTGGTTTAAAACTAGGAATGGTGTTAAAAGTACCATCAGATGTTGATACTACAATTTCAACTAATGATGTAGCAAATACCAATTTGACTAGTCATCTTAAAAACTTCAATACTAAGCGTATTGCTTTAATGATGCCTTACCGATTGAATCGAATAGATATTGACTCAATTGCTGATGTGAAAAGAGCGATTAGAACAGACAGTCGTTTGTCTATCTCATTAGATTTTCATGCAGGAATGCTGTATGCTTTAGATTCGGCTAAACGATTAGGAATTTCTACGTATTTAAAAGTGTTTGATACTAGAGATCATGCTAGTGAGGTTACTAAAATTTTAAATTCAAATGACTTTTCAGATTATGATGCTGTAATTGGTCCATTAATGCCAGATAATTTTGATCGTGTAGCTTCAGATTTAAAACGCGATAACATTCCTGTGATTTCGCCATTTACAACACCAAAGAACTTATATGATAACGTGTATCAAACTGTACCATCTTCTGATTTGCTACAAAAAGCAATGATTAATTTTGTGAAGTTAGACACATTACCAAAACACATTGTTATCATTTCTGATGCTAAAAATAAAGCGGTGAGTAGCATGATAAGATCTGAACTCGCTGCATCAAAACAAATCTTTTCAAGAAAGGATAAAGACGGAAAAGACTCAAATTATATTTTAATTTCTGATTTGGATGGTGTTTTTAAACCAGGAAGAAATATAGTTTTTCTAGAAACCTCAAACGAAGCTTTTGCATCTAATGTTATAAGTATGCTTAATGGTATTCATAACGATGAGCAACAAATAGTACTTATGACTACTAATAAAAATAGTGCTTTTGAAGGTGAAAATATTTCAAACTACCATTTGTCTAACTTAAAGTTTCATTATCCTTCAGCAAATAAAACATTTAGCTCTTCAACTACAAATGGATTTGTGAATGCTTATAAGAGAGAACATAATGGTGTTGAACCTAACAAATATGCTGTAAGAGGTTTTGACTTAACTCTAGATGTGCTAATGCGATTAGCGTCTGAAGAAGACTTATTTGACGCTTCAGGAAGTGAGATAGAAACAGAGTATGTTGAGAATAAATTCCGTTATTCTAAAAAACTTTTTGGAGGTTACTTTAATGAAGCGGTTTATATTGTTAAGTACGACGATTTAACAATTGTTGAGGCTAAGTAAAATACTTTATACTATTTAGAGTGTAACTAGCGTTTTAAAAACATGTTACAGCTTAAATCCATATTCTTATTTTTAAGTATTGTGTTATTATCTACTTCAAACGAGGTTACAATCTCTTGGAGAAATAACTACAAACTAAGTTGGGAACACTTTAAAGGTCAACCTCAAAAAAATACTGATGCTGTTGCAGTAACTGCGTCAGGAATTACATTTTCTTATAGTTTAAAACATAGAAATTCTAAAGTAATTGATTTTACAGCCAATGTTGAAGCACATTTTTATCCTGAAAAATCTTGGTATATAAAAGAGCGAGCCAATCAATATATTTTGGCTCATGAGCAATTGCATTTTGATATAACTGAGTTGCATGTTAGAAAATTAAGACATCAAATAAGTCAAGTTAAGATTAATAATTTTCTCAAGAAAACACTGGATAGATTGCACCAAAACAGCAATGAAGAATTAGCTAAAATGCAAAAGCGTTACGATACTGAAAGTCATAATTCCATAAACACCGAAGCTCAAACTAAATGGCAAAAGTTTGTTGCTAAAGAACTTGAAAAATACGAAGCTTATAAATCTGCAGATTAAGTGATACAACCCGATAAAGATTTTCTTATAAAATTAGCACATTACAAAATGCCTTACGGTAAATATGAAGGAAGAGACCTTATTGATTTGCCTGAGTATTATGTGGTTTGGTATCATAATAAAGGGTTTCCAAAAGGAAAGTTAGGAGAGATGCTTCAAACCGTTTATGAGTTAAAAATAAATGGATTGGAAGATCTAATTAGGAATATTAAAAAGCAATATCCTAAGTAAGTAGTTTTTAAAACTCACCTTTATGCGTTAATGCTTGCTTAATATGCGCTGTATGATGGTTGCTATGCCATGCATAAATACCAATTGTTTCTTCTAATGAAAAACGTTTTCCATGTTCAGGATGAATAAACTCGCGCTTCAGTTCTTCATTGTTTAATGACTTAAGTAGCTTAGTGAGTTTGCTATGTATTCCTTTTAAGAGTGTTATACTGTTAGAGAGGTCATCATCAGTTGAATCCGGTAATTCAGCCCAACGGTTTTCGAGGTAAGGTTTTATGATTGGAGCGTCTTCGGTTAGAGCAAGCTTAAAACGAATAATGCTGTTTAAATGGCTGTCGCCACAATGATGAACCACTTGTTTTATAGTCCAACCATCTGGTCTGTAAACCCAATTAAGTTCTTCTTTAGTTAGGTTTTTAGTTAGTGCTTCAAGAGTGCTTGGTAGTTGTTCAATATCATTAATCCAAGATGTGATATGATCTTGGGTAATTAGTTCGGGCTTTTTAAAAGTCCCAATAGGATATTTTAGTTTTTGAAGTGCTTCAGTAGTCATAAGATTAAAAATTAAAATCGGTAACCAATTCTTAAATGTAAATTAATTGCTACATCACTAGTTTCAAGTATTCCACGATCAAAATCTTCAAGATAGTGAACATACCCAATACCTATTCCTGCTTCATAGGTAAAATGATTTCCAAGATGACGTCTTATTCCCCAAGTAGGAATTATTGAAATATCACTAATAAAGTTAATGTTATCTTCATTAGCAATGATAAACCAATCAGGATGATAGCTTGTTTTTATTGAAACAAAATTTCCGCTGTTGCCATCAGTTCGTCTAGACTTATCAGCTCTTTTATTTAAGTTATAATACCAACGAGGTTCTAAAGTGATTACAGGCGCAAGTAAAAAGCCATAAGAATCATAAATGTCATTTCCCCAAATACCAGCATCTAAACCTATTTCGCTTCGTAAAGCAATACTGTTTGAGAGCCTAGATTCATTATGTACCCAAATACCTAAAAAGCCAGTTTGTACACCAAAGGTAGATTTTTCTACACTAGTAGTTTGGGATTGTGTTGAGAGTGAAATAGTAAAAAAGGTTAAAATAAGTAAGGCTTGTTTCATTTGTTTATAGTATTGGGTGTTATTTAGAAATGAGTGTGTCTAATTCAAAATATTTTTCTTTAATAAGGCTTAATGCAAAAGCTGCTGCAGCTGCACTAAATACAGAATAATCCAATGCGCCTTTAACTCCTGTTGAAAATGTCATTGATAAGGCAAAAACTAATAATAGTATTCCGCTAAACTTGGCTATAAGTTCTGTTTTAAAACCAATAATTAGTAAGATGGCAAAAATAATTTCTAAAGCAGTGGCAAGTGTTCCTAATGCAGGAATTATTGCTTCAGGAAGCCAAGGGTTGATAAGTTGCGTGTACTCTAAAAAATTGTTCCAGTTTCCCCAAGTAGAAATAGACTCAGGCCACCATCCAAACCTATCAAAACAAGCTGATAAAAAACCTGCAGAAATTGCAAACCGAAGAAAAAGCTTAATGATTTTAGTATTCATAAATGTTGTGTCGTTAGCATGAGCAAGATAATGAAATTACTTGTCAATAAGTTTAAAATTAAAGTAATAAATGCTAGAAATGAATTCTGAAATTAACATTAGGAGTAATACCTAACGACCTATTTTTTATAGCAGAAATTTCATCGTTTTCATCAATGATGTAATAGCTGTTGATAGTGTTTACTTTATTCAATACATTCCAAATAGACAAACCAATAATAGCATTGGTTGTGTTGCCCATTTTAAACGTGTAATTAGCAGAAAAATCAGCACGTAAATAGTCTTCAAGGTTTGAGGCGTTAGGTGAATTGTATTCAATAATATTGTTAGAAGTATTTTGAACAGTATCAGGTAAAGTTACTGGTTTTCCTGAGTGCCAATTTACACCTAAAGCGAGTTTTATGCTGTTTATTTGGTAAGTTCCTGCAAAAGTTAAAGAATGTCTTACATCAAGGTTGTTTGGAAATGTATTGCCATTGTTTAAGTCGTCAAAAGTGTAATCGTTTTTACTAAACGAGTAGCTCAACCAAGCACTTGTATTAGTAAACTGTTTGTTTATTAAAAAGTCAATACCTTTTACTTGATACCTTCCAATTGCATCAGTAAACTGATATTGGTTTTGAAACCCTTGACTTCTGCTTGTAATACCATCAACATCCTTAATAAATGCTTCAGCGCTTATCAGTAATTTATTTTTGTTATAATGAATTCCTGCAGAACCTTGCTTACTTTTTATAATAGGAATATCAATATCGTTTGAGAGTACCCAACGTCGTTTTTCAATGCCTAAAAAATCGTTTTGAAGATCGATAATTTGTGACATGGTTTGACTTTTAAATTCTGCGAGAAACTCTAAGCGAAAAAGATTACTAAGTTTATGACTTACTGCTAAACGTGGTTCAGTAAATACTTCTGAAAGCTTGTCAATGTAGTTGGTTCTTATACCAATTCTGGCATAGGTGTTTTTGTTTCCAGAAGTAAACTCAGCTTCACCATAAATACTATGCGTTTGATTAATTTGTTTCGTGAAATTATGAAACTCTGGGTTGTTAACATCCTCTGAATTACTTACCACAACACCATTAAGTTGGTAGCCTGCATGTATTTTTAAATTTGGGTCAATATGGTTGGTAGCATTAATTTTTAAAGTAAGATCGCTAACGTCATTTTCTTGAAGTAAACGTTGGTTGTTTGCCACATCATAGTTAGTGGTGTTTAAGTTGTATTTGGAAAGATAAAGTTGAGCGGTTGTGGTTAATGAACTGTTCCAGTATTTTAAATATTCAGCACCAAAAGCTAGATTATTCTGTTTTAAGCTACTGCGTAATGTCTCATTCATATCGTCAGTCATAGTCTCTTCGTCATAGCTTAAATTGTTGTTTATGGTTAAAAAATTAAAACGAAGTTGATCAGTATCTGAAATATCATATAGCAGTTTTGTACTTATATCATAAAAATAAAAGGTTTCATTGCTGGTAAGTGTATTGTTGGATTGGTTATTTGATAAATCAGAATCCTGAAATACACGTTTAAAGTATTGGTCGTAGGTTGGTGTAAAAATAAAATCGGTTATCGATCGTCTTGCTGAAACCTGAAGTTCGGTTTTTTTACCTAAAGGCACTTTGGCAAAACCATCAGCACTAATAAGGTTAAAACCTGTTCCTGCTTTAAATTTATGGCTTAATGAATTGGATTGCTGAATATCTATAACGCTAGAAATTCCATCACCAAACATAACACTAGTACCATTTTTAGATACATTAACGGTTTTGGTTAAATATGGATTGAATGCAGAAACCAATCCGAAAAAATGACCGGATTGGTACATTTTAATTCCATCCCATAAAATAAGATTTTCATCATGAGAACCACCACGAACATTAATGTTTGATACCGTTTCATCAACACTTATAATACCAGGAAGCGCTTGTATTGTTTGTAAAATGTCAGGTTCGATTAATCCTGGTAGAATACCAAATTTTTCGGTTTCAATAACCACTTTACCATCACTCTTTTTCAAAATACCTTTAGTAAGGTAATTATTGATGACTATTTCTTCTAGTTTTTGGGTAATGATATTACTAAAAGGGCTAGATGGTTTTGAAATGACTACGCTGTAATCATCAATAACAATAAAGTCTAATTGTGTTTCGCGCTTTAGTAGGTCTAAAGCTTGTGTTAGCGAAAGTGTTTTGTCTGGTAAGCTAGCAGTTGCACCTTCAATAGTTTGATCTATGTAGTTAAAATGAATGTTGTAACGCTGTTCTAGAGCACTTAAAATATAAACAAGCGATTGAGTTTCTTTTGAGTTGTTTTGAGCCTTAATGCCAATAACACTCAAAAAAAATAAAGGTATGAAAAGATAAAAAACACCTTTTTTACTCACGCTTTAGTGTAATCGTATTATCCGTTTTTTTGTAAGTTAAATGTAAAGGTAAGGTAATAGATTTTAATGCATTTTCAATGTTATTGTGAGTAAAACTTCCTGTAAATAATTGAGAACTGTCTAAGTTAATAACATGAAAATTCACATCGTATTGACGCTCAAACTCTGCAATAACTTCTTTATAAGGCATACTTTTAAAGTAGCTTTCATTGTTTAACCAAGATGGTTGTGTTTTAAGTTCTTTTTCTTTTTCAATTAGTTTTCCATTTAATAGTAAAAAACTTTCACCAGCATGTAGTTTTGTCTCTTTTCCTTTGTAAGTAACACCAACAAGACCTTCGTAACAAATTACTTCAAAATAGTTTTCTCGTTGCTTAACATTAAACTGAGTACCATAAACGGTTACGGTTCCATAAACTGTGTTAACGTTAAAACTGCTTCCTTTTTCCACTTTAAAAAAAGCTTCTCCTTTTAAGTCTACAGTTCTTTTTTTATTCCATTTATGGGTATTGAATGTTATTTCAGAAAGTGAATTTAAAGCCACCGAAGACGCATCAGGTAGTTCAATTGTAGTTTTTTCAGCTAATTGCGTGTTAACCAATGTGTCTTGGTTAATGGTGAAAAAATAAATTCCAAAAGAAATAACAAATACAGCTGCAATGCTCATAGCAATAGATAACCACTTTTTTTGTGGAGGTTGCTTTGAGGTGTTAATGTGTTGCATAACATTGTTTAAAGCTTCAGAAGTGTTGTATTCAGGAGCTTTAAAATGCTGCATGCCATTTGATAACTTTACCAAATCATCATAATCTTCAAGCTGTTTGAAAGCTTCAAGTTCATCAGAGGTTAAGTTATGGTCTAGCCATTTTTGTATTAAATCTTCTCGTTTCATGTCTTCAATTACAACTATATAACAGTTAGGTGTTAAAATATCCTACCCTTAATTACAATTCTTTTATATCTTCTCTAAGTTTTTTTAGTGCACCATAAATTCGTTTTTCAACAGCTTTTACCGAAATATCTAGTAATTCAGCAATTTCTTTAAAACGTTTTCCTTCAACTCTGTTTAGTAAAAAGGCAGTGCGTTGTGCTTCGGTTAAGTTGGCGATGGCTTTTTCTAGTTTTTGTAAATATTCCTGTTCTTCCATTACAAAATCAGGAGACTCATTTGTATAATGCTTAGGTTTAATTTGCTGATGCTTTAATACTACTTTTTGATGAGCAGCTTCATTGAGCATTAAATTATTTGCAGTCGTAAATAAAAAACTCTTTGCTTTATTTGAAGGAATCTTACCACAGTTTTGCCAAAGTTTAATAAAAGCTTCTTGCACTTTGTCTTTTGGGTTTAACTGTTCACCAAATTTATAGTGTAAAAAGTTGTGCAGATTTTTAGCATGCTTCTCAAATAATGAAGTAAATAATATCTCGTCACAAATATTGTCATGTAATGGTTTGGGCATACAGAAAAATTAAGATCATAAAATTATAAAATTAAAATATATGGTAGGTGTTTTTTAAAATCATCTGTTGTATAAATAAAGACAACCTATAGAATTATGAAAATTAAACATTTATTAGTTTTAGCCTTTTTTGTCCTATTAGCCCCAATTATGGTTACTTCTTGTCAGGATGAAGAAATTGAACCAAACCCAGAAAACGAAAACATTATCAACTCTGAAATAGCTCTTGTAAGCCTTATGCAATCTACTTCGGCTTATGATGGTTCAGTAGATGATATTATGGATGAAGCCAATTGTTTATCTGTTAATCTACCTGTAACAGTTTTAGTAAATGGTATAACAATTACAATAAATACTCTTGAAGATTTAGGTCTTATTGAAGCGATTTACAATGAGTTTGATAATGATGATGATGTATTGGAATATATTTTTCCTATAACTATTATTTTAAACGATTACACCGAAATTACAATTGAAAACCAAGAGCAGTTGCAAGAGTTTATTGATGAGTGTACTGCTGATGAAGACGTGATTGAATGTATAGATTTTCAGTACCCAATTTCGTTTTCAATGTATGATACAAACTTTCAGGTTATAGATACAGTTGTTATTGGTAGTGATTTTGAATTATATGTGTTTTTACAAAGTTTAGAAACCTCCAATAGTGCTGTTGTTCTAGCAAGTTTAAACTTTCCAGTTACAATGGTTTATGCTAATGGAGATACAGTTGAGGTTAATAGTAATCAAGAACTTGAAGCTGCTATAAATGCTGCAGAGGAAGAGTGCGATTATGATGATGAGGAGGATTGCACACTACAAGAAGTATCTGAAGCACTACAAGATTGTCATTGGGAAATTGTGTCTTACAATGGAGACGATAATTTCATAGATTTTGATTTAGTATTTGGAGGTGGTGGAGCCTTGCAAATTAGTGAAGGTGATTTAACTGAAGTTGTACTAGGTAGCTGGAATTTAGAATCTACAGACCAAGGTATTGTATTGTCAATAGAGCAACTTACAGCTTTTTCACAAGATTTAGGTGGAGATTGGTTAGTTGTTGATTGTGCTGATGATAGATTTGAACTTGTTAGAACAGTTGAAAACACAACTACCGAAATTGTTATGGAAATCAACTGTGATGATAATCAAGTTAGCTGCGATTTTCAAGATGTAAGAGATTACTTAGTGGCTTGTCCACAAATACCAGCTCTAAATGGTTATACTCCATCATTTACAACATTTACATTTCATGACTCAAATGAAATATCTACTCTATACGAAAATGACCTTTTATATTCTGGTACTTGGGATATCGCTATGATTGAAGGGGAGTTAAAGGTATTTATAAACTTTAACGGACTTGAGGATTACAATGGAGAATATGCTGTTGTAGAGTGTAATGAAGATTCTTTAGTATTACAGAAAGGAGAAGATGTATTAGTGCTGACCCAGCAATGTACAAGTGACAATCCGTTTGAATGTTTTTCAAATACAGAATATGTAATCTGTGATAATGAAGAGCCTTTTAACGACGGAATAGCAACTTTTGATTTATATGATATTTTCCCAAATTGTAGTAATGATAATATAGAAATGACATTCCATGAAACATTAATGGATGCAGAAACTGGAGTAAATGCTTTAACCTCGCCTTATAGCAATGTTGTAAGTTCTTCACAAACAATATATGTATCAGCAACATTGGCAGGAGGAAATACATTTGAAATTTTTGAGGTCAATCTTGTCGTTGAAGATTGTGGTCAAACTTGCTCAGAGCAAGATGTAGATGCATTTCTTTTAGATTGTACTTGGAATGTAGTAAACTATAATGGTAGTGATAATTTAATAGTTTGGAATTTTGATTTTGAGTCGTCAAATAATATTGTGGTTATTTATACTGAAACTGCAACTATAGATGCAACATGGACGACCTCTCAAACAAACGATGGAGTTATTATTGAGTTTTCTAATGTAGCAGGATCAGATATTCAAGCTATAACAGGTCAATGGCTTGTAGTAGAATGTGAGGAAGATAGGTTGCAGCTACATCGAGAAAATGATATAATGGTTATTGAAAGAACATGTGATTGAGTCTTTATACATGTTGAAAAACCTCGTGTTTTTTAGTTTTTAGGTTAGTTAAAAAGGATTGTAATAATTTTACAATCCTTTTTTCGTACAGAATTATTGCTAATACTTCCTTAATACACTACAAATTCTTAACTTTGCGACTTTCTAAAAAGCATTGAAGTTTTTTACCGATATGTACTTAAAAAGTAGAGAGATATATGTTTAATAATTTAAGTGATAAGTTAGATAAAGCGCTACACGTATTAAAAGGTCATGGTAGTATTACTGAGGTTAATGTTGCTGAAACCCTTAAAGAAGTAAGACGAGCGCTTTTAGATGCCGATGTCAATTTTAAAATTGCTAAAGAATTTACGAATAAAGTAAAGGAAAAAGCACTAGGTCAAGACGTATTAACAACGTTACAACCAGGACAGTTAATGGTTAAAATCGTTAAAGACGAATTAACCGAACTAATGGGTGGAGATGCCGAAGGTATTAACCTTTCTGGTACACCAAGCGTTATATTAATGTCAGGTTTACAGGGTTCAGGTAAAACAACTTTCTCTGGTAAACTAGCCAATTATTTAAAAAACAAAAAAACCAAAAAGCCTTTATTAGTAGCCTGTGACGTGTATCGTCCTGCAGCAGTAGATCAGTTGCATGTAGTAGGTGAACAAATAAATGTTGAGGTATATAGTGATAAAGGTAACCAAGATCCTGTAGCTATTGCGCAAGCTGGTATTGCTCATGCAAAAGCTAATGGACATAATGTGGTTATTATAGATACTGCTGGTCGTTTAGCTGTAGATGAAGCGATGATGACCGAAATATCAAACATCCACAAAGCCATTCAGCCACAAGAAACATTATTTGTTGTAGATTCTATGACAGGTCAAGATGCTGTTAATACAGCTAAAGCCTTTAATGATGTTTTAAATTTTGATGGTGTAATTCTTACCAAGTTAGATGGTGATACACGTGGTGGAGCAGCTATTTCAATTAAGTCTGTAGTAAACAAGCCAATTAAGTTTATTGGTACAGGTGAGAAAATGGAAGCTATTGATGTGTTCTATCCTTCTCGTATGGCAGATCGTATTCTAGGAATGGGAGACGTTGTGTCACTTGTTGAAAGAGCTCAAGAGCAGTATGATGAAGAGGAAGCAAGAAAACTTCAAAAGAAAATTGCAAAAAACCAATTTGGATTTGATGATTTCTTAAAGCAAATTCAGCAAATCAAGAAAATGGGTAACATGAAAGACCTTATCGGAATGATTCCTGGAGCTGGAAAAATGATGAAAGATGTTGATATAGATGATGACGCTTTTAAAGGTATTGAAGCAATTATTCATTCTATGACACCAGCTGAAAGAACTAACCCATCAATAATAGATGCAAGCCGAAAAAAACGCATAGGTAAAGGTTCAGGAACTTCGGTACAAGAAGTTAACCAGTTGCTTAAGCAGTTTAACCAAATGAGCAAGATGATGAAAATGATGCAAGGTGGTGGCGGCAAACGTATGATGCAAGCTATGAAAAACATGAGGTAACTCATGTTTTTTTATTTCAAATAAGATTACAAATAACAACAATACAACACAACTAATAACATGACAATTCTAGACGGAAAAAAGATTAGTAACGATATCAAAGATGAAATTGCTGCTGAAGTAAAAAAAATGAAAGCTAAAGGAGAAAAAGTGCCTCATTTAGCGGCAATTATTGTTGGTAACGATGGAGCAAGTTTAACTTACGTAGGAAGTAAAGTAAAAGCTTGTGAACGTGTTGGGTTTGAGTCCACTTTAGTTAGAATGTCAAATACAACTAGTGAGATTGAATTGTTAGATAAAATTGAAGAACTAAATGAAAATCCAGATATTGATGGATTTATTATTCAGTTACCATTACCAAAACAAATTGATACTCAAAAAGTGCTTTTAGCTGTTGATCCTGATAAGGATGTAGATGGATTCCATCCTGCAAACTTTGGTAAAATGGCATTGGATATGAGTACTTTTATTCCTGCTACACCTTTTGGTATTTTAGAGTTGCTCGATCGTTATGGTGTTGAAACCAAAGGAAAACATACAGTTGTAATTGGTCGTAGTCATATTGTTGGAAGACCAATGAGTATTTTAATGGGACGTAAAGGTTTCCCAGGAAACTCAACAGTTACATTAACACACAGTCATACAAAAAACATTACACAAATTACTTCTCAAGCTGATATTATCATTTCAGCATTAGGAGTTCCTAATTTCTTAAAAGCAGAAATGGTTAAGGACGACGCTGTTATTATAGATGTTGGTATTACTAGGGTTCCTGATGAGTCTTCTCCAAAAGGGTATGTGATAACTGGTGATGTCGATTTTGAAAATGTAAGTAAAAAAGCAAGTTATATTACACCTGTTCCTGGTGGAGTTGGTCCAATGACTATTGCTATGCTACTTAAAAATACTTTATTAGCTAGAGAAAGACACGTAGGTTAAGGTCTCCTTTTTTTAGATTGAAATGTTTTGGTTGAACCTTCTAGTAACTCATTAAGTTCACCCATTTCATTTTGAGTAAGTTCGCGATAACTCCCAATAGGCATATCTAGCTTTATATTCATAATACGTGTACGCTTTAAGGTTCGTACTTCGTAATTTAAATACTCACACATTCTTCGTATTTGTCTATTTAGACCTTGTGTTAGAATAATTTTAAATTCGTAGGTGCCAACTTTAGTAACCTTACATTTTTTAGTAACTGTATCTAATATTGGTACACCATTAGACATCCTATTAATAAAAGTTTGAGAAATAGGTTTATCAACCGTAACAACATACTCTTTTTCGTGGTTGTTGCTAGCTCTTAATATTTTGTTTACAATATCACCATCATCTGTAAGTAGTATTAATCCTTCACTGGGTTTGTCCAGACGACCAATAGGGAAAATACGTTTATGATAGTTGATAAAATCGATAATGTTATCCTTTTCAACACGAGTGTCTGTAGTACAAACAATACCAACAGGTTTATTAAACGCTAGGTAAGTGAAAGACTTTTTTTTGTTTTCTATAAGTTTACCATCAACATGTACTTCGTCATCAGGACTAACTTTTGTTCCCATTTCGGGTACTTTACCGTTTATAGTAACTCTACCAGCATCAATAAGTTTATCGGCTGCTCTACGAGAGCAATAGCCAACTTCACTTAGGTATTTATTAAGACGTTTAAGATTATCTTCCATAGTGCAAAGATAAAACAAGATTAGGCATCAATAAAATCATTGATATACGAAGTAACAGTATCGTTGTTTAAAGAGTGTCCCATGCCTTGAGTAGTAATTAATTTACTGTTTTTAAAACTACTTTTTATAAGCAAAGCATCCTTGTAAGGGATAATTTGGTCTTGTTCATCATGAATTATTAATCCTTCGGAATTGTTTTGTTTGATGTATTCTGAAGATGAAAATTCTTCAGGTTTTACCCCAAAACGTTCTAGAATTATTGAGTTAATCTTGGTGTTAATACGTTGGTTGTAACCCATCATTTTTGTATACCTACCAAGAATATCTTTAAACTCTGAAGGTGCTCCAAGCAAGATGAACTTTTTTATAAAAGGAGTTTGATATTTGTACTGAAAGAAAATAGAAGCCATACCACCAACCGAATGCCCAATGATAATCTCGGGTTTAAACTTTAATACTGCTACATTAATAAACTCAGAATACAAAATCGCATTAAAACTTGTGCCTCCAGATTTTCCATGTGCTGGAGCATCTATAGCAATAATGTTATAGTCTTTCTTTTTTAGGTTAAGTATAAGGTTTTTCCAACGTGCAGAGTTGCTTTCCCAACCATGTAATAAAAGTATAGTTTTGTTTTTTCCAACCCAACGGTAAGTCATTATTGGGATGTTGTCGTACATCAATTCTTCTCTAAATGATGTTTCTAAAAATTCTGTTTGCTCTTCTGTTGCTTTTCCTTTTAAAGGCATAGAAAATAAAGCCAAAGCTCTATTGGCAGCAAAAGACTTCGATATGTAACTTAGCACGTTTAAGCTAAATCCTAAAAATTTTGCAAGAAGTTGTTTCATTTATTCTCTATTTACTAAATCCATAGAAAATGCTGGTAAGCAAATAGCTAAATATTCACAAGGTTCAGTAAAAGGATTAGAATACTGCACTCTTACGTTTTTGTTAATTTTTATGGATTGACCTGCTTTTAAAATTACAACTTCATTTTCAATTATAAATTGTTTTTGCCCTTTAATTATAAACGTGTATTCGTCAAATTCAGGTGTTTGAAAAGGTTCGCTCCATCCAGGAGGAGCTGTCATGTGTGCAATACTTAGTTGCGAATTTCCATCGGTTGCTAATCCAAAATGTTCTTTAATTGTTTTTCCATCGGTAGTGGGAACTACAAAAGGAGAGTTTTGTACTGTGTAATTTTTCATTTGTGTAAAAAGTTAACCATATACAGCGTTGCTTATATAGTTATGTGCTATTGTTAATTGTTTAGGTGCTATTTTAGAGGTTTTCGTTTTATCATACCTCCTTTTAAGTCTTTTACCAATCCCATTATGATAAAAGCATCTTTGTCTATTTTGTCAATTTCAGTGTGTAGTTTGGCGAGTTCTAATCTGGTTACTACTGTATAAATAATGTCTTTGTCATAACTTTGCCCTTTTCCTCCATAACCGCCTTTTCCAGCATAAATAGTGCAGGCACGTCTTAACTTTTCAATAAGCATTGTTCTTAATTCTTCATGCTTTTCAGAAATAATAGTAACGCCAACATATTCCTCAACACCATCAACCACAAAGTCTACAGTTTTAGCAGCTGCTAAATAGGTTAAAATGGCGTATAATGCAGTTTCAATAGATAGTACGTAAGCACCAAATGAAAAGATGATGATATTAATAAGCAAAAGAACATCACCAACTGTTAGGGATAATTTTCTGCTTAAATAAATTGCCAATACCTCAGTACCATCAATAACACTTCCGCCTCTCATGGACATTCCTATTCCTAAACCAAGAAAAAAACCACCAAAAACAGCAATTAGTAGTTTGTCTTCAGTAATGGTAGGATATTCAATATAATGCACTACAAACCCTAGAAAGGCAATAGCAATAATACTTTTTATGGCAAACTTTAGGCTTAATGTTCTTGCTCCTAAGATAAGAAAAGGGATGTTGACCAGTATAAGCAGAAAACTTAATTCTATGTTTGTGATGTTTTCTAAAAGTAATGAAATACCTGTAGCACCACCATCAATAAAACGATTAGGTAGTAAAAACCCTTTAAGTCCAAAACCTGCTGAAAACACACCAATAATGATAAAAATATACTCTTTAATGGCATGAGATAATTCTACCTGAAGATTTCTTACTACAGGTACAATTTGTCGTTTACTAAACTCGGTAGTAGTCTTTTGGCTAGCTTTGAGTCGTTTGCGAGCAATATCAACTAATATTTTGGAAAAAAATGGATTCATTAATTAAAGTAAACCTAATTTAAATCCTAATTCCAATGAACAAAAAAGTATTTAATTTTTGCTGTGTCAGGAATTTGAGATTTTTCAATTTTTAAGTTCATGTCAAATCTCAAATTAGCTGGTAATTCTTTTTTATCAATTGTAAAGGATGCATTAATTTCATCAACCGAAATCACAATAGAATTAATTAAATTATTAATTCTTGATACAGTGTAATTGTCTTGTATATCTTTAAAAGTACTTAGTGTTGAAATGTTTTTATCTGTTTTGAATCTAGAGTCGATAATTTGAACACTACCAATAGTTGATGTTGAGTCTAAAACTTGTTTAGGAGATAAAATCAATAATTTTTTACCACCTTTTTCAAACACTTCAATATCACTTTTGTTTTCAATAAATTCATCACCTTTTATATAGTTTACAATGGAGTCATTTACAAATAAAGCTTCCAAATCTTTGACTTGTGTAGAGTCGGTAAGTAATCCAATATGTTGTTTGCTAACTTGAAAAGGGTCTTGTTCTTTTTTACAACTTGTTAGAACTAAAGAAAAAATAATAAGGTAAAGCAGGGATTTGTTCATGGTTTTTGTTTTAATGTTATAGTGTTTTTTAATGTGTTGGTATTGAAGATTATTTTTTCATCACTTTAGTAAGGATGCCAAAAACACTTCTAATAAACGTTGCGCTTGTAAGTACTTTTACAACCGGATTCATTCTATTGCTTCTTGTGCTCGAAGTTCTTCGTTTTGATTCAGCTTTTTTAAGTGCTTCTTTTTCTTTTCGAGCTTTTTCCTTAGCTTCTTCAGCCTCAGCACGCTCAATTTTTTCATTTAATATTTCATAAGCACTTTCTCTATCGATAGTTTCGTTGTATTTTTTAACCATTTTAGAGCTAGACAATAAGTTGCTCAATTCAGAATCGGTTAAAACATCCATTCTACTCATAGGTGCACGCATCATGGTTGCTGCAAGTGGTGTTGGTCTTCCTTTTTCATTTAATGCTGAAACTAATGCTTCTCCAGTTCCCAGTGAAGTTAATACTTCAGCAGTATCGTAATATTCTGTGTCAGGATAATTTTGAGCTGTAAGCTTAATGGCTTTTCTGTCTTTAGCTGTAAAAGCTCTTAATGCATGCTGAACTTTTAAACCTAATTGACTTAGGACAGCTTCAGGAACATCAGTAGGGTTTTGTGTTACAAAATACAAACCAACACCTTTACTTCGTATTAATTTTACAATGCTTTCTATTTGATCTAATAAAGCGTCAGAAGCTTCATTGAAAATTAAATGTGCTTCGTCAATAAACATGATTAATTCTGGTCGTCCAGTATCGCCTTGTTCAGGGAAAGTGGAATAGATTTCAGCCAAGAGACTCAACATAAAAGTTGAAAACAGTTTTGGTCTGTCTTGTATGTCAGTCAATCTAATAATGTTTATGTAACCTCTACCATCATCAGCAATTCTAAGTAAGTCTTGGGTGTCAAAAGATTTTTCTCCAAAAAACAAGTCTCCACCTTGTTGCTCTAGTTCAACAATTTTTCTAAGAATTGCTCCTGTAGATGCTGTTGAAATTCGGCCATATTCCTCTTGAAATTCTTCTTTACCTTCAGAAGTGCAATATTGTAGTATTTTTTTAAAGTCTTTTAAGTCTAAAAGCGGAAGTTTATTATCGTCACAATATTTAAAAATAACCGAAATGATTCCGGCTTGGGTTTCTGTTACATCTAAAATTCTTGAAATAAGTACAGGCCCAAATTCGCTAACGGTTGCTCTTAGTCTTACACCATCTTGTTCAGATAATGTCATTACTTCAACAGGAAATGATTTAGCCTCAAAAGGTAAACCAATAGCCTCATGACGTTCATCAATTTTAACGTGTCCAGGACTAGGTTGTGCTAAGCCACTTAAGTCTCCTTTAATATCCATCAATAACACAGGAACACCTTTTTCGCTCAGATTCTCAGCTAAAACTTGTAGTGTTTTTGTTTTTCCAGTACCAGTAGCTCCAGCAATAAGTCCATGTCTGTTCATGGTTTTAAGCGGAACATTTACATAGGCGTTTTTTATAGTTTCACCATCCAACATGGCAGAGCCAAGTGTAATGAATTCACCTTTATTGGTGTTTCCTTCGGTAATGTGGTTAAAGAATTCTTCGTTTCTGCTCATTATTCAAAAAATTTCTATAAAAATACTAATCTAGAATTAATCCAACAGAAAATCTTTTTAACATTTTAACACTAAACTTCTAATAGTAACTTATCTTTGCGGCAATGAAGACAGAGACACAAATATTGGTTGATAAAGGTGAGATGCTTCCTTTAATGGAAGAATTTTACACTATTCAGGGAGAAGGTTATCACAAAGGAACAGCTGCTTACTTTATTAGAGTAGGAGGTTGTGATGTTGGTTGCCATTGGTGTGATGTGAAAGAAAGTTGGAATGCAGACATTCATCCGCCAACTGAAACGTCTAAAATTGTTGAAAATGCCGCTAAGTATAGTGACACAATAGTTGTTACAGGAGGTGAACCGTTAACTTGGGATATGACTGCTTTAACATCACAACTTAAAGCAAAAGGACTGAAAGTGCATATTGAAACATCTGGAGCTTATAAGCTAACAGGTACTTGGGATTGGATTTGTTTGTCTCCTAAAAAATTGAAATTGCCAACTCAAGAAGTGTATGATAATGCTAATGAGTTAAAAGTGATTGTTTATAATAAAGACGATTTTCGTTTTGCTGAAGAGCAAGCAGCAAAAGTAAATAAAGATTGTATTTTGTACTTACAACCTGAGTGGAGTAAACGCGATAAAGTTGTTCCTGAAATTGTTGATTATGTAATGAAAAATCCTAAATGGAAAGTGTCGTTACAAACGCATAAATATTTGAACATACCATAAATAAAAAAAGCCTTGAGAAATCAAGGCTTTTTTAGTGTTTCATATTTTTTTATTTCATTGGAACAGCAACTCTTAGAGTTCCCCAAGCTAAATGCATGCTACCTTCGTCGTCAAATGCTATAGAAAAAGCTTCAAGGCTTTTCTTGCCTTCGCTAACAGGAGCTTCAACTCTTGCTACATCATTGTCTTTGTTATAACTGTAAGCTCCCCAAACATCAACATCAGAATTTATAATAATAGTCCAAGATTTTTCACCAGGAATAGTAAACAGTGAGTAAGTACCAGCTTTAACCTTTTTATCACCTACAGTAACATCTTTGTAAAACGTTATTTCAGTTGCTTCGTTGGCTCCAGTTCGCCAAACTTCTCCATTTGGAGCTAAAGATTGAACTGTTCTGCCTTTTAGTTGAGGTCTGCTGTAAATAACTTTGACAGTTTTTTCAGATACTCTATGGCTACTTGGAAATGCTGCTGCATCCATAGGGCTTTTGTCAAGATCTTTAAAATCTTGAGCGTTCATACTAAATGAGACTAATAAAATTGCTAAACATGCTAGCTTGGATAAATTCATTACTTTTTTCATACGTTGTTTTATTAAGTTTCTAAATTTAAGATTTCACTTATAAAAAATAGAGTTAAGATTGTTAATTTTTGTTAAACAAAAATCGTGCTAAGTTTATTGTTTAATGAATTTTAGAGACTGTCTTTGGAAATTATTATGGAAGTTTATAAAGTAAGTTCCAGATGAAAGTGCACTCACATCAAAGGTATAATGCTTTTCAATTTCAGTTGAAGTAATGATTTCTCTTGAAAGCTGTTTTATGTAAATTCCTTTACTATCGTATAGCTCAATTAGTAGATTGTCATTGTTGTGAAAGTAAATGCTAAACTCTAGTGTTGTGTCTACAGGATTATTTTTAATATGAATATCAAGTGTTTTTGAGTTGGATTCTACTTCGCTAATATTTAAAGAGGCATCGGTAAATTTATAGATAGAGGTTCCTGAAGCATAAGCTAAAGCTGGACTGATAATGAAAATTCTATTTAGGTTAGAACCTACGTTTAGGTTTGTCCATGTTTGTCCACCATCTACTGTTTCGTAAAAACCAGTAGTGTGTCCTCCCATCCAACCTTTATTTTCATTTATAAAACCAACCGCTTGTATTGAGGTTTCAGGAGCATTGTAGCTATTCCAATTAGTGCCAGCATCAGTAGATTTTATTAATTTCCCAAAATGTGGAGCCATTGATTCAACAGCACCAAATACAGTATCATTATTACTTTCTAAGACTTGAAGTTTCCAAACATATTCTCCAGCAATATTGGAGTTGTAAATTTCATTCCAATTTAATCCACCATCGGTTGTTTTTAAAACAACAGCTCCATTAGCATTACTTCCGCAAGCATAACCAGTCAATTCATTAATAAACTTAATTTCTACTAGTGCATTAGCATAAGCAGACATGTCAATGTATTGCCAATTTAAACCACTATCAGTGGACTTTATAATGTAAGCAGGAGTAAAATAGGCTCCACAACCATAAATTGTTGAACTACCTACAGCATTCAAACCACAAATAGCTTGAGGGTTTGGAGAGATATTGGAGACTTCAGTCCAAGTTGTTCCACCATCATTTGTTGAGAAAAATTTACCATTTAAAGTGCCTAAGAAACCAATATTTTCATTAATGAATTCAATGTTTCTAAAGTAGTAGTTGCCACCTAAATCACTAGAACTAGCTTGTTCTATCCAAGTGTTGCCACCATCAGTAGTTTTAAAAATTGCTGCATAATAACCATTTGCAGCCCAACCAGTATTGTCGTTTATAAAGAAAACATCATCAAAACGTTGTCCATTTATGTTAGGAGTAATAGAAGTAGGTTGCCATGTTTGACTAAATAGTACAAAAGGCAAAAGGTAAACGAGTAGGCTTAAGTGTTTCATTTTGTAAATATAAATAACAAAATACAGTTGAATAACTTTTCTATTGATGATAATTTATAGTTTTTAGTTTCAATTTGTAATTTAAATGTTGATTATGTTTTTTATTTTGTAATCTTAAATGAATATTTGCTTCATAATATGTAACAACTGATATAAAAAAGAGAAATTATGTGTGGAATTGTATGTGCATTTGATTTAAAGCAGAAAACAGAAGATTTAAGACCTCAAATATTAGAAATGTCAAAAAGAATCCGTCATCGTGGTCCTGACTGGAGCGGAATTTTTGATAACGACAAAGCGATTATGGCGCATGAGCGTTTAGCGATTGTTGATCCTGCTTCAGGAAAACAACCTTTGTTTTCAGAAGATAAGAGGTTTGTTTTAGCGGCTAATGGAGAAATATATAACCACAGAGAGTTGCGTAAACAATTTCCTGATTATAAGTTTCAAACTGAAAGTGATTGTGAGGTTATTTTGGCGTTGTATCAAGAAAAAGGAACTGATTTTGTTGATGAGCTTAATGGTATTTTTGGTTTTGCAATTTATGATGTTGAAAAAGACGAATATTTTGTAGCTAGAGACCACATGGGAATCATTCCATTATACATTGGATGGGACCAAAACGGAACCTTTTATGTAGCATCAGAACTTAAAGCGCTTGAAGGTGTTTGTACAAAAATTGAGCTATTTCCTCCAGGTCATTATATGTCTAGTAAGGACGGTGAGTTTGTGCAGTGGCATAAACGTGAGTGGACTGATTATGATGCAGTAAAAGACAACGAAACAAGTATTTCAAAAATAAAAGAAGCGCTTGAAGCAGCTGTTCACAGGCAGTTAATGAGTGATGTACCTTATGGTGTTTTGCTTTCAGGAGGATTAGATTCTTCGGTGACTTCAGCAATTGCAAAAAAATATGCTCAAAAGCGTATTGAAAGTGATGACACTTCTGATGCTTGGTGGCCTCAATTACACTCCTTTTCAGTAGGACTTGAAGGGTCTCCAGATTTGGCTGCAGCACAAAAAGTGGCAGACCATATTGGAACTGTTCACCACGAAATAAAGTTTACCATTCAAGAAGGTTTAGATGCGGTAAGAGACGTAATTTATCAGCTAGAAACCTATGATATTACAACTATTCGCGCGAGTACACCTATGTATTTAATGGCAAGAGTTATTAAGTCTATGGGAATAAAAATGGTGTTGTCTGGTGAAGGTGCTGACGAATTATTTGGTGGTTATCTGTATTTTCACAAAGCGCCAAATGCCAAAGAGTTTCATGAAGAAACGGTTCGTAAGTTGAGTAAACTGCATATGTATGATTGCTTGAGAGCAAATAAAAGTTTAGCAGCTTGGGGAATTGAAGGTCGTGTACCGTTTTTAGATAAAGAATTCATGGATGTGGCAATGAGTATCAACCCTCAAGATAAAATGATAACACCAGAACGTATGGAAAAATGGGTAGTGAGAAAAGCTTTTGAAGATATGCTACCAGAGAGCGTAGCTTGGAGACAAAAAGAACAGTTTAGTGATGGTGTTGGTTACAGTTGGATTGATACTTTGAAAGAAGTTGTAAATGAAGAAGTAACCGATGAGCAAATGAAGAATGCGCATTTTAGGTTCCCGATACAAACACCTCAAAATAAAGAAGAGTTTTATTATCGCTCTATTTTTGAAGAGCATTTTCCAAGTGATGCAGCAGCATTAAGTGTACCGCAAGAACCTAGTGTAGCATGCAGCACAAAAATTGCTTTAGAGTGGGATGAAGCATTTAAAAACATGAATGATCCAAGTGGAAGAGCAGTTGCAAAAGTACATACTGATGCGTATTAATTTTAATAATCTATAAGAAGGAAAGCCGGTTAAAAACCGGCTTTTTTATTTTAAAAAATAATTACCTTTAAACACTAGACTAAACCAATATATAATTTTGAGTTTTCAGGTAAGTTTACTTAATGATAGTTTAAAACCCTTATAAAACCTAATGATGACATATAGATGACATTTAAATGTCGTGTTAAAATCCAATGACCTGAAGTAGATTTGCATCAGAAATAATAATCAAAATGAATAAAAATTCTTTAAGCGAAAATTTAACCTATCAGCGAAAGCTAAAAGGGTATACGCAAGAGCAACTTTCTGATAAAACTACTGTTACGGTTAGAACCATTCAGCGTATAGAAAAAGGTGATGTACAACCGCATCTTCAAACGGTAAAATTATTGGCAGCAGGTCTTGAAATTGAGATTGACGAATTGTTAATCCTTGAAGATCCCAAAGAGGAAGTCATACAACGCAAATGGATGTTGTTACTTCATGGCTCTCCTTTTTTAGGATTAATCATTCCCTTCGGAAGTATTTTGTTTCCATTGTTTCTTTGGATTCATAAAGCTGAAGATAGTAAGGTGTATGATGCGCATGGTAGAGCTATTGTAAATTTTCATGGGACAATTACCTTGCTGTTCATATTGTCGTTACTATCATTTTTTATTATTCCAGGTTATAATTTTTTCATTTCTGGAACGATTGTACTTTTTGCTATCATCACCACGATATACAATATCTCAAGATCACTGCAAACAGGAACTTTTAAGTATCCATTTTCAATCCCTTTTTTGAAACCAAAAGAGGTGTAACTTTAATTTAAAACGTATTTTAAATGTTAGGATTATTAATAATACTAGTAATCTCATGGGCGCTTCTACGCTTTGTCGAGAAAAAAAATATCGATGTTTTAGGCATTATTCCAAGCCTAAATAGATTGAGTCAATTGGTACTTGGATTTTTAATTATTACTCTTATTACGTTGATAAACATTTATGTCGAAACCCAAGTTTTAAATGTATCGTGGAAGTCAAAGGCAATAGATTACGCTATGTTTTTGAATGCTTTTATATATCATTTAAAGTCAGCGTTAACTGAAGACTTGATTTTTAGAGGTGCTATGCTGTATGTTTTAATTCAAAGAATTGGTGCTGTAAAGGCCATCTGGTTGTCGGCTATTGTGTTCGGTGTGTATCACTGGTTTTCATATGGTATTATTGAAGGAAGGCTAATTCTTTTAGCGTATGTTTTGGTTGTAACGGGTTTTACAGGATACGTCTGGGCTTATACATTTTACAAAACAAAATCTATAATGACTGGTTTAGGGTTTCATTTAGGTGTGAATTTAATAAACGCTTGTTTTTTTGAATCGCAACCTTATGGTGAAATTTTATTTCAGAAAGTATCAAGTATCGATGTCAACGATTGGAATTGGTTGTTTTTTAATTTGTTTAAAGGCTTGTTTCCTTCCATAGCTACTTTGGTTTGTCTGAAGTTTTTGTTGAAGACAAAGTTGTATTCGCAAACTGAAAATACACAATCATGAAAACTGTTTTTAAAAACTACCCAAATGCTTCAAGATTTGTTTTAGCAATATTACTATTTGTCATTGCATTAATTTTAAGTTTATTCATTAATGTAGGCGTAGTTAAACAGTATTTTCCTTATACGGCACCAATCCTCTTATTTATAGCAACTTGGTTCATGTATAAAAGAGAAGGAAGAACATTAAAAGCTATTGGATTAAATTTTAGCTTAAGAAATGTATTGTTTCTGCCACTAGGTATTTTAATTGGGGCTTTTGCCTTTTTTGGAGCTAAATATTTAAGAACTGTATTGGTTGGTGAAACCTTTGAGTTGTCGGTTTCAATTGATTATTCAACAATATTATACGCATTCTATTTTATTTTACCACAAGTTGCCACTGAAGAATTGTTATTTAGGGGCTACTTGTTTAAAAAAACGATTGAAGTTTCCAATGTGGTCATAGCCAACGTGATTTTTTCAATTTTATTTACGCTTATTCATGTGTTAGATGAAGGCGTGCTGAGTAATCTAGGAATGATTGTTATGTTTAGCGTTTCAATACCTGTTGGACATTTGCTATTTGCCACAGGGTTGTTAAAATCTAAAACGTTATACTTTCCTATTGGTCTTCACTTGGGTAATAATTGGGCTACACGACATTTAATAAATAGCAATAATTTAGGAGAGAGTATCTTTTTTATTTCCAATACGGTTATGTTTGATGCATGGACTCCTTTTATCACTATGTTGATTTTATTCAATGGCTTTTATTTACTGGTAACATTTCTAATCTGGAAATGGAATTGTTTTACATTGTTTCGATGAAAAACGAGTTTTTTTAATAAATACTTGCTACTGCAAAAACACAATAAACGTCCTTTAAAGCGTTTTAGTGTTTTATTGATTTTGAATGAGTCTAAAAAAATTCCAAAATCAAATTTAAGATGCTTTTTAGGCGTTTTAAGGCACTTTTGAGTAATTAACAAATGTTGATAATTTATTAACTAACTCGTTAAAATACTTTTAAAAGGCATGATAATTTGTTATCTTTGTTAGTATCTCAAAAGAGACGCAATTAGCGTCTTTTTTTCTGTAAAATAAGAACTAAATCATATTAAAATAAAAATGAGCGAAGAAAACAAAAAACAGTATGGTGCAGACAGTATCCAAGCCCTTGAGGGAATGGAGCACGTGCGTATGCGTCCATCGATGTACATTGGAGACGTAGGTGTAAGAGGTTTACACCATTTGGTTTATGAAGTAGTTGATAACTCCATTGATGAAGCTTTAGCAGGACATTGTGATAATATCACAGTAACTATAAATGAGGATAACTCAATTACCACAGAGGATGACGGTCGTGGTATTCCAGTTGGATTACACAAAAAAGAAGGTGTTTCGGCATTAGAAGTTGTAATGACTAAAATTGGAGCTGGAGGTAAGTTTGATAAAGATTCTTATAAAGTATCAGGTGGACTTCATGGTGTTGGTGTAAGTTGTGTTAATGCATTATCTGAACACTTAAAAGCCACAGTTCACAGAGAAGGTAAAATTTGGGAGCAAGAATACGAAAGAGGTAAAACATTATACCCTGTAAAAACTATTGGTGATTCTGATAAAACAGGAACCATTGTAACTTTTAAACCAGACCCACAAATATTTCAACAAACACTAGAGTACAATTACGATACTTTAGCTAGTAGAATGCGTGAGTTAGCATACCTTAATAAAGGTATTACAGTACATTTAGTTGACAAACGTCACAAAAAAGAAGACGGAAGTTTTGAAGGGGAAACATTCCATTCAGAAGAAGGACTTTCAGAATTTGTAAAGTTTTTAGACGGTAACAGAGAGCCATTAATGAACGATGTTATTTCTTTTGAAGGAGAAAAGAACGGCGTTCCTGTTGAGGTTGCTATGGTTTACAACACGTCATATGCAGAAAACTTACATTCTTATGTAAACAACATTAATACACACGAAGGTGGAACCCATCTTTCTGGTTTCCGTCGTGGTTTGACGCATACCTTAAAAAAGTATGCTGACGAATCGGGAATGTTAGATAAGCTAAAATTTGATATTGCAGGAGATGATTTCCGTGAAGGATTAACAGCTATCGTATCAGTAAAAGTTGCCGAGCCTCAATTTGAAGGACAAACAAAGACTAAGCTAGGAAACAGAGAAGTGTCTGCTTCAGTAAGTCAAGCGGTTTCTGAAATGTTAACTGATTATTTAGAAGAACATCCTGAGGACGCTAAAACCATTGTTCAAAAAGTAATTCTTGCAGCGCAAGCACGTCATGCGGCGCAAAAAGCGCGTGAAATGGTTCAGCGTAAAACTGTAATGAGCATTGGAGGTTTACCTGGGAAACTGAGTGACTGTTCAGAGCAAGACCCAGAAAAATGTGAAGTATTCCTTGTAGAGGGAGATTCGGCAGGTGGAACTGCAAAACAAGGTCGTGACAGAGCATTTCAAGCTATTCTTCCACTACGTGGTAAAATATTGAATGTTGAAAAAGCAATGACGCATAAAGTGTTTGAAAACGAAGAAATTAAAAACATCTTCACAGCACTAGGTGTTACCATTGGTACTGAGGAAGATAGTAAAGCGTTAAACCTATCGAAATTACGTTATCACAAAGTAGTTATTATGTGTGATGCTGATATTGATGGTAGCCACATTGCAACACTTATTTTAACGTTCTTCTTTAGATACATGAAAGAACTTATTGAGAACGGTCATATTTACATTGCAACACCACCTTTATATTTGGTCAAGAAAGGTCAAAAGAAAAGCTATGCTTGGACTGATAAAGAACGTGATGCAATTGCCGAAGAGTTTGGTGGTAGTGTAAGTGTACAACGTTATAAGGGTCTTGGAGAGATGAATGCTGAGCAGCTTTGGGACACAACAATGAATCCAGAGTTTAGAACACTACGTCAAGTAAATATTGATAATGGTGGAGAAGCAGATCGTATCTTCTCAATGTTAATGGGAGACGAAGTACCACCTCGTAGAGAATTTATTGAGAAAAATGCTATTTACGCTAATATTGATGCGTAATTAATAGTAGCTATTATATACTAAAAGCGAATACATTTTGTATTCGCTTTTTTTGTGCTGAAAAAAATAAAATATCGATAAAGTGCAATTTTTTAACGATAAAATACGTTGTAATCATAAATTTTACTATTTTCACCAAAAATTTAATCTACTTAGTATTATGAAAAAATGTGTTCTGTTCATGCTGTTTGTAATTACAGTTACAATTACAAATGCACAAGAAAACGTAAATGACCTATTAACAGCAGGTGTTGAGGATGCTCAACGATTTACGGCAGATTATATAGCTCCAGCTTCTGAAGGAGTGGCTTTTGGAATCAACAATGGTTGGTTTAACAATGCAAAAGCACCAAAACGTTTTGGCTTTGAAATTTCTATTGTGGGAAATGCTTCTTTGATTAAAGATGAAAAAAAATCTTTTGAAATGAATGTAGCAGATTATGAAAATATTAGATTTCCTGATAATAGTCCTACAAAAACCGTAGCTACAGCTTTAGGGCATAATGATCCTGATATTACTGTTATTGCAACCTATGACGATCCTATTTTTGGAGCACAAGAAGTGGAAATAACCTTACCTACAGGTATTGGTTCAGAAAACATAAACTTAATACCAACAGCATTTTTACAAGCTAGTTTTTCACCTTTTAAAGGTACTCAACTAAAAGGACGCTTTTTTCCTAAGGTAGATACTGATGATGTTAAAGTAGGATTCTATGGTTTTGGTATACAACAAGAATTTACATCATGGTTACCAGCAGATAAAGTATTTCCTGTTGCTATTTCTGGTTTAATAGCCTACACGCATTTAGATGGAAGCTATGATTTTACTGATGGTGAATATGTAGAAGGAGAAAACCAAAAAATAGATACTGAAGTTAACACAATGCTTTTTGAATTAATAGTTGGTACTAAATTAAAAATAATCAACTTTTATGGTGGTTTAGGGTATATTACAGGAACATCAACAACCGATTTATTAGGAACTTATAGAGTAACCGATGGTGTTTTATTTTCAGAAGAAATAATTGACCCATTTTCGGTTGAACAAGATATATCAGGAATTAGAGCTACTGTTGGAGCCAATTTAAAATTAGGTTTTTTTGGTATCAATGCCGATTATACAGTAGCAGAGTTTGATAGCGCAAGTTTAGGTCTTAATTTTTCGTTTTAAACTTGGTTAATAATAGATTTAACAAAGGCACAAGATTATTCTTGTGCTTTTTTCATTTACAGTATAATAATTTGTAATTTTGCAGTCTTAAAAATCAACACAATTTTAAAAATTATTTATATATGAAAGTAACAGTAGTTGGAGCAGGAGCAGTAGGTGCAAGTTGTGCAGAATATATTGCAATTAAAAACTTTGCATCTGAAGTTGTATTATTAGATATTAAAGAGGGTTTTGCCGAAGGTAAAGCTATGGATTTAATGCAAACCGCATCTTTAAACGGTTTTGATACAAAAATTACAGGTGTAACTAACGATTATAGCAAAACAGCTAATAGTGATATTTGTGTAATTACTTCAGGTATTCCTCGTAAACCAGGAATGACTCGTGAAGAGTTAATAGGTATCAATGCTGGTATTGTAAAATCGGTTTCATCTAGTTTAATAGAGCATTCTCCTAACACTATAATGATTGTTGTAAGTAACCCTATGGATACTATGACGTATTTAGTACACAAAACTACTAGTTTACCTAAAAACAGAATTATAGGAATGGGTGGAGCTTTAGATTCTGCTCGTTTTAAATACAGATTAGCTGAAGCTTTAGGAGCTCCTATTAGTGATGTTGACGGAATGGTAATAGGAGGTCATAGCGATAAAGGTATGGTGCCTTTAACTGCGCATGCAACAAGAAACAGTATTAAAGTATCTGAGTTCTTATCAGAAGAAAGATTAGACCAAGTAAAAGAAGATACTAAAGTTGGTGGAGCAACACTTACAAAATTATTAGGTACTTCTGCTTGGTATGCTCCAGGAGCTGCAGTAAGCGGATTGGTACAAGCTATCGCTTGCGATCAAAAGAAGATGTTCCCATGTTCAGCTTTATTAGAAGGTGAGTACGGATTAAACGATTTATGTATTGGTGTTCCTGTAATTTTAGGACGTAATGGTATTGAAGAAATCGTAAATATTGAGCTTAGTGATGCCGAAAAAGCACACATGCAAGAAAGTGCTGAAGGTGTAAGTAAAACTAACGGATTGTTAGAATTATAATCAGAACTTTATTTTAAATATATTTAGGCTATCAAAATTTTGATAGCCTTTTTTTATTTGTCATTCTATCAATTTAATATTTAAACACAATACTCATAATGAAAAAAATCTACTATTTAATTTTTGTAGTATTAATTCTAGCTTGCAATCCTTCAAAGGAGAAAAAAGAGTTTGTTTTCTTTTATGAATTTGAAAATGAAGACAGTATATCTTCTGGAGAAGTTTCAGAAACCATTTTCGTTTTAAATAAAAGGCTTAATCAATTTAGTAATCAACATGAGATTACTGAGTTTGAAAGAAATAAATTGAAGGTTAAAATAACAGATTATGAGTTAGACACTCTTAGGTTAAATAAAATCATCTTAAATAAAGGAAAACTTGAATTTTGGGAATTGTATAAGGTAGAGGAAATGTTCCCTGAGGTTTTAAAAATGGGGAGTTTTTATGAGGATAAAGCAAAAGACTCTCTTAAAAATAAACCATTCCTAGATATGTTTACTGCTTTAGGCCATCAGTATGGGCCAATTATAGCATTTTGTAAAGCAGAAGATACAGTAGCTATAAATAAAATGCTAAACGATAAAGGCACAAGATTTCAAATGAAACCAGAATATATTAATACCAAGTTTTTATGGGGAATTGCAGATGAGAATAATAATCTTCCGTTGTATACAGCAAAATCTAATAGAAATAATATACCTCCATTAACAGGTGAATCTATTTTAAAAGCAAAACAGGTGGTTGATGTTGTGGATAGACCAGCTGTTTTAATAGAAATGAATAAAGAAGGAGCAATTACTTGGGAAAGATTAACTGAAAACGCATTTAAAAACGCTTCATACATTGCTGTTACCTTAAATGATTTGGTTTACTCAGCTCCAGGAGTTACTGTAGGACCAATACAAGGAGGATTAACTCAAATAGCTGGAGATTTTACTCTATCTCAAGCGCAAGATTTAGCAATAATTTTATCCTCGCAAAAAAGTATCCCTCAATTAAGACCTATTCAAGATGTAACGCAATAACACAATAGTTATTTTTTCATATATTTGGCGCATGAATTTGAGATGGTACATTAGTACTCTGGTAATTATTTTATCTGTATTAGGTGGTTTTTCTAGCCAGCAGCAATCGTCTGTACCTAACCAGGAAGTTGTTTTACAATTTACAGGAGAACATGTAAGTCATGAAGATACACAAAATGCTATAGCTAATGTAAAACAGCAGTTGCAACATGCAGGAGCTGAAAACATTAAGGTTGTAGAGCAAGATAACGGTCAACTAAAAATTACCTATTACAGCACTTCTGACGTTACCAATATTAAAAAGCAATTATCTCAAGATAATGTTCTAGATTTAGGTGTTACTGCTTTTGATGACAAATCGAACAGTAATAAACTTCCATCAAGTAATACATCAATTGACTACAATGTTGATGTTTACGAAATTCATAGTAACTACGACATTGGATTAAGCGGTAAACTTGCTGTAGAATTAAAATCTGACCACGACCGATTAATAAACCCAAATGTATTTGCGCCTTCAAATTACCTTAATATTGATGCGACTGAGCATTTAAGAGCGTCTAGTTATGTGTTTAGAAGATATATTGCTAACGCAATAGATAAGTATTCCTACAAAATTCCTGAAGTTAGAGCAGGACCTTTAGCTTAATCAGTTATTAAAAGATAAGTTTCTATACCTAAAAGCTTATCACTCCCTATTAAAGATAGTTTTTCGTGTTTTATCGAAAAGCGCATTTAAAACCACTTATAATCATAAAAAATAATTGTCAAATTCTGAGTAAATTCTATATTTGCTCGTTTTTAAAAAATTTGACCAAAAAATAAAGTAATGCAAAACAAAGGATTAGTAAAGCTATTTGCAGTGTTATTTGGTTTGGTAAGTATATACCAATTATCATTTACATTCAAAGCTAATCAAATTGACAGTACTGCTGAAGAATTAGCAATAAGTAAATTTGATACACCAGAAGAAAGAGCAGCCGAAGAGGTAAGATACCTAGACTCTCTTAAAACAAACAAAGTTGATGTAGACGGAAAACAAGAAAGCATTAAAGTTTTCGATATAGGAATTGCCGACTACACGTACAACGAGGTGAAAGACAAGGCTATGAACCTTGGTCTTGACCTTAAAGGAGGAATTAACGTTATCCTTGAAATATCTGTAAAAGATATCTTAGTAGGATTAGCAAACGACTCTAAAGACCCAGTTTTTAACAAGGCATTAAGTGATGCTGAGGAAATTCAAAAAGACGCTCAAGAGCCATATTTAGAGTCTTTCTACAAAGCTTTTGATGCTATAAAAGGAGACCAAAAATTAGCTTCTCCTGATATTTTTGCTAACAGAACAATGTACCCAGACATTACAAATGACATGTCTGACGATGACGTTAAAGGTATTATCAAAACTAAAGTTGATGAGTCTATCGTTTCTGCATTTGAGGTATTACGTAAGCGTATTGATAAGTTTGGTGTTACTCAACCAAATATTCAGCGTTTAGGAAACTCAGGACGTATTTTAGTAGAGCTTCCAGGAGCTAAAGATGTTGAGCGTGTTAAAAAACTTTTACAAAGTACTGCACAGTTAGAGTTTTGGGATGCGTATAGAGGAGAGCAATTTCTTCCATTCTTAGCGCAAGCTAACGAAACGTTGAAGCCTATAGTTAATACTGAAAAAGATACTGAAGTAGCTGTTGATTCTACAGTAGCTGAAAAAACTGACAGTTTAATTGATGATTTAGTAGGTGAAACAACTACTGATTCTACAGATGTAGCAGTAAACCCAATTTTTGATTTATTAAGAGGTTATGGTTCAGGAGGACCAGTAGTAGCAACTTTTGAAGCAAAAGATAAAGAGCTTGTTACTTCATACTTAAACAATCCACAGGTAAGAGCATTATTGCCAGCTGAACAACGTTATGTGAAATTTGTTTGGGGAATTCAACCAAAAGATAGTGACTATGTAGATTTATATGCACTTGTAGGAAACAGAGAAAATCAACCACCTTTAAGTGGAGCTGTTATTTCTGATGCACGTCAATCTTATAGCCAAACAGGTAAGCCATCTGTAAGTATGCAAATGGATAGCAAAGGCGCTAAGATTTGGGAAGAAATGACAGGAAAAGCGTATCAGCAACAAAGCCAAATAGCAATTGTTCTTGATGATATTGTGTATTCTGCTCCAGGTGTAACAACTGGTCCAATTTCAGGAGGTAACTCTGAAATTTCTGGTTCATTCACATTAAACGAGGCAGTAGATTTAGCTAACGTATTAAGAGCTGGTAAATTACCTGCTTCGGCAGATATTGTTCAAGCTGAAGAAGTTGGTGCAACTTTAGGGCAAGAAGCTATTGATAGTGGTATTAAATCATTCTTAATTGCATTATCATTAGTATTATTATGGATGATACTATACTATGGTAAGTCAGGTATTTTTGCTGATATTGCCTTGTTATTCAACATTCTTTTAATATTTGGAGTACTTTCAGGGTTAGGAGCTGTGTTAACGCTTCCTGGTTTAGCAGGTATTGTATTAACAATTGGTATGTCGGTAGATGCCAACGTACTTATTTTTGAACGTGTACGTGAAGAAATAGCAAAAGGTAAAGGACAAAAAGAAGCTGTAAAAGATGGTTTTGCTAATGCATTGTCTTCTATCTTAGATGCTAACATTACAACAGGTTTAACTGCAATTATATTATTTGTGTTTGGTACTGGTCCAATTAAAGGATTTGCTACAACATTATTAATTGGTATTGTTACGTCTTTATTTACTGCAATATTCATCACTAGATTATTAGTTGACTGGTATGTAAACAGAGGTGGTAAACTAGAGTTCTCTACTGCGTTAACAAAAGGATTATTTAAAAACTTGAACATCGATTTTATTAGTAAGAGAAAAGTGGCTTATGTGTTTTCAGCAATTTTAATTGTTGTTAGTATTGGTTCTTTAGCTACTAAAGGATTAGATCAAGGTATTGATTTTGTTGGAGGTAGAACTTACCAAGTACGTTTTGACCAAGATGTGAATCCTGAAGAGGTTAAAGCTGATGTAGAAAGCGTTTTTGAAAGTGCTGAGGTAAAAACAATTGGTAATTCTCACCAATTGAAAATATCTACAAAGTTCATGGTAAATGAAAATTCAGCTGAAGCAGATTCTATCGTTCAAACTAAATTATACGAATCACTAAGCAAATACTTACCACAAGGAACATCGTATGACGATTTCTCTAAAGCTAAAAACAATGTAGGTAAAGTATTCTCTGGTAAAGTAAGTCCAACAATTGCCGATGATATCAAAAAAGAGTCTTTCTGGGCTGTACTTGGGTCATTAGTAGTTGTATTCTTGTACATCTTATTACGATTTAAAAAATGGCAATTCTCAACTGGAGCAGTTGCTGCGGTTTTCCATGATATTATTATTGTATTAGGGGTGTTCTCTATTACTTATTCATTTATGCCATTTAGTATGGAAATTGACCAAGCGTTTATTGCAGCTATCTTAACTGTAATTGGTTACTCTCTAAACGATACAGTAGTTGTGTTTGATAGAATTAGAGAAGTGATAGCAGAAAGAGCTGGTTTTAAAGGTGGAAAAAATATTAACTCTGCAATTAACAGCACTTTAAGTAGAACATTGAATACCTCTTTAACAACGTTAGTGGTATTATTGGCAATGTTTATTTTTGGAGCTGATTCTTTAAGAGGTTTATTATTTGCACTTATAGTTGGTGTGGTTGTAGGTACATATTCTTCTGTATTTATTGCAACTCCAGTTATGTATGACACTCTAAAAAACAAAGGAGAAACAGCTGAAGATAAAGAGTAAGAATTATATACTATTCTGAATAACAAAAAAGCCACTCTAAAAGAGTGGCTTTTTTATTTTATAGTTGCTTAAGTTTTTATTTATTATAGTTTGAAAATTTATAAAGTAGAGAATGAAATGCTATCACCAGCAGTAAGCTTCCATTCATCACTTAAACCTGCGTTTATTTCAAGAACATATTTAGCAGGTGCTTTTGACGGTAACGATGTTTCGTCATAAGGCTTAGCATTTTTTTGGATATTGATAATGGTTTTATCAGCATTTAAAAAAATAATATCCAAAGGAATTTTGGTATTCTTCATATAGAAACTATGGTATTTCTCATCTGGGAAAATAAATAGCATCCCTTGAGAATCTTTCATACTATCTCTATACATTAAACCAGTTTGTGTTTGGTAATCATCATCAGCTATTTCTATATCTAAGGTTTTAACTATAGAGTCTGAAGTACCTTTGTAAAGCGTTAGTTCACCTTCTTTTTTAAAGGAAATAACTACTGGTTTAATCGCTTTCTTTTCTTCTTTACAAGATGTGTTTGCTAAACAAAACATGCTTAAACTAGCAACACATATGTTGTAAATTTTCTTTCTCATTAAGAAAGCTTTGATTTAGGCTTGTAAACAAACATAAAGTATAGTCCTATTAAAATAAAAGGAATACTCAACCATTGACCTGTGTTTAAAGCCCATGTAGCACGTTCTTCAACTTGTGCCTCTTTAACAAACTCAACAAAAAATCTAACAGTCCATAATAACACTAAAAACAAGCCAAATAAAAACCCTTCTTGTTCACTTTTCTTAGTTTTCCAATAGAAATAAAATAGAATAAGGAACACGAACACATAACAGATTGCTTCGTAAAGTTGTGCTGGATGTCTTGGAAAATCCTCACCTAATTTTGTAAAAACTACTCCGTAATCAGAGTTGGTTGGTTTTCCTATGATTTCAGAATTAATAAAGTTCCCAAATCGAACAAAAACAGCTCCAGAAGCTACAGGAATTACAACTCTGTCTAATATCCAAAGCACCGATTTTTTAAGCACTTTCTTATTGTATAAATACATTGAGACAATCATAGCCATAGCAGCACCATGACTTGCTAGTCCTTGAAAACCTGTAAAATGAATACCTCCTTTAAAGCTAAAAGGTAAAAAGACGCTAAAGAAATCTTCTTTAAAAAGTTCGGGTTGGTAAAAAATAACATGACCTAATCTTGCACCAAGCATAATACCTACTACAGAATAGATAAAGAGCGAGTCTAAAGATTCGTTGCTTTCGTTTTCATTTTTATAAATGCGTTTCATGATGTAGAAACCAAGTATAAAAGCTACAATCCACATCATACTGTAATAATGTAGTGTAAAAAAGCTTAAGTCTATTCCTTTTGATGGGTTCCAGTCTATATGTAAAAAATGCATGTGTTTATTTTTTCAAAGGTAAATATACTACTTTGAGTGTGACTAAGTGTTAAGTATTTTTGAAAATTAGTTTTCCTTTTCAGGAACAGGGTCAAAACCAGAACCTCCCCAAGGATGACAACTAAAAATCCTTTTTATTGCCAGTTTTCCACCTTTTAATAAGCCATGTTTTAATAATGCGTCCTTTGTGTAGTAAGAACAAGTAGGTTGGTATCTACATGTTGAAGGTAGAAAAGGTGAAATTAATGTTTGATAGACCTTTATTAAAAATAAAAAAGGAGCTATTATAATTTTTTTCATGACTAGTTTGTCGTAAAAGTAGTTCCTTCTTTACCATCTTTAAGCTGAATTCCAGCTTCAGCTAATTCGTCACGTATTTTATCAGATAAAGCAAAGTCTTTATTAGCTCTGGCTTCTTGTCGTAATTTAATTAAAATATCAACAGCAGCAGATAATTTATCAGTACCAGACTCTTGTTTTGATTCGTTTTGTAATCCTAAAACATCAAATGTAAATGCGTACATAGTTTGTTTTAGAAGTTTTAAATCTTCAGAAGTAATAGAGGCTTTACCGTCTTTTATTTGGTTGATGTATTTAGCAGCATCAAATAAATGAGCTATTAATATTGGAGAATTAAAATCATCATTCATAGCATCGTAACAGTTCTGTTTCCATTCAGAAACATTAAATGTAGATGTAGAAGCAGACGATATGTTATCTAGTAAATTAATAGCATCCATTAATCTATGAAACCCTTTTTCGCTAGCCAATAAGCCATCGTCAGTAAGGTCTAATACACTTCTGTAAGACGATTGAGCATTAAAAAAACGTATAACACTTGGTGAATATGCTTTACTAAAAAATTTGTTGTCACCAGAAAGTAACTCGTCAGGGTTTACAGTGTTACCTGTAGATTTAGACATACGCTGTCCATTAAGATGAAGCATATTAGCATGCATCCAGTAGTTAACAGGCGATTGTCCTTTAGCAGCTTCGTTTTGAGCAATTTCGCATTCGTGATGTGGAAATTTTAAGTCCATACCACCACCATGAATATCAAAACGGTCACCAAGATATTTGGTACTCATTGCTGTACATTCTAAGTGCCAACCAGGAAAACCATCGCTCCAAGGAGAAGGCCAACGCATAATGTGTTGTGGTTCGGCTTTTTTCCAAAGGGCAAAATCTTGCGGATTTTTTTTATCGCTTTGTCCATCAAGCTCACGTGTGTTGTGGATTAAATCGTCCAACTTACGTTTACTTAACTTGCCATAATCATTCGTTTCATTAAACTTGTGTACATCAAAATATACCGATCCGTTTACTTCGTAAGCAAAACCATTTTTTATTATGGTACTAATAAGTTCAATTTGTTCAATAATATGACCTGTAGCTGTAGGCTCAATACTTGGTGGTAAAAAATTGAAAATACTTAAAATGTTGTGAAAGTCTACAGTGTAGCGTTGCACAACTTCCATAGGTTCAATTTGCTCTAAACGCGCCTTTTTTGTGATTTTGTCTTCACCAGCATCAGCATCGTTTTCTAAATGACCAGCGTCAGTAATATTTCTTACATAACGTACTTTATACCCTAAATGCTTTAGGTATCTAAAAACCATATCAAAAGACATAAAAGTTCTTACATTACCTAAGTGTACATTACTGTAAACTGTAGGTCCACAAACATACATGCCTACATACCCTTCGGTAATAGATTTAAAAGGTTCTTTTTGTCCGCTTAATGAGTTGTAAATTTTAATGTGTTGCTGGTCGTAAAGATGCATTTGCTTTTTGTGTGATGTTTAAACTAAAATTGAGTGTCTAATTTAATATAATCTAAGAATTCTCTACGAGTTTCTTCATTTTTAAATTTTCCTCCAAATTCAGAAGTGACTGTGCTGCTTTCTATGTCTCTAATCCCTCTAGAGTTAACGCACAAGTGTTTTGCATCAATAACACAAGCTACATCTTCAGTATTTAAAACACTTTGAAGTTCTTTTACGATTTGTATGGTAAGACGTTCTTGTACTTGAGGTCGCTTTGCGTAATAATCGACAATACGATTCATTTTTGAAAGACCTACAACTGTACCGTTAGATATGTAGGCTACATGAGCTCTACCAACAATTGGTAATAAGTGATGTTCGCAAGTAGAATAAACAGTTATGTTTTTTTCAACTAGCATTTCACCATATTTATATTTATTGTCAAAGGTTGACGCGCTAGGTTTTTTATCAGGGTTTAAACCTCCAAAAATTTCCTTCACAAACATTTTAGCAACACGCATAGGTGTGCCGCTAAGGCTGTCATCAGTTAGGTCTAGACCTAAAGTCTCCATTATGTGTCTAACGTCATCCTTAATAATGTCTATTTTTTCATCATTAGTAAGGTTAAAAGCATCAGATCTCATTGGAGTGTCGGCAGAAGTGCCAATGTGGTCATTACCAATAGAATCAAAATCTTCTATGTCTTTTTCTATTTTCATTACAATTTTAAAAATAAGGTCAATTTAAACAGAAGGCAAAGATAAGCAATTAAAAAAATTGAACACAAGGTAGGTGTTTTTTAATTTCAGTTGTTATATAAATAAGCTGTGTAAAAGTTAATTTCATTAACATATTAACATAGTCTTTATTAAAAAATTCTTAAATTTCACGTCTTTTAAAAATTGATAAAGCAATGAAAATTAAATTACCGTTTCTACTTGCTGTATGTGTGTGTTTTATGACATTTTACTCAGCAAATTCTCAAAACATTAAACCTTCAATTTCGCTCATTAAGTATAATGATAATGTAAATGCTCCTTTAAATAGTAAAGAGTTAAAACAAATTAATGAAGTTTATGGAGATAAGTCTAATGAGTATGTGTTAAACAGACCTCAAAGATTAAAGGACATTAAAAACTTATTAAGGAATAGAATTGAAATAAAACTTATTTCTAATCCTAACGACCAAAAACAATGTCCATTACTTTCAGAAGTTCCATTGTTAAACTATTATGTTAGTGATCTACGAAGAGATACGGTTTTTAACCCTCAAACGTTTAATCCTTTAAAGTACTTATTCAATGTTAATGGTCTGTCTGGTGAAATGTACCGAGTAGATAACACCAATTACTTTATCATAATTAAGTCTCAATTCCAATAAAAAATTGCAATGAAAAAAATTACATTTTTAATACTGTTTATATTTTCTTTTACAGCATACTCTCAAGATGTTTCAATGCAGAATGGTACAGTAAGCCAATGTTCTGGAACGTTTTATGATTCAGGAGGTGCATCTGGGCCTTATTCAAGTAATGAAACATTGGTGTTCACTATTTGTCCTGAAAATCCAGGTCAATTAGTTCAATTAAACTTTACAGCTTTTAACACCCAGTTAGGTGCAGATATAATGACTATTTATAATGGAGATAGTACAGCATCTCCTGCTTTTGGTACATTTGATGGAGTTAATAATCCAGGTTTTGTAAGTGCTACAGAATCTAACCCTACAGGGTGTCTTACAATTGAGTTTACTTCAGATGGATCTGGTACAACAACAGGTTGGGCTGCAGATATTTCTTGTTTAACACCTTGTCAGGTTATTACCTCTCAAATTGATTCAGCTACGCCAGCTCCAAATGGAGATGGTTATATAAGAGTTTGTCCTAATGAGGAAATTACACTTACAGGTAGTGGTAACTTTGAGTTTGATGGTACTGGAGCAACATATGAATGGGATTTAGGAGATGGTAATACTATTGCAGGACAAACAGCTACGTTTTCGTATGCAACACCAGGAGTGTATATTGTAAATCTTGATATTAGAGATGCAAATACAAGTGTTGATCCTGATGGTTGTCCAAATACTAATTTAATAAATCAAGTTATTCAGGTAGCTACTGAGCCAGATTTTACAGGTACTCAAGCTGCTGAAAGTACAATTTGTTTTGGAGAATCTACTACTATCGAAGGTGTGGTTAATGCAGTACCTTTTATAAACGACTGTACACCTCCAGTAAGTGGTACAACATTCTTGCCAGATGGTTCGGGTGCTGTTTATGAAACTTGCATCACTGTAGATTGTTTTGATTCAGCTCAAACATTAACAGATCCAAATCAGCTTTTGAATGTCTGTGTTAATATGGAGCACTCATATTCTGGAGATTTAGATATAACTATAATTTCACCGAATGGTCAAGAAGCTGACTTATTTACACAAGCAGGAGGAGGTACCTATTTTGGAGGTGCTAATGATGATGGAAGTAATACACCTGGTGTTGGAGCAGATTATTGTTTTTCAATGTCAGGAACTGTTTTATTAGAAAATGCTCCAACTATTACAGCAGGATCTAACCCTCCAGGAAACTCATGGGCACCAGGTACATATTTGCCTGTAGAATCTTTTGCAAGTTTAGTTGGTAGCCCACTTAATGGAGACTGGTGTATTAGAATTGTAGATAATTTAGCTATAGATAATGGATATGTGTTTTCTTGGGGAATGAATTTTGACCCAAATATTCAACCACCTGAATTATCATTTACTCCAGTAATTACTTCTGAAGCTTGGGATGCAGATCCATCAATTACTAATACAGCAGGAAATGTTATAACAGTTCAACCTGCTACTGAAGGTACACATTGTTATACTTACAGAGTTACTGATGACTTTGGATGTGAATATACTGAGCAAGTTTGTATTAATGTACTACCTGAAATAGTTACAGATCCAGCAAATGATTTATTCATTTGTGATACAGGAGTTCCTCCATATATATTTGATTTAAGTTCTAATACTCCTGTTGTTCTAGCTTCCTCTCCAATACCAGGAGATATGGTTGTTACTTATCATGAAACCGCTTTTGATGCCGATGATGATACAAATGCAATTGCAAACCCTGGAGCATATTCTGGTACTGATGGACAAGTGATTTACATCAGAATTGAATATCTAACATCAGATTGTTATGAAATATTGACTTTCACTTTAAATGTTTCAGGTCAGCCTATAATTAATCCAGTTTTAGACCTAGAAGTCTGCGATGACGACAGTAATGATGGATTTGAGGGTTTTGATTTAACGGTTCAAGATTTAGGTGTTTTAGGCGCACAACCTTCTACAGATTTTGTAGTGACGTATTACACAAGTTTTGCTGATGCCGATTCAGGGTCCAATGCACTAGTGAGTCCTTACACCAATACCGTTAACCCACAACCTATCTATGTTCGTGTAGAGAGTGCAGGAGATTCTAATTGCTACATAGCCTCACCACTTCCGGTGTTCAATTTAGTAGTTAACTATAGAGCCATAGCAACAGAGCCATCAGATATGGTAGTTTGCGATGACG
>NZ_SOQZ01000002.1 GCF_004366715.1 Meridianimaribacter flavus
GGAGAGTTAATGGTAACTTGGACATTTATGGATGATTGTCAAAGAGAGATTACAGCTACCAAAACAGTAACTGTATTACCAGCACCAGCAGCAGAGTTTGCACCAGTAGAAGATGAAGAGATTACATGTGAAGAAGCTAATGTATACGAAGCTACATATTTATCTTACACTAATGACGCTGGAACAGAAGCTTGTTTAATTGAAGGTGAAGTTTTAGGAGAAATCTCTGGTGAATACAATGAATGTGGAGGAACATTAACAGTAACATGGTTCTATAAAGATGATTGTGAGCGTGAAATCACAACTAGCAAAACAGTAACTGTATTACCAGCTCCAGTAGCTGAGTTTGATCAAGTAGATGACATAACTATTGCTTGTGAAGATTTAGCAACATATGAGCCAGCTTATTTAGCATACTCAAATGGAGGTACTGTTTCTTGTGAAATTAGTGGTGAAGTTCAAGGTGTTGCAGAGCCTTTTGATGGAAGCTGTGGAATGTTTGAAGTTAATTGGTCATTCACTGATGAATGTGGAAGAACGATTACAGCTAATCGTACTGTAACAGTTATCGATGAAACAGCTCCAGTATTAGTAGGTGAATTACCTGAAGGTATTTCTAATATTGATGCATGTTATGCTGATCACCCAACTGAACCAACTGAAGAAGAGATTGCTGCATTATTTGAAGACAATTGTGGTAATGTAAATGTTACTAAAACAGTTGTAAGTCTTGGTGATGATTGTGATTGGGCAGTTATGTTCAGATACGAAGTTCAAGATGATTGTGGTAATTTTGCAGCTCCAGTTAAAGTTTACTATAACGGAGGAGACAAAACTGCTCCTGAGTTAACAGGAACGTTACCAACTGGTGAAACAGGAATGGAATTATGTTTTGATGAAATTCCAGAAGCACCAAAATCAAGCAACTTAGCTGAGTTATATACTGAAAACTGTAGTGAAGTTATCGTAACTGAATTAGAACCAGTTATTACTGGAGATAATTGCTACTGGACTGCAACTTATACTTACACAGTAGAAGATGCTTGTGGAAATAAAGCTGAGAACATTGTAATTTACTACCAAGGAGGTGATACTACACCACCAGTACTTGAAGGAGATGTTCCAATGGGTCAAAATTCATTAGACTTATGTATAGATTCTGATTTAGGAGAGCCTTCTGAGGAAGATATCGCTGCGTTATATTCTGATAACTGTTCAGAGGTAATCACTGTAAACAAAATAGAAAAAGTTTACGGGACAGACTGTGAGTGGATTAGAGTATTTGAGTACATAGCTATGGATGAATGCGGAAATGAGTCTGATATCATCAAAGTTAACTATCAAGGTGGTGATCAGTCACCTCCAGTATTTGACTTAGAATGTCAATTAGAAAGTTTCGAAATATTTACATCTAATGGAGCTGATTGTCCTGCTGAAGCTGGAATATCTCTTAACGTTGGAGATGAAATAGATGCATTCACATCATGGACTGTTGGTGGTGTTGAAATACTACCTATTGGAAGCTGTGTAAGTGATAACTGTACTGATCTTGGAGATATCATTATACGTGTTATCGGTAAAACTTCTACAGATGACAATTGTATCAATATGTTATCAATTTCATTTGAAGCTGAGGATGCTTGTGGAAAAATTTCTGAGCCATTTACTTGTACTTACAAAGTAATTGATGATGAAGCTCCTGAAGCACCTGCAGATGAAGAATTTACTTATGAGTGTACAGATGATGTACCAGAAGCTATTGACTTAAAAGCTATCGATGCTTGTCAAGGTGAAATAGAAGGTGTGTTTAGTGAAACTAGTGATGGGCAAACTTGTCCTGAAACAATCACTCGTACATGGACATATGATGATGGATGTGGAAATGTTTCTGTAACTACTCATGTTATTACAGTGAATGATGTTACTGCTCCAGTATTAGAGTGTCCTGAAGATGTTGATTTTGGTGTAGTAACTGAAACTCCAACAGGGTTTGCTGATAAAGCATTCTATACAGATAACTGTATAGCTGATGGCGCAACTCATGATTATACTGATAGTGAAATAACTGAAACAGTTAATAGTTCTTCAGTAGAAGGTGAGTATATCTTCACTTTTGAAGAAGGTTACTTATTAAATTTAGGTAATGCTCCTACAGGAACTTCTAATGGATATCCACATTATACAGGTATTATTACAAGTCCAAGTGGAGATGTGTTACCTAACTATGGAACTATTTTAGTAGTGTACAATCCAAATAGTGGTGAGTATGACATTCTTCAAGACTTTGGAGGAAATGATATTCAGCCAGCAGGAAGTGCAGATGCTGATGCATTTGACGGATGTGATGCGGCAGCTTGGACATTTACATCTAACACTGGACATAACAAAGCATTTACTTTAGAGTGCCCAGTATATTCAAGTTCTGTAACTTACACATTTACTCGTACATTTACTGCTGCAGATGATTGTGGTAACGAAGATGAGTGTAGTGTAACTTACACATGGACAATTGAAGTAGGTTGTGATGAAGAAGCTCCTGTTATTGAGTGTCCAGACGATGCTAACTTTGGTGAAAATCCAGATTTAGATAATAATGGTGTTCCTTATGGTGTAGCTACAACAGCTAACTATACTGATAACATGGATGAAGATGGAGTAACTACTACATATACTGATGAATTATCATCTGAAGAGTACTATGGAGAGTCTACTAATTTTGATATCTCATGTATACAAAATGGTTCACTGTTTGCGCTTGTTCATTTCGAAAGAACTGGATATGCTGAAGATGGTTACGCAATATATGCTGATGGTTATAGAGAAGATTATCCACAATATACTTATGATTTATACTACAATCATTCAACTAATAGATGGGAAGTATATGAATATGATAATGGTTATCTTTTAGGTCTAGTTTGGTATAATGTTACTGAAGATACTGCTCCTTCATGTAATCCATCAGACTGGGATATTGATGGTAGTGTATGTGACGGAATTTATGTTGATTGCGGTTACTACTATCTTGACTATACAGAGTATACATTAACTAGAACTTTCACTCAAACGGATTCATGTGGAAATGAAGGAGAATGTTCAGTAACCTATACTTGGGTTGAAGGTACAGAAGCTGAAAACAGACAAAGTAATGAGACAACTTACTCTACTACATCTAATGGTGCACAAATCTATGCAGGTGAAGTATCAGAGGAAAGGGTAAGTGAAGCTCTAGACTTTACAGCTTATCCAGTACCATTTGACAAAGAAGTTAATATTTCATACACATTTGACTTTGAAACTAATGTAACTATTGAGTTATTTGACACTAAAGGATTACTAATCTTAAGTGATACTAATAACAGATACGTTGCTGGTTCAAAAGGAAATACTAGATTTGATTTATCTAGAACGTCTAACCAAATGTTCTATGTTAAGTTAACAACTAGTCAAGGTTCAGTAACTAAGAAGATTGTATCTTCATCAGTTAAGAGACACTAATTATTAGGCAATAGCCAAATAAATGTTGATAGAAAAAGGCAGCTAGAAATAGCTGCCTTTTTTATTTGTGTATATTCAATATATTAAACTGTAGGGTAGCTGTATTGGTAGTTACACTTTATTTAAATGCCCTTTCAAAGCAATAGTGTATTAATGATTATTTAAAGTATGTACTAATAGATGTTTGTACACAAACCTAAACCATAATTTCATTTAGGTAGGTTATGTTTAAGGTTTATTGCTTTAAGATAGTTTCACTATAAGACATAAAAAAAGCTCATTATAATAAATGAGCTTTTAGTTTTATATATTAAAGAATTAAGATTCTTCTGAGTGTTGTTCTGACTTTTCAATAGTTATGGTTAGTTCATTTGTTTTAGAGTCTAAATCCATTAAAATTGTGTCGCCTTCATGTAATTGAGAATTGATAATTTCTTCAGCTAATGCATCTTCAATGTATTTTTGAATGGCACGCTTTAATGGTCTTGCACCATAATCTTTATCAAAACCTTTTTCAGCAATATAGTCTTTAGCTTTATTACTTAATTTAAGATCATAACCAAGATCTTTAATTCTAGCTATTAGTTTTACTAGTTCAATATCAATAATCTTATCTATATCTTCTTTTTCAAGAACATTAAATACCATTACATCATCAATCCTATTTAAGAATTCAGGAGCAAAAGCTTTTTTAAGTGCATTTTCTATAATACTTCTAGAGTTATCTTTAGCTTGAGATTCCTTAGCTGATGTACCAAAACCTACACCTTGACCAAAGTCTTTAAGTTTACGAGCACCAATGTTAGAAGTCATTATAATAATGGTATTTCTAAAATCGATTTTTCTTCCAAGACTATCGGTTAAGTAACCATCATCCAATACTTGTAGCAACATATTAAATACATCTGGATGCGCTTTTTCAATTTCATCAAGAAGCACTACAGCATAAGGTTTGCGTCTTACTTTTTCAGTTAGTTGTCCACCTTCTTCGTATCCAACATAACCAGGAGGTGCTCCAATTAATCTAGAAATAGCGAATTTTTCCATGTACTCACTCATGTCAATTCTTACAAGTGCTTCTTCGCTATCAAATAACTCTCTAGCCAATACTTTAGCTAACTGCGTTTTTCCCACACCTGTTTGACCTAAAAATATAAACGACCCAATAGGCTTGTTGGGATCTTTAAGTCCAGCACGATTACGCTGAATAGCTTTAACAACTTTTGAAACAGCCTCATCCTGACCAATAACTTTACCTTTTATAAGTTCAGGCAGTTTAGCTAATTTGTTACTTTCAGTTTGAGCAATTCTATTAACAGGAATTCCAGTCATCATAGATATTACATCTGCAACGTTATCTTCAGTTACAATTTCTCTATGCTGTTTGGTTTCTTCTTCCCATTTTTCTTGTGCTATGGCAAGGTCTTTTTCTAAACGCTTCTCGTCATCTCTAAGTTTTGCAGCTTCTTCATATTTCTGCTTTTTAACCACAGAATTTTTAGTAGCCTTAACTTCTTCAAGCTTCTTTTCTAATTCAAGAATTTGCTTAGGTACATCAATATTGGTAATATGAACTCTAGAGCCAGCTTCATCTAAAGCATCTATAGCTTTATCTGGAAGGAAGCGTTCAGTCATATACCTATTCGTTAATTTCACACAAGCTTCAATGGCTTCTGGTGTATAATCAACATTATGATGGTCTTCGTATTTTTCTTTAATATTGTTTAAAATTTCAATAGTTTCTTCAACGCTAGTAGGCTCAACAATTACTTTTTGAAAACGACGCTCTAAAGCACCATCTTTCTCGATGTATTGTCTATACTCATCTAGTGTTGTAGCACCAATACATTGAATTTCACCTCTTGCTAAAGCGGGTTTAAACATATTTGAAGCATCTAAGCTACCAGTAGCTCCTCCAGCTCCAACTATGGTATGAATCTCGTCAATAAAAAGTATGATGTCGTCGTTTTTTTCTAACTCATTCATCACAGCTTTCATACGCTCTTCAAATTGCCCACGGTATTTTGTGCCAGCAACTAAGCTAGCTAAGTCAAGCGTTACAACACGTTTGTTAAAAAGTATGCGAGACACTTTACGTTTTACAATACGTAAAGCTAACCCTTCAGCAATTGCAGATTTACCAACTCCTGGTTCTCCTATTAAAAGCGGGTTGTTCTTTTTACGTCTGCTTAATATTTGAGATACACGTTGTATTTCTTTTTCTCTTCCAACAACTGGGTCGAGTTTACCATCTTCAGCAAGTTCAGTAAGGTCTCTTCCAAAATTATCTAAAACAGGTGTTTTAGATTTTTTTGTTGTTTTTGATGAAGATTGTCCAAAAGGGTTTTGTTTAGAATCATCCTCGTCGTTAATATCATCGTCTGAAAAAGACTCAGCTTTTGGCGATTCTATAAAATCATCATCGTTTGTAATCATAAATTTAAATTGTTCTTTTACGTTATCATAATCTACTTTAAGCTTATTTAAAAGCTTAGTAGTAGGGTCATTTTCGTTTCTTAAAATGCACAATAATAAATGTGCAGTATTAATTGATGTACTTTGAAATAGTTTAGCTTCTAAAAAAGTAGTCTTTAAGGCACGTTCAGCTTGCCTAGTTAAATGTAGGTTTTTCTTTTCGTTTGAAGCAGATGATATATTTGAATTTGCAGGGCTTAATATTTCTACCTTGCGCCTTAGATGATTTAAATCAATTTCTAAAGCTCCAAGTATATCTATCGCTTTTCCATTACCATCACGAAGTAGCCCCAACATTAAATGTTCGGTACCTATAAAATCATGGCCAAGGCGTAATGCTTCTTCTTTACTGTAAGCAATTACATCTTTGACTCTTGGGGAAAAATTATCATCCATGTTTAAAATCCTTTCTGCATTAAAAATAATAAAAACAAATAGATAATGTCAAAAACTATACCTTAAATGTTTTTATAGTAGCTAATAGAGTGAAAAAACTTCAAAAGTTCAAAACATTTAACAGCATACTTATTAACTAAAATAGTAGGTAATATTGTTAATAAAAAATGTCAAAAAAGGTGCTTAAAGGTGGCTCAAACACTATCAAAATACTTATATTAGCACGATTTGAAAACCTACAAAATTCTAATAATTTTTATATATGGCAGAAGGAGAAAAACTCATTCCAATTAATATTGAAGATGAAATGAAGTCGGCTTACATTGATTATTCAATGTCAGTCATTGTGTCACGTGCATTACCTGATGTAAGAGATGGTTTAAAGCCTGTACACAGACGTGTTTTATATGGAATGCATGAACTAGGTGTTAGATCTAATACCGCACATAAAAAATCGGCAAGAATAGTTGGTGAAGTTTTAGGTAAGTACCATCCTCATGGTGATACCTCTGTTTATGACACTATGGTACGTATGGCTCAAGAATGGAGTTTGCGTTATATGCTTGTTGATGGTCAAGGAAACTTTGGTTCTATAGATGGAGATAGTCCTGCAGCAATGCGTTATACTGAAGCGCGTATGCGTAAAATATCTGAGGACATGTTGGCAGATATTGACAAAGAAACTGTAGATCATAAATTAAATTTTGATGATACTCTACAAGAACCAACGGTTCTTCCAACAAGAATACCAGGACTTTTAGTTAATGGAGCATCTGGTATTGCAGTTGGTATGGCTACAAACATGCCTCCACATAACTTAAGTGAAGTTGTAGATGGTACTGTAGCTTATATAGATAACAATGATATAGAAATTGATGAACTAATTACTCATATTAAAGCACCAGATTTCCCTACAGGGGGAACTATATATGGTTATGATGGTGTTCGTGAAGCTTTTAAAACTGGTCGTGGGCGTATCGTAATGCGTGGTAAAGCCAATATTGAAGAAGTTCAAGGTAGAGAATGTATCATTGTATCTGAAATTCCTTATCAAGTGAATAAAGCAGATATGATAAAAAAAACTGCTGATCTTGTAAATGATAAAAAGCTTGATGGTATTTCAACCATTCGTGATGAGTCCGACAGAAATGGTATGCGTATCGTTTATGTACTTAAGCGTGATGCTATTCCTAACATTGTTTTAAATAAGCTTTATAAATACACTGCGTTACAATCTTCTTTCAGTGTAAACAATATTGCACTAGTAAATGGTAGACCGCAATTATTAAACTTAAAAGAGTTAATCCATCATTTTGTGGAGCACAGACACGATGTAGTTGTACGTCGTACTACTTATGAATTGCGTAAGGCAGAAGAGCGTGCTCATATCTTAGAAGGATTAATTATAGCTTCTGATAATATTGATGAAGTTATTGCATTAATTCGTGCATCTTCAAATGCTGATGAAGCTCGTGAAAAGTTAATTGAACGCTTTAAGCTTTCTGAAATACAAGCTAAAGCAATCGTAGAAATGCGTTTACGTCAATTAACAGGACTGGAGCAAGACAAGTTACGCTCTGAGTATGATGAATTGATGAAAACCATTGAAGATTTAAAAGATATTCTTGACAAAAAAGAGCGTCGTATGGATATCATTAAAGAAGAGCTTCTTGTTGTTAAAGAAAAGTATGGTGATGAGCGTCGTTCAATAATTGAATATGCAGGAGGAGATTTAAGTATCGAAGATATGATTCCTGATGAGCAAGTAGTAATAACTATTTCTCATGCTGGTTACATTAAGCGTACATCGCTTACTGAATACAAAACTCAAAATAGAGGAGGAGTTGGTCAAAAAGCTTCAACCACTCGTAATGAAGATTTCTTAGAACACCTTTTTGTTGGTACTAACCACCAATACATGTTGTTCTTTACCCAAAAAGGAAAATGTTTCTGGATGCGCGTTTACGAAATTCCAGAAGGTAGTAAAACATCTAAAGGTAGAGCAATTCAAAACCTAATAAATATTGAGCAAGATGATAAAGTAATGGCTTTCATTTGTACTCAAGATTTAAAAGATGAAGATTACATCAATAGTCACTATGTAATAATGGCGACTAAAAATGGTCAGGTTAAAAAGACAGCTTTAGAGCAATATTCTAGACCTCGTACTAATGGTATCAATGCCATTACTATTAAAGAGGATGATGAATTGCTAGAAGCAAAATTAACTACAGGAAACAGTCAAGTTATGCTAGCCTTAAAGTCTGGTAAAGCAATTCGTTTTGAAGAAGCTAAAACAAGACCAATGGGTAGAAATGCATCTGGAGTTAGAGGTATTACTTTAGCTAATGATAAAGATGAAGTAATAGGTATGGTTGCTATTGAAAACCCTATGGAAGAAACAGTTCTAGTTGTTTCTGAAAACGGTTACGGAAAACGTACTTACATTGATGATCCTGAAGATGGAGAAGCAGTTTACCGAATCACCAATAGAGGAGGTAAAGGAGTTAAAACAATTTCTATTACTGAAAAAACAGGTCATTTAGTAGCTATTAAAACAGTTACTGATGATGATGACTTAATGATTATCAACAAGTCAGGAATAGCAATTAGGTTAAGTGTTTCTAACTTAAGAACTATGGGTAGAGCAACTCAAGGCGTTAGGTTAATTAACTTAAAAGGAAATGACTCTATCGCTGCTGTTGCCAAAGTAATGAAAGATGAAAACGAAGAAGAAATTGACTCTGAAGTTGAGAATTCAGAAGCTCAAACTGAAGATGGCACAACTCTTGATAATTCACAAGACGAAAACAATTAATAACACTAAACATTAACTAAAAATGAAAAAACAAATAGTAGTTGCTTTAGCACTTTTACTAGGTTCTTTTACATATGCACAAAAGGATGAAATAAAAGCAGCTGAAAAAGCAATTAAATCTGGTAATTATGCTGATGCTAAATCGGCTATTAATTCTGCAGAAGCTTTAATAGCAAATGCAGATGATAAGACCAAGGCTAAATTTTACTTTATAAAAGGTCAAGCATTGTATGCTAATGGTAATAGTTCAGATGCTGATATGGATGCTGCAATTGAGAGTTTTGATATGGTTAAAACCATTGAAGAACAATCTGGAAAATCTAAATACTCAGGCGATGTAGATGAAATCAAGCAATCTATGTTATCGAAATTTTTAAGTGCAGCTAACAGTGCCTTAGAAAAGAAAGATTATATCAGCTCATCTAAAGGTTTTGAAAAAGCATACAAAATGTCTCCAAAAGACACGCTTTATTTGTATTACGCTGCATCTACAGCTGTAACTGCAAACGATTATGAAACATCTTTAAAGTATTATGAAGAGCTAAGAGATTTAGGGTATTCTGGTGTTGAAACAAGATATGTTGCAGTTAACAAAGAGACCAATGAAGAAGAAACTTTTGACACAGCTACGTTAAGAGATATTTCTGTAAGAGCAGGTTCTCATATTAAGCCTGGAGTTAAAAAAACTGAATCAAAATCTGCTGAGATCATTAAAAACATTGCATTAATTTATGTAAACAATGGTGATAATGAAAAAGCTGCTACTGCAATAAAAGATGCAAGAAAAGAAAACCCAGATGATTTAAGTCTTTTGTTAACTGCAGCAAACGTTCAGTTAAAAATGGGAAACAAGGAAGAATTTAAAAAACTGATAGAAGAAGCAACTTTAAAAGATCCTGATAATGCTGAGTTACAATATAATTTAGGTGTTATCGCTGCTGATGCTGGAGATATAGATGCTGCAAAAAAATATTACTCTAAAGCTTTAGCATTAAATCCAGGTTATGTTGACGCTAATAATAACATGGCTGTAGCAATATTAGGTGAGGAGCAATCAATTATTGAAGAGATGAACTCTTTAGGTAGTTCTGCTGCTGATAATAAAAGATATGATGAACTTAAAGAAGCACGTTTAAGCATTTACAAAGAAGCTGTTCCTTATTTAGAGGCTACTTTAAAGCTTAAACCAAAAAATATTGATGCTGCTAAAACATTAATGCAAATTTACAGTGCAATTGATAATACTGTGAAGTTTAAAGAAATGAAAGCTTTAGTTGAAAAACTTGAGAGTGGAAACTAAACATCAATAATAAACATAAAAAAGCCGCTAATTAATTAGCGGCTTTTTTTATATAATCTTTTTAATAACTCTTAGTTTATGTGTGTGAATGCGTCTATCAGTATTATAAATACCACTATGATCTAACCTATCTATTCTTACTTTTCCATGAGCATGGATAATGTAGTTGTTTTCCATAATAATACCTACATGTACAATGTTGCCTTCATCATTATCAAAAAAAGCTAAATCTCCTGGTTCACTTTCTTCAATGAAGCTCAAAGCTTGACCTTGTGTTGCCTGTTGAGAAGCGTCTCTTAATAGTTTATAACCATTTAGCTTATAAACCATTTGAGTAAATCCAGAACAATCAATACCAAAGGGTGTTTTTCCTCCCCATAAATAAGGAGAGTTTAAGTATGTAAATGCTGTTGAAATTAAATTTTCCTTAGGAGTTACTTTATCAATAACATTTCCGTCATGCGAATGATTAAGAATGGATAGTCCGTTTAAGCAAGAACCTATAGGAATAGTAAAAAGGTTTTTAGCATCATCTTCTACGAATTCAACTAAATCAGAAGAAAGGATAGGGGTTTGACTTTCTAGTGTTGAGTAAGATTCATTATCAATCTCAACATATTGTTTATTGTCAATCCATCCCTCATATTTATCATGAGCTAGACGAATTCTACTCCAAAACTTACGTTGTTCTAAAACTTTAAAGAATTCTCCATACAACACTTGAGAGACCAACTCACTTCTATCTGATGGCTCAAGTCTAAGAGGGATAATGCTTAAATTACAAATTCCGTATTGCATTAAATGTATTTAGTTGCGTTCAACTACAATTGCCGATGCACCACCACCACCATTACATATAGCTGCAGCACCAATTTTTGCATTGTTTTGTTCTAATACGTTTAAAAGTGTAATTATAATTCTAACACCAGAGCATCCTAATGGATGACCTAAAGATACAGCACCTCCATTTACATTTACATTACTATCATTCAACCCAAGAAGTTTAATGTTAGCTAAACCAACAACCGAAAATGCTTCGTTAAATTCAAAAAAGTCAACATCGTCAATAGCAATACCAGCTTTATCTAAAGCTTTTGGTAAAGCTTTTGCAGGAGCTGTAGTAAACCATTTTGGTTCTTGTGCAGCATCAGCGTAACCCTTAATAGTCGCTAAAGGTTTTAAACCTAAAGCATCAGCTTTTTCTTTACTCATTAATACCATTGCTCCAGCACCATCATTAATGGTTGATGCGTTAGCAGCTGTTACAGTTCCATCCTTTGTAAAAGCAGGACGTAATGCAGGTATCTTCTCCATTTTCACATTGGTAAATTCTTCATCTTTACTAATAACTATTGCATCTCCACGACGTTGAGGCACTTCAACAGGAACAACTTCATTATCAAATTTTCCTGCTTCCCAAGCAGCAGCAGAACGTGTGTAAGATTGAATTGCATAAGCATCTTGGTCTTCACGTGAGAAACCGTATTCAGTAGCACATGCATCAGCACAAACTCCCATTGCATTTTGGTCGTATGCATCTACTAAACCATCTTTTTGCATACCATCTACTAATGAGGTAGGTCCAAATTTAGTACCAGTTCTTGCATGTAAATAGTGAGGTATTAAACTCATGTTCTCCATTCCACCAGCAACAACAATATCAGCATCACCTAGAGCTATAGATTGAGCAGCTTGCATAACAGCTTTCATACCTGAAGCACAAACTTTGTTTACGGTAGTACATGGAACAGAATCAGGAATTCCAGCAAAAATTGCGGCTTGTCTTGCTGGTGCTTGACCAGTTCCTGCCTGTACAACATTTCCCATTAAAACTTCATCAACTAATTTAGGTTTTAAATTTATTTTATCTAGTGCGCCTTTTATTGCTACAGCTCCTAGTTTTGGAGCTGGTATTGTAGATAAACTACCTAAGAAACTACCTATTGGAGTTCTTGCTGCAGATACAATTACTACCTCTTTACTCATTATAATATACGTTTGTTTTTTATAGGTGTAAAATTAATCATTTTTTTGTAGAGTTAAGAATGAAAACACTATTATAAAACTAATATTACTTTCAAATTTTATTACATTTGATAGCATAGTAAAAAGGCTTTATGAAGGAATTGATAAACAAATGGTATAGAAATCACGCACTTATCTATAAGGTGCTTTTATTTTTAAGTACTACATTTTTAATAGTGTATTTGTTTCCTAAAAGTGGAAAGTTTAAATACAATTTTGATAAAGGAAAACCTTGGCAGTCAGAAAATTTATACGCTCCTTTCAATTTTGCAATTAAAAAAACTGCAGAAGAATTAAATGAAGAAAAAGCTACAATTGAAAGTAATAGTACTGTTTATTTTAATATAAATGAAACTACTAAAAAAGATGTTTATAAAGCTTATATTGAAGAGTTTGACAAGGTTTTTTCCGACAGTATTTCTATGGCAAATACTTCATTATACTCAATAGGAGAGTCTGTTTTAAATCAAATTTACTCATTTGGTGTTTTAGATGAAGAATATAATTATGACTCTAATAAAAAAGTAGTTTTACTTAATAATCAAAAACAAGTTGCTACCACTTTTTATTCTGAACTCACAAAAACTGATGCATTTAGGTCTATATTAGAAAAGGCTTTACAAAACTCTAATAACGCAAGTTATACAACAAATTTTGTGTCTTTGTTTTTTGATATCGTAAAGCCAAATTTAACTTTAAATAGTTCAATAACTGATAATGCGCTTCAAGAAGAACTAAATAGAATATCACCAACAAGAGGAAGTGTTGAAAAAGGAACACTGTTAATATCAAAAGGAGAACTTGTTGAAGGTAAAAAATACGATGTTTTAAAATCTTTAGAGTCCGAATATGAATCTCAAGTTTGGAGTGAGTCTAACTATAATTGGGTAGTTTTTGCCTATGCTTTACTAGTTGCTTTAGCGTTATTGATGCTGTTACTGTTTTTAAGAAAATATAGAATGAAGGTGTTTTTAGATAACACTAAGGTGACATTTATTTTCTTCAATATTATTTTAATGGTATTGCTTACAACATTGATAATTAATTACAATGCTAAATATGTTTATGTAGTTCCGTTATGTGTTTTACCACTGGTTTTAAAAGCATTTTTTGATGCACGTTTAGGTTTATTTGCTCATGTACTAACAGTTTTATTATTAGGTTTTATAGTCCCTAATAGTTATGAATATATGTTTTTGCAAATTATTGCAGGAATTGTAACCATACTTACAGTTTCTGAATTGTATAAAAGAGCAAATCTATTCATATCTGTTGGTCAAATTACCCTCATATACATTATAGCATATTTTGCGTTTTTTGTAATTCATGAAGGAAGTATAACCAATATTCAACCAGAAACATTTGGTTTATTCATTTTATGCGGTTTAGCAACCTTGTTTGTGCAACCGTTAATATATATCTATGAAAAAGTGTTTGGTTTAGTATCTGACGTATCATTGTTGGAATTATCTGATACAAATACAAAATTACTGAAAGAGCTTTCAAATAAAGCACCAGGAACGTTTCATCACTCCTTAAACGTTGCAAATCTAGCCGAAGCGTGTGCAAACGAGATAGGAGCCAACGCAATGTTGGTAAGAGTAGGAGCATTATATCACGATATAGGAAAAATGAAAAATCCTACTTACTTTACAGAAAATCAATCAACAGGAATTAATCCTCATGACGAATTATCGCCTAAAGAGAGTGCTAAAATTATCATTGACCATGTAATTGATGGAATAGAAATTGCTAAAAAAAATAATCTTCCTGATAGAGTTATTGATTTTATTAGAACACATCATGGTTCAAGCTTGGTGTACTATTTTTATTTAAAAGAAAGAGAATTAAATGAAGATTTAGAAAAAGATGATTTTAGATACCCTGGACCAAAACCATTCAGCAAAGAAACAGCTATACTTATGATGTGCGATAGTGTTGAAGCTGCTTCAAAGAGTTTAAAAGAACCTACATCTACTAAAATAGATAAGTTTGTTGAAAACATTATAAGTAAGCAAATGGAAAGTGGTCAGTTTTTAAATGCTAACATTACTTTCAAGGAAATTCAATCTATCAAAAAAATTCTAAAAAGTAAACTCGCTAACATTTATCATTTAAGAATAGAATATCCTGAATAAAAAAAAAGCCATATCAATCGATATGGCTTTTTGTGATCGCGACAGGATTCGAACCTGTGACCGTCTGCTTAGAAGGCAGATGCTCTATCCAGCTGAGCTACGCGACCCTTCAAGAATCTAATCGATTCTGAATAAAGTCGGGGTGGCAGGATTCGAACCTGCGACCTCCGCGTCCCAAACGCGGCGCGATAACCGGGCTACGCTACACCCCGAAAATTGCGGAGAGACGGGGATTCGAACCCCGGCAACACTTACGCGTTGACAGATTAGCAATCTGCTCCATTACCACTCTGGCACCTCTCCAATGCATTATAAAAAGAACGTTCCTTAAATGCGGATGCAAATGTAACTTTTCATTATAAAGAACGCAACTATTTTTTAAACTTTTTATTCAAAAAAATATTTCGAAACCTCATAGTTTATCTCATTAAAACTGCTAATCACTTTATTAGCTTTAGAGTAGTCCTGATTTTTTGAGTGTTTGCTATCGTATCCAACACAAAAAATATCAGCTGCATTTGCTGCTAAAATACCGTTTGTCGAATCTTCAATAACAATACAGTTCTTTTTATCATGACCAGAAAGTTCTGCGGCTCTCAAAAATATTTCAGGATGTGGTTTTGAAGCTTTTAGTTCTGCACCACAAATTTTTGCTTTAAAATATTTATCAAGGTCAAATTTATCAAATACCTTGTTTATAGTGCTTCTAGATGCTGAAGAGGCTAAAACTAAAGTGATCTCATTGTCATGATAATCCTTAATAAGCTCATAAACGCCATCTAACAATTGTAAGCTATTGTCAGTGTCAAATAAGGTGTTAAAATGTTTACGTTTAGTAAGTTCTAAGTCAACTGGATCTTCATCTAAACCAAAATGAGTACATAAAGCTTTACATACATTTTTTGTGGATTGTCCTGTAAAAGATTCGTAGTGTTCAGTGGTAACATTTAAACCAAAGTCTGAAAACATAGAATGGTAAGCTTTATGGTGTAAAGGTTCGGTGTCTACAATTACACCATCCATATCAAATAATACAGCTTTTAACATGTTGTCAATTTTTGTGCGAATATAATGATGATTATAGCTTTAGTCATCAATCAAACTCATTTAATCTAAGTTTTTGTGTTAATTGTGACTTATAATTAATTGAAAAAGAGAACGCTAAACTACTTATTTATGTTAAAAAATGGTAATCAAATGCTTAAAAAATGGTTATTTGTCGAATAAATTAAACACTTTATCGAATATTTTGACCAGTTGAGAACTTTTTTAACATATATTTGCTGCAAATATTTTCATTTAAACCCCAAATCGAATGAAACCTAACTTAACCAACAAAGCTATTGCTTTTGCAATAGTATGTACTACATTTTTTAATTGTTCTATAGAATCTATAGACAATTCACAATCAGAATCATTGATAGTTCAAGAAGAGATTCAAACTGTAACAGAATCTACTACATGTAGTGGTTCTAATCCAACAGCTAGAATAACAAACAATGGAACTGTTATTGTCGATTTTGAAATACTTACAATTGATGGAACATTATTGGACAGTGAGTATAGTTTAGCTCCAGGAGAAAGTTCTTCATGGAAAACTTTTGATCAAGGAGATATTATTTTTTCAATTACCAATGAAGATCCAAACATAAACGACTTGAAAGTTGCTTATAACATGAGCGCTTGTATGGAATTTGATATGGAGATTGGACCAGATAACTTGCTAACAACAGCAACACCTGAATCACTTTAAGATACTTTTTTACAAATAATCACAATTTTTTCATTGTGAAGGTTTGTTGTAAAAAAGACATAAGTATCGCCTCCATCTTTAATTTTGAATTTTTTTCGAATTTGCTGAACCGCTTCAGGAAAGTTTCGAGTACTGATATTAGCTTTTTCATGCAGCTCCTTTTTTAGGAGCTGCTTGTTATATGGTAATACACGTTCAATTTTAAAGCGTCTTCCTGGAAATTCAACCAAGTCTTGTAAAGTGTATAAATGAGTATGTTGATGAAGCTTTAAAACATTTAATTGTTTTGAAACAGATTTGAAACCACCAGATTTTAATACTGCTGCATTGGGCTCGTATAAATAGGTTAGTGGCTCACTAAAGTTGGTTGTTATTGCTTGTTCTTCATTTAATTTAAAATCAAATGTTTCTTCAGCAGTTTTATTAATGTTTACTGTTTTAATCGTGGTTTCTGCTTCAAATCCTTTTTCTAAAATCCAAAGTAGCTCTTTAACCTCGTTGTTAACAGCAATAACATGTATGGTTTTCACGTAATTCAGTTCGCTAATTCCAACTGATATATCTAATAATGGAGAGGTTTTTATCATTACATTATTAGTATGATTGAAAATAGTGTTAAGGTGCTTTGGTACATCAGGTAGGCAATCTTTTAAAAAAAACACTTTACCCTTTGTGTCATGTCTTCTTGAAGGATCAATATAAACCCAGTCGTATTTTTTATTATTGTTTAATAATTGAGAAACTCCATCATTAGTTATCGTTTCAATAGTATTAACTCCTAGTTTTTTATAGTTATGCGAGACAAGTTCAGAAAGCTCACTGTTAATTTCGCAGTGAGTAACTTCTTTGAATTTTTTTGAAAAATAATAACAGTCAATTCCAAAACCTCCTGTAAGGTCTATGATAGAATCACCAGTTATTAAACTCGATTTATATTTAGCAGTTATTTCAGAAGATGTTTGCTCAATATTTAGCTTGTTTGGATAGTATATTTTTTTGGTATTAAACCATGTTGGAAGCTTTGTTTTACAGCGTTTTTTTGCTTCTATTTGCTCTACTAGTAGTTTTATGTCAACATCAGAATGATGATTCTTTTTTAATAATAAATCGGCAGTGTTAGAATTTATGTTTTCATTTATAAATTCTTGATTTATAGTATTTAAAATATTTTTATTCAAAGTAAAACTACAAGTCTTTAGTAAGTTTTTTTACGACTTTATTTTCTGAAAGAAACTCTTTTAAAATCACTTTTATAGCAGTGTAAGCAGGTACTGCAATGATAAGACCTACAACACCAAAAAGGATTCCAGCAATTAGAATAACCAAGAAAATTTCCAATGGATGGGATTTTACACTTTTTGAGAAAATTATTGGCTGACTTCCAAAGTTATCAATCAGTTGTCCTATAATAAAAACTAGAAGTACCCAAAACGTTTTTGGCATAATCACTTCGCTAAAGCTTGCACCAAGATTACTTGTCATTGTTAGCGTAATCATTAAAGCAGCTCCAACCAAAGGACCAACATAAGGGATAAGGTTAAGTAATGCACATAAAAAAGCAATAACTACAGCGTTTTCAACACCAATTATTAATAATCCAATAGTATAAATTATAAACAGAATTAAAATTTGAAATATAAGGCCAACAAAATAACGCGAAAGCAAGTCTTTAATTTTGGTTGAAGAATTGCTCCATCTAGTTTCCTTATCGTCTGGAATAAAGGTCATAATTCCGTTTTCAAAAAGACGACTATCCTTTAAGAAGAAAAACGAAATGAATAAAACCGAAAACAGTCCAATTCCAAAACTACCTAATCCACTAGCTAGCGAGTTTAAAAAATTAGGAATTAGTGCGTAATCAATCTTATTTAAAAGATTAGATTCTTTTATAGACTTTTCAACATCAATATTATTAATTTCAAAATAGGTGAGTGCCTGATGGTATAAATCTTGAATGTTACTCTGTAACTGATCAATATCTAATAATGACAAATTATGACTTTGCTTAGTAATTAAAGGAATAAACAATCCTATGAGCCCAATTAAAAGCCCTAAAAAAATAGCCATTGTAGTAATAACAGCTACAGTATTATTGAATTTTAATTTCTTTCTTAAAAATAAAACTATAGGTCTACCGATTAATGAAATAACAGCTGCAATAGCAATGTAAACTATTACGGCTTGAATTTTATACAAAAAAAACAATGTTAGCGCTATGCCTAAAACAATAGCTAATGCGCGTAAAATTCCGTTGGAAATAGTTTTTGAATTCATAAAGTAAAGATATAAAATCTACTACATTAATTGCTTGGTGATTTCATATAAAGCAATTGTTGTGGCTTGTACCACATTCATACTGCTGTTTTGTCCAAACATATTAATATGCAATGCGTGGTCACATTGTTCTAAAAGTGACTCTGAAACACCAAAATTTTCATCTCCAATGATTAGAGCGATAGGTTGATTTTGTACAAATTGATGATTATGTATTGGTTTACTAATAGATGTAATTTCTAAAGCAATTATTTGGTAACTTTTGGCTTTTAGGGAAGTTATTATCTCGAGCGTGTTTTTTGCAAACTCGTAGTTTACAAACTTTTCGGTTGAGCGTGAAGTTTTAGTGACTTTTCTGCCAATGGTAATGCCTTCACCACAAAACACAATATTTTCAATTCCAAAAGCATCAGCTGTTCTAAACAAGCTGCCAATATTTGGTGCGTTGTTAATGTTATCGCAAACAATTGTTATTGGGAACGTACGTTTTGCAAAGTTGCTTGAGTAATAATCTAATTGCAATGGATAAAAATTAATACGAAATTAGTAAGCAACCTGAATCCGTTTTACAAAAATCATGATCACAATCTAAAATTATGGTTACTTCATTTGTTTTAAAAACATGATTATTTATAGAATAAAGAGGAAGGATGATAAAAAAGATTCCTAATAGAAAAAAAGTAAATCTTAAAATTAGTGATGTAGATTTTTCTTCAGGTATTTCAAAATTAAATGGATTTTGCGAATTAAAATGCATAATATCAAAAATACTAATTAATTTCAATAATAAATATAATAATTATAGGTATTACAATGCATAATGTAGCAACTAAATAAGCAATCTTCTTTTGCTTCTTTGTTAATTTACTATGCGAATCTTTATTTAAAGAATATTCTGAATAAAAATCAAATATTGAAAATATTATTTTCAGAATATCATTCATAAATTAAATTAGTTTTCAAAAGCATACTTTACAATGTTTGCTCCCATTTTTAAAGATTTTTCTCTTACCTCTGGTGGGTCGTTATGAACTTCTGGGTCTTCCCAACCATCACCTAAATCGCTTTCAAAAGTAAACAGTAAAACCAATCTACTTTCATGAAAAATACCAAAAGCTTGCGGACGTTTGCCATCGTGTTCATGAATTTTTGGTAAACCGTCAGGAAATTTATAAGCAATATTGAATATATCGTGTGATTTTGGCAATTCAATCAATTCTGCGTTAGGAAACACCTTTTTAAGTTCTTCAGTAACATAAGGTCGCATTCCGTAGTTATCATCAATATGTAAAAAACCTCCTGAAATAAGATAGTTTCTAAGGTTTTCGGCATCTTCATCACTAAAAAACACATTTCCATGTCCTGTCATGTGCAGTAATGGATATTGAAAAATATCAATGCTACCGACTTCAACAGTTTGCGGATTTGGATTTATTCTAGTATTAATGTTGTTATTGCAAAAGTTAATAAGATTAGGTAATGCTGTTGGGTTACTATACCAATCGCCACCACCTTTATATTTTAAAACAGCTAATTCTTGAGATAAACCCAAAGTAGAGTATAGAAAAACGATGATTAAAATTAGGTGCTTCATATTATTGATTTACAAAAGCTACAGAATGGCAAGCTACAATTGCAGCAGTTTCTGTACGCAATCTTGTGTCTCCCAAAGTTACAGGAATAAAATTATTTTGAAGTGCCATTTCAATTTCTTTAACACTAAAATCACCTTCTGGCCCAATAAGTATAATGATGTCTTGAGTTGGTTTTAAAAGGTCTTTTAAAGATTTTTTATCAAGCTCCTCACAATGTGCAATAAATTTTTGTCCGTTAAACTCTTGAGAAATGAAGCTTTTAAACGATATAGCGTCATTTAATTTTGGCATAAAAGCACTCAACGACTGTTTTGTAGCAGATTGAATAATCTTTTCAAAACGCTCTGATTTTATGACTTTACGTTCGCTATGGTCGCAAATAATAGGAGTGATGGTGTCTATTCCTATTTCGGTAGCTTTTTCTAAAAACCACTCGTACCTATCATTCATTTTTGTTGGAGCAACCGCTAAATGCAAATTGTAGTTGTGTTTTTGCTGTAGGGTTTTAGATATAATTTCTGCCATACAGTTTTTTATATCTGCTACCTGTATTTTGGCAGTGAATATATAACCGTTTCCGTTGGTAATATGGAGTTCATCTCCAACCGATTTTCGCAATACCTTTATAATATGGCGACTTTCATCTTTTGGAAACGTAATTTGAACAGCGTCTTCAGTTAATTCAGGATTATAAAATAACTGCATTATTAGTAAGTTGGTTCGGTAATTTTAAGCACTTTAATTTCTTCAATAAGCTTAGTGTCATACGTTTTTACGACTACGTAATAAGCGTTTTGAGTTGGCACATCAACTGAAAAAATATCATTTACACTATGCTTTCCATTAATAATTTGATCTTCAAATTCTGGAAACATATCACCTTGTGTAAACCACCCTAAATCACCTCCACGTTTTGCATTATCATCCATTGAGTAGTGTTTTGCAAGGTCTTTAAAACGGTAGCCTTCATTGTATTTTGAGATAATATCAGCTCTCATGTCATCAATATCTTCCATTGATTTTTTATTGCCATCAAGAAAAATATAACTCACTCTATAATACGGAATCTCTTGTTTTTCAATAACCTTATAATGGGTTTTATCCATTTCGTTTTTATAGACTTTTTTTCCACCTTTATTAAGCTTAAAAAGATCTTTGGCTAACCTGGTATTATGTTTTTCTTTATTGAAGGTTATAATTTTTCCTTTAAGCGCTTTATTGCTTTCAATAAATTTGGTAGCAAGCGTTTCATCTTCAATAGAATCTAATTTCTTTTCGATGCTATTTTGCCCAACAGCAATCATTGTAAAAAAGCCAAATGCAATACACAGTAAGTTTTTTGTCATAATGTAGGATTGTTAAGGTTTCAGTTCAAAATTAAACCTATTGTTGAAACATAAAAGGTCTTAGGTTTTAAGTTTTTAAGAATTGATTGTTTATAACTTGATTTTGAGCCACTTTTTATTTTAAACTAATCAAAACTAAAAAGTTCAAAAATCCTAAAAGTAGCTTGCATGATTTATAGTTTTAATCGAGCAGAGGCAACAACATTGTTTTGTGAAAATTCACCCTCTAAAAACTTTAAATGCCCAACAATAGCAATCATTGCAGCGTTATCTGTGGTGTATTCAAATTTTGGAATATAGGTAGTCCAGCCAAATTTCTTCTCGCCATCTTTTAGTGCTTTTCGTATGCCAGAATTTGCAGACACACCACCACCAATAGCAATGTGTTTGATACCAGTTTCTTTACTGGCTAATTTCAGTTTATCAATTAAAATACCAATAATAGTATATTGTATAGACGCACAAATATCATTGAGATTTTCTTCAATAAAATTTGGGTTTGCTTTGGTTTCTTTTTGAATAAAATAAAGAATTGCAGTTTTAAGACCAGAAAAACTAAAGTTTAATCCGTCAACTTTAGGTTTGGTAAACTTAAACGCTTTTGGGTTTCCTTGTTGTGCTCTTTTGTCAATTTCAGGACCAGCAGGATAGCCCAAGCCTAATATTTTTCCACTTTTATCATAAGCTTCACCAACAGCGTCGTCAATAGTTTCTCCAATAACTTCCATGTCAAAGTAGTTAGACACTTTTACAATTTGTGTATGTCCACCAGAAATGGTCATTGCTAAAAACGGAAATTCAGGTTTATTAAAATCTTCTTCATCAATAAAATGAGCTAAAATATGTGCTTGCATGTGGTTAACATCTATTAAAGGAATGTTTAAACCATAAGCCAATGACTTTGCAAAAGAGGTTCCTACAAGTAGCGAGCCCATTAAACCAGGACCACGAGTAAAAGCAATAGCATTAAGCTGAGATTTTTCAACACCTGCTTTTTTTAGTGCTTGTTGTACAACAGGAACTATATTTTGTTGATGTGCTCTCGAGGCTAATTCTGGTACAACACCTCCATATTCTTCATGAATTTTTTGGTTTGCAACAACATTGCTTAAAATCCTTCCGTTAAGCATAACCGAAGCTGCTGTATCATCACAAGATGACTCAATTGCTAGTATGTAAATATTTTGTGAAGCCATTAATATAAATTAGGCACAATAATTGTTAATTTTGGCTTCAAAGTTATAACTTTAAAACGTATCAAAAAATTTTTAAAAATAGTATCAAAGCTCCTGGCAATTCTTTTGCTATTGTTCATCATTTTGGTGTTGATACTTTCTATTCCTGCTGTACAAACGCGTTTAGGTAAACATGCAACAAAACTGGTTAACGAAGAATTTGGTACAAATATCAATATTGAAAAAGTAGGATTACAGTTTAATGGAGATGTAGAGTTAAAGCATATTTATGTTGAAGACTACAAAAAAGATACGCTTATTAATATTGCCGAATTAAACACATCAATCATTAATTTTAGAAATCTTTACAATGGCAAACTTGCCTTTGGAGATATTGATATTATTGACCTTACCTTTAATATAAAAACTTACAAAGGCGAAGACCAAACTAATTTAGATGTGTTTGTTGCAAGGTTTGATGAAGAAAATCCTAGTAATGAAAAAAGTGGATTTTTACTTTCATCCAGTGACGTGTCTATTTATAATAGTACGTTTAGAATGCTAGATGAAAACAAGGAAAACCAAAAAATACTTGAATTTGATAACCTTAACATTAATGCAACTGACTTTTTGATTGATGCAAGTGATGTAAGTGCTCGAATCAATACTTTATCGTTTAGAGATAGTAGAGGATTGTCAATTCAAAATATGGTTACAAATTTTGAGTACACATTAGACCATATGTCGTTTAACGATTTGAGTATAAAAACTGAAAACTCAAATCTTAACGGAAATGTACGATTTGATTATAAGCGTGAAGATTTACAAGAGTTTACCGATAAGGTGAATGTCACTGCAAATTTTGAAGATTCAGAGCTGTTTTTAAACGACCTTAATACATTTTATAACGAGTTTGGTGTTTCTCAAAAAGCAAACTTTACCGTTGATTTGTCAGGAACACTTAATGATCTTTATGCTGAAGAGCTAAAGCTTAATACAAGTTCGCGTACTAGAATTTACGGAAACATCAATTTTAAAAACTTGTTTAATAGCGAAGATGATAACTTTTCAATGGACGGAAAGTTTGATAACCTTTCATCAAATTACTACGATTTAAGAGCATTATTACCAAATATATTAGGAGAGTCTATTCCTTCAATATTTTCTAAACTTGGAGATTTTAATATCAATGGTACATCTCACATAACATCTACAACTATTGATGCCGATTTAGATATTTATACAGATTTGGGTGAAATAAGTTCCAATCTAGAAATGACTCGTGTTAATGATATTGACAACGCGAGTTATAAAGGTAATGTGGTGTTTAATGATTTTGATTTAGGAAAATTGCTAGATAATCCTGAAATAAAAACCACCTCATTTAACCTTGATGTGGACGGAAAAGGATTTACGTTAAAAAACCTTTACACCAACATTGAAGGTCAGATTTATGAATTGGATTTTAACGACTACAATTACCAACACATAACCGTTTCAGGAGAGTTAGGGAATAATATTTATAATGGTCTTTTAAAGTCAACTGACAAAAATTTCAAGTTCACGTTTGATGGTTTAGCAGATTTATCTAATGAGATTAAAGCTTTAGATTTTAAAGCTAATGTTGAGTATGCAAACCTTAATGCATTAAACTTTATTAAGTCCGACAGTATTTCAGTATTTAAAGGAAATGTTGAAATGTCAATGAAAGGTTCAGGGATTGATGATGCTTATGGTAGTTTAAATTTTAAAAACACCACCTACATCAATCAAAATGACGAATACTATTTTGAAGATTTTGACATCTCATCTACATTTCAAAATAAAAAACGAACAATAGCTATAAATTCTCCTGATATTATTGAAGGTACTATCAGTGGCGATTTCAAGTTTAAGGATATTGGTAAGCTAGTTGAAAATTCAGTGGGAAGTATTTATACCAACTACGTTCCTAATAAAATTGAAGGTAACCAGTACATGGACTTTAATTTTAAAATCTACAATAAAGTAGTTGAAGCCTTTTATCACGATTTAGAACTTGGTAAGAACACTTTTGTAAAAGGTAGAGTAGAGAGTGATGAAAAAGGCTTTAAGCTAACATTCAAGTCGCCTCAAATACGTTTGTTTGATTATTTTGCTAACGACATTTCGTTAAGTATCGATAACAGTAACCCTTTATTTAATACTTATGTAGAAATCGATTCGCTCAACACAAAGTATTATAATGTGTCTAAATTCAGTTTAATTAACGTTACACAACGCGATACGCTTTTTGTAAAATCTGAATTTAAAGGAGGTAAGGACAATACAGATGAGTTTGACCTTAATATGTATTACACTGTTGATGAGAATAACAAATCGGTTATAGGATTTAGAAAATCAGATGTCGTTTTTAAAGGCAACACTTGGAATATTAATGACGAAAAAGATAATCTGCATAAAATAGTTTTTGATAGAGACTTTAAAGAGTTTGATATTGAAAAGCTAGTAATGAATAATTACAATGAGCAAATTGAGTTGTCAGGTGTGGTTAGAGATTCTACCTACAAAAATATAAACCTAGGATTTACTGATGTTGACCTTTTAAAAATAACACCAAGAATTGATAGTTTAAACCTTGAAGGTTTAGTAAATGGAAAGGTAAATATTCTACAAGAAGATGGTGTGTACTTACCAACATCAAACCTCGACATCACTAACCTTAAGGCAAATGATTATGATTTAGGGTCTTTAAGTGCTAACATTACAGGAAATCAATCTCTAACCAATTATAAGGTTGATGTTAAACTTATTAATGATAATGTAAAATCCTTTGTGGCTAATGGTAATATTGATGTTGGCGACTCATCATATATAGATTTAAACTTAAGTTTTGATGAATTTTTACTTAATCCGCTAGATCCTTTTGGAGAAGGTGTTATTACCAATATTCGTGGTTTAGCAACAGGACGAGCAACTGTAACTGGTAATCTCAAAAACCCTGATATAAATGGTCGATTGTTATTAGATAATGCAGGATTGAGTATCCCTTATTTAAATGTAGATTACAGTTTTGATTTTGATTCTGAAGTAGAGCTCAAAGAGCAAAAATTTATATTCAATGATGTGGTTTTAACAGATTCTGAATATTTCTCTAAAGCAACACTTAATGGATTTATTGGTCATAATAGTTTTTCCGATTGGACTCTAGGGCTAGATTTAGAAACCAATCGTTTCTTAGTTTTAAATACTGATGATGACGAAGAAGCACTTTACTATGGAACCGCATTTGCAAGAGGTTTTGCAAGCATTTCTGGGCCAACAGACCAATTGGTTATTGACTTTGAAGGAAGTACCGAAAAAGGAACTGTCTTTAAAGTACCACTTAACGACTTGGAAACTTATGGAGACAACTCATACATTCACTTTTTAAGTCCTGAAGAAAAGGAAGCACGCAGAAAAGGAGAGGAGTATGTTGAGACCGAAATAAAAGGATTGGAACTCAATTTTGACCTAATTGTAACTCCTGATGCTGATATTGAAATTGTTATAGACCGAAACTCTGGTAGTACTATTCAAGGTTCAGGAAACGGATACTTATTTTTTGAAATAAACACCAATGGTAAGTTTAATATGTGGGGAGACTTTGTGGTAAACAAAGGTGTTTACAATTTTGCTTATGGAGGTTTAATACAAAAAGAACTTGTTGTTGAACCAAACGGAAGTATTCGTTGGGAAGGCGACCCAATGAAAGCACAAATAGACTTAAAAGCAATTTATAGTACATCTGCTAATCCTTCAGTATTATTAGACAACCCAATTAACAGAAGTATTGATGTAAATGTCGAAATAAGCCTAACAGGACAATTGGAACAACCTGAACCTAATTTTGCATTTAGTTTTCCTAATGTAGACTCTACAATTAAATCAGAGTTAGAATATCGATTAGAAACAAGAGAAAGTAGAGAGTTTCAAGCCTTAAACTTATTGTCTTTTGGTGCATTTGCTAGTGAAATCAGTTTAGGTCAACAAGCCTATGGTACCATTGCAGATAGAGTAAACAGTTTATTTAATAGCTTGTTTGAAGACGAAGATGGTAAACTACAAATAGGTGTCAATCTTCAACCTGGAGAGCAAACTCCAGACTATCAAACAGATGATAGATTAGGCTTTACATTAAGCACTAAAATTAATGATAAAGTATTCTTTAATGGTAAGGTTGGTGTGCCAATAGGTGGTGTTAACCAAACAGTAATTGCTGGTGATGCTGAGATAGAAGTACTATTAAATGATGATGGTACGCTTTCGGCAACGTTTTTTAATAGAGAAAACAGCATTAGAAACTTTGGAGAAGAAATTGGATACACACAAGGAGCAGGTTTATCATACAATGTCGAATTTGATACATTTAAAGAGTTAATCAACATTATTTTTTCTGGAAAGAATAAAAAGAAAAAGAATGCAAAAAAGACATCTGATAATGGCCCAAAAAAGAAAGACGACAACTTCCCAGATTACATCAATTTGAAGTCAGATTCGCAAAATAACGACTGATTTTTCAACTCACTTTTTCACATTTTTAATTTTTTTGTTAACGAAATCGTTTGAATTTTAACATACCGATAAAAATTTGCAGAAACCTTATTTTTATTGCTATATCTTTGCTAAGTTTACTTTTTATAATGTCGAATTTAATGAATAAAAACATAAAAAAAATTGCTGTTTTAACATCAGGTGGAGACTCTCCAGGAATGAATGCAGCAATTCGATCTGTAGTTAGAACTTGTGCATATCATAATATAAATTGTGTAGGAATTTATAGAGGATATCAAGGTATGATTGAAGGCGATTTTAAAGAAATGGATGCTCGTAGTGTAAAAGGCATTATTAACAAAGGAGGTACCATATTAAAATCGGCAAGATCAAACGAATTTAGAACTGTAGAAGGTCGTAAAAAAGCTTACGAAAAACTTAAAGAAGCTAATGTTGATGCGCTAGTTGCTGTTGGAGGTGACGGAACGTTTACAGGAGCAATGATTTTTAGTAGTGAATATGATTTTCCAGTAATGGGAATTCCAGGAACTATTGATAACGATATCTTTGGTACTTCACACACTTTAGGTTATGACACTGCTTTAAACACTGTAGTAGATGTCATTGATAAAATTAGAGATACTGCAAGTTCACACAACCGTTTATTCTTTATTGAAGTAATGGGACGCGATGTTGGACATATAGCACTAAACGCTGGAGTTGGTGCAGGAGCAGAAGAAATTTTAATACCTGAAGAAGATTTAGGATTAGAACGTTTACTAGAGTCTTTACGTCGTAGTAAGCGCTCAGGAAAATCTTCAAGTATTGTTGTAGTTGCTGAAGGTGATAAAATAGGTAAAAACGTATTTGAGCTTAAAGACTACGTTGATGAAAACTTAGCCGAATACGAAGTACGAGTATCTGTTTTAGGTCATATGCAAAGAGGTGGTTCACCTTCTTGCTTTGACAGAGTATTAGCAAGTAGAATGGGAGTAAAAGCTGTAGAAAGCCTTTTAGAAGGAAAATCAAACTACATGGTTGGTTTACTCAATGATAAAATGGCACTTACACCATTAGACCAAGCTATAAAAGGACAATCAAAAATTAATTTAGAATTACTACGTGTGTCAGATATCATGACCACTTAAACCTTAAAATAAGAATATGTCAAATTTAAAATTAGGAATCAACGGATTCGGAAGAATAGGAAGAATAGTTTTTAGAGCAACTATTAACAGACCAGATGTAGATGTTGTAGCAATCAACGATTTACTAGACGTAGAACACTTAGCGTACTTATTAGAGTATGACTCTGTTCATGGTAGATTTGATGGTACAATTGAAGTTAAAGATGGAAACTTAGTTGTAGATGGAAAAACAGTAAGAATTACTGCTGAAAGAGACCCTAAAAACTTAAAATGGGACGAAGCTGGAGTAGATATCGTTGCTGAGTGTACAGGTATTTTCACAACTTTAGAAACAGCTAACTATCACATTGAAGCTGGAGCTAAAAAAGTAGTAATTTCTGCACCAAGTAAAGACGCTCCAATGTTTGTAATGGGAGTTAATGATAACGAATTAACTGCTGACCACAAGATTGTTTCAAATGCTTCTTGTACTACAAACTGTTTAGCACCTTTAGCTAAAGTATTAGACGACAACTTTGGTATTGAAGAAGCTTTAATGACAACTGTTCATGCAACAACCGCAACTCAATTAACTGTTGATGGACCTTCACGTAAAGATTATAGAGGCGGAAGAAGTGCTTTATTAAACATTATTCCTGCATCTACTGGAGCAGCTAAAGCTGTTGGTAAAGTAATTCCTAAACTAAACGGTAAACTTACAGGTATGGCATTTAGAGTACCTACTGCAGATGTTTCAGTGGTAGACTTAACTGTTCGTACTCAAAAAGAAACATCTTTAGAAGAAATTAAAGCTGTTTTCAAAAAAGCGTCTGAAGGAGACATGAAAGGTGTGTTGGGTTACACTGATGAATTAGTAGTATCTCAAGACTTTGTAAGTGATGCTCGTACAAGTATATTTGATGCTGATGCAGCTATTGAATTAAATTCAAAATTCTTTAAAGTTGTATCATGGTATGATAACGAATTTGGGTATTCCAACAAACTTGTTGACTTAGCTCAAAAAGTACACTCGTTATAATAATAATTTAATTCCGTAGAGTTTATAGTGCTTTACGGAATTTTTTTTACATAAAATTTATGATATTAATTGTTGATAGTGGTTCTACCAAATGCGATTGGATAGCAGTAGATAACAATGGTAACCAATTACTAGAAAAGATAAGGACCAAAGGGCTCAACCCAGCAATATTAAAAGAAAAAAAGCTTTTTAAGATTATTAAAGCTAGCGAAGAATTAATGACTGTTAAAGATCAAGTAACAGACATTTATTTTTATGGAGCTGGTTGTGGTACAGAAAACCCAAGATTACTACTTACCCAAGTATTACGCTCTTTGTTTTTAAAAGCAAATGTAGAGGTAAAAGAAGATACCATGGCTGCTGTAAGAGCTACTATTAATACTCCAGATGAAGCTGCCGTTGTTTGCATTATGGGTACTGGTTCTAATTGTAGTTATTACGATGGTAAAGAATTACATCAACGTGTTAAATCATTAGGTTACACCTTAATGGATGATGCTTCTGGTAATTATTATGGTAAAGAATTAATACGAGATTATTATTATAATCATATGCCAGAGCAAATAAAAGTGGCTTTTGGAGATAAGTATAATTTAGAAGCCGATTATATCAAATACAATTTATATAAGCAACCAAACCCTAATGCATATTTAGCTAATTTTGCTGAGTTTATGATTCTTAATAAAGATTCTGAATACATAAAAGAACTAATAAAAAAAGGTGTTAGGAGATTTGCAAAAAACATGATTCTTCAGTTTAAAGAAGAGTTGAAAACTGCACCTGTACATTTTGCAGGTTCAATAGCATTTTTCTGTCAAGATGAAATTAAAGAAGTTGCTGAAGAGTTAAACTTTAAAGTAGGAAACTTTGAAAGAAGACCAATTGAAGGTTTGGTTAACTTCCACACAAACGCTTCATAATTTAGTAATACAATGGAAATAGCAATAATTGCTCATGATGGTAAGAAAGCTGAAATGGTTCAGTTTTTAAATCAGCATAAAGACATATTATTAAGCAAGAAAATAAATTTAATCTCTACAGGAACCACTGGAAAAAAAGTAAAAAAAGCAGGTTTTGAAGTTACAAGACTGCTATCTGGTCCTTTAGGTGGAGATGCTCAAATTGCTGCTAGAGTAGCAGAAGGACAATGTAATATGGTATTGTTTTTTAGAGATCCTCTTGAAAAACATCCTCACGAACCTGATGTGCTTATGTTAATGCGTTTATGCGATGTACATGATGTACCATTAGCTACCAATCCAGCAACAGCAGAACTTTTAATGAAAGCACTTTAAATTAATAAAGTGCTTTTTTATGTGTAGAAATTAAGGATTATAGACTTGATTTTCCTGTTCGGCAACTCTAATAAACGTAGTGCGTTTAGTAAGTTCCTTTAAGCGTTCAGCACCAACATAAGTACAAGTGCTTCGTAAACCACCTAAAATATCTTGTAGCGTGTTTTCTACATTCCCTCTATAAGGGACTTCAACTGTTTTGCCTTCGCTAGCTCTGTATTCGGCAACACCACCAACATGTTTTTCCATTGCAGTAGAAGAACTCATTCCGTAAAACTGTTTATAAGGTTTACCATTGCGTTCTATAAGTTCGCCACCACTTTCATTGTGTCCAGCAAGCATGCCACCAAGCATTACAAAATCTGCAGCAGCACCAAACGCTTTAGCTATATCACCAGGAATGGTACAACCACCATCACTAATAATTTGTCCACCTAAACCATGAGCAGCATCAGCACATTCAATAATTGCAGATAACTGAGGATAACCAACACCTGTTTTTACCCTTGTGGTACAAACGCTTCCTGGTCCAATACCAACTTTTACAACATCAGCTCCAGAGAGCAACAGTTCTTCAACCATTTCACCAGTAACCACGTTACCAGCAATAATCACCTTATCAGGATATTGGTCTCTGGTGCGTTTTACGAAATCAACAAAGTGTTCAGAATAACCATTAGCTACATCAATACAAATGAATTTATATTGCGGATTAAAATTTAAAATTGAAGCTAGTTTTTCAGAATCTTGTTGTCCTGTTCCTGTGCTAATCGCTAAATAATCTTCAATACCTTCTGGTGCATTAGATGAAAACACGTTCCAGTCGGTAATAGAGTAGTGCTTGTGTATTGCAGTAAACAATTTATGTTTTGACAAGGCCAAAGCCATATCAAAAGTGCCAACGGTATCCATATTGGCAGCCATAATTGGGATGCCTTTCCAGTTGACTTTACTGTTTAAAAAGGTAAATTCTCTTTCTAAATTAACCTGTGAACGACTCTTTAGTGTAGAACGTTTTGGTCGAATCATAACATCTTTAAAACCTAGTTTTATTTCATATTCAATGCGCATAATGGATATAATTGGGTTACTATCAAAAATACAAAACTCAAGTGGATGTTTTTGGTTGACTTATTAACAATTTATACAATAAGTTAGACCGATAAAATGTATATTAGGCATTGTTAAATATTGTAATCGACAAATAGATTAGCTTTTAATATGACTAAATATTATAAGGAAAAAGCACTTTTGGCAACAAAAAATAAGATTGATAGCATAAAGCGAGATGCTGATTTTTTTAAAAGAAATTTAAACAGATTTATTGTTTTTGGAACTTTAGCTTCTTTTGTAGCTCCAAATTATGGAAAAGACAAACCGCTTTATGCAGAATTAAATGTGTCGTATTATGATTTAGTAGTCTTTTTTGTAATTGTATTTGCTTCAATTTGTTTTATTAGTTACATCATATGGAAAGTTCAAGATAGGACAAGAATGCGTAAACTACTAAAGCGTAAAAAAGAATTAGAAGAAGAAATAAAGAGTTATGAGTGATTTATTAACAGCTATTAATGTTAAGTTTGATGTCATGAAATTTTAAGATTGAATTTTAAAAATAAAAAAACTAACTTCGTTTAACTCTCGATATAAATTATTAAAACAATTCATATCTAATTATTGGCAACCATTTAAAATCACTCTACTCATTAAGAAATTTTGAAGATTATTAATTTCATTTGTAGCAAATCAAAATACTTTAAAATATAAATAAATCATAAATATTTCACTTATAAGTAAAATAACTATATATTTGCAAGCCGTATGTTCTCGAAATGTCAATTAATTAAAATACCTCAATTCAGTGGACCAAAGGGTTCTGTTTACACTATATTAATTGACGATGAAGAAATTACAGCGTTCAAAAATTTCGTAATGATGAATAATTCATTTAAAAGTGAAATAAAAGATATAGTTGGACGTTTAAAAACTATGGGGTTTAAAACTGGTATGAGAGAGGACTTTTTTAAATTGTACGAAGGTAACCCTGGAGACGGCGTTTGCGCATTGTTTGACAAAGAAGACAGTAACTTAAGATTGTATTGTGTTCGTTACGGCTCTCAAATTGTAATACTTGGAGGTGGAGGTCACAAACCAAAATCCATTAGAACTTTCCAAGAAGATGAAAATTTAGAGAAACAAAATTTTATCCTAAGAGACTTATCAAAACTAATTACTGAAAAAATGCAAGACAAAGAAATTTGGTTTAGCGAAGATGGCTTAGATTTTGAAGGTGACTTAACAATTGAAAACTATAATTATGAATAAATCTGCACAAGAGAATTTTGACTTTATAGACGATATTTTGGAAGAAATATCGCCTGTAGAAATGAAAAAAATCGAACAACGTATGCTTAATGCTGAAAAAATCCGTAAAGCTATGGATGCCAAAGGTTGGAACAATACCAAATTATTAGAGGCATTGAATATGAAAAGCCTAAGCATAATAACTAAATGGCTAAGTGGAACTCATAATTTTACTCAAGACACTTTAGTAGAAATTGGTGAAGTTTTAGGGATTAATTTCTTTGAACCAGCAGAACAAGGAATTACTATAGAATTTAGTTTTCCAGTATTAAAAAATAAAACAAGTGGATTTGATTCATACAGCAGTCTGGATTATATTTTAAATGCTAATCAAATTAATTTGTCAAATTCATTTAATAATAATTGCACAGAATATCAAGCTTAAATTATGTCTGAAGAAAAACCATTTAATTTTCAAATAAAAGGTATCGAAATTCTTGATACGAGTATTATAAGACCAAAAAATAAAATTGATGGTAATACGGTATTTGGATTTGACTTACAGGCACAGCACAGTTTTAATTTAGAAAGAGAATTAGTTATAGTAACTTGTAATATTGATGTGTTAGATAACAATTCTAAGGATAAATTAGGTCACGTTAATGCAAGTTGCTTATACTATGTTGAGAATTTCAAACAGTATTTTGACGAGAAAACAAGCGCACCAAGTTTACCTCAAGGTGTTGTCACAATGCTGAATTCTATTTCAATTTCTACTGTTAGAGGTGTTATGTATGGAATTTTTAGGGGAACATTCTTAAATGGAGCTATTTTACCTGTTGTTAACCCTAATATGCAAATAAAAAAATAAAAAACGGTAGCCAACAATGGCTATAAGTAATTGTAAGTAATCGCATACTTACGAAAATCCTCGCAGATTTTCAGTTTGGTGCGTACTTGCAAAGTTTTGTGTTAAACCACGCAACTACTCATAGCCGAGACCGTTCAAGCACATTCGGCTAAAGCCGACCAATGTTGCTACATTGCTTCGCAATTCTCGCCCCATTGGAAATGTGCTTGAACGCTGCGCTATGCCAAATTGCTACTAGGTATATCAAATAACATCGACTTTAACCGCACTTCGAGTGAAAACGTGCAAGAACAATAGCTATACGCAATTTGATGTGGTTTAACCTGTATTTTTAAAAATTTGTGAATAAATTCACTATTTTTAAAATCCAAAACCACACTACGCATAGCGCAGCGTTAGCATTCATTGGTAAAAACACTTAAAACATCAACAATCTATTTGACTTATTCTATGAAAAAGCACTTTGTTTATATAATAATTTCGATACTTTTTATTATAAGTTCAATATTTCGTCTCAATTACATTGTTAATACTGTGGCTTGTAGACACGGATGCATACCTGTAATCGCTTTTTTACTTTTCATAATTGGAATAATATTGTTGTTAATTGGTATAATTTTATTCTTTAAATCTAAAAGAGTGTAATTATATTATTTGGAAAATAGAGATTGTGGAATCGGAAATTAAATTTAAAAACCGAATAATATGCGGAATTTAGCAAGTTGCAGAATTGCTTACTCAATCGGAATTGAAAAAGTTTACGGAATAAATCGCTGACCGAATTCACTCAAACGCTAGAAAAATAAAAAACGGAATTGAATCAAATAATTAATAGTCTGAATAAAAACAACGAAATGCCAACAACGTGTATAGCTCATTGTGGCTGAATTCCTAATCGGAATTCATTGCAATTTGCTATCTTTCGGTTACGGCGGAAAATCCTCGCGGATTTCCCGCAACAAGCCATACACAAGACCGTTAAACGAACCTCGTGTTATTTCACTGCAATCATGCTAATTTCCACGTTTACAAACTTAGGTAAATTGGCAACTTCTACAGTTTCTCTTGCAGGAGCAGTGTCTGGATTAAAATAAGTTCCGTATACCTCATTTATCTTTGAAAAGTTATTCATATCACTAATGAATATTGAGGTTTTTACTACGTTTTCAAAGGTCATATCTGCAGCTTCCAAAACCGCTTTCATGTTTTCCATTACTTGCTTGGTTTCGGTTTGAATGTCATCTAAAACCAACTCCATAGTTTCAGGATGCAATGCAATTTGCCCTGAAGTATATAAAGTGTTTCCTACAAGTGTAGCTTGGTTATAAGGTCCAATAGGAGCAGGAGCTTTGGTAGTGTTGATTATTGTTTTCATAACGTAGTTATTATAATTGTTGGTCACGTTGTTTACGCTTATCGTATTTAAGGTCTTTAAGCAAGCTAGATTTTATTCCAATAAAGAAATTCCATGAACTTCTGGTGCTAAAAGGAATCCAGCTAAAGTTCATTCGCCAACTCAATAAATCTCTTTCAAATCGTAATTGCGTATAAGTAAATCCGTTGTTTTTAAAATCATAACCAGACGACGCACCAACGGTCCATCTAGGAGAAATTTCTACATCACCAGAAAACATTAACGAGTGTGATGATATTTCGTTTTGTCTAGCAGAGTTGGAGTAATTTACAGCGTAGGCTAAACGCAAGTTCCAAGGAATGACATAGTTGTATAATTCGCTTGGTTTTTCTTCTCTGTCATCTCTATCATCATCAGTTAAACGTTGGTCTGCAAAATCTTCGGGTTTACCAAAAAGGTCATCGGCACGACCACCACTTCTTATGGACTCTTGTATAGCTCTATCGTTTGAATTATCGTCATCACTTTTTCCTGAAAAACTCTTGTTTGAAAGGCTATAACTCATGTTTATACTTGCTGAAGTTAACCTAAACAGACTTCCTCCATTATTAATATTGAGCTTATCTATTCGTTGATTGTTATTGTTTAAGGCATAAGGATCAAGTGTTGCTCCAAAGTTAATACTCATTTTATTATCGAATATTTGAGTACCACCAGACATACGTACAGGACTTAATTTAATAGAGTCTGCAGCAAAATTATATGACGTAGAAAAATTAAGGTTGTTAAGTAGTATGATTTTTTTAGGTTCTGTTTTGGTTGAATCCCTATCTCTTACTTTTGCTTCAATATTGTTGGAAAGTGATATTCCCATTGAGCTTGCGTAGTTTTTATTAGGAGATCCAAAAATAGATTGTTCAAATCTGCTATATTCTACTTCTCTAGATGTGGTTCCATCTGCATCAACAATTTCATAAGTGTCATAATATTGATCAAAAGCAGGATTAATACTATAACTTATTGATGGTCGCATAACATGTCGTATCGCCTGAATTTTAGTGTCCTTTCCTTCTTTGGTAAAATCGTACATACCATAAATAGTAGTACCAATACTTGTGCTAAAATTATAAGTCCTAAAACTATCAAAGGTGTTTTTTTGAATAGTTACTTCTTCCTCAAGAGCTGCATCGTAGTATTTTCTAACAGTATTAAAGGTCCAGTTTTCTTCAAAATTTGTGCTGGCACTCATACTAAAGTATTTAAACACTTTAAAGTTTGTGGTTAACGGAATACTGTGTTGTACACCCATTTTGGCATCATCAAACATTTCTTTTTTAAAGAACAACGAATCGGTAGTTTGAATTCTGTTTTCAGCTCTTACATTATACTGAAAGTTGATGTTATCTATAATTCCTTTTTTAGTTCCAACTTTAGGTTCAAAAGGATAAATTCTACTCACACTACCTTGAAACGTAGGTAATGTCATGTTGATTTGCTGAGTGTTGGTGTTTTGCGAGTGTGTCGCAGTCATATTCAAATTTACTTGTGGCTCGCCTTGAAAAGATTTTGAATATGAAATAGAGGATGATAATGTGTTATTTAAAAAGTTAGACGAGTTTAACTGATTAATAGACTGCTGATAATATCTACTACTACCTAAGTTTACAGAAGCCGAAAAACGCGAACTTGGGCTAGATTTTCCATCTTGTGAGTGTGACCATCTTATATTGTAAACCGAAGTTTTTGAATAATCAGGGAATCCTCGTTCGCTACTAATTAGGTTTTCATACCTAAAACTCAAGTTACCTCTAAACTTGTAGCGCAACGCATAGTTAGATTCTATTCGCATTCCGTAACTACCATTAGTGTAATAATCTCCTAAAACTGCTAAATCAACATAATCATTAATAGCAAAATAGTAACCACCATTTTGTACAAAATACCCTCTGTCATTCTGTTCTCCAAACGAAGGAAAAATAACACCAGACGTTTGTTTCTTAGTCATTGGGAAGTAAGCAAAAGGCAAACCAATAGGTAGTGGCACATCATAAATAAACATGTTGGTAAGACCTGTTACCACTTTTTTACCAGGTACAATTTTAGCTTTACGCATTAAAAAGTAATATTCAGGGTCGTCAAGATTTTCTGAAGTGGTAAACTTACCGCGTCTTATAAAATATACTGAGTCGTTTTCCTTTTTAGTTAAGTCAGCAATAATAGTTCCTCCGCTTTGTTCAGTCTTGGAATTAAATATTAATGCTTTTTTAGAATCGGTATTAAAGATAATAGAATCAGGTTCTACAACATTTTGACCTTGTTTAAACACAGGAGCTTGACTATATCCTGTAGAATCTTTTAATCGGCCTGCATACACTAGATTTTTATTGTAGTCAATTACAATAACTCCAGCTTTTATTTCCATATCTTCATAATACACTTCTGCTTGATTATAGAGATATATTTTGTTTTCCTTTTGGTTTATAGATACGTAGTCTTTGGCTTTATAGTTAACCTTACCGGATAAAAACTCCTTTTTCTTAGGAATACTATCAGAAGTAATGGAGTCGTTTTCTTTTAAATTTAAAGGTTGACTAAATAAAGAGTCCGATACTAGCGACAAAGTATCTCTTTCAGTTTTTGGAGTAATGGGTTCGGTAGATTTTGGTAAATCTTGAGAAAAGCCCAAAGTGTTAATAAACACTGTAAAACTTAGGGTAAAAAGTATTTGAAAGATGTTTGTACGCAATGCTTTTAAATGTATTTTTGTAAAAGTATGGCTCGGTTTTTGAATTGCCAAAATTACATATATTTTTTTGTGATTACAGTTAATTCGACCAAAATTTAAAAATTAAAATAAACCAAGTTAGTCAGCCGTTTAAACACATATGAGAACGTACATATTTTCCATAATCGTATTATTTATAGTTTATTTAACACCTGCACACGCATTTCAAAAGGATAAAGACCATTTTGTAGTGGTTTTAGATGCTGGTCATGGTGGTCATGATCCTGGTAATTTAGGAAGTGGTTATAAAGAAAAAGATATCGCTTTAAAAATTGCTTTAGAAGTAGGTAAGGAGTTATCAAAACATAAAGACATAAAAGTAATTTATACACGTAAAACAGATGTTTTTATTGAGCTTCGTGAACGTGCAGCCATTGCTAATAGAGCAGATGCCGATTTGTTTGTGTCTATTCACTGTAATGCACATCACTCTAGTGCAAATGGCACCGAAACGTTTGTTTTAGGAGCAGCAAATACGCAACGAAACTTTGAAATTGCTAAAAAAGAAAACGAAGTAATTTTCTTAGAAGCTAACTATGAAATACACTACGAAGGGTTTAACCCTAATTCTCCTGAGTCATCAATAGGCTTGGGTGTAATACAAGAAGTATATACTGAAAACAGTATTAAATTAGCAAGACTTATTGAAGATAATTTTTCTGGGAAATTGTCACGAAAAAGTAGAGGCGTAAAGCAAGCTAGTCTTTGGGTGTTACACAACACCTATATGCCAAGTGTGTTAATTGAAGTTGGTTTTTTAACCTATAAACCTGAAGGAAAGTTTTTAAATTCCTCTAGTGGTCAAACATCAATGGCTATAGGTATTAGAGATGCTATTTTAAGTTATAAAGATGAATTATCATTAAATGTAGGTGAAAGTATTTTTTCTGATAAATTACCAGATAAACTACCACCTATAGAAAACGAAACCATACCAGAGACTAAAGAAGTCTTCCCAAATATTGTGTTTAAAGTTCAAATAGCAGCAAGTTCTAGACAACTAGAGCCTAAACCTTACAACTTTAAGGGACTAGATAATATCTCTAGAAAAAAGGAAGATGGCTTGTATAAATATTATTACGGTTATACTTCAGATTATAACGAAGTGCAAAGACTTCAAAATGAAGCTAAAGCTAAAGGCTATACTACCTGCTTTATAGTAGCTTATAGAGACGGAAACAAAATAGATGTTTCAGAAGCTATTAAAAGTACCTCTAATTAGAAACATTCTTTATATATTTATCATTAATTTTGTGTAACCAAACACACTGAACATTGAAAATATCAAGAGAAGTTAAAACAGCTATACTGGTCATATCAGGAATTGTTCTGTTTATTTATTTATTCAATTACTTAAAAGGTGAAAATCTTTTAGATTCTTCAAGAACCTATTATACTGTTTATGATAATGTTGAAGGACTTGCACCTTCTACGCCTGTAACCATTAATGGCTTTAGTGTAGGTAAGGTTCAAGATATCTCTTTTACTGATGATGGATCAGGAAAATTATTGGTAAAATTACTTGTTGACAATGATTTTAAATTTTCTAAAAATAGTAAAGCTCAACTATACGATTTAGGTTTAATAGGAGGAAAAGGAGTAGCAATTATACCAGCGTTTGATAATGCCGAAATAGCAAAAAGTGGTTCGTATTTAGAGTCTAGTGTTAAAGGTGGTTTATCTGAATTGGTTAATCAGCGTTTAACTCCTTTACAAGAGAAAATTGAAACTATGATGGTGAGTGCAGATTCGTTACTGTCTAATTTAAATGATGTGTTTGATGAAGAAGCTAAAGCAAATTTAAGAGGTAGTATTGCTGGTTTAAACCAAACCATTTCTTCTTTCAAAAGCACGTCTGAAACCATAAACAAATTATTAAAAGACAATCAAGAAAGTTTAAACAGTACGTTAGCCAATGCTGAAAACTTAACCAATAACTTGTCAAAAATAACCGATTCAGTTGCCGATGCCAATTTAGGTGCAACCTTAAAGAATTTACAACAAACCGTTAACGGACTCAATAGCGTGTTGGCTAGTATAGATAATGGTGAAGGTACTATTGGTAAGTTATTAAAAGACGATGCTTTATATAAAAATTTAGAAGGCGCTTCAAAAGAAATGGAGTTATTGCTATTAGATATAAAACTACATCCTGCACGATACAGACGTATTTTATCTAAAAAGGAAATCCCTTACCAAGCACCTACTGAAGAACAAATGAATTAGATTATTTCTACTATGCAATTTATACCAAACATACTTTTTGCTATAGCACTTATTCTTGGAATAGGATTTTTTGCAAAAAATGTCAAAAAACTTATTCGTAACATCAAACTAGGACAAGATGTTGATGTAAGCGATAATAAATCACAACGATGGAAAAATATGACCATGATTGCTTTAGGGCAAAGCAAAATGGTAAAACGTCCAATTGCAGGTGTACTTCACGTTATTGTATATGTAGGCTTTGTAATTATCAATATTGAAGTACTTGAAATAATTATCGACGGACTTTTTGGAACGCATCGCCTATTTTCAAAAATGGGAACTTTATATGGTGTTCTTATAGGCACTTTTGAAGTATTAGCAGCATTAGTATTTGTATCAGTTGTAATATTCTGGGTTAGAAGAAATGTTATTAAACTACAACGTTTCTGGAAATCTGAAATGAAAGGTTGGCCAAAAAATGATGGTAACTTCATTTTATATTTTGAAATGGTATTGATGACTTTATTTTTAGTTATGAATGCTACCGATGTTCATTTTCAAGATATGAATTCAGGTAATGTGATTAGTCAATACATAGCGCCTTTGTTTTCTGGATTAGCAGAATCTACATTGCATATTATAGAGCGTAGTGCTTGGTGGCTGCATATTTTAGGAATTTTAGTGTTCCTTAATTACTTATACTATTCAAAGCATTTACATATTTTACTTGCATTTCCAAACACTTACTACGGAAAAGTAAATCCAAAAGGACAATTAAACAACTTAGAAGCAGTTACTAACGAAGTTAAAATGATGATGGACCCAAATGCAGATCCATTTGCAGCACCTGAAGAAGGCGCAGAAGACGAGGTTCCTGCAAAGTTCGGTGCTAGTGATGTGCAAGATTTAAACTGGGTACAACTACTTAATGCTTATACATGTACTGAGTGTGGTAGATGTACAAGCGAATGTCCTGCTAACCAAACAGGAAAAAAATTATCGCCTCGTAAAATCATGATGGATACTCGTGATCGATTAGAAGAAGTTGGTAAAAATATCGATGCTAATGGAGGTGAATTTAAAGATGATGGAAAACAACTCTTAGGAGATTATATCTCTACCGAAGAACTTTGGGCATGTACAACTTGTAATGCATGTACAGAAGCGTGTCCTGTAAGTATCGATCCATTATCAATTATTATAGAAATGAGACGTTATTTAGTAATGGAACAAAGTGCTGCTCCAATGGAGCTTAATAATATGATGACCAATATTGAAAACAATGGAGCACCTTGGCCATATAACCAAATGGACCGTTTAAATTGGGCTAACGAAGAATAATATTAGGGTATGAGCGAGAAACTAAAAGTGCCTACAATGGCAGAGTATATGGCAGAAGGTAAACAACCAGAAATTTTATTTTGGGTTGGATCTGCTGGTAGTTATGACGATAGAGCAAAAAAAATATCAAGAGCTTTTGTTAAAGTACTTCACAAAGCCAATGTTGATTTTGCAGTATTAGGAACCGAAGAAAGCAATACTGGAGACGTAGCTAAACGCGCAGGAAATGAGTTCTTGTTTCAAATGCAGGCAATGACTAACATTGAAATACTTAATGCTTACGAAATAAAACGCATAGTAACTGCGTGTCCACATTCATATAACACCTTAAAAAACGAATATCCTCAATTAGGTGGTGTGTACGAAGTATTACACCACACTCAATTTATTGAAGAATTGATGAGTTCTGGTCGTTTAAAACTAAAAAGTGACTCTACTTTAAACGGAAAGCGTATTACGTTTCATGACCCTTGCTATTTAGGAAGAGCTAACGAGGTGTATGAAGCACCTAGAAACCTACTTAAAAGTTTAGGTGTTGATTTAGTAGAAATGAAACGCAACCGAAGTACTGCTTTATGTTGTGGTGCTGGAGGAGCTCAAATGTTTAAAGAACCTGAAAAAGGTGATAAGGACATTAACGTGCTACGTACTGAAGACGCACTTAAAACAAATCCGAGTATAATTGCTACAGGTTGTCCGTATTGTAATACAATGATGACTGATGGTGTTAAAGCTAAAGAACGTGAATCTGATATTAAAGTATTTGATATTGTTGAAATCATAGCAAATAGCGAGGAGCTTTAATAAATTAAAACAAAAAAATGCTAGTAGATTTTGATACATTACCAGACGAATCTAGAGTTTGGATATACCAAGCCAACCGTTCATTCAATGACGAAGAGCTTGCTCAATTAGAAGAACAATTAAGTCAGTTTATTCAAAACTGGACTGCTCACGGAAGCAATCTTCAATCAGGATACAAAATTGTTTATAAACGATTTATAGTAATCGCATTAAACCAAAACTTTAATCAAGCATCAGGATGTAGTATTGATGCTTCAGTGCATTTTATTCAGCAATTAGAAAAGCAGTACGATGTAGATTTAATGGATAAAATGAATGTGTCTTACAAACAAGGAGAGTTTATAGCATACAAGCCACTTATGGACTTTAAAAAGATGGCTAAAGACAAAGCTGTGTCTAAAAACACCATTGTATTTAATAATTTAGTGACTAACATTGCTGAGTTTAAAGACAGTTGGGAAGTACCTGCAAGCGAGAGTTGGCATAGTCGATTTTTAAATTGAAAAATTAACCTTGTTTTTACACGCCAAAACTTTTATAATTCAAATAGTTTAGTCATTTTTACTTCTCTTTTTAACGAGATACATAGTTCAAATGGCAAACGACATCTTTTTACTTAACATTTCAGGACAAGATAAACCAGGTTTAACTTCAGCTTTAACAGGTGTTTTAGCACAATATGGAGCAAAAGTTTTAGATATTGGTCAAGCTAATATTCATGATACTTTATCCTTAGGTATTTTGTTTGAAATAGGTACAGGTAAAAAATCGGCTGCAGTTTTAAAAGACTTACTTTTTAAAGCTTATGAACTTAATATCACTGCTAAGTTTACACCTATTTCTTTAGAAGATTATGAAAGCTGGGTGAACCTTCAAGGTAAAGACCGTTACATTGTGACTATTCTTGGTGAACGATTAGCAGCAGAACAAATCTCAGAAGTCACCAAAATCATTTCTGATAAAAATTTAAACATTGACTCTATAAAACGTTTAACAGGGAGAACCTCTTTAGTTAAAGAAGAAGAATATCCAAGAGCATCAATTCAGTTATCAATACGAGGAAAAATTGATGATAAGCAAGAGCTAACAGCTAGATTTGTTCAGATTTCAAAAGATTTGGATGTAGATATCGCTTTTCAGGAAGACAATATATTTAGACGCAACAGACGCTTGGTGTGCTTTGATATGGACTCTACCTTAATTCAAACTGAAGTTATTGATGAATTAGCAGAACTTGCTGGTGTAGGAGAAGAAGTAAAAGCTATCACAGAATCTGCTATGCAAGGTGAAATTGATTTTAATGAAAGCTTTAAAAGACGTATGAAGCTATTAAAGGGACTTCGTGAAGAAGTGCTACAAGACGTTGCTGAAAGATTACCGATTACAAAAGGCGCAAGACGATTAATTGATACACTACACAACTACGGATTTAAAACAGCAATCCTTTCAGGTGGATTTACATATTTTGGAGATTACCTTCAAAAAAAGCTAGACATAGACTACGTGTTTGCAAACCAATTGGAAATTAAAGATGGTGTCTTAACAGGTGGTTATCTTGGAGAAATAGTTGATGGCAATAAAAAAGCTGAATACTTACAGTTATTGGCTAAAAAAGAAGGAATAGATATTAGTCAAACCATTGCTGTTGGTGATGGAGCCAATGATTTACCAATGCTAAATCTTGCTGGTTTAGGAATAGCGTTTCACGCTAAACCTAAAGTAAAAAATAATGCACAAAGTTCAATTTCTAGTATTGGTTTGGATGGTGTATTGTACTTATTGGGTTATCACGACAGACATATTGACTTGTTGGATTAGAAGAATAATAAAAGTAAAATGAAAAAAACAGTATTTGAAATTACCAAAATGGATTGTCCATCAGAGGAAAATCTCATTAGAATGAAATTAGATGGTATTTCAAGTATTGCAAATTTAGACTTTGATATTCCGAATAGAAGGCTTTCTGTATTTCATACAGAAGAAATTAATCTAATCGAAAAATCTATTGCTGAGCTTAATTTAGGAGCAAAGAAAATTTCAACAATTACTACTAGTCAAACCACATTCAAGGAAAACAAAAACCAAAGAAAAGTACTTTGGTCAGTACTAGTAATCAATTTTGTCTTTTTTGTTGTAGAAATGACTACAGGCTTGATTTCGAAATCTATGGGACTAGTAGCTGATAGCTTAGATATGCTTGCAGATAGTTTTGTGTATGGTATAAGCTTATTTGCAGTTGGAGGCTCAATGACAAAGAAAAAGAGTATAGCTAAACTTTCTGGTTATTTTCAAATTACACTTGCAATAATTGGTTTTGTAGAGGTTTTAAGACGTTTTTTTGGAGCAGAAAATCTTCCTAATTTCACAACAATGATTTATGTGTCAATTCTTGCATTGATAGCCAATGGTATTTGCCTATATATTTTACAAAGGTCCAAGAGCAAAGAAGAGGCACATATGAAAGCAAGTATGATTTTCACTTCAAATGATATAATAATTAATTTAGGTGTTATTGTAGCTGGAATTCTAGTTAATTGGTTGAATTCTGGTAAACCAGATTTAATTATCGGTTCGGTTGTTTTTATATTAGTAGTTCAAGGTGCTTTTAGAATTTTAAAATTAAGCAAGTAGATAATATATTGTTAATTATCTTCTTTATAAATCTATCTTAAAGTCCTTCAAACTTCTTTGTAAAAATGGTATTTTGGCATAGTTTTTAATTCATTATACCAAAAACTTTAATGTATGAGATGCATTTTCTCCCTTATATCTATCATATACCTCTCTTTTACTACTATAAGTTGTGCTCAAGAAGAGAAACAACAAGCATTACCACAGCAAGATTTAACAAATCCATTGCTTCATAAAGATGTTGAAGCACAACAAAAATGGGTTGATAGCATTTACAATGCTATGTCTTTGGAAGAAAAGTTAGGGCAATTGTTTATGGTTCAAGTGTTTTCTAATCAAGATAAAGCGACAAAAACCAAAATAGTTAAACTTATTAAAGACCAACACATAGGTGGATTAATTTATTCAAAAGGAGGACCAGTACGTCAAGCTAGACTTAATAACGAATTGCAGGCTGCTGCTAAAGTTCCGTTGTTAATTGGTATGGATGCAGAATGGGGTTTAAGCATGCGTTTAGATTCTACTTATGCATTTCCTTGGAATATGACACTAGGAGCTATTAGAGATAATGCATTAGTTGAAAAAACAGGTTATCAAATAGGAGAGCATAACAAACGTCTTGGAGTGCATTTTAATTTTGCGCCAGTAGTAGATATTAATACAAATCCTAAAAACCCAATTATCGGTAATCGTTCGTTTGGTGAGGATAGAGATAACGTTACCGAAAAAGCTTTAGCATTTATGAAAGGAATGCAAAGTGCTGGCGTATTGGCAAACGCTAAACATTTTCCAGGTCATGGTGATACCGAAAGCGATTCGCATAAAACATTACCTACGATTACATTTGATGAAAAACGAATTGATTCTATAGAGCTATATCCTTACAAAAAACTAATAAAAGAAGGCTTAAGCAGTGTTATGGTTGCACATCTTAGCGTACCTAGTTTAGAACCAAGACCAGGTTATCCTTCGTCATTATCTAAACACATTGTTACTGATATTTTAAAAGACTCACTTCAGTTTAAAGGATTAATTTTTACTGATGCGCTTGAAATGAAAGGTGTTGCTGATTATGTTGAAAAAGGTATAGATGGCAACAGTACTACAAAAATGCCTCAAGGAGGTGAAAATGATTTAAAAGCCTTTTTAGCAGGTAATGATGTGATGTTAATGTCTGAAAACCCTGAACAAGCCATAAAACTATTTGCTACTGCTTATACTGATAGTATTATTACTGAAGAACGATTATCGCATTCGGTGAAAAAAATATTGATGGCAAAATATAAAGTTGGTTTAAATAAGTATTCACCTATAGGAATCCACAATTTGGTTGAAGACTTAAATAGACTTAAAGATGATTTGCTGTACGAAAACCTTATGGAGAATGCGATAACGGTTGTGCGCAATAAAGAAGATATCTTACCATTACGAAAGCTTGATGAAAAGAAAATTGCTTATGTAAGCTTTGGAGATGATGATGGTACTCCGTTTTATGAGGAATTAAAAAAATACACTAAAGTACACCATGTTAAAGCCGAAAAGCTTGATGAATTACTTACTAAACTTCAAAATTATAATACAGTAATTGTTGGGTTACATAAGTCTAATGCTTCGCCTTGGAAAGACTATAAGTTTAAAGATCAAGAATTGGTTTGGTTGTACGAAATTGCAAGAACCAATAAAGTTATTTTAGACGTATTTGCACGTCCTTATGCGTTAATCGATTTGCATACTGTTGAAAACATAGAAGGTATTGTGGTTAGTTACCAAAACAGTACTATAGCTCAGCAAAAATCTGCTCAAGTAGTATTTGGAGCTGTTGCTGCAAAAGGCGCATTACCTGTGTCTACAGGCATTCATTTTAAAGTAGGCGACGGAATTACTTATAACAGTATAAAATCCTTGAGTTATGGCTTGCCAGAGCAAGTTGGTATGAGTTCTGAAAAGTTATCAAAACTAGATTCAGTGGCTAATTATGCTATTAGCAATCAAATGACTCCTGGTATACAGCTATTAGTTGCCAGAAAAGGGAAAGTGGTTTACAACAAAAACTTTGGAAAACATAGATACGAAGGAGATGACAAAGTAAAATTTGAAGATTTGTATGATGTAGCTTCTTTAACCAAAATTTTGGCAACACTACCATTGCTTATGGAGTTAGAAGAAAAAGGAGCAGTATCGTTAGACACTAAACTATCTAAAATTTTACCTGAGTATAAAAGTTCGAATAAATCTGACATTACCATAAAAGAAATGCTATCGCATTATGCAAGATTAAAACCTTGGATTCCATTTTATGCAGCCACATTAGATAGCGTCACAAAAAAACCAGATGCTAAATACTACCGAAGAAAATACAGCCCTAACTTTAGTATTAAAGTAGCAGAAGAAGTTTATCTACGTCACGATTATCCTGATTCTATACAAAAAATCATAAAGGATAGCGATTTACTATCAAGACAAAGGTATAGGTATAGCGATTTACCATATTATATTTTAAAGAAATATATTGAGAGCTATTACGACAAACCTCTTGATGAACTAGTTCAAGAACACTTTTACCAATCATTGGGAGCAAATTATACTACATACAATCCGTCACAACTTTTTAGTAACTCACAGATAGTTCCTACTGAAATTGACGACTATTACAGATATCAAGAAGTACATGGTTATGTACATGACATGGGAGCAGCAATGCAAAATGGAGTAGGTGGTCATGCAGGAATTTTTAGCAATGCTAATGATGTTGCCAAAATCATGCAAATGTTTTTGCAAAAAGGCTTTTATGGAGGTAAGCGATACTTTAAAACAGAAACTTTAGATAAGTTCAATAAATGTTACTATTGTCATAGAGATAACAGGAGAGGAGTTGGTTTTGATAAACCACAATTAGGTGAAGAAGGTCCAACCTGTGGTTGTTTATCCTTACAAAGTTTTGGGCATTCAGGGTTTACAGGAACCTATGCTTGGGCAGATCCTGAAGAAGAAATAGTTTATATCTTTTTAGCAAATAGAACCTATCCTAGAGCTGGAAAAAACTTGCTTTTAAGAGAAAATATTAGAACCGAAATACAACGTTTAATTTACGAAGCGATTATAGAATAAAAATGAAAATAGGAATTGTTTGTTATCCTACATTTGGAGGAAGTGGAGTTGTTGCTACCGAACTTGGTTTAGAACTTTCTAAACGTGGTCACGAAATACATTTTATCACTTACAGTCAACCTGTACGATTAGAATTATTAAGTACAAAAGTACACTTTCATGAAGTAAATGTACCTGAATATCCATTGTTTCATTATCAACCTTATGAGTTAGCATTATCTAGCAAGTTGGTAGATATGGTAAAACTTCATGGTATTGAAATACTACACGTGCATTATGCGATTCCTCATGCTTATGCAGCATATATGGCTAAAAAGATGTTGCAAGAAGAAGGTATTTATGTTCCTATTGTAACAACGCTTCACGGAACAGATATTACGCTTGTTGGTAACCATCCATTTTATAAGCCTGCAGTAACATTTAGTATCAACAAATCTGATGCTGTAACGTCAGTTTCTGAAAGTTTAAAAGAGGACACTTTAAGATTATTTGATATAAAAAATGATATAGAAGTTATTCCAAACTTTATTGATATTGGTAAATACAAGCATACGTTTACCGATTGTCAACGAGGTATGATGGCTAATGAAGACGAAAAAATAATTACCCACATTAGTAACTTTAGACCTGTAAAACAAATTACTGATGTTGTAAAGGTGTTTTATAATATTCAAAAGGAAATTCCTGCTAAACTAATGATGGTAGGAGAAGGTCCTGAGCGTAAACCTGCTGAACAATTATGCGAACAGTTAGGAATAAGCGATAAGGTTATTTTCTTTGGTAATAGTAATGAAGTTGATAGAATTTTGTGTTTTAGTGATTTGTTCTTGTTGCCTTCAATAACTGAAAGTTTTGGATTAGCGGCTCTTGAAGCTATGGTGTCTGGAGTTCCTGTTATTTCTAGTAATACAGGTGGAATTCCAGAGGTAAATATTGAAGGAGTTACAGGGTTTTTAAGTAATGTAAATGATGTGGAAAGTATGAGTAAAAATGCAGTTCATATTTTAAGTGATGAAGAACGCTTAGCAACATTTAAGCAAAACGCTAGGGAAGAAGCAGCTAAGTTTGATATTCATAAAATAGTTCCGCAATACGAAGCAATATATAAAGATACCTTGCAAAAATGTATGGTACTGTAAAAAAAGAAAAACCACCTTTTGCAAGGTGGTTTTTTTATAAAAGTAGTTTCTTAATTATTAGAATTGATATCTAATACCTAAGGCTATATCAAAATCAACATCGTCTCTATAGTCTCCAAAGCCTAACTCTGGTCTAAAGTCAAGTGACAATAGTAAAGGAATATCAAAATTATATTCAATACCTATATCACCAGCAGCAAAGATGAATGTTTCATCATCAAAATCATTGTTATCGAAGCTGTATGAACCAACTCCACCACCAGCACCAGCATACCAGTTAAAGCCACCATCTATATTCCAAACCCATTGGTATAAACCAGCAAGTTTAAAACCGTCGTATCCATTTCCACTTCGCCAACCTAAATCAAACTCTAATCGGTTATTATCACCTAATCCTCTTTGGTAAGAAACTTCTGCTCCAAATCCGTCACTATCACCTAGTCTAAGACCTATAGCGTTTGGAGAAATATCTTGCGCATTCGATAATGTAGTAAAGCCAATAAATGCAATGGCTAATAAAAATAATTTTTTCATAAATTTTAAAGTTTTAAAGTTTTAACGCAGCTACTTAATGTTTATTTTAGTTGAATAATAAATATAAGCAAAAAGAGCATGCATAGTATATATACGATAAAAATAAATATTAAGATGTTAAGAATATGCTAAAGAGCCTAAAAGACCAACTAGAAGGTGAGTTGTTTTTTGACGATTTAACAACGTCTATTTATGCTACTGATGCTTCTGTTTATCGTATGAAACCTTCTGCTGTTGCATACCCAAAAACAGTACAAGACATTAAAACACTTATTGCTTATGCCAATACAAATAACACCTCATTAATACCTAGAACCGCAGGAACATCATTAGCAGGACAATGTGTTGGCAAAGGTATTGTTGTTGATGTATCCAAGTATTTTACAAAAATTATCTCTCTTGATAAAGAGAACAAAACAGTTACTGTTCAACCAGGAGTGGTTAGAGATGTGCTTAACAATTATCTAAAACCCTACGGACTCTTTTTTGGACCTAACACATCAACATCCAATCGTTGTATGATAGGAGGAATGGTTGGCAATAATTCATCAGGGACAACCTCTATTCAATATGGAGTTACAAGAGATAAAGTTGTAGAATTACATACTGTGTTAAGTGATGGAAGCGAAGTGGTTTTTGGAGATCTATCCAAAAATGAGTTTAACACTAAAATGGCATTAAATACTTTAGAAGGTCATATTTACAAAAGTATGTTCTCTGAATTAGAACCTGAAACTGTTAGAGCCAATATAAAAGCTAATTTTCCAAAACCAGAAATTCATCGTCGCAATACTGGTTATGCCATTGACGAACTTATAAATACCGAACTCTTTGAAGGCGAACACCCTTTTAATATGTGTAAGCTGCTTTCGGGTAGTGAAGGTACTTTGGCATTCACAACGCAAATCACTTTAAAACTTGACGAGCTACCACCAACCAAAAGTATAATGGTAGCTGCACATTTTAGTACTATAAACAGTTGTCTTGATGCAGTTGCAGCTACTATGAACCACAACTTGTATACTTGTGAAATGCTAGATAAAACCATATTGGATTTAACAAAGCATAACAAAGTTCAGCAAGCTAACAGGCAGTTTATTAAAGGAGATCCTGAGGCTATATTAATGTGCGAAATTAGAGCAAATACCATTGATGAAGCTAAAAAACAAGTAGAAGCTCTAATAAAAACTATAGAATTAACAGGCTTAAGTTATGCTAATGTTATTCTAATGGATGACGCTATTGATAAAGCCAACGAACTTAGAAAAGCAGGTTTAGGTTTGTTGGGTAATATGATTGGTGATAAAAAGTCAGCTGCATGTATTGAAGATACTGCTGTTGCGCTTCCCGATTTAGCAAATTACATTAGTGAGTTTACACAAATAATGAATAGCTATAAACAAAAAGCTATTTATTATGCACATGCTGGAGCAGGAGAATTGCATTTGAGACCAGTTTTAAATCTTAAAAAGTCTGAAGATGTTATTTTATTTAGAAAAATAACCACTGATGTAGCAAAATTAGTGAAGAAATATAAAGGCTCTATGAGTGGAGAGCATGGAGATGGTATTGTAAGAGCTGAATTTATCCCGATGATGATTGGCGAGGACAACTACCAGTTATTAAAACGTATCAAATCTGCTTTTGATCCAAATAATATCTTCAATCCTGGAAAAATTGTAGATGCATATCCAATGGACGAATCTCTGCGTTATGTTACTGACAGAAAAGAGCCAATAGTTGAAACACTTATGGATTTTTCAGCATCAGAAGGCATTTTACGTGAAGCTGAAAAGTGCAATGGTTCTGGTGATTGTAGAAAATTACCTGAATTTGGAGGAACAATGTGTCCAAGTTATCGTGCTACTAAAAACGAAAAAGACACCACAAGAGCTAGAGCTAATGCATTGCGTGAGTTTTTAACACAATCGGATAAAGTAAATAAGTTTAATCATCATGAATTGAAAGAAGTTTTCGATTTGTGCTTGAGCTGTAAAGCCTGTGCTAGTGAATGCCCAAGCAGTGTGGATGTTGCTACTCTAAAGGCTGAGTTTCAGTATCAATATCAAAAGGCAAACGGATTTAAATCTAAAGACCGTTTTTTTGCACAATCCACTAAGTACAATAAACTAGCTGCTCAATTTCCAAAGTTATCCAATGCATTATTTCAGCAGAAATTCACATCAAGTATAATTAAAAAGAGAATTGGTGTTCATGCAGATAGAAGTTTGCCAAAAGTTACCAAGCCGTTTTCTAAGCTACAACAATATCAAACTAATACTATTGTTAAACCTATAAAAACGGTTTATCTCTTCGTAGATGAATTTATTAATTACTTAGAGTCTCATATCGCTCTTGATGCAAAAATCCTTTTAGAAGCCTTGAATTATAAAGTCGTTATAATCGACACTATAGAAAGTGGGCGAAGCTATATTTCAAAAGGGTTTTTAGTGGAGGCTAAAATATTGACTAATAGAAATATAAAATACTTTAATTCATTAATTACTGAAAGCACACCGTTAGTAGGTATTGAACCTTCAGCTATATTAACTTTTAAAGATGAATATATAAAATTAGCAGACGATAAAACATCTTCTGAAGCAATTGCAAAACACACCTTCTTAGTAGAAGAGTTTATCCAACAAGAAATCGAATTGGGTAACATAAAACCAGAGCAATTTACTTTAGAAGCAAAAACCATAAAGTTTCATGGACATTGTCATCAAAAGGCATTGGTAAATCAACTTTCTAGTTTTACAGTTTTAAATCTTCCTAAAAACTATAAAGTCACTATTATTCCTAGTGGTTGTTGTGGAATGGCAGGAAGTTTTGGTTATGAAAAAGAGCATTATAAAGTGAGTATGCAAGTTGGCAATCAAACCTTGTTTCCTGCTGTAAAAAAAGCCTCTAAAGATGTGATTATTTCAGCTAATGGAACTAGTTGTAGACATCAAATAAAAGATGGAACTTCTCGAGAAGCATTGCATCCAATCACTATATTAAAAGAAGCTTTATTAAAATAAAAACTACTTTTTGCTGTGTTGGTCAACGATAGTTATAGCAGCTATTAAGTCTTTTACTTCCATATCTTTAATGTCTTCATCAGCAAAGAATGGAGAGAGTTTGTCTTTACTGTAATTGTATATTTTCCAACGTTTAAATTGGTACTCTAAAGCGGTAAAATTTTCAACCCAATCACCAGAATTCAAATAGGTAGTTTTACCGTGTTTATTTTCTTTAATAATCATTTTAGGTTGATGAATATGACCACAAATAACATAGTCATAACCGTTTTCAATAGCTAAATCTGAAGCTACTTCTTCAAAATCATTAATGTATTTTACAGCACGTTTAACGCTGTTTTTAATCTTTTTGGATAGTGAGTATTTTTCTTTACCCATTCGTTCTAAACACCAGTTAGTAAAGCGGTTGAGAAGAATTAATAAATCGTAACCATAACCACCTAATTTCGCTAACCATTTTGCGTTTTGAATAGACACATCAAATACGTCACCATGGAAAATCCAAGCTTTTTTTCCGTCAAGCTCTAATACAATTTTATCAACTATAGAAATTTTTCCAATTTTGGTATCGCTAAATTTACGTAGCATTTCATCATGGTTCCCTGTAATGTAAATAACTTCTACACCATCTGAAGCCATGTCAATTATTTTCTTGATCACTCTTAAATGCGACTTAGGAAAATAACGTTTGCTAAACTGCCATATATCGATAATATCGCCATTTAGCACTAACTTTTTAGGCTGAATGCTGTTAAGGTAGGTAAGTAATTGTTTAGCGTGACAGCCATAAGTTCCTAGATGTACATCAGAAATTACAGCTACTTCTACTTTTCGTTTAATCTTCAAGGCAAATACTAGGTTTTAAATGCAAATAACACATTTATATATTACTTAATGTTTAAGAGCCAATTAATTAACCGTGAGTTTATGGTTAAGAGAATGTTATTAAATTTCCTTAGCTAAAGGCAGTCTTTATGAAATTCAATTTTTGTTTCTGTAATATTACATTTACATTAGCGTAAAATAAATGTATATGGCAGGAAATTCCTTCGGAAAATTATTTAAGCTTACCACATTTGGTGAGTCTCATGGAGTAGCAATAGGTGGTATTATTGATGGTTGTCCAGCAGGTTTAACTTTAGATTTTGATGCAATTCAAAATGAATTAAACCGAAGAAAACCAGGACAATCAGACATTGTTACCCAACGTAAAGAACCTGATACTGTAGAGTTCTTGTCAGGTATTTTTGAAGGTAAAACTACAGGAACTCCTATTGGTTTTACAATTCACAACACCAATCAAAAATCAAAAGACTATTCGCATATAAAAGATACTTACAGACCAAGTCATGCCGATTATACTTACGACCAAAAATATGGCACAAGAGATTATCGTGGTGGAGGACGTAGTTCTGCTAGAGAAACTGCAAGTAGAGTAGTAGCAGGAGCTATTGCAAAGCAAATTTTAAAAGACATAAAAATAAATGCTTACACATCTTCAGTTGGTGATATTTATTTAGAAAAACCTTATCAGGACTTAGATTTTAGTAAAACCGAAAGCAATACAGTACGTTGTCCAGACAATGCTGTTGCAGAACAAATGATTACTAAAATAAAAGCCATAAGAAAAGAAGGTGACACCATTGGTGGCACTGTAACTTGTGTGCTTCAAAATGTTCCTGTTGGCTTGGGAGAGCCTGTGTTTGATAAGCTTCACGCTGAATTAGGTAAAGCCATGTTATCCATAAACGCAGTAAAAGGATTTGAATACGGAAGTGGATTTTGTGGTACAAAAATGAAAGGTAGTGAGCATAATGATTTATTTAATGCTGATGGAAGCACAAAAAGTAACTTATCTGGAGGTATTCAAGGTGGAATTAGCAATGGAATGGACATCTATTTTAGAGTTGCTTTTAAGCCAGTTGCTACTATAATGCAAAATCAAGACACCATAAATAGTGAAGGAGAAATGGTAGAAATGCACGGAAAAGGAAGACATGATCCTTGTGTAGTTCCTAGAGCAATTCCAATTGTTGAAGCCATGGCTGCATTGGTATTAGCAGATTACGCACTTCTGAGAAGACAAGAGTCTCGCGATTGGTAAGAGTTAAGTTTAATTTAAATGAATTTCTGCTTTTGTAGAAAGTTTTAGTATGAAAAAAATAGCATTACACTGGAAGATTATAATAGGAATGATTTTAGGTGTCATTCTCGGATTTATTATGAATTCCATTTCAGGAGGAAAAGATTTTGTAACCGATTGGATTGCGCCTTTTGGAACTATTTTTATCAACTTATTAAAACTTATAGCTGTTCCATTAATACTTGCATCATTAATTAAAGGTGTATCAGATTTAAAAGATATCTCTAAGATTAAATCTATGGGATTACGCACAATTGCTATTTATCTGTGTACAACCATAGTAGCCATTGTTATTGGTTTGTCTATTGTAAATGTGGTAAAACCAGGAGTAGGAATGTCTGCCGATACACTCGAAAAAATTAAACTCAAATACGAAAATGACGCAGGTGTCACTGATAAACTAACAAAAGCTTCAGCACAGCAAGATGCTGGCCCTTTACAAGCGCTTGTAGATATATTTCCGAGTAATATTTTTACAGCTTTAGGTGAAGCTAAAATGCTTCAGGTAATTTTCTTTGCATTGTTTGTAGGTATTTGTTTGCTACTTATACCTGAAAAGAAAGCCAAACCTTTGGTTCGGTTTTTTGACTCACTCAACGAAGTAGTCATGAAAATGGTAGATTTAATTATGCTTTTTGCTCCTTATGCTGTTTTAGCTTTAATGGCAAATGTAATTGTTGCATTTGATGATACCGAAATTTTGCTTAAACTTCTCAACTATGCATTATGTGTAATTGTTGGGTTATTTATCATGATTGTATTCTATTTGATATTAGTAAAACTTTACACTAAAAAATCACCTATCTGGTTTTTAAACAAGATGTCACCAGCACAACTTTTAGCTTTTTCAACAAGTAGTAGTGCTGCAACGCTTCCTGTTACTATGGAACGTGTTGAAGAGCATATTGGAGTAGATAAAGAAGTATCAGGTTTTGTATTGCCTGTTGGTGCAACTGTAAACATGGATGGAACTAGTTTGTATCAAGGTATTGCTGCAGTTTTTATCATGCAAGTTGTATGGCCTGAAGGATTAACTATAACCAATCAATTAGTAATCATCGCTACTGCAATACTTGCATCTGTAGGTAGTGCAGCTGTACCAAGTGCAGGTATGGTAATGTTAGTAATTGTATTGGAATCTGTTGGTTTCCCTGCAGAATTATTACCTATTGGTTTAGCGCTTATTTTTGCTGTTGATAGACCTTTAGATATGTGTAGAACAGTTGTAAACGTAACAGGAGACGCTACTGTTTCAATGATGGTTGCTAAGTCATTAGGTAAATTACACAAGCCTAAGCCTAAAAATTGGGACGACCATTACGAACATGTTAAATAAAATAGCTACTTTTAAAATAGTCTAACTTACCAAAATCAAAACTATGAATGTTTGCTTTTTAATGTATCCATGGGAAAATATTGATCCAGAAAACGATACAAGCTTAGCTTTAATAAAAGAATGTGCAAAACGTGGTCATGGTGTTGCCTTGTGTTCGCCTGCAAATTTAACTATTAGAAATAGTGTTACTAATGCTTTTTGTACAGTTGTAGGTAGAATGGATAAAGTGCCCTCATCATTAAAAGCATTTTATAAAAAAGCCGAATTACGAGAAGAAATGTTGCCACTTGCAGGTTTTGATGCTATCTTTTTTAGAGCGAATCCGCCTTTGGATCCTATAATGCTTAACTTCTTGGATTCAGTTAAAGATGATGTGTTTATCATTAACTCTTTAGAAGGTATGCGCGAAGCAAATAACAAGTTATACACCGCAGCATTTGGTGATGCGCATAGCAACATTATTCCTAATACACACGTATCAAAAAACAAAAGGTATTTAATTAAGCAAATCAAGGAATCAAAAGCCGATAAAATGATATTAAAACCACTAAATGGATTTGGTGGTTCTGGTGTTATTCTTATTGAAAGATCAGCGATGAGCAATATCAATTCATTGTTAGATTTCTATATTTCAAATTCTGATGGAACTTCAAACTATGTTATTCTTCAAGATTATATAGAAGGTGCAGATCAAGGAGATGTTAGAATTTTAATGCTCAATGGAGAACCTGTTGGAGCCATGAAACGCGTTCCTGGAACCGACGATCATCGCTCTAATGTGTCTGCTGGTGGAAGCGTTCAAAAACACACACTTACTAAAGCTGAAAAAGCCTTATGCAAACAAATTGGACCAAAACTAGTTAAAGACGGTTTATACTTTGTTGGTATTGATGTTATTGGAGGAAAATTAGTTGAAGTAAATGTGATGTCTCCTGGAGGCATAACTTACATTAATAAAGTATATAAAAACAAAACCAAAGTTGAAGAAAAGGTTATTGATTTCCTTGAGAGTAAAGTACTTGATAATCTGGAAGCATTTAACCGTCGTTCGCGATTAAGAAAAACTGTAGAAGACGCTTAGTATATGCTACATGTTCCAAAGCCTTTAGTGTCTGTTCATTGGCTAAACCAACATTTAGCGTATGAAAATCTTATTGTTTTGGATGCTACTATTGGAAAAGTTACTGAAGCAAATTCTGATAGTAATTCTTCAAAACAGATAGCCACTGCACGTTTTTTTGACATCAAACAAAAATTTAGCGACACAAATGCGTCGTTTCCTAATACATTTCCTTCTGTAGAGCAATTTACAACGCAAACACAAGCATTAGGAATACATAATGATAGTTGTATTGTAGTGTATGACGACAAAGGTATTTACTCAAGCGCTCGTGTTTGGTGGATGTTTAAAACTTTTGGTTTTAATAATATTGCGGTTTTAGATGGTGGACTACCAGAATGGATTAAACATAATTATCCACTAGAAACAAAAGCTGATTATTCAGGCAAACCTGGAAGTTTTACAGCAAGTTACAATACAGGATTTATAAAGTTTTTTGACGATGTAGTTAACGAAGTTGGTGAAGACAACCATATTATCGTTGATGCACGCTCACAAGCTAGATTTAGTGGTGAAGAACCTGAACCTAGAGCTGGTTTAAGAAGTGGCAATATTCCTGGTTCTTTTAATATACCTTATACGTCTTTACTCGAAAACGGTTGTTTTAAAGATATTGAACAATTACAGGCTATTTTCAAGGCTGTTTTAAGCGAACATAAGCAAACTACTTTTACTTGTGGTTCTGGTATTACAGCTTGTGTTTTGGCTCTTGGAGCAGAATTATCAGGATATAAAAACCTATCAATTTATGATGGTTCTTGGACTGAATGGGGAAGTTTAACCGAAGACGAATAATATGGAACGTTTATCTGTAGAAAAAATCATTGAAAATATCAATCATGAAAAGTGTTTTCATGCTGTAGCTGAAGATTATTCTTTCACCATAAAAATTGATGAATATGTGCATTACGCTTGTGGAGCTGTACACGATGGACATCAGTTTAGAAAAGAACTTTGGGACAATTGTTTACATACCGAATATGAACGATGGTATGAAGAAGATCCTGAAACTAAAAACATGATAGCTTCACATCCAATTGTTATTGCTGGTTGCGACTCTAGATTTGAATATGATTTGAATAGAACTCCAGAAGACGCTGTTTTTGAAACTGCTTGGGGAAAACAACTTTGGAAAACACCACTTCCTGAAGCTATGAAAACCAAAAGCCTGAAAAAGCATGCTGCTTTTTACAAAGTAGTACAAGCGCTTATCAATAAGCTCGAAGAAATGTTTGGTGTTTGTGTTGTATATGACATGCACAGTTACAACTGGCAACGTTGGGATAGGGAAGTGCCTACTTGGAATTTAGGAACTAGTAATGTGGATAATAATCGTTTTGGACCATCTATTGAAGCCTGGAGACAAAGTCTTTCAGAAATTAAATTTCCTAAGAATATCTCATCTACATCTAAAATCAACGACACGTTTCAAGGCAATGGATATTTCTTAAAATATATTACCAATAACTTTAAAAATACCTTAGTTTTGGCAACCGAAATAGCTAAGGTGTATTGTGATGAGTATGACCAAATTATTTATCCTGAAGTTGTTTCGACAGTAGCACAAGAGCTTAAAACCAGATTACCAAAACATGCTGCTGAGTTTTATAATACTTATTCTAAATGATGCTTGACGATACCTTAATTGAAGAATACCAAAGCCTTTTTGATATTGATGCAAATCTAAACCGCTTGGTTAAAAAAATAGAGTTGCTCAATTATATTAATCCGTTGAATATTGAAAGTGAAAAAAAACAGTTTTTTGCTTCTAAATACAAGTATGAACCTAACTTTAAGTACCCAAAATTAAAGTTTAACGGTTACAAGCTACATCGTTTATTTTATTCTCAGCGTTTAGAGCGTATTGAAGATGATGATATTCGTCAATTATACGAAGATATAATTTATGAATATTCTGGTTTGATTGAATGTATTGAAACCATTAACCAAGGTAGAAAATTCTATTTCAATAGCTTAAAAAGTTTTGGAACACCAACTGAAAAGGATATTGACAACGCTAAATTTATTCTGCGTTTTGATGATACCGACTTTGAAGAAGATATGCTTCCTATGTACGATGCTAATGAAGCAAAAGCGTATTTTGAAGACTTTGCAAAGCGTTATGATTTTAAATACAACTTAAAGCTGTCAACTAACATTTCAGCAGCAGCAATGGTGATTAACAATACACAAACGTTAGTGTTGCGTAAAAACCATAAGTTCAGCAAAAATCAATTAAAAGTATTGGCAAACCACGAAATTGGAGTACACATGGTAACCACTTTTAATGGGTTAAACCAACCTTTAAAAGTGTTTTCTAACGGATTGCCAAACAATGTTGAAACCCAAGAAGGTTTAGCAGTGTTTTCTGAATACAAGTCAGGATGTTTAACCTTAACACGACTAAAGGAACTAGCATATAGGATTATTGCTGTAGATAGCTTAATAAAAGGCTATTCGTTTGCTGATACGTTCGATTTACTTTATAGTCAATATAAACTCAACAAAAACAAAGCCTTTTCAATAACCTTGCGAGTGCATAGAGGAGGAGGTTTTACCAAAGACCATTTATATTTAACAGGTTTAGAAAAAGTATATAAATATGCTAAAGCTGGTAAGGATTTGGATGTGTTATTAACAGGAAAAGTGTCTTTAGAATATATTGATACCATAAAAAAACTTCAAGAATTAGGTTTAGCTAATACCTCAAAACACTTTACTGATGCTTATCTTAACGATGATGTCGCTAATAAAAATCTAGATTTTATTTTAAAAAGTTTGAAGTAGACCAATTGTTTTAAGAAAAGATTTAAAAAATCTTAACTAGCGTGAATAGTGAATAAGAAATTTTCGTCAGTTAGAGTGAATTTCACGATTAAATTGAGTGGGATTTGTATCGAAAACAAGAAAACTTCCATCATAAAAGCACTTCTCGATACAAAATTCTTTCAGAATTTTACTCGAAGTGACATTACATATGAACCTAATCATTATATACATTGACTACAAAGTAAAGCCTCAAAACAAAAACATCTATTAGTTTTCCTAATACCTGTGTAAGGTTAGACATGCCTTACAAAAGAATTTGAGCAGTTCCCAACTAACTGAAGTTAGGCTCAAACTGATGTCGCTTCGTTTTGAGGCTTATTTTTTTGTCACATATTAATGCGTTTATATTTAGGATATTTTAATGTATATCCAAAATTCAGCTTTTTAGATTCGTTTGAAGACAGTTTAAGCTTCCATTCCATAATTCCTTTGTCCTTATCATAGTTTGAAATACCTGTTTCAATATCATCAACTTTAATGTCTTTGTTTTGACTTATTGGAATTCTATCAAGTACAACAATATCAATTGAGGTAGGTTTGTTATTCTTTAATTCAATATCATAATTTTTAGTGATAATCTTGTTACTGCCTATAAAAGCGTTCTTTTTAAAGTCTTTATTTTGTGAACGTTTTATTGCAACATTAGGATCAACTCCCAAAGATACTGTAAGACTGTCAGTTGTAGCGTAAGGATTAATGTTGGTTGTTCCCGAATAGCTACCTTCAAAATACACATTGGCTTCAGCAGGTAAAAGATTATACTGTTCCCAATTGCCAATTTTTGCAGTTAAAAATACGTTTTCGTTTATCACAGGAGCAGCAAAATAAGAATACGTTGCATCAATTGAATACGTGTCAATCTCAATAACTGTTATGTCACCATTTGAAGTAATTGTATAATTTTTTTGAATTTCAAAACGTGTATTTGTAATACCTTCATCAATAAAATCACCATTACTGGTTGTTCTTTTTGTAGTAACTAGTATAACACCATTTTCAGCTCTAGAACCGTAAATACTTGTAGCACTAGCATCTTTTAAAATATTAATATTAGAAATACTGTTTTGGTCTAGCTGGTTAAAGTCTTTTGCGTCCATTGGAACTCCATCAACAATATATAGAGGATCTTTATCTTTTTTAACCGAATTATTACCTCGTATTCTTGTATTAGCATAACCTGTAACTACTATTTCATCAAGTTGAGCAACATCTTCTTGCATTGAAACATTAATCGTGCTTGAATGTATTGGTAAGACTTCACTTTGCATACCTACATATGAATACTCAATAGTATTGCTTTCTCCTGTAACTCTCAACGTGTAGTTTCCGTCAAAATCAGTTTGAGTGCCATTTGTAGTACCTTGTTCAATAACATTAACTCCTGGAAGTGGTAAACCATCTGAAGAAGAAGTTATGGTGCCTGAAATAGTTTTTACCATTGGGTTGTACTTGTAATTATAACTTTTTGTGGCACGTTGATTTTGATAATTACTATAAGGACTTATAAAATTTAAAAATTTAGTGTTTACATCTGGTTTTAAATTGTTTGTTGTTGGGTCGCTAGTAGAAAGCGTAAGTTTTACATCATCCCATTCAATACCAGTTGTTTGGTACACATGAGCCTTATATTGTAGATTAATTGGCGCATTAATCTTCTCAGCTTTTAAGTCGTAAATAGGAAACCATCCAGCGTTTGTTACATTGTATTTGATTATCAAATTTAGTTTTTCTGTCACTGCAGAATTGAGCTTTAAACTAATTTCACCTGTTTGTACTTTATCATCTACATTAAGTTCTTGTAATTGTTTTTGAATCAATAAAATTGACGCATTGTATTCTTTTTTTTGTTTTTCAGATTTATAAACAAGCGCATTAATTTCTGTAATACGAGTTCGGTAGTAATTAGCAAAAGCTTTAACTTTTTCTAAACTTACTGTTTCAGTATCACTACTCAATTTTCGGTTATTTTGAATTATAAAAAGTTCTTCGTTATACCCAGAAATCAATTGGTCTTCTATTTGAATTTTATCGTACAATACATCTTTTTGGGTTTGTAATGAATCTATTGTTTTGGTATAATTTTTTTTGGTTAAATAATTGATGCCATAGTTGATAGAAAGTACAGAGGCTTGCTTTAGTCCAGAAACTTGAATGCTACTTTCTTGAATATTAGGTGAGAGATTATCCAAAACAAATTCGGTTGTGCCAACAGGAACACTAACAGTAGTTGTTCGTGTTATTTGTGCTCCATTTAAGTACACTGTGACTTCTTTAATAGTGGAAGACGTGTTTTTCTTGTTAGCAAAGCCAAGAGTTGAAACTATAAAAAATAATAGTAGAATGTTTTTCATGATTGTAGATGATTTAGTTTTGTTTAGTAAAACTATTACCACACCACGAAAATTAAAACCTCTATTGAGTTTAAGGCTTCTTTCTTTGAGTATAATCCTATTTTGAGTTAGTTAACAAACAGATAATTAAACTTATGCAGTTCATAGACATTATTTACAATTATGCCTTTTTGAACAAATTTTTTAGGCTTTATATCGATATTTTTGTGCTCCCTAACACGTAACGCATACATTTACAATATTAAAATAATGTGCTATAAATCAAACTTTTATAATTGATTCCCTTTAATTATTAAAGTAATTTTTAGAGTTAAATTAGTTTTTAATTAGTTGTTAATTGTTAGAAAAAGCCCACTTGATTAAGTGGGCTTTTTTTTATTTTAAAAATTTAGATTGTAACTCTGGAGTAGGTATCATGCAAGCCTCTTGTTTGCCATACCATTTATAACGGTTTTTGGCAATAAAATCGTAAACCCAATTACGAATAAACGAAGGAACGATTAAAAACACAGCCATCAAGTTTCTAGGAAAACCCAATTGAGATGCTATTTTTAAAGCAGCAGTAGATTTGTAATACAGTCCTTTTTCGTGTGAAAACAATAAAATAGAATCTATCTTAGACGTATCTATATTAAAATCCTTTATGATTTCTTGTCCTGTATTGTTTTGCAATGCAGTAAACATAAACGTATTGTGTTTATCATGTTTAATAACATATTGAACGGAACTATTGCAAAGGTTGCAAACACCATCAAAAAGAATTAATTGTTTATGTTCTGGTAAGTTGTATTTCACAATACAAAAGTACAATATCTTACAGTAGCGAATTTAAAAAATTGAGTTAAAACACTCTATGCTCCAAAAGTCAGTTCGAGTGATTTTTTAAAAAAAATTGTATCGAGAACTTCTTTAAACGTAAAATCCTTATTCTCGATACATACCAACACTAAGTGTGACATACTCGAATTGACAGTATTTTATTATTTTTTAGCTTCAACCAACTCCAGCAAATCCAAACTCACGTTGGTTGTAAACATACCATAGTTAACGGTTGCTTTTCCTTTTTCAATAGTATCAATACTACCAATAGCACGACCATCTTCCATACGAACTCTATCACCAACTTTTAAAACAGGTTTTGGTTTTTCAACTACAACTTCCTTTTTCTTAGCTGCTTTTTTCTTTTGTCGTATAACGTTTACTTTCTTTTCAACTTCCTTTTTAACTTGCTGTTCTTTGTTCTTTTCAGCACGTTTTTGCTTTGCTGATATCTTCTTGCGCTTAGAATTTTCTATCTGTACAAGCTTAAAAAGTTCATCCATAAGTTGACGTTTGCGCTTGTTTTCAAAATAACCTTCGGCAAGTTCGTTTACCTTTTGTCCTAAATAAATCAAGCGTTGGTTACTATCATATAACTCTTGATAGTTCTCTAGTTTCTTCTGAACTCTAGCATTAATTTCTTCTAGCTTATCAGCTTCATTTTGCTTTTTCTGTTCGTTCTCTTTTAATGAACGCTCTGTCTTTTCAAGTTTACTGCGTTCTTTTTGAAGCTTAGCAATGGTTCGGTCAAAACGTACTTTACCACGTTCAATTTTCTTTTTAGCTCTGTTGATTAAACTATACGGAATTCCGTTTTTCTGCGCTACTTCAAACGTAAAACTACTTCCTGCTTGACCTAAAACCAGTTTAAACATCGGTTCCAAAGTTTTTTCATCAAACAGCATATTGGCATTTTGCATAAATGGTAATTCGTTTGCCAAAATTTTTAGGTTTGAGTAGTGCGTTGTAATAATTCCGTAAGCTTCTCTATGGTAAAACTCTTCCAAAAAGGTTTCGGCCAAAGCGCCTCCTAGCTCAGGGTCACTTCCTGTACCAAACTCATCAATTAAAAACAAGGTATTTTTATTGCACTTTCTTAAAAAGTAATTCATTTGTTTTAAGCGATAACTGTAGGTACTCAAATGGTTTTCAATAGATTGATTGTCACCAATATCAGTAAGAATTCTATCAAACAAACACACATCACTTTTTTCATGAACAGGAATAAGCATACCACTTTGTAACATAACCTGAAGCAGTCCTATGGTTTTTAAAGTGATACTTTTTCCACCAGCATTTGGTCCTGAAATAACAATAATCCTATTTTCAGGTTGCAGCTCTATAGATTGTGGAAAAGTTTTTAAACCTTCCTTTTTATTAGATAAATAGAGTAGTGGATGGTACGCGTTTTTAGCTATATAGGTTTTGTTGGTATTGATATTTGGCAACAACGCATTGGTACTTTGTGCATATTTTGCTTTTGCAGCAACCACATCTATTTTGGTTAAAAAGGTTTGGTATTGCTCCAAAAGCTCAGCGAAAGGTCGAGTAGCTTCGGTAAGTGCTTTTAGTATTTTTTCAACTTCTTCTTGTTCTTCAAACTCAAGGTTGTTGAGCTCTCTGGCGTGTTGAAACGTCGCTTCAGGTTGCATATAAATAATGCTTCCTGTTTTGCTATTACCAAGAATACTACCTTTTACTTTGCGTCGGTACATGGCTTTAACAGCAAGCACACGCTTGTTTTCAATAACGGTTTCCCTAATATCATCTAGATAATCTAAAGCACTGTAACTGTTAAGCGCACTTGTAAAACTTTGGTTTATTTTTCCTCTTACATTGTTTATAGATTGCCTTATGGTATAGAGCTCTTGTGATGCTTTGTCTTTTACATCACCAAATCGATCAATAATTACATTAATTTGGTTGATTAGCTCCTTAGTAACTTCAATGTGAGACGCATGAGTGGATAAAGTAGGATAATACTCTTCAAACTTCTTTAAAAACGTGATAATCTCATTACAAACGGTTGAAATGGATACAATTTTTTTAAAGCTAAGAGTTTCCAAAACCGAACCTTCAATGTTTAAGAATTGTAATTCTCTGGTGATAGGTTCAAATCCATGATTAGGAATTCTGTTTTCGTTTTCAAAAGACGCCAGATATTCATTGGTCATGTGTAGCTCTTGCATTAATGCGTTACGATTACTAACAGGAGTAATCGCAAGACATTGGGTTTTACCCAAGTTGGTAATGCAATACTCTGAAACCTGTTGCAGCACAACATGAAACTCTAAATCTTGTAATGTCTTTTTATGAATGTTAACCATACTATTTCCTGCGACAGCAAGAAGCTTATTTATATGTAGTGAAACCTAATTTTTTAAAAGGAGTACAAACTTACATAATACAATTGAACTATGGAATTTTTTGGAGTTGCGCTTAACGGTTTTGTGTATGGCTCGTTGCGGGAAATCCGCGAGGATTTTCCGCAGTAACCGAAAGATAGCAAATTGCAATGAATTCCGATTAGGAATTCAGCCGCAATGAGCTATACACGTTGTTGGCAAACGTTTTTTAGTTAATGTTTTATTTCACAATCCGTAATCTTGTTTTTTAAGTCTAAAATCTGTTCCTTTTCTAAAATATTATTTTTTAAATCAATCATTTTTAAATTCGTACTTCTATGCAAGTATTCAATTTTATCCAAATAGTTGTCTTTTAATATAAGAGTTTTTAAATTTTTTAGCATTGACAAATCTGCTAAATTCTGTACTTTATTACTTGTTAAGTCCACCTTTTCAAGTTGACTAAAATTGTTTCTGTTTTTATTGTAATAACCGCCAAAGGAATGAATTTCATTATTTGACATATTTAGATAAACTAAAGAATTTAGATTTTCAATAGGTTCAAAATACCTCGAAGATATTTTGTTATTACTTAAATTTAAATGCTTTAAATCATCCAAATAGCTTAAAAAGCCGACTTCTTTTAGGTTTAAATCAATAAGCTCTAATTTTTCCAATTTTGTAAGCCTTTGAATTGGCGAGAAATCTTGTATTTGGACCCGAGCCAAGTATAATTCCTTTAGATTTTCTAAAAAGGTCAATGGCAATAAACTTTTTATCTCTTTGTTATCAATTTTAAGAATCGAGGTGCTTTTAATTTTTGATAAATCGTAAATCCCAATATCTTTATTTATCGGGTTGTCTATATTTTCTAAAAAAATTGATTTCCATTCTTTATCAAGATGATTCCACCACTCGAAATCAGATTTATTTGTATCTATTTTTTTTGAAACCTCTGTTGGCTTTTTTTCTGCTCTTGATTTATGTAAAACTATTTGTTCAGTCTTATCTTTAATATCGCTTATTGGCTGTTCTTTTTCTTTTGATTCTGATTTATCAAAGTACTTAAAGTACAAATAAGCTAATATAATAAGAAGAATAACGGCTTGAACTACATAAATTCCAATAGTACCTATTATTCCTATCGCTATTGCAACGAAAAAACCCATAAATGCGGTAGGACGATAATATGGTTTCTTTCCCATTCAATTCGTTTCGTTTAAATGTTTGCCAACTTTATAAGATATGGATTGTTTTAATTATCTATATCTACCGTTAAGCGAAGTTAAAGTTTTCAATTTTAGTAATCAAGGTATTACACACGTTTGTAAAATTATTTAATGCACAAATTGTTAGTAACTAATAGTTGTGCTTTTAGAAGTAAATGAAATCAAGCAATTACTTATAGCCATTGTTGGCACCAGTATTTTTATTCGTTTTCATTCGATAGACTAAATATAAAAATATAACCAGAATTATCGTAAACTTAAAAATCAGTCCCAATAAGTTCTCTCCGTTTATAAAGTAGTCCGATGATGTCGTCAATAAAGTTAAGGTCTGTGAATAAATCACAATTCCGATACAGACCAATGAAAATATTAATTGATTTTTAAAATTCGCTCCAATAACTATGGCAAAGCAAACCAGAAATAGAGTCAGAAAACTGTTTAAATATCGAGTGTTTTTTGTCCAATTAGATTTTCTTAATTGCTTTGTCAATAGCGTATTCTTTCTTATTTCGTTTTTTAATTGAAATAAATCTCTGCGATTAAATTCTGTTGTCAACTCGTTTTTTGAGATTCCGTATTCGTTAATTTCCGTTTTAGAAAAATCATTTTGAATTATACTATCAGGAATTTTTTTAAATAAGTCAGAGATAATTTTCTTTTGAGAATTGTTTTCAGTTTCTAAAGAGTCAGAATATTGGTTTATAAGTCCAATACTCATCATATCAACATTTGTTTTTTTGTATTCGGTAGCTTTTTCAATTCTTTCTTGTGACGTAAATGGTTCTTTTCTTGCGTTTTCATATCTATCCAAGAATGATGTCATTCGTAGCTTTGGCACCACACTATTGGATAGTAAGAATATTAGTCCACCAAAGATTAGTGATGCGATAAGTCCGAATTGGAAAAATTTTGAGACAGGAACTTTATCTTTTATTAATTCCGCTGTAACCAAGATTAAGCCAATGAAAACACCAAAATTAATTACTGCTGGTATTTGACTAAAACTAAAAAGTATTCCATTCGTTAGGTCAAATCCAAATTCGCTAAAATATAAGCTGATGGTCTCAACAACTAAAAACAAGTAGTAAACTAAACCACTTATTATAAAATACGATATAAATTTTCGCAGGATTTTTGTCATATTGGTGCCAACTTTATAAGATATGGATTGTTTTAATTATCTATACCTATTGTTAAGTGAAGTTAAAGTTTTCAATTTTAGTAATCAGGGTATTACCAGCGTTTGTAAAATTATTTAATGGTAACTAAGTTGTGTTTTTCAGAAATAGTCGAATCCGCCGTAATTGCAGTTATACATTGTTGGCAATAGTTATTTTTCCAATTTATTAGTTGTGGCTACTTCTCTGTGTAATTTCCATTTTCCATCGCTCTTGTCCTTTTTTAGTATGGCCAAGAAAGTATCCTCAATTTCTATCGGTTCACCTTGTTCATTGGTGTAATAAACAGAGCTTGTTCCAAAGTCATACGCTATACTATCACTTACAATAATTGTTTCTTTAGGTTTCATAATCAAACTGTCGTAACTAAAAGAGCCCACAGGTTCATTTCGTAGACGTTTATATTCTTCCCAAGTCCCACAAATAGGTGTTAATGATATGATATCTTTAGTACCATAATTCCTTAAATCAGCATAGCGTTTTTCTTTAATTGCCAATTGAAAGCCTGCGCGAGTTTCCTCAATCGATGCTAATTCGGCTTGAATATCTATTTTGGTTTCATCCATCGATTTTATTTCCGTTTGCTTGTTTTTTTCGTTACAAGAAATAAGAAATATTGTCACTAAAAGAAGTGTTAAATTTTTCATTTTATTTTGGATTTACGGTTACTTTCTAATTATTGCCAACTTTATAAGAAATGGATTATTTTAATAATCTATATCTACCGTTAAGCGAAGTTAAAGCTTTAAATGTTAGTAATCAAGGTATTACCTGAGTTTGTAAAATTATTTAATGCACAAATTGTTAGTAACTAATAGTTGTGCTTTTAGAAGTAGGCGAGGACAGCGCCATTACTTATAGCCATTGTTAGCAACAGTTATTTTATAAATCAAATTGTCCTATAAAACTTTCGTTACCTCTTTCGGAAGCATAATAGTAAAGTCCAATTATAATTTTTGTTTTATTTGATATATCAGTTTCTTTTTTCCGAGTATAAATCTTGACACTTTCTTTAACACAGTTCAACAAGTCATTTTTAAGGTTTTCATTGTCAAATTCTTTTAATACTTTAACTTCACTAATCGACAAATCACTCTCAACAGTCAATTCATAAAGTGCAAATCTATCCGTTTTGACTTCATAACCTTTGAATTCCTTTAAGCAACCGTTAGAAAATGATGTTCTTAATCCAAATTCGTTTGAAGTTTGAAGTTCAGACTTTTTTAAATATTCAAGTACTTGAAGTTTGAGTTCAATTGATTTTTTATAGTTCTTTTCCGCGTATGGATATTTTTCAGAGTTGAATTTTCTATCTATTTGTTTTGCGCCAGAACAATACCCAAAACTCAAATTTCCGTTTTTATTTTTACTCGCAAAAATTAACCATTCACTATTTTCAGGTGTATAAAATGCACAACTACTATTTAAAGCACTATAGATTTTTAAATTGCTCGTTTGTTGTCCTTTATACAGGTCAATTATTTCTATTTGAATATCGTGTAAGTTCGAATTTTCTTTGTCAGGTGAAATTTTAAGGATTTTTGCAGTTGCAATAAAGTCAGACATTGGAATTCTATCCATTAATGGAACTATTCCACAAGAACAAGCCAAAAGTTTGCTTGAAATAGTAATAAATATTATGGTAAGCAGAATTTTTTTCATAATTGGTGCTAACTTTATAAGATATGGATCGTTAAACGAAGTTAGTGTTTTAAATATTAGTAATCAAAGTATTATATATGTTTATGAAGCTATTTAATGCACAAATTGTTAGTAACTAATAGTTGTTTTTTTAATAGAGTAGTAAAATAGCTTTATTTTTAATTAGACTCCAGTTCAATACTATGTGTGGCAAATCCACTTCCAGTATTATTTTCAGCCATTCCTTTTATTACACCATTTCCTGAAAAGTCAGCATTAAATTTAATTATAGCAATCGATTTGGCAATTAAGCCGCTAGTCGAATTTTCAATGTTCAAAATTTCCATATTACCAGATTCTATAGTCCATATAAATTCGGTATCAATAGGGTTGTCATTTTTTGAGTAAAAAGTTGTTACAAATTTTATGATTTCATTAGGTAGAGCAAAATCAGTTCCATCTACACATATTGATGCTAATGTGTTTGTTTCTATTGCTATTTCACAATCGGTTACATCTTTTAAGTTTCCAATTGTAGGTTCGGTATCATCATCATTTGAACAAGATGTTACAATTACGACAAGAACAAGTAATACCGAATAGATAGTTTGTTTATTCATAATATTTCATTTTTTAATTAATGTGTTTTCTTAATAGTCTCTATAAACCTTAAAAGGTTGCTTCAAAATATCTTAAATTCTTTCGGTTTGGTTTCTGAACGTAGTTATATTTCCTGTAAATAAATTTAGTAGAGTAGTAGGATAGCTTTATTTTTGTGATACACGCAATACATTATGGACGTTAATATACACCCAAGCTGGAAACCCTATTTACAAGAAGAATTTAACAAACCGTATTTTTCTGAGTTGGTTAGTTTTGTAAAAGATGCTTACGCTACAAGTACGTGTTATCCTCCTGCTAAGCAAATATTTTCTGCATTTGAGCATTGTACTTTTAACGAAGTGAGAGTAGTTATTATAGGTCAAGACCCTTATCATGGTCCAGGACAAGCTAACGGATTGTGTTTTTCGGTTAACGATGGTATTCCGCATCCACCATCATTAATTAATATTTTTAAAGAAATTGAAACTGATGTCAATACGCCTTATCCTAAAAGTGGTAATCTTGAACGTTGGGCAAAACAAGGTGTGCTGCTTTTAAATGCGACTTTAACAGTTAAAGCACATACAGCAGGAAGTCATCAAAAAAAAGGTTGGGAAACGTTTACTGATGCTGTAATACAAAGCATAAGTAAAGAAAAAGAGAATGTGGTTTTTTTACTTTGGGGAGGGTTTGCTAAAAAGAAAGCGTCGCTAATTGATAAGACCAAGCATCATATACTTACATCAGGACATCCTTCGCCATTAAGCGCAAATAGAGGGTATTGGTTTGGTAACAAACACTTTAGTAAAACTAACTCCCTGTTGGAGCAAGTTGGGTTTGTTCCAATTGTTTGGTAACCACTTTTGGCTCTCTAAAGTCTCTAACAACTTTTCTTTTGGATTGTGCTTTTTTAGTCGTTTTGTTGCAGCTAAAGAATAGCAATAAGAAGTTAACAGCAACTAGAAAAAATAGCAATAAAGTAATTTTCATAATCATAGAATCAACGGTTTAGTCAAGCATTTAACTTGGTTTGGGTATGGGCAAATGTAAGTAAAATTTTAATATATAGAAAGTTACGTACAAAAAATGCCAAAAAATAACACTTAAGTAATATAAGTTTAACCTTTAACTATATAACAAGTTTAGTAGCGATTTCCCTACTACAATTTGTAAACTATTTCGGGATATTGAAGTTTTTTATCGATAATATTCAATTCAAACAGCTTGTTTTGAACATTAGTTATTGTTGATTTATCTATGTTTTCTTGAGACCATTCGGTTAAATTTAACCATTCTTGTACGTCTTCAAGTTTTTGGTCGTATCTGTTAGAAATGGTTTTATCAATACTAGGTATGCTCTTAAAATCAGAAGTTGTATTGTTTATAATGTCTAAGATGGTATTTAACTCCTCTAGATTATTCTCAATAAATTCATCTCTTACTGCTATAACAAAACAAGGCCATGGTGTTGGGCAATTATCTACACGTCTAAACACACCTTTATCCACTATGGGTTTAGTGGTAAATTTTTCCCACATAAAGTAATCTGCTTTACCGTCAACCAAACCTTCAACAGCACCATCAAGATTTTTAACGACCTCAAAATTTAGATCTTCTTCTAAATTCCAATCGTTATTTTGTGCATTGATATAAGCCATTAAGTGCGACCCAGAACCATATCTGCTAATTGCTGCTTTTGTGCCTTTTAAATCGTTAATAGATGTGTATTTAGAATCATTAGCTACGTGGATTCCCCAAATTAAAGGCGATTGCACAAACACCTGAACTATTTTACTAGGGTTACCTTCAACAATATCTTTAACGATACCTTCAGTTAAAATAACTGCCATGTCAATATCACCATTACGAAGTGCTTTACACATTGAACCTGTACCACCATAATAGTCTTTCCAACGTAGATTAATCCCTTCGTCTTTGTATTCACCATTTTTTAAAGTTAAATACCAAGCAAGGTTAAAATGCTCTGGTACACCTCCAATTTTTACGTTCTTCATATTCAATCTGTAAGTTTGTTAAGCGTGTAAAGAATTAAATCGTCTACAATTGCTTTTGGGTCTTCACTAAACGTTCCTGATGCTCTGTTTGCTATTATGGCATTCATGGATAATGCTTTATGACCTAATAATTTTGCTAAACCGTAAATTCCTGCGGTTTCCATTTCAAGGTTAGTAATGGCTTTTCCTTGATAATTAAACGATGCTAATTTATCATTTAATTTTGGGTCTTGAACAGGCAACCTTAACACACGTCCTTGTGGTCCATAAAATCCAACATTGGTTGCTGTAAACCCTTGTGCTGTTTGTGATGAGCTTAGTTTGTTGTAAAGTGCTTGGTCACAAGACACAATGTAAGGTCTTGATTTATGTTTAAACCAATCTAAATGTTGTATTAATGCTTCAGAAATTTCAGGATATTGCACATGTTCGCTTTCGTAAAAATGTAATAAACTGTCAAAACCTGCAGCATATTCACTTATTAAAAACGAATCGGTAGGAATTTCTTTTTGGATAGAACCAGAAGTCCCTATTCTAACAATATTTAACGAAGTAAGGTCTTGTTTTACTTCGCGTTTATCAAAATCGATATTTACCAAAGCATCTAGCTCGTTAAATACAATATCAATATTATCAGTACCAATTCCTGTTGAAATTACTGTAATACGTTTGTTTTTATAAGTTCCTGTTTGGGTGTGAAACTCCCGTTTTTTAGTTTGAAATTCAATAGTGTCAAAATGTTTAGTAACACTATCAACTCTATCAGGATCACCAACAGTAATAATAGTATCAGAAATATGTTCTGGTCGTAAATTTAAATGGTAAATACTACCATCAGGATTTAAGATAAGTTCAGACGCTTTAATAGGCATTTATTGGTGTTTTAATAAGTTTGTTTTGTTGTTTACTAAACTGAAAATCCAATCTATTTACTCCACCATAGTAAATGTTATTGTTTATTTCAGATGAATAATTAGTAGTATTTAATAAGGCTTCATGACCTTTTCTATTTAAAGAAATATGTTGCTCTTCTTCGTTGAAGAATATGGAAAGTTTATCAATTAATCGGTTAATTTGAATATCTCCAAACCCAAAATAGCCTTGATAATTTAGGGTATAACCTAAAAGATGATGTCTAGATTTTATATCGTTATCTCTCACAATAGCTAAAATATTATGCTCTAAAACACTCAGACCACTTTTTGAATCAGGAAAACGTTCTAAATGCGCTTTTAAGCAATTGCTTAAATATTTAAACGATGATTTTTTGGTGATGTAAGGCTTTAATAGGTTGTGGTCTTTACCACAATAGGTTTTCCATACAGTTGTTGCCAAATCTAAATCCTCTTCAGAAAGCTTTATTTTATTTTTATAGTGGTTTAAAAGCTGGCTTTGTGTAAGCTCTGGCAATCCTTTGAGGCTTTTTTCGCCTTCAATTCTACCAGAACACACTAAATACACAGGAAGATTAATTTGTTTTTGTTTGATTAAGCTTATTACAGCAACAAGGTTGATATGGCAGAATAAATCGTATTCAAACCAAAGGACAATTTCTTTGTAGGTATCAGCATTATTAAGCTTGTTGATGTCTTCAAAGAATTTTTCATCATGAAAATCTAGATTATACACATCGTTAAAAAAGTCTTTTCTGATTTTTAAATACTCTTTAGCATCAATACGCTCAGTAGTTGGACCTTCACAAAGCATTTCATCCCAAGTTAAAATATCACCTTGTATTGAGAGTTCTAATAACCTTTCGGTTAGGCTATCTCCATTTGTAATATGCAATGTTTCCATAATTATCCGCCTACACGTTTTACAGCAAATCCCTTGTCTTTAAGTATTTGCATTATTTTATCTCTATAGTCGCCTTGAATAATGATTTTATCATCTTTAAAACTTCCACCAACACTCAATTTGGTTTTAAGTTCTTTTGCAAGTGCTTTAAAATCTTCGGTAGCTCCTGTATAACCTTCTAAGATAGTAATAGGTTTACCTTTTCGCTTTTCGTATTTACAAATTATAGGATCGTCCTGCATCCATAGTCCATCTGCATCGTCATTGATGTCATCAGACGCTTCTGGGACATGGTCTGGAAAAAGGTTTTTAAGCTGGTCTTGTAAGTCCATTTATTAATTTTCAGTACGCAGTTGTTGGTTATTTTTTAATTAAACCTAGTTCAACTAAACGCTCATGAAGGAATTCACCTGCTGAGATATCATCATACAGTTTTGGATGGTCTTCGTCAATACAACTCTCCAATACGTCTAATCGCATTTCACTTACAGGATGCATAAAAAATGGAATAGAATAACGTGATGTTCCCCAAAGTTCTTTTGGTGGATTGATAACTCTATGGATAGTAGATTTTAATTTGTTGTTAGTGTGACGCGACAACATATCTCCAACGTTAATCATTAATTCATCAGGTTCTGCAATGGCGTCAATCCATTCACCTTTATGATTTTGTACTTGTAGTCCTCGTCCTTGAGCTCCCATTAATAACGTAATAAGGTTAATATCACCATGAGCAGCAGCTCTAACAGCTTCTTTTGGCTCTTCTTTAATAGGAGGATAGTGGATAGGTCTTAAAATAGAATTTCCGTTGTGGATGTATTGGTCAAAATAGGTTTCTTCTAAATCTAAATGAAGTGCAAGTGCTCTTAAGACATATCTAGCTGTTTTTTCAAGCATTCTATAGGTTTCTTTACCTATTTCGTTGAATTTAGGTAATTCTTCTACAGTCACATTACTTGGATATTCTTCTTCAAGTTTCGGATTGTCTTCAACATATTGTCCAAAATGCCAAAACTCTTTTAAGTCACCTTCTTTTTTTCCTTTAGCACTTTCTTTACCAAAAGACACATAACCTCTTTGGCCTCCAATTCCAGGAATTTCATATTTCTGTTTAGTGTCAACTGGCAAGTCAAAAAAGTTTTTTACTTCTTTATATAGGTTGTCAACTAGTTTATCATCTAAAAAATGACCTTTCAATGCTACAAAGCCTATTTCTTCATAAGCCTTACCAATTTCTTTAATAAATTTTTGTTTTCTATCAGGATCTCCAGAAATAAAATCTTCGAGATTTACACTAGGTATTGAATTCATTGTTTGTATTTTTAAGTAGTAATAATACAAAAATAACGAAAACATCGCTAAAATTTCACTTCTTTGATAGCTTGTTAAAAAAAATCCTGCTTAGATATAAATCTTTCAATTTTTAGTTACTTTTGAAATACGAATGAAAAATGACAAAATGCTAACTTCATCAAAAAGCAATATTACTTACGACAAAAAGAATTTAGACTCTAAAATACTTTTACAACTTTACGCTAACATGCTAAAACCACGCATGGTAGAAGAAAAAATGCTTATCCTTTTACGACAAGGTAAAATTTCAAAGTGGTTTTCAGGAATTGGACAAGAAGCTATTTCTGTTGGTGTTACAATGGCTCTTAACAAAGAAGAGTATATTTTACCAATGCATAGAAATTTAGGTGTATTTACAACCCGAAAAGTACCTTTAAACAGATTGTTTAGCCAATGGCAAGGTAAAGCCAATGGTTTTACTAAAGGAAGAGATAGGTCGTTTCACTTTGGAACGCAAGAGTATAATATTGTAGGGATGATTTCGCATTTAGGTCCTCAACTAGGAGTTGCAGATGGTATTGCACTTGCAAGCGTACTGAAACACAAAAACCAAGTAACAGCAGTATTTACTGGTGAAGGCGGAACTAGCGAAGGTGATTTTCATGAAGCTTTAAATGTAGCTTCTGTGTGGCACTTGCCTGTTATTTTTTGTATCGAAAATAATGGTTACGGACTTTCAACTCCAACAGACGAGCAATACAACTGTAAAGATTTAGCAGATAGAGGTAAAGGCTACGGAATGGAGTCGTTTATTATAGACGGAAACAATGTTGTTGATGTTTATAGTAAAATTTCAAAGCTAGCTGAAAGCATAAGAAAACGACCAAGACCAATTTTAGTGGAATTTAAAACCTTTAGAATGCGTGGTCATGAAGAAGCTAGTGGTACAAAGTATGTTCCTGAGCAATTAATGACTGAATGGGCTAAAAAAGATCCTGTACGAAATTTTGAAGTTTACTTAAAGGAACAAAAAATACTTACTGAAAAAGAGGATACTATTTTACGTGATAATATCCTTAACGAAATAAACGAAAACTTACAGTTAGCTTACGATGAAGAAGAGATTACTCCAAACGTAACTAATGAGTTAAATGATTTATTTAAACCTTTTAATTATCAAGAAGTTAATCCAAGCAGCAAAACTAATGAGTTGCGATTTATTGATGCTATTTCTGAAGGTTTAAAACAGTCTATGCAACGCCATAAAGATTTAGTAATTATGGGTCAGGACATTGCTGAATATGGTGGTGTTTTTAAAATTACTGAAGGCTTCGTAGAAGAGTTTGGAAACGACAGAGTAAGAAATACGCCTATTTGTGAATCAGCAATTGTTGAAGCAGGAATGGGACTGTCTATTGCAGGTATGAAAGCAGTTGTAGAGATGCAGTTTGCTGATTTTGTTAGTTCTGGATTTAACCCAATAGTTAATTATTTAGCTAAATCGTATTACCGTTGGAACCAAAATGCCGATGTTGTTGTAAGAATGCCTTGTGGTGCTGGTGTTGCTGCTGGTCCTTTCCACTCGCAAACCAATGAAGCTTGGTTTACAAAAACACCAGGTTTAAAAGTAGTATATCCAGCGTTTCCTTATGATGCCAAAGGTTTATTAGCTACAGCAATTAACGACCCAAATCCTGTGTTGTATTTTGAGCACAAAGCTTTGTACAGAAGCATACGACAAGATGTTCCTAAAGATTACTACACACTACCATTTGGTAAAGCGTCATTGCTAAAAGAAGGAAATGCGGTAACCATAATTACTTATGGAGCAGGAGTACATTGGGCTTTAGAAGCTCTAGACAAGAATCCTGATATACAAGCAGATTTGTTAGATTTAAGAACATTACAGCCTTTAGATACTGAAGCTATATTTAATTCGGTTAGAAAAACAGGAAAGGCCATTATCTTACAAGAAGATTCGCTATTTGGTGGAATAGCAAGTGATATTTCAGCACTAATAATGGAAGAGTGTTTTGAGGCTTTAGATGCTCCTGTTAAACGAGTTGCGAGCTTAGAAACACCAATACCTTTTGTAAAGCAATTGGAAGATCAGTACTTAGCTAAAGGTAGATTCGAAACGGTTTTAAAAGAGTTGCTTGAGTATTAACATCCTTTTTGTTGTATCTTAGTCATTATGATGCAACAAAATACCTTTAAGTTATTCTGTGTTTTTTGTGTGATTTTCTGTTTGTCTTGCAATGAAAAGGAAGTTGCTACTCACGAATGGAAAACACTCAAAGTAACAGCTACAGCTTATAATTCTTTTGAGTATCAAACCAACACCAATCCACATATTACTGCTTTTGGAGATAGTCTAAAACCAGGTTATAAATACATTGCTGTTTCAAGAGATTTGTTAGCTTTAGGGTTGGAGCACAATACACCTGTTACCATCGAAGGTCTTGACGGATTGTATCTTGTAAAAGACAAAATGAACCGTCGTTGGCGCAACAGGATTGATATTTACATGGGAACAGATGTAAAAGCTGCCAAAGAATGGGGACGAAAAAAAGTAACTATTAACTATCAGGTTGAAATAGAAAAAGATTCTATTTCGTCACAGCCTCTGAAAGAATAAAAGGGTACGCTTTTTTCACTGCTGCAATATCTTCATCAGTTGCTGTTATTGCAGTTTTACCTAATACATCTTTTGTATACAATTCTCTTAATTCATAATAAGCTTTAGTAAGTTCATCTTGTACTGAAATGTAAAAATTATAAGAGGTAAGCTTATCATTCTGCAAAGAAATTACAGCTTTTTTAGGGTTGTCAGATAAAAATGATAGTCGTTTTCCGTTGCAATACGTACAACTATCATCTCCATTATTATCTAAAAATGATTTAGCAATATCTTTTAGTTCTGGTAAAGTAACTAACTCATCTTCAATAAAGATTTCGTCTTTACTGTTTAAAACAATCCTTAAAATGTTTCGTTCGTTAATGGGTTCGCTGCATTCAGTGTTTGGCGGACAAGGCTTGGGCAATTTTCGGTTAATACCTTTATCCATTGATATGGTTGTGGTTACCAAAAAGAAAATTAATAGTAAAAATGCGATGTCTGCCATAGAACCAGCATTTACTTGTGGTGAATTGTGTCTTGAAGTTCTCATAATAAAAGGATTAGAAGTTTCACTAGTCCTCTCAAAAACAATACCATAAAATTTTGTTAAAAAGAAAAGCCAGCATGATCAAGATTCATACTGGTTTTTCTAACTCGCTAATTGATTGATGATTTCTTTTATCGTAACGTCTCCAAGTCGTCGTCGCTACTGTGCGTTGTGTCGATAATTTTTGATAAAGTTTTCATGATTGATTGATGGTTTTGATTGATGAAATTAAGACTGTTTGAATTAGCTTCTAAAACGTCTTTTACTGTTCCAAGAATTACTTCTTGTGTTCTCTAATGTTCCTGTTAATTGATTTGTGTTTAAAGTTCTCATAATATTTTGTTTTAAATGATTGATGTTTATACCTAATAGACGAGCATTTTTAATTTTTGTTACAGTACTATGTATAACAAAGTAATAAATTAACAAATTTTAACGTTTAAACAAATAACTATCAAACGAATAGAGTATAGGAGCTTAACTTAATGTAAACCAATTTTGTGAAAATCTTTTTAATAAATGTTGAAAGATTACTGCGTTATAACCTTATAAAACCTTAGTTTTGTACGAATTTTTTAAGAGGGAGATTTATTTATGTCTGAGACGCTACAAGCAGCAAAAGAACAAGAGAGTAAAAAACGGTTATACGATTATCAGTTAAATGACTTAAATCGCATTTTTGATGTGATGGATAAGTCGCCAGATAACTATAATTTATTGTATCAATTGCCAACTGGTGGAGGAAAAACAGTAGTGTTTTCTGAAATTGTTCGTCGCTACATTAAAAATCACAACAAAAAAGTAGTAATACTTACACATCGAATTGAGCTTTGTAAGCAAACCTCTAAAATGCTTTCTGGGTTTAATGTTAAAAACAAAATCATTAACAGTAAAGTAAAAGATTTACCAGACCAAGACCAGTACAAGTGTTTTGTTGCAATGGTAGAAACTTTAAACAATAGACTTAATGATGACAAGCTAAAGCTTGAAGATATAGGCTTAGTAGTTATTGATGAGGCACATTACAATTCCTTTAGAAAGTTATTTAAGTTTTTTGATAAGTGCTTTATTCTTGGAGTAACAGCAACACCTTTAAGTTCTAATATTAAATTGCCAATGAAGGACAATTATCAAGAACTTATTGTTGGTGATGATATTGCGACACTTATTAAAAACGGATTTTTAGCAGATGCTGAAGTGTATAATTATGATGTTGCTTTAAATACTTTAAAAATTGGTATTAATGGTGATTACACTGTAAAATCATCAGAAGCACTATATACTAATTCCATCATGCAGAGTAAATTGCTGCATGCTTACGAAGAAATGTCTAAAGGCAAAAAGACATTAATCTTTAATAATGGAATTAATACTTCTAAAGAAGTGTATTATGTATTTAAAAGAGCTGGTTACAATGTTCGACACCTAGATAATACAAATACTAAGCAAGAACGTAAAGAGATTTTAAAGTGGTTTAAAAACACACCTGACGGAATTTTAACTTCGGTAAGTATCTTAACCACAGGGTTTGATGAACCTTCAGTTGAAACAGTAATTTTAAATAGAGCAACACGTTCGTTGACACTTTATTTTCAAATGATTGGTCGTGGTTCTCGTATTTTTGGAGATAAAAAAACATTCATGGTTTTAGATTTAGGGAACAATGCCATTAGGTTTGGACCATGGAATCAACCTGTTGATTGGCAACATATTTTTAAATATCCAGACCTATATTTAGAAAATATTAGAAACGACGAAGATATCGAACGAGATTTTGTTTACGTTATGCCTGATGTAGTAAAAGCTCGTTTTAAAGGCGCTAAAATGACCGACTTTGACATTAAACAAGTGTATAAAGAAGTTATCCAGGAAGGTCAAAAATCTATTGTCGCTATTGAGCGTTCTATTGAGCAACATTCGCAAATGTGTATTGAAAGCAGTGAGGATGTTTTTGAAGCTAGAGCATTAACCAAGCTACTTCAAGACGATATTGCTTACCGCATAAAACAATACTCATATTGTATAATGAACAGCACGCAAAACTATAAAGATTGGCTAATGGAAGAGTACAACCGTAAGCTACGCTTAAGTTTTAATGGTAAGTTTTAACTCTTTTTTAAAATTTATCTTATTAAAAGTCGTTATTTTCGAAAATAGGTATAGTTTTTGATTTTTAGAGATAAACCCATTTATCATATGCCCAAAGTGAATCTTAAATTAGTAATAGCTTTATGTATGTTGTTCTCGTTTCAGCTTAATGCACAAGTTGATAACGAGAAGAAATCAATACCTATTCCTGCTGAAGAAACCAAGAAAAAAGATTCATTACCTCCTGATTTAAAGATAAAACCAAACGAGAAGGCATCCATTACCAAAGGCGAAAAGCACATTAGTGGAATTCCGTATAAAAGTAAAGTTGAAGTTAAAGAGTTGAAAAATGAGTTTTCAATGATTGACGACAATAAACTTTTAAATCCTGGAAGCATTTTTGAAAAACGCTGGAACAAAACAGCAGTTGACCAAGCGATAAAACCAGCTTCAATGGATGATGTTTTTTTAGGTGATTTTAGGGTTAACGGAAAATTTGTAAACATCATTTGTAGAGACCACCAGTTTCCTGATGGAGACAGAGTAAGAGTTTATGTTAACGACGACATTATTATTCCAAGTTTAGTATTGACTTCTAATTATAAATCTTTTAATATTCCTCTTGTTGAAGGATTTAACAAAGTCGTGTTTTTAGCGCTAAACCAAGGAGAATCTGGTCCAAATACTGCAGAATTTCAGGTTTATGATGATAAAGGTAATTTAGTGTCATCAAAACAATGGAACTTACTCACAGGCGTTAAAGCTACAATTGTTGTTACCAAAGAAGCTGAAGAGTAAACTTATACCAAACTATCCATTTCTTTAACTTCTCCATAGTTTAGTCCTTCAAGCGTTATAGCTCCAATTCTAACTCTAACTAATCGTAGCGTAGGAAAACCAACTGCAGCAGTCATCTTTCTTACTTGTCTAAATTTACCCTCTGTTATAGTTATTGAAATCCATGAGGTTTTACCATGTCTGTCATCACGTATATTTTTACCTCTTTCAGGAAAATCAGGAACTTCAATTAGTTTATAAGCCTTACAGGGTTTGGTAGTATAAGTGTCTTTTTTGTGACTCAAGTCTACACCTTTTTTAAGTTGTTCTAGCGCGTCGTTAGTAATATCTCCATCAACTTGTACGTAATATTCTTTTTCAACAGCTGTACTAGTTATTGTATAACTAATTTGTCCATCAGTAGTTAAGAGTAACAACCCTTCTGAATCTTTATCTAATCTACCAATAGCCATAGTGCCTTCTGGAAAATCATACAGTTCTCCTAAAAACTTTTTCTTCTGTTCATGTTTTGCACTACTCATAAACTGACTAAGGTAACCATACGGTTTAAATAACTTATAATGAAAATGTTTAACTGTATTCAAAGACATTTAATATGTATTAAAAACTCAATGCTGAAATCTATTAATAAATTAATAACATTAAAACAGGTATTCGCTTTTATTTTTATAAATTCACTAACCAAAATTTAAAGTTATTTTCTTCATGAAAAAATCAACCATTTTAATGATTGTAGGCTTGAGTTTAGGCTTACAATTTACGCATGCCCAAAAGAATAAAAAAGAAGACAAACAGCCACTTGACGAAATTGCTATAAGTGGATTAAAATGGAGGAATATAGGACCTTCATTAACTTCTGGTAGAATATCAGATATTGCTGTAAATCCTAATAATCCTTTTGAATACTACGTAGCTTCATCTTCTGGTGGTGTATGGAAAACTACTAATGCTGGTAACCATTACACACCAATTTTTGATGGTCAAGGGTCTTATTCTATAGGTTGCGTTACTATTGATCCTAACAATACTAATGTGATTTGGGTTGGTACTGGAGAAAATAACAACCAAAGATCTGTATCTTATGGTGATGGTGTTTACAAGTCTATTGATGGAGGTCAAAGCTGGAAACACATGGGATTAAAAAACTCTGAACACATTGGTAAAATTATTGTGCATCCAGACGATTCTAACATTATTTACGTGGCTGCAATTGGTCCGCTTTGGAGTAAAGGAGGAGACAGAGGTTTGTACAAGTCTACCGATGGTGGTGAAAACTGGGAAGCTGTGCTTACTATTGACGAACATACAGGTGTTACCGATTTAGTAATGGACCCAAGAGATCCTGATGTGCTTTATGCAGCAACACTTCAAAGAAGAAGACACGTTTATACCTATGTTGGTGGTGGTCCAGGATCTGGATTACACAAAACTACTGATGGTGGAAAAACATGGCAAAAAGTTGAAAACGGATTACCTAAAACTGAATTAGGACGTATTGGTTTAGCTATTTCTCCTGCAAACCCTGAAATTATTTATGCTATTGTTGAAGCTGCTGAAGGAAAAAGCGGATTCTTTAAATCTACAAATCGAGGTGCAAGCTGGGAAAAGCAATCCAACCACGTAACAAGCGGAAACTATTATCAAGAAATTATAGCTGACCCAATAGATGAGAACACAGTATACTCTATGGATACTTGGATGAGTGCAACAAGAGATGGAGGTAAAACCTTTAATATGGTTGGTGAAGTGACTAAGCACGTTGATAACCATAGTATTTGGATTGACCCTAACGATAACAAGCACTGGCTTGTAGGTTGTGATGGTGGAATTTACGAAACCTTTGATGCAGCCAATAACTGGGATTTTAAAGAAAATCTTCCTGTAACACAGTTTTACAAAGTAGCAGTTGATAATGCTGAACCTTTTTATAATGTGTATGGTGGTACTCAAGATAACTTTAGTCTTGGAGGACCATCAAGAGTAGTTACAGATCATGGTATTACAAACTTTGATTGGTTTATCACTAATGGAGGAGATGGTTTTGAATCTCAAATAGACCCTTACAATCCTGATTTGGTATATGCACAATCACAATATGGGTTTTTAGTACGATACGATAAAAAGAGTGGTGAAATTGTTGGTATTCAACCTAAAGAGCGCGAAAATGAAAATGCATACCGTTGGAATTGGGATGCTCCATTAGCAGTAAGCAAACATGCTAAAGGTCGTGTGTATTTTGCAGCTAATAAAGTGTTTAGATCTAACGACTATGGAAATAGCTGGGAAGTTTTAGGAGATGATTTAACACAACAAATTGACAGAAATACATTAAAAGTGTATGATAGAGTAGTGAGTATAGATGCGGTTGCTAAAAATGGTTCAACATCACCTTACGGAACTATAGTTGCATTGTCTGAATCTCCAATTGATGAAAACCTTATCGCTATTGGTACTGATGATGGTTTAATCCAAATCACTGAAGATGGTGGTCGCACATGGCGAAAAGTATCTAATATCTCAGGAGCGCCAAAACAGTCTTATGTCAACAATGTGTATTTATCAAGACATGATGTAAATGTTATATATGCAGCATTCAATCATCATAAATATGGCGATTTTAAACCTTATATATTTAGATCAAATGACAAAGGAAAAACATGGTTTAGTATAAGCAATAACTTACCAGAACGAGGTAGTGTGTATGCTATTGAAGAAGATCATGTTAATAGCAACTTGATTTTTTGTGGTACGGAGTTTTCAGCATATTTCTCACCAGATGGTGGTAAACGTTGGAAAAAACTAGCTAACGGACTACCTACTATTGCTGTTAGAGATATTGCAATTCAAGAACGTGAAAACGATTTGGTACTTGGTACTTTTGGTCGTGGATTTTATGTGTTAGATGATTATTCTTCACTTAGAGAAGTAAAAAATAGCACACCAACTGAAACTGCTACCATTTACCCAATACGCGATGCTTATATGTGGGAAAAGAGTTTACCTTTAGGCTTACCAGGAAAAGCATTTCAAGGAGATAACTTTTTTAGCGCTCCAAACTTAGGTCCTGAAGTTATGATAACCTATTATTATAATGACGATTATAAATCTTTAGAAGACCAAAGAAAAGCTAAAGAAAAGAAACTTATTGAGTCAAAAAGCAACACACCTTATCCTACATACAGCGAGTTAAAAGCTGAACGTGATGAAATGGAAGTACTGCTTGTATTCACTATTAAAGATGAAATGGGTAATGTAGTAAAGAAAGAGTTTGTAGCTCCAAGCAAAGGATTGCAACGTTTTCACTGGGATTTGAGATACACACTACAAGATCCTATTAATTTTAATAGTTCCGATTTTTACAACCCTTGGGCAAATAAAGACGAAGGTACTTTAGTGCAACCTGGTAATTATACTGTTGACATGCAACTGTATAAAGATGGAGAAATGACTAGCTTAGTTAACCCTGTAACTTTTAAGGTTAAGCCTTTAAATAATACTATTTTACCTGCAGAAGACCGAGCGTCTAAAGTTGCTTTTCAAAAGCAGATTTCTCAATTGGAATCAGACTTAGGAACTTGCCAAAGTATGATGAGTGAAATGAACAACAAGATTAGATACATGAAAAAAGCTGTTAAACGTTCAGAATTACCATTTGCGCAATTAACCGCTTCAATTAATGCAATAGAAAAGAACTTAGAAGCGATAAGCACTAGCCTTTATGGAGATAGTGTAAAATCTAAGTTAGATATTGACCAGTTATTAAGTCCTGCAAACCGATTAGGAACCATAAGTTATGAGCAAAAGTATTCAACATCAACACCTACTGAAACTCACAAAACAAGCTATGCAATTGCAAAAAAACAAATTGATGCTATAAAGAAACAGTTAGAAGTGATTTACAATATTGATATTAAAAAACTTGAAGAGCAACTCATAAAATCAGGAGCTCCTTATACTCCTGGTCGTGGTTACGAAAACGAAGACTAAAACTTAAATTTCAATGTCAGATAAAATAGTTACTGTTTCGCAAAAAGTAAACACTTCAATTGAACGTGTTTGGAAAGCAATAACACATAAAGACCAGATGAAAAACTGGTATTTTGAACTTGAAGAGTTTTTACCTGAAAAAGGGTTTAAATTTGAATTTATAGGTTATGGACACACAGGTGAGCAATTTAATCACCTGTGTGAAATTACCGAAGTTATTCCTCTAAAAAAGCTACAGTATAGTTGGGAGTATAAAGGTTACGTAGGGAAGTCCTTTGTAACGTTTTATTTAGATGGTAATGCAGAATCTACTACTATTACTGTAACGCATGAAGGTATTGAAACGTTTCCTGATCATCCAGATTTTGAAAAATCTAATTTTACTGGAGGCTGGAAACACATTATTAAAGAATCAATATATAACTATTTAACTAAATAAAGTTACCTAACACATTAAATGAGCCAACCTAAAAGCAAATTACTCATTGTATTGGCGTTCTTTTCTATATACGTCATTTGGGGATCAACCTATTTACTTAACAAAATTGCAGTAATGGAGTTACCTCCATTTATGCTAGCGTCAATTAGATTTACAGTTGCAGGCATCTTAATTTTTGGGATTGCAAAAACTATGGGTATCTCTATAAAAATAACCAAAAAGCAACTGCTTAATACAATGGTTGCTGGCTTTTTGTTTCTAACTTTTGGAAATGGAGTAGTGGTTTGGGCTTTAAAATATGTAGATAGTGGTTTTGCAGCTTTAGAAATTTCAGCACAACCTTTGGTTATTCTTATTTTAATGAGAGTTTTACAAGGCAAAAAAATACAACCTATGTCATTAATAGGTGTTGCTCTAGGTATTGTTGGTATTTACCTTTTAGTAAGTCAAAAACAAATTATAGCTCAAGAAAATTCCATACTAGGCATGATTATGATTTTTGCTTGTATGCTAAGTTGGGCTTATGGTAGTTTGTTTGTGGGTAAAGCCGATTTACCAAACAACTATTTTATAAATACAGGTTATCAAATGTTTACAGGTGGCATTATGCTTTTCATTGCTAGTTTAGCTTTTGGAGAAAGGTGGTCCACACCTAATGTTTGGAGTATTGACGTTCAAATATCTATGGTATTGCTTATTCTATTTGGAAGTATTGTTGCGTTTACCTCATTTAATTATTTACTAAAAGCCGTATCTCCTGAAAAAGTAGCGACATCTACTTATGTGAATCCAATAGTTGCGTTGTTTTTAGGATGGTATTTTTTAGATGAAGCGATCACAGTTCAATCAGTATTAGCAGCTGTAATATTACTTACAGGAGTGTACTTTATAAATACCAAAAAGAAACTTGTTCTATTTTCTAGATTCAATAGAAAGCAAGTGTAATTAATAGCACACATTGTTTTTAAGAATTATGGTATTCAGTTCATTCCAGATGCTATCATCAAAAGACTTTGGTGAAAACCTAAAAAGGAGTAGAGTAGTATTCTTGTCTTTACAGTAATGCTCTTCTACAGTGACATTTAATGTTATTATTTCTTTAGTTTTTAAACGGTCAAATGTTTTTAGTTTTCCTTTATAACTTGTCTTGGTTTTAACTAATAATACATTAGTTTTTAATATGTCATTTTCAATATTTCCATTTGTGTTCATATCCATTAAACCATCAAAATAAAGCTGTAAATCATTTTCCAAAGTATGCTCATCAATGTCAATTTCACCTTCTATATGCCAAACAAAAGCATAAGACCAAAACGTAGGACTATCTTTAGTTCCCCAACCTTTTGGAAATTGAGCTTCTTCAAAACCTGAATATGGAATATCCTGAGCAAAACCAATAGGAAACTTAAATACTTCCTTAGCCCAAGTACTATCTGTTACCAAAAGATTTTGATGCGTTTCATCTTGAGCGCTAACTAGTGTAGTTATTAAAATTGCAAAGCATATTAGTAAATGTTTCATTTTGTTTCGGTAAGTTTTAGAGTATGATTTTTAACGGTATCTATATTATTCAAATAGTCTTCAATAGGTTGTATTACTGTAATATCTGGCAATACTCCAGTTGTGTCAGGTAGTGTTTTAACAGCAACTCTACTTGCTGTATTAGCGACATAGTATTGTAGTTTTGTGTTCTTCAATCGACATACTGTTTGTCCTGCTGTACAAAGCTGATTAGAGCCTAATTCTTCTCCTACTATAGTTCCTAAGCTCAATTCTTTTGCTAAAGCCATAAAATGACCAGTTGTTGATTTTCCGTTTCCGTCAATCATAAAATACAAGTTACCTTTAAAGGTATTGGAAACTGGTTGGTGAATTTCATGTTCTGAGGAATGCATAGAGTTTACAAAGTATTTAAATGGTGCTTTCGCTAAATGCTTCAATAAGTAAATACTAGACTCCGCAGAACCACCTCCATTTAAACGTAAGTCAATAATTAGATTTTCAATGTTTCTGCTTTGAATCCTTTTAAAACTAGAATCTATAAAATCCTTAAACTCTTGAAGGTTATTCCATGGGTAATAGTTAAACGAACTAATAGTCATAAGTGCAGTAGCTGTATCATCATAAAACTCTAAACACAGATTAGCTTCACATGGTGTAATTGAATTATCTCTGTAAGGTGCCTTAAAATCTTTTGCTTTGTTTAGTATAATTGGATTCTCATTGCCTTTAATAGTAATCGTATACGCTCTAGGAAAACTAAGTGCATACGGAATAAGCTCAGTAGACCAACTATTAAAGAAATGCTTCTTGGTAGTCTCTGTATATCCTTGTGATTCAATATGCTTATAGATGTCATTAACAAGTTTTGAAACCGTTATACCATTAATACTTAGTAGTTCGTCTTTTGGTTTTACCACATCAGAATTACTCATTGCATCTACCACATAGAGTTTATCGTTTACCCAACGTGTTTGCAATGGAAAAATAAGGCTAACATCCTTTAGCATTTCACTCTCTTGCCAAAATCCTCCCAATGTAGTATGTGAACAATTGATACTTGCTATAATCTCACTACAATGCCATATAAACTGACCATAAGTAGTTTGTGGTGTTATCAGTGACTTTTTTTGATTGATAATAGCCCAAAAGTCTTCTTTAGAAATAAACTTAAGCGCATTAGGACTAATCTCTATTAATTTGTGTCCTAGTTGGTCTAAGTCTGCTTTGTAATCTTCAACAGAATACACCTTAACAAACTTTTCTTGTGGCGTAATCGGTTTCTTGTTTGGAAACTTAATGCGTTCAATCTGGTCTTCAGCATTAAAATTATCAGGATTCATAGCTAAAGACTTCTCATAGTTTTTCAGAGACAGTTCCATGTTTCCTTTTTTCATATAAGCTTCTCCTAAACTATCATACGCATTGGACGAATTAGGGAACTGTGACGCTATCAATTTAAAAATTTCTAAGGCTTCATCTGTTTGATTATTCCATAAAAACCCATAACCATACATGGTTAGTTCATCTTCATTATCAAAATTATACGCTGTTGGTTTTTCCTTCTTTAGCTTCAAGTAAAGTGCTACTTGTTCTTCAATTGGCAAATGACCATTAGCTTTTAATTCCGCAGAAATAGAACGCTTTTCAGTATTATCATTAGTTGAAGCTTCAACTGTTACTAAAGGTGTTGCAGTCTTATTGGTATTACCACAACCTAGCAGAGTAGTGGCAACACCAAATAAAATAGGGAGAAATGATTTGAGCATATTGATTTAGTAAAATAGTTCAACTTCAAACTCAATAGCATCAGAAATAGCATAATCCTTAACATCTATTATGCTTTTAGCACCATACATAATATTCCATTTTGTACGATCAATCTTAAACTTAGTAACCAGCTTTCTGTCGTTTCCCATCATGCTAAACTCGTTCTCCACTAAAGCTTCAAAACGTATGGATTCTGTAATGCCTTTGATAGTGAGATCTCCATCCATATGTATTTTGCCATTGTCCATATACCTTGCCTTGGTAATTACTAGAGTAGAAGTAGGGTACACTTCAACATCAAAAAAATCGTCATTCTTTAGATGGTCAACTAAGTTCTGACTAAACTCTCCATCGGTATTGATAATGGTATTCATATCAACTGTAAAGCGTCCACCAGTAATATAGCCTTTATCACTTTCTAGATAACCTTCTTTAAATTTAACTGTTCCGTGGTGCCCTCCAAAACTAAACAACATAGAACTATTCCAGTTTATGACACTCTGTTCAGTATCTATAGTAAAGTTGTTTTGTGCGTTAAGGGTTAAAATACTTAATGACACTAGTAATAATGCAATAACAATTCGTTTCATGATGATATGATTTAAAATTCATCAGTAAAACTAGCAGGAGCAGTGTTTTTAAATGTCAAAAAAGTGTAAAAGAAGTGCAAATAGTTTCAAAAATTAGATGGAGAGGGCAATTATCAATAATTCGGCAATGCATTATAGCGGTAATTTTTTCCTTTAATGGTTTTTGGTGTCCTTTTATCGTAAAATTATTACGTTCATAAGATTTTTATGTTTAAAGCGTGTTAGTGCGTTAATTTTGAAAGGATTAAAAGTATGATGTCCCATGAAAAATGTATTTACACTTTTGTTTTTAACGTTATTTGCAAGTACTGCTTTTGCACAAAACACAATGTTAACCGCAAGTATTGCAGATGAAATTCCAACCAACTATAAAAAGCGTAGTCCTGTTTACGATTACACCGAAGTTAACTTAAACAATGTTGACACAATTCCAGGGTTTGACGCTACAACCAACAAACTTAAACTTACAGGAACCATTTATTTAAGTGATGGTGTTACACCTGCAAAAGATGTTGTGTTGTATATTGAACATGCTGATGAAGCAGGAGAGTATGACATTAAAAAAGAACATGGTAAAAAGTATATTGAACATAGAGGTTGGGTAAAAACTGATGCAAACGGAACATATACTTTATACACTTTTATGCCTGGAGAAGCCATTATTCCTATAACACAACCTGAAAGACGAAGCCCAAAGCAAATCTTTCCTATTGTTAAAGTTCCAGGAGAAAAAGCCTATAACTTATCTGCGTTCATGTTTGACAATGACCCATTAATCACAAAAACCTGTCGTAAACGCTTAAAACGCAAAGGTATTGATTGCTTATTGACTACCACTCAAGAAGGCGATATGCTAGTTGCTACAAAAGATATTATATTAAAAGCAGATGCTGCTGCTTATTAGCAAATTGTTCTTTTTCAAAACTTAGTATTCTTATAGTAAAGACAAGTTGTTTGATTGATATTTTGTATTTTTAGTATTCACTAATAATCCATTGTATTATGAACACAACAGTAGTTAAGGCTTATGGTTCAGAATCTCCTGAAGCCGATTTAAAACCTTTAAAAATAGATAGAAGAGAAATAACACCAACAGATGTTGAAATCGACATTTTGTATTGTGGTGTTTGTCATTCTGACCTACACTTTGCTAAAAATGATTGGGGAATGACACAGTACCCAGTAGTACCAGGTCATGAAATAGTTGGAAAAGTAACCAAAGTAGGAGACAAGGTTAGCAATTATAAAGTAGGTGATTTGGTAGCTGTAGGTTGTTTGGTAGATTCTTGCAGAACCTGTAATAATTGCAAAAACGACTTAGAACAATACTGTCCTGAATGGGTTGGTACCTATGGTGGTTTTGATAAACACTTACAAACCAATACGCATGGAGGCTATTCAGAAACTATAGTTGTTGATAAAGACTTTGTACTCAAAGTCCCAGAGAATTTAGATTTAGCAGGCATTGCTCCTGTATTGTGTGCAGGTATTACCACATGGTCACCTTTAAGACATTGGAATGTTGGTAAAGACAGTAAAGTAGCTGTTGTAGGGCTTGGTGGTTTAGGCCATATGGCTATTAAACTAGCACATGCTTTAGGTGCACATGTTACATTATTTTCAAGGTCTACTAATAAAATAGAAGACGCTAAAAGCCTAGGAGCAGACCAAGTTGTGATTTCAACAGATGATGCGCAAATGCAAAGTGTTGCAGGCGCGTTTGATATTATTATTGACACTGTTCCTTATGTGCATGATTTAAACCCATACATAGGCACACTAAACACCAATGGTACGTTAGTTGTTGTTGGTTATTTAGGACCATTAGACCCAATGTTGGTAACCGTTCCAATGATTATGGGACGTAAATCGGTTGCAGGTTCTTTAATTGGTGGAATTACCGAAACCCAAGAGCTACTGGACTTTTGTGGTAAGCACAATATTACTTCAGATGTTGAGGTGATTAACATCCAAGAGATAAATACTGCCTACGAACGTATGCTAAAAAGCGATGTGAAATATCGTTTTGTGATTGATATGAAGTCAATTAAAAATTAATTTCAAAAAAAGCTCTTGACTAAAATTAAGAGCTTTTTTTCATGATTGCTCATAAATCTTCATCTATAAAATACCCCAAAACGTATAGTCAATTCTCTTAACTGTCTATTACACTTTATTAAGATAGCTGTTTGTTTCACTTTTGATGTGTAAATTAAAAATACACGTTAAATGAAACGACTTCAAATACTATTAATGCTCTTTTTAGTTCACATAGGGTTTTCGCAAACTAATGACCTAGCAACTAAAAAAATATGGACACTACAAGACTGTATTAATTATGCTGTAGAGAACAATATTTCAATTAAAGATGCTACTTTAAACAAATCTCAAGCAGATGTTAATTATCTTGAAGCTAAATCTTCAAGATTACCAAACCTAACAGGTTCAGCATCTCAAAGTTTCACAAACGGTAACTCTATAGACCCAATCACTAGTGATTATGTAAGTGATCAAATTCACAGCACAAATGTTAGTTTAAACAGTAGCATAACCTTATTTCAAGGTAATCAAATTAATAATCAAATAAGTCAAAATGCTTTATTGATAAGCCAAAGTCATTTTTTAGAAGAAGAAGCCAAAAATAACATCATACTAAGTGTTTTAGAAAACTATCTTCAAATTTTACACGCTAAAGAGGGAATAACCATTGCGGAAAATAATTTAAAGTCTACTGAGCAAGAAGTGAAACGAGCTAAAGCTAGATTAGATGCAGGAACTATAGCACTAAGCGATTATACAGAAGTTCAAAGTCAAGCCTCAACCAATAAGTATGCATTAATAAATGCTAAAAACACATATCAACAATACGTTATTGCTTTAAAACAATTACTTGAGCTAAACCCTACTCAAGATATTGAAATTGAACCACTAGACAATGACATGGAATACTCTTCCATATTGTTAGACAAACATGTTATATACAATAAAGCTCTAGGTATTTTGCCAGAAGTAAATGCTAGTAATATTGCTATTGAAGCTAGCGAAAAAGATTTAGACATTGCAAAAGGTGGTTATCTTCCAACACTGTCTTTAACTTCTAGTCTTGGTACAGGATATACTAGTATAGATAGCAACACCTTTTCAGACCAATTTAATGTGAATTTTAATCAACGAATTGGTTTATCGTTAAGCATTCCTATTTTCAATAGAAACAAAACCAAAGCTGCAGTAAAAACGGCTAAAATCAATATTGAAAAAGCAGAAATAGCAAAGCAAAGTACAGAAAAGGAAATTTACCTTAAAGTAGAAACTGCCTATCAAAATGCTCTATCTGCTCAAGAACAATTAGTAGCAGCAGAATCTTCTATGGAAGCTGCTAAACAATCTTATGAATTGGCACAAAAAAAATACGAATTAGGCGGATTAAGCACTACAGATTTGGTCATAAGTCAAAACACATATACTAGTGCGCAACAAGACTATTTACAAGCAAAATATTTAAACATACTTTATCATCAATTACTAGAATTTTATCAAGGAAACGCTATCACACTTTAATTATAAAAGAAATGAAAAGAAATAAAAAAACACTCATAGCAGGTATCTCAGTAGCCATAATTGCACTGGTACTTTATAACATTTTTAAACCAAGCGAAACTGTTTTGGTAGAAGCTAAAACTATCGAAGCTACTACTGGCAATGTAACCACATTAGTAACTGCAACAGGTACTATTGAGCCAATAACACAAGTCGATGTTGGTACACAAGTTTCTGGTGTGGTAGAAAAAATATATGTAGACTATAACAGTGAGGTTAAAGAAGGTCAATTAATTGCAGAGCTAGACAAAACTAATCTTAAAGCAAAAGTTATACAAGCTCAAGCTAATTATGACAACGCTTTGAGTCAAAAAAATTATACCGAGTCTATATTCAACAGACAGAAAACACTCTATGACAATAAAGTAATCAGTAAAGCAGATTATGACGACGCGCTGTATAGCTTTCAAACAGCAAAAGGTACTGTAACACAACGATATTCTGAGCTTCAAACAGCAAAAACAGATTTAGGCTATGCTAATATCTATTCACCTATTGATGGTGTGGTGTTATCTAGAGATATAGACGAAGGGCAAACCGTTGCAGCAAGTTATAGTACACCAACACTGTTTACCATTGCACAAGATTTAAAGGAAATGCAAGTAGAAGCTGATGTGGATGAAGCCGATATAGGCAATGTAAAAGAAGGACAGCGCGTAACCTTTACAGTAGATGCATACATTGGTGAAACCTTTGAAGGCGAAGTAACACAAGTTCGTCTTAATCCTACCACAACATCCAATGTGGTAACATATACTGTAGTAATAAAAGCTCACAATTCAGATTTAAAATTAAAACCAGGATTAACAGCTACTATTTCTATATATACTTTAGAGTTAAAAGAGGTGTTAACAACTGAAGCTAAAGCAGTAAACTTCAAACCTGATCCAGCAATAATGGCTCAATATTTAGAGCAAAATAACTTAACAATGCCAGAGCGTTCTCAAAATGGTGGTCCAAGAAACAACAAAGAACAACCAAATGAAGAAACCACAATGCTTTGGGTATTAAATAGTGATAAATCCATAACACCAAAACCTGTAAAATTAGGCGCAAGTGATGGTGTTAATGTGCAGATATTAGAAGGTGTTTCTATAGGTGAACAATTAGTATATAGCTTAAAAGGCGGAAACGCAGCAACATCAGGAGCACCACAAGGTTCTAATGAGAGTCCGTTTATGCCAAAACCACCTGGAGCAAAAAAATAAAACATCATGGCTAAAGAAACGATTAAAATAGAAAACTTGAAGCGCCAATTTACCATGGGTTCTGAAACGGTTCACGCGTTAAAGGGCATTTCATTTACCATTGAGGAAGGCGAATTTGTAACCATAATGGGTTCTAGTGGCTCTGGTAAAAGTACCATGTTAAATATTCTAGGTTGTCTAGACCAACCTACCTCTGGTAATTATGAAATTGATGGTGTAAAGGTGAAAAATTTGTCTAAAAATGAATTGGCAACTATTAGAAACGAAAAGATTGGATTCATTTTTCAATCCTATAATTTACTAGCAAGAACAAGTGCTATAGAAAATGTAGAATTACCCTTATTATATAATAGCAAAGTAACTTCTGAAGAGCGAAGGAAACGAGCAATTAACGCCTTAGAGATGGTTGGTTTGGGCGACAGATTGTTTCATACTCCTTCGCAACTTTCAGGAGGACAACAACAGCGTGTTGCTATTGCAAGATCTTTGGTTAACAATCCTGTCATGATTTTGGCAGATGAAGCCACAGGAAACTTAGACACCAGAACATCGTACGAAATTATGACCTTGTTTCAAGAGCTCAATAAAAAAGGGATTACCATCACCTTTGTAACACACGAGCCTGATATTGCTACTTTTAGTGGTAGGACCATTGTTTTAAAAGATGGCGAAATAATGCAAGATTATAAAAATCATAAGGTACAATCTGCTGCAGATCAACTCGCAAAATTACCTTTAGAAAATCATTTGTCATGAGACTATTAAACTTAATAAAAATAGCCTATAAAGCTATTATTCTAAATAAAATGAGAACCTTACTTACAATGCTGGGTATTATCATTGGTGTAGCCTCGGTAATTGCTATGTTGGCAATTGGTGAAGGTTCTAAAGAGAGTATTCGCTCTACAATCTCTAGTATGGGCTCTAATATGATTACCATAAGACCTGGTGCAGATGATAGAGGTCCTGCAAGAGGGAGTGGAGGTAATGTGCAAACCCTTACTTTAGAGGATTACAACGTAATTAAAGAAAAGGTTGACTTGCTATCAAACAGTACACCAGTTGTAAATAGCAATGGTCAAGTAATAAATGGATCAAACAACTGGCCTAGTTCTATTTACGGTGTATATCCAGAATATCTGGATATTAAAGTTGTAGGATTACAGAGTGGAAGTATGTTTACCGATGCTGAAGTAAACACAGCATCGAAAGTAGCACTTATTGGGCAAACTGTTGTAGATAATGTATTTCCTAATGGTGAAGAACCTGTCGGACAAATGATTCGTTTTAACAACATTCCGTTTAAAGTGATTGGCGTTTTGGAAGAAAAAGGTGAAAACACCTTTGGACAAGATCAAGACGATATTGTAATAGCACCATTTACAACCGTTCAAAAACGTATTCTGGCTATCGATTATTTAAATCAAATTATGGCATCTGCAGTTAGTGAAGATGATGCACCAGAAGCTGTAGAAATCATTACCGAAATTTTAAGAGAACAGCACAAATTACAAGACTTTGAAGATGATGACTTTACAGTACGTTCTATGGAAGAATTAATTTCAACCTTTAGTTCTACCAGTGAAATGCTAACCGTGTTGCTAGTTGCAGTTGCCGGAATTTCACTATTAATTGGTGGTATTGGTATTATGAATATAATGTATGTCTCTGTAAAAGAACGTACTAAAGAAATTGGTTTGCGTATGGCTGTTGGCGGAAAAGGTTCAGACATCTTAATGCAGTTTCTTATCGAAGCCATTTTAATAAGTATCACAGGTGGTGTTTTAGGCGTAGCTTTAGGTTTAGGTGCCACAGTTTTCATTGAAAATTTCTTAAATTGGCCTACAAGCGTGGCTATGTATTCTATTATTATTTCTTTTGCTGTATGTGCTATTACCGGAATATTTTTCGGATGGTATCCTGCTAGAAAAGCTTCTGCTTTAGATCCTATAACAGCTTTACGCTACGAATAAAATAGTCTTATGTCTAAAAACAATAAAATAACTCTATTTGCTCATGTACTAGTTTGGCTGGTATTATTTAGCATGCCTTATATTCTTTCATATGGGCAAGAGCAAGATATTAATAGAATAATTGCGCATTTTTGGATTCCGATATTCTTTTATGCTATCATTTTCTACATTAATTTTTTTATTTTAATTGATAAGTATTTGTTCAAAAAGGAAACTCTTCTTTTTATACTTATTAATGTCTTAATAATTGCTGTTTGTATTACGGCTAAAGAACAGATAGAAAGCACTATTTTTTCAGATTTAGGTCGTCCAAAAAACAATGATGGTAAAGGTCCACCATTAAAAATGATGATTTATGTGCAAATGTTTTCTTATTTAGCACCTTTACTATTCTCAATAGCGGTAAAAACGACCAAGCGTTGGGTAAAAACCGAAGCTGAGCGTAAGGAAGCTGCTAATTTTAAATTACAATCCGAGTTACAACATTTACACTATCAGTTACAACCACATTTCTTTTTTAATTCATTAAACAACATCTATGCGTTGGTAGATATTTCGCCAGAGCAGGCTAAAACTTCTATTCATAGTTTAAGTAAGCTAATGAGATATATGTTGTACGAAACTAAAGAGGAAAAAGTGGCACTAAACAAGGAAATAGAATTTATGACCAAGTATATAGAGTTAATGAAGCTACGTGTTTCGGAAAAAACTCTTATAAATTTTAGTTTTCCAAAAGATGGAAGTCATATTAAAATAGCTCCTTTACTGTTTATTTCATTAATAGAAAATGCTTTTAAGCATGGCGTATCTGCCAATCAAGACAGTAAAATTGAAATTTTAATGACTTTAGAAGGTGATAAGGTTATATTCAAAACGAAAAACAACAATTTCCCCAAAAACACTCAAGACAAAAGTGGTTCGGGCATTGGATTACAAAATCTAGAAAAACGTTTACAACTTTTATACGCAGGTAAACATAAATTTAACACTAGGGTAGAAAACAACCTTTTTATCGTAAATTTAGAATTAGAAACCATTTAAAATATGAATAGCTTAAAAATATCTTGTGTAGCAGTAGATGACGAGCCTATGGCTTTAAATTTAGTTGAAAGCTATATTGAAAAAACACCATTCTTAGAACTCAAAACCAAATGCAGTAGCGCTATTGAGGCAATGCAATACATTAATGAACACCCTGTAGACCTACTGTTTTTGGATATACAAATGCCTGATTTAACCGGAATAGAGTTCTCAAAAATGCTCCCAAAAAATACACGAGTAATTTTCACAACTGCTTTTGATCATTATGCTTTAGACGGTTTTAAAGTAGATGCTATAGATTACTTGTTAAAACCTTTTGATTATGCCGAATTTTTAACCGCAGCTAACAAAGCGTTAAAATGGTTTGAATTGTTAAATGGAAAAACCAAACAGCCTGAAATCGTCTCTAAGGAAAAAGAATTTTTATTTGTAAAATCAGAATACAAACAACTACGTATTAAACTTGCGGATGTATTGTATTTTGAAGGCTTAAAAGACTACATTAAAATTTGGTTAAAAGACGAACCTAAGCCAATTCTAACCTTAATGAGTTTAAAATCTTTAGAACAAGAATTACCAGAAACTCAATTTATGCGTGTACATCGTTCTTTTATTGTGTCTTTAAATAATATTGATGTTATTGAGCGTAGCCAAATTATTATCAACAAGCAACGTATTACTGTATCTGAACAATACAAGACTAAATTCTTAGAGTTTATAAATAACAACTCCTTAAACTTATAACCATATTAGTTGTTAAGTCTATAAAATTACCTCATTTGTAGATACAACTAACCATTACTTCTATTTCATTCGTTTTAAACCTGTGTTCAAACTACATTTACTCTATAATCGTAAATACCTATTTACTACGAGAGCAACGTTTAATTAAAAACTAATGTATTATGAAATCACTGTTTAAAAAAAGCATGTTACCTCTAGTACTGGTAATAGCAGTATCAACATCTTATAGTCAAACGCGAAGAAGTACAATTAATGAAAATAGCAGAACTTCAACTAGTACAAGAATTTCAAGTTCTAGAGTGACTTATAAAAAAGAAAAGACAAAAGTTGAATCGGTAAGAACTATACCTAATAGAACTGTTTTAAAGCATAATGGACAAAGCTATTATTATGATAACAACAAGTATTATACACTCTCAAGAGGTCGTTATATTGTAATTGCTCCAAAAGTAGGTTTTAAAATAAAAGTATTACCTGCTAACCATAAACGTATCAGCCATAGAGGGTTTAATTATTATTACGCTAACGGTATATTTTATGTTCACTTAAACAATGAATATGAAGTGGTTGACCCAGAAGTAGGAACCATTGTAAGTGAATTACCTTCTGGTTATGAAAAGGTAGTAATTGACGGTCTTACATACTATGAATATGCAAATATTTTATACGAAAAGATACAAGTCAATGGTACTAGAGCTTATGAAGTTGTGGGTATTATAGATATAGCTTCTTAGAAGATTTTTTTATTAAGATTGGTTAGTTTTTTTAAAAAAAAGCCAGTTAGTTTATTAATTTCTAACTGGCTTTTTATGTATTCAAGTTTTTTATTACTTCTTAACAATCTTCATTGCGATGTTTAACTCTGGGATGTTTAAAATATAAATACCTGATGCTAATGCCGACATATTGCCTATGGTTGTTCTACCATTAGTTAATGTCATTTCTTTACTGTACACTGTAGTTCCTAATAGGTTTACTATTTGAACAGTAGATTGAACCGAAGTTGGTAAACTAATTACTAAATTCAATTCGCTATTAAATGGAAGTGGAAATACTTTCACTTTACTTGTATTAGCGGTTAGGTCTTCAACACTAAGTGTAGGTCCTTGGTTACCTGGTGAACCAATAGCAGGTTCTCCCATATCGTTACCAGCTGTAGCAACTGGAGCGTAAGGTGCTTCTCCAATAATACTAAAGCCGCCTTTTTCAACATCATAAGACTGTCCTGGGTAAGCTGCCGTATCAGGATATGCTTCGGCATCAACAATAGTTCCTACAGTTAAAGGATTTCCAATCCATAGTGTTACCATATCACCACCACCAGAAAGACCAGCACCAGCGTATGTACCTATTTGCACATCAGTAAGGTTATAAACTCCTCCCCAAACAGCAATAAAGTTAGCTGTATCAGCAGCATCGATAGCTACAACAGACTCTCCTGGTTGTATTGAAGTAATACCACTTATTAATACAGCAGAAGCAGGATCTTGTGAATCATCATCAAAATATAATCCTCCCAAAGCTGGTGTCCAAGCTACTGGTCCGTTATTAGTAATTTCAAACCAGTCTGCTGTAAGGTTACTACCATCACCATTCCCTGGCCATATTTCAGTAATGTTTAAGATTGGACCAACAGGTTTATTGTATGCGTTAGGTGTGTTGATCGCTTCTCCTTCTACAGGAGTACCATCTGTAAAGCCTACAAGACCTTCACCATCAAAGTCATTTCTCATCCAATCAGCAGTAGTATCAGTATCTACACCATTAGGAATACGAGAGGCACCACCAACTTGAAAACCAATACCATCAAAGTTTGGGTCTAAATCTAAAGCATATACTAAGTCAGTTGCTCCACCATCTGAACTTGCAATACCATCTACAATTGTATCCCAATACTCAACATCAATAACACCATCGTCATTAGTATCAATATCGTCACCAATAACTCCTGTAAAGTTTTCAACTAATAATAAAGTTATTGTTCCGTTTTCAATAATGTTTGCTTGTAGAGGTGTAGTCCAAAATCCGTTTTCGTCAGTAGTTCCTAAAGTAAAGGTACCATCATCTATTAATCCTGTTGAACCACTATCACCTTCGATTTCTACAACAGTATATGCTGAGTAATCAGTGAAAGGATCTCCATAGATTTCAATATATTCAGCAGTATCACCACCTGTGTGGTCAGCCACAAATTCATTGATAACAGGTGTATTAATCACTGGTTCAGTTACAGCTCCTAGTGTTACTGTATCGCTTCTAAACTTTTTCCATTCAGCACGATGGTCTTTGTTTTCAGTTCCATCATTATAAATAACTGTAGCTCCTAAATCTACTAATAGCTTCACAGTAGCAGTATCACCATCAGTACCAATAAAGGTTGAGCTTGGTAATGCTACTAAACCTTCAAAAGAACCACTTGTGTTTAACGCTGATAAATCAGCACTTCTTAGTTCTGGTGTGTCCATTGCATTACCAGTCCATGTATATAATTTAAAGTCTGTTTGCACACTAAATGGACCACCAATTAGTATACATCCATCAGCATTACACTCCATGGTTCTTAAACTTCTTCCGTTTAAATCAATTAAAATAGGAGCTCCAAAAGTAGCAGAACCATCTGCCATTCCTGGTAAACTGGTAAAATTAGTAACAGGAATTACGATTGCTTTTCCTTCTGAAGTTGAACTACGCAATCCTAAATAAGCTGTTGTTGTACTATTTGGAGCTAAAGCTAATGCTTCAATTTCTAATATTGTACTCAAACCAAAAAAGTTAGCACCTAAGCCATGAGTATTACTGGCATCCCAAGCTAATAAGTCGTTATGTAAACTCATGTATTTATCGCCATAGGTAAGGGTAGAAGTAGCACCTGTTCCTGATAGAGTAGTGGTGAATATTAGAGATCTATCTTCTTCTGAAGTAGACCCAATCCAATAAATTGTGCTTCCTAATTGAAACGATCCTTCCAAATCAGCTTCTTCAGTAATACCAAGTGCAGTATTAAAATCTATTTCTTGAACTGGTAATCCTGAGTGATTTCCGTTATATAACCTTAAGGTTTGGTCTTCGTCATCACCAATCCAAATGTAATCGTCATCTATAGCAATACCTGTTGAACCATCAGACGCTCCTGTATGAAAACGACTTGTAGATGCTACTACAGAAGCTTCAGAAGCAGCATAACTAATGGTATAAGTTGCTGCATTCATATCAGTATCTTCAACAGTAACTGTAATAGTGGTAAACCCTAAAGCAATAGGAGTGATGGTAAGTTGGCGTTCGCCATTAGTTCCTGTTAATACTAGATTGGTATTAGGCACTATAGCTTCGTCGCTGCTAGTTGCTGTTACTACTAAATCGGCTAGTGGAGTTTCGGCATCATCAATTAAGAATGGAATACCTATTGTACTAGCAGGATCTGTAGGATCATTAATTACACCACTTACATAACCAGCATTTGTTTGCGGAAGGTTTAAATATGATGTTAAACTAGCTGTATTTACTTCAATAGTAAGGCTTGAAGGTGCTAATGGACCCATATTACCAGGAGACCCAACAGCCGATTCATTCATATCATTACCAGCAGTAGCCACAGGTTCATAAGGTAACTCACCAATAACACTAAAGTCGCCTTTAGTAACGTTATAAGACTGACCAGAATTAAATTCGGTATCAGGATAGGCTTCAACATCTACAATAGCACTTGCATCCACAGGAGCTCCAATGCTCATAAATAGTGTTACAGCGTCTCCGCCACCACCAAGACCAGCACCAGAGTAGGTACCAATTTGAACATTTGTTAAGTTATAGTATGCTCCCCAAACAGCAATAAACTCTGCAGTATCTGTATCGTCAATAGCTATCACAGCTTCACCAGGTTGAATACTAGTGATTCCGCTAATAAGCGCAGCATCTAAAGGATCTTCAGAAACATCATCAAAGTAGAGGTCTCCAGATACAGGAGTCCATAGTCCAGGACCTAAATTGGTGATTTCAAACCAGTCGGCAGTAAGGTTATCACCTTCACCATTCCCAGGCCATATTTCGGTGATTTGTAAATTTGGTAGAGCAGGACCCATATTACCAGGAGACCCAACAGCCGATTCATTCATATCATTACCAGCAGTAGCCACAGGTTCATAAGGTAGCTCACCAATAACACTAAAGTCGCCTTTAGTAACGTCATAAGACTGACCAGGATTAAATTCGGTATCAGGATAGGCTTCAACATCTACAATAGCACTTGCATCCACAGGAGCTCCAACACTCATAAATAGCGTTACAGCGTCTCCGCCACCACCAAGACCAGCACCAGAGTAGGTACCAACTTGAACATTTGTTAAGTTATAGTATGCTCCCCAAACTGCGATAAACTCTGCAGTATCTGTATCGTCAATAGCTATAACAGCCTCACCTGGTTGAATACTAGTGATTCCGCTAATAAGCGCAGCATCTAAAGGATCTTCAGAAACATCATCAAAGTAAAGGTCACCCATAGCAGGTGTCCAAGCAACATCACCAACATTGGTGATTTCAAACCAGTCGGCAGTAAGATTATCACCATCGCCATTTCCAGGCCATATTTCAGTAATTTGTAAAGAAACCTGCGAGAAACCAGCAAAATAAGTCAATAACAGGGCACTAAAAAGTGTAATTTTTTTGTACATAATGTTTGTTTTGGATTAAATGCTGAAATTACTCGTGACATATTATTACAATTGTAACTAAACATTATGTATTGGTTAACTAGAGAGATTTTAGAGTTAAATAATTGTTGTGTAGTATATAATACACAACACTAATAGATTAAATGGCATTAGTAAACTATGAGTTGTAGTTTGAAGTTTGTAGTAGTATTGATTAAGCAATGAATAGGTTATTACTATATAAAATTCTATTTTACATAATATAAATTATAGAACAAATGTTTATTTTTATTATTTATAACAAAGAAGCATAATGGTATTCCATTTGTAAGCTATAATGATATTATGTAAAATATCCCAGAAGCTACACGTTACTATTGAATCATTGTAACTTGAGCAACTAAACAAAATCGGTCTGCTACGCAGCGTTAATTCATTTGTATCTATAATTTGCCGTTATGTAAAATATCCGCTGCCAACGTTGATTGCTTTATAAAACCAAATTGCTGGATGCAATTTATTTTAAACACAATTTCCAGCCGCTTGCCAGCGCATTATAAAAGCTCTGCTTTTCGTCTTGTTGTAAAATTTGCGTATTCAATAAAATATACGTAACAAAAAATTTTACACGATTCTCGTCAACTTGCCACAAGAGTATAAAATTTCTCTGTGAGCAAATTTCTATACACTTGTTCTATGTAGAACTCTAATTCAAGTTTTCTTTCAGAACTATTAAGATTATGTAGAAATATTATGTAAAGTAGAAATCCTTAAGAAACTGTATTACTAAACCCCTAAAATATGACCGCTCCACTCTCCTATTGTTTTAACCAAAGTTTTATGAGGTCATTTAAAACACTCAAATCATATTAAATTATTAAAGTATATTTTCATAAATTACAATTTATAAATATTTAAGAATTATTATGACCAGAGACTTATCTGAAGAAACACTTGTTGTTGTACCAGCTTACAATGCTCATAATACTATACATAAAGTAATAGAACAAATATTTCAAAGTGGATTTAAAGAGATAATAATTAGTGATGATTGTAGCGCAATACCAATCTTACCAATTTTAAGTTCTTTTAAAAATCAAATAATTCTTATTGAACAACCAAAAAATTTAGGTTATGGAGGAAACCAAAAATTCTTATATGAATATGCATTAAAAAATAATTATAATTATATTGTTATGATTCATGGAGATTTGCAATATACTCCAACACTAATTCCTTCATTAGTAACAATGTTAAAATATGCAAAATACGACTTTGTATTTGGTTCAAGAATATTAGGAGGAAATGCGATTAAAAATGGAATGCCAATAATTAAATACATAGCAAATAGATGTCTTACATTATTTCAAAATATATTAACTGGTTATAAACTTTCAGAATATCATAGTGGATTAAGAGCATACAATATTGAAACATTAAAAAATATAAAATTTCATGAATTTTCAAATAATTTTATATTTGACAATCAAATGCTTTTGGCAATAATAAAAAACAAATATAAAATTGGAGAAGTTTCTTGTACAACTAAATATGATACTAACTCATCATCAATAAGTTATAAGGAATCTACTATTTATGCATTTGGAGTCATAAAGCTAACCTTAATTCATTTTTTTAAAAACATTCTTTAAAATAATAAACCTTAACACCATTAGATGAGAGTTCATCGATTAATTCAAACTCATAAACTTCATTAAAACTATCTATATCAATAATATCAAATCTGTTTATTAATATATTTTCTTTGTCTTTATGAAATTCTAAATAATTCTTTTGTGCAGAAATAATATCTATTAATTTATTATTAGAATTCAACATTGAAATTAAAACAAAATTATCATGAATTGCTATTTTTTTATCGCCTTTTGGTAATAAATCAATTTTTTTATTAACACTATGATATTCTGTAAATTCTTCTCGACCAAATTCTTTTAACATATCAAAGTTGTTAAAAGTTAAAAATAAACACATAATAAGCGTTAAAGGATAAACTATATTTTTAAATATCTGATTATTATTCTTTTTGCCAAAAATCATATATCCTATTAACAACGGAAGAGTATTAAACATATATCTAAAACTTTCAAAATGTGTTATTTTTCCGGCTTCAATTGCATATTGTCCTCTATAATGAAAACTATATAGTATGATAAAAGCTAACCAAATTGAAATTAAAATCAATGAATTTTTTGATGGTTTTTTTGATAACAATATGAAAATTAAGAGTATAAAAAAACCATCAAACCTAAAAAATGAAACTAAATATGTTGGAAATTGAAAAATGAAATAATCAATAGAAAAAGTACTCCTACCTAAATAGTTAGCTTCTAACCCTTCTGTATAAAAGGGGTTAATGATGTATTGCGATAAAATCAAGCAAAAAATGAAAAACAAAAATCCTAGATTTCTGGCTAGAGATTTAGGGTTTATAAGAATTAAAGTGCTAAGATAAATGAGGTTCTCTCTTTTGACAACAACTAATAATAAAAGTAAGGCAAAAGAAACCCATAACCACAATTTATTCCTTTTTAGTATATGTTGATGGAGACTTAATATAAAAATTAAAGCTACGCAAAATGATAAGTTTTCTATTAATCCACTATTTAGTACATAAACAACAGGTAAACAAGATATAAATGAAAACATAAGAGTTATGCCTAATAAATTATCTTTATATAATACAAAAATCAATAAAAAACATAATCCAAATAAAAGTGCATTTCCAAATTTATGTATTAAATATTGGTTTTGTACGTCGAAAATTTTTGCAACTGTAAACAGGTATGCAGAATAGCTAACATAATGTCCTGTATAAGATGAGACAGATATGCATTTACCATTAACTCTTGATTCACATCCTTGTGTCCTAAACTCTTTTATAAAAGGGATTAAATTCTCCTGACTAGAAACGTGAGAACTTATAAAAGAATCTTCATATTCGAATCCATAAAATTTTATTGATTGAAGTGGCTTGAATACTATAGCTAATCCTAAAACTAGTATAATACCCATTAGGTAAAACCTATGGCTTTTCCAAAAATGGCTTAACTTTAGCATATTTTATATTCCAAGTAAAGAATCCAGAGCAATCTTTTTTCATTAAGCATCTCTCACATTCAGGTTTAAAACTGTTTTTCCAATCAGAAATTGATTGTTTAGCATAACTCCAAAGTGATTCTGGAATATGACATAAAGGTGTATTATATATTGAAACATTATACTTCCAACTAGAAAGAAATTTTAATGAGGCAAGAAGATTTTCTTCTGCCATAGTTGTATTTTCTTCAATTAGTTCAGATTTATTAGCTTTAGTATAACCAATAATTTCTAACCCCATAAAAGTCACATGATAAACAAATGGAAAATTTTTATGTATAAATTTAGAAAGTGATAACAATCTAGGGTTCGAGAGTTTATGCAATACAACCCTTATTTCAACAGGAAAACCTAAACTACTTATTTTATGAATACCTAAACAAGTTTGATAAAATGCATCTTTAGCTTGAACTATATGATCATGTATTTTGTATACATCTGAATATAAAGGAATTGCAAAAACTACATTTTTTCTGTACCTAATATTACTTAAAGTATCAATTACATTTTCTAGGGCTAGCATTCTTCCGTTTGACAAAATTGTTATTAATAAATCCGGAAATTTATCAAGTATTTTGTTAATTAATAAGACTAACCTTTCACCTAATAAAGTTGGTTCACCACCTGTAATTGTTAAGTGTCTAGGAGAATTATTTAATAAATCTATAGTATAATTCCAAATAAGATAATTTTCTAAAGTATCGTCCACATCTAAAGGTGGTTGACTGCACATCAAACAATTTGAATTACATCTAATTGTTGCAAAGATAAAATTGTTGTTACTTTTAGTTCTATATACAGACCTAATTTTAGAGTTTTTGACAGAAATAATATCACCAATTTCTATATCATTAAGCCCTTTTATATTAGAAAGAGAATTATCTTCTAATCTATCAGTGCTATCCAGATAGAATAATTTAAATCTATCAGTTTTCAAGTCTTTTCCTTCTAAAATAACGGATAATTCTTGATTTTTAATTTCTTTAGATATAACACGACCAACAAATAATTCACTACTTGACATGTGTATTTTCCCTTTCCAAGAAAGTTTAATTTCCTCATTCATTATTTACCCAAGATTTAAAGATTTCTAATGTATCAGGCTCGTTATCTATCTTATTAAAAATTATATCTAAAACAGACATATTACGCTGACAAAAACTACTATCTGGGCGGAAACCATACATATCTCCTTGAGTTGCGTGATGCAAGACAGGGTCAGCACCACAATAAATGTTATATGCACATGTGCTACAACCTGCTATATAATCGTTAACACCAGCATCTCCAATTTTCTCTATAATTGGATTAGAAAGTAAAGTCTCCCAGTTATCGTCAACAGTACCTATCTGAAAAGTGAAATCTTTCATTTGTGCAAGCATTCTAGCTTCGTCAATCAAAAAAATTTTCCCATCATAATCGTAAACAATTACACTATTTATTAATCCAGACGGAGACATTAAATCAACGTAGTTTTCGGAATAAGCAGTAAGTATTTTTTTTAGAAGTATTGAGGTGTATGTTTCCTTAAAATATTCTCCGTTTCGATTTAGTTCTAATATGTAGTCTAATCCTTTACTATAAAATTTTATAAACTCAACAGTTTGATAATTGCTATTCTTGTTTTTAGTTGCAAAACCATAAGGAGAAATAGGTCTAAGGAAAACAGAATTAAATCCGAATTTTCTGTATTCATCAATTATTTTAATTGGATGTTGAAGAGATAAAGTTGTTGTTGTCATTAAAGCTGATACATTTTCTCTTCCAACAATATCAAAAGATAAATTTAATCCTTTCTCTACTAAAGAGTAGCTATTTCTACCTGGTCTCTTTCTATTATCATTATGTAATTCTTCGTGACCATCAAGTGAACAAGAAACGAGAATTTTTTCCAATTTACAGTATTCAAGAATTTCATTATTAATAGGAGCTAGATTTGTACAAATAACATAATTGATTCGTTTGTTTACTAACTTTGCTTTTTTTTTTGTGTAAGCTATAGCATCTTTGATCAAATCAAAAGCTAATAAAGCCTCACCACCTTGAAACTCCATAGTTATATCCTTTTCAGGAGAAGCAAGCATTAAATTAATACCCTTAAAAAGATTTAGGTGAGAAAAATCGAACTTCTCTTTATTTTGAGAAACTCTCGAAACTTGGCAATATTGACAAGTATGTTCACATCGTAAAGTAATGACAAAAATATGGAGTTGGGCAAAATTAAAAGCATTTGTCTTTTTTGCTCTATATCTATTTGCTAGTAATTCTAATGATTTAATGTCATCACTATCACTTATAATATGATTGCTTAACAAATCAAAATACAAACTCTCACTTATTTTATCAATTTTCTTTTCTAATAAATAATTAACAGTACCATTAGGTGCTATTAAGTAATCACCAACCATACTAATGAGAAGTTCTTTTCCAGAATTTAGCCTTTTAAAATTAAAAGGTAATAATTTTATATTGTTTGAAATTAAGTCGTTATAATATTCAAGGTTTTGAAATTTTCTAAATTCTTTTCTTAAAGTGTTAATTTCCATTTTTCTTTAAAATATTGATAGGATCATCGAATTCACCAATATCTTTAAATTTAATTAAATCTGGATAAAAGGCTTTTGAAACTACTAAATTCTTTATGTCTTTAGTTTCAATGTTAATTTGTTCTCTTAAAGAAAAATCATTTAATGATTTTATAAAGTCTTTTTTTATAGTTTCATTAAAATCATCAGATGAGATATTGAAGAAATTTTCATCTTCAGTAAGTAGAATTTCAAAATCTTTGGAAAACCAATATATTGTATTCCTTATAGCTTCTAATTTATAAACACTTTTTTGTAAAACTATCACCATTAAACAAAAGAAGAAGAAGAGTGTGATGAATGAGATGAATGCGATGAGTGTGATGAGTGAGATGAATGTGATGAGTGAAAACAAGCAACACTATCTTCAAAATTGTTAAAGTTTACTTTAAGCGTAAATTCTTTTGATCTATTTTTATTTAAATCTCTGACATCAATAGATTTTAAATTATCTTTATCATTGTTAGTATCAGTTTTTAAATCTACAACAGCAGCAGAGGCTATTGTACTTGAACCTAATATTGAGCTTAAAGCTAAAAGAACCTTTTTATCCATTGATTTGTGTATTATATTGAAGTATAAATATATATAAACTCATTGAGTTTACAAAAAAAGAAAGCAAATAATATTTTTTTAAAAGTAACGTTATTACATTATAATATTATTTTTGATGTATTTCACATCATTTTGTTAAATAAACCCATTTCATACACATTTCCTCTTCGCTCCTATCTTCGCTTCGAGCAAACGTATTCTATTACATTTTTAAGAAAAATTTAGAAAGAAAAAAATAAAGAAAATGAAGTATTAAACTTTCGCTTTTTATCCAAAGCTCAAGTTACATAACGCGAGAACATTATAGCAAGTAAATCTATAAGTTGTATACGATTTATGTATTTTGAGAAAGAATATCCTATTTAAAAAAAAATAAGTTTTTAAGTGTTACTTATAAAGTAATTTTTAATTTTGAGAATATTAAATTAAATCCTTCCAAAAATGAAATCATTAATAATATTGTCCTTTTTATTTGGCATTACTTTTAATTCTATTGCACAGGAGTCTTCAATTAAAAGAGAACTTGATAGTTTGAAAACAGTACATGCTGTTTGTGATATAACTTCTCAAATAGGAAAAAACATAAAAACACATGATAGTTTAAGTAAGATTCAAGAGAAATATAAAAGTCAATATTTAGACATTCAAAGTTTTAAAATAGGAAGAACAAAATTAGATAAAGAAAAGCAAATTAAAGAGATAAATACTTTAATTGAAAATAATGATAAAGCTATTATTGAGAATCGAGCTTTATATCATAGTTTACTAGAAAAATTAAAAGTTGCAGAAGAAAAAGTTAAACTTCTGAATTGATTTATTTTTTATAAATAAGCCATCTCTCCCACTCTTCTCCTACTTTCCTTCGAGGTTTCTTCGGCAAACACCTTATTTTACAAAGAAATCCCGAAGCATTCCCGAAGGATTCTCGAACTACTGTATCTTTAAAATAATGTATTTCATCGGTATTTTTATACATTTTATCGATATTTTATATTTTTTTTACTACTTTAGTGATAGTCAATGTTTTAAATACAACTATTATGGGAACGTATAACAATGGAGTTTTGGGTGGTTTTTCTGGTAAGGTTGGTACTGTAGTAGGCAGCCAATGGCGTGGTAAACAAGTAATGCGCAGTGTACCAACAGCGTCCAAGAAGGCACCAAGTGCTGCTCAACTTCAACAACGTGCTAAGTTTAGTTTTGCGCTTCGTTTTTTAAATCCTATTAAAGGCTTGCTTTCCATTACGTTTGGTGATAATACAGGTAGCAAAACGCCTTTTAACAATGCCTTGTCCTACCATCTTAAAGAGGCTATAACTGTTACCGATACAGGTTTTGAGCTGTTATACTCTAAAGTGCTGATTGGTATGGGAGGCTTGTGTGGCATCAGTAATGCTGTGGTTACCCACTCCAACCCTACTACGCTTTCATTAACATGGCAAAACAATAGTAACGAGGGTTTAGCCTACCCAAACGATAGCCTAATTGTTATAGCTTATGCACCACAACTGGAGGCTTTTGAGTTTTTTATTGAGTGTAGTTTTAGGGAACTTAGTCAATGTGAACTTGTGTTTCCTGAGCATTTTCAAGGACATACGCTACAGCTTTGGGCTACTTTTAATAATGCTACTAAGGTGTTAAGTGCAACGAGTACGTATTTGGGTGCTGTTGTTTTGTAAGGGATGGTTAAGTAGTGTTGTTTGTTCTACCCTTCGACAAGCTCAGGGTGACAAGACGTGTTTGAGATTGCTTCGTTGCACTCGCAATGACATTGAGGAAAGATGTTGCGTCGTGGCTTGATCAAGACTATTTAAAATCAATGTTTATGTATAGGAATGTTAATATAGCTATCGTTATACCACTTTATTGTTAAAGGTTCTTTAGCATCTTTAATGGTTTCGTCACTTACGTCTTTTCCTGTACCATAGTTTATTTGTGAAAAAGGATGTTTTATTCCATTAACAAGAACAACTATTCGACTTCCTTTTTTTAGCATCTTACTCGTCATTCTAAAATTACTAATAGGTATTGCGGTCTTTTCATTTGGTGCTAACAAGTTTCTGTTTTCAATGTTTTTAGACATACTTGCTCTGGTTGTAAATGGCAGTGTTAAACTAAAAAATTGGCCGTCAGCGGTTTGTTCATAAAGCAACACATTACAATCAAAATCCTTTTTATTGATAGACAGATTTAAAACGCCACTTATCGCTCCTGTAAGCTCTGTATCTTCTTCAAAAGGTTCTGTTGCAAACGAGAAGCCTTGACCTACAGTTAAAGTATTTGATACAAGGTTACGATTACCACTTAAATTCCAAGAGAATTGACTACGATCAGACATATCAATTGTTTGTTCAATATAACTTGAGGCATCAGCTGTATGAACTAAACTAAAGTGTTCGTTTACATCTAAATTTCCTGTGTCATAAGTCGACTTAAACGCTACACCAGAACGTTGTTGACTTAAATACACCTTTAAAGTATCTGTAGCCATTTTATCTAATGAAGATGCATGTTTCCAAGTATTGGTACCCATAACTTGATAATTGATTTTATCCTTTAACAAAGCAGGTTTATTAGCATCTTTAAAAATATAATCAAACCATTGAAAGATGAGGGCTTTAATATCTATTTGAGCTACTGGGTCTATATCATAACCTAGAATGTGTTTTTCAGGATGTTCTTGCGCTCCAAAATGTGAATAAGGTCCTATTAAAAGGTACTGCTCAGCATTGGTATGGTATTGATAATGGGATTTTAAATAGTGCATTGTTCCAAATTGTCCACCATCATAATACCCTGTAGTACTTAAGATAGGTATATCTATTTTAGCAAAATCTGTTTTGTTATACAGTGTCATACCTTTCCAGTAGTTATCAAATGTTGGATGTTTCAGTTTTTCATTGAATCCTGGATTTGGAAGACCATCTAAACTATCTAAACGTTTATAAGCAACACCTTTTTTATACCAATCCAAATACAACTCATTCCAGCGTTTACCATTATAATACAAAGTGGTATCGAGGGTTTTGTTATTGGTTACATAATGCCACCAAGGATAATGAAAGTTAAAATAAACACCATTTTCCATAGGTTCAGCAATACCAGGAGCCGCAGCTACTGAAGGTACAATAGTTTTTAAAGCTGGATGTACTTTTTCTTTCATTGAAGCCCATTGTACAAAACCAGCATAACTACCACCATACATACCCACTTTGGCATTGCTCCACTCTTGCTTTGCAATCCAATCAATAACATCGTACACATCGTTGACCTCATGTACATAAGGTGTTATTGTATTTGGACTTAAATGTTTTCCTCGAGTGTATGATACCACACCTACATAGCCTTTATCGGCTGCTTCATAAGCTCTTTTGATATCATCTTTACGCGTATATATGGTATGGAATAGTATGGTTGGCTGTGGTTTTGTTTCAGCTTTACTCCTAACAATTATAGCAGATATTTTTGCACCATCTCTAGTGGTGATTAGCACAGAGTCTTGTACCAAATATGCTTTACCTTCTCTATTTACGGTTCTGGGTTCTTGTTGTGCTTCGGTTATTGAATTACAAGCAACCAACACTAATAGCAGTAAAAAAAATGTGCCCTTTAATAGTTTAAATACTCTCATTTAATTGTATTGGTTTTATTTTGAATACTCAATTAACTCTTCGGTATAAGAAAAACCGTCTTGTACTTGGGTCATTTTTATAAAGTTCTTGATTTTTGGAGCATACAACCATACTTCATCTGTTTTGGCACTATAGCCTCTTGAATTAGAAATAGTTCCTTTATAGGTTATGGTGTAAGCCATAAATGTCCCTGCTCCTACAGTTTCTTTTTTAAAGGATAATACTTCTACATCCTGACTTTGTTTTCCGGTAGTACCATCTTGACTAGTCCAGTCTTTTTCATAGGTCCATGTTTTACCAACTTCCAAAGGCCATTTATATCTTGGTGTTTCACTGTCTTCAGGCTTTACAATATCAGAGACTAAAACGGTATCCTTGTCTATAGTCATTCCTAATTCACCATTAAAATCAACAATGGTTCTAGTATCTGTTCCATCAGATCGTACTTCGCCTTCATCAGTAACGCCTTTGTATTTCCATACCCATTTTTCTCCCAAGTTATAATCAGATAGTACAGGTTGATTAGTGACTGTTGCTTCTGGATTGTTTTTGCAAGATGTTAGAAGCAATACTATTATAGCTACTACTAATTTTGCCAAAAATTTTTGAACTGTAAAAGATTTCATAATTTTCGTTTTTAATGATTTACAATACAAATTAAGGGCAGGTTTTACATTTATAAAACAAAAAGTACAGGAGCGTAACATAACAGCATTGAACGTCAAAAATTGGCGTCATTTATATTTAAAGACTATTCCAATTCCTAAACTTAACAGATTGACGACTAGACACATCGATTGTTTCTCCCGAAGTTAATTTAATTTGCAATCTATTATTAAAGTGCGGATAAATCTCCTGTATATAGTGTATGTTAATAATTTGACTTCTATTGGCTCTAAAAAATACGTTAGGGTCTAATTTTTCTTCTAAAAGATTTAATGAACGCTTAATCATTGCTTTTTGAGTTCCAAAATATAAGCGTGCGTAATTTTCGAGCGATTCAATGTAGCGAATATCAGACAGAGGAATAAAATGACACTGTTCACCATCTTTGATAAAAATTTTGCGATGCATTGGGAATACCTCAGGAGTGGTCTTTCTTTTCTTAAAAAGTTCTTGTTTTACCTTTTCTATAGTTTTAGCAAAACGTTCTTCGCGCAAGGGTTTCACCAAATAATCTAAAGCGTTCAATTCGAAAGCTTTTACTGCATACTGATCATAAGCTGTAGTAAACACAACTTCTGGAACAGTTCCAAGTTCTTCTAATAAATCAAAACCAGACTTTTCAGGCATATGAATGTCTAAGAAAATAATGTCTGGTGCTTCAGTCTCAATAATTTGGATGGCTTCATCTACATGCGATGCCTCTCCAACAACCTGAAATTCTTTGTGTGGCTTTAAAGTACGCTTTAACTCTTCTCTCGCTAAACGCTCATCGTCTATTATAATGGTTTTAAATGTCTTCATTGGTTGTTAAAGGTAAAATTATCTTAGCCTCTACTGTATTTGCGTCAATCTCTGTTAAGTGAAATGAAGCTTTGGTTTTATATTGAATTTCTAATCGTTCTTTTAAATTTTTAAGGCCTACACCTTTAGAATGCTTTGACGTTATTTTACCTGGGTTTTGTACGCTAATTATAATCTGTTCTTCATTTTTTACAATCACTAAATTAATAACGCCTCCCTTAATTAGCTTATCTATGCCATGTTTAATGGCATTTTCTATTAATAGCTGAATACTTAATGTTGGTATTTTAACTTGCTCTAAACTATCGTCTAAAGTGCTATGTAATGATAAACGCTCTTCAAATCGTAATTTTTCTAATTCAATATAATCATTTACTAAGGCTAACTCATCCTTTATTGAAATTAAATCTTTATCCTTTTCATATAAAGATGAACGTAACAAATCTGATAATAGGTCTATAGCTCTTCTTGCTTTACTTGGATTTTCTTCTATTAGAGACTTGATTGAGTTTAATGAATTAAACAAAAAATGTGGATTTAATTGAGCTGATAAATTATCTAATTGAATTTGTTTTGAAAGAATAGACAGTTGTGCATTTTCTCTAGCTGTTGCAACCTCTTTTTGGTAATAATGGTATAAGTGATATGCTAAAATCCATATTGACATCAAACGTAAACCAGTAAGTAAAATTGGGTCCCAATATACAAGAGCTGTCCAAAACTCTTTATGCTCTCCTGCAATGACAGTCCAATAAAGATACCATTTAATATTGTTTAGCAACACATATAATACTGACAATATAATAATGCTTGGTACTACTCTATAAAGTAATTTTTTAAGAGGCAGTTGATTCCATTGTTTATGTAAAGCAAAGCACCTGTAACAATGCGTTAAAAATATACCAATAGCAATATCTAACACATAATTCAACAAGGTGTAAAACGCTCCATAGTTATCGCGTGTATACACAGTATATGCCCAATAGATAGATACAATACTCCATCCTAACAATTGACATGTCCAATAAAGGGATGCTTTACTCTTATTATATACTTTATGACTAGTATTCATTTGTTAACAAAAAAAGAAAATACTTTTAAATAGTAAAAATAAAAGTACAGGAACGTAATTTACAAGGTTTAAGCGTATCAATGAAAATTAAATAATTCAAAACACATGTTTCTCTTTTGTTGATATTGTTGCGCTGTACTCTTATTTGTTTCCCTTTTTCATAAGCACAAGATGACAAGATAGACATGAGATTACTTTGTTGTAGTATGTTAAATTTTAATTAAATAACTAGACTTGGGAAACGAAATGATAGTAATACTATTATATTTGCAAGTAATAATTGTAAATTATGAATAACTTACTATCAAACATTAAAATTGAAGTCCCTTCAGGCACCTATTTAAAGGATCCTGAATCCTCTACTTTAGGTAAAAAAATACTCACTCACAGTATTATTTTAATTGATGAGATGGGATTTGAGAGTTTCAACTTTAAAAAGTTAGGTGCTGCTATACAGTCCAACGAAAGCTCAATATACCGCTATTTTGAAAGCAAGCATAAGCTGTTAGTGTATTTAACCTCTTGGTATTGGGGTTGGTTAGAGTATCAATTGGTTATTGAAACCTATAGCCTTACTTCTATTGAGGATAAGCTAAAAAAAGCGATTGAAGTTTTAACACGTACTACAAAAAACGACAATACCTATACGCATATTAATGAGGTATTGCTAAACATTATCGTTATTAACGAAAACTCAAAATCATACCTTACCAAAGATGTTGACGACGATAACAAAGAAGGGTTTTTTATGCCTTATAAACGTGTGGTGAAACGTTTTTCTGAACTCATTTCAGAGTATCAACCAGACTACGACTATCCGTTAAGTTTAGCAAGTACTGTAATACAAAGCGCATTACACCAACAGTTTGTTAAAGATCATTTTAAAACCATTAGCAATTTTGACAAACAGCACACGCCTACTCAATTTTTTACTGACCTCGTTTTAAACGCTTTAACATATGGCAAATAACAGTTTAACGCCTTGGCAACGCTTTATTGGATTATTAGAGTTAGAAAAAAAGGACATCTTTCAAATTTCGTATTACGCTATTTTTGAAGGTATTGTTGCTTTATCATTACCTCTAGGTATACAAGTTATTATAAACTTATTACAAGGCGCACAGGTTTCGGCATCGTGGGTGGTCTTGATTATTTTAGTAACTACAGGAGTGGCTTTTACTGGTATTTTAAAATTGATGCAATTGCGTATTATAGAAACCATACAGCAACGTATATTTACCAGAGCTTCTTTGGAGTTAAGTTATCGCTTTCCTAAAATAAAAATGAACGAACTGCGTAGGTATTACCTTCCAGAGTTAGCCAATAGGTTTTTTGATACGCTTACGATACAAAAAGAACTGTCTAAAATTTTAATTGATGTGCCTTCGGCATTATTGCAAATTATTTTTGCGCTTATCTTATTATCGTTTTACCATCCGTTTTTTATTGTATTTGGGTTATTACTCATCCTATTAGTGTACATCGTGTTTAAGTACACTGCCAAAAAAGGCTTGGAAACAAGCTTAAAAGAATCTAAGCACAAGTATAGGGTTGCGCACTGGTTACAAGAAGTATCTAGAGCTGTAATAAGCTTTAAGCTTTCAGGGAATACGAATCTTGCAATGCAAAAAAGTGATGCACTCGTTAATGATTATCTAAAATCTAGAGAAAGTCATTTTAAGATTTTGATACTTCAGTTTATACAAATGATAGGCTTTAAAGTACTTGTAACAGCTGGGTTATTGCTTATTGGTGGATTTTTAGTACTTGATCAACGTATGAATATAGGACAGTTTGTAGCTGCCGAAATTATCATCATCCTTGTGATTAACTCAGTTGAGAAATTAATATTAGGACTTGGGTCTTTTTACGATGTGCTAACGAGTATAGAAAAACTAGGACAAGTTATAGACAAACCTATTGAAGCGCAAACAGGAGAAGTTGTAAAGTCTGGAAACAACTTAAATATTGAACTTAAGAATGTGTTTTATGAAGTAAAAGAACGTAACACTCCTATTTTAAAAGATATAAATTTAACCATCGCACCAAAAGACAAAATACTCATTAAAGGCGAAAGTGGTGCTGGTAAGTCTAGTTTGCTACAACTTATTACAGGTGTTATCATGCCAACATCAGGATATATTTATGTGAATGACCTATCTATGGAAAGTTTATATATTAATAACTATAGAGCACAGTTAGGCTTATCATTATCTACCGAAACACCTTTTGAAGGTACCATTCGAGAAAACATCACTTTTGGAAATCCTAATATTAGTGATGATGCCATTTATGATGTTTTTGCTCAAATAGGTCTTACCGAATTTTTACAACAGCAACCAAAAGGATTAAATACTATACTAAAACCTGAAGGTAAACAGATAGCTTATACCACAGCAAAGAAAATAGTACTAGCTAGAGCTATTGTTAAAAAGCCTAAGGTATTGATACTAGAAGATCCATTAGATCAATTTAAGAAAGCAGAATCTAAACAAATTATAGACTTTTTAATATCAGAAAGCCAAACTTGGAGTCTTGTAGTCATTAGCAATAATGATTATTGGAGCTCAAAGTGCAACAAACAAATTACCCTTAAAAAAGGTGAAATTATAAACGTTAAATCTTAGTGTATGTTAAACATTTCAAAGAATAGTGTTTCAGAATATGTAGACCTAACCAAGTTTAAGTCTTGCCAAGAGATTTTTCATAAAGAATACCACAAGCGATTTAAAAGCTTTTTAATGGTATTTACTGTGATAATGATTATGATATTATTTTTACCTTGGACACAAAACATTACTAGTTCAGGTAATGTAACTACACTTAAACCAAACCAGCGACCACAAACCATTCAATCGCAAATACCTGGACGCATAGAACAATGGTTTGTACAAGAAGGCGACTTTGTAACCGCAGGTGATACTATACTTCGAATATCTGAAGTAAAAAGTGAGTATTTTGATGCACAACTTGCTGAACGTACTAACGTACAGCTTAACGCAAAATCATCGTCAGTAGACGCATATAAAAACAAGATTAATGCGCTAAACAATCAAATTTCTGCATTACAACGTGAACGTACCTTAAAACTTGAGCAAGCACAAAACAAGTTAAAGCAAGCCTATTTAAAAGTAAAGACAGACAGTATTGACCTTGAAGCCTTAAAAATTAAAGCAGCTATTGCCAACACTCAATTTGAGCGAACATCTAGTTTACAAACCGAAGGTTTAAAGGCTGTAAAAGATGTTGAAGATGCCAGAAACAAATTGCAAGAAGCTAGTGCTAAGTTGGTTTCAGCAGAGAATAAGTTTTTAGTTGCAAAGAATGAAGTTATCAATAGTCAGTTAGACATTTCAACATTACAAGCAACCTATGCTGATAAGATTTCAAAAGCGCAGAGCGATTTATACGCTACACAATCTAGCGCTTATGATACCGAAGTTCAGGTGTCAAAACTAGAAACTGATTTGGCAAACTACACCAAACGTAACAGTTTACTTTATGTAACTGCACCACAAGACGGTTACATTAACAAAGCTATAAAATCTGGTATTGGTGAAACCTTTAAAGAAGGCGAACAACTTGTAAGTATTATGCCTTCTAATTATGAATTGGCTGTTGAAATGTATGTAAGACCAATAGACTTGCCACTTATTCATGTGGGCGAAGATGTACGCGTACAGTTTGATGGTTGGCCTGCAATTGTATTTAGCGGTTGGCCTAATGTATCTTATGGTACTTATGGTGCAAAAATTATAGCGATTGAAAACTTTATAAGTAACAATGGTATGTATCGTGTTTTACTTGCTCCTAACAAAGAAGATGTTGAATGGCCAAAAGACATTAGAGTAGGTTCAGGAGCGCGAACTATTGCGTTACTGGACAATGTGCCAATATGGTTTGAGATTTGGAGGCAAATTAACAGCTTCCCTCCTAACTTCTATCAACCAGAACAAGCCACAACTAAATAAAAACAGATTATTGTAATATGAAAACAGTATTAAGTTATTTGTTGGCACTCATGTGTTTTAATGGATTTGCGCAAGAATCGTTAACTACATTAACCCTTGAGGAGTATTTAGGATACGTAAAAAAATACCATCCTGTGGTTAAGCAAACTCAATTACTGGTTAGCGAAGGTGAAGCAAAATTGTTAAAGTCTAGAGGTGCTTTTGACCCTAAAATTGAAGTTGATTTTGACAGAAAAAAGTTTAGCGAAACTACTTATTACAATAAGCTTAACACTACGTTTAAACTTCCAACATGGTATGGTGTAGAACTAAAAGCTAACTTTGAAAACAACGATGGCACATATCTCAATCCTGAATTACAAACTCCTGATGATGGTTTATACAGCGCAGGTGTTTCGGTATCTTTAGCCAAAGGGCTGTTTATGAATGAGCGTATGGCAACGTTAAAGCAAGCAAAACTGTTTACTCAACAAGCACAAGCCAACCAGCAATTGTTGGTCAACGATGTTATTTATAATGCTTTAGTAACCTATTACAATTGGCTTAAAAACTACCAATCATTAAAAACCTATGAAGGTTACACTCAGAATGCTAAAACACGATTAGATATTATAAAAAAGAGTTACCTAGCAGGAGACAAACCAGCTATTGACACTTTAGAAGCAAGTATTAATTTAAAAAACAGAATGGTTGATTTAGAGAAAGCTAAAATTGGCTATATCAAATCTAAGCTTGAGCTTTCAAACTATTTGTGGATTGATAACAACATACCTTTAGAGCTTGAAGAAGCCATTATACCAGACTTAAACACTATTAGCATCATTGATCAGGTTTTGAACAGTTCACTTTTAAACAGTGATGCTATTGACATTACTAATCACCCAAAACTAAAAGCACTACAAGTAAAAAAAGATATTTTAACTATAGATAAAAAACTAAAAACAAACAATCTACTTCCTACTGTTAACTTACAGTATAATTTTTTAACGACAGACTATGACAATTTAAACTCGTTAAACACTGCTAATTACAAAAGTGGGTTGCAAATTAATTTTCCTTTGTTTTTGCGAAAAGAACGAGGCGATTTAAAACTAGCACAAATAAAGCTACAAGACATTAACTTTGAACTTGCTACTACAGAAGTAACTTTAAAAAATAAGATTAACTCCAACTTACAAGAAATAGAATCTTACAACAACCAGCACATCATACTACTTGATTTGGTTGAAGATTACAAAGCCCTTATACAAGGTGAAGAACGCAAATTTGAAATTGGTGAAGGTTCTTTGTTTTTGGTAAATTACAGAGAGGTAAAACTTATTGAAAATGAATTAAAACGAATTGATGCCGAATACCAGTTACTAAGTAGTAAGTCTAATTTATCAAGAACTATCAATACACTGTTTTAATACCAAGTCTTAAATATTGCTTGTATTAGTAAAGAATATTTTTACGCGCTCTTCTTGCAAAAGTGCATTAGTATATTCGTCTACAGTTTCAGAGGTTAATTGAGGGCTTTTAATTTGTAATGACCTCAATGTACCATCTTTTTGTGGCGCTATAAGAATGGTGTTTCCAAAATTTAAGTCAAATAATCGTGTGTTTATAATAGCATAGCTATTGCTTTCAGCAGTATCAAATGCAAAGTAATCTATTCTATTTTCTTTAGTTTTCACAAAACCTTGCGCAACATAGTCTGGATGGTTTCTAGAAATACCTATATTTTTGTTCAGGTTATAATTTATGGTATCTAAAGTATCAGTTAGTACCAACAATTGAAAAAACACTTCATTATTTTTACCATTTAGTCGCTTTTTGTTTATTTCGTTATCAGCTACAAAAAAACTATTCATGATAACCATTTTATCGCCTATTTGATAGTTTTCGCCTTTACTACCCAATCCTTTAAAGCTGTCTTTCCCTAAAAGGTCATATTTTGGCACAGGAAAAACTCCAATCTCAAACGGACCAAAATCACCAATACCAATCATTTGCTTGTCAGTTTCAAGCATTTTAATGTCCCATGTTGTTGAATCGTTTCGGTTGGTAAGGTATTGTTCTCTTTTTTGTAGGTTCCAAGTTGAATTAGTTTCTATTGAATTTGAAGACCTATGATTTCTATCACAGCTAACAACACACAGAAATAGAATGACAACTATATTTTTCATGTATTTAGAGTTTAATTGCAAGATTAATCTGCCCAATTAATGGCGTTGGTTTTATCAAGATAAATAATAGCATCAAAAGCGCTTCCAAATGCTTTAGATTCTGTTTTAGAACTTCTAGCACGTGCTCCTGCTCCACTCATTGACATCAATGGCGAATTAAGAGTATACGCTAAATTTTTATTTGCTCTTGCTGCTCTAAAGTTTAGGAAAGTGTTAGGGGTTCCAAAGTTTTTTAGACATTGTGTAAATGTATCTTCAACTACTTTATCAATTGTAATTGTTTTAAAACGCCAATCGTTTGTTTTATTGGCATCATTAGGATATGCTATAAAATTGCCTGTACCAAAATCGGTAGCTATGTTAAAGTAATAATCGCCATACAGTTTTCTTAACTGGTGACCTGTAACATCTACAATACCATTATCTACCCAATCTCCTACATGTGCATTATGTGCCCAATACATTGCTTTTTTATTATGGTTATAATAATTCATAATCCATAGTATGTTTTCACCCATGTAAATATCTCTAAAATCGGATTTTCTCTGTTCGTTATTTTGATTGATGGTAGTGGCAAACTGACCAAGTATTTCCACTAGATGAAAGTTTAAGTTGAATTCTTCTTCTGAAGACTTGCTTTTAAAGTTCTCATGGTTTTCAACAAAGTGTTGTTTTAAATTTGCATATGCCATGAAATACATTGTTTTTTCCTGTTCATTAAACGCTTGCCAAAGGTGTTTTTCAAACCCATCTACTTTATAATCAGAACCTACTTTTAAAAGGTATTCTTTAATTCTATTCACTTCTGAAGCTACGTACTGCATCTCACAACCGTATAGATACAATTTATCTTCATTATTTTGATTGTAGGTTCGCATCCAATCCATTAACTGATAAAACTCTTTGGTTCTATACCTCCAAGATGAATTGTACTGATTTAGGATAGTTTTTAAATCGTCTCTTTTCCCTTGCACATAATCATTGAGATACAAGCCTTCACCAAAACCGGTTTCGATAATCAGTATTTTAAAATCGTGTTGTTCAGAAAGGTATTTCATTAATTCTTGAGCTAGTAAAGTGAACTCAGCTGTTCCATGAGTATCTTCACCATAACCCACAATTCTTATATCGCTGAGTACATTGTCTAGAAATGAAAACTCACTAGCTTGAACCGATTTAAAGCCTGTGGTGTATTGTTCTAATTCGGTATGGCATTGTGCAAAACTTATTTTTGTTGCCAGTACAAAAGCAAGCAGAAAAATGTAGTTTTTCATAGTTTATCTTGTTTTAAACTCTATTAAATAAGGCTTTAACGGTCTGTCGTCTGGTGTCCTAAAATTATTTGTTATAAATATTTGATAGGTTTTGTTAGGTTCTAACTCCACAGGAATTGTCCAAGACCTGTTATCTTCAGCCCATGTTCTTCCGTTTAAAGTTCCTTTTGGGAATGCTTCTCTTCCTAAGTTACCCAAATCCACACTTGTATGATAGCCATTTAAAGCTTCAGAAAATTTTATAGTAATGGCTTTTGTACTTGGATTTACATTTTGACTTTTATTTTCAAATTGTTCAATACCTATAACGGTTGGTCTTTTGCTTTCAAAGCTTTGCTCCAATTCATTTAGAGACGCTGAAAAATAATTCGCTTTTTGAACAAACGCTTCAATTATAGATTCGTTTTCATAATCTAATTCAATCATAGACTTTATAGCAGCTTGCTTATCTTCTGCTTGATTATAATAGTTCTCACAAATTTGATAACCTACATAATAGCCTAAATCTCGCATACCAAATTCGTTAGCCTCATTACTATTTAACCATTTGCCAAAGTTAGCAACGTAAAACATTTCGTCTTCAAACACTTCTCTAATACGTTCTGCGTTGTTTTTTCCGAATTCTATTTGCGGATTTGGTGATGGCTGATTGAGTGCTTGTACTGTTACAAACTCTGCAACACCTTCATAAATTACTGAAGATAATAAATTATTAACTCTCGATTTTTGTTGGGTATGTACAAACTCGTGGATGTTTAAAAACACCAAGTTTTTATTAGGATTAGTGGCATAATATGATTTTAAATGCGATATGCTTTCAGGAAACTCGCTTGTATCTGTATTAGGATTACCCATTGCTAATTCTGCACCTATAAGCACCAAACTGTCTATTGTAGTTCCTGGTGTACGGAAAGTTCCAATTGTAAAATATATTTTGGCAGGTTTTAATTCTGGATATAATGTTTTTAGTTTTTCAATTCCAACTTGTAATTTTGAACTGACTTTAGGAGCCTCTAATGTGTTCTCTCTTATAGAATTCCAAAATTTTGGATAGTTGTTGATAGCCTCAATATAATCTTGTGCTGTATAGTTTCTTACTTGTCTAACACCTTCTAACCCAACAGTTCCTTTCTTGAAATATAAGCTATCTAAATAGTTATATTGTAATACTGAATCTTGAGTTGTGACGATATGATCATAGGCATTCCAAAAGTTTATAACATCAGAAGTAATGACGTTGTTGCTTTGCGGATTTTCTTTTTCAGGATTTTTACAAGCTATTGCAATAAATACTAAAAAGAATAATAGAATTGATTGATGCTTCATTTTATTTCTTTATGATTAACAGGCTTTTAGAATAACAACTCATAAAACCTAATTTTATGATATTGTGAATTATTTCTCTGGTTTAATATTCCCTTCTTCATCAATCTGGAACTGCTCTACAGTTATTTCCTTGTCTTCGAGCCATAAGGTATATGTTCTTTCAATAGTATGGTTTTCAATTTTTGAGGTTATTCTTGCAATTCCTTCAGCAGTTTCATCATAAGCTACAACTTCATAGTCGATAATTTCACCATTAAGATCGTAATTGATTAGTACAGACTCCATTTCATTATTGTCTTTAAGAGCTGTTATTACAGCTGTATGAAAGTTATGAGACATTTCAATTTTGTATGAGGCTATCGCTTTGAAATTATAACCTTCTTTGTAAAAGTTTGGATAAACATCTATTAATTTAAAACCTTTAACATCAACTACTTTATAATCATCTTCATCAATAAAATCATCAAAATTTGTGCTATCTGTTATTGGTAGCGTTCTGGTTTTAGTATTGGCAATTAGTCTATCAAAGTTTACTGTGTTTTCTTCTGCAATGACTTTCATAGCTTCATATGATTCATTATTAAATTTTAAAAAATACTGCTGTTCACTTTTACTTTTCTCGATTGGATTACACTCCTCGTTTTCATCCTTGGCATAATTAATTTGTGTTATGGTTTGTAAGACTGTTATATCGTAATACCCATTTGTTGTTATATCGCTTATTTTTAGTTCATTTTTTTCTTTAACTATATCAGCATAACAATCACTAAAATTGACATTTACCTCTCCTGAACTTTCGTAAGTTGTAAAATTGTCTAATAGCTTTTGTAGAGTATGATTTTTCTTAGCGTATAAAGATACTATTGAGGTACTGTAAGGATTAGGTTGAGAATTATTTCTAAACTTGACCATGACTCCAAAGGCAGTAACGGAATCGTTAAGTGTATATTCTGAATCTTCTATCGCAATGTCTTCAGTAAATACCGCATCGGAAATCCAACCGTTTGTTTTAGAACTTTCAAAATACTTGTGTTTGATGTTTGCCGTAGTAGTATTAGCTATAACAATATGACTGTTGAGTTCATAAATATCTTCTTCTTCATTTACTATTTCAGGAATAATTATAATTATTTCATCTGAATTACTTGGGAATACTTTAGATACAATAGTTCCTAATTTGATTTCGTCTTGATCTAAATGAAGTGTTTTAACAACAGAATTTATAATTTCCTCCTGAGATAATGCAGTTTCTTCTGCTGTTTTTTCTTTTGGTTCTTTTATGTTTTGAGCACAAGAGCTTAATAGGCACAGAAATAAAACGTAAACGATTTTCATGATTTGCAATGTTAAACCCCTTAAAGTTATTCTATTAACGCTAAAAATAAGCTTTAAGGTATCATTTATAGTAATTCAATACGGTTATAAAAAAGAAATGAGCAGTAATTAACCCAAATATTACTGCTCAATCTTGCAACAAACTAAAGCACTACAACACAATCCATAAAATAATAGCAGTGTAGAATACTAATAAAAACAATTCTAATTTATATTCTTCTAATAGTTTAACCATGTTTTAAAGTGTTATAGTTATTGAATGACATAAGACTCCAAGCGCTTTTCTATGAAGTGTTCAGATTGGGTTACAAAAGACATAGTACTTAACACCTCTCCTATCCCATCTTCTCTATAGATATGATCTAATGCATTAGCGATATTACCATTGAAATCTTTAAAATAGTAATGATTATCATAGCAGGTAAAACTGCCTGCGTTGGTTGTGATGTTATCCATGACATTAGATAGCGCCAAATGACACGAATAATCAAAATCTAAATTGAACATAAAATGCTCATTATAATCGCTATTGTTGTATTTGATAAGCCCAACCTCGTCTATTAGAAATCCTAGAGAGTCTCTTAACGTGTAGTTTCTTTCGCCATTATCAGGAAAGTAAGGGTAAGTTCCATCATTACCTGTTACCACATGCTTAAAATTAAAGTAGGTATTATTATCAATTTCTACAGTCTCAGTAATATTAACCGTTTCAATTATTGTTGTGGGCAAAAAGGTGTTTGTGTCGTTATCTTTGAGGTAATAGACATACTCCCAAGTATTCCCTACCGTTAAGGCATAAAAATTGTCTGGTTGTTCATTTGGGTTTGTGTTGTCATCTGAACTACAAGCGTAACCCAAAATAAGCACACACAGAATTAACATTTTTCTTTTCATAGCATTTTATTTTAATTAAACATTTCGTTACAATTTTTGTTAGAACGTTAGTTTCTTTAGGACAGTTCCTATATTAAAATCTAGTTTTACAAAATAAATCCCTTTAGATAACTGAAACGTTTCTATCTTAGACTCATTTCCTTCTTTTACTTGATTACCAGATATATCATACATAGTATATTTATACAAGTGCGCGCCAGAATTGAGAGTATTTATCTCAATAGTGTTTGAGTTTTTACTGTAACGTAATTGCACACTATCAGACAATAAATAAGACTGATTATGTAACGTTGAGGATGACCAGTTGATACTGTCAATACCTAGGTTACCCAAATCGGCACAAGTAATTACTATTTTATCTACATCATCAAAAGCAGCATTGGGAGTAAAAATTGAATTCATTCCTCCAACCGAGAATGCTTGAGAGCCTGTTGATACATTGTTTTTAAAACCCTCAATTGTCAATTCGTAAGCGAAAACATAACATTGAAAAAAGTTGTCAAATTGTATAGTTCCAAAATCAACTTCATTTCCACTTTGAGTCTCTATAGTCCAAGTTGTAGCAGGAAATGTTCCTGAACTCAAGTGACTTAAACTTGTATTACCACAACCAAAAGAATCTGTAGTTCTATACCTATGAGTTGTTGGCCCTCCAGTTACTCCACTAACAGTAAACACAAAGGTTTCTCCGTTATTTGCTATCATGTATGGGTTTCCCAAAGCTTGACCATCAACACTACCTTGGTCATCAAAAGTAATGACCTGTGCCCAACTTATTGTAGACCCTAAGAATACACATAACAATATTACTATTGCTTTCATAACGCCGATTAATTAATCATTACTTTTTTAATCAGCATTCCTTGATCAAAATCTAATGCAAGGATGTAAATACCTTTTGACATTGTACTAGTTGAAATTTCGGTACTTGCACCAGTATGTATTTTTGCTCCAGTAATAGTATATAGTGTATAACTATTCAACTGTAGGTTATTAGTTGAAGTTATAGTTAAGCTTTCAGGGTTTGTTATGATTTTTACAGCATGTTGTAGCTGAAACTCATCAACACTTAAAGCGTCTTCGGTTACTGGATTAAAGCCTGTCCATAATGCTCCTGGATCAGTCACATACGCTCCCATAGTACCAGGAGGTATATGTAGATGGATATTACTACGGTACGTTGCAAATGTATCATAAGTACCACCAGTAGTAATTGTTGGAGGTGTTGTAGCAAGTACTGTTACATCGGTTAATGAAGAAATCCCAAAAGCATACTCTCCAATTGTAGTAACACTTGCAGGTATTATAACATTTGTGAGTATTGATAATGAAGGATTCATTGCAAAAGCAAAATCACCTATATTTGTAACATTATTTCCAATAACTAAACTGGTCATATTATCACTGTATATAAAAGCATTGTCTCCTATAGAAATTACACTATCTGGAATAGTAAGACTTAGTATATCATTCTCGGAAAAAGCTGAATCACCTATAATTTCAATACTACTACCTAAACTTAAATTTGTGATGTTATTATTACCAAAAGCATAAATACTAATACTTGTCACACTGTTAGGAATAGTAAGACTCGTTAAACTATTGTGCCTAAAAGCCCAATTACCAATAATCTCAACATTACTTCCTAGTGTTAATGAACTAATGCTATTGTTATTAAAAGCTCCTTCACCTATAGAAATAACTGTATCTGGAATGGTTACGCTTGTTAATTGATTTTGAAGAAAAGAATTGTTACCTATTTCAGTAACAGTGTAGGTTTCACAACCTCTAGTAACCGTAGCAGGTATATTAACCACAGCACCTCCAGTAGTATTATAATCGGTAGTTTTTACAGTATTATTTGTTGAAGAAGTTATTGCATATGTAATATGGTTTACAGTAAAATTTCCTGTTATTCCTTCCGCAACACTATTAAAACCTGTCCATGTTGCAGCTGCATAATCATTTGCTGTTCCTGTTGGTATGGTTAAGTCTATGTTGCTACGAGTGTTAAAAGAATCGCCTGTACCAGTAATTATTGTAGGTGGTACTGTAGCCTCTACTGTTATACAGGTTAGCTGATTATTACTTTCAAATGCTCTCCAACCAATCGCTGTAATATTATCTGGAATATTAAGACTTGTAAATTGATTATTTTGAAAAGATTGTTCGGGAATACTTGTTAAACCACTTCCAAAGTCTATATTAGTTAACTGATTATTTAAAAATGAATAGTTCCCAATATTTAAGACATTATCGGGAATCACAACATTGACTAATTGATTTTGTCTAAAAGCTGATTGACCACAGCTAATAATATTATTCCCAATGGTAATACTAGTTAACTGCTTATCAAAAAAACATGCTGAACCTACACTTGTTACATCAAATACAATGTTATTATAAGTGACAGTATCAGGAATAGTAACTACTGTACCTCCATTTGTATCATAATCTACAGCTTCAACATTGTTAGGTGAAAGTGAGGTAATTTCATAGGTTATAAAATTGTCTATAAAAGTATCTCCAATAGTTTGGGCGTAACTTACTGAAAATAATAAGGTTGCCATTAAAAGAAGTAATTGTTTTTTCATGATTTAAGGTTTATAATTAATAACTGTTTTTTTAGTAATCCATTTTAATTAGGTTGCCATCTAAAGTGTAGAAAAAGCTAAATGCTGTTCCTCCATGTTCAGGCTCTAGCGTTACTAGGTATTCTGCTTTAGAGACATCACCATTTTTTGGGAACTTTATAGACGCAATACTTAATTTTGGGTTTTTAAGGTTTTTCATATCCTTTAGTTTTTGTGTAGACGTTTCTACCAAACCACCCAATTTTGTCAGGTTTATATTGTCCCCTAGTTGATACATATAATCGGTAGCTTTTGTGCCTTGAGGCACTTCAATTATAATATCAGAACTTTGTTTCCAGTTGTTTTGCACCACATTCCACTCTTCCATTTTCATGGATTCAGGATCTTGTGCAACAGTTACATTAATAGTATTACCAATTGTTTCATTGTAAATAACACTTAAGTTGGTATAGTATGCATCTTCACCAAATTTGCTTTTTAGCTCTTGCTCTATAGCACTAAAGCCTTTTGCTGTTGTAGGCTGTTGACTTAAATTATCGCTACATGCCATAAAAAGTAGTGTTGTAATACATACGATTACAACCTGCTTGTTTAATTTTGAAATCTTGTTTTTCATACACTTATAGTTTTAGGTAGTATAAATGTATGTTACGATGATTGTCTATGAAATAGGAAATGGATTTCTACTATTTATGAATCCATAAGCGTGGTACTTCAAAACATATTTGAAAAACAGAATGTGCTAGATGTTCTAATTCTTGTTTAAGAACGCAGCTACAAATTGGTCTTTCTTTCGAGAAGATACTGGTATTTTTTTACCGTTTTTTAAATAAATGATACCAGATTTATCATATTTATCAATAAACTGAAGATTCACCATATACGATTGATGAGGACGCGTAAAGTTTGCAGCACTAAGTTGGTCCTCAAAGGCCTTTAGTGTTTTTGAAACCACATGTTTTTTACCATCACTACAATAAAAAGACGTGTAACCTTTATCAGATTCGCAATACATAAGTTCTTTTAAGTCTATAACCTGAAAACTATCATGAAGCGACAAAATAATTTTAGAATCTTCATTATTCCAAACAGACTTAACAGTTTTAATTTGTTGTTTTTGCTCAGCTACAGTTAAGTTGGTCACTTTTTTTAAAGCAACTTCAAGGTCTGATATATCTACAGGTTTAAGAATATAGTCTACAGCTCCTATTTTTAAAGCTTGTAGCGCATATTCTTCATAAGCAGTAATAAATATTATTTTGAAGTTGAGGTGTTCTGTTTGATCCAGAAAATCAAAAGCAGTGCCATCAGTAAGATTAATATCTAGGAAAATTAAATCTGGTTTACAAGCATTGGCTACTACAACTGCTTCTTTAACCGATTCGCACTCACCCAACACATTCACATTAGTATCAACAAGTTGCAAAAGATTTAATAACCCTTTTCGTATGTACGCTTTATCTTCAACTAATAGTGTTTTCATGAAATAGCAATGATTTTATGAGGAATTACTAAAGTAACTAAAGTTCCTTGCTCATCAAACTTTTTTCGATCTTCAATAGTTACCGACCCTTCCATGTTATAATCTTTTGATAATACTGCAAGACGTTCGGCAGTAATAACTGTCGCTAATGAACTTTTATTTTTGTTCTCAGATTTTGTAGCACTATCAATACCAATACCATTATCAGCAATGGTACATAACAGTTTTTTGTTAGTGTATGCAAGTTTTATATCTATACGCTTGTTATCTGTTTGGTCTTTAAACGCGTGTTCAATAGCATTTTCCACAAAAGGTTGAATGAGCATTGGCGGAACTTCAAACAATGTCACATCTATAGCTTCATCTACCAAAATAGTGCAATTAAAAGTGTCATTCTCTAAATTTTGAAGCGTAAGATAATTTTGAATAGCCAATAATTCTTGCGAAAGCGATACCATTTTATCTCGTGAATTTTCTAAGGTTATACGCAGTAACTTTGAAAACTTAGATAGATACTGAATGGATTTTTTTTCTTCTTTGTTTAAAATCATTCCTTGTAGTACTGACAATGAATTGAATATAAAATGAGGTGTCATTTGCGAGCGTAATAGTTTTTGCTCCATAACCACGTTTTGGGTTTTTGACTTTTCGTTTTTTAATCTTTGACTAAAAATTATAGACCCAAGGATAATTGACACCAATAACACACAAATAATTGCCCATAAATAATTACGCTTTGACTTTTGTAAATCTTGAGATGTAGCTTGTACTGTTTTAGTTAGTTTAAGCTCTCTTATACTTGCAGAGTCTAGTGCTTGTTTGTATTTGTATTCGTACTCTAATTGCGTCATTTTTTCAATATTATCTTCATTGAAAATACTGTCATTTAATATTTTGTATTGTTGATGGCTTTCAAATGCTTTTTTATAATTTCGGGTTTTCCCATAAATATCAGAAAGCAAACCATAGGCATTTTTTTTATGCCTTAAAAGACCATGCTTCTCCGATGAATCTGCTAATTTTTGAGCATTCTCCAACGCCAGATCATATGTTTTCAAACGATAATAGGTGTCTGCTAAACCATGATAGGAATCCATCAAATCGTACGATTGGTTAATTTTCAAATTTATGTTTAAGGCTTGATCAAAATAGCTCAAAGCTGTCTCATAATCTTTCCTTTGAAAATAGACAAACCCCAAACCGTTAAGTGCAGTAGCTAAATTTACTTTATCATCAATTTCTTTACTCAACACTATAGATTCCTTAAAATAAGTTATGGCTTTGTCCAACTCATCATTATCATAATAAATACCCGCAATATTATTTTTTAAGGCTGTTATATTTTTTACATTGTATTTAGCATTATCTATGGCATGCGCTCTGTTATAATAGCTTAAAGCCTTATCATTTAAGCCTTGAAATCGGTACAAATTCCCTAAATTAATCAGGGATTGGAATATACCAATAGAGTCTTTGCTTTTTTGCGCTATGTCTAAAGATTGATTGTGATAATTTAAAGCTAATGGATAATTGCTTTGCTGGTAATATACATTCGCAATCGAATTGTAACAATTCAACATACCCAATGAATCTCTGTTTTTTATGTTGTGTTCTAAGGCTAGTTTAAAATTTTCAAGAGCTTTTTGATACTCACCTGTGTCTGAATAGACATTTCCAATGTTATATAAATAACTATGTTTATTGGAATTATCTCCTAACTGTTCTGAAATGCTTAAGGTTTCTTTGAAATGTTTTAAGGCCAAATTATAATTACCTCGATATTGATGCAAAACGCCTAAACCATTGTTGCATTTTTTCAAACCATTTAAATCATTTATGGAGTTGTAAACTTCTAGGGCTTTGTTGTAATTCTTTATGGCAACTTCAAAATTGACTTGCTCTGTGTAAACAACGGCTCTTATGTAGTAGCTGTGGGCTATAAACTTGGTAGCGTTTAATGTTTTGGCTAGATTTAATGCTTCTTCGTTATAAGCTATAGCTTGAGGTGGATTGTTTCTATAATTATAAAACGCCAAGTAATTGAGTGTATTAACTCGAATCGTGTCTTGCTTTTGATAAGTTTTCAATACATTTTCCAAGCTATCTATTGCCCTATTTTGGGAATAGATTGAAATTGATTGAAATAAAATGCAGACTAAAACAAAACAAGACAAATGGATTCTTTTCATAAGTAGATTAGATAGATATTCTGTAAAATTTTCCGTACAAAAACAAAATAGAAAATTAATGGTTTTTAAGTATAAAGTTTTAATATAGACTTTAAAATTTAAATAAATAATCAAAATAACACTATAAAATGTACTAAAGTATATAGAGAATCCATTTTAGAAGGTTTTCAAGACATATATGTTGAGGATTAATACATATTTGTTAAGCCGATTAAACCAATTTACTTAATAAAACTATTTTCACTGCTGTAAAAGTTTCCATAGCACCTTTTATTTTATTTTTTGCTTTTACATCAAAGCGTGGACACATTCTCATATCTTAGGTTTAAATATTTGTAAAAATGAAAAGACTACCAAAATGGTAGTCTTTTCTGCTATTAATCAATGAAATGTCTTTTTTAATTATTAGGAAAATTAAATTTACCATTGGTGTTTTTTCTATCGGCTTCGGGTAAAATGGTTTCCATAACATCCCAATGTTCAGCAATTTTACCGTCTTCAACTCTAAACAAATCATAGTATGACGTTGGTTTACCTGCAAAACGACCTTCGCTAATGGTTAACACAAAATTACCTTGACCAATGATTATCATAAGCCACAATACCTCGTTTAAAATCAGCTTCAAGGAGTTTTTCTTGTTGTTCTAGTTCTTTACGAGCTTTAAAAATATAGTCATCGTCACGCCTTGGTTGCTCTGCCATTCGCCTTAAACTGGCTTCATCATATTTAATAAAATTTTGCACCTGACGGTTTAAAGTATATTTTCTAAACCCAAGCTTATGAAGAGCATCACTAGCTAAAGCCAATGACGTATCTAAGGTTTCACGATAAATATTATTTACATCCATATTAAGAAGCTCATAAGCGTCATACCTATTTTTGGTTCTTACCAAAAGTTCTACGTGTGGATATTTTTCTTTTACAATTTTGGTAATAGCTTTAGCAACAGACACTTTGTTAGTAGCGCAAATCAATAATTTAGCTTCAGCTATTCCTGCAGATTCTAATAAATCTTCGCGTGTGGCATCACCATAATACACTTCAAATAGTATTTTAGCACTAATAATTACTATTACTATGGAAATTGAGTATAAAAAACGCCTGATTAAGTTTAACGAAAAAGAGTACTCCTGCTCTACAAGTGTTGCTATGGAACTTATTGGGGGTAAATGGAAAAGTGTGATTCTTATTTATTTGCTCAACGGAAAGAAACGCTACAATGAGTTGTATAAACTTATATCAACAATTACTGAGCGCACATTAAGTTTACAGTTAAAACAACTTGAACAGGATGGACTTATTATTAGAAAAGTGTATACAAAGAAACCTCCATTGCGTGTAGAATATGAATTGACTGCCTTTGGTGAAAGTTTAAGACCTGTTTTACTTGCTATTGCTGAATGGGGAACTTATGTAGTTGCTGAAAAAGGTGAAGTTATTGCTTAGGTTAGTCTTACTGTATTACTACTATATATAGTCGGGTGTACCCAAACTCACCCGAGTAGACCCGAAGATAACCCGAAATAAACCCGGAGATGACCTAATAATGTGATTGGGTTCTTAGGTTTACTATTGTTTTTTTATTTCTCCAACATATACTTCATTTTCAAAATTGGCTTTGTAGATATAGCTATCTTCTAACAGTCCAATAATGTTTACATAGATAGTTTTTCCTAAAAGGGATTTGTTTTTTTCTTCTCGTACTTTGGTATAGGTCATGTTGTATTGACATGGTGTTACCCAATCTAGTTTATATTCAGCTTTAAAGGAGTCGCTTTCTTCTACTTGTTTTTTATTGTTTCGTTTTATTTTGGCATCGGCATATCTTAAATCTAGATACTTAAACTTACCTTTTTGGAACTTTTTGCATTTATCCCAATTGGACTCAGAAATACTTGCGTTTTGGTATTTTTTGTTTATTAATTCTGCTGTTTCAGTATAGCAATTGTTTTGGTATCCGCCATCTAAATCGCCTTGTTTACCAATAAAATCTCTTTTGATTTTATCAATCATCTCTTGATTGTTGTAAGATGTTAAGTCGTTAATTATTGTAACTTTATCCACAACAGCGTCATCATTAAAACATACTTCTATGGTTATAATTTCGACAGTTTCTACATCATCAACATAGGCTATTTTACTTTTTTGTGCATAATTAATTGATGAAAGTAATAAGCAGATAAAACAAATGGGAAGGGTTTTCATTTTTAATAGATTGGTTTAAAAACAAATATATGTTTTTATGTACATATTCTTTGCTTGTCCAAAAAAACGAACCAAAAGAAAAGACCCTTGTCTTAGTAATTTTGAATGCTTACTAGCTTTGAAACCACAGATATAAATGAGATTACTTTAATATGTTTTTAATGACAATAAGAAAAGATATTTTGTTGTTGTTGTTTGTTTTTATGCTAAAAGAGAATTGGTAATGTAAATTGCACATTAACTTTTTCATTATCATGCATACCTGGTTCAATCTTAGGTAGTGATTGTATAATTCGTATTGCTAATTGTTTTAATTCATCATTTTTTGCACGTGCTGTTATTTTTTTTATGTCACCTTCTTTAGTAATAACAAAAGACACATAAATAGCTTGATTAATTTTACCCTTATTTAATTCATTAATATAGTCTGGATTTTGCATTACATATTTTGTGATTTTTTGATTGAAACAATTTCTTCTTTCAGAAACTCTAACATCTTCACAACCAGGAAAAACAGGAGGTTGCCGTACTATAGCTATAGGATATGAATAACCTATGTTTTCTACTTTTTCTACTTTTTTGGTTTTTTTAGGCTCTTCAGGTTCTAACTTAATTTTTAATAGTTTTTGTCCTGTAGCGAAACGATATAAGTTTTCTCCGAATTGATTTCTCTCTTTACTATTACAGCTAAAGGATTTGAATAGAACTATTTGATGCACAGAAAAGTCTCCAAATTTTTCATAGTCAGATAATAATTTTTTAACAACTTGCCCAGAAAATCCTTTATCAATATATCCTTGTGCTACTTTTTGAAATTTAGGGTCTACATAAATAGTTTGCTTTTGAGTAGACTTTTTATTTTGGTACATATCAATAAATGGCATAGTGTTTCCTCCTGTATAAAAAGTGTGACTATATACTTGGCTAAAAACAGCTACATCTACCTGATATTCTATTTTATTAGATGGTAATGCCTCGGGACAACTTGAGGACATAAAGTTAATGTAGCTAAGAAATAATGTTTTAAAATAAATATCGTTTTCAATGTCTCCAAAATGACCATAATATATAGCTCTAAATAGGTTTTCGCTTTCTCCAAATTGATGCCAGTTAATTTTATCTTGAGCTGTTGCTTGCTTGACTAAAAGCAAACAGATAAAGAATACTATTTTTTTCATTTTATGCATTTAAATTGTGCTATACTTAATTTTTACTGCATTTGTAAAGCAGGTTTATTTAATGCCATTTTAGTCATATTTGTATATAGTTGCTTTGCCTCTTTACTATTACAACCAAATTTGGCGTTAAACTTATAAAGTAATGTTATTAATTGAGTCATTTCGGAATAATTGACTACGTGATACCTTAGGTTGATTAAAAAATAATTGTGTAATTGACCATCAACTAGAATATCTTGATAATATGAAATATAACCTCTACCATCATTTTCGATTTGCGACATGGCTTGAAACTCTGTTACTTTAACTGAGACCGTTTTGCCGTCACTAATACTTGAAGAGCACTTATTGGATTTGTATAAAATATACTCCCATAGTACCCAACTTTTTGACTTATATGGTATGAGATCAAAATGACCTTCAAAAACGCTCATCAATTGTTTAGCCTCATCAGTAGTACCAAAAGTGTTCCACCAAAACGAATCTTCAAAGGTTACAATATTGTTATTTTCTTTTTTATAGGCTTTCTGTTTTTCTTTTGAAACCAATAATGCTTGTTGCCAAGCTAATTCTTTGGCTTGTTGTTTTTCTTTATACTCTTTATATATTCTCTCTTGCTCTTGTTCTCTAGCTTTTTTTAGTTCTAACTCCTTTGCTTTTTTTGCTTCAATAGCTGTTATTTCTTTGTCCTTTAAAGCTATTGCTTCGTTTGTATTATTTATATCGAAGCTTAAACCGTAGCTTTCATGTTTGACATTTAACTTATATAGTAGTGCTTTGCTTTTACCATCTCTTACATGAATTTTATTTAAATTAGGGAAGAAATATGCTAATGGTTCCATGTTAGTGCCTCGTTTATGATTAAGAGCACTTGACAACATGTTTTGTTCATCATCAGTTTTTGAAGTGTACTGTAGTTGTCCGTCATAATCAGAAATCATTTCGATAGTAGAAGCGTTGTATAGCTCTATGACATTTATGAGCTTTGAGGTTAGCTCAATACCACTCTTTTTTACACTATTGTATCTTTGCCCTGAGTTTGCGGTTTTAGTTCCCCAAATGATTTCGTCATTAGCTTGTCCGTACACTCGATATTTCTCTAATAGTTTAGTGTAACTTACGTTTAAAAAATCATCAAAATCTGCTGCACTTACTGGATGACGCTTGTAAGTACCAGTGATGGTATTGTATGAATTTGTTTCGTTGCTTATTATAGAAACACTCGTATCAGAAATAATATCTATTCCTTTAATATTAAAATGATGATTTCCTATTTTGTGAAGAGTAAATAAACTACGTACATCAATATTTTTACTATAAACTTCTGTAGAGCCTACAAAATAACTTGCTTTAAATTTTCCTGAAGCGCGTTTACCTTGATATTGTATTACCTTACAAAAAAATCTACTACCCGTATTAGTTTTTCGATATTCATAAATGTAAATTTGAGTTAATCGTGGCCTTTCAAAATTTTTACCATCAATAATTGCTGAATAAAAACCGTTTATTCCAGAATTATCTATTTTAAATTTGGTTTGTGCACCCACAGAAAGGTTAAAGAATACAACAAGGCCTAATAAGAAAAGTTTTGACTTAATTGTAGGAGGTATGCGTTTAAACATAATAAGTGAAAGAAATAATGATTAATAGCTAAGAGTAAATATACAAATTACTAACTACTAAAAATCAATTATTTACACTTTTTACTAATATAGCTTGTTTCTGTTTTTGATTATATTTATTTATTTGATTACAATTATTGATTAATATCTTATAATGTGTGTTGTTATGTTTATTTTACCTTGATGCAAAATGAACCAAAACATCAAAACAGACTATAGGATATTCTTTCTTACCACTCGCCTCTTTATTTAGACCGCTTTTAGAATTTTTAATGATACTTGTTACTTGTTCAACTCTTCAACAAGATCTGGGTGACAAGACGTATTATAATAGAGATAAATGTTATGTTATATTCAGAATTACAGAACTTTAGAATTGCTGTTTTCGTATTTATAATGACTATGAATAGAAGTAATCGTTAGGTGATTTTATAAAATTTTTCCTACATTTATATGCATGTAGTTTTGTATATGAAAAACACCAACGAACATACACATTTCGCAAGCAGGTTGAAGCTTTTTGACCTGCTTTTTTTATTGCTACTTGTTGTGTCGGTTGTTATTGGTATAGTTGCAGAAATGCAAGATTTAATATATACTATGCCGCTTGTTGTATTAAGTATAATAGGGAAATATATCTATGAAACTAAACGGAAGTTTAAGGTCTTATTTTTAATTGCATTATTGTGTATTCTTGTTTCTGATGTGTTGGTCTTTACTTCTTTTAAAGATTATCTTTTATGGATTTCGCTACTTAATACATTTTTTTTAATATGCTCTGCACTAGTATTAAAGCCTTATGTAAAATATGGAAAAACAAGAGCTTCGATGACTATTTCAGTATTTATAAGTATCGCTTTTGTTGTTTACATTTTATATACTGTTTTTAATTTAATTATTACTGAAGTGTATGGTATAGAGGTGTATTTTGCTGTTTTATGTGAGCTAAGTATGCTTTTATTTTTATTCCCTATTGGAAAAATTTATTTGAGTGATTACTATGACACAGGTACAATACTGTTAGCTTCAGGTATTTTTTCTTTATTTCAAGTAGCACTAAGTATTATTAATGAATTTCTTTATTTCGACTCCACGTTTACAGTATTGATTATTATTTGTCATTCATTGTCATTATACTTACTTACCAAGTTTTTAACAAACACTAAGGCGCTAAAAGACGAAGCGTTACGTGAAAACTATTTGTAGTAACAGATTTTAATTTTACCAACTTCATATTTACCAAGCAATTAACAGCTTTTTTGTTAACTAATTTTTGTACACTAGGACACACAAATTATCTTCTTAAAAATATAAAATTGGGGTGCCTAAAGTCTATATCCTGAGTTTGCGCGTACATATACATATAAACCAAAAACGATAAACAATTCAATTATGAAAAAAACAGCAATTATTTGTTTTAGCGCTTTAGTATTAGCTTCTTGTGTATCAAAGAAAAAATATTTAGCTCTAGAGCAAGACAATGGCGAACTAAAAAGCGAACTGACCAAAACCAAAGTAGAGAATGAAGAACTGGAAGCAAAGTTTGCAGCAATACAAGCACGTGTAGACCAGTATAACACAAAAATAAACTCCCTTACCAAAGACAACGACTCTAAACTAGTGAATGTAGATGGCGTAGTAATGTCTGAAAACACTAAAGCGCAAATGCGCGAAACCTTAAAGAGCGTCCCTCCTGCTTACTTAATGGGCTCAAAAACTTTAAAGGACTCTATGAATGCTGCAATATCCTATAACCTTAAAAACTCGGTTGATACTATTGATGAAAGTGATGACATTGCCATTAATATAGAAGAAACTGTAGTGATGATTTCCATTTCGGACAAGATGCTATTTAAATCGGGAAGTTATAAAGTTAGCGATAAAGCTGATGCTATATTACAACAGATTGCTGATGTGATAAACTCTGAAGAGAGCTTAGACGTTATGGTTGAAGGACATACTGATGATAAAGCAATGGTACAAAACGCATCGGTAAAAGATAATTGGGACTTAAGTGTATTGCGTGCTACATCGGTAGTAAAAAAATTACAAAACGACTTTAACATTGCACCTGAGAAGCTTATTGCTGCAGGTAGAAGTTTTTACCAGCCTATTGCTGCTAACGACACCAAAGAAAATAGAGCTAAAAATCGTAGAACACGTATTGTGATTTTACCTAATCTTGATAAGTTTTTTGCACTTATGGCTAGCAACTAATAGCTCAAACCATATTAAAACTTAACCACGTTAATTATTCCATTTAATAAAAGGACCGTTATTAGTTTAACGGTCTTTTTTGTTTGTTCTTCTTAAATGTTAGGGTTTTGTTAAAAAACTTTTTACATTTGGTTTACTTTGATTACCAAACCCTAACGTATTTGCTTATGAAGAACATTACTTTACTCTTATTAGTTTTTGTATTATCATTTAGCACAACTCGTGCTCAAGAATCTGTTGCTAGAGAATGGAACGAGACTTTACTTAGTGCTATACGACTAGATTTTGCAAGACCTACTGTACATGCTCGTAACTTATTTCATACTTCAATAGCTATGTATGACTCTTGGGCTATTTTTGATACTACTGCTGAAACAGTATTTTTAGGAAAAGTCTTTGGTGGTTATAACTGTGGTTTTAATGGTATAACAACACCAACAGACGTTGCTGCTGCACGCCATGAAATGATGAGTTATGCTATGTACCGATTGTTAACCCATAGATTTGCCAATTCGCCTAACCCAGGAACAACACAACAATTGTTTGATGATCATTTTTCTAGTTTAGGATACGATAGCAGCTTTACTTCTACTGACTATTCAACAGGTTCTTATGCTGCACTTGGTAATTATTTAGCACAAGAACTTATAGCTTTTGGATTGCAAGATGGTGCCAATGAGCAAGGTGGCTATGCAAATGTATATTACACACCTAGCAACACACCATTAATTATGCAGTCTGGTTATTATGATGACATGAACGATATGCAAGACCCAAACCGCTGGCAACCTTTATCGTTTGACACGTTTATAGACCAAAGTGGTAATGTGTATCCTGTAGATACACCTTCGTTTTTAAGCCCTGAATGGGGAGCAGTTACACCGTTTTGCTTAAAACCAACCGATCTTGATATTTTAAACGATGGTTTTGATTGTTATGTATATAACGACCCAGGACCACCAGCTTATATTCAAAATTCTAATGAAGATGGATTTGATGACCCTTACAAATGGAACTTTTCATTAGTAGCTTCATGGTCTTCACATTTAGACCCTGACGACCCAACACTAATTGATATATCACCAGCATCTATAGGTAATATTGATTTTGCAAGCTTACCAACTACTTTTGAAGAATATAAAGTATTTTATGACTTTATGGAAGGTGGTGACCCAAGCCCAGGATATACTGTAAATCCGTCAACAGGATTACCATATACACCACAAATGGTAAAACGAGGTGATTATGGACGTATACTTGCTGAGTTTTGGGCAGATGGACCTGACTCTGAAACACCACCAGGACACTGGTTTACAATATTAAATTATGTAAGTGACCATCCTGAATTAGAAAAACGTATAGGAGGTGTAGGCCCAATTGTAGATGACCTAGAATGGGATGTAAAGAGTTATTTAGCTCTTGGTGGTTCAGTACACGATTGCGCAGTAAATATTTGGGGAATTAAAGGTTATTATGACTATGTACGACCAGTGTCTGCTATTCGTTATATGGCTTGGAAAGGACAAAGTAGTGATATGTCGTTACCAAGTTACGATCCACATGGCTTACCATTAATACCTGGACGCATTGAACTTATTGAAGCTGGAGATCCACTAGCTGGTTCGGGAGATGAGAACGTAGGAAAGATTAAAATATATGCTTGGAAAGGACCTGATTATATTAGTGATCCTGAAACTGATATTGCACATGTAGATTGGATATTAGGTACACGTTGGTGGCCCTACCAAAGACCTAGTTTTGTATCTCCTCCATTTGCTGGGTATTTATCTGGTCACTCCACATTTTCAAGAGCTGCAGCAGAAACTTTGACTTTATTTACTGGTGACGCTTATTTTCCTGGAGGAATGGGAATTTTTGATGCTGACCAAAACCAATTTTTAGTGTTCGAAGAAGGTCCGTCACAAAACATTGAACTACAGTGGGCAACCTATAAAGATGCATCAGACCAATGTAGTTTATCTCGTATTTGGGGTGGAATTCATCCACCTATTGATGATATTAGAGGACGAATTATAGGTAATAAAATTGGCGTAGAAGCTTACAATTTAGCTACTCAGTATTTTAACGGAACACTTAACACGCAAGAGCAAGAATTTGAGACTAGTAGTATTAAGCTTTATCCTGTTCCTTTTAAAGAGGAATTACACGTATCTCACAATTTTGGAAGCACTTTACAGTTGTCACTGTATAGCTTAGATGGTAAGCAAATACTAGATACTACCGTTACTAATAATGGTCCTACTTCCCTATCCTTAAACAATTTATCAACTGGTGTGTATGTAGCAAAGTTTATTGATGCCAACAACCACATTGTAGACGTTAAAAAAATTGTTAAAAACTAGATAAAACACTTTACATAAGGTACTTTTGTAGTAAAATAAAGTACCTTATGTTTTCATTGTTTAACACCTTTAGAATTGTCGCCTTTTTAGAAGGTCTTTCATACATTTTATTACTATTTGTTGCAACTCCTATAAAGTATCTTGCTGACGACCCACAGTATGTAAAACTATTGGGTATGCCTCATGGTTTATTATTTATTGCTTATATTATCCTAGCGATAATGGTAGGAAGTGAAATGAACTGGAGCAAGAAAACATCAGCAATAGTACTCGTAGCTTCAATTATACCATTTGGTACTTTTTACATTGAAAAAAAATATTTAAAGACTGCTAAGTAATGCAAGACATTCAGTGCTTTTTTTATGATCTTTTTGTAGCCTCTGGAGTTTCAGAAACTGCTGCGAAGTATTTAAACATGCTATGTTTATTGATTATATTATCAATACTACTGTTTATTGCTGATAGAATAGCACGCAGAATTATTATTCGGTTTTCTACTGCTTTTTCAGAAAGAACTAAAACCGATTTTGACAACCTTTTAGTAAGTCATCGTGCACCAAGACGCATTGCGCACCTTGTTCCGTTAGTGCTTACCATTAATTTGTTTCCTATCGTTTTTCAAGATTTTCCACATTTTGAAAAATACATCATAATGATTCTTAAGGTGTATGGTATTTTACTTACCATCTGGATTATAAGAAGTGTATTAAAAACTTTTGAATCATACTTTAAAACCTTACCAAGACTAAAAGACAAGCCAATTGACAGCTACATACAAGTAGCTATGCTGTTTATTTGGATTATAGGTGTAGCTTCTATTCTTGCAATATTAATCAACCTTTCGTTTATTAAGTTTTTTACCACATTAGGAGCAGCTTCTGCAGTATTACTTTTAATTTTTAAGGATACTATTTTAGGTTTTGTAGCTAGTATACAAGTAGCCATAAACGATACTGTACGTATTGGTGACTGGATTACCATGGAAAAATATGGCGCTGATGGTGATGTGATTGAAATTAACCTGTCTACTGTACAAGTGCAGAACTTTGACATGACCATCACTAATATTCCAACCTATGCACTAATCTCTGATTCGTTTAAAAACTGGAGAGGTATGCAAGCTTCAGGTGGTAGACGTATAAAGCGTTCTATACTACTAAAAGGAAAAAGCGTTAGCTATCTTACTGATGAGCAAATAGAACGTTTTAAAAAAATACAATTGATTACCGAGTACCTAAACCAACGTCAAAATGATATTTTAAAATCTAATGAAGAACGTGGAGCAGATAAATCGGTTTTAATTAATGGTAGAAACTTAACAAACCTAGGTGTATTTAGAAAGTATTTACAATCGTATATTGAAGGTCACTCGGCAATTAATAAAGACATGTTTATTATGGTACGCCAATTAGCGCCAACACCACAAGGTTTACCATTAGAAATCTATTGTTTTAGTAGTGATAAACGCTGGCAAAACTATGAGTATATCATGTCTGATATTTTTGACCATGCTTTAGCAGCAGTACCTTATTTTGACTTAGAACTGTTTGAACTAACAACAGGGATTATTAACGAGTAAACGTTACTCTTCTAGCCTATCTTTTACAAACTCTACTTTGGTTTTACCATGAGGAGCAGGTTTACCGTCTTCACCAAGGTTTACCATAATGATGTTATCAACCGTTAAAATGGTTTCTCTAGTCATTTTGTTACGCACTTCGCATTTCATTGTTAAAGAAGTTCTACCAAATTTTAGGACTTCGATACCAATTTCGATAATATCACCCTGTTTTGCTGATGACATAAAATTGATTTCAGAAATGTATTTAGTTACAATTTTGGAGTTTTCTAACTGAATGATAGTATACAATGCAGCTTCTTCGTCAATCCAAGCTAATAGCTGTCCTCCAAATAAGGTTTGGTTTGGGTTTAGGTCTTCGGGTTTAACCCATTTGCGTGTGTGAAATCTCATCTATTAAAATAATGTGTTTGTACTTTGATTACCCATTTGCGGAACAACTAAATCGGTTCCTAATGTGGCGTTTAATTGTTTTATAAAATATGCTGATAATAAAGGGGATGCCTTTTCAATGTTTTGATGCACAAAAAAATCTATTTCCTTAATGCCTTGTGCTTTCCATTCGTTGAGACGTTTTACCCAATCGTCCAATCGTGTGTAATCGCTTTCATGGTTGGCTCCTACATAACGTACAAAAGCTGTAGCGTTGGTTAGTCGCATGTGCATAAGATCGCGACGACCTGCAGTATCAACAATTACATTTGAAATATTATTGGATTCCAATAAATCGTATAACTGATTTGCTACTACTTCGTCGTTGTACCAATTGGTATGTCTAAACTCAATAGCCAAAGGGACTTCTTTAGGCCAACTTTCAACAAAATGAACTACTCGGTCAAAATCTTTTGGTGCAAAATTATTATGCATTTGTAAAAAGATAGTTCCTAACTTCTCTTTTAAGTTAGACGCATTATAGAGGTAGTTTTCTACAACTGCTTTAACCTCGTTTAAGCGTTTCCAATGGCTAATTTCTTGATTTAGTTTTGGAAAGAATTTAAAATTTTCAGGTGTTTTCTCATACCAAGTTTCAAACTGTTCCGCAGGAAAAATACGATAGAATGTTGCATTAAGCTCTATAGAGTTAAACTGTGTAGAATAATACGCCAGTTCATCTTTTGTACCTCTTGGGTAAAAACCTTTAAGGTCTGCTCTATTCCATTTTGCGCAACCTACATAAACGCTTGGAAAATTATCATCCTTTACTGCGTTTAGTACTCTTAGTGTATCTATGTGGTCGTTAGGAAAGGTAAAGTCTATATCTTGAGGGTTGCTAACACTTCCAAATTTCATTTTGAACTCATTTTTTAAATGCATTCAAAGATACGCAAAAGCATGCATACCGCTTATTGCAATCCATATCAAAGACTTATATTATTATCAGTAGAATCAATATTGTTAATAACGCAGTTAACAACATATTTCAAAGACACTCTTATGCAGAGTCTTAATTTATATTTTTAATAAAACAAAAGTTCCATGTCAAACAGATCTACACAATTAGAACAGATTCGTCCTGTTATTTCTTCGGCTTTAGTACATGATAATATGAGTAGCGATGAACGCTTCCAAAACAACACTTTACGACCAGTAATAAAATTGCAAAGTGACTTGTTTATTGAAGTGTTTAAAAACTATGTTGCGAAGCACAAAAATGTGTTTTACGACTTGTCGCATACCAAACAATTGGACTATATAGAGAATGCCATACACAAGGATATGAAGTTTAGAAACTCCTTAAAGGGTATGATTATAGGACAGTTTACAATTGAAGAGTACCGTATTTATATTCAAAACTCTTCAGCTTTAAACAAACGCATGATGAACATTGTAAAAGAAGGTTTTATAAATAATATTCAACTTTTTCAGCATCCTATTGCTAAGGCTATATAATGATTAAACACGAATTACTAGACGCTTGTTTTAGCTACGTTAACAAGCGTATATCGAGTTATAAAGACGAGATAGAGACCATAAAAGAGTCTATTGAAAACAATGACAAAAGCAATGATGAGGATGACGACTCAGGTAACGGAAAGCTTTTTAACGACTTAGAAAAAAACGCTCAGTACCTTAGTGATGCTACCAAAATGCTAGACATCTTAAAACTTATTAACCCAAAAACGGTAAATGACTATGTGGTTTTAGGCAGCTTAGTGAAAACCAATAGCACTTCTTTTTTTATTGCTGTAAGCGTTGGTAAGGTTGAACTTGCCAATGATAGCTTTTTTGTAATTTCTAAGTCTTCACCTATTGGTGAACTCTTGATGGGAAAAACCAAAGGCGATGTTATTAGCTTTAACGAAACAACATATACCATTACTGAGGTTAGTTGATATTTGAGAAAGTGAATTTGTCTCTTTTCATAACCCATTACACAAAAAAATCATAACACATTAAAAACAAACCAAATGCACAATAATCAACCAAATGAAAGTCAAAAACTAATTTTAGCCGAAAAAGGAACAAGGTTTGGACATAATATAATTGACACTATCGGATTTTATTTTATTGTTTTCTTACATGCAATGGTATTAGATGAATGGTTAGGGATTATACCAGAAGGAGGTTCAGATTGGTTTGTGTTTTATTTCTTTTTTCTATATGTGATGTATCATGCCTTATTTGAACATTTTTTCGGAAAAACACCTGGTAAATTTATAACGAAAACTAAAGTTGTAAAAAATGACGGAAGCAAGCCTTCATTTATGAATATTCTTGGACGAAATACAGCTAGACTTATTCCTTTTGATCCTTTGTCATTCTTGTTTTCAGATAGAGGTTGGCACGATCAAATATCTAACACTTATGTTATAGTAGATAAAAAGAAAGAATAACATCTTATAACAACTAGTTTAAACCTAAGATGAATTAAAAATTAAATCTTATTTGCTATCTTTCACAAAACAAGTCATATACAAACTGTTGTACTGCATTTGAGAAATGAAATACCGAACGAATAAATATCTGACTTTAAAAGGCAAAATTGAGGAAATTTCTCTTCCTGATTCTGCTTATGGAGAATGGATTGTTTATGAGAACAATGAACCTAAATTTCACGTAAATATTTTTAATTACGAATCGAAAAGTAACTGTTTGGTAAATGTGATTATGACTGAAAGTAAATCAGAGTTTAAAAGTGTTCTGAAAGACATCAATGAGCGATATAAACGGAATTTAACCTTGTCATCCAAAACAAACTTCGGAATTAAATTAAATTCAAAGCTTATAGAATCCGAATTAGATTCTTTACCATTCGAATGGCTTGAGCATTATACCGAATTGATAAAAGCACCTTGGGAAAAATATCCTGATATCAATCCAAGCGATATGTTTTGGAGAATGGGAAAAGGAGAAGATGCTATTTCAATTTTTGCACGATATTACAACTCGCTAACTCGGACAGAAAAGAATGAATTTGAAAAAGAATTTAAACCGACAGCTGAATGGGCTGACTTTTATGAATAAAAAACGCAGTACAACAATGTATAACCGCAATACTGTTGAACTCTTCTAAACCTATAGTTACCGTTTACAATTGCTTTTAAATAATAGACTCTCCGTTTATGTTTGTTGTTAACACATCGCTCATATAATCAAAATAGGGTCTTATGGCTTTAAAAGCTATATTGACTTCGTCTATAAAATTATTGCTTAACACATTTTTATCAGTATAATTTTTGGTGAAAATATATTGCTTTTTTCGTATTAAGTCTATTGCAGGATGCTCTTTATCAAAGCCTTTAGGTGCAGTTTTAAGCTCATCGCCAACAAAGTCTCCCCAAACCGATTTAAATGACTTGTTGTTTATGATTTCACGAATTTCGGTATCGTCAGCCTCAAATTCTTTTCTAATTCGCAATAAGTCTTCTTTGTTAGGTTCCCAAAACCCTGTAGCAATAAACGATTGATTGTTTGGTGCAATGTGCAAATAATAACCACCACGTAGCTCAGGCTTTTTTCTATGGAATGATCCACCAAAATGCGTTTTGTAAGGAGTTTTGTTTTTTGAAAAACGCACATCGCGATAAATGCGAAATAGTTTAAGACGGTCAATTTCATCATGTGTTTTTAAAGCTTCAAACAATTCGTTGTACACCTTTTTGGTATTGGCTTCAATGGTTTTAAATTCTTTTTTATGGTCGTTAAACCAATCTCTATTATTGTTTTGCTCTAATCTGTTTAAAAAATCGAAAGTGTCTTTGGAAATCGAACTCATTGGTGTTGCTTAAATTTTTATTTAAAAGTACAAAAAAAGTTCTGCATAACGCAGGACTTTAATTGAACTGATCATAAGAGAATTCAATTTAGTTATTAATTATCATCAGTTACTTCGTCAACAGCATCCTCTACCTCGTCTCCTACATCCTCAATGGCTTCTTCAACGGTTTCGTCTGCTGATTTCTTTTCTCTACAGCTTGTAAATACTGTAGATAATGCGAACATTAATGTTAATGCTAAAACTATTTTTTTCATGATATGGTTTTTAATGGTTATTAATTGTTTTATTGTTTTGGTACTGATTAGCTTTTCTTCATAAGCCCTCTAAGTAGTGATACTACAAAGAGTATTAAAAAGATAAAGAAACATATTTTAGCTATTCCAGCTGATGCACCTGCAATTCCACCAAATCCTAAGAATCCAGCGATAAGCGCAATAATAATAAAGGCAATTGTCCAACGTAACATAATTTTATTGTTTTATGATTACACTAAAAGCTTTGTGAATACAAAAAGCTACTCTAACGTTTAGAGATTTTAAATACGTAAAATAAAGCTTAAAAGGGGAAAATACTTGAATAAGTAATTACTGTTAGCTAAGCGGATAATACCAACAGCATTTACCTCTAAATTACAAACAGTGAGCGAATTACCATAGTTTTTAACAGATGTTAACTGAATAGAGACACATTTAACACAAATTATGTTAAAGCCAACGTTTTCTTCTAAAATAAATTAACATTAAAATAAACAGAACAATCATAACAGCCCACACTACATAGTAACCATATTTGTAATGCAGTTCTGGCATATTATTGAAGTTCATACCATACACACCAGCTATAAAGGTTAACGGAATAAAAATAGTAGCAATAATGGTAAGCACTTTCATAACTTCGTTCATCTTATTGCTAATAAGCGTCATGTACATATCCATAATACTCCATATCATTTCGCGATACAAATCAATGGTTTCACTCACCTGAATGGTATGGTCATACAAATCTCTAAGGTAGCTTCGGGTTTTAATGTCTATGATTTTACATTCAGATTTTTCTAAACGGTTAATGATTTCCCTAAACGGAAATATAGACCGTCTAATTTTTAGAATTTCTCGTTTTAACCCTTGTATTTGACTTGGTGTACTTCCATTTGATTCCGAAGCAAAAACATCTGTCTCCAAATCCTCAATCCTATCGCCAAAATCTTCAATAACTGACATATAGTTATCCACAACAGCATCTAAAATTGCATACATTAAATAATCGGAACCTTGAGACCTAATACGACCTTTAGCGTTAGAGATACGCTCTCGCAATTCATCAAAAACATCTCCATCGGCTTCTTGAAACGTAAGTACGTAGCTTTCACCAACTACCATGCTCACCTGTTCATAGTTTAACACACCATCATCTTTAAAATAAAGCATTTTAAAAACGATAAATAAGTAATCTTCAAACTCATCAATTTTAGGACGATGTGTGGTATCAACAACATCTTCGAGTGTTAGTGGATGTAAGTGATAATGCAAACCAAGTTTTTCAATGTTTTCAGTTGCGTTTAACCCATTTACATTAATCCAAGTTACCTGATTGGTTTCTTTAAAATTAAAGGCATCCTCAACATTTTTAGAATCTAACTTTGTGTAAGAATCTATACTGTAATTGATAATTTCAACAGTAGTAACATCAGAAAACTTTTTCCCTTTATAGGAAATAGTTCCTGGTGGAAGGTTGGATGCTTTGTTGGGTTTTCTACGTTTTTTGATTTTCATCATTAAAATAACTTGGAGACTAAAAGTATAAAACTTAGAGCAATTGAACACATCAATTTAAGAATAACTAATAACAATTGAAATTTGACTGTAAAAAAGTTAAAACCAGCTATATTTGAATAATTGGAATTCGACTTGCATTTTGGATAAATTTTTATTATTATGCAAATTAAATCCTTCAAATAGAATATATGGGAAGACCAGCGACAAAACCTAAGAAACTCAAAGATGGTTTTTATTTAGAAATTAGAAACAAAGGGTCAAAAACAGGAATTAAACTTTACAGAGACACTAAGGCTCAAATGCTTAGAACAATTAAGGAGTATGAACAAGCCAAAGAAGTTATTATTTTAGGAGAATCTAAAAACGGAAAATGGGTTAACAAAGAACCTGTTTTACACGTTATGGAAGATTAACTTCTTATACTTTTTTATTCATTTCGCAATTATTTAGATATACTTTTAGATTATTTTCATAAATTGTTTTAAAATTTTACTAACTAAACAAAACAATTTATGAATCATTCAACTAGAACAAAACCACCAATTTGGTTTTGGATTATTAGTGTTATTGCATTAATATGGAATTTAATGGGTGTTATGGCCTACTTGGGTCAAGCCTATATGTCTGATGCTGATTTAAGCGCTTTACCTGAAGCCGAACAAGCCCTTTATACCAATGTGCCTGCTTGGGCAACTGCTGCATTTGCTATTGGTGTTTTTGGAGGTGCGTTAGGATGCTTACTTTTACTTTTAAGAAAAAAATGGGCTAAAAGCCTATTTATTATTTCGTTAATAGGTGTATTGATACAGACTTCTTACAATATTTTTGTAAGCGATGCTTTAGGCGTTTATGGTACTAAAGGATTAATTATGCCTATAATTATATTGATTATTGCGCTATATCTTATTATGTTTTCTAACAAGTCAATAGCTAAAGGTTGGATATCTTAATGCTATTATAAGTTAATAAAAATCAAAAGCATCTTATTTATAAGGTGCTTTTTTATTTAAACAACATCTTGTTAAGAATTAAACCTGAGGCAGGTGCAATGTAGTCAATTGCTGTATCACTATCTTCTTGCAAACTCGCAGTAATATCATCTAATGTCATTTCTCCCTTTCCTAGTTTTATCAAAGCTCCCATCATTAACCTTATTTGATTTCTACCAAAACCTTCTCCTCTAACCCTTAGCATGTATGTGTTTTTTGGAAAGAAACTTGCTGTGTATTCTTTGTTTTCTATAAGCTCGCAGCTTTCAATAGTTCTGGTGTATAATCCATTTCCTGTTGCTTTATAGCAATAACTTTTAAAATTGTGCTCACCTTGAAAAAGTTTAGCGCCTTTAATCATTACATCTATACCCAGTTCATCTAAAATAGTTGTGAGTATTGGTGCACAAAACGGATGGCATTTTTCGCCATGAGCAAACAAGTAAATGTACTCTTTAACTTTTGGGTGTTGAATGATATTAAACTCCTTATCGACTTCTTCAATTGATAAGGCTCTAACATCTTGTGGTAAGTTGTAGTTAAACCATTTTAAAAAATAGTCTTTATCGTCAATTTCATGCTTTAAAAATAGCTCTATAGCCGTTTCATTTGCTGACACCATTGCATCGGTTCGACCTGCAACTAAGGTTTTAAAATATTTGCCTTCAAGTATGTAATTAAATGTACGATCCACCATAAGGTGAAGGGTTTTTAAGTTGGGTTGTTTTTGCCAACCATGAAACCTATAGCCTAAATATTGAATTTTTATGAGGTAGTAATAGCGCTTATCAAACATAATGGCAAGAACGTTATTTTATTGAACAATCCAAAGTCTAATATTTATAAAAAAAGACCATCAAGCACGAAGCTTGACAGCCTTTTAAAAAATTACTAACTAATTATTAATCTATAACTACTTTCTTAACTTTTAGTTGAGATTGATTTGATACTTTTACAATGTAAATTCCACTGTTTAAACCTGATACATCAATACTGTTTCTTGTTGCAGAAGTATCTAACATTTTAGTTTTAACTAAACGACCTTGAATATCATATAAGTTAACTGTTGATTCACCAAACAACTGTCCTTTTACAATTAATTCATTATTGGTATTATCAGAAAAGATATTCAATTCACTAGCATTAGCTTCACCAATTGATAGCGTCCCAGATGGTTCAACATAAATTGTATAGTCCTCAGTTTGTCCATATACTAAAGAGGTGTAACACGCTGAGTCTATTAGATTAACTCCTCCAAATCTATCATCAACATCAGTCATCAATCTTAATCTCACATAACTATCATAAGGAATGCTCGCAGGATATGCTATTGTTACTGGGACAACTGCACCTCCATCTATATCTTGAGTAAAACTTTGCGTTTCAGCATCGTCATCAAAATCACCATCATTATTCCAATCTATCCACACACCTAACTGATGAAAGTTACCAGGCGCAACTTCAACATTCATTGTATAAGAATTTGCTGCATCAATATTGAAAAGACCAGTACAATTAACACTTCTATCAAGATTACCACCATCAATTCCTGTAGTAGATGTTGTATATGTTGTATTGTTTAATTCAACACTCATCACACCTGAGTAATTGTTTCCAGCAGGTGAATTTGCTAAACATACTGCTGCAGGAGCTGTAAATCCTGGTGATGGAGCTTCATCTCCTTTTGACGCTACAATTCCAGTATCAGTCAGTGCTGCTCTTGCTCTTGTTTTTTGGTCTTCGGTTAATCTATCAGTACAATAATAATAACTCATTATATTATTAACAGTATTGTTATCAACCCAAGGACTACCTGTACATGTGTTATTTGCTGGACAAGTACTTGTTTCTCTTAAGTGAGGAACAGTATCAGCACAACCATCACTATCTACACCTACAGTAGCATCGGCAGGACAAGTATCACCTACTCCATCACTGTCAGTATCATCTCCTTGAAACGTGTGATATAAATGGAAATAGTGACCAACTTCATGCACTACAGTACTATTGTCTCCATTGGAGTTTAATCCCCAACCATTAGTATTTCCTGGATCGTAACCAAAAACGGTTGACATCATTACCGATCCATGGCTACTAGAACTTTCGCTATAGAAATATGCATATCCTTGGTAACCATAGCCACCATTATTATCGTCTAATTCAGTTACAACCCAAACATTAAAATAATCAGTTTGCGGCCAGCTAATTAAAGTCTTAATATCATTGTAACTAGCTCCATTTGACTCAGCAACATTAACACCATATTGTGAGTAACCTGGTAAACTAGAAGCATTAATTCTATTAATACCTGTTGTAGCGTTACAGTTCGGGTCTCTTTGTGCTAAAGCAAATTCTATTTCAAAATCAATAGAACTATTAGGAGTTAAACCTCTGTAAAAATCGTTTAAGTTGTTTATACTACTTAAAATTTGAGCATCAGAAATATTAGATCCTGTACCTTCTGCTTCTCCAAGATGCAATACATGCACAACAACAGGAATAGTATATACTGTTCCATTTCGTTGAGTTAACGTATTGTTTGAAATAAAGTTTTGAATTTTCTGTTCAGCAAGTTGCTCTTGTTGAACATAGTTAGGGTCTTGTAATAATAATTCTCTTTGAGTATCAAATGCACATTGCTGAGCAAAAGTAGAATAGCTAAACAAAGAAAACACTACCATTACAACATAAATAGTAAAGTTTTTCATGAAATCTAGTTTATAGTTTTGGGCTTGCAATATACACTTTTTTACAAAAAAACAACGCTTTATCGAAAATATTTACGTTTAATCGATGATTTTTAACTTAGTGTCTTTGTTTAAGAATAGATACAATATCCTCTAACTTAAACCCTTTAGCCTGAAGGAGAATTAGATAGTGAAACAACAAATCTGCACTTTCATTTAAAAATAAATCGTCATTATCATCCTTTGCTTCTATGACAACTTCAACAGCTTCCTCACCTACTTTTTGAGCAATTTTATTTATTCCTTTTTCAAAAAGTGCAACAACATAAGATTCTTTAGATTTGGAATTATGTTTCCTATCAGAAATAATATGTTCTAAACTAGACAAAAACCCATAAGTTTGTGAGTTATCTTCATCCCAACAAGTATCAGTTCCTTTATGGCAGGTAGGACCCAATGGCTCAACTTTTACAAGCAATGTATCATTATCACAATCTACCTTTATATCTTTTAGCATTAGCATATTTCCACTTTCTTCTCCTTTAGTCCAAAGACGCTGCTTACTTCTACTAAAAAACGTCACTCGTTTTGTATCGATTGTTTTATTATACGCTTCTTCATTCATATAACCTAACATTAATACTGTTTTGGTTGTTACATCTTGAATGATAGCTGGTATTAATCCGTCGTTGTTTTTATTAAAATCTATGTTCATAACCTTACAGGAATATTTTGCTTTTGTAATTCTTTTTTAAGTTGAATAATTTCTATTTCTCCAAAATGGAATACGCTTGCAGCCAAAGCAGCATCAGCTTTTCCTTTAGTAAATGCATCAGAAAAGTGTTGAATACTTCCTGCACCACCAGAGGCTATTATTGGAATGTTTACCATTTTGGATAATCTTGCTAAGGCCTCATTTGCAAAACCATTTTTTGTTCCGTCATGATCCATAGAAGTAAACAATATTTCACCAGCACCTCGTTGTTCTACTTCTTGAGCCCAATCAAACAAATTCAATTCTGTTTCAATTGTTCCTCCTGCTAGGTGTACTTTCCATTTATCATTTACTTGCTTCGCATCAATAGCAACAACTATACATTGACTACCAAACTTTTCAGAAAGCTCATTAATAAGTTGAGGTCGCTTAACCGCAGATGAATTTACCGAAACTTTATCTGCTCCATTTTTCAATAATATACTTACATCTTCAATGGACGAAATACCACCACCTACCGTAAACGGAATATTAACTTGTTCAGCTACTTTAAGCACCATGTCTTTAGTGGTTTTTCTCGCTTCTTGAGTTGCTGAAATGTCTAAAAACACCAATTCATCAGCTCCATGAGTAGCATATTCTTTAGCTAACTCAACTGGATCTCCTGCATCAATAAGGTTGACAAAATTGACACCTTTTACAGTTCTACCGTTTTTGATATCTAAACAAGGTACGATTCTTTTTGTTAGCATTTTAAAACTGTTTTTCTAAGTCCTTTAAGTTTATAGCGCCTTCATAAAGTGCTTTTCCTATTATAACTGCTTCACAACCTAAATCTTCGAGTTTATTAATATCATCAATTGAGGTTACACCTCCTGAGGCGATTAGTTTAATAGATTGACTTTCGCTATTAGAACAGTTGTCAATAATTTTTTTATACAAATCAAACGAAGGACCTTCTAACATGCCATCTTTAGCAATATCAGTACAAACAACGTATTGTATTCCTTTCTTTTGGTACGTTTTGATAAAGGGAACTATTTCTAAACTACTTTGCTCCTGCCAACCATTGATAGCTACTTTTTCGTTTTCACAATCGGCTCCTAATATGATTTTTGTTCCACCATATTTTTCAATCCATGTTTCAAAAGTTACACTGTCTTTTACAGCTATACTACCTCCTGTAATTTGTTTTGCACCAGAATTGAAAGCGATATGTAAGTCTTCATCAGATTTTAAACCACCTCCAAAATCTATTTTAAGACTAGTTTTAGAGGCAATAAGCTCCAAAACTTTATAGTTTACAATATGTTTTGCTTTTGCACCATCTAAATCTACTAAATGCAAATACTCAATACCTGCGCCTTCAAACTGTTTTGCAACTTCTAAAGGGTTTTCATTATATATTTTTTTGGTATTGTAATCGCCTTTAGTTAAGCGCACACATTTACCGTCTATGATATCTATTGCTGGAATTATCCTCATGATTTCTTTCCTGCGAAAGCAGGATTCTTTTTAATTAATAATTTATATTAAAATGCTGAAACTAGTTCAACATAACATTATAGTTCTATAAAATTCCTTAAAATTTGTTCTCCTGCTGTACTACTTTTTTCTGGGTGAAATTGTACGCCATAAAAGTTTTTATTTTGTAATGCAGAAGAATATGTCAAACCATAATTAGTTTTGGCAATGGTTTGATTACATACTTCCGCAAAGTAACTATGAACAAGATACATATAGTCTTGCTCATTACTGTTTTTAAATAAAGGTGACTTCAAATCGGTAATGGAATTCCATCCCATTTGAGGTACTTTTAAAGCATCAGAAAACCGTTTTACACTAACATCAAATATACCTAAACCTTGAGTGTTACCTTCTTCTGTAAAATTGCAAAGCAATTGCATTCCTAAACAAATCCCTAAAACAGGTTGCTTTAACTCTGGAATTAAAAGATTAAGTTTTGATTTCTTCAACATATTCATTGCTGATGATGCTTCTCCTACTCCTGGAAAAATTACTCTGTCTGCTGATTTAATTTCTTCAGAATTATTTGTCAATATCGCTTCTACTCCTAACCTATTAAAAGCAAACTGAATACTCTTAATGTTTCCTGCTCCATAATCTATAATAGTTACTTTCATTTCTTATCGATATAATTTTTGTTGTACAAAATCACTCGAAGTGACATTTACAAAACTCCTTTAGTTGATGGTAAAATCATTTTTTCTACATCTCGTTTTACTGCCATTTTAATAGCTTTAGCAAATGCCTTAAAAATGGCTTCAATTTTATGATGTTCGTTAGTACCTTCAGCTTTTATATTGAGATTGCATTTGGCACCATCAGTAAACGATTTAAAAAAGTGAAAGAACATTTCGGTTGGCATTTTACCTATCATTTCTCTTTTAAAATCAGCATCCCAAACCAACCAATTTCGTCCTCCAAAGTCAATCGCAGCTTGAGCTAAACAGTCATCCATTGGCAAACAAAATCCGTAACGTTCCATTCCTAACTTATTGCTTAATGCTTTTGAAAACACTTCGCCTAAAGCAATTGCTGTATCTTCTATAGTGTGGTGTTCGTCAACTTCTAAATCACCATTGACTTTAATATCTAAATCAAGCTGACCATGTCTTGCAATTTGATCTAACATGTGGTCAAAAAATGCAATTCCTGTATCAATATTACTTTTACCAGTTCCGTCAACATTAAGATTGATTGCTATTTGGGTTTCTTTAGTATTTCTTTCAATACTAGCCGAACGATCTTTAACTTTTAAGTATTGATAAATTGCTTTCCAATCTGTTGTTGTTATTGAGATACAATCTATAATACTCTGTAAAGATGTTTCAATTTCATTGGCTCCTAAATTTGGGTCTTGAGATAAATAAATCCCTTTAGCTCCCAAGTTTTTTGCAAGTTCCATGTCAGTAATTCTGTCTCCAATAACAAACGAATTTTCTAGGTCATACGCATCAGAAAAATACTTAGTCAGTAAGCCTGCTCTAGGTTTACGAGTATCAGCGTTTTCTTCAGGAAATGTTTTATCAATATAAACTTCAGAAAAAACAACACCTTCATTAGCAAATGCATTGATTATCTTGTTTTGAGCTGGCCAAAACGTGTCCTCAGGAAAAGAATTAGTCCCCAAACCATCTTGATTAGTAACCATAACCAATTCGTAATCGAGCTCACTAGCTATTTTGCTCATATACTGAAATACCTTTGGATAGAACTCCAATTTCTCTAAACTATCCAATTGATAATCTACAGGAGGCTCAAGTACCAACGTTCCATCTCTATCTATAAATAATACTTTTTTCATTGGTCTAAATATTTTAATGTCTTAATTAATTTTTTATTTTCATCAGGTGTTCCAACTGTTATCCTTAAACAGTTTTTGCATAATGGTTGATTAGTTCTATTACGAACCACAATTCCTTCTGCAATTAATTGTCTATACCTTAAATTGGCATCATCTACTTTCATCAAGATAAAATTTGCATCAGAAGGGTAAATTTTTCCTATAAATTTCAAATCCCCAAGTGCTTTTATCAATACTTCTCTTTCTGAAATTAAAGTCTTTACCTCTTGCTTCACTTTATTAATTTCTAATAATCGTTCAAGAGCTTTTTGTTGTGTTAATGCATTGACATTATAAGGCGGTTTTATTTTGTTTAATATCGAAATTATAGCTTCTGAAGCATAACACACACCTAGTCTTATACCTGCTAATCCGTAAGCTTTAGAAAGTGTTTGAGTAACAATTAAATTAGGAAAATCCTTTAGTTTACTCAACCAACTCTCTTGATTTGAAAAATCAATGTAAGCTTCATCTATAACTACAATGCCATTAAACCCTTTAATTAACTCTTCAATATTTTTCGCATTGAAACTATTAGCAGTAGGATTGTTAGGTGAGCACAAAAAAAGCAGTTTGGTATTTTCTTTTTGACCCTCTAAGATAGGTTTTACCTTAGGTTGAAATGTTTCATCTAAATTAATTTCAATAACCTTTACAGCATTGGTATTTGCCAACACTTCGTACATACCGTAAGTTGGAGGTAAAACAATGACTTCATCTTTAGTTGGTTCACAAAATGCTCTAAAAATCAAATCGAGTATCTCGTCACTTCCATTTCCTAATAAAATCTGTGAACTTTTAACCTCTTTAATTTCTGATAGTTTTTCTTTTAAGCTGCTTTGTTGAGGATCAGGATACCTATTTAATCCGTTGTTAAAAGGATTCTCATTAGCATCTAGAAACATCATGTCTTTATTGAACTCTTTAAACTCATCTCTTGCTGAAGAATATGGTTTTAAAGCCTTAACTGACGGTCTTACTATATTATTTATATTGAAGCGTGTTTTCATTTTATTGATACTTTGTCTGTTCGAGTGATTTTCCTGAAAATCGTATCGAGAACTTATTACATCTCGATACAATTCTTAATTCTTAAGAATCACTCGATGTGACATTTATAACTTAAATCTTTGAGTCTAATAGTAACCGCATTTTTGTGAGCTTGTAAACCTTCAGCCTCTGCCATTAACTCAATGCTTTGTCCTATATTTTTTATACCTTCTTCACTAATTTTTTGAAACGTAATGCTCTTAGTAAAACTATCTAAATTAACTCCTGAATAGGATTTACTAAATCCATTTGTTGGCAAAGTATGGTTTGTTCCTGAAGCATAATCACCAGCACTTTCAGGTGTGTAATTACCAATAAATACAGAGCCTGCATTTATAATCCCATCAATAAAAAAGGCTTCGTCCTTTGCACACACAATAAAATGTTCTGGTGCATATTCATTAATTAACTCTAAAGCTTCAGCAATAGAATTCAGGTAAACAATTTTTGAATTTGAAATAGACTGTTCTGCAACTGATTTTCTTGGTAGAACTTCCAACTGCTTTTTAACTTCGTTCTCTACTTGTAAAGCAATTACTTTTGAAGTTGTCACTAAAATAACCTGACTATCTGTACCATGCTCTGCTTGACTCAATAGATCTGAAGCCACAAAAGCTGCATTAGCAGAATCATCAGCAAATACCAATAATTCACTTGGTCCTGCAGGCATATCAATTGCAACACCATATTTGGTAGCTAGTTGTTTTGCAACAGTAACAAATTGATTTCCTGGTCCGAATATTTTATAAACTTGCGGAATAGTTTCGGTTCCAAATGTTAAACTCGCTATTGCTTGAATACCTCCAACTTTATAAATTTTAGTTACACCACACAACTGAGCTGCATATAAAATTTCATTAGCAATTTGTCCATTTTTATTTGGTGGTGAACATAAAATGATTTCTGTGCAACCAGCAATTTTAGCAGGAACTGCAAGCATTAAAACCGTTGAAAACAATGGCGCTGTTCCTCCTGGAATGTATAAGCCTATTTTTTGAATTGCACGTTTTTCTTGCCAACAACGAACTCCTCTTGTGGTTTCTACGTCTACATTTTGGTTTTTTTGAGCTGTATGAAATGTTTCAATGTTAGCTTTAGCTAATTGAATGGCTTGTTTTAATTCTGAAGGTACACTTTCAACTGCTTTTTGAATTTCTAAGCTTGTAACCAAGCTACTTTTTAAATCTACTCCATCAAAAAGGGAAGTATATTTACTAACAGCTTTATCTCCATTACGCTTAACATCATCAAAAATTTGCGTTACAGTGTTTTCAATGTCGTCAATGGTTTTTGTTGGTCGTTGTAAAATTTCTGACCATTGTGCTTTACTTGGATTTATGATTGTTTCCATACTATACTACCATATTTTCTATTGGACAAACAAGGATACCTTCAGCTCCATTAGCTTTAAGTTCATCTATAATTTCCCAAAAGTCATTTTTATTGATTACTGAGTGTAGTGAGCTCCAACCTTCTTTTGCTAAAGGCATCACTGTAGGACTATTCATTCCTGGAAGAATGTTAATAATACTTTCTAAGTTTTTGTTAGGAGCATTTAGTAAGACATACTTGTTTTGTCTTCCTTTTAAAACCGATTTGATCCTGAATTGTAGCTTCTCTAATACCTGTTGTTTATCTTCACTAATATTAGGAGACACTGCTAAAACAGCTTCTGACTTTAAAAGCACTTCAACTTCTTTTAGGTTATTTTTAAACAAGGTACTTCCGCTGGAAACGATATCTACAATAGCATCGGCAAGTCCTATGTTTGGTGCAATTTCAACCGAACCATTTATTATATGTAATTCAGCATTTACATTGTTTGATTGTAAAAACCCATTAACAGTGTTTGGATAAGATGTTGCAATACGCTTGCCTTCTAAATCTTTAATTGTTGAATATTTGGTAGATTTTGGTACAGCTACCGAAACTTTACAGGTAGAAAACCCTAGTTTTTCAACTATGGAAATATCTTTACCTTTTTCAACCAATACGTTTTCTCCTATAATGGCAACATCAACCACACCATCTCTAAGGTATTGAGGGATATCGCCATTTCTTAAATAAAAGACCTCTAAAGGGAAGTTTCTAGCCGAAGCTTTTAATTGGTCTTTGCCATTATCTATAGAAATCCCAACGTCTTTAAGGATTTTCATAGAATCGTCGTGTAACCGACCTGATTTTTGAACTGCAATTTTTAATTTACTCATTTTGGTTTTAATGTGTTTGAGTAAATCTTTTTTGGGAGATATTTTTACGTTTGTAAAAACAAAAAACCGCTTGATTTACTCAAACGGTTTTAAAAATATCTTGTTTTTATTCAATACATTTTCAGCTCGCTTGAGTGCAAGTATGAAAATGATGATGATGTAATTGAATAAAATTCATTTGTTGTTTTTGTCTATACAAAGATTTAAAATAAAAATTTAAAAATCCAAATCTTATAAGAGGTTTTATGATTTTGTTAGTATTTTAAGTCTAAAATGCGAATTAATCATATTTAGGGCATGTTGTCCAAGGATAAGCACATTGGTCCTTAAAACTTAACCAACCAGACACTGATTTTTTGCCAACATTAAAACTCACTTTAGCCCATAAATCGCTAACTTCTATAATATTGACTTTTTGAAAATCGCTTATTTTATGGATTTTATTAGACGTTTTAGAGGCTAAATCATAAAGATAAACTTTGTTACCATCTTCATAGACATCAACAGAAACTAAAAATCCTGAACTTTTAACCCAATGATTTTCATAGTCGTAATTTTTGTAAGCATCAGGTAAACGTTGTATGTTTTTGATTTTAAACCAACCGTAGCTACTTTCAATAATTGCTATTTTGTACCAAGAATATTTTGATTCGTTATTATATAAGGTGTCAACTATTTTACCGTCAATATCGTCATAAATGTATATTGGTTGCTTTGATTCTTTATCGTAGTAGGATTCAACAAACTCTAGATAATGCGTTTGGTCATTATCTTGAGCAAATAGCGTGAAACTACACAATAGAAAAAGAATAAAACTTCTCATTTAAAAGACTTACTGATTTCCTAAAATAATTGGCATTCCAGAATCTCCTGAACCAATAACAATTACTTTACTATTTGGTGACTCTGATAGTTTAATAGTTGCTTCAATACCTTTGTCTTGAAGAATTTTATCGGTTAAGGAAGCACTTAAAATTTTATTTGCATCTGCTTTACCCTGAGCTTCAATAATTTGCCTTTCCGCCTCTTTTTCTGCAGTAACCAATCTAAACTCGTACTCTAAAGACTCTTGTTCTTGCTTTAGTTTACGCTCAATAGCTTCTTTAATGGTTGGTGGTAATGTAACATCTCTAATTAAAACACTGTTTAATTGAATATATTGACTTTCAACAATTTTTTTGGTTTCTTCAAAAATTTCAGTTTGTATAGCATCTCTTTTTGTAGAATATAATTGCTCTGGAGTGTAACGACCAACTACACTACGAGCTGCACTTCTAATTGCAGGCTGTAATACTCTACTTAAATAGTTTTCACCTTTTTCATTATGCAACTTGCCTAGGTTTCTTTCATCTGGTTCATATAAAACTGAAGCATCTAATTTAATATCCAACCCATTAGAAGAAAGTACCGACATCTTTTCAGGAATCTCTTGTTGGCGAGTTTCATAGTCTATTACTCGATTCCATGGTGCTATTATATGAAAACCTGGGCCTAAAGGTGGTTTTTCTGAATCCACACCGTCTTTTAATGTTTCATACAACACAGCAGCATGTCCAGAATCTATTGTAACAGCTGATTTAGCCAAAATAATTATTAAAACCACCACTCCAATTATGATGGGTAGTCCTAGTCTAGGTAACTTATCCATTTTGTTAGTTTTTTAAATTAATCCGTTATATTTTCTGATAAACCACTCAGCAGTCAAGCTTAAAACTATGACAGCGAGTAAGTATTTCCAATCGATTAAAGGTACAACATTTTTGCTGCTTTTTTGTAGTGTTGCAAACCTAGTATCGCTCGTTAACGTTTTTACTAAGCTGCTGGTATTATCAATGAAAAAAGAGTTTCCTTTAGTGGATGCTGCAAGTCTTTCTAACTTAGCGACATCTGCATTAAGAAACTGTTGTTCTACATTATAGTCTAAAATTTTCAGTTCGCCAGATTGAGATACATTTTCACCAGTAACTGATACCGTAAAACTGTATTCGCCAGCAGGAATTCCACTTAAATCTACCTGATAACCATTATTTTTTAGTACAAAAGGAAGTGTTCTGGAGTTGTTAGCTTCTTTATCTTTTAAAGTGATGTTTAAATTACCACTAGTGTCAAACTCATAGTTTTTATTAAAATATTGAGCATTAATTTTTAAGTCTTCATTTCCGTTGTAAAAAGATTCGTATTCAACATTTAGTCTTGTACGTCTTTGTTTAGAACTTAAATATTGAACCATCTTACCGATAAAATTATCAAACGGTTCAAAAGATTTTTGCTCAAGAAAACTTTGTGCTCGCCATTTCCAAATACCTTCACCATTAAGTAAGGCTTCTCGTGTTTCATTAATTTCAAAAGTAGCTAGTAAGGGTTCTCCTATAGCTATTCCGTTCACAGTTTTATAGCAAATGGTTTGAATTGGTAAGTTAAATTCAGTTTCGCCATATTCTGAACGCAAAGGAGGAAATTCATCAAAACTGACATTTTCAATAATAAAAGGTGTGTAATTTAAGTTTAACTCTGGTAAAAAATCTTCGGTTTGATTGGTTATTGTTTGCTTGTAATTACTTTGTAGCGCGTTAAGTGCATTCCAACTTGTTTTTGTACCAGCAATTACCCATTTATTAATTTTTAAACGATTGATTTCATCAAACGCTTGTTTAAACTTCATATTAGGTTGATACACTATTGCTAGCTGATAGTCGCCTGCGTTGGAAACAAACTCTTCAGGTGTTACAAGTATTGCTTGACGCTGTTCGTTGCTTTCAATACTCTTTTTTAAGGCTCCAATATCAGGATGCAAAATATCAGAAACTATAGCTACGTTTGTTTTTTGGTCTATAACTTCTACAGCAAAGTTTTTGATATTGTTTACTGTGTTTTTTTCGTTCTCTATCGGAACAATTTCAGCTTTATAACTCGACACTCCTGCTCTATTAGCTGGTAAAGTTAAATTAATGACTTTTGAAGTGCTTGTTGCTGTAAAATTGATATTTTGCGAATACACAACTGTGTTTCCTGAAGTGATATTGAAAGTGGTTGATACCGAACCTTCTCCACTGTAAACAAGAATAGCTTCAATAGGAAATCTATTTTTTAAGTATGCATATTTATTGACATTCAACTGCTGGATTTTTAAATCAATAAACTGTGTAGTATCTCCTAAAATTATTGGGTAAATAGGCTGCTTATACTTATTTGTAGAAAACTCATAATCGTTACCGTAGGTTTGGTTTCCATCGGTTATCAATAGCGTTGGAGCTACTGAATTACTATAAATTTCTGATAAGCGGTCAAATGCTAAAGCCATATTAGATTGTCTATCAGAATAGGATAACGAATCTGTTTTAGCTAAGATTTTTCCGAAGGTGTAAAACTCTAGATTAAAATTTTCATTTAAAGAGTCGTTGGCTTTTAAGCGTTCAATTAACTCATTGGTGTTATTGTTTTGGTTTAAATACCTAACAGACTCTGAATTATCAATAGCTACAACAAGTGTTGGTTTTTCATTGTAATAAGTGGTTTGCTCAAATTTTGGATTGATAAGTAAAAGCATAATAGCAAACAAAGTCACAAATCTTAAAAAGGTTAAAAACTTATGACTGTTGCTCTTACTTTTTGATTTATATATATACTGAAAAAGCGCTAATAAAAGCGCTATGATTCCAGATAGTATTATATATATAATGGTGCTTTCTTGCACTATTGTTTAACTTTTATAATTTCAAAACCGTCTAAAAAACGTTCTATTTTACTATTATTATCATTTTCAGGCGTGCAAATTACTTGAGAAATGTACATTGAGTTTGTAACTAAAACAACACGTATGTATATAAAACCGCCTTGAATTTCAATTTTTACATCTCTTCCTGGATAACCATTGAAGGTGATTTTTTTATCAAATATTAAAGAGCCGTTTACATTACTTACTGCTCCTTTAACTGCTCCATCTAAAACAGTAGTATTATACTTATCATCTGCATCTATAAATTGTTCTTCAGGATAATCAGATTTTATTGTACTATACACAACATTATCGTCTTGTTGAGGAGTACACATAACCATATGCATGTCTAGTGTTCCTACTGCTGTTTCTACTTGTTGTACAGTACGCTTAGGCGTTTCAGGAAAATATGCTATAAAGGCTAAATCTTCAGATTTGTACTTTTGCCAATCTTGAGCTATTGCCTGGATAGATAATAAGCAACAAATTGCAATTAAATAAGAGAGTTTTTTCATAAGATTTGAATTAATATATTGATTAGGTTAGCATTCCTCCATCAACGTTTAGGGTTTGACCAGTAACATAAGCACTCATATCACTAGCTAAAAACACACATACGTTTGCAATATCTTCTGGTGTACCACCACGTTTTAAAGGTATTGCATCTCTCCATCCTTTTACTGTATCTTCATCTAGCTTTGCAGTCATTTCAGTTTCTATAAACCCAGGAGCAATCACGTTACTTCTAATGTTTCTTGAACCTAGTTCTAATGCAACCGATTTTGAAAATCCTATTATACCAGCTTTTGATGCTGCATAATTAGTTTGTCCTGCATTTCCTTTAACACCAACAACAGAACTCATATTAATGATAGATCCTTTACGTTGTTTTAGCATAGTACGTTGTACTGCTTTTGTCATATTAAAAACAGATTTAAGGTTAACTTCAATAACCTTGTCAAAATCTTCTTCAGTAATACGCATTAACAGGTTGTCTTTTGTAATACCTGCGTTGTTTACTAATATATCAATGCTTCCAAATTCCTTTACAACATCATCAGCCAACTCTTGAGCTTGATTAAAATCTGCAGCATTACTTTGATAGCCTTTAGCTTTAACGCCTAGTGCGTTTAATTCATTTTCTAATTGATTAGCAGCTTCTACAGAAGAGCTATAAGTAAAAGCCACATTGGCTCCATGTTGTGCAAAAACTTCAGCAATTCCTTTTCCAATACCTCTACTTGCACCTGTTATAATAGCTGTTTTTCCTTCTAAAATTTTCATTGTTAGTTTTAATATTAGTTGATGTTCAAATATAGCAAATACAAGTTGCACGAAATAAAAAAACCTCACAAATTCTTGTGAGGTTTTTAACATTGTTATTGAGATTCCAAAACCTGTTTCGGAATGATAACTTCAATTACAGCTTTACGTCTTCAGGCTTTTCGTAGTTGAATAAATGATCAACATCCATTTCTTGTACTTCACCTAACTTACTTAACGCTTTAAAGTCGATTTCATTTTTGTTACCAATAACCATTACGTTATAGTTTTCACCCTTAATATTTGTATTGAAGAAGTTTCTTAAATCTTCAATAGTCATATCTTTTATAGTGTTATAGATTTCTTCTCTGTTATCGTTTTCTATACCTCTTTTTTGAAGCCCTTCATAAGTCCAGAAGATATTAGATTTTGTAATACGTTGTGCAGCAATCTTTTTTAATGTAGCTTCTTTAGCAGCATTAAATTGCTCTTCAGCTTCAGGCATATTAGTCATAAGCTCCATCATTGCATCTACTGCTTGTGGCATCTTGTTTGCTTGAGTACCAATGTAAGCCATTACATAGTTAGACTCGTCTTTATCACTTGCATTACTATAGCTAGAAAACGCTGAGTAAGCTAACGATTTAGACTCTCTAATTTCTTGGAATACTATTGAAGATAAACCACTACCAAAATACGTGTTAAATAAAGTAGAAGCTGCCATGTTTTCAGCTTTAAAAGGCTCTCCTTTTGCTAAAAACAACATTTCAGACTGTACCATATCGTAATCTACAAAGTACACATTACCTCCTGTTTCTTTTTCAACATAAGCTGTAGCTTCAGGGTATTCTTTTAACTCGGTAGGTAAAATGTGATGTGTATTTAATGCTGCAATAGCAGCATCAACATCTTTACCGTAATAGAATACACGCTGTTTGTAGTTTTTCATGTCTTTAACTAAATCAACTAACTCTTGTGGATTTACTGTTGCTAGCTCACTAGCTTGCATGATGTTTCTTAATCTTGAATTATCACCATACTTACCATAGTTCATTAATCCGTTAAAAAGAATATTTCCTTTTTGAGTTTTACCGTCTTGTCTTCCTTTAATGATTTGATCAACATACTTATCATAAGCTTCTTGGTCTGGAACAGCATTAGCCCATAAATGCTCTAATAACTCTAATCCTTTAGGCAAATTTTCTTTTAAACCACTTAAACCTACATAAGACTTCTCTGAACCTGCACTTACATAATAATCGATACCTAATTTGTAAAATTCTTTCTTAAGATCTTCAGCTGAGTATTTATCAGTTCCTAAGTACTCTAAATATCCAACAGCTAATCCTAACTTTTTATCGTTATCACTTCCCATATCAAAAATGATATTTAAGTCGAAAAGATCGTTCAACTCATTTTCAATATAAGATACTTTAATTCCATTATCGGTTTTGGATTCTTTAATCGCTGTTTTGTAATCAACGTATTGTGGCTGTAATTCAGCAGCTTCAATAGCATTAAAGTTTGTTAAGTACTCAGAGCTCTTATCTCTGTTAAGATTTACAGGAGTAATACCAGGATTTTCAACCTTTACGATTGAGTTATCTTCTCCTTGACGCTTGTAGGTTACTACATAATTGTCTTTATAAAAACCATTAGCAAAATCTACTAATTCTTGTTTAGTGATTTTCTTTAAATCATCTAAAAACTTCACTTTTCTTTGCCAATCTTCGTGGTGAATAAAAGCATTATAATACATTGAAGCTAAAGCAGTACTGTTTTCGTACTGTCTAGTTTCACTAAGCTTAAGGTCATTAATAACTGCGTCTAACATCCAATCTTCAAATTCTCCTTTTTTAAGCTTATCTATTTGAGCTAATAGTAAATCTTTAACTTCATCTAGTGTTTGACCTTCTTTAGGAGAACCATTAAATGTATGGTATCCATAATCATTTAAAAAAGTAGGAGAACATCCAGCATATTGTACAACTTGTTGCTGATTTAAATTTAAATCAATTAAACCTGCTTTACCATTAGCTAAAATCATATCGGCAAGTGTCATTAATTTTTCTTCATCGGTATTTACACCTTTAGAACGGAAAGCTATAGATACACTTTCTGATTCTGGGCCAAACACTTCTTTTACAATTGGAGCAGTTATTGGCTCTTCAACTGGCAACGTAGGGTGTGTAACTTCTTTACGCTCTAATTTTCCAAAAGTTTCATTTACCTTTTTTATTGTAGCATCAAAATCTAAATCACCAACTAATACCATTGCCATGTTATTTGGCACATAATATTTGTCGAAATAATTATGAATTGCTACCATTGAAGGATTTTTTAAGTGCTCTCCTGTACCAATAGTAGTTTGTTGTCCGTAAGGGTGGTTTGGAAACAAACCATCTAACATTGCTGCGTATGATTTTCTAAAATCGTTATCCTGACCTCTGTTAAACTCTTCAAAAACAGCTTCAAGTTCAGTATGAAATAAACGCAATACTAACTGGCTAAAACGCTCACTTTCTAATTTTAACCATTTATCTAACTCATTAGCAGGAATTTTGTTTTTGTAAACTGTTTCCTCAAACCAAGTATGTGCATTTGTTCCTGTAGCTCCAAGAGAGCTAACCATTTTATCATACTCGTTAGCTACACAATAGTTTGAAGCCTCTAGCGATACTTCATCTATCTTCTTATAAAGCGCTTTTTTCTTTTCAGGATCAGTTTCAGCTTTATGCTCTTCGTACAAATCAGAAATTTGCTTTAAATACTCTTTTTCTTTTTCCCAGTCTAACGCACTAATCTCATCAGTACCTTTAAACACCATGTGCTCTAAGTAGTGTGCTAATCCAGTAGATTCTTTAGGATCATAGTTAGAACCAGCTCTAACTGCTATGTAAGTTTGAATTTTTGGCTCATCATTATTTTTACTTAAGTATACTTTTAAACCATTGTCTAGAGTATACAAACGTAAACCTGTTGGATCGTTTTCAACAGTTTCATAAGAAAACCCACTAGCGTCTTTATGTGTTTCAACAGCATAAGCCAAAGTGTCATTGCCTTTATCGGTTTTGCAGCTAAACACTACAAACAGTGATAAACACAAGTAAAGTAATTTAAATTGTTTCATTTGTTGATTTGTTAATTGATAAAAAAATTCCGTTGACTAAGATACAGCCAACGGAATGATAACGAGATATTTTTGTATATATTTTAACAAAAAGTTATGATAAAACTTCTGCTACTTTTTTACCTATTTCAGCAGGTGAATCAACTACATGAATTCCACAATCTCTCATAATTGCTTTTTTAGCTTGGGCAGTATCGTCACTACCACCAACTATAGCTCCAGCATGACCCATTGTACGTCCTGCAGGCGCAGTTTCACCAGCTATAAACCCAATAATAGGTTTTTTGCTTCCACTGTTTTTATACCATTTAGCAGCATCAGCTTCTAATTGACCTCCAATTTCTCCAATCATAACCACAGCTTCAGTTTCTGAATCGTTAATTAACAACTCAACAGCTTCCTTAGTCGTTGTTCCAATAATTGGGTCTCCACCAATACCAATTGCTGTAGTAATTCCTAAACCTTGTTTTACTACTTGGTCAGCCGCTTCATAAGTTAATGTTCCTGATTTTGAAACAATCCCTACTTTTCCTTTTTTGAAAACGAAACCAGGCATAATACCTACTTTAGCTTCACCAGGAGTGATTACTCCAGGACAGTTAGGACCTATTAAACGACAATCTTTATCTTTAATATAGTTTGAAGCCGTAATCATATCAGCAACTGGAATACCTTCAGTAATTGTGATAATTACTTTAATACCAGCATCAGCAGCTTCCATAATTGCATCAGCAGCAAACGCTGGTGGTACAAATATAATAGTTGTATCTGCTCCTACTGAATCAACAGCTTCTTTTACAGTGTTAAAAACTGGTTTATCTAAATGAGTTTGACCACCTTTTCCTGGTGTAACACCTCCAACAACATTGGTTCCATACTCAATCATTTGTCCAGCGTGAAAAGTACCTTCACTACCTGTAAAACCTTGTACTATAATTTTTGAATTCTTATTTACTAAAACGCTCATCTATATTTTGATTTTTATTTTAAAAAACGTTACAAAAATACTGTTTTAACACCTATAAAAAAGTGTTTTATACTTTTATTTTTGAAAATGATTTAAGACTCTCTAAACTTACATCTGCTTGCTGGCTTATTTCGTAACCACGATAGAGTTTATTGTCTTTTAACTCCCAGATAGTTATAAAATGTGCCATTGGTTGTTCTTCATCAGGATCTTCAATTGTTCTTACATGGACAGTATATCTCGTAGTCACAAAATTTTCATCGGCTAACAGATGACTGATTTCAACTCTAAACGACTCATACGTTCTACTGATATCTAAGAATAAATCTTTAATATCATTAAACTTTAAAACAGAAAACCCTTTACTACTACTCCAATGCAATAAACAATCTTTATGTAGATAATTATCAATTACAGTTGTTTCATTGGCAAAATCTGATTCATAAAAACGCTTTACATATTCTTTTGGAGTCATGATTTATTTTTTAATTGTTCTAAAATTTCAGGAATCTTCTTGATAGAAGCTATTTCTTTATATTTAGATCTAAAATCATCTGCTGGTGTCCCAAAATAGCTATTGTTACCTTCAAGAGATTTACTTACTCCTGATTGTGCAGAAATAACTGCTTTTGAACCTATGGTAATTCCGCTGGTAATACCTACTTGTCCCCAGATAGTTACTTCGTCTTCAATTACTACACAACCTGCAATACCCACTTGCGATGCAATGAGACATTTTTTACCAATAACAGTGTCATGCCCTATTTGAATTAAGTTATCTAGCTTAGAGCCTTCTCCAATGGTAGTATCTCCTGTAACACCTTTATCTATTGTACAAGAAGCTCCTATATCAACATTATCTTGAATAACTACTCGACCTCCAGAAAGTAAACGATCAAAACCAGTTGGTCTTTTTTTGTAGTAAAATGCATTTGCGCCTAATACAGTACCTGAATGTATTGTAACATTATCACCAATAACAGCATCATCATAAATACTTACATTGGAATGGATAACACAATTGTCACCTATTATAACATTATTACCAATAAAACAATTGGGCTGAATAACTGTGTTTTTTCCAACTTTTGCAGTCTTTGATATTGCAATATCAGAAGCTTGAAACGGTTTAAAATGTTGCGTGAGTTTATTAAAATCTCTAAAAGGGTCATCACTAATTAATAGTGCTTTCCCTTCAGGACATCCTACCTCTTTATTAATTAATATTATGGTTGCAGCAGATTGTAATGCCTTATCATAATACTTAGGATGATCAACAAACACAATGTCTCCTGGCTCAACCACATGAATTTCGTTCATGCCCAAAACAGGAAAGGTCTCTTCTCCAACATAATCACACTTAATTATGCTAGCTATTTCTTTTAAAGTATGTGGTTTAGAAAATTTCAATTAAAGTTATTCTTTAATTCTTTCTTTGTAAGTTCCTTTTTCAGTTTCAATCTTAATCTTGTCTCCTTCATTAATAAACAAAGGTACATTTACCTCTGCTCCTGTCTCAACAGTTGCTGGTTTTGTTGCATTAGTTGCTGTGTTTCCTTTTACTCCAGGTTCAGTTGCAGTAACTTCTAGAATAACACTTGCAGGCATTTCAACAGATAAAGGTAAATTATCTTCTGTATTGATAAGCACAGTTACTACTTCTCCTTCTTTCATTAATTCTGGTCTGTCTAATGCAGCTTCTAATAAACGAATTTGAGTATAATCTTCAGTATTCATAAAATGGTAAAATTCTCCATCGTTATATAAAAACTGAAACTTGTGAGTTTCTACTCTAACGTCTTCAATTTTATGTCCTGCAGAAAAGGTGTTATCTATAACTTTTCCTGTAGTTACACTTTTTAATTTTGTACGAACAAACGCTGGTCCTTTACCAGGTTTTACGTGTAAAAATTCTATAATTTTATAAATATCATGATTGTATCTAATACACAATCCGTTTCTAATATCACTTGTAGTTGCCATAAATTAATTTGATTTAAAATATCCTTTCATAATACCTCTTTGAGAGTCTTTGATAAATTGAAGTATTTCATCGCGTTCTGAAGTCGCTTCCATTTCAGCTTCAATAATCTCAGCAGCTTGGGTATTGTTATAATTTTTTTGATACAGAATTCTGTATATATCTTGAATTTCTCTAATTTTTTCGGTTGAGAACCCTCTTCGTCTTAGTCCTACAGAGTTTATACCAACATAAGACAAAGGCTCTCTTGCTGCTTTTACATAAGGAGGCACATCTTTTCTTACTAAAGACCCTCCTGTTACAAAAGCATGATTACCAATTGAACAAAATTGGTGTACAGCAGTCATACCAGCAAGTACAACATAATCACCAACAGTAATATGACCTGCTAATGTTGAGTTGTTTGAAAAAATACAGTTATTACCTACAATACAATCGTGAGCAATATGGCAATACGCCATAATTAAACAATTATCTCCTACAACTGTTTTCATCTTATCAGTTGTGCCTCTATTAATGGTAACACACTCTCTTATAGTTACATTATCTCCAATAATTGTAAGCGTGTCTTCGTCTTTGTATTTTAAGTCTTGAGGTACTGCAGAAATTACAGCGCCAGGGAAAATATTACAGTTTTTTCCTATTCTTGCACCTTCCATAATGGTAACATTACTTCCAATCCAAGTACCTTCACCTATAGTTACATTATTGTTGATTGTTGTAAAAGGTTCTATTACGACATTCTTTGCAATTTTTGCTCCAGGATGCACGTATGCTAATGGTTGGTTCATTTTTGTAATTTTAATTTAAATGAATAGGTGAAAATGTATTCGCCTATTTGATTGACCAAAGCACTTAAAATATAAGTTTCTGTCTGGTTCATGTTTATTTCACTTTAGATATTTGAGCCATAAGCTCTGCTTCAGCGCATAACTTTCCGTTTGCATAAGCATATCCTTGCATGTGGCATATACCACGACGAATAGGTGTAATTAAATCACACTTAAATATCAATGTGTCACCAGGAACTACTTTTTGCTTAAACTTAACATTATCTATTTTCATAAAGAAGGTTAAGTAGTTTTCAGGATCTGGCACTGTACTTAACACCAAAATACCTCCTGTTTGTGCCATAGCTTCAACTATTAAAACTCCTGGCATTACTGGAGCTCCTGGGAAATGGCCTGCAAAGAAAGGCTCGTTCATAGTGACGTTTTTCATACCTATAACACCACTATCAGTCAATTCAAATATTTTGTCAATAAGCAAAAATGGTTGTCTGTGAGGCAACATTGCCATAATTTGATTGACATCCATTAATGGTTCTTGGTTTAAATCTACACTAGGAACATTGTTACGTCTTTCATTTTTAATGATTTTAGACATTTTTTTAGCAAACTGCGTATTGATATAATGCCCAGGCTTGTTAGCTATAATTTTCCCTCTAATACGAGTTCCTACTAAAGCTAAATCTCCTATTACGTCTAACAGTTTATGTCTAGCTGCTTCGTTAGGATGATGTAACGTAAGATTATCTAAAATTCCGTTTGGTTTTATTGCTAGAGTCTCTTTATTAAAAGCTACTTTAAGTTTTTCTGTAGTTTCTTTTGACAATTCCTTGTCAACATAAACTATTGCATTGTTTAAGTCGCCTCCTTTAATAAGTCCATGCTCTAAAAGCATTTCTAGTTCATGTAAGAAACTAAAGGTTCTAGAGTCTGAAATATCATCTTTAAAATCGGAAATATGATTTAAAGTTGCATTTTGAGTGCCTAATACTTTTGTACCAAAGTCAACCATTGTTGTAATTTGATATTCTTTAGAAGGCATAACAATAATTTCGCTACCTGTTTCTTCATCAGAATACGACACAACATCAGACACTACATATTCTTCTCTAAAATCGTCTTGCTCTTCGATTCCTGCATTTTCTAATGCTTCAACAAAGAATTTTGAAGACCCATCCATAATTGGAGGTTCTGAAGCGTTTAGCTCAATAATAACGTTGTCAATATCCATTCCAACCAAAGCAGCCAAAACATGTTCAGAGGTTTGAATAACAACTCCATTTTTTTCTAAACATGTACCACGTTGTGTGTTGGTAACATAGTTTGCATCAGCTTCGATTACTGGATTACCTTCTAAATCAATTCTTTTAAAAGAGTAACCATTATTTACCGAAGCAGGTTTAAAAGTAAGTGTTACATTTTTTCCTGTATGCAACCCAACACCTGTAAGCGAAACTTCTTTTTGAATGGTTTTTTGCTTAACGTCTGTTTTAATTATTGCCATTTACTTTTTTTTCTATTTCATTAATATCTTTTACAATCTTAGGAAGGTTTTTAAAGTATACATAGGATTTATTAAAATCACCATAACTTAATGCTGGCGAACCTTGTAACACTTCATTATCCTTAATGTTTCGTCCAATTCCTGATTGTGCTTGGATTTTTACATTATTTCCTATTGTTATATGTCCTACAATACCAACTTGACCACCTATAATACAGTTTTCACCAATTTTAGTAGATCCTGCTACACCTGTTTGAGCAGCAATAACTGTGTTTTTACCAACTTCAACATTATGTGCAATTTGTATTTGGTTATCAAGTTTAACTCCTTTTCTAATAATTGTAGAGCCCAACGTTGCTCTATCAATAGTAGTAGCAGCACCAATATCTACATAATCTTCAATAATTACATTTCCGGTTTGTGGCACTTTGCTATATTCTCCTTTTTCATTAGGTGCAAAGCCAAAACCATCAGCTCCAATTATAGCTCCTGAATTAATCACACAGTTTGAGCCTATGTAACTTTCAGAATAAATTTTAGCTCCAGAAAACACTATGGTATTATCACCAATTGTAACATTGTCTCCTATATAAGCACTTGGAAATATTTTTACATTATCTCCTATTTTTACCTTATCACCTATATAAGTGAATGCGCCTACATAAACGTTTTCTCCATAGCTTGCTGTTTCTGAAATAAACGAGGGTTGTTCAATTCCACTTTTATTAAGTTTTACCTGATTGTAATACTCCAACAATTTTGAGAACGATTTATAAGCATCTTCAACTTTTATTAAAGTTGTAGTGATGTCGTTTTCTGCTTCAAAAGTTTTATTAACTATTGTAATTGATGCCTTTGTAGAATAAATATAAGGCTTGTATTTAGGATTAGCCAAAAAGGTTAATGACCCTTCGGTTCCTTCTTCTATTTTGGAAAGTTTAGAAACTTCAACATCGGGATTTCCAATAATATCACCTTCTAAAATTCCTGCTATTTGTGTTGCTGTGAATTTCATTAATCGCAAAAATAGAAAAAATGTATCACATTTTATCCTTAGGATAACATATATAATATTTAGTCACTTGTTTTGAAAGGGACTTGATGTTGAACTGGTCTGATACTTTAGCGATGTCTACTATCTTTCCATTTTTTTGAAGAATATTAATCCCTTGCTTTTTGGCATTGTAAGCCTGATTAGAAATTTCGCCATAAAACACAAAATACTCAGCTTCTTCTTTAGATATTGAATGCTTGTTCATTAGGTTTTGAGTGTGTTTTTGCAAAACATCTTTCTTTATCCTTTTATTCTTTATTTTAACTTTAAGTAAATCTCTATTGATAATCATTTCACAAAGATTTCTCAGTACAAAATCTTCATGAAACTGCCATGTTTTCATTGCTGAAACAATATCATAATCGTCTAATCGTGAAAAAGCTTCTAGAGTATCTTTATTAAAATCGTCTAGAGAGATTTCATTCTTAAGAAAATACTGTAAAGGTTCACTTGCTTGCAAATGAACTCCTTTATTGGTCAGTTCCTTAGCTCTACTCAACACCCTCATCAACAACTGCTCAGCAGCTAAACTAGTTTTATGCAAATACACTTGCCAATACATAAAACGTCTTGCGACTAAAAATTTCTCAACACTATAAATACCTTTTTCTTCAACAACCAACACATCGTCAACTACATTAAGCATAGTTATTAATCGCTCACTATTAATATTTCCCTCAGCAACTCCTGTGTAAAAACTATCACGCTTTAAATAATCTGACCGATCCATATCTAATTGACCAGAGATTAATTGACATAAAAACTTTCTGGAATAGTTACCTTTAAAAATAGCTATAGCAAGCGTTAAACTTGAGTTAAATTCTTTATTCAACTGCTCCATAAAAAGCATTGAAATATCCTCGTGCGAGACTCCACTAACAATACTATGTTCCATAGCATGCGAAAATGGACCATGACCAATATCATGTAATAAAATGGCAATATAGAGCGCATTTTCTTCTTCTTCAGAAATGGCAACTCCCTTAAAACGAAGTACATTCACCGCTTTTTGCATTAGATGCATACACCCAATTGCATGATGAAATCTAGTATGATGTGCACCTGGATAAACCAAATAAGACATTCCCATTTGGGTTATTCGTCTTAAACGCTGAAAGTATCTGTGTTCAATTAAATCAAAAATTAACGAATTTGGAATAGTAATAAATCCGTAAATTGGGTCGTTAAATATCTTAAGTTTGTTTACCTTATTCAAACTTCAATTTTTACTTTAAATTTAAACAAATATACATGAACAATATAAATATTCTTTGGGTTGACGATGAAATTGATTTACTTAAACCGCATATTCTCTTTTTAGAACAAAAGCAATATAAGGTTACTACATGCAAAAGTGGTACTGAAGCCATCGAAATTATTAACGATACTAACTTTGATATTGTTTTTTTAGATGAAAACATGCCAGGACTTACAGGATTGGAAACCTTAAATGAGATTAAAGAAAAGCGTGCTAACCTTCCTGTAGTTATGATTACTAAAAGTGAAGAAGAGTATATTATGGAAGAAGCTATAGGTAGTAAAATAGCCGATTACCTTATAAAACCTGTAAACCCAAATCAAATACTACTGAGTTTAAAAAAGAATTTGGATCATTCTAGGTTAGTTTCAGAAAAGACAACTTCTAACTACCAACAAGAGTTTAGAAAAATAGCTATGGACTTATCTATGGTTAACTCTTTTAAAGAATGGGAAGAATTGTATCAAAAACTGATTTATTGGGAATTACAGCTTGAAGACATTGAAGATGTTGGCATGACTGAGATTTTAGAATCTCAAAAAAGTGAAGCTAACCAACAGTTTGGAAAATTTATAGACAAGAACTACCCTAGTTGGTTTGATCACAACACCGAAGCACCAATAATGTCACATACCTTATTTAAAGAAAAGGTTGTACCTGAATTAAGCGACAAACAACCAACTCTTTTTGTGGTTATTGATAATTTACGTTACGACCAATGGAAAGCATTTGAGCCTATTGTAAACAATTACTACAAAAAAACATACGAAGAGCCGTTTTACAGTATTCTCCCTACAGCTACGCAATATGCAAGAAATGCTATTTTTTCTGGTTTAATGCCAAGTGATATGGAAAAGCTACATCCAGACCTTTGGAAAAACGACACTGATGATGGTGGTAAAAATTTACACGAAGCTGAGTTTCTTGATGCACAATTAAAACGCTTAGGGTTATCGCACTTAAAACATGAGTATCACAAAATCACAAACCTAAAGTCTGGAAAGAAACTAGTTGAAAACTTTAAAGCTTTAAAAGACAACGACCTTACTGTAGTGGTTTACAATTTTGTAGATATGCTTTCTCACGCTAAAACCGAAATGGAAGTCGTAAAAGAGTTAGCTTCAAACGATAAGGCATACAGATCTTTAACACAAAGCTGGTTTAAAAACTCTCCATTATTAGAAATGATTCAACAAGCACAGCTTCTTGGTTTTAAGCTTATTTTAACTACAGACCATGGAACCATTAATGTAAAAAACCCATCAAGAGTAATTGGTGATAGAGATACTAGTTTAAATTTAAGATACAAAACTGGACGTAGCCTAACTTATGAAAATAAAGATGTACTTGCAGCTAAAGATCCAAAGACCATACATTTGCCTTCAATCACGATGAGTAGCTCTTATATCTTCGCAAAAGGCGATGTCTTTTTAGCTTATCCAAACAATTATAACCATTATGTAAGCTATTACAGAAACACTTATCAACATGGTGGAGTGTCTCTAGAAGAAATGATTATTCCGTTTGTTGTCATGAGTCCAAAATAATCTATGTAATGCAAAAAAATCCGACGAAATACACTTTTTATTGGTTTTTCTCGAATTTTATTCTTATACTTGTGCTGAATTTTATACTTAGCAAGTACAATTTTGGAAATAACTTATCAAATATCTGATATTCATTCAATTGCTGAAGCAGTTATAAAACATGCATCTTCTAGAACAATTTTGTTTTACGGAGAAATGGGTGTTGGCAAAACTACACTCATAAAAGCGATTGTTGAACATCTTGGTAGTAATGATTTGGTAAGTAGTCCAACATTCTCACTTGTTAACGAATATTCATCTCCTTCTGATACGATTTTTCATTTTGATTTTTATAGAATTGAAAACGAGGAAGAAGCATTAAATTTTGGTGTTGAAGATTACTTCTACTCTAGTGCATGGAAACTTGTAGAATGGCCAGAAAAAATTCCAAATTTAATACCAGATGACGCAGAAATTATAACAATTCTTTCTGATGAAAATGGTAAAAGAACCCTCAAATTTGACCAAAACATAAAATTAACCAAAAAAAAACCTATGGAGCAGCAAAATTTTTTGTAAAAAAAGTGGCATCACACCAATAGAGCATAGTTGCAAAGTACGGAAAAACCGTAACGTTCAAGCGATTTCTGAAAATTATTTTAACATTTCTTTAACAGAATTTAACTCCTGTTGATTCTAAATTTGAAGTAATTAATTAATTAAATCCCTTGAATTATGAAAACAAAAAAGTATGTATTAGCAGTTGCTATTTTCGGTGGAATGTTATTTGCAGCACAGGCTACAAATTTAATTGACTTAAATGACCAAACAACAACAAACATCGAAAAAGCAAAAATCAAAATTCCAGGTCAAGGAAAATAGTGCTAAGTCATTAGTATATGGAACTATTATTGCTACTTTAATAGCTTTAACTCCATATATTTTTACCTTTTACGAGAGTGTCCCTAACGTTAAAGTTTGGGACACTTTTTTGTTTACATATAGCAGTAACTATTACACTAGTGCACAAATCACAGCTTGGACACTTATGAATAAGTTAATTCCATTATTACTTATTTTTGTTTGGTTTTTTACATCAAGACATTGGTGGTATCATGCACTATTAGTGCCAATTGCAATGTATGTATATCAAGTAATTGAAATATTTAATGACGATTTAGAGTTTATAGATACTAGCAAGCAAATTTTTTATTTACTACCTGTTATGGCTATAGTTGTTCCTTCAATATACCTTATAAGAGTTAGAATCTTTGATAAATTAAATGATGCTGATAAGACTATGCAAGACTTAGAAGATGAATTTAAAATTAAGCCAAAAGGTATTTTAGGAAAACTTAAAGATTACTTTTAAAGAGTTCTTTTAAAATTCAAATTATTATTTGTAATTTGAATATTATTTCAATCACAAATGAGTAAATCTTTATCTCCTTTTACAAGGGCTCAACTTTTGCCTCAAGAAGAAAAACTAGAAGTTTTAAGAAAAAAAGGCAATCTATACATTGGTATTCCAAAAGAAACTTATTTTCAAGAGAAAAGAGTTTGTTTAACTCCTGATGCAGTATCTGCTTTAGTGTCAAATGGACATAGAGTAATGATAGAATCTGGAGCTGGCGAAGGTGCTAACTTTAAAGACAAAAACTACAGTGAAGCAGGTGCTGAAGTTACCAAAGATACAGCTAAGGTCTACTCTAACCCTATTATTCTAAAAGTTGAACCACCTTCTCTTGACGAAATAAAACTTATTAATCCGCAAACGCTTCTTATTTCTGCATTACAGTTAAAAACTCAAAGTAAAAAATACTTTGAAGCTCTTGCTTCTAAACGAATTACAGCTTTAGCTTTTGAATTTATTAAAGATGAAGATGGTGCATATCCTGCTGTGCGATCACTTAGTGAAATTGCTGGAACAGCTTCAATTTTAATTGCTTCAGAATTACTATCTAATGTTAATGGTGGTAACGGATTAATGTTTGGTAATATTAGTGGTGTTCCTCCTACTGAAGTTGTAATTATAGGTGCTGGTACTGTTGGTGAATTTGCTGCACGTTCAGCAATTGGGCTTGGAGCCAATGTAAAGGTTTTTGACAATTCTATTACCAAATTACGTTGTTTACAGTCTAACTTAGGAAGAACAATATATACCTCAACCATTCAACCAAAAAACTTAATTAAAGCCCTAAAACGCTGTGATGTTGCTATTGGAGCTGTAAGAGGAACCAATAGAGCTCCTATTGTTGTTACTGAAGAAATGGTTGGCAGTATGAAAAATGGATCTGTTGTAATAGATGTTAGTATTGATATGGGAGGCTGTTTTGAAACTAGTGAAATTACAAATCATGACCATCCAACTTTTGAAGTCAATGGAGTTACTCACTATTGTGTACCTAATATTCCTGCTCGATACTCTAGATCTGCATCAGTTTCTATCAGTAATATTTTTACACCTTATCTACTAAAAATTGCTGAAGATGGTGGTATTGAAGATGCTATCAGGTTTGATAGAGGTTTAAAAAATGGTTTATACTTATATCATGGTGTTTTAACCAATAAGTCGGTAGCTGATTGGTTTGGTCTTAACTATAATGACGTAAACTTGCTTATTTTTTAGTTCAATTCATCTTTACTAAGTTGGAGTTTTGCTAAGGTTAAAAAGGGTTGTATTTTTACAGAAAATTTTCAATTTAACTAATGAAATTAATACAACGTATAGGTTACTACTTAGGAGGATTTTCAATAGGTTTAATACTTTTAGCTTTTTTTTTAAGAGGAAAAAATACTTCGTGTGATTATGGTCCAAACGCAAGAACCATTAAAAACATTTCAATTAAAAAACGATTGCTCTCTGATGAAACGAAAGCAATTATGAATACTCATGATATAGACACTACTACTATCACTAATTTAATTTTAACTGGAGATGTTAACTTTCAAGAAAGTGATACAAAGTCTGAAGATTGCAAAACTTATGTAATTGAAAACAAGTTAAATAAAAGTGATATTGCACTTCATATCAAAAACTGTGATTCAGTAGCTACTGTTCTTTCAATAGATTTTAAATAAAAAAGACTTGGATAACCAAGTCTTTTTTATTTTTATCGAATAGGAATTTTTTTAACAAGTGCTTTATCATCGTATATCAATCTAATGATATAGATTCCTCTAGAGAATGAGCTTGTATCTATTTCTTTTATAACAGTTGACTCATCTTCTTCTTCAAAATCAATAGAAAACACGTATTTTCCAGTAATATCAAATATAGACATGTTATTCACATTAACGCTTTGATAACCTGATACACGTACTTTTAACACATCTGTTTGTGGGTCTTGATATACAATAAAATCAAACTCTTCAGGCTCATCAGGAGTTTCTATTGATGAACAATCAACCACTGAAACAATCACTGAGGTCTCATCAAAATCTAACGCATTAAATACTGTTACTGAATATTCTAAACTCTCTTCAGGTGATACAGTTATGCTTTCAGTTGTATCTCCTGTACTCCATAAATACTCATCTCCTCCTGAAGCAGTAAGTGTAACAGTCTCACCTAAACAAATTTCATTTTGCTCAACATCAACAACTGCTGTAACTTCTTCTAACACATTAACTGTTATTTGCTTCTCATCTTCACAATTGTTTATAAATCCAGTAACTGAATATGTTGTTGTAACACTAGGATTAACAGCTATGTTAGGCTGAGTTGCACCATTGCTCCATTGGTAACTATTAGCTCCTGTTGCTGATAAAGTAATATAATCACCTTGCAGTATCATAACTTCATCTCCATTTTGAATAATAACATTCGGGTTAGGATTAACAGTAACTGTGACTTCATCTTCATCTTGTTGATCACCTACATAAGCAATAACCGAATAAGTTGATGTTGAACTAGGACTTACTGTTATACTTTGTGTAGTAGCTCCTGTACTCCATAGATAACTTTCTCCTCCAGAAGCTGTTAAAACAGTTTCGTAACCTTGACAAATACTAACATCATCTCCTGCATTGGCAATTACTAGGTCTTCAACTGACACTAAAACAGAATCTGATGCTTCACAGCCATTTGTAAATCCTGTAACTGAATAAGTTGTGGCCTCTGCTGGACTTACTGTTATACTTTGGGTAGTTTCTCCTGTACTCCATAAATAAGTATCTGCTCCAGTAGCTGTAAGCGTAGTGCTTTCTCCTACACTTATTGTAACATTAGAACCTGCGTCAACAATTGGTAATTCATTTACAGTAACCATCACTTGATCAGTACTTGAACAACTGTTTTCAAAAACTTCAACTGAATATGTTGTTGTTTCACTTGGTGATACAGTTATACTTTCTGTAGTTTCTCCAGTACTCCATAAATATGTACTTCCTCCTGAGGCTGTTAGCGTAATAGAGCTACCTAAACAAACAGACACATCTTCTCCTGCATTAGCTATGGGATATGCATTTACTGTTACAGTAACATCATCTTGATCTGAATTACTTCCAGATTCATCAAAAACTGTAACAGTGTAGATTGTTGTTTCAATTGGACTTACTGTAATGCTTTGTGTGGTTTCACCTGTACTCCACTCATACGTTGCTCCTCCTATAGCAGTTAAAACAACCTCTTCTCCTTCACAAATTGACACATCTTCTCCTGCATCAGCAACTACAGTGCTACCTTGCAAAAAAACTGTAACAGTGTTCGTGTTTTCACATCCATTTGTAAATCCTGTAACTGAATAAGTTGTTGTCTCTACAGGACTTACTGTTATACTTTGGGTAGTTTCACCTGTACTCCATAAATAAGTATCTGCTCCTGTAGCTGTAAGCGTAGTGCTTTCTCCTACATTTATTGTAACATTAGAACCTGCATCAACAATTGGTAATTCATTTACAGTAACCATTACTTCATCAGTACTTGAACAATTATCTTCAAAAACCTCTACTGAATATGTTGTTGTTTCACTTGGTGATACTGTTATACTTTGGGTAGTTTCTCCTGTACTCCACAAATAAGCACCTCCTTCTGAGGCTGTTAATACAATAGAATCTCCAAAACAAATGGAAACATCATCACCTGCATTTGCAACAGGAATTAGGTTTACAGTAACAGTTACATCATCGGAATCTGAATTACTACCAGACTCATCAAATACAGTTACAGTATATGTTGTTGTCTCGTTAGGAGTTACTGTTATACTCTGTGTGGTTTCACCTGTACTCCACTCATATGTTGCTCCTCCTGTAGCAGTTAAAACCACCTCTTCTCCTTCACAAATGGACACATCTTCTCCTGCATTGGCAGTAATGTCTGTTGGATCTAACATCATTCCATTTAAATAGTACTCTAAATTCGTGTACCCATCGGGCTGAACAATGTTTCTATCAGAGGGATCATTGACATTAAGCCCGTTAGAAATCTCCCATTCATTTGGCATTCCATCATTGTCTGTGTCAAAATCAGATGATCTAATGTTAATTGGTGTTGTGCTAATATTACTTAAAAAAGCTTGGTAATGTGGTTTGCCAGCCATCGTGAATGGTGAATTAACCGTTAATAAATCTCCATTATTTACATTTGTTATATAATAATCATCAACATCATCCAAGTTAGAATTTGCAACACCTAACTCATTTAATGTTTTATTTGCACCTACATCAGTTTTTACGTGTTCCAGTGATTCTAATGCTGACAGGATAACCCAATCATGGCCTAATAATGGATGTTGTGTAGATACAAAAAATTCAGCTGGTGCAGGATCATCATCATAATAACTCACACCATTATAATTAAATGCATATGCGCCATCTGATGATCCAAAAGCAGTCCACGTATCATTGTTATTTGGCAAACTTGGATCTGTAACAGTTGATGGTAAATGTAAATTACCTTTAGAATATATTTGAGGGTCTACACTTTCTTTGTCAATTTTATTCATTTCACCTAAAGGTCTTGCAGCGTCTGTTATATAATAATTGTTTATTTCATTAAGGCTAGGATAACCATTAGCTGGTCTATTAATTCTGTATCGATAACCATAAATAACATTATTAATAACATCAGCTCTTCCGTTTGTAGGTGTATTTGGGTGTCTATGACCTATTTGAAAAAATAAATTTCCTAGCATGCTTAAATTTTGAGCATTTTGAGGATTGCTAGGATTACCCATTATTGAACCTGTTTTAGATTCTGCGATTATACTATTTTGAATAGTAATGTTAGAAGTATTACCTGTAAAAGAAAGGCATTCATCTCCACCCCAAGACACTGAACAGTGATCTACAATAACATTTGTACAACTATAGCACTGAAATGAATCAGCGTTACTCCCACCAGTGTAATATACAGGTCTTACTCTAATATGCCTGAAAATCATGTTATTTCTACCTGATATTTCAAAAATTGGACTATTTCCTAGGTTTCCTGTAAAAGTAATTCCTCCTTCTGGAGCAGTTTGACCAGCTATTGTAACATTATCATAGGCCGTTGATAATGAACTTAAACAGTTTATAGTACCTGAAACATCGAAAACAATAATTCTTGTTCCTGGAGTTTCAAATGCCTCACGAAAACTACCGGGTCCACTATCATTAAGGTTTGTAACATGTATAACTGTACCGCCACGACCACCAGTTACATAAGCTCCAGCTCCGCTTGCTGTTGGGAATGCTAGCTGTGCGCTTAAGTTAACACTTGTAAAAAAGGTTATTAATAAAAGTATGGATTTTACATAAAATTTGTTCATGCCAAAGGCATGCAGATAATTTGGGGACTTCATTTGCTATTAATATTTGGGGCTACTATTATACTGCCAATCTATATAAATATTTTTTAAAAATACGTTTTAACGCATTAATATTCGACAAAAAGAAAATATTTGAAATACTTTTCTTACAAATATAGATTTTTCAGGATGAAATAGTGATTTTAGCATCAACAAATATACGTGCAGAATGTAAAAAAAGTCGACTAACTACATAATTTTAACGTTTAAAGGTAATTTCTTACAAAAAATCAATCTATTAGTTAAAATGTAAAAAAGTAAAACTATAGGCATATTATAGACTATTTTAAATTGTTTTAAATAAAGTTATTAGACTATATTCATTAACAAAAACAGTTCATAGTAGATATAAGTTCTTCCATCGATTATTATCTATTGATTTAATTATATTATGTTTAATTTTACTAGCTTAGCTTGAAATTTTTAAATTATCACATGAAAGCTAATAGGAAATTTTGGATTTTATCTATTATACCTGTGGTCTACATCTTGACCTATAATTTAAAACTAGAATATATTGGGCGTTTTCTAGAAGAAGATGGATTTGTTGAAAGTATTGGGGCTTTTGCTTTTTTAATTTCATCTGTTGTTTTTGTTTATTTATTTTTTTCAAAAAGCAGTTCTCAATTTAAATTTTTTGGCAAGTCAACAAATCGAAATGTTTATTTTTTACTTCTTGGAATCTTATTTTTCTTGGCTTTTGGCGAAGAAATTAGTTGGGGACAACGTATTTTTGGATGGAATACTCCTGAAAGGCTTAGCGAGATTAATGCTCAAAAAGAAACCAATTTACACAACTTATGGGTCTTTCAAAGCTATAAGAAAGATGGTACACAAAAGTCATTTTTTGAAAACATGTTAAACTTTAACAGATTATTTAATATTTTTTGGTTTTTGTTTTGTGTTGCTATACCTCTTTTTTGCTTGGTCTCAAATAAGTTTAAAAAGATTGTTGATAATATAGGTATACCTATAGTCCCATTATGGATTGGTGTTTTTTTTGTGTTAAACTATATAGTATTTATCACTGGGGTAAACATGGATAGTGTTAATATTTCCAAATCTGATCTAAATTACGCAAATGGATTTGATGAAATTAAAGAATCATTTTACGCTGTTGGTTTTGCTGTTTTAAGTTTAGTGTTTTTGAGAAATAGGTCAAAAAGCTAACATAACTCAAACTATGTTTTAATGAAGTTTTAATAACTAAAAAAACAACTTAGCATAATACACTATATAAAAAAAACAAACTATATAATTAACTAAATAAAAAACCAATTTATCTAATTGAACAATCCAAATAAGTTAATAACGTTCTTATTCTTTATGGGCTTAGGCTTAAACTTAATTTTTGTGTATTTTGAACAAGGAAGGTTATACAATAATTTTACTTATGGTGATTTATCTTTAGGACCAGAAAAGTATATCAGGTCGTTTTCAGTTATACTTATTTGCTTAACAGTAATTTTAAATCTTTTTGCGTCCAAAAAGAAGTACTTATCCAAAATATTCATAGCATTTTTTTTAATTCTCGGCTTTATTACAATAAACTATCTTGTAACAGGACCTGGAATGGACGACCTAACAGGTTTGATGGATGCTAAAGGGATTGGACCATGGCTTGCCTTCGGGTTAATTTTTACCGCTTTTGATGACTATAGGTATGATTTATTTAAAAAATTCTTAGTTATCTCAGCAATTACCATTTCATTTTTTGTTATTTACACCCTTATCTTTAATGGAATTGGTTTGTACAGAGGGCAATCGCTAGCAAAATATCGTATTTTTGCAACCAATTTAGTTTGGATAACCCCTTTTGTGTTTTTAATTTCAAAAAACAACAAAAAATTAAGAATTATAAGCATCTTTCTACTTTTTATAGGAATTGCTTCAGCTCTTATTTGTGTTACTAGATCGTTTTTATTAATTTATTTATTAGTTCTCATTTTTGATTTTTTTCATACAAAAAAAAAGACAGGTTACATTATAGGACTAGTTGTAGTGGGAATACTGTTTTTATATATGTTATTTAATACAGAATCCTTTAGTTCTTCCTATGAATTATTAGCAAAAAGAGGGTTGGAAGATTCTCGGTCTAATCAACTAGTAGAGTTCCTAACCCAATTAAATTTCTTTGACATTATAGTTGGACAAGGTTTTGAATCTTCATACTATATTGACGGAATGGAATATAATATTCTTGACAATCAATGGCTAAAATTAATTTGGTGGGCAGGATTAATACCAGCAATCTCTTATTTTTATTTAACAGCTTATATTCCTCTAAAACTATTTTTAAAAAAAAATCAAGACTACGAAACCAAGGTTGAGACTTTTGTTCTTATTATTTGGACTTTAGCATGTGCAGGTTTGGCCATCTATACTACAATGTCAGTTGATTTTTATTTTTTTATAATTTGCATTATTCAAGGACGACTTTTATATAAATACAGCTTGAGGAGTGACATCAGATAGAGACACATTAAATAAAGTTTTGGCATTATACGGCTCTTCATTTATAGGCATTGTCTTAGGTTTTTCTATAAGTGTTTTTAACACAAGAGTTTTAGGCAAAGAAGCTTTTGGAGATTTCAAATTTATTGAAACTGTATTTCGTTTTATAGCAAGCATAGTATCAATTGGCGTTTTCATTTCAATAACTAGAATGTTAGCCATTGCAAAAGATAAAATTTACAGACAAAATCTTATAGGTGTTTTTGTAGTAGCATTATTAATCACTGGTTTTATTGGAGTTTTATTATTAATTACGTTTTCTTATTTAGAGCCTATTTGGTTTTCAGATAATTTAGGTTATTTTTTTAGAAAATATGCTGTTCTATTTTTTGCAATTCTTGGCAGTATCGCATTAAAAGAAATACTAAAAGGGTTAAATAAAATTTATATACTCTCATTATTATACACTCTTCCTGCTATTTTATATTTAATTTGTGCATATAGCTACAATCTAAACAACGTTCTATACTTTGAAGACATATTCTTTCTTTTGTATGGACTTCAATTTCTTTTTTTAATTGGAGTAATCATTGTTTTAAAGCCAAATTTTAAAATAAAAAAGAGTATGATAGATGATGTAGCAATTGAAAACAAAGACAATGGAAGACCTGTTTATTATGGTAGTTTAGCAGGGGTCGCAACAGCTCAAATTGTAGGTTTTTCTCTATCATATTATATTGACAACACCCAAGTTGGTTTCTTTACATTGGCACTAACTATTTGTTCCCCCTTAATAATGATACCGTCTGTTTTAGGAACCGTGTTTTTTAAAAAATTTGCAAGTTTAAAATATATGCCTAAAAACGTCATTGTTTTTTCTATAATCGCTAGTCTTGTTGCTGTAGTATTATTTTTTATATTTATAGAAAAAGTATTCTTAATGTTCTACACAGAAGATTTCTCGCCAGCAATCCCTATTTCAAAAATAGTCGTTTTAGGTTTTTTATTACATGGCTTTGGAGATTTGATAAATAGATTTTTAGGAGCCAAAGGAAAAGGGAAATTATTAAGAAACTCAGCATTCGTTGTAGGAGTTGTAAATGTTTTGGGCTATACAATTTTAGTAAAGTATTTTGCTGTAACTGGAGCCATAATTACCAATGTATTAGCAAGTGCTACTTATCTTTTTATGATGTATTATTATTATACTAAATTCATTAAAACAAATAAAGATGTTTGAAGGAAAAACATTATTAATTACTGGTGGAACAGGTTCATTCGGTAATGCCGTTTTAAATCGTTTTCTTGATACAGATATTAAAGAAATCCGAATTTTCAGTCGAGATGAAAAGAAGCAAGATGATATGCGCAATCGACTTCAAAATGACAAAGTGAAATTCTATATTGGTGATGTAAGGGATTTTAATAGCATTGATCGTGCTATGAATGATATAGACTATGTATTTCATGCTGCAGCTCTAAAACAAGTACCTTCATGTGAGTTCTTTCCAATTGAAGCAGCTAAGACCAATGTGTTTGGTACACAAAACACAATCGACGCTGCTATAAAGAACAAAGTTGAAAAGGTAATCTGCTTAAGTACTGACAAAGCAGCTTATCCAATAAATGCTATGGGAATTAGTAAAGCCTTAATGGAAAAGGTAGCTATAGCGGCATCAAGAAATATTTCAGATGACACTACAACAGTTTGCCTTACGCGCTATGGAAATGTCATGGCTTCAAGAGGTTCTGTAATTCCATTGTTTGTTAAACAAATTAAAAGTGGCTTGCCTTTAACGGTCACTGACCCTAATATGACACGTTTTTTAATGTCCTTGGAAGATGCAGTCAATTTAGTACTGTTTGCGTTTACCAACGGAAATCAAGGTGACCTCTTCGTTAATAAGGCGCCAGCAAGTACCATAGGTGATTTAGCTAAATCAATAAAGGATATTTTTAATGCTCAAAATGATATTAAGATTATTGGTACACGTCATGGTGAAAAACTATATGAAACCTTGTGTACTCGAGAGGAAATGCTCAAAGCTGAGGATATGGGTGATTTCTATAGAATTCCAGCAGATAATCGTGACCTAAATTATAACCGTTACTTCTCTGAAGGGGAAACAGATATTAGCGGTATTGAGGATTATCATTCGCATAATACCACACAATTAACCGAAGATGGTTTAAAGCAAACGCTTTTGAATCTTAACTTTATTAAAGATAGCTTAAATGACATCTAATATGGGACTTATAAAAGGAAACAATTTTACTGATGATAGAGGAACCGTACATTTTGTGAATGATTTTTCCATGGAATCAGTTGTGCGTTTGTATGAAATCAGCCCTAAGGATACATCAATCATTAGAGCTTGGCAAGCTCACAAAGAAGAATGCAAATGGTTCTATTGTACTAAAGGATCCTTTAAAGTAAATGTGGTGAAGATTGACGATTTTGACAACCCTTCTGAGGATTTGACAGTCAATTCATTTGAGCTCAACGCATCACATCCAGAGGTGTTGTTCATACCTGGTGGCTATGCGAATGGATTTAAGGCAATATCTGAGAATTCAAAGCTCATGGTGTTTTCAAATTTTGGTCTGGATGCTTCAAAACAAGACGATTATAGGTACGACACAAATAAATGGATAAAAAACTGGTAACATTATGATAAGTATTGGAATCACAGGTCAAGCTGGATTTATTGGGAACCATCTTTACACTACGCTTAGTCTTGATGAGACGATTCAATTAGTACCTTTTGACAGAAACTTTTTTCAAAAGGATGCGCTTTTAGATGGCTTTGTGTCTACTTGCAATGTTATTATACATTTAGCAGCCATGAATCGTCATTACGACCCTCAAGTTATTTATGACACCAATGTTGATCTTGTGTCTAAGCTTGTATCAGCGTGTGAGCGCACACAATCACATCCGCATATTCTGTTCTCCTCCTCGACTCAAGAGCTTAAGGATAATCTCTACGGAAAGTCTAAAAAGGAAGGAAAAGCCATTTTGGAAACATGGGCAGTGAATTCTGATGGAAAAATAACATCACTGACCATTCCAAATGTTTTTGGTCCTTTTGGAAAACCAAATTACAACTCCTTTATTGCGACCTTTTGTCATAAATTAACTCATGGTGAAACACCTGAAGTTCACGTCGATTCTGAAGTCAACTTAATTTATGTCAACGAATTGGTAGCAACGTTTATAGCGGTCATTAAAGGCGATATTGAAACTTCAGAGTTCAATACCTCGTGCTATGAATATCATGTTCCGCATACGACTTCACGAAAGGTTTCCAATATTTTAAACCTTCTGGTTTCATATAAGGATAATTACTTGGGCAAAGGTGTATTTCCGTCACTAGAAGATTCTTTTGAAAAAGCCCTTTTCAATACGTTTAGATGTTATGTTCCTCAAGAGCATTATCCTGTTAAGTTCCAAAAGCATACCGATCCTAGAGGAAGTTTTGTTGAGATTGCTCGTACCAATACCAGCGGACAATTTTCGTTTTCCACAACAGTTCCAGGAATTACAAGGGGGAATCATTTTCATACAAGAAAAGCAGAACGTTTTGCAGTAATCAGTGGTAAGGCACTAATTCAATTGCGACGCATTGGAACAGAAGATGTGATCGATTATTATTTGGACGGAAACAAACCAGCATACGTCGATATGCCGATTTGGTATACACACAACATCAAAAATATAGGAGATACCGAACTAGTCACTTTATTCTGGATCAACGAACCGTACAATCCAGAAGATGCAGATACTTATTTTGAAAATGTATAAGTCATGAAGAAATTAAAAATTATGACGGTTGTCGGAACACGACCAGAAATTATTAGACTGTCTTGCGTTATTCTTGCGCTCGATATTAACGAAGCCATTGATCATGTGTTAGTGCATACAGGTCAGAACTATGATTACGAACTTAATGAAATATTCTTTGACGACCTTGGATTGCGTAAACCAGACCATTTTCTGAATGCAGCCAAAGTATCTGCCACTGAAACCATAGGTCAGATTTTAATTAATATCGATCCTATTCTTGAAGATGAGCAACCTGACGCCTTTTTGGTGTTAGGCGATACCAATAGCTGTTTGGCAGCAATCACGGCAAAAAAACGTAAAATTCCTGTCTTTCACATGGAAGCCGGAAACAGATGCTTCGACCAACGCGTCCCTGAAGAAACCAATCGACGCATTGTGGATCATTTGGCAGATATCAATTTGACTTATAGTGATATCGCAAGGGAATATTTGCTACGTGAAGGGCTTCCTGCTGACCGTGTCATCAAAACTGGCAGTCCGATGTTTGAAGTCCTCCAGAAATATCTCGATAAAATTGAAAACTCAGATGTTTTGGAGCGATTGGGATTAGAGGATGGCAAATATTTCGTCGTATCTGCACATCGAGAGGAAAATATCAGTAGTGATGTTAATTTCGCTTCGCTTATAGAAAGCTTAAACACCATTGCTGATACTTATAAATTTCCGATAATCGTATCTACCCATCCACGAACACGCAATATGATCAATGCCAAATCGGTTAAGGTTCGTGATGAGGTTAAATTCATGAAGCCTTTAGGGTTTAGTGACTATAATGCTTTACAACGGAATGCCTTTGCAGTGTTATCAGATAGTGGCACCATTTCTGAGGAATCCTCTATCTTAAACTTTCCAGCCCTTAACATTAGGGAAGCACATGAGCGACCTGAAGCAATGGAAGAGGCTTCAGTTATGATGGTTGGCTTAAAGGCGGAACGCATCTTACAAGGCTTGGCGGCTTTAAAAGTACAGGATAGAAATCCAAATCGAAATTTCAGGCTTGTTGCAGATTACAGTATGCCTAACGTGAGTGAAAAAGTCGTTCGCATCATTATTTCCTATATCGATTATGTCAATCGCGTAGTCTGGTCTAAATAAAGAAAAGACATTGAAAAAAGGCGTTTTTATATATAGTAATTTCGATTTTTCGGTCAAAAATGCTGGTGTCACTCGTATGAAGTATTATGCGCAAGCCATTGCAAATACAAACACTTCTGTGTATTTAGTGTCATGTAGCACATCGGCTATTAATGAACAGGCGTTTAAGGAAATTTATCCAAATGTTTTCATTTTAGACAACAACACTTTAACTTCTAGTTTTTCAGGAACCTATACCTTCATTAAGAATTTATACCAGTTTTCCAAAAAGGCGACACAACAGCAAACGTATCTTTTCTACCCTTCTCCATTGGTCTATTTAGAGATTATTGCGATGTATTATCTAAAATTCTTAAAAAAGTGTACGGTGTTTTATGAACTCAATGAAATCAGGAAATACACATCGACCTTCCATGAACCGATGAGTTTAGCTCGTCCAATGTATTCGGTAAAAAAACTCATTTACAAAACAACCTTTTCAGCAATGGAAGGACTTTTGAGGTTTTATGATGGTCTCATCTGTATCTCGACCGCTATTGAAACCTACGGAAAGCGTTTTAACTCAACGACTATAAGAATTCCGATTCTAACCAATCCGAATTTAGAAAAGGAATTCACTAATGAGACCTATAGTAATGCTGAAAGTTTTAATATTGGATTTTCAGGAAGCATCCACCCTATAAAGGAAAATCTGAATAACTTCTTTCAGGTTTTGGGACGATTGCATAAATCTGGATATAAATTTACCTTGAACCTTTGCGGACCAATAAAAAAAGCGCATCAAACGGAATTATTTGACAAGCTTGCTGAAACACTAAACATCAAGACTATCACAAATTATTATGGAAACCTTGATGCCAAGAATTTGTCTACGTTTTTGAGTCAGCAGCAACTGTTAGTCATCCCAAGAGGATATACACCACAGAACAATTATGGATTTTCGACAAAATTGTCAGATTACTTAGATCATGCAAAACCAGTATTGGTCACCGATGTAAGTGACAATAAACACTTCATTAAGGATGGTGTCAACGGATTTATTGTGCCAACCGATGATAACGATAAAATGTACGAGAAATTAGCGTTTATCATAGAGAATTATGATGAAATGCACGAGGATATTCAACAACGTGCGACAGAAACTTCAAGACAACATTTCTACTTTAGGAATTTTCATGATAGTTTTCATACGTTTTTTTTTAATTTTAAAAGTCTCCAAGAAAACAAAAAAAACAGCAGGTGTAATCATCAAAATTAAAATGAAGAAAAAGAAAGTTTGCATATTGGCGATTAGTTTAGATACGGGTGGTGCAGAACGCGTTATAAGTCTGCTAACAAAGTTTTTAATCAAGGATTATGAAGTGACATTAATACTACTTTCCAATAACATTGAATACCAAGTTCCAAACAACATAGATATAATTTGTTTGGGAGAGCGAAATAGTCTATCTAACAAATCCCTTTTCTCAATATTAAAAAGTATAGCAAAGTTTATTCGTCAATACCGCACATTGGCAAAACAAAAAAAATTTGATGTAATTATGTCTTTTCTGGCATTGCCTAATATTATTAACACAATGGTAAGTTCAAGGTTAAAACACCAACCTAAAATTATTATAAGTGAACGTTGTTACCCTTCAAAAATGTATGAAAACAACGGTTTTGCGATGAAAATAGCAAAGACTTTTTATCCTATGTATTACAATAAAGCCGATGTACTATTTTCAAATTCAATTCATATCAATCTTGACCTAAAGGAAAATTTTGGTATTAAAATACCAATGGAGGTAATTTACAACCCTATTGATGTCAATGAAAATAAAAGGATAAACTTAAGAGATTTAGTTTTCAACAAAAGCTTAAACATTATAAATTCAGGTACAGTCTATAACACAAAAAACCAAACCCTTATACTTAAAGCTATGGCTTTGTCGAGCCCAGGAGAATTCAAATTAACCATTTTGGGTGATGGTGAATTAATGGAAGATTTACGCCTTAAGTCTAAAAAGCTAAATATAGAAGGTTTTCTAATTTTAGAAGGAAAAGTTCGTGATGTTAAATCTCATCTACTGCGAAACGACTGTTTTGTTTTATCTTCAAATACCGAAGGTTTTCCTAATGCTCTTTTAGAAGCATTATCAGTTGGGTTGCCATCAATATCAACCAATTGTATGTCTGGTCCTTTAGAAATGCTTAATGACAATGAACATATCTCTATTGGTGCTGGTGATTTTTTTAAGGCTAAATACGGTATTTTAATCAATGTAAACGATAAAGTAGCTCTACACAAAGCACTTATTTATTTAAAAAGAAATCCCGATGAACGCAAACGCTATAGTAATCTGGCTTTTGAAAGAGCAAAGTACTATAGCATGTCTAAAATATATGGTCAGGTTAAAAACTTAATAAATAACTAAACACTATGTGTGGAATTAATGGTATAATTCTTAAAAATAAAACTGATGATTCATTTGTTAAGCAACAACTTTCTGTAATGAATCATTTAATAATACATCGTGGCCCTGATGCTGAAGGTGTTTTCACCAATAATTCTAAAAACTACACAATTGGAATGGCAATGCGAAGGCTTTCCATTATTGATTTAAACACAGGCAATCAACCTATGTTTTCTAAAGATAAAAACATAGCCATTGTATTTAATGGTGAAATCTATAACTTTAAAACACTTCGTAATGAATTAGAATTAAAAGGAACAACATTCAAAACCACTAGCGACACCGAAGTTATTTTAAAACTTTATGAAACATATGGTGCTGATTGCTTTAGCAAACTAGATGGTATGTTTGGTTTCAGTATATATGATTACACCAAAAACAAAGTTTTTATAGCTAGAGACTTTTTTGGTGAAAAACCACTCTATTACACCAATACATCTAATCAATTTTTTTGGGCTTCAGAGCTTAAATCTATTATTAATATCATACCTAATAAGCCTGAAATATCAAAAGCAGGGTTAAACTTATTTTTTAGATTAACTTATATACCTGCCCCATACACTATTTATGACGGTATTCATAAATTAGAACCCAACAGTTACATAGAGTACGATTTAAAAACTTTTAGTTTCACTATTAAAACCATTCATCAAAACCATAACCATAAAACATCTACGTTATCATTTGATGATGCAAAAAAATTAGTAAAGGATATGGTTTGTAAAAGTGTAGAAACACGTTCAATATCAGATGTACCACTTGGTACATTTTTATCTGGTGGTGTAGATTCTTCAGTTATTTCCTTTTGCCTTTCAAAAATTAGCAATACTAAAATAGACACCTTTTCAATAGGTTTTGAAAAAGCGTCATATGATGAAACCGACAAATCAAGAATAGTAGCTAAGATTATCAACAGCAACCATCATGAGTTCATTATCGATGAAACTGATTTAAAAAACAATATTAGCGAAATTGTTTTAAACTTTGACGAACCATTTGCTGATTCATCCGCATTACCTACATACTTGGTTGCAAATAAAACTAAATCACATGTAAAAGTAGCATTAACTGGTGATGGCGGAGACGAGGTTTTTGGAGGCTACAACAAGTACTATATAGGAAGAATCAACAATAAATACACAGGCTTAATGCCTAAATTTGCTCATAAAACAATAAATAAATACTCTTCAATGGCACTTAATCGAAAAGACGATAATAGAGGTTTTAAATACAAGTTAAACAAAATGTTAAATGTTATTGATTATAGTGGAGATTTTTATTGGAATATGATTTCATTGGGGCTTAATGAAAATGACATAGGTTCTCTACTAAACCCAAAATACCAAGATTTAACTATTTTTAATTATTATAAGAATAAAACAAACATATCAACCCCAAAAACACTAAGTGATTTTAGGGTGATTGATAAACACATTAGCCTCGAAGGAGACATGCTAGTTAAAGTTGATAGAACAAGTATGCTTAATTCTTTAGAATGTAGATCCCCTTTTTTAAACAAAAATTTATTTGATTTTACAATGAATTTACCTGAAGATTATCTACTTAATAAATGGAGCAAAAAACATATTTTAAAGGCTGCTTTTAAAGAAGACTTTCCAGAAAATTTCTTAGAAAAATCCAAACAAGGCTTTGGTGTTCCCATTGGAGATTGGCTTAGAAAAGGGATGAAAAAAGAACTTGAAAGCTATATAGAACCTAGCTTTCTGAAACAACAAGATATATTCAATGTACAGCAAACTATTTCATTAATACAAAATCATTTAACAGGAAAAAGAGATAACACTTTCAAAGTTTGGGCTTTCTTTTGTTTTCAAAAATGGTATAGATACAACATTTTGAATAATTAAGATAACTAATTAGTTTTCAAAAGCAATAAAAAACACTTAACCATTTCAATATCTTACAATTACTTAATAATAACCTATTATAAAAAAGTAAGAATAAAATTATTTATTTAAACAAACAAATTCTTAATTTTAAGAAAAAATTTCGTTAATCATGCCTAAAGATTTATTAAATAGAATACAAAGTTACGTTGATAATCCATTAAAGGAAATTGAATCAATTGAAAAGATAAGTCATGATGATTTTTACAAAAATTATTTAAAAAAAAACAAACCTGTTGTTATAACTGATATGGTTAAGGATTGGGATGCAAGTAATAAATGGAGTTTAGATTTCTTTAAAAAAATTGGAGCTAACAAAGACACTTACATGGCTAAAGGAAATAATTTCCAAAAAGATGCTCGTTGGGAACATGGTAAGTTTGTGGATTTTATTGAACAAATTGAAAAATCGAAAGAAACAGGAGAACGCGTTAAATATCTAATGGACATTCCTATTTTAAAACTATTCCCTGAACTAAAACAAGATATAGATTTTTCATTGGTGTCAAATCATACTGTTAGAGATTACAATGCTATATGGATTGGACCTAAAGGAACAATTACTGGTTGGCATAATGATAGATTAGCAAATAACATTTTAGCGCAAATAAAAGGTCAAAAAGTCGTTTTTCTTGTCAGCCCTAAAGAAAGTAAGTTTATGTATAGAAACAAACGATATGAACCTGGGTCTGAGTTAAGTTCAATTGACATGGAAGATTTCGATTCAAATAAATTTTCTCTTTTTCAAAAAAATGCAACTGTTCAATATGTTGTTCTTAGTGAAAAACAAATGCTGTTTGTACCCAAAAGGTGGTGGCACTGTGTATATGGAACTGAAGTATCAATAAGCACAAATAATTTTGGGTTTTCGTTTGTAGATAATATAAGAATGAAAACTAATGAATTTATAAAACGAAAATTATACCATTTAGGACTATTTGGAAAAGACCATGTAAGAACATACCAAAAATTAAAAAAATCTAATTAATACCTTTAGTCATAAACATGAACCAGCACCATTGAAAAAACTTATAAGAATTACAACTATACCTGGAGCAATAGGCACACTTCTCAAGGGGCAATTAAACTTCATGAGTAAGCATTATGACGTTATAGCTGTATCAAGTAGTGACAATGGTAAACTTAAGGAAGTTTCTAAAAAAGAAGGCATTCAAGCATACCCAATAGAGTTAACCAGAAAAATTACACCTTTTAAAGATTTAATTGCGACTTACCACCTTTACCGATTGTTTAGACGAGAAAAACCATTTATTGTTCACACACATACTCCAAAAGCTGGTATAACCGGTATGCTTGCTGCCAAATTAGCCAAAGTACCACATCGTTTGCACACTGTAGCTGGATTGCCATTATTAGAAAGTAAAGGCTTAAAAAGAAAATTATTAGATATTGTTGAAAAAACAACCTACAAATGCTCCACTTTAGTATTACCTAACTCTTTTGGGTTAAAACAAATTATTATTGATTTGAAATTCACAAATCAATCTAAATTAAAGGTTATAGGTAATGGAAGCTCTAATGGCATTAATGTTGAGCACTTCAATCCTGAGACAATATCTGAATCACAAAAAGAAAAACTAAAACTGGAACTCGGTATTCAACCAAATGATTTTATTTTCATTTTTGTTGGTCGTATTGTGGGCGATAAAGGAATTAATGAACTTGTTAGCGCTTTTGATTCGATACAAACAAAAAACAAAGTGTGTAAGTTGTTACTAGTGGGTCCAAAAGAAGAACATTTAGATCCAATATCTTCTGTATCAGAATCTCGTATTAAAGAAAATATAAACATTTTAGATGTTGGTATGCAAAAAGACATAAGACCATTTCTAGCCATTTCCAATACTCTTGTATTTCCTAGCTATAGAGAGGGCTTGCCAAATGTAGTATTACAAGCTAGCGCAATGGAATTACCTTGTATAGTTACAAACATAAATGGCTGCAATGAGATAATAAAAGATGGTCTAAATGGATTAATAATTACTCCAAAAGACACTAAATCACTAAAAAGCGCTATGACATTTTGTTTAAATAACCCTCAAAAATTAAAAGAAATGTCTCGTGCATCTAGAAATATAATAATAGATTTATATAGTCAAGATATTGTTTGGAAAGAACTACTATCTCTTTATAAAACACTGGAAAAATGAAGATATATCAACATTTTTTCAAACCATTACTCGACAAGCTAAGCGCTATACTTGGGTTAATAGTTATATTTCCTATTTTCATATTAACAACTCTACTATTAGCTATAGCTAATAAAGGTAAGCCCTTTTTCATTCAAGAACGTGGTGGAAAAAACAAAACCGTTTTTAAGATAATAAAGTTTAAAACCATGAACGACAAAAAGGATGCAAATGGAAATTTACTTCCAGATAAGCAAAGACTAACGAAAATTGGAAACTTTGTTAGAAACACTTCTTTAGACGAAATACCGCAACTAATAAACATAATAAAAGGTGACATGAGCCTTATTGGTCCAAGACCTATGCTTGCTGAATACCTATCAATTTACAATGACCATCAAATACAACGTTTAAATGTAAAACCAGGAATAACAGGTTGGGCGCAAATAAATGGTAGAAACAACTTAACATTTAATAAAAAATTTGACTTAGATATTTGGTATATAAACAACCTAAGTTTTAAGCTAGATATTAAAATACTTTTTTTAACTTTGATTAAGATTTTCAGCACGTTAGATGTAAATCAGGATGGTAATTTAGAAGTAACTGCCGAAAAATTTAATGGTAAAAACTAAAGATATGAATTTCTACAACAATCTAAACTTACGCACTAACGACCCAGTTGAAAGTGCTGAAATGATAAAAGAAGCTCTAAAAAATACAAAAGTACTTAAAGTTACTCCTGAGTGGTATTTAGGTGATTTGCGTCTTTTCTACGATAAGCTTGTAGATTATTTAGGTCCTGTAGTAAATGGTGGTGAAGATTTTACAAAAGGAGGCGTTTTAACTGGTGAACGTTGGTTAGAAATTAGATATGATGACGACATTCCTGATCTTGCTGCATACAGGCACAGTAAAAATGCGCAGCCTTTACATACTGATGAGTCTTACCTAACAAATCCTGCTGATATAATGCTATTTTACTGCGTAAATAAAGCACCTGCTGGTGGAGCCACAACTTTTATTGATGGACAAGTTCTTGTAGATTATATGAAAAAAAATGCGCCAATTATGTTGGATGACTTAACATCAAAATCTATATGCTACAGAAAAGCAGATGAATCACGAACCGAGAAAATTATAGACATTCAAGACAATGGTAATATTACCTTAAACTTTAATTACTATTGTATTGACCCAAATGAAACCGAAGAAAATAAAAAGCTTAATAAAGAGTTTTTTACATTTTTACAAGAATACATAGCACACTCACATTTAGTAGAAAGGGTATATCTTAATCCTGGAGAATCTGTTTTATGGTGGGACCAATATGTATTACATGGTCGTACATCTTATGATGCAAAAAAAACCAACGATCGCTATATCTGGAAAACCGGCTTTAAGTGGGTAGGATAATGAATACTTTAAATCTAGGGAAAATCACTTTAGGAACAATGCGTTTCTTTGATAAAAACCTAAGTATCAAGGAAACAGTGAAACTTATTGAAGAGAGTTTTAATTTAGGCATTAATACTCACCATTCTTCATTTGAATATAATTCTTATTATTTATACGCAAACGCCTTAAATAAAAGCAGTTGCAAACCTCATATTAAACACATTGTTAAATTATCTTCTCCTCATTTTGGAGAGTCAAAATTTTCAGCTGAAAAGCTAGAAAAACTTATTGATAATGAGTTGAAACATTTAAAAGTCGACTGTATTGATGTTTTGCAATGGCTAGTAAGATCAGAACCTATTAATGACAACGACAGACTATCAGTTCTACTCCATCAAAAAGAAACCATAGAGGCAAGTTTATCAAGCTTAAAAGAAAAAGGCAAAATCAAACACGTGTTTGCTTTCCCCTACTCTGTAAACTTTGCACATGAGGTCATAAAACTAAAATCTGTTGATGGAATTATTTCTTATCTCAATAAATCTGAAACTGATTATTCCCACTTTGCAAATTCAGTATCTTTTATAGCCATAAGACCATTTTTTGCAGGAAAACTTTTTAATGATTCTTCTAACTCCTCTGAAAGCATAATTAGTGATTGTTTAGATTATGTGTATAAACACAAAAGCGTAAAAACCTCTATAATAAGCATAAACACTATACAACAACTAAGTCAGTATAAAAACTATTTAAAAAAGTCTTAATCGATTTTAGAAAATGATAAAAGAAATAACTTCAAAGCAAGAATGGGATAATGTTCTCAGTAAAGTTGATACTTACGACTTTTATCACACTTATGACTATCATACAATATCCAAACAAGAAGATGAAAAATGTGTACTCTTACAATTTGAAAAAGACAATTACCTAATAGCCATACCTTTAATTATAAGACCAATTAAAGGGACTGATTATTTCGATATCACTTCTGTTTACGGTTATTCTGGTCCTGTTTCTAAAAACATATCTTACAATTTTAACAACACACAATTTATAACTGAATTTAAAGAATACCTCTTTAATAAAAAGATTGTTTCTGTATTCAGTAGATTAAACCCATTTATCAGTCATCAAAAAGACATTTTAAAAAATTTAGGTGACTGTGAAGACTTAAGTTCTGTTGTGTTTATCGATCTCACTAATGATATTGAAGTACAGCGTCAAGGATATCAGCGTAGAATCAAATCACACATCAATAAATCTAGGCGATTGTGCACTATTAAAAAAGCTCAAACACAAGAAGAAATTGAAGCATTTATTGACATTTATTATGAAAACATGAATCGTGTAGATGCCGAAGACTCTTATTATTTTGATAAAGATTATTTCTTCAATTTTCTAAAATGTAATGATTTTGAAACTGACTTGTTATTAGCTATTGATAATGAAACCAATCAATACATATCAGGTGTAATGTTTGTTAAAACAAACCAAATTGTGCAATATCACTTATCAGGAACTAAAACAGATTTCCTCAATATTATGCCTGTAAAAATGCTGATTGACGAAATGAGAATATTAGCTACAAATGAAGACTGCAAATACCTTAACCTTGGTGGTGGTCTTGGCAGTAAAGAAGACTCGTTATTACGCTTTAAGAAATCCTTTTCTAAAGAACTAGAAACATTTAGTCTATGGAAATATATTGTTGATGTTGATGTTTACAAAAAATTATTATCTAAAAACGAAGCAACAAACTCCAATTACTTTCCTGCTTACCGATCAAGTTAAAATTGTTATTTTTTTAACGTTATCTGTACCTTTTATTATGTATTCATTCTCAGAAATATTTTTGTATATCAATACTTTTGAGATGTGTTGTGGATTAGCGAACAAAAAAGCACAAACAAATTTCTTTAAGAAAAAATAGTCATCATCATTAATATCTACTAAAACATAAGAGTCATTTGGTTCAAAAAAATTTAAATCAACAGCAGTGAATTTGGTGTTAGATTTGACACTATTTCCTTCAAACAGAAAAAGTACTTTCCTGTAAAACATGCTAAAATTTTTATTACGCAAAAACAATTTTAATTTGAAAAAATATTCAATAGCTTTTGTTAAAAGACGTGACTTAATAGAGTTTTTATCATAAAGTATATGATAGTTAAACTCATATTTCATATTGCTCCATTTTTGCTTATAATCAAAACTCCCTTTTGAAAAGTCAGAAATAACATAATTATTCTCAAAGCACCACTCCAATAGTTTAATTATAGATGTTTTACCAATACTAAATTTATAATAATCAGGATCAAAAACAGTAATCGTTTCAAACAATATGTTTTCTGACAAAAAATTCAATGTTATACCAATAGGAGTATCTCTATCAGATATAATCAACATTAATGCTTTTTTCTCTTGTATCATTTCATAAACCAAATCCTTATAAAAGCCCCATTCCCTAGTGTTCAATATATGTAGGTTAATTCCTTTTTCATTATATCGAAGTGAAAGCAGTTTATAAAACTCATTAAAAATCTTTTCATATTCACTCTCATCAATTGACTTGTAAACAAATCTATAGTCAATGTCGAAACTTTCTTCTAATTTTCTAATGTTTGATCTAAATTCCCTCCTATTTTTTGAATTAAATTGTGCTTTAATATATTCTTCATAGGTAGTGTAATTTGAAATATCCATTAGGTACCCAAAGTATTGAAACACTTTTTTAAGCCTTAATGTTGATTTCTCGTAATTCTTAAGTTCAGGAATACTAAAGTATTTAGGCACATCGTAAATTAAAATTGTTTTGCCTTTATAATCATTGGCACTTTCATCTATTTCATAACCAACCCCTTTTGTTAAGTTTTTACCCACATTAATATACAATGGCAATAAACTATGTTTAACAAACTTAACTCCATCCAAAAAAGCAAATGAAACATCCGGCTTTTTTTTATTAAAATGCTTAGACCAAATTCTTGAGTAAGTAGATGATGTAAATGGATTACTTTTCATTAAACAACTTAGAAAGGATTAGATAATCATTCTAGAAAACTATGGTTTTACAATCTACCACAGTATAAAATTTATAAAAACTCATTAAATGATTGGTTCAAATATAGTATATTCGTTTGTATTATAATGGATTTAATTATGTATGAGCTTTTGAAGAATATATCAAAAAAAATAAAACCTGTTTTCAATTTATAATCCATAATCTGGATGTTATAGTTTTTGGCCACGATGTAGATTTGCTTAAGAGGCTTGCTAAATAAAAAATCATTAGGAATCTATCAAAGAAGCCTTTAAAATTTCTAGAATTACCACCAAAGATAGAAGACGTATCTTAATATGATTCTTTTCTGTAAATATATTTACCTGATAATAATTTTAGTCTCATAAAAGAAAGTGTTTTACTAATACTAAGCTTAAAAAAACTACAATTTTGGGAGGAAATCTATTACAGAATTGACTAATGAAATAGTAAAAACAATAAATAGTTTATAGATCTTAAAAATATCAACGTAAAAAACTGTTTTTTATCGTGTTTATTTGTATTCAGGATATTTATTAGTTGATATTTATATTTAGTTAACTTTAAAAAATTTCATCCAAATACTGTTACTGTTCCAAATCCCTAGGTTTAAACAAAATTGATAGCATTCAAACACACTTAACGTTTTGATTATGGAATCGAGAATTTGGCTGTCCTCCCCTCACATGAGTGGTAAAGAGCAGCATTACATAAATCATGCTTTTGAAACCAATTGGGTTGCTCCATTAGGACCTAATGTTGATGGTTTTGAAAGAGATATCCAAGGTTATCTCGGCAACAACAATTCAGTTGCCGCGTTAAGCTCAGGAACTGCTGCAATACACTTAGCTCTTGTTTTACTAGGAGTTTCTTCTGGTGATGAAGTTATATGCCAAAGTTTTACTTTTGCTGCATCTGCAAACCCAATAATTTATCAAGGCGCTCAACCAATTTTTATTGACAGTGAGAAAGACACTTGGAACATGTGTCCTGAATTACTTGAAATTGCTATAAAAGACAGAATTAAGAAAGGTAAAAAACCAAAAGCCATTATTGCTGTACACCTATACGGAATGCCTTATAAAGCTGACCAAATAAACAGTATTGCTAATACTTACAATATACCAGTAATCGAAGACAGCGCAGAAGCTTTAGGCAGTGTTTACAAAAACAAAAAATGTGGAACTTTAGCTAATATCTCTATTCTATCCTTTAACGGAAATAAGATAATTACCACTTCTGGAGGTGGAGCTCTTGTAACAAAAGATAATAACATAAAAGACAAAGCTGTTTTTTTAGCTACCCAAGCTCGTGATAAAGACCCTTCTTATCTACATTCAAATATTGGATATAATTACAGAATGTCTAATGTTTTAGCAGGTATTGGTCGTGGTCAAATGACTGTTTTAGATCAATATGTTAATAAAAGAAGGCAAAACTTTGAGTTTTACTACAACCAATTAAATAAAATTGACGCTATTGAGTTTTTAAATGAAGCTGAAGATTGTTTTTCAAATAGATGGTTAAGTTGCATATTAACACCTGATTTTAAAACAAGAGAAAACATCAGGCATAAGCTAGAAAAAGAAAACATTGAAACGCGTCCATTATGGAAACCAATGCACCAGCAACCTGTATTTAAAGATACTCCTAAATATCTTAACGGGATTTCAGATGAATTATTTGAACGTGGTTTATGTTTACCAAGCGGTTCAAATTTAACTGACAATGAACTAAATAGAGTTATTTCAACAATAAAAGCCTATTTTTGAATATGTTAATGGAACTTTTACATAAAATTTCAAACAGATATGCATCAAAATGGTTGGTGCTCATCTTTGATTTATGTATTGTAGTTTTCACTTTTTTTATTGCTTACTTAATTAGATTTAATTTCAGCCTCGTTTTTAACCTCACATTAATGCTTAAACAACTGCCTTTTGTTGTATTAGCTGCTTTAATTAGTTTTTTGGCTGTTGGGTCCCACAAAGGAGTAGTTAGATTTACAGGATATAAAGATGTTATCAATATAATAATTGGTGTTAACATATTAGCTACTATATTAATTATATCTACTTTTTTCAGTAGAAAATTTAATTTTGATAGTACTTTCAACATTTCTGGAACAATTATATATATACACCTACTACTTAATATATTATTGCTAGTAGGCTCTAAATTAGTAATTAAGTCCATTTACAACAACTTACAGCAAGACTACAAAACTTTTACCAATGTACTTATTTATGGAGCTGGAAACTCAGGACTTATAACATATGATGCTATTTCTAACGACCCTAAAAGAGGATATGAAGTTGTTGGGTTTATTGATGACAATCCTAGTAAAATAGGAAAGAAAATAAACTTACTAATTGTTTATGGTCTAGATAAAATAACCAAAAATTTCATAGAAAAAAACAACATTGAAGAAGTTATCATCTCTATTCAAAGTGTTGACTCTACTCGCTTATTACAAATTACAGCTCAATTATTCGAATTAGGTCTTAAAGTTAAAATTGTTCCTCCTGTTCAACAATGGATTGATGGAGACTTGAGTGTTGGACAAATTAAAGACGTTAAAATTGAAGATTTATTAGGTAGAGAGCCTATAAACATCATTAACCCTAGCCTTAATAACGAATATGAAAATCAAGTTATCTTAATAACAGGAGCTGCTGGCTCTATTGGAAGTGAAATTGCAAGAAAAATAAACAACTACAGTTACAAAAAACTCATTTTAATAGATTCTGCTGAGTCTGCACTATACGACCTACAACAAGAATTTGTCCAAAATGGTTTCAAAAACTTCACAGCTATAGTTGCAGATGTTAGAGATTATGGCAGAATGGAGCATTTGTTTAACACCTATAAACCGAAACTGGTTTTTCATGCTGCTGCTTACAAACATGTACCATTCATGGAAAACAATCCTTATGAGGCTGTAAGTGTTAATGTAAGAGGTACCAAAAACGTGGCTGGTCTTTCAGTAAAACATGGTGTAAATAAATTTATACTCATATCAACTGATAAAGCTGTTAATCCTACAAATGTAATGGGAGCTTCAAAACGTATTGCTGAACTTTACGTCAATTGTTTAAAAGGCAAAGGTCAAACCAAATTCATAACCACTAGATTTGGAAATGTTTTAGGTTCAAATGGCTCTGTCATACCTTTATTTAAAAAACAAATTGAAGCTGGTGGACCACTTACAGTAACCCATAGTGAAATCACTCGATATTTTATGACTATTCCTGAGGCATGTCAACTCGTGCTTGAGGCTTCTGCTATGGGAAATGGCGGCGAGATATTTGTCTTTGACATGGGAAGATCTGTTAAAATTTATGATTTGGCAAAAAATATGATCATCCTTTCAGGGTTAAGATTTCCTGAAGATATCGATATAAAAATAACAGGGCTGAGGCCAGGTGAAAAAATTTATGAAGAATTACTAGCTGATGGAGAAAACACCAAGCCAACCTATCATGAAAAAATAATGATTGCCAAAACCAAACAAATAGATATAAATAAAATTGAATCTAAAATACTTAATATTTGTAAGGTTAATTCGAAAATACAAACATTAGAAATTGTATCTTTAATAAAAGAAATTATTCCTGAATATATATCTAACAACTCAAAATACGAGGTTTTGGACTCGAAAAACAAATAACTTAAAAGCATTAAAAATGTATAAAAGAACACTATTAAAAACTCTCTTTGCTTTATCTATTTTAGTAACTTCTTGTGCCTCTAAAAAAGATATCGTTTATTTTCAAGACGAACCTTTAAGAGTAATGGATGAGTCAAATATTCACAACTACGAGTTAAAATATAAAACTGATGATTTACTTACTATAGACGTATCAGCCCTTAACCCTGAATCAGCAATGCCATTTAATTTACCAGCCGTATCATATAACTCATCTGTTATTAGCGCTCAAGGAAGTTTAAAAATGCAAACTTACCTTATTGATATAAATGGAGATATTGAATTTCCTGTCTTAGGGAAAATAAAATTAGGAGGCTTGACACGAACTCAGTCAACAAATTTTCTAAAAGAAAAACTTACTGAATATATAAAAGAACCTATTGTCAATATACGGTTAGCTAATTTTACAGTGTCTGTTTTAGGTGAAGTTGCTAGACCAGGAACTTTTACCATACAAGATGAAAGGGTTACATTACCTGAAGCTTTAGGGCTAGCAGGTGATTTAACGATTCAAGGGAACAGAAAAAATGTACTCTTAATTAGAGAAGTTGACGGACAAAAAAGATTCTCTAAAATTGATTTAACGTCAATTAATATCGTAAACTCTCCTATTTACTACCTTGAGCAAAACGATGTGTTGTACGTAGAGCCTAATAACGCTAAAGTTAGACAATCATCATACAATCAAAATAATGGGGTAATCATAGCAGCTGTTTCAACATTAGCAACCATTGCGGCAATTTTAATTAAATAACTAGCATGAACCAAAACAACCCTACAACATCTTACGAATTAAGAGATAAAATCGATTTGTTTTTATCAAAATGGAAACTTATTCTATTATCTCTTATTATATGTATAGGTCTAGCTTATATTTATTTAAGGTATGCAACATATGTATATCAAGCAACAACAACAATAAAAATAAATAGTGAAAAAAAATCAGAAAGACTTCCTGAACTAGCTGCACTAAAAGATTACGGTTTATTCTCCAAAAACTTTGCTAATGTTGCTGACGAAATTGAGATAATAAAATCTAGAACTCTTATTAGAAGAGTTGTAAAAGACTTAAAGTTAAACAAAAGGTATTTTCTTAGAGGCAAAATAAAAGAGCAAGAGGTTTACACAAATCCTCCAATCGTTGTAAGTTTTTTTGAATCTGATTCATTACTCAATTTAGTAGACACAACACTATACGTAAAAATAAAATCGCCAACAAAATTCACACTCTCTAACGAAGAAAGTAATGAACTGCTGGAAATTGAAAGTTCAAATGCTAGAGAATATGCATTTGGAGATAGAATTAAAACTGGTTTCGGTGATATTATCATTACTCCAAGTATAAATGAAAATAATATTATTTCAGAAAAGAGCATCAAAATTCAAATGTTACCGGTTGAAAAAGTTGTAGAGCAATATCAAAAAATGATAACTGTTGCTCCTGCAAAAGAAGCCTCAAACATACTTAACATAACGCTAACTGAGAATATTAGGGAAAAAGCTAAGTTAATACTTGACAAAGTTGTAGAAGAATACAACAATGAGGTTATTTCCGACAAACAATTGGTCGTACAAACCACTTCAGACTTTATCAACAGCAGACTTGAAATTGTTTCAAACGAACTTGAAAAAATTGATTTAACTGCTGAAACATTACAAAAAAACCACCGGCTAACTGCTCTTGCTACACAATCAGATATTTTCCTGCAAAGTGAAAGGGAAAATGAAACAAAGCTTGTTAGCACATCCAATCAAATACAGCTAGTTGACTACATGAAGGATTATTTAGCTGAAAACGATACAAATTCAGAGCTTTTACCTGCTGACATTGGCATTTCTGACAGTAATGTAAACCAAATAACAAAAAGTTATAATGAACTGGTCCTTCAACGGAATAGAATTTTAAAAACTTCAACCGAAAAAAACCCAACTGTTATTAACCTTAATAATGAAATTGCTGCTTTACGAAATAATTTAAACCAAAGTTTAAACAATATTCAAACAACAAATGAAATTACGCTTAATAGTTTAAAGAGAGAAGATGCAAGAATAAGCTCTCAAATATATTCTGCACCAACAAAGGCAAGACAATTTAGAGACGTAGCTCGCCAACAAAATATTAAAGAGTCTTTATTTTTATATCTACTCCAAAAAAGAGAAGAGACTGCTATTTCTTTTGGAATATCAACTCCCAATGCCAAAGTAATCGATACCGCTTATGCTTCTTATAAACCTGAATCACCAAAAAAAACCACTGTATACTTAGCTGCCCTTATTTTGGGACTTTTTTTACCTCTATCAATTATTTATTTATTGGATATTCTTGACACAAAAATACGTTCTAAAAACGACGTTTTAAAGCTAATATCAGCACCTTTTATTGGAGATATTCCAAGATCAAAAACAAAAGCTAGACTAGTAAAAAGTATTGATTATTCACCCAAAGCAGAAGCTTTTAGAATAATAAGAACAAACATCAATTTTATGCTTCAGGAAATTGAAACTGAGTGTAAGACTATTTTTGTAACATCAACCACTAGTCAAGAAGGGAAATCGCATACCTCAATTAATTTAGCTTCTTCTTTTTCTTTTTCAGAAAAAAGAACTCTGATTATTGAAACAGATATTAGAGTACCTAGGGTTAATGATTATTTAAACATTAAAAGCGACATTGGATTAACCAACTTCATCTCAGACAAATCATTAAATGTTGAAGATGTGATAGTAAAAGCAAAAGACAACCCTTTTCTTGATGTCATTCCTTCTGGAGCTATCCCTCCAAATCCTGCTGAATTATTAATGAGCGACAGACTAAAGCACTTATTTAATACCGTAAAGAAAAAATATGATTATATCATTGTAGACACAGCTGCAGTAGGTTTAGTCACTGATACTTTATTGATTAGCAAGTTTGCCGATATGTTTATTTATGTTGTTAGTGCTAATAACATAGACAAACGTCAATTACACATTGCTCAAACCATGTACACCGAAAAACGCTTACCTAATATGGCTGTTCTGCTAAATGGAACTTTGCACAAAAAAGGTTACGGATACGGTTATGGCAATAACCCAAACAGAAAGAAAAAATGGTATCAGTTTAAATAAACAAAAACTCCAATCAATTGATTGGAGTTTTTTTTATAGCTTTCTTCTTTTCTTTTCAGTTTTTAATAAACTAAGCTCTCTACTCGTTTGTCCTGCAACAGATGTATTCTCTTCTGCTCTTCTTATCAAATATGGCATTACATCTTTAACTGGTCCAAATGGAACGTATTTAGCAACATTATAGCCATTATCAGCCAGATTAAAACTAATATGATCACTCATTCCATAAAGTTGACCAAACCACACTCTGTTATCTTCTTTCTCTATTTTAAGCTGCTCCATCAAGTCCATAGCTAGATAACAACTGTATTCATTATGAGTACCTATAAAAACCGAAATATCCTTTAAATGCTCTAAAGCATAAGTAAGCGTATCATTAAAACAATTGTCAGTAGCTAGCTTATTTTCACAGATAGGAGATTCGTAACCTTTCTTTTCAGCACGCTCACGTTCTTTCTCCATATATGCACCTCTAACAATTTTCACACCTATTGTAAACCCTTTTTCTTTAGCTCTAGTGTGTAAATTCTTTAAATAATCTAATCTATCCCAACGATACGTTTGCAATGTATTATAAACAATAGGTTTTTCTTTATTGTAAATAGACATCATTTCTTCAATTAGATCATCAGCTGCATCTTGCATCCAACTCTCTTCAGCATCAACAAGCAATTCAACATCGCGTTCTTTTGCCAATTTACATACGGCATGAAATCGTTCCACTACTCTATTCCACTCATCTTGCTCCTCACTAGTAAACGCTTTTCCTTCACCTTTTTTTTGATATAAGTGAAATCTACCAAAACCAGTAGGCTTAAATACAGCAATAGGCATCGCATCCTTTTCATCTGAAAACCTTATGATCTTCAAGGTTTTCTCCATAGCATCATCAAAATGTGATTCAACTTCTTTTCCTTCTACCGAATAATCTAAAACCGAACACACTCCCTTTTCATACATCTTATCAATTACATTAAGACAATCATCTTCACTTACACCACCACAAAAGTGATCAAAAACAGTTGACCTAATTAAGCCTTCAACAGGTAAATGTGCTTTTAGCGCAAAGTTTGTAGCCGCAGTTCCTATTCTCACTAAAGGCTCGTGAGAAATCATTTTAAACAAAAAATAAGCACGCTCTAACTCTGAGTCACTTTTTAACTGAAAAGCAACCTCAGTGTTTTCAAATAAATTTTTATCTATCATTATCTGAACAAAATAATAGCAAATATATTTATTCATCTTCTATTTTTAATCAAAATCTACTTATTTTCATACCCTATTTAAAGTATAGATGCATTTTATGAATTCCATTACAACCAAAGACAGCACAATTCATTTTAATTCAAACTGTTACACTGCCATTAATGAGTATTTGGCTTCTAATAGGTTTTCTAAAATTTTTATAATTACCGATTCTAACACGAATACAAATTGCTTACCTGAGTTTTTATCGCGTCTAGAAACTGATGTTGCTATTGAAATTATTGAAATTGAACCTGGAGAAACCCATAAAACCATTGAGACTTGCGTTGGTGTTTGGAATGCGCTTTCTGAGCTTGGTGGAGACCGAAAAAGCTTAATACTTAACCTTGGTGGAGGTGTTGTAACCGATTTAGGCGGATTTGTTGCTTGTACCTTTAAACGCGGAATTAAATACATAAACATTCCTACTTCTCTTTTAGCTATGGTAGATGCCTCTGTGGGAGGAAAAACCGGTGTTGACTTAGGGAGCTTAAAAAATCAAATAGGTGTTATTGACTCTGGTGATATGGTGTTAATTGACACTAACTTCCTTTCCACTTTACCACAAAGTCATTTAAAATCAGGGTTAGCTGAAATGCTAAAGCATGGTTTAATCTACGATAGAAATTATTGGGATAAAATGACCGACTTATCAAAACTCAATCTTGACGATTTAGATGCACTTATCCACGAATCTGTTATTATAAAAAATACTATTGTTACTAAAGATCCTTTTGAAAATAGCGTTAGAAAAACACTTAATTATGGTCACACACTTGGTCATGCTATAGAGTCTTACTTTTTAAGTAATCCGAATAAAACCGATTTGCTTCATGGTGAAGCTATAGCTATTGGTATGATTTTAGAAACTTATATCTCTTCAAGACTATTCAATTTCCCTGAAGCAGATTTGGAAGAAGTAAAAAAAGTGATTTTAAATGTATTTGCTCAAGTAGATTTTGATGATAATGATTACCCTGAGATAATTGAGCTCTTAAAACACGATAAGAAAAACGAACACGGAAACATCAATTTTGTGCTACTAGAAGCCATAGGAACACCAAAAATTGATTGTTTAGTGGACAACGAACTTATAATTGAAGCCTTTGAATACTACAAAAAATAAACCCTTTACTCTAGAGCAAAGGGCTTCTTGTTATGTTTATTAGTTAGTGATGGTTACATATCATTAAAAATAGTGTGCATTAAACGTTTTTTATCGTTAATGCTTTCCTCAAGAGAAATCATAGTTTCTGTTCTATAAACACCATCAATATCGTCTAGTTTAAAAATGACATCCTTAGCATGGTCAGTGTTTCTTGCTCTAATTTTACAGAAAATATTGAATTTTCCTGTAGTAATATGAGCTACAGTAACAAAAGGTATTTCATTAATACGCTCTAAAACAAATTTAGTTTGAGAGGTGTTTTGTAAAAATATACCAACATAAGCTATAAAAGAATATCCCAGCTTTTTATAGTCAAGTGTCAAAGACGAACCTTGTATAATACCAGCTTCCTCCATTTTTTTCACTCTCACATGTACTGTACCTGCAGAAATAACTAATTTTTTTGCAATATCTGTAAAAGGAACTCTTGTATTATCGATCAACATATCTAGAATTTGGTGATCTATATCGTCTAATTTGAATTTTGCCATTTTTAATTTTCTTTAAATTTAAAGCAAAAATAGTAGATTTTTATTGAAGATAATACAAGGAAAAGTGATTTTTTTAAAGATATAATGAAGTTTTTTGATTGTTTATCAAAACGAAATCGTTTTCGCTTTCCACTTTTAGAGCACCATTTTTAGCATCTAAAACCTTGCTATTGTTGGCATTTATTTCCCTGTGAGCATAAAAGTTTTCTAATTTTGAAATTTTTTGAATTTTTGGCACAAAAATGATGGAATTTTCTTTCAATCGCTCTTCATATTGAATCGCAATGTCCAAAATTTCACCATTTACATCTGCATTTCTAATAATAATATCGAAAAACAGCTTCTCATTTGCTGGAATATCAAAATAAGACTCATAACCTTCTCCTTCGACATTATTATTTGCAATATAATTGAAAGATGTTAATAGCGAATTAAAAATAAGCGCTCTGGTTTCTTCTCTAGCATAATCATTTGGAAAATGTCCAGCTTCAAACAAAATAGTAGGCACACCTTTATGTTGAAACGTGTCTCCTACACAGTTAATATTAAATGCATCATCATAAATACCAACTTTGTTAGGTATAACTTTTTGCAACGTATTATTCATAACCGAAATCACTTCCATAGCTATTTTTCTGTTTTTAGAAAGACTACGAGCTTCATCTTGCGCTGGAGACAAAAAAGACACTATAGCTGAGTTATTGGATTTTCCTGCACTAAAAATTGTACGCTGACCATGTAAATTATAGCAATAGTCTGGTTTAAAGTCTTCAAAACACGTTTTAAGAACTAAACTTTCTGGTTGAGTAAGGTTTTGAGCATCTCTATTTAGGTCAACCTCATTTGCATTAACTCGTGTATATGCTCTAGCACCATCAGGATTAAGTATAGGAATGATTTTTAAAGTACAGTTATTTAAAATAGCCTTAGCGTAACTATTATTAGACGCAAGGAAGTTAAACACATCAAAAAGCGCTTTTGTAGTTGTGCTTTCATTACCGTGCATTTGCGACCATAACAATAAACGTTTATCACCTTTACCAACAGTAACAGAAAAAATATCTTCTCCATTAACCGATTCTCCAATGACATCAACACTAAAATTTGATGATAAATTATTAAGCAAAGAAACAATATGATCATTACAAATATATCGATGATGCAATGACTTTTCCTTACTAAAACTATAGGCGTTTTTAATCAATTCAATATCCATAGATTTTCTTTAATACTACAAAGGTATACAATTGTAAATTTACAATTGTAAACACAAAAAATTGATGAAATAAATACACTTGTAAACAGAAAATTTAATTTTTAAACTGGGAACAGTTTATTCAACCATCTTATTTTTAACATTTATATATTTATTTATTTAAATTATTATTTATCAGTCATTTAATACACTTCAATTAAAGTTATAATATATATAAAATTATTAAATATGAAACAATAATAATCTACATATCATATTATTTGTTACATTTGTAACACCAAATCTTAAATTTGTGTGTTTACAATGATAAACAACGAAGAATTCATTATCCGACTACAAAAAGTCATCGATTTTTATGGTGAAAGTGCATCGTCTTTTGCAGAAAAAATTGGTGTGCAACGCTCTAGTATTTCGCATATACTTTCAGGACGAAATAAGCCTAGTTTAGATTTTGTTTTGAAAGTGCTACACTCCTATCCCGAAGTTGAATTGTATTGGTTAATGAATGGTAAGGGAGAATTTCCTGCTACCGAAAAGCAAAAAATTGTTCAACCCGAAATTAAAACTATTGAAACAATAACCCAATCACCTTCTCCTACTTCAAATTCATCTGAAAAGAAAATAAATAGAATTGTAATTTTTTATGACGATGGTACTTTTGAAGATTTTGTTAAATAGTTTTACTCACATTCTTTTTATAATAGCAACAAATAAATTGGTAGGTTTCTTTTCGTAATTTTGTATTACAATTAACTTTTATGAGACTACTTATTTGTATTTGCTTTTTAGCCTTGTTTTCGAGCTGTTTTCAAACTGAACGTAATTGTAGTGATTACAAAACAGGAACTTTTGAATTTTCTTATCTCGACAATGGTGTAGAGAAAACTGCAAAATTTACCAGAACGGAAGATTATAGTATTGATTTTATTGAAGGAAAAGCTGATTCGTCTTCTGTACGATGGATAAATGACTGCGAGTTTATTTTAAAAAAACTACACCCTAAGTCTACACAAGAAGCAAAAGCTATACACATGAAAATTCTAAATACAACTGACAATTCATATACGTTTGAATACACCTATGCTGTAAAAGAGCAAAATAGACCTAATCGCGTTGAAAAAGGAGTTGCCACTAAAATCGATTAAAAAATGTTAGAGTTTTTACTTACACCAGATGCTATAATGGCATTGTTAACATTGACATTCCTTGAAATCATCTTAGGAATAGATAATATCGTTTTCATATCTATTGCTGCCAACAAGCTACCTGAACACCAACGTAGCAAAGCCACAAACATTGGTTTACTACTAGCCATGTTACAACGTATTATTTTGTTGTTTTTCGTTTCCTTTTTAATTGGACTTAAAGAGCCTTTTTATACGATAGATAACTCTTGGCTACATGTTGGTATTAGTTGGCAAGCTATTATTTTATTTGCTGGTGGACTTTTTCTTATCTATAAAAGCACTTCTGAAATTAGAGAAAAAGTTGAAACCCCAAGCCATGATGAAAACAATGTAAAACACAAAAAAATCACCTCGTTATCGCAAGCCATTACTCAAATTTTGATTATTGACTTTATCTTTTCTGTAGACTCTATTTTAACTGCAGTAGGAATGACCAATGGTTTACACCCAAACCACAATTACGCTTTAGTGCTTATGATTATTGCTGTAGTTATTTCAATAATAATCATGATAGGTTTTGCAAACCCAATTAGAAAATTTATAGACACTCATCCAAGTATGCAAATATTAGGATTAGCGTTTCTAATACTTATTGGTTTTATGCTTATTACTGAAGCTGCGCATTTATCTCACACTTCTGTTTTTGGACAAACTGTTGGAGCTATACCAAAAGGATATTTGTACTTTGCTATAGCATTTTCACTGTTTGTAGAATTTTTAAACTACAGAGTTACAAAAAACAAGAACAAGTAAATTTTGTTCTTAGCTAATTAAAGCTTAAAACAGTGTAATTTGTCCTTCTTCATCAGTTTCAAAATTGTTGTCGTCATTATTAGTTGAACTGTTTGATGAATTCGACTCTGGCTTATTGTCGCTTGATGCCTTAGGAGCATTGTCATCATTACTAACTTCAGTTTCGTCAACAACCTCTATATCATCAGCAGGCACTTCCTCTGGAGCTTCATAAGGCAATGGTTCAAGTAAGCTTACTTGGTTTACTTTATCTTTTGTTAGTTGATTCCCTAAAGCTGTAATTCCTTTAATAGCTATGAACTCTTCAAGATTGATTTCTAAATTAGGTTTACGGTCTTTACCTCTTTCTTTGGTGAATTCAATTTCGGCAATAGGTTTCCAATCGGTTGAAACAATTTCTAAACGAGACTCAGGATGTTCCGAGATAAAAACTTCTTCCTTTCCTTCATTCTCAATTAAAAAACGCTTGACATAGTACAACTCTTTTTCGCCATTATAATATATAGCTGAAATAGGCTTTTTAGGCACCCATTTTTCCATGACAATCATATCGTCATCAAAATGCGTGGTAATTTCAGGAATAATAGTCTTTACTATACCAGATTGAGTTATGATTAAAATACGGTCTTCTCCTCTAAACTCACCAACCAGCTCTCCTCTACCATCAACATTTAATCGTTGTACTGTATCATCAAACCAAATTTTTCTTGGTTTTAAAGTCGAAACTCCTTTTTCTTTAAGCTCAATGCGTTTTACAGAGTATTTAGTAACTAAATTTCCTTTAGAAGCTCGACCTTTTATAAGTACATCGGCAAAATCCAAATCCCATTTTAGTTTTTTGATACTTCCTACTTGACGTAACAAAACGGTTACCACCTCTGCTTCACCATTAGGATTAGCAGAGAAATAATACACTAAAGAACTCTTCGAGCCATTAGTTAAATCGTACTCTCTATCTCGAGTTATTGAAGTTACGGCAAAACGTTTTACATACGTTGGACCTCCTTTTCCATCTCTATAAATCATATTATAGATGGTACGCTTGTCTTTTTTCTTAAATACAGCTACGTGAATGATATCTTTACCTATAAATGTTTTTGAATCCACTTTGGTAACCATCATTTTACCTTCTCGTGTAAACACTATAATGTCATCAATATCACTACAATCACACACATATTCATCTCTTTTAAGCGAAGTACCTACAAAACCTTCTTCTCTATTCACATAAAGTTTTGTGTTTCTAATTACAACTTTTGTAGCATCAACATCATCAAACACACGAATTTCAGTCATTCGCTCCTTACCTTCACCATAGTCTTTTTTCAATCGCTCAAAATAAGCAATAGCATAGTCGATAAGGTTATCTAAATGGTGTTTTACTTCAGCGATTTGTTCTTCAAGAGCATCAATTTTTTGTTGTGCTTTTTCAATATCAAATTTTGAAATACGCTTAATTCGTATTTCGGTTAATCTAACAATATCGTCTTCAGTAATTGCGCGTTTTAGATGTTTAATATGTGGCTGAAGTCCTTTATCTATAGCTTTTATAACACCTTCCCAAGTTTCTTCTTCTTCAATATCACGATAAATTCTGTTTTCAATGAAAATACGCTCTAAAGATGCAAAATGCCACTGCTCTTCAAACTCTCCTAGCTTTATTTCTAATTCACTTTTTAAAAGCTGAACAGTATTGTCTGTAGAACGACGTAGCATTTCAGAAACACCAATAAACAATGGCTTGTTATCTTCAATAACACAACCTAATGGAGAAATTGAGGTCTCGCAATTGGTAAATGCATAAAGTGCATCAATGGTTTTATCAGGCGAAATTCCGTTAGGTAAATGCACAAGTATTTCTACTTCTGCTGCAGTATTGTCTTCAATCTTTTTAATCTTGATTTTTCCTTTTTCATTCGCCTTAAGGATAGAATCAATTAATGAAGAGGTGTTAGTACCAAAAGGAATTTCGGTAATTACTAAAGTATTTTTATCTAACTGAGAAATTTTTGCTCTAACACGAACTTTACCTCCTCTGTTTCCATCATTATAGTTCGTAAAATCAGCGATTCCTGCAGTAGGGAAATCTGGATATATTGTAAAGCGCTTTCCTTTTAAGTGTTTAACAGAAGCGTCTATTAACTCAATAAAGTTGTGCGGTAAAATTTTAGTTGACAGTCCAACTGCAATACCTTCTCCACCTTGAGCTAATAATAACGGAAACATTACCGGAAGATTTACAGGCTCTTTACGACGACCGTCATAACTAGCTTGCCACTCAGTAATTTTTGGGTTATACACCACATCTAAAGCAAATTTAGATAAGCGTGCTTCAATATAACGCGATGCTGCAGCACTATCTCCTGTAAGAATATTTCCCCAGTTTCCTTGGGTATCAATGAGTAAATCTTTTTGACCAATTTGTACCATGGCATCAGCAATACTTGCATCTCCATGAGGATGGTACTGCATAGTATGACCAACTATATTAGCCACTTTGTTATAACGACCATCATCTAAGTCTTTCATAGAGTGCATAATACGTCGTTGAACTGGTTTAAAACCATCTTCAATTGCTGGTACAGCACGTTCTAGAATTACATACGATGCGTAATCCAAAAACCAGTCTTTATACATACCAGTAACTCTGGTAATTGTTTCCTGATTATCGTCATGTTCATTCAACAAATCGTCTTTTTCTTCGCTCATTAATTAGTGTTGTTTTCGGTTTAGTTTAATCATTTTACTCAATGACTGTCTTATATACTTGCGCTTTTTTTTAGAAACCAAAGTTACATTAAAACGTTCTTTTTTTGTGTGTCCTCTTCTATCTTTAATATAAAGTATTAAGCCTTTATAAATTATAAAATTCACAAACTTATATCCTGTGAGATTTTCTTTTTCAAACTCTACAGTATGCTCACGATAGTTAAAATGATCTGAAAGCAATAAACCTTTATTAGACACTACTACTTTAAGTCCATCACTATCATACTCAAAATATTTAGAAATACTATGCACCACAAAGAACAAAAACGCAAAACTTAAAGCTATAATAACAAACGTAAGTAACGGATTGCTAGTTAAATCCTTGAATGCGCTAAAAACGGTTGCAAAAAATATGGCAAGCACTATCAGTATAAAATATACCGATATTATCACATTTCTAACTTTTGAGTTGTTGGTTCTCATACACTCTCCTCAACGATATCTAACTCAACTTTAAGGTTATTAATGATAAATTCTTGTCTGTCTGGTGTGTTTTTACCCATGTAAAACGACAGTAATTCTTCAATAGACATGTCTTTGTCTAACATTACAGGATCTAAACGAATATCTTCGCCAATAAAGTGTTTAAACTCATCTGGTGAAATCTCACCAAGACCTTTAAATCGTGTGATTTCTGGTTTTGGTTTTAATTCTTCTATAGCATTTAGACGCTCTTCGTCTGTATAGCAATAAATGGTTTTTTTCTTATTACGAACCCTAAACAAAGGTGTTTGTAATATATATAAATGACCTTCTTTTATAACTTCTGGGAAAAATTGCAGGAAAAACGTAATCAACAACAATCTAATATGCATACCATCAACATCGGCATCAGTAGCGATAACCACATTGTTATAACGTAAGTCTTCTAATGACTCTTCAATATTTAAGGCTGCTTGTAATAGGTTGAACTCTTCGTTTTCGTATACAATTTTCTTACTTAGTCCGTAGCAGTTTAAAGGTTTTCCTTTTAAGCTGAAAACCGCTTGAGTATTCACGTCTCTAGACTTTGTAATACTTCCCGATGCAGAATCTCCCTCAGTAATAAATAAGGTAGTTTCTAAGTTTCTTTCGTTTTTAGTATCACCAAAATGAACACGACAGTCTCTTAATTTTTTATTATGAAGACTTGCCTTTTTAGCTCTGTCTTTTGCAAGTTTTCTAATTCCTGACAATTCTTTACGCTCACGTTCTGCCTGTAAAATTTTACGTTGAATTTTCTCAGCAGTATCAGGGTTTTTATGTAAAAAGTTGTCTAAGTATGTTTTTATAAAGTCATTTACATAAGTTCTTACAGTGGGCAAATCGCCTCCCATATCAGTTGAACCTAATTTTGTTTTCGTTTGACTTTCAAAAACAGGCTCCATTACTTTTATTGAAATAGCAGCAACTATAGATTTTCTAACATCAGAAGCTTCATAGTTTTTACCGTAAAATTCACGAATGGTCTTCACTAAAGCTTCTCTAAAAGCCGCTAAGTGCGTACCTCCTTGAGTGGTATTTTGTCCGTTAACAAAAGAATGATATTGCTCGCTATACTGCGTTTTACTGTGAGTTAAAGCTATTTCAATATCATCTCCTTTTAGATGCACAATTGGATATAGCACATCAGTCTCACTAATGTTTTCAGACAGTAAATCTTTAAGACCATTTTCACTATAATACTTTTCTCCATTAAAGACAATGGTTAATCCAGGATTTAAGTACACATAGTTTTTGAGCATTTTTTCTACATACTCATTTCTATACTTATAGTTTTTAAATATGGTTTCGTCAGGAATAAAAGATACTTTGGTTCCTTTTCGTCTTGATGTATCGTCTAAAGTTTCTTGGTTTGTAAGATTTCCTTGTTCAAACTCTGCTGAAGCTGATTTTCCATCACGTGTAGATTCTACTCTAAAATAGTTTGATAATGCATTTACAGCTTTTGTACCAACACCATTAAGTCCTACCGATTTTTTAAACGCTCTAGAATCGTACTTACCACCTGTATTCATTTTAGACACAACATCTACAACTTTACCAAGCGGAATACCACGTCCGTAATCGCGAACTATAACCTTGTTTCCTTGTATGGAAATTTCAATGGTTTTTCCTGCTCCCATGACATACTCGTCAATAGAGTTATCTAATACTTCTTTTAAAAGAATGTAAATACCATCGTCTGGAGATGAGCCATCACCAAGTTTACCAATATACATTCCTGGACGCATTCTAATATGTTCTTTCCAGTCGAGTGAGCGTATATTATCTTCGGTATAATTGGTTTGTTCTGACATAGAATTGAGTGAATTTAGTGATAGGATGCTAATATAATATATCACTTTAAAAAATGAAATACACAACCCATAAAGTAATTAACAATAAAAAAGCCTATGTCGTTGATAACGTAGGCTAAGAGGTTAAAAATTTGCTAATGAGGAGCAAATCTATTTTTTAGCTGAATCTTCAATAGCTGATTTTAAATATTCAACCCTACTTTTAAGTAAACTTTTGGCATAATTTCTCATAATTACCTTCTTAGTCATTTTTCCTAAAAATCCATAAGGCAATTCAAAACTAAGAACATTTACAAGTAACGTTTTTTCTCCGTAAGCTTTAAAGTGAAATTCATTACGAAAGGACTCAAAAATACCTTCAACCATTTCTTCTACAAAATAATTAGGTGCTTCAAGTTCTGAAATTTTCAATGTTAAATGTTGAAGAAACCCAAAATGCTCTTCTTCCCAACTCACCCATTCACCTAATTCTAATATTCCTGAAGTTTTACCAGATACAGCTCTTAATGAGGCTCTGTCTAGGGATTGTTCATGAATAGCTACATCTCGAGCTAAATCAAAGCACAATTTTATATTCGCATTGATTAAAGTTTCTGTTTTTATAGAGGGCATATGTTTAGCTAACTTATTACATCACAAGACTTAGTCTTTGCTTTTAAAGTTTAGACACAACATATTAACAAAGTCACATAAAAAAATAACATTATACATTAAATAGGAAATGCATAACATCACCATCTTTTACAATGTAGTTTTTACCTTCAACTCGCATCTTTCCTGCTTCTTTAACTTTTGCTTCGCTACCATAGCTTGTGTAATCACTGTAAGCGATTACTTCAGCACGAATGAAACCTTTTTCAAAATCGGTATGAATTACTCCTGCAGCTTGTGGTGCAGTTGCTCCAATATTTACTGTCCATGCTCTAACCTCTTTAACACCAGCAGTAAAATACGTTTGAAGACTCAATAGCTTATAAGCAGCTCTAATTAATTTTGATGAACCAGGTTCTTCTAGACCTATGTCTTGTAAAAACATTTGGCGTTCTTCATAATCATCTAGCTCATTAATATCTGCCTCAGTACCTACAGCTAACACCAATACTTCGGCATTTTCATCTTTTACAGCTTCTCTTACTTGTTCAACATAAGCATTACCTGAAACAGCAGAACCTTCATCAACATTACAAACATACATTACTGGTTTATCTGTTATAAATTGTAGCGGCTTAACGAATTCTAAATAATCATCTTCAGAAACTTCAACAGCTCTCACAGAAACTCCAGACTCTAAGCCTGCTTTTATCTTACTTAAAACTTCTTCTTCTTTTTGTGCTTCTTTGTTTCCTGTTTTTGCAGCACGCTTAACCTTGTCAAGTTTCTTTTCAACGGTTTCTAAATCTTTTAGCTGAAGTTCCATATCAATGGTTTCCTTATCCCTTATAGGGTTTACATTTCCATCAACATGTACAATATTATCATTATCAAAGCAACGTAACACATGTAGAATTGCATCAGTTTCTCTAATGTTTGCTAAAAATTGATTTCCTAAACCTTCACCTTTACTTGCTCCTTTAACTAAACCTGCAATATCAACAATCTCAACAGTTGCAGGAATAACACGCTCAGGTTTTACTAATTCTTCAAGTTTTTCGAGTCTTGGGTCTGGTACATTTACCACTCCTACGTTAGGCTCGATAGTACAAAACGGAAAGTTTGCACTTTGCGCTTTAGCATTAGACAAACAATTGAACAACGTTGATTTACCTACGTTTGGCAATCCTACAATTCCTGCTTTCATAGTTTATTTGGCAATTAAATTTAATATATAAAACCAAGTGTTTGGTTTAGCGTGTGCAAAGGTAGATAAATAGACAAAACCAACAACAAAATAATAACACTAAATAAAAAGGAAGTTAAATCAATTTACAAGCACTAGTTTTAATTCAATACTCCATAAAATTTTTAACGAATACGCTTACCTTGTGTACTAAACGACAAGCCTTGTTGTCCCATAGTAGAAATCATTATAGCTTCAAATAAGGGTTCAGGAGCATTGTTTGGCGTTACCCAATCAAAAACAAAATTACCTCCTGTACCTCCACTTCTATCAGATTCTTTTATTACAATCTCCAATGTTTCCAACGGTTTTAAAAACACAGGAAAATCAATATGTTTTTTTACTAAATCACCATGAGTATCATACAAATCTGCCGCTTTAAGATAAATAGTATCTGTTCTACTCACATTTCGCATGCTTATTGTAGCTGTAAGATTATGTGTTCTATGTTCGGTTAAACTATAAATCTGCGAGTAGACTGACAAGTAAGTACTTCCACTATTTTTTAATAATGAATCATTTACCGTTGTTGCTTTTCTTTCGTTCCAATTTACCGACTGAGGCAAATCATCAACATTATTTTGTGTTTCATTACACGAAAACAAAAAAAGAACCAAAACACAAATTACACTTATATAACGCATTATATTTTTTTTACTAAAATAAGATATAGCTAACAAAAAACCCCAAGTTAAACTTGAGGTTTTTTAAATTTTAATACTTAAAAATGTTTTTTTAATCCTCAGGATGCATAAATGCTTGTTTTCCTAACAACTCTTCATCTGTTTCAACATGGTCGTCATCAGGCACACAGCAATCCACAGGACATACTGCTGCGCATTGCGGCTCTTCATGAAACCCTTTACACTCAGTACACTTATCAGGAACTATATAATAAATTTCATCACTAATAGGTTCTTGTGCCTCATCGGCATCTACTTGCTTTCCGTTTGGTAACACTACCGAACCAGATAAACTAGTTCCATCATTATATCTCCAATCGTCAGCACCTTCATAAATTGCTGTATTTGGGCATTCTGGTTCACAAGCACCACAGTTTATGCATTCGTCTGTTATAATTATTGCCATAGGTTGTTCTTGGTTTTTTGAATTTTATTTAATCCATAAAATAAAACTCAGGTTCACTTTCATTTTTCTAACTTTGCACAACAAAAATAAAGCCAAAACAATTCATAACCAAACTAAGAATGAATTTAGAACAAAGAATTAATGCATTCGTAAAATTAGGCGAGTTTTTAAGTCAATTTACTACAGAAGGTTACTCAAAAAAAGACACTATTCCTCACAACGAATTATTTTTTGATGGCTTTAAACATCAAATTAAAATTTCCGAAGAGCAAAATGGTTGGTTTACTGAAAGTAATGTTTTATTTGCTTTAGAAGGCTGGAGCAAATCACTTGAAATAGAAAACATTAAAGAATGGATTAAGAACTATAACTTTAATACGGTAAATCCTAAAAAAATAGCCATTATAATGGCAGGAAATATTCCTTTAGTTGGCTTTCATGATTTTTTATCTGTTCTAATGTCTGGTCATGACGTATTGGTTAAGCAATCATCAAACGATAAGAGTTTACTTCCTTTTTTAGCTAAATATATAGAGTATGTTGAACCTGGTTTTAAAGGTAAAATTAGTTTTACAGAAGAAAAACTAAACAATTTTGACGCTGTAATAGCTACAGGAAGTGATAATACCGCACGCTATTTTGAATATTACTTTAAAGACAAACCTTCTATAATTAGAAAAAATAGAAATTCGGTTGCTATACTCACAGGAAATGAAACTGAAGAACAACTAGATAGTTTATCTGAAGATATTTTTAGATACTATGGCTTAGGCTGTAGGAGTGTTTCTAAGTTATTTGTACCAAAAGGTTATGATTTTGATAAGTTCTTTAAGGCAATGTATAAATGGAACCCTATTATCAATCAAGCTAAATACGCTAACAATTACGACTACAACAAAGCAGTATATTTAATGAGTGAATTTGATATGCTTGAGAACGGGTTTTTAATGATTAAAGAAGATAAAAGCTACGCTTCGCCAATAGCAACTGTATTTTATGAATATTATGATAGTATTGACACACTTAAAGAAACACTAACTGAAGATTCTGACAAAATTCAATGTATAGTTTCCAATGGTATTTTTGCATCTGAAATTGCTTTTGGCAACACTCAAAAACCAAATCTTTGGGATTATGCAGATAATGTAGATACCATTGAATTTTTGTTAAAAATATAGTTGATAAATTATAGATTATTTAACGACTTTTTTAATAGAATTTACCACCTTTGTCAAGACTACATTTAAACATTTACAAGAATGAAAAGACACAATTTTAGCGCAGGACCTTGCGTATTACCAAGAGAAGTTATTGAAAAATCTGCTCAAGCAGTTTTAGATTACGACAACGGTTTATCGCTAATAGAAATATCCCATCGTAGTAAAGCGTTTGTAGACGTTATGGAAAACGCCAGAGCTTTAGCTCTTGAACTTTTAGGTCTAGAAGGTAAAGGCTACAAGGCATTATTTCTTCAAGGTGGAGCAAGTACTCAGTTTTTAATGGTTGCGCTTAACATGTTAGAAAAAAGAGCTGGTTACCTTAATACAGGTACTTGGAGTGCTAAAGCCATTAAAGAAGCTCAAATTTATGACGATATTTACGAAGTAGCGTCTTCTAAAGATGCTAACTATAACTATATCCCGAAAGGATATGATATCCCAACTGATTACGATTATTTTCACTGTACATCAAACAACACCATTTTTGGAACACAGATAAAAGAATTTCCTGATTGTCCTATTCCTATGGTATGTGACATGAGTAGTGATATTTTTTCTCGTCAACTAGATTTTTCAAAGTTCGACATTATATATGCAGGAGCTCAAAAAAATATGGGTCCAGCAGGTACTACTCTAGTTGTTGTTAAAGAAGATGTACTAGGAAAAGTATCTCGTAAAATCCCTTCAATGATGGATTATAAAGTGCATATTGATAAAAGTAGTATGTTTAATACACCTCCTGTTTTTGCAGTATACACATCAATGCTTACTCTAGAATGGTTAAAAAACCTAGGAGGTATTGAAGCTATTGAAAAAGAAAACGAGAAAAAAGCACAGTTAATTTATTCTGAAATTGACCTAAACCCACTCTTTAAAGGATTCGCTACAAAAGCAGACCGTTCAAATATGAATGCTACGTTTACTCTTGAAAACGAAGACCTTAAAGAAACATTTGATACTATGGTAAAAGATGCAGGAATTAATGGTTTAAATGGTCATAGAAGTGTTGGTGGCTACAGAGCTTCAATGTATAATGCACTTCCGTTAGAAAGTGTTGCTGTACTTGTTGAAGTTATGAGCGAATTAGAACGAAAAGCATAATTCAAAAATCAGTAAACCAGTTGCAGTATGCAGTTGGTTTTACTCAAATTATAAAAAATAATTAACCCTAAAAGTTTAAGCTAATTGTTTCACAGCTTTTAGTCCATAACTTTTAACTTTTAACTTAAATAATGAAAGTATTAGCAAACGATGGTGTTTCTCAAAGTGGTATTGATGCTTTAGAAAATGCAGGTTTTGAAGTAAACACTACAACAGTTGCTCAAGAGCAATTGGCAAATTATTTAAACGACAATCAAATAGATGTACTTTTAGTGCGTAGTGCAACTAAAGTTAGAAAAGACATTATCGACAATTGTCCAAATTTAAAAATCATTGGTCGTGGTGGTGTTGGTATGGATAATATTGATGTTGACTATGCTCGCAGCAAAGGCATTCACGTTATAAACACACCAGCAGCTTCTTCTCATTCGGTTGCTGAACTTGTTTTTGCTCACCTATTAGGTCTTTCAAGATTTTTACATCAATCTAATAGAGATATGCCTTTAGAAGGTGATAGTAATTTTAAAGGTCTTAAGAAAAACTATTCTAAAGGAACTGAATTAAAAGGAAAAACAATAGGTGTAATTGGTTTTGGTAGAATAGGACAAGCTACAGCAAAAGTAGCTTTAGGACTTGGTATGAAAGTACTTGCATTTGACCCTTTTATTGAAAAAACCGATTTAGAGTTAGAGTTTTTTGATGGTCAAAAATTAAGTTTTGAAATCAAAACCATTTCAAAAGAAGACGTTTTAAAACAATCAGATTTTATTACACTTCATGTACCTGCTCAAAAAGACTACGTTATTGACAAAGCCGAGTTTGACACTATGAAAGATGGTGTAATTTTAGCTAATGCTGCTCGTGGTGGTGTCATTAATGAAGTTGCCTTGGTAGAAGCCATTACATCAGGTAAAGTTGCAAGTGCTGCTTTAGATGTTTTTGAAAAAGAACCTAAACCAGAAATTCAATTATTAATGAATCCTTCGTTATCGCTTACACCTCATACAGGAGCTGCAACAAACGAAGCACAAGATAGAATTGGAACCGAACTAGCCACTCAAATTATAGAGTTGCTAAAATAATAATGTGACCAAATCATTAAAAGTGAGTCCTAATTAATACAATTAGGACTTTTTTTGTAAATTGTATAGTCATTTTATTAACCAAATAACAATTAAAAATCATGTCAGGTATACTAGACTTATTAAACAGCGACCTAGGAAAAACTATCATTAGTGGAGTTTCTGGGCAAACCAATCAACCAGAAGACAAAACAAGTAGTGTATTAACAATGGCTTTGCCTGTTTTAATGCAAGCTATGAAACGTAATGCTTCTACTCCTCAAGGAGCTGAAGGATTATTAGGCGCATTAAACAACTCTAAACACGATGGAAGTATCTTAGATAATCTTGGTGGATTATTTAGTGGTGGTGTTGACTCTAGTGTGCTAGACGATGGAAGCAAAATTTTAGGACATGTACTTGGAAACAAGCAACAAAATGTAACTAATACCTTAGGAGCTAAATCTGGTATGGATGCTGCTTCTGTAGCACAAATACTTAAAGTAGCTGCTCCTATTTTAATGGGTGTTTTAGGTAAAGAAAGTAGACAAAGTAATGTATCTAGTCAATCAGGACTTGAAGGACTTTTAGGAGGTTTAATTAAAGGAAACTCTCCACAACAAGAACAAAGTTTTTTAGAATCTATACTTGATGCTGATGGCGACGGAAGTGTAATTGATGATGTTGCAGGAATGGTTCTTGGAGGAAACAAAAAGAAAAGTGGATTAGGAGGACTTCTAGGAGGTTTATTTGGAAACAAATAAATTTTTCTAAATCATAAATACTAAAAGCCAAACGAAATGTTTGGCTTTTTTGTAGTGTTAAATGAGTTAAAAACCAATAATTTAAGGCATAATTTTTGTACCTTTAACAGAAACGTTTAGCTATGAAAGCCTTTGTTTACACAATATTGTTAGCCCTTTTTGTCTTTAGTTGCAATAGCACAAAAACTGTTACTGAAAATTCTACTCCTAAAACAATTTCAGAAGAAGATACAGTTAGAATAACTAATGATGAACTAGAGTATGAAATCATTATTATTGAACCAGGTTTTAATACTTGGTTACAAAGTGTTGCTAGACCTGAAGGCTACTACTCTCAAGATTTTTTAGAAAACAGAAACTTACAATACGTTATAGCTTGGAACCAACGTGTTATGCAGCCTCAACAATTCAATCCAGATCTTTACGCTATGCAAATTGACTATCAAAATGGAATTGATTATGGCTATGAGGTAAATTATAAACTGTACAACTACTTTATCTATTTTCAACTCACTTACAAACAAAAATTAGCAGGCTTTGTTCCTAGAATTTAAACTATATTTGCATAGCAAAAATTGCTATGAAAAAATTTAAAGAAAACTGGGAAATACAACATAATTGGCAACTACTCTTTCCAATTATAGCTATAGTTGCTTTACTCTACTCTTCCTATAAACTTTCATCTTTGTTTATAGATACAGTTTGGTTAATAGTATTAGTGAGTGTCCCTGTTTTTTATGCCTTGCTTAAGTTCTTTTTATTTCTTTTTAAAAAACTGGAAAAGAAATGGATATTACAATACAAGTGGGAAATGATTAGGGTTTTTATTGTATTTGCTATAACTGGATCAACTTCGGCATATATAGGCAAGCCTATTTTTTCATTGCTTGGAATTACTAAAGAAAACTTAAACCCTATAGTTTATTGGGTTTTATTTATTATTATTGGGCTCATTTTTTACCAACTGCTTTTGGTGTTTTTTGGATGGCTCTTTGGTCAGTTCAATTTCTTTTGGGAATTTGAAAAAAAGATGCTTCGTAGGTTTGGTTTAAAACGGTTTATTGATTGATGCAGCAAACAAAACGACATATTTTTATAAAATTATCAGCACTTTTATTAGTGCTTGGGTTGTTTGCACCTGAAGCTGAAAAGTTTGCACACGCATTCAATCATCATAAGCATGAAGTTTGTCATGGAGAAAGTGAAACTCACCTTCATACACTAGATGTAGATTGTAGTTTTTATAAATTTAAGCTTAATAATTCTTACACTCTTCCTGAGTTTAATTTCGAAATCCCAGAAATAAGAGACAACCACGAAATAATAGTATCTCAATACTTCTTTTTAAGTGATTATCAACGCTTACATTTTTCCTTAAGAGGGCCTCCTTTGTTTGTTTAGAACTTCATTTTCTATTATTACAAACAAAACAATTACAATGAAAAAAATATTTTTTGGCTTATTTATAGCTTTAAGTTGCTATACATATGGTCAAGATTGCAATTACACTTTTTTAGGAGAAGTTAAGGATTTCCATGATAAATCTTCCATCCCTTCTGCAACTATCTATATAAACGAACAAGACAAGTATATAGTTTCAGATTTTGATGGAAAGTTTAAAATAGAAAACCTATGCTCTGGTACAATAACATTAACTATTTCTCATATAGGTTGTGAAACAAAAACAGTTTCATATCAAGTTAATAATGATGTGTTTAAAGAAATTTATTTAGAACACCATTTAGAAGAGTTAACTGAAGTTGTTGTGAATTCTAATCTTAAAACAGAAAACACTAGCATAGAGCAATCTCTTAATAAAGAAATCATTGAAAATTACACCGACAAATCTCTTGGTGATGCACTAAACTCTTTAAGTGGAGTTTCGTCTTTAAATACTGGAAACACTATTGTAAAACCAATGATTCATGGTTTACACAGTAGCAGACTACTAATTATCAATAATAATGTACGTTTATTTGACCAAGAATGGGGAGACGAACATGCACCAAATATTGATATTAACTCCAGCAACAAAATAGAAGTTGTTAAAGGCGCAAACACCTTAAAATATGGTAGTGATGCCGTTGGTGGATTAATTTTAGTAAAGCCTAAAAAATATTCTCCTGTAGATAGTTTATTTGGAAGCACAATACTATCATTAAACTCAAATGGTCGTGGAGGTAATATCAATACCGAACTCGTAAAAACGTTTAAATCGGGTTATTATGCTAAGCTACAATCTAGTTATAAGCAGTTTGGAGATTTTAAAGCACCTGATTACTATTTAACAAATAGTGGACTTAAAAATTTCAACGCTTCTTTAACAGCTGGTTACAATAGCTTTGAAAAAGGTTTTGATGCTTATTACAGTGTAGTAAGCAATGAAATAGCTATTCTACAATCGTCACACATTGGTAATGTAAACGATTTGGTTACAGCTATTAACAGTAAAGAACCTAGAGTTATTGAAGATTTTTCTTATGATATAGATTATCCAAAGCAAGAAATTTTACATCATTTAGGAAAAATTGAAGCTTACAAACGTTTTAAGGGTTTAGGGAAACTATCTGTTCAATATGATTTACAAATTAATAGACGTAAAGAGTTTGATTTAAGAAGAGGTGATTTAGCTAACACACCAGTTATTGATCTTAGATTATTTACAAACGCTTTACAATCTAATTTGCATATTGATTATATAGATGACCTTAAAATTGACACAGGTATCATGGTGCGTTATCAACAAAACGATGCTATCTCTGGTACTGGAGCAAGTCCTTTAATTCCCGATTTTGACAAATACGATGCAAGTATTTATGCTATAGGAAACTATGACGTAAGTGATACTGCTGAATTAAGTGCAGGAATACGTTATGATTACTCGAGGATAGAAGCCACAAAATGGTATAATATTTCTGACTGGGAAGACAATAACTATGATGAGTTATTCCCTCAGTTTGAATCAAACACAACTGACAATTCTCAAATATTGACTTATCCTGAGTTTTCATACCATAACATATCTGCTAATCTTGGGTATTCAAAACAATTTAATAACGATATGTCAATATATCTTAATTACGGATTAGCAACAAGAGTTCCTAATCCGTCAGAATTGTTTAGTGACGGTTTACACCATAGTGCAGCAAGAATAGAAACAGGTTTGCTAACACTAAATAAAGAAGTTGCCCATAAATTTGTGGCTTCTTTTGAACGTAATAATGAAAATTTCGGATTTTCAATTAGTCCGTATTACAAGTATATAAATGATTATATACAACTCATTCCTGTTGGAATTACCACCACAATAAGAGGTGCTTTTCCTGTTTGGGAATACAATCAAATTAACGCGCAAATATTTGGTGTTGATATAGATGTAAATAAGAAAATTAGCAACTCATTTAATTATAACGGAAGCATAAGCCTATTAAAAGGTGACAACAAATCCGATGACATTCCTTTAATACTTATGCCTGCTACTAATTTTTCAAACAGAATATCTTACTATAACGAAGACCTAAACCAGTTAACTATAGGTTTAAGTCACAAAACTGTATTACAACAAAACAGATATCCTGATTACAATTTTTACACCTTCAACCCTATTTCGCAAGAAGATGTGTATGTAGATATTAGCTCTACGCCATCTGCCTATTCCCTATTTGGTTTTAACAGTTCAATGAACTTTAAAGCGTTTAAAAAAGGGAACTTAAAACTAGAATTTAATATAGAAAACCTATTTAACACATCTTACAGAGAACATCTTAACAGACTAAGGTACTTTGCTGATGAATTGGGTAGGAACTTCAATTTAAAAATTAAAATAAATTACTAAAACAACAAAAATCATGAAAAATTTAAAATCTATTAAAACAATAAAACTCTTAGCTTTATTCTTTGTTTCAAGTTTAGCACTTGTAAGCTGTTCAAGTGACGATGATGGCGATCACGATGACCACGACCATGAGGAAGAATTAATCACTACTGTAACTTACACTTTAAGTGATGGTACAAACGTAGTTACATTAACTTTTCAAGATTTAGATGGTGAAGGTGGTGAAGACGGAACTACTACTGTTTCTGGTCCTTTAGCAGCAAGCACAACTTACACAGGTACATTACAACTTTTAAATGAAACCGAAAGTCCTGCTGATAACATTACTTTAGAAGTTGAAGAAGAAGGCGATGAACACGAGTTTTTCTTTTCTTCAACAATTAATGACATCACTATTACTAAAGATGACATGGATGTAAACAACAACCCAATTGGAATTGAGTCTACATTAACTACAGGAGCTGCTGGTACAGGATCTTTAACTATCATCTTAAAGCATGAGCCAACAAAACCTAACGATGGAACAGCTGCTGCTGCTGGAGGAAGTACTGATGTAGAGGTTACTTTCCCTATAACAGTTCAATAAATTAAGCCTTGTAATACAGTTATAAAAAAAGCGTTCATTTAGAACGCTTTTTTTATTTAATTTCTATAACTGTTTCTTTCTCTTTACTGAATACATAGGTATAAAACCACATAATTGTAAAAGTTGGTATAATATCTAGTCCTGGTATAATCTCTTCTATAAAAGATATAACACCAGCAACCTTACCTTTGTTTCCACTATACATTTTAGCCATCAAAACCCCTGAAAGTGGTGCCCAAATAATATCTATAATGGTAATAAAACCAATAGCATCAAAAAGAATACTTAATGCTAGTTTTTTGTATTTGCTTAATCCTTCTAAATTCATAATTTATAATGTGTTGTTATACTTTATATTATAACAAGAAACATACCAAAATAGTATTATGACAATTTTTCGCTTATGAGCTTTAAAAACTCATTTCGCGTTTCAATTTTTTCAAATTGACCTCTAAACCCTGATGTAGTTGTTACAGAGTTTTGCTTTTGCACACCACGCATCATCATACACATATGAGAGGCTTCAATTACAACAGCTACTCCTTGTGGTTTTAAAGTATCGTTAATACAGTCTAATATTTGCTCTGTTAAGCGCTCTTGTACTTGTAATCGTCGTGCAAAAACATCTACAATTCTTGGTATTTTGCTAAGCCCTACAATTTGTCCGTTTGGTATATAGGCAATATGCGCTTTTCCAAAAAATGGTAACATGTGGTGTTCGCATAACGAGTAAAGCTCAATGTCTTTTACGATTACCATTTCGTTGTAAGATTCTTTAAACATTGCACTTTTAAGAATCTCCGCTGCATCTTGATGATAGCCTTGTGTTAAAAATTTCATCGCTTTTGAAGCGCGCTCAGGCGTTTTGAGCAAACCTTCTCTTTCCACATCTTCACCTATATCTTTAATTATGTCTTTAAAGCGATTTTTAGTGTCGTCTGTGATATTAATATTATACTCTTCAAATTTGTTATAAGGCATATTCAATTTTTTTTTTTGATACATAAAAATACGTAAAATTCAATTGAAACCCTAGTAGCACAAAAAGCTCATTTAACTTTTATTTAAGAGAAAAAACGGTTTCAACTAATAGATTTGTATCACTAACTGTAACAAATTAAATTAATTAATGTCTTTCTTTTAGAAATTAATTAAATCATCAATCATTAAAATGTTTTTCCGCTTAACTATCTTTCTCTCTGTGCTTTTTTGTTTTTCTACAATTAAAGCTCAGGATAAAAAAACCTTAACTATTACCAGAACAACGACACCTCCTAAAATTGATGGAGTATTAAACGATGCTGTTTGGCAAAATGCTGATGAAGCAAAAGACTTTACTCAATTTAGACCTGAAATGGGTGTTCCTGAAACCGATTATCAAAAAACGGTTGTAAAAATTACTTATGACGACGATGCTATATATGTTGGTGCATATCTCTATGATAAGCCAGAGGAAATCATGAAGCAGTTTAACAGCAGAGATAATTTTGGTCAACAAGATTTTTTTGGCGTTATCTTTAACCCTAACAACGACGCTCAAAACGATACTGAGTTTTTTATTTTTCCGTCAGGAAATCAAGCAGATGCTATTGCTTCTCCTAGTATTGGTGAAGATTTTGGCTGGAATGCTGTTTGGGAAAGCGCTGTGAAAATTGTAGATGATGGCTGGGTTGTTGAAATGAAAATTCCATACTTTAATTTACGATTTTCAAACCAAGATGTTCAAACTTGGGGATTGCAATTCCACAGACATTTTAGAACTACTAGAGCACAATATTCATGGAATCCAATAGACAGAACCAAAGGTAACATAGGATTGTATCATGGTGAATTAAAAGGCATTGAAAATATTGAGCCTCCTGTAAGGCTTAGCTTCTACCCTTTTACTTCAGGGCTTTTAAACACTTATGATGGTGAAACCGATACTGATTTTAACTTAGGCTTAGACATCAAATACGGAATTACCGAAAACTTTACGTTAGACATGACTTTAATACCTGATTTTAGTCAAGCAGGATTTGATAATTTGGTACTAAACCTTGGACCTTTTGAGCAAACCTTTTCTGAACAACGCCAGTTTTTCACCGAAGGTGTTGATTTGTTTAATAAAGGTAATTTATTTTTCTCAAGACGTGTAGGTAGTAGACCAACAGGTAATGTTGAACTTAATGAAAATGAGGAAATTATTGACCGTCCTAACACAGTTAAAGTACTTAATGCTGCTAAAGTTTCTGGTCGAACTAAAAAAGGATTAGGAATTGGTGTTTTTAATGCTATTACCGAAAAAACCAAAGCTAAAATTAGAGATAATGAAACTGGTGAAGTAAGAGAAGAAGTTGTCGAGCCTCTTGCAAACTATAACATTTTGGTACTTGACCAACAATTTAATCAAAACTCATCAGTAAGTTTAATTAACACCAACGTAACTAGAGATGGAAATTTTAGAGATGCCAATGTTACTGGTTTACTGTTTGATATTTCAAACAAACGAAATACCTATAACCTCTATGGTGAAGCTAAAATGAGTAATCTAAACTTAGCTGACGGAAACCAAACAGGTTACAGCACTTTCTTTTTTGCAGGAAAATCACATGGAAAATTAAGATATAGTTTTGACCATAGTTATGCTGACACCAAGTACGACATTAACGATTTAGGATTTATCTCAAGAAACAATTACAACAACTTTGGTGTGGACCTTACCTATCGAATTTTTGAACCTACCAAAAAGCTTAACAACTACTTTATTGGTACTTATGTTAATTATACACGTTTAGCTAATCCTGGAGAGTACACAGGAAGCAGCTTTGGCGTAAACTTTGACGCAGTAACTAAAACACTTCACAACTTTGGTGGAAACATAAATTTCCAAGTTGGTAAACAGTTTGATTACTTTGAACCACGTGTTGAAGGACGTTATTTTATCTATGAAAACCGAATAAACTCAAACGTTTGGATTTCTTCAAATTACAACAACACCTTTGCTATAGATGCTAATCTTGGTGGAGCAACTTATTTTGAAGATAATAGAGATACCAACGAGTATTGGTTTGGGTTAAACCCAAGAGTACGATTTAATGATAAATTTTTAGTAGTGTATTCTTTTGACTACAATAAAATTTTCAAGGATAGAGGATTTACAACGCTTTCAGATGATGATATCATTTTTGGAGAAAGAGACAGAAAAATATTGGTAAACAGTATTTCTGGCACTTATAACTTTAACTCCTTCCACTCTTTGGGTTTAACGTTTAGAAACTATTGGTCAACCGTTATTTATCAAGATGAATTGTTTACATTAAGAGATAATGGTAGACTTACAAAAGATTCAGGCTTTACGGTTGGTGATTTAGAGAACAACCCAAATATCAATTTCAGCACATGGAATTTGGATTTAAATTACTCATGGCAATTTGCTCCTGGAAGTTTTCTAACTGCGTTATACAGAAATCAATTATTTAACTCTGATACTGCTGCTACTGAGACTTACAGACAAAGCCTGGACAGACTCTTTGACCAACCTATTCAGCATACATTTTCATTACGATTACAATACTTTTTAAATTACAGTGATTTAAAAAATGTCTTTAAGAAGAAAAACAAAACTAACTCTTAAATTGTGCATCACAGCTTAAAATAGTATGTTTACGTTATTATTTTCTAAAGCATGATTAAAGCCAAAAATATTCACAAACACTATAACGATTTACACGTTTTAAAAGGTGTTGATATTACTATTTCTAAAGGTGAAGTAGTCTCTATAGTTGGTGCTTCTGGTGCAGGAAAAACCACTTTACTGCAAATTCTTGGTACTTTAGACAAAGCCAGTAGCAACAATGAAAGTCAGTTATTAATTAATGATGTTGATGTACTGCAGCTAAAAGACAAAACTTTAGCAAAATTTAGAAATGAGCATATTGGGTTTATTTTTCAATTTCATCAATTGCTACCTGAATTTACAGCTTTAGAAAATGTGTGCCTACCAGCTTTTATAAAAAATACTCCTAAAGCTGAAGCCGAAAAACGTGCTAAAGAGTTGTTAGATTTTTTAGGCCTTAAAGAACGCTACAATCATAAACCTAACGAACTTTCAGGTGGTGAACAACAACGTGTTGCAGTAGCTAGAGCTTTGATAAATAATCCTGGATTAATCTTTGCCGACGAACCTTCAGGAAACCTTGATAGCGAAAGTGCTGAAAACCTTCACAACCTATTTTTCAAACTAAGAGATGAGTTTGGTCAAACCTTTGTAATTGTTACGCACAACGAGGAACTCGCTAATATGGCTGACCGCAAACTTACTATGGTTGATGGGAAGATTGTGGATTAATAATTAGTTGTTTTCTTTAATCATTTCTTCTTTTAATTTTTTCGATTTCATCCATTTCTTCTTTTGATAATAATACTTCTTGAGTCAAAAAAATATTTGGAAGCAATCCAAATAATTCTTTTTTATCAATTTTATCTAAAATCCAAGATTTTAATTGCTCAGCTTCATTTTTTTTAGGTACATAAATACCCAAAATATCATTTAGCTCAAATTTAATTCTTGATTGATTTGTTTTGTCTTTTTTAAATAATCCATGATTACCAACAATTCTCCATTCAAACTCATATGAGTTAACTCCAATTTCTACTAGGGACAAGAAGTCGAAAAGTGCATTCTGAGTATATTTACCTCCAAGAGAATTCATAAGTGAACATATCAAGCCTAGTCTTTTTGACAATTCTAAACCTGTATCAATATATATAACTTGAGATGCGTTGTTTTCGATAGCCCATTTTTTTGTTAATTGAATACCATAACTCCCAAAAAAACCAACACTCAAAGGATGTAATTTTTGATTATGTCGAATTTCGGTGAAACATTTCATTGGAACTTCAAAATTTACAGATCCAATTAAGTGAATTATTTCCCATTTAAATCTATTGTCAGATTCAAACTCTTTAACTAAATTATTTAAGAATTGGTTTTTTTCAGGGTATAAATCTTTAATATCTCTAAGTCTTCGTATATATTGATTTGAAATATTATTCTCTTTCCAAATCTCAAATATTTCGTCACAATTATAAGATAATGTAGATTGAAAAGAAACCTTATGCTTTTTTAATTCAAAACCGTTTACTAAATCGTCTTTTAGAAAGTCCAGTTTTTCAACAAACCTAATTATTGATGTATTTTGAATCATAAATTTTACAGTAAAAATTTAACAAACCTGATATTTGATTATCATTTATTGTGACTGCATAGCAATAATAGCTAAAGTAGCTTTATTTATTCTTTCTGTCCAAGTAATCAAGTTAAAAAACTCAATTAATTAATAAAATATAAATATCATTTATACCATAACTCATTTATCCCTAAACTGTTTTAATGATTACTTTTGCACTTTATTACCAATACAGTAAAAGTGAAATTCATTAATAAATCAGAGCTTAAAGAGTTTTTAGACAGTAAAGTTGAGCAATACAACAACCCAAAGTTTATTGAAAGCGACCCAATACAAATACCACATCGGTTTTCAAAAAAGGAAGATATTGAAATTGCTGCATTTCTAACGGCTACCATTGCTTGGGGAAACCGAAAAAGCATTATCAACAATGCATCTAAAATGATGGATTTGTTAGATAACTCACCTTATGATTTTGTACTAAACCATAGGGAAAAAGACCTAGAACCTTTACTACAATTTGTACATCGCACATTTAATGGAACCGATTTAATCACTTTTGTAAAAGCTCTAAAACACATTTATAACAATCATGGAGGATTAGAAACGGTGTTTAGTAAAACAGCAAAAAACGAATCCCTTCAAACAGCAATAAGTCAATTTAAAACTCACTTTTTTGAAGTTGAGCATTTACCTAGAACTCAAAAGCATGTGAGTGATCCTTTAAAAAATTCAGCTGCAAAACGAATCAACATGTATTTACGTTGGATGGTTAGAAATGATAATACTGGAGTAGATTTTGGGATTTGGAATAACATTTCACCTAGTCAACTCTCCTGCCCTTTAGACGTACACTCAGGAAATGTAGCTAGAAAATTAGGGCTTTTAACACGTAAACAAAATGATGCAAAAGCATTGTTTGAACTTGATACTAACTTAAGGAAATTAGACCCTAAAGACCCTGTAAAATACGATTTTGCACTTTTTGGGCTTGGTGTATTTGAAAGTTTTTAATTTTATATATTTGCTCCATATTACCCTAATTTAACTAACCAAAAAATGAAGCACTCTTTTAGATTGAAAAAATCTCAAATAAAGACTGTTTTTACTGAGAAATTAGATATAAAATCGGTTTCTATTGAAAATAAGTCTGATGTTGAGAATGCAATCACAAACATTTTAGTTTTTAACGACCTTGACAGTTATCTTAATCCGATAGACTGTAGTTACAATTTTATCAATACTTCAGTAAGTTTTCAATTAGAACTTAATCCTGAAAGAGATAAAAAAGACTTTTTTAAAACTATTAAAAAGTTTACTGAGTTCATTGAAGACACAACAGAAAACAAAAAAGCGAATTAAAAAACTTTAATTCGCTTTTTTGTTTTTTATATGTAATTAATTACAAAGTATCACTTTGGTTTAACCAAGCATTTCTTAGTTTTACCTGAGACTTAGTAGCCTCTAAGTTTTCTACTATTGTTTTAATTTTTGTAAATGCTGGAGTTAACTTAGTTTTAATAACTTTTTCTTCTCCATTTCTTAACAATTTTACTTCAATTTCGTCTCCTTCTTTCCATCTAAACATTTGTCCCATAACCATTCTAAGATTGTTAAGTTTAACATCTGTTCCATTAACCGAAGTAATAATGTCGTTTTCTCTTACACCTTGCGATTCCCAAAAAGTGTTTTCTGATACGTTACTAGAAAAGAACACGTAATCGTCTTCTTCATTGGCATCAAAAACAAAGCCCATTCCTGATTGTACATAATTGGTTTCTGTTTGTGTTAACTCATACATTAAGCCTACTTTTTCAAAAAACGCACCATAGTCAATTGGCACACCTTCAACCACATGTGTTTGTAAAAACTCACCAATTGATGGATAGGTCATTTTAGTAATTTCTTCGATAATAGTATCGTCATCAAACGGTTTATGCACTCCATATTTAGCCGAAAGTTCTTTCATTAAAGTCAACATACTTCTGTTTCCATTACTTTCTTCTCGCATTAAAATATCAATACACATCCCTATTAAAGCACCTTTTTGATAAACGTTAGTATAGTTTTTAGCATAAGGGTCTTCAATAATATTCTCACTCATTTCAGTGAAACTCATGCTATCGTCATAATATTTTGATCTTGTTATTTGCTTTTGAATTGTTCTGTAGTATTCCTCAGGTGTAACTAACCCTTCATACACTTGAAAGTGTTGTGCAAAAAACTCTGTTACACCTTCGTACATCCATAAATGTTTTGAAAATGTTGGATCATTATAATCAAAATAATGCACGTCTTCAGAATGCACTGAAAGTGGTGTTACTATATGAAAAAACTCATGAGACACCACGTCAACCATAGACTTTGCTAAATATTCTGCTGAAGCCCATTCGCGTAAAACCACAACTGTTGAAGTATGATGTTCTAGAGCTCCAAACCCTTTAGGTGCTTTATCTGAACCATCAGATAAATATAAATAAATATCATAACGTGCTGTACTGTTAATGTCTCCCAAGTAGTTCTTTTGGGCTTCCATCATAGTAAACATCGTTTCTTTTAAACTTGCAGCAGTGTGTTTTTTGTTTGGAGAATAAACGCTAAGTACAATTTTAATATCACCTACCATAAACTCCTCTACATCAAGTTTCCCATACATCATTGGATTATCAGTAATATCAAAATATCGTGGAGCAAAATATCTTGTCGTTATTTTTGTACCATCACTACTAGATTTTATTCCTACATTTTGTAATGCCGAAGTACGCTCAAAAGTTGCAAGTGCAGTAACATCTAAATTGTATTGTGCGTTTTTTAAACTATCAAAATACCCAATAAAACCATGCAAATTCAAGACATAATTATCTGGCTCAATGTTTGTTCCTTGTGGTGAAAACAAGCTAGGATAATTAGGATCACTTTCAACATCATAGCTATCATTCACCCAATATGTAATAAGATCTAATTGTTGTGCGTTGGTAATAACCCAAGAGTTTTCATCTATCTTTTTAGAAGGCAATATATTACCATCATAATCTTTAGCTACAAAATCATCAATAAAAGCCCCAAAATTACTTATATCATAAGTACCTTGGACTATTTTTGGTAATCTGTAAATTACTGAATCTTGAGTAAAACGTCCAGGATTTATTGTAACAGGTAATTTATCGTTATTAACAGCTGTAATGTCTATAGACGTATTAATTGGGTTGCTAACTGCTAAATCATCAGCTGACTTAGATGCAGAACCACAAGAAGTTATCAAAACGCTAATCCCAATTAGGGCAAGTATATTCTTCATGCTATTATTTTCTTTTAAGGGTCAACAAATTTAGGATTATGTTACATTTTTGTGAGCCAATATTTTGTTAAAATGATGAATCACTATCTTAGCAGCATGCCTAAACCTTTGATAAGTATTTTTACGCCTTTTAAAAACACAGCAGCCTTTTTACCTGACTGCATAAACTCTATTATTAATCAGAGTTATACACACTGGGAACTCTTGATAATTGACGATCACTCAACCGATAATAGCTTTGAAATTGTTAACGCTTTTGCGCAACAAGACCCTAGAATAAAACTGTTTACAAATTCTGGAAGTGGTATTATTGATGCGCTACAACTAGCTTTTAAAGAAAGTAAAGGGACTTATGTAACTAGAATGGATAGTGACGATATTATGCATATAGACCGATTACAACTCATGCTCAATAGCTTATTGGATTATGGTAAAAAACATGTAGCTGTTGGCAAGGTAAAGTATTTTAGTGATGTAGGAATTAGCGATGGTTATGCACGTTATGAAACTTGGCTGAATAATCTTACAGAAACTGGCAGTAACTATTCTGAAATTTATAAAGAATGTGTTATCCCTTCACCTTGTTGGTTAATTCACAGAGAAGATTTTATTGCTTGTGATGCTTTTAACCCAAATAGATATCCTGAAGACTACGATTTAACCTTTAGGTTTTACAAGCATAATTACAAGTGTATTCCTTGTGATACAGTATTGCATCATTGGAGAGACTACAGTTATCGTAGCTCACGAACTCATGAGCATTATGCAGAAAACACATTTTTAGAATTAAAACTTCATTATTTTTTAGAGCTAGATTACAATTCTAATAGAACACTTACAGTTTGGGGAGCTGGTGCCAAAGGAAAAAGCATTGCCAAACAACTTAAAGTGAAACAAATACCTTTTGTTTGGATTTGCGACAACCCAAAAAAAATAGGCAAAAGCATTTATGGTGTTAAACTGCATAACTTTGAACATTTAAAACAGTTGCAACAACCACAAAGTATTGTTACAGTTGCTAATGAGCAAGCACAACAAGAGATTACCGCTTATTTTAAACAACAACAAATGGAACCAATGATTGATTATTTTTTCTTTTGTTAGATTTCAATTACCAGACAAAACGTTAAATTTCTCAAAACCCAACCGCAATAATCGCTCATCATTTTCTATATTTGAAAGCTAGTACAATTAATCAATAGGAATGCAGTTTAAACACCCAGAACTTCTTTACGCCTTACTCCTGCTTATCATTCCTATAATTGTTCATTTATTTCAGCTACGTAGATTTAAAAAGGTTGAATTTACAAATGTTCAGTTTTTAAAAAACATCACTTTACAAACTCGTAAAAGTTCCCAACTAAAAAAGTGGTTAACACTTCTTACTCGTTTACTACTTTTAGCTTGTGCAATAATTGCATTTGCGCAACCTTACATTTCTAAATCTAGCAGTTATAAAACCAAAAGCGAAACGGTAATTTACTTAGACAATTCGTTTAGCATGCAAGCCAAAGGAAGTAACGGAACGCTTTTAAACAGTGCTATACAAGATATTATTGAACATATTGACGAAAACGAAAAGATTACGTTTTTTACTAATAATAGTTATAAACCCAACACAACGGTTAAAGCTATAAAGAACGAATTGATTCAACTATCAAATTCGCCAAACCAAATTACTTATGATGCTGCACTATTAAAAGGAAAAAATGCCTTTTCTAAAGATAAAAGTACGCTTAAAAATTTGGTGCTGATTTCCGATTTTCAACAGCACAACAACGCATTCAATACTGCTACTGATTCTTCTATACAGTTAAAATTGGTACAACTAAAACCTGTCAATAACTACAATGTAGCTATTGATAGTGCTTATGTTTCAAAAACAAATGCTGAAAACATTGAATTGAGCATTACCATAAAAAACTCTGGTAATCCTATTGATAACTTACCTGTATCATTATACAATGACGACAATTTAGTAGCTAAAAGTTCAGTAAATAGTACTGAAAATGGCTCTGTGGTTTTCACACTTCCTTTTAATCAAATGTTTAATGGTAAACTAAGTATTGAAGATGCTGGTTTAACTTATGACAACACCTTGTTTTTTAACTTAGATAAAAGTGAAACCATAAAGGTATTATCCATAAATGAAGCTGATGACACCTTCTTAAAAAAGATATATACTGATGATGAATTCAGCTACACATCATACAAGCTAAACGAGCTAGACTACAATACCATTTCATCTCAAAATTTAATTGTTTTAAACGAGATAAAAAACATTCCAAATTCGCTAACAACTGCTTTAAAAGCATTTACTGATGATGGTGGAACACTGTTAATTATACCTTCAGTTGATTCTGAATTAAGTTCTTATAATCAATTATTTATAAATTACAACATTTCAACATTCAATGCTACAACTCCTGAAGAGAAAAAGATAACTTCTATTCAGTTTTCACATCCTTTATTGATTAATGTTTTTGATAAAAAAATCAGCAATTTTCAATATCCAAAAACTAATAAAAGATATGTGTTTTCAGGACCTAGTGGTGCTTCGGTTTTAAACTTTGAAGACAGTACTCCTTTTTTAACCCAAAACGAAAATCTATACACTTTTACAGCGGCTTTAAATGAAGACAATTCAAACTTCAAAAATTCGCCTTTAATCGTTCCTGTGTTATATAATATTGGGAAGCAAAGTCTTAAACTGTCTCAATTGTACTACACTATTGGAAAGGAAAATAAAATAGACATAAACACCAAGCTACAACAAGACGATATATTAAAACTAGGAAACGAAAACAACGCAAGTATTCCTTTACAACAAACCTTTACCAATAAAGTGGAGTTAATTACTAATGAATATCCTGAAAAAGCTGGTATTATTCCTGTAATGAACAAGAATGAAGTATTAAAACAATTAAGTTTTAATTACAATAGAACTGAAAGTGATTTATACTATCATGATTTAGAAACCATTGAAGGTTTAAACGTAACTAAAAGTGTCGCTTCGGCAATTAACGACATAAAAAGTGCTACAAATGTTAATGAGCTATGGAAATGGTTTGTTATTTTTGCATTAGCTTTTTTAATCATTGAAATGCTCATCTTAAAATATTTTAAATGAACGTACTCCTAAAATCTGCGACAATAGTTGACCCAAAAAGCGATTTTCACAATCAAACTGTTGATATTTTAATTGAAAAAGGAGTCATTTCGCAGATTTCAAAACGTATTAGCAATCCAAAAAACTACAAAGAAATTAAGCTAGACAATCTTCATGTTTCAAAAGGTTGGTTTGATAGTAGTGTGAGTTTTGGAGAACCAGGTTATGAAGAACGCGAAACCATTGAAAACGGCTTAAAAACTGCTGCATTATCAGGATTTACATCTGTTGTCTTAAATTCTAATACACATCCAGTAATTGATACTAATGCTGATGTTTCGTTTTTAAAAACAAAGGCCAATGGAAATGCTGTAGACTTACATCCTTTAGGTGCTTTAACCAAAGAAAGTAAAGGTGTTGATTTAGCTGAACTGTTTGACATGAAAAGCGCTGGAGCTGTAGCCTTTTATGACTACCAAAAACCAATAAGCAATCCTAACCTTATAAAGATTGCGCTTCAGTATGCTAGCAATTTTGATGGTTTAGTGATGTCTTTTCCACAAGAATCAAAAATTTCTGGTCTTGGTGTCATGCACGAACATGTCACAAGTACGTCTTTAGGACTTAAAGGAAACCCTTCCTTAGCTGAAGAACTGCAAATAGCAAGAGATTTGTTTATCTTAGAATACACCGAAGGAAAACTTCATATTCCAACAATTTCAACAGCAAAATCTGTTGAGCTTATACGAGCTGCAAAACAGAAAAAGCTTAATGTTACCTGTAGTGTAGCTATACACAACCTGATACTAACTGATAAAGATTTGGTGAATTTCAACACCAATTATAAAGTGTTACCTCCATTACGTTCGCAATCTGATATAGATGCTTTAATAGAAGGCGTAAAAGATGGTACAATTGACATGGTTACTAGTGACCACAACCCTATTGATATTGAACACAAAAAAGTTGAGTTTGACCACGCAATGTATGGTACAATAGGTTTAGAAAGTGCTTTTGGTGCGTTACAAACTATTTTCACACTTAAGAAAACTATAGACTTACTTACAAAAGGAAAAGAACGTTTTGATCTGCAATCCAGCTCAATACAACAAGGCGAAAAAGCAAACATCACACTTTTTAACCCAAACCAAAGTTATACGTTTACAAAAGATAATATAGTTTCAAACTCCAAAAACAGTTGCTTTGAAAACCATGACTTAAAAGGAATTGTTTACGGTATTTACGCTAACAACCAACTTGTTTTAAAATAATGACAGAAAATATTATAAAAGAAGGAAAAACCTTAGCTATAGTAAGCTACATGACCTTTATAGGTTTAATTATAGCTATTATTATGAATTTAGAAAAACGCAATCCGTTTACGTTTTTCCATATAAGGCAAATGTTAGGACTCATTATAATGCTATTGGTTTCTAACGTTTCAGAAAAATATATAAATAGCTGGTTTGGTACGGTTTTATGGATTATCACTTTTGTTTGTTGGCTATATGGTTTATACAATGCCTTTACAGGAGAAAAAAAGCCAATTCCTGTAGTTGGTGAATTGTTTCAAGATTGGTTTAGAAAAATTAACTAACAACTAATGGCTGAATTAAGTATACACCACATCACAAGACCTTCTACTATAAAAGAAAATGCTCCACTATTAATCATGCTTCATGGTTATGGTAGTGACGAAAACGATTTGTTTTCATTTGCATCTGAACTTCCTGAAGAATTGTTTATCATTTCCTTGAGAGCTCCATATCCAATGCAACCTTTTGGCAATGCTTGGTATGCTATTAATTTTGATGCGGAACACAACAAATGGAACGACAATGAACAAGCTACAGCATCAAGAGATTTAATTGCTCAGTTCATTGATGAGGCTTGCGATACTTACCCTGTAAACAAGGACAATATTACATTATTAGGTTTTAGTCAAGGGAGTATTTTAAGTTATGCTGTTGCGCTCACCTACCCTAACAAGGTAAATAATATTATAGCACTTAGCGGTTATGTAAGTGAAGACATTTTGCCTGAAAACTTAAACCCTAATGATTACACCAAACTAGATTTTTACTGCTCTCATGGTAGTGTAGATCAAGTTATTCCTGTTGAATGGGCAAGAAAAACACCTAAGTTTTTAGAGGCTTTAAACATTAAACACAAGTATTCTGAATTTCCTGTAGGCCATGGTGTTGCACCACAAAATTTTTATGAGTTTAGAACTTGGTTAAACGACAAGCTCTAGTAACTAGGTCTGTATAAAAAATATTCTACCAGCTTAAACTTAAGTTCTTCCTGACCGACAATTTCATAGGTTAAGAACATTTGTCCCCAATGTTTACCATCAGTAAAATCGGCTATAATCCATTTATGGTTAAGTACTTTCACTGTGTTTATTGACATTTTAGAGTCTGTCATTGATGCATAAGGTACAATTGGATGGTCATCACCTTCATAAACGTTTAACTTATACAATTCATCTTTTATAAACGGAATTAAGGTTTCAGTATCATAACCTCTATCCTCAAAATAGGTAAGCGCATCATCATCATTGTCGATATTAAAATGCATGAGTTCAGAATTTTTTTCTGTTAAGCTTGATATTTCAGCTTCGTATTTATCAACCTTTTCCTTCAAGATATTTATATCCTTTTCATAAACATCAAGTATATTCTTTGAGTTTACATACTGAAAAATGATTAGTAGTACTGAAAAAATAAACAAGTACATAAATATTCTGCTCTTCATAATTTTAAAGTGTTATTTGTAGATTATCATAAGCCAAAAATACATGTTTTGGCAATTTTTGTTCAACTTCATCATGAAAACCTAATAAATGACTAATGTGAGTAAGGTATGCTTTTTCAGGTTTTACTTTATCAATAAACGCTAATGCTTCCTCTAAATTTAAATGTGAGTGGTGAGATTCTTCTCTTAAGGCATTTATAACCAAAACTTTTAAATGCTTTAATTTTTCCATTTCCGCTTCTGCAATGGTTTTCATGTCTGTTAAATAAGCAAAATCATTAACTCTAAACCCAAACACCTGCAAGTTACCATGCATTAGGTTTATTGGCACTACAGTAGTATCTCCTAATTTAAAAGGTGTATTCTCAATCTCGCGTATATCAACTCCAGGAGCTCCTGGATATTTATTTTTAGTTTCAAAAACATACGCAAATCGCTGTTGCAAAGCTTTTACAACTCTTTTATGAGCATAAATAGGCATGTCACCTTGCCTAAAATTAAAAGGTCTAATATCGTCCAATCCTGCTGTATGATCTGCATGTTCATGAGTAAATAAAATACCATCAATTTTATTACAATTAGCAGTAAGCATTTGCTGTCTAAAATCAGGACCACAATCAATAACGTAAGCATAATTGTCCCATTCAATTAACACAGAAACTCTAAGTCGCTTATCTTTTGGATTATCACTTAAACATACTGGGTGTGTGCTTCCTATAACTGGAATTCCTTGCGATGTGCCTGTACCCAAAAATGTTATTTTCAATTCTAGAAGTTTGAAACAAAAATAATGTTATTTTTTTGTTTACCATGCTATTTTAATACCTTTGTGCAATACTAAAACCCGGATTTAAAAGATGGAAATAACCTTAAAGGGAGACAGAGAATTTGATGACGTACCTTCGTTAAAAACTAAGGCACTTCGAATTAACCTTAATGAAAATATCTACGGTACTTTTGCCGAAATTGGAGCTGGACAAGAAACTGTACGTCAGTTTTTTAGAGCTGGTGGTGCTTCGGGTACAATTGCAAAAGCAATGTCTGCTTATGACAAGGATTTTAGCGACGCTATTTATGGTATAGAAGATGACAAACGTTATGTTACTGAAGCGCGTTTAAGAAAAATGCTAAATCATGAGGTTAACTTAATTGAAAAAAGACTACCCAGAGACAAACATCCTAATAAATTGTTTTTCTCTTATGCAAATACTGTTGCTACAATAGATTTTGCTAAAAACTATAAAGGACATGGTTGGGTAGGTATTAAATACCAAATAGAACCAGACCAAGAGTATAACGACATCATTATTCATATTAGGTTTAAAGAAACTGATGCGCGTTTACAACAAGAAACTCTTGGGGTTTTAGGTACAAATTTAATTTATGGTGCGTTTTATAAGTACAATGAACCTAAAAAATTATTGCGTTACTTATACGACCATTTAGATAAAGACCAGTTAGAAATCGATACGATTAACTTCTCTGGACCTGTGTTTAAAGACATTGATAACCGTTTAATGAGCTTACAACTAGTTAAAAACGGTATGACTGATGCCGTAATGTTTGCTCCTGACGGAAACAACGTATTACCAGCAAGGGTTTTATATAAAAAGAATATACTAGCGTTACGTGGTAGTTTTAGACCTGTAACCAAAGTAAATATGGACATGTTTCAAAAGTCTTATGACATGTTCATTAAAGAAAATAAAGTTGATGTCGATAAAACTCAAGTCATCTTTGAAATTACCTTATCCAACCTTCGTGCTGAAGGTGAAATTGATGAGCAAGATTTCATGGATAGAGCAAAACTATTATGTTCTTTAGGGCAAACAGTTCTTATCTCAAACTTTCAGGAGTATTATAAACTTGTTGAATATTTTTCTCAATACTCTAAAAACAGAATGGGCTTATCAATGGGTGTCAACAACTTAGTAGATATTTTTGATGAAAAGTACTACAGACACTTAAGTGGAGGTATTCTAGAAGCTTTTGGTAAGTTATTCTTTAAAGATTTAAGAGTTTACTTATATCCAATGCAAAATGAAGATGGTACACTAACTAATAGTGAAAATCTTAAAGTACATCCTAGAATGAAAGAACTTTACAAGTTCTTCAAATACAACGGAAAAGTAGTAGACATTACCGATTTTGACCCTTCTACTTTAGCTATTTTCTCAAGAAAAGTACTTAAAATGATTGCCAAAGGGGAAGATGGATGGGAAACTATGCTACCTGAAGGTGTTTCTAAATTAATTAAAGAAAAAAGCCTCTTCGGATGTGAATCGGAAGAAATATTTCATAAAGAATAAAAAAGAAAAGCGACCAAATGGTCGCTTTTTTTATTTATGGTTAAGAGGGTAAACTTTACTTAAAATGTAAACTCATATCCTATATTAACTGCAGAATAACTATAGGTATCCATAACTTCTGTGTATGAAGCTACAATACCTGAACATTTTGAGACTTGCATACCAAGCCTAAGTCTATACAAGAAACCGCCTTCATCTAATCCATAAGCATAACCTACGTCTCCACCTATATGAAACTTATCATTATCAGTATGAAACCTAAATGTTCCTGCAAACGATACAAACTTCCCGTCACCTTCTTTTATAAGAGTGTTGCTAGAGTTGTTTTGAAATGCATACATTGCTCCAAGCGTTCCTCCTACTTTTAAATCCTTAGTTAAATTGTACAAATACGTAACGTCAAACGCTGCATTGGTTGAGAAAACTTCATTAGCATAGTCTCCTCCTACAGTACCTCCTACACTAAATGCAGCTCTAAATTCATAAGGATCTACAGTTTCTTCTTCTGGTTGTTCTTCTTGAGCATATGCTCCTAAACAACATGTTACTAAAAAAATAATTGTTAAAAAGTTCTTTATCATAATCTAAAGTATTAGTTAGTTATACAGCTAAAATAAACTTTTTGATCTAATTTTTAACATTTTCTTAAATAACCTATGTGTTTTTTATGAAAAATATTGCTATTCCAATATTTGCTCTGAATGTATTTTAGCCTTAACCTTATCTATAACTTTTTCAATTATACCATCTTCATTAATAACAAAAGTTGCTCTATGAATACCATCAAATGTTCGTCCCATGAACTTTTTTGGTCCCCAAACACCAAACGCATTAATTACTTCTTTATCAACGTCTGCTAATAATGGATAAGGAAAACTAAACTTATTTTTAAAGTTAGTTTGTCGTTTTTCAGTATCAGCACTCACACCTAAAATTTCGTAGCCTTTATCAGTAAGCTCACTGTAATTATCTCTTAAATTACAAGCTTCTACAGTACAAGTAGGCGTATTGGCTTTAGGATAAAAGAAAATCACAAGCTTTTTCCCTTTATAGTCAGAAAGCGATACTGTGTTTCCTTGTTCGTCTTTTGCTGTAAAATCTGGAGCTTTATCTCCTGCTTTTAATTTAGTCATATTTATTAACTTTGAATTTTATGTAAAAATACAATTAATGACTAAGCAAGAAAAGGTAGATTTTGTTATAAATACCTTAAAATCTATTTATCCAACCATTCCTATTCCTTTAGACCATAAAGATCCTTACACATTGTTAATAGCTGTGCTTATGTCTGCACAAAGTACAGATGTTAGGGTAAATCAAATTACACCTTTACTTTTTGAAAAGGCTGATAACCCTTATGATATGATAAAACTTACGGTTGAAGAAATTCGTGAAATTATTAAGCCTGTTGGACTATCTCCTATGAAAAGTAAAGGTATACATGGGCTTTCAAAAATACTTATTGAGGAACACAACGGAGAAGTTCCTCAAACCTACGAAGACCTAGAAAAACTCCCTGCTGTTGGACATAAAACTGCAGCAGTTGTATTATCGCAAGCGTTTGGTATTCCTGCTTTTCCTGTAGATACGCACATACATCGATTAATGTATCGTTGGGGTTTTAGTAATGGTAAAAATGTTGTACAAACCGAAAAAGATGCAAAACGATTATTTCCTGAAGAACTATGGAATGATCTTCATTTGCAAATCATTTGGTATGGTAGAGAATACTCTCCTGCTAGAGGTTGGAATTTAGAAAAAGACATCATCACCAAAACTATTGGTAGGGCATCTGTAATAAAAGACTATTACAAATCAAAAAAGTCCTGACGACTAACCGATCAGGACTTTTCAAAATTTAATTTAGAAGTGCTTCAAACTTCAATTTATTACAATGTATAACACTTAAAGCCTTAGAGTAATTTAAAAGAAAATCTACAGTTTCTTTTTTAGGGTTCAGGTTGTTTTTTGTTTGAGGATAATTAGAGTAAAGTTTTGCCATTATCGGAATTTTAAGTTAGTACAATTTCAATAACGCAGTAAAACTCTATTTATTATATCAATTTGTTAAAACTATATTATTTTTTTCGATTACCTTCCTTAAATTTATCAATGCATAACGCATTCTACCCAAGGCTGTATTGATGCTAACACCAGTACTATCACTTATTTCTTTAAAACTCATATCCTTGTACATACGCATTACTAAAACGTCTTTTTGGTCGTCTGGTAACTCTTCAATAAGTCGTCTTAAATCACATTCTACCTGTTCTTTGATAAGCTGTTTTTCAGCATTTAAGGCAGAATCTCCTAATACCGAAAAAATACTAAACTCACCAGAGTTATCAAACTTTGGCATTCTGTTGCTTTTTCTAAAATGATCAATAACTAAATTATGCGCAATACGCATAACCCAAGGTAAAAATTTACCTTCTTCGTTGTATTTTCCAAGCTTAAGCGTTTTAATAACCTTAATAAAAGTGTCTTGGAAAATATCTTCAGTAATATCTTTATCAAATACTTTTGAATAGATAAAACTGTAAATCTTTTGTTTGTGTCTGTGGATTAAAACCGAAAGAGCGCTTTCGTCTCCTTGAATGTAGTTTTTTACTAAAACAGCGTCAGTGATAAGTTCGTGTTTCATAATCATTACTTTAAGGGCAAAGAATTTACTTCTTAGCTTGGGGTTAATTTCTAAAGTAATGTTACGCTATAGGCGAATGGTTTTTAACTGTTTATGTCTCAAATATAACAACAATCATTCCGAAATTCCAAAAAAACAGACTAAAATTTAACATTTTAATCAACAAAAATCCATTTTCAAGGCTGAGATAGTTGTAGTATCTTTGCGAATTCTAAAGCATAATTTTCAATATGAGCGTTAATATTTCTGAAGTTAATCAAAAGCAAAATATCATCATAAAAGGTGCTAAACTTCATAATTTAAAAAATATTGATGTTGTTATACCAAGAAACAAGCTTGTGGTTATAACTGGTTTATCAGGTTCTGGTAAATCCAGTTTAGCATTCGACACGCTTTATGCTGAAGGTCAGCGTCGTTACGTTGAAAGCTTATCTAGTTACGCGCGTCAGTTTTTAGGACGATTAAATAAACCAAAAGTAGATTTCATTAAAGGTATTGCTCCTGCTATTGCTATTGAGCAAAAAGTAAACTCAACAAACCCACGCTCTACTGTAGGTACAACTACCGAGATTTACGACTACTTAAAACTTCTTTTTGCGCGAATTGGTAAAACCTACTCTCCTATTTCTGGTGAATTGGTAAAAAAACACACCACAAAAGATGTACTGGAGTTGGTAAAACAATTTGAAGAGAAAGAAAAACTATTACTCCTTGCTCCTATTATTTTAGAAGAAGGACGTACTATGGCAGACAAACTTAAAGTGCTACTTCAACAAGGGTATGCAAGAATAAAGTCTGGTGATGACGTATTGCGTATTGATGATGCTATCGATAAAAAACTAGCCAAAGACGTCTTTTTAGTGGTGGATAGAATTGTGGTTAAACACGAAGAGGATTTTTACAACCGACTTGCTGATGCCATCGAAACTGCTTTTTTTGAAGGAAAAGGCGCTTGTATTATTGAATCGCTTTCTACAAAAAAACTACATGCTTTCAATAATAAGTTCGAACTGGATGGCATGTCTTTTTTAGAACCTAATGTTCATCTTTTTAGTTTTAATAATCCGTATGGAGCTTGCCCTAAGTGCGAAGGTTATGGAGATATTATAGGAATTGATGAAGACTTAGTCATCCCAAATACTAGTTTGTCGGTTTACGAAAATGCAATTTTCGCTTGGCGTGGAGAAAGCATGAGTTGGTATAGAGATATGCTAGTAAATAATTCGCATAAATTCGATTTCCCAATACACAAACCCTATTTTGAATTGTCTAATGAACAAAAACAACTCATTTGGGATGGTAACGAGTATTTCGAAGGATTAAACAGTTTCTTTGAAGAACTTGAAGCTAAAGCTTATAAAATTCAAAATCGAGTAATGCTTTCGCGTTACAGAGGAAAAACAAAATGTAGTGCTTGTAAAGGAAAACGCTTACGCCCTGAAGCTAACTATGTAAAAGTTGGACAAACCACAATAACTGATTTGGTTGAAATGCCTCTTAAAAAACTCACTCAGTTTTTTAAAGAGCTAGAGTTAAACGATTATGACACTCAAATCGCCAAAAGACTATTAAAAGAAATCAATAATCGTTTGTCGTTTTTATCAAATGTTGGCTTAGATTATTTAACGCTTAACCGTCGTTCAAATACCTTATCTGGTGGTGAAAGTCAACGTATTAACCTAGCGACTTCACTAGGAAGCAGTTTAGTAGGCTCAATGTATATTTTAGATGAACCTAGTATTGGCTTACATCCTAAAGACACTCAAAAACTAATTAAAGTTTTAGAAGCCTTACGCGATTTAGGCAATACAGTAATTGTTGTTGAGCATGACGAAGACATTATGCAAGCTGCTGATGAAATTATAGATATTGGTCCTGAAGCTGGTACTTTTGGAGGACATGTTGTAGCAACTGGTAGCTATGACACTATTTTAGCTTCAGATTCGTTAACCGCTAAATACCTTAATGGAAATCTATCTATTGAAGTTCCTAAAAAAAGGCGCACTTCAAAATATCATATTGATGTTATTGGAGCTCGCGAAAACAACTTAAAGAATATTGACGTTACGTTTCCTTTGGAAATGCTAACCGTTATTACAGGAGTATCTGGAAGTGGAAAGAGTACTTTGGTTAAAAAAATACTGTTTCCTGCCATACAGAAAAAACTAACTGATTTTGGCGATAAACCTGGACAGTTTACTGAAATAAAAGGCAACTTTAGTAATATTAAACATGTTGAGTTTGTTGACCAAAATCCAATTGGTCGTTCTTCGCGCTCAAACCCTGTGACTTACATTAAAGCCTATGACGACATAAGAGCTTTATTTGCTAATCAAAAGCTGAGTAAAATAAGAAACTACCAAGCAAAACATTTTTCGTTTAATGTGGATGGTGGACGTTGCGAAACTTGTAAAGGCGAAGGTGAAGTAACCATAGAAATGCAGTTTATGGCAGATGTTCACCTTACTTGCGAAACTTGTAATGGTAAACGCTTTAAAAAAGAAGTACTTGAAGTTACCTTTGAAGATAAGACTATTGATGACATCTTAAACCTTACTATTGATGATGCTATTGCGTTTTTTAGCAAGCATAACCAATCTAAAATTCAAGGCAAGTTACAACCGCTTCAAGATGTTGGTTTGGGCTACGTTACTTTAGGCCAAAGCTCTTCAACCTTGTCTGGTGGTGAAGCGCAACGTATTAAACTAGCATCGTTTTTAGGCAAAGGAAGCAAAAGTGATAATGCACTATTTATTTTTGATGAACCTACAACAGGTTTACATTTTCATGATATTCAAAAACTACTAACCTCTTTTCAGGCTTTAATTGCTAAAGGACATTCTATAATTGTTATTGAACATAATTTAGAGCTTATCAAATGTGCCGATTACATTATTGATTTAGGTCCTGATGGTGGCGAACAAGGTGGACATCTTGTAGCTCATGGTACTCCCGAAGACATTGTAGCTGATAAAAACTCGGTTACTGGTAGCTATTTAAAAGAAAAAATTTAATATCGGATTGTTCTTCTTGAGAAAAAAAAGTAGTATTAAAATTTAAAAAAATAATAATAGTAATAAACTCTTCATATCATTTTAAACTCAATAAGTCAACAACGCCATAAGTGCCATAATACCAGCAGCAAATGGTATTACAAACATTAAAAACACAAAGGTTGCCACACTACTTTTAAAGAAGCTTAAAAACCAACCTTGTCCATAAAATCGTTTTACAGCTATAAAGAGGTAAAAGAAAGTTGATAGCATAACCAATGTCATAATCCAACCTGGAAAATTATCCCAAATAAAATTACACAACATAAGCACGCTAAAAACAGTAAACAAAAACGAAAAGAAATAAAAGCTAAACACTAAATGATGTGCAAAACGTCCTTTTCTATAGTATAACAACTTTAAAATAAATGCAAATATTGGCAAGAGTATAAACATTGCTATTGGGATACTATCATAAAACGCTTGCAATATTGAACCTCCACTCCTATTCTTAAAAAACTTTAAGGCTTGTGCGTATAGTCTTCTGGTAAAATAGCCATCATCGTCATCCATTCCCATAGCCTTATAGATCTCATCCTCACTTGCTCCTGCTTCAATTAAAGAATCAATCTCACTTCGGCTAAAACTAAAATTAGTATTCATTTTAGATTCCTTAGTAGCTTCTTGCTTTATAATAGAATCAAGCTCTTTAAACTCTTTATCTTTTAATCCTAGTTTCTCTTTATTTGCCTCAAGAGGCTGCATTATTTGAGCTATTTGAGCCGAATCTAAAGGTTTATTTCTCAAAGAGTCTATAACCGTTTTTGAACGCTCTAGTTCGCGTTTCATAGCCTCATCAACGCTTTGCGTAGTTTGTCTTGCTATAAAAGAGAATAAAAAGAAAAATACTACCGAAATAAACAGGTACATCTGAGCTGGATGCAAATACAATAAGCGCTTTCCTTCTACAAAACGTCTAGCCAAATAACCTGGTTGTATCATTAAGGGAATAAAGCTCTTAAAAAAACGAGCATCAAAAGAAAAGTAGTTGCTAATAGTGTTGTAAAACAACACACCAAGAGTAAGGTCGTCTTTTGCTTTTTGCCCACAGTGCGGACAAAATTGAAACCCTTCTTCAAATTGCTTTTCGCAGTTTGGACAGTTAACCTGAGTTTTTCCCATAATAATTGATTGGCTATATAAAAGTATAAAAAAAATTGAACGCTCATGTAAAGTGTTTTTCACAAACGTCCTTAACAACCAATAAAACATTAACAATGAAACACTTACATTTTTGGCACGCAAATTGAAAACTAACATAACAAATAGCGTAAGCCGAAAAGCTAAATGAGTAGGCATAATCTAAAACCCTATTATTATGAAAAAATTTGTATTCATATTAGCATCGATGTTATTAGGTTTAACATCTGCAACAGCAACAGCACAAGGTGAAGGTTTAAACAATACACGCTATCGTTATGCACAACCAATAATGTTTGTAGAGCGTGGTGTAGAGTTTATGATTTTTCCTGACGGAAGTTTCGATTTCAATACTAATATTGAAAACACCTACCAAACAGGTAACGTGTACTACAGATCAACAACTACTCGTAGAAGCTCGGTAAACGTTACTTATGGAGCTCCAGGTACTGTTAGTAGAGTACACTATTCTACTCCAAGATCTAATCAAGGTGTATTTATTCAACATGATAGTGATGGTAAAATTAGAAGAATTGGCAATGTGTACTTAAATTATGACAGACAAGGCAGAATTAAAAGAGCTGGAACTGTATATATGAGTTACCAAAGAGGTAATGGAAGATTAAAACAAGTTGGTGGTTTACGTGTAAACTACAACGCTTGGGGAGAAATTGTTCATGCTTCTGGTGTAGTAAACCATAACAATTCAGGTTATGTATATAGCAACAACACTTCAGGTGATTTTGGATATGGTTACTATAGTGATTTTGATGATGCTGATGATTACTATTACTACAGACAAGGAAGTGAAGTGAAAAAACAAAAAAAGATTAAAATAAAAGTATAAATAGATTTTTTTGATTGGTTAGTTAATTGATAATCCCGTTGTACATCCCCAAGTACTTCGGGATTGTCTTTTTATAGAGCATCAATACTAACTATAAAAAGCTTATCCTTCTCTAAGTATCTTTTCCATTTTTCTACCTTTTGCTAACTCATCAACCAACTTATCTAAATATCTAGTCTGTTGGGTTAACGTGGTAGTAATATCTTCTATCCTGTAACCACATATTACACCCTTAATTAAGTGTGCATTTGGGTGAATGGTTGCTTGCTCAAAAAACGTTTTAAAAGTTACCTTATCGTCTATAAGTTGTTGCAGCTTATTGTCGTCAAAGCCTGTTAACCATTCAATAACTTGGTGTAACTCGGCTTTGGTACGATTCTTTTTCTCAACTTTAGTAACATAATGCGGATATACCGATGCAAAAGTCATTTTTGCAATACGTTCATCATGTTCTGGTGTGGTAATACTCATAGTACTGAATGTGTTAATTTTGGTATGGAAAGATAGTAAATTGCACTTACATTAACTTAAAGATATGAATCATGGTTGATTATCATATATTGAGTTCAAAGGTTGTAAATATTTTGTAAATCCTAAATCCTTTACAAACTGATAAATTTGTTTTCTAGTAGTTGAACTAAAACCATTAGCTGGATAAGAATAATCATCTGATATTTTTATATACTTTAATGTTGATGAAGGTATTTCAGTCCTTGACACTAAGTAATTACAACTAAGGCAAACATCAATTGTCTCAACAGGTTTTCCTTTTAAAAAATAAACAACTGCAAAATGAGGATCAAAACAAAAGGCTGTTGTACTACCATAAGCTGTTTTACTGGTTATAATAGTCTCAAAATCTTTCACTTGTTCGGAGCTTAAAACGGATTCTTTGTTTATTCTCTCTTTAGCATTTTTAAGACAATAATCTATCAAAGTTTCTCCATCGCCTTTAAATTCATAAGCAACAACTGTATCATAAACTAAATCAGTAAAAGGATTGGTTTGTGATACTGCTAATGTTTGCACTATAAATAAAAGATAAAATAAACAGTATTTAGATAGTCTTCTATATTTCATGCTTATAAAACTTAATCAAATATCAACTTTTGATATACTTGTTACAATTGAAAGATAGTAAATTGTAGTTATATTTTCCTTAAAAACCACTCACAAATGGCTTCTCTATACCTAGGTCATAGCTACTCCATAGCTAGTCCATGGATAGTCCATGTAAAACGCGGTTTTTCCTACAAAAAATCCAAATAAACACAAACCACTCAAAATCAACACATTAAATATTGTTTCTGTTTTTTGGCACGCTGTTTGTTTACTAATAATTGTATAATTAAAACCCTTACAATTATGAAACGAATTATTTATTTTTTTACAGCAATACTCTTAGGAAGCGTATCTGTAAACGCAACAACCACCAGCACAAATTCAGTAAATACTTTTAACACTTATGCTAATGGTTATGGCAACTCTTTCATATTTGTAGAGAATGGTATTGAATTTTCGGTATTTCCTGATGGTCAGTTCGACTTTTACATCCCTAATTATGGCCCAAACGTAAATGTTGGCTTTAGTACTCCTAATGTATCCATAAGCTTTAACACTGGTTATGATTACAACCCTTATGTACAATATGACGATTTTGGTGCTATTGTTCAAATAGAAAACACACCTATTTATTATGACTTCTACGGAAGAATTACAAGAGCAGGAAATGTAAACATTCACTATAACAGTTTTGGACGTGTTGCTCGTGTAGGTGGTTTATACATTCACTATCGTAACAGAGTATTTTCTCACTACACAGGGTTTATAAACGTTTATAATAGATACTATGTGTACCGTCCATGGCACAGATATTATGCTGTACCTTCAGTAAACTTCTGTATTGTAAACACTAGACCTTATAGACAGTATTACACTCCTATTAGACATCACTATTACAGACCATACAGAAACAATTACCGTCAGCCTGTTAACATAAACAGTCGTCGTAATACTGTAGCTAACAACGGAAGACGTTCAAACGCACAACAAACACGTATAAGTGATAGATATAGGCAAGATGCTACACCTAGAAGAAGTACTTCTGTAGATAGAAGCAACACCACAAGACGTAATAATAGTGCTGTAACAGCTCCTACTAGAACAAGAACTACCACTCCTAGAGTATCAAGTTCTACTAATAGAACAAACACATCGTCTAGAGCTACAGTTAATACTAATAGGCCTAAAAATAGTTCGGTTACTACCAAAAGAAATGTGACCAAAACAAGAACTACTGTGTCTAATAAAGTGAATACTAAAAAAAATTCAACGGTAAGAAAACCAAATACGTCTCAAATACGTAAATATAATACAAGACAAAACAAAAGTACTCAGCGTGTAACTCAAAATAATAGAACAAAGTCGTCAAATGCGACTAAATCTAGAAGTTCACAAAACAGTACAAGATCTAGAAGATAATATAACGATACATAATTTTTTGGTTGGTTAGTTGGAAAGTCCTGCAAGTCGTATGCCTCAAAGCACCTTGTGGGATTTTCCCGTTTTAGGCTAGTAACACAGCAAAAACTATTTAATTGGTAAGTACTTTTTTAATATTCCTGTAATGTCTTTAGAGACATTCATCTTATACACTGCAAAGACATACACGCAACCTATCACCAAAGATTTAAGTGCTATGTTGACTATAGGATGAAAAGGAAATTCCCAAAAATAAAACACAGCAACACTTACTAAAATCAATACTCCTACTTTTAAAGAGTCTTTTGTAAAAGGAAGCATTTTGAACTTTCGGTTTACAAAGTAAATTTTAGCTGTATTGTAAATAAAAATAGCTATAAAAGTTGCAACTGCTGCTCCATCAATTCCTAATAACGGAATAAATACCATATTTAAAATAACTATCAATACCGTAAGTAACACTCCAAAAAGTAGTACCACTCTATAATAATCACTATTGAATAAAATAGCATTATTGTTTCCTAAAAGCGTGTCGTAGAGTTTTGCTAAGCTTATTAAAAACACAACGGTTAGCCCATAACTAAATTCTTCAGGGATAATTAAATACAACTGATTAATATTAAGCACAATCAGTAAAAATATCAATCCACTAATAATAAAAAGGCTAAGTGACGAGCGTTGATACAAATCCTTTAAAGCAACCTTATTTTTTTCATTTAAATAATTAGCAGTAATAGGCATTAATATTTGATGCATAGACCGTTGCGGAACCGAAATTACCGATGCGATATAAATTGCAACACTATAGTAAGCGACTTCCTCTATATCAATATATTGTCCAAGCATAAACTTATCTATATCTAAAATAAGTGTCGCTACCGAACCAGCAAGTATAATAAGCGATGAGTATTTAATAATAGCCCTAAAGCTCTCTATTCTATTAAACTTAAGTACTGGCCAACGAATAATAAATGCGTAGAGTTTCATTATAACCATACGCAATACATATACTATAATAATTGCATTGATAAACTCTTGTACATTAAGATATCCCAAATACACACAAAACAGCAGTACCATTATACCAATTCTATGAAACACCTCTTTCATAAAGTTGCCAAAAACAGTCTGCATTTGGGTTTTTGCCCAAGCAAAAAACACTTCAAAATAACCCATAGAAATAGCAGCAATAATAATATGCCACACATAGTCTTTTACTATACCATTTCTTTGTGATAACAAATCACTTATAACATCATAACCAAAATAGCCAATCAATGCTACAGGAACTACTACAAACATAGGTAGTATAAGCATTAAGGTTAAAAAGCTGTTAAGTGAATTTTTGGTTTTAAATGTAGAATAGAACTTTATAAGTGTATTATGAACTCCAAAAGCCATTAAAGGCATCATAATATTTGCTGTAGATAGCACAAAGGCAATTAAACCATAGTACTCATCTGTAATAAAATTAGTGTACAGAAACAATGTATTAATTGCTCCTATACCAAACCCTAAATAGGTACTAATAGTGTTTTTAAAGGATTGTTTAACTACAATTCCCATTTATACAAGTTGCGCTAGAGTTTTTGTTAGTTCCCTTCTACTGTACTTTTGCAATCCTATAGGTTGCGTTTGCAGCGAATTGGTTTTATAGGCATTAAAATACAATAAAATTTGAGATTTTATCTGCTGCTTTTCATTGTAATAAAAATAATGTCCTGTATTTGTAGTTTTAATGATGTCTTCAACATCAGACTCTTGTGGTCCTATAGCTAGTATTGGCGTATTGGAAACCATATATTCAAACAGCTTTCCAGGAATAATAGCTTTACTTACTTGTGAGTCTATTTCAATTAACAACAACACTTGCGATTGCATTTGAAACTGCATCGCTTCCTCATGGTTAACATAGCCTACAACATTTACATAATCATCTAGTTGGTAATGTGATAATGTATGTAACACATCATCACTCACTACTCCTATCAAGTTCAACTGAAACGCAGTTTTAAAAGCTTCGTTTTCAGCTATCAACTCACGTAATGCGTCCCATAATTGAGTTGGGTTACGTTCAGAAAGTAATGAGCCAATATGAGCTATTGTAAAACGTTGGTCTTTCTCTGGTCGTTCAATAGCATACGTGTCGTAACCATTGGTAATAACAGTTATGGGTTGTTGGGTTTTAAGCGCAAACTCTTGTTTTGTAACTGTGCTAGTAACTATAATTTGGTCGGCAGATTGCAAAACATTCTGCTCTAACAATTCGTGTTTTTGTCTAGAGCTTTTGGTGAGCTTTAAATCTTTGTGATAGCCTATAGTTGTCCAAGGGTCTCTAAAATCGGCTATCCATTTTACATTCAATTGCGCTTTTAACTGCAAACCTATAAGGTGTAAACTATGTGGTGGTCCAGTAGTGATAATCGTTTCAATACCTTCGTTTTTTATATATTCTGAAAGATAAGCAACCGAAGGTTTTACCCAACCTTTTCGCGCATCAGGAATAAAGAAATTTCCTCTTACATACAATAATAAACGCTCAATAAGAGATTGCTTTTTTTTCTTCGGAATAATGCCTGAAGTTATCGATTTAGAACTCTTTTTCGAAAGTAAATTAGCAAACTTATAAGGTTCGTTTATAGGTTGTTTTAAAACAGTTACAGTATTAGACACTTCATCTTCCAACTGCAAGTCTGTAATTGGATAACTAGGATTCTCAGGACAATAAACAACAGGATCTACACCAAATTCTGGTAAGTATTTTACAAATTTCAACCAACGTTGTACACCTGGTCCTCCTGCAGGTGGCCAATAGTATGCTATTATAAGTGCTTTTTTACGCACTAGCTTGGTCTTTTTTAAACGAATACAATAGGCCTCCTAGAAGCAATAATGCTAGTATAATTGAACTAGACAACGCAATAGTACTTCCTGTTTTTACTACTTGAGGCTCAAATTTAAATTCAATAGTATGGTTTCCTTTAGGGATTTCAAGTCCTCTCAACACATAATTAACACGCTGAATAGGTGTTTCGGTTCCATCAATTGTTGCTACCCAACCATGGCCATAATACACTTCAGAAAACACAGCAAAACCATCGTTACTGTTGTTAGATTCGTACTTTAAATAGTTTGGTTGATGTGCTACTAATTTAATTGTAGATAAAGAGTCTACAGTATAGGTTCTTGACTCCAATGGCATTGATGTAATCGCTTTTGCTTTAGTATTTAAACTGTCTAAAGCAACTATTTCTTCATTAGCAGAACTAACCTGTTGTAATGACGAAACAAACCAAGCATTTCCATTGGCTTCTTCATTGTTATAAGGAAATACATTACCCTTATCGTCTTCTCCAATAAAATATTTGGTATTCAACATATTAATGACCTCCATATTGTTTTTTGAAATATGAAAATCATACAGTTCATCAAATCGTCCAAGTTTTGCAGCATGATAACCACTTAACGAGTTATGAAAATAAGCTGCTTTTCCTGGATTTCTAGAGCCTTCATTAGACAAATCTAAAACTCTAAAATGTGTCTTGTCCTTTAATATCTCTTTATCAGCAGCATTAGCTTTATAAGGTTTTTCAACTTGAATTGCAGACACAAAATTATCGTTATTAACGTAGCGTCTGTCTACACCAACTAAATCAAATAAAATTAAAGCAGCAAATACAATAATAACTTTTCCTTCTGATAACTTTTGTTTTAAAAATCCAAAAATTGTTGTTGCTGCAAGTACTACTAAAAGCAAAGTTCTTAACGTATCTTGTGTAAAGAAGGTTTGTCTGTCTGCTCTTAGTGCGTCAACAAAACTTTGTCCATACTCGCCATAAGCTTGTCTGTAGTACCCATCGTTTACACCTACAAAATCAAACGACGATTTTATAAGCAAAAGTAAAATTGCAAGTCCTCCTGTAATTATCGCGGAATATTTTAATGCTTTTAGCTTTTCGTCTTTGTTATCAAAATCATTGAATAAACGTACCAAACCAAAAATAGCCAATACAGGTATGCAGAGTTCTAAAATTACCTGAATAGAACTTACTGCTCTAAACTTGTTGTACATAGGTACAAAGTCTATAAAGAAATCGGTTAAAAACCCTAAATGCTTTCCGTAAGACAGCAATAACGATAGTACAGTACCACCAACTAGCCACCATTTGAGTCTGCCTTTAACCAAAAACAAAGCAAATACAAACAAGAAAATAACTACTGCTCCAACATACGCTGGTGCTTCAACAATGGTTTGTGCTCCCCAATAAGTAGGTGTAGTTTTAACTTCGCGAGTGGCTTCAACAGGCGACGCTCCAATATTTCTATAAAATTTAAACGTTTCAGAGTCGACACCAACATCTTCATGACTTCCACCACCAAAAAGCCTTGGAATAAACAAGTTAAGACTTTCCGCTATACCATAGCTATATTCTGTAATATAATCTTTATCCAATCCAGTCGTCACTGCTTTAGGAGAGCCATCAGGATTTATAGTAAGTTCACTTTTTCCTCGTGTACTTTCATTAACATACTCTTTGGTCGCCATAATATTGCTGGCGTTTAACCCAACAGCTAATAGTACTGCAACAACTAGCATCCCAACCGATTTGAAAAAATGTGGCAATACCTTTTTTCGGTAGGCGTCAATTAAATAAGCTATTCCTAAAACCACAACTAACAGCATCAAATAATAAGTCATTTGAAAATGGTTAGTACATATCTCTAAAGCCATAGCCACTGTAGTTAGTAAAAAACCACCTATGTAATGTTTTCTGAACGTGAGTAGAATACCACTAAGCACCAAAGGCATATAGGCAATAGCATGCGCTTTACTATTATGTCCTACACCTAATATAATAATGAGATAGGTAGAAAAACCAAAGGCCAATGCACCAAGTGCAGCGAGTTTAAAATCTACTTTTAGCACAAGTAACAGCACATAAAACCCTAGGAAATAAAGAAATAAATAATCGGCTGGTCGTGGTAAAAAACGTAGTGAAAGGTCTAGTTTTTTAATATAATTATGAGGGTATTTTGCACCCAACTGATACGTGGGCATACCTCCAAACGCACTATTAGTCCAGTAGGTTTCCTCACCAGTGGCTGCTCTAAAGTCATTTTGCTGTTGAGACATTCCAATGTAGTGCTTAATATCACTTTGAAAAATCTTTTTGCCTTTTAAAACTGGGTTAAAATATGCTAATGAAACAATAACAAACCCTACTAAAATTAAAAGATGAGGAAGAATTCTTTTGATTGAAAACTGCATGAATATGTTTTAAAGAATGATTGTGAAAATTAATCAATTTCTTCGTAATCCACGTACTCTCCAACAGTTTTATTTGAAGACTTCTGACGCTCAGGCATTTTATCAATTACAGTCTCGCCTTCTCTTTGTTGTGTTTGTTGGTTATTTTGGTATTGTTGAAATTGACCTCCAAAACGTTCTTGCATCTTTTTAGACATATAGCGCATAAGGTATGGAGCAAAAATTCGCATAAGTAGCTTTATACCATAATACACTAATAGTATGATTAAAATGGTTCTTAAAAAACCAATAAAAGAAGCCGTTTGTACCATTAAAAAGATATTTTTTTCAAAAATACAATTATCATACTTTAAAATAAGTTATAAATACTTAAAAAAAGTATAAAATCTCTATATTTGAATTTAACAAATCACCTATGAAATGCCTACAAAGCTAATTTTTACATCAGAATATAAAATGAAAGAGGCATTCCGTTTGACAATTAAAAAACTAAAACACAAACAGATGAAATCTATTAAACAGTATATGTTATTGGTGTGTTTTGCAGTGTCTTTCAATACATTTTCGCAATATACCGAAGTTATAAATTCCAATAGACCTGGAGTTTCTAGAAGTGCTTTTTCTGTGGGAACCAATGTAGCTCAATTAGAGGTTGGCCCTTACATTGTTAAAGAAAAACACACGCCTTTAATGTATGAAGTGTCTGGTTTTGGAGTAGATTTTGCTGCGCGTTACGGACTACTATTTGAAGAATTGGAAATCAACCTTGAAGGTACTTACCAAAACGATACGTTTACCGATAATCGCTCAACATTCTCAACTGAAGATAAACGCTCAAATTTTAAAAACTTTACTCTTGGCGCTAAATATTTAGTTTACGATCCTTATAAAAATGCAGAAGAAGACAAACCAAACATTTATAGTTACCATGCCAATAGAGCTTTTAAGTGGAAATCCTTAATTCCTGCTGTTGCTGTATATTTAGGTGCAAATTACGATTCTAAAAATAACCCTTACACTGCTCCAGATGTTGAAGGTTTTAGTCCTAAAGTAATGGTTGCAACACAAAACAACTTTGCTGGTGGTTGGGTACTTGTTATGAATTTAATTAAAGACAGAATTGGTAGTGACTTTTCTGATTTTCAATATATCCTCACACTAACGCATTCTTTCAATCCAAAATGGGTGATTTTTGGAGAAGCCCATGGTATTAAGAGTGACTTTTATGCCGATAATTTATTTAGATTTGGAGGTGCTTACCTCTTAAGCAAAGATTTACAGTTGGACACAGCTTTAACCTTGAACACTAAAGATACACCTTCGGTATTCAGCGTTAATTTTGGAGCATCTTACAGGTTTGATTTCCATAAGGATAAAATTGACAATGGTAATTCTGCTGATGAAGAAGCTAAACGAAAATCAAGAGGAAAAAAAAGCAGAAGAGCTGAAACCGATTTTAATGACGATAATGGCAACTAAGCCAACTATTTTATGATTACAATTAAAGAAATTAGCTCTAAAAATGAGCTTAAGGAATTTGTAAAGTTTCCGTTTAAAATTTATAAAGACTCCAAGTATTGGGTTCCTCCTATTATAAAACAAGAGTTAGAAACCTTTAACAAAGATGTTAACCCAATATTTAAAGATGCTGAAGCTCGTTTCTTTTTAGCATATAAGAATAATGAAATTGTAGGTAGAGTCGCTGCAATTATCAATTGGCTTGAAGTAAAAAAGCAAGACCAAAAGAAAATGCGATTTGGATGGTTTGATTTTATTGATGATTTAGAAGTTTCTAAAGCGCTTCTTGAAAAAGTAGAAGAAATTGGTAAAGAAAATAACCTTGAGTATTGCGAAGGTCCTGTTGGTTTCTCTAACTTAGACAAAGTAGGTGTGCTTACCGAAGGTTTTGACCAACTTAGCACTATGATTACATGGTACAACCATCCATACTACATCAACCATTACAAATCTCATGGGTATACTGAGGAAAAAGAATACATCGAGAACTTTTTCCCTTTTAAAAATGTAAAACCTGAGTTCTTTGCAAAAGTGCAAGACCTTATAAAAAGAAGATATCAGTTACGTTCATTGGCTTTTACCAAAACAGAAGAGGTAATGCCTTATGCTGATAAAATGTTTGACTTATTCAATAAGAGTTATTCGTCGCTATCATCGTTTGTTGAGATTACCGATATTCAAAAGGCTTACTTTAAAAAGAAGTTTATAAGCTTTGTAAACCCTGAATACATCAAGTTTGTTGTTGATAAAAACGATGAATTAATTGCGTTTTCAATAGTAATGCCATCATTTGCTAGAGCTTTACAGGAAGCAAAAGGAAAACTATTTCCGTTTGGGTTTCTTAAGTTATTAAAAGCTAAAAAAGAAAGTAAGGATGTGGTATTCTACTTAATTGGTGTTTTACCAGAATATCAAAACAAAGGAGTTACAGCAATTATATTTGATGAATACTATAAGGTGTTTAAGGAAAAAGGCATTCAAAACTGTATTAGAACACCTGAATTAGCAGATAATAAAGCTATTCATCAAATATGGAAACATTTTAATCCTAAAACCAACAAAAGGCGTTTTACACTTAGAAAAGATCTTTAATAAAAAAAGCCGATAAAAAATCATCGGCTTTTTTGTTGTTGATATATTTAACTATCGTTTACTCTCCCATTGCAGCAGCAACTGCAGCAGATAAACGTTTGTAAGTTCCGTTTTCTAATCTACTTCTAATACCATCAAACGCATCTAAAGTTTCATTAACATCTTCTAGCGTGTGTGTCGCAGTAGGTATTAAACGTAATAATATTAACCCTTTAGGGATTACTGGATACACTACTATTGAACAAAAAATACCATAGTTTTCGCGTAAGTCTTTTACTAAAGCCATAGCTTCAGGAATACTCCCTTTTAAATATACTGGTGTTACACAACTTTGTGTTGTACCAATATCAAAACCACGTTCTTTTAAACCTTTTTGTAATGCGTTTACATTCTCCCAAAGTTTTGCTTTAAGCTCTGGCATTGTCTTTAACATCTCTAAACGTTTTAACGCACCAACAACCAATTGCATTTGCAATGATTTAGCAAACATTTGAGAACGTAAATTGTATTTTAAATAATCAATAATTTCTTGATCTGCAGCAATAAATGCACCTGTACTTGCTAAAGATTTAGCAAAAGTTGCAAAATACACATCTATTCCGTCTTGTACACCTTGCTCTTCACCTGCTCCAGCTCCTGTTTTTCCTAAGGTTCCAAAACCGTGAGCATCATCAACTAAAAATCTGAAATTGTATTTTTCTTTAAGTGCTACGATTTCTTTTAAACGACCTTGCTCACCACGCATTCCAAACACACCTTCTGAAATTACTAAAATTCCACCTCCTGTTTGTTCTGCCATTTTGGTAGCACGCTCAAGGTTTTTTTCTAAACTTTCAACATCGTTGTGCTTGTAAGTAAAACGTTTACCCATGTGTAAACGTACTCCATCTATAATACAAGCGTGTGCATCAACATCGTAAACGATAATATCATCTTTAGATACCAAAGCATCAATAGTAGATACCATTCCTTGATAACCAAAGTTTAAAAGGTAAGCTGCTTCTTTACTTACAAATGAAGCCAACTCATTTTGAAGTTTTTCGTGTAAATCTGTGTGACCAGACATCATACGAGCTCCCATTGGGTAAGCAGATCCATAAGCTGCACCAGCTTCAGCATCGGTTTTTCGTACTTCAGGATGGTTAGCTAAACCAAGATAATCATTAATACTCCAGGTAATTACATCTTTTCCCTGGAACTTCATTCTGTTGGATATTTGACCTTCAAGTTTAGGAAACACAAAATATCCTTCTGCTTGAGACGCCCATTTTCCTAAAGGACCTTTATCCTTGTATATCTTTTCAAATAAATCTTTCATTTAAGCTAAATTAGTCTAGTTTGAGAGGCAAAATTAATTAATTATATCATGACAACATAATTAATTTATGAAACTTGTGTTCATAACCTAATAAGACACAAAAAACCTATCATATTATTAGGGTAAAATAGGATAGGTAATGTATTTACTTTATGTACTGAATTGTTTCGGAAGTGACATTTTTACTGTCAAAGAAACCTTGACTTTCCATCCACTTGTCACTATACACTTTACTCATGTATCTTGAACCATGGTCAGGGAAAATCACAACAATTTTGTCTCCTTTTTTAAATTCTCCTTCTTCACTAAGTTGTTTTATGGCTTGCATTGCTGCTCCACTTGTATAACCAACAAATAAACCTTCGGTTCTAGAAATTTCTCTTGCAGTGTGTGCACTGTCTTCGTCGGTTACTTTTACAAACTTGTCAATAAGGTCAAAATCTGTTGCTGTAGGAATTAAGTTTTTTCCTAAGCCTTCAATTCTGTATGGGTAGATTTCGTTTTCGTCAAACTCTCTGGTTTCGTGGTATTTTTTTAATACCGAACCATAAGCGTCTACTCCTATTATTTTAACGTTTGGATTTTGCTCTTTCAAAAACTTAGAAGTTCCTGAAATTGTTCCTCCTGTTCCACTACAAGCAATTAAATGTGTAATTTTTCCTTCTGTTTGTTTCCAAATTTCAGGACCTGTAGTGTTATAATGTGCATCAATATTTAATTGATTAAAATACTGATTGATATAGATTGAACCTTTTCGTTCTTCATGTAAGCGTTTTGCAACTTGATAATACGACCTTGGGTCATCAGCACTTACATGAGCAGGACACACATACACTGTTGCTCCCATGGCTTTAAGCATATCTATTTTATCAGCTGACGACTTTGAGCTCACAGCCAAAATACACTCGTATCCTTTAATGATACTTACCATAGCAATACTAAATCCTGTATTACCAGATGTGGTTTCAATAATTGTATCTCCTGGAGTTAAAATTCCTTGTCTTTCAGCTTCTTCTATAATATGAAGTGCTATTCTATCTTTTGAAGAGTGTCCTGGATTAAAGGCTTCTACCTTAGCGTAGAAATCACCATCAAAACTTGCAGTTAGCTTATTTAATTTGATTAGAGGTGTTTTTCCTATAAGATCCAACACGTTATCAAACACTTGTAAGTTGTCTTTCATAAATGCTATTTATCAGTCACAAATTAAAAAAAGTAACCTAAAACCTCGCAAAAATAAGAGTTTTTTTTTAATTAACTAGTAATATTCTCTAAGTCTAATAAAAAGGCATACTCTTCGGCATCTTCTTTTAAGGCTTCAAAACGTCCTGAAGCGCCACCATGACCTGCATTCATGTTGGTTTTTAAAAACAATTTATTAGTGTCAGTTTTTAGAAATCTCATTTTTGCAACCCATTTTGCTGGCTCCCAATATTGTACTTGAGAGTCATGAAGTCCTGTAGTTACTAAAATATGTGGATAGTCTTGCGCTTTTACATTATCGTATGGCGAATAGGATTTCATGTAGTTATAATACTCTAAGGTATTTGGGTTTCCCCATTCGTCATATTCTCCTGTTGTTAGCGGAATACTATCATCTAACATTGTGGTTACCACGTCTACAAAAGGTACAGCAGCAATAACACCATGATATAACTGTGGTGCCATATTAATTACAGCTCCTATTAAAAGACCTCCTGCACTTCCGCCTAAAGCGTAAAGATGTTTAGGAGAGGTATAATTGTTTTCGATTAAAAACTTTGAACACGCAATAAAATCGGTAAAGGTGTTTTTCTTTTGAAGTAGTTTACCTTGCTCATACCAATTTCTACCCAAATACTCTCCTCCTCTTACATGAGCAATTACATAAATAAAGCCTCTATCTAACAAGCTTAAACGTATGCTAGAAAAATAAGGATCTATAGTTGAACCGTAAGAGCCATAAGCATATTGCAACACTGGACTGTTGCCATCCTTTTTAACACCTTTTTTATATACTACAGACATTGGTATTTTGGTACCATCATCAGCAGTTGCCCATAAGCGCTCTGATTGATAATTGTTTTTATCAAATGTACCTCCTAAAACCTGCTGCTCCTTTTTTATGGTTTTGGTTTTAGTTACCATATTAAAATCAATAGTTGACGCAGGATTGGTTAGCGAATTGTAACTATACCTCAACACTTCAGTATCAAAATCGACATTAGTGCCTGTGTAGGCTGTATAGGTTTCACTATCAAAAGGTAAGTAGTAATCATCGGTTTCGTCCCAACGTGTAATTCGTATTTGGTTTAAACCATTACTACGCTCACTAATAACTAAAAAGTCTTTGAAAATATCAATATCCTCAAGTAACACATCTTCTCGATGCGGAATAACCTCAACCCAATTTGAAACTTCTGTTTTGGTTTCATCGGTTTTCATTAGCTTAAAGTTAGTAGCCTCATCTTTATTGGTGACCATATAAAAATGGCCTTCAAAATGCGAAATACTGTACTCCAAACCTCTTATACGTTCTTGAAACACCTTAAAATCAGCATTAGGTGTGTTGGCATCTAAAATATGATACTCATTAGTTAAGGTGCTGTAACAAGCAATAATGATATATTTTCTAGATTTTGACTTGTAAACTGCTACTCCAAATGTGTCGTCGGTTTCGTGAAAAACCAATTTATCTTCACTTTCATTAGTCCCTAATTTGTGTTTAAACACTTTATCAGACCTCAGCGTTTCTTCATCTTTTTTAGTGTAAAATAAAGTCGCGTTATCGTTAGCCCAAGACGCTGAACCTGTAGTGTTTTCTATAGTATCAGTAATTGGTTCATTATCAACTAAATTTTTAAAATTAATAGTATACTGACGCCTTCCTACTGTATCTAAACCATACGCAACTTTGGTATTATCAGGGCTTATGCTTATACCTGCTAATTTAAAATAGTCGTGTCCTTTTGCCATTTCGTTACAATCAAACATCAACTCATCAGGAGCATCTAAAGTATCTTTTCTTCTTATATAAATTGGATAATCTTTTCCTGTTTCATACTTCACAATATACCAATACCCATTGTACTTATAAGGAACCGACTCATCATCTTCCTTAATTCTTGCTTTCATTTCTTTGAACAAGTTGTCTTCAAAAGCTTTGGTATGCGCTGTCATTTCTTCAAAGTAGGCGTTTTCAGCGTTTAAATAATCTAAAACATCTTGGTCTTCTCTTTGGTTGAGCCAAAAATAATCGTCAATTCTGGTATCGTTGTGGATGCTTAAAGTTTTAGGAACTCTTTTAGCTACAGGAGGTACAACCCTTTCTTTTATCATTAAAAATTAGTTTAAGAAATATGCAAAAATAGAATTAAAATTAGAATTGAACTGTTAATGCATTACTAATGATTTTAGTAATTTTGTGACTTAACCTAATAAAAAGAAAAAATTATGTTTGGAGATATGATGGGTATGATGAATAAATTGAAAGAAACCCAAAAAAAAGTTGAAGACACTAAAGCTCGTTTAAACACTGTTTTAATTGATGAAAGCAGTACTGATAATAAACTTAAAGTAACTATTACTGCAAACAGAACCATAAAAAATATTGTTATTGACGATGCATTGCTTGAAGACAAAGATATGCTTGAAGATTACCTTGTTTTAACACTAAACAAAGCTATAGAGCGTGCCACAACTGTAAACGAAACCGAAATTGCTGCAGTTGCTAAAGATGGTATGCCAAACATTCCTGGTTTGGATATGTTTAAGTGATTTTTTAGCGTGTTGATGTAAATCTTGAAAAATGAAAATTCACTATAAAAAGAAACAAATAACCCTAAATCTAATTTTAGGGTTAGTTTGGTTAGCTAATGGAGTTATACAAGCTGTATTTATTAATAGTAGTACTTAATAAAAGTTTCAAACTAAAACTCAAGCTTTCTCAATACACTCAAAAACTTATCGTGCATTACATTGGTATAATCAAGATGTGTTACAATACGTAGCTTTCCACTTCCCATACCTATAATCTTAATACCATTATCATCTAGCTTTTGTACAAATGCAGATTCGCTAATTCCTTTCTGTAGCTCAAAAATGATAATGTTGGTCTCTACAGGTTCAACCGATTGTATAAAAGGCAATGTTTTTAAAACCATTTCAATGTCTTTAGCTTTACTGTGATCGTCTTTTAGTCTGTTGATATTGTTTTCTAAAGCATACAATCCAGCAGCAGCTAAATATCCTACTTGACGCATATTTCCACCAAATACTTTTCTAATTCTCACTGCGTTTTTCATAAGCGCTTCATCACCAATTAAAACAGAACCTATGGGACAACCTAAACCTTTACTCAAACACACTGAAATGGTATCAAACAGTTTTCCATATTGCTTTGTGGTTTCGTCCTTTTCAACAAGCGCATTCCATAATCGAGCACCATCAAGATGATACCCTAATTTGTGTGTATCACAAACCTGACGTATTTTTTTCAACTCTTCAAAATCCCAACAAGAACCTCCTCCTCTATTTGCCGTATTTTCAACTTCTACTAAAGTTGTTTTAGCATAATAAAACGCATCAGGATTAATAGCTTCTTCCACTTGTTGTGCTGTAAACATACCTCTGTTACCATCAACCAACTTACACGAAATACCACTATTAAACGACGCTCCACCAGCTTCGTAATTATAGATGTGAGCTGTTTTATCACAAATTACCTGCTCTCCTGGTTGCGTATGCAATTTTAAAGCAGTTTGGTTTGCCATACTTCCGCTAGGAAAAAATAAGGCGTGTGATTTTCCAAATTGAGCTGCTAGTTTGCTCTCTAGCATTTTTACAGTAACATCTTCATCAAAAACATCATCGCCAACTTGCGCTTGCATCATTGCTTCCAACATGTCTTTTGTTGGCTTTGTAACTGTATCGCTTCTTAAATCTATAATCATATCTATTTTCTAAGAAATGGGAATTTTTAAACTATTTTTCTGTTATGTTTAGTTTGAATGATAAAAACAAGTATCACTTCCTATTGGAGAACCATCAGGAATTTTTGGTGAACTTGGTGCTTTAAAACCTTTAGGATTTCCTAAAAATTTATCTATCTCTTTCACCATAAACATTGCCATTGGATCAACTCTTCGCTCTTGTAATTTCACTTTTAGTTTCATCACTTCAAAATTTACTAAAGCCTGAGCTTGTGGCATTAATTTTTCGCTAGCTGATAACGCCATAATATTATTTAAAACCGAAAGATTGATAACCTGCTGTACTTCGCCTTGGTAACTGTTTTCTGTTTTCTTTTTTATAGTGGCATCTATCAAGATTTCTAAAAATTCTTTTAAACCTAATTGCGATTTATCTAAAACCTTTTGTTGATACACTCTGTTCATTCGTTCAGGATTTAATAATAATCCCAAAGTCATATCGCTTGACGTTTCTACAGGTGCAAAAGGATCAAAAGCGACTCCTGTATTACCACGAAATGATTCTCTTGTTCGCCAATACTGAAATGCTCTTGGAGGAAACAACCCTAACTTATCTTGTGGAATAGCCAATGTCTCTGCAGAAAGGGTTTTAAGTATAGCTTGTAGTGCTTCTTTTTGAGTTTTAGCATCGATAGCTTTTGTAATCATTTGACCATCGCCTTTTACCGCATAGTTATAATCCAATCCACCTACAAGCTTAGTAGCTGCTTCGGTTTGATAACGATGAAAGAAATATAAAGGCACAAACACATCTTCTAAAACTGAATAAGGTTCTCCTGTCTTAATATTATCTTTTGAAAAATTTGAAATTGCTTTAGCTCTCACTTTAAGCACGTTTTCTAACTCCTCAGAAGCACTTTTACCGTTATCCCAAAGGTGAGCATAGGCATGAGCACCATTTTGTGCTCGTGCATCACTATCGGTTATAAATCGAAGACCAGAATTAGTTGCTTCTTTCAAAATGTTATTTAGTGCTTCTGTTTCATTTTCAGTGTCTTTAAATTGAGAATAACTATACGCCACAGTAACTTTATCCCAATCACCAATACCAACATCATAAGCATCGCTTAAATCAACTTCGCCATTTGTAAGTTTTACTTTTGGATGCGGATAATCCATAACCGAAGCTCTATTATTAGTACTTGCTGCAAAATTATGTGCAAAGCCAATAGTATGTCCCACTTCGTGCGCGCTCAACTGACGTATTCTTGCCAAAGCCATTTGTAACATAGGTTGATAGTTGTCATCACGATTAGCGAATGGCTTATTCAATAACGCCTGAGCAATCATGAAATCTTGTCTAATACGTAAACTACCTAGGCTAACATGACCTTTAATAATCTCTCCTGTTCTTGGGTCTATAACACTTCCACCATAACTCCAACCTCTTGTTGAGCGATGTACCCATTGAATAACATTATATCTGCAATCCATAGGATCAGCATCTTCAGGCAACACTTCAACTTGAAAAGCATTTTTAAAACCAATAGCTTCGTAGGCTTCATTCCACCAACGCGCTCCATCTAATAAAGCAGAACGAATAGGTTCAGGAGTACCAGAATCTAAATAATAAATAATAGGTTCAACTGCTTCACTAATGGAATCGTTTGGGTTCTTTTTTTCTAAACGATGACGAATAATATAATGCTTCTTTATTTGCTCCTGTACAGGAGTTGCATAATCCATATACGAAATGGAAATGGCTCCACTACGCACATCAAACTCACGCTTTTTATAATTATCGTCCGGTAATTCTACAAATGAATGATGCTGAATAACACTCACTAAAGAAGCTGTTGGTGTTACACTTCTTATGTTTCGGCCTTTTGGGTCTCCACTAAAAGTTAACAATGCTTCAAACTCAACATTTTTTGGGAAAGCCTTTGTACGCTCTAGTGATAGTGCACTTTTACTCATATCTAAACTGTAGCGTCCTTCGTTTTGGCTTTGCAATCTATCAGCTACTCCATGAGCATCTTGCATTAAAAACGAAGTAATATCGATAATGTATTTTCCGTTGGACTCCTCTTCTATTTTAAACCCAAATAACACCGATTTTGCAAAAGCTTGTTCAATACTTTTCTTTTCTAACTCGTTATCGGTTATTGCTCTGTAATTTTGATTAGGTTGTACTAAAAGTAATTTGTTTCCTGCTTTAACAAATTTTACAATTCTGTTATCTCCAAGTTGTCCTCTATCTAAACCTATATCATTAGAACCAACTCCTGTTGCTAGTGAGTTTACATATAAAAACTCCTCATCTAACTTAGTAACTTCTAGATAGATTTTATCTTGAGCTTCTTCATAAAAGAAATTAAAATATCCTTCGTAATTTTTTAAATCTTTTCCTGTTAATCCTTGAGCAAAGGAAGTAGTAATACATAAAAGTAAAAATGAATGTAAAAAAAGCGTTTTCATAATTGAGTATTAAGGCATAAAACTAAACAAATTCCTTTAAAAATATCCTTGCAAATCTTTTACAATGCAGGTTTTAATTTTAAATTTGTCAAAATTTACAATTTTATGACTACATCAGATCAAATAAAAGATCTTAATTCCCGTCTAGGTTCGCTTAGACAATATCTTTGACGTAGATGCCAAATTAATAGAAATAGCTAACGAAGAAGAAAAAACATTTGACCCAAACTTCTGGAACGACTCCAAAGCTGCTGAAGCCATAATGAAGTCGCTAAGAGAAAAGAAAAAATGGGTTGAAGATTATAACACTGCAAAAACACTTGTAGAAGACTTAGAAGTTATTTACGAGTTTCATAAAGAAGATGAAGCTACTGCTGAAGATGTTGATGACCGATTTGAAAAAGCTGTAACTCAAATTGAAAAATTAGAGTTTAAAAACATGCTTTCAGATGAAGGAGATAGCCTTAGTGCTGTACTTCAAATTACTGCTGGAGCTGGTGGAACCGAAAGCTGCGATTGGGCAAGTATGCTTATGCGTATGTACCTTATGTATGCTGAAAAAAATGGCTTTAAGGTTAAAGAACTTAACTTTCAAGAAGGAGATGTTGCAGGTATAAAAACAGTAACTTTAGAGATTGAAGGCGATTTTGCTTTTGGGTGGCTAAAAGGTGAAAATGGTGTGCATCGTTTGGTACGTATTTCACCATTTGACAGTAATGCCAAACGACACACAAGCTTTGTTTCGGTATATGTTTATCCTTTGGTAGATGATACTATTGAAATAGAAATCAATCCTGCCGATATTGAAATTACAACAGCGCGTTCAAGTGGTGCTGGTGGACAAAATGTAAATAAAGTTGAAACCAAAGTACAGCTTACTCACAAGCCTACAGGAATTCAAATTTCTTGTTCCGAAACGCGCTCGCAACATGATAACAGAGCAAGAGCAATGCAAATGCTTAAATCGCAGTTGTACGAAATAGAATTGCAAAAACAATTGGCTCAAAGAGATGATATTGAAGCCGAAAAAATGAAGATTGAATGGGGAAGTCAAATACGTAATTACGTTATGCACCCTTATAAACTAGTAAAAGATGTAAGGTCTGGTCATGAAACAGGTAATGTAGACGCTGTTATGGATGGAGATATTGAGCCATTTTTAAAAGCCTATTTAATGATGATGGGACAAAAAGAAGACACACAACAAACACTATAAAAAATTATTATGCTTAAAATTTACCACAACCCTAGATGTAGTAAATCAAGACAAGGTATTGAAGTTCTTGAAACTTATGGAAAACCATTTAAAGTTATTAAATATTTAGAAGACGTTCCTTCTGAAAAAGAATTAAAAGACATCATTAATTTATTAGGAATTCTACCTATTGAATTAGTGCGTAAAAATGAAGCTATTTGGAAATCAGAATTTAAAGGTAAAGACCTTACTGACGATCAAATTATAAAAGCTATGACTGAAAACCCAAAACTTATTGAAAGACCAATAGCTATTAATGGTAAAAAGGCTGTTATTGGTAGACCTGCTACCAAAATTTTAGAAATTATTTAGCCTTAATAAGGTTTATTTCTTTAACACAACTTTAACCAAAACCCACTAAACCTTACCATATTTTTGCTGTCTAACTAAAAAACTAGGCATGCAAAAACTATTCTTTTTTTTACTTTTTTTCAGTTTTTATTCTCTAGCTACTCATTCTCAAAACAGTAATGAGAAGCAAATGCAAGAGATGAAAGAACAATATGAAGCTGACAAACTTGAATTTATAGAAAATCTTGTTAGCAGCTTAAGCGTTGACGATTTTCAAAAAGAAATCATCAAGCAAAAACTAAACTCCTATTTTGATGAAAAACAGAAAATTCATCAAGCAAACTTCCCTTCATATATACGCGAAGAAAAATTAAATGAATTGGACAGAACTCATTTTACTGAATTAAAAGATATATGTAAAGATGAAGTTATTAGTAAAATTCAAGAAGCAGTTAAAAACCCTTTGGAACATAAAAAAAAGAACAAGAGAAAAAAGAAAAACAAAAATTAACCCAACCAAAATCAATTCATGAAACATCTATTTAAAACACTTATTCTACTTTTAAGCTTCAACTCAATTGTTGCGCAAACACCTAACGAAATAACCGTTTCTGGTATAGTAATGGACAGTGAGGTAAACTTACCATTAGAGTATGCAACTGTTGCTTTTTTTAGTAAAAAAGAGAATAAAATAGTTACTGGAGGCATTACAGATAGCGAAGGTAAATTCTCAATAAATGTACCTGCAGGAACTTATGACATATCAGTTGAATACATTTCTTACGAAAAGAAAACCTATTATGATAAATCATTAACTAGCGATATAAATCTTGGCACTGTAGGTTTAGCTTTAGATGTTGAAGCTCTTGGAGAGGTTGAAGTTATTGCAGAGCGTACTACTGTTGAAATAAAACTAGACAAGAAAATATATAATGTTGGTAAAGACCTTACGGTTCGTGGTGGTACAGTAAGTGATGTACTAGACAACGTTCCTTCGGTTTCTGTTGATGTTGAAGGAAATGTATCTTTAAGAGGTCAAGACAACGTACGTATTTTAATTAACGGTAAACCTTCAGGATTGGTAGGTTTAAATTCAACCGATGCTTTACGACAACTACCTGCTGAATCTATTGAGCGTGTTGAAGTAATCACCTCTCCTTCTGCTCGTTATGATGCCGAAGGAACTGCAGGTATTTTAAACATTATTTTAAGACGTAGTAAATTACAAGGGTTAAATGGAGCTGTTACTGTAAATGCAGGACACCCAACACAAGCTGGAATTTCTGGGAATATTAACTACAGAACTGGAGATTTCAATTTTTTCAATACTACTGGATATAATTACAGAGAATCTCCTGGTAATTCACTTACTGAAACTGAATATTTTAATGGTGACGACCCTAACACATTTTTAAACGAATACAGAGATTTTGACAGACAGCGAAAAGGAATTACAACTAATACAGGTGTTGAATGGTACATTAATGACACTGCTTCGTTAACAGCTTCGGTTGTGTACAGAAAAAGTGATGATGATGATGAAACTACTAACACTATTAGAGAGGTTGATGCAACTGGAGCATTAATTAATGAATCTCCAAGACTTGAACTTGAAAAAGAAGACGACAGAAACTTACAGTACTCTGTTAATTTCGACAAGCAATTTAATGGAAACAGTGAGCACAGATTTACGTTCGATTTTCAATATGAAAATAGTAATGAGGATGAGTTTTCCTTAATTCAGCAAGATGGAGATGCTTCTGAAAGAGTAACAACTCTTGAAGAACAAGATCAAATTTTATTACAAAGTGACTACGTAATGCCTATTGGTGAAAAAGGTCAATTTGAATTTGGGTATAGAGGTAACTTTAACGAATTAGATACCGATTATGCGTTAGAGTTTTATGATGGTAATGATTATGTTTTAGACACTGATGTAAGTAATAACTTAGTTTACAGAGAATATATTAACGCTGTATACTCTCAATTTGGTAGTAAAATAAAAGACAAATTTTCTTATTTATTAGGTTTACGTATGGAATCTACACGTATAACTATTGACCAAGTTACAAGTGGTGATTTTGACAAGAAAAACTATGTTGGATTTTTCCCAACCGTAAATTTAGGGTATGAAATTACTGAAAACCAAAGTATCACATTTGGTTATAACCGAAGAATTAGAAGACCACGTTCTCGTTTTATAAATCCATTTCCATCAAGAAGTAGTGCAACTAACCTATTTCAAGGAAACCCAGATATTGACCCAAGTTACTCAAATACTGTTGACATTGGATACTTAAACAAATTTGGAAAAGTAACTTTAAACTCATCTATTTACTTTCAACATGCTACTGATGTATTTACTTTCATTACAGAAGATACAGGACAAACAGTTACTGTTGGAGGAACTGAAGTACCAGTAATAAGACGTGTTCCTATTAACTTAGCAACAAACGACCGTTTTGGTTTTGAGTTTACCGTAACCTACAGACCATCAAAAAAATGGAACTTAAACGGAAACTTCAACTTATTCCAATCTAAAACCGAAGGTTTTTATAACGGAACCGATTTTGGAGCTGAAAACATTAGTTGGTTTGCTCGATTAAACAATAAATATACTTTACCAGGAAAAATCGATTGGCAAACACGTTTATTTTATAGAGGACCAAGTGAAGATGCTCAAAATAAAACAAAGGGAATGTTTTCAACTGATGTTGCTTTTAGTAAAGATATCTTAAATGAAAATGCTTCAATAGCTTTTAATGTGAGCGATGTATTTAACAGCAGAAAAAGAATTTCTGACTCTACAACCGATACGTTTATTAGTCATAGTGAGTTTCAATGGAGACAACGTACTTTTAACCTATCGTTCACTTATAGATTTAACCAACAAAACAGAAACAACCAACGTCAAAGAGGTGGCGATGGTAATGGTGGTGGAGACGACTTTGAGTTTGAAGGGTAAACCTAAAATGTATAAAACTAAAAAAGGACGCAATTGCGTCCTTTTTTTATAATATATAGTAAAAAATTATTGTTGTAATCTTTGAGCTTTCTTTTCAGCTCTAATTTCTTTAAGTCTTTCAATTGAAGCACCAAAAATCCAGTAAGGGATTACGAAAGTCAATAAAAATATCATTAACCAAAATCCAATTGTTAAAATGGTTAAAAATGCTAAAAATCCTAAGTATTGATCAAATTCAAACATGTGCTATTTTTTTGTTGTTGATGCAAAGATAAAACAAAGTGTTTTGTTTTACAATACGAAACTAAAATTTATTAACAGCTTATTCACTACTCTTTTTCACTAATCTTTGTATGGAAACAATCTTAAGAGACCTTCATACAAACTTCTATGTAAAATAGTAGCATGATTTTCATTATCCATTAGTAAATAATCAACTGTTAAATGCTCTTTACCTGAGGATTTTAAAACTTCAGTAATAGCACTAGCTTCTCTTTGCATAATTGGGTCTTCTTCCTTTCCTACTGAAACATACACATACGTTTCAACATCTGGTTGGTGACTAAACAACATATTAGCTTCGTTAAGCATACTTTCATCATCCCACCATAAACTAGGACTAACAATTAAGTAATGCGTAAATAATGACTGTTTTTTCAATAAAACCTCAGTGGCTAACAAACCTCCTAATGATTGGCCAATTAAATATTTCTCATTAGTAGTTTTATACGTTTTCTCAATGTAAGGTTGCAATTCGGTTTCTAAAAAAGTGATAAACGATTTAGAGTGTCCTGTTGTTGGATAATTTTTTTTCAGAGATTTTAAATTTGTATGAAATGTGAAATCGCGTTTTCTATCTACATTAGCAATACCTACAACAATAACATCAGGCATTTTAAACTGTAAATTAAAAAACTGCACCAAGCCAACGACATGAATAAAATCTTCATTGATTGAGCCATCTAAAACATATATAACAGGATATGCTTTAGCTGCATCATAAGTTGATGGCAAATACACATTCAGTGTTCGGTTTTCATTTAAAACCTTTGAATGAATAGTTTTTACCTCTCCTATCGTTAATGGTTTTGATTTAACTTCGGTTTGCGAAAAAGAAAAAGAAACTGTAAAAACTAAAAAAAGGACTGCTATAACTTGCTTCATATATAAACCATTTTTGATTTTATAAATATAAAAAAACACCATGAATTGACTACATGATGTTTTTTAATCTTTTTAATTGTTGATCCTAATCTAAATTAGGTTGTGGAGTTGTTCGCAAATAAGGTTTTACAACTTTATGACCTTTAGGGAAAAGCTCAGGAATATCTTTATCTGCAACCGCAGGAACGATAACACAGTCATCTCCATTATTCCAGTTAGCAGGTGTAGCTACTTTATGATAAGCTGTAAGCTGTAACGAATCGATAACTCGTAATAACTCATCAAAATTTCTACCTGTTGAAGCTGGATAAGTAATAATAAGTTTTACTTTTTTATCAGGATCAATCACGAATACTGAACGAACAGTTAATTTACTATCTGCATTAGGATGTATCATATCATAAAGTTCTGATACTTTTCGATCTTCATCAGCAATTATTGGAAAGTTTACAGTTGTGTTTTGCGTTTCATTAATATCGTTAATCCATCCTTTATGAGACTCTACTCCATCAACACTTAACGCTACTACTTTAACATTTCGTTTATCAAATTCTGATTTATATTTAGCTACAGTACCAAGCTCTGTAGTACAAACAGGAGTATAATCGGCAGGATGCGAAAACAAGATTCCCCAACCATCACCTAACCAGTCATGAAAATTAATCTGTCCTTCTGAAGATTGTGCAGTAAAGTTTGGTGCTACATCTCCTAATCTAATTGTTGCCATGTTTATGATTTTAAAAATTAAAGTATAAAGATACTTATTAATCTACTAAACTAGTAGGAATTAAAAACATTTAAGTTTTTTTTAATATTTAAGCACATAACTTCATGCTTTTTAAACCCAAAAGAACGATGAAAAATGTTAAATTTGTGCATCTAATAAAACAAACATCATGACTTATAGAATAGAAAAAGACACGATGGGAGAAGTAAAAGTCCCATCAGATAAACTTTGGGGAGCGCAAACTGAGCGCTCAAGAAATAATTTTAAAATTGGTGCACCAGCTTCTATGCCTTTAGAAATAGTATATGGTTTTGCATATTTAAAAAAAGCTGCTGCTTATACTAATAATGAGTTAGGTGTTTTAGAAGACGAAAAACGCGATTTAATTGCTCAAGTTTGTGATGAAATTTTAGAAGGCAAACACGACGATCAGTTTCCGTTAGTAATCTGGCAAACAGGTTCAGGAACTCAAAGCAACATGAACGTAAATGAGGTTGTTGCTAATAGAGCACACCAACTTGCTGGTAAAGTTATTGGTGAAGGCGATAAAACCATCCAACCTAATGACGATGTTAACAAATCGCAATCATCAAACGATACCTTCCCTACTGGAATGCATATTGCAGCTTATAAAAAAGTTGTAGAAACTACAATTCCAGGAGTTATAAAACTTAGAAATACTTTACACACAAAATCTATTGAGTTTAAAGACTGTGTAAAAATTGGTAGAACACACCTTATGGATGCAACACCTTTAACTTTAGGACAAGAGTTTTCAGGTTATGTATCACAATTAGACCATGGTTTAAAAGCACTTGAAAACACTTTACCTCACCTTGCTGAATTAGCTTTAGGAGGAACAGCTGTTGGAACAGGTCTTAATACTCCTGAGGGTTATGCTGAACTGGTAGCACAATACATTGCTAAATTTACAAACCTTCCATTTGTATCTGCTGAAAATAAGTTTGAAGCTCTAGCTGCTCATGATGCAATTGTTGAAACTCATGGTGCTTTAAAGCAACTTGCGGTATCATTAAATAAAATAGCAAATGATATTAGAATGATGGCTTCAGGACCTCGTTCTGGTATTGGAGAAATCATAATTCCTGCTAACGAACCTGGTAGCTCAATTATGCCTGGAAAAGTTAACCCAACACAATGTGAAGCTCTTACAATGGTTTGTGCGCAAGTTATGGGTAATGACGTTGCTATTACTGTTGGTGGCACTCAAGGACATTATGAATTAAATGTTTTTAAACCTATGATGGCTGCAAATATTTTAGAATCTGCTCAACTCATAGGAGATGCTTGTGTAAGCTTTGAAGAAAACTGCGCTAGTGGTATTGAACCTAATCATTCAGTAATAAAGCAGCTACTAAACAATTCTTTAATGCTTGTAACAGCATTAAATACTAAAATAGGCTATTACAAAGCTGCTGAAATTGCTAATACAGCTCATAAAAATGGAACTACATTAAAAGAAGAAGCAATTAATTTAGGCTATGTTACAGCTGAAGAATATGACGAATGGGTAAAACCAGAAGACATGATTGGTAACATGAAATAAATCAATATATTAGCAGCTAATTCAATCACACAATATCTATGAAAAGAATATTACTTACTTTACTATTTGGAGCTTTATTATTGGCTACTTCAACTGCGCAAACTACATTTTCGTCAAAAATGCCTATTGATACTGAAACTAATAATACTCCTTATATTATAGAGTCTGCTAATCTTGATAATGATCAATATCCAGAACTTGTAGTAACCACTCAAACCAGTACTGGAATACAATTATATAAAAATAATGGAGACGGTACATTTACTGAACAAACACAAGTATCTACAACGCTTTCTTTTGTTTATGCTTTAGTTTTAGAGGACGTCAATGGTGATAATCATATTGATATTGTTGCTGGCTCTTTAGACGGTAATAAGATTGTATGGTTTCAAAATGATGGCTTCGGTAATTTCGGCACAGAACAATTGATTGCTAATGCATCTTCACCAGTAAGTATGGTTTTTGCTGATATTGATAATAATGGTACTAGAGATTTAGTTGTTCTTTTATATTATGCTGGTCAAACAGTTTGGTATTCAAACCTTGGAGGAGGTAGTTTTTCAACTGCTCAAACTTTAATTTCTGTTGCAAATAGCTATCCAGGACATATAGATATTATTGATTTTGATAATGATCTTGATCTTGACATAGTAATTACTAATATATATTCCTATGGAAATGGTACAGTCGAAGTATATTATAACAACTTTATACAAAATGGAACCGTAACATATACCAAAGACACCAATACTGTTGACAGTGGTTTGTATTATGTTTTTTACATAAAATTTGCTGATGTTGACAATGATAATAACATCGATATATTAGTTACTGACATTGGAGATGGTGGCGTTACTGGTTACCTTTATTGGTATAAAAAAGAAACGAACGGAACTTATACCAGAACTACTTTAACAACATCAATTAACAATCCTTCGTTCATTGGTTTTGAAGACTTAGATGACGATGGACTAAAAGATGTTGTTACTGCTAATGGAGCAAGTAATGCAACCGAACCTGACCTTGTATGGTTTAGAAACTTAAACAATGGTGTCTATAGTTCAGAAAACATCATAAGTACAAGCACTAGTCAAATATTTTCTTTTTCAATAAACGATCTTGATAATGACACTGATATGGATATTGCTGCAGTATCCTTTAATGAAAACGATTTAAATTGGTATGAAAATGCTAAATATTCTCTAGGTCTAAATAGCTCTATATTAAACACTTTTAACATCTACCCTAACCCAGTTAAAAATAAGCTTTACGTTAAGTCTCCTAATAATGAAAGTTTCAATGTATCGGTTTATGATATTTTAGGAAAAAACGTTGTTAATTCAACTATTTCACCTAATAACCCTTTAGATGTATCATCTCTATACAATGGAATTTACATTATCAAATTTGAAGGGCATAATAAAACTTTTAAGTTTGTTAAAGAATAAACTTTTAAATACATCTTATAGAAAGCGTTGACAGACAGTCAGCGCTTTTTTTATACATCGTATTTAGAAAAAATTTTGGTTCCATTTCCTGATAACAGAAGTAATTTTGTTAATTTTATGATTTTACCCTTAGCTATGTCAATACTAATAACCAACATAAAAGAACTTATTCAAGTTCGTGATACCAATGTTACTATTGTAAAAGGCAGTGACATGAAAACACTTCCTGTAATAAAAAACGCTTACTTATTTATTGAGCATGACACTATAGTTGAATATGGCTCAATGGACGACTACCAAGATATTGATGCTGATGAAGTTATTGATGCCACAGGAAAAGTGGTGATGCCTTCTTGGTGCGACTCTCATACACACATTGTATACGCAGGAAATAGAGTTAGAGAATTTGTAGATAGAATTAATGGCTTGTCCTACGAAGAAATTGCCAATAATGGTGGTGGTATTTTAAATTCTGCTGAAAAACTTCAAAACACTTCCGAAGAAGAACTTTACCAACAATCACTAAAACGTCTTAATGAAGTCATTAAACTAGGTACTGGTACTGTCGAAATAAAATCAGGTTACGGCTTAACCGTTGATGCAGAACTAAAAATGTTGCGAGTGATAAAACGATTAAAACGCGAATCGCTTGCTTTTATTAAACCTACACTATTAGGCGCTCATGCTGTTCCTAAAGAATACAGTAATAATAAAAGTGCTTATGTAGATTTGGTAGTAAACGAACTTATACCAAAAGCTACTGAAGAGCATCTAGCCGAATACATTGATGTATTTTGTGAAAAAGGCTATTTTGACCTAGACGATACTGAAAGAATCCTTAAAGCAGGTGTAGCTCATGGTTTAAGACCTAAAATACATGTAAACCAATTTAATGCTTTTGGAGGTGTAGCTTTAGGAGTAAAATATGATGCGCTTTCAGTAGATCATTTAGAAGAAATGAGTAAAGAAGATATTGAAGCGCTTAAAAACAGCAATACAATGCCTGTTGCTCTACCTTCTTGTTCTTATTTTTTAAGTATCCCTTATACACCTGCAAGACAAATGATTGACGCAGGCTTACCACTAGCATTAGCAACCGATTATAATCCAGGTTCAACACCTAGTGGAAATATGAATTTTGTAGTAAGTACTGCGTGTATAAAAATGAAAATGACTCCTGAAGAAGCTATTAATGCCGCAACCATAAATGGTGCTTATGCTATGGGATTAAGCAATATGTATGGCAGTATTTGTAGAGGTAAAAAAGCGAATTTAATCATTACAAAAGAAATTCCTAATTACCAGTTTATTCCTTATGCGTTTGGAGAAAACTTAATTGATGAAGTTATTATTAATGGTATTAGATTAGATTAGATTAGATTAAATTAGATTAGATTAGATTAGATTAGATTAAAATAAAAAAGCCGAATGAAAATTTTCATTCGGCTTTTTACAATCAATCAATTAATTTGCTTATTTCAATGTAAACTCAGTTGATGAGATTAATTCTTTTTCATTGAAAACATTTACTGTATAACGTCCTTCTTCAAACTCATCGTTGTTAGGAGCTACAAATTCGCAAATGTTTAAACTTCTGTTTTCGTAGTTAAATTTACTCACCAAGCTATAGTTTAATATTTTATCTTCAAACTGTATTTGCTCGTTAGCACCAAGTACATTATCATTAGGATCTAATACCTGAACATATAATTCTTTATCACCTGCACCTACTAATGTGTTTTTAGCAACAGTATAGCAAACTCTAATTTTATCACTTCTTCTAGAACGCTCTGTTGGTATTAATTTACCTGAAGTTCTCTCAATAACTCCGTACGCTTTAAGTCCAACTGTTTGTAATACTGCAGCGTTTTCAACTACTGTTGCTAACTCAGTATTTTGCACTAATAATGAATCAGTAAACATTGTACGTTCTGCTAATTGCAACTGAGTACTATCTAATGATGTTGCTAATAAAGAGTTTTCTACTTTTAGCTTGTCATTTTCAGCTAGCAATACATCCATTTCTTCTTGTAATGCTAAAAATTGTTTTTTGTATCTCCATAAACTGTTAACACTGTTTTGAGATATTTTTAGTGAGTCCATTAAGCCTTCAATACGTGCTCTAGCCTCAACTAAATTTTGATTGGCAACTTCATTCTCTCCAATAGCAATATCATATTGCTTAGCCATGTTATTTAGGTCTGCCATTACCTGTTCTTTTTCTTTGGTTAAAACTGCTTCTGTTTCTTTCTTGTCATTATAAAGTTTAGAGGTATAAAATCCTGTTCCTAAGAAAAGAGCCAACAAAATACCTAAAGCAACTTTTAATCCTGTACTTTTACTGTTTGAATTCTCCATTGTTTTTTCTTTTTAAATTATTTAAACGTTAATTCTTGTTTTTAATCTTTTAATTAAATTTAATTTTAAGCCTGAAAATAAATAAAACTGTATTTTTAATTATTATTTTTTAATAACATTTCCAATATGGACAACCTTATACTTTTTGATAAAGATACTTTAAAAACCATCTTAAAAAAACGCTCAGGCGAAACCAAGTTTGGAGAACAAGTTATTTTACTTCCTAACTCCACTAATATATACGATGAATTAGTAAATTTAGATGTTGACTATGTGATTTTTGGTATTTCTGAAGACATTGGAGTCTTTGGAAACCTAGGAAACACAGGGACTTCAAAAGCATGGGATACTACAACAAAATTTTTAACAAATATACAAAGTAACGCATTTTTAAATGCTAGTAAAGTAGTTATCCTAGGTCATTTAGACTATTCTAAATCGCTACAAAAACTTCAAAACTTAGATAAAACCAACAAAAAGGATATTGCTAAAGCACGTCGAAAAGTAGCTAAAATTGACAAACAAGTTTCACATTTAATTCATCAAATAGTTAAAGCAGGTAAAACACCAATTGTTATTGGTGGAGGACACAACAATGCCTACGGAAATATAAAAGGAACTTCGCTAGCGCTAAACTCAACAATTAACGCTGTAAACTTTGATGCGCATAGCGATTTTAGAGCTGAAGAAGGCAGACACAGTGGCAATGGATTTAGTTATGCTTACGCTGAAGGCTTTTTGAAAAACTATTTTGTGTTTGGCTTGCACGAAAACTATACATCTTCAACTACATTTAAAACTTTAGATAAAGTAAAATCTGTAGCATATAATACTTTTGAGGCGATTCAAATTAGAAAAGAGCTTAAGTTTAAAGCAGAAATGCAACGTGCTTTAGAGCATGTTTCTGGTACTGCTTTTGGCGTTGAAATAGATTGCGATGCTATATTGAATATACCAAGCAGTGCAATGACACCAAGTGGTTTTAGCACTAACAAAGCACGACAGTTCGCCACCTTTTTTGGAGCTCACGAAAATGCAAAATATTTGCATATTTGCGAAGCTGCTCCTACTCCAGAAACCGAAACCCAAGTTGGAAAATTGATTACTTATTTGATTACTGATTTTATTAAAGCTCATGCAAATTGAAATCATACCCTTTAATACTAGATATTCTCAACATTTTTATGATTTGAATATTGAATGGCTTAAAACCTATTTTTATGTAGAACCTTATGATGAAGAAGTCTTAAGTAAACCTGAAGAATATATCATTAATAAAGGCGGTTTTATCTTTTTTGCTAAACTTAATGAAACTATTCTTGGAACTGTTGCATTAATGCCAACTAGTACTAAAAATGTGTTTGAACTCACTAAAATGGCGGTTTCACCAAAACATCGTGGTTATAAAATTGGGCAGCAACTCATGCAATATTGTATAGAGTTCGCAAAACAACATCAGTTTAAAGCTTTAATGTTGTACTCTAACACCAAGTTGGAAAACGCTATTTATATATACCGAAAATATGGTTTTATAGAAATTCCTGTTGAAAAAAACTCTCCTTATAAGCGTAGTGATATAAAGATGATTTTAGAACTTTAAAACTTTTCATCTAGCTCATTACAAAACTTTTGATTTTCAGCACAAAGAATAGATAATGTCTCAAATAACAACTGATTTAATTCCTCATCTGTAGATTTAATAGCATAAGCAAGTTTAAACTCAGAGAGAGCTCCTTCAAGATTATTGTTTTTTAATCTTGATTTACCTGAACGCTTCAATAAGTTGAATGCTTCAAGGTTTTCACTTTCAAGACGTTGTTTAGTTGCATTATTAATTTCAGATGAATGTTGCAAGATTTTTGACTTATTCAATTGGATAATTCCAAAAAACAAGCTTATCAAAACAATACTTACCACTACATATAATCTACTTGAAGTTTTAGAAGGCTGGATTTTAAATTCTCTTTGATATTTTGGGACTTCTGTAAATAAAGGTTTTCTTTTTATTTCAAAAGCTTTTCTTGGACGTTGTTTATAAATCCAACTTTGCATACCAAAACCCATGTAACCCATAAATATCCTTTACCTATAAGTCATTGAAATTCAATAAAAGTTACACTTAGTTAGTAAGATGAGATAATAATTACTTGTCATTCCGCACTTGATGCGGAATCCAATCCAATTAAAATAATATAAATGTTGATAGTTTAAGAATGTAGAAAGAATAGCAACCTTAATTCTCAATAGATTTTAAAGAGTCTATTTGACGTTGTAAGCGTTCAATTTCTTCAGCATTTTTATCTACTCTAGGAATTGCCAAAACCGAGTCTATAGCTTGTTCAACAATATCAATATCTTTTGTTTCTTCAACAAAATAATACCCAATTCCCTCACTTGATCTCCAAGCTTCGTTTAATTGGTCATAAACTGTTTTATCCCATTGACTTGGGTGTTTTACATCAATCCAAATAACATCTCTATATTCAGCATCAATTAAGGCTAAGTCTGGTGTTGCAGAGCCATCAAAATTGTCTGAACCTTCACGAATTGCTGAAATAGTTCCTAAAAAGAACATACGTTTTCTTCCAGCAATATCTTTTATATAAGGTCTAAATTCAACCGGTTTATTGACTGTCCAATCAAACTCTTTACGAGACTCAATTACTTTTAAAGGCATTGCCGAAACACCTGCATAACCTTGTTTTTTAGCTGCATGATCATAATAATACAGCTTATCAGTTCCGTCTGCAGGAATAAAAACACTAAATGTTAAACTTGTGCGCTCATCACCTACTGGCTCTAAACCAAACCAATGGTACAATCCGCTATAAGCATTAGTATCTGTGTCAGAAAAATCAAAATCAGTTACAAAAGGCTGCTCGTTTTGATCGTCTGGTAAATCTGGTATCTTCACTGCTGTTTCCATGTTCCAAGGTAGTGGATCACTAAAACCTCCAAGGAATTTTAAAGATTCTGCTTGTATGCGAGATACTTTTTCAGACAATGTATTTTGACGTGTTAAATACGGATGATTGTTCATTTCATCAGGACTTATATAAGTCCCTTTTCCTATTAAAACACGCTCAAAATAATCGTTAATATCGTGTTCGCCATTATCAATAACCATAACACCTCCAAAAGTTGGATAAGGAAACAAGAACCCTTTCCATTTTATCAAACTCACTACTTCTACCCATTTTCCGGAATCGTTTTTCATATAAAACACATCTCCAGGTTCATAATTAAACAACATCCAAGGGTTGAAACGTTGCACTACTGCGTTGTACGTGTTTCTACTAAATTTTAAAGACTCACCTATTGAAAACACTACAGGAATACGATTTTCACTTGAAAACCTAGGAAATGGTGTTGTACTAGAGACTGAAAAAACCTCTTCGGTATTATCGCTTATTTGCTGTAATGTATATTTTTCTGAAGGTTGAATGGCCATAGTCCATTTGTTTTCGCCATCTACACGAACTAAGTGAGGTAACGACACGTCTTTGGTCTCTCCTACACTTTCGTTTGCCATTGAGAAAATGTTACGAAGTGGTTGTATACGTTCGTTTTGAGTTAGAGGAAGCTCGTTGATTTCAACTTTATTTAAATGATTAAAGACATTATAGGTTTTCATGTAATCGTACATTTTAAAATGCCATCCTACTGCATAGAGCAAACCAAAAAACACAAGCAAAACACCTAAAATACCTAATCGACCACCTGTACTTGCTGTTTTTCTAAACTTTCGTAATCCAAAAAACAAGACTATACCACTTAACAGAATAATGAAAATGTATTTTCTAAGAAATAATAAAACTGGTTGATAATCGTCCCTAAAGAAGAATAATGCCAACACTAATAAAATGTAAGTTAAAATTGCAGGCTTTCCATTTTTCCAGAATAATCTCATGTTTAGTTTTTAGTTGTTAGTGAATTACATCAATCCTTTATCCTTCAAGCGTTCACGAGCACTTTTCTCGTTAGGTTTTGGTGCTTCAACTTCAGGTTCGATTTTGTTCTCGACTGCGCTCGAACTGACATCGCTGTCTTTAGTTCTTAAGTCTTCAATAAAGTCTTTTCCTTTTTCAACAGCGTCATCAAACTTATCTTCTAAAGAATCACTTTTCTCTTCAATAATTTTAGTTGATTTAATTACAAAATTTGCAATGTAAGTTCCTACAAGTGTACCAACAATAACTGAAGCAAAAGCTGAAACACCATTATAGCTTCCAAAGATTTGAAACGGAGTTAAAAATTGAACAGCCACAGCTACAACCAAAAATAAGGCTACAACAAAAATTAATCTAGGTATAAAGGTTTGCTTATAAATGAATCCTTTTTTACTATCAGGCTTCATTTGTAACTCTTTACTGTTTACAATTTTATTCACAAAACGATATGCTCCATTACCATTAGACTCTCTCCAATACAAGAAAATGCCAAAAAGTATAGCAGCTATAAAAATTACAAGATCTAGTCCCATGTGTTTGTTTTTTAAGTGAATGCTTTATAAAATTAGTCTATTTTATTTAAATATTGTTACGTATCGTGTCAATTACCCAATCTTTAAACGAGTCGTCCCAAGTCTCATAGGTTTTATAAAACTGTTCTTTATCATACCAATACAAAAACAACACATCCTTTGGAGAAACATTTATTAAAAGCTTCCATATTAAATCTTGATGCATTGGCTCTAAAGATGAATGAGGTTGGTGTAATGCATGGTATAGATCAACATCTACCATGTCCTTTAATTTATACTCGTTGCTAACTTCTAAGCGTTCTAAATATAACTCTACACTATTAATTTTTTTAAGTGCATTGATATCAATTTTATTTAAATAACTCTTATATAAAATTTTACTCTCAAATATTTCTTTTAGAGAGTGTTGAGTCTCTTTAAGTTGTTGAGAGAGTTCATATTTTTTTACACGATCGTATCTTGGGGTTTTAATCACTTCATCCAAATCGCATTCAGCAATTAAATGATTTCGTAGTTTTTCAATTAATTCATCATGATTGATATGGTACATCAACACATCATGTGTAGTATCATTAATAGCTTCTTTGTACCATTTTTCATCTTCAAACACGATAATATCCGAAATAAAATCGCGTAACACATACACACCTCCAAAAGCTCTTGTATAAAACGAACTCACACTATATTGAAGTTCTGGTAATTCTAAATCCCTGTTACGCAAATCTCCATAGGTATTTGCCGATTGCAATAATTTTTCGTGTAAGGTTTCATCAATAAAATTATTACCTTCTTTAAACTGCTCAATAAGTTCGTGTTGTTTTTTTTGTGCTTTATTAAGGTTGTTTATTAACCTAAAATGAATGTTTATAGTTATGTATTTTAAAACATCCATAGGTCCATAAAATGCATCGATACCTTGATCAAAATCGAGACAAATTGCCGAGTCTCTAGTTATATCGTTTATTTTATTACCATAGGTTTTAAAAACCAATTTCATTAACTCTCTGTCAAACGTATGTGTAGGCAAATAGACAGGTTTTCCTTTTTGCAACGGAGAAATAATAATGGCATGTGCATTGGCTTCGCCATGGTTTAAGTAAAGTAATTCCTTTTTTTCTTCAGCAATTTCAGGACTCCAACCTATACCATCAATTGAAAAACTAGTAAGCTTTGTTGGCGAAAACCCTAATGTTTTTAAACACTGATTATAACGCTCAACCAACTTACCACTTACAGGAAGTAGTTCACTTTGATATAGATTTGCTGCTTTTAGTTTTTGCATTAATCGTTCTTTTTGTCAAACTGAGTTCTTGCTTCCAATTCAATATTAAGCTGATTAACTCTTGCATCAACTTTTCGTTTAAAATCGGTATCTGCAATAGTTGCTACATTATCTAGGTATCTAATAACTTCTTGTTTTCTTATATCAGAAAAATCAAGCCCTTTCATATTAGCACGCATGAGTTCCTGAAGCATTCCTAATTTAGTATCATAATCTTTTTTGAAATAGATTTCAGGATTGTCAAACCAATCTTGTTCTAAGTCAAAGTCAGTTAAACGCAATGAAATTGCCGATTGTATATTACGAACATCACGCGATGAAAAGAATGGAAATATCTTCTGGATTTCAGTATATAATGATGCATAAAACATGTGGTCTTCAAAGCGATGCATTTTTTCTACTTTTTCAAAAGTTTCCATAACACGCTCTTCTGAAGGTTTTTCAACAGCTTTTAAAATGTCTCCCATGTTTTTAGCCAAACCTTGATCGCTTAAATAAGTGTAAGCCTCTGGATTGTTCATATTTACAAAATCAGGCATAGTGTCTTGTAATTTTCGCCACCACAAATGATCTTGATCTAAAAAGTCGTGTTCAGTACGTGCTCCATCAATTTTAAATCGTCCTTGAACACGTGAAATTACTGCTTTATCCAACATTTCTGGAAGGTTAGTAAACAATCCAATTGAGCTATTACCGTAATTAACAGCATAAGCACCTTCGGTATATCTTAAAAACACACCTATAACTTCTTTTACACCTGCCGAAACACCTTGTGCAGTTCGTTCTTGAAGATTATTTTCGGCATCATCAATTGGAGCAAAAATGAGTTTTGAAGGATCTTGTAATGGTTTCATCCACTCTACCATTTTTTCGGCAGATCCACCTTGAAATGTTGATATCAACGTATCAGGCATTGGATGAAATAAAAATGGAATATCGAGATTGTCACAATGCTCTTTTAAGCGTGTAGCAATAGCTGCAATAAGCATACTTTTTCCTGTTCCTGGAATTCCGTAACCCATAAACACTGGCATAAAACCTCCTAACTCCTGAAATGGATTCTTTTTTGCTGTAAAATCGTAGCTTAACATACGCTCGGTTAAACGTCGTGCAAAGTGTTTTGCATCTCTGTTACCTACTATTTGTTCAAATTGAATTTTATTAAACTCTACACTTTTGGCAGCTCCTGCAAACACATTGTCCCAACCAGATACAGCAAAGTCCGATTTTTCTAATTTATAGGTTCTATCTAAAATGGTTTCGGTGTACTCCAGCGTGCTTTTACGCATTTGGATTTCGTCTATTAAGGCTTCAAAATACACAACCGTAAAATCGGTAACGTCTTTATCACTTTTTATAATATCTGGATGCGACAAATACTTGTCGTAATAGTAAAGACAACACGAAATTCCTTTTAATGGTGATAGCAAAGATACTTCTGGCAAACCTGCAAATTTTTGCTTCATAACGCTTAAATCATCTGAAGCAATGGTTTTAAGGTTATGCAAAATATTGTAAGCTGTAGCATATAGCATAAAGGCTGTTGCGGTTTGCATTTTGCTTTCGTACTCTCGTTTTCCTGAAGTATCTAAAGCAGATTTTCGCTCGTTTAAACTTGATAATCCTGAAGCATCGTAGTAACTGTCTTTTATCCAAATACCCAAAGTAACACCTTCTTGAACTGCAAATAAGGTTTGGTTTAAGTGAATTGGAATAGCAACAGAGTCTGGTAATAAGCGCTTTTTTAAAGCTAATATAGTTTTTGAAACTGAAGTCAGCTCAACATTGCTTCCATTATTGGCACGTGACAAATACAGTAAAATAGATTCATCTTTAGCATCTTTATCTTTGTTTTTTGCACGTTGACCTTGCTCCCACTGTACACTTTTTAAATAGGATGTTGCTTCATCACGAAGCATATCAAGTTCTGTTTGCTTTATAGGAAATGTTGAGTTGTGTTCCATGTTTCTATTTTGTCGTCATTATGAATGAAATGAAGCAATCTCTTGCTTAAAAGATAACCACGTACTTTGTTCCTCGTTATGACGTTATTTTTTTAATTTTTAATTCAGAAACTTGAATAGGCGGTTTAGCTAGTCTATTCATAATTTCAGGTGTTTTGTTATACAACATTTGTATAATACGATGTGGTGCAAACACATATTTTTGATGTATCGGTTCGCTCCACTTTTGTAAGGTTTGCTTATTGAAAAAGCTACCTTCTTTAAACTCACTTCCTGAGAATACTTCGTCAATACTCAGTGACAGTGCATACGACTCTAGACTTAATTCTTTTTTAGCTATACCTTCTAAAATGGCATGTGTGATTTCATTTTCATCTTTAGCAAATACATTATGAAAAGGACCTAAATCTATTCGCTTAATGTGTTTTGGATGTACTTCAGGCAGCTTTCTGTCTATTCCATAAGCCATAGTGTCTAAATCCATATCTCTGTCCGCAGTGGTCTTTAAGACTTCATAAATTTTATCTCTATCTTTTAACGGATTTCGTCCTCCACTATAATCAAAGTACATGAAGCATATAAATGGCCTATTATGTGCTACATCATAAAAACTCCAACTGGTCATAAACTCAGGCGAAACGTCTTTTGGTGTTTCCATAATGCGACCTTGTACAAAACGATTAAAAATATACTTTTGCTCTACTGAGGTGTAATAAACTATTGAAGCCGCTTGAAACAGTTTTTCTCGTTTTATGGGTTGTTTTTTATGAAGTAACTCATGTAAAAACTCATCTTGTAATTGGCTAACATTTTTGAGTTTAGAAATGTAGTCTTCTTTTAAGGATAAATCATTAAAAAGATACCTAAACTCCAAATAGTTAGGGAAACCAGAATCGGTTAAATCTACTTTCATATTGTCTTCATCGTCGTACATATATTTAATACGCATAGCCTCGACTGAATACAATAACAAATCACAAAACTGCTTAAAATAAACAACTTCTTGTGTGCTACATAATCCTTGATTTTGAACACTTACAATGAGTTCCTTTAGAGCAAAGTCTACCATTTTATGATAGAATACATATTGCGCTTTGGAGTCTAGTGTAGCGGAATCTAAAGGAGTTACAATCATGTTTTGAGTTTGCAGTGAACAGTATTCGGTTTGCAGTCAATTATAAAAATACTGCTAACTGCAAACTGAATACCAATTACTTTTTAAGATAATAAGTCGTCATTATTTTCAGGCTTTTTGTCGCCAGTTGGCTCTCCTTCACCTGAAGGTTTATTAGCATCTGCCTTATAGTAGTCTTCAAAAATTTCTTTCATATCAATACCATAACGCTCAGCAAAATTCTTTTGAATTTCAGAATCTTTGGTACGAATTTCCTGTAACGCTTCAGCATAACTGCTGTAAACACCTTGCATTACTTTTTCATGCACAGGAATATTATCCATCATTTCTTGACGTGCTCTTGCACTTGCTGTATGCATTGATGCAAGAGTTTCTCCAATATGTTCGTCAGTTTTTACACCTAAATGCTCTAAAATAGCTGCAAATTCTTGGTCAGTTCGCGCTTTTAAAGCCACTACGTAACCATCGTAATATTTTAAACGCTCTTCAGTATCACTCTTTAATTTTGCACGATGTGTTTGTAAATTACTACGTAAAGAGGTTAATACCTTAATGGTTAAATTATGCTTATGCACAAAGCTGTCTTTACTTGCAGCAAGTGTTGTATAGGCGTTTTTAAGTCCTTCAAGCTCTTCTACTTTTTGTTCTAAAGTGGTAACTTTACCAACCGCTTCAGCATATTCAGCAGATTGCTTATCAACAATTTCTTCTAACTCTTGACGTGCTTGTTTTAATAAAGCATAGTTTTCTTCAAGCTTTGCTTCTACTTCTTTCTTCTTCTCTAAAGCTTTTGTATGGTTTTTTGTGGCTTCAACAATCGCATCTTGAAGTTTGTCTTCAACTTCTTTAATTTCTACTTCACGATCTTTTAAACGCTTTACAGCTGCCTGACTTTTAAACGATAACTCATTTAATAAAGTTTGTACATCTGCCGATTCTATACGTTGCTGAAACATCGCTTTGGCTTTGTTATCTGCTTCGTCACGAGATTTTTGGGCAGCAGTAAGTTCGTCTTGCGCTTTTTTGATTTTGCTTTTTCTTCCCCAAAGGTTGTTCCACCAAGTGTCTGGTTTAGCTTCGGCATCTTCTAGTTCAACTCTTGCGCGTTCTAGACGTTTTATGGCATTATCAATGATTTTTTGTTCATCAGCATTTAAGCTAGAGAAATCTTCAAAAATAATCCCAACTTCGTCTTGATAATCAGTTAAATCTTTAATGGCATCAAGTAAAGACGTTCTATCTTTTTCTGCCATATGCACTACATCGTCCAATGTTGCATTAAGTATTTTTTGACGCACTTCAGGATCATCTTCCTGTGCTAATTTAGATTTCATAGTGTCAATGGCTTTTCCCCAATTAACATCTACTTTTTCCTGTTTTTCATTGGAATTGGTTTCTAATAAATCAAAATCATCAGACATATTGTGTAGTGTTTTTATAGTTGAACAATTTTTGGATAAGCAATTTCGTTAAAAAATATCATTTTCAAAACTAATGCTCTTAAAATATCAGTAGTAAAAAAATTAAAAATGTTACAGGCTTTAAAAAATGTAACGCAATCATTATCTTTAGTACTCAAACACTTCTATTATGAGAAATTCAATTTTTATTACCGCTATTTTAGCATTGTGTTTTATAAGCTGTAACACAGATAAAAAAGAATCAGCAACCACTGAGACAATTATTGAAAACAATGTTGATGTTGAAACAACAACTTCCGATACTTCTTCTGAAATAAAAATTATTCCTATTGAACACGCTACTATGGTCTTGGAGTATAAAAATGTTGTTGTGTATGTTGATCCTGTTGGAGGAGCAGAAAAATTTACTGAACAAAAACCACCTAGTATTATTTTGGTTACTGACATTCATGGTGATCATTTTAATGAAGAAACCTTGTCAGGAATATTAGGAAATGCTGTTAAGATTATAGCTCCTAGTGCTGTAGCTGAATTGCTACCAAAACCGCTAAGAGATCGTACATTGGTTCTTAATAATTCGCAAAATAGAGACTACACTTTTGATGGTGTTGAAATTAATATTGAAGCTGTACCAATGTACAACTTAAGAGAAGAGGCTTTAAAATTCCATGAAAAGGGACGTGGTAATGGTTACATTTTAACTATGGGAGGAAAACGAATTTATATTTCAGGTGATACTGAAGACATTCCTGAAATGCGCAACTTAAAAGATATAGATATGGCATTTGTATGCATGAACTTACCATACACCATGACTGTTGAAAGTGCTGCAAGTGCTGTTCTGGATTTTAAACCAAAGCAAGTATATCCATACCATTACAGAGGACAAGGTGGACTTAGCGATGTAGAAAAATTTAAAGCCATTGTGAATGATAAAAATGATGCTATTGAAGTCGTTCAATTAGATTGGTACAAATAGTGATTACTCCATTTTTTATTAACAAATTTATAATGAAATAGTTACGGTTTTAATTAAAATTGTATATTTGGCTTGATTAACCCCAACTATCAACCTAATTATGAATGCTTTATATTCAATTTCAAAGTTACTTGTAAGCACTACTCAGCTTACGGTTGTACTCATTATTACAGCAGCAGTATTTATGTTTTTTATTGTGGTTGCAGTAATAAAAATGAGAAAGTTAAAGGCTGAAAATAAGAAGCTTACTGAAATGGAATCTTTAAAAAATGACGTTGAGGAGAGCTATAAAGATTTTACAAATGGCCATTTGTATGAATAAATTAAAATCACTTAAATAAAAAAGCCTGCATTTTGCAGGCTTTTTTTATCTATCTAACTAATTTTTTATACTTAATTCGTTTCGGCATTAAGTCACCACCCAAACGTTTTTTCTTGTTCTCTTCATAATCACTAAAACTACCTTCAAAGAAATAGACTTGGCTATCGCCTTCAAAAGCTAATATGTGCGTACAAATACGATCTAAAAACCAACGGTCGTGAGAAATAACCACAGCACAACCAGCAAAGTTTTCTAAACCTTCTTCTAGCGCACGTAACGTATTTACATCAAGGTCGTTTGTAGGCTCATCTAAAAGTAGTACGTTTCCTTCTTCTTTTAGTGTCATTGCTAAATGCAAACGGTTACGCTCTCCTCCTGATAGTAATTTTACTTTTTTGTTTTGTTCACTTCCAGAGAAATTAAAACGACTTAAATACGCACGAGAATTGACTTGCTTTCCTCCCATCATTACCAATTCTTGCTCATCACTAAAGTTTTGCCAAATGGTTTTTTCTGGATCTATATTAGAATGACTTTGGTCTACATAAGCAATTTTTGAAGTATCACCTACTACAAACTCTCCTTTGTCAGGTGTTTCTTCGCCCATTATCATTCTGAAAATTGTGGTTTTACCTGCACCATTTGGTCCAATAACACCAACAATTCCAGCTTGAGGTAGGTTGAAGTTTAAGTCTTCATACAATAACTTATCGCCATAACCTTTACTTACACCTTTTGCTTCAATAACATTGGTTCCTAAACGCGGTCCATTTGGTATGTAAATTTCAAGCTTTTCGTCAAGTTGCTTTTGGTCTTGACTCATTAATTTATCGTAGTTCTTTAAACGCGCTTTTTGCTTGGTTTGACGTCCTTTTGCTCCTTGACGTACCCATTCTAACTCGCGTTCTAATGTCTTTTGACGTTTTGAAGCTGCTTTTCCTTCTTGAGCCATACGTTTAGACTTTTGGTCTAACCATGAAGAGTAATTCCCTTTCCAAGGAATACCTTCACCTCTATCCAGCTCTAAAATCCAACCTGCAACGTTATCCAAGAAATATCTATCGTGCGTTACAGCGATAACTGTTCCTTTGTACTGTGCTAAATGATGCTCCAACCAATGTACCGATTCTGCATCCAAGTGGTTGGTAGGCTCATCAAGAAGTAATACGTCTGGTTCTTGTAGTAATAAACGACATAAGGCTACACGACGACGCTCACCACCAGAAAGTACACCTATTTTTTTATCGCCATCAGGAGTACGTAATGCATCCATGGCAATTTCTAATTTGGTATCTAATTCCCAAGCATTGGAAGCATCTATTTGATCTTGTAATTCGGCTTGACGGTTCATAAGCTTTTCCATTTTTTCAGGATTGCTATACACTTCTTCCAAACCAAACATATCGTTTATTTTGTTGTATTCATCTAGAATAGCTACAGTTTCAGCAGCGCCTTCACGCACTACTTCCATCACTGTTTTTTCATCATCTAGTTGTGGTTCTTGTTCTAGATAACCAACAGAATATCCAGGTGAAAAAACCACATCGCCTTGATAGTTTTTATCTACACCTGCAATAATCTTTAATAATGTAGATTTACCTGAACCGTTAAGACCTAAAATACCAATTTTAGCTCCGTAAAAGAAGCTTAAATAAATATTTTTAAGTACTGGCGTATTAGCCGATTGAAATGTCTTGGTTACACCAGACATTGAAAAAATTACTTTTTTATCGTCGCTCATAATTATACTCTTCCTTTTAATGCATTAAACACCCAAGCAATACAGAAAAAGCCAAAACCAACAGCAGCAAATCCCCAACCTGCAACATCGTCATAGCGAAAAGCTCCTAGTCCTATTAAACCTAATCCTACAAAAATCATAATCCATGTGGCCCAAGCCAACACTGTATTTTTATTCATTGCCATTTCTTAATCTTTATTTTTAGTTAGCAAATACAAATATCGTGTTTTAACTAACAAAATTCAACCAAAGTAAGGTGCTTTTAATTTTTCTTTAAGAAAACACCTTTTTCAAGCTGTAAATTTAGCCTCACAAATACGCTGTATATATCACAATAAATTTTGAAATTCTTAATTCTAACAACCCTTTTTTCTTAATTTCTTAATTAACTTTTTCTTATCATTTTTTATACGTCGATTACTTAATAATAGAACTAATTTTGTTGTTTATTTCTTTTTGAAAAATCTACGTATAAAAATATGAATAAAGCCTTACTATCATTAGCTATTGGAGGATTTGGAATAGGACTCACAGAGTTTGTTATTATGGGTATTTTACCTGATGTTGCAAATGCTTTTAGTATTAGTATTCCTGATGCTGGACATTTTATTTCTGCCTACGCTTTAGGTGTTGTAATTGGTGCTCCTATTCTTACAGGTTTAGGAAGTAAATGGCCTGCAAATAAAGTGTTATTAATACTTATGCTTTGGTTTACAGTTTTTAATACACTTTCTGCTTTTGCTACTGGCTACAATTCATTTATGATTTTACGCTTTTTATCTGGCTTACCACATGGTGCTTTCTTTGGTATTGGTGCTGTAGTTGCAGGAAAACTATCTAAAGAAGGTAAAGAAGCACAAGGAATTGCTATTATGTTTAGCGGATTAACTGTTGCAAACCTTTTGGGCGTGCCTTTAGGAACCTATTTAGGTAAAAACTTTAGTTGGAGTATTTCATTTTTAATGGTTGGATTTGTTGGTGTTCTAGCTGTTCTTGGCGTAAAGTTTTGGATGCCAAAAATAAGACAATCAAACAATACAAATTTTTTAAGTGAATTTAAGGTTTTTAAACGTTTGGAGTTATGGCTGATAATACTACTAACAACCATTGGTACAGGTGGATTTTTTGCATGGTATAGTTATATAGCACCATTGATTACTGATGTTGCAGGACATCCTGAAAGTGTTGTGTCTTATGCCATGATTTTAGCTGGATTAGGAATGGTAATTGGTAATTTTTTAGGCGCAAAACTTACTGAAAAGTTCTCTCCATTAAACACCGTAACAATTGTGCTGTGTATGATGGTTTTATGCCTTTCTCTAAATACATTTTTAGCATCAGATAAAGTACTTGTATTAGTGATGACTTTTATAATAGGTATTGTTTCTTTCTCTATATCAACACCTATACAAATGCTTATTATAAAATCGGCTAAAGGCTCTGAAACATTAGGTTCTTCGTTAAATCAAAGTGCTTTTAATGTTGGTAATGCATCAGGTGCTTATTTTGCAGGACTTCCTATTGCTATGGGTTATGGTTATACAGCTGCTGATTGGGTTGGTGCTGCTATGGCTGGTTGTGGTATTTTTATTGCTTTAGTAATATTTACTTTAAAAAATAGACAAGCCAAAAAAGTAAAAAAGCACTCATTTTCATAAGTGCTTTTTATATGATAATTGTTACCTGTTTTACAAAGTCATCATAGGAACTTCAATAAACAACAATTCAGAATCTTGTTTTGTTTCTATTGAAAAGCTTTCAGTTTCTGAAACACCTATAGCGTCTCTTGTTTCAAGGTTTTGATCACCTATAATAATGTCTCCATAAATAGTCATTACGTAAACACCATGGTTACTACTTTTTAGGTTATAGGTAAACGTTTCACCTTGACTTAAATCAATGCGAGATAGTTTAGCATCTTGATGAATTTTTAAACTTCCTTCATGATTATCATCAATAGATGTTACCAAAGTTTGTAGTTTATTTTTCCTATCGGAATCACTAAATGTTTTTTGGTCATAACGTGGTGAAACACCTTGTTTGTTAGGTATTACCCATATTTGAAACAAACTTAAATGCGAATCTTCAGAACCATTAATTTCAGAATGTTGCACACCAGTTCCTGCACTCATTACTTGCACTTCACCTGGTAATACAGATTGCCATTCGTTATGCATAGAATCGCGATGTTTAAGCTCTCCACTTAAAGGAATGGTGATAATTTCCATATTATCGTGTGGATGTGTTCCAAAACCCATTTTTGGTGCAATAACATCATCATTTAATACGCGTAACGCTCCAAAATGAATGCGCTCTGGATTAAACCAGCCTGCAAAGCTAAACGAATGATTGGCTTGTAACCATCCGTGATTTGCAAATCCTCTTGTTCCTGCTTTGTGAACTACTGTTTTCATTTTATTATCCTTTCTGGGTTTCCCCTTTTATCTTAATTTATCTAATAAATCACTTAATTGTGATGCTTCTTTTTCTGTGATATTTTTTAACCAATCGTCATTAAAATTGTCTGATATATCTTCTAAAAGTTTTAATCCTTCGCTAGTGATGGCAACTTGTACCACACGTCTATCTGTTTCAGATGGGATACGCTCAATGAGTTGTTTTGCACAAAGCTTGTCTGCCAATCGTGTGGCATTTGGCGCTCTGTCTATCATTCTTGATTTTACATCTTGCATCGTCAATGGTTTATCTGCACCACGTAAAATGCGTAAAATATTGTATTGTTGTGGTGACAGCCCAAATTTTGCGAAAAATGTATTTTGTTTTCCAGTAATCCAATTAGCTGTGTACAAAATATTAATCAGCGCTTTTGTGCGGTTATCCTTAAACGAAGAATTAACGTCTTTTGAAATATCTCCCATAGTTTTTAGGCTTTTACATCTTTATATCCATCCGCTTTCTTTTTAAAAACTGCTGCTGCAAACGGACAAAGTGGTAAAATTTTTAACGCTTTTTCTCTTGCAAATGCTACAGCTTCTTCTACTAGTTTGTAACCAACGCCTTGACCTTTTAGACTTGCATCTACTTCTGTATGATCAATAATAATTTTTTGTTCTCCTGCATAAACGTAAGTCATTTCAGCTATTCGTTTCGCATCTTGCTCTATGTAAAAAGCACCTTTTTTAGTATCGTCTTCTTGCTGGATGTTCATAACTATATTGCGTTTTGAAATTTATCTACTTCAACTAATAATTGGTCATTTAATTCCTTATTAGTAATCTTACCATCAGAAAAATTATTTCCGAATTGTGGTAAAGAAAACACGCCTACAATATCTGCTTCATGTCTTGGAAAACGGTCTTCAGCAATGGTTAATACCGATTTTCCGCCTCTTGCTCCTGGTGATGTTGCCATAAGCAACATAGGTTTTCCTAAAAATGTTTTGGCTTCTATACGTGATATCCAATCAAATAGGTTTTTAAAAACTGAAGCATAAGCGCCATTGTGTTCTGCTAATGAAATAACCATACCATCAGCTTCCTTTATTTTATTGAATAGCTTGTGAGCGTTTTCTGGTTGTCCGCCCATGCTTTTTTCTAAATCTGTACTAAATAGCGGTACATCAAAATCATTTAAGTCTAATACTTCTGCTTTGGCTCTTTCTACTAACCCTGAAGCGTATGTCGCCAATTGTTTGTTGATTGATGTTGTGCTGTTACTTCCTGCAAATGCTATAATATGTTTCATGTGTGATTGTTTTTATTTTCCATGGCAAATATATGATAAAATATTTTACTTTCCAAGGAAACTATTTACATGGTGATATTTTTAACATAGCTTTTACATTACAACGTTTTCGTAGCAAGGTTAAGTTTTGTATTTTTAGCCTGCATTAACAACTTGCGTTAGGGGTTGCAGCGGCATCCTCCCTATTTTTAGGGAGATATAGCGAAAAACCCGACCACGCTTTTGCGTGGTAACGCCCTAATTAACTATATAACATCTGATGGATTTAAACTTCAACAAAAACGAAGATCATAATAAATTATTGGTTTCTGAACTTAAGAAACGACTTGCAAAAGTAAAACTTGGCGGTGGCGAAAAGCGTATTGAAAAACATAACGCTAAAGGAAAAATGACTGCTAGAGAACGTATTGATTATTTGCTTGATGATAAAGCCAAAAGTATTGAAATTGGTGCTTTTGCAGGTGATGACATGTATAAAGAACATGGTGGTTGTCCGTCTGGCGGTGTTGTAGTGAAAATTGGCTACATAAAAGGGAAACAATGTATTGTAGTGGCTAATGATGCGACTGTGAAAGCTGGTGCGTGGTTTCCTATAACTGGGAAAAAGAATTTGCGTGCACAAGAGCTTGCCATTGAAAACAAATTACCAATTATTTACCTTGTGGATTCGGCTGGTGTGTATTTGCCAATGCAAGACGAGATTTTCCCTGATAAGGAGCATTTTGGTCGTATTTTTAGAAACAATGCTGTAATGAGTAGTATGGGCATTACACAAATTGCTGCTGTAATGGGTAGCTGTGTTGCTGGTGGTGCTTACTTACCTATTATGAGTGACGAAGCGCTTATTGTGGATAAAACTGGAAGTATCTTTCTTGCTGGTAGTTATTTGGTAAAAGCTGCTATTGGCGAAAGTATTGACAACGAAACGCTTGGTGGCGCAACAACTCATAGTGAAATTAGCGGTGTTACGGACTACAAGGCTAAAGATGATAAAGATGCATTGGATAAAATAAAAAATATTGTTGATAAAATAGGTGATTTTGACAAGGCTGGTTTTAATCGTACTACGGCTAAAAAACCTAAAGAAAATCCTCAAGATATTTATGGTATTTTACCAAAAAGTCGTGCCGATCAATACGATATGTATGAGGTTATAAAACGTCTTGTAGATAATAGTGAATTTGAAGAATATAAAGCTGGTTACGGACAAACCATTATTACATGTTATGCCAGAATTGATGGTTGGGCTGTTGGTATTGTTGCAAATCAGCGTCATATTGTAAAAACTACTGGATCTAAAACCAAACCAGCCGAAATGCAATTTGGTGGTGTGATTTACAATGATTCTGCCGATAAAGCCACGCGCTTTATTGCGAATTGTAACCAGAAGAAGATTCCGTTAGTATTTTTACAGGATGTTACTGGTTTTATGGTAGGTAGTAAGAGTGAACATTCTGGGATCATAAAAGATGGCGCTAAAATGGTAAACGCTGTGAGTAATAGTGTGGTGCCAAAATTTACCGTTGTAGTTGGTAATAGTTATGGTGCTGGTAATTATGCTATGTGTGGTAAGGCTTACGACCCAAGACTTATTTTTGCATGGCCAAGTGCTGAACTGGCTGTAATGAGTGGAAATAGTGCTGCTAAAGTATTATTACAAATAGAAAAAGCCTCATTAGAGAAACAAGGAGAAAAATTCACCAAAGAGAAAGAAGACGAACTTTACAACAAAATAAAAGCGCGTTACGACAACCAAGTATCGCCTTACTATGCTGCTGCAAGATTATGGACCGATGCGGTTATTGATCCTTTAGACACCAGAACCTGGATTAGTATGGGTATTGAAGCCGCTAACCACGCTCCTATTGAAAAACCTTTTAATTTGGGTGTGTTGCAGGTTTAAGTATAATAAATAGAAAAAAGCGACCGATTTGGTCGCTTTTATTTTATTTGTTCAATAGTTTTAGCCCTCTGGATTTTTTTCGATGATGTCTCTGCAAATTGTTCTACAGAAAGTATTTGTTTTGGCACCTCGTATTTTTCTAAATCAGAAAAAATAGCTGTATCTAATTCAGTTGATTGTCCTTCTAAAACCAATACCACACGTTCTCCCAAAGTGTCATCTGGTTGAGAAGCCACAAAAAAACGTTGGCTTATTTTTCCATCTAGCTTTGCTTCAATTTGCTCAGGAAATAATTTAACACCACCTGAGTTAATCATATTATCATAACGACCTATAACCTCAAATTCTGTTTTAGAATATAATTTTACAATATCGTTGGTTACAATAGTTTTGTCTGTAAGCTTTGGCGCTTCAACCACTAAACAGTCTCTATCGTCTTGTGATATTTTAACGTCTTTTAATAGTTTAAAATGCGCTTCTCCTTTGTAATTATTTAATGGTTTTATAGCGATATGGCTTAAGGTTTCTGCCATACCATAAGTAGCAAATACTTTTGTTTTTAATGGCTCAATATCTTTTAATAATGATTTTGAAACTGCAGCTCCTCCAACAATTAATGTATTTATATTTTGTAATCTTTTCAATGATTTTTGTACTTGCATTGGTACCATAGCACAAAATTTATATGGCTTTTCATCGTCATAAGCTGGTAGTGTACTTGGTTCAACAATATCTAGCTCTAAACCTAAAATCATTGCTCTCACTAGCATCATCTTACCTGCAATAAAGTTTGTAGGCAAACAATGTAATGCTGTATCTCCTGGAGATAGCTTAAACCTATTCCCTGTTGCTATTGCAGAATTTACCATAGCTTGCTTGCTTACTTTTATAAGCTTAGGGTTACCTGTAGAACCTGAGGTTTTCACATACAGAAAATCCTTTTCGTCTAACCAATCTAAAAGAAAATTGCCTATAATTTTTTCATAAGCTTCACCTTCTTTTATTAAACTATACGAGACTTCTTTAAGCTCCTCATGGTTATAACTAGTGTTATTAAGCTTAAATTTTAAATGTATCTTGTCAAAAGTAGGAATCATTTTTGGTATGATATTAGATGTGTTAAAATTATAGTATTTTTAACGAATTGTACTAAAAATTTAAAATTAAAAAAATATATATTTGACAATAAAGCACGAATTATGAAGAAGTCCCTGTTAATCCTATTGTTATGTCCTCTTTTTCTATTTGCCCAAGATTTTTCGAACGAGGATTATATTTATTTAAAACGTCACGAACACATAAAAATTGGTTTAAAAAATCACAAGTTTGATATTGCCAAAAACATATCAGAACAAGCTGAATTTTTAACTTCCAACAAACTTTATTTTGCTAACGAATCTATGCACTTTGACAGCTTTACTTCAATAGAAGATATTGATGCTTACACCTACATTCCTAGTCAAGATAAAAAAGTAAAGGTAGATTATATCGAAACCAAACGTGCTTTTGACAATGGTGTGTTTTACAGTGACCAAGAGTCTAAAAACTTTATTTTTCCTGCTGTTACTAAAGGTGCAATTACCAATTTAAGCTATAAAGAAATTATTAAAGACCCTCATTTTTTAGGACTATTCAGATTTGGAACTTATGTGCCTACTAAAAGTGCGCAACTCTCTATTGAGTTTCCTAAAAATGTAAATATTGGGTACATCGATTTTAATACCGAAAACATAAATCTAGACTTCAAAAAAGAAGACACCAAAAACGGTTACACTTACACTTGGACTGTAGATAATATTAAAGGCTACCAAGGTGAAGAAGACAGTGAAGCTATTTTATATTATTTACCACACATTATCGTTTACATCAAAAACTATGAAGAAGACGGTAAAGTCCACAATGTATTAAACGATGTAAATGATTTATACAAATGGTACAGCTCTTTGGTTGATCAAATAGATACGTCTTCTTTACAAAAAGTATATGCTATTGCTGAAGACATCACAAAAGACCTTACTACTGATAGAGAAAAAGCCGAAACCATTTTTAATTGGGTACAAGACAATATTACTTATGTTGCTTTTGAAGATGGTCTTGGAGGATTTATTCCTCGTGGTGCTGCAAGTGTTTGCGACAAGCGTTATGGCGATTGTAAAGATATGGCAAACTTGCTCTACGAAATGCTTAATCATGTAGGTATTGAATCTTACAGAACTTGGATTGGAACTAGAGACAGACACTATTCTTATTTTGAAGTACCTACTCCAATGGTAGACAACCACATGATTACAACTGCTATGGTAGAAAACGACACTATATTTTTAGATGCGACTGATAGTTATGTGCCTTTTGGAATGCCTAGTGAGTTTACACAAACCAAAGAAGCGCTTTTAGGTATTGATGCTGATAATTTCAAAGTTATCAAAGTACCTGTTCAAAATGCAGATAAAAACACATCTACCATTACCAGTCATTTTTCATTAGAAGATGGTATTGTAAAAGTCTCTGAAAAAAGAGCGCTTAAAGGTTATGAAAAAGTGAATTTCATTTCAGATTACACCTATAAAAAAGATGATAAAACCGAAGAGGAATTCCTAAATACTACGTTATCTCTTGGAAACAACAAGACCAACTACTCCAACATTACTCTAGAGAATTTTGATAACAAAAGCACTCCATTACAATTAGGTTATGACCTTAGTATTGATAGTTATGCTAAAACTATTGGCAATAAAACGTATATTAACCTAAACATAGACAGATCGTTATCAAACAGTAGTATTGATTTAGAAGACCGAAAATACAGCAAGAAAATTGACCACGAGTTTATAAAAAACTTCACAACAACGTTTAAAGTTCCTGAAGGCTATAAAGTAAACTATGTTCCTAAAGACCTTACGTTTGATAACCCAGAGTATGGTTACAGCATTTCTTACGCTGTAGATGGAGATACCATTACTCAAAACAAATCTATTTATGTAAAAACACTAAGCATTCAAAACAAAGATTTTGAAACTTGGAACAGCTTTATCAAAAGCCTTATAAAAGCCTACAAAAAAAGTATAATAATAGAAAAGATATAATGATAAAAAAAGCATTGATTGTATTACTATTTGTAAGTACAAGTAGTAGTTTTTCCCAACATTTTAGAACCTACGATTGGACCGAAAAGCCTAAACTTCATAAACTATCTGCTGAAGATGAAAAAGAATCCTCAATAGGTATTTTAAAAAAGCATATTGTTGAATACGCGTCTAGTATGATGTCTCCTGAGCCCAAACGCTATGAGACCGAACACACCATTACACGAGTAAACGACGATAAAGGTATTGCAAGACACAACACAGTTTACATCCCAATGTACGAAGTAAAAAAGGTTGTAGACATAAAAGCAAGAACCATTAACGCCAAAGGAAAAGTTACTGTGCTTAACCAAGACAATATTAAAGAGGTTAAAAATGTTGACGAATATGGAGACTTCAAGATTTTTGCTATTGAAGGTGTTGAAAAAGGTTCAGAAATAGAAGTGCTTTACACAGTTGAAAAAGAGTTTGACATGTATGGTTCAGAAACTATGCAGAGTAACTACAAAATCAACGAAGCACAGTTTATTTTTATCACAGGAAAACTCAATTCCAATGTTAAAGCATATAGAACTGACTCTACATTTAAAGACGTTACAATTGATGGTGACAATGCCAAATCGTTGACTTTAAAAAACATTCCTGCAATGGTTGAAGAAGAATATGCTACACCAGATGCCAATAAAATTACAGTAGTATATCAATGTTTTCCGCAAGGTCAAGACATTACCCAAGACATGTTTTGGACTAACGTTTCCAATAATGTTGGCGGAAGATTTTTCCCTGAAACTGCTACCAGTAAAATTGATGCAGATTTAGCTACCATAATCGAAGGAAAAACTGACCTTTCGGTATTTGAAAAAGCGTCTAGAGTAGATAATTTTATTAAAAGTAACTTTAATGTTATCAAAAACAACAATGACGAGCTGTCTGATTTAGACTATATTCTTAAAAACCGTTCAGCAAGTGATTTTGGTATCATAAAAGTATATGCAAACTTTTTAAAAGCTTTAGATATTGAATACGAAGTTGTTATTACTGCTAATAGATTTCAGTATAAGTTTGATCCAGACTTCTTTATTCCTAATATGCTTAGAGATTTCTTAATCTACTTACCTACTGAGAAAAAATACATCGCTCCAGACAGAATTGAATACAGAGTTGGTGAAGCACCTTTCAATATTTTAGGCAACTACGGATTGTTTATTAAGAGCGATTTTAGCCACTATTTCTCTAAAATCTCTCAGGCAGATCCTGATTATAGTCAAGTGAATCGTATTACAGACATTACGTTTACCGAAGATTTTGAAAGCACTATTATCGACATGCACCAAGAGTTCACAGGACATTGGTCTGTTACTAACAGAGCTGTTCTTAACTTATCGTCAGAACAAGGTGTAAAAGAGTTTAAAGACTATCTTACAGCTTCTGGTATTGAAGACAAAGAAAGCTTAAGTTTTGAAACTAAAAATGGGGAAATTAACCAAACAGAATATAACCTACCTTTTATAGTTGAATCTAAGGTGTCTTCAGAATCCTTAATTGAAGATGCTGGTGACAGTTATATTTTTCAAGCTGGATTAATTATTGGTACACAAAGCGAACTGTACCAGGAAACCGAAAGAGTTAACCCAATTGAAATGACTTATCCTAATGAATACAACTACACTATTACAGTTAATATTCCTGAAGGATATACTGTTGAAGGTTTAAGCAGTTTAAATATTGACGAAAGCTACAAAGACAGTAAGGGTAACAAAGTATGTAAGTTTGAATCTGGTTATAAATTAGATGGCAATACATTAGTAATTACCATTCAAGAGTTTTATAAGACGTTAGAATATGATTTAGACCGTTACGAAGAATTCAGAAATGTAATTAATGCAGCGTCAGATTTTAACAAAGCAGCTATTCTATTTAAACCAATAGAATAGAATAGAAAGCAAAAACAAGACAACAAAAAAGCGACCAAACGGTCGCTTTTTTTATTCTAATATTTTATAATCTTCTTTTGGTGGTTCTTGTACAGTACCAAATAATTTATCTTTCCAATTCGTCCATTTGTACTTTTTAGAAAAGATAAATAACAGTATTGGAAACATCACAAACACAGGTATAATAAAATCTATTAGTCCAGAGTCTTGAGGATCTGCTACACTCTTAAATATAGATGGTGTTTGAAAAACTGTCCAGTCCGCTGTAATTAACAATGCACCAAATAGGTTATTTGCCGCATGAAACCCTAAAGCTAACTCCAACCCTTCATCCATTAACGTCATAATTCCCAAAAAGAAACCAGTTCCTATATAGTAAATCATAATTGTAGGACCAACCTTTTCTACTTCTGGGTTAGCTATATGCATTAATCCAAACATTATAGATGTGAAAAATAAAGGTATTGCTCTAGACTTAGTAAAAGCTCCTATTCCTTGCATTAAATAGCCTCTGAATAAATACTCTTCAAAACTGGTTTGCAATGGCACTAATAAAATTGCAATAACAGCTAAAATCAAAAATGGAACTAGATTGAAATTTAGCACATAATCATCAGGAGCTAAAAAATAGCCAAGTAAAGTAATTACAGTAGTAATGGTTCCCCAAAGAAAAAAGGAAAACCAAATACGCTTCCAATCTACTTTTGGGCGAGAAGTCGTTAAAGAAGTAATAGATTGTTTATGTATATATTTAACCCAAGCTAATAATATAAAAAGACCTATTGCAAGAGGCAACAATGTCTCAATTAAAAACCTGTTTTCTCCTTTTTTTTCTACTTCACTTTGAATAATAGCGTCCATATCTAAATTAAGAACTTTAATGGCAATATATTGAAGTACCATTAGTCCAAAAAAACCTAAAGGAATCAATATGTATTTCCAAAAACCAATGCTTCCTTTAAACGCTTGTTGTATATAATTCATCATATAAGTAAGTTAAAGTTCCAATCTAAATTTTTATTGAAGTGCAATTTACCATTTTTTACCAATAACGGACTATCAAAATTATTAGTAAACAAACTGCCTGTGCCTAAGCCTTGTGGCATTGTATTTTGTAAAGTATACGTCCATTGTGCGATGGCATTTAAACCAACATTACTCTCTAATGCGCTGGTAATCCACCAACCTATACTTCGCTCTTCAGCTAAGTCAATCCATGTATTGCTTCCTTTAAAACCACCTATAAAACTTGGTTTTAAAATAATGTATTGCGGATTAATGATTTGTAATAGTTTTTGCTTTTCAGAGGCTTCAAAAACACCTATAAGTTCTTCATCTAAAGCAATTGGCAATGGTGTATCTTCACACAAACTCGCCATTTCATACCAATTCCCTTGCTTAATAGGTTGCTCAATAGAATGTAAATCGAGCTCGCTTAAATAGTTTAATTTATCTAGAGCATCATCAACCGAAAACGCACCATTGGCATCAACCCTAAGCTCGATATCGCTTTTTGAAAACTCTTTTCTTATAGATTTAAGCAGATTGTATTCTGTTTGAAAATCGATAGCGCCAATTTTCATTTTAATACATGAAAAACCAGCTTCAATTTTCTCTTTTATCTGTTGCTTCATAAAAGCTTCGGTTCCCATCCATATCAATCCATTAATCGAAATAGCGTCTGTTCCGTTAGTAAATTCTGAAGGAAATAATTGAAAGGATGATGCGCTTTCAAGAGATTTAAAAGCCATTTCTAACCCAAATTGAATACTAGGAAATTCAACAAGCTCACTATACAGCTCCTCTAAACCTAAATGAATGTTATTGCAAGTCCATTTTAGTTTTTCTTCGTAATCTGGCCTATCGTCTGCACTTAAACCACGTAAAATCCCACATTCGCCAATACCTTGTTGTCCATTGGCTTCTATACTAATAAACCAAGTTTCTTTGGTTTTAAGAATCCCTCTAGATGTTCCGCTAGGTTGTTTAAAATTAAGAATGTACTTGTGGTATGTGGCTTTCATTGGGTAATCAACATGATGAAATACATTAAAATTTATGGTGCATACTCACTTGTAGTTGCCCTTTTCCTTGTGCATTGGTTTTTTGGTTCATCCAACCCAATTGAAACTTAATTTTTGAGTTCAACACATAACCCAATCCTAAATACGTACGGTTTCTATCAAAAAACTCAACCGTTCTATCATCACCTATATCTTGTTGTCCGTTGATAAATAATTCGTTGTATAACGCTGCATAAATGGTATTTTTCTCGAACGTTTTTTTATTAAACGGAATATTCATAAATAGGTTATAACGATAACGCGTTCTAAAATCTTGGTCTTCAACAAAACGTTGCTCATATCTAAAACGATGCGTTAAATACACACGTCCTCCTATTTTTTGTGGTAAAAGTGCTTCTTGGTAAATTCTACTTTCAACCGAAGTATCATCGCTTTCACCTAAGGCTCCAGATGTAATATGCGCATATCCTAAGGTTAATTTTACTGACGTATTTTTTGGTCTGTACGTTACACCAGAACGTATAAGTAACTGCTCTAAATCTCCCATGATGTTCCAATTTCTGTACTGTACATCACCTTGCAACCCAAATTTGCTCTCTTTAAACTGAGTATCAAAAAAATACATGTACCACGCTCCCATTTGGTCTGGGTTTTGGGCTTTAGTGGATTGCGTAAATGATACTGTTAAAATGGAAAATAATAATAAAACACGCGCTGTTTTGGTCATAGCATTTATATTTTTGGATTGTTTTAATCCTGATTTAGGATAATAAAAAAAGTATTAAATTTAGAAACACAAATATCTTACTTAATGCCTGAATTTCCAAATATCATCCACTTTGCCATTCCTTTTTTCATCTTATCAATGGCACTGGAATTATATGTTACCACACGCGAAAAATTTAAAGAAACTAAAGGTTACGAACCTAAAGATGCCTTTGCCTCTATTGCTATGGGTTTGGGCAATGTGTTTTTAGGCTTTTTTAGTAAAGCTATTGTGCTTGGAGCTTTTGTAGTAATTTATGAAAACTTTAGGCTCTTTACCATTCCTGTGGCTTGGTGGAGTTTTATTTTAATTTTCTTTGCTGATGATTTCTCTTACTACTGGTTTCATCGTATTTCGCATGAGTGTCGTTTGTTTTGGGCATCTCATGTGGTGCATCATTCGTCGCAACATTACAATTTAAGTACAGCATTAAGACAAACGTGGTCTGGTGGCTTTTACTCGTTTATTTTTTGGTTGTGGTTACCGCTTTTGGGCTTTCATCCTGCTATGATTTTATTGCAAATGTCTATTAGCTTATTGTACCAATTTTGGATTCATACCGAAGCTATCCATAAAATGCCAAAGTGGTTTGAAGCTGTTATGAACACACCTTCGCATCACAGAGTACATCATGGTAGTAACCCTATTTATTTAGATAGAAATCACGCAGGCATCCTTATTATTTGGGATAAGATGTTCGGCACATTTCAACCCGAACTTAGCGAGGAAAAAGTACGTTATGGTTTGGTAACTAATATTAACACATACAATCCTGTAAAGATTGCTTTTGTTGAATGGTACAATATGCTTAAAGATGCGTTTTCAGGAAAAAAATCGTTGAAAGACCGTTGGCATTATCTTACCAAGCCACCAGGTTGGAAACACGATGGTACAGGAAAACTTAGTGACGATTTAAGAGAAGAATGGTTAAAGTCTGGTAAAACAGATAAAAACTACTGATATTTATCATATACTGTTTGCCAAAAAACCTTTAATTTTATAGTGTAATTATTTCAAAGCAAAAAAATGAAGAATATACTATTACCTACCGATTTTTCTGACAATTCATGGAAAGCGATTTCATACGCTTTAGAGCTGCTTAAAGATGCTGAATGCACATTTTACTTAATGCATTCGTACGAGCCACAAGTTGCTGCTCCATCAACAGCAGTTACCTCTAAGCGTGCCAACTCTATAATTATGGAGTCTATGAAAAACGAAGCTATCTCTGAACTAAACCGCTTAAAAAAACAGATAGATGCCTTACCTAAAAACGAAAACCACACGTTTAAAACCTCTATAATTAACGACTATTTTACAAGTGCTGTAAAGGCAAAAGTAAAAGAACACAGTATTGATGCTGTAATTTTAGGAACCAAAGGTGCTAGTGGCTTAAAAGAAGTAACGTTGGGTAGCAACACTGCTGGTTTAATTGGTAAACTCACTTGCCCAATAATTGCAGTACCTTCTAACGTTGTATTTAATGACATTAACGAAATTGGTTTTGCTGTAGACTACTCTATAAATTCTTATACCAATGGTTTAAGCTTATTAAAAGCGCTAGCTGAACATTTTGAAGCACAAGTATCTGTGGTTCATATTTTAAAAGATAAAGCATTAACACCTGAAAAAGCATCTAGTAAAGAGAAACTTATTGCGTTTTTAAAACCAGTACCAACTCATTTTTATCAATTAACTGATGTCTCAGTAGCAAAAGGAACTCGTATTTTTAGTGAAAGCAGACAATTAGACATGATGTGTGTCATTGCTAAAAAACACAATTTCTTTGAAAAGCTATTTAATAAAAGCCAGAGTAAATCTATAAGTCACCATGCTAAAGTACCTCTCATTATTTTTAATGAAGCGTCGTTTTAAAACACAAAAAAAATCTACTAGTTGCTAGTAGATTTTTTTTTGACCTATATCTTAACGGTCTCGTATAATCGTCAGTTACGGATTAAAAGTTAATAATTATCGGTTAAGCACTGAAGTTAGCGATTCCGAGTGGATTCGGACGTAGTCGAATCCGCCGTAATTGTGGTTATACATTGTTGTGCAACGTTTTTAATAATCATTTTGAGTTTCTTTATTTTCTAATTCTTGAATAAATTCAAATGGTATACCTTGTTCATTCCAACGTTTTGTCGCATTTGATTGGACATATATTAAATCTTTATTTTTAGATTGATGGCTTTGTTTGTAGAGTATTGTTCTACAAGGTTCTATGGTTTCAATTGAGGATTCAGGATGCTTATAAATTCCAAGTTTAGTTGTTTGAAAAAAAACTCCATTCCGTGCATAAATCTTACTGTTTATTTCGCCTCTGTTTATGACTTTTTTTAAGTTAAAGCTTTTACAGAATACATTACTCTGTGGATGTAGAAAAGGAAAACTCTCTCGAACAATAAAAGGACCACCACGTTCACTTGAAAAGCTGATAATTACATCGAGGTCGTAAATTGTATAAGTTCCGTTATTGCGAATCATTGGTAAAATTGAACCTTCTGAATTTATTCCATAACTCATTGATGGATATGCATCTCCACCAGTATAGGAAGTATGTAAATCCTTTGTTGTTGCTTGATAACCACCACTTGACTTAAATTTTAAAAATGAAAGAGGAAAATGTGCTCTAAAAACATTTTCTAATAAAGGATTTGTAATTAATTCGTTTTGAATCATTCCTTTATCTAAATAATCTATAATTATTTTGTCTTTTAAACCTTTTAAAGTATCAGCAAATCCGGAGCTTGGTAAAGTAGAATAAAACCCAAAAAAACCATCTGCTTTATGCTTTTCAACTCTGTCGCGAATGTTTATTTCATCATTTACTCCAACTGATTTTCCAGAATGAGCAAAGTGTTTAGCACTTAAAATCCAAGTTCTCTGACTGCTTTTGCGAATACCTGAAAGCGTTTCGGATATTATCAAATCTTTTCCTCCGTCTTGACCTCTATCAGGATTTGAAACAATTGTAAACCCAATAGCTTCGACAAAATCTCGGGCAAATAATTCAAAGTGGTCTTGATTGCCATCTGAAGAATTTGCTGGATTAATTTCTGTAAAGTCTACTATCATTTATGTGGGGTTTTCAAATGTTGCACAACTTTAAAAAGATATGGATTGCTTTTACAACCAATACCTTTAGTCATGCATTTTTTCTTTCAATCAAATTACTGTAAAAAACTAAATTACAAATAATTAGTCATACTTTTTTTATTAACAGCTACAGCTCAATACTCTCACCTATTTCCAGCAGCATTAAGTCTTTGTTTTTGTCAAAAAACTTACGTTTGGCTTCTTCGTGGTCAATTTCAATATATCCAAAGGTATCAAAGTGGTAACCCAATACTTTATCGCATTGCACAAAATCGCTCGCTATAATGGCTTCCTCAATTCCCATGGTAAAATTATCACCTATTGGTAAAATGGCTAAGTCTAGTTTAGTACGCAATGGTATCAGTTTCATATCCATAGTTAAGGCTGTATCACCAGCTATGTAAATGTTTTTGTGTTCGCCTTCAATCACAAAACCTCCTGGTTGTCCACCATAGCTTCCATCAGGAAACGACGAGGTATGAATAGCGTTAACGTATTTTACCATACCAAATTCAAAATCCCACGAACCTCCATGATTCATTGGGTGTACTTCAAAGCCTTGGGCTTCATAATACGAGGTAATTTCAAAATTAGATACAATAACTGCATTGGTGTGTTTTGCAATGGCTTCGACATCTAAAATATGATCTTGATGCGCATGCGTAATCAAAATATAATCGGCTTTTAAACTGTTGATGTCTATATGTTTTGCCTTGTCATTGGCAGTAATAAAAGGGTCTACCAAAATATGTACGTCGTTAACTTCAATGCCTAAAGCGGCATGACCGTAAAATGTAATTTTCATAGGATTACTGTTTTATTTTAAAATCATAAATTGTTTTTTCTTTCTACCATCACTAGCCATAATAAAGGTGTTGTTTTCAAAGGTACCAAAGTATGGTGTGTAGTAGGTATTGCCTTTATTGTCTTGTATTTTGTCGTAAGACACTTTTCCATCAGCTGAATATACAAAATCAAATAACGCAGTAGATTCTAGGAAGCCTTTTGACACTTTGGTTCTACCATCATTCTTTTCGGTAAGTCGCTTACCAGAATTTAAAATAACGTGCAATTGGTCGTCTTTTAAAAAGGCATTGTACGAAGGTGCTGTTGCTTTTTTAAATATGCTTCGTCCCCAACTTAACTCACCTTTAGCATCAAATTTCATAATTAAAATATCGTCATAATGGTAGGTTGTTACCCAATAACCTCCTGTAGTTCCTGTTGACACATAGGTTTGTGTAATATAAAACTCTTCGGCTAAAATGTAAGTATTGCCATTGTTATCTTGCAATACATAATCTACATAAAAGTTAGAAATCTCTTTTCCTTTAGATTTTTTTCGGTCTGCTCTGTTTTCACCATACAAATCTTTATACACCTCAATTGGCAGCTCATAAGAACGTTTACGTTTTACAGCAAGCGCTTTGGTATCAATTACAAAATTGCAACCACCTTTAATCTTAAATACATTTTTTTCAGAATAAAACCCTAGCAAGTGCAATTCGTCTTGGATAATAGAAATATTAAGCGACTGGATGTGCTCATCTTCGCCTAAAGAAATTGTAATATCATTTGTACCAGACTGTGTGACTTTGTTAAGTACAAACTCATAATTAGCATCTCCTTTTCGTTTTAACGAACGTCCTTTAATAAACAATTTTCCTAGTCCATAAACTGTTGCGTTATCGTCAATAGATAAATCGTTGTGCTCATAAAAACGCTTTTCGTGTTCTTGGTACGCCTTTTCATAAAGCAGGCTTAAATTGTTAGCATTAAACACTCTAATGGTGTAAGAGTTGCTGTTCTTTTTAATATTATCGGTAGTTATGGCAAAATAGTTTCCGTTTGGTGAAATGGCAAAACTGGTTTGACGCTTGTTTTGTCCTGAAAACAACAACTGCTTCTTCTCTACTGTAGTTTCAAAAAGTTTGACCTTTTTATGAGTTTTAGCTGCAATGTCAAAAATATGGCAGTACACAATACGCTCAGTCTTTTTTGGCGCATAAACAGTAAAAAATTTAATCTCGTTGTCATAAAATAACTCACCTACAAACGTTTCTTTTTTATCGCTCTCTACAACCTCATTAAATACTTTTTTAAGATTAGCGTCAAAAATATCAAACAGAATATCTCTTTTACTATTACGCACTATACCTGTAAGTCCAGACTCTGTAGTATGAATTGAAAGGATATCGTTGGCTTTAACTTTGTCTTTGTATTCTTCACTTTCGGTAACGGTTAGTTTAGTAGTACTTTCTTGGGCTGTAGCAAAATGTAATGCCAAAAGCATTACAATTAGGGCGAGTTTTTTCATGTAAGTGTTTTATTGTTAATTTAAGGAAGAAAAGTACAAAAAAACTCAGACACATTGAAATACATATGTCTGAGTTTTAAAGCCCCAAATTTCATTGCCAACACTGTAGCAAAATATGCTGACCTACAAAATTTTCGAATTAAATATACAAATTAATTTATTGATTTACAAGTGTTTATGAAAATATTTTTTTATAAGATATACCCTACACCTAAAAGTACAGAAAATAAAAACGTGGTAAGTGCCAATACTTTTAACTGCGAATCGAAGTCTGATGCAGTTTTAGCTTTACTTATTTTTTTGGCATGAATTATCAACGGAATGTAAGCCACAAAAAACAAAAAGTTTAGTGGTGAGGTATAATACAAAATGGAAAACACCAGCGAAACCAATATAGCTCCAAAAATTAATGCTAAATGATACGTTTTAGAACGTTGCTTACCTAGTTTTACGGCAAGTGTAATCTTGTTTGATAATATATCAGAATCGATATCTCGCATATTGTTTAAATTGAGTACACCAACACTTAATAGCCCTAATGAAATTGAAGGTAAAACCACATTGTGGTCTATCTTATTAGCATATAAAAAGTAGCTACCCATTACACTTACAAGTCCAAAAAAGATAAACACAAAAACATCTCCTAATCCTCTATAACCATAGGCTTTTGAACCCATAGTGTAGTTGATTGCTGCATAAATACTAAGTCCTGCCAACACGATAAACAATAGAGAATACAATAGATTACCTTGCCCAAAAGACATGTAAATAAGCAAAAGTGATAATACAATAACTATAAGTATATTTACCTTAATGGCTTCCAACATTTGAGCTGGAGTAATACTTCCGCTTTGTATAGCACGTTCTGGTCCTTGTCGTTCATTGTTGTCGGTACCTTTAACACCATCGCCATAATCGTTAGCAAGATTTGATAAAATTTGTAACGCTACAGTAGTTAAAATAGCAAGTACAAAAATGGCTGTATTATAGTTTCCGCTATAAAACGCGAAACAGGTTCCAATAATAATTCCAGAAACAGATAAAGGAAGTGTTCTTAGTCGAAAAGCAGACAACCAAGGTTTAAGTTTACTCATTCAAATAATTTTTATGGCTAAATCAAGGAATCCACTTTTTATCAAAATTTGGCTTTCTTTTTTCTAAAAAGGCATCTCTACCTTCTTTAGCTTCATCAGTCATATAAGCCAAACGTGTTGCTTCACCAGCAAATACTTGCTGTCCTACCATACCATCATCGGTTAGGTTCATAGCAAATTTAAGCATTTTTATAGAGGTTGGTGATTTTGCCAATATCTCTTGAGCCCACTCATAGGCTGTATCTTCAAGCTCGTCGTGAGGAATTACAGCGTTTACCATTCCCATTTCAAAGGCTTCTTGTGCAGAGTAGTTTCTTCCTAAGAAAAAGATTTCACGTGCTTTCTTTTGACCTACCATTTTAGCTAAATAAGCCGATCCATAACCACCATCAAAACTGGTAACATCAGCATCAGTTTGTTTAAAAATAGCGTGCTCTTTACTAGCAAGCGTTAAATCGCAAACTACGTGTAAACTATGTCCTCCACCAACTGCCCAACCAGGAACAACAGCTATAACCGCTTTTGGCATAAAACGAATTAAACGTTGTACTTCAAGAATATTAAGTCTGTGGTAACCATCTTCACCAACATACCCTTGATGTCCTCTAGCTTTTTGGTCTCCTCCACTACAAAAACTCCAAATTCCATCTTTGCTTGAAGGTCCTTCGGCAGAAAGTAACACTACACCAATACTTGTATCTTCATTAGCATCGTAAAATGCATCGTAAAGTTCGCTTGTTGTTTTTGGTCTAAAAGCGTTTCTAATATCAGGTCTGTTAAAGGCTATCCTAGCAACTCCATTACACTTTTTGTAGGTAATATCTGTATACTCTTTGGCTGTTTGCCAATCAATTTTACTCATAAGAATTGTTTTCAGCGTAAAAATACATATTTACATCTAATTTAAATTCATTTTTTTGGTCGGACTTTGACGCGTAACTAATTTTGCACAAAAGACGATTGATAAATGAAGGTTTTAGATTCTCCTATAGCAAATCAGGTCGAGGCTACGTATTGCCTTGAGGTTGGCGATTTTCATTTTTTCAAAAATCTTGTAGTTGCAGAATTTAAACAAGGTGCTTATGTTTCTTTTGAAGATTATAAAGAAGCTTATGAGCTATGTCTTGATATTTTTAATAATACGCCTTTTGGCTTTATCTCTAACAGAGTTAATTCTTATTCTATAAACCTAGTTGATGCACAAGAGCATCGAAAAAAACTTAAACTGTTGCACGCTTATGCTATAGTTACTTATAGCCATAATTCAAAACGAATGCTTATAGTGGAAGACCACTATTTCAATTTAAAAAGAAAAAGGTTTAACGCGTTCATTGATGCTTTTAATTGGGTGAACAAAAAAGTAGTTTTAGCTACTCAAAGCGTTAAAGAAAATCATTAAAACAAGCTTTATTTGACGTTTTGTATCACTTGTAAACAAACGCAATCGTTTTCGCTACAAACAACACACAAACAATTATTAATCAACTGTTTGCAAACCAATTAAGCTCAAAAGCAAAACTTTAAAAACTTCTCACTAAAACACATTAACTGTTATAAAATTAACACTAAAAACGTTAAAGTGCAATGGATTACATTTAAGACCTCTTGTTACACAGTATCTTTGCCGCTGATTTTTTAAAAACAGCCTATTTAATGCGATTAACAGAGTCCCAATTAAAATCTAAAATCCTAAAAACCTACAACTTAAAAAATGGTATCGCTCATTTTTTTGAAAACTTTGTTGTTATTGAAACAAGTGAAGGTGTTTTTAGTGATTTTGAAAATTCTAAAGACTTAATTTCGCTTATCGATTTACATTTTGGTACTCAAAAGCCTTTTGGCATTATCTCAAACAGAGTAAATTCTTACTCCATAAATATTTTAGATTCTGAAAAATTTAAACAGAGATTTCCAAACGCTATAGCCAAAGCTGTTGTCGCTTATTCTAATCGTACTACAGATATTTCTAAACTAGAAAGCTACTTTTGTCATATAAAAAGAAAAGACTTTACTTGCCTACTAGAAAGTGAAAAATGGATGAGAAAAGAGTTAAATAACTCTAATGTGACTATTTAAGATAAATTCCGTCTTCCTTAATTTCAATACGTTTTTGCTTGTATAATGTACCAATTGCTTTTTTAAAGCTCTTTTTACTCATTTGAAGCTGGTCTTTAATGGTGTCTGGATCAGACTTGTCATTAAGATTTAAATAACCTGAGTTATCTTCAAGTTCTTTTAAAATGAGTTCAGCATTTGGTTCGATACTTCTGTAACCTATTTGTTCTAAAACAATATCTAACTTGTTGTTATGACGTATTTTTTTCACATAACCTTTAAGTTGGTCTCCTATGCTAATATCTTTAAAAATGTCTTCGTTAAAAATAAGTCCTGAATGCTTTTTATTGACAATTACATTCATTCCTATTTCAGAAGGATGGGATACAATGATATCAACTTCTTCAAACTGTGATACAGTCAATTCTTTATTATCTAAAAACCTGTTGGTTTTACTTGAAGCTACAAGACGTTCAGTTTCTTCATCTAAATAGCAATACACCAAATACCAACCACCTGTTCTCATTTTAAACGCTTGTTCTTTAAATGGACAAAACAGTTCTTTTACCATTCCCCAATCTAAAAAAGCACCAAACTTAGTAACCTGATTACATCTTAATACTGCGAAATCGCCTTTTTTAATGTAGGGTTTGTCAGTAACCGCAACAAGACGTTCTTCGTTATCAAGATAAACAAATACTTCTAGTTTGTCTTCAATTTCAAAAGACTCAGGTACGTAACGATTAGGCAATAAAACTTCATTACCTTCATCATCTCCTAAGAACAATCCTGGATCGGTTTCTCTAAGGATTTCTAATGTATTGTATTCTCCTATATTTATCATGCTGCAAAGGTAATGATATTAGTTTATGGATATAAAAAAAGCGCTACAAGTTTGTAACGCTTATATATTGTTTTAAAACAGACTTTTAGTAAGCCGATTCTTTCTTAAAATGCTTAGTCAATAAATAATATACAACAGCTCTGTATTTATTTCTGTTAGACTGACCATATTGCTCCATTACTTTAGCAATACCTTTATCTAAATCTGGACTGTCTTTTAATCCTAATTTCTTGATTAAGAAGTTGTTTTTTACAGTAGCCAACTCTGACTCATCAGAACCTGATACAGTAGATGCATCAGCATTATATATTGATGGTCCACAACCAATAGTTACTTTTGTTAATAAGTCCATATCTGGTGTTACACCAACTTTGTCTTTTAAATCAGCTGCATATTTTGCAATTAGTTCGTCTCTTTTGCTCATTTTGTAAAATTTTAGTTTTTAAAAAATTAATCGTTATTAAATATAGCTATTTTTTAGACACCTAAAAAGTCAAAAAGTCACTTTTTAACGATTACTTAATGTAACTGAAGTAGTTAAGCAATATTTCGTCGTTTACTGTTGAAGGTGTAAACACCTCAAGCAACATTGGTTGTTTTGATGCATTAAAGAAGGTTGATAACTGCTCGTTCAACTGCGTTTCATCATGAGCTGTTTTATAATCTAAACCATGCATTTCGCACAACTGCTTTGCTGTAAGGTTGTGTTTGGTTTCAAAATACTGATCAAAGTTTTCGGTGTTTTTATGTCCTGGAAGAATACGGAAAATACCTCCTCCTCCATTGTTAATAACAATAATCCTGAAATCTTTAGGAATATAGTTATTCCACAAGGCATTGTTATCATATAAAAAACTCAAATCACCAGTAACAAAGGTTGTTTGGTTTTTATTGGCAACTGCAAAACCTATAGCTGTACTTGTACTTCCATCAATACCACTTGTTCCTCTGTTGCAAAATACCTGCAAAGATTTGCTAATATTAAACAATTGCGAATATCTAATGGCTGAACTATTACCTATTTGTAATGCTGTTTGTTTTGGTAATGCTTTAAAAACAGCATCAAAAACTTTAAAATCACTAAAAGGGATTTCTGCTAAATACGATTTATGTAAATCGTTTCGTTTTTGTTTTACTGCTTTCCAAACTGACTTGTAGTTACTCTTTTTAAAGTGTGTTATTTTGGGAAGAAACTCAGAGAAAAACTCATTAGGTGTGGTCTCAATATGCTTTTCTAAACAAAAAAAGGTATCATTTGCTTTTTTACTGTCAATATGCCAATGCTGTTTGGGTTTGTAGTTTCTTAAAAAAGCTTTTACTTTTTTAGACACTACCATACCTCCAAAAGTTAACAAAATATCAGGTTGCAACTCAGTAAACTCAGCATCAGTAAGTGGTGCAATTATTTTATCGATACTTGGAAAAAACTCCTTATGATGCAAATTAGATGTGGTTTCAGTAAACACAATAACACTATTGTCGTTTGCCAATTCATCTAACCATTTTTGCTCTATCTCGTTTGGAGGATTAACACCTACCAAAATCATTTTTTTAGAAGCATCACTCCAATCTTCTAAACACAGCTTTAAATCGACACTATCAACTTTTTTGGGTGAAGCATCAACTGTAATTACTTTTGGATTAACTGACAATTCCTTAACCGTTTCATACAAAGGTTCATCAAACGGAACATTGATATGCACAGGTCCTAATTTGTGAATTGCAGTATTTAGTGCAAGATTTATTTCTTCTTCGTTTTCTTCTTGTAGAGCTTGCTTAATTCCTAAAAAGCGTTCTAATTTATTTTCAATACTCTTTATTATAGCAGGCTCGTCATCATCTCCACTTGTTTTTGGCAAGTTTTTAATGTCGAGCTTTAAATTGGCTGAATATAAAATATGATTTTTATAAACATCTTTTTGATTGATGGTTTGTCCATCTCCAATACCAACTAGGTGTTTAGGTCTATCTGCCGAAATCACCACTAACGGAACATCGCTATAAAATGCTTCAGCAACAGCTGGATAATAGTTTAATAACGCACTTCCTGAAGTACACACTAACGCAGTAGGATGCTGAGTATTTTGAGCGATTCCTAAAGCAAAAAAAGCAGCACTACGTTCATCTACAATGCTATAGCAAGTAAAAAATGGATCGTGAGTAAAACCTATAGTTAAAGGTGCATTTCTGCTACCTGGAGACAATACAATATGCTTAATATTTTTAGCTTTACAAAGCTGAATAACTGTTTGTGCTAGCGGAATTTTTGGGTATGACATACAATTCTATAAAATAGTCTTACAAAATTACTTAATATGCACGACTTAACGAATTTTAATACTACCCTATTTTTACCGAAGTCATCGTTAGTGAACCTGCAACAGGTGTATCATTAAAAAATTGTGTATCATCTTTAGACGTTTGAAGTCCTAAAGTATACAATAAAGGATAGTAATGATCTGGAGTTGGTATGGCTTTAACAATGTCGTTATGCAATGATTTATAATTGATTAAATCCTTATGATTACCATCTGTTATTTTGGTTTTGAAAAGCTCATTAATCTCTAAAGCCCAATCAAACCCATAAGTCTGCTCAACCTTATCCCAAGCAATCATTTTTAAGTTGTGTACCATATTACCACTACCAACAATAAGCACTCCTTTTTTTCTTAACTCTAACAACTGTTTGGCTAAATTATAATGATATTCAGGTGGTTTAAAATAGTCTATACTCATTTGCACAACAGGAATGTTAGCTTTTGGATACATATGACTGATAACACTCCAAGCACCATGATCGAGTCCCCATTCATCATCTAATCCTACATGAGTTGATGTGATATGATGCGTAATTTCTTCAGCTAACGTAGGTAATCCCTTTGCAGGATATTGAACATCAAAAAGCTCTTGAGGGAAACCTCCAAAATCATGAATGGTTTTTGGTGCTTCCATATTAGTAACAAACGTACCGTTTGTTAACCAATGTGCTGAAATGCATAAAATAGCAATAGGTGTTTCCAAAGTTTCGCCTAGTGAATTCCACTGCTGTGTGAATACATTATTTTGAATAGCATTCATAGGCGAACCATGTCCTACAAATAACACAGGTTGTACTGTGTCTTTGTAAGGTAACTTACTTTGCCATTCGTGTAAATGAGATGCTGTCATATCAATATTGCTCGTTTCATCACTTTGGCTTTAGCAACCGTTTCTAACCATTCAGCTTCAGGATTGGAGTCTTTTGTAATACCTCCTCCTACAAAAACAGTAGCAGTATCATCTACAATTTCCATACAACGTAAATTCACGTACAAATTTGTGGTTGTTTTTACTGTTGCATATGCGTTGTTTTCAACATTTCGTCGATTGCGATTTCTGGTTTTACTGTCTTGTAAATTAAGTGTTCCTAAAAACCCTGAGTAAAAGGTTCTTTGATAGTTTTCGTGTTTTAAAATAAAGGTCTTAGCTGCCTCTTTAGGCAAACCACATACAGCTGGTGTTGGATGCAAGATTTCTATCACATGCTGTAAATCGTCCTTAAGTAAACCTGTTATTTTTGTTTTAAGGTGCAATAAATTTCCTGCTTTTACTGTATTGACTTCACCAATGCTTATACTTTTTACAGTTTTAGACAGTCCGTCAACAATAAAATCAGTTACTATTTGCTGCTCTTGTTGTTCCTTTTGTCCCCAAACCACATCCATATTCCCTTTATATTCTTGGGTTCCTGCCAATGCCATTGTTGAAAATCTATTATTCTCTACTGATAACAATGTTTCAGGTGTCGCACCTATCCACAACCCAACTTTTGGGTGGTACCATAGGTACACAAACGCAGTAGGATAATTTTTCAAAACATCTTCAAACAATTGAAATATGGTTTTAGACTTTATATTTACAGTCTCTTTTCTAGACAATACAACCTTTTCAAATTCTCCAGAAACAATGGCCTCAACACCTTGCTTTATAAGTTGAATATGTTGTTGCTTTTCATCTTCTTGCTCTTCAACAGAAACCTCAACCTCAACTTTGGTATTAGTAGATTTATAATCACTAATAATATGTTTTGAAGCTGCTTGCGGAATTAAAACTGTTTTAGCTTCAGAATTAAAAGGTGCAAAAACAAAACCTCTTTCTGAGAAATTTTCAACAGAAAACAAGATATCATTTAACTGCAAATAAGCGTTTAGCCTTGACTGGTTTGGTGATCGGTAAACCACAAAAGGCAATTGATTGCTATATTGCTGAGATAATCGCGCTATTAAAGACTGAAACTCCATTATTTCTTTTTAGGCAAACTAATAGTAGACAATCTACAAATAGAGACTAAGTTATCGTTATCATCAGTAACACGAATGTCTAACAACTGTGTTGTTCTTCCTTTATGTAAAAAAGTAGCTTTAGCGTACACATGACCTTCGGTTACACTTTTTACATGGTTAGCAGTAATCTCAATACCACGTACAAAAACCTCTTCTAAGTTTGAGAATATATTTGAAGCAAAACTACCAACACTTTCAGCCAAAGCAGCTGTTGCTCCACCATGCAATACTCCATCTGGTTGGTACACTCTAGAGTTTACAGGCATTTTTGCAACTAGAAAATCATCTCCATAATCAATCATTTCAATTTGTAAGGTTTCCATTAAGGTATTCTTACTAATTGCGTTTGCTTGTTTTAATATCTCTTCTTTAGTTAATGGCATAAATACTGTATTTTTAATGTCGCTAACAAAAATACAAAAACCAAGAACAAAATATGACTCAAGTTGAAAAGGAAATAAGCTATACTACTACAAACTCATACTCTACTTTAAACACGTTAACCAAAAGCACTAAAACTGTATGGTTTGTGTGTCATGGTATGGGTTATTTAAGTCGGTATTTTCTAAACTATTTTAAGCAATTTGATGCTAATGAAAACTATTTTATTGCACCACAAGCACAAAGTAAATACTATATTCCGCCAAAATCTAAATATGTTGGTGCAAGTTGGCTTACCAAAGAAAACACTGTGAAAGAAACCGAAAATGTCATGCGCTATTTTGATGCTATTTTTGAAGCCGAAAATATACCCAACAACCTCAATTTTGTTGTGCTAGGTTACTCGCAAGGTGTTAGTGTAGCAATGCGCTATCTTGCAAAACGCAAACTACAATGCTCTCATTTATATATTCATTCTGGTGGAATCCCTAAAGAGCTAACTCCTGAAGATTTTAGTTATTTAAACACCAAAGTCTCTCTAATTTATGGTACTGAAGACGAATATTTAAACGAAGAACGTATTGCCTCTGAAACACAACGTGCAAAGTCCCTTTTTGGAGATACTGTAAACATTCATCCTTTTGAAGGCAAACATGTAGTGAATGTAGATTTAATAAAAAGATTAGCATGAATATTCCTCCAATAGAAAACGATCGTGTTAGCTTAACCTTACTCGGTTTAAGCAATTATAAAAAGTTGCAAGACATTGCTAACGAAAAAGACTTAATTGCCTATTCGCCTAGCGATATTTCTTCTCCCGAAAAGCTAAAAAGCTACGTGCAAACTGCTGTTGATGGCTTTTACCATAAAACCATTATTCCGTTTATTATCTACGATAAACAGAAACAGAAATTTACTGGTAGCACACGTTTTGGTCACATTAACTGGGACAATAAAACACTGCATATTGGTTGGACTTGGATAGGACGCGAGTTTCAAGGTAGCGGACTCAATACCAACATGAAGTTTTTAATGCTGCAATATGCCTTTGAAACTTTAGCGTTTGAAAAAGTAGAATTCAGGATAGATGAGCGCAACATACGTTCTAGGAAAGCTGTGGAAAAACTTGGTGCTACACTTGAAGGCATTCTTAGGCGTGATGTGGTTTTAAAAGATGGTTTTCGACGTAATACCTGCTGCTATGGTATTTTAAAAGACGAATGGCCAACTATAAAGCAGACCATTTTTAAAGAGTTTAATTAAAGTTGTTACTCACACGTAGTTCTTACCATTGGCATTGTAGACGTGTATTTAATAGTTGTTCTGTCTTGAAACGCTGTTCCTGAGTCGTTTAATTCTCCATAGCCTTCAATTAAAACAGAATCATTAACCTTAAATGCAACTTCGCGTTTACTTTCTACACCTTCTGAAGTAAATGTATATGTTCCTATGAGTTTATCATCGTTTAGAGTTCCTTGGAACACACCTTGGTTTGCATCTTTTTCAGCATAGGTATAACTTAAAGTTCCTGTAATACTGTCTTCTAGAATATTAGTGATTTTAAACCTTACCTTGTTATTGTCTTTACTATACTCAAAGCAACTCAATTCCACCAAAGCGGTTAGTGTTTCTTCGTTTGCAATAACCTCTTTAACATCGTGTATTACCTCTTTTGTAGTGTCTTTATTGTCTTTACAGCTACTTAAGCTTAGTATAGCACATACTATTAAAACGATTTGTTTCATTGCTTAATAGGTTAAGGTGTTACGCTTTTAAATCGCATCATTGTGACATCGTCTATCAACAAATGCAGTTTACCTTCCTCATCAATTGTATAGGTATTTACTTTTTTAATGGTGTTTTTAAAATGGTTTTCACCTTCGCCACAATACATCATTATTGCTGGTCCTGGTTCGCCAAAAGAAATGCTATTACCATCAATAGTAACACTAGCCGAATACCCATTACAACCACTATTACCAGTGACTTTTTGGTCTTCTTTATTAAATGTTATTTGTGGTTTCTTATCAGGAAAAAGACCTTCAAAAGCGATTCGTGGACCAGATAAATGCTCCAGTTCCCATTGTGTGTTATACAACGCATCTTCGCTTGAAGATTTTGAAGAATTACAAGCTGTCACTAATACTAACAGCAGTAGTACAAAAGATAGTTTTTTCATGTTTTAGATGTGTTTTTATTAATCTTGAAGTTACACTTTTTTTGGTAAACAGTAGTCACCAAAACATTAAAAAACGATTAACTGGTTTGCTGTAAGGTTTTATTTTTTTCTTTAAGCACAGCCAATTTTTTTTCTAAAAAAGTAATGGCTTTTTCGGTTTTATAACTGGCTTTTGATGCAAAATCCTTTGCCTCTGCTTTAAACTTCTCTTTACCAGATTGTGCAGCTTTAGACACATCGTCTTTTACTTCGGTAAAGTCGTTTACTATTTGGTCTTTTATATCCTTACCTTCTTTTTTAAGCTTATCTCTGGTTACTTTGCCTTTTTCTGGAGCTAGCAACACACCTACTCCTGCTCCTATAAGTACGCCTAGTACTATTGCACCTTTATGTATCATAACTATATTTTTTTAAGGTTAAACGTGTTTACTTATAAGTAGTAAACTATTGTATTTTGTTACAAACAAGCTGTGTGCCAAATTGATAGGCAGGAATGGTTTTTTAAAATATCTTCCATGGGTTGAATCCAGCCGCTTCAATTGCAGGTGCTAGAGTGTCTGCCATAAATTCTTTCTCTTCTGTGTCAAGTTCGTCCCAAGGCAATTCGTCAACGAGATTAGAAATCTGTTTCAATTTTGTTTCAGATGTTTCATTTGAATTGTCAATTTTGACAAGTCTATCGAGAAAGTTATTAGTTGCTTTTCTGAGTATAGTAATAACTTGCTGGTCTGAAGAGTTAAGTCCACGAGCTTCCCAATTTTCAGAATTCTCATAAATGTCTGAATTTTTAATCTCGTTTACCGTTTTCAAAAGTTTATCGTTATTCATATTTTTTTCAGTGTTTCTATTGATTGATTCATTCTCCACTCGCTGACCATTACAAGTAGTCAGGATGTTCGAGAGAAGAATAACGAAAATTATTAATTTTGTCATTTTCAGTTAATTGTCTTTTAATTTAAAAAAAGTTTAGCCGAAATGAGTTGTAATTCAAGGTGAGGGTTTTCAGAAGTAGGCGAGAACAAGCAATTACTTATAGACATTGTTGCCAGTAGTTTTTTTTATAAATACTTTATGTTATTCATTAAGTCACGATACTTAAGCATTCGTTCGCTATCAAATTCTACAATTCCATTTTTGCTGATAATTTCGGATTTATCCATTTCATCTTGGATTTCTAAAATTTGCTGTTGAATATTCAAAGTTTGAGCAGTCGAAACGTATGGTAAGTTTTTCGGTTTATTTTCACGAAAATAATCTTGACAAAAAAAGAAAGCTGTATTTAAATCTTTTACATTTTCTTTATTAATCCAAGATTTTTTAGCCAAATGAATTAACCAATCCCAAACTAAATGTCCATTATAATCTCTGGTTTCCCAAAATCTACTACATTCAATTATATAATCGTGTCCTCCTTTTCCAACTAATGCATCGGATTCAACTTGCCAAATTCCAAACTTTATTATTGCAATACTTGCATAAAATTCCTCATAGTCAAATCGATTGTTCTTTTTTGTATAGTTTACTGCTTTATAAAAATCTGAATGGTCTTCGGTAAAATTATTTGGTATTTCTCCATTTTGCCAAAGGTCATATAAGTGATTTTTCGCTTCTTGTTCTGTCATATTTTTAAAGTTTTACGTCCAGTTTTTCATCTAATAAATTTTCCAGTTCTGTTCTAAAAAACATATTATTTGTTCTGATTTTAGCTCTATCACATACAGCGTCTACAGCTAAATCACTTTCCAAAAAGGGTTGTATTGATAATTCAGCATTTAAAGTTCTCAAGTATGATTTAGTAAAAGCTTCAAATTCTTTTCCATTTGTCGGACGAATTATTAATTCCTCAATTGTTCCACCTCTATATTTTTGTCCAAGTAAATGCTCGTTTTTATTTTTTAATTCGGTTGCTTCTTTAAAATTCATATCGTATGATTTTTATTTGTTATGCTGTTGCGCAAATTACTTACAACTTTAAAAGGATATGGATAGTTTTAATTATCTATATCTACCGTTAAGCGAAGTTAATTTTTTATCATCTTAAAACCAACGCCTTAAGGTTTTTACTTGTAAACAGTTATCAACAAAAATGCTATAAAAAAACAGCTTTAATCCATCTTAAGCTTTTGTAGCATTTCGTTGGTAATAGGTTCGGTATAAATACCATAACCGTTTACCAATTGCCCTTTTAAACCATACTTTTCTGATGAAATGGCATACAGTATACTATTATCTCCTGGATCGCTCATGCCTTCAAAACGGAAGTACTCGTCTATTTCAAACTCATTATGAAATACTGTAAACTCACCATTTCCACACTCAATACAGTTTTGCTTAAGGTTAAAGTCTTCAACATAACCTTCTTCGCGTAGTGCGTTCATAGCTTGACTTAAGGTTTCAAAATCTCTCATAATTTTATGTTTTACTTGTGTTATTTTAACGCAGACTCAACAACAACCTCACCTGTAATCATTTTTTCAATAGGACATTTTGAACCCATTTGTAAGAGTTTTTGGCGTTGTTCATCATCAAGGTTACCAATGAGTTCAATCTCCTTTTTAAAGGTTACCGTTTGTGTAGTTATATTGCGTTTAAAACCAACATTAACAATTACTTGTTGTAAATCCCATTCCTTTCTATTGGCATACATCCTGATAGTCATAGCAGAACATGCAGCTAATGACGATTCTAACAACTCTGTTGGTGTTAAGCCTAAATTTTGTCCGCCAACCGATTCTGGCTCATCGGCAGTTATAATATGATTTTTAGCTTGAATTTCGGTTTTATAAAGTTGTGTGCCAATGGCAGCTGATACGGTTTTCATTATTGTTTATTGGTATTATTAATGTAATTCAACTTATATTTCATCTTCGATTTCAACTTTGCTTTGAATGAAAATATCATCCTCCAAAACGTTTTGGTTCTGGTAAAGGAATACGAACGGTTTCGGTTGGTACACTAGGGAATTTGTTGTCCTTCCAATCTTGTTTGGCTTTTTCAATAAGCGCTTTGTCTGAAGCCACAAAATTCCACTCAATAAAACGTTCTTCTGGAAAGGCGTCACCTCCAAAAATATACACGGTTGAATTGGCTTCAATTTCAAAAGCACAAAGTGTCGCGTCTTTAGCTACTAAAAGTTGTTTAGGTCCGTAAGTATGACCATCGCTAGTAATGCTACCTTCTAGAATATAAAGCGAGCTTTCACCAAATAAATGTTCGCCAATGGAAACGGTTTTGATTTCGGTTGTTTTAATTTCAATAAAATACAACGGACTATACACAGGCACAGGCGACTGCTTACCAAAGGCCTTACCTGCTATAAGCTTAAATTGCACATCGTTTTCTGTCCAACTAGGAATGTCGTTTGCAGAAACGTGTGTAAACGATGGTTCGCATTGCTCATCGGCTTTTGGTAAAGCCACCCAAATTTGTAGTCCATGAAGCATTTTTTTAGAATCTCGTAAACGGTCTGGTGTACGCTCGGTATGTACAACGCCTTTTCCTGCGGTCATCCAGTTTACAGCACCAGGAGTAATTTCCATAGCTGTTCCTAAACTATCGCGATGCATTACAGCACCTTCAAACAAAAAGGTTAAGGTAGATAAACCAATATGCGGATGCATAGCAATATCCATATTATCTTGGTCGCTCATACAAGCTGGACCCATGTGGTCAATAAAAATGAATGGTCCTACCATTCGTTTTTGACGAAAGGGTAACAATCTACCAACAATAAAATTGCCTATGTTAGCTGCGCGTTCTTCAATTACTAATTTGGTATTAGACATAATTTATGTTGTGTTTAAAGTTTATCATAACCCTTAAATTTTGGGTTTACATTTGTGTGTGGTTTCTAACTTCAAAAGGTGCAGGAATGTCTTCTTTTGCTAATGACACAGCTAATCCTAGCACAGCAAATATGCCTCCACCAACCATTCCGCCTATTCCAATTGATATAGCATCTTTTAAGCTTATTTTTTGGGAATCGGTCATGATATTTTACTTTTTTGGATGATTAGCCTAATATAGTTTTTTTATACCTAATACGTATAATAAAATTTTCTCATCAAAGAATCTTCTTCTCAAAACACACGCTATTTTCTACTCCTTCGTATTGACCGTAATTAGAAATGATGTTATAACCGTTGCGTTTGTAGAGTGCAATGGCCTCTGGTTGTTTAATTCCTGTTTCTAGCTTGCAAGAGGTATAATCCAATGTTTTGGTCCATTGTTCTAGGGCTTTTAAAATTGTAGTAGCAATCCCTTTACCGCGTTGTTCAGGAAATACAAACATTCGTTTTACTTCCATTGAGGTATCATCTAAAGGTTTTATGGCGCCACAACCTACTGCATGATTACCATGATAAGCTACAATGCAATGCTTTAAGGCTTCAATACCATTAAACTGATTGTAAAACTCGTGGTCGTCGCCATCACGAATTTTTAAATCGGCATCTAAATGACTGACTAATGTTATAAAGTCTGAATGTGAAGCGTCTGTATGCTTTAGAGTGATTTCCATACTTTAAAGCTACAAAACTTTTATTATTAATTGGTTGTTAAACTTTTTACAAACTCTAAATGTTTACTGTTTGCCATCCCATTAGGATTACAACCTAGTTTTCCTTCAGGAATTTCAATACCTAATTCTTCATAATGCTTAATCCAACCTTCGTGAAATACTTTGTTTTCAGGGTTTTTAAAAGTCATAGGCTCTAGCTCAAAAATAGTATCTTCTTTAAACACTTCGTAGATATATTCTGAACAATAGAGTCCGTCGTCTTCTAAAATATATGTGGTGTTATAAGGTTGACCCAAAAATGTTTTGGCACGATTGAGCGCATTTTCAACCTGATTTGAAGTTATGTTTTTAATTCTGTAAAAATCAGCAACATATTTTACAGTATCAGTTGCTTTCATAAAGGCTTCAAGAGGTTCGTGAACAACACCTTTACCTAAATCGGAATGATAGATGTAAACTGTACCCTCTACCACATCACAAACACCAATGTGGCTATAGTTTGTTGCTTTTTGAGTTTGTGTTACATTATTAATTGCTTCAGAGAGCGAACTGCTTGTTGCGCTTCTAAAAACAATATCTCCTGATTGTATTTTGTTTGAATCACTACACGCAAAAACAAAACTTAAAATGAGAACTAGAAAGCTTAACCGTTTCAATACTTCTAAATTAATTTACTTACAATGTCTTTAACAGGTAAAATAGCGTTGGTATGTTCTATACTTGGTCCTGCAACCCAAACCGTTTTATAAGTGGCCTGTTGTGCTGCTTTTTCAGTGGCTTTCATACCAATATAAAAACGGACCATTTTCACCCATTTTTTAAGCTTTCGGTTTTTGTTAAGAATACGTTCTAACCAAGGTGATTTGGTGCCTATTTTTTTTACATAAGGTGTATTAATTACTGTACAAGGTGTTCCTGAAATACGTTCGGTCATAACAATATCATCAGCACCATAATCTACACAAGCTTGTTTGTACTCATTAGTAACTCCTGCTTCTTCTGAAGCAATAAACGGACTACCTACTGAAACACCAGCTGCTCCATAAGCTAACATAGTATCAACATCAGCTTTAGTTCCTACTCCACCTGCTGAAATAACAGGAATAGATAAATTATCGTTTAACGTTTTTATAAGTGTTTGTGGGTCTATATTACCACGATGTCCACCAGCTTGATTATTTACAGCCACAACAGCATCAGCGCCTAAACTTTCCACTTTTTGACCGAATTTTAAATCGGTTATATCACAAAAAACTTTAATTCCTACAGCATGTGCTTGATTGATGGTTTCTTCAGGACTTCCTAATGAGGTTAAAATAAAATCGCAACCTTCTTCGCACAATACACGCAGTTGGTCTTTAGCTTTCGGATTAGATTTATTAACTATCAAATTAAACCCAAACGAACCGCCTTCTACTTTTGCTGCTTTTAATTCTTTAATTGCAGCACGTAACTCCTCTAAAGTTCTGTAGTTTAATGCTGGAATGCAACCTGCAATACCGCATTTCATGGCTTCTTTAACCATTGCTACATTAGACACCAAAAACATTGGCGCCATAATAATAGGGTGTTTTATATCTAATAACTCGGTTAGCTTTGTACTCATTGTTTGTATATTTTGTCTAACAAATATACTACATTTTTATTATGCATGCATAATATTTTAAGTGAATTATAAAGCAAGCAAAAGAAAAAAAACACCCTATTGGTTAAGTTCTTATTTTTCTGGACTGATAATCTGTGGATAGTAATTTTTAAGAAATTCTTTTTGTCTAGCTATCATCTGTTCCCTTAACTTATCTAACTCCATTAAATCCATTCCAAAGTTACTATCAAAAAAAGTATCGTTGAAAAAGCGTTGGTTAAAAAGTGAATCTTGAGAAAAAATAGCACCAAAATTATCATCATTAAATTTTGAAAAGCTAGAATGAAATTTTGATTTAAAAGATTCTATTATACTATCTCTGTCTAAAGAAGACAAATTATTTAAATGGCTACTAGAAGACCATGAATAAATGCTATCATACTTAATTAAGTTTCCGTGTTCATCAAACTCTTTATCTACCTTCCAGCTGCCTTTTGGTTTATCATTATTAACATGCTCTTTTAAGTTGCTTAACTCTTTTTTCTCCTCTGAATTTTGTCCATTACAACTTACACACCATGAAAATAACACGAGTAAAAACATATACTTCTTCATAACTAAAAGCCTTAAAAAGTTAAACAAAACTGTATTAAATTCAAGAAGAGATTGTCTATGAACCTCTTCTTGAATATAGTATTAAAACTCTAGAAAAAACACTTAAGATATTTTAATAGTCCTAGCCGGTTTTTGTTTGGCTTCTTCTTTTTTAGGTAAAAGAATATTTAAAATACCTTCTGTGTAGCTTGCTTGGATTTTATCCTCATCTACTGTTTCAGGTAATGTGAAGGTGCGTTTAAATGATGAGTAACCAAACTCTCTACGCGTGTAATTCGCTTCTTTTTGTTCATTTTCTTGCTTTACTTCAGTAGATATTGATAAAACTTGATTGTCTAAATCTATTTGGAAATCTGATTTTTTAAGTCCAGGAACAGCCATTTCAACATAATAAGCGTCTGCTGTTTCTCTAATATTTACCTTTGGTAAGGTAATTCCTGTATTAAAGTTGGAAGTGAAAACCGAAGGTAATTCTCTATTAAATAAATCATCTAACCAATTAGACCATGTTGGGAAGTTTAAATTTGAATTTGTAGTTGCTAAACTTCCATTTTTTGGAACAGTTACTAAATTGCTCATAATTAAAAAATTTAAGTTAAACATTATTTCAAATTTGAAATCTAATCTGATTTCATGATGCTATATTTCAAAAAAAATACCAAAATGAATATTTGTCATTTATTTTAACATTTCATTTGCTAAACCAACTGATTTAAAAAACTTTACACACAAAAATATTGTCAATTTGACATTTTAAACATGCTGATAATTAGTTAGTCTATAATGAACTACCCAAGCTTATAGTAACCACATTTTAAGTAAGCACCTTCTGGAAATCCAATTGGATGGTCGCTATCGTGTTGTGTTTTTAACTGTAATTGAAATGGTCTGCCAGTTTGTTTTAAAGCTTGCGAATTAATATCAAAAAAGGCTTGATATTGCACTCTTGACGAACACGAAGCCAATACTAACATACCCTTTTTAGCTGTTAACTGTTCTCCTAAAGCAGCTAATTGCGCATACTTTTTCTTGGCTAATGCTATTTCAGATGCTTGTTTGGCAAAACTTGGAGGATCTATAACTACTACATCGAAGGTTTTACCTACATTAATCAGTTTTTGCATTTCGTCAAAAGCATCGCCTGCAATGGTTTTATGAATCCCTGAATAGGTGTTTAGCTTTCCGTTTTCAATAGCAATTTCTAGGGCTTGCTCACTAATATCTAAACTTGTCACTTCTGTAGCACCATTAGCCAAAGCATGCACCGAAAATCCGCCAGCATACGAAAACACGTCTAACACTGTTTTACCTTGACTTAACTCTCCTACGCGTTTTCGATTTTCGCGATGATCTAAAAAATAACCCGTTTTATGACCTTTGATAACGTTTGCCGAAAAATTTACGCCATGTTCAACAAACTTAATGACTTCTTTTTCTAACGTTCCAAAAACTACATCGCCATCTTTTAGTTGGTGCGCTTTTGAATTTTGTAATCCACGACTTAACCTAATGACAACCGTTTTGGCTTGTGCTGTTTCTTGAAGCATTGGTAATAGGGTTGCTAAATAGGGTAACCAAATTTCAGAATATAGTTTTACGACCAAAACAGATGCATACACATCAGCAATCAAACCTGGGAAACCGTCATTTTCTCCAAATAATAAACGGTAGCTATTGGTTGTGGTTTGTAATAAATCTAATCGTTTTTCAAAAGCTGTATCAATCTTTTGCTTAAAAAACGCTGTATTAATTTCAGCTTTTTCCATGCCACTATGTAGCATTTTAATACGAATTGGTGATGACGCATCGTACAAGCCTAAACCTATAACTTTATTTTTATTCTTATTGAAAACAATTGCCAAATCACCTGATTTTGCATCGTCATTTATCTTAACAATACTGTTAGAAAACACCCAAGGATGCGCGTTTAAAACAAACTGCTCGCCTTTTGCTGTGAGTTTTACAGCTAATCGTTTAGGTTGATACGTTGATTGAATTTTTGGTGAAAATGGCATGTATAATTTTTATATAAAAGTAAGTGTTTGAAAATAAAAAAAACAATCAAGCAAATGATTGTTTTTTACATAATATGTGTTGAGTTTCGTAAAATTTCCTAGATAAACCCAGAAAATGAAATCCTTATAACTCCTGCATGATTTCAGAAAAAATACGATATGACGCAACCCTATCTTGATGGTCGTAAATATGCGAAACAGCAATTAACTCATCTACTTTGGTATCTTCTAAAAATTGCTTTGTTCTAGATTTTACTGTAGCCTTATCTCCTATAAAGCTATAATGTGTCATTTGCTGTACTTTAGGATGGTTAATAACATCTCGCATTTCTGGCGTTATAACACTTGGAGCTTTTACATAATCGATATTTCCTGTAAGTACACCCAAAATCATTTGATACATTGATGACGATAACGTATCTGCCATCTCATTAGTTTCGGCTGCAATTACACCAATTCCTGCCATAGTATAGGGTGTTTTTAAATATGCAGAAGGCTTAAAGTTTTGACGATAAATGTTTAGAGCTTCTTTTAACTGTGCTGGTGCAAAGTGACTAGCAAACACATAAGGCAGTCCTTTTTTTGCAGCAACATAAGCACTATCTGTACTAGAACCCAATATATATAACGGCACATGTACACCTTCCGAAACATATGAACGAACTTTACCTCTGTAAGAACTTGTGAAAAAATTCTGAATTCGACTCACTTCATCAGGAAATTGATATACAGCTGTCATTCTATCAGACCTGATAGCTTGAGCTGTTTCCTGATCGGTTCCTGGAGCACGACCTAAACCCAAATCAATTCGATTAGGATATAAGTTACCTAAAGTACCAAACTGTTCTGCAACAATTAGTGGCGAATGATTAGGCAACATAATACCACCAGAACCTACACGTATTTTTTCTGTACCTCCTGCAATGTGACCAATTAACACTGAAGTTGCTGAACTTGCAATACTTTTCATATTATGATGTTCGGCAAGCCAAAAACGATGATATCCCATTTTTTCAGCTTGTTGTGCTAAATCTAAACTGTTAGCAAAAGTATCTTGAATGGTTGTATTTTCTGCTACAGTGGCCAATTCTAATATAGAATAAGGAATTTGTGTTTTCATATTTTTTTTGGGATAAAAAAGCGCAACCATGACTGATTGCGCTTTTTCAAATGTTATGTAAAAATTTTTGAGATGCTGAATCAAGTTCAGCATGACAGCTTCGAACTTATTTCACTTCTTCGAAATCTATCTTTCGACAGAGCCTGTATCGAGCTTGTCGAGATGCTCAATACGGGCTACTTGACTTCTTCGAAGTCTACGTCTTCTACATCGCTACCTTCGTTAGATGCACCTGCACCACCTTGAGGTTGCTCTGCTCCTGCTGCACCTTGTTGTGCTTCAGCTTGTGCTTTGTACATTTCTTCGCTAGCTACTTTCCAAGCTTCGTTTATTTTTTCTAAAGCTGGATCAATTACTGCGATATCTTTTGTTTCGTAAGCTTTCTTCAATTCTTCAAGTGCTTCTTCAATTGGTTTCTTTTTATCATCAGATAATTTGTCACCAAATTCTTTTAGCTGACTTTCAGTTTGGAAGATCATAGCGTCAGCACTGTTTAATTTATCAGCAGTTTCTTTTGCTTTTGCATCAGCTTCAGCATTTGCTTCTGCTTCTTGCTTCATTTTTTGGATTTCATCTTCTGTTAATCCTGAAGACGCTTCAATTCTGATATCTTGAGATTTACCAGTTGCCTTATCAGTCGCAGATACTTTTATGATACCGTTAGCATCAATATCAAACGTTACTTCAATTTGTGGAGTACCACGTTTTGCTGGTGGAATACCATCTAAATGGAAACGACCAATTGTTTTGTTGTCTGCTGCCATAGGACGCTCACCTTGTAATACGTGAATTTCTACTGATGGCTGATTATCTGCAGCTGTTGAGAATACTTGACTTTTCTTTGTTGGAATAGTTGTATTCGCTTCAATTAACTTGGTCATTACGTTACCCATAGTTTCAATACCAAGAGATAATGGTGTTACGTCTAATAAAAGTACGTCTTTTACATCTCCTGTTAATACACCACCTTGGATTCCAGCTCCTAATGATACAACTTCGTCTGGGTTTACACCTTTACTTGGTTTTTTACCAAAGAATTTTTCTACAGCTTCTTGTACTGCAGGAATACGTGTAGAACCACCAACTAAAATAACTTCGTCAATATCACTTTTACTTAAACCTGCTGCTTTTAATGCAGACTCACATGGCTCAATAGTACGTTTTACTAAATCGTCAATTAATTGCTCAAATTTAGAACGTGTTAATGTACGTACCAAGTGCTTTGGTCCGCTAGCTGTAGCTGTTACGTAAGGTAAGTTGATTTCTGTTTGTGCAGAAGATGATAATTCAATCTTTGCTTTTTCAGCAGCTTCTTTAAGACGTTGTAAAGCCATTGGGTCTTTACGTAAGTCCATTCCTTCTTCAGCATTAAATTCATCTGCTAACCAGTTAATGATTTTTTCATCAACATCATCACCACCTAAATGCGTATCTCCATCTGTTGATAATACTTCAAAAACGCCATCTCCTAATTCAAGGATAGACACGTCATGTGTACCACCACCAAAGTCAAATACTACGATTTTTTGGTCTTGTCCTTTTTTATCTAATCCGTAAGCTAAAGCTGCTGCAGTTGGTTCGTTTATAATTCTACGAACTTTTAATCCTGCTATTTCACCAGCTTCTTTTGTTGCTTGACGTTGTGAGTCATTAAAGTAAGCAGGAACTGTAATTACAGCTTCACTTACATCTTGACCTAAATAATCTTCAGCTGTTTTCTTCATTTTTTGAAGAATCATTGCTGATAATTCTTGAGGTGTATATAAACGACCATCAATATCAACTCTTGGTGTATCGTTATCACCTTTTACTACTTTATAAGGTACGCGTTCTGCTTCATTTTTTGATTCAGAATATTTGTTACCCATAAAACGCTTGATAGAATAAACCGTTTTTGTTGGGTTTGTTACTGCTTGACGTTTTGCTGGGTCACCAACTTTAATTTCACCACCTTCTACGAAAGCGATTACAGATGGTGTTGTACGCTTACCTTCTGCGTTAGGAATTACAACTGGCTCATTACCTTCCATTACAGAAACACAAGAGTTTGTTGTACCTAAATCGATTCCAATAATTTTACTCATAATTTGTTTTTATTTGTTTTTAAGATTTCCGCTTTCGCAGAAATGTTGTGTTCTAATTTTAATTCGGTTTGTATAAGTCAATGATTGTGCCATGACAAAAAATATGACACGATGTCACTTTTTATAACTTTAATTTTACACATTATTATATTGGGAATGCTCCAAATGTGAGTATATTTGACGCACTAAAACGATTTCGTGAATGGAGTGTATTTCGGTTTTTGATATGCTAAAAATAGGCGTTGGTCCTTCAAGCTCTCATACTTTAGGTCCTTGGCGCGCAGCTGAACGCTGGATTAAAGAATTAAAAGACAAAAACAGGTTTGATAAAGTTGAAAAAATATCTGTTGACTTGTATGGTTCTTTATCCTTAACAGGAAAAGGACATGCTACAGACTATGCGGTTATGCTAGGTTTAAGTGGTGCTGATCCTGAACGTATTCCTGTTGACACCATTGATGTCATTATTGCATCAATAAAAAACACCAACACCCTTTTATTCAACAATGAAAAGCCTTTAGAATTCAACCCAAAAACTGAAATTACTTTCAACAGAAAGTTTTTACCGTTTCATGCCAATGCTTTAACATTTACAGCAACCATAAATGGCAGAAACTACAAGTCTACCTACTACTCTATTGGAGGAGGATTTGTTGTACAAGAAGAACGAAAAGTTGCTAAAGCCAATAAAATTATCTTTTATTGTACATTTCCGTATCCAACTGAAACAGGAGTTGATTTACTTAAGTTTTGTAATGACTTAAATCTTCCTATTTCTGGAGTGGTATTGGAAAATGAAAAGTCTATTAATGATGAAAACCATATCGATTCAGAGTTAAGCAGAATTTGGAACACTATGCTAGAATGTATGTATGTAGGTTGTCATACAGAAGGAAATCTTCCTGGAGGATTAAATGTGCGACGTCGCGCTTATGATATGCACCAAAAGCTTAAAGGTGATTTACCTTATCAATCTCCTGAAGAATGGCTACAAGTTATTAGAAAAACCGAAGTAAAGTTTCGACAAATATTAAAATGGGTAAGCTGCTTTGCACTTGCTGTAAATGAAGTAAATGCCTCATTAGGTCGTGTGGTTACTGCACCTACTAATGGTAGTGCTGGTGTAATACCTGCTGTATTGATGTATTATATGGTAATTGAAAACCATGAAGCTGATTTTGAGCACATCAAACGATTTTTACTAGTTGCAGGAGAAATTGGAAGTATCTTTAAAAAAGGTGCAACTATAAGCGCTGCAATGGGAGGCTGTCAAGCCGAAATTGGAGTATCATCAGCAATGGCTGCTGGAGCATTGTGCGAATTGCTAGGAGGAACTCCTGAACAAGTTCTAGTTGCTGCCGAAATTGCTATGGAACACCATTTAGGACTAACCTGCGACCCAATTGGTGGTTTGGTACAAGTCCCATGCATAGAACGCAACTCTATGGGAGCCATAAAAGCGATTAATGCTGCTGAATTAGCTTTAGATACTGATCCTAATAATGTAAAAGTTCCGCTTGACAAAGTAGTAAACACGATGTGGGAAACCGCTAAAGACATGAATTCCAAATACAAAGAAACCAGTGAAGGCGGTTTAGCAGTTGGTGTAAATTTAGTGGATTGTTAATCTTTCCTTATTTGTAGACTGCTCCATTGATAAAAATTCATTAAAACTCATTATTTTTACAGAAATAAACAAACTATAATCTTATGTCAGTAGCTAAAAAAGAATACAAAAGAATTACCGTAAAGTCTTTAATAGAGATGAAACAAAACGGAGAAAAAATCTCCATGCTTACTGCTTATGATTATACCATGGCAAAAATTGTTGATGGCGCAGGAGTTGATGTTATTTTGGTTGGTGATTCTGCTAGTAATGTTATGGCAGGACATGAAACTACACTGCCAATTACTTTAGATCAAATGATATACCACGCTTCTTCGGTAATTAGAGCTATAAGCAGAGCTTTAGTGGTTGTAGACTTACCTTTTGGGAGCTACCAAAGTGATCCTAAAGAGGCGTTGCGATCTGCTATTAGAATAATGAAAGAATCAGGAGGTCATGCCGTAAAATTAGAAGGTGGTAAAGAAATTAAAGAATCTATAAAGCGTATACTGAATGCTGGAATTCCTGTTATGGGACATTTAGGTTTAACACCTCAATCTATATACAAATTTGGAACTTACACAGTAAGAGCTAAAGAAGAAGAAGAAGCAAAAAAATTAAAAGAAGATGCTTTAATGCTCGAAAAAGCAGGTTGTTTCGCTATTGTGTTAGAAAAAATACCTGCAAAACTAGCAAAAGAAGTTGCTAAGAGCGTTAGTATTCCTGTAATTGGTATAGGAGCTGGAAATGGTGTTGATGGTCAAGTACTAGTGGTTCATGATATGTTAGGAATGACTCATGAGTTCCATCCACGTTTTTTACGTCGCTATATGAATTTATACGAAGAGATGACAACATCTATTTCGCAATATGTAGATGATGTAAAATCGGTTAATTTCCCTAACGACTCTGAGCAGTATTAAAAGCCCCTTTGTCCTACGGACATTTCCCCAAAGGGGAAAGTAAAAATTGCAAACCGAATTCAGATATTAGATTAAATGTGCTAGAAAAAATTCTATCAAATAAATCAAATCTTCAGGTACTTTATGAAGACAATCACATTATTGTGGTTAATAAACGTGCTGGTGATATTGTACAAGGCGACAAAACTGGAGACAAGCCTTTAAGCGATGTTGTAAAAAGCTATATTAAAGATAAATACAACAAACCTGGAAATGTGTATTTAGGTGTTGTACATCGTTTAGACAGACCCACAACAGGAATTGTATTGTTTTCAAAAACCAGTAAAGCACTCCCAAGACTTAACAAGTTATTTGCTGAGAAAAAAACTAATAAAACTTATTGGGCTTTAGTTAAAAACCAACCACCTAAACAACAAGATACGTTAATTCATTGGTTACGTAAAAATCCTAAAAACAATAAGTCTACTGCTTTTATAAAAGAAACTTCAGATAGTAAAAAAGCTATCTTACATTATAAAATCTTGAAGCAACTTGACAATTATTTCTTGTTGGAAATTGAATTAGAAACAGGTAGACATCATCAAATACGTTGTCAATTAGCAAGTATTGGTTGTCCTATAAAAGGCGACTTAAAATATGGTTTTAAAAGAAGTAATCCTGATGCAAGCATTAGTTTGCATGCTAGACAACTAAAATTTACTCATCCTGTAAAAAAAGAAGCCATTTCGGTTATTGCGCCTTTACCAAAAGATACTATTTGGGACGCTTGTCTCTAACCTAAAGGGTAAGTTAAGGTTAAAGTAACCCCTTCATTAGGTTTTGAATATATATCAAACTTAGCATTAATTAATTCTGCTCTACTTTTCATATTTATCAGTCCAGAGCCTTTTTCTGCAGATTTCATGTCAAAACCTTTACCGTCATCAGTTGCTGTTATAATTAGTTCTTCAGATTGATAGTTGAGCGTTACTTTTAAGTTTTGAGCTTCGGAATATTTAACTGTGTTTGAAAAAAACTCTTGTAGAATTCTGAATACAATTATTTCATGCTTTTTATCGCTAAATGCTTTTCTTTCGCCTTTAACTTCCAATTCAGTTGATGAAAATTTCATCCGCTTTAATCGGTTAAGTTCATTACTTACAGAGTCTTCAAAACCCATATTTAGTAATACTTCATTGTTTAAAGACTTTGAAAGTGCTCTAACTTCCTTGAGGCTATCTTTAACGATGTTTGATGTCTCATCAACTTTCCCTTTTATGTTTTCAGGAACTAATGCTCCTAGCATATTCAGTTGCATATTAGCATAAGACAACAATTGACCAACATTATCGTGCAACTCCCAACCTACATGCTTTAAGGTTTGCTCTTGTATTTCGGTTTGAGCTGTTGCAATTTCTTCATCAAACGCCTGCTGTTGCGCTATTTTGTCTAGTAAGAGTTTATTTTTTCGCTTTTGAAACACTATAAAAAAGACAACGATAAATCCGCATAAAATAAAAAGTACAAACACCATATAAATCAACAAATTCCTTTCAGCAGAAGTTGATATTGGTTGTTGTTCTTGTAAAAAAAGCATTAAAAAATTAGTCATAATCAGGGTTTGAAACTATAAGACCTACAGTAAAAGTCAAATACATTAATGAAATTGCAAATAAGTTAATATACCCTCTTAAATTAACATAATCCATATCTGCTAGTCTAAAATAAGGCTCAAAAAAAGCCAAAGGTGTTTTTACTAACCAAAAAACAAGAATAGTGCAACTGATATAAAAATTCAGTGATTTATAAAATTTTAAAATTTTATCACTTTGTAGCATTTCAAAAAAATAATAAAACACACACAGCATAATTATTATTGCTCCTAAAACACTAATTGAAGGAATAGAAGTTTTGAAAAAATCAGGTAGAGTCAAAATGATAATACAAAGTGAAGCTATTAAAAATAAAGCAAGCGCTATTTTCAAAGTAGTTTTGGCCCTTTGATTAGTGAGAATCTTGAGATAATACCATACAAAAAACACAATTGCCCCTAAACTCCAACATATTGTATACCACCAATAGTTTTTTTCTAATAAAGTACCTTGTAAAAAACTAAAAATTCCATCTCTAACCCAAAAAGTATAGCGTCCTATAACACCAAACGCTACCACATAAATTAAAAAGTAAATAAAGTATTTAGCAGCTGTATGACGGTATCTTTTATATAAGATTAAACCCGTTACAGCTGCTATTATTTCTACCGCTAAGTAGAGGTAGCTTCCATAATCATTTATAAACTTGACCAATTGGCACTAATTTATTGTGGATAGTTAGCTCCTGGTGGTTGCCCATTACCGCCTTCATTAAACCCACTACCTCCAGTAATATCTCCTTTTCCTCCTTGCATAAAGTGGCTAAAAGCATTCATACTACCATCAGATGTGTTGGTTGCACTTTTTAGGTAGCCTGTTGGCACAAAAAACATCGTTGTATAACCTGGAATACCGTTAGCATCTGGATAAGCTCCAAGATAAACCCTAATACCATTCATTGTAAACCCTAACGAATCGGCTTCGTTTTCAGCATAATCCAAGTAAGCTCTCATATCATCAAGTGAATACCAAGATGATCGGTTATCTCCTCCTCTTCGCGTCACAATAGAGTCACTGATTAATTGATACCTTGGATTGTAAGCCGTATCCAAAGCTTTAGCTTCTTGAGGTGTTATCAATCCTTTAGGAGGTGTTAAGTTCTCCATTCCTGTTTCAGATTGTTTACAACAAAAAAAGTAAGTCAACACTGCTCCTAAAGCAAATCCTAACAAAAGTAAAATTAGTTTTTTCATAAGTTTTGAATTAATAGTTGGTTCTAAAATATTGAAATCTTTCAATACTGTAAAGTATTTTTTATTGTTTTACTGCTTTAACAATTTTAACCTTATCTTTTCATTAGGCTTTTTTTGCGCTAATCTACTAATAGACAATTCGTTTAAATGTAAAACTCTAGGATAACCGCCTGTTGTTTGACAATCTCGCATTAAAACAATTAGCTTACCTGAAGGTGTCAACTGAATAGTTCCTGGTAAAACCATTGAGGTTATTATTTGCGCTAAGTTATTCTCTAACTTTTCATTAAGTTGATAAGCCATCCGGTTATTAAGTTGGGACACTGAAAACTCTTGGTTAAAAAGTAATGCTTTTTGACTATCACTTAAGCTTTCAAACTCAGGTCCTTCAAATACCTCTATAGTTTTACTTTTAAAGTGATTAGTATTAACTTTAAGTGTTGCATTATGTTCTAAATTAAAAATGGAAGCTGTATTAATCTTTAAAGAGTCTCCCACAGCTATTTTATTTGCTTTAGTCACGTTTGAAAACATACTTTTACTCTCCATTACACTTTCAGACTGAAAGCCTCCCAAAACCGCTAAATAACACCTGTAACCATAATTTAGTTTACCAAATGAAAGTACACCTCCTGCTTTCACTTTTATCGCTTTATTTAAACTAATTGATACGTCATTTAATTTTGGAGATAAGTCTGCTCCTGTTAAACAAATGACTGTTTGTGTTTTAAAAAGAAGCCTTGGTCCTGTCATTGTAATCTCTAAAACAGCATCATTTTCATTATTGCCTAAAACTGTGTTTGCAATTTTTGAGCTATAGGCATCCATAGCGCCAGAAAAAGGTACTCCATAACGCTGAAAACCAAACCGACCTAAATCCTGAATAGTTGAAAATAATCCTGATTTTAAAACCTCAACCATTTATTACCTCACTTTCTAATTCATAACTCTCCAATGCTACTAATTCTGAAATAGCTTTATGTTCATTTAAAGATATTGGGTAAAACTGAATTTTATCTCCACTCTTCGCAAAACAAGGCTCGTCTTTGGAAACATCAAAAAACTCAATTGGCGAATTACCTATAATATTCCAACCTCCAGGACTCACATTTGGGTATATTCCTGTTTGGTGTTCTCCAATGGCAACAGCTCCTTTTTTTACTTCCATTCTAGGGGAAGATTTTCTAGGAAAATGTAATTGATTATCTAAACCTCCCAAGTATAAAAAACCAGGTAAAAAGCCAACAAAAAAAACAGTATAAATAGCTTGCGAATGTAGTTTTATAATTGCTGATTTTGACAGCTTTTTTTGAGCAGAAATTTCTTCTAAATCAATACCAAAAAACGCATCATAGCACACAGGAATTTTCCACAACAATTGGTTTCTATGTCCAACCTTTTTACGATTAAAATAAATCGATTTCAATGCTAAAATTTCATCATTGATATTATCAATAGTAAATTTACAAATAATTAATATCGAGTTATATGCATTATTTATCTCAACTACTTCTTTAACATAATTATTAGCTATACTATTTTTAAAAATTAGAACATCTTCAAGAATAATTTCATTTATTTCATTAGGCCATTCTATTAAAATTGAACACTCACCATAAGCTTTATATTTTAGATTAAAATCCATCAAAACATTAGGCTATTTTAACATGAAGTTCTTTTAATTTTTCGGTAAGATATTGCAATATTTTTTCAACGTTTGGAGAGTCTCCATGCACACAAAAAGTATCTACTTTTACATCTACTTCTACTCCACTTATTGTTTTTACTTTCTGCCTTGAAATCATATTAAAAACATGCTCAAAAACTGCTTCAGGATGATTTAAAACAGCATTGCTTTTATCTCTTGATACTAAGCTTAAATCTTCATTATAATTTCTGTCAGCAAACGCTTCGTACATTACAGGAATTTGTTCTTCCAAAGCTAAATTTGCTATCACAGAACCATAAGGCACATACAATTTTACTGGTAACGCTATACTTTTTATCACCTCAATAATCACACTAGCAGTCTTTTCATCCTTCATCGCCAGATTATACAATGCGCCATGAGGTTTAATATGATGCAATGCAAGATGTTCAGTTCGCAAAACATTCATAAACCCTCTAACCTGCTGTTTTACCGAAGTATATAAATCAGCACAAGACATCTCCATTGGCTTTCTTCCAAAGTTCTCTATATCAGGAAATGAAGGATGCGCACCAATTTTTACACTAAACTCTTTAGCTAGTTTAGCAACAGCAATCATTGTTTCCTCATTTCCAGCGTGTCCTCCACAAGCTATATTACACGAAGACACATAAGGCAACAACCTAGCTTCGTTACCTAAACCTTCTCCAACATCAACATTAATATCTACAGTATATCCATTCATCATAACACATTAAACACTTTTAAAACACTTTTTAAACCTAAGAAAACAGCCACTAAAAGAGTCACTATTCCCACAATATTCTGCAATAAGCTGTTTTTATATTTACCTAGCAATTCAGATTTATTCATAACCCAAATCAAAAACACAGCAACTAGAGGCAACAGCAATCCATTAGCCACTTGTGCAAACTTGATTAGCTCTATAGATTTTATTCCTAAAGAAGAAAATACAACTCCTAAAGCTAGAACAAACAACCACACACCTTTAAAGGTCTTAGATTTTAAATTGGTACTCCAACCCAAACATCCACTAGCAACATAAGCAGCTGCCAAAGGCGCAGTAATTGCACTTGTAATACCTGCTGAAAACAGTCCGATAGCCATAAAATACTTTGAAAAACTACCAAACAAAGGCTCTAAACCTAAAGCTAAATCCGAAGCATTGCTAATTGTTTTAGTCTGAATCGCTGAAGCAGAAATAATAATGCACATTGACACCACTCCTCCCAACACAACAGCAACTATAGTATCTTTTCTAGCATACTGCAAATCACTTTCAGTACACCACTTTTCTTTAACCAACGCTGCATGTAAAAACAAATTATAAGGCACTACAGTAGTTCCTATTAAACCAACAACAGTCAACACACTTTCTTTAGGCATTTTAAAACCAAACAAGCCTTTAAAAACCTCCATTAAGTTAGGCTTTGTTAGTATTGCTGTCACTAAAAAAGCAACACTCATTACCACAACCATAGCTACTAATATTCTTTCTAGTGTTTTATAATTTCCAATAGTTAAAATTAAAAACGCAACCAAACCGATGATTAAACTAAAAACATTCACATCAAACACACCAACTTCAACACTCGGATTACCAAATAGCGTTTCCAAACCCAGCACACCTCCACTAATGTTTCCTGCTTCATAAGCTGCATTACCTACAACTATCGCTGACAACATTAAAACAATTACAACAGTCTTAAAAACAGGATTTTTAATTTCAGTTCTTATAACTTCCGAAAGGCCTTTTTGAGTAATTACTCCTAATCGTGCTGACATTTCTTGCAATACTATTGTAGCGAACACCGAAAACAACATAGCCCAAAGCAACGCATAACCAAACCCAACACCTGCAAGTGTACAAACTGTTACTGTTCCAGGCCCAATAAAAGCTGCTGCAACCAATGGTCCTGGACCTATATTTTTAAACCATGCTTTCATTAGCCTAACCAACCTTCTCTATCTAAACTTCTATATTGAATAGCCTCAGAAATATGCGCTCCATTTACCGCTTCACTAGCCTCTAAATCAGCAATAGTACGTGCTACTTTCAAAATTCTATCATAAGCTCTAGCAGAAAGATTTAAACGCTCCATTGCTGTTTTAAGCAATTGCTTTGAATTATCATCCAAGACACAAAATTTTCTAATCTGTTTTGTATTCATTTGCGCATTGTAATGCACATTATCAAACTCTTTAAATCGCTTAGTTTGAAATTCTCGAGCAGCAGTAACGCGCTTTCTTATATCAACCGAAGATTCACCTTTTCTGTCATCAGATAGTTTTTCAAAAGGTACAGGCGTGACTTCAATATGAATATCAATTCTATCCAATAATGGCCCAGAAATTTTACTTAAATACCGTTGCATTTCAGCAGGAGACGAAGTTACAGGAGCATCAGGATCGTTAAAATAACCTCCAGGACTCGGATTCATACTTGCCACCAACATAAACGACGATGGATAGGTTACTGTAAATTTAGCTCTAGAAATCGTTACCTCTCTATCTTCTAAAGGTTGACGCATTACTTCTAAAACCTCTCTTTTAAACTCAGGTAATTCATCTAAAAAAAGCACACCATTGTGAGATAAAGAGATTTCTCCTGGTTGAGGGTAGCTTCCTCCACCAACTAGCGCAACGTTGCTTATAGTATGATGAGGACTTCTAAATGGTCGTTGTGACATCAATCCTGTATGCTCTTTTACTCTACCAACTACCGAATGGATTTTTGTAGTTTCCAGTGCTTCACTCAATGTCATTGGAGGTAAAATACTTGGTAATCGCTTTGCCAACATTGTTTTTCCTGCTCCTGGAGGCCCTATTAAAATAATATTATGACCACCTGCTGCTGCAATTTCCATACAGCGCTTTATTCCTTCCTGACCTTTTACATCGGCAAAATCAAACTCAGGGAAATCGAGATTTTTATAAAACTCTTCCCTTGTGTTTATAATAGTCTGTTCTAAAGCTTCATCTTTATCAAAGTAGTTAATGACTTGTTTGATATTATCAACTCCAAAAACTTTTAAATCATTAACAATTGCAGCTTCTTTTGCATTTTGACTTGGCAGAATAAACCCTTTAAAACCTTCTTCTCTAGCTTTAACAGCAATAGGCAACGCACCTTTAATAGGTTGTAATGTTCCATCTAAAGACAATTCTCCCATTATGAGATAGTCTTCTAGGTTTTCAGCTTTTATTTGATTAGAAGCCGCTAAAATTCCGATTGCCAATGTTAAATCATAAGCAGAACCTTCCTTACGCAAATCGGCAGGTGACATATTGATAATTATTTTTTTTCCAGGAATTCGATAACCGTTATTTTGAAGTGCAGCCGCAATACGATAATTGCTTTCTTTAATAGCGTTATCAGGAAGACCTACCAAATGATAACCCACTCCATTATCGACATTTACCTCAACAGTAATGGTTGTTGCTTCAACACCAAAAACTGCGCTTCCGAAGACTTTTTTAAGCATAAAAGATTGGTTTCCTTAAATGTAATAAAAAAAGACAAATAATAAATTGATTAAAATTTACTATCATTACTGCATATTTGCATTATATAGACTATGAACACCTCCAAACGTATCGGTTTTATTTTAGGACCTACTTTATTTATTATCATCAAACTTTTTTTTCATCCAGAAGGCTTATCAAGCGAAGCCAATGCTATACTAGCATCTACATCATGGATTGCAGTTTGGTGGATTACCGAAGCTATTCCTATTGCAGCAACTGCACTACTTCCTATAGCTTTGTTTCCCTTATCAAACGGTTTGAGTTTAAGTGATACCACAAGTGCGTTTGGTCATAAGTTTGTGTTTTTATATTTAGGTGGTTTTATTATTGCAATTGCTATTGAGAAATGGAATTTACACAAGCGCATCGCCTTAAACATTATTAACATTATTGGCTCAAACGTTAAGAATATTATTCTTGGGTTTATGGTTGCTACAGCGTTTTTATCGATGTGGATTTCCAATACAGCTACTTCTGTAATGATGCTACCTATTGGCATTGCTATCGTCTCTCAATTAAAAGATAATCCTGACACAATTGAAGACGAAAACCTAATTTTTGGTAAAGCTTTAATGCTTGCCATAGCTTACAGCGCCTCTATTGGTGGCATTGCAACTTTAATTGGCACTCCTCCAAACCTTGTCTTAGCTGGTGTTGTTCTAGATACTTACAACTATGAAATTACATTTTTACAGTGGTTTATGTTTGGGTTTCCTATTTCAATCTTATTACTTTTTATCTGTTGGAAGTACCTCACCAATTTTGCTTTTACTTTTAAACAGAAAGAATTTCCTGGTGGAAAACAAGAAATTAAAAGACTTTTAAAAAACTTAGGAAAACTGAGTTACGAAGAGAAAGCTGTAGCCTTTGTTTTTGCCACAACAGCATTTTTATGGATTACACGCTCCTTTTTATTCAATACAATATTACCACAACTCGATGATACCATCATAGCAATTATTTTTGCTATAGTCTTGTTTTTTATTCCTTCCAAAGATAAAAAAGAGCAACTCATGACTTGGGAAGATGCTGTAAAATTACCTTGGGGAATTATTTTGCTTTTTGGAGGAGGAATGGCTCTAGCAAAGGGATTTGAAACAAGCGGATTAGCACAATGGATTGGCAACCAAATGACAACCTTAGTAGGAATTTCATCAATACTAATCGTGTTATTACTTATTGCTGCTGTAAACTTTTTAACCGAAATCACTTCCAACTTAGCAACCACAGCTATGCTATTACCTGTTTTAGCATCAATGGCAATAGCTGTAGATATGCATCCTTATATCCTTATGGTTGGTGCAGCAGTGGCTGCATCTTGCGCTTTTATGCTTCCTGTGGCAACACCTCCAAACGCTGTGGTTTTTGGTTCTGGTTATTTGAGAATTCCTGATATGGTTCGTAAAGGCATTATAATGAATGTTATATCAATAGTCATTTTAACCTTGTTTGTGTATTTTATGCTGCCTTTACTTTGGGATATTACTGTTAATGGCTTTCCTGAAAGTTTAAAAGCTAATTAACAGAAGATATAAACTCCAAGGCTCGTTTTTCGTTGTAATAGATGTTCTTCCTATCGATAAACCCAACATGACCTCCATACTTAGGCATTTCTAAATGTAAATTAGGATTATGTTTAGCCTCTTTAACAGGAAAACATTCTGGTGATAGAAACGAATCGTTTAAGGCATTAATAAGTAAGGTTGGTATTTTTATATTTGATAAAAACTGAAGACTGCTGCTCTTCTCATAATAGTCAAAAGCATCTTTAAATCCATGCGCTTTGGAAGTATAAACATCGTCAAAATCTTTTAAAGTTTTAATTGAATTAAATTCCTTATCACTCAATTTACCAGAATGTTGTGTTTTCTTCTCTTTCAAGTTTTTTAGCAAATGCTTTTTGAAATTATTGTGAAATAAAATATTATTCATTTTATGTAATTCACCCGAAGACCCTTTTAAACTACAAGGTACCGAAACAGCAATTACAGCTTTAATTTGATTTGGAACATCATCGCGTTCTCCTATATATTTTAAAACCATATTACCTCCTAAACTGATGCCTTTTATGTATATACGCGTATATGATTTTTGCTCTAAAACATGTTGAATAACCGCCTCTAAATCTTCGGTAGCACCAGAATGGTACGAACGAAATTTTAAGTTTGGCGTCCCACTACATCCTCTAAAATTAACTGCTACAGCATCTATGTTGTTTGTATTAAACAGTTTAGCAGTTCCTGTAATGTATGGTCGTTGCGCATGACCCTCTAATCCATGCAACAGCACTATAAGTTTATTGGTTTTTTCTTTTGAAAAACTCCAGTCTAAATCCAGAAAATCACCATCTGGAAGCTGAATTAGTTCCCGCTCTTGAACAACATTTTTAACACGTCGTACCAAACCAGAATACACTGTTGACACAAATCCGTTTCTAAAAAAATAAGGCGCTTTGTACTTTGATTCTACTATTGGCATTATTAACTCACTTCTACTGGTGTAAACGTAAATGTACTACCATTAAACAATCCTTTATCACTCAACTTTAACGACGGAATCACTAACAACGCCATAAAACTCAAAGTCATATATGGCGCATTTAACGTGCTACCTAATTGTTTTGCCATAGCATCTAAAGCTGCATAGTCTTTTCCAATAGCAACACCATCTTTATCACTCATAATTCCTGCAACAGGAAGTGGTACTATTTTTTCTTCGGAATTGGAAATCGCACAAATACCACCTTTATGTTCAATAACCAGATTAACCGCTTTACAAATCGCTTCATCATCCACTCCAACAGCAATAATATTATGCGAATCATGACCTACCGAACTTGCTATAGCTCCTTCCTTAAGTCCGAAGTTTTTTATAAATCCTATTGCTGGACTTTGATTTTGATAACGGTTCACGACAGTCATCTTTAAGATATCGTTTTCAATATTTGATATCAAATTTCCATCTTTAAGCAAGCTATCAGCAATAATTTCATTGGTTACCAATTGTCCTTCTAGCGCTTCAATAACGCGTATTTGTTTAGAAGTTGTTTTAAACTTAAAGTCTTCAACTTGCTTTTTTTCAGTATTAAAATTATTCAACACTTCAAAAGGAGTTGATTGAATTTTAGATTCACCTTTATCATAAACCAACTCACCATTAATATAGGTTTGAAGGGTTTTAAAATCCTTTAAATCATTGACAATAACAAAATCTGCCGCATCGCCAACTTTTAGCAAACCTACATCTAAATCATAATGCTCTACAGGGTTTATGCAAGCTACTTGCAGCACTTTAAATACATCTATACCTTTTGCTACAGCTCTTGCACACAACGTATTGATGTGACCAAGTATTAAATCGTCTGGATGCTTATCATCACTACAAAACATCATGTTTTCAAAATGTTCTGGTAACAAATCGATTAGAGCATCGAAGTTTTTAGCTGCACTACCTTCGCGTATTAAGACTTTCATGCCTTTTTGGAGCTTTTCCAAACCTTCTTCAAACGTAAAACATTCGTGATCGGTTGAAATACCTGCGTTAATGTATTTTGAAATTGCTTCACCTCTCAAACCTGGAGCATGACCATCAATGGGCTTATTAAAGTGTTTTGCCCATTCTATTTTTTTTAGAACCTCAGGATCGTCATTAAGCACACCAGGATAATTCATAAGTTCTGCTAAATACTTAATCTCTGGATTTGCCATCAATTGCTTAATTCCATCAGAATCTATAACAGCTCCAGCCGATTCAAAAGTAGTAGCAGGAACACATGAAGGCGCACCAAAATTGAATTTAAAAGGTGTTTGTTTCCCGTTTTCAATCATAAACTCCACACCTTCTACTCCAAGCACATTGGCAATTTCATGAGGATCAGAAACCGTTGCCACTGTACCATGAGTTACAGCAATTCGCGCAAACTCACTTGGCACTAGCATAGAACTTTCAATATGTATGTGTGCATCTACAAAACCAGGTAGTATATACTGGTTTACGTTATGTGCTTTTTCTTCAATAGCTACTATTTTTTCATCTTTAATAGTAATTTCACCTTTAAAGATGCGTCGATTAAGAATATCGACAATTTGTCCTTGTAAAATCAAGTTATTTTAATTCTATTTTAATAATTTTCTTAGTCTTGTCAGTAACTTTAAAACGACTGTCGGCACGTTTACCAATAACCCAAATAATGTAATCTCCGGAGCATAGCAAAAGTGTGTTTTCCTTGTCTAAGAGCGACATCTTCTCGTCTTTAAAGTATTTGCTTAATTTCTTTTTTCCTTTCATTCCTAACGGATGAAAATAATCGCCTTCTTGCCAATGTCTTACTGTTAAAGGAAATTTGAGCTTTTTCTTATCTACAAAAATACGATTAGCGTCTTTTCCGAAAATTGCATCAGCTTCATCAAAAAAGAGAACTCCAGCAGTGGTTTTTATTTTATCGTCACATTCAGAAATTGTTATTACTTGCTGCTTATCTTCAGTGTTTAAATCACTCAACAGTAAGTAATCTCTATCTTTTATTAAACGATGGGTTTCAGAAAACACTTGCTTACCTGATTGCGCATCTAACAAATTAAATACATCGTTCCACTCGGTAAAACCATATACTTTTAATAATTCATACAAATAGGCTTTTGGATGACTGAGTTGCTTAATTTCTGAAATCTCAAATTGAATTTCAAACTCTGTAATGTCTTTTATAACCTTATCGGAAACATCATCTATCCTATCGTCAATTATTGCTTTTGAGTCTTTTAAAAAGGCTTGAGTTTGACTAAAGGTTTGCAATAATTGTGGATTAATATCTTTCAACACAGGAATAACCTCATGACGTATTTTATTGCGCAAATATTTTGTGGATGCGTTTGTACTATCTTCTCTCCATTTTAAATTATTGTCGTTGGCATACGCCTCAATTTCCAAACGTGAAAATGGCAATAATGGTCTAACCGTATTGTTATTTATAATGGGAATTCCAGTAAAACCCTCTAAACCTGTTCCTCTTGTGAGATTGATTAAAAAGGTTTCCAAATCATCATCAGCATGATGAGCAGTTAAAATGTAGTCAAACTTAAGTTGTGTTGCTAAGTCATTAAACCAGTTGTAGCGCAACTCCCTTGCTGCCATTTGCGTAGATAGTTTGTGCGTTTTGGCATAAGTTTCGGTTTCAAAATTCTGTACAAACACTTCAATTTCTAAATCATCAGCAAGTTGAACGATAAAATCTTCATCTGCATCGCTTTCTTTTCCTCTTAAATTAAAATTACAATGTGCTAAAGCAAACTTAAAATTAGCAGCACGACATAAGTGCATTAACACCACACTATCAATTCCACCAGAAATTGCAATAAGGAGTTTACTTTCTTTTAGAAAAGGAAGATTTTGGATGATATGTTTGTTGAATCTTTCTAGCATTAGTTTTTAATACCTATTTCAAATATAACAACTTGAAACCTTTAACATTAAACTTTAAGCGGAAATTTTCAACTCTCCAACACCTCTCGCATAGCTTTAGCTTTAATCAAGCATTCTTCATACTCTTTTAAAGGGTCGCTTTTTGCGGTAATTGCACCTCCAACCGAATAGGACACATATTGATTGCTTTGATTATACAAAATACTACGTATCACCACATTAAAATCGAAATCGCCTTGAGGTGTAAAATACCCAACAGCTCCAGAGTATAACCCACGCTTGGTTTCTTCTAAAGTTTCAATAATTTTCATTGCCGAAATTTTTGGAGCTCCTGTCATACTTCCCATTGGAAATGTTGTCGCTATAACATCTACTGGATGTGTCGTGGATTCAATTTGAGATGTTACGGTTGAAATCATTTGGTGTACTTGTTCAAAACTGTAGACTTTACAAAGTTCTTTCACCTCTACACTGCCTTTAGTGGCAGTTTGAGACAAATCGTTTCTTACCAAATCCACTATCATAATGTTTTCACTTCGTTCTTTTTCGTCTTTAGCAAGCTCTGTTTTAAGCCTATCATCTTCGTCTTTATCTTTTGAGCGTTTAGCTGTCCCTTTAATAGGTTGCGACACAATTGTAGTTCCTTCTTTTTTTAAGTAACGTTCTGGTGATGCCGAAAGTAAATACTTATCGTCTAATTTTAAAAACGTTGCAAAAGGCGGTTTGGAAATAGCATTAAGCTTGTTATAAATGTTTAAGGGTTGAATTAAAGTGTCTTCAGCATAAAACTCCTGACAAAAATTAGCTTCATAAATATCTCCTCTATGAATGTGTTTTAACATGGTATTTACCTTGTTAAAATAGTCGTCTTTGTGGATGCGAAGCTTTATTTTAATGTTTTCGGTTTGTGGCTCTTCAACGGTATTTGAAACATCTATAGCATCTATAGTTTTTAAATCGACATCAAGCTCATCGCTAACAAAATTTAAATACCGAACTTCAACAACATCATCTTTAAAAAGAAATAGTTTTTTGGGTTGAAAAAAGAACAATTCAGGAAACTGCAAACCGTCAAAATTTCTTGAAGTCAAGTGCTCAACATCGTTTTTTAAATCGTAAGTTAAATACCCAAAAATCCAATCGTTTGTTTGGGTTTGATAGTCTTTTAATGCTTTAAATGCATTTTCATAATCGGTTTGAATACTCGTTATAGCATCTACTGCTAAAACTGCATCAAATGTAGAATATTGGGTGTTGAAAGCATTTGTATCTAACCAAACAACTTCACGAAACTGTTGGCTCCAATGCAATAATTTTTGTTTATATTGCTCAACGTTACTAATGTTTTGCTTGGATATTGTTCTCAAAAGGGTAATTCTTATAAGTTTCCAAATTTATTAAGAAACTATCAATTTAGAATAATATAAAAGACTTTACTTAATACTAAACAAAAATCTACTTTTTGCACATGAACTTAAAGCGCTCTTTTTCAACCAACATACTTCTTACAGTATGTTTTGTTTTGGTTTCTAACCTTAGTTTTTCAAATCTAACCCTTTGGGATTGGTATACGTATACAAATACCGATTTGGGTTACTCATTAGAGTTACCTAATGAACCAAACTATCAAGATGATTATGATAGTTTTATCATCTATTCCTACAATGACACGAATTCAAAGCGCGTGTATTCCTTTTTTGCTTTAGACTTAAGAGATCGAAATCAAGACAGTAAACCGAGTGAAATTGTTGATAATTTCACAAACAACATCGTCAACAATCTTAATGGAGAGCTGCTAGACAAAAAGGAAATAAAATACAGTGGTGGACTCCAATACAAGATACTTGTAAAGATTAATGAAGAAAAACTAATGAGTGCTCAGTTTACTTTACAAAATAATATACTGTACTACTTATCGGTTGAAGATTTAAAAGACAGTGTTGACAACAACAATACCAAACGCTTCTTTAATTCGCTTAAAGTTACAAGCGCTAAACCTATGGAAGTTAAAGAATGGCTGGATTTTGTGAGTGAAAAAGGTGCATTTTCTATCACTATCCCAGAAGAACCTACTGACTTGTCGCGCGAATATCCAAATCCGTTAGAAGAAGATGGTGAACCTTACTATTTATACCTTTATTCTGCACCAGACTATAAAAACGACGATAATTACCTATTTAGATATAACGACCAACCGCTTGGATATTTTATGGAAGATCCTGCTGGTGGGTTTGAGTCTATGCAAGAAACATTAACAGCAAGAGCTGAACTATTATCACCTCCTAAAACTATATTTTTAGATGGTAATGAAGGACGAGAATATGAATTATTGCTTGATGGTAAATTTCATACTATCTGCAGAATTTATTTAAGAGGAAACAGAGCCTACCTTTTACTAAAGCAAAAACTAAACGAGAAAGAAAAAGCGACTACTGACGATACTTTTTTTAATAGTTTTAAGTTTGAACCATACAAAACTCCTGAGCTTACAACCTTACAACCAAGAGGCACAAACTTTGAAGTTCTGTTTTTTGACGACCTTAAAAGAGTCATTGACACTGTTGGTTATGAAAGTACTTATCTTAAAAACTCCAACGACTATTTTGCACTCAATGAAATGTCTGGAGGAACGTATCAGTTTGGATACAGCGATTTGAAAGATTATTTTAAAATAGCATCTAAAGATGAGTTTTTTGAAACCAATATTGACGCTCTTAAATCTTGGAATGACAGTATTATAAAGCAAAAAAACATCAAAGTAGGCAATGAAGATGGTGTTGAATTTCATATTCAAAATGAAGGTACAAAGGTGATTACTAAACATCAATTATGGCTTCAAAACAAACGCTTGTTTTTAATGACAGGTTATTTAAGTGACGAAGAACGCGACAGCAAACTAACTGACTCTATATTCAATTCGTTTAAAGTCATTTCAAAAGAACCTGAGTTTGATGTATTCAGCTCAAAAACTGATGCAATTTTTAACGACTTACGCTCAAAAGATTCAATTGTATACAATAATGCACTTGGCGCTTTTGATTATTATGAGTTTGAAACAACCGATATTCCTAAACTCTACGAAGCTTTAAACTACAGCTACGATTCTCAAGAAAAAACCAATCTTATAAAAGACAAAATAGCTGAACAATTTTCATTGGTTAGCGATAGTAAAACTTTAGACGTTTTAAAAAATCTGTATACCAATGAAAGCACAAACGATGATTTAAAAGCAACAATCTTAACAATTATTCCAGATTTAGAAAATGATGATGCTTTGAGTGTTTACAAAGATTTATTTCTTAATAATCCACCTGTAAATACTGAAAATTACACTTGGGGTGTAGTGTCACCATTTACCGATTCACTTAATTATGCTATTGAAAACTACAAAGATTTTTCAACCTTAATCAAGCATGAAAAATACCGTTCAGATGTTTTAGATGTATCATTAAACATCCTTCAAGACAGCACAGGTCACAGTAGTTTGGTAAGTGACAATATGGAAAAACTGTTTCAGTATATGGAGTCTGATCTTCAAAAATATTTAGAAGAAAAAGATAAAGACGAGTACGACTATTCAATGAACTCATTAATCTATTCGTATTTAAACTTTTTAAATAAGTCTTCATACAAGAATGAATTCACCGACACTTTCACCTCTACTCTAGCAAAAGAAAAAGACAATCAATGGTTTAGCTTACAAGCAACAACAGCACGAATTGTTAACAACTACCCACTTGACAACGCTTTTATTGAAACACAAATGGATAGTTTGTTTTCTAGATACGAAATCATGGAAGCTTACCACAAAACCAATCAGTTTAATAAAGTTCCTAAAAAATATATTAAACCTGAAGAGTTTGCAAAACTTGCACTTTACAATTATGTTGGCGAAGACGAAGGCTATCCAGACACTATGACTGTAGTTGGGAAAATTAAAAATGAAGGTGACGAATACTATGCTATTTCTTTTGGATATGAATACGAAGAAGCTGAAGGTGAAGAGTATTTAGCCATTGTAGGACCAATAAAAGAAATCTCTCAAAAAACACCATACGAAAGGTACAAATGTTATACTGAATGGGATAGCGTTGAAAAGGACTGGAAAACACAAACCAAAAACCTTATCCCAAGTTTAATAGAATATGGCTACTAAGTTTAATGGATTAAGCCTATTTTTGCAACATGGAACACGATGTTACTTTTCAGGACTTAAACCTTAACACACCACTTTACAATGCCATTGACGATTTAGGATTTGTAAAACCAACTCCTATACAATCGGAAGCATTTAATGTTGTAGCATCTGGTAAAGATGTGGTAGGAATTGCACAAACAGGTACTGGTAAAACCTTTGCCTACATGCTTCCTATACTTAGAAACCTAAAATATTCTAGACAAGAAAACCCACGTGTATTGGTTTTGGTACCAACTCGAGAATTGGTTGTACAAGTTGTTGAGGAAATTGAAAAACTTTCTAAATACATCAACAATAGAATTTTGGGTGTTTATGGTGGCACAAACATCAACACTCAAAAGCAAGCAGTTGCTCAAGGAACCGACATTATAGTTGCCACTCCAGGTAGATTGTACGACCTAGCCATGAGTAGAGTGTTACAGCTTAAGTCTATTCAAAAACTGGTTATTGATGAAGTTGATGTTATGTTAGACCTTGGGTTTAGACATCAGCTCATGAACATTTTCGATATTTTACCTGAACGCAGACAAAACATTATGTTTTCAGCAACTATGACCGAAGATGTAGATGAATTAATCACAAACTTTTTCATCAACCCACAACGCGTTACTGTTGCTGTTACAGGAACACCTCTTGAAAACATTATACAACAACGCTATGAGGTAAAGAACTTTTACACAAAGGTCAACCTATTAGAACATGTACTATTTGATAAAGCAACTTTTAATAAAGTGCTGATTTTTGTGTCTAATAAAAAAATGGCTGACCGCTTGTTTGAAAAGCTAGAAGACATCTTTCCTGGTAATTGCTGTGTGATTCACTCCAACAAAACACAAAACTACAGACTACGTAGTATTGAAGCTTTTGAAAGTGGCGAACATCGTATTTTAATAGCTACAGATGTTATGGCTCGTGGTTTGGATATTGACAATGTAAGTCATGTAATAAATTTTGACACACCAAAATATCCTGAAAACTATATGCATAGAATAGGTAGAACTGGTAGAGCTGAAAACTCAGGAACCAGTATTGTATTTTCTACCGAAGACGAGCAGGATTACATTGAAGCTATTGAAAACTACATGAATTTAAAAATAGCATTAATTGAATTTCCTGAGGAAGTAACTATTTCTACGGAATTAATTGAAGAAGAACGACCACAAATAAAGGAACATTACAACCCTTTAAAACGTAACAAAGACGATTATGAACCTGGTGCTGCTTTTCATGAAAAGAAAGAAAAAAACAAGAAAACAAACCAAGGCGGTTCGTACCGAAGAGAAATAGCCAAAAAATATAAGAAGCCTAAAACTAGAGGCGACAAAAACTACAACAAAAAAAAGAAAAGGAAATAAAAAAACCCTCTTCAAATTAATGAAAAGGGTTTAAGAAAGCCACAAGGTATCAAGGTTCTTTAAATATTAACCAAATTTAAATTACTATAACCCTAACTATAGTTAACCTTGTACCTTAATGTGACTTTCGGATATATCTTTAATTGGCACAATAAGTTTTCCTGTATCAGTTTTTAATATTACTGATATGTTTTCAATAGCTAAAACCTCATACGTTTTACCATTGTACTCTATGATTTGTCCTATCTCATAGGTTCTTCTTGCGTAATAGGTTCTTAAAATATCTCCTACTACTACCTTTGCTCCAAAACCAAATGCCAAAGCAAACGCTAGTAAAAAGGCAGCCAATATCATAGTGATATTGCTCGTGATAATATCAGTGTCAACTCCTGCTTGGTTTAAAGCTGTAACTGACACAAACACTAGAATTAACAAAAACACTATTTGACTTATAATTTTTGCACCTGAAAGCTCCATAGATTCAAAAAATGATCTAATCGACTTTTTTACAAAGTTTGCTAATAACAATCCAACTGTAAAAATGACTAAAGCTGTAAATAATTGAGGTAAATAACGAAGTAAGTTGCTTATCTCTTCAGAAACCATTGTTAAGTTTAGTATATCAGAAACTACAATAATTAACATGATATACATTACCCATTTTACAAACTTTGAGGTAATTTTTATAATGTTGAAGTTTAACTTTTTACCTTCAAAAATTTCTATTTCATTAATCTTATCATCAAGCTTATCTGCTTTAGCAAACTTTAATGCTTTTTTGATAATACCAACAACTACTTTTGTAAGTATCCATCCAATAATTAATACTACAATAGCACCAATTATATTGGGTATTACCTTACCTATTTCGGTAGTCATAACAGACAAAGAGTTCATCACGTCTTCGTTCCATTCAGTTATTTTTTCCATGTATTGCTTTTTTAGTTGATTTTTATTTGTTCCTTTCTTTAATAGTTGCTTCAATAATTTTTGCCACGTCTACTGAAAACAGACTAGCTAATTCCATAAGTAATTTAGCAATGGCAATATCATTCATGACTTTTGCCTTCAATTCATCAGGCACCTCTTTTAAAGGCTTGTCTATTTGCTTAAACGGATTTTCCATTACTCAAAGTTGTTTTTATACTCATTAATAAGTTTGTCCTTGGCGCGCTTAATTCTCATCTTCACTGCGCTTTCTCCAATACCTAAAACACTTTCAATTTCCTTTATAGAAAGGTAATCTTGGTATTTTAGTAATAAAATCATTTTCTCCTCAGGAGAAATTAGGTTCAGGGCTTCTTTTAAATTATGAACTTTCATTTGAAGGAAATCTTTATCATCTTCTTCAAAAGAAATGTTCTCAATATCTTGATAATCTACTGCGTTCTTTTCTATTTTTTTTGCTGTGTTTCTAGTAACATAGTTTACACAGTGGTTGTATGTAAATGCATAAAGCCAAGTAGAAAATTTTGATTTTTCTTTAAAACTAGCCAATTTAACAAAGAGCTTTAAAAACACATCTTGAGTCAAATCTTTTGCCTCATCTTCATCCTTTGCGAAACCGTAGCACTTATTATACACCATAGTGGCATACCTGTCATATAGCACTTCAAAAAGCAATGTATCGTTGGTTTTGACAATTTTTCTTACCAAATCCTCATCAGATACTGCATTAATGTTATTAATGGTTTCCAATAGCTAGGGAATAATTTTAAATATGGTTTTATATTTAGACACCTACATCTAATTAAAGTCACATTTTTTTGTGTAACTTTTTTTTAATTTACTAAATCTTCTTGAAAAACAGATTTATTTAAGTTGAAGAATGTGCAATTTAAAGTACGCTATACACACACAATCAAGCGGTAAGAAATATCTTTTAGTTAAAAGAATTGTGAAAAATTAAAACCAGAGACAACAAAAAAATAAAAAAAGCGAAGGAAGAAGTATTAGAATGATTTTAGTCAATCAAGGTTTTCTCTATTGACCACAAATTGTTTTCAAAGCTCAAAAAAAACATACCTTTTTTTTCACAAATTCCTGAGCAATGAAAATACAGACTTATATAAGCTTTAGTTTTTTCATAGTTGTAAATTGGTTTGGTAATACTTAACAAACCATCTGAACAACTTAACTCCTCATAAATTGTTCTTCTGTCTTTGGTATCTTTTATAGCTTCTAAACTATCTATTTGCTTTTGAGTGATGATATTTAGTTTAGGCAGTAAAGTATCTGGAATGCTAAAAAATTCTGCATTTTTTACTTTAGTCTCAAAATCATCATTAAGGTTTAATGTTGTCTTTACTAATTCTAGATTTTCTTTTTTATTAAATACAATAGGTAGTCCTTTTTGAAATATACAATTAGTATAAAAATCATTTGATGGATTATCAGTAAACTTTTTAATAATTGCTTTTGTTATTAAAAGTTCGTTTTCTGTTTTATTCTTAGCGTCATTACATCCTAAAAACAATACTATTGAAATTATAGAAAGCACATAAGTTATTAGGTTGTATTTTATCATAATCACTAATTATCGTATTTATAATTACTTACCCTATATTTATTTTTTAGAAACCAGGGTCGAATTGTTGGTCTATAGCTTTTAAAACTGCATCTTTCGTTTGCTTTTCAATGGTATCAAGCATTTTAAAAAGCGTTTTTATTGTTTTTCCTTTATATAAAAAATGTCCCTCTTCAAGTTGTTCAAAAACATCTTTAATACTATGTGAGCCACTTAATGAGAACGCATCACTATTACCATATAAACTAACAGTAAACCATTCTTTTAAATAATGTTCGGTTTTCCAAAGCTTGGTGCTTTTCCAATGGAAACTCCAATAGCCATTGGGCTCATAAGTTTTAAGCGTGAATTCTTTTTCTGGTTTTAGCTGCTGTAAGTCTGCAAGAACAGCTTCCATCTTATTTGTGATGGCTGAAATGAGTTTAGTCTTATCCACGTCTGATGATGTTTCAGATTTCAGATTTCTAAACTGTTTACTGTTTAGCAATTGCTTTGCTTTGTTTTTTACACCTTTAGTAGCGCCATCTTGCGATAATTTTTCTACATCAGCATAGGAAACAGCTTTGTGGTCTAATAGTAACTCCTGAAGTTTTTTATGGTTAGATGTCATTATTTTTTTGACGAGTTCTTCTGTCAAATCGTTAGCTAACAACTCTTGCCTTATAGCTTCATTAGGCTCATCTACAACACCAGGTTGTAGCAAAATACGTGTATCTGTATAAGGTTTTAAATAAAAGAGTAAATGATTTAGCTTATCAACTAGTTCTAATCGGTTTTTGGTAGAAAACTCTAATTCTGGTGCTTCCCAAACTCCTTCATAGTCTAATGCATTGGTTTTAGTATTGAATTTTGGCAGTAAACAAATAACCTGCAATTGGTACGCACCATTAATGTCGCCTTCTGGTTGCCATGATACATCAATCGCTTTTAATCGTGTGTGTGAACTGATAAGCAATAGAGAACTGCCTGTAAACTCATGTATGGTGTCTTCTGTTGGATCTGTATCGGTTAACAAATTCCAATCAACTGTCCAGCCTGCTGGTATTTTTAAGGGTTGAAGGTTCATTTTCAAAAATTACTAATGTAAGATTTATTTAGTCTTCAATCCAAATGGCTTGTTTATAATAAGGATAGGGTAAATCGTCGAGTGTTTCGTATTTAAATTCTGATTCTTCTTTGCCTGTTAACCAGTTTACCCAACCCCATTTTCCATCTTTTTTCATTGCTAGTTTTAGTACACCATCAGCATCAAAATTTTTATACTCTTCGTAAATACAAGGTACTGAAAGTTTTGTGTTTTCATTATAACTCCAATACGACAAATGCATACCCACTTTACCTTTGTTGTAAACTGCTGTGTATTTTGAGTTGTATCCAAAAAAACGAATACTGTCGTATTTTGCAGGTATAAGTGTTGTTAAATCATTTTCGACTAATGATTGATACATTCCCCATTTTTTAGTGGCTTTATTCCTTGCTTTAAACACACCATCGCCATTACTTTCATCAAAAATGAGTATATCCGCTTTTAGTTTTTTCTTGGAAGCTACAAACATATCTTTAGCCCAACCTTCTATCCAAACCAAAGGTACATCTTCAGGGTTATCGAAAGTGGGATCTACTAAAACTATATCTTCAAACCAATCTACTAATCCCCATTTTTCATTTTGCTTTACAAGCGCATAATACCTACCATCTACTTCCTTCATTTTTATAGCATCATAAATGCAGTTAGCTCTCTCAGCTGCATCATGTATTTCATAAGGATTTAAAAGAATACCGTATTTTTTTTTGATTTTTACAATGGTAAAAGGCTCCATGTTTTTAAACCAGCCAATAGAATCGAATTTTGGAGCTACTACCTCATCAAAATCGATGATTGCTTCATCTAAATCATAATAGGCATCAATATTGTAAACTCCCCATTTTTTGGTAGACTTCATCTTTACTTTAGCCAAATTATTTTCGTCAGTAATCCACTCAATTTCTTTTCCTTTAATATGTTTTAGGATTTGTTTGTCTGATATATCTTGGGCTATAACAAAGCTAGAAAATAAAAAAAGTGAGATAATAAAAGCTGTTTTTTTCACACCAATAGGTTGTTTCATCTGTTTATGTTTATTATTCACGTTTCATAATTGGGTTTTCGACTAAGTACTTAAAATTCTTTAATGTTTCTTCTCTAATGTCATCGTCATAAATAGTAATTGAAAAGTTAAATTCATTTTTAACATAATCAGACCAATATTCGCCTTGTGGTTTTGCTCTTCTTAAAAACCCATAATCTTCATAAAAAACAAATTCAATTTTATCACCATTTTGATACACTTCATAAACATCATCAAATATTATTTGCACATCATATAATACATCATAATAATAACGTCCATTATAATATACTTTATCTGCTTCATACCTTATTGAAGCAAATAATTTTCTGGTGCTTTCATCTGTTTTAATTTTAAAACTATGTGTGGTAGAGTTATTGCTTCCAAAATAACCAGAATTATTTTTTATTTCATCTATACTTACTAACTGTAAACTTCTAACTGATGTTAACTCTTTAAAAGCTTTATCAATATCCTCATTAGATGAAGAATAGGAGTCTGACCAATAAAACATATCGTCATAATCATTAGTATTAGACTCTTCTTTTCGATCGTATTCTTTTTGAGAAACTATTTCTCCATTTTTAAAGACTACTTCTGATGCCAATGATGCATTATCATAATAATACTTCCACAATCCATCTTGTTTGCCTTCAATTAGGTTTCCCTTAGATTCTAAATTACCGTTTTCATAATAGGTTTTACCTTCACCGTGATGTTTATTGTCTTTATAATATAAATGATATTTTAATTTCCCGCTTTCATAAAATTCTTTAAACTCGCCATTTAATAAATCGTTTTCAAAATTATTTATACTTTTTATCTTTCCATTTTCAAAGTATACATACTTAGTATTTACGGCACCTAAAGTAAATTTTTTTAATTCAGTTAATACTCCCTCTTCATTATAAAAATATACATCTCCATCAAAATTATCTTTTACAAAGTTACCTTTGACTTGGATGTTTCCATTTTCATAATAAACTATAGCCATGCCATTAAAATTTCCATCTTTATCTTTAAATGCTTTTAGTTTTACATTACCATTTTCATAATACTCATAGTATTCTTCTGGTTTGTTTCTCTCTTCTGCCATTTTGACTAACTCTGTCCATTGTGCAGAAACTATACTCGTAAAGAGTAATGTTGTAATTAGTAGTAGGTTTTTTTTCATGGTAATAACATTTAGTTTTTTTGTTGTTTAGAAAAATACTCGAAAGCATTACCTTCACTTTTTTTACTGAAGTTTACTTCTTCCTTTACCTTTCCTTTGCTGTCATATACTTTCCACACTCCAACTCTATTATCATTTTCATAAGTTCCTGACATGGTTACATGACCTTCACTATTATATTCTTTCCATACACCTATTTTCTTATCATTTTCAAATGCTCCTGACATAAATAAATAACCATCTTCTCTACTGTAATATTTCCACTCTCCTGTTTTACTGCCATCTTTTTCTATAAACCCTTTGGCAGATATTTTTCCGTTTTCATAGTATTCTTCAAACTCTATTTTTAAATCAGTTTCTGAAAATTCGTACCAAGATTTACTTACTATTTGACGGAATTTCACATCAAGAATTATTGTAGTTGGATGGAAAAACAATACACATCTGCCTTTATAAATAAAACCATGATACTCGAAGTCTGCACGCTGAAAAAAATTATCAAACGTATAATTACCGTCTTCTAGTTTCAACTCTTTAAAACCTTCAGGAATTCCTGGTTTATCTTGATATGAAAAACTATCAAATTCTTCTAAGGTGACTTCTGTACCATCTTTTTTCTGTATAAGCAAAACCATTTTTGGTCCACCACCTGTAGCTTCAAAAACCGTAAACATAACATCTGCTCCAAGTTCTGTTGGTGTATTATTATTTTGACTGAAAACTGAAAATGTACTTATTAATACAAAAATGACTAGTAAGTAATGTGTATAGGTTTTTTTCATAATAGTTATTTTGATTTTAAAAAAGGAAGACTTCTAGTCATAGTAATAATATTCAAAATCATAAATAGACGTTCCCTTTATGCTTTTAGAAAGTTTAAATTGCTTGTCTTTGCGATCAAAGGAGATTATTTCAATAATTAGCTTGTCGCCTTTAAGGTATTTATTTTCACTGTCATTACTTTCTATAAATTCTAGCTCAAATTGTGTGTCATTAAGTTGTTTGTACTTATATAATGTATAATCATCTGTTTTATCTTTATGTATTTTCCATATGCCATCAGCTATTTCAAAATAGGTTTTACCTACAAAAGCCATCTCGTAATAAAATTGCTTTTGCTTTAAAAACTTTTCCACACTTGATTTAGACACCTCTGATTTTATGCGCTCATATGAAGTATCTGGACCTATAATGGGTTCAGGGTCAGAGATAGTTAGGTCATGATACGCTTTACAATTAAAAAACAGTCTAGTCTCTAAAATTTGATACAACTCATAATGTTGAAAATTAGTTGACTGTAGGAGATATGGTCTGGTTTCGGTTTTCCAAAATTCTTCAAGGATCTCTTTCCTTGTTTTATTTGATTTATCGGCATCAAAAAACTCACACATTTTTATAGAGGCTTGGTTTATTTCTTCTAGTGTTTGCGCTGTAATAGTATTAATAGAAATAAATAATGTAATCATTAATAGACTGTTTTTCATGATTTCAGATTTTAGGGTTAAGAAATAACTTACATTTTAACAAATCTAAAGATTATATGAATATGTTTATATACTCATTTTGAGTATTTTCTTACGCTTTCCTTTGTCTTTCATTCTATCTAAAACAAAAAAAAGCGAACCTTATGGCTCGCTTTTTTTAGGTTCTGAATTTAATTCAGAATAACAATATTATAAATCTACACATGTAAAGCTCTATCTCCAGTTGCAGCTAAAGCTGCTTCTTTAATAGCTTCAGTAAATGTTGGATGTGCATGAGACATACGAGATACATCTTCAGCACTTGCTCTATACTCCATAGCTACAACTGCTTCTGCAATCATATCAGCAGCACGAGCGCCAACCATATGTACTCCTAAAATTTCATCGGTAGTTTTATCAGCTAAAACTTTTACAAATCCATCAAGATCCATACTTGCTCTACTACGTCCTAAAGCACGCATTGGAAATTGTCCTACCTTATACTCTATTCCAGCTTCTTTAAGTTGCTCTTCGGTTTTACCAACAGCTGCAACTTCTGGCCAAGTGTAAACTACACCAGGAATTAAGTTATAATCTATATGTGGTTTTTGTCCTGCTAAGGTTTCAGCAACAAACACACCTTCTTCTTCAGCTTTATGCGCTAACATTGCACCTTTAATAACATCTCCTATTGCATAAATGTTTGAAGCGCTTGTTTGTAAATGGTCATTTACTTCAACTTGACCTCTGTCGTTTATTTTTACTCCAGCAGCTTCAGCATTTAAACCATCTGTATAAGGACGACGACCTACTGATACTAAACAGTAATCGCCTTTAAATTCTACTTCTTCGCCTTTTTTATTATCAGCTTTAACGATAACTTCATCTCCAACGCGTTCTACCGACTTTACTTTATGAGAGGCATTAATGTTGAATTTTTGTTTTTTCAATACTTTATTCAACTCCTTAGAAACACCAGCATCCATTGTTGGTAAAATTCTATCTGCATACTCCACAACAGAAACCTCAGCTCCTAAACGCTTGTATACTTGACCTAGTTCAAGACCAATAACTCCACCACCAATTACAATTAAATGTTTAGGAACTTCTTTAAGTTTTAACGCTTCAGTAGAAGTGATTACACGTTCTTTATCAATAGTTATAAATGGTAAGCTAGATGGTTTAGAACCTGTTGCTATAATGGTGTTTTTAGCTTCAATTTCTTCTTCTTTTTCTCCTTTGATAAGGATATGAGTAGCATCTTTAAAGCTTCCTAAACCTTCATATACATCAATCTTATTCTTCTTCATTAAGAAATCAATTCCACCTGTAGTTTGGTCTACTACAGATTGCTTACGAGCAATCATTTTTTCTAAGTTTACCTTAACCTCACCAGAAATATCAATTCCATGCTCTTCAAAATGCTTAATAGCATCTTCGTAATGGTGAGACGAGTCTAAAAGTGCTTTACTTGGTATACAACCAACGTTAAGGCAAGTTCCTCCTAAAGTTGAATATTTTTCAATGATTGCAGTTTTCATTCCTAGTTGAGCGCAACGGATAGCTGCAACATATCCACCAGGACCAGAGCCTATAACGGCTACATCGTATGAATTCATAAGATTGTTTTTTGTCAGATTTTATTTAAAACTATTACAAAAATACAACATTGTATTTTTATTTACGAATGTGAGTTCACTAATTTTAAAGCTATAATTTACTTGAGTATTACGATTTGTAAATCTCTAAAACTCATTTCGCTTTAAGAAGGAAAACCTAGCATAGTTCCCATGCCTACTGTAAACAACCAAGACCCATAAATAGCATGTTCAATGGATACCAAAAGTGTTGATTTTGTTTTGGTATAGGTTAGCGCAAACAAGAGTCCGCCAAGAAAGGTTAAAACAAGCACCAAAGTACTTTTAAACATGATGTGTGCTAATGAAAACACTACTGCATTTAAAACTATTGCAAAAGAGGTGCTTTGAAACAATATAGCGTATCTTTCAAAAAAAAGCGTTCTATAAATAAGTTCTTGAGGATATACCGAAAACACACTATAAACAAACAAAATGACCACCCACAGCAAGGGCTTGTTTAACAACACTTCAAATAAACGAGCTTTATCTGTAAACCAAACAAAAAGCGTGGTTAATACAGCTATAATGGCTAGTTTTATGACAGTTTCTCTCCAAAACTGTTTCCAGTTTAAGCCTTGGGCTATTTTAAATTTTTTCCGCTCAACTTTAAGTAATAGATATATGACATACAAAAATCCTACAAACCCAACACTCAACTTAATAAATGGTGAATAATCCAACGCAAAACTTATTGGTATTAAAATGAAAATAATGAAAAACTCTATGAGCTTATAAGTGTTGGATTTCATCACTAAATGCGTATAGCTGTTGTGTGTTTTACTTCGTTAATTACAAACATGCTGTGTGTACTACCAATATGGTTTATAGAAGTTAATTTATTAACCATAAACTCTCTAAACGCTTCCATATCGCTCACTATCACTTTTAAAAGGTAATCATAATCGCCACTAATATGAAAACACTCTACGACTTCCTCTAAATTAGCAACATCTTTTTCAAATTTAACCACATATTCTTGAGTGTGCTGAATAAGTTTTATATGGCAGAAAGCAATAAACGATTTATCAATCTTTTCTTTCTTAATTAGCGCTACATATTTATTGATAACGCCTTCACGCTCTAACTTTTTGATACGCTCATAAACAGCAGTTACCGATAAATTCAGTTTTAACGACAACTCTTTATTGGTTTGCTTACTATCCTGCTGAAGCAAATGCAAAAGCTTTTTATCTATATCATCAAAAATCATATTGAAAAATTTTCTTCAAACTAACATGTTAGCAGATTCTTTTCGTAAAATATTTTTATAAAAGTAGCAAATAACAGATTAATAATCTAAAATTATACATATATATTGATAATACATCTATTTATTCGGATTTTTGATGTATTAACTAAATACACTTTACTATGTCATTTAAACCCGCAAATAATATACAAGACTTACAATATTTTGGTGAGTTTGGAGGCGTTAACCCTTCTATTTCAGATTCATCTACTTACACCTTTTTATCAGCAAAAACTATGTTTGATACGTTTGAAGGTAATGCAGATGGTTGCTACCTGTATTCGCGTCACTCATCGCCTTCTAACCTTTATTTAGGAGAAGCTCTTGCTGCTATGGAAGGTACTGAAACTGCTAATGTAACTGCATCAGGTATGGGAGCCATTACACCTGTAATTTTACAGCTTTGTGGTGCTGGAGATCATGTGGTATCTAGTAGAACTATTTATGGTGGTACTTATGCGTTTCTTAAAAACTTCACACCAAAACTTAATATTAGTACCTCATTTGTTGATATTACTAAACTAGATGTTGTTGAAGCTGCAATTACCGAAAATACTAAAGTTTTATACTGCGAATCGGTTAGTAATCCTTTATTAGAAGTTGCCGACATAAAAGGACTTGCTGCTATAGCAAAAAAACATAATTTAAAACTTGTAGTAGACAATACGTTTTCGCCATTATCAATATCACCTGTTAAATTAGGTGCAGACATTGTAATACACAGTTTAACAAAATTTATTAATGGCTCTAGCGATACTGTTGGTGGTGTTGTGTGTGGAACTCAAGAATTTATTGACGCCTTAAGAAACGTTAATGATGGTGCTTGTATGCTATTAGGAAGCACAATGGATAGTTTACGCTCTGCTTCTGTTTTAAAAAACTTAAGAACACTACACATAAGAATGCAACAACATAGCCATAACGCTACATATTTAGCTCAAAAATTTCAAGCAGATGGTTTAAAAACGGTATATCCAGGATTAGAATCGCATCCTTCACATGAGTTATTTAAAAGCATGATGAACGAAAAATATGGTTTTGGAGGTATGCTTACCATAGATGTTGGTTCACTTGATAAGGCCAATGCACTTATGGAACTAATGCAAGAAAAAAACCTTGGGTATCTTGCTGTAAGTTTAGGGTTTTATAAAACATTATTCTCTGCTCCAGGTTCTTCAACATCATCTGAAATACCAGAAGATGAGCAAAAAGAAATGGGATTAAGCGATGGTCTTATTCGTTTTTCTATTGGATTAGACGCTGATATTGAACGTACATACAATATGATGCGTGAATGCATGGAATCTTTAAACATCTTAGATAAAAAAAGTGTAGCTAGCTTAGTTTAATTTTTTTGCCATAATTAATACACTAAAGACGCTTTCATAAACCGAAAGCGTCTTTTTTATTTTACAAAATCATTATAATTCAAGTATTTAAAAACAGTTAAACATCTGCATTTGCTTTATAGACAACATTATCGTAACATTACATCTATAAAACTTCTAACTAACACCTATGGAAAGCCAAGATATAAAGCCTAGACAACCACAAGATGAACATATTGTTGAAAACAAACAATTAAATATATGGGAAGCTTTAATACCTGTTATTGCTTTGGTTGGTATGCTAGCTTTTAATGTATTTGTTTATGGTGATAATGCGCTTAGTGGTAGCAATCAGTTTATCTTACTTTTAGGCGCTGCTGTTGCCGCTGTTGTTGGCTTTTATAATAAAGTAACGTTTAGCCAAATGATTGATGAAGTGGCTGAAAACGTAAAATCAACCACAGGAGCTATTTTAATTTTACTCATGGTTGGTGCTTTAGCAGGGACATGGCTTATTAGTGGTATTATTCCTGCGATGATATATTATGGTTTACAAATACTAAACCCTACCATATTTTTAGCTGCTTGTGTAATTATATGTGCAATCATATCAGTGGCTACAGGAAGTTCTTGGACAACTTCAGCAACCGTTGGTATTGCTTTAGTTGGTATTGGCGAAGCGCTTGGTGTTTCTTTAGGAATGACAGCAGGTGCTGTTTTATCTGGTGCTTATTTTGGAGATAAAATGTCTCCTTTAAGTGATACTACAAACCTTGCTCCTGCCATGGCAGGAAGTGAATTATTTACACATATAAAGTATATGGCTTTAACCACAGTACCTACAATTGTAATCACATTAATAGTATTTATCATTTTAGGATTTACGCAAGATGCAACTGGTAATGCTGATACTTCTTTACTTCTTAATGATATTGATAGTACTTTTAATATTAATGGTTGGCTGTTTTTAGTTCCAATAATTGTTATTGTACTCATCATAAAAAAAACACCTCCACTTGTTGCGCTTTTAATAGGAACCTTATTAGGAGGAATTTTTGCATTGCTATTTCAACCACACATAGTCACACAAATTGCAGGAACTGACTCTTTAACATTAACTTCTGCTTACAAAGGTGTTATGGATGCCATTACAGTAAAAACTACAATAGCTACTGACAATGAAACACTACAAGATTTATTTTCTGCTTCAGGAAAAGGAATGTATGGTATGTTAGGAACCATTTGGTTAATTCTTTGTGCAATGGTTTTTGGTGGTGTAATGGATGCCATTGGAGCATTAACAAGAATTAGTCAAGCGCTACTAAGTTTAGCAACAACCACATTTGGTCTTTTTGCTAGTACAGTGGCTAGTTGTTTAGCTTTAAATATTACAGCATCAGACCAATACTTAGCATTAGTTGTACCTGGAAAAATGTTTAAAAAAGCTTATGAAGATAAAGGGTTAGCTCCAGAAAACTTAAGTAGAGCTCTTGAAGATTCTGGTACTGTAACTTCTGTTTTAGTACCATGGAATACTTGTGGAGCCTACCAAAGTGGTGTGCTTGGAGTACCTGTTGTAGATTATTTCTTTTTCGCCATATTTAACTGGTTAAGCCCTTTTATGACCTTAACTTTTGCTGCGTTTTCGATTAAAATCAAACAATTATCTGCTAAGAAATAATTATTAATTCAATCATTTTAAACTCATTTTACCAAGTTGATATTTTAGAGTATCAATAATTGCTGATTTAACAAAAATCAACACCTAATTTTGATGCCATATTCTAATACTATTTGTATATAATTTTATATTATTTATTTCTATCAAAACACGCTGTTTAAGTCCTTATGTTTGTAGTGAAATTAATAATCACTTAAAAAATAAATAAACATGGCATTCGTAGGAAAACAATTTCCAGATTTAAATGTAAACGCAATGAACGAAATGGGTGACACCTTTAAATTAAACGTTCTTGAAGAAGCAAAAAACAATAACAAAAAAGTAGTATTATTTTGGTACCCGAAAGATTTCACTTTCGTATGTCCTACTGAATTACACGCTTTTCAAGCTGCTTTAGGTGAGTTTGAAAAACGTAACACTATAGTAATTGGAGCTTCTTGTGATACTGCTGAAGTTCATTTTGCTTGGTTAAGTACTGCTAAAGATAATGGTGGAATTGAAGGTGTAACTTACCCTCTTTTAGCTGATTCTAACAGAAACTTAGCATCAACTCTTGGTATTTTAGATATCTCTAACGAAACTTACAACGAAGAAACTGGAGTTGTAACTGTAGATGGTGATAACGTAACTTACAGAGCTACTTACATCATTGATGAAGAAGGTATCGTACAACACGAGAGCATCAACAACATGCCACTTGGTAGAAATGTAAATGAATATTTAAGAATCATCGATGCTTTAACTCACGTACAAGAAAAAGGTGAAGTTTGTCCTGCTAACTGGGAAGAAGGTAAAGATGCAATGCAAGCTAATGCTAAAGGTACAAAAGAGTATTTAAAAGCACACTTAAACTAAGTATTAGTTATGGTTCAAGAATTAGATCAAGACAATTTACAAAGTATAGTTTCTGAAAACGATACAGTTGTTGTGCAATACTCAGCAACTTGGTGTGGAAACTGTCGTATAATGAAGCCAAAGTTCAAGAAATTAGCAACAGAAAATGAAAATATTACTTTCGTTATTGCTGATGCTGAAAAATTTCCTGAGAGTAGAAAATTAGCAACTGTAGACAACTTACCTACGTTTGCTACTTTTAAAAATGGTGAATTCAAAAATCAAGTACAAACTAATAAGTTCGATGTTTTAAAAGAACTTGTTGATGAAGTTATTTAATTATGAAGTTACCAGTAATAAAACAATTAACCCAGTTTATCGAAGATAATGACGAAGACTTCGTATTAGAGACTATTGAAACCTTAGAAAACCTAACCGAAGTACCATCATTAAAAGATGAAGAGTTAGATGTTATAGGTGAATTAATTTCTAATATGTATGGTGCAATTGAAGTACACAAAATGGTAAAAGATGGCACACCAAAAAAGGAAGCTTTAAATACTTTTATGTCTCGTGTTCTTGGATCTATCGATAAATAATAGCATTAATTGAAAAAGAAGAATAAAAAACCACTTCAAATGAAGTGGTTTTTTTATGTTTTATAATTTCTCTGCTATTGTCTTTAGTTCTTTTTCTTTAGCATAATCCAAAGCTGTTTTACCTTCTAAATCTTTAAGTGATTTATCAGCATTATGAGCTAAAAGCACATCTACAACTGCCTCTTGGTTATATTGTGTTGCATACATTAAAGCGGTTGTACCATTATTGTTTTGCGCATTTACATTAGCATTATGTTTTAGCAACATCTCAACTAATGCAAGATTTCCTTTAAAACTCACTCCTATTAAGGCTGTATTACCAGAAGCATCCTTTCCATTAATATCTGCATGATGCTCTAATAACACTTTAGCAATATCTTCCTTATCAAAGTAGCTAGCAAAAATTAAAGGCGTAAAACCTCTTGCATCAGTTATACTAACTAGTTTAGGGTTTCTATCAAGTTGAAGTTTTATATTTTCGGTATTACCAGACTGTATGGTTCTAAAAAATAATTCGTTTTCGTTCATATCTATGTATTCAATAAAAAAAGGAACACATTACATAACTAATGCATTCCTTTTTAGAGTTACTATTTATCAATTATTTCAAATCAAATCTATCAGCATTCATCACTTTAGTCCAAGCTGCCACAAAATCTTTAACAAATTTCTCTTCAGCATCATCGGCTGCATATACTTCAGCAACAGCTCTTAATTCAGTATTTGAACCAAAAATTAAATCGGCACGAGTACCTGTAAACTTCACTTCACCAGTTCTTCTATCTCTTCCTTCAAATAATTGGTCATCACTAGAAGTTGCACTCCATGTGTAGGTCATATCTACTAAATTCTTGAAAAAGTCATTGGTAAGATGCCCTACATTATCAGTAAATACTCCATGCTTAGAACCATCATAGTTAGCACCTAAAACTCTTAGACCTGCTACTAATACTGACATTTCAGGAATAGACAATGCCATAAGATTAGCTTTATCTACTAATAAATCTTCAGCAGCAACCTTAACATTAGAATTCATATAATTTCTAAATCCATCGCCTAGTGGTTTTAAATAGTTGAATTGCTCAACATCAGTTTGCTCTTGAGTAGCATCTCCTCTACCTTGAGCAAAAGGCACTGAAATAGTATGACCTGCATTACTAGCAGCTTCTTCTATAGCCGCAACACCTCCTAGTACAATTAAATCTGCCATAGAAATTGTTCCGTTAAATTGGTTTTGAATGCCTTCATAAACGCCCAAAACTTTATTTAATTCTTCTGGATTGTTTACTTTCCAACTGCGTTGTGGCTCTAATCTTAATCGTGCTCCATTTGCTCCACCTCGCTTATCAGAATCTCTATACGTTGAAGCTGAAGCCCAAGCTGTTCTTACCAATTCAGAAATTGACAAACCTGAGGCTAAAATCATTTTCTTTAATGAGGTAATATCACTATCGCTTAGTTTATAATCCACTTTAGGAACAGGATCTTGCCAAATTAATTGCTCACTAGGAACTTCTGGCCCTAAGTAACGATCAATTGGTCCCATATCTCTGTGCGTTAACTTATACCAAGCTCTAGCGAAAGCATCTTCAAAAGCTTTGTGGTCTTTATGAAAGCGTTGTGAGATTTTTAAATATTCAGGATCTGTTTTTAAAGCAATATCTGCTGTAGTCATCATTAAGGCTTGCTTCCCATTTGGGTCACCTGCTTTTGGAGCCATACGTGCTTTAGACGCTGCTGTTGGCGTCCATTGATGTGCTCCTGCAGGACTTTTGGTTAATTCCCAATCATAATTTAATAACACATCAAAATAATCGGCATCCCATTGCGTTGGGTTTGGTGTCCAAGCACCTTCAATACCACTAGTAATTGTATCGTCTAACACACCACTTTTATAAGTGTTTTTCCAACCAGTACTCATTTGTTCTATTGGTGCACCATGTGGTTCAGCACCTACATATTGACCAGGATCTGCAGCTCCATGTGCTTTACCAAAAGTATGGCCTCCAGCAACAAGAGCAACTGTTTCTTCATCATTCATAGCCATACGACCAAAAGTTTCTCTTACATCTTTAGCAGAACCCATTGGGTCTGGTTTTCCATCTGGACCTTCAGGGTTTACGTAAATCCATCCCATCATAACAGCAGCAAGAGGGTCTTCTAAATCTCGTTCATTGTAGTTATCGCTATTTCCATAACGCTCTTCGTTTGCTCCCCATTCTGTTTCGCTTCCCCAATATACATCTTGCTCAGGTTCCCAAATATCTTCTCGTCCACCAGCAAAACCAAAGGTTGGGAATCCCATAGACTCTAACGCACAGTTTCCTGCAAGAATCATTAAATCTGCCCACGAGATTTTATTACCGTACTTCTTTTTTATTGGCCATAATAATAATCTTGCTTTGTCTAAGTTTCCGTTATCTGGCCAGCTATTTATTGGTGCAAAGCGCTGATTACCTGTTCCTGCTCCTCCACGACCATCTCCAACTCTGTAAGTACCTGCACTATGCCATGCCATACGAATCATAAAACCTCCATAATGGCCATAGTCTGCAGGCCACCAATCTTGCGAGTCGGTCATAAGATTTAAAACATCTTGTTTTAATTCTGCAAAGTCTATGCTATTAAATGCTTCAGCATAATTAAAATTTTCTCCTAGTGGATTCGATTTTGCAGCATGTTGTCTTAAAATATTTAATTTTAATTCATTTGGCCACCAATCTCTATTCTTTACTCCACCTCCACCAACAGTATTTTGCTTTCCGCTTAAAAAAGGACACTTGTTTGGGTCTGAATTGTTAGAATGATTATTGTTTTCCATTTTTATTATTTTTTTATGATTCTATATTCTATAAAATTAAGAAAAATGCATCCTAAAAGATTAAAAATTACATTTTTATAAATAATATTATTATTGATAAAACTTATAGAAAATAAAATTTCAATAACAAACAATAATTAAAACAGAAAAAAGGTCTCAATTGAGACCTTTATTAATGACTAATACAACTTTATTATGATTTTGGAAGAAGCACTGTATCAACAACGTGTATAACTCCATTGGATTGGTTAACATCTGATATTGTAACTTTAGCTGTGTTACCATTTTCATCAGTAATGTAAACATCTCTTCCTTTGGTCCATGCTGTTAACCATCCACCACTTACAGTTTCTATTTTTGCTTTTCCATTTCCTTTCTTAATCATTCCCATAACGTCACTAGCACTCCATTTTCCTGCAACCACATGATATTTTAATACAGTTTGCAGTGTAGAGATGTTTTCTTCCTTTAATAGGTTTTCAACTGTGCCCTTTGGCAACTTACCAAAAGCATCATTTGTAGGTGCAAAAACTGTAAAAGGTCCCTCGCTCATTAACACATCAACTAATCCTGCTGCTTTAACTGCTGCAACTAGTGTAGTGTGGTCTTTAGAGTTTACAGCATTTTCTACAATATTTTTACTTGGGTACATTGCAGCTCCACCTACCATTTTGGTATCCTCTTTCTTCATTTTGCTTTGTGCTATAGTATTTGTGCCTATAGTAAATGTTGCTAACAAAATAATTGAACTGAATAATTTAATCTTTTTCATAATACTTTAGATTTAAGTTTATAATTGTTTGGTATATAAACGAAAAAACTCATCAAGCGGTTTTTAAAAAAAATAAAAGTCCTTAGTAATTCATCAAACTAGTCATGCTTTATTACCTTGTTAAATTTTTGTTTTATTTTGAAATTCTATGGTACTTTTTTTGTATCTTATAGAAAGAATTTAAAGCGAATTATTATGGAGGATGTTAATTATATAAAAGTGTTTTCAGGTAATTTTATTATTGTGCAATTGGTATTGGACAGATTACAAAGCATTGGCATTAATGCTATTATTAAAGACGAGTCAGAATCTGGTAGGCTTGCTGGTTTTGGGTCATCTATTCAAGGATTTCAAGAACTCTTTGTTAACAAAGACGAATTGGACAACGCACTACCCATTGTAGAATCAGTAAAGTCTGAACTTAAAGTATAAAAAAAATCCTGATGAATTTCATCAGGATTTTAGTTTTAAGATGCTGTTACAGCGTACATTTTTTCTCTTTGCTCCTTTATCTTTTTATCATCCATATACTCATCAAAAGTCATATATCTATCAATAATTCCGTTAGGAGTTAGTTCTATTACTCTATTTGCAACCGTTTGGGCAAACTCGTGGTCATGTGTTGTAAACAAGACTGTTCCCTTAAAGTTTTTTAATGAGTTGTTGAATGCTGTAATACTTTCTAGATCAAGGTGGTTTGTTGGTTCGTCCAACATTACAACATTAGCTCTCATCATCATCATCCTACTCAACATACAACGCACTTTTTCTCCTCCAGATAATACATCGGCAGTTTTTAAGGCTTCTTCACCACTAAAAATCATTTTCCCAAGAAAACCTCTAATGTAAACCTCTTCGCGTTCTTCTTCGGTAGTTGCCCATTGACGTAACCAATCTACAAGCGTAAGTTTGTTTTCAAAATACTCGCTGTTATCGAGTGGTAAATAAGATTGAGAGGTTGTGACTCCCCAAGCATACTTACCAGAATCGGCTTTTTCTTTTCCGTTAATAATTTGATAAAACGCGGTAGTTGCTCTAGAGTCCTTAGAATACACTACTACCTTATCTCCTTTAGCTAAGTTGATATCTACATTTTGAAATAGTACTTCACCATCAATTGAAGCTGATAAGTTTTCAACGTTTAAAATTTGATCTCCTGCTTCTCTTTCTCGTTCAAAAATAATTGCAGGATAACGTCTGCTCGATGGCTTAATTTCAGAAATATTAAGCTTATCAATCATTTTCTTTCTACTGGTAGCTTGCTTAGATTTTGCGACATTGGCAGAAAAACGTCTAATAAATTCTTCAAGCTCCTTTTTCTTTTCTTCAGCTTTTTTGTTTTGTTGTGCTCTTTGTCTTGCTGCTAATTGTGAAGACTCGTACCAAAACGTGTAATTACCTGAGAAGTGATTGATTTTTCCAAAATCAATATCAGAAATATGTGTACATACTGCATCTAAAAAGTGACGGTCGTGAGATACCACAATAACGCAGTTGTTATAATTGGCTAGGAAATTTTCTAACCATGAAATTGTTTCATAATCCAAGTCGTTGGTAGGCTCATCCATTATAAGAACATCTGGATTTCCAAATAAGGCTTGTGCCAATAACACTCTTACTTTTTGCTTACCATCTAAATCTTTCATTAAGGTATAATGAAGATCTTCTTTGATGCCTAAGTTAGACAACATTGCTGCAGCATCGCTATCGGCATTCCAACCGTTCATTTCTTCAAACTGTACTTGCAGCTCTCCAATTTTTTCAGCGTTTTCATCAGTATAATCTGCATAAAGCGCATCTATTTCTGTTTTTAACTTAAATAATGGTTTATTTCCCATTATTACAGTTTCTAACACAGTATGCTCGTCATATAAATTGTGCTCCTGCTCTAAAACTGACATACGCTTACCTTGCTCTAGGTGAACGTGACCAGATGTAGGATCCATTTTTCCTGATAAAATCTTTAAAAAAGTAGATTTTCCTGCTCCATTAGCTCCAATAATACCATAGCAATTACCTTGATTAAATGTGGTATTTACCTCATCAAACAAAATACGCTTACCAAATTGAACCGAAAGATTAGATACTGTTAACATAGTGTCTATTTTAATTTTTTGCAAAAGTAGAAAAATGAATCCATAAAGAAGAAACTTAAAGCTGTTTTTTCAATGTATTAAAAAAGCTTGCAACTCAAGTTTTAACAGCGTATTAACAACACATATACGTTTCAAATTTTATTTTTGTGTGATATGCATATTTAGCCTACGTTATAGTAATATATATGAAGTTTTACATCATAAGTTTTTTAGCATCTGTATTGGTTTTTGGATGCAAAGATATTTCAACTGAAAACAGTGATTACACCTATTTTGGCGGTGAAATTATTAACCCTAAAAATAATCACGTTACATTATACAGTCCAGAAACTGGATACGATACTTTATTTCTTGATAAGCAGAATCGTTTTTTAAAAAAGCTGGAGACTTTTAAACCTGGTTTATTTTCTTTTATGCATGGAGGCGAATACCAATTGGTACTTTTAGAGCCTAGTGATAGTATTATGCTTAGACTAAACACTATAGATTTTGACGAGTCTTTAGTATTTACAGGTCTTGGTTCAAAAAAGAACAATTACCTGATTAAAACATTTTTAGAAAATGAAATTGAAATAAAAAAGCGTAATACGTTTTGCCGAATGTCGCCTGAAGAGCTTGAATCGTATTTAGACTCTACAAAAAAAATAAAGCTTGAAGAATTAAATAGTTTCTTAGACAAGAAACCTTTTTCTGACTTATTTAAGTCTATTGCTGAAGCCAATATTGACTACAATTACTATTACTATAAAGAAATTTACCCTTTTGGTTACTACGGTAATCATCAACTAGCCCATTACAAAGATTTGCCTCAAGATTTTTATGATTACAGAAAAGAGATAGATTATGGACTAGACCATTTAAGTGAATATCCAAGCTACAATCAATTTATGCTAGCTCACTTTAATAATTTGGCACTTACTGATTATTATGACAACGTAGCTTACCATGAAGCTTTTGACAAACAATCGCTTAACTATAATCTAGAAAAATTACGATTAATAGATAGTTTAGTTACCTCTAATAAAGTTAAAAACTACCTATTGAAAATTAACACCAGAGAGTTTGTTTACAATAGTACAGACTCTGATGAAATTTCTCAAGTTTTAAACTCTTACTTAGAAAAAGCAACTGACGATAATGACAAAAAAGATATAAATAAGCTGTTAACTATTTTAAATAATTTAAAACCAGGAAAAAATTTACCAAATGCAGAACTTGTAGGTTTTAATGATGAAGATGTTATGCTGAATAGCTTAATATCTAAACCAACAGTTATTTATTTCTGGTCTTCAAACAACGATTTAATTTTTAAGAATAGCCACTACCGAACCAAACGCCTAAAAGCTAAGTTTCCTGAGGTAGAGTTTATTGCTATTAATATTAACAACGACGACAAAAAATACTGGAAAAGCACGCTACAAAACTCAAAATTTCCAACCCAAAACGAATATCGATTTAAAGATAAAAGCATGTCTAATGTTTTGGCTATCAACTCAATTTACACTGTAATTTTAGTTGATGATGACGGTAAAATAGTGACCTCTAGAGGAAGCCTCTTTAATAAAGATTTTGAAAACGAGATACAAACGCTCGTTAGCAGATAAACCCAATAAAAAAACTCCTGAATAATTCAGGAGTTTTCTTTTTCTATATATTAAATCTAATTCTTAGTTACCCTTTTTATAATCGGCTAAAAACTTCTCTAAACCTATGTCAGTAAGTGGGTGTTTTAATAACCCTGTAATTGAACTTAAAGGTCCTGTCATTACATCTGCTCCTAGTTTAGCACAATCAATTACGTGCATTGTATGACGCACAGAAGCTGCTAAAATTTCAGTATCAAACCCATAGTTATCATAAATTTGACGAATTTCAGCAATAAGGTTTAATCCATCAGTTGAAATATCATCTAAACGTCCAATAAAAGGCGACACATATGTTGCTCCTGCTTTTGCAGCTAATAAGGCTTGTCCTGGAGAAAACACTAAAGTTACGTTGGTTTTTATACCTCTATCACTAAAGTATTTACATGCTTTTACACCATCTTTAATCATAGGTAATTTAATAACTATTTGATCGTGTAATTCAGCTAGTGCTTCACCTTCTCTAACCATACCTTCAAAGTCAGTAGAAATAACCTCAGCACTTACATCACCATCTACAATGTTGCAGATATCAACATAATGTTTTAAAATGTTGTTTGTTCCTGTAATACCTTCTTTAGCCATTAAAGATGGGTTTGTAGTTACACCATCTAAAATACCCATATCTTGAGCTTCTTTGATTTGATCTAGGTTAGCTGTATCAATAAAAAATTTCATGTATTTAATTTATTTGTTGTGTTATTTAAGTTGCAAAATTACAATTTATATGCAGGTTTTAATTAGAAATATTATGAAATAATATTAACAATCTACGGTAGTAAAAAACGAAATGGATTACTATTACAGCTTATAATGTTTCATCAGCATTTTTTCATACACCTTGTCTGGCAAAATGCGCTTTAAAACAATAGAAAACTTTTGCATAAACTCACCTACCTTATAGTGGGCTTTTGGATTTTTAGTATTTATCACTTTATAAACTGCTTTTGCCATTAACAATGGGTCTTTTCCACTATCAACATGCGCATCCATTAGTTTTAACGTGTTCCCATAAGGTGTTTTATAAGGCGACTGTTCTTGTACTGGTGCATGGTAACGACCAGCAGCAATATTAGTAGCAAAATCTCCTGGAGCAATATTGGTCATTTCAATATTAAAATCTTTAATCTCCATTCTAAAGGCTTCGGTAATTAATTCCAACGCACCTTTACTTGCACTGTAAACACCTCTGTATGGCAATCCCATGTATCCAGCAATAGAGGTGATATTGATAATTAGTCCACTTTTTTGCTTACGCATTTGTGGCAATACCGCTTTTATTACATTGATAGGTCCAAAAAAATTAGTTTCAAAATTACGTTTTATCTCCTCGTCTGGTATTTCTTCAATAGGTCCAGTAATTCCAGCTCCTGCATTATTAACCAAGACATCTAGTCGACCTTCTTTGTCTATAATAGTTTGAACAACTTTGGTAATAGTTTGGGTATTTGAAACATCTAAAGCTAAAAGGTTTAACTTACTTTCAGAATATCGCTCAGGATTTCTACTGGTTCCATAAACAACAAATCCTTTTTCTAAAAGAAACTCTCCAATAGACTTCCCTATTCCTGAAGAACCTCCTGTGATTAAAACAACTTTAGACATAAACTATAATTAATACTGTAAAATTAACAATGTAATATTCATTCAGAAGAAAAAGTGAAAAAGATTTGAGTTTTGGGTACAAAAAAAGGCAAGCTACCTACATCACACCGCTACGACCGCGTACCTTTGCTGCGTTCCCGCCCTGGAGGATTAAACAGGAGCTGGTTGTGTAGGACTTGCCGACTGCAAAGATACAACCTTTTAATACTTTTGCAATAGTTTTTTAAACTGAATTTTATTAAATAAATTGCTTCAAAATTTATAGGCATGAACAACAGCTTTAAACTATTATCAATCACACTTTTAGCCTTATCTCTATTTGCTTGCGGAAGTAGTACCGAAACTAAAAAACATAACTTTTCGCTTCAAACTAATGCTAAAAACAACGTTATAACCTTAGGTGAAACCTTAAATCTTTCTATAAAGAACCCAAAAAATGAAACTATAACTGCTGTATCTTATAAAATTAACGACAAACAGGTTTCTGAATCTTTTGCAACAAACGATTTAAAATTAGGTGTTCAAACTCTAACAGCAACTATTAGCTACGACGATACGACTGCTGATGTGTCTACAAAAATTACTGTTTTAAATAATACCAAGCCTAAGATTTACACTTATAAGATTGTAAACACCTATCCTCACGACATTACATCTTACACGCAAGGTCTTGAGTTTTACAATGGTGAATTGTATGAAAGCACAGGACAATACAGAGAATCTAAACTGAGAAAAGTAGATTATAAAACTGCCGAAGTTTTAAAGAACATCAACTTACAGAGCCAATATTTTGGTGAAGGCTTAACCGTTTTAAACGATAAAATCTATCAATTAACATGGAGAGAAAACACAGGCTTTGTTTATGACGTCAACAGTTTTGAGAAGTTGAGCAGTTTCACCTACGGAAAAAGCAACGAAGGTTGGGGACTTTGTAACGATGGTACTCGTATTTTTAAAAGTGATGGTACAGAGAATATCTGGTTGCTAAATCCTGAAACTCTTGCCGAAGAAGAAACCATACAAGTGTATAGAGAAAAAGGAAAAGTTGTTGGCTTAAACGAATTGGAATGGGTTAACGGAAAAATATACTCTAACCTATATCAATTTAATGGTGTAGCTATCATCAATCCAAAAAATGGCGCTATGGAAGCGGTTATCGACTTTTCACCTTTACGCAAACTAGTTACACAACATCAAGGTCTAGACGTACTTAATGGTATTGCCTATAATCCTGATACCAATACTTTATTTGTAACAGGAAAACGTTGGGATAAACTTTTTGAGGTTGAAATTATCGAGCAATAGCATGCAAACTTTTGAAACCCAAATTACTGTTTCCAATCAGCATCTAGATATGCTCAACCATGTAAACAATGTACAGTATGTACAATGGGTTCAAGATATAGCTGAACAACATTGGAACGCGAGAGCAACACCAGAAATCCTTGATACGTTTTATTGGGTAATGTTAAGCCATCACATACGCTATAAAGGTGAAGCAATTTTAAACGATGTGATTACTCTTAAAACATTTGTAACCAAAGCCGAAGGTGCTAAATCTACTAGAGTTGTAGAAATCTACAACCAGCAAACCAATAAATTACTAACTACCTCAGAAACTGAATGGTGCTTAATGTCTAAAACAACACATCGACCAACACGCATTACTCCAGAAATTGCGACACTCTTTAGTTAAAAATTGCCTAAAACCGTTGTTAAAGTTTCTTAATCCTGAATTAGCTGTGCAGTTATTTCTCTTTATTTGAAATAACCAACTAAGCTATTACAATTGAAATCATTATCAATCACTCTCTTTCTTTTAGTCTCACTGTCTTTAAATGCGCAACAACTAAAAGGTATTGTTTACGACACTGAAGCTACAGTAAAAGGTGCAAAAATCATTAATAGCACACAACACATACTTTCCTATACTAACGACGAAGGTGTTTTTAATATCAGTGCTCAACCTAATGACACTTTAGTGTTTAGTTCACTCTTTCATCATGAAAAAACAATTGTTGTAACCTCTGAACATTTTAAAGAAGACACTGTTATAGAACTTAAAAAAATCACTAATGAACTCGATGAAGTTGAAATTTTAAAAGCCAAAGAGAAAAAGTTCGATTCTATAGTATATACTGAAGAGTTTAGCACACAAATCAACAACGACTATAAAGAAAGACCTTATTTATACCAACCACCTCCTAGTGGCAATATGGATTTTGTTGCTATTGCAAAGCTAATTGGCAAGCTCTTTAAAAAGAAAAACAAAACTCCAGAAATAGTTTATGCAGAAACTGAAGATTTTATTCACCTGTTTGAAACACATTCGTTTTTTAACTCACGAATGCTCACCAAAGAGCTAAAGATACCTAATGAATATCATCAACTGTTCTTTGACTTTTGTAGTGCAAAAAACATCAACAAAGCATTAATTGACACCAACCAAGAACTTCCGCTATTGGATAGACTAAACACCTTGAGTAAAGAATTTAATTTGATGCTAAAAGAACAACAGCAAGATTAAAACATTAACTACAAAGTCTTTTAACCTCAAAAAATGAACAAATAATTTTTCGTCTTTATAATAAAAATATGACTTCAAAAGTTATATTTTTGGCATATTGCTACAGATAAAGACATTAACATGAAAAAAATTCTATACTTCGTATTCACACTTTTTGTTCTCGTATTTTGGAGTTCTTGTCGTGAGGATTTCGATTTTTCTCCAAGTACTGGTAACCTTGAGTTCTCTAAAGACACTGTATATCTAGACACTGTGTTTACTAATATTGGCTCAAGTACTTACAACCTTAAAGTGTATAACCGAAGTAATGATGATATTGTAATCCCAACGCTTAGACTTGGACAAGGCGAAGCTTCTAACTACCGCTTAAATGTCGATGGAATGGCAGGAAAGGAATTTCAAAACATCGAACTATTGGCAAAAGATAGCATGTACGTGTTCATTGAAACCACAATAGATATTGAAGCACTTGCTGCTAGTGACAATCAGTTTTTATATACTGATGTCATTGAATTCGATTCTGGTAGTAATTATCAAAAAGTGGACTTGGTAACCTTAGTTAAAGATGCTGTATTTATTTACCCAAGCAAAGATGCTAATGGTGTTATTGAAACATTGGCTTTTGATGTAGATGGTGATGGTACACCAGACCAGACCGAAATTCAAGGTCGCTTTTTAGAAAATGACGAACTCACTTTCACCAACGAAAAACCTTATGTTATTTATGGTTATGCTGCTGTAAACGAAGGTGAAACCCTTACAATGGAAGCTGGAGCAAGAGTCCATTTTCATGCTAATTCTGGGCTTTTAATTACTAATACTGCGTCATTACAAATTAATGGTGCATTAAGTACTGACCAAGATATTTTAGAAAACGAAGTCATTATACAAGGAGACCGTTTAGAACCACTTTATGAAGACATTCCTGGACAATGGGGAACCATTTGGTTATATAATGGTAGCACAAACAACAGCATTGATTTTGCGACTATTAAAAATGCAACTGTAGGTGTTTTAACCGAAGGCAACCAAAACGATCCTAACAAATTAAACATCACTAACTCTAAAATTTACAACTCTAGTAACTTTGGTATTTTGGCTAGAGCTAGTGCTATAACAGGAGAAAATCTTGTAATTAACAACTCTGGTCAGTCGTCATTTGCTGGAACTTTTGGTGGAACTTACAATTTTACACACTGTACCATTGCCAACTATTGGGATAGTAGTTTTAGACAATTTCCTTCAGTGTTTTTAAATAACTATTTGTTAGATGAAAACGAAAATGCTACGCCTAATGTGTTAGACGCTAATTTTAATAACTGTATCATTTACGGAAATGATAATCCTGAGATTATTTTAGATGAAAATGATGGAGCCGATTTTGGTTTTAAATTCACCAATTGCTTGATACGATTCCAAGACAACAACAATAACTTTCCTGGTGACAACTATAATTTAAACAATAGTGAGCTTTATGATAATTGCATCTTCAATAGTGATCCTGATTTTAAACTTCCTTTTGAAAACGATTTAAGAATTGGTGAAGATTCTGGAGCAAACAACTTAGGCAATGACTTATACGACTTTTTTGCTGCCCAAGTGCCTGTTGATATTTTAAACACTAACAGAACCACAAGTCCTGATTTAGGAGCATATCAGCATATTATATTTGAAGAAGATTAATGCAATAAAACTTATTGCAATACTACTTTTTTAACAACTTTACGTCCACCTTGCTCTAAGGTAACAAAGTACATGCCTTTAGCTTGTGCTTTAAGGTTGATAGTATGATTTACAGAAGTTAATGTCATTTCGTCTATTAAGCGTCCAGCAACATCATACACTACAGCTTTTGTAGGTTGGGTTACATTAAACACTTGTATCGTTCCTTTAGTAGGATTTGGTGTTAAATGAAAATTAGCTTGAGAAAACTCGTTAGTAGACAAGGTTTCACCTTCAACTAATGTTAGGGTTTGGTTTGGATTTACATTGTAATACATGTCTTCCACTCCACTCAACCAATTTACCTTTATATAATCTATAGTGGTTGCTGTTCCTAATCCAAAAAACTCACTAGCAGAATTCTGACTTAAAAACCCTTCTCCACATAAAGTATACCTATACATCACTTGTCCGTTAGCCATAATTTCAATCCACGAACCAATTCCGTTTTTATTACTGATAACACCTTCGAGCTTTACTTTTAACCAGTTATTAGTACCACCTGAGTTTTGCCATAAGGTATGGTTATCTGGCGACTCGTTCATTACAATAAAATCAGGATAACCATTATTATCAACATCTCCAATGGCATTGGCAAAGCTTCGGTAGTTATCATTTGCAAATCCAGCATTAGAAGGAATTTGAAATATATAACCAGGAACACTCTCATAGAATGCAGAAGTTAACACACCAATATTTGGATTGTTAATCATTCCTGATACATACATATCTAAATCCATATCATTATCAGCATCCAAAAAAATTGCTCCCCAACCTATACTGTGAAACAAGGTTCCTGTATAGTTTGCCATATCAGTAAAGGTACCATCTCCATTATTCTTAAGTAAAAAGTTACCTTCAGAAGTATTGGTTACATATATATCTAACCAACCATCGTAATTATAATCGCCAATAGTTGTAGACATAGCATTAGCGATAATATTAGTTCCTGTTGCAGCACTAGTATCAGTAAAGGTACCATCTCCATTGTTATGGTACATTATATTAGGATTGTTCATTCGGTCATTTGAAATGTAAATATCTAAATAACCATCCTTATCGTAATCAAAAAAGGCAGAGCAAAATGACAAATGCCCAACTGTACTAATTCCTGCAGCTACCGAAACATCAGTAAACGTACCATCTCCATTATTATGGTATAACTGATTAGGAATAATGCCATCATCATCTTTATTAGATATAAATACATCCAAAAAGCCATCATTGTCATAGTCGCCAAAGGAAGCACCATAAGAAATCAATGCTGCATTTGAAAAACCTGCAGAAGCAGTAACATCAGTAAAATTGAAGTTACCATCATTTTGAAACAACTTATTGTTTGCATCTAATCTGGCTACAAACAAATCGTTATCACCATCATTATCATAATCAACCCAAATAACTTGTTTGGAGTGACCATTGACATTAATATTAAAGGTTTCTTCTACAAAAGTGCCGTTATTGTTTTTAAAAAACCGAACAGGATCAACATCTTTAGTTCCAAAAGTTAAATCATCCCAACCATCGTTATCGTAATCAAAAAAGCTTACGCCTCCAAGTCGTACAGTTGAGCCTCCCGAAATATTAATTCCGAGTGCATTGGCTTGTTCTTCAAAAAAAATTTGTGAATGTATAGGTTGAACTACTAAAACAATAGCACAAATGAAAAATACTAATATGTTTCTGTTCAACTTCATTTCATAAATTTAAGAAAATAATGGTCGGTCTTGCATTAACGCGTTAACTTTTTCTCCAACAGCCTCTAAAGTACTTTCGTTATCATGATTTTTGATAACCTCATCAATCAATTCAACAATATACTCCATATCAGTTTCTTTTAATCCTCTGGTAGTAATTGCAGCAGTACCAACACGTATTCCTGAAGTTACAAAAGGCGACTTATCATCAAAAGGCACCATGTTTTTGTTGACGGTTATTTCGGCTTTTACTAAAGCTTGTTCAGCATCTTTACCAGAAACGTCTTTATTTCTAAGGTCAATAAGCATCATGTGATTATCGGTTCCACCAGAAATAATATGGTAATCTCTATCAACAAACGCTTTTGCCATAGCTGCTGCATTTTTCTTTACTTGAAGTATGTAATGCATAAACTCGTCAGTTAAAGCTTCACCAAAAGCAATTGCTTTAGCAGCAATAATATGCTCTAATGGTCCACCTTGATTTCCTGGGAATACTGCCGAATCAAACAACGACGACATTTTACGTAGGTTACCATTTTTCAATTTTAAACCAAACGGATTGTCAAAATCTTCACCCATTAAAATCATTCCTCCTCTTGGTCCTCTTAAGGTTTTATGCGTAGTTGTTGTCACCACATGGCAATGAGGAATTGGGTCGTTAAGAATACCTTTAGCAATCAAACCTGCAGGATGCGATATATCTGCCATAAGAATTGCGCCAACGCTATCAGCAATGGCTCTAAAACGCTTAAAGTCGATATCTCTAGAATATGCCGAAGCTCCTGCTATAATAAGTTGTGGTTGTTCTTTAGTAGCTATGTCTTGTATTTTATCATAGTTTAATACTCCTGTCTCCTCTTCTACACCATAAAACACAGGATTGTATAACTTACCAGAAAAGTTTACTGGCGAACCATGAGTTAAATGTCCTCCATGAGACAAATCAAAACCTAATATTTTATCTCCTGGTTTTAAGCACGCAGCAAAAACCGCTGTATTTGCTTGACTTCCTGAGTGTGGTTGCACATTAGCATAAGCAGCACCAAATAAGGTTTTTGCTCTGTCAATAGCTATTTGCTCAACAACATCAACCACTTCGCAACCACCATAATAACGCTTTCCTGGATACCCTTCAGCATATTTATTGGTTAATACTGAGCCAGCAGCTTCCATAACCTGCTCACTAACAAAATTCTCTGAAGCAATAAGCTCCAAACCATGTAGTTGTCTTTCTTTTTCCTCTTGTATTAGGTCAAATATCTCTTGATCGCGTTGCATAATATTGGGTTTGATTAAAAAATTTATCAAAAATAATAAATACAATCTGTTAAATACACCAAAACCTATATATTTACTATTGTATTTTCAACAATTTATCAACTATATAAAACCAACCTACTTTTTATGGTTTTTATTCAAAAAGATTAAAAAATTTATGTAGGTTTGAATAGATTTTATAAAACTTATAATTAACAATAGCCTATGCCATTATCTGCAAATAATCCTGATAGAACTTCGTGGTTGCACGTTGGAAAGAATTCTGATTTTCCTATCCAAAACATCCCTTTTGGCGTTTTCCTTACTAGAGACGATATCATTACTATTGGTACTCGTATTGGAGACACTGCCATTGACTTGGGAGCATTGCACCAACTAGGTTACTTTGACGATATTCCATTAACAGATGATATTTTTCTTCAAGATACTTTAAACGATTTTATTGCTGATGGAAGAAAAACTTGGAGAGCTGTAAGAAATAGAATTGCCCAAATTTTTGACAGCAACAACACCTCTTTAAAAAACAACAAAAAACATAAAGAAATTGTACTTTTTCGTTTAGACGAAATTGAAATGCAATTACCTGTTCAAATTGGTGACTATACCGATTTTTACTCAAGCATTGAGCATGCTACCAATGTAGGAACCATGTTTCGTGATCCAGAAAACGCTTTAATGCCTAACTGGTTGCACATTCCTGTAGGGTATCATGGTAGAAGTTCTTCTATCATCCCTTCTGGTATTCCTGTGCATCGTCCACAAGGGCAAACCTTACCTGCAGGTAGTGATACTCCTGTGTTTGGACCTTCTAAATTGGTAGACTTTGAGCTAGAAATGGCTTTTATTACTACTGATGCTAACGACCTTGGTGAACCTATTCCAATTGAAGAAGCTGAAGAATACATCTTTGGTTTGGTACTGTTTAACGATTGGTCTGCACGTGATATCCAAAAATGGGAATACGTGCCACTTGGTCCTTTTTTAGCTAAAAACTTTGCATCATCCATTTCACCATGGATTGTAACCTTAGATGCGCTTGAACCTTACAGAGTAGAAAGCCCAAAGCCTTTAAAACCACAATTACCTTACTTACAGTACAAGGGTAAAAAGAGTTATGACATTAACTTAGAAGTATCAATAAAACCTAAAACTGCTAAAGAAACCATAGTGAGCAAATCCAACTTTAAATACATGTACTGGAATATGGTACAACAGTTGGCACACCACACTATTAACGGTTGTCCTGTAAACTCTGGTGATATGATGGGAAGTGGTACCATTTCTGGCCCTACTCCTGACTCTTATGGTTCTATGCTTGAATTGACATGGAGAGGTGAAAAACCATTAAAAATGAAAGATGGTAGCGAACGAAAATTCATTAACGATTACGATACGGTTATCATGAGAGGGTATTGCGAAAAAGATGGTACTCGCATTGGCTTTGGAGAAGTCTCCACGCAATTGCTGCCTGTTTTCAAACCCAAAAAAGTTAAATAATCAACCAACTAATTTTAAGTCCCTCAGCAATGAGGGTTCTTTTTTGGCATCAAAATTGAAAACACTTTTCTATAACCCTAAAATTACAGCTTATGAAACGATTATTACTCCTTTCGGTATTACTTTCAGTATTAGTTTCCTGTAGTGGAAGAAAACAAGTTGAAAAAGCCATAAATACTGGTAATTACAACCAAGCGATTTATGATGCTTTAAAAAAGCTTGAAACCAATAAAAACAGTAAACGTAAACAAGATTATGCGCTTATGCTTCAAGACGCTTACTATAAAGCCAATGAGCGCGATTTAAACAACATAAAGCATCTTAAAAAGGATAACAACCCAGAGCTGTACACTAACATTTATGAGTTGTACCTTGCGCTTAATGCACGTCAGGAAGCTGTAAAACCTGTATTGCCTTTGGTAGTTGATGGTAAAACCATAAACTTTAAGTTTAATGATTATACCAACGATATTATTGAAGCCAGAGAGTTTGCGTCAGACTATTTATATGAAAAAGGCTTAGCGCTTTTAGAAACCGAAGACAAATACAACATTCGTGAAGCGTACAGTATCTATCAATATATTGAAAAGATTAACCCAAACTATGAAGATACCAGAGCTTTAATGCAAGAAGCGCACGAACGTGGAATCCATTATGTGATTGTAACCATACAAAACCAAACCAATCAGGTTATTCCTAAACGTTTGGAAAATGAGTTACTTAATTTTGACACTTATGGTTTAGACCAATTTTGGACCGCTTACCATGCTAATCCAAGTCATGAGATTGACTATGACTTTGCAATGCAATTACAGTTAAAGCGTATTAATATTACACCTGAAAAAATTACAGAACGTCAATTACTACGCGAAAAGCAAATTGTTGACGGTTGGAAATACCAACTAGATAGCAATGGCAATGTGATGAAGGATAGCCTAGGTAACGATATTAAAGTAGATAAAATTGTGACTGTAAAAGCGAGACTGTTTGAGGTATTGCAACGTAAAAGCTCACAGGTGGTTGCCAATGTGGTGTATACCGATTTAAAAAACAATACTACGCTAGATGCGTTTCCTATTGATAGTGGCTTTGTGTTTGAAAACCTGTTTGCAACCTTTAGAGGCGACAAACGTGCTTTAACACGCGAAGACCTAGACCTAGTAAACAACCGTAGAGTGCCATTTCCTAGTAACGAACAAATGGTGTACGATACTGGTGAAGACCTTAAACTACAGCTAAAAAATATTATTAGCGATTTTAATAACTAAATAAAAAACTCCCAGATTGGGAGTTTTTTGTGGTTGAAATTTAAGAAGTTGGCCAGAACAAGCAATTACTTATAGCCATTGTTGTACATAGTATTTACTTTTTTATAAATGGAAGTAATGTTTTTATTATTCTCTCAATTGAACTTATAGATACGTCTTCCTCTTTTTTGTCATCTAAATCATTCATTAAATTCCCGCTATTTCCAAAGTATTTTTCAACCAATTTTTCTTTAATAGCTTGTTTCTTTGGTTCGGGTAATAATTCAATAAATGGGTTAATTGCTGTCAATTCAAGTTCAGCTTTTCGATTGAGCACTTCAAGTTTTCTATGTTTACTTGATTCTCTCGCTGCATAAGTTGCAGGATAAGAAAGTGCAGCTGCAGCTAAAATTCTAATCAATGATTTTGTCCAATCAAAGTTTTCTCCGCTAATATCCCATATAGTGTATATTAGAATTCCAGAAAGACCAATCATAAGAATTATTGCTATTACTCTGAAAACGTCAGCTGTGGTTTTGTGACTGTTTGCTACTTTTTGATAATTTCCTGTAACTGCTTTATCGCTTACGACTCCAACAATTTTTTTAGCTTCTTCAAGTTTAGCTTCTAAATCCTTTATTATTTGGTCAGTACCTGTATTTATTTCGGACTTTAGACTTTCAACTTCGTCTGCTAATGTCTTTTTAGATGTATCGAATTCAGCTCTAAAAGTTTTTCTGTCTTGTTCATAATTCTGTGTTGCAGAAGTTTTTATTGTCTCAAAGTTTGTTTGGAACGACTTGTTTAAGTTTTGTATTTCTAACTCCTTTTGTTTTAAAGTTGTATTTACATTCTCTAAAGCTTTGTCAGTTTCTTCAAGTTTTTTAGATAGAGCGTCAAATTGCTTTTTAAGTTCTTTGTTTTCTGTTTCTAATAGGTCGTATTTCTCCTTTGTGATTTTTTCAAAATTTGCGATGTTCTTTGAAAAGTTAAAGTCGTTTTTCGCAAATGGTAAAGGCAGATTTCGAACTCTTGAGGTTGCTGTGTACAAATGGTTTGTAGCATTCGTTATATGACCTGTATTTTTATTTCCTACGAAAGAGTTTATTTGAGTTAACGAATTTTCAATTTCTTTTGAAATGTTGGTCAATTCTGCTTCTTGGACAATCGTTGGAATTGTAAGTTTTAATCGGTCTTTTAGATAACCAATTGCTGTTTCAAAAAAATTAATGCTGTCAACACCAATTAATTCTCTTAATTCTTTTTCCTCTATTCGAGAACTGATTTGGTCAAGTTTTTCAAATACTTGATGATTTTCAAATTCGGTTGGTGTCATTTCAGATTTCGTTTTTTACATTATGTGCAGTTTAAAAAAGGAAATGGATAGTTTTAAATCATCCATATCCAAAACACAGCAAGATACCAACTCCCAAAACACCACACAATACGTAACGTTACGTAGTTTTCATAAAAAAACTCCCAAAGTAGGGAGTTTTTTTATGTTTCGCTTAATGGCTTTGACTATGTCCGTTGCGTAAAAATCCGCAGGATTTCCCATACAAGGACAAACTAAGCCATAGCTTATTTATAGTGTTAGCAGTGTTATTCTTTTATAAACTTTACTGCGTTTCCATTATTAAATTTTAAAAAATATGTTCCATCAGTAAGATTTTGAACATTGATTTTTTCATTGTTAGAAATAGTTCCTCTATTTATTTCCATTCCTAAAATATTATAAATTATATAATCTTCACTTTCAGTTAAATTGGTTATTTTAATAAAGTTAGCTGTTGGGTTAGGATAGACTTTAATTGCAACATTATCTGAAGAGAGATTGTCAATTGATAACGTAAGATCTGTATACTTAGAAATTTTGTTTCCACTAAATTCAGAGATGTATAAATCATCTCCATCAAATACAAGCCCAGAAGGGTTATTTAAGCCTGTTGTTATCACACTTGTTATTGTTGGGTTTGTTGCTGTGATATCAATTTTTGAAATTGTATTTCCACCAAATTCAGAGATGTATAAATCATTTCCTTTAAGAACAATACCTTCAGGATTAGCTAAACCTGTTATCACATCTGTTGCAACTGGATTTGTTGCTGTAATGTCAATTTTTGAAATTCTATTTCCACTATATTCAGCGATGTATAAATAGTTTCCATTAATAACAAGTCCATAAGGGTTATTTAAGCCTGTTATTACATCTGTTGCAACTGGATTTGTTGCTGTAATGTCAATTTTTACAATTTTATTTGCATTACCTTGAGCGATGTATAAATCATCTCCATCAAATACAAGTCCAGAAGGGTTAGTCAAACCTGTTACCACTTCTGTTGCAACTGGATTTGTATCTGTAATGTCTATTTTTAAAATTTTATCTCCATGATATTCAGCAATGTACAAATCATTTCCTTTAAGACATATTCCATAGGCACTATTTACTGAAATCACATCTGTTACAACTGGATTTGTAGCTGTAATGTCAATTTTTGAAATTTTATTTCCATTATATTCAGAAATGTATAAATCATTTCCGTTAAGAATAATATTATTTGGTGTGTTTAATCCTGTTGTAACTACATCATTTAATTGTGCATTAATTTTATTTATACTCAAAATAAAAATTGCTAAAAAGTAAATTTGTTTCATAATTGGTAAATATTTGGGGTTTAAATGTTTGCTAAAATAAAAATATGGGTCGTTTTCATTACCCATACAAATTGCTGAGCGAAATTAATATTTTAAAATTTTATACACGTAATACCGTTACGTAATTTTCATAAAAAAACTCCCAAAGTAGGGAGTTTTATGTTTCGCTTAATGGCTTTGACTATGTACGCTGCGGAAAAATCTGCAGGATTTCGCATATAAGGACAAACCCAACCATAGCTTATTTACAGTGTTAGCAGTGTTATTCTTTTATAAACTTTACTGCGTTTCCATTATTAAATTTTAAAAAATATGTTCCATCAGTAAGACTTTGAACATTGATTTTTTCATTGTCAGAAATTTTACCATGAGTGATTTCTGAACCTAATACATTATAAATACTATATGTTGCTTCATTTTTTAAGCCTGAAACTTTAATGTATTCGGACGCAGGGTTTGGTAATACTTTTATGTTATTGGAAACTTTAAACGTATCAAGACCTAATGTGTCATCTGAAATTGAAACTGAAAATTTGGCATCTGTTGAAGATAAACTAGCTCCATCACGAAAAGTATTACCTCCAGAATATCCATTAGTAAAATCAGCAACAATACTCATACCTGTATCTATGGTAAATTCAAAAGTATACTGGTTGCCTTGAGTTATATTTACATTACCAGTAACATTTATTCTAATAGGGTCGTTTACTTGACTAATGGTTATTTGAGGATAGGCTTGCGTATATATAGGTGTTCCACTAACCGAATTACCATTATACACTTTAAGCGTACCAGCTGATATTGTACCTGTTGTACCTGCAAGGAGTTGAACGTATTCTAAAGCTCCACTACACTCTGCAGTAAAGCCTTGACCTATAGACCAATTTGCAGTACTTTCCCAAGGGAATGCAAATTGAGGGTTATTACTTATAACACACTGTGCTGTTAAATTTTGTGATAAAAACGTGAAAGCTAGAATTAAGGTTGTTTTAATAAGTAGGTAATTTTTTTTCATTTGTAATTGTTTTTAATAGTTAATATTTGGGGTTTAAAATGTTTGCTAAAATAAAAATATGGGTCGTTTTCATTATCCATACAAATCGCTGAACGAAATTAATATTTTAAATTTTTATACACGTAATACCATTACGTAATTTTCATAAAAAAACTCCCAATTTGGGAGTTTTTATAGTGGTTAAGTTTTGTAAGATTAGTTTATTTTAACTCTTTTGGCTTATTTCTTATATACTCACATTTTTTTAATACGACGTTTTATTGCTTATGTGCATAAGCACCAGACGAATAGGTTAACTCGTAACTGTGTGTGTAAACCTCAAAAACAATCCCAAAAGGGTCTTCGACATAACACATTTTTACGGTTTATCGTTTGGATAGTACTCTCTAATTGGCATTCGTTGTTTTCCGCCAGCAGCTACTATTTTTTCAATTAAACCTTCAATATCAGGATCTTGAACACAAAAATGAAATAAACCAGTGTTAAACGGATTAAACTCTGGTGCTTCTTTTTTACCATGTGGAAAACTAAAAAGCTCCACTCCTATTCCATCAGATGTGGCTAAGTGAGCAATTTCAAAAGTGTCCCAATCGTTACCAAACACATCAATACACATTTGTCCAATGGCAGTATCGGTTTCTTTTTTAACTTCAGAAGGTGGCATAATGGTATACCAACCCATTACTTCAGAATAAAACTTTGCAGCTTTATGAATATCAGGTACTGTAATACCTATATGCGAAAATGATTTTGGATAATTTTTAATAGATGTCATAAACTTTATTTTTAATGGCAAAATTAATTTATATTTGCATTATAGGCAATAACTTACCAAAAAGTAGCATAGTTACCAAAAAGAGTAAAATGCTAATTATCAATATAATAGAATTTAAATTTTGAATAAAGAACTGCACTGCCCTTTGAATTACACCATGAATTTAATAGGCACAAAATGGAAACCTTTAATATTATTTCATTTGCTAGAAGGTGGATTACGCTCAGGCGTTTTGCAAAAGAAAATTCCTGGTATCTCTAATAAAATGTTTACCCAAACTGTGAGAGAGTTAGAGCACGATGGACTTATTACAAGAAAGGTATTTCCTGTAGTGCCTCCTAAAGTTGAGTATCGATTGAGTGAAAGAGGACAATCGTTAGAAACTATTTTAAGAGGATTAGACGAATGGGGTTTAGAGGATTGTAAAAAGTAGCTACAAAAAAAACACCCGAATTGGGTGTTTTAAGATGGGTTAGTTAAAAAGTATCAACAAAAGATTACCCTCGTTTTTATTTTAAATTGAGTTGCCAAGACACACCAAACTGATCTTCGACAAATCCAAATTTCTGACTGAAACCGTAGTTGTTTAATGGCATCATCACTGTTCCGTTTTCTGATAGTTTTGTGAATAATTCTTCTAGTTCACTGTTATCCTTACACTCTACAAAATTAGAAACTGCTGGAGTAAATCCCCAATCGTGTATTGCAGGACTATCGCTACACATAAACTGTTTTCCGTTTAAACTAAATGTTGCATGCATTATTGTTCCTTCCTGTCCTGGAACATCTTTTCCCCAACGTTTTACATCTTCAATTTTAGAATTATCAAACAAGTTTATGTAAAAGTTCATGGCTTGTTCGGCATCTCCTTTTTGAAAGGTTAAAAATGTAGCTATTTGGTTGGTTGTAGTTTTTATATTGTCTTTGTACAACTGCTTTATACTGTCTAGTTCAGTTTGCAACTGGATTAACTCCTCTTTGGTTTTACTGGTTTTCTCATTGTTTGAGCAACTTAACGTTAGTGTAAATACTAAAAGTAACAGTGTAAATTTATTCATGATTACATTTTATCTTAAGCTAAGATAGAGCGTATAAAATTAGATACAAAACACAGAGCATATAAGTGTATTAACTTTTAAAACTTTATGTTGTGTTCTTTTATAAATTTTTCAGCACTATAATCCTCTTTATAATTTAAGGCTTGTAATATTTTTTTTGCTGTTTGGATATCTTTATTAAACCCTTCAATTCCAAGATACAAATACTTAGCATAGAGAAATTGAGCATACTCTTTACTTGAAGGGTCACTGCCTTTATCATTAACTGCAGCCACTAGATAATCGTTAGCTGTTTTTTGGTCTTTAACAACATCACCTTTTCCTTCTCTGTAAATAACACTAACTGATGTAAGTGCTTGGGAGCGTAAGTGACTTTTTACTTTAACATACCACTCGACAGCTTTAGAATATTTTTGTTTGTTTGTAAAGGCATTTGCAAGTACAATTGCAGCTTCGTTATGACCTAACTGATGCGCTTTAGATAGATAATCTTGAAACTTTTGGAAATCTGGTTTAAAATTAAAATCACTATGGAACCTACTGGTCGAATCATAAAGCAATCCTAAATACCAATTAGCATCGGCATTACCTGAATTAGCAGCATATTTTACTAAACCTAAGCTTATTTCACAATCATTACATTTTTCGGTTATAGGGTTATATACTGGTATATATCTACCTTCACGCATTGCTTTATAAATAGGATAAAGCACATCAACTTCTTGCAAGGCTTTACGGTTATTATTGACACAATTAAACTTTTCCTTTTCTTTTGAAACAAATTGTAAATGAGACCATATTTCCTTAAAAGTTGTATCGTAATCTATAAGTCCTTTTTTGTTTTTTTCAAGAGTTTGATTTAATTTGGTTTGAAACCTTTGTTCACTACTACTTTGAGCAAAAAGTGAATTGTGAACACTAAATGAGCTTAGCAATATCGTTATAATAATTATTCTAATGTGTTTCATTGTTTTTATTTTAAATTACATTATTACAAGTAATTATATCTGTTTATAGTAACATCACGAAATTAATTTTTTTTAAGCATAAAATCAATTTGTAACTGTACTAACACAAAAACACCCATTTTGAATGTTTTTTTAATGTGTTTATTTTGTCTAATACCTCTCAACTATAGAGTGATAAAGGGACTAGATTTAAACAAATTTTAATTTATACTTTGCACAAATATCAGTAACCTTTTTCATGTCTGGAGGTCCACTAGGTAATTGCGATAATTCTGAAAACATATCCTCTAATCCAGCTGGAAAAATACTTAACATTGCCTTAGCTTTTTCATCGCCTACAACTCTCCAAGAATGTGGTACACCTTTAGGGCAAAAAATTAAATCGCCAGCTTGCAGAACAGTAGTGGTATTGTCTATGCTCATTTCAACCTTACCAGACAGTACTTGAAATACTTCATCTTCGTTTTCATGAACGTGAGGCGGAATTCCTACTCCAGGGTCATTGTTTTGTTCTATTAATGTAAATTGTCCATTAGTAACTTTTCCTGTTAGCTTAATAGTTTGATTATCGCCCAAAACATTCAACGCATCACCATTATCATTAGTAACTATTTTATGCTCTAAAGAAGGCTTTTCTTTAACCTCTGAAGATTCGCTTTCAGCCTCTTTTGTCGATTCTGTTTTACAAGCATTAAGCATAGGTATCATTGAAAATGCTCCAATACCAACTGCTGTAGACTTTAAAAATTTTTTACGGTTCATACTATTATATTGATTGGTTAGTGTATCAAGACTATTTATTATCTATGCTAAGCAATTTAACACTTAAAAACCACATAGTCAACACATCACAAATCAAAACCCATAAAACACCATTAGAATATCAGGTTAAAACGCGGTTTTATTTTCTTTTAATATTTATAAATGGACTTTTCATTAAATAGAGAAAGGACTGTTTTTTTTCTTCTTCAAATTCAATTAAGCCATAGTTCATTTGTGCAGTAGGAATTAGTTTAAACGTTCCAAAAATTCGGTCCCAAATGATAAAAATATCTGCAAAGTTTGAGTCTGTATAAAATTGTTCTTGGTGGTGATGCACTCTATGATGATCTGGCATCACAAAGATTAAGCCTAGTGTAGTATTTAACCATTTAGGGTAATTTAAATTTGAATGTTCTAAAAAGAAGAAAATGTAAACTATGAAATAGTAAAAAGCCAATGCTGTTACATCTAATCCAAAAATTCCTGCTGCTACAATATTACCGCCTTGGTAAATAATTGCGAGCTCAATAGGATGAAACCTAAATGTTGTTGAAGAGTCCATAGTTGTATCACTGTGGTGCACTCTATGCAATCGCCATAAAAGAGGAACTTTGTGCGACGCTCTATGTAACCAATATGTCGCAAAATCAAAAAGCATTACACTTAAAATTAGTTTTATCCAAAACGGTATATCAAATAAAAAAAGAAGTCCTATTTCATGAGAGTTAAGCCACTCAATACAATAGACTAAAATAGAAATGAAAAATAAGTTAATTGCAAAAAATACTATTTGAAAAAGAATGTTTTGTAATAAATGGATTCCGCGTTTTTTGAAAGAAAAAGGGTTGTCTAACAGCTGTTCGAGCGTAAAGAAAAAAGCCAACAAACCGATTATTATATAGTTGGGATCTACATTTAAAATTGCATCTAAAATTTCCATAATTCTATGTTTTTTTCAGCTTGTATGTAGTCTTATAAAAATATGGATTGTTTTTAATTATCTATATCAACCACCAAGCTAAGTTAGCATTTAAAAGCCACATAATCAACACATCACAAAATAACACCAATAAAAAACACCCAAAATGGGTGTCTTTCAGGTTGGTTAAAAAAAGCGTCAACGAAACATTTATAGCATAGGCTACAAATAGTATTTTAATGTCTTAAGGTTTTTAAATTATTCGATTTATACATCTAGAATAGAGCAATATACATACTCTCCAAACACCAGACAATACGTAACGTTACGTAGTTGAACCAAAAAAACACCCTACTTGGGTGTTTTCACTAATTGTTTTAATGCTTATCTAACTCTATTCTGTTTTGTCTTTGCTTATTATTTTTTTAATTCTGCTGTTCACTATTTCCGATAGGTTCCAGTTGTAGAGTTTTGGATCGGTTGTACTGTAAAACTGTACTACCACAGCATCAATATCTTTGTAGTATTTAGCAAAACTTTGATATCCTGGAACCCAACCAGAGTGTTCGTATTCATATATAGAACTATAAATGTCCTGTTCTCCCTCTTTAAATAGTGAACCATCATTCAATGCTCTTAAAAATGTACCTACATCTTCTGCAGTGGCTACCATACCGCGTTCGTCCTCTTTTAAATCATAAGGATACCCAACATGATAACCACTCATTACATCATCAATATTGACTTCGCTTAACGAACCAAACGTATTGTTAAGCTTTAATGGTATTAATACTTCCTCTTTTATAAATTGATAGTTTGGATACCCTAAAGCATCGTCCATAATCTTATTAATTAACAAATAATTGGTGTTGCAATACTCATAGTCCTCATCTGGTTTAAAATTGGCTGGTGTATCCAAAATCAACGCAAGACTTTCTTCATAGCTAGTTGCTGGATTTCCCCAAAAGTTTGGCGTATCAGTAAAATTAGGAATCCCACTTCGATGCTGAATCATTAATCGTAAAGTTATTTTATCGGCATTTTCAATTCGTCCTACAAGTTCTGGTAGGTAATCTGCAATGGTTTTATCTAATGAAAGCCTACCATCGTTGACCAACTTAGTAACAGCAACAGCATCGTACAACTTGCTAATACTGGCAATTTTAAAAAGTGCATTGGGTTTAGCTGGTATTTTAGTATCTCTATTGTGCCAACCAGAAGCAAAATACTGAGGTGGCTTGTTGGCTTGGTCTACATACACAACCATTCCGTCAAACCCATGACCTATGGCTTCGTCTAGCTGTTCTTGAACCGTATTTGGTAATGGAAGTATCCAAGCTTTTACCAATAACCATGGTACAAAAAACAATGAGGTTACAGTCCCAACAAGTAAAATGACCCTTAGTATTATGGTTTTCTTTTTGCTCATAGTAGTATGTGTTAGTGTTAGTTATTTACACTTGCAAAAGTCTATTACTTTGGTAAGAATTAAAATTAATAATTCCTGAATTGTTAAATGGTTTTGATGAAATGTCATAAACCCAATATATTTTGTTGCTTACTTATCAACAAACCGAAACGAATTTAACTTTTATAAACCACAAAATCAACACATCGCAACATAGCATCAATAAAACACACCCTTGTTGGGTGTGTTTTGGGTAACAGTCTCATATAACCACATACAGTTACACATTTTTGTAACTAATTTTTATCTCATCCATCCTTCTACTATATAATTTCGCTCTGTTATTTTGTAATCCTTACTACCATTTAGAGGTTCGAACCATAATTCAATTCTCGCTCCATATTTATCTCCCCAAGAACCTTCATAAATCATGATTTCACCAGAATATAATTTAGATTCGAGATTTTCTACATTGACTTTAGACTTAATTTTCATTCTATCTGCTGAAAGGTGGTCATTAGAAGTCACTTCAAATGCTTTTATGTAAAAGTTTCCTTTTTCAGTCGATTTATAATTTGTAAAGTAAATATAAATTCCTGGTTGAAAAGATGAAGCCAAAACCAAATCAAATTTCCCAAAGTCATTTTCAGTTGGTTCTTTTTCTAAGGGTTCATAAATCTCAATGTCTTTTGGAATTTCTTTGTTTACTCCGTAGTAGTCTGGTGGAGAAAAAGTAAAAATGATTGATACAAAAACAAATAAAAATCCTGAAATCAGTATTTGTGGGATTAAGAAGTACCACTTTTTAATAACTATTTGAACAATTGCTGATACTATATTTCCTATAATATTTAGAAAAAATAACATCAGAGAAAAATTAATTATTGAGTCGCTTTTCAAAACTTCTCCAAGTTGAAATGCCATCAAAGGAATCAAATACAACAAAATTGGAATCCACCAAACTTTGAAGTATTTAAAAAAGATGTTTTTGACTTTCCCTAAGCTCATTTTAATTCAGGACGATAATTTTTTTTTAGGCGAGAACAAGCAATTACTTATAGCTTTTTTTAATAAACGTTTTTTATTCTTTTGGTATTGCTTAATTAGATTCTAACGCTTTTGGTCAACCATTTTCCAATAAACTTCATAAAAATCTTTCTTTTCTGGATTGTGGTGTTTTATCAACTCTCCAAAGAGATTAGTTATTGCGATTTTTTCTTCAGTTTGTTCCGTCAAAACGTCTCTTTCTTTTTCATCTAATATCATAACAGATGCGTAAATATGTTTCCATTCCTCTAGTCCGTTTGTAAAAACTGTATATTTTTTTCCGTTTGACAAAAGGTCTATATTATTCCACATTAGTATTGGGTGATTTCTGTTACTCGGAAAAATTTCCTTATCCCATTTCCCAAATTTATCATACATCACTTTATGAGTGTAAAAAGCAGAATATACACACTCATATCTAATTTCATTAATTTCTGTAGTGTCTATACCATTTACAGCAACATATTTTTCATTCAAAATTTCCGTATACTTATTCTTGTAAATTTCCGGACATTTCACTTCCCTAATTGCCGTTTTAGATGAAGAACAACTAAAAAAAATAGAAAGTATGATTGTTATATATATACCTTTCATAGACTTGGTTCTAATATTTGCTAACTCTTTAAAATATATAAATTGCTTTTTATAACCCATATCGAGAGTTAAACGAAGTTAGCATTTAAAAATTAAAAATCTATACGTAACGTTACGTAGTTTTTAAGTAAGAGTATTCAAATCCAAATCGTTAATAGCACCATGCGAAGCAGCAGTAACCACTACTCCATTTTTTACCACTAGTAATTGTGGAGATTCATGAAATACATCAAAACGTTGCGCTATCGCATTGGAGATGTCTCGATAGGTCAATAAATCTAAATAGTACAAATCCACATCGTCACTGTTAAAAGGATATTGCGCTTCAAACTGTCGCATAACCATTCGGCTAATACCACATCGTGTAGAGTGCTTAAAAATAAGTTGTGGTTTGGTTTTAGACTTTTCTTCTATAAAACCTAATTGTTGTATATCGTCTAAAAATATCCAAGGCAATACCTTTTCATCTTTAGGTTCTGAAGAGCCAAATATGTTTTTTAAAAATCCCATAACATTTGTTTTTTTCATTCCGTCTCGATACGGAATTCATACATTATACTACTAAGTCGTTCAAAAATTAAAATCTTACAAACTGACTAAAAGTCACGCTGTAACTGCTCCAAAACGACATTTTGTCTCACAAAACGTATTGGTAAGATTATTGACTTATACACGTTGAAAACAAAAATAACACAATTAGTCACTTCGAGTGATTTTTTAAAAAAATTGTATCGATAAGTACATTAGGTCTCGATACTAAATTCTTATCAGAATTTCACTCGACCTGACAAAAGAAAGGAAAAATTTAAACACATGAACTTTAATAATTATACAATAAAATCACAAGAAGCGATACAGCAAGCACAACAGCTTGCCCAAAGCTTACAACATCAACAAATAGAAAATGAGCATATTTTTAAAGCCATTACGCTTGTTGATGAAAACGTATTACCATTTATCTTAAAAAAGCTAAATGTAAACGTTCAGACCCTACAACAGGTTTTAGATAAGCAATTGGAAAGTTTACCTAAAGTATCTGGTGGTGACATTATGCTTTCTCGCGAAGCTGGAAAAAGCCTTAACGAGGCAGCAATTATTGCTAAAAAAATGAATGACGACTATGTGTCTGTTGAGCATCTTATTCTTGCTGTATTTAAGTCTAACAGTAAGATTGCACAAATGCTAAAGGACCAAGGCGTTACTGAAAAAGACCTTGTAAAAGCCATTGATGAGCTACGTCAAGGTGATCGAGTAACGTCTCAAAGTCAAGAAGACACTTACAACTCGTTAAACAAATACGCTAAAAACCTAAACCAATTAGCCAAAGACGGAAAATTGGATCCTGTTATTGGTCGTGATGAAGAAATACGTAGAATTCTTCAAATTTTATCACGTCGCACCAAAAACAACCCAATTCTTGTTGGTGAACCTGGGACTGGTAAAACCGCCATTGCCGAAGGTTTAGCACATAGAATTGTAGATGGTGACATCCCAGAAAACCTAGTTGATAAGCAAATATTTGCCTTGGATATGGGAGCACTTATTGCTGGTGCTAAATACAAGGGTGAGTTTGAAGAGCGACTAAAAGCGGTTGTAAAAGAAGTAACCACAAGCGAAGGCGACATTGTACTTTTTATTGACGAAATTCACACACTTGTTGGTGCTGGAAAAGGAGAAGGCGCTATGGATGCTGCCAACATTTTAAAACCTGCGTTAGCACGTGGTGAGTTACGTGCTATTGGTGCTACAACGTTAGACGAGTACCAAAAGTATTTTGAAAAAGACAAAGCTCTTGAAAGACGTTTTCAAAAAGTAATGGTTGATGAACCTGATACCGAAAGTGCTATTTCAATACTTCGTGGTATTAAAGAAAAGTACGAAACACATCATAAAGTACGTATTAAAGACGAAGCGATTATTGGTGCTGTTGAATTATCAGAGCGTTATATCACCAACCGTTTTCTTCCAGACAAGGCCATTGACCTAATGGATGAAGCTGCATCTAAACTACGTATGGAAATCAATTCAAAACCAGAAGAACTGGATGTTTTAGACAGAAAAATCATGCAGTTGGAAATTGAGATTGAAGCCATAAAGCGTGAGAAAGACGAAGCTAAATTAAAGTCTTTACGTTCAGATTTAGCAAACCTAAAAGAAGAACGTAACGAAATTTACGCCAAGTGGAAAAGCGAAAAAGAAGTGGTTGACAATATTCAAAATACCAAACAGGCTATTGAAAACTATAAGCTAGAAGCTGAACGTGCCGAACGCGAAGGCGATTATGGTAAAGTAGCTGAAATTCGCTACGGAAAAATTAAGGAAGCCCAAGAATCGTTAGATAAACTTCAAAAAGAACTTCAAGAGAATCAATCTGGAAACTCATTGATTAAGGAAGAAGTCACTTATGATGATATTGCCGAAGTAGTTGCAAAATGGACAGGAATTCCTGTTACCAAAATGCTACAAAGCGAACGTGAAAAACTACTAAAGCTTGAAGACGAATTACACAAGCGTGTGGTTGGACAAGAAGAAGCTATTGCTGCTGTAAGTGATGCTGTAAGACGTAGTCGTGCAGGTTTACAAAACCCGCAAAAACCTATCGGAACCTTCTTGTTTTTAGGAACCACAGGTGTTGGTAAAACCGAATTGGCTAAAGCATTAGCTGAATATCTGTTTGATGACGAAAATGCGATGACGCGTATAGATATGAGCGAATACCAAGAGCGTCACGCAGTAAGCAGATTGGTTGGTGCGCCTCCAGGATATGTAGGTTATGATGAAGGCGGACAATTGACAGAAGCCGTAAGACGCAAACCGTATTCTGTAGTATTATTGGATGAAATTGAAAAAGCGCATCCAGATACCTTCAACATCTTATTACAAGTACTAGACGAAGGACATCTAACAGACAACAAAGGACGTTTAGCAGATTTTAAAAACACGATAATCATTATGACTTCAAATATGGGAAGTCATGTGATACAAGAGCGTTTTGAAGCTACAAAAGATATTGATGCTGCTATGGAAGCTGCAAAAGTAGATGTGTTAGCCTTATTAAAACAATCGGTAAGACCAGAGTTTTTAAACCGTATTGATGACACTATTATGTTTACGCCTTTAAGTAAGGAAAACATTACAGCTATTGTTGGTTTACAACTAAAAGGCATTACTAAAATGATTGCAAAACAAGGCATCACTTTTGACGCAACACCTGAAGCTGTTGAGTATTTAGCTGAAAAAGGTTATAATCCAGAATATGGTGCACGACCTGTAAAACGCGTAATACAAAAAGAAGTATTAAACGAGTTAAGTAAAGAAATACTATCTGGAAAAGTATCTACAGACAGTATTATTTTACTGGATGCTTTTGATGATAAATTAGTATTTAGAAACCAAGGGGATTTAGTTTCAGAAGAATACTAAACACTGTAACAAATGTAGTTTTAAAACGTCTTTATATTGGTTGGTTAGTGAAAGCAGCACAAGTCTTTGATTAGAGGAGTGTTGCTTTTTTTTTGTAACATTTTTAAGCATCTATACACTAATTAAAAAAACACAATTATGAGACACTTTACTTTTCTTTTACTGTTTGCAGTTAGTTTACTTTCAACAACTAGCACTGCTCAAACCCTTGAAAAATCTTTACTTTGGGAAATTTCTGGAAACGGATTAGAACAACCTTCTTATCTGTATGGAACCATTCACATGACCTGTGATGCTTCTTTAGATGCTAATATCAAAAAAGCCTTAGACGACACATCACTCCTAGTTTTAGAAGTAGATATGGACGACCCTTCTATGGCAATGAAAATGGCAAACGATATATATATGAAAGATGGTAAAACCCTCAAGGATTTAGTGAGTGCTGAAGACTACACAATTCTTAGTGACTTTTTAAAAACACAAACAGGAATGCCTGCTGAAATGATTGGTAACATCAAACCGTTTTTTATAACAGCTATGATGTATCCAAAACTTTTAGACTGTGCAGCAGTACAATCGTTTGAAAACGAACTTATGAAAATAGCTCACGAACAAGAAGAAGAAGTTTTGGGTCTAGAAACTGTAGAAGAACAAATGGCAGTTTTTGATCAAATTCCTTATAAAGACCAAGCACAGGACTTATTACGATCAGCTAAAGACAATATGAGTTTTGATAAAGCTGCTTTTCAAAAAATGATGGCGCTTTATGTTGAAAAAGATATTGAAGGACTTGCTAAACTTATGGAAGAAGATGTTAATCTTACCAATACTAAGCACAAAGATGTCATTTTAGACAACAGAAACAAAAACTGGATTGCTAAAATAGAAGACTTCGCTAAACAGCAACCTACTTTTTTTGGTGTTGGTGCAGGACATTTACCTGGAGAAAATGGAGTGATAAAATTATTACAGAAAAAAGGCTACACAGTAAAACCTATAATGTAAAAAAAACAACATTCTCATTATCAATACAAAACCTCTTTTATAGAGGTTTTTTTATTGAAAACATTAGGAAACTTTAACGTCAACACAATAAAACTTTAGGTTTTTGCATTAAAATATATAAGATTATTTTACTAAATTTGAATTGCTATTAGTCCTCAATTTACATAAACTGTATTATTAACCTTTACTCACAGGTTCCCTCATGATTATGAAGAACTGTGAATAATACTATTAACCTACATCCATGAAGATCAATAAATATATTGACCACACTTTATTAAAATCCGATACTACAGAAAGGGATATTATCGACTTATGCAATGAAGCCAAGGAGCATCAGTTTTTTTCTGTATGTATTAATAGCAGCTACGTAGCGTTAGCAAAACAATTATTAGAACGAAGCAGTGTAAAGATTTGCTCTGTTATTGGGTTTCCTCTTGGAGCAATGAGCACCGAAGCTAAAGTATTTGAAGCTAAAGACGCTATTGAAAAAGGAGCTGATGAAATTGATATGGTAATTAATATTGGTTACCTAAAAAGCAAAAACTATGTTGCGGTATTTAAAGACATAAGCGATGTTAAACTTGCTATTGGAAGAATACCTTTAAAAGTAATTATAGAAATTAGCGAACTTTCAAAAAATGAGATTATTAAAGCCAGTGAAATTTGCTTAGATGCTAAAGTAGATTTTATTAAAACCTCTTCTGGTTTTACAAAAAGTGGAGCTACACTTACTGCTGTAAAAATCATAAAAAAGACTGTACGCGATAATGCTAAAATTAAAGCCTCTGGTGGCATTAGAGATTACGAAACTGCAAAAAAATATATTGATGTAGGTGCTGATAGAATAGGCACATCCGCTGGAGTTGATATTATTAATGGCTCCTTAGCAACTGCCAACTACTAGCAGCTACAAATCAAAACTTTAACATATATTTATTATAGCGAATGGTGATTACCCTATATTTTTGGTAATCATCATTTGTTTTTATTTAGTATGAAATATGTTTTACTCCTAGTATTCACTTTTGGTTTAATACCAATGGTAAATGCTCAAGACGTTTCCCCTTCTGAAATTACAACCTACTATTTTATTAGACATGCAGAAAAAGACACTAGCGACTCTAGTAATAGAAATCCGCATTTAACCAAAGAAGGACAATCAAGAGCTGTAAAATGGAGTACTGTGCTTTCCAATATCAAATTAGATGCAGTATACTCTACCAACTACCACAGAACAATAGAAACCGCACAACCCTCTGCTTCAAAACACAATTTGGAAATCACAACCTACGATCCTTTTAAAATGGATAAAAAAGCATTTATCGAAAACACCAAAGGCAAAACCGTATTGGTTGTAGGACACAGCAATACAACACCTATGTTTGCAAACATAATTATTGGTGAAGAGGTTTACAAGCAACTAGATGAAAGTAATTACACATCATTATTCATTGTAACGGTTACAAATGGTGTTGCTTCACATCAATTATTGACTATAGAGTAAGCTTAGTTTCTTTTGGTAAATGCAAAAAAAGCGTAGCTTTGTGCTCCTATGCAAAAACCAGTAAACATAAAAAACAAAAGAGCCAAGTTTGAGTATGAAATTCTTGATACTTACACTGCTGGTATTGTATTAACTGGTACCGAAATAAAATCTATTAGAGATAGTAAAGCGTCTATTGCAGAAAGTTTTTGCGAATTTAATGACAAAGGCGAGCTTTTTGTTATTAACATGACCATACAAGAATATGTGTATGGCAACTACTACAACCATAAACCAAAGGCTGAACGCAAATTATTACTCAACAAAAGAGAGCTTAAAAAACTAGAACGCGAAGTAAATGTAAAAGGAAACACTATTGTTCCTTTGCGAGTATTTATTACCGAAAAAGGCTTAGCTAAAGTAGAAATTGCTTTAGGAAAAGGTAAAAAACTATACGACAAACGCGATACGATTAAAGACAGAGACAATAAGCGAAATCTTGATAGAATTAAGAAAATTTATAAGTAATTTAGGATAGTTTAACAATTACAGCTAAAAATTATAGCTATGTTTGATGTTCTTAAGGCAACCTTTTTATAAAAAAGTGCGTCTATTATTATAGAAACCATCAATCAACAACCTAATGAAACAAAAATTACTTCTTGCCCTTTGCTTTTTTACCGCTTACACCTCATTCGCTCAAATACAAGGTACAGTTACCGATAAAAACAACAAAGCGTTACCTTTTGTAAACATTTACATTGAAAACACTTACACAGGAACCACCAGTAATACTGAAGGTTACTACGAGCTAAACCTGACCAAAACAGGAACTCATACTGTTGTTTTTCAGTTTTTAGGCTATAAAACTTTAAAAAAGAAGGTTGACATCAGCAGTTTTCCATACACTTTAGATGCAGTACTAATTGACGAGGAAATAACACTTAACGAAGTAGTTATTAATTCCGAAGAAAATCCTGCCAATAAAATTATTAGGCAAGCAATCGCTAAGCGAAAAGAAAACCTTGAAAAAATCCAAAGCTACAAAGCCGATTTTTACTCACGAGGTTTAATTAGAATTAAAAACGCTCCTGAGAAAATACTAGGACAGGAAATTGGTGATCTTGGTGGTGGACTCGATTCTACAAGAAGTGGTGTTATTTACCTTTCAGAAACGGTTTCAAAACTAGAATTTTTAAGACCTAACAGGTTAAAAGAAAAAATAATAGCTTCAAAAGTTAGTGGAGACGATAATGGTTTTAGCTTTAACAATGCTATTGATGTAGATTTTGAAATTTATGATAATACTATTGAACTTGGTAATCAAATTGTTTCTCCTATTGCAAACAACGCTTTTGGGTACTACAATTACAAGCTAGAAGGTGTGTTTTATGATGACAAAGGTAATCTCATTAATAAAATTAAAGCGACGCCAAAACGAGACAACGACCCAGTGTTTTCAGGGTTTATCTATATTGTTGAAGACCAATGGACGGTTTATGGAATTGAATTGGATATTACAGGTATTCAAGCAAAAATTCCTGCTGCTGACAAAATAACCATCACTCAAAACTACTCCTACTCTCAAAACTATGCTATTTGGGCAAAAATTTCTCAGGTTATTGATTTTCAATATGGCTTATTTGGTATAAAAGGAGATGGTCGTTTTACTGCGGTTTACAGCAATTACAGTTTTAATACAGATTTAACCCAAAAAGATTTTGGCAGAGAAATAGTCTCTTTTGAAGACGAAGCCAATAAAAAAGATTCTACCTACTGGAAAACACTAAGACCAGTTCCGCTTACCGACGAAGAAGTTTTAGACTATCAAAAGAAAGACAGCATTCAAGTGGTTAGAGACTCCAAAACCTACAAAGACTCAGTAGATGCTGTAAACAACAAGTTTAAATTAGGCGATATTCTTTCAGGTTACAATTATTCAAACACTTATGAAAACTGGAGTGCTGGTATCACTTCGCCAATATCAAAAATAAGTTTTAACACTGTTCAAGGTTGGAATGCAAATGTTGGTGGTTATTTCAGAAAAAACTATGATGACTATAAAAGATATTTAAGCATAAACGGAAACCTAAATTATGGTTTTAGTGACGACAGATTAAGAGGAACGCTTAGCGCAACTTATAAGTTTAATGATGTTAGCAGACCATTTTTATCGGTTTCTGGAGGTGTTGTTGTGCAGCAATTCAATTCTAGCGAACCTATTTCTAATCTGCTCAATTCAGCATATTCGCTATTAGCAGAAAAGAACTACATGAAGCTGTATGACTTAAGCTATGTTAATGTAGCCTTTTCTGACGAAGTTTTTAATGGACTAAGACTTAACGCAAGCCTAAGCTACCAACAACGAAAAGCATTGTTTAACACTACAGACCAAGCTTGGTCTCCGCAAGATGACAGAGATTACACTAGCAACAACCCAATAGATCCAACAGCTTATGGTGTTGCTCCTTTTGAAACACACAACATTATAAAAGCGAGTCTTGATGCAAGAATAAACTTTGACCAAGACTACTTAAGTTATCCTGATAGTAAATACAATATCCCAAACAGAAAGTTCCCAACGCTTTACTTAGGCTATGAAAAAGGGTTTTCGGCTTCAGTAGATGATTACAATTTTGACCAAGTAAAAGCAAGACTTACCCAAAGCTTTAATATTGCCGATAAAGGCCTATTTCAATACAACATAAAAGCAGGTAAATTCTTTAATGCTGATGATATTGCGTTTATGGATTTCCAACACTTTAATGGTAACCAAACCCATATTGGACAAGGTTCATACTTAAATGTTTTTAATAATTTACCTTACTATACTGCAAGTACAAACGATTCATACTTAGAAATGCATGCTGAACACGATTTTAATGGGTTTATCCTTGGGAAGATTCCGTTATTAAACAAGCTCAATTTCAATTTAATAATTGGTGCACACAACCTTGCAACACCAGACAACAAACCTTATCAAGAATATACCATTGGTATAGACAATATTGGTTTTGGGAAGTTTAGATTTTTACGACTGGATTATTTACGTTCCTACCAAAGCGGATTTCAAAGTGATGCCATTTTGTTTGGTCTCAAGTTTTTTTAATTACTTTTGAAGTATGAATAAATTTTGCACTATTTTGTTTGTGTTGATAGCGTTTTCAACACAAGCACAAGACATCGCTACAGTTCCTGATTATACTAAAAATGTGAAATCGCTAGACTCTATTGTTACGACCTTGTACAAGGTTATTTCAGGCGAAAAAGAAGAAGAGCGCAATTGGGACCTTTTTAAATATTTATTTAAACCTGAGGCTAAACTTATAGCATCTACAAAACCCAAAGACAGTATTTACAGAGTGCGCTACATGTCGCCTCAAGACTATATAAAGTCATCAGCAAAATGGTTGGTTGAAAATGGTTTTATTGAAAAAGAAATTCATAGAAAAACCGAAACCTTTGGCAACATTACTCATGTTTTTAGTACTTATGAAGCCTATCATAGCAAGTTAGACAGTAAACCGTTTATGAGAGGTATTAATAGCATACAATTGCTTTACGACGGAAAACGTTGGTGGATTATTAATTTATATTGGGCAAAAGAAACTGCTAAAAACCCTATACCTAGTATTTATTTACGAGATTAATGTTTTTTGATGCTCTGATCGTTTAAAAACTAACGGTCTCGTGTATAATTTCGTTGCGTGATTTAGTACTTAACTTTGCAAGTACATACCAGACTGAAAATCCTCTCGGATTTTCAGAAGTAGGCAAGAACGAGCAATTACTTATAGCCATTGTTGGCAATAGTTATTTTTCTATAACTTCTATGATTTCATTATTTTCCTCAGAGAATACAAATCCTTTCATTCCTCTTCCAGCTCTTCTAATAAAGATTCCGCTATCTAATTGTTTATGTTCTATTATATTAAAGCCATATGAATAAAAAGGATAAATACCTTCTGAATCCAATTTGTGAACTTTTTGATTTTGAACTGTATCAGACAAATAAACAAAAGTGTCAATTGAATTGAAGATACAAACACCTTTATCTAGATTAGTTAAATATGATAATGTTTCAGTCTTGAATTTTAATTTGCTTGAATCGAAACAGTATAGTCCATTTTGATAATAACCGTTTATATTTTTATCAGAGTAAAATTCTATTTTTTCTTCTTTAAGTTCTGCAAGCAAAGCTGAATTTTCGGATTGGGTTATAGTTCTAATGAGCTCAGTTTCCATTCCGAAATAAGAAATTTCATCAATTTTACTGTCAAAATCGTCATAAGGATAATCATATTTTGATTTTCTTAAATTAGAATCAAATTCATTCGTTATGCAATATTCTATAAGCTTTAGAGTATTCCAGATATCAAATTCACTATTTAGCTGTCTAATACAAATAGCAGATTTACCATTTTTAAATTTATAACTTTCCTTTTGCCATTTTTTGATGTATTGTAAATCTTCATTTATTAGATAAATTTTATTAGGATTTCCATTTTCAACAATAGTTAGAGGTGGAAATTGAGTAGTATAATCATGGCGAAATTCAAGTATTATTGTGTCTTTATAAGATAGTCTTTCAGATAGTTCTTGAGCTAATTTTCCAATCAATTCAACATCAATTGTAGAGCCATAATTTTCCCATGCGGTTTTGACAAATGTCTTTATGTTGCCAAAGTTCTTTTGATAGTATTTGTCTTTATGAAATCCATATATGTTTATGGAAAACATAAATACTAATATGATTATGACGTTTTTTTTCATAATTATCGCCAACTAGTTTTTATCTTCAAGCATTGGCACAAACCTAAACTCACCAAACTCTCTTTGCTCAAAGTCTTTTGGCCCTTTTCTAACAAACAAGGTCATGGTTTGCACATCCTCTCCTACAGGAATCACCAAACGTCCACCAATTTTTAATTGACCCAACAAGGCTTTAGGCACCATTGGTGCTCCAGCAGTTACAATAATACTATCAAAAGGAGCTTCTTCTTTTAAGCCTTTATAACCATCACCAAAAATTAATTTTTTAGGTCTGTAACCTAGTTTTGGTAAAAACTTGCTAGTAATTTTAAACAACTCTAATTGGCGTTCAATACTATACACAGTAGCTCCTAACAAACATAACACAGCAGTTTGGTAACCACTTCCCGTGCCTATTTCAAGTATTTTGTGTCCTTTTTCTACTTGTAGTAATTCGGTTTGAAAAGCTACAGTATAAGGTTGCGAGATAGTTTGGTTTGCAGCAATTGGGAACGCTTTATCCTGATAGGCATGGTCTAAAAAACCAGAATCCATAAATAAATGTCTTGGTATTTTTCCAATAGCCTTTAAAACGTTGTCGTTTGTAATACCTTTTTCTTTAATGGTATTAACCAATTGTTGTCGTAATCCTTGATGCTTAAATGTATCTTTCAATGTATGGCAGGTTTTCGTTGCTAAGGTAATTCAAACCCAAAAAAGTTCAAAGTCTAAAAGTTGAAGTTTAACCATTTTTTCTAATTTCTAATCTAGAATTTCTAAAACTAAAATCTTATTTTTGTTAAAAACGTAAAAAACAATGCTAAAAGCAGGTGTACTTGGTGCTGGTCACTTAGGTAAAATTCATTTAAGACTTCTCAAACAATCTGAAAAATATGACCTTGTAGGGTTTTATGATGCTGATGAAGCCAACGCAAAAAAGGTAGAAGCTGAGTTTGGTTATAAATATTTTAATTCTATTGACGCGCTTATTGATGCGGTTGATATGGTAGATATTGTTACGCCAACTCTTTCGCATTATGATTGTGCAAAAAAAGCAATAGCTAAAGGCAAACATATATTTATTGAAAAGCCTATTACCAATACTGTAGAAGAAGCTGAACATATAAGAGAGTTGTTAGCGCAACACGATATTCGTGGACAAGTTGGACATGTGGAGCGCTTTAATCCAGCGTTTACAGCTATTAAAGATAAGCTAGAAAACCCAATGTTTATTGAAACGCATCGTTTGGCTGAGTTTAATCCTAGAGGAACTGATGTTCCTGTGGTATTGGACTTAATGATTCATGATATTGATATCATTTTAAGCGTCGTAAAATCTAAAGTTAAAGCTATTTCGGCAAGTGGAGTTTCGGTAATTAGTGACACTCCAGATATTGCCAATGCAAGAATAGAGTTTGAAAACGGTTGTGTTGCAAACCTAACCGCAAGTAGAATATCGCTTAAAAACATGCGTAAAACACGCTTTTTCCAAAAAGACGCTTACATTTCAGTGGACTTTTTAGAAAAAAAATGTGAGGTCGTAAAAATGAAAGATGCACCTGAAACTCCAGGTGATTTTGATATGATTCTTCAAAATGCTGAAGGCATCAAAAAGCAAATCTATTTTGACAATCCTGAAGTTGCCAATAATAATGCTATACTAGACGAACTAGAAACGTTTGCTCATGCCATCACTACCAATACAACACCAGTTGTAACCTTACACGATGGTACTGAAGCCTTACGTATAGCTACAATGATTATTGAGCAGTTTTAAATGGAACTCTTAATTTTTTTAAACTAACAGATAACAAATACTTCTGCTTTCGCAGGAACAAAAATTAATTTTATTTATGAAAAATGTCGCTGTCATAGGAGCTGGAACCATGGGAAATGGTATTGCACATACTTTTGCTCAAAGTGGTTTTAAAGTGAACTTAATAGACATTAGTGAAGCTTCACTTAAAAAAGGAATGGATACCATCTCTAAAAACTTAGACCGAATGGTAGCTAAAGAAAAAATTACTGAAGCTCAAAAAGAAGAAACTCTAGGCAATATTTCAACATTTACAAGCATTACTGATGGTGTTAAAGACACGAGCTTAGTGGTTGAAGCTGCTACCGAAAATGTAGATTTAAAACTTAATATTTTTAAGCAACTAGACGAAGCTTGTCCTAAAGACACTATTTTAGCAACAAACACATCATCAATTTCCATAACGCAAATAGCTGCTGTAACCTCAAGACCAGAACAAGTAATTGGTATGCACTTTATGAATCCTGTACCAATTATGAAATTGGTTGAGATTATTAGAGGTTATAATACTAGCGATGACGTTACCAATACTATTATGGAACTCTCAAAAACCTTAGGGAAAGTTCCTGTTGAGGTTAATGATTATCCTGGTTTTGTGGCTAACCGTATTTTAATGCCAATGATAAACGAATCTATTGAAACGCTTTACAACGGAGTTGCTGGTGTAACCGAAATAGATACTGTAATGAAATTAGGTATGGCACATCCTATGGGACCACTTCAATTAGCTGATTTTATTGGCTTAGACGTGTGTTTATCTATTTTAAACGTCATGTATGATGGATTTAAAAACCCAAAATACGCACCTTGTCCATTACTTGTTAATATGGTACAAGCAGGAAAATTAGGCGTGAAATCTGGTGAAGGGTTTTATGATTATTCAGAAAGTAGAAAAGCTGAAACCGTTGCGAAGCAGTTTGTTTAACGTTCTATATGATTAAAACAAAACCTTATAGTTTATCAAAAAAAGAATACGCCAAAATCGTAATTAAAAAACGATTTAAAAAATCTTGGTGGATTTATTCATTACTTATAATTACTGCTTTATTTCATATTAAAAATTTTGGTCAAGATAATTTCTCTACTTTTTATGTCATATTTGCTTTCACATATCCATTAGCAATATTTGTATGGCTTTATTTTTGGGCTATATCAAAAGACAATAAACCAATTTTTGAAAAAGCAGAACTAGAGTTTAATGAGTCTCACATAGTTATTAAAAGAGCTGGTCTTGAATCAAAAATTCCCTTTAATAAAATAGATAAAGTAATACCAGAAAAAGGATATTGGATGCTATATATTTCTAAAAGAGAATTTTTACATGTAAACAAAGATATTTTTTACTCTAATGATGACTATTCAATGTTTTGTAAATTAATAAATCAAGAGGCTTAATATGGCAAAAATAATCCCTTTTAAAGCTGTTCGTCCTACAAGAGACAAAGTGAGTTTGGTGGCATCTCGCTCTTACCAAACCTATACACAAGCTGAAAGGGAAGCACGATTGGATTATAATCCGTTTTCATTTTTACATATTGTAAATCCAGGGTATAAATACGACAGGGAAATTTCTGGAATTGAACGCTATAAACTGGTGAAAAATCGCTATTTAGAGTTTAAGGAAGATAACATTTTTGTACAAGACCAAACCAATTGTTTTTACGTTTATAAAATTGTAAATCGTGAAGGTCAAGTTTTTAATGGCATTGTAGCTGCGGCAAGTGCTGAAGATTACGAAAACAACGTGATACGAAAGCACGAAGACACTATTGTTCATAGAGAGCATGTGTTTAAAGACTACTTAAAAACGGTTGGTTTTAATGCAGAACCTGTACTCCTCACCTATCCTGATAATAGTACAATTCAAAACCTAATTTCAAACATACAGCAACAACGCGCTGAGTTTGAATTTACAACAACATACAGAGACACACATTATCTTTGGATGATTGACAACCAAAACACTATTAACACCATTCAAGAGGAGTTTAAAAACATGCCTACAGTGTATATTGCTGATGGTCATCATAGGTCTGCATCATCTTATTTGCTGTATAAAGATTTGAAAGAAAACAGCACAAACCACAATGGCTCTGAAACTTATAATTATTTTATGAGTTACCTGATTCCCGAGTCTGAATTGCAAATTCATGAATTTAACAGAGTTGTGAAAGACCTTAACGGATTAACCAAAGAGGAGTTTTTAATTCAGTTAGATGCTATTTACCGAATTGAAAACAGAGGCATTATGCCATACAAACCCTCTAAAAAACATCATTTCAGCATGTATTTAGATGGTGAGTTCTACTCACTGTATCTTAGAAAATCGCTTTATGATTTTAAATCGTCGTTAGATGCTCTTGATACTCAAATTTTATATAAAACCATTCTACAGCCTATTTTAGGAATTGACGATTTACGTAACGATTCTAGAATTACCTATATCAACGGAAAAAAAGATATTGTTAATTTAAAGAGCTGTATTGACAATGGTGAATTTGCTGTTGGTTTTGGTATGATTCCTGTGGATATTGAAGACATGAAGCAAATTGCTGATGATGGACTTAAAATGCCACCAAAAAGTACGTTTATAGAACCCAAAATACGTAGTGGTGTAACTATTTATGAGTTTTAAAACCATTTTATAAAAAGTATTGAAACAATAATGACAATTTCAGAACATCTAAATACATTAAAATCTCAACTTCCTGAACATGTTACTTTGGTAGCTGTTTCAAAAACCAAACCTGTAAGCGCTATTACGGAAGCTTACAATTGCGGTCAACGCATTTTTGGTGAAAATAAAATTCAGGAAATGGTTGACAAACACGAGCAATTGCCAAAAGATATTGAATGGCATATGATTGGTCATGTTCAGCGAAATAAAGTAAAGTATATGGCTGATTTTGTTAACCTCATTCATGGTGTAGACAGCTTTAAGTTACTTAAAGAAATAAACAAACAAGCTCAAAAACACAATAGAACTATTAATTGTTTACTTCAAATTAAAATTGCAGAAGAAGACAGTAAATTTGGTATGTCTGCAAACGACGCTAAAGCATTAATAACTTCTGAAGCATTTTCAACACTACAAAACGTTTGTATTACTGGAGTAATGGGTATGGCGACTTTTACTGAAGATACCAATCAAATTGAAAAAGAGTTTAAGTTCCTAAAAACTACATTTGAAGCATTAAAGCCGCTTCAAACTGAAAATTGTAACCTACAAACCATCTCAATGGGAATGAGTGGCGATTATGAACTTGCCATTAAAAACGGAAGTACCATGATTAGAGTTGGAAGTAGTATATTTGGAGCTAGAAATTACAGTGAGCAGTGAGCAGTGAGCAGTGAGCAGTGAGCAGTGAGCAAAACTATTTTTAACTTTTAACTTTTAACTTTTAACAAATTTACGCAATACTCGACATAGAAACTACTGGTGGAAAGTACAATGAAGAAGGTATAACCGAAATTGCAATCTACAAATTTGATGGTCATAAAGTAGTTGATCAGTTTATAAGTCTTGTAAATCCTGAGCGAGAAATTCAACCTTTTGTAGTAAACCTTACAGGCATTAATAGCAACATGCTCAAAAATGCTCCTAAGTTTTATGAGGTTGCTAAACGTATTGTTGAAATAACCGAAGATTGTATTATTGTTGCTCACAATTCGCAGTTTGATTATCGTATTTTAAAAACCGAATTTAAGCGTTTGGGTTTTGGTTACAAGCGAAAAACGTTGTGTACTGTAGAGTTATCTAAAAAGCTTATTCCTGGTCAAGAGTCGTATAGCTTAGGCAAACTTACCAGATCATTGGGAATACCTGTAAGCGACAGACATAGAGCTGCTGGTGATGCTATGGCAACTGTAAAGTTGTTTAAAATGTTATTGACCAAAGACCTTGAAAAATTTATTGTTCAAGATGCAATACAAGTTGAAGCAAAATCAAAACTAAAACCTAGTTTAAAGCGTATAATTGACGAACTTCCTAACAGTACTGGAGTCTATTACATACACAATGAAGATGGTGAAATCATTTACATTGGCAAGAGCAACAATATAAAAAACCGAATTAGCCAACATTTTACCAACACCAGTTCTAAGTCTAAAAAAATTCAACTACAAACAGCAGCTGTAACTTATGAAGAAACTGGCAGTGAACTTATTGCCTTACTAAAAGAATCTCAGGAAATAAAAAAGAACAAGCCTTTATTTAATAGAGCTTTACGCAGACACATTTTTAATTATGCGCTATATAGTTTTACTGATGACAATGGTTACATTAACCTAACTATTGACAAAGCCGATGGTAGAAAGCATGCAATTACCACATTTAGTAATAAGCAAAGTGCAAAACATTTTATCTTTAAAGCTATTGAAGAATTTCAACTTTGTCAAAAGCTTTCTGGTGTATATCCAACAAAAAGTAATTGCTTTAACTATACTATAAAACAATGCTCAGGAGCTTGTATACAAGAAGAAGATGTTACTGACTACAACAATCGTGTAAAGCAATTAATTGATAAAAACAGTTACACAAACAAGAATATGCTTATTATTGATAAAGGACGAGAAGTTGATGAGCGTAGCGTAGTATTGATAAAAAACGGATTGTTCAACGGTTTAGGACACTTCAATTTAAACTATCAAATTACCAATATGGATGTATTAGAGTCTTTAATCACTCCAATGGAAAACAATAGAGACTCTCAGCATATTATTCAAAACTACTTACGAAAAAACAAGAATCTAAAAATCATCAACCTTAATCAACACTAAATGAAATACTTCGCTTTAGTACTTGTATTTTTTACTTCTTTTACATTTAATGGTCAGTCTGTTTTTAACTCCGAAGGCGCATCTGTAACAAAAGCAGATCTAGAAACAAATTATTACGAAAAGGACTCGACTGCTAATGCTTTGGTTATTTATGAATATGGTAACAGCTATATAGATAAAAATAGTTTTAAACTTAAAACCGAAATCACTAAAAAGGTAAAGATTTTTAACCGAAACGGATTTGATAAAGCCAATTTGGAAATATTTCTATACAACAACAAAAACAAAAAGGAAAAAGTATCTGATTTAAGAGCTACCACATACAATATTGAAAATGGTTCGGTCACTAAAACTAAACTTAAAAACAGTGAAATATTTGAAGAAAAATATAACGAAAACTATACTATAGTAAAATCTACTTTTCCAAATATTAAGGAAGGTTCTGTAATTATTTATAGTTACACATTAGAGTCTCCATTTGTTTTCAAATATAAAGGATGGAGCTTTCAAGAAAATATTCCTAAACTTTATAGCGAGTATAATACTAGCATTCCTGGTAACTACGAATACAACATTAAACTGGTTGGGTTTTTAAAACTGTTTCACCAAGACAGCAACATAAGGCACAACTGCTTATCAGTTGGAAATGGTGGTTATGCTAATTGTACAGATACAAGATATATAATGAAAGATATACCAGCCTTTATTGAAGAAGATTACATGACCACAAAAAGTAATTATTTATCTAGGATTGAATATGAACTTAAAGTGTTTAGAGGTTTTGATGGAAGAGTTGATAATATCACAAAAAACTGGAAAACGACAGATAAAGAACTAAAAACAGATAATAACATAGGTCGTCAATTAGGAAAAAGTGGTGGTTTAAAAAATTTACTAAGCGATAGTATCATAAATGAAAATGACGAACTAAAAAAAGCCTCTAAAATTCTCGAGTACGTACAAAACAATTATACGTGGAATGGAAAACACAACCTGTTTAAAGACACTTCAGTAAAAAATTTAATAAAGGAAAAATCTGGTAGTGCTTCAGAAATCAATATCCTACTTCATAACTTACTTGAAGAAAATGACATCAATGTTAAACCTGTTTTAATTTCTACTAGAAATAATGGATTGCCTACTAAGCTTTTCCCAGTAATCTCTGAATTTAATTATCTTATTGTAGCTGCAACCATTAACAACGAGCAGTACTTTTTAGACGCTACTGATGAATACTTATCCTTTGGAGAAATACCATTTAAATGTTTAAATCACTACGGAAGATTATTAGACTTCAAAGATGCTAGTTCATGGATAGATATTAGTGATGAAAAAGTATCTTCAAGATTTTATAAAGCTGAGCTTAGCATAGATGCTGAAGCTAACATTTCAGGAATAATTTCTTCAAAATCCACAGGATACCATGGGTTACCTTTAAAAAGAAGCTACTACTCTAATAGCAATCAGTACTTAGATTATTTTAAAGAAACCTATGTAAACCTTGACTTCTTAGACCATAAAGTACTCAGCGAAAGAAAAACCAGTTATGAATTTGAAGAAGAGTTTGAAATTGTTTACGAAAGTGATATAACTGCTAATAACATTTATTTAAATCCGTTTTTATTTAAATTCTTCACAGAAAACCCTTTTAAACTACAAGAAAGAACTTACCCTATTGATTTCGGCTATAAAGATGCTTACTTATATATGCTAAGGCTCGAAATTGGTGACGCTTATGAGATTTTAGAAACTCCTGAAGACTGTGTTTTAAAGCTACCAAACAATACTGGATCACTTACCTTTACAACAACTGTAAATGAGAATTCTGTTTTGTTATATTTTAAATTTAATTTTACTCAGTCTTATTACGAACCTCAATATTATGATAGTTTAAAAACCTTTTTTGGGAAAATAGTTGATGTTCAAAAAAACTCACTTATTTTATTAAAGAAAAAGCAATAATAATAAGTAAATTAAGAAAGAGCAGAGTACTCAACAGCATTCAACTATAATTTTGTAGATTTGGTATTTAGCGTCAATAGATAATAAAAGTGAAATCAAAATTTGATATTTTTAGACAAAAGGTGCACATCATAATTTATGGCACCAACACTGTAGCAGGAAAAGCTTTTGATATTGTCCTGCTTGGTCTAATTTTACTAAGTGTTCTTATGGTGATGCTAGAAACCGTTGACTCTGTTGACGAAAGGTATCACAACGTGCTTTTAATTTGTGAATGGGTTATAACGGTATTTTTCACTATTGAATATATCCTCAGGATTATTTCCATTAAAACACCATCTAAATACATTTTTAGCTTTTATGGAATTATCGACTTTATAGCAATTCTACCAATGTACCTATCGTTCTTTTTTGGTGGTGCACAAATTTTATCCGTAGTAAGAGCATTAAGGCTTTTACGTATTTTCAGAATTTTAAACTTAGTACACTTTACTGGTCAAGCCTCAGAACTTCGTTTAGCCATTAAAACAAGTAGAACCAAAATAATTGTTTTCATCTATTTTGTACTCGTAGTTTGTGTGCTTTTAGGTTCATTAATGTATGTTATTGAAGGCGAGGTTAATGGTTTTACAAGTATTCCTGTGAGTATCTATTGGTGTATTGTAACACTAACAACTGTTGGTTATGGAGATATACATCCTGTTACTCCAACAGGTCAGGTTATTGCTTCGCTAATCATGATTTTGGGTTATGGCATCATTGCTGTTCCTACAGGAATTGTTACTGCTGAATTTGCTCAAAACAGAAAGAAAAAAGGATTATTTACTTTAGAAAAAGATTATCCTTGTCCTAATTGTGGTGTTGACGACCATAAGCAAAAAGCCGATTTTTGTTACAACTGTGGCAATAAGCTAGAACATGAGTAAATATCTAATCTCCATTGTTGGTCCTACTGCTATTGGCAAAACCGCTTTAAGTATTAAACTAGCTACACATTTTAATACCGAAATAGTATCGGCTGATTCCAGACAATTTTTTAAAGAAATGCAAATAGGTACTGCTGCTCCAACAGCAGACGAATTGAGCACAGCAAAACACCATTTTATTCATCATAAAAGCATTGAAGACAACTACAATGTAGGTGCTTTTGAGGTTGATGCTATTACAAAACTTTCTGAATTATACCAAACACATGATGTTGTTATTATGGTTGGTGGTTCTGGTCTTTATGTTGATGCTGCTACCAAAGGTTTGGATGAGTTTCCTAATGTAAAACCAGAAATTAGAGAACAACTTAACACAGTACTAGAAACTAAAGGACTAATTACCTTACAAGAACAATTAAAAGAATTAGACCTTGACGCATATAACACCATAGCCCTTGAGAATCCGCATAGAGTAATAAGAGCTTTAGAAGTTTGTATTGGTTCAGGCAAACCCTACTCTTCTTTTTTGAACAAAAATAAAAAGCAGCGACAGTTTAAAACCATTTCAATAGGACTTACTGCTGACAGAGAGATAATTTATAATAGAATAAACTCTCGTGTAGATATTATGGTTAAAGAAGGCCTTCTAGAAGAAGCTAAAGCTTTGATACCAAAACAGCATTTAAACGCATTAAACACAGTAGGCTATAAAGAGCTTTTCAATTATTTTAATAGCGAATGGACTTTAGACTTTGCCATTTCAGAAATAAAAAAGAACACAAGGCGTTTTGCAAAACGCCAATTAACTTGGTTTAAAAAGAATAAAGACACCTTTTGGTTTGACTACCAAACCAATGTCAATGAGATCATAGCTACAATTGAGCGCAATATAAAATCATAAAAAAAGCCTATCAAAATCGATAGGCTTTCTTATATAATTTATGCGTTTTGATTGACAACCAACCTAAACCCTTCTCCATGTATGTTTAAAATTTCAACATTTTCATCAGGTTTTAAGTATTTACGTAGTTTAGCTATGTAAACATCCATACTTCTTGAAGTAAAGTAATTGTCGTCTCTCCATATCTTGGTCAATGCTAATTCTCTTGGCATTAAATCGTTTTCATGTAAAGCCAATAAACGTAATAATTCGTTTTCTTTTGGAGAAAGCTTAACAGGTTCTCCTCCATTAAATTTTAAGAAACGTAATTTAGAGTTTAAGTCAAACTTACCAATCTTAAATTCAAATTGTTTGCTATCAGCTACAGAGTCTGTTGCTTTACGCTGCATAATTGCTTTAATTTTCATAAGCAATACTTCACTGTCAAAAGGTTTGTTTAGGTAATCGTCTGCTCCTACTTTATATCCTTTTAAAACATCTTCTTTCATAGCTTTAGCAGTTAAGAAAATGATTGGAACATCAGCGTTTTTTTCGCGAATTTCTTTAGCAAGCGTAAATCCATCCTTATAAGGCATCATGACATCAAGAATACATAAATCGAAATCGTCTTTTTTGAATTTCTCAAAACCTTCCATTCCGTTTTTAGCATGAACAACTGTATATTCGTTCATGGTTAAGTAATCCTTTAATACAGTTCCAAAATTTGGATCGTCTTCTACTAATAGAATTTTCTTATTTAGTTCTTCCATAATTATGATATTAGTGGCAGCTTAATTGTAAATACACTACCTTTTCCTTTTTCACTTTCTACTGATATATGACCTTGATGGTCTTCTACTATTCTTTTTACGTAAGCCAAACCTAAACCATGACCTTTTACATTATGAACATTTCCTGTATGCTCTCTATAAAACTTTTCAAAAACACGTTTTTGAACTTGTTTTGACATTCCGTTACCTTGGTCGGCTATTTTTAATAGTATGTTATTGCCTACATTTTCTGTATACACATCTATTTTTGGTGCATCGTCACTATACTTTATAGCGTTATCTAAAATGTTTACAATAACATTGGTAAAATGACTTTCATTAGCTAAGACAGATGATTTAGAAGCTTCTAAATGCGTTTTTACATAACCTTTTCTATCTTCAACTATCAACTCTACATGTGTAATTGCGTCTTCTACTAAGTCGTGCAACTTTACTCTATCCTTACTAATGTTAAGTTCATTCTTTTCTAGTTTAGATATACGCAAAACGTTTTCAACTTGGGCATGCATACGCTTGTTTTCGTCTTTTATCATTCCCAAATAGCGCATCACCTTTTCTTGGTCGCCAATTATTTTTGGGTTTTTAATTGAATCTAAAGCCAAATTAATTGTTGCTATTGGCGTTTTAAATTCGTGCGTCATGTTATTGATAAAGTCTGTTTTTATCTGTGATATTTTACGTTGCTTTATCAACTGATAAACAGCACTTGAATATGCCACAATAATAATTGTTGTAAATATTATTGAAAGCAACAACATTTTTAAAATGGTTGAAAACAAAAACTTATTACGCTCAGGAAAATCGACATAAAGTCTATAATCACTTTCTCCATTATTATCTAAAAATACGGGAACACCAAGTGTAGCACTCGATACTTCAAAATCATCAGACTGTACTTTGGTAGCCAAATCTTTATCATAAATAGCAAACTCAAAATTGATATCAATACCATTATTTTTAAGTTGCTTTTTTAAAAAACCTGAAACCTCTTCGCTGGTAATTCGTTTATAAACCGGAATATTTTTAAAACGCTCTCTTGTAGCTGCAATAAAATGTGCTTGCTGCAAAGGCGACATAGATTGTATATTTTGAAATGATTTTTCAGGACTAATCTTAAATTCTCCTGTTAAATTATTATTGCTATATACCTTAGTTTCTTGATTGCTTTGTACCCTGTTTAAACTTATACTATCTAAACCTATTTCAAAGAACAATGATGGGATTTTATAGCTTTCTTCTAAAATACCGTTTCTAAAAATTACGGTTTCGTTATTAGCGTTATCTTGATACTTAAGGATTATTTCAGACAGTGCTGTAGTATCAGGCTTACCTCCTTTTTCTATAAACTCTTGAAGTTTATTATCAAAAACAGCGAACTCTTTGTCTTCAATTGCTTTTGAAACAAAACTTAACGAACGTTTTACATTTAAGGTAAACTGATTTTTTTCATTTATAAGCGTATTATTAATAAAATATGCTTGAACGAAAATAATCCCTATGAGTGATAAACTCATTAAAACCACCATTAAAATGAATAGCTTTTTGCCCATCGTTCAAATTTAAGATTTTAACATTTAGTTTTTGTACCCTTTAACCTTACATTAACAAAAATGTTAAAATTTGAGTTGTTGACTTACTTTATCAATGATTTGTGAATTTTTAAAACCTGAGCTTTTGTATCTTTAATACTGTTATTAACTATCACAAAATCAGATTTTTTAATTTTTTCTTCGTCACTTAACTGGTTATTGACTATTGCCAAAACTTTTTCTCTTGAAGTATTATCGCGTTGTAACACACGATTTATGCGTTCTTCTAAATCTGCAGTAACCAAAACGATACAATCGTATTGAGATTGCATACCTTCTTCAAAAATGATAGCTGCTTCTTTAATAACATATGCACCATTCTGCTTTTTAAGCCAACGCTTAAAGTGCGCACCTACTTTTGGATGCACAATAGCATTCATTTGTTCAAGCAGTTCTTTGTTATTAAATATTTTTGAAGCAATATAAGGTCTATTTAAGGCTTCGTTAGTGTAAGCCTTTTCACCAAAAAGCGCAATCAACTTTCTGCGGATAACCTTAGACCTATTCATTAATTTTTTAGCTTCAACATCAGCGATATAAATAGACACACCTAATTCAGAAAACAATTTAGCAACTGTTGTTTTCCCACTACCAATACCACCTGTAAGACCTACAATTTTCATTCTACTAAGATAAAATCTACTTTGCTTTGTTTTATTTTGGCATTTTTAACCACATTAGGTAACCTGGTAATTTTAGGCGTTAAGAACGTACGATTGCTTCCTGAAACTTCATTGTAATCACATTCTACTCTAAAATCTTGTAATTTAATTTCCTTAAAGTTTTTTAAAGGTAAATAATACAATACAGATACGGTTTTAGGGAAAAAATTTACTGTGGCATTATTAGGCGTATTATTTATATTCAACGGTACTTCTATTGTACCTTCAGTAAACTTTTCAACATCTCCAGTTATTGTGACTTTATTTTCTGATAGTTTGATGTTATAATCAACCTCTGGCAAAAGCACATTAACTGTTGAGTTGATATTAGATTTTACATCTTTTAAAGTAAGTGATTTGGTATTTATAAACTCTATGTTATCAATTACATTTTGAGGTGCAATAACATTTATTGTATCTGGAGAAACCGTTAAACCGTTCAGTAAATCGTACCCTGAAGAGAATGAAATTTTAGAATCTACAACTACAGGTACTTTTTTAACTGCTAACGTTTGAAACGAAAACTTTAAAGTATCTGGTTTTATTGATACAACCTCAACTTTATCTCCTAACTGAGGTTTTATATTATGGACAGTTGTATTAGGTACCCAAATATAATGGTCGTCAACCAAGCTTAGATCTTTTTCAAAATCTACTTTTAAAGAATGATCTGAAAAGTATAAAGGCATTAAATTAAACCCATGAGAGTTCATCACTACATTTACATTGGCTGAGTCATTTTTTGTTAACACATAATGCTCAGGAACATTTGAAAATTTAATTGCAAAATTAACCGACTCAGTATACTCTTTGGATAGTTTTGAAATTACCAAAAACAAAAATGCTAAAAGCAGAAACAACCCAAACACATTGAGTTTTTTACTCTTTATTGACTTTAGCAGTTTATGTTTTAGTTTACTAACCATGCATAAAAAATAAATGAGGAAATACCTGCTCTGGAGTTTTCTTAGTGAACTTTAAAGCTAATGTAGACTTTAAAAACCCATAACCATAACCAAAAAACTGTATTGCTATTGCAATAATAGCTTGTATAGCTACAACCAAACTTTTGGAGCTAATTAATGCTAAAATAAAGGCTACTATAAAATATAAAGCATATAATTTTAGTCCTAAGTCAATTCCTAAACCAAACAAAATTATTGAAGCTAAAAAACCTAAGCAAAACAATGTTGGTAGCCAATAAACTAGTTTTGCTGTTTTAGGATGCCATTGGTTTAAAATAGGTCTAACCAATCCAAACTTATTGACTTGCTTGTAAAATTTAGACCAAGAAATTCGGCGTTTGTGATATACAAATGCCTCATTAATTAATTTAGTTTTAAAACCTAAATTAATTAACCGTATTGACAAATCAGGGTCTTCACCTGGATGAATTACACCAAACCCTCCTGAAGCTTCAAATGCAGCCTTAGACAATCCCATATTAAAACTTCGTGGTTGAAACTTATCTACTTTTGTCTTCCCTCCTCTTATTCCACCAGTAGTAATAAAAGAAGTCATAGCAAAGTTTATAGCTTTTTGTAGTGATGTAAACGACTGGTGAGCCGCATCAGGACCTCCAAAACAGTCAACAAATTCGTTATCTAGACTATTTTTAACCGTTTGTAAGTAATGTTTAGGCAATAAACAGTCTGAATCTAATATGATATAGTAATTTCCCTTTGCCTTTTTCATTCCGAAGTTTCTAGAATCTCCAGGTCCTGAATTAGGTTTAAAGTAATAAGAAATATTCAATCTGTCAATATAAGATGCTACTATTCCTTTACAGTCAATATTAGAACCATCTTCTACAATAACTATTTCAAAGCTAAAATCGCCTTCTAACAAAGTAAAGCTTTCTAAAAGCTCATTAACCTCATCAGGCCTATTAAATACTGGTATTATAAATGAAAAATTAAGTGCATTCATATACCACAAAGGTAATTAAACTAAACACAAAAGCCACCTAATTGGTGGCTTTTGAAATACAATATTTTATATTTTTATTGCTTTATAATTCTGATAGTTTCAGTTACATCATTGATAGTAACTTTTACAAAGTAAGCACCATTGCTTAAGTTGCTCATGCTAACTTCACTTTGTAAACTATTAGGTGCAGTTCTAACAACTTCTTGTCCTAACATGTTGTAAATAGATACATTTTGTATATTGCTTTGAGCTTTTAAATTCAACTCATTTTTAACTGGGTTAGGGAAATAAGTAAAAGCGTTTTCACTCTCAACCTCATCAACTCCTAAAGTATCAGAAGACCAAATCTTCAAATCAAAAGTTTTTCCTGTTGTTGAACCTGGTCCCCATTGAAATACTCTTACATAGTATGTTTCTCCAACAACTAAACTTGTAGAGTTAATTGTTTCTAAAGCTGGTCCTCCTTCTGTATTATCAGCACAACTAACAGCAGACAAACTTCCACAACTTCCAGAGTATAATTCTATTATTCCATCAAAATTATCTAGCTCAAGAGTTAAAGTAACATTAGATGTTAAAGCTTCAAAAGAATACCAAACATCATCATTTGGCGTTCCACCACAGCTTTGTGCAGACATACCTGAACTAGTTGCTGAATCAATAGTTCCTGAAGTTGCACTTGCTGCTCCTGCACTTGCAACACCAGTTTCTTGGATTATAGATTGAGCTGTAGCACAATCATCATTAGAAAGTCCTGTTGAATCTAAGTTTTGTACTGTAGTTACATGACAATTAAAATCAATGTCACATACAGCGTTCTCAGCCCAATGCACTTCAACTTCAACAGCAGTAGACACCCAACTTAATGGTGATGCTCCATGACTTAAAACAGTAGTTCCATCAGCAGCATCGGTTATTGTGATATAACCACCATCTCCATCAAATTGATATTCATCTCCAATATTGAGGTTATCAACAACAGAAAACTCACCAAAGGAGCTACAACTAGAGATTTGTTCAATTGATCCTGAATTCAATGCACTGTAGGTCTCTGTCGGAAATTGACTGGTAAAATTACACTGCGCTTGAACGTAAATATTTGTTAAAAAAAGGCAAAATGCCAATAAAGTAATTTTCTTCATGGTATATTTAGGTATTTGATTAATAACAATATAAATGTATTAAAAAAAGATAAGACAAACTTTTATTAACAATAAATTCGACAAAGAACAAGGTATTTTCGTTAAGTGAATAGTTAGACTTAATTCTAGTTCATTTAGCTTTTAATAATCTTAAAAGACTTTAGGTTATCGTTTATTACCATTTTTATAAAATAACATCCTTTTTCTAAATGTGAAAGATTTAACCTCACTTCACGAGCTAAAGCTTTATATTGCATTAACTCCTGACCTAGAGCATTATATAATGTTACGCATTTTATATTTTGGGCAGATTTTATTATTAACTCATCAGACACAGGGTTATTAAAACTAAAAGTCGTCTGTTCGTTTTCGTTTATTGATAATTGATTTTCTCCTTCTATAATCTCTAAAACTTGATTTGCATTTACATTATCAATAACATCAATAATACCGCTTAACCATGTAACTTTAACATAGTCAACAACTGTATTGTCTGCAAGTCCAAAAATTTCGGTTCCTGAATTTTGAGAGAGATAACCTTCTCCACACAGCGTATATCTATATTGCTTTTCTCCATTAATTGAAATTTCTATTAAAGAACCAATACCATCTCTATTACTAACTGTTCCTTGAAGCTTTACTTTTAGCCAATTATTAGTAGAAACTGTTTGATTACTCCAAACAAAAATATTCTCATTATCTGCATTACTAACGACTATTTCAGGAAATCCATCATTATTTACGTCTCCTATTGCGTTAGAAAAGCTTTGTCTAGTATCGTTCATAAACCCTGTGTTTGATGGTAAACTATAATAACCGCTACCATTATTTTCATAAAAAGCTGCTGATAAAAACCCAGGTACTGAACCATTAAATTCTCCACTTACATATAAGTCTAAATCCATGTCATTTTCTGCATCCAAAAAAACAGCTCCCCAACCTATACTATTAAAAAGCACTCCTGCTGTTGAAGCTACATTGGTAAACATCTCTCCATTATTATTTTGTAACAACACATTTCCACTTGGTGTATTTGTTACATAAATGTCTAACCAACCATCGTTATTATAATCATCTACTGTTACAGACATAGCATCGATGTAAAGATTAGTACCTGTGTTAACACTAACATCAGTAAAAGTTCCGTCTCCATTGTTTTTGTAAAGTACATTTGGGTTATCTACTCTATCGTTAGACACGTAAATGTCTTGCCAACCATCTTTATCATAATCACAAAAAGCAGAGCAGAAAGATAAATCGCTAACTTCTAGTATACCTACAAGATTACTTACATTTACAAATGTTCCATCTCCATTATTTTTATATAAATAATTTGGCACTACACCTGTAACATCTCTATTGCTTAAAAAAACATCAAGATAGCCATCGTTATTATAATCTCCCCAAGATGCACCATAAGTAAAAATATTATTAGTTGGTAAACCACATGTTGAAGTAACTTCTTGAAAGCTCATACTTCCATTATTAACGAAAAGTCTATTTCCTGACACATTACTTGTCACATAAAGGTCTTTATCTCCATCATTATCAATATCAACCCAATTGACTTGTTTTACCTGAGAGGTTATTTGTGGAGAAATTAGAATTTCTTCAACAAAAGTTCCGTTTATATTTTTAAAAAACCGTAAAGGACTTCCTGATTGTGATGGCAATGTTATATCATCCCAACCATCATTATTATAATCGTAAAACGTAATACCGTTTCCTATTGGTGTATCACCACATGAAACACCGAGTCCTAATAAAGATGCATTATCCTCAAAATAAATTTGAGAGAAACTTAAGTTAGCAACCAAAGCTAAGGTAAAAACAAGTGATTTTTTCATAATCAAACATTTATTCTTAAATGTAATGAAAAAGAAAAAGCCCTAGCTATTTAGCTAAGGCTTTTCTTCTTTTTATTTAAAACTATTTAGTTCTTTATAACTCTAATAGTTTTAGTAGCATTATCAATTGTTACTTTAACAAAATAAGCACCACTATTAAGATTTACCATATCAACCTCAGCATCTAATGTGTTTGGAGAAGCGTTTATTACTTCTTGCCCTAACATATTATATACTGCAACATTTTGAATGTTGCTTTGAGCGTTAAGCGTTAATTTATCATTAACTGGGTTAGGGAAATATGTAAATTGACTATTCTCTTCTACATCACCAACCGATAAAACTTCAGAAGTAGACCATAGAGCTATTGTAAAATCTGATGAAGTTGGTGTTCCAGAATAATAGTAATATACTCTTACATAATATGTTTGTCCTACAACAAAGTCAGTACGACTTATTCTTGGGTTTCCATAAGTACTGTCATAGTCATCATATTCAATTGAGGTAAGGTTATTACAATCTCCTGAAAATAACTGGATAACTCCATCAAAATCATCAGTTACATCAATATTTATATCTGTTGCAGTTGCTGTAAAGCTATACCAAACATCATCATTAGCTGTACCTGCAGGTGCTGCAATACCTGAATCTGTTGCTCCTGCTATTGTTCCAGGAATTTGAGTTGCAGAAGGTAAATCTGCTATTTCTCCTTCAACTGTTAACTCAATAGCTCCTAAACATTCATCATTTGCTGGTGGTGCAGCTGGTGTTGTAAAGGTAAACGCCACCCAATCACTTGTCTCTCCACCACAATCGGCTTGATAATACACATAATAAGTAGTACTCTCATTCAACCCTGTAAGCATACCATTATATTCTGGTGTACCACTTACAGTATCTGATCCATCTTCCTCTCCCATTCCTGGAGTGAAATCAGCACCTTCTTTCCACTCAATATTCCAAGTTGTTTCAGCATAACCAGCACTCCATGATAAATCAGTTGAAGTTTCACTTAAATTATCTGCAGTCATACCTGATGGCGCAGGGCAAGTAACTTCATAAATATCTAAATCATAAGTTGATGTTTGAGGATAACTTGTCCAAGCTGATACTACAACATAATACGTTGTACCACTCGTTAAACTAATTAAAGGTAAACTTCTAGTTGAACCACTGGTTGAAGTATGGTAAGCCACTACCGATGAAAAAGGACAACCTTCAAATAACCATAAAGAGTGCCAATCAGATGTAGGTAATGTTAAATCAAAACTATATACGCCATCAGAAGCAGGTGTAAACGAGTATACAGCGTCATTAGACCCTAAGTAAGATGAGCTTCCTGTTCCATTAGTATACTGAGCGCCTGTTAAAGCAGGTACATCAGAAGGATCATATGCGTCTCCATAATTTGCTGTATCATCTGATGTTGAATAAGGCACTGATGAAACAACAATTGGGTTGCTACAGTCATAACCAATTGGAGCACCTTCAATAGTAAAACTCCAAATAGCACAACCAGAAGCTTCTACAGAAACATTAACAGGAACTGCTGACCAATACACAACTTGACTATAAGAAAAATCTACTGAAGCTGTTGTTGTTGCTACAGTTGTCTCTAAAACTGGGTTTGTTCCGGTAGCATCATCATAAGAATAAATATTATATCCTGTTGGAGTTGGTCCAGATGATGGAGCAGTCCAACTTAAAGATACAGTCTCACCTTCAACATCAACAGCCGTATCTAATGGCGTAATAGGTGCTTCAGCACAGTTAGGTGTTTCTGCTAGCGTAGTAAACGTAAATGATGCCCAAGTACTTGTATCTCCACCACCACAATCAGCTTGATAATACACATAATATTCTGTATTGGCAGTTAAACCTGTTAGTTGACTATTATATTCAGGAGATCCTGATACTGAATCTGACCCATCTTCTTCACCTGCACCAGGATTAAAGTCAGCTCCAGCTTTCCACTCTAAATTCCACATTGATTCTGCATCACCTAAAGTCCAAGACAAATCAGCAGATGTAGAAGTAATATTGTTAGCCGTCATAGCAGACGGTTCAAGACAAGTAGGTGGAGCTCCAGCAAAAAAGTCATCAATATAAAGTTCATCTTCCCAATCACCAACATATTTAAAAGCAAAATAAACCGTTTGACCTGCATAAGCATCTAGACTTTGTGAATATAAAGTCCAAACATCTTCAGATGCATTGGCAAGTAAATCATATAATAATGTAAAGTCTCCAGGATTATTTATTGGATCAGCCGAAGTGGTAGATATCCAAATTCCTTCTTCTACTCCATAACCTATTGAAGTATAGTTATGATTATAATAAAACTCTAAAACATCACCTGTAGAAACAGTATATGATGGTGAAATCATCCAAGAAGTAGACTCTGTTGCAATATTATCATCATTATGGTAAAAAGAATAGGTGCCAGAATTTGCTCGACTACTTGTTTGTACAAATCCTGGGTCATCTCCTTCTGTTTGCATAAATGTCCATCCTGAAGGAGGGTCAACTTCAAAATCTTCAGAAATTTGAGCATTTGATTGCCAACAAAATGAAAAAATAGCTAATGCTATCATTAAAGTAATTTTTTTCATAATTTGTTATTTTAATTAATAGTTAATAAAACGTTAATGCATAAATGTATTGATTAATTTTATGTTAAGAAACTACTCTCAATTCTAATCGATTAAAAACTAAAAAAGTCGACGAAAAACAGTTGCTTAAAAATCAAGCGATTGTATAAAAAAAGAAGAAGAGCCAAAAGCCCTTCTTCTTTTTAATTGTATGTATTAAAATAATGTATGTTATTTATTCAACAAATTTTTCCATAATTGCATCACTTACTCCCATATTACTAAATCCACCATCGTTAAATAAGTTTTGAAGTGTTACTCGTTTGGTTAAATCACTAAATAAAGTGACTGTATAGTTAGCACAGTCTAAAGCTGTGGCGTTTCCTAAAGGCGACATCTTATCAGCATAAGCGATAAATCCATCAAACCCTTTTACACCTTGACCTGCAGTTGTAGGTGTTGGCGATTGAGAAATAGTATTTACTCGTACTTTTTTATCTCTTCCGAAGAAATACCCAAAACTACGCGCTATACTTTCTAAATAGGCTTTATTGTCTGCCATATCGTTATAGTCTGGAAACACACGCTGTGCAGCCATATATGTTAAGGCTACTATACTTCCCCATTCATTCATTGCGTCTGCTTTATACAGTGTTTGCATTACCTTATGAAATGACATTGCAGAAACATCGGTTCCTTTTTGAGTCCAATCGTAATTTTGATCAGTATAAGCTTTTCCTTTTCTCACGTTTACAGACATTCCAATAGAATGCAAAACAAAATCAATCTTTCCGCCTAAAATCTCCATTGATTTTGACACTAAATTTTCTAAATCCTCAATTGATGTGGCATCTGCAGGAATAATCTCTGAACCTGTTTTTTCGGCAAGTTCATTTATTTGTCCCATTCGCATAGCAATTGGTGCGTTGGTAAGCACAAATGTTCCGCCTTCTTCATGAACGCGCTCTGCAGTTTTCCAAGCAATTGAGTTTGGGTCTAATGCACCAAAAATAATTCCTTTTTTTCCTTTTAATAAGTTATATGACATATTACTAGTTTTTTGAATATTTATAATTTAGTTGGTATTTTATACCTATTTAGGTTTTATCAATATTAAATTCAAAATTAATAAAACTTTAAATGTATTACTGCTTTTTGGCGTTCAATTCTACAATAATACTTTATTTTCACATTATCTTAATTTAATAATTGTTTAGCATGCTCTAAAGCCGAATCTGAAAGTGTTGCACCTCCAAGCATTTGTGCTATTTCAACAATACGTTCTTCTGAAGTTAATTTTTTTAACTGCGTTTGGGTTACCTCATCAACATCTTCTTTAAAGACTTTAAAATGTGTATCTCCTTTTGATGCTATTTGCGGTAAATGTGTTATGGTAAACACTTGCATTGTTTTACTCATTTGCTGCATAATAGAACCCATTTTGTTTGAAATTTCTCCTGAAACTCCTGTATCTATCTCATCAAACATAATGGTTGGCAATTGCGTATATTTTGATAAAATTGACTTTATAGCAAGCATAATACGAGATAACTCTCCTCCTGATGCTGCTTTTTTAAGTTCATTAAATTGACCACCTTTATTGGCTGAAAACAAAAAGCTCAATTCATCTTTTCCGTTTAAAAGGAATTTATCTACCAGCTTTAACTCTACTTTAAATTTAGCATTTGGCATTCCTAAACTTCCTAAAATAGCTTCTAATTGCTCAGTTAAGGTTGGTATTGCGTTTTCTCGCGTTTTATGAATATCCTTAGCGAGTTGATTTAATTGTTGTTCAATCGTTTTAAGTTTCTTTTCAATAGCAACAATTTGAGTATCCATATTCTCTGTTACAGATACTTTTTCCTTAAGGTTTTCTCGAATAGAAATTAATTCAGAAACATTAGACACAATATGCTTTTGCATTAGATTATGAAGCACTTGCAGTTTAGCATTCACTACTTCTAATCGGTTAGGGTCATCTTCTAGCTGATCTTGAGCTGTTTCAATTTCTGAAAAGACATCATCTAGCTCTATTAAACTACTGTTGATTCTTTCAAAAATAGCTTTATAGTTTGCCGAATATTCTGAAATTTTAGCAAACTGATTTTTGAGTTCTGTTAAATTGCTAATAACACCAATATCTTCATTACTTAACAATTGATAAGATGCCGAAAGTTTATCTTTTATCTCCTCTATATTATTAAGCGTTTCATACTCTTCCTCTAAAGTTTCCAAGTCGTCGTCTTCCAACTTTGCTGCTTCTAATTCTTTTAAAAGAAACAGGTTATAATCTAGCTCTTTGGTAAACTCATTTTTTTGCTCTTGCAATTGAGTTAAATCTCGTTTTAGCGATTTATATGTTGAAAGTTGGTTAGAATATTCTGAAAGTAACTTAGCGTTATCTGCCAATGCATCTATAACCTGAAACTGAAAATCGTCATTGGTTAACTGTAAGGTTTGATGTTGCGAATGAATATCTAAAAGATGCTCGCCTAAGGTTTGCAAACTATCTAAGTTTACAGGTGTATCATTTATAAATGCTCTAGATTTACCTGAAGGTAATATTTCGCGACGTACAATGGTTAATGGTTCGTAATCTAAGTCCTCTTCTTTAAAAAGCGATTTTAGGTCGTAATTAGCAACATCAAAAGTGGCTTCAATAACACATTTTATTGATGCGTCTTTAACGTTACTCAAATCGGCTCTTTTACCAAGCACTAAAGACAAGCCACCAAGCAGTATTGATTTTCCTGCTCCTGTTTCTCCAGTAATTATGGTAAGCCCATTATTGAAATTAACCTGAAGGTTATCAATTAAAGCGTAATTTTTTATGGATAGTGATGTAAGCAATGTATTGTGAGCTAAAGTTTCAACAAAAATCTATACTAGTACCACTTTTTTAAAGTGTCTAGTATTTTATGTTTCTCCATTTTGAAGCATGCATAGGAGCTATTCTAGTAAGTGATGTAATTACCTCAGTAATGTTTACACTTGGTCCACCTGAAAAAATGTCTTGAATTTCTTCGGATTTTGCATCAAAAAACACACGCATAAGAAAAGAATTAGGACGTCTGCTATTCATAGCTTTTAACTCTTCTATGATCGAAGCTATTTCCTCTTTTGAAGATTTTGCGTTTCTATGCATTTTATCCAATCCTTCCATATGATAAGCGTACATCACATTTCTAAATTCTTTAAACATTGGAGATAAAATGTTGTCAATTAAAACAAAGCGTGTTTGCTGACCATCTTCTAGCTTCCAACCTTTAAAGTTTTCTTGCTGCGAATAGTTTAAAATAGTTTGCGCTTGTCTGTAATATTCATCACCTCCATTTTGCTCAAAAGTATCAGCATCTAAACCTAAAATCATATAAATATGATATGCCAAAACCGATACCAAATTAGATTCAAACTGATTAGGATTAAATACTAAGTTTTGAAACTCAAGATATCTAAATGTAAAATTCTTATCGTTAAAATTATAAACTGGAGTACTATAGGTTGAATTAAAAACAGGACGAGACGATTGTATTTGCAACGTTGCATTAAACACATCGCTATTGTAATCTAAAATATTGATTACCATACTACAGTTAATGCGTTCTTGTGGTTTAAAATTTTTATCTGTCCAAGTTGTGTTGTTTACAAACTCTGTTAATTGTCTTTCTAAAGTTTTAAACACCTGAACATTTTCGTTACCAGTTTGTTGCGCGTTAACTACCAAGTTACAATTAAGTTCTTGAGCAGTAACACTTAAACCGAAACATAAAAATAAGATATAAAGAAAATTACGCATTGAGTTGTTTTAATATTTGATTCATTAAGTCTTCAGCTACTTGTATTTTAGACTTTAGCTCTTGGGCAATGATTTGGTCATCATTAGTTATAAAAGTAACTTTATTTGTTGAACCTCCAAAACCTGCTCCTTTATCGTTTAACGAATTTAATACAATTAAATTTAAATTCTTAGCTTTTAATTTTCCTTTTGCATGTTCTAACTCGTTATTTGTTTCCAATGCAAAGCCAACTAAAAATTGTTTGGTTTTAATAGCTCCTAATGAAGCTAATATATCCTTAGTCTTTTCTAACTCTATGCTAAACGTTGTTTCTTTCTTTTTTATTTTTTGGTCTGCAACATTTTTTGGCCTGTAATCTGCAACTGCAGCCGAAAGCACTGCAATATCAACATTACCAAAGTAGTTATGCGCTTCATTATACATTTGAGAAGCACTGGTAACTCGTATTAAGTTTATTAAACTACTAGATACTGTTTCATGACTAGGTCCTGACACTAATATAACCTCAGCACCAAGGTTTGCTGCAGCTTTGGCAATTTCAAATCCCATTTTACCACTAGAATGATTACCTATAAAGCGAACAGGATCTATGGCTTCATACGTTGGTCCAGCAGTAACCAATACTTTTTTTCCACGAAGTGGTAGCTTGTTTAAAATATCTTTTTCAATAAAGTCAACAATATCTTCTGGTTCAGCCATACGGCCTTCTCCTACAAGACCACTTGCAAGTTCGCCACTTGTTGCAGGAATCATAATATTTCCAAAAGATTTTAAAGACTCAAAAGACTGTACTGTAGATGGATGTTTGTACATATCCAAATCCATAGCAGGAGCAAAATACACAGGACATTTAGCTGAAAGATAAGTAGCCAAAAGTAAATTGTCGCAAGTACCATTTGCCATTTTAGACATAGTGTTGGCTGTTGCAGGAGCTATCACAAAAATATCAGCCCAAAGCCCAAGTTCTACATGATTATTCCACACAGCATTGTCATCTTCTTCATTTGTAAATAAAGAATGAACTGGATTTTTTGATAATGTAGAAAGTGTTAAAGGTGTAATGAAGTCTTTAGAAGCAGGCGTCATAACGACCTTTACGTTAGCGCCTGCTTTTATAAATAACCTTACTAGGTTAGCTGTTTTATAAGCAGCAATACCAGCAGTGATGCCAAGTAATATATTTTTGCCGCTTAATATTGACATCTTAAATCTTATTCCTGATTGTTGTCTTCAGTATTTCTGAAATAAATTTTGTCATCTAACCATTCTTGAACAGCTAGTGCATGAGGCTTAGGTAATTTTTCATAAAACTTAGACACCTCTATTTGCTCTTTGTTTTCAAAAATTTCTTCAAGACTATCATTGTAGGTTGCAAACTCCTCAAGTTTATCGATAAGTTCTCTACGAATGTCAGTGTTAATTTGTTCAGCTCTTTTTGAAATTACAGAAATAGCTTCGTAAATATTACTTGTTGAAGCGTCAATTTCATTTCTGTCATAAGTTACAGTTGTAACAGGAGCATTGGTTTTCTTTAAATCCATTATCTTAATAATTAACTTTTTACTTTGAATGTCTCTAATTCTGTTTGTAATTCTTCGTTCATTTTATTGGCTGCTTCTGCATGTTCAGACTCAGGATAAAATTTAATAAAAGAATTGTAATAGGCAACAGCAGTATTTAAACGTGCTTCTTTTTTAATTCTTACACTATTGATCGCTAGAGTAAATGCTGAATCTAAACGATAAAACATAGCATCTTCTCTAAAACTAGTTCCAGGGTAATCAATTAAAAAATTATCAAAAGCTTTTATAGCTGCTTCATAATCTGAAGCGTCATAATAAGCTATTTTGTTGTATTGTTTTGCAATTTCATACGCCTTCTTTTCTAATTTGTAATCCAACTCCTTTACCATTTCGTTTACTTCTGGTAAGTATTCAGAATTAGGATACTTAGAAATAAAGATTTGAAGTTTATCTAATGCTTCATAAGTTTCTTTTTGTTCTTTACTATAAACTGGAGACAGCATATAGAAACTTTTTGCTGACAAAAACGAAGCTTCTTCGGCTTTTTCACTTCTAGGGTAACTGCTTTCAAAACGCTCAAACTGATAACCTGACAAGTGATAGTCTTTCATCATGTAATAAGACTTAGAGTACATATACATTAACTTTTCAGCTTGTGGTTTTCCTCTGTATTGCGGAACTATTTGAGCAAACAACCTGTTAGCTTTACTATATTTTTCAGCTTCAAAAAGTTCAGTTCCTAAAGTAAACTTTTCAGCTATATCCTCAGATTTTAGTGCTTTTTGAAACTCGCTACAAGAGGTTAACAGTAATCCTAATAAAAGTGTGTAAAATAAATTCTTCATAAAATTTAAACAGAATGCAAAAGTACGTATTTATAACGTATTATAAAAACAAAAATTTTGTGCTAAAATAAAGGTTGTAACGTGTTATGAGTAAGCTTTATATAAACTTTAACTTTTTAGGTTTAATCTAGCTTATTAACTGCTTCTTTAATTTTAGATTTTAATCCTTCTGTTGCTTCTACAAGTGGCAATCTTACTGTGCTTTTTGCAAGACCAAGCGTTTCAAAAACAGCTTTAATACCTGAAGGATTGTTTTCTGCAAAAATTAAACTTGTAATATCCATTAAATCAAAGTGAATTGCGTAAGCTTCACTTGCTTTTCCTTCAAGACCAAGATTTATCATTTTGGTAAATTGTTTAGGTAATGCTTGCCCAATTACCGAAATCACTCCTGCTCCACCTGCTAATACTACACCAAGCGCTAAATCGTCATCTCCTGAAATAATCAAGAAATCTTCTGGTTTGTTCTTAATCAAGGTTAAGTATTGTGCCACATTGTTGCCTGCTTCTTTAACTGCTATGATATTTTCAAAATCATTTGCTAAACGCAATGTAGTTTCTGGCAACATGTTTGACGATGTTCTTCCTGGTACATTATATAAAATAATAGGTTTTGGAGACGCTTGCGAAATGGCCTTAAAATGCTGATAAATGCCTTCTTGTGTTGGCTTACTGTAATATGGAGACACTGATAAAATAGCATCGACATGAGATAAACCGGTTGTATTAATCTCTTCAATAACTGCTGCTGTATTATTACCTCCAATTCCTAAAACTAAAGGTAAACGACCATTATTTGCTTCAACTATAGTATTAATTATGGCTTTCTTTTCTTCGGCAGTAATGGTTACACTTTCTCCTGTTGTACCACTAATAACCAAGTAGTCTGTTCCGTTATCTATGTTGTAATTAACAATATTTGTAAGCGCTTCAAAATCTACAGTTAAATCAGATTTAAAAGGCGTTATTAAGGCAACTCCTGTACCGTAAAATGTATTCATTATATTTTGTTTAAAACCGTTAAATATTTTTTTAATTCGTTTTTAAATAGCGTAAACTCTTTTGGTGCAACATTTATTATTAAATCGTAAAAACGATCATCAATTCCTGCTAATCCTACTTTAAACTTGGCTTTTGAAGCTACACTAATTAAATTAAGATCTAAAACATCTTGCTTATAAAAGCTAATTAAGATGTCAAACTCTGTGTCAATAAATGTTTGAAGTTCTACGTTTTTTATTTTCCCGTTCCAACCAAAATCTTTTGGATTGAAATAGGTATCCCAAAGGTCGTTACTATCTTTGTTATCTTCAACATAAGCAACAATTTTAACTTTATTTCGCTTAATGTCTATGAACTCAAAAAACGTTCTGAAAGCTTCAAAATCAGAAAATTCACTTAAGTGTAAAATCACTCCTACTTTATCAACCTTAGTATTGCTAAAAGACACATTCCTAGAATTTAACAATTTGTTGATATATTTTTGATTTGATTTTTCCCTAAATGCCTTTAAAATCATTTATCTTTATCCTTTTTGCAAATGTAGTAAATAGTGCTACATCTTTTTGTAACTTTTTAAAATATCCTATGAATTTCAAACACCTTTTAGTTGTTGCTTCAGTCTTGATTTTCACCTCTTGTAAACAAGAAAATCATTTATATAGAATTGAAGGTAAACAGATACAAATTACCGATAGTCTTCAAGCTAATTCTGACGTTGAAGCATTCATTAAACCCTATCGTGAGCACGTTAACAAAAACCTTGATAGTGTTTTAGCATATTCTGTTGATACCTACTCAAAAAACGATGGAGAATACAACACAGCTGTAGGAAATTTTATGGCTGATGCTATCTACGAACAAGCAAACCCTGTATTTAAGAAAAGAACAGGAAAAGACATCGATTTTGTTTTACTTAATCATGGTGGAATTCGATCTATACTCTCTAAAGGTAATGTTACAGCAAGAACTGCTTATGGATTAATGCCTTTTGAAAACTCAATGGTTGTGGTTGACTTAAAAGGCGCTCAAGTAAAAGAGTTATTAGAATATCTAGCTAAAGCAAAAAGAGCGCATCCAATTTCTAAATTAAAATTAGCTATTGACGCAGATTTCAATGTTGCTTCAGCTAGTTTACACGACTCTCCTATTGACTTTAATAAAAACTATTTTGTTTTAACCAATGATTACTTATACAATGGTGGTGACCACATGGATTTTTTCAAAACCAATGACAGTCTTTATGATTTAGATTACAAAATTAGAAATGCTCTTATAGATTATTTCAAAAAAGTAGACACCATTAATCCTGTAATTGATGACAGATTTATTCAATTAAAAAACTAAGCCATGAAAAGAAGAGACTTTATACAACAAACAGCTGCTGCATCAACCTTAATAGGATTAGGTGGTTTAGGACTACAATCGTTTGCAACTCCTCCAAAAAAAATCACTATTCTTCATACCAATGACGTCCATAGTCACATTGATGCTTTTGGACCTGAAGATGGCAGAAACGCAAATAAGGGTGGTGTTGCTAGACGCGCAAGTTTAATTGAAGCGATACGAAAAGAAAACCCTAATACCTTATTAATGGATGCTGGCGATATTTTTCAAGGCACTCCTTACTTTAATTATTATGGTGGTGAATTGGAGTTTAAGCTCATGAGTATGCTTAAATACGATGTAGCTACAATTGGAAATCATGATTTCGACAATGGTATAGATGGTTTATATGCACAATTACCACATGCTGATTTTGATTTTATTTCAGCTAATTATGATTTTAAAAACACCATAATGGATACTCATGTAAAACCTTACAAAACCTTTACAAAAGAAGGTATTAAAATTGGTGTTTTTGGTCTTGGAATTCAGTTAGATGGTTTGGTAGGTAAAGATATGTATAAAGAAACTGTATACATGGATCCTATTGAAACTGCTCAGGAAATGACGCGCGTTTTAAAAGAGACTGAACGTTGCGATTTAATTATTTGTCTTTCGCATATTGGGTATTACTACAAAAACAGCCCTGAAAAAGTATGCGACCTTAACTTAGCAAAAGCTACTAAAGATATTGACTTAATTATTGGTGGACACACGCATACGTTTTTGCCAAAACCAACTGTTGTTAAAAATATTGAAGGTAAAAACACCCTTGTAAACCAAGTAGGTTGCTATGGTATAAACCTAGGTAAAATCGACTTTTATTTTGATGCTGATAAAAACAAAGCTGCTGAAGGAACCTCTATTATAGTTTAGAATTTTAACACTAAAATGATAGGGTTAAACTAGTTTTGCGTCTAAATGGGATATTAACTAAAAATAATCTCATGAAAACTAAACTTCTTTTTATCCTCAGATTAGCAGTTGCAATTATTTTAATTCAAACTCTTAGATTTAAGTTTACAGCACATCCTGATAGTGTGTACATTTTTTCGCAAGTTGGTCTTGAACCTTATGGCAGAATTACTATTGGAATTCTTGAGTTAATAGCTGGAATACTTTTACTTATTCCCAAAACTGTTTGGGCAGGTGCAACACTAACATTAGGTGTGATTTTTGGTGCAATAGTTATGCATTTAACACAACTAGGTATTCAAGTTAATAATGATGGAGGAGTTTTATTTTCAACTGCAGTAGTAACTTTTATACTTTCTGCTATTATCCTTTATTTTTACAAAAAAGACATTCCTGTGATTGGAAAAAAATTAAACTCCTAGTTTATTATAATTTTCCTCGTGGCTAATTTTTGCCTGTAAATAGAAGAATACAAAAGCAAGCACTAAGAAGATAGAACATAGTACATTTAATATGTTTACTTCTGAAACATAAAAATAAGCTAGTTGTATTACTTCTGAAAAGACTATAAAAATTGAACCCACTAAAAAGTTCATCGATTTTTTATCGTCTTTGTATATATAGTTTATAAGTGCTACAGACAACAAAGCCATTATAACAGCATTATAAACAAATTCAAGTAAGTACTCTGCAAATTGTAATTCAGGTTTTGTAGTATTAGTCACCACAATTACACACGAAATATCTAAAACCAATAAAATTATTATATGAACTGGCAATTTGGTAACCACTTGTTTAATATCTAGTGTTTTTAATATTTGAACAATCAAAAACGAGTATGATAAAATATACATTGCATTAATAATGTAATAAGAGTAGTCAGCCATAAAACTATCAGGAGAAATTTGCCAAGACAAGAAGTTAAAAACATCAGCAACTGTAAATGTTATTAAAAACAAAAAGAAAAACTTTCTTTTATTTTCAACGCGCGAACAATACAAGATACTAAGCAAAACTAAAAGCAACGCTCTAATACCTGAAGCATAATACTCATACTTAAAGAGTTGTAATCCTAAAAAGACAACACTAAGTACAGCAAGCAATGCTATTAATGTTTTTGGTTTTTGCATTTATTTAATTAATCCCTTGTTGGGACAAATATAAATAAAAAATACAATTAAACGAATAAAAATGCATTTTATCGATGAAAATTAACATTTTGTAGGATTTTACCTAATCATCAATAAAAATTGTTCTTCTGAAAGAATAGGTATATTTAAGGATTCTGCTTTTGTTTTTTTACTTGGTCCCATGTTGTCTCCAGCAACAACATAGCTTGTTTTAGAAGATATTGAAGAAGACACCTTACCTCCATTGTCTTCAATAAGCTTTTTAAGCTCATTTCTTGACACAGAAGTAAACACGCCAGATACTACAAACGTAGATCCTTCTAATTTATTGGTTTGATTTGCTAATTTTTCAGCTGAAATTTCCAATTGCACTCCAAAATGTTTCAGTCTTTCAATAATAGAGCTATTCGCTTCCGAAGCAAAAAAGGCAACAACACTTTCTGCTATCTTCACTCCTATTTCATCTACATTGACCAGTTCTTCTTCCGAAGCATTTTTAATCGCATCAATAGTTTTATAATGTTTAACCAGTTTTTTTGCAACGGTTTCTCCAACATACCTAATACCTAACGCATACAAAACGCGCTCAAAAGGAATTTGCTTAGATGTTTCAATTCCGTTAATAAGGTTTTCAGCACTTTTTTGAGCCATACGTTCTAAGGGCAACACTTGGTCTACAGTTAATTCATATAAATCAGAATAATTTGTAATTAAACCTGCATTAACCAACAAAGCAACGGTTTCTCCTCCTAAGCCATCAATATCCATCGCTTTTCTTGAAATAAAATGCTGTATGCGACCAATGATTTGAGGATTACATCCATTGTAATTCGGACAATAATGTTGTGCTTCACCTTCAGTTCTTACCAATTCAGTATTGCATTCTGGACAGTGGGTAATATATTCAGTTGGTTTAGAATCTGCTGGTCGTTTACTTAAATCTACAGCTATAATTTTAGGGATTATCTCTCCTCCTTTTTCTACATACACCTCATCACCTTCTCTAATATCCAACTTAGCAATCTGGTCTGCATTATGCAATGATGCTCGTTTAACAGTTGTTCCTGCTAATTCTACAGGCTCTAAATTTGCAACTGGAGTAATTGCTCCTGTACGTCCTACTTGATAAGTAATTTCATTTAACCGAGTAGAAACTTGCTCTGCCTTAAACTTATAAGCCATTGCCCAACGTGGTGCTTTGGCTGTATATCCTAATTCCTCTTGTTGATATAAACTGTTTACCTTTATAACAACACCATCAGTTTCGTAAGGCAAATTATGTCTATGCTCATCCCAATAGGTAATAAATTCTAAAACCTCATCAATTGAATTAGCAAGTTTAGCGGCTTGCGGAACTTTAAATCCCCAAGCTCTAGCTTTTTCTAAACTTTCAAATTGTGTGGAAATATTCAAATTGGTCCCTGTAATATTATAAAGCAAACATTCCAAAGGACGTTTAGCTACTTCAGTACTATCTTGTAGTTTCAAGCTTCCTGAAGCTGTGTTTCTTGGGTTTCTATATGGTTCTTCTCCTATTTCAATACGCTCTTCATTCATTTTATTAAACCCTTCAAAAGGCAAAACGATTTCACCTCTTATATCGAATTTAGGTGGAAAATCGCCTTTCAACTGCAACGGAACTGATTTAATGGTTTTTATATTAGTAGTAACATTATCACCTTGAAATCCATCACCTCTTGTAACCGCTTTTGTAAGTTGTCCGTTTTCATAAGTTAAGCTAATAGACGCTCCATCATATTTAAGCTCACAGGTATATTGTACTTCACCATCAACTTGCTTTTTAATACGAGTTTCCCAATCTAACAAATCTTCTTTAGAATAAGAATTATCTAAAGAATACATACGATGCTCATGAACAACTGTTTCAAAATTCTTTGTAACCTCTCCTCCTACACGCAATGTAGGCGAACTTGCATCATAAAACTCAGGATGTTTTGCTTCCAACTCTTGAAGCTGCTTAAGTTTTACATCAAAATCAAAATCACTTATTGTAGGATTATCCAATACGTAGTAATTGTAATTATGCTGACGCAATTCATCACGAAGGGTTTCTATTTGCTGTTTAATATCCATTAAAGTAATTGAGAAAAGTTATCTTTTTTGAGTTATATTTAAAGCATCTAATATACTAAAATGCCTTTCAAGAAAATAGCCGTTTGTATTGTTTTTATCAGTTTTTTATTCAATTGTCAAAACACTGAAACACCCAACATTAAGCCTCAAATTACCCCAATTCCTTCAGAGCAAACTATTAATAAAGGACATTTTGTTTTAGATAATTCTACCGGAATAAAGTATACTGATGATTTTAAAATCTCTGCTGAATTTTTAAAATCTTACATTGAAAACGAAAGTCCCATAAAGCTACAAGACAATAATTCTATTTCATTTATAAAAGATGAGAGTATTGAAAATCCAGAAGGATATTTGCTTGAAATCCTTCCGAAGTCAATTGTAATTAAAGCCAAAACAGATCAAGGTGCGTTTTATGCTGTACAATCATTAAGACAATTACTACCTGCCGAATTTGAAAATAAAACGCTTTCTGAAACAAAAGCGCTTATCCCTTGTGCTACAATTAAAGACAAGCCACAATTCGAGCATCGAGGCATGCATTTAGATGTATCCAGACACATGTTTTCAGTTGAATTCATAAAGAAATATATTGATGCTTTAGCGATGCTTAAAATGAATACGTTTCACTGGCATTTAACCGATGATCAAGGTTGGCGAATAGAAATCAAAAAATATCCAAAACTGCAAGAAGTTGCTGCTTATAGAAACGAAACTTTAATCGGACATTATAGCGACCAACCTCAACAATTTGACGGTAAAACATATGGAGGTTTTTACACACAAGAAGAAGTCAAAGAGGTTGTGGCTTATGCTAAGAGCAGGTTTGTTACCGTAATTCCTGAGATTGAACTTCCTGGTCATGCACAAGCTGCTATTGCTGCTTATCCTGATTTAGGCTGTACTGAAAAACAAATAGATGTTGCCACAACATGGGGCGTTTTTGAAGATATTTTTTGCCCAAAAGAAGAAACATTTACTTTTTTAGAAAGTGTTTTAGACGAGGTTGCTACTCTTTTTCCTAGCACATACATTCATATTGGTGGTGATGAAGCTCCAAAAACCAGATGGAAAAACTGTGAATATTGTCAAAAACTCATAAAGAATAAAGGTTTGAAAAACGAACACGAGCTACAAAGCTATTTTATAGCACGTATTGAAAAATATCTTAACAGCAAAGGCAAGCAAATTATAGGTTGGGACGAAATTCTTGAAGGCGGTTTAGCTCCAAATGCAACTGTAATGTCATGGAGAGGGATTGAAGGTGCTGTTGAAGCTGCAAAGCAACACCACAATGTAATTATGACACCTACGTCTCATTGTTATTTTGATTATTATCAAAGTGAAAACGATAACGAACCTTTAGCTATTGGTGGTTTTTTACCATTAGAAAAAGTGTATGGTTTTAACCCAATTCCTGAAGAACTCAATGATGACGAAGTACAATACATTTTAGGTGCACAAGGGAACATTTGGACAGAGTACATTAACACCGAAAGTCAATTGGAATATATGGCTTTTCCACGAATGTTAGCTATGAGCGAAGTGGTTTGGTCAAAACCAGAAAACAAAAACTATTCTGACTTTGTGAAACGCGTTGAGAATTTTCACAAGAGACTCGATGCTTTAGATATTAATTATGCTAATCATCTTTATGAGATTGAAGGTGAGTTACTATCAAATGATAATCTTAGCTATCAACTAAAAACGCTAACTGACGGTAAAACTATAAGGTACACCCTAGACAGTTCGGAACCTACACTGCAATCAGAAATTTATAATCAACCTATTCCAATTACTGAAAGCGTGACCATAAAAGCTTCCCTGTTTAATAATGAAAAACAATTAGGTAAAGTTTTCACTCAAAACATTAATCATCATAAGGCAGTAGGAAAAAAGATTACCATAAATAAAGCACCTCACAAATCCTACCCTGGAAGTGGTGCTGAGGGATTAATCAATGGTATTTCTGGAAGCGATTCACGTTATGGCGACAAAGAATGGTTAGGATTTTGGGGAGAAGATATCGAGATTACCATTGATTTAGGTGAAGAAACAGAAATCAATTCTATTGAAACTCGATTTTATAATGCTCCTGGACAGTGGATTTATGCTCCTAATGAAATCGAAATCGAAATCGAAAATGAAGTTGAAAAAATGCAGATTCCGAATGCAACAGAAAAACTTATCAGCATAAAGTTTGAACCCAATGTTTCAGGACGTTATATCACCTTGAAAATCCCAAACTATGGTATTATTCCAGAAGGCAAACAAGGTGCTGGTAACAAAGCTTGGACGTTTATTGATGAAATAATTGTGAATTAACCTATATAATAGTCAGTTCGAGTGAAATTATGTAATAATTTTGTATCGAGAACAAGCATCTCGATACAATTTTGATAAATCAAAATCACTCGATGTGACAAACACAAAAACATGCTTTTAGAAATCTGTGCCAATTCTTACCAATCAGCTAAAAACGCTCAAGACGCAGGAGCTCATCGTATTGAGTTATGTCAAGAACTTTCTGTTGGTGGCATTACACCTAGTTATGGTTTTTTAAAACAAGTAAGAGATACACTTTCAATTCCAGTGTTTGTATTAATCAGACCTCGTAGTGGAAATTTTATCTATACAGAAGATGAACTTGACATCATGAAACAAGACATTCAATTATGTAAAAAGTTAGGTTTTCAAGGTATCGTTTCAGGGGTTTTAAATCCAAACAACACTATTGACTTAAAACAAACAAAAGAACTTGTAGAGCTCTCCAAACCGCTTTCTTTTACATTTCATCGTGCGTTTGATTGCGTTAAAAATCCTGAAGAAGCTCTCGAACAGCTCATCAATTTAGGTATTGAAAGAGTACTGACTTCTGGTTTACAACCTTCAGCTGAAAAAGGCATTAATACTCTAAAAAAACTAAACGAAAAAGCTAAAGGAAGAATTACCATTTTAGCAGGTGGTGGCATTAACCAAAATAACGCTAAACGTTTTAAAGAAATAGGATTAAAGGAAATTCACGCATCAGCTTCTTCAACCATCGAAAGTGATGGTTCGTTATTTTCAACACCTCTCACCTTTTCTGACTCAAAAAAAATTAAAGCCATATTAAGTGTAATTAGTCATTAAGAATTATTGAAAATCTTAAAAACTTACTGCTTTCACCATTCTATCGTTACCAAATAAGTCTTGCTTTAGTTCTACGTTTTCAAAAGAAAATGTCTGCATTAAATCAACCATTTCTTTTCCTAAATATTGATTAATTTCAAAATACAAAGTGCCTTTTTCTTTCAAATAAATAGTTGAAAATTCACATATAGCTCGGTAAAATAACAACGGATCATGGTCATCAACAAACAACGCTAGATGTGGCTCATGGTTGAGCACATTTGGTTTTATTTCCTGCTTTTCAAGTTGTCGTACATAAGGCGGATTGGACACTATGATATCAAATTTAAAATCTGATTTAAACCCATTAGGATTTATAATGTCATCATTTATAAATTGCACAGATACATTATTATTTTCAGCATTTTGTCTCGCTACTTCCAATGCGTTTTTACTAACATCTAGAGCATAAACTTTAGCATTTGGCAAGTGTTTAGCCAGAGAAATCGCGATACAACCTGTTCCTGTACCAATATCTAAAATATTTAATTGAACATCTTGGTTTTGTGCTGAGTGATTTTTGATAATCCACTCAACAAGTTCTTCGGTTTCAGGTCTTGGAATTAAGGTATCTGGATTGACCTTGAACATTAAACCGTAAAACTCGGTTTCTCCAATAATATACTGAATAGGCTCTTGCTGTTCTAGTCTGCTTAAAGCATCTTGAAAAACCTCTTCGTCTTTTTTATTGATGGTAGCATTTGGCTCTAAAGCTAAAGCCATTCTATTTAAACCAACAATATGCTCAGTCAAGAGATAGAAAAAGCTATCGACCTCTTGTTTACCATAAATAGTATCTAGCGTTTTATGAAATAATGTTTGAATGTCTTTTAACTTCATAACTTTTTTATCATCCATACATTACACGAATAGTGTCCTGTATTTCCCATTGGCTTATCTAGTGACTGAAACCCTACTCTAGCGTAGAGTTTTGTGGCTGCTTTCATATATGGCAAGGTTTCTAAATAACAGTGTTCAAACCCAAACCGTTTAGCTTGTTCAAGACAAACTGCCATCATTTTTGCACCTAAACCAGTACCTCTAGCTTCTGGTAAAAAATACATTTTTTGCAATTCGCAAACATTTCCTTCGTAGTTATCTAATTGCGAAATACCTGCCCCACCAATAATTTTACCATTGTGGTCAATAACGAAATATTTAGATTTAGGAGTATCATACGTTTTTGTCATACAGTCTAAAGCTTTGTCTTCATAGGCTGTTCCAACTTTAGGCACTCCAAACTCAATAAGCACCTCTCTGATAACCTTTGCAATTTGCTGGTCATCTTCAGGCTGTATTTCTCTAATTACAATATTATTATTGCTCACTTTATTGTATTATTTTTATCCCGAAATTTTTCGGGATGAAGATACATATTATAAATTCGATTTTGATAAGAAATCATTCAATTGCTTTGGTAGATTTCAGTTTTTGTTTCTCAACCATTTAATTAAATCTTTAATTATATATAATAATGGTAAAGCTATCAGAAAAAATGCTACAATAGCGCTTGTTAAGATTGATTTGTATACATATGGAAACTCCATCTTAGGTATTGAAATCATATGTGAATAACCTATTATCATTATAAAAATGCAAACTAAATAAGATAATAAGCGATAAAAGAAATTTTTCAATGTTATTTTAATTTTCTATAAATATAAATTATAATATTTGTTAATTATTACTCTTCTTGAAACAACACGACTATTACATAAAACGCTGTATTGAAATTGCCAAAAACGGATTGGGAACCACAAGACCAAACCCAATGGTTGGTTGCGTGATTGTGCATAACAACTCTATTATTGGCGAAGGCTTTACAAGTCCTTATGGCGGCAATCATGCAGAAGTAAATGCCATAGCATCGGTAAAAGACAAATCTTTGCTAGAAAAAGCGACACTTTATGTTACTTTAGAACCTTGTAGTCATTATGGAAAAACACCACCTTGTAGCGATTTAATTATTAAACATAACATCCCTAAAGTTGTAATTGGTACTATTGACACTCATAGTAAAGTTGCAGGAAAAGGTATTGAAAAACTAAAAAATGCTGGATGCAATGTTGTTGTTGGCGTTTTAGAAGACGCTTGTAAAATACATCATAAACGCTTCTTTACATTTCACAACAAGCAACGTCCTTATATTATTTTAAAATGGGCTGAAACCACTGATGGTTTTATTGCTCCATTAACTAAAGAAGAGCAAAAACCTGTTTGGATTACTAACACTTACTCACGACAATTAGTGCATAAATGGCGTAGTGAAGAACAAGCTATTTTGGTTGGTGCAAATACTGTTTTACAAGACAACCCAAGCTTAACAGTAAGGGATTGGACTGGAACAAATCCTATTCGTGTGGTTTTAGACAAAAACGAAACGCTTTCAAAAACACATAAGGTCTTTAATAACGATGCACAAACCATAGTAATCAAAGACACATCAGTTCAAGCTATTTGTAAAGCTTTATATGATGCTGAAATAAATTCTGTAATTATTGAAGGAGGCTCAAAAACCTTACAGCTTTTTATAGATTCTGGTGTTTGGGATGAAGCACGAGTGTTTACAGGACAAACTATGTTTAAAGAAGGTATAAAAGCACCAAATTTTACAGGAAAGCTAATTTCTGAAGAAAACATTAAAAATGATATTTTAAGGATTTATGAAAATCCTGATAAGGATATATAACTAAAAAAAATCCGTTTACACGAAAAACTATGATTAAAACCTTAATATTTGATTTTGGCGACGTGTTTATCAACCTAGATAAAGAAGGCGCAATGAATAACGCTCTTAATTTGTTTGAAGTTGAAACTTTCCCTGAAGAACTCATTGCCATAAATAGTTTGTATGAGCAAGGACTTATATCTAGCGAAGAATTTATAGAGTTTTATGTGGAGAATTTCCCTAAACTCTCAAAAGAATCCATTCTTGATGCTTGGAACTATATTTTAAGAGATTTTCCTACTCATCGTTTAGAGTTTTTAAAAACACTTGCTAAAACTGATGTCTACAAACTAATTTTATTGAGTAATACTAATGAATTACATATTGATTGGATAAAAGACAAGGTGGAATTTTACGACGATTTTAAAACTCAATTTCATGAGTTTTATTTATCGCACGAAATCAATTTAAGAAAACCTAACGCTAACATCTATGAGTTTGTACTCCTTGAAAACAATTTAAAACCTGAAGAGTGTCTTTTTATTGACGACACCAAAGAGAACACTGACTCTGCATCAAAACTAGGCATTCATACCTGGAACATCAACCCTATTACTGAAGATGTTGTAAATTTATTCACTATAAACAACCATTTATTTTAATGTATTTAGTTTTTAGCATACTCGCTTCAACTTTAATTTTTATTGTTTTTAAGCTCTTTCAACGATTTAAAATTGACACTACTCAAGCTATAGTTGTCAACTATTTTATAGCATGTATTGTTGGTTTAATCGCTTACGATTCACCTATAAGTATTTCTGAAATCACCAACTCAAAATGGTTTTTGGGAGCCGTTTTTTTAGGTGTTTTATTTATAAGTATTTTTATTGTAATGGCAATTACAGTTCAAAAAAACGGTGTTTCTGTTGCTTCAGTAGCTTCAAAAATGAGTGTTGTAATTCCTGTTATTTTTGGTATTTACGTCTATAATGAAAGTACTGGATTTCAAAAGCTGATAGGTATATTACTAGCTTTAGCTGCAGTATATTTAGCTTCCATAAAAGCGGGATCTAAAATCAATTTTAAGAAAAACTTACTCTTTCCTATACTTTTGTTTTTAGGTTCTGGAGTTATAGACACCTCTATTAAATATCTAGAAACTACTTACGTTCCTGAAAATGGAATTCCTATTTTTTCGGCAACAATTTTTGGTTGCGCAGCATTAATTGGTGTATTAACCCTTATTGCAAAACGATTAAAAGGCGAATTTAAATTTCAACCTAAAAGTTTATTAGGAGGTATTACACTTGGTGTTATAAACTACAGTTCTATTTACTTTTTATTAAAAGCACTGGACCATGAAACATTTGAGAGTTCTACACTATTTACTGTAAATAATGTAGGTATTGTGATGCTTTCCACTTTAACTGGTCTAATTTTATTTGGAGAAAAACTTTCTGCTAAAAACTGGATAGGTATTGTTTTAGCGATTGTCTCAATAATTTTAGTGACATTAGCATAATGAAAGATACTTTCAAAACCATAAACAAACCATCTGAAGAAATCTTATTCAAAGACAAAAACAGTAAATTTTTTGGATACGCGTTTCCTGTCACTTCTGAAGATAAGGTTAAACAATATATAGAAGATTTAAAAAAACAACACCACCAAGCCAGACATTGGTGTTATGCTTACCAAATAGGAACAGACGAAACCAACATACAGTTTAGAGCAAATGATGATGGTGAGCCCAACAACAGTGCAGGCATGCCTATTTATGGGCAAATACAATCTTTTGAAGTCACAAATATTTTAATAGTAGTTGTAAGATACTTTGGAGGCGTAAAACTAGGTGTTAGTGGTTTAATAAATGCTTATAAAACAGCGGCTCAATTAAGTTTAGAAGCTTCAAAAATTGTTACTAAAACTATTAACAGGCATTACAAAATCACTTTTGATTACAAAAACATGAATAAAGTGATGCGTATTATAAAAGAAAAAAACATAAAGGTTTTAGATCAAAAACTAGAATTAGATTGTCAACTTAATATTTCTGTAAGATTAAAAGAAAGCGAATCCATTTTTAATGCTTTTGATAGCTTATTTGAAGTTTCTATAAGCCCATTAAACGATTAATCTTGTAATTTGTCTAAAATATATTTTGGACATCTTGTAGGTCTATTCTTGTTAATATCTATAAACGCCAAAACGGTATTTCCAGTCGTTAAAATTTCATTTTTAGAATTTAAAATTTCGTAGTCAAATTCTATAGTTGCTGTTGGCATTTTTTTTAGTTTTGTTATCACTTTAATAACATCATCATAATACGCTGACTTTTTGAATTTTACATTTAAAGATATAACCGGAAGCATAACACCATCTTCTTCCATTTGTTTATAAGTTACTCCTAATTCTCTTAACCACTCTGTTCTACCTATTTCAAAATATTGCGCGTAGTTTCCATGGTAAACCACACCCATTTGATCTGTTTCACCATAACGTACTCTAATCTGATTTTCAGAGCATTTTGTAGGATTAACCATAAAATTTTAATTTTTTTTTTGTACTTTCAACAAGTTTTAAACATGAGAAAAAAATTCTTAAAATTCAACGAGTTTTGATTTTTTTTTTAAGAATTTTGTTCACATATTTGTCAGGTAAAAAAAATGACTCAAGAGAAACTCGAATTTCTCTTTTTTTTACTAAACTAAACTAACTAAACATCAAAAATTAACTTAGAGAATGAATGTAACTGCGCAATCGGTTTGGAATAATTGCCTTTCTTTTATAAAAGATAACATACAGCCCCAAGCATACAAAACTTGGTTTGAACCAATTGTAGCAGTTAAACTTACAGACAATGCTTTAAGCATTCAAGTACCTAGTAAATTCTTCTACGAGTGGCTTGAAGAGCACTATGTAAAAATCCTTAAAGTTGCGCTTACAAAAGAACTTGGTGAAACTGCTAAATTGGTATATGTTATTAAAATGGAAAACACCTATGGTAACAAACAACCATTTACTGAAAAAATACCAAGCTCTAACAGAACAGCTGTTAAGTCGCAAGATGTTGATATTCCTTTAAACAATAAAAATCCTGAGCTTAAAAACCCATTTGTAATTCCTGGAATTAGAAATGTAAAAATTGAGTCTCAATTAAATCCTAACTACAACTTTGAAAATTTCCTTGAAGGAGATTCAAACAGGTTAGCAAGAAATGCAGGTTTAGCAGTTGCTAACAAACCTGGAGGAACATCGTTTAACCCATTACTTATTTTTGGTGGTGTTGGATTAGGAAAAACCCACTTAGCTCATGCTATTGGTATTGATATTAAAGACAAGTATCCTGAAAAGACGGTACTTTATATATCTGCTGAAAAATTTACACAACAATATATTGACTCAGTAAAAAAGAATAACAGAAATGACTTTATTCATTTTTATCAAATTATTGATGTCTTAATTATTGATGATGTTCAGTTTTTCTCAGGCAAATCTGGAACTCAAGATGTATTCTTCCATATCTTCAACCATCTACACCAAAATGGTAAGCAAGTCATTTTAACAAGTGACAAAGCTCCTGTTGATATGCAAGATATTGAGCAACGCTTATTGTCTCGTTTTAAATGGGGACTTTCAGCAGAACTACAGAGTCCTGATTTTGAAACAAGAGTATCTATTCTTAAAAACAAACTCTACAGAGATGGTGTTGAAATGCCTGAAGAAATCATAGAGTATGTTGCTAAAAACATTAAAACTAACGTTAGAGAATTAGAAGGCGCTATAATCTCTTTAATAGCACAATCTTCTTTCAATAAAAAGGAAATTACAATAAACTTAGCTAAGGATATTGTTGAAAAATTTGTTAAGAATACTAAGAGAGAAGTTTCAATTGACTATATCCAAAAAGTAGTTTCTGACTACTTCCAAATGGACGTTAGCACATTACAGTCTAAAACCCGAAAGCGTCACATTGTACAAGCTAGACAATTAGCTATGTTTTTTGCTAAAAAATTCACTAAAGCTTCTTTAGCGAGTATTGGCTCTCAAATTGGAAAACGTGACCACGCAACAGTATTACATGCTTGTAAAACTGTAGACAATTTATCTTCTACTGACAAACAGTTTAGAAAATACGTAGAAGATCTTTCTAAAAAATTATCGCTCTAAAATTAAGTTATGGTAAGTATTCTAATGGTTTGCTTAGGTAATATTTGCCGCTCACCATTGGCTCATGGTATTTTAGAATCTAAGCTACCTTCAGACAAGTTTTATGTAGATTCAGCTGGTACAGCAAACTATCATGTTGGCGACAGCCCAGACCATAGGTCAATTGCTGTAGCAAAAGCTAACGGAATTAACATTTCGCACCAACGCGGAAGACAGTTTAAAGTTTCTGACTTTGATACTTTTGACCATATTTTTGTGATGGATCAATCTAATTTCGAAAACGTAATTAAACTCGCTAGGAACACTCACGACATTTCTAAAGTAAAGCTTATTTTAGAAGTAGACCCTCACATCAAAGACAAACATGTTCCTGATCCTTACTATGGAACAATTAAAAATTTTGAGCGCGTATACTCTCTTCTTGACAATGCATGCAACATTATTTCTAAAAACCTGATTAACAATTAAATTCATTGATATTGTTAGATTTTTTGTATTTTGTTGCAACAAACTCCCTTAAATTAATACTATGAAAAAGTTAACCTCTCTAGTTATACTCTTTAGTTTTTCTATTGGGTTTGCTCAAGATATTGAGATTGAAACTTTTGCTACAGGACTTTCAAACCCTGTAAATATCAAGCATTCAGGCGATAATAGACTTTTTGTTGCAGAACGATCTGGTTATATCCAAATCATAAACCAAGAAGGCACAATTAACCCAACTCCTTTTTTAGATATTGACGTAAACGTTACTGATAATGGTGGTGAACAAGGACTTTTAGGATTAGCTTTTCACCCAAATTATGCTTCGAACGGTTATTTTTATGTTAATTATATAAACAACGCAGGTGATACTGTAATCTCAAGATTCACAAGAAGCGATAGCAATACAGCAGACTCAAGTTCTGAGCTAATATTAATGACTATTTCTCAACCTTATATCAATCATAATGGTGGTGACATGGCGTTTGGAAATGATGGCTATTTATACATAGCGACAGGAGATGGAGGTTCAGGTGGTGATCCAGGAAATAGAGCTCAAGACCTCAGTACTTTATTAGGTAAAATGCTTCGAATAGATGTTGATAATACTAGTGGAGGAAACAACTATGCTATTCCTGCTACAAATCCTTTTGTTGGTGACGCAACTGCTCTTGACGAAATTTGGTCTTATGGACTGCGAAATCCTTGGAAGTTTTCTTTTGATAGTCTAACCAATGACATTTGGATTGCTGATGTTGGACAAAATGAGTACGAAGAAATAAATATGGCTACTCCTTCTGCATCTGCTTTAGGTGTTAATTATGGATGGCGTTGTTATGAAGGAAACTCTACCTATAACACAGCCGATTGTCCTCCTATGTCTGAAATGACTTTTCCGGTTGCTGAATATGGTCATACCTCATCTGGAGCCTTTAAATGCTCAATAACTGGTGGTTATATTTATAGAGGTTCAACTCAACCTAATTTATATGGTGTTTACTTTTTTGCTGATTACTGCAGTAATGAAATAGGAATTTTAAGTAACAACGAAGGTACTTGGAGTTATACCTTTACTGAGCAATATTCAGGAAATGGATGGAGTTGTTTTGGTGAAGATGTTAATGGAGAATTATATGTTGCTGGCTTGTCTTCTGGAACGATCTATAAAATCATTGATGCTAATTTAAGTGTTGATGAGCATCAATTATCTGACATTAAATTATATCCTAATCCTGCAAACGAAAGTTTCACTATAGACCTATTAGAATTTTATTCATCATTAAATTCTGTTCATTTATTTAACATGCAAGGTAAGCTTGTAAAGTCTGTTAATGAATTTGACAATCAGTTAACTACTATTTCTACAAAAGAATTATCAAACGGACTTTATCTAGTACAACTAGTTAATAATAATGGACAAACACAATTTAAAAAGCTCATTGTTAATTAAGAATGAACAATACTTACGGTAAATTATACCTTATACCTACACGTTTAGGAGATAATCCTCCACTTGAAGTTTTACCAATTTCAGTAAAGAAAATTATTGAAATGGTTGACGATTATATTGTTGAAAATCAAAAAACAGCTAGACATTTTATAAAACGAGTAAGCCCAAGAAAATCGCAGCCTTCGTTAAATATTAATGTATTAAATAAATACACTGAAGATTTTGAGATTTCAAACTTTTTAGATGCTTGTAAAGCAGGAAAACCCATGGGTTTGCTTTCTGAAGCTGGTTGTCCAGGAATTGCCGATCCTGGTGCTGAAATTGTGAAGCTTGCACACCAAAACAACATACAGGTTGTACCTTTGGTTGGACCTTCTTCTATTATTTTGGCATTAATGAGTTCTGGAATGAACGGACAAAATTTTGCTTTTAATGGCTACCTACCAATAGACAAAGCTGAAAGAAAGTCTGCTTTAAAACGACTTGAGAAGTTATCTTTTGAACAAAATCAAACACAACTCTTTATTGAAACTCCTTACAGAAATAATAAAATGCTAGAAGATATTTGTAGTTTGTTACACCAAAATACAAGAATATGTATTGCTTGTGATATTACATTACCTACTGAGTATATAAAAACGCAAACCGTGAATGAGTGGAAAAAAACAAAGATTGACTTACATAAACGTCCGTCAATCTTTGCTATTCATAAAGATTAATTCTTTATTAAAGTACTGCTTTCGCTTTCTTGTTTGGTACAATATGCGATGTATCGTAACCAGAAAACTTCTTTAGGTAATGTCTAATTGAAGTTCCGTAAGCATCCTTAAAGTTATTAGAACCATAACTTCTTAAATACTTTTTTACGCTTCCAGGACCTGCTAAATGCGCTGCAGCCAAAATACCAGATTCAGTAACATTAACGCCTCCTATTGTTTTTCCAACAAAGCGGTTAATGTCTTTACGTAATATCCATTTATTACGTTCAGCATTTGCTAAGAAAGCTTTTTCTTGTAATTCAGGATTGTATAAAAACTGATTAGGGTTATAAATACCTATCAATTTTAATGTTTCAGCACCAAATTGGTACTTTCCTAAATAACCAAGTGTGTTAACTCTAAAATAATTGCTACCAGATTCTTTGAATCCAAGAGCTTCTTTAAAACCTACGTAAGATTTCCCTAAGTAAGGAAATTGAATGTCATTTGAAATAGGTGATACTGCACCTTTAGAATCTTTTGCTAATAAAGCAATGTCCTTAGATACTGTAAAATCTATTTCCAAACCCTCAGTAGAATAATTTGTTAAATCTACTTTAGTGTTTGAATACAACGCTAAAAAAATTAAAGCGCCAATTGCAAGAGGGATAACAAAAAAATTAGTTTTCTTTTTTATCATAATAGCTAATTTATTAAGTCCTTAATTCCCCAAAAATGGACCTAAAATTTCAGCGTGCAAAGATATAACTTTTTTTTAAAACCTGAAAATTAATCGTTTAACCGCTCTAAAAATAGATTCCATGGAGCTTTATGCCTTTTTTATCGGTAAACTCCAATGCTGGAAATGGTACCTTAATAACATTAAAAACGTCAAATATCGTTCGTAAAAAACGAGAGTTCGTTTTAATTCTTGACAAATCTACATCTAAACTTAAATAGAATTGACGAATTCTATTTTGACTTATCATTGAGTTATTAACACTCTCATTTTCACCAGATAACATACCATCTCCTCCATAACCAATAGCTACATTAAGCCATTTGGGAAAATTACTATCCTTGAAAAACGAGTGTACATTAGCACTGAGCCAATAGGTTTGACCATTGTAGTCTTTTAAAAACTCTTCAAAAAAGCCATCTCCAAGTTTATCAGGACGTTGAGCAGCATATTTAGTTTGGTGGAAAGAATATTTTAAAACAATACGCTGTTCTTGCCAAAGTAATTCTTGGCCAACATACAAGCCTGTTCCTGTGGCATTAGCTATCATGTCTCCCCAAGAAAAACCCCATTCTTCAGAAAAACCATCCATAACCTCTACAGCTGTTAAAAAGGTAAAGCCTAAAGTAGAACCATAAATAAGCTGGTCTTTTTTACGTACACCACTCCAATTTAAAACATTAGCACCTACTCTTCCTAATTGATAAGATGTAAACACATGACCAAGTTTATCCATTTGCAACCACTCATTGTTATCATTTAATGTATGGAATTTTGAACGAGGATAATCGGCATACCAAAGTCTATCTAAACCAATAAGCGTTAGTCCTGCTAAAGAAGACTCAGCTATTACAACTGCATTACGTCTTGAAAGATTTAAACTATCACTAGGCTTTAAAAACGACTCAAATGTAGATTGCGAAAAAGATACTGATACAAGTAAAAAGGCTATATAACAGATTTTTTTTCGCATTAAAATTACCTATTTATTCCTTGAGCAGATAAATAACGCTGATACTCTCTAGCATTTACATTGTGCTGACTTAAGGTTTTAGCAAATTTATGAAACCCTAAGCGTTTAGCATCAGCAGCAAAATAAAGGTAATTGTGTTTTTCATAATTCAACACAGCATCAATTGCCGAAATATCTGGCATTGCGATAAGCCCTGGAGGTAATCCAGCATTCATGTATGTATTATAAGGTGACTCTATTTCTTTGTGAATATTCAATACACGTTTTATTACTGTATTTTTATATTGAGGCAATTGATAAGCTGCAAATTTTAATGTTGGGTCTGCTTGCAAAGGCATTCCTATTCGCAACCTATTCATATACACACCTGCAATACGAGGTTGCTCGCTAGCTTGCTTTGACTCTTCATATACAATAGACGCTAAAGCCATAACCTTATCTCTAGACATGTTTAATGCTTTAGCTTTCGCATTTCTACTGTCGTTCCAAAATCGGTTATATTCTTTTAACATTCGGTCTCTAAATTCTTCAGCTGAAGTATTCCAGAAAAACTCATAGCTATTTGGAATATACATCCCTAAAGCTGTTTGTTTTGAAAAACCGCTTTTTTCATAAAATGTTTCAGAAGTCATAGTTTCAATTAAAGACAAACTATCTGCTTCTATTTGGTTTGCAATTCTACCTGCAAGTTTTTCTAATGTTTCCTGATTATTAAAAGATACTTTAATTGGGATATTATTACTTCTAATCGAATTGATAATATCGTTATTACTCATTCCTTTTTTAATTTCATACCTACCAGCTTTTATATTAGCTGTGTATTTTTTTTGCTTTGCTAACGCATCAAAAGCATCAATATCCAATAACAATGGTTCCAATTGTGCTCTTACTTCGTTATAGTCGGCTCCTGTAGGAATAAACACATAGGCATTTTCATTATTAAAACTTGTATTAGGCTTAAACATTGCACTATACACAAAATACGCGAAGTAAGCAGCTACTGCTAGACCTATAAGAGCAATTGCCCAAAGAATTTTCTTTATATACATTTAAATTGAAATACGTTGTAATAAATATTCGTTTTTATAAGAACCATTAGTATAGGTCCAATCTTTTTTTAGTCCTATTTTTTGAAACCCATGACTTTCAAACAAATTAAGGCTTGCAGTATTTTCTTCTGAAATATTGCAATATAATTGATGCACATCTAGATGTTTTACACAGTAATCTATAAGCAATCCTAAAGCTTCACTAGCAAACCCTTTTTGTCTATCCTCAGGATTTTTAATTAAAATACCAACACCAACTCTTTTATTTCTGAAATCAAAATCAAAAAGATCAATGAGTCCTAAAGCGTCATCATTATAACTAGAAATGACTAGTCGTAATTGTTTGACTTCAAAAATATCTTTGTGCGCATTTTCTAAATACTGTTTTATTAAAAATTTGGAATATGGTGTAATGGTACTGCTTATTTCCCAAATGGATTCATCATTTTCTACCTGATGGATAAATTCCAAATCCTCTAGCTCGAGAGCTCTTAAATAAATATGCTTTCCTTTTAGAGTTATCATTCAAAAGTCCCTTTATAAACCAAAGTTGCTGGTCCAATAAGCCACACATTTTTATACGTGCCATTTTCAACAGTAAAAGACACTTTAAGATCCCCTCCTTTTGTCTTTAATGTCACTAGATTTTTTTCGGTTTCTCCAATATAATGCATCGCCAAAGCTACAGCAGTCACTCCTGTTCCGCAAGACAACGTTTCGTCTTCTACTCCACGTTCATAAGTTCTTACAGCAAAAGTATCTTCTGAAATTTTTTCAACAAAATTTACATTACTTCCTGCTTTACCATATAAATTACCATATCTGATTGCTGAACCTTTTGTTTTGACATCAAAATGCTTCAAGTCATTAACCATTTCTATATGATGAGGCGAACCAGTATCTAAAAACACATAGTCTTGCTGTTGATTAACTTTTAAAACATCTTGCATTTGAAGACTCACAACACCTTGCTCAATAACAGCATGATGTAAACCATCAATAGCTATAAAAGTAGCTTTATCATTAACAACACCTAGTTGCTTTGCAAAAGCTGACAAACAACGACCACCATTACCACACATAGAACTTTCGTTACCATCGGCATTGTAATACACCATTTTAAAATCATAATCAGGATGATTTTCAAGCAGTATCAGTCCGTCAGCACCTATGCCAAAACGTCTGTCACACAAAAAAGCAATATGTTTGGTATTGTTTTTGTCGAAGTGTAATGAACGGTTATCGATCATTACAAAATCGTTTCCTGTACCTTGATATTTATAGAAATTAAGTTTCATAAGCGGTACAAATATAGGAATAAAACATTGGTTTTTGCAGTGTTAAATACGCGTTAAATGCGACGTTAAAAATCGTTAAATTGAAACTGTTAATTCAATAAATAGTTAATTTTAATCGTTAAATAATTATCAAATCATAACTCAAAACCTAATAAAACAAATGAAAAAGATTTTAACCTTAGTTTTAGTTTCAGTATTAGGTGGAATTATAACATTATCCGCCTACAAGCTATTTTTAGAACAAGACAACAGTGCTTTGGCATCTACCACAAATAATAATGAGCAGGTATCTTTTCTGCCCACAAACAATACTGTAACAAGTGCTTACAACATTTCAAATGTTCCTGATTTTGTCGATGCAGCCGAAAAAACAGTACACGCTGTGGTACACGTTAAAAACACAACTATTGTAAAAGGACCAACTTCATTTGAAGATTTATTCTACGGAAGAAACTCTCAGCGTGCTCAAGTAGGAACAGGTAGTGGTGTTATTATTTCTCCTGATGGATATATTATAACCAACAATCATGTTATTAATGGCGCAAATCAAATATCTATTACTTCTAACGACAATAAAATTTATGATGCTAAATTGATTGGTAGTGATGAAAAAACAGATATCGCACTTCTAAAGATTGATACCGATGAAGAACTTCCTTTTGTAACTTTTGGAGATTCTGATCAAGCTAAAATTGGCGAATGGGTTTTAGCAGTTGGTAACCCTTTTAATCTTACTTCTACTGTTACTGCAGGAATTATCAGTGCAAAGTCAAGAGATTTAACAGGTCAAAACCATCAGTCATTTATTCAAACTGATGCTGCTGTAAATCCAGGAAACTCTGGTGGTGCTTTGGTAAATGCTAATGGTGATTTGGTAGGAATAAATACTGCTATTTCATCGCAAACAGGATCTTACATTGGATATTCTTTTGCTGTACCAAGTAACATTGCCAGAAAAGTGGTTGAAGATATTATGGAGTATGGTGATGTTCAAAATGGAATTTTAGGAGTAACTGGTGGATCATTAAATAGTAAATATGCCGAAGAATTAGGTGTTGCTACTACTGAAGGATTTTATGTAAATAGTGTTGAAGAAGACTCTGGTGCTGATTTGGCAGGAATACAAAGTGGTGACGTTATTAAAAAACTAGACGATATTAAAATTTCTAAGTTTTCTGACCTAAAAGGATATTTGAGCACCAAACGTCCTGATGATGTTGTAAACGTAACATTATTAAGAGACAACGACACTAAAATTGTTCCTGTAACTTTAATAAGGAATCAAACCTTACAACTTCCTATTATTGGGTTGGTTAAAAATGCCAAAGAGAAAGACTTAAGAAAACTAGATGCTCAAAATGGTGTTAAAATTTCGTCGTTAGACAAAACGTATGAGCGTTTTTGGAAAAAGAATGGAATTGAAGAAGGAAGTATTGTTACAGCTATAAACGATAAATCTGTAAACAGTATTGATGAAGTAAAACATGCACTTGAAAATAAATCAAGTAATGACCCATTAAAGTTTGAAATTATCAACAAAAATGGAAAAAAAGAGAGCTTCTATTGGAAGTAAACTCATTTTGATAACAATAACTCAAAATCACCCTTTAACAACTTAATAGTTAAAGGGTTTTTTATTTGTTAAAATAGTTTACGAAAACGTTTGAAATATATTACTTTTGCAAAAAATTTCATTTTAACAACACACTAAACATTATAAAATGAGTCTTACAAAAACTTATGAAAGTGAATTGGCTTTTCAAGCAGATCGTAGAAGAGCAACTGTAGAATTTATCAAAATTGTTAGCGACCTTTGGTATGATAAATCCATAGAGCTAGTTTTGTTCAGAAATCAATTAATTGACAGAAATGTTAGCGAGATTTTGAACTTACACGAATATGCTGGCGAGTTTGTACAAAAACCAATTTCTATTTTCGACTCTGTTGAAATCGCTCAGGCTATTAAAACATTAGACCTTCCTCCTGCTAAACTAGACATAGGAAAATTAACCTATGAGTTTCACCTAGAAGATCAAAAATACAGTAATGCAACTGCATTTGTAGCCAACAAACTTAAAGATGCTAGTAAAAACAACTCTATTGAACCTAAAGATGTTGTGCTTTATGGTTTTGGTAGAATTGGTCGTTTGGTAGCTAGAGAGCTAATGACCAGAACAGGAAAAGGAAGTCAATTACGTTTAAGAGCTATTGTTACAAGAGGTGCAATAGACCAAACTGTTTTAGAAAAAAGAGCATCTTTATTACGTAACGACTCTGTTCATGGTGATTTCCCAGGAACTGTTGTTGCCGATGTAAAAAACAGCGCTTTAATTATAAATGGCACAACTGTAAATATCATTTCAGCAAATGCACCAGAAGATATCGACTATACCAAATACGGAATTGATAAAGCCTTAGTAATTGACAATACTGGAGCCTTTAGAGACTATGAAGCTTTAAGCAGACATTTAAAATCAAAAGGTGTTGACAAAGTATTACTTACTGCTCCTGGTAAAGGTGTTCCAAATATTGTTCATGGTGTTAATCATCTTGAAAACAATCCTGACAACATCAATATCTTTTCAGCAGCATCTTGTACTACAAACGCAATTACACCTGTATTAAAAGCTGTTGAAGACACTTTTGGAGTAAAAACTGGTCATTTAGAAACTATCCACGCGTATACCAACGATCAAAATTTAGTTGATAATTTCCATAAAAAATACCGTCGTGGTCGTGCAGCAGCACTTAACATGGTAATTACCGAAACTGGAGCAGGAAGCGCAGTTTCTAAAGCATTACCATCTTTAGAAGGAAAATTAACTTCTAACGCAATTAGAGTTCCTGTACCAAATGGCTCTTTAGCAATTTTGAATTTGGAATTAGAGAAATCAACATCTGTTGAAGGTATCAATACCATTATGAAAAAGTATGCGCTTGAAGGTGACCTGGTAGAACAAATTAAATATGAAATGAGCGACGAGTTGGTATCTAGCGATATCGTTGGTAGCTCAGCACCTTCAATCTATGATAGTAAAGCAACCATTGTTAGAAAAGATGGTAAAAATGTGATACTATATATATGGTATGATAATGAGTATGGTTATAGCCATCAGGTGATTAGGTTAGCAAAATATATTGCAAAAGTAAGACGCTACACCTATTATTAATAGACTAAAACGTCCAAAACATAAAACCGTTCGTATATAAAATAGCCTCACAAAATGTGAGGCTATTTGCTTAAAAAATAATCAAAAACAAATAGAAATTGCTATATTGTTCAAAATTAACCACAGCTAAAAACAGCCTAACCAAAATGAAATATTTTAAAACCCTTTTTCTTACAACACTTTGCATATTATCCTTTACAACCCTAATTGCTCAGGAAACTACCGAAGAAGACAAATTATCATTAAACGAAGGGAGTATTGACAATCAATTTGAATTCGTTATACAACGCTCAAACAATTATCAAGAGTATAAAGTTGTAAAAAAGAACTGGTTATATACACTTAAAGCACACACATTAGACTCGCTTAAAGCCATACACAAGGATTTGGCAGATACACAAGCTATAGTAGACAAACAAGCCTTAGAAATTACTGAGCTTAAAAGCAATCTTACAAATACCAAAGACACATTAGACAAAACCAATCTTGAAAAAGATAGTATGGCATTGTTTGGAATGCAAATGAGCAAAGGAGGCTACAATGTACTTATGTGGAGTATTATTGGAGGATTATTTGCACTGTTGCTTCTCTTTATATACAAGTTTAAAAACAGTAATGCTATTACCAAACAAGCTAAAAAATCGTTAGCTGAAACCGAAGAAGAATTTGAAGAACATCGTAGGACTGCTTTAGAAAGAGAGCAAAAAGTAAGACGCCAACTTCAAGATGAAATTAATAAACAAAAAGGCATATAATGGTTTGCTTTTTTAGATGAATACAAATCCGTAAAGTTTTTTACGGATTTTTTGTTTATTAAAACTATTGGCTAACTTCGTTAAATAACTGATATAGGTTGTTAAAACAATTTATACCTTAGTTCTTGTAGGTAATTTAAACTAAAGTCAAAAGTTGAAACAAAAAGTATTTATATCATATAGCTGGTCTTCACCCGAACACGAAGAATGGGTTATCAATTTGGCAGAAAGACTAATGTCAGACGGAATAGAAGTAATAATTGACAAATGGGATTTGAAGGAAGGTCACGATATGTTTGATTTTATGGAATCTATGGTAAAATCACCTGAAATAAATAAGGTTTTAGTTATCCTAGATAAAACATATTCAGAAAAAGCAGATTCAAGAAGTGGTGGTGTTGGAACAGAAACACAAATCATTAGCCCAAATGTTTACAAAAATGCTTCACAAGAAAAATTTATTCCAATAGTTACTGAAAGAGATGAAGAAGGTAATGCATTTATTCCAACTTACTTTGACGGTCGAATTTATATAGATTTATCTTCAAATGAGCATTTTGAAGAAAATTATGAGAAACTACTGAGAAATATCTATCAAAGACCCTCATTTCAAAAGCCCAAAATAGGAACGCCACCAAAATATTTGTTCGAGGAAACACCAAAATCATATAAAACCTCACAAATATTGAGAACGTTTGATTATCAAATAGACAAATATCCTAAAAGAATAAACTCAATAATAAGAGATTTCCTCGATGTTTTTTATAACAATCTGAAAGACTTTGCAATTGAATTTGAGGTAAATGATTATATGGGTATCGGAAAACAAATTTGTGACAATATTCATCAATATACTGACATAAGAAATGACTTTTTAGATTTTATAGACAAATTGACAAAATTGGAAATAGAATTTGATTTTGATATTGTTATTAATTTTCTAGAGAAATTACCACTTCTAGAAAATCCAGACGAATCAAGGTCAAGTTGGTCTCAATTTGAATTTGACAATTTTCGAATAATAAACCACGAGCTATTAATCTATCTAGTAGCTATTGGATTAAAGAATGAAAACTACGGGTTCGTTGAGGATGTTTTATACTCAACTTACTTCTTCAAAGACCGACATAACAACTATAACAATGAACCAAAAACCTTTGATGAATTATATAGACATGTTGATTCTATTGATAAATATTATAAGGAAACCTATTCTAAAAATTTCTTTAATCCTATGGCGGATTTAATCATCAAGAGAATCCCTGAAAATATGGACAAATCTGATTTTGTTCAAGCCGACCTTTTATGTTATTATGTTGCAAATATGAATGGAAAAAGATGGTTCCCTCAAACTTATGTTTATGACTCTCGAAGTAAAAAGGAATTGTTCTACAAAATGGTTTCGAAAAAACATTTTAACAAGGTAAAAGGACTTTTTGATGTTAAAAATATTGACGAAATGAAATATAAACTAAACGAATTGAAAGAAAAAGAGTCACAAAATGGTTCTTATAATAATCGTATTGGTTATTCAAGTTCATTTGACCGAGTATTACCGTTATATGATGTTATTGAAATTGAAAAGATAGGAACAACAAGATAAAAAACAACCACAACAATGGCTATAAGTAATTGCTTGTTCTCTCCTACTTCTAAAAACAACCTAAAAGTTTAAGATATTTTAATTTTTAAATACTTTGTTTCAGATATATACTCTAATAATGCATAAATAAACAATGCAATTCCTAGCATTTCCAATAACTCCTCAATGGTATAGAACAAGCAGTACCAAAAATTAGAAACACCGTATAGCTCATCAAAATAGCCTGAAACCGCTTCAAAAACAATAGCTCCTGTTATAAAAATGAGTCCTGATACAACAAATAACTTTTTGGTTTCAATTGGCAATCTATTAAACCATTTTATATAAAAAACAGCTATTATTAAAAACAATATGGCATAAGGTATGTACCAAGAGTAGTATAAGAGTCCTGTAGTTTGTAATAAATTATGTGTCGGGTTCCATAAATATTCATGTATTCTTGTAAACTCGTCAACTGCTAAAAACAAAAACACAAAAGATAACCCTAACCAATCGATATATTTAAGGTTCCTTTTCTTATTTCGCATTGCAATAATTAAAAGCAACAAACTAGCTATTGATATAGCTAACGTCGAGTAAAATGTTGGTAGGTTTTCTTCTAAATCAAAATCAAAAAAGACGATTATAATTTCAACTATTCGAGGTTTGGGAAAATCACTGAATTTTAAAAAATTAACAATTATATTACCAATTAATAATAAAAAAATAACAATTAATAACTTCTTAAAAAAAAACTCAGGTTTTATTTTAAACTTCATAACGCTACACTTTAAAATCCTTCTTCAAGCATTAATTTATATGCTTTCACTCCATTTATCACTAAAACAATATTTGCTTTTTTATTCTGAATCCTCAAAAACACCGACAAAAAGCACGTTTTTTTGTTTAAAAGATATTTTTTTAACAAAAATTATTGCAAAACATCAATATTAGACCCATGCAACACCTATAAATTATTGAATCCATACTATTTATAATTGAAGTTGATTACCTCCTAAAAACATAATCTAATTAAACCTATCTTTGCAGCCAATACTTAAAACATGCGCATAGATATTATAACCGTTTTACCTGAGCTATTAAGTAGTCCGTTTGAAGCCTCTATACTTAAACGAGCTATTGATGCTAACTTGGTAGAAGTTCATTTTCATAACCTTAGAGATTACACAACCGATAATTATAAGTCTGTAGACGACTATCAATTTGGTGGTGGAGCAGGAATGGTCATGATGATTGAACCTATTGACAAATGTATTTCTAGTTTACAAGCACAACGCAAGTATGATGAAATTATTTATATGACACCAGATGGTGAACGCTTAAACCAAGGTATTGCTAACCAACTGTCCTTACACGAAAACATTATTATATTATGTGGTCATTATAAAGGTGTTGACCAACGCGTACGTGATAAGTTTATTACCAAAGAAATTTCAATTGGCGATTATGTATTATCTGGTGGCGAATTAGGAGCTGCTGTATTATGCGATGCTGTAATACGTTTAATTCCTGGTGTATTGGGTAATGAAACCTCTGCCCTAACCGATTCGTTTCAGGATAATCTTTTAGCGCCTCCAATATATACTAGACCTCGTGAGTATAAAGGTATGCAAGTACCTGAAATTTTGTTTAGTGGTAATTTCCCTGAAATTGAAAAATGGCGTGAAGAACAAGCTTATAAACGCACACAAGAACGCAGACCTGATTTATTGGATGATTAAAAGTGGGAGCTATACTTGAATTTTTTGTTGAAATCATTTTTAGAGGCATAATTGTTCATGTTATAGGATTGTATACTCGTTATTATTTTTTCAAATTAATAAGAAAAAACAAAGGTCTTAAGTACTTATCTGGTGATAAAGTAATTAACGACAAGATAAATTCAGTGCAACAACCTTTTTACAATGCTATAGTTGGGATAATTACATTTTGTTCAATTAGCTTTATTATTGCATATATGGCTTTTAGTTAATTTTGCAATCGTGTTAAGGATAGAAATGGCATCCTTTTTACGTCAGTCAAGGCTTGACGAAGACACGTAAAAAGATACAATGGATAGCCTGACCAAGACAAGTGTTTACACTTTGGCTTGGGAACACCAAAAAATTATTAATTATTAATTGTACGTTAGTATTTATTAATTATCTTTGCAGCCAATTTCAGATTAACCTCTGGCGAGATCCGTGAATGTTGGTTTGAATCAACCATTTTAAAATTAAACAAAATGAATTCTTTAGTAAAATTTGTACAAGACGAATTTGTAACAAGAAAAGACTTACCTGAGTTTGGTGCAGGTGATACAATTACTGTATACTACGAAATTAAAGAAGGTAGTAAAACACGTACTCAGTTTTTTAAAGGTGTAGTATTACAACGTAAAGGATCTGGTACTTCTGAAACGTTTACCATTAGAAAAATGTCTGGAACAATTGGTGTAGAGCGTATTTTCCCAATTAACTTACCAGCACTTCAAAAAATTGAAGTTAACAAAAGAGGTAAAGTTAGACGTGCAAGAATTTACTACTTTAGAGGTCTTACTGGTAAAAAAGCAAGAATTAAAGAAGTTAGAAAATAAGCACTTCAAACCATATAATAATAAAGCCTTGATACTCTCAAGGCTTTTTTTATTAACCATTGTTAATAACTTCGGTTCATAAATAGTTGATATCTAATGGTCTAAAAAATTTGCAATTTTCATTTCTTGACCTATATTAGCTAAACGATTAAACAACAACCTTGAGTTGGTCACCATAAAAAAGGTGTTAATGTTAAAGTCGGAATAAAGTAACGTTCTTTATAAAATTGTTTTTTGAGGTTTTGAAACAGCATGTGTATGCATGATTAAGTTGAAAAACCATGAAGCTTTTAAAAGTACTGTATGTTTAGACAGACAAAAACTAGAAAAGTGGAAAGTACTCGAAGGTAACAGGAACGAAAGCGAATGTTAAGATAGGTGCAATGTTTTGAAAAGTAAGTAACGTGAAAACGAAGTTTAACAGACAAAACATCAAGAAAAACAATTAAACTGAAACATTAAATAACAAGTCAATACATTTTGAAAGTTATAGAGATGTTTCATTGATACTGTGAAACTTGAATTGAAAAAGACGATTGTGAATGTAAATTCCAATACGGCTGATTTAGCAGAAGTGTTAATTAGATCACGTAGTAACAGTTTCAGAGAAAGCCATGTCAAGGTAGTTAGCTACAATGATATGGCTTTTGTTTTTTTACACCTATATTTGATGTTTTAAACAATAATATGGACCTACCACTACTCTTAGATAAAACATTTAGCGCTGAAAACTACACAAAAACCCTTTTACCAAAAGCTGAATACGACAATTGCTCGTTTATAGATTGTGATTTTTCTAATGCTGATGTCTCAAATATTAGTTTCCTGGAGTGTGAGTTTACCAATTGTAACTTTAGTAATGCTAACATAAAACATACTACTTTCAATAATGTACAGTTCAACAATTGTAAACTTTTAGGGCTCCACTTTCATGATTGTAATGATTTTTTATTATCCTTTACATTCAATTCCTGTAGTTTAAACCTAGCTTCATTTACAAATCTAAATATTAAAGACACTCATTTTTTAAACTGTAATTTGCAGCAAGTAGATTTTACAAAAACCAATATTTCTAAAGCAATCTTTACGGATTGTAACCTTAAAAATGCTGTTTTTGAAAACACCAATCTTGAAAAAGCCGACTTAAGGTCGGCAATTAACTACAGCATCAATCCCGAAATTAATAATATTAATCAAGCAAAATTTTCAAAAGAGCAAATTTTCGGGCTTTTAAACACATACAATATCATAATTGAATAATTGCCTATAAACTACAAGGGATAGCCGCTTGAAATTATTATATTTGCAAGATTTTAAAAATACAAAGTTCATAAATAGATAAAATTTAACAACAAATGACAAAATCTTCTACTATATTTTATACAAAAACAGATGAAGCTCCAGCGTTGGCAACTCAATCTTTTTTACCAATTGTAAAAGCATTTACAAAATCGTCTGGAATTACTATAGAAACTAAAGATATCTCATTAGCAGGAAGAATTTTAGCAACCTTCCCTGACTTTTTAAATGAAGACCAAAAAGTAGAAGACGCCTTAGCTAAACTAGGTGAACTTGTTAAATTACCTGAAACAAATATTATAAAATTACCTAATATTAGTGCTTCAATTCCGCAATTAACAGCTGCAATTAAAGAGCTTCAAGAAAGAGGTTACAATGTACCTAACTATCCTGAAGATCCTCAAAATGACGAAGAAAAAGCTATCAAAGCACGATATGACAAAATTAAAGGTAGTGCTGTAAACCCAGTATTACGTGAAGGTAACTCAGACAGACGTGCACCAAAAGCGGTAAAAAACTATGCTAAGAAAAATCCGCATTCAATGGGAGCTTGGAGTTCAGACTCTAAAACTCACGTTGCTACAATGACTGAAGGAGATTTTGCTCACAACGAAAAATCACTTACACTAGATAACGATACTAGCATAAAAATTGTTCATACAGACCAAAATGGTAATGAAACCATTTTAAAAGATAGTTTCCCAATTTTAAAAGGTGAAATCATTGATGGTACTGTAATGCACAAAAAAGCATTATTAAACTTTTTACAAGAACAAGTTAAAGACGCCAAAGCACAAGGAGTACTTTTTTCATTACACATGAAAGCTACAATGATGAAGGTATCTGACCCTATTATTTTTGGTCATGCAGTAAGAGTATTTTTTGCTAATGTGTATGAAAAATATGGAGATATTCTTGAAGAAATTGGTGTAGAAGAAAATAACGGATTTGGTAACCTTGTGTCTAAATTAGAAAAATTACCAGCCGACAAAAAAGCTTTAATCGAAGCTGAAATTAACAAAGCTTTCAATAATGGTCCTGCAGTAGCTATGGTAAATAGCGATAAAGGTATTACCAACCTACATGTACCAAGCGATGTTATTATTGACGCTTCAATGCCTGCAATGATACGTACTTCAGGTCAAATGTGGAATGCCGAAGGAAAACAACAAGATACTAAAGCTGTAATTCCTGATAGTAGTTATGCTGGTATTTACACAGCTACAATCGATTTTTGTAAACAACATGGTGCTTTTGATCCAACAACAATGGGAACAGTTCCTAACGTTGGTTTAATGGCTCAAAAAGCAGAAGAATATGGATCGCATGACAAAACGTTTGAAATTACTTCTAACGGAACAGTAAAAGTTGTTGATGCATCAGGAAACACATTAATGGAGCACACAGTTGAAGCTGGTGATATTTGGAGAATGTGTCAAACTAAAGATTTACCAATTCAAGACTGGGTTAAACTTGCAGTAACAAGAGCAAGAGCATCACAAACTCCAGCAGTATTCTGGTTAAACGAAAATCGTGCTCACGATGCAGAGTTAATCAAAAAAGTTAACCAATATTTACCACAACACGATACTTCAGGATTAGATCTAAGAATTTTAGACCCAATTGCTGCAACGCAATTCACACTAGAACGTATTAAGGAAGGAAAAGATACCATTTCAGTAACAGGGAACGTATTAAGAGACTACCTTACTGACCTTTTCCCAATATTAGAAGTAGGTACAAGTGCAAAAATGTTATCTATCGTACCATTAATGAATGGTGGTGGTTTATTCGAAACTGGTGCTGGTGGATCAGCTCCAAAACACGTACAACAGTTATTAGAAGAAAACCATTTACGTTGGGATTCTCTAGGTGAATTCTTAGCCTTAGCGGTTTCTTTAGAGCATTTAAGCGAAACTTTCAACAATAAGAAAGCTCAAGTTTTAGCCGACACTTTAGATGAAGCAACCGGAAAACTATTAGAAAACGGTAAAGGACCTTCAAGAAAATGTGGCGAGTTAGACAATCGTGGGAGTCACTTCTATCTATCAATGTATTGGGCTCAAGCTTTGGCTAACCAGTCAAACGACAGCGAACTAAAAACCATGTTTACTTCAGTAGCTAAAGCACTTACCGAAAACGAAACCAAAATCGTTGACGAGCTAAATGCAGTTCAAGGTCAAACAACAAACATTGGAGGCTATTACCTAACCGAAGACGACATCGAAAGCAAAGTAATGCGACCAAGCAGCACCTTCAACAATATTATAAACTCAATTTAATATAAGAGCTCCTTTAATTAGGAGCTTTTTTATTTTTAGGGCGTTACCCTTCGGGTCATGCTGTCCGTTATATCTTTTTTGTAAAAACAAAAAAGGATGTCACTACCATCATTAACGCAGCAAAAAAATCATTATTTTTGAGCTATGGACTTTACAAAAACCACAGAGCAAGATTCCAATTACAATCATCTAGAAAAGATGACAATAAACCAGTTATTGACTAACATCAACAACGAGGACAAAACAGTCCCAAGGGCTGTTGAAAAAGCAATTCCTCAAATTGAAGCACTAGTAAAAATAATAGTTGAAAAATTAAAAAATGGAGGTCGATTATTTTACATAGGAGCTGGCACAAGTGGCAGACTTGGAATTGTTGACGCGTCAGAATGTCCGCCAACATTTGGTGTCTCTCACGATTTAGTTATTGGTTTAATTGCAGGAGGAGATACAGCAATAAGAAAAGCAGTAGAATTCGCTGAAGACTCAAAAGACCAAGCATGGAAAGACTTAAAGGAATATGGAGTCTCTAAAAAAGATGTAGTCGTTGGTATTGCAGCATCTGGTACAACGCCTTATGTTATTGGTGGTTTAGAAAAATGTAATGAAGAAGGCATCGCAACTGGATGCATAACCTGTAATTATAAAAGTCCATTGTCACTTACAGCTCAATTTCCTATAGAAGTCATTGTAGGTCCAGAGTTTGTTACAGGAAGCTCAAGAATGAAAGCAGGAACAGCCCAAAAACTTGTTTTAAACATGATAACAACAACCACTATGATTCAACTTGGCCATGTTAAAGGAAACAAAATGGTAGATATGCAATTGAGTAACAATAAACTGGTTGATAGAGGTACAAAAATGATCATGAGCGAACTTAACATTCAACAAGAGGAAGCACAACACTTACTAAATAAACATAAAAGTGTACGCTTAGCTATTCAAAACTATAAGCATGGAAACTAAACGAACAAATAAAGAAGTTTTAATACAAGGCCTAAAAAAAATGGGACTCTCTTTATTGTGTATGTTCCTTGGTCCTACTCTAATTTACATCGCATTTAGCAATCAAGAAAAACCACTCTATATTCCTATTTTAATTATTGGATGTTTAATCTGTGGGTTAGCTATCTTTTTTGCTTTTAAAGGCTTAAAAACTATTCTAGATAGTATGTTTAATAATTAGTAATTATACTATAATTTATTCTTAACAAATCTCACCTATCTTAAGCTCTATAAAACAAAAAAAGCATTCATAGATTTATGAATGCTTTTCT
>NZ_SOQZ01000003.1:0-2500 GCF_004366715.1 Meridianimaribacter flavus
TGGGCGAAATTTTTCGAGAAAAACATTAAAAAAAAGTAAAAAAAAGTTTGCGATAAAGAAAAAATAGGTTGTATATTTGCAGCCGCTAAAAACGGGAACGTTGAGGCAAAAAGTTCACAAGAAATACTGATTAAGAAAAGGGTTTTGGATTGTTTCGAAAAAATTTTCAAAAAAAAATCAAAAAAGATTGTGGGATAAAAAAAAGGGTTTTATATTTGCACCCGCTTAACCGATAAGACGGTTTAGAAGAGAAGATAAAAGTTCATTAACATATTGAATTGACAGCGTAAAATTAGCATTGGAAACGATGTTAATTAAACAAAAGAATAGACCATTTTGAGTACTGAATAAAATTCCATATTAGTTGTTAAATAATATTTAAGATTTAACGATGAAGAGTTTGATCCTGGCTCAGGATGAACGCTAGCGGCAGGCCTAACACATGCAAGTCGAACGGTAACATGGAAAAGCTTGCTTTTCTGATGACGAGTGGCGCACGGGTGCGTAACGCGTATGCAATCTACCTTTTACAGGGGGATAGCCCAGAGAAATTTGGATTAATATCCCATAGTATCAAGAGTCGGCATCGGCATTTGATTAAAGATTTATCGGTAAAAGATGAGCATGCGTCCTATTAGCTAGATGGTGTGGTAACGGCACACCATGGCAACGATAGGTAGGGGCCCTGAGAGGGGGATCCCCCACACTGGTACTGAGACACGGACCAGACTCCTACGGGAGGCAGCAGTGAGGAATATTGGACAATGGGCGCAAGCCTGATCCAGCCATGCCGCGTGCAGGAAGACTGCCCTATGGGTTGTAAACTGCTTTTATACGGGAAGAAACACTCCCTCGTGAGGGAGCTTGACGGTACCGTAAGAATAAGGATCGGCTAACTCCGTGCCAGCAGCCGCGGTAATACGGAGGATCCAAGCGTTATCCGGAATCATTGGGTTTAAAGGGTCCGTAGGTGGATAATTAAGTCAGAGGTGAAATCCTGCAGCTCAACTGTAGAATTGCCTTTGATACTGGTTATCTTGAGTCATTATGAAGTGGTTAGAATATGTAGTGTAGCGGTGAAATGCATAGATATTACATAGAATACCAATTGCGAAGGCAGATCACTAATAATGTACTGACACTGATGGACGAAAGCGTGGGGAGCGAACAGGATTAGATACCCTGGTAGTCCACGCCGTAAACGATGGTCACTAGCTGTTCGGATTTCGGTCTGAGTGGCTAAGCGAAAGTGATAAGTGACCCACCTGGGGAGTACGTTCGCAAGAATGAAACTCAAAGGAATTGACGGGGGCCCGCACAAGCGGTGGAGCATGTGGTTTAATTCGATGATACGCGAGGAACCTTACCAGGGCTTAAATGTAAGTTGCATGATTTAGAGATAGATCTTTCTTCGGACTACTTACAAGGTGCTGCATGGTTGTCGTCAGCTCGTGCCGTGAGGTGTCAGGTTAAGTCCTATAACGAGCGCAACCCCTGTTGTTAGTTGCCAGCGAGTAATGTCGGGAACTCTAGCAAGACTGCCGGTGCAAACCGTGAGGAAGGTGGGGATGACGTCAAATCATCACGGCCCTTACGTCCTGGGCTACACACGTGCTACAATGGTAGGTACAGAGGGCAGCCACTGCGTGAGCAGGAGCGAATCCTAAAAACCTATCACAGTTCGGATCGGAGTCTGCAACTCGACTCCGTGAAGCTGGAATCGCTAGTAATCGGATATCAGCCATGATCCGGTGAATACGTTCCCGGGCCTTGTACACACCGCCCGTCAAGCCATGGAAGCTGGGAGTGCCTGAAGTCCGTCACCGCAAGGAGCGGCCTAGGGTAAAATTAGTAACTAGGGCTAAGTCGTAACAAGGTAGCCGTACCGGAAGGTGCGGCTGGAACACCTCCTTTCTAGAGAAAGACGACTAATAAGGAAGTTCAAAAAAGGAATAGTCTGTTCTTTTGCTGTTAATTTAAATGATCTATTATAGTAGAGTCTCATAGCTCAGCTGGTTAGAGCGCTACACTGATAATGTAGAGGTCGGCAGTTCGAGTCTGCCTGAGACTACTAAATTAATAGGAAATTCTGGAAGTTGAGTAGTGGTTATAGTCTAACTACTAACTACTATGTACTAACGACTAGTATATGGGGGATTAGCTCAGCTGGCTAGAGCGCCTGCCTTGCACGCAGGAGGTCATCGGTTCGACTCCGATATTCTCCACAATAGCGAAAGCTAAAAAGTTCATTGACATATTGAAAAAGATACATGAAAATTAGATAGAAATATTTAATAAAATTAAATTATTGTAACGAGCAATAATTGTAACTCATTAAAAAGACAAGAAGTACAATAAGCTAAATAAGAGCGTATGGGGAATGCCTAGGCTCTCAGAGGCGATGAAGGACGTGATAAGCTGCGAAAAGCTGCGGGGATTGGCACATACAAATTGATCCGCAGATATCCGAATGGGGCAACCCAGCATGTTGAAGACATGT
>NZ_SOQZ01000003.1:5000-380826 GCF_004366715.1 Meridianimaribacter flavus
GGTAGCTACGTTCGGAAGGGATAAGCGCTGAAAGCATATAAGCGCGAAACCCACCACAAGATGAGATTTCTTTAAAGGGCCGTGGAAGATGACCACGTTGATAGGCTACAGGTGTAAAGGCAGTAATGTCATAGCCGAGTAGTACTAATAACCCGTAGGCTTATTGTACGCCTGTTTTTTTAGAGTGAATTTTTAAAAATGTGTTTTTTTCAATATGTTAAAATATTAGTGCCTTATTTTAAGGACAAAGATTTAAGGTGGTTATAGCGACGGGGCTCACCTCTTACCTTTCCGAACAGAGAAGTTAAGCCCGTTAGCGCCGATGGTACTGCAACTGTGGGAGAGTAGGTCATCGCCTTTTTTAGAAAAGCATTCATAAATCTATGAATGCTTTTTTTGTTTTATAGAGCTTAAGATAGGTGAGATTTGTTAAGAATAAATTATAGTATAATTACTAAAATAAATAAAGCTAGAATGCCTTTTTATAATTAAAGCTTTATTTATAGAATTGTTTTTATTTAAGCAATTCATCAAACTTTAAATTATTTATAGATTCCCAAACGGATTCTCTATTCATATTATAAGCTTTAATGTTTACACCAAACCGATCATTATATAAAAAGGAAATGTCAGAATATTGTCTGTTCTTATCATAGGCTTCAATACCTTCCATACCTCTTTTATTAAATGATTTTTCAATTTTGTAATCATTTTCGTTATCTACAGTCATATTTTTATAGAACGAGTATTGACTTAAAAGCAAAACTCCTTTCTCACCTGAGCAATCATATAATGTGATTTTTATTTTTTCTTTATTATTTCCATCATAATTGGCAATTGCTCCATTAATACCATGTGTTGACATTGGGGCATTACTAGTTGTAGTTTTTTGTAAACTCATTAATTGATTAGGAAACCAATCTTGTAATGCCTCATTTGTAAGTGAAGCTGTTTCTAATAAACTTTCAGTTTTATTAATAGTTTTTATGGTATTTTTTACAGTTTTAATTTTGGTAGAAGTGTTGTCTTGTTTTGAATTTTCACCGCATGAACTTATAACAGCTATAGTAATATTAACTAGTATTAGTCTTTTTAAAAGTATTGTTTTCATATTTGAATTTTATAAACTTAGTTTTTTTTCATCCTTGCACCTGAAAATAAATCCATAGTTTTGTAATTAGCTTTTTTTATAGATGTCTTTTGTTGGTTTAATGCTTTAGCAATAATGTTTACGTTGTTTTTAGATTTCTTTTTATCAATGATATCCATTTCTAAAATTAAACCATTAGAGAATTGATCTAACACCCTCGAGTCCATATCAGGAAAATCTGATGGTTTTTGTGAACCAAAATTCAAAAAGTTTGTAAGTTTTATTTTTGTATCTAATGTGTGGTACATTTTCATTATATACCTATCATCTTCAAATTGTAGCCCTTCGCAGGTATAACCAATAATGGTTTTAGCTGGTAACTTTTTTATGTTATAATTATCTAAACTCTCTTTAGAGGATTTAACTTCTGGTATAGGATACATTTGTAAAAAACTAGTACCTTGAGCATCCATAAACATAACCATTGTACTTAAGTCCATGTCAAACAGCATAGTTGTAGTTCCTGTATTTTTGTTGTTCCCCATAGTCATTTTTGTAGCTTGATACGATGCACTTTCATTAATTAAAAACACCATCATTATGGTCTCTTTCTTTCTTGTATTTAAGGTCATTTCTGTTTCAAGTTGCCAATTAAAGTCATAGCTTTCAGGTAAATCATTAACTGTTACTTTATGATTTTTTATTGATCTTCTTGCCGATTTTACACTTCCTTTATTATTACTGCTATCATAATCATTATCATCTATGTTGGTGTTTCCGGTATTTCCTCCTTTAACAATGTTTTCCATAACACCTCCCATAAGTCCCTCTCCAACGGTTTTGACTTCTCTAGCTTGAGGCAGTTTGACTTCAACAGGTTTGTAATCATATACCATTAAACTTTCACCGGCTTGTCCTTGTGAACCAAAGCCATCAATAAGTTCAGCTTCTTCTGATGTTTTAGTGTAGATTTCAACTAATCTGTCTTGGTCGTCAAAAAGAACGTAACTACCTTCATAACCAGGTTCGTTTAAATACTCAAACTTAGTATACGTTTTACCTCTTAACGTTTGGGTAGTTTCATTAAAATCATCATACCTAAAATCATCTGGCTTATATATGAATGCAAACTCTACAATTCCATTGAAAGGGTTAGCAGTCACGCCTAAATCTTGCTGTTTTTCAAATTGAGCCATAAAGGGTTCAGGTGGTAGTTTATAGGCTTCAATCATCATAGTAGGAGCCATCAAACCTTGACTTTGAAGTGCTACAATTCCTGTTTTTTGGTATTCGCCTTCGCTGTATACATACATATAGCCTTCACTATCAATGAAACCAGGTTTAGGTTGTTTTGGATCTTCCATTCTAACAGCTACTTCATTGGCATCAAAAAACTGAGTTTGGTTTAAGTTCCCATTTTCGTGCATTTTTATGATAATATCTTCTTTGAAAAATGCTTTTTTAGCTTCAGTATTTTTAGTTAAAGCTGTGTTTGATGCTTCGAGTTCGCTGGTATATTCATCTTCTTTTTTATCAGATTTTTCTTTTTTTGAAGTTGCATCATCAATAGTTTTTTCAGTTTTTTTAGATACCACTTCATCTGTTTTATTAAGGATGGTACGTTCTGCTGCTTGTTCAGCTCTCTTTTTTAGTTTTTTTAAAAGCTGTGCTTCGGCATTTATTCCGCAAAGTAAAAATGCGCATGTTATAAAAATGAGTTTTGTTTTCATGATGTTTTTTTATTGATTCTTACAGATTTAACAACTTTATCGTTTAGCATTATATTTATGATATAGTTACCATGTTTTAAATGGTCTATGCTTATATAAATATTCTGGTCGTTATTAGCTTCGTCTAATAGTTTTTCTTTTAGCATTACTACAGTGCTTAGTTAGACGCTATTAATTGAGAGGTCAACAAAATGCATTAAAGGGATGCGTTGTTTGTTTTGTAAAGTTATGATGAGAATAAAAAGTTTGATGTCAATTATGTAACAAACTATATCAACTATGTAACATATGTTGTAAAGTTGTTGTATTTATTGATTTGAAGTGAATTCTGAAGGAGTAGACTTATAAACGTCTTTAAAGCATTTTATAAAATAGGAAGGTGTATTGAAACCGACTTGATATGCGATTTCAGAAATGTTTAAGTCAGAATCTTTTAAAAGATTAACCGCTAGTTTTAAGCGTTCGTTACGGATAAACTCGGTTGTTGAAAATCCTGTTATAGCTTTTAGTTTTCTGTGTAGTTGCATTCTACTCATAGCCATTTTTTTAGATAAATCATTAGAGTTAAATGACGAGTCGGTAATATAATCGTTGAGTATAGTTTTTAGTTTAGTTAAAAATTGCTGATCAACAGGAGTTGTACTTATACTGCTGAGTTCAAAATGAGCGCTATATCTTGATTGTAGTTTTTGCCTTATTTCTATAAGTTTTTCAACACGTATTTTAAGTTTGTTACTATTAAAAGGCTTTACAATATAATCGTCTGCTCCAGTTTCTAATCCTTTTATTTCATTTTCGTCACCACTTTTTGCTGTGAGTAAAATTATAGGAATATGACTTGTTTTTTCGTCTTTTTTTAAAGTATTACAAAGTTCAATACCATCAATTTTAGGCATCATTATATCGCTAATGATAATATCAGGAATGTATTTTATGGCTTTTTTAATGCCACTTTCACCATTAGGAGCTTCTTTAATGTCATAGTCATTTTTAAAAATTGAACTTATAAATTCTCTTATATCTTTATCGTCTTCAACTATTAATAAAATAGATTTGTCCTTAGATTTATTAATAGCTTGTTCTTCAGAAGTTACTGGAGTTTCTAAGACTGTATCAAGCTCATCATTAACAACTGTTTTAGTGTCTTCGTTTATTTCAGAAATATTATAAAAAGAACGCTCAATAGGTAAAGTTACAGTAAATTGAATATCATCTGTATTCATAGTGTGCGCTACAATATTTCCATGTGATAAAATAGCTAGTTCTTTCACTAACGAAAGTCCAATGCCTACACCATCAGCATTTTTATTGTTTTGGTAATACCTTTGAAATAGTTTGCTTAACTCTTTACTAGAAATGGTATTTCCGTTATTAATAATTGTGATAATAATTTGACCGTTTTTTTCAATTGCAGCAAAGTGAATTTGACCGTTTTCTGGAGCATATTTTACTGCATTAGAAAGTAAATTTGTGGTGATTTTTTCGATAACATCTTTATCAAACCAAGCTTCATGAATTGATTGAATTTTATGTGAAAAATGTATGTTTTTGTCTTTAGCTTTATACTCAAAAGAAGCTGCTATTTGTTTGAGGAATGCTGTAATATTTCCTTTAGAAACAGAGAGTTTTAAGTTTCCTGATTCTAACTTAGATAGGTCTAGTAATTGGTTGACTAGATTCAATAATCGTTTAGAGTTGTTTTGAACTAAAGAGAGTTCTTTCTTATCATCTTCTGTTAGGTTAGACTTAGATAATTGTTTTTCAATTGGACCAGAAATAAGTGTTAATGGTGTTCGAAACTCATGAGATATATTGGTGTAAATCCTGGTTTTAAATTCATCTAATTTTTTTAAGCGTTCAGTTTCATTATGCTCAAATTGTAATTGCATTTTCATGTGCCAACGCCATTTAAAATACCTGTATAACAAATACATGCTAATCAAAAAAAGTAGTGCATAACAAACAATAGCAAGCTTGCTTAAATACCAAGGTTGTAGTATTGTGAAAGTAAATGTAGCAGGTGTAGTATTCCATACACCATCATAGTTACTTGACATTACTTTAAATGTATAATCGTTAGGAGGTAGGTTGGTATAATGTGCTGAATTATTGTTTTCTGAGTTAATCCAACTTTCATCATGATTTACGAGTTGATATTTATAAAGGTTACGTTCAGGTTGTGAGAAATGTAAACTAGAAAATGTAAAGGTTACAGTATTTTGATTGAATTTAAAGGTTGAGTTTTGTTTTAAAGGATAACCTTCAGTAAAAATCTCAAACTTAGAAATAATGGTTTTTGGTTTAATTGGGTTAAATGTAAGTTGGTTAGGGTTAAACCAGTTGAGACCTTCAAGGCCCCCAAAATATAAGTTTTCGTTTTCGTCTTTATAGTAAGCTCCAGTGTTAAATTCCAAAGCCTGTAAACCATCATAGTTGCTGTAGTTTTCAAAAATAGTATCCTTAATGTTTAATTTACTTATACCATAATTAGTGCTCAACCATAAGTTGTTTTCTTTATCTGGTAGTATACCGTAAATCACATTGTTTGGTAAACCATCAACTTTGGTGTAAACATCTAATGATCGGTTTATAGTATTATACTTTTTTAAACCTTTACCATTTGTGCCAATCCATAAGATTTCATTGTCATAATGCAATGATTTTATTTTGTCATTTAAGGATTTGATATTGGTTATTTCATTAGTCTTTAAATTTAAATTATACAACCCTTTATCATCAGTACCAATCCAAAGTGTGTGCTCATTGCCTTTTATAGCTGTTTTAATGTCATTTGTTGATAGGGTAGAATTATCAGTATTGAATTGCTTAACAATACCTTTATCTATATCGAATAAAATAATACCATTACGTTCGGTACACAACCAACTTTGATTATCGTTCTCTTTTATAATTCTCCAGATTGTAAGATTTGAAATTTCAGGGAATGAAATGTAATCTCCAGAGTCAGTTCTGATATTTAAACCAAATCCTTGGTGACCTATCCATAATTTATTCTTGTTATAGAGCAAACTTATTATTCTGTCGCTAGCAATTGAAGAATTGTTAACGGTATATGTTTTATACTCATTATTATTAAAGTTGATATGTGTAAGCCCTTTACCAGATGTACCTATCCATAAATTATTATTTACATCAGTACTTATGCTTCTAACCACATCTACATTTACATTTTTAGGGACTTGATTATTTGTGAGCACATTAAATTTTATGAGGTGAGCATCATAATAGCTCGCTCCAGTTCCGTCAGAACCTAGCCAAATCACTCCTGTAGCATCTTCATATAAACATAAGATGTCATTATAATGTATGGCAAAAGGGTTGTTTTTGTCTGCTTTAAAGTTTGTAACAGTATTATTTTCAAGATTAAGAAGGTAAGCACCATTGCCATAAGTGGCAATCCATAATCTGTTTTTACTGTCTATAAGTAAGTCTTCAATGTTAAGGTCATTTGGTAATTGCGAATGTTGGTATTTTATAAAGGTTGTCTTGTTGTTTTCTTTAAAGTAAAGCCCTTGACCAAAAGTTCCTAACCATATATTGTCGTCTTTATCTTTTGTAAGCGCACTAAAGTTTGCGTTAGTGTGCGATTCAACATTAATCTCATTGTATGTGTTGTTTTTAATTTGAAATACAGCTCCTGAAGCTGCAGCTATTATAGCAGTATCAGTTTCTATAAACTCATAAATGGTTTTGAGTTTGTCATGGTCGTTTAAAACTTGTAGCGTGTCTTTAGCTGTAGTATCAATTTTGAAGAGTCCTTTACCGTAGGTTCCTATATAGTTGTGAAGTGCTTTATCCTGAAAGATTGAACTAACATTATTAAAACGTTCTAAATGCTTAAAAGTATCGGTCTTTGGGTTGTAAAGTTCTAGATTTCCTGAGTTAGTAATAATCCATAACCGATTTTGCTTATCGATATATACTTTACCAAGTTTACTAAAATTTGGTCTTGTGATGTCTTCAAATTGCTTGTCGTAGTGTTTAAAGCTTTTACCGTTATATTTATTTAAACCATCTTGTGTAGCCAACCACAAATAACCTATGCTATCTTGGGCAATACTTATAACGCTATTTTGAGATAAACCATCATTAATGGTTAAGGTATTGAAAGAAAATGGTTTTTCGGTTATAGTTTCTTGACCGCTACAAAAAAATGAGTATAACATTGTTAGAAAAATAACAATGAAATTGTCAACGGTTTTGTATCTCCATAACGTCATAAACTACTGTATAGATTAATTTTTTTAGGGGAGATTTTATGCTATTAACTTTACTAATATAATGAAATTTGCTTGGTTTTAGATATTTATCTTATTGTATAAAAAAACCCATCAAATTTTGATGGGTTTTTTATGAGTTGTAAGATTACTATCCTTTTATAACACCTCTCGAAATTACAATTTTTTGAATTTCAGAAGTACCTTCATATATCTGAGTAATTTTGGCATCACGCATTAATCGTTCAACATGGTATTCTTTTACAAAACCATTTCCACCATGAATTTGAACCGCTTCAACAGTTTGTTCCATAGCTACTTTACTAGCATACAATTTTGCCATTGCACTAGACATGTCGTAGTTATTACCTTGGTCTTTATCCCAAGCAGCTTTCATTACAAGCATTCTAGCAGCTTCAATTTCGGTAGCCATATCTGCTAATTTAAAAGCAATGGCTTGGTGGTTGCAAATTTCAGTACCAAATGCTTTACGTTCTTTAGAGTATTTAAGCGCTAACTCATAAGCTCCAGAAGCAATACCTAAAGCTTGTGACGCAATACCTATTCTACCACCAGATAATGTTTTCATAGCGAATTTAAAACCAAACCCGTCTTCACCAATTCTATTTTCTTTAGGCACTTTTACATCATTAAACTGTAATGTATGTGTGTCACTTCCTCTAATACCTAATTTATCTTCTTTAGGACCTACATCAAAACCAGGCATACCTTTTTCAACTATAAAAGCATTAATACCTCTATGTCCTTTATCTTTATCAGTTTGTGCAATCACTAAATAAACATCACTACGACCTCCATTTGTTATCCAGTTTTTAGTACCATTCAATAAGTAATGGTCTCCCATGTCTATAGCAGTTGTTCTTTGAGAAGTTGCATCACTACCAGCTTCTGGTTCACTTAAGCAAAATGCACCAATAAATTCTCCTGTGGCAAGTTTAGTAAGGTACTTTTGTTTTTGTTCTTCGCTACCATAAGCTTCAAGTCCATAACACACCAATGAGTTATTTACAGAAACCATAACCGAAGCAGAAGCATCAATTTTTGATAACTCTTCCATTATAAGCACATAAGATATGGCATCCATTCCGCTTCCACCATATTTAGGGTCAACCATAATTCCCATAAAACCAAGATCTCCCATTTTTCTAACAAGTTCTTGTGGAAATTGTTGTTTCTCATCACGTTCAATTACTCCTGGTAATAATTCGGTTTGAGCAAAATCGCGAGCAGCATCGCGAATCATTAGATGTTCTTCTGTAAGATTAAAATCCATATGTAGTGATAAAATTATTGATTTGTTAAAAAATGATGTCAAAGATAAGTTTTTGTTAGCATTTTTTCAATAATGATTGTTATTTTTACCATATATGATAAAAGAAACATTCAAAGTTATAGGTGTAATGTCTGGTACATCATTAGATGGTATCGATTTAATATATGTACAGTTCAATTTTGATGAAAAATGGACCTATACTATTTATACTACAGAAACTGTTTCTTACACCCAGTATTGGGAAAATACTTTGAAACATTTAGTTTCAAACTCTAAGCAAGAATTAAAAGACATCGATGATGGTTACACTGTATATTTAGCAGAGGTCATTAATTCGTTTATTAAAAAACATCATATTGAAACTGTAGATGCTATATGTTCTCATGGTCATACAGCACTGCATCAACCTCAAAGCGGTATGACTTACCAAATTGGGAACTTGCCAAAAATTTCAAAACTTTTAAAGCATACTGTTGTATGCGATTTTAGAGTGCAAGATGTTGAACTAGGAGGCCAAGGAGCACCTTTGGTTCCTATTGGAGATAAATTGCTGTTTTCTGATTATGACTTTTGCTTAAATCTTGGTGGATTCGCTAATATTTCAACTGAAATTGATGATACAAGAATTGCCTACGATATTTGTCCTGTAAATATTGTGCTTAATCACTATGTTAAGCCATTAGGTTTTAATTATGATAATGAAGGGCAAATTGCTAAATCAGGAAAATTACATACAGAGTTGTTAAACCAACTGAATGATTTAGATTTTTACTCAAAGAGTCACCCAAAGTCTTTGGGGTTAGAATGGGTTAAACAACTTATTTTCCCTATAATTGATGCGTATGATCTTCCAATAGAAACAATTTTAAGAACATTTACTGAGCATGTAGCTGTGCAAATTTCAAAAGAAATCAATACCAAGCACAATGCAAAAGTATTAGTAAGTGGTGGAGGTGCATACAATAAATTTCTTCTCGACTTAATTGTATCCAAAACTAAAAACAGTATAGAGTTGCCTTCAAAAGAGATTATTGAGTTTAAAGAAGCTTTAATTTTTGGATTGCTAGGAGTTTTAAAACTCAAAGGAGCTGTTAATTGTTTAAAAAGTGTAACAGGAGCAAAAAAAAATCATTCTTCTGGTAGGATTTATTATCCATAAAATTATTATAAAATTAATATTTAAGGATTTTTAGTTTTTTATATTTGTTGAAGAATAACTAACTACATGAAAGATTTACTTCAAAAGTACGAAGACAAAGACCCTGAAATTATTTTTAATTGGAAAGACCCAGAAACCGAAGCTGAAGGCTGGACAGTAATAAACTCCTTAAGAGGAGGTGCAGCAGGTGGAGGAACACGTATGCGAAAAGGACTCGATATGAACGAAGTACTGTCGCTTGCAAAAACTATGGAAGTTAAGTTTACCGTTTCTGGACCAGCAATTGGAGGTGCTAAGTCAGGTATTAATTTTGACCCACAAGACCCAAGAAAAAAAGGCGTTTTAGAACGTTGGTATAAAGCCGTTTCGCCATTACTAAAAAGTTATTATGGTACAGGAGGAGACCTAAATGTTGATGAAATACATGAGGTTATCCCAATCACTGAAGAAAGTGGTGTATGGCATCCTCAAGAAGGTGTTTTTGAAGGTCATTTTAGACCAACACAAGCCGATAAAATTAATAGAATAGGACAGTTAAGACATGGTGTTATTAAGGTTATTGAAAACCCAAAATACTCACCTAATGTAACAAGAAAATATACTGTGGCTGATATGATTACTGGTTATGGTGTTGCTGAGGCTGTTCGTCATTTTTATGATATCCACCAAGATTCAGTTGTTGGCAAGCGTGCCATTGTTCAAGGTTTTGGTAACGTTGGTGCTGCTGCAGCTTTTTATTTAGCACAAATGGGAGCTAAAGTAGTAGGGATTATTGACAGAGTAGGTGGATTAATAAAAGAAGAAGGGTTTACTTTTGATGAAATTACTCAGCTATATTCAAATAAGTCTGGAAATACTTTAGTGAGCGATCATTTGATTCCTTTTGATGAAATGAATGAAAAGATTTGGGCTTTAGAAACCGAGATTTTTGCACCATGTGCTGCCTCTCGATTAATTACTAAAGAGCAAATAGATAATATGATTAATACAGGTCTTGAAGTAATTTCTTGTGGCGCAAATGTACCATTTGCTGATAAGGAGATATTTTTTGGACCAATTATGGAATATACAGACAATAAAGTAAGTCTTATTCCAGATTTTATTTCAAATTGCGGTATGGCAAGAGTTTTTGCTTATTTTATGGAGCGCAAAGTTCAAATGACTGACGAAGCCATTTTTAATGATACCTCAAACCGTATAAAACAAGCATTAGAAAACGTACATAAAAACAACAAATCAAAAACTGGTATAAGCGCAACAGCTTTTGAGATTGCTTTAAGTCAACTTATATAACATAACACTTAATATGGAAACACTAATTGTATTAGTATTTGTAGTAGGTTATTTAGCTATTACACTAGAACACAATTTAAAAATCGATAAACTTATTCCTGCTTTGGTCATGATGGCCATAAGTTGGGCTTTGATAGCTTTAGGTATCGATAATTTCACACAATGGTTCGACTCAGGAAAACACGCTCTTCTAGATAATTTTGGATTATTAGAGCACGAAGATAAAATGCACATGATGGAAGAAACGCTCTTACATCATTTAGGTAAAACAGCCGAAATTCTTGTGTTCTTACTAGGAGCAATGACTATTGTTGAAATCATTGATTATTTTGATGGATTTTCAACTATCAAAGGATTTATAAAAACAAAAAGTAAAAAACGATTGCTTTGGATTTTTGCGTTTTTAGCATTTTTCCTTTCAGCAATTATAGATAACTTAACTGCTACAATTGTATTAATATCTATACTTCAAAAACTTATTCAAGATAAAGATGTTAGAATATGGTATGCTGGTTTAATAATAATCGCTGCAAACGCTGGAGGAGCTTGGTCTCCAATTGGAGATGTAACCACAACAATGTTATGGATTGCTAAGAAAGTGTCTACTGGTCACTTATTTGTATATCTTTTTGTACCATCTCTACTTTGTATGTTGGTACCAACATTTATTGCTTCGTTTTTACCTGCTTTTAAAGGAAATTTAGAAAATGAAGACGAAAAAGAAGACAAGCCTAAAAGCAAATTTAGTTCAACAATGTTGTATTTAGGTTTAGGAGGTATTGTATCAGTGCCAATTTTTAAAACGGTAACACACTTGCCTCCATATGTAGGTATGATGTTAGCTTTAGGTGTTGTTGCTATTTTTGCTGAGATTTACAGTAACTCAAAATTTGCATTATCTCATGCAGATGCTGAAGGAGCAGATTATCAAGGACACCACAGTCCAGTACATCATTCATTATCTAGAATTGAGATGCCAAGTATCTTATTTTTCTTAGGAATATTAATGGCTGTTGCAGCATTAGAATCTTTAGGTATCCTATTTGGTTTTGCAACTACACTACAGGACAAAATGCCTATGATGGGAACTGAGTTACACCATGAAGGCGTTTCCGATTTAGTAGTTTTATTATTAGGAGTTGGATCTGCAATTATTGATAACGTGCCGCTTGTTGCCGCAAGTTTAGGTATGTTCTCTGAGCCTATCGATAACGAATTATGGCACTTTATTGCTTATTCGGCAGGAACAGGAGGAAGTATGTTAATTATTGGTTCGGCTGCTGGTGTAGTAGCAATGGGAATGGAAAAAATTGACTTTTTCTGGTACTTAAAGAAAATATCTTGGTTAGCGCTTGTTGGGTTTTTAGTAGGTGCAATTGCGTTTATGTTTACAAGAACTATATTTTAATTTATACTTTAGGTAGAAAATTAACGTTATAAAAAAAATTAACACTTTATGCTAAATATGTTATTACAAACTACTCCTGAAGAAGCTGAGGTTTTAACTGATGGAGAATCTGTTGAAAAAACGCTTTCTATCATTGAATTGATTTTTAGTGGTGGTACAGCAGGAATGCTAATTATAGGTATATTATTTGTACTCTTAGTTGTTGCTATTTATATTTATTTTGAAAGACTTTTTGCTATCAAAGCAGCTTCAAAAATAGATTCCAATTTTATGAATCAAATTAAAGACCATGTTTCTAATGGTAAAATTGATTCGGCACAAATGCTTTGTGCTCAAGTAAACTCTCCAGTTTCTAGATTAATTAATAAAGGAATTACCAGAATTGGAAAACCATTGGAAGATATTAATACAGCTATTGAAAATGCAGGACGTTTAGAGGTTTATAATCTAGAAAAAAACGTAAGTATTTTGGCTACAATTTCAGGTGCAGCTCCAATGATTGGATTTCTTGGTACAGTAATTGGAATGATTTTATCAATATTTGAAATTGCTAATTCAGGAGGTCAAATTGATATTAAACTTCTAGCTGATGGATTATATACAGCAATGACTACAACAGTTGCAGGACTTATTGTAGGTATTGTTGGTTACATCGCTTACAACCATTTAGTGGTAAGAACTGATAAAGTTGTTTACCAAATGGAAGCAAATTCGCTAGAATTTTTAGACCACTTAAACGAGCCTATTTAATGAATATTAGAGGAAGAAATAAAGTTACACCAGAATTCAACATGTCTTCAATGACAGATATCGTATTTCTGTTATTGATATTCTTTATGTTGGCCTCTACTTTAGTGACTACAAATGCTATTGATATCTTATTGCCTAAGGCTAGTGGAAAAACCGAAAATAAAAAATCGGTCGCTGTTAGTATTACCAAAGACTTAAGATATTATATAGACCAAAAATTAGTTGGAGAAAGTGTATTGGAAAATCAATTACTATCAGCACTTTCAGGACAAGATCAACCTACCATTGTGCTTAGAGCAGAAAAATCTGTTCCTGTAGATAATGTGGTAAAGGTAATGGATATAGCTAATAGAAATAAGTTTAAAGTAATTTTGGCGGTCAAACCTAATTAATGAAATATTTTGAAACCATACACGAACGTAATTCGGCAAAAATCACAACTTTAATTGTGGTGATTTTGATTTTGCTGCTGTTTGTTGTTGGTCATTCATATATGGATCCACCAGAAGAATATGGTGTAGCTGTTAATTTTGGAAATTCAGAAGTTGGTAGCGGAAATATCCAGCCAACTGAACCTGTTAAATCGCAACCAAGGGAAGTTGTGGAACAGCCAAAAGTAGAAGAAACGCAACCACAGGAAACAACTTCGTCTTCTGCTAAAACAGAAGATGTACTTACCCAAGAGTCTCCTGAAGCTATTGCAATAAGAAAGCAAAAAGAGGCTGAAGCAAAAGCTAAGGCAGAGGCTGAACGTGTTGAGCGTGAGAAACGACAAGCTGAAGAAAAAAAGAGACTTGAAGAAGAGAAAAAGAAAAAGGAGCTTGATGCTTTAATAGGTGGTGTAAGTAACTCCGAAGGCACTCAAACAGGTGGCGAAGGACCAGATAATACTGGAGGAGATAAAGGACAGCTAGATGGTAACCCTTATGCACCTAGCTATTTTGGAGACCCAGGAAGTGGTAATGGAGGAAAAGGATACGGTTTAAATGGTAGAGGTTCGGCGACGTATAATAAAGTGATTCCAGATTGTCAAGAAGAAGGAAGAGTTGTGGTCGAAATTCATGTTGACCGTTCAGGTAAAGTAATTAAAGCTATTCCAGGAAAAAGAGGAACAACAGGCGATGCTTGTTTGTATCAAGCTGCTAAAGAAACTGCATTGTCTCATAGATGGAAAGCAGATTCTAAAGCACCAGCTACACAAATAGGCTGGGTTAAAATTGATTTTAGTTTAGGTCAATAACAATATGAACTACCAAGATACTATCAACTGGGTGTTTTCGCAACTTCCAATGTATCAACGACAAGGTAAGTCGGCTTATAAAGTAGATTTACATAATACTCAGGTTTTAGCAGAACACCTTAATCATCCAGAATTCAAGTTTAAAACTGTTCATGTTGGTGGTACCAATGGAAAAGGATCAACAAGTCATATGTTGGCGTCTGTGCTTCAAGAAGCAGGTTATAAAGTTGGGTTATATACTTCACCACATTTAAAAGATTTTAGAGAGCGTATTAAGATTAACGGAAAAGAAGTCAGTAAACAGTTTGTTATAAGTTTTATTAAAAAGCACAAACCGTTTTTTGAGCAACATACACTTTCTTTTTTTGAAATGACTGTTGGGATGGCTTTTGACTATTTTTCAAAGAAAAAAGTTGATATAGCTATTATTGAAGTAGGGCTTGGTGGTCGTTTAGATTCAACAAATATAATTTCACCACTCGTTTCTGTGATAACTAATATTGGTTTAGACCACACGCAGTTTTTAGGAGATACATTAGAAAAAATAGCAGTCGAAAAAGCAGGAATCATTAAACCTAATATTCCTGTTGTTATTGGAGAAACACAAATTGAAACCAAAAGTGTTTTTACTGAAACAGCTAAAAACAATAATTCAGAAATTTATTTTGCAGACCAAAATATAACTTCAATTTTAGATAGTGACTTAAAAGGAAGTTATCAGCAAAAAAATATAAAAACCGTTTTACAAACTTTACAGATCCTAAAGCAAAACAATTTTAATATCTCACAAAAGAATATTGCTTTAGGACTTAATTCGGTTGTTTCTAATACAGGTTTAAAAGGTAGATGGCAGATTTTACAAGAATCTCCAAAAGTAATTTGTGATACAGCTCATAATAAAGAAGGGTTAACATATGTGGTTAATCAATTAAAAACTGAGGTCTATAATAAGCTTCATATCGTTTTTGGGGTTGTAAGTGACAAAGATTTATCAACCATAATTGCAATTTTGCCTAAAAAAGCTACATATTATTTTTGCAGACCAAATATTTCAAGAGGATTAGATGAAAATAATATTAAACACACATTTAAAGCTCATGGCTTTGTGGGTAAGTCGTATTCTAGTGTAAATGAAGCATTAAGCAATGCGAAAAAAAGTGCAAAACCAGAAGATTTAATTTATGTTGGAGGAAGTACTTTTGTAGTTGCAGAAATAATTTAAATTTTTTTCAAAAAAGCTTTTGGGATATCAAAAACTAATTTATATTTGCAATCCAATTACAGAGGGCGCGTAGCTCAGTTGGTTCAGAGCACTTGGTTTACACCCAAGGGGTCAGGGGTTCGAATCCCTTCGCGCCCACAGAAATTAAACCCTAGAGAACTTCTCTAGGGTTTTTTTATACCTCAAAGTTTAGCCCTATTTACATTATCTTTCTTATTTTTATAATTCAAATAATTAACTATAGCTAATCTTCTTCTTAAAGTTTTATGATATTAGGAAACATTAAAAACCTCTACAAAGATATTTTTAAGTCTTACGATAGTCCAACTTTAGAAAAACACATTGAAAAGATTGTTGAACTTGATGTTTACTTACCACATAGTTCTACGTTTTTCTGTATTACCAATACGCAGGAATTAGGATTTGAATACATTAGTAAGAATATGTTTTCTTGTTTGCATATTGACCCTTTAAAGCTGAAACAAGAAGCTATGCGTTATTATTGGAGTAGAATACATCCAGAAGACGTTGAATATTGGTTACAAGCTTTAAATGCATTAATGGAGTACACTCTTGATGAAATTTCAGAAGATGAAAGACATAAAATGAGTTACACCTGGAACTATAGGTTTAAAAACGGAAGAGATGAGTATGTAAACATTATTCAAAATACTACGCCTTTAGAGTTCGATTCATTTATGAAGCCTATAATAGGTTTGGCGCATTATACTGTTGTAGATTCAAGAGTAAAACTTGGTGTGACAGCTACGGCTAAATATTTAAATGAAAATGATGAATACGAAACCAAGTATTTCAATAACTTTTCTCAGAAACTATTAACTAACGATATTACAAATAGAGAGCGTGATATTATACGTTTATTAGTTTTGAATTACTCTAGCAAGGAAATTGGAATAAAACTAAATATAAGCCCTAATACTGTAGATACACATAGACGGAACATCCTAAAAAAACTAAATATTACGTCAACAGGAGAACTTATTGGGATGTTAAAAATGAATAAAACCCTATTTTAATTAAAAACTACTCAAATTGAGTATTGTGTAGCTTTGAAAAAAATAAGAATTTTACATCGCTATTAGTTAATTACAAAGGGAAAAATAGTGTCTATAATATTTATATAATATCAATAGGCACTTTTTTTATTTTATTAAGTCTAATATTCGCTCTAAAGCCATACCTCTAGATCCTTTTATGAGCATGAGCTTATCTTTAAAAGTTAGAGTATCGAAGTGGATAGCTAAATCATTAAAACTTCTGAACTTTTTTATAAATCCATTAGTGTTTTTTAATTGTGTGCTGTAAAAATTCTCGCCAATTAAATAAGTGTTAGCATTGAAATTATCTTCAATGAAGTTTACAATGTTTTGATGTTCATTATGCGCAGTTGATCCTAACTCAAACATATCTCCTAAAAACAATACTTTGTTATCTCTCTTGTATTGTAAAAAGTTCTCTAAAGCAGCCATCATACTTGTTGGGTTTGCATTGTAAGCGTCTAGGATAATTTCGTTTGAACCAACATTAATTACTTGAGATCTGTTGTTTTTAGGGAAATAATTTTCAATAGCTTTCTTAATGTTTTTGTTCTCAATTTTGAAGTAAGTTCCAATAGCAATTGCATAAGCAATATTACTGAAGTTATATTTTCCTGTTAAGTTGCTAGCAATTATTGTGTCTTTTAATTTTACTTCAACATTAGGTTGAGCACCTATAAATTCAATTTTTAGAAGATCGCTTGTAGTTCCAAACTTTATGGTGTTGGTATAACTCCCTATTTGGTTTATTTGTTTTACATCATCTTCATTCACAAAAATTGTCTTGTTGTGCTGTTTTAAATGATCATACAATTCAGATTTTGCTTTAACAACACCTTCAATACTTCCAAAACCTTCAAGATGAGCTTTACCAAAGTTAGTGATAAGCCCATAATCAGGTAATGCTATACTGCTTAAAAAAGCTATTTCTTTAGGATGATTAGCTCCCATTTCAACAATGCCAATTTCAGTTTGATTATTCATTGACAGTAATGTTAGTGGAACACCTATATGGTTGTTTAAATTCCCTAATGTGGCTGTAGTGTTATATTGCTGACTTAAAACAGCATTAATAAGCTCTTTTGTGGTTGTTTTTCCATTGCTGCCAGTTAATGCAATAATTGGGATGCCTAGTTTGCCTCTGTGATATGTTGCAAGTTCTTGTAGTGTTTTTAATACATCATCCACAAGAATGATATTATCATTTATAGCGTATTCCTTTTCGTCTACTATAGCATATTTAGAACCTTGTTCTATTGCTTGGAGCGCAAACATGTTGCCATTAAAATTTTCGCCTTTTAAAGAGAAAAACATTGAGTTTTTTGTGATTTTTCGAGTGTCAGTAGTGACTGATTTACACTCAAGAAAGCAATTGTAAATTTGTGTGATATTCATAAATTAAATGTAATAAAAAAGTCCTAACATTACTGCTAGGACTTTATATTTTTAAATTAATCTAGAATTAATTTTTAGTCTTGTTTTTTCCTTTAGATTTTGAACCTACTCTAGACATAGCACATCTAAACCCGATATAGTCTGTTGCCATATCTTGAGGGAAGAATCTACGTTGAGCTGGATCTAACCAGTAGTCTCTATCTTTCCAAGAACCACCTTTGTACACTCTTACTTTATCATTGATTAAAGAGGTTCTGTCGTTTGACTTATCGTATTCTTTAATTAAGTTACCTGAAGAATCTCTCTCAATATTATGCTTTGGAGAGTTGTACATTTTTCTAGTATTAGCAGTTTCTTCTTCGTCAAAACTTTCGTTATAGTAGCGAGAAGATCTAGCGTCACCATCTCTGTAGTTTCTGTTGTCACTAGTATCAAAATTTGTTCTTAAGTAAGTTTCGTTTTCGTCAACTGGAACTTGTAAAATTTCACCAGGTAAGTTTCTTGCAACAAGTTTACCATTACTTAAAGTATCATATACTACTTCTTCAGGAGTTACAATTTTAACTGTACCATCATCATTAATTGCGTTTTTAGTATAAACATTACCACGATAGTAGTTAAAGTCATTAAATTCATCATCTACAATTGGTCTGTATACGTCGGCAACCCATTCTGCAACGTTACCAGCCATATCGTATAATCCATAATCGTTAGCTTCGTAAGACATAACTTGCGCAGTGATATCAGCACCATCGTCAGACCATCCTGCAATTCCACCGTAATCACCTTTTCCTTGCTTGAAGTTAGCTAATTGATCACCTCTAGACTTTCTTTTTCCAGAACGTGTGTATTGACCATTCCAAGGATATTTTTTTCTACCTCTGTAAGTGTTGTAGTTTCTTAATTCACTCATCCCAAGAGCAGCATATTCCCACTCTGCTTCAGATGGTAAACGGTATTTTGGAGAAATTACTCCAGTTTCTCTACTAGCGTAAACATTTATTTCGTTACCCTCAGCATCTGTTCTAGCTTTTCTTTTACCTCCTTTGAGTACTTCTTCGTTACCTCCAAAAGTTTCAGTTGGAGCAGTAATATAAGTGTCAGTGTTAAAGTTGCTATCAGCAGATGTATCAGTTAAGTGAGAATCTCTTTTTAAATAACCAGCATCTTGTAAGTACATTTCATTTACTCTATCTGTTCTCCAGTTAGCAAATTCAACGGCTTGAATCCAACTAACACCTACAACAGGGTATTCAGCATAACCAGGATGACGTAAATAGTTTTCAGTCATCATTTCAGCATATCCAAGACGGTTTCTCCAAACTAATGTATCAGGAAGAGCTCCATCATAAATAAGTCTAAAGTTAGGATCGTCTGGTGGGTAAACTCTTTTAATCCAATCAAGATACTCTAAGTACATCATGTTGGTTACCTCAGTTTCATCCATGTAAAAAGATTGTACATGTTGTTGGTTTGGGCTATTATTCCAATCATGCATAACATCATCTTGTACTTTACCCATGGTAAATGTACCTCCTTCTATAAAAACTAATCCAGGAGCAGTTTCTTGTTCTTTAAAGTTAGTATTGTACTGAAAACCTCCATTTTTGTCGTTGATGTTCCAGCCAGTGGCTCTAGAACTGTTCTTTGACGAAGAAGATTTCTTACAACTAAACATGGCTAAAGATAGCGTTAGGGCTAAAATTATCCGTAGGTTAAATACATTTTTCATATACATACTTTTAAGTAAGCTAGTTTATTTTAGTGACGCAATATAGTAATTAAAGAAAAAATAACAACGTTTTTTTGTAATTTATATCAAAAAAAAAGTGCATTTCATCCTTTTTTTTGTACACGATATCGGATTTTTGCTCTTTTTATCGATGTAATTTGTTACCAATTAACGAACAAATAAATTAAATATTGTTGTAATTTTGAATAAAAAATTGAAAAGCTATAATAACATATCTGTACTAACGTTTATTATACTATGAAAAAACACTTACTCTTACTTTTTGTATTACTGCCTTTTATAGGGTTTTCTCAACAAAAAACATTTCAAATTAATTGGGAAGGAGAAAAAACATTAAGGGCTGATTCTTCAATTGTTACTGTTCCATATTTTAATAAGGACAACTTTAATTTTAGTAATACTGATGGATTGAAGTTTTTTGCACATTGGAAAACCAACAACTATATCAATGAAAGCTCTGTTCAATTAGCTAATGTTTCATACTCAACTATTAGTGCAACAGATTTAAAAGGAGTTCCAATTAATACCATTTCTAATTCACCTGAATTAAAACTATCAAATGCAATAGCAAGAGATGATGTGTCTGCTTATTTAGAGTTGAAACCTATTGTTAAACAAAATGGAGTGTATAAAAAAATTACTTCATTTACCGTAAGCTACAGCACAACTAATAGTTCTAGTGCTTTAGGAAGATCTTCTAGCTCTATGTTGCAAACAAACGCAGTTACAAACTCTGTGTTGGCTTCTGGGAGTTGGTATAGGTTTTATGTAGATACTACAGGTGTTTTTAGACTAACTAAAAGTTTTTTAAATCAGTTAGGTGTTAATACAAACTCGGTGGATCCTAGAAATATTAAAGTCTATGGAAATGGAGGAGCAATGTTGCCTAAAGAAAACTCAGTTTTTTATCCAATTGACTTAACTGAGAATGCTATCAAGTTTGTTGGTGAAGAAGATGGTGATTTTGATAATGACGATTATATATTGTTTTATGCAGAAGGACCAAGAGGCTATAATGAAGAGAGTAATACCAATATAAACGCATATACCGATAAATCTTATTACTATATTAATATTAGTAGTGGAATGGGAAAAAGAATCCCGGAAGCTACTCAGCCAAACGATGATGCAGATTTTGAAGTAAACACATTTCAGGATTATCAATTTCATGAAATAGACCAATATAATTTAGTGAAAGTAGGTAGGCGATGGTTTGGAGATAGGTTTGATATCGAAAATGAAAAAGAGTTTACTTTTACATTTCCAAATTTAGTGACTTCTGAACCTGCTAGAGTGAGGGTTTATGCTGCTGCAGTTTCTGAAATTGGAACATCAATGGAAGTAAAGCTTAATGGAAATACAATCTCAAATTTTACTTTTGCAGCAATTGATAATCCAACTCTAGCTTCTGGAGGGTTTTTTAATAGTGATTTAATGCTTAACTCTCCTGATGTTGTATTTAACTTAAAGTATAATAACAATAATAATCCTGCTTCTTTAGGGTACTTAGATTATATTTCTGTAGAAGCTACCAGAGAGCTGAGTTTTGAAGGAGGTCAGTTTACTTTTAAAAATGCTAATGTGGCAACCTCTGCTGGAATAGCTCAATACAATTTGGCTAATGCAGCTAACGTTTCAGAAGTATGGGATATAACAGATAAGTATAATGTAGTAGGCTATACAAATTTTGATCAAAGTTCAAACTTTAGTTTTAAAACTACAGCAGGTACTTCAAAAATATATTTGGCAGTTACACCTTCAGATTATTTTCAACCACTAAGAGAAAGTGTTACTACAATTGCGAACCAAAATATAAAAGGAACAATATTTAATAATAGTTCAGGAGAGTTTGAAGATATAGACTATTTAATAATTTCACCAAATGCACTAGCGTCACAAGCTGAAAGACTAGCGCAAATCAATAGAGATCAATATGGGTTAACTGTTAAAGTTGTGACCTTAAATGAAATTTATAACGAATTTAGTTCAGGTAATGTTGATGTTACTGCAATAAGGAACCTTGTTAGATATGTGTACCATAATGCAAGTGCTCCAGATAAAAGACTCAAGTATTTATGTTTATTTGGTGATGCATCTTATGATCATAAAGAACGTATAGCGCCTAAAACAGATGTAGTACCATCATGGCATTCTTATGCTAGTTTTAGTCTTACAGACTCTTTTGTGTCTGATGATTACTATGGGTTGATGGACGAAAATGAAGGTAATATGGCAAGCAACAACTTATTAGATATTGCAGTTGGAAGAATTTTGGCTCAAGATTTACAAAGTGCGACTGAGCTAGTGGATAAAATTGACTCTTATCATAAAACTGCATCTTTTGGTAGTTGGAGAAATAATTGCATCTTTATTTCAGATGATGTTGATGAAGCTTGGGAAAGAATTTTACAGGAAACAACAGATGAAATTGCAGATTTAGTCACTGAAGAAAAACCATTCATTAACGCTATAAAAATTCATTCCGACTCTTATCAACAAGAATCGACATCGAGTGGAGATAGTAATCCTTCAGTTAATAAAGCTATTAGAGACGCGATAGATGTAGGTGCGTTAGTCGTGAATTACTTCGGTCATGGAGGAGAAGATGGGCTTTCAGGTGAAAGAATTTTTGATAAAATTGATTCTCAAGAAGTAAATAACACCTGTAAGTATAACTGTTTTGTTACTGTAACATGCGAGTACACAAGGTTTGATGATCCATTAAGACCAACAGCAGGAGAATATACCTATTGGAATAAAGAAGGAGGAGCTATAGGGTTGATTACTACAACTAGGCAAATTTTTGTTAGTGTGGGTGTATCATTTAATATAAAGTTAACCGAATATATGTTTGCTTTTGGTTCTAATGAATACCCTTCAATTGCTGAAGCCTTGAGGTTAACAAAAACACACCCTACAATTTCAGGTATATCACAAAAACGTTTGGTGTTTTATATTGGAGATCCAGCAATGAAGCTAGCATTTCCTAAACCAGATATTAGATTAACAGCAGTTAACGATGTTTCAATTGATCAAGAAACAGACGTTTTAAAAGCATTAGATAAGGTTAAATTATCTGGAGAAGTAGTTGATGAATCAGGTAACCTTATTCCAAATTATAATGGTGTATTAACAGCAACAGTTTTTGATAAAAATATAGAAAGACAAACATTAGGTAATGATGGTACTACTGAAAACGGTCAACTCATTATCATGGATTTTGAAACATTAGGAGAAATTATTTTTAAAGGACAAGCAACTGTAGAAAACGGTCAGTTTGACTTTGAGTTTGTGGTGCCTAGAGATATTAGTATTCCTGTAGGTAATGGTAAGGTTAGTTTTTATGCACAAACTGAAAATCCTGCACAAGACCAAACAGGAGCAAGTTTTGATATTCAAGTTGGAGGTATTAACGAAAATGCAGAAGAAGATAATATTGGACCAGTTATAAACCTTTATATGAATGATGAAAACTTCGTTTCAGGAGGAATAACTAACGAAGCTCCAACACTTTTAGCAAAACTTCAAGATGATAATGGTATTAATACATCAAGTGGAGTAGGACATGATATTGTTGCTATTATTGATGGAGATGAAGCAAACCCTTATATTTTAAACGATTATTATCAAGCTAACGTTGATGATTACCAAAATGGAGAGGTGACTTATCCATTTAGAGATTTAGAACCAGGTTTGCATACATTAACCTTAAAAGCTTGGGATGTTTACAACAATTCATCAACTTCTGAAATACAGTTTGTAGTTCATGATAAAGATGAAAAACTAGTTATTACTAACGTACTTAACTATCCAAATCCGTTTGTAAACTACACTGAATTTTGGTTCAATCACAATAGTTCAGATAATTTAGACGTTTCTATACAGATATTTACGGTTTCAGGGAAACTAGTAAGAACTTTAAACGGTCAAACCAATTCCGAAGGATGCTGTAATAATGGAACATCTTCGTTATCAAGAAGCATTGTTTGGGATGGAAGAGACGATTTTGGAGATAAAATAGGAAAAGGGGTTTATATTTATAAGCTAAAAGTGCGATCAAACCAATTAAACAAACAGGTAGAAAAAATTCAAAAACTTGTAATACTATAATAAAGATTTATATTTGCTAAATATTTTAGTGGTTTATAATCACTAAGTTGAATACTTAATAACACATGAAAAAATACACAATTGCCCTAATTACTTTATTAGTTTTTAATATTTCAAATGCACAGGAAGAAACTGTTGTTTTTGATAATCAATCATCAGTAATTACAACAGGCGTTCCTTTTTTACTTATAGCATCTGATGCTCGTGCAGCAGGTATGGGAGATATGGGAGTAGCAACATCAGCCGATGCGTATTCACAACAATGGAATCCAGCAAAATATGCATTTTCTGAAACCAAATCAGGTATTGGAGTAAGTTATACGCCTTATTTAAGTAAACTTGTAAATGACATCTTTTTAGGGAATATTACGTATTTCAACCGAATTAACGAAGGAAGTGCTTTCGCTGCAAGTTTTAAATACTTTAGCCTTGGTGAAATTGAAATTGTACAAGATGAATTTTCTGAAGCTTTAATAGAAAAACCAAACGAACTTACTGTAGATGTATCTTACTCTTTACGTTTAGCAGATCAGTTTTCAATGGCAGTGGCTTTAAGATATTTGCGTTCAGATTTAAGAATTCAAGCAGTTGATGCTAATGCAAGTGCTGCAAGCTCAATAGGAGTTGATATTGCAGGATATTATCAAAGTGAAGAAGAAGCATATAACGATTTTAACGGTCGTTGGAGAGCAGGATTTGCAATTCAAAACCTTGGTCCAAAAATTAAATATGACGATGCTGGAAGAGAAAACTTTATTCCTACCAACCTAAAACTTGGTGGTGGATTCGATTTTATTTTTGACGATTATAATAAACTGTCAGTTACTGCAGAAGTTAACAAGTTATTAGTACCAACACCTCCAGTCTTAGGTTTTGTTGATACTGTTCAAGAAGGAGATACTGAGCCTAATGGGCAGCAAGATGCTAATGAACCAACAATAATTGTTGAAGGTAAAGATAACGATGTAAGTTTTGTAAAAGGTATTTTTCAATCTTTTAGTGATGCACCAGGAGGATTTAGCGAAGAGTTAAAAGAGTTTACATGGGCTTTAGGAGCTGAGTATAAATACCAAGACTCATTTGCGTTTAGAGCAGGTTACTTTAATGAAAGCGAAGATAAAGGAGCAAGAAAGTTTTTTGCTTTAGGAGCAGGATTTAAATACTCTGCAATAGATATTGACATGTCATATCTGTTTTCAGCATCAAAAGTACAAAGTCCATTAGAGAACACGTTGCGTTTCTCATTAACGTTTAACTTTGGAGATGGTGAATATGATGAATATTAGACATTCATTTTTAATAAACAAACTAAAAACTATTGTTAACAGCAATAGTTTTTTTGTCTAAAATAGTTTTATACCTTTATTAAGTAAAATATAAAAGTGAAAGAAGTAAAGATAGAATCCGTTTTGACGGTTTACGATAATATAGAAGAGCTTTCCAAAGATGTGATAAGCTTAATGGAAAAAGCTATGGAAGCACGACAAAATGCTTACGCTCCTTATTCAAAGTTCAATGTTGGTGCTGCTTTACTTCTAGATAATGGAGAAGTTGTTACAGGCAGTAACCAAGAAAACGCATCTTATCCTTCTGGGCTTTGTGCAGAGCGAACAGCCATTTATTATGCAGGCGCAAAATATCCCAAAGCTAAAATTGTTCAAATGGCAATAATAGCAGGTTCTACAATAAAACAAACAATGTCACCAATTCCACCTTGTGGTGCGTGTAGACAGGCAATAGCTGAGTATGAAGTAAAACAAGATGCACCTATTGAAATCTATTTTATGGGAGAAACAGGAAAGGTTGTAAAGTCAAATTCATTGGCAAATCTTCTGCCTTTAGTTTTTGATAAATCATTTCTATAACGTTTTCGGTAAAAATTTACGAATTACTGTTTTTTCATTAATATGTAAAGTGTTACTTTTGTTATTCGCTTGTGTCAATTTTATTAGGACACGCATTGTTTTTCTTTTATAAATTAAGTTAAATGCAAAAAGTAACAAAAGAAGTTTACCTTAAATGGTATGAAGACATGTTATTCTGGAGAAAGTTTGAAGACAAACTAGCTGCAGTTTATATCCAACAAAAAGTAAGAGGATTTCTTCACTTGTACAATGGTCAAGAAGCAGTGTTAGCAGGAGCGCTACACGCTATGGACTTGACTAAAGATAAAATGATAACCGCATATCGTAACCACGTACAACCAATTGGTATGGGTGTAGATCCAAAACGTGTTATGGCAGAATTATATGGTAAAGCAACAGGTACCTCTCAAGGTCTTGGTGGTTCAATGCATATTTTTTCTAAAGAACACCGTTTTTATGGTGGTCATGGTATTGTAGGTGGTCAAATTCCTCTAGGTGCTGGTATTGCATTTGGTGATAAATATCATGGTAGTGATGCTGTAACACTTTGCTGCTTTGGTGATGGTGCTGCAAGACAAGGTTCACTTCACGAAACGTTCAACTTGGCAATGTTATGGAAATTACCAGTAGTATTTGTTTGTGAAAACAACGGTTATGCTATGGGAACATCTGTAGAGCGCACTGCAAACCATACAGATATCTGGAAACTAGGTTTAGGGTACGAAATGCCTTCTGGACCTGTTGATGGTATGAATCCTGTAAAAGTTGCTGAAGCCTTTGATGAAGCAATTCAAAGAGCTAGACGCGGTGATGGACCAACATTTTTAGAATTAAAAACATACCGTTACAGAGGGCACTCAATGTCTGATGCACAACACTACAGAACAAAAGAAGAAGTTGAAGAGTACAAGAAAATAGATCCTATTACACAAGTAAAAGATATTATCTTGGAAAACAAATATGCAACTGAAGCTGATATAAAAGTTATTGACAAGCGCGTAAAAGATTTAGTAAGCGAATGCGAAAAATTTGCTGAAGAATCTCCATTCCCAGAAAAGAATGTTATGTACGATGCGGTTTACGAGCAACAAGATTATCCATTTATACAACACAAACTATAATAAGATATGGCAGAAGTAATAAACATGCCTCGTTTGAGCGACACTATGGAAGAAGGTACTGTCGCAACTTGGTTGAAAAAAGTTGGTGATAAAGTAGAAGAAGGAGATATCCTAGCCGAAATAGAAACAGACAAAGCAACTATGGAGTTTGAGTCTTTCTATGAAGGTACACTATTACACATAGGTGTTCAAGAAGGTGAAACTACAAAAGTAGATGAGCTTTTAGCTATTATAGGAGAAGAAGGAGAAGATATTTCTGGTTTATTAAATGGAAGTGCTACTCAAGATTCAAAAGAAGAAGAAACACCAAAAGAAGAAAAAGAAGAAGCAACTAGCGAGCCAGCAACAGAAGCTGTAGATATTCCTGAAGGTGTTACAGTGGTAACAATGCCACGTTTAAGTGATACTATGGAGGAAGGAACTGTTGCAACATGGTTGAAAAAAGTTGGCGATGCCGTTGAAGAAGGTGATATTTTAGCCGAAATTGAAACAGACAAAGCTACTATGGAGTTTGAGTCTTTTCAATCAGGTACATTATTACACGTAGGATTGCAAGAAGGAGAATCTGCAAAAGTAGATGCACTTTTAGCTATTTTAGGTCCTAAAGGAACTGATGTTGCAAACATTGCAAAGAATTTCAAAGCATCATCAGGTGAAAAAGCAGAAGCTCCAAAAGAAGAAGCTCCAAAAGCAGCTTCTAAACCAGAGCCAAAAGCTGAAACTTCTAAAAAAGAAACGCCTAAAGTTTCTGCTCCAGCATCAACATCATCTTCAGATAGAGTATTTGTATCACCATTAGCTAAAAAAATGGCTGATGAAAAAGGTATTAATTTATCTCAAGTAACAGGTTCAGGTGAGAATGGTCGTATTATAAAACGCGATATAGAAAACTTCACACCAGGAACATCTGCCGCTGCAGTAGGTAAATTTGTACCAACAGGTCAAGAAGATTTTGAAGAAGTAAACAATTCGCAAATGCGTAAAGTGATTGCAAAGCGTTTAGCAGAATCTAAATTTACAGCACCTCATTATTACTTAAATGTAGAGTTTGATATGGAAAATGCTATAGCTTTCCGTGCGCAGTTTAACTCTATTCCTGATACTAAAATATCATACAATGATATGATTGTTAAAGCATGTGCTTTAGCGTTAAAACAACATCCGCAAGTAAACTCACAATGGTCTGCAGATAAGATGCGTTTAAATCACCATGTGCATATTGGTGTAGCAGTTGCAGTTCCTGACGGATTGGTAGTTCCTGTAGTGCGTTTTGCTAATGAGCAATCATTACCGCAAATAGGTGCTGAAGTTAAAGAACTTGCAGGTAAAGCTAGAAACAAGAAATTAACGCCTCAAGAAATGGAAGGTAGTACGTTTACTGTATCTAATTTAGGAATGTTTGGTATAGATAGTTTTACATCTATCATCAACCAGCCTAACTCTGCAATTCTTTCAGTAGGAAATATTGTTGAAAAACCTGTAGTTAAAAATGGTCAAATAGTAGTAGGACATACCATGAAGTTATGTTTAGCTTGTGACCATAGAACTGTAGATGGAGCAACTGGAGCACAATTCCTTCAAACATTAAAAGGATATATTGAAAACCCAGTTACAATGTTAGTATAGAAACTTCTGCATAAGCAGAACATACATTATAATATAATCCTGATTTGATTTTTTCCAATCAGGATTTTTTTATCTTTAAGCTTTAATACAATCAATCAAAAATTATGAAAAAACTATTAGCACTTATCATTGTTGTTTTAGCGTTTAGCTGTAAAAATGAACCTAAAGTAGAAGTAGGACCAAAAATTACTATTACAAGTGATGAGTTAAAAGAGGCTGTGACTTATTTGTCTTCAGATGAACTACTAGGTCGTGACACTGGTACGCAAGGAATAGATGATGCAGCAACATATATTGAAAAACAATTTGAAAGCTATGGTGTAAAACCTTATTTTGAAACTTTTAGGGATAATTTTAAGCTTGATAGTTTAGATGCTTTTAATGTGGTTGGAGTTATTGAAGGTGTGGATGAAACGTTAAAAAATGAATATATAGTTATAGGTGCTCATTATGACCACATAGGTTATGGAAAACCTGTTGAAAATGACTCAATTGCTAATGGGGCTAATGACAATGCTACCGGAACAGCTGGCGTAATGGCAATGGCTAAATATTTTGCAACTAGAAAAAACAATAAGCGTAGCATTTTATTTGCACTTTTTACTGCTGAAGAAAGAGGACTTTTAGGTTCAAAGCATCTTGCTGAACGTTTAAAGAGTGATAGCTTAAATGTATATACAATGGTTAATCTTGAAATGATAGGTGTACCTTTTAAGGATAGAGATTATCAAGCGTTTTTAACAGGCTATGAGTTATCTAATATGGCTGAGAAAATGAATGCTTACGCAGGAAGTAAGCTGATAGGTTTTTCTGAAGTTTCTAAAAAATACAGACTTTTTATGCGTTCAGATAATTACCCGTTTTACAATCAGTTTAAGGCACCTTGTCAAACATTATCAAGCTGTGATTTAACTAATTTTGATTTTTATCATCATGTTGATGATGAAATTGAACTTATGGACTTTAATTTCATGGCAAACCTTATCAACTCTACAATTCCTGTTATTGAAACTATGAGTAATACGCCAACTAAAGAGATTGTAATGCATGAAGCAGAGTAAAAATATTATTATTACAGGAACCAGTAGAGGTATTGGTTTTGAGCTGGTTCATCTTTTTGCTAATCAAGGACACAATGTGTTGGCACTATCAAGAAATGCACAACCAGTAAATAACCTTCATTTTGATAATATTACATCCTTTTCTTTTGATTTATGTAATGATGATGACTATCAAAAAGTAGAGCAATTCATAAAAAATGAATGGAACCATGTTGATATTCTAATCAACAATGCAGGAGCATTGCTTAACAAGCCTTTTTCAGAAACTACAATGGATGATTTTGAGCATGTTTATAAAACTAATGTTTTTGGTGTAGCTGAAATGACTAGAGTGGTTCTGCCATTTATGAAAAGAGATGGACACGTTGTAACCATAAGCTCTATGGGAGGGATTCAAGGAAGTATGAAATTTCCAGGACTAGCTGCATATAGTTCTAGCAAAGGAGCAGTTATTACATTAACCGAATTGTTGGCTGAAGAATACAAAAATTCTGGTCCGCAATTCAACGTGTTAGCTTTAGGAGCAGTACAAACCGAAATGCTTGCCGAAGCTTTTCCAGGTTATGAGGCTCCAACTACAGCATTGCAAATGGCTGAGTATATTGCAGACTTTTCGCTTAACGGAAATAAATATTACAACGGAAAAGCATTGCAAGTATCTAATTCTACTCCTTAATGATGTCTAAATACAAGTGTATTATTTTTGACTGTGATGGTGTGTTAGTCGATAGCGAGCCAATTGGCAATCAGGTGTTGGTTGATATGGCTAATGGTTATGGAGCTGATATAGATTTAGATTATGCGTTTAAGCATTTTAAAGGAGGTTCAATATATACTTGTCGAGATAAAATTCAAGCGTTGGTAAATCAACCATTATCTCAAGGTTTTATAGCAGAATATAGAAGACGAAGTTACAATGCATTTAAAGAACAAATTCAACCTGTAGAAGGTGTAAAAGAGGTGATTGAGTCATTGTCTATCCCTTTTTGTGTAGCTTCAAGTGGGCCAACTGAAAAAATACGCCTTAACCTAGAACTTACTGGTTTGCTACCTTACTTTGAAGACAACATCTTTAGTTGTTATACTATCGAAAAATGGAAGCCAGAACCTGATGTGTTTATTTGGGCTGCAAAAACTATGGGTTTTAAACCTGAAGACTGCGTAGTGATTGAAGATAGCTTAACAGGAATACAAGCTGCTAAAGCAGGTGGTTTTGATGTTTTTGGATTTACTGCTCATGATTATAATAACGAGTTAGAAGCAGAAGCAACTACTACCTTTAATTCAATGGAAAAACTATTGGAATTAATCTAATTGTTTTTTTCGAACTTTACTTTTGTAGCCGTAAGTTCAGCGTTGTCAATAGTTATTTTTTCTGAACGTATAATTGCAGTTATTGAATCTTTTTGTGAACCTCTATCAGTAATAATATCAAAAGCAAGGTGTAGTTTAGAAACAGAATCAGAAAGTGTTTCGGTATTCACTTTAGTTACGTTTTCAATATGTACTTGTCTTGTAGTGTTGGGTAAGCTAACAGAGTTGTTAGAAAGGTTTTCAATTTGCTTAGCGATGTCCACTTCAAATTCAGGATGATGTTTTAATAGTAAAGACAAATCATAAAGCTCTTGAAGTTTTTGAGAAGCCACAGTTTGATATTCAAAGTCTTCTTGAGTGCTCAAATAATTATCAAGATCACCAATTACTGATTCAGCAGCGACATTGTTCTCATTAAAAGTTTTTGTTTCATTAGCGCATGAAACAAAAAGTAATACCCAAAAGCCTATTAATATCCTTTTCATTTTACAATAAATTTAAGCATTACAATTTTACCATTAACCAGTCGCTTGTCAAGAATTTCAATGGATTTTAAGCTGCTAGTAGGTATGGTTAATGTTCTTATAAACTTGTCTTTGGTATAAAGCTCCACACCAATATTATTTGCAAACAATTGGTAAATTTTTGCATTGTCAGCTATTAAATTATTAAGCTGTGTTTTATGTGTAGTCCAATCTTTAATATTACCATTGGTATAGTAGTGGAGCATTAACGCATAATCATCAGGAGCTAATTTGACAGTTTGGTTTTTGTTTGAGTCAATTGACCTTACTATGGTATCAGTTTTATGATATGGAGATTGTACAACAAAAGTGATGATTTTTTCTTTTGTGGTAAATTTAAAACACCCAAGACTATCTGTTTTAAAATGTAAAGGGGATTCTCCGTTTTGTAGTATTTTAATATCCAAAGGTGTTTTTGTGATGGCTTCATTTTTAATCTCATCAACAAAACAAAAGTGAAATTCATTTTTCAAACTCTTACTATAAAAAATAAGCATAATTATAGGTAGTGCTGTAAGCCAATATAGCTGCTTTTTGTTTTTCTTTTTTGTTGAAATTGAGAATACATGCGCTTCTTTAAAAGCGTGCCAATTGTTAAAACCAACATACTGACTTAAGAGATTAAGCATGTCTATTCGAGGTAGCTTTTCAGGTTCGTTTTTAAAATAGGTATAAAACCATTTTTCGCTAACCTTTGCTTTTACCTTGCTAAATAAATCTTCTTGAAAGGCAACAATGTCTTCTCCTTTCCATTCTTCAATAGTATTAGGCGCACTATAATGCTGCAAAAAAGTGGTTGCAACAGTCTGTTTTAAAAGATTAAAATGATATGAATGTTCAGGATTCAAATAGTGTAAACTGCTGTTTTTCAGTGTTGTTTTTAATTGTAAAATAGTTTACAAAAGCTTTTCTACAGCTTTACAATATAAAAATGGTATTGCTTAATAGGTTTGCTATGTAAATTTTAAAAATATAAAATTATGAACGCAAATCCATTAAAATCAGTATTTAAAATTATAATTATTAGTTTATTTGTTATGCTGCTTTCAGCATGTCAAAATGAAAGTTATAAAGAAAATGTATCAGTAGCAGATACTGCTGTGTCAGAAGAGTATGAGGCAGTAACTTCAAAAACCGAACCATCAACAAGTGCAATTCCCAACAACCTAAAAATTATTAAGTCGGCAAATGCCAGATATAAGGTAAAGCATGTAAAGGTTGCAACGAAGAAAATAAAGCAAATTGCTTTAAACTTTGACGCTTATATTTCCGACTTAAGATTTCAAAACGATTTATACAGAATCGAAAACAGGTTTACTGTAAAAGTGCCTCAGCAGCATTTTGATGCTATGATGGACTCCATAAGTGCAATTGTTGAATTTATAGAGTATGAGAACATTACCACACAAGATGTTACCGAAGAGTACATTGATATTGAAACCAGGTTAAAAACCAAACTAGAAGTAAAACAGAGGTATGAAACCATATTACGACAAAAAGCCAAAACAGTTGAAGAAATTCTAGCAACCGAAGAAAAGCTTCGTGTGATACAAGAAGAGATTGAAAGCGAACAAGGACGACTTAAATACTTAACCAACAAAGTAGCTTACAGTACCATACAAATAGATTTATATGAAACGGTTGATTACAAAGAAGAGCCAACGAGTTATAAAAAATCATTTTGGAGCAAAACTAAAGAAGGCTTAGTTTTTGGTTGGAATTTTATAGAAACCATTGTGTTAGGAATCATTCATATTTGGCCGCTTATTATTTTAGGTAGTTTATTATTCTTTGTGATTAAAAAAAGAATAAAAAAATAAAAAGGTAAGTCCTCTAGAAAATACCTAGAGGACTTTTCTACACTTTTAAACAACCACGAAATCCTCTTGCTGCATAATAAGATTGTGCTCCATTGTGATAAACAAAAACAGTATCATAACGAAAATCAGCAAAAAGAGCACCTCCAAGTTTTCTTATGTTTTCAGGAGTTTGTATCCAACTAGATGTTTTGGTGTCAAAATTTCCTAACTCTTGTAAAGCTCTATATTGTGTTTCGGTTAATAATTCAATTCCCATTGCTTTGGCTACATCAATGGCATTGTTTTCTGGTTTAAATTTCTTGCGAGATTCTTGAGCTTCAAAGTCGTAGCAATAGCTTCTACGTTCATTAGGGCTTTCAGTTGAGCAGTCAAAAAACAAATATTCATTTGTTTTGGAGTCAAAATCTACAACATCAGGTTCGCCACCTGTTTGTTCCATTTGCTGTATGGACCATAGTTTTTCAGGGTTTTCTTCAAGTCGTTTTTGTACACTGTCCCATTCAATACTATTATGTCTGTGCATATTTTTTTCAAAACGTAGTTTGAGAATTTTAAGTAGTTGATCGCTGTCGTTCGTTGTCAATTGTTTTTTCATGTAAAAGCAGCTTTTAAATCAGAACAAGAAAATTAATGGTTTTATCAGATAATGACGAATTTATGTCTTTATTTTTTTTAAAAACTAAATACAAATCCTTTATTTTTGTTGCGATGCAAAACACACTTCAAAATTATATTCCAGAAAGTGCACTCCCAAAAGTTTTAGAGCTTTTAGACCATGACCATTTAACCGTAAAGGTGAAGAATGAACGTAAAAACAGACATGGAGATTATAAACGTTTACCAAATGGAACACATCAAATTACTGTAAACTCTAATTTGAATAGGTTTAGGTTTTTAATTACACTTATTCATGAAATAGCACATTTTGAAGCATACAAAGAATTTGGACGCTTTATAAAACCTCATGGAGTAGAGTGGAAGCACACCTTTCAGCAATTGATGTTACCGTTTTTAAATCCTAACGTTTTCCCAAATGAGCTTTTACCTCTATTAGCAAAACACTTTAAAAACCCAAAAGCATCTAGCGATACAGATGCACCATTGGCCTTAGCATTAAAGCAATTTGACGAACCTAATGATAAAACATTTGTTTTTGAAGTACCTTTGGGTAAAACATTTAAGCTTTACAATGGCAGGATGTTTTTAAAAGGAGAAAAGCGCAGAAAGCGTTTTGAGTGTGTTGAGGTAAAATCAGGAAAAGTATATCTTTTTAATCCAAACGCAGAAGTAGAATTACTAAACTAATTACAATGAATAAGAATTATTATGCAATATTAATGGCTGGTGGAGTTGGTTCCAGATTTTGGCCTGTAAGTACTCAAGAGTATCCAAAACAATTTCATGATATGTTAGGTACAGGTGATACGCTTATACAAAAAACATTTAATAGATTGTCTGAGCTTATTCCAAAAGAAAATATTTTTATTCTTACCAATGAGCGTTACAATGATTTGGTGTTTCAGCAGTTGCCAGATGTTACAAAACGTCAAGTAGTTTTAGAACCTGCAATGCGAAATACAGCACCTTGTATTTTATATGCATCTTTAAAAATTCAAAAGGAAAATCCTGATGCAGTAATGATTGTTGCACCAAGTGACCATTGGATAGAAGACGAAAACGCATTTACACAAAATGTAAAGCAAACCTTTGAGTTTTGTGAACAAAACGATGCCTTAATGACTTTAGGTATTCAACCTACTTTTCCAAATACAGGATATGGTTATATAGAGTTTGATAAATCGTCTAATCAAGATATAAAACCAGTAAATCAGTTTAGAGAAAAACCAGATTATGAAACTGCCAAATCATTCATAGCACAAGGAAATTTCCTATGGAATGCAGGTATTTTTATGTGGAGTGCAAAAAGTGTGATTAAAGCCTTTAAAAGCAATCAACCAGAATTGTATAGTTTATTTGAAGCAGGAATTGAGGCTTATAATACCGATTTGGAAGATGGTTTTATTCAAGAAAATTATGCCAAGGCAGAGAATATTTCAGTGGATTATGCCATAATGGAAAAAAGCGAAAATGTGTTTGTGCTACCAGCTACTTTTGATTGGAACGACCTTGGTACTTGGGGAAGTCTTTATGATAAACTAGATAAAGATTCTGATAATAATGCAGTTGTGAATGCTAAAACTTTGACTGAAGATGCTACAGGAAATATGATTAGAAGTAAAAAAGATAAAATTGTAGTTGTTGATGGTTTAAAAGATTATATAATTGTTGATAAAGACGAAGTTTTGCTTATCTTCCCTAAAGCAAAAGAACAAGACATCAAAAAGGTACTTCAAAATGTGAAAGAAAAATTTGGAGAGACCTATGGTTAATTGTTCATAAAGTAATTATTTTAGATCAAATTATTACAAGGTTGGAATTTTAAAGATATGAGCAACGAAAGTAAATTTAACTTCTCTGAAGACGAGCAAATACAAAAAGATAAAGACAAAGCTGTAGAAGAGAAAAAAGAAGCAGTTAGAAAAGATGCAAAAGGTCTTTTTGCTAGTATATCTAACTTTTTAAGTGAGCTTCTAGACTTTAGAGATGATACAGATAGAGATGCAACTATTGCTGCTATAAAAGCCGATATTCCTTTTAAAGGCGCTACGGCTTGGATTTTGGTGTGCTCAATAATGGTAGCTTCAGTAGGACTAAATGCTGATTCTCCTGCTGTTGTTATTGGTGCCATGTTAATTTCTCCATTAATGGGTCCTATTTTAGGCATTGGTATGTCTATTGCGCTCAACGATATTGATACACTTAAGAAATCATTGATAAACTTAGCGATAATGATTGTGTTAAGTTTACTCACAGCCTTTTTGTTTTTTAAATTCTTTCCAACTGCTGATATACAAACCAATGAGATTTTTGGACGTACCAAACCAGATATTAGAGATGTGTTAATCGCTTTTTTTGGTGGAGCAGCTTTAATTATAGCTAGGACTAAAAAAGGAACAATAGCATCAGTTATTTTTGGTGTTGCTATTGCAACAGCTTTAATGCCTCCTTTATGTACAGCAGGTTATGGACTAGCACATAACTGGGAGTTTTTCTTAGGAGCAATGAACCTGTTTACCATTAATACTATATTTATTGCTCTTGCCACTTTTATAGTGTTAAAAGTGTTGCGCTTTCCTATGCTTAGATATGCAAACTCTAAAAAGAGGAAACGTATTGCTCAGTTAGCGTCGTTAATTGCTATAGTAGTAATGATTTGGCCAACATTAAGTTTTATAGATTTTATTACAGAGACAAGGTTAAAAGGAGATTATGAGAGTTTTATTGAAAATGAGGTAAAATCTAATAATGACCTTTGGTATCAAAAAGGAATACCTCATTATACTGATAAAAAAATAACACTATACTTTAATGGTGAAATTTCTGAAGCTACTGAAACTGACTTAAGAAACGAGTTGAAACAATATAATAACATTAGTGATTTTACACTTGAGTTCTTTGGAAACAAAAACAGAAGCTTTGATAAATTATCTGATGCTTACGATAGAGCTATTAATGAACTAGATAGAAAAGACATGATTATTTCTGGTCTAGAACAAGAGATAAGAGAATTACAGCAAACCATTTCTGGGTTAAATGGTCAGTTAGAAACTAATAACACTTCAAATGCGGTTGCATTTTCTAGTTTAGCTAAAGATGCTAAAATTAAGTTTTCTGATTTAGACTATTTTGGATATTCAAAAAGACTAGAGTCTAAAGACTTTATAAAAGTAGATACAGTAACAATTGCTAATATTAAATGGAAAACCAACGTTAGTGATAGTATTGCTTTAGTAAAAGAAGGTGAGTTGCTAGCTTGGTTAAAGCAAACTCTTAAAACTGAAAAAATAAGTGTAAAGAGAGAATAGTTTTTTTAGCTATTCTCTTCTAAGTACATTTTTCGTACTTTTTTAAATAATTCAGAAGAATATACAAAGTTTGTTACTGCTTCATTGTCAGTTTTAAAAATAGTGTCTTTAGAGCCTTCCCATTCTTTTAGTCCGTTTTTAAGAAACACAATTTTTTCACCTATTTCCATCACTGAGTTCATATCATGGGAGTTTATTACAGTAGTAATGTTGTACTCGTCAGTAATTTCTTGTATCAAGTTGTCAATAACAATTGCAGTTTTAGGATCTAAACCAGAGTTAGGTTCGTCGCAAAATAAATATTTAGGATTGTTTACAATAGCACGAGCAATGGCAACACGCTTTTGCATTCCACCACTAGCTTCACTTGGCATTTTATTGTGAGCATCGTCAAGATTAACACGCTTAAGCACAAAATCTACACGATCTTGCATTTCACTTTTACTTTGTTTAGTAAACATACGTAATGGGAACATTACATTTTCGGCAATCGTCATAGAATCAAAAAGTGCACTCCCTTGAAATACCATGCCTATTTCGGCTCTTAAATTTCGTTTTTCATCAGGACTTAGCTTGCTAAATATTTTTCCTTCGTAAGCAATAGAGCCTTCTTCATAATCAAATAAACCCAACAAACATTTTAAAAAAACTGTTTTACCAGAACCACTTTGCCCAATAATAAGATTGGTTTTGCCTTTTTCAAAAGAGGTTGTAATTCCTTTTAAAATATGAGCTTCTCCAAACGATTTATGTAAATTTTTAACTTCTATCATTAGCCTAATAACAAACTGGTTAGTAAAAAGTTTAAGAGAATAATTACAACACTAGTCCAAACAAATGAGGTTGTGCTGGCTTTACCTACTTCAAGAGCGCCACCTTTCATGTAATATCCATAAAATGAAGGTATGGTTGCTAAAATAAAAGCAAAAACTATAGTCTTTATAAACGCATATGTAATATGGAAAGGAATAAAATCTGTTTGAATACCTATAACGTAATCTTCTAAAGTACCATAACCACCATACACACATGCAGCCATACCACCAAGAACGCCTAAGAACATAGCAATGGAAATCACAAAAGGATAAAGCATAAGCGAAATGAATTTAGGGAAAACAAGATAGTTTAACGAGTTAATTCCCATAACTTCTAGAGCATCAATTTGCTCGGTTACACGCATAGTTCCAATGCTTGAGGTAATAAAAGAGCCCACTTTACCAGCCATAATAATAGAGATAAACGTTGGAGCAAATTCTAGCACTATCGATTGTCGAGTAGCAAAACCAACAAGGTATTTTGGTATTAAAGGGTTGTTGATGTTTAATGACGTTTGTATTGCAACAACGCCTCCAACAAAAAAGGCTATAAATGCAACAATACCTAAAGAGCCAATAACCAAATCGTCAATGTCTTTTAATATCAACTGCTTCATTACGCTCCACTTCGTAGGCTTGCGGAACATTTCAGCAATCATCAAAAAATATTTACCAATATTATGAAGGTACGTCATAGTATAATTTGTTACTGCTAAAGTAAAAAAAACTTACAGGTATTTAACCTTAATTTTAAATTATGATGTTTTAAAATCTGTATTTTTGGGCTTCGTTTACAAATCACAACAATGAAAAGACATTTAACACTATTAGTATTATTAGCAATTACTCTATCATGTAAAGCCCAACATGAAATTACAGAGATAGAAACTCAGTATGAGCATGATTTAACTTCAAGACCAAAATTGGTTGTAGGTATTGTAGTTGACCAAATGAGATATGATTACTTAACACGTTTTTATAATCGTTTTGGAGAAGGTGGATTTAAACGAATGATAAACGAAGGGTTTAACTGTAAGAACAACCATTTCAACTACATTCCGACAAAAACAGGACCAGGACATGCATCGGTTTATACAGGAACTACACCAAAATATCATGGTATAATTGCTAATGATTGGTATGATAAAGACGCTAAACAAATGGTGTACTGTGCAGGAGATGACACGGTGGAATCAGTAGGGACAACAAGTTCTTCAGGCAAAATGTCACCACAACGCATGTTAACTACCAGTTTTGCTGATGAAAATAGATTGTTTACTCAAATGCGAGGAAAGACCATTGGTATTTCAATGAAAGATAGAGGAGCAATTTTGCCTGCAGGACATACTGCTAATGCTGCATATTGGTTTCATGGTAAAAATGAAGGAAAATGGATATCGAGTACTTTTTATTTGAACGATCTTCCGCAATGGGTTAAGGATTTTAATAAGTCAAATGTTGCGCAATCTTATTTTAAAGTTTGGAATACCTTATACGATATCAATACTTATATTGAAAGCGGTAGCGATTTAAACAATTTTGAAGGAGGGTTTAAAGGTAAGGAAACAGCAACTTTTCCTTATGACTTGGCTGCTTTAAAAGACTCTAATGGAGGTTTTGATATCCTTAAAGGAACTGCTTATGGAAACGACCTTACTACAGATTTTGCTTTAGCTGCAATTGATGGAGAACAATTGGGTAAAGATAGTATCACTGATGTTTTGGCTTTAAGTTACTCAAGTACTGATTATGTTGGGCACAATTTTGGTGTGAATTCTAAAGAAGTTCAAGATACATACCTTAGACTAGATAAAGACTTAGAGCGATTATTTAATCACTTAGATGCAACAGTTGGTAAAGGAGAATACACTGTGTTTTTAACAGCAGACCATGGAGCTGTTGATGTGCCTTCATATTTACAATCGGTTAAAATTCCTGCTGGGTATTTAAATAACTCAAAAACTAAAGCTGATTTTAATGAGTTTATGACTGCTACGTTTGGAGCGTCTGATTTAGTTGAAAATGTAAGCAACGACCAAATATTTTTAAATAGAGAGAAAATAAAGACTCTAGATTTAGACTTAGATGATGTACAAGAGGCTATCGTTGATGAGTTAATTACTTATGAAAATGTATATAAAGTGTATTCATCTAAAACAATGAGTACAATGTCGTTTGACTCAGGAGTAGAGAAATTACTTCAAAAAGGTTATAATCAAAGACGTTCTGGAGATATTTTGGTAGTGCCAAATCCAGCACATATTTCATACAGTAAAACAGGTTCAACTCATGGTAGTGGGTTAAATTATGATACACATGTGCCTTTATTATTCTTCGGAAAAGGAATTAAGCATGGAGAAACATTTCAAAAAACCGTAATACCAGATATTGCACCAACAATTTCGGCATTTTTAGGTATTAGTTTTCCTAATGGTGCAACAGGACAACCTTTAGGGTTTGTTTTAGATTAGTTTGAATAAAAGACAATTATATACCATTATTGTTGTACTTATTGTCATAGGTATTTATGGCTACGAGCACTTTTTAAAAGAACAAGAAGTAGCCGAAATAGTATCTGAAGGAGAAACTGTAAAAACAGATACTAACGAATACTTTTTGCCAACAAGCACAACAGGACAAATAGTACATCATGAAGGTTACTCGCTATCTTACAGTGAACCTCACGAGCAAGCTGAATGGGTGGCTTATGAGTTGAAAAAATCGCATTTATCAAACACTAATTTTAAACGACCATATTTTGAAATTGATAAAGCTGTAAAAACTGGAGCAGCACATTGGCGCAATTATAAAAAGTCAGGTTATGATCGAGGGCATTTATGTCCTGCAGGAGATAGAAAATACAGTAAATATGCTCATGATGAAACATTTTTAACCAGTAATATTAGTCCGCAAGAACATGCGTTTAATTCTGGTATTTGGAATACTTTAGAGCAAAAAGTGCGTTATTGGGCTAGTAAGTATGATGGCCTATATGTGGTTTCTGGAGGTGTGCTAAAAGGTAATTTAAAAACTATAGGAGAAGAGCGCGTAGCGGTTCCTAATCAGTTTTACAAAGTGCTTATTGATAATAATACTGGTAATACAAAAATGATAGCGTTTTTGATGTCTCATGAAAACTCTAATAAACCATTGTATGAGTTTGTGGTTTCGGTAGATTCTTTAGAAGCGTTAACAGGAATTGATTTTTTTCCAGAACTAGATGACGCTATTGAAAATAGGTTAGAGGCTTCAAGTAGTTACAAAGCGTGGAGTTTTGATTAAAAATTGTCTTTTGTGTTGTTGTAATACCTACTTTTTCTAAGTTTATTGTTTGAGTTTGCCTATTATTCCTTTCCAACGAAGTTGTCGTATAAATTTCCCTTCATCTTTAGAAACTAAGAACGCTTTACGTGCTTTTTTTGCTTTAAAATAGCCTACTAAGTAATTTTTAAATAGAGCAAAACTTCTTTTTTTATAAGATAGTTTTAATGCCGAAATTAATGTAATTACAAAACCATAACGCATTTTATACATGGCTTCACCTTGTAAGTATTTAGAAGCTTTATTGTAACTGTTTCCTGTAGGTTTTAAATGCTTTACACAAAGCGACTCGTCTACAACCACTTTCCAATTATGGTATTTAGCAAGTAAAGTATCTACAGTGTCCCAACCAATCGATGGTTTTAAACCACCAATAGCTTTAAAGCAAGCTTTTCGGTAAGCTTTAAATGGTCCTCGAACATGCGTTTTGTTGGCAATGTTTTCATAAACCCATTCATGCTCTTTTTTTATATAGGCTAAACCTCCAGCAATTCCAACAGATTTATCACTTTTTAAAACCATTTTTATACGCTCTAAATAATTGGTAGGAAGAATAATATCTGCATCAAACTTACAAATTACATCGTAGTTATCGTCTAGCGTGTTGTAGCCTTGGTAAAAGGCGTTTATTACTTTTGAACCTGGAAGATGAGTGTTAGAAGATTTGTAATTTACAAGGGTTATCCAAGAGTGTTTTGAGCAAAAAGAAGAGACTATCGCTTCAGTCTTGTCTGTAGAGTTATCGTTAACTACAACCACTTTTTTAGGTAAAACCGATTGATTTACTAACGACTCTAAAGTTTGCGCTATGCAATCTTCTTCATTATGAGCTGGTATGACGATATAAAAGTTCAAAAATTTGAAATATTAAGTATTCAAAGTTAAACTCTTTCAGCATAAACAATGTAATATCTTGGCGTAAACCAACGTAATATGGGTCTAATACCTATCTTTTTTGTTGGATTGGTCCATTTTTTAGAGTCAATAATTTTCCAACCTGTTTTTTCTAATAACCAATCAAACTGCCAATCTTCAAACTCATGGTAATGACGATCTCTCATATCGGTTTTACTTCTGTAAGCAGAAGCAAACCATAATTTTAAAGGAATGCTAGCTACTAATTTATCTGATTTTATAGACTTTAAAACAGTATAAGGTGAAAGCAAATGTTCAAAAATTTCAAAAGCAGTTACCACATCAGTATTGGTGTTTTCAATTTCAGAAGTGTCTTCGTCTAAATCAATACCAGAAGTGTTTTCAACAGAAAACCCATTTGCTTTCATAATTTCTGTAAATGGGTTTTCTACACCTAAATCCAAAACAGAAGCAGGTGTTTTAATATGCTTTTTTAAGAACTCTAAAGTTATTTTATATCTCTTGTGTGGAAATTTTCCTTCGTACATAGCTTCTTTCCACAACAGTGGAAGTATTATTAATATTTGTAAACAATAGCGTTAATGTGCATTCCTGCACCAACACTTGCAAACATAATAATATCTCCTTTTGTAAGACTATGATTTTCTAATTTATTGTTCTTTACCAAGTCAAAAAGTGTAGGTACAGTTGCAACAGAACTATTACCTAATTTTTGAATGTTCATAGGCATAATGCCTTCAGGAATATCGGTTTTGTAGAGTCTGTAAAAGCGTTTTAATATGGCTTCGTCCATTTTTTCATTAGCTTGATGGATGAATATTTTTTTCACCTCTTTAATGTCAATTCCGCTTTTATCTAAGCAGGCTTTCATTGCACTTGGAACATTGCTTAAAGCAAATTCGTAAATTTTACGACCATCCATTTTAATGTAACGTGTGTCTCTACAAAGGTCTTGATTGTTTGAGTTTCCGAAGAATAAATAGTAAGCTTCATCATAAGTAAAACTAGCACTTTCGTGTGCTAAAATTCCGCCTTCATCATTAGTAGCTTCTATAATTGTTGCTCCAGCTCCATCGCTGTAAATCATAGAGTCTCTATCGTGCTTATCAACCACTCTCGATAAAGTTTCAGCTCCTATAACTAAGCAACGTTTTGCAATACCAGCCTTAATAAATGCATTAGCTTGTATAACACCTTCTACCCAACCAGGACAACCAAAAAGAATGTCATAGGCAACGCATTTTGGGTTTTTAATACGCAAGCTGTGTTTTATTCTTGCTGCTAAACATGGTAAAATGTCACTTTGAATGGTGTTGTGTTTAACATCGCCAAAATTGTGTGATACTATGATATAATCTAGAGTTTCAGGGTCTATGTTTGCGTTAGCAATAGCTTTTTCGGCAGCAAAGAACCCAAGGTCTGATGCTGTTAAATGGTGTTTTGCATATCTACGTTCAGAAATACCAGTTATGGCTTTAAATTTATCAACAATAACTTCGTTAGGATGATTAATTTCTGAGCCATCAGTGTTTAAAAACTGGTGTTGGTGAAAGTTTTCATTTTTTTCAATGGTATCAGGAATATAGCTTCCAGTACCTGTAATTTTTATATTCATAAAAGAAAAAAGCCTTTAATTTTTACTAATATAACAAATATACTAGCTGTAAATTAAAGGCGTCTTTATTATCTGATTATTTTACGATGTTCAACATCGTATTATGCATCCATATATTCTTCAATTGGAGCGCAAGTGCATATTAAATTACGGTCTCCATAAGCATCGTCAACACGTCTTACAGAAGGCCAAAATTTATTGTCTTTTACATAGTCCAAAGGAAAAGCAGCTTTCTCTCTAGAGTAAGGTAGTAACCACTCGTCTGAGGTAACTAACTCTAAAGTGTGAGGTGCATTTTTTAAGACATTATTGTCGTCTTCTTTAGAAACTTCGCTAATTTCTTTTCTAATAGAAATCATAGCGTCACAAAAGCGGTCCATTTCAGCTTTGCTTTCACTTTCAGTAGGTTCAATCATCATTGTTCCTGCCACAGGAAAAGATACTGTTGGTGCATGGAACCCATAATCCATTAAACGTTTTGCAATGTCAACCACTTCAATTCCGTTGGCTTTAAATGCTCTACAGTCTACAATCATTTCATGAGCTGCTCTACCACGTTCACCAGAATACAGTGTATCAAAACTTCCTTGTAAACGGTGTTTGATATAATTGGCATTTAAAATGGCAATTTTGGTAGCTTGAGTTAAACCTTCTGCACCAAGCATTTTAATATATCCATAAGAAATTAAGCATGCTAACGCAGAACCAAAAGGTGCAGCCGAAATAGCTGTAATAGCTTTTTTACCACCAGTTTTTACTATTGGATTTCCTGGTAAGAAAGGTACAAGTTGTTTAGCAACACAAATTGGTCCAACTCCAGGACCTCCACCACCATGAGGAATAGCAAACGTTTTATGAAGGTTAAGGTGACATACATCTGCACCAATATTTCCAGGGTTTGTTAACCCTACTTGAGCGTTCATGTTTGCTCCATCCATATAAACTTGTCCGCCATTATCATGGATGATTTTAGTAATTTCTTTTATGGCAGATTCGTAAACACCATGTGTTGAAGGGTAAGTAACCATTAAACAAGACAAATTGTCTTTGTGTAATTCGGCTTTTTCACGTAAATCATCAACATCAATATTACCTTCATCAGTAGACTTAGTAACTACAACTTTCATTCCTGCCATTACTGCACTTGCAGGATTGGTGCCATGTGCAGACGACGGAATTAAACAAATGTTTCTGTGATGATCACCACGAGATTCGTGATATGCTTTTATAACCATAAGTCCAGCAAACTCACCTTGAGCACCAGAGTTTGGTTGTAAGGAAGTGGCTGCAAAACCAGTAATTTCAGTAAGTTGATCTTCTAGTTCTTTTAAAACCGTAAGATAACCTTCAGCTTGTTTTTTAGGAACAAAAGGATGAATATTTGCCCATTTAAAAATACTTAAAGGCAGCATTTCAGCAGCTGCATTAAGTTTCATGGTACAAGAACCTAAAGAAATCATAGAGTGGTTTAATGATAAATCTTTACGCTCTAAAGATTTTATATAACGCATCAACTCGGTTTCTGAGTGATAAGTGTTAAAAACATCTAACGATAAAAAGTCTGACTGTCTTTGTAAATCTTCAGCAATATTAACGTCTTCAGAAATTGAAGAAATTTCGAAAGCCTCTTTTTTAGCAGCTTTTGCAAAAACAGCAATAATATAATTTAAATCTCTTACTGATGTTGTTTCGTTTAACGCAATAGTTACTGTGTTATCATCAGGATAGAAGAAATTTACTTTTTTCTCTTTGGCAATCTTTCTAAGTTTTTTAGCATCAGTTTTTATTTGAAGTGTATCAAAGTAAGAAGTATTAGCTTGCTTATAACCTAATTTTTTTAATGCCTTTTCTAGTGTTGAAGCTGAATTGTGAACTTTGTTAGCAATAAATTTAAGCCCTTTAGGGCCATGATATACTGCATACATTCCAGCCATAACAGCTAATAATACTTGAGCAGTACAAATGTTTGATGTTGCCTTGTCACGCTTAATGTGTTGCTCACGTGTTTGTAATGCCATACGTAAAGCTCTGTTGCCATTAGTGTCTTTTGTTACACCAATAATACGACCAGGAATATCACGTTTATAGGCTTCTTTAGTTGCAAAAAATGCTGCGTGTGGTCCACCATAACCCATTGGGATTCCAAAACGTTGGGTAGTACCTACAACAACATCAGCTCCAAATTGCCCAGGAGCTTCCAGTTTAACTAAACTTAAAATATCAGCAGCTACAGCTACTTTAATTTGGTTTTCGTTAGCTTTAGAAATGAAAGATTTTATGTCAGTAACCTCTCCGTTTTTTCCAGGATATTGAAGGATAGCTCCAAAAAATTCCGAAGAAAAATCAAACTCATCTTCATTACCTACTACAATTTCTACACCAATAGGAGTGGATCTTGTTTCTAGTAATGATAGTGTTTGCGGTAAAATATTTTCAGAAACAAAAAATTTGTTAACACCTTGTTTTTTTTGGTCGCGTTCTCTTACTGCAAATAACAAACTCATAGCTTCAGCAGCAGCAGTACTTTCGTCAAGTAAAGATGCATTTGCTATTTCCATACCTGTAAGGTCTGTAACCATGGTTTGGAAATTTAATAAAGCCTCTAGACGACCTTGAGCAATTTCGGCTTGGTAAGGTGTGTAAGCTGTATACCAACCTGGATTTTCTAAAATATTACGCTGAATAACTGCAGGTAAAATAGTTGGGTGGTATCCTAAACCTATGTATGTTTTATAAACCTTATTCTTTTTTGATAATTCGTGAATATGAATATTGTATTCATGTTCAGTCATTGGTTCATCTAGATTCAATTCTTTTTTTAAGCGAATATCATCAGGAATGGTTTCGTAAATTAGTTGTTCTAAAGAGTCAACACCAAGGGTTTTTAGCATCTCTTTTTGGTCATCTTCTCTAGGACCAATATGACGAAGTGCGAAAGCGTTTGTATTCATTAAAATTATGTTGTGTTTTGAAGCGCAAAATTACGGAATTATTCATGTTTTTTTGTTAATGAAAATGAAAGTTTTTAACCAAATACAACTGTTATTAACACTTTGACTATTTTTGTTATATGAAGGTTTTGAAGCGTATTTTTGATTTTTATATCAATAGCAGTATTCATGTGGCTTTATCAGTGTTTTCGTTAGCGTGGATTACACTTTTAGAGTTTGAATTGCCTTATGATAAAAATGTCCTTTTTTTCATCTTCTTTGCTTCAATTACAGGATATAATTTTGTGAAGTTTTTTGGCTTAGCAAAGTTTCACCATAGAAGTTTGGCAACGTGGTTGAAATATATTCAATTATTCTCGTTGGTTTGTTTTTTATTGATGTGTTATTATGTCTTGCGGCTGGAGCAAACAACATTAGTCTATATTTCTGTTTTTGGAGTTGTTACATTTTTATATGCAATCCCATTTTTACCCAAAAAGATTTTTCTTGATGAGAAACAAAACTTAAGAAGTTTAAGTGGTCTTAAGGTGTATGTGATAGCTTTAGTTTGGTGTGGTGTTACTGTGTTTTTGCCGCTTGCGAATGCAGATTTTTTAATGAATTGGGATGTGAGTATTACAGCAATTCAGCGTTTTGTATTTGTCCTCGTGTTGATGTTACCATTTGAAATAAGAGATTTACAGTATGATAGTGTAAAGCTAGCAACAATTCCGCAGCAAATAGGAGTTAAAAAAACTAAATTGATAGGTGTGTTGTTACTTATGGTGTTCTTCTTTTTGGACTATTTAAAAGATGATATGCAGTTAATGAATCTACTAGTTTTATTGGCAATTACTGCAATTACTTTGCTAAGTGTTGTGTTGGCTAAAAAAGAACAATCAAAATATTACAGTGCCTTTTTTGTAGAAGGCATTCCTGTTTTGTGGTTGCTATTAGTTTTGGTTTTTCAACTGCTGACTTAATTGATCTTTGAGTGCTTGACGTTCTTCTTTTTTTAAGCATTCCACATCCGAAAACTTTATGGTTTTTGTAAGCGATTTATTTCGTTTTGTATAAGCTCTTGTTACTCTACACCATGATAAGCGTATTGTAAGCTTTATTCTTTCCCAAAAAGTAGCATCTCCATATTGTGATTTATCACAAATTTGTTTTGCTTCTTCGCACGATATAAACAGTACACTTTTTTTCATTTGTTGTTATTATAACCAATTTTCTTCTAAACATTCAGCCATAGCATTTCTGGCTCTATGGATAATTACCCAAAGGTTAGACGCAGTAATGTTTAATTCATTACAAATAGTTTCAGTATCTAATCCTTCTATGGTTTTCATTTTAAAAACATTAGCTTGTTTTTCAGGAAGTTTACCTAAACAGTTGTAAATAGCATCGCCTAACTCCTCGTTTTCAAGTTTGTCTTCCGCTGTTTTATCAAATGGATCCGAAACACGTTCTTCAAGCCAATCGCCTTCAGCTTCATCGGAGTTGTAAGACATACGCACTTCAGCTTGTCCTTTTTTAGAGTTTATCTTGCGGTAATGGTCAATGATTTTTCGCTTTAAAATAGCAATAAGCCATGTGCGTTCGTTGGCATCGCCTTTAAAGTTTTTCATTGATTTTAATGCGGCAAAAAAAGTGTCTTGAACCAAATCCTTAGCCATTTCACGGTCGTTTACACGCGATATGGTATAGTTAAAAAGATAATCGGAATAGTTGTCAATCCAATTATCAGGATTTAGTGTATGGTTAGGCATGTTTCTTTTTCAAGTATTTAGTCAAAAATAGCTAAAAATTTTATTTCTATCCCTTATTCATGTAATATGTTAGTAAGAAGGTAAGGCAAAAATATAGCCACATAAATGAAAACAAGATGTGAATTGTGGTTTCGAATTTTTTTCCCTTCCACAATTTTGAGGAATAGACAAAGAATTGAAACAATAGTCTGATACTCCAAAATATTCCTAACCCTAATGTAATTTTTTTACCTAAAGTAGTTTCTGTTAACTCTAATGCTGAGGTAGTGCATAATAATCCTATTAAACCAACAGTGAGTGCTATAAAAAATGTGTGTGTTTGCATCATTTGGTTATTAATTAAACTCAAATGTTTTAGCTCTTTATCCCAATTAAAATACTTTGGAAAAACAACGTGAATGCAAGCTAATACAAGCATGAGGTAACCGACAATTTTTAGATGAATTATCATAATATATTTATTAAGATTGGTAGTTGAATACTGACATAAACTGTGTGAACTTTGTTTCATTGAATGTTTCAAAACCAGCAGTTTTAAAAGCTTCTTCCCAATGATTTTTTGAAAAGAAATGTGTGAACCCAATAGAAAATGCCAAAAAGTTTGGAAAATCCCGTAAGTGTTCTACCATAATAACTTTTCCGTTAGGTTTGCAAACTCTGTGACACTCTTTTAGCAATTGAACTTTCCCATCAAAAGAACGAATTTCATGAGCTGCTGAAAGTAGAAAAACATAATCAACCGAATCGGTTTTAAGCGGCATGTGATTGGTTTTTATTTGTAACGTGTTAGGGTAGGTTAGGCTTACTTTTCTAGCTCTAACAATTGCTGGCTCTGTATGTTGTTCAGCATTATAAAAATCGAATACTTGAAGTTTTGATTTAGGGAGATTTTTTTTCAGAATATAACTGGTTTCATCAAAACCTGCATTGATATTTAACACTAGTTTTTCTTCTGAATCTTTAAGTTGTAAAGGCTTTAGCCAATCAAAATTATAGTAACCTGAAAAATCATATACGTAAGCCGAAACTATCAGTGGCATCAATAATCCATATAAAAACACACCTATGATTACCCATAATAGTGATTGTGACCATTGAAAGTATAATTGGCTTGATATTATAATTAATAGTGTTGTAATTCCAACAACATAAAAATGCCTGTTAAAGCTTAAAATGTTAAGGACGCCTTGAAATTTTCTTCGTTTTGTTTCCATAATTCTTTTCTTCCTTTTTTCCAGTAATATGGTATTTGTTCAATGATAAATGCGTTTGCTAGTTTGTGGTTTTTTAATTTTAGAGTATTGATAAATTCGAAGTTATGATCATTGACTTTGAGTGGTTTTGGCTTCCAGTTTTGTCTTACACCTTCAATGATTAAGACTTCTTTTTTGTCTTCGTTATAAGTGAATGTAAAGGGTAGTGGTCCAGCAAATCGTCGCGCTTCTTTCCAGTTTAAAAATGGTGAATATTTAGGTAAACTAACCGCTTCATTATCTTTACTATAACTGATTTTAAAATTTGATTTTTTAGAGTTGATTTCAATTTTGCTATTGTCACTTGTTCTTGTAATATCAGTAGTTGTATAGTTGTAATGGGTGAATATGTTGCCCATAAAAGTCATTTTTTTCTTATCGGTTTCTGATTTTATAATGTACAATCCACGTAAGCGTTTTCCTTGGTTTGTAGTGTAGCGAACAAAAATGCGGTAACCTATTAAGAAGAAATCATTGCCTAAAAACTTTGGAAATCCTTTAGGTCGTAAATTTTTGGTTTGCACCATAGCGACAGCTACAAAAGCCCATCTATCTTGCAATGTATCTAACTGTAAACAATCAGGAATTAATGGCTCCAACTGTTCTTTAGGTACAGCAAATGTCAATACAACCGAGCTTTCAAAAAAGGCTTCTACACCAAAAGGGTGATTTTTAAGATTTGATAAGTTCATGATGTGTTTTATTAAAGTGAAATTGATTGTAGTAAATAATAATGATTAAGATACAGGCAAAAAAAGCATTGAGTTTTCCCCAAAGTAATAGTTCTGGAGTGATGACGAATTCTAAAATGTTCATACTTGCAATGATTACAATTTGTACAACAGCATTCAATTTTGAGTATTTATTGGATAGAATCCAAAATGCCATAGCAATTTCTAAACATCCTATCGTTAAAATTAGAGGTCTAGAATAGTCTCCACTCAAAATGTTTGCAACAATTTGTTCATGTCTAGGTACTAGGTTTAAAACCTTACAAAACAGTCCGTTTATAAACCAGATACCTGCTAAAGCTATATTTATAATTTTGTACATTTTAATATTTTAAAACTTTCAGTAATCTTTGAAAGTATGTTTTAAATTTTTTTATTTAAAGAGTTTAAGTAACGACTTTGTTAACCAATTTTGTTGTTGGTTTACCACTTTGTTTATCATAGTGTCCATTGTGTCGGTTAGTTCATGTAATGCTTTGGTTTGTTTTATAAGTTCTTTAGTTTTTTCAGTACCATCATCTTTTATAGATGATACATCTTTTAGTATCTTAACGACTGGTTTAATTTCACGTCTGCTACGTTCTTTAGCGACAATTCGTGCTAACTCTTGTACGTCTTTTTCGGTAGTGAAATATTCTTTACGCTCACCAGGAATAATTTCTTTGGTTACAATTCCCCAATCCATTAATTGTCTTAAATTCATACTAGTGTTGCCTCTAGAAATCTTAAGTTCGTCCATGATGTCTTCCATAGACAAGGGTTTTGTGGAAATAAAAAGCAATGCTTGAATTTGAGCCATAGCTTTATTTATTCCCCAGAGCGAACCCAAACTTCCCCAAGTGCTAATAAATTTTTCTTTTGCTTCTTGATATTCCATAGAGCAAATATATAAAATATTTTAAACTTTCAAAAATTATTGAAAGTTAATTTATTTGCAAATGAATATGATCATCATGTCTTACGGCTTGACAACCATGAAATCGGATTTTTGAATAATTCTGCAACTGCAATTGTTGCTTCAAATATGGCTCAATGAAGATTTTTTGAGTATTGGAGTTGTTGACCAACTCTAACACTAGAGCTCTAGTGTTTTTTTCATCTAGAGTTAATTCATTTAATTTTCCAAAGGATAAGTATTTTGGAAAGTCGTATTGCCAATAGCCTTCATATTTGCATTTTTCTGATGTTTGATTTGTTGAATTGACATAAACTCCATATCCCGAAATAGAAGGTTTTTTATTGGTAGGCATTCCTTCATTATCTAAATATTGAAATGAAATATCAATTTTTTTACCGTCATTATGGCTTAAATGTGGTAGCAACGGAAATCCATTTAAAAAAGGAAAGTTAGCATCTAGATAAGTAATTGAAATGTTGCTGGGTTTTAAATCTGCAGCTGAAGTTATTAACAGATTACTTAATTCAGGAGTTGCATAATTTCTAAAAAGTAAAGGGTATGCTATATTTCTTGGTTTAAGTTCTGAACTGAAAATAGGTAACTTTTCACGACCAAATATTTTAGCAATTGGCGGAACAACTAAAAGGTTAAAGACTAAATATAAAAGTGGAAATGTATAGCGCTTTTTAGTTTTTATCTTTTTTGAAACAAAAACAGATAAGAGCCATACAATTCCACCAACTTGTGTAATTACAGTTAGAAATAGAATAACGCAGATATGTCCTAAAAGCTTTAAAAACTTCATAAAACAACAACGTTATTTAATCATAATTATTTCTCAATTAAACCAGCACGTTTTAGTAGTGCTTCTGGTTGAGGTTCTTTTCCACGGAAACGTTTGTAAAGCGTCATTGGATCTTCAGTTCCGCCTTGTGAAAGTACATTGTCTTTAAATTTCTGTGCAACATTTTTACTAAAAATGCCTTCTTCTTTAAAAAACTCAAAAGCATCAGCATCTAATACTTCAGCCCATTTGTAACTGTAATAACCAGATGAATATCCACCTTGGAAAATGTGAGAGAATGAGGTGCTCATACAATTTTCAGCAACATCAGGATAAAGTTTAGTATTCTCAAATGCTTTTTGTTCGTGTGCTTTTACAGAAGTTATTGTTTCTGGAGCTTCATTAGCATGCCAACTCATATCCAGTAACCCAAAACTTAACTGACGTAAAGTTTGCATACCTTCATGAAATGTAGCTGAAGCTTTTATTTTTTCAATTAAATCCATTGGGATCACTTCTCCAGTTTCATAATGTGTTGCAAACAGCTCTAAAGCTTCTTTCTCGTAACACCAGTTTTCTAATACCTGACTTGGTAATTCTACAAAGTCCCAAAACACACTTGTGCCAGATATACTTGGGTAGGTAGTGTTGGCTAACATACCATGTAAAGCGTGACCAAACTCGTGAAAAAGTGTGGTGACTTCATTAAAGGTTAGAAGTGAAGGTTTGGTTTTTGTAGGTTTGGTAAAGTTGCAAACTATAGAAATGTGTGGTCTACTATTTTCGCCATTTTTCACATACTGTGGTTTGTAAACAGTCATCCACGCACCATTACGTTTTCCTGCTCTTGGGAAAAAGTCAGCGTAAAAAATCGAAATGTAATTACCGTCGCTATCAGTTACTTTGTAAGTAAGCACATCGTCGTGGTATTTATCAATCGTGTTGATTTCTTCAAACTGTAAACCGTATAATTTTTCGGCAATGGTAAACACACCATTAATAACGTTTTCAAGCTTGAAATATGGTTTTAGCTTTTCGTCATCTAAATCGAATAGCTTTTGTTTTAATTTTTCAGAATAATAACCACCATCCCATTTTTGTAATTGCTCAATACCATCTAGTTTTTTGGCAAAATCGCTTAATGTTTTAAATTCACGTTCGGCAGCTGGTTTAGCCTTTTCTAATAAATCGTTTAAAAAAGTGTTTACAGTTTCAGGATTTTTTGCCATACGCTCTTCTAAAACAAAATGCGCATGCGTTTTGTATCCTAATAAGTTAGCACGTTGATGGCGTAGTTTGGCAATTTTTAAAACAATGTCTTGATTGTCTAATGCATCATTGTTAAACCCTTTTGCTCCAAAAGCTAAAGCTAGTTTTTTACGCAGCTCACGATTTTTAGCATAGGTCATAAACGGTATGTAGCTTGGATACTGTAAGGTAATCATCCAACCGTCTTTACCTTTTTGTTCGGCAGTTTGTTTAGCTTCTTCTTTAGCGCTTTCTGGTAAACCGTCTAAATCAGCTTCATTAGTAATATGAAGTTCGTATTTGTTGGTTTCGGCCAATACGTTTTCGCCAAATTTTAGTTTTAGTTTACTTAATTCTTTATCAATGTCACGAAGCTGTTGCTTTTTATCTTCAGGTAAATTAGCTCCATTTCTAGAAAACCCTTTATATTTTTTATTAAGAAGTGTTAACTGTTCGGTTGTTAAATCTAAACTGTCTTTAGCATCGTAAACGGCTTTAACACGTTTAAATAACGTTTCGTTTAAAGTGATATCATTACTGAATTCAGATAATAAAGGTGAAACTTCTTGAGCAATCTTTTGAATTTCGTCGTTGGTTTCAGCAGAATTTAAATTGAAGAATATACTTGATATTCTATCTAACTGTTCACCTGAAAAATCTAAAGCTTCAATAGTATTTTGAAATGTTGGTGCTTCCGTATTGTTGGTTATGGCATCAATTTCTGCTTTTGCATCTTCAATGCCTTTTTTAATTGCTGGAAGAAAATCCTCGTTCTTTATTTTTGAAAACGGAGCAGTATGAAATTGAGTGTCAAAGGGTTTGTTTAAAATATTCATTTTAAGTGCTATTAATTGTTAAAGTCAGTGTGATATTTTTCCTACTAAGAAATTGAAATACTGAATATTAACTTTTTTTTTAGGTTTTTATTTAAAATATAATTTTATCTTTGCGGCAGATTTTTCATAAGAGTTTTAAAGAGAGCTCTTTAAAGAAATAATTGATTAATAGCGTTAAAAACCTCGGCTTTCTGTCGAGGTTTTTTTGTTATAAATCTTTAGCAGATTCTATTACCTTGGCTTTCAGACCTTCTTTGTAAACCATTATTTTATCTAAAACACATTGGTCGGAGCTACCAATAATTTGAGCAGCTAAAATTCCTGCATTTTTTGCACCATTTAAAGCCACAGTTGCAACAGGAACACCACCAGGCATTTGAAGAATAGATAAAACAGAATCCCAACCATCAATAGAGTTGCTGCTTTTTACAGGAACACCAATAACAGGTAGTGGAGATAAAGAAGCTACCATACCAGGTAAGTGTGCTGCACCACCAGCTCCAGCAATAATTACTGAGATGCCTCTTGTATGTGCGTTTTTACCGTAATCGAACAGTTTTTCAGGTGTACGATGAGCCGAAACAATATCAACTTCTATATCTATATCAAATCCTTTTAGTATATCAATAGCGTCTTGCATAACAGGCAAATCGCTTTTACTTCCCATAATGATTCCTACTTTGCTCATAGTTTATTTGCTTATAACTTTAATGGTTTTCTTTACTTGTTCAGCTACACGTCTTGCTTCGTTTATATCTTCATTTACAATGGTTACGTGTCCCATTTTTCTAAACGGACGTGTTTGTTTTTTTCCGTATATATGAGGTGTAACACCTTCTAGTTTCATTATTTCAGCAATGTTTTCATAAACAACACCTCCTGTATGACCTTCGGCTCCTACCAAATTTACCATAATTCCACCAACTTTACTATCTGTTTGTCCTAATGGTAAATTAAGAATAGCACGTAAGTGTTGTTCAAACTGTGAGGTATAACTCGCTTCAATAGTTTGATGCCCCGAATTGTGAGGTCTTGGTGCTACTTCGTTAACCAAAATCTCGTCGTTTTTAGTCTGAAACATTTCAACCGCTAAAAGCCCAACATGGTTAAATGCTTTTGAAACATTTAAAGCCACTTCACGAGCTTTTTGCGCAACAGTGTCATCAATTCGTGCAGGACAAATAACATATTCGACTTGGTTGGCTTCAGGATGAAATTCCATTTCAACTACTGGATACGTTTTGATATCACCATCAACATTTCTAGCCACAATAACTGCGAGTTCATTTTTAAACGGAATCATGTCTTCTGCAATACACTCAACATTTGGCAAACCTTCTAAATCCTTTATAGTTCTTACAACTTTTACACCATTACCATCATAACCAAACTGTGCGCTTTTCCATACAAAAGGGAGTTGTAAGCCTCCATTGTGAATAGCTTCTTTAATTTCAGAAGTGTAAGCGAATCGAGTAAAATCGGCTGTAGGGATGTTATGGTCTTTATAAAACAGTTTTTGTGTTGCTTTATTTTGAATGGTTCTCAAAGTTTTTGAAGAAGGATATACTTTTACGCCTTCTTTTTCTAGAGCTTCAAGTGCATTTGTGTTTACGTTTTCAATCTCAAAGGTTAAAACGTCAACCTGTTTTCCAAAATTGTAAACCGCATCAAAATCCATTAAATCACCAAGTTGAAACTCGTTGCATGCAATTTTACAAGGTGCTTCGTTGCTAGCATCCAGTACTTTAGTGTGGATGTCAAATTTTCTGGTATTGTAAAGCATCATTTTACCAAGTTGTCCACCACCAAGAATACCTAGCTTAAATTCTGAAGAGAAAAAATTCATTGTGTTGATTTTCCACAAAAGTACAAATCAAAACCCTCTGAAAAAACTAAAATCTTAACAATCTAAACGAGAATTCGCAAAACGTTAATCAAATGATTATCTTTGCATTTCTAAAATTAAAAACAAGTGATAAAGCTTCACGATTTACATTTTAAACCGTTTATTTCTGAAGACGAAATTCAAGCGACTGTACAACACATGGTTACTGCCATTGCAGACGATTTGCAAGATGAAGTGCCAGTGTTTGTTGGGATCTTAAATGGGTCGTTTATGTTTGTAAGCGATTTTGTAAAGAAATACCCAAAACCTTGTGAAGTTACTTTTATAAAACTAGCGTCTTATGAAGGTTTAAAATCTACTGACGATATTCAGCGTCTAGTAGGTTTAACACAAGATTTAACAGGTAGAACAGTTGTAATTTTAGAAGACATTATCGACTCTGGTAAAACACTGGCTGAAGTTCATAGAATTTTCAAAAACGAAAATGTAAAAGAACTTAAAATAGCGACCTTGTTTTATAAACCAGAAGCCTATAAGAAAGATTTTAAACTACATTATGTTGGTATGGAAATTCCTAATAAATTCATAGTTGGTTACGGACTTGACTATGATGGATTAGGTAGAGATTTGCCAGCGATATATCAATTAAAAACCACACAACACATGACTAATTTTGTCCTATTTGGACCTCCAGGAGCAGGAAAAGGCACACAAGCCGAATTTTTAAAAGAAAAATACAGTTTAGTACACATTTCTACAGGTGATGTGTTTAGATTCAATATTAAAAATGAAACTGCTCTTGGCATGTTAGCAAAATCATACATGGACAAAGGAGAATTGGTTCCTGACCAAGTAACTATTGATATGCTTAATGCTGAAGTAGAAAAAAATGCTGATGCTAAAGGGTTTATTTTTGATGGTTTTCCGCGTACCAATGCACAGGCTGAAGCATTAGATAAATTAATGGATCAAAAGGACTCTCAAATTAATGCTATGATTGCTCTTGAAGTTGATGATGAAGTTTTAGTACAACGTTTATTAGAGCGTGGTAAAACTAGTGGTAGAGCTGATGATGCTGATGAAAACATTATTAGAAACCGAATTAAAGAATACTACAAAAAAACAGCTATACTTAAAGATTACTATTCTGCACAAGACAAATATTATGGTGTAGATGGTGTTGGTAGTATTGAAGATATTACTGAGCGATTAAGTGCTGTTATAGATTCGTTATAATTTTATTTGGGTTTAAAAATTTATAACTTTTAAACTTTCAACTTTTAAACTCATACAATGACTGAAGGTAATTTTGTCGATTACGTAAAACTACATGTTGCTTCCGGAAATGGAGGTAAAGGTTCTGCGCATTTACATCGTGAAAAATATATAGAAAAAGGAGGTCCAGATGGAGGTGATGGTGGACGAGGAGGTCACGTTATTATTCGTGGTAATGCTAACCTATGGACTTTGTATACCTATAAATTTAAAAGGCATTTTAGAGCTGAACATGGTGAGCATGGAGGTAAGAGTAGAAGCACAGGAGCCGATGGAGCAGATGTGTACATGGATGTGCCACTAGGAACTGTAATTAGAGACAAAGAAACTAACGAAATCCTTTTTGAAATTACCGAAAATGGCGAGGAAAAAATCATTGCCAAAGGTGGAATGGGAGGACGTGGAAACTGGCATTTTAAAAGTTCTACTAATCAAACACCACGATATGCGCAATCTGGAATTCCAGGAGAAGATCGTGACATTATTCTTGAGCTTAAAATTTTAGCTGATGTTGGTTTAGTGGGTTTCCCTAATGCTGGAAAATCTACACTACTTTCAGTGGTTACAGCTGCTAAACCTAAAATTGCCGATTACGAGTTTACAACCTTAAAACCTAACCTAGGTATTGTAGAGTATAGAGATCATCAATCATTTGTAATTGCTGACATTCCTGGAATTATCGAAGGTGCTGCAGAAGGAAAAGGACTTGGACATTATTTCCTTCGTCATATTGAGCGTAACTCAGTATTGTTGTTTTTAATTCCTGCGGATGCTGATGATATTAAAAAACAGTATGATATTTTACTGGATGAATTAAAGCGCTACAATCCTGAAATTTTAGATAAAGAACGTTTTATAGCTATCTCTAAAAGTGATATGCTGGATGACGAGTTAAAAGCAGAGCTTAAAGAAGAATTAGATAACGAACTCCCAGTAGACTATATGTTTATGTCTTCAGTAGCGCAACAAGGTCTTCAAGAGCTTAAAGATAAACTTTGGCAAATGCTTAACGCAAAACCTGCTGATGAGTAATTAATTTCGTAACTTTAAATAAAAAAGTTATGAGATATTTATCATTAATAGTTGTACTGTTTTTGGTGTCTTGCGCTCCAATTAGAGTGAATTACGACTACGAAACTGCAATCGACTTTACAACTTATAAAACCTATAATTATTACGCAAATATCCAATCAGGGTTAAGCGAACTGGATACTAACCGTTTAATGAACGCTTTAGACGAAGAGCTTCAAAGCAAAGGACTTACTTTGTCTGAAACACCAGACTTCTTTATAGATATTAAAAGCGATGAGTTTCAAGAAGCAAACCGAAGTTCGGTTGGTGTTGGTCTAGGTGGAGGAGGACGTAATGTAGGAGGAGGCGTTTCTATTGGAATTCCTGTTGGACAATCAAATCTCAATCGTCAAATTATTATCGATTTTGTTGATGAAAACGGTGTTGGTTTGTTTTGGCAAGCTGTAAGTGAAGACAGTTTTAATCCAAATGCAAAACCAGATAAACGCGAAGCTAAGTTTAAAGCTATTGTGGTAAAGATTTTAGAAAATTATCCACCAAAAAAATAATATATATATGTTACAAAATAAAGTTGCACTCATTACAGGAGGCACAAAAGGTATTGGCTATGGCATTGCTAAATGTTTAATGGATCAAGGTGTTCATGTTGCCATAACCAGCAGAAGTAGTGCAAGGTCACATGAAATTGCAGGTAAATTAAACGCGTCAAGTAAAGCAGGCGCAAAAGCTATTGGACTCAAAGCCGATGTTACTGATTTTAAAAGTCAACAAGACGCTGTAAAAGATGTGGTCTCTCAGTTTGGACAGTTAGATGTTGTGATTGCTAATGCAGGTGTTGGTCATTTTGCAAGTATTGAAGATATTACGTTACAGCAATGGCAAGATACTATTGATACTAACCTTACAGGAGCATTTTATACCATTAAAGCAAGTGTTGATGCTTTAAAAAATAGTCAAGGCTACTATATTTCTATTTCAAGTCTAGCAGGAACCAATTTCTTTGCTAATGGTTCTGCTTATAATGCCAGTAAATTTGGTGTTACAGGTTTTACACAAGCGGTTATGTTAGATTTGCGTAAGTATGGTATTAAAGTAAGTACTATTATGCCAGGATCAGTATCTACACATTTTAATGGTAATGAACCTGATGCTTCTGATGCTTGGAAGATTCAAAGTGAAGATATTGGAGAATTGGTTGTTGATTTATTAAAAATGAATCCAAGAACCTTACCTAGTAAAATAGAGGTTAGGCCAACAACGCCACCAAGTAAATAATAAAAAAGGCTTCAAATTTTTGAAGCCTTTTTTATTTAATTATTAACTGAAATTCTCACGCCTTCACTATGGCTACTAAACTCTGGTGCATACATACTTTGAATGGTTGTAATACCATTACTCATATCTCCAGAATTGTTTACACGTAAGTCGTATTCAAACACATAAATTCCTTTTGGCAAGTAATCAAAGAAGAAATTTGTACTTGCATCTTTGGTTGCTTCATAGTAACCTAATCCATCTTGCCATTTGTATTGCGACATTACATTAACAGGTTCTAATCCTGCTGCTCGCATATCTTTCATGTGAACAAATTCCATAGCGCGATCACTACGTAATTCTATACGTACACGAACCAAATCGCCAACTTCTAAATGAGTTTCAGAAGTAATTTCTGTAAGCTCTTCACCAGTATCAGTATTGTTCTTTTTAAATAATTTCTTCTGAAGTTTTAAAGGTGTTTCAGCAGAAGTAATCTTATCTAAATCTTCAAAATATTGCCAGTATAAACTTCCCCAAGCAATGCCGTTTCCTTTTTTGGTGAGTTTTACTTCTGCCATTTCAGGTTTAATTTCGGTAGTGTTCCAAGATGTTTTATAATAACCAGTTCCTGCTTCAACTTTTACGGTTTCTAATTTTGAAGGCTCAATAGATTTATTACCTAAAACAACATCAACCATTTCGGTAACGCTTAACCAATCGCTGCCTTGTAATAGCAATGCGTAAACTGCTTCGGTAGTTGCTTTTGTGGTTTTCCACTGATTGGTTTGCTTGTTTTTAAGTAACCATATTTTTAGGTTGTCTACAGTTTTGGTGTCATTTTCAATCTCTGAAAACGCTTCAATCAGCAACGCTTGTGTTTCAATAGGAGCTTGATACCAATACCAAGAGCTTGTGTTTTCTTTCCAGTACATACCTAATTCTTCTGAAGTAATACTGTTTTCTTTCAATGACTTTAAGATTTTAGAAGCTGTTTTATCATCTTCCATTCTATGTGTAATTAAAGCCATTAATCCTTTAGCATACAACGAACGTGACAACCAATATTTTTGTATTTGTGTGTGGTAATATTTGGTAATGTCATCAACTTCTTTTGATGTTTTAATTTCAGGGAAAAAGCTACGCATATACAAATAGTGCAATTGTGTAAAGCTTAAATGGTCTTTACTTAAATCTACTTTGCTGTTGTATTTTTTAAGGTCTTTATACTCTTTTACAAATTCAGTATCTAGATATTCTATAGCATGTTCTATCATAGATTGCTCTTCAAAACTAGAATTTACATTTAAGTGTTTTAAATGCCCAAAACCAGTAATAATATGCTGCGTAATGTAACGGTTTTCGCGACCGCCTTTAAACCAAGACCAAGCACCATTGCTCATTTGGTTTTGTTGTAGTTTACGTAAGGCAGATTGCAATTCGTTGTTCATTTTATTCATGTCAAACAACAAAGCGATACGTTTCTTTTGTTCGGTTTCACTTAGCGCATCACGTAACCAAGGCGTTTCTTGAATAAGAATAGATTTTAATTCTTCATTTTTTTCAAGATTGCTGATTAATGCATCTGTGTTTTTCCACTGATTGAAAACCTCTTGTATTCTAGGATTGCTGTTTGCAATATGACTTGCCAACGCATTTGCGTAGTAACGACTAAAGGTTTGCTCATTACAATCATACGGATATTCCATAAGGTAAGGCAATGCTTGAACAGCATACCACGCAGGATTAGAGGTCATCTCTAAAGTAAGCTTATGATGTTTTAAGGATGTAGATGCGTTGTTTTTAAGCTTGTCTAAAGTAAACGTTCTGGTTTCGTTACTTTTTATCCACATCGGTAATGTTTCGGTGACTAACATTCTGTTGGTTAGCACAGGTAATGCACTTTGTTCACCATCACTAAAATCACCAGATTTTGCTATAATTTTATATTGAATAGCACTCACATTATCTGGAATGTTTAGCGTCCATGACACTTGGGTGTTACCTTTTGCATCTACTGAAAAGGTCTCGACTGCGCTCGACCTGACAAGTGTTTGTGTGATATCTTTCCCAGAAATAGCATCTGTTAACTCTAATTTAGCTTGTCCTGAAAGCGCTTGTTCAGTAAGATTAGCAATTTTGGTGCTAATGGTAATAACATCACCTTGACGTAAAAAGCGAGGTGCATTTGGTAACACCATTAACTCTTTTTGAGTTACGGTTTCAAAACTACTTACAGCACTATGAAGCGTTTTGGTATGTGCTAAAAGTTGCAATTTCCATTTGGTTAAGGCTTCTGGTGTTGTGAAATTAAAACTCACATTTCCGTTTTCGTCAGTTTGTAACTGCGGAAAGAAAAAAGCGGTTTCTTGAAGGTTTTTTCTAATTTGAATATTATCAGTATTAAGGCTTTCTGTTTTTTCTAAATCACCTGCTTTACCTACTAATACTTGACCTAAAGAATCTGGTGTTTGTTCTATATCTTCAGCTGTAATAGTTTGAATTGAAGATGTTACGTTTGATTTTTTTTCATAACCATAAGCAATTGTAACAACTTCATCTAATTCCATCTCTTCAGCAGAAAAAGTTCTCATGGATTCTTCTCGTAACTCTAAACCAGCAACTCGTCCTCGTAACATGTGATAATTACTTCCAAAAGACAACCCAAACCAATTAAGTTGGTCGTACTGTTGCTGCTCAAAACGTTTATGAATTAGTGAAGGGTTAAACACTCTAAAACCTTGTGAGCCAAAACTACGAGACGCATTTCGGTTATGGTTGGAGTAATAGATTGGTTGTTGTATTGGGTTAAACGTCCAGTTGTGAGCTTTAAATTGGTCTAAAGAGGCATCGTACATGCTTGCCAACAACTCAGAACTTACTTTTTCACCTTTAGAACCTTTAATTTTAAAACTCCAAGTTTCATCAGCTCCAGGTTGTAGCTTATCTCTAAAGGTTAGGGTTTCTATCTCTAAATCGGTTTTAGGATATGGTACAGCAATAGGCAATGTTGAACTCGCAAAACTGTTGTAAGCCGCAAAACTATAATGAATAGCAAAACCACCAATGTCATCACTAGTTACAGGAATAGTAACGGTTTTTTTAGTGTTGCTTAACGGAATAATAAATGTCTTGATGATGTCTTGGTCTTTCTCAACTTCAAGCGTTACAATTATATCTTCAGCAGCTGAACCTAAAGTGACCAATACATTTTGATTGGCATTATAAGTTGACTTGTCTGTTGTAATACTGAATAGCTGATTGTCTGCCAGGGTTTTGTCTTTATCACTAAACAATGTAGTTTTAGCTTGGTCTTTTACCAATTGACCAAACTTGTCTTCACTTTCTAAAACAATAATGTATTGACCAGATTCCCATCTTTTAATTGTACCCAGTTTAACCTCTTTTAAGGTTTCGGTATCAAATGATTTGGTCAACACAAGTGTTCCTTTTTCCCAATTATCTGGATTATGTTCGTTACTATAAGCTTCATGTGGAAACTTGCTTATAAATTCTTCTTTAGAAATTACTTGATAATCAGGTGCATCCCATGTACGCTGTCTTAAAACTCTGTCAGGAGCATTTAATTTATATACTTTAAGTGTTCCTTTAGCAGCAACAAATTCACCATTAAGGTTTTTGGTATCAATACTAATAGTGTGGTCTTTTTTGTTCTTGTCTAATGTGTCATCAACCAAAATGGAAGCCATTAATGCATGGTAGCCTACATTAACAATAGTTGTGGCACTGCGAGTTTCACCATTTAAGTCGGTAACATCAGCAGTAATTTCATAATTGAAAACAGGTAAACTACTTTTATCAACACTTTCATCAGGAAGTGCTTCAAAGGTGATTTCAAATTCACCTTTGCTGTTGGTTATACTTTCACCATGTGTTATTTCTTGAGGTTCGCTATTAAACCAAGGACGATACCAATAGTACCAATCAGGATATTGTACTTTTCGATGTACACGATAAACCACTTTAGCATCAGTAATGTTGCTTCCTGCATAAGCTAAAGCAGTTCCTTTTACAGTTACCGAGTCGTTTACTTTGTAAGTTTCGGTAACAGGATTAAACTTGGTTTCAAACTTAGGACGTTTGTATTCTTCAACCGAAATTGAACTTGAAGCATGAATATCGTTGCTGCTAGCTTCTAAATCAAGTGAATAATGACCAGTAAGTCCGTTACTAGGTATTATAAATTCTCCTGAAACAGAACCAAACTCATTGGTTTTGAGTTCCAGTTCTTTTACAACTTCATAGTTGGTATCATACAGTACAACGCTTAATTTTTCATTTGTTAAAACCTCAGATTTTCCATCTTTGGCTTTCATGGCTATGCTCTTAAAATAAACGGTTTGTCCTGGTCTGTATATACTTCTATCAGTAAATAAAAATGCTCGGTAAGTGGTTATGATATCATCACTCCAACCATAATTTCTTAAATAAAATCCGTTAAAAAAAGCGATTTCGCCTTTGCGTTCAGCATAAATACTAAGGTCATAGAAGAAATCATTTTTATGCTTTTTTAGTTTGAATTCACCGTTTTGGTTTGTGGTTAATTCTTCGGTAATGTAACTGCGATTATAGTCTTTTTTATAAGAAATTTTAACGTCCAAACCAGCAATTGGTTGTCCATTTTCCCTTTCAATAATTTGGTAAATATGATGGGTTTTGTCTGATTTTTCAACAACTGCCATATCAGTGACCTGAAGGATTTGGGTTGCAAATGTCTTGTCTTCATTATCAACACTTGCCATTATGATATACTGACCATTGTTTAATTTTGGTAAAATGACTTCGGTAGTGTGCAATTGGTAATCATTTTCATTTTTCAATTCTACTTGCCATTGCTCAGTAACTTTTAGTTTATTGATGTAGTTTAGGCGTTCTTCAGCATCATATAATTTGTTATAAGCTGTAGCTTCTGAACTAGTTACTTTATAAGCTTTAAAATGCAATTGGTCAATGTTTTTATACTTTACCAAAGCTTTGCCATACTGCTGAATTTGTAAAAAGCGTTCAGTAGTAATTTGAAGGTTACTTTGCAAAATCATACCTTTAAGAACTTCACATTTTTCAGCACCTCTACTTTCAGGAAATTTTTGTATTACTGCGTTACAAAGTTCTAAGGCTTCTTTAGTTTTCCATCTCACATCCGCATTTGTCTTAGGTACATACTTATTGCCTTGTTGATAAAGTGTCCAAGCAATGTGGTAACTATATAAAGCTGAGGTTTCATGTGTGTTCCAAAGCTCTTGTGAAGCTTTTAAGGTATCTAGAAGAAGATTTTCAGTGTTTTCTAAAATGCTGTTTTGAGATACAAACAGTAAACGGTCAATATCTACGTCAACTAATGCATAAGGTTCTTTATCTTTTACGTGAAATTGTATCAGGTCTTGATAAATTTTGAGCGCATGCAATTGTAACGATGTAGAATCTTTTGATGTGATGTTTAGGTTAGCAAATGTTTTGGCATCACTTAAATAGTTTGCATTGTCAATTTCAAATTGATAAGCAGGTTTGGTAATGCTGTTTTCGTCGGTTTTATAAAACGCTAGTGCATTGTGATTTAAAAGGTCAAAAAGTGTTGGTCTGTAACGTTTAGATTCAGTTGCTTTAAGCAAAATATCATCATAGTTTACCAAAGGTGTTTGCTGAAGTATGAGTCCGTTTTTTAAAGAATTTTGATAATGCAAATGAATGTCGTCAAACAAGGTTTGTAAATCCCAAGTCCTAAAATCGGTACTATCCACTTTAGTTTCAGTATGCGTACGGTTGTAGAAAAGGTATCTGTTTTGCTGAAAATATTGCCAATACATTGTGGCAAGCATATTTTCCAATACATTTTTAACAGGTGTTTCGCTAGTGCTAATTTCAGCTTTAAACTCATTAATAATGTTGAGCTGCGCATCTTCTTCTAGCGTTAAAGCATATTTACTTTTGTAGATAAGTGTTTTAATATTTTGTGGTGCGTTGTTGTCTTTTTTGGCAAGTGTTCTTATTTGCTCCACAACTTCTAAAGCCGATTTTGGTAAACCATCGGTTTCAAACTGACTGACCTTTTTCCAGAGGTCGTCATAATTATTGGACTGAGCATGTGTGTGGTTTGCAAAAAGAATTATCATTAAAAGTGCTATAAGTTGTTTCATAAATATGCGTTTTCTTCAAAACTAACTTCAAAATGTATTCCAAAAAACGATGAATTAGTAAAGTATAGTATTGGTTGAGTTAAAGTAGCCATTTTTTAAGAGACTAAGAAACTGAATTAGGTTATAAAAACAATAACATTTGAATTTGAAAGTTTAGATTTGTAATAGTAATTAAAGACGTATGAAATTATTTTTTGCTTTTCTTTTATTTCCATTGGTACTGATTGGACAGTCAAAAACTGTAGAGCAGATTCATACGCTTTTAGACAATAATCAACTTGAACAAGCAAAAACCTTAGCGCTTAAATATCATAAAGAAAACCCAGACAATCTCGAAGCTATTGAAGTTTTGGGTGATGTTTATGGCCACCAAAAAGATTGGGACAATGCTATAGAGAACTATGAAAAATTGGTTGAAGCTAAACCCAATGTAGCTAATTATCATTACAAGTATGGAGGTGCTCTTGGTATGAAAGCTAAATCGGTTAGTAAGTTTAGAGCGTTAGGCTTAATTGGAGATGTTGAAGACGCATTTTTAACAGCAGCAAATTTAGACGCTAACCACATTGACACTCGTTGGGCTTTGGTGTATTATTATCTAGAGGTTCCTGGCATTATAGGTGGAAGTTCAAAAAAAGCAATGAAGTATGCCAAGGAACTCTTTGCCATTTCTCCAGTTGATGGATATTTGGCAATGGGTCATGTGCATGAAGACGAAAAAGAATATGGACCAGCTGAAAGCAATTATAAAAATGCAGTGAGAGTAGGAGGTTCTATAAAGTGCTACACGCATTTAATTGATTTGTATGAAAAGCGAGAAAATTATGAGTTGGCAATAAAAACTATTAACGAAGCCTATGCGAGTCTTAAAGATGAAAGTTTGTTAACTCGTAAAGCTAAACTTGAAAGCAAGCGACCTTAACCCAAGCTTGAAAAATATAGAAAAACTTGTGACTTCAAACTTCGGTCTTCCAGCATCAATTAGTATATTTACTTTTTAATTTAATCCTGTGTTAACAGGAATTTCTCGAAGTAACATTTCGAATTATTTTTTACTATGAACGTACATTTTATAGCTATAGGTGGTGCAGCAATGCACAATTTGGCCATTGCATTACATAACAAAGGTTATCAAGTAACAGGAAGCGACGATACTATTTTTGATCCTTCAAAATCTCGATTAGAAAATAAAGGTTTGTTACCAGAAGCTTTTGGTTGGTTTCCTGAAAAAATTACAGCAGATTTAGATGCAGTCGTTTTAGGTATGCATGCTAAAGCTGATAATCCGGAGTTGCTTAAAGCACAAGAATTAGGCTTGAAAATTTATAGTTATCCAGAGTTTTTGTACGAACAGTCAAAAGAAAAAACGCGTGTTGTTATTGGTGGAAGCCATGGTAAAACCACTATTACGTCTATGATTTTGCACGTGATGCATTACCACGATCGTGATGTCGATTATATGGTTGGTGCACAACTTGAAGGGTTTGATGTTATGGTAAAACTCACAGATGACAACGATTTTATCGTGTTAGAAGGTGATGAATATTTAAGTTCACCAATAGACAGACGACCAAAGTTTCACTTGTACAAACCTAACATTGCCTTGTTAAGTGGTATTGCTTGGGATCATATTAATGTATTTCCAACCTATGAAAACTATGTAGAGCAATTCAGCATTTTTGTTGATAGTATTGTACGCGGTGGAAGTGTGACGTATAATGCTGAAGATACTGAAGTTGCTAGAGTAGTAGAAGCTAGTGAAAATACTATACGTAAGCTACCATATTACACACCAGAATATACGGTTGAAGATGGAGAAACCCTATTAGAAACTCCAGAAGGTCCTTTACCTATTGAAGTATTTGGAAAGCACAACCTTAATAATCTCGCTGGTGCCAAATGGATTTGCCAACACATGGGAATTGACGAAGACGATTTTTACGAAGCTATTGCAACCTTTAAAGGAGCGAGCAAACGTTTGGAGAAAATAGCTGAAAGCGAAACCAGTGTTGCTTACAAAGATTTTGCGCACTCACCAAGTAAGGTAGAAGCCACAACAAAAGCGGTTAAAGAACAGTACAAAAACAGAACGTTAGTTGCGTGTTTAGAACTGCATACCTATTCTAGTTTAAACGCTGAATTTTTAAAAGAATACAAAGGTGCTCTAGATGCTGCTGATGTTGCAGTGGTGTTTTATAGTCCGCATGCAGTGGAAATTAAAAAGCTAGATGCAGTAACACACGAGCAAATTGCGAAAGCGTTTGAGCGTGATGACTTGATTATTTATACCAATCCTGACGATTTTAAAGACTACTTATTCTCTCAAGATTTTAAAGACAACGTCTTGTTGTTAATGAGTTCTGGGAATTATGGAGGATTGGATTTTGATGCCATTAAAGGATTGATTGGGTAAGTTTGTCATTCCGCACTACGATGCGCGGAATCTATTTTGTTTCTTTGGGTTTTAAATCAAATAATATAATAAACCAAAACCCTTTTCGTTCTAGGAGTATATCAACCAACAATACTTTTTTATAAAATAGAACTACGTTATTAATCGACTAATTTTTTCAAAAATGAAACGTAGTATTTTCTTTCTAGCTTTTTTAACATTGGTCTTCTCTTGCAATTCAGGTGATAGTTCACAACCTCAGTCTGAAAGCGAAAACAATTTTTACGCCTTAACTGTAGGTAATTTATGGGAGTATAGATGGTATGGCATCGATAATGAGGGGAATGAAAACCCAATGGATTTACATGAAACAATTTCAATTGTAGGAATGGAGGAAATCAATGACAATTTATATTATAAATTCAGTCGAACAATAACTGGGAATTTTAATGGAAATTATGGTTTTGTGCCAGAAAACGGAGAGCATTTTGAATATTATAGAGATTCCTTAGGGTATTTAGTTAATAGTGAAGGAGGAATTAAATTTTCTAACAATATTAATGACTCTTTTATAATATATCCTTCTTATGAAGAGAATTCGGGAATAGTAAATAGTATTGCAGAAACTCAAGCTGAAATCGTTATGTATGATACCGAAGCAGGTACTTTTGATTGCCTTGAGTTAATAGTATCTTTTGTAAGGGATGATGGCTTTATTTATCCTGCTAAAAATCGCGTTTATTATTCTGATGGAATTGGGTTGGTTAAAGATGATCATGTTTTTCTTTCAGCAGAAACTGCTGGTTACTACAGGAAATTACAAAGTTATTCTTTTCAGTAACTGAGAAATCAAAATATATTATCCAAAAACGCTTTAATGTTATTCTGGTTTTGTTTAATCAGTTCGTCTTTAGCTAATTCAAAATCTTTTTTATTTCGGTTTTGGGATAGTTTAAACTTGCCTTCCCAAGCAGTAATTGTAATTTTAAAACCCTTTACATAAGGCAGGTATGCATCCATTTTAGGGTTGTCAGGTTCTAGTACATACGCGTTATCAGGTTCAAGAAACTCGGTCATAGCAATCATGCTTTGCTTTATGGCTTCAGGATTATCAATTTCGGCAACCGTTCCTTTAAGATGTACTTTTACATAATTCCATGTTGGGAGTTGTTCGGTACTGTAAATACTTGGCGATATGTAACATTCAGGTCCAGAAAAAATAACCGTTACAGCTTGGTTATTCTTAAGTAGTTCGGCTTGCGGATTAAACATATCTAAATGGCCAATAAGGGTTTCGTTTTTGTAAATTAAAGGTAAATGCGTTACTAAAGGTTCATTGTTTTTCACCGAAATAAGCGTCGCCAAAGGATACTGTTGTATCACAGCAATCATGTGTGCTTTATTGTCATCCTGATGTATTTTTGGAGGATAGGACATTACACACCAAATTGTTTTAAATGATGGTCAAGATGCTTATACTGCATTTGTCCCCATTGTTCTGAATTAAACTTACCAAACATAGGATGTTCAGGCCACTGGGTTTGCGTTTTTTTAGCGTGAAACTTATCAATTTCAGTGAGTAACTTTGATTTTTCAGGATCAAATTCAGTATCAGTCGTAACTACAAATTCTTTAGCTGTTGGTAATCCTTGTTTCCAAGGTTTATCATTGTATAATGAGGATTTAAACATTGAAAACAACGCACGTTTAAAGGCATTTGGTCTTTCAAGTTTTAACTCGCCTACAGCAACCTGTAACGGAAACTGGCAGTGTGTTAACATTTGAGAGACATTCATTTTTCCCCATTGTGGTTTGTGAGTTGGTGATAGTTGTTCTAAACGAGATTTTATTTCTGTAACTGCGTCTTCTGAAAACAATGATTTCATAATAAGTTTTTAAAAGGTTGAATGGATAAAAAATTGCTTCTGAAAGTTACAATATTTATCTTTATGCTATGCAGGAGAAACCCACTTCATTTTCTATAAAGCATTGGAGTCAAGACGACCAACCTAGAGAAAAGCTTCGCGATAAAGGTAAAGCAACGTTAAGCGATGCCGAATTAGTAGCTATATTGATAGGTTCAGGAAATAAAGAAGAAAGTGCTGTAGAGTTGTCTAAACGTATTTTAGCAAGCGTTGGCAATAACTTAAACGAACTTGGAAAACTATCACTCAAACAATTGATGGATTTTAAAGGTATTGGTGAAGCTAAAGCCATTACTATTGCAGCTGCTATGGAATTGGGACGACGACGTAGAGGAGAAGAAGCGCTAGAAAGAAAGAAGATTACCTCAAGTATTTCGGTATTTGAATTGATTCAACCTGTTATTGGCGAGTTGCCACATGAGGAATTTTGGATTGTATATTTAAACAATTCTAATAAAGTAATTCAAAAGCAACAATTAAGTAAAGGAGGCATTACAGGAACTCTAGTAGATGTACGTTTAGTGATGAAAAATGCATTAGAGCTTGGTGCTACAGGACTTATTTTAGCACACAATCATCCCTCAGGAACATTAAAACCTAGTGAAGCTGACAAGCAACTTACCCAAAAACTGAAATATGCAGGAGAGAGTTTGGATATAAAAGTGTTAGACCACTTAATTATTACCGAAAAAGCATACTTTAGCTTTGCAGATGAAAATATCTTATAAGTGCTATTAGTTTTCACCCATAAAATAACACCAAGGTTAAGCTATGCTTTTAAGCATATATGCACAAGAATTTTAGGTGTTCCAGTAAGTTTTACCACAACTATTGAAGAGTTTATAGCTCATGAAAGCTTAAAGATTTCGTATGCTAAACAACCGTTGAGCAATGAGATTTTTATAAGAAGTCATGAGCTGTTGTTTGAACAAGGACTCAACGATGTAGAAATACACGTGCACGATTGGGACACTACTAAAGCATTTTTTAGTACTTCAGAAAAAAGTAGTTTGCCTTATGATATTTTTGCAGCAACTTTTTACCTGTTAAGTCGCTATGAAGAATATTTGCCGCATGTAAAAGATGAGTACGGACGCTTTTTAGCAAAAGAAAGTTTAGCCTTTAAAAACGGATTTTTACACCAACCTGTAATTGATATTTGGGCATATAAATTTAAAAGTGTGTTGCAAGCTCAATTTCCAGATTTTGAATTTCCAAAGAAGTTGTATTCCATTCAGCCAGTTGTTGATGTTCCAATGGCATACTACTTTAGGCAAAAAGGATTGCTACGAACCATTGGCGGAACTTTAGGCGATTTGTTTAGGTTTAAATTCAGGCAGTTTTACCAACGCTATTTAGTGCTTTTTGGATTTCAAAGAGATCCTTATGATACGTTTAAATGGATTATCACTAAGCAAAAACAAACTAAGTTTAAGTTTGTTGTCTTTTTCTTGATAGGCGATTATTCAACCTATGACAAGAATATTAATGTTAATAGAAAGCAGTTTGTATCGTTGATAAAATCGGTTTCTGATTATTGCAAAGTAGGACTCAAAGCCTCTTATTTTGCTTTGGAAGATATTGAAGTGTTGAAAAAGGAAAAGAAAAAAATGGAGTCTATTGTCAATTATGGTTTAGAGGCTTCAAGACATTCGTTTTCTAAATTGAACTTACCAGAATCTTACAGAAACCTTATTGAGCTTGAGGTAAAACAGGATTTCACAATGGGTTATATTAACGAACTAGGTTTTAGAGCAGGAACTTGTACACCTTTTCAGTTTTACGATTTAGACTACGAAGTGCAAACACCTTTGCAAATCAATGCATTTCATTGTATAGATTATGCGTTGCTAAAAAGGCAGTCTTTTTTAGATAAAAAGCAAGAACTAGAACGTTTAATACAACAGGTGAAGCAAGTAAATGGAACCTTTACACCTGTATTTCATAATTATACCTTTGGCGATGATGTACGTTGGAAAGGATTTAGAGATTTATTTGGTGTAATTTTAGATTCAGTAGATGATGAATAGTATACGACATGTATTTTTTGACCTAGACCATACACTTTGGGACTTTGATAAAAACTCAGCGTTGACTTTTGAAAAAATTTTTAAAATACACAATGTTGAGGTTGAAATTGACCGTTTTTTAAAAGTGTATGAGCCTATTAATTTAAGCTATTGGAAGCTTTACCGTGAAGAACGAATAGATAAGGAAAACCTAAGGTATAAAAGACTAAAGGACAGTTTTGATAGTATTGAACATACTATTGAAGATGAAGTTATCAATAAACTATCAGTGGATTATATTGAATACTTAACTTCTTTCAACCACTTGTTTCATGATACTTTAGATATTTTAAACTATTTAAAACCAAGGTATAAATTACATATTATCACTAACGGATTTCAAGAAGCTCAAGAAAAAAAGATGAAAGCATCTAATATTCTTCATTATTTTGAAACCGTTACCAACTCTGAAATGGTAGGTGTAAAAAAACCAAACCCATTAATTTTCAATTTTGCTTTGGATCAAGCTAAGGCAAAACCAAATGAAAGTATTATGATAGGAGATAACTATGAAGCCGATATTCTTGGTGCTTTAGATGTTGGGTTAGAAGCCATTTTATATAACATCCACAAACTAAAACCAGAGGCAAACATTAAAGAAGTTGATACATTATTACAATTAAAAAACTATCTTTAACTATTGTATATAAATATTGAAAACCATTACGTAAGAATGAAATTTTATAAGTCTATATTACTGTTATTGGCAATAGTGTGTTTGCCATCACAACTTTTTTCGCAAGAATCTATTAATAGCTATAAGTATGTAATTATACCTTCAGAATATAGTTTCTTAAAAGAAAAAGATCAATACCAATTGAACTCGCTTACCAAGTTTTTGTTTAATAAATACGGTTACACCGCTTTTTTTTATGAAGACCAATTTCCTGATGATTTACAGTCTAATAGGTGTTTAGCAATGTATGCTGATGTGTCAAATGAAAAAGGACTTTTTAAGACTAAGATTAAGATAGACTTAAAAGACTGTAATGGAAGAATTGTATATGAATCTAAAGTTGGTGAAACTAGAGAAAAAGAGTTTGATAAAGCTTACAATTTAGCATTAAGAGATGCTTTTGAAACGTATCAACACCTTGATTATAAGTATGAACCTAATGCTAAAATTACATCAATTTCAACTAAAACGCAATCTACTGATGCTGTTGTTGTTGAGGAAGTACAGCAGTCAAAAGCTGAAATTGCACGTTTGCAAAAAGAAATTGATGATTTAAAAGAAGCCAAAGAAAAGGCGGCCAAAGAACCAAAAGTTAAAGTGCAACCAGTAGTTGAAGCTGTTAAACACACTGAACCTACAATTTCAGAACTTACTGAAGTTGATGCACTATATGCACAACCAATAGCTAATGGGTTTCAGGTTGTTGATATGAAACCTAGTGTTGTTATGGTGCTTTTAGAAACCAAAAAGCAAGATGTATTCATTGTAAAAGATCAAAACGCAATTGTGTATAAAGAAGATGGGTTTTGGTATTATTCAAGCAATGATGGAAAAACAGTTTCAATTAAAACATTAAATATTAAGTTTTAATAATCGTATTTGTCTTTCCAACGCGATTTTAAAAATTCACGTTGCGCATTTTCTCTACTATTATTACCTGGTTGATATAAAGTAGTATTTTTTATCTCTTCAGGTAAAAACTCATGAGCAGCAAAATTATTTTCGTAGTTGTGAGCATATTGGTAATTATCTCCATAACCTAACTCTTTCATAAGTTTAGTAGGTGCGTTTCTTATAGATAATGGCACTGATAGATCTCCAGTTTGTTTTACCAATTGTTGTGCATCGTTGATAGCTTGATATGCAGCATTACTCTTAGGAGAAGAGGCTAAATAAGTAACACACTGGCTTAAGATAATTCGAGATTCCGGATTTCCAATTACTGAAACCGCTTGAAATGTATTGTTGGCGATTACCAAAGCAGTTGGGTTTGCGTTTCCAATATCTTCACTAGCAAGAATAAGTAATCGTCGCGCAATAAATTTTACATCTTCGCCACCTTCAATCATACGTGCCAACCAGTACACAGCTGCATTTGGGTCGCTGCCTCTAATAGATTTTATAAAAGCCGAAATAATGTCGTAATGTTGCTCACCAGTTTTGTCATATCTGGCAGTATTGTTTTGTACTTTTTGTTGCACTAAATCATTAGTGATAATTAGCTTTTTATCTGCATCAAAGGCATTTACAATCAGTTCAAAAATATTAAGCAGTTTTCGAGCGTCACCACCAGAAAGGTGTATTAAAGCTTCAGTTTCTTTAAGCTCTATATTGCGTTTTAAGAGTTGTTCATCTTCAGTAATTGCACGATTTAAAAGTGCTTCTAAATCGTCTTTACTAAACGAGTTTAACACATACACTTGGCAACGAGATAGGAGAGCAGGTATTACTTCAAAACTTGGATTTTCAGTAGTTGCTCCTACAAGCGTAACCCAACCTTTTTCAACCGCTTGCAATAATGAATCTTGCTGCGATTTACTAAACCTATGAATCTCATCAATAAACAAAATAGGGTTCTTGGTAGTAAATAAACCACCACTTTGTTTTGCTTTATCAATAACCTCTCTAATGTCTTTAACACCAGAATTTATAGCACTTAGCGTGTAAAACGGTCTGTCAGATTCATTAGCAATAATATTGGCAAGTGTAGTTTTTCCTATTCCTGGAGGTCCCCAAAATATCATGGAAGGGATTATACCTTGCTTTATTTGCAGTGAAAGCGCTCCGTTTTTTCCAACTAAATGCGTTTGACTAAGGTAGTCTTTTAAGTGTTTTGGTCGTAGACGTTCTGCTAAAGGTTCATTCATAAAGTAAAATTACAAAATTGTAGGTGACAATATTTCATAAAACCTATAAATGGTCAATATTTTGAATATAAAATTTTAAATTTAGTCTATGAGCAATCAGCAACAGTTTAAGTATTCTACAGGAGTGATAGCATATCCTGTCTTTTTTGTTATGTTGCTATGGCTTGTGTTTTGGATGCAAGTGCGCTTTTTTCCTGGTATAAAAAGCTTAGGTGTATATCCATTAACATTAAAAGGACTAAAAGGAATTGTACTAAGTCCTTTTATTCATTCAGATATTGAACACTTATACAATAATTCTATTCCGTTGTTTGTGCTTTCAATGGCTTTGTTTTATTTCTACCGAAAAATTTCTTGGAAAGTGATTTTGTACGGTATTTTACTGTCAGGATTAATCACTTGGTGTATTGGTAGACCTGCAAACCATATTGGAGCCAGTGGTTTAATTTATGTGCTTGTAAGTTTTATATTTTTTAAAGGCGTTTTTGCAAGACATTTTAGGCTTGTAGCATTATCACTATTAATTATATTTTTATACGGAAGTATGATATGGTATGTATTTCCTGTTGAAAAGGGCATTTCTTGGGAAGGTCACTTAGCAGGATTAATCACTGGTTTTGTATTTGCTTTAATCTTTAGAAAAGCTATTGCTAAACCTGAAAAGTATGTTTGGCAGCAACCAGAGTATAACGAAGAGGATGATCCTTTTTTAAGGCATTTTGATGAAAATGGTAATTTTATTGAACATATAGAACCTGAGATTGAACCTGAAACAAATGTAGATTCAGAGCAAAGGTCAATAAAGGTTGTGTATGACTTTAGGAAGAAAGAAGAAGGTGACGATTAAAGACGTTGCCTAACAGCTTCATATAAAAAAGCACCACAAGCTACTGAAACGTTTAAAGATTCAATTTCTCCAAGAATAGGAAGTTTTGCTTTTTCATCAGCTACTTTCAACACCGAAGGGTTGATGCCCTTACCTTCTGATCCCATGATGATAGCACAAGGTTCGTTAAACGAAACATCATAAATCGTATTATCAGTTTTTTCTGTGGCTGCAATAACTTTAATTCCTGATGCTTGCATATGAAAAACAGCATCTTTTATATGGTCAACTTTACAAATTGGGATTTTAAAAATAGCTCCAGCACTTGTTTTTACAGTGTCTCCATTTACAGGAGCTCCGCCTTTTTTCTGGATAATAATTCCTGAAACACCAGTACATTCAGCAGTTCTAATAATGGCACCAAAATTTCTAACATCGCTAAGTTGGTCTAACAATAAGAATAATGGCGTTTTACCAGACTCTATAACATTTAGTACCAAGTCTTCAATATCATAAAATGAAATTGGAGCTATTTGAGCTACAGCTCCTTGATGGTTCTTTTTGCTTAATCGGTTTAATTTCTCAATAGGAACATAAGACGCGTTCAATCGTTCTTGTCTTATAAGTTGTTCCAATTCTGTAAATAAATCTCCTTTTAAACCTTTTTGAAGAAATATTTTATCAATATTCTCACCAGATTTAATAGCTTCTATAATAGCTCTTATGCCGAAAATTGTGGTCTCTTTTTCCATTGGGTCAAAGGTATAAAAAACCAACCTTTAAAAGTAAAAGAGTTAATGGTATTTGATGAATTATTGCTTTATGACTTTTTTTGTAGTTAGCTTACCATTGTCTGTAATATTTAAAAAGTATACTCCAGACTTTAAGTTGTTCAAATCAATACCATTGGTGTTTTTGTTTTGAGCTACTCTCATACCCATAACGTTATATACTTCAATACTGTCAATAGTACCTTGGGTTTTAATATTGATTCTGTTTGTTGTTGGGTTAGGATATACGCTAACAGAGTTTTGTTCAACATCAGATAAGCTAAGAGCTTCACATCCTGATAAATTAGGGTTCAATTCTATAGGATTTCCAGGTGTTAAATCTCTTCCTGTAAAGGCAGAATAACTTGGAGAGTATCTAGTGGCTCTAAATACTATATTGGGGTTTTCATTAGGATTATCACCTTGTGATAAAATTCCATTAGAGCTTGAAGGGTTTATGTATTCCCAAACAGTGTTCTCGTTAGAATCTATTTCAAAAAAGTATCCTGAATCTCCATCGCAAATTAAAATGTTTCCGTTAGGAAGCATTTGAGCTCCAGATAAAATTCTTGAAAAGAATTCCGTTTCATTATTAGGGTCAGTATATGTGTAATCAGTAGAAGTAGGACCAAATGCTACATTTTGAGAATATGAATAAACACCTGGACTAGTAGTTGGTGGAGTAATTATAAATACTTCAGAAAAACTAGGAACTCTACCAAATCCATTATTGAATAATATTAATTTTCCAGCGTATGGTAATCCCTCAGGAATCCAATGCGGGTAATGCTGACCAAAAAGTTTTCTGTCGCTTTCAGTACCATGGTCGTAAGCCTGTGGGTTTCCCCATCGGTAAAGAAAATCACCACCTTTTCCATAAACTCCTCCTGTACTAGAGGCTGCTTGAGCTGTGGTTGTTGAGTGATCTATGATGTAAATTTCATTCATATGTCTAGACGATAATACAATTTGGTCTAAATTCTTATTATACTGAATAGAGTTTATGTGTAACCAGTTTTCGTTTCCGCTTAAACCACCTAGATAGTTAATGTCAAGTTTATTTGGGTTTTCAGAAATTACTCCGTAATTGTCTTTTGTGCTATCAAAATCTTGAACAAGGTGGTCTTTAATATTCCATTCCCATACAATAGTAGCTGAGTTTGTTCCGGATGGTTCAATTTCAATAACTTGCTCGTTTAATAATCTTCCGTTATCTAATTTACTTGGGTCTCTACCAGCTTCAATAGCTTCTTCGCTAGTCATTTCAGTAGCGGCTAAAACAAATATGTTTCCATTATCCATAGGAAAAATATCATGATGCTGTAACATAGTGGTATTAGAATAATCAAAACTCCAAGTTAAATTTCCATCCCAATCAAATTTTTCAATTCTACCACCAGTACCACCAAATTGTATGTGTGTATTACCTACATTACAAGCTCTTAATAAAGAACCGTCTTCTAATAGATATACAGAGTTACCAGGAGGGTACTGACTAGTCCATTGGTTTACAACTTCTCCACAGTTGTTTATTAAATAAGTTTCAGTTTGAGCTGTAAAAAGTGTATATCCACCAAATGAGTCTTCAGTATTTAATATAGTGCCAACTGTATTTTGAGCTTTGGTAATGATGGATAATAGAAGACATATCAATAAAATTGAGTAGTGTTTTTTCAATAGCATTTTTCTTTTTTTAACAATTTTCACAAAAATAAGGGTTGAAAAATGATTAAATCTTAAAAAAGCGCACTAAAAACGTTAAAATATGTTAAATTAAGGAGGTGGTTGTTGTAATGAAAAAGCCCGAAAAGTTTAAACTTTTCGGGCTTTTTAGTTGTTTAATATAGTGGTTTACAATTACATTGTATCCCAAAATACTTTAGTGGTTTGATCATCACCACCTATAGCAGCAGAAGCTGCTTCGTAATTAACTTGGTTAAGGTTTTGTTCGTTTACTGGATAAGTATATCTAGTAGGTACAGGTAACTCAGAAATTGCAGCAATATTTAATGCAGGAGCATCATATTTTCTCCATGCTGTCCAAGCTTCAAAGCCTCTGTTATACATTGCTAACCACATTTGGGTACCAATTTTTTGTCTCCAGTCTCCAGCAGCAGTTGTATAAGCAACATCAGGATTGGCTAAATAACCAGTGATGTCCGCTCCCCAATAATCAAAAGAAGCAGTAATAGCTTGGTTGTAGTACATCTCAGCGTCTGCAGGAGTTCCTACAATTGAGCGCTCAGCAGCTTCAGCTAAGTAAAAAGAAACTTCAGCATAATCTAATAAAACTCCTGGAGTAGTAGGTTCGTGCATTGCAGCTCCTACATGAGTGTAATTAGGGAAACTATTGTTCTCTCCATAAGGGCCACCAACATAAACACCTGCTCCTAAGTTTTGATCAAAGTAAACTTCTCTTCTAGGATCGCTTAAGTCATTCATAATATCTACTAAAGTGTTAGCAGCAATAAAGTCAGAACGTCCTGATTGAACTAAATCAACCCAAAGAGGGTTAGTGTTAGGTGTTGCACCTTCATACTGTAATAGTGCATTATCAGCATTTGAAGTAAATACACCAGCGCTTACCGCAGAAGTAATTGTTGACTGAGCTAATCCTGGGTTAACATCGGTTAAACGAATACCAAGCCTTAACTTTAAAGAGTTAGCGAACTTACTCCAAGCAGCAGAGTCTCCACCGTAAATTTTATCAGCATCAGAAAAACCAGAAGCTGAAATATCTGGTATAGCAGCGTTAATTCTTTCAATTAAATTTTCATAAATCATCGTGTCATCATCATATGTTGGTAATGTCACATCGCTTAAAGCATCAGTATAAGGGATGTCTCCAAATGTGTCCACAAGTTGTTGCCAAGTGTATATCATTAAGATTTCAGCTTGAGCAGTTCTTGCTGTTTTTTCAGCATCTGTCAATTCAGTATCACTAGCAACGATTTCTTTAGTAGTTTTTAAATCTAGTAATACATCTCTATACATTTCAGACCAATGATTTTGAGGAATATTTCTCGTTGTAAAATCATAGTTTGCCTCATCAGTATAGGTGGTTTCTGTCCAATGTTGACCTAAAAGTCTAAATATGTTAGTGTTAACATTTGTGCTAGTCATTTGGTCAAACAAACTTTTTACAGCTGCGTTATAAGTAAACTCAGCAGCTACTTGAGTTGGATTTTTTGGGTCTCTATTGTAATCTTCATATTGGTCATCAGTTTTACAAGACACCAATACTACAAGTGATAGAGCTGTTAAAAATATTTTTTTCATAATTCTTCTTTTTTAAAATTGTAATTTAAGACTTGCTCCTATTTCTCTCATAGTTGGGTAAGAACCAGATTGATATCCTTGGATATTACCAGAACTTAAACCAGCTTCAGGGTCAGCATAAGGAACATCTTTATCAATTATCCATAAATTTCTACCAATAATTGAAACCGAAGCGCTTGTAAAAGGAAGTCTGTCTAAAATTTTAGAATCTAAATTATAAGTTAAACTTGCTTCACGTAGTTTAATAAATCCTGCATCATAAACGTGTTGCTTATTAGCAGCTCTTGCATAACCCCAAGGGTTTGCATAAATATTTGCGTTAGCTCTTACTTCGTTAGGAGAACCATCTGGAGCAACACCAGGTAGTATTATACCACCACTGTCGGCACCATAATTTCCAGGAGTACCAGTAACAGCATCTCTAATAGGGTTTCCTAATTCGTTGTTTCCAGCTGAGAAATCATATAATCCTGTTGCATACCCATACCATGTATCAAGAGAGAAAACGTCTCCACCTTTTTGCATGTCTATTAAGAAGCTTAAATTGAAGTTTTTGTAAGTGAAGCTGTTGAATAAACCAGCAGTCCATTCAGGGTTGATATCACCAATAACTTCGTTGTTTGTGTCAGATACCATGTAAGTACCAATTCTTGAAGCAGAACCAGTTTGGTTAACAATTGGTTGACCGTTCTCATGGTATACTAAATCTGTACCTCTGATAGTACCGTAAGGTTGTCCAGGAGTAGCGTTAATTGATACACCACCTTGGAAAGAACCAAGTACTAAGTTATCAATACCATCAGCTAAACTTTCAACTAAACTAGTGTTTTTCGCCCAGTTTAAGTTTACATCCCATCTAAAGTCTTCAGTCTTTAAAGGAGTACCATTTAATTGTACTTCCCATCCTTTGTTTGATATAGTACCAGCATTAAGTAAGACAGAAGTATACCCAGTTGAGTTAGATACTGGAACAGCTGTAATTTGATCAACGTTTAATGCATCGTAATAGGTTACGTCAAATCCTAAACGTCTGTCTAAGAACTGCATTTCTAAACCTATTTCCCAGTTTTTTTGCTCTTCTGGTCTAAGGTTTGCGTTATTTAGTGAGCCTTGGTTAGATGCTATACCAGTACCTCCAAATGGAGTTCCAATTCCGTAAGTATTAAATACTCTGTAAGGAATAGTTCCGTTTGAAACAATACCATAGTTAGCACGTAACTTACCAAAGTTTAACCAATCTGCTTTTAAGTAGCGAGTAAAAATCATACTACCTGTTATTGACCAATAATCGTATGTGTTATCAGCTTTTGGTAAGCTTGAGTTACGGTCAATTCTATATGTACCTTCAACAAATGCAAAATCGTCATAACCTAAACCTGCACGCGCATAAATACCGTCTACCATTTGTACAGCTTCGTATTCGTCAGGAGCATTAATTGGGCTTACACTGTTAGATAATGAATAAAGGCCAGCTAAGTTTAAACCTCCATTTGTAGAAGCATAAATACTGCTGTTTTCATTTCTTCTTAAGTTAGCACCTAAGTTACCATCTAAGTCTAATTTATCATTTAGGTCTTTGTTAAAACTTAAGATGAAGTCATAGTTGTATTCGGCTACATTATTATTGTATCTGCTATATTTAGAAACATTAGCACTTCCTACGTTTGTTCTTTCTTCTTGAATCTCACTGTAGGTGTCAAATGTAAATCGTCCTAAAATACTCAACCAGTCATTAATTTCGTAGTTTAAAGCAACATTACCGAAATATCTGTTACGCTCATCTGTTTGATAGTTTTCGTAGAACGTCCAATAAGGGTTGTCAGAATAAATTGGAGTTAAATCAGTAGCAGAGTTAGTGTTCCAAGTGATATTCTCACGAGTTGCGAAGTAAGCTTGTTGTTGTTCTCTAACATCAACATTTACTTGCCACCATTGTCTAAATTGTTGCATTACGTTGTTAGCGTCATAACCTGTACCATATCTACCTTTACCATTTGTTTTGGTATAGGTCATTGTTGCAGATGCAGTTAATTTATCTGATAACTCATGAGAACCAGAAAAATTAATAGTATTTCTTTTAATATTACTGTTAGGTAAACCACCTTCTTGCAGCATGTTGGTAAACCCTAATCTAAAAGCAGATTTGTCTGTACCTCCATCAATTGATACTGAATTAACAGCTGTTGATGCTGTTTTCCATACATAGTTAGGGTCATTAGCTCCTGCAACCCAAGGAGACGCTTGTTGGTAAGTGTCTAACTGTGGAAAAATTGAATTCCATTGAAAAATCATTAAGTTAGGGTCAAATTCAGCTCCATAAGAAGCATCTTCAGTAAATACTGTAGTAAGGTCATCTATTCCATCTCCATCAATATCTGCTAAACCAAAATAACCAGTAGGGTCATCATAATATGGTCCATAACCAGCTCCATATCTTTTTTGGTATACAGGTAATGTTTCTTTATCAACATTTCCTAAAGTTAAACTTGAGCTTATCGTAATTCCTAAACCTTTCTTTTTAGCGCCTTTTTTGGTTGTAATCATAATCACACCATTTGCAGCTCTAGAACCGTATAGGGCAGATGCAGCAGCACCTTTTAAAACGTTGATAGACTCAATGTCGTCAGGGTTAATGTCTGATGCGGCATTACCATAATCGTAACCACCACGACCTGTTATTTGATCGCTTGAGTTAGTGTTTCCGTTGTCAATAGGAATACCATCAACAACAAACAATGCTTGGTTGTTACCAGCGATAGAACTGTTACCTCTAATAACAACGTTTGTTGATCCACCTAAAGTACCAGAAGATTTAATATCTAAACCAGCAACTTTACCTGATAGTGAATTAACAAAGTTTGAACTTTTAATTTTAGATACAGCATCCCCTTTAACTTCTTGGGTTGCATAACCTAAAGATTTCTTTTCTCTTTCAATACCTAATGCTGTTACTACTACTTCATCAAGTACTGCAGCGTCTTCTAACATAGTTACATTAACTGTGTCAGATGATCCAACTGTAATTTCTTGGGTTTTTAATCCTACATATGTAAAAGTTAACACGTCACCCGCATTGGCATTGATGGAGTATTTACCATCAAAGTCAGTTTGAGTCCCGTTTGTAGTTCCTTTTACAATGATATTAACGCCAGGGAGAGGTAAGCCAGATTCGTCTGACACAGTCCCTGAGACTGTTTTTTCTTGTGCAAAAGTTAATTGCACGACAAACGCTAGTAATAGCGTTAGAATTCCACTAAACTTTGTTTTCATATTTAAATTAATTTGAATTAGCCTAAGCCAAAAGTCTTAATAAAAAGTTAATAAAACAATAATATTGTATTAAAATTTTGAAAATAAATTATGGTTTTCCCTAAAAGTTTGCGGATAAGCTAATGTGAAGTTTTGAGTTAGAAAACTTAAACTTTTGATTTTCGGTTTTACCAACTGAATAGTTTAGTTTGAATAAACCAGAGTTTGTAAGTAGTCCGAAGCCAAACCCAAAACCAAAAAGTTTTTCTTTTATTGAATTGAAATTGTCTTCAAAATATGCAGCGTCAATAACACTGTTTACGTAAAGTGTGTTGTTTAGTTGGTAGCGATATTCTGTATTTAAAACAGTGTATAGGTTTGCTGTAAGACTGTTTTCTTCAAATCCTCTAATTGAATTTATTCCACCAAATCGAAATAATTCGTTTTCTAAGTAGGAGTCAGAATCTAAATAGGCAAGATTTAATCGTGAATAGAAACTGTTTTTATCGTTTAAATTGAAAATTTTAAAGGTGTTTAACTCTATTTTGGTTTGCTTTTCATCTTCACCTTCAGAATTTCTATTTCCCAAACCTAATGTAATGTCGAAGAGAAAATTTGTAGGAAATAATATGTTGTAGTTTTGTGGCCTTGTGTGGATGTAGTTGGCAGTGTAATAATCTGATTTAAAATCAGTAATGGTTGTAACGTTTGGGTTAAGTAAGTTTTCAGATTTTATAGAATTAATTCCTAATGATACTTGATTGTTTGGATTTAACTGATAAAAAAGCTTCGCCTTTTGAGATACATTAATAAATGAAGAATCTCGTTTAAATATATTTAGATTTAAATCTACGCCTAAAGGAGTTCTAAACATATAAGGAAACGTGGTGTTAATGTCAAAAGTTTTTTGCTCGTTTTCATCACTTTTGTAAAGTAGTTTTAAAGACTCTCCATAATTTAAGTTGTTTGTAAGATTTAAATTTAAGTAACCGTCAAATTCAATTTTATTGGTTTCAGTGTTTGTGCCAAAGCCCAAAAAGCCATCAAAAGTGTTGCTTTTTACTTTTTCGATGTATACATATAATATGGTAGAGTCTTTTGTGAATAAAACCTCAGGATCTTTAATTTGATTCGCAAACCTCAAATCGTTAATTACTGAAGATTTATTTTTTATGTCTGAAAGATTAAAAGTCTGTCCTTTTTTAATATTAAGGTAGTGTCGTAAATAAGACTTCGGAAACTTTTCGTAACCTTTTACAATGATCTTGTCAATAAATCTTTGACTTTTACTTGATAGTACTAAGTTTGCTGATAGTGTAGAAGTGTCTTTTTTAGAAATCTCATCTAACTGTAAAAAAGAAAACGGATCACCTTGATTAGAAATTTCAGTATTTAGAATCTTTAATGAAGTTTCTAGATTGCTGATGTTAACTTCAAAATAATCATCAGTTACAGAGTTAGAAATTAAAGATAATAGTTTTTTGTCGATGACATCTTTGTAATATATATGTATATAATCGTATTTATTGTTTAAAGAAAACTGAGCAGTGTAGGTTGAGTCATTAGACTTGTTAAAACTATTGAGTTCACTTTCAATATATCCAATAGTGTTTAACTTAGCTTCTAATGTGTCTACTTCCTGTAATAAACTTTGATAATCATTAAATGTTTTCCTGTATAATAATGAATCAATAACAGCGGTTTCATTTTCATTATCACCAATCGCTGATAAATATAACGACTGCGAAAAAAGGTTTGCTGTAAAAAGCAACCAAATCGCAAATTGTAGCAGCAATTTTTTTTCAGGCATAAATAAAAAGATTACCCAAAGCTAACGGATTTTTATCACTAAAAATATGTTTAGCTAAAAATAAATAGGCAACTAATTTAAAATTAATTGATTTACGTTTGAAAAATTAATATTTATTTCTACCTTTGCAGCCCTTTAAACAAGGGTTTAATAAAAATTATATAGTAATATATGCCAACAATTTCACAATTAGTACGAAAAGGAAGAGCCAAAATAACCAAGAAGAGTAAATCGGCTGCTTTAGATTCGTGTCCACAAAGACGTGGTGTGTGTACTCGTGTTTACACGACAACTCCTAAGAAACCTAACTCAGCAATGCGTAAGGTGGCAAGGGTTCGTTTAACAAACGGAAACGAGGTTAACGCATACATCGGTGGTGAAGGTCACAATTTACAAGAGCACTCGATAGTATTGGTTAGAGGTGGAAGGGTAAAAGATTTACCAGGTGTTAGATATCACATCGTTCGTGGTGCTTTAGACACAGCAGGTGTTTCAGGTAGAACGCAACGTAGATCTAAGTATGGTGCAAAACGCCCTAAGAAGTAATTAAAAAAACTTTAAGAAGAAGACATGAGAAAAAGACAAGCGAAAAAAAGACCGCTTTTACCAGATCCACGTTTTAACGATCAGTTAGTAACTCGTTTCGTTAACATGATGATGTGGGACGGTAAAAAGTCAGTAGCTTTTAAAGTATTCTATGATGCAATTGATATTGTAGAATCGAAAAAAACAGATGAAGAAAAAACAGCTTTAGAAACTTGGAAAGATGCATTATCTAACGTTATGCCTCACGTAGAAGTGCGTAGTCGTCGTGTTGGTGGAGCAACATTCCAAATTCCAATGCAAATACGTCCAGATCGTAAAGTTTCAACAGCAATGAAATGGCTTATAGGTTATGCTCGTAAGAGAAATGAAAAATCTATGTCACAAAAATTAGCTGCTGAAATTTTAGCTGCTGCTAAAGAAGAAGGAGCTGCTGTTAAGAAAAGAGTTGATACTCACAAAATGGCAGAAGCAAACAAAGCATTCTCACACTTTAGATTTTAATTAAAATGGCAAGAGATTTAAAATATACTAGAAACATAGGAATTGCTGCGCATATTGACGCAGGAAAAACAACAACTACAGAGCGTATCCTTTATTACACTGGTGTATCTCACAAAATTGGTGAAGTACATGATGGTGCTGCTACTATGGACTGGATGGAGCAAGAGCAAGAAAGAGGTATTACAATTACTTCTGCTGCTACAACTTGTACTTGGCAGTTTCCATTAGAAAACGCGCAACCAACTCCAGAAACTAAAGGATATCACTTTAACATTATTGATACTCCAGGTCACGTTGATTTTACGGTTGAGGTAAACCGTTCTTTACGTGTGCTTGATGGGTTGGTGTTCTTGTTTAGTGCAGTTGATGGTGTAGAGCCACAGTCAGAAACTAACTGGAGACTTGCTGATAACTATAAAGTGCCTCGTATAGGTTTCGTTAACAAAATGGACCGTCAAGGATCTAACTTTATGGCTGTTTGTCAACAGGTTAAAGATATGTTGAAGTCAAACGCTGTGCCAATTGTATTAAACATTGGTGATGAGGCAGACTTTAAAGGTATTGTTGATTTAGTAAAAAACAGAGCTATTGTTTGGCACGAAGAAACTCAAGGAGCAACTTTTGATGTAATTGAGATTCCAGATGACTTAAAAGAAGAAGCTCGTAAATATAGAGCACTTCTTATTGAAGAAGTAGCTACTTACGATGAGAACTTATTAGAAAAATTCATGGAAGATGAAGATTCTATTACAGAAGAAGAAGTGCACGCTGCACTTAGAGCTGCTGTAATGGATATGGCTATCATTCCAATGATTTGTGGTTCTTCGTTTAAAAATAAAGGTGTACAGTTCTTATTAGACGCTGTATGTCGTTACTTACCATCTCCATTAGATAGAGATAATATTGTAGGAACAAATCCAGATACAGGTGCTGATGAAGTACGTAAACCAGATGCAAAAGAACCTTTTTCTGCTTTAGCATTTAAAATCGCTACTGATCCTTTCGTAGGTCGTTTAGCATTCTTTAGAGCATATTCAGGTCGTTTAGATGCAGGTTCTTATATCTTGAACAACCGTTCAGGTAAAAAAGAGCGTATCTCTCGTATTTACCAAATGCACTCTAATAAACAAAATGCTATTGAATATATCGAAGCAGGAGATATTGGAGCAGCAGTAGGGTTTAAAGACATCAAGACTGGTGATACTATGTCTGATGAAAAACACCCAATAGTATTGGAATCTATGGATTTCCCAGATCCAGTAATTGGTATAGCAGTTGAGCCAAAAACTAAAGCTGATGTTGATAAACTAGGTTTAGCATTAGGTAAACTTGCTGAGGAAGATCCTACGTTTACAGTAAGAACTGACGAAGCTTCAGGACAGACTATTATTTCTGGAATGGGTGAGCTTCACTTAGATATTATTGTTGACCGTCTTAAACGTGAGTTTAAGGTAGAGGTTAGCCAAGGTCAGCCACAAGTAGAGTACAAAGAAGCTATTACTCAACGTGCAGAACACAGAGAAGTTTATAAGAAACAATCTGGTGGACGTGGTAAATTCGCAGATATTGTATTTACTCTTGAGCCAGCTGAAGAAGGTAAGGAAGGTTTAGAATTTATCTCTGAAATTAAAGGTGGTAACGTTCCTAAGGAATTTATCCCTTCAATTGAGAAAGGATTCACAATGGCAATGCAAAACGGTCCTTTAGCAGGATATGAAGTTGATGCTATGAAAGTAACTTTAACTGATGGTTCTTACCACGATGTAGATTCTGATCAGCTATCATTCGAATTAGCTGCTAAATTAGGATTCAAAGCTGCTGCAAAAGCTGCAAAAGCTGTGATTATGGAGCCTATGATGAAATTAGAAGTTATCACTCCAGAAGAAAACATGGGTGATATCGTAGGTGACCTTAACCGTCGTAGAGGACAAGTAAGTGATATGGGAGACAGAGCAGGAGCTAAAACAGTAAAAGCTGTTGTGCCTTTATCAGAAATGTTTGGATATGTAACAACATTAAGAACATTGTCTTCAGGACGTGCGACATCAACAATGGAATTTTCACACTATGCTGAAACTCCTTCAAACATTTCAGAAGAAGTAATCAAAGCAGCTAAAGGCGTAGAAGCTTAAAACTAAAAGAAAATGAGTCAGAAAATTAGAATAAAATTAAAGTCTTACGATCACAATTTAGTTGACAAGTCTGCTGATAAGATTGTAAAAACAGTAAAAAGTACTGGAGCTGTTGTAACAGGACCAATTCCGTTACCAACACATAAAAAGATTTTCACTGTGTTACGTTCACCACACGTAAACAAGAAGTCAAGAGAACAATTCCAATTAAGTTCTTACAAGAGATTATTGGATATTTACTCTTCATCTTCAAAAACAATTGATGCTTTAATGAAGCTTGAATTACCAAGTGGAGTTGAAGTTGAGATAAAAGTGTAAGTGAACACAAACATGTCCTGAGCTGCGAGCGAGGGAAAAACGGTTAAAAATACAATTCAAGGCTGAAACGTATTTTTCAGCCTTGAGTTTTAATAAATAGAATAGTAATAATTAATAATTAATAAATATGTCTGGGTTAATAGGAAAAAAAATCGGTATGACCAGCATCTTTGATGAAAACGGGAAAAACATTCCTTGTACAGTAATTGAAGCAGGTCCATGTATCGTTACCCAAGTCAGAACCGAAGAGGTTGACGGGTACAATGCCCTTCAACTTGGTTTCGATGACAAGACAGATAAAAGTGCTACTAAAGCTGAATTAGGTCATGCTAAGAAAGCTGGTACTTCTGTTAAAACTAAAGTCGTAGAATTCCAAGGATTTGAAGGAGATTACAAATTAGGTGATGCAATTACTGTAGAGCACTTCATTGAAGGTGAGTTTGTAGATATTGCTGGTACATCTAAAGGAAAAGGATTCCAAGGTGTTGTAAAACGTCATGGTTTTGGTGGAGTTGGTCAAGCAACGCATGGTCAGCACAACCGTTTAAGAGCTCCAGGTTCTATTGGTGCAGCTTCTTATCCTGCGAGAGTATTCAAAGGAATGAAGATGGCCGGAAGAATGGGTGGCGAAAAAGTGAAAGTTGAAAATTTAAGAGTATACAAAGTAGTTCCTGAAAAGAACTTACTAGTTGTAAAAGGATGTGTTCCTGGACACAAAAACTCTTATGTAATCATTGAGAAATAATGAAAGTAGCAGTTTTAGATATAAACGGAAAAGACACAGGTAGAAAAGCAGAGCTTTCTAAAGATGTGTTCGCTATTGAGCCTAACAACCATGCTGTTTACTTAGACGTTAAGCAATATCTTGCTAACCAACGTCAAGGAACGCACAAGGCTAAAGAAAGAGCAGAAATTGCAGGAAGTACACGTAAGATTAAAAAACAAAAAGGTACTGGTACTGCAAGAGCAGGTAGTATCAAGTCTGGTGTATTTAAAGGTGGTGGACGTATGTTCGGACCAAGACCAAGAAACTACAGCTTCAAATTAAATAAAAACTTGAAGCGTTTAGCAAGAAAATCTGCTTTAACAATGAAAGCTAATGATAAAGATATCGTTGTTTTGGAAGACTTCAATTTTGATGCTCCAAAGACGAAAAACTTTACAGCAGTACTGAAAGCATTAGACATACAAGACAAAAAATCGTTGTTTGTGTTGGGTGCTTCAAATAATAATGTATATTTGTCATCACGAAATTTTAAAGGGTCTGAAGTTGTAACTAACTCAGAACTAAACACTTATAAAATTTTAAACGCAAATAAATTAGTTCTTTTAGAGAGTTCTCTAGAAGAAATTGAGTCGAATTTAAGTAAATAAGAAAACCATGAGTATCTTAATTAAACCTATTATCACTGAAAAAGCGACAACTAATAGTGAGTTAAACAACTGCTTTAGTTTCCAAGTGAATACAAAGGCGAACAAGGTAGAAATCAAAAAAGCAGTTGAAGCTGCTTATGGAGTTTCTGTTGAAAAAGTTCGTACTATAAATGTCCGTCCAGATAGAAGAACCCGTTACACAAAAACAGGTATTCAACATGGTAAAACAAATGCTATTAAAAAAGCAATTGTACAACTGGCGGAAGGTGAGACTATTGATTTATACAGTAACATGTAATTAGACGAAAATGTCAGTAAGAAAATTAAAACCGATCACATCAGCTCAGCGTTTTAGAGTAGTAAATGGATTTGACGCCATCACTACTGATAAGCCGGAGAAAAGTTTACTTGCTCCGAACAAAAGATCTGGTGGTAGAAACAGTCAAGGAAAAATGACCATGCGCCATATTGGTGGAGGTCATAAGAAGAAGTATCGTATCATTGATTTTAAGCGTAACAAAACTGGAATTCCAGCTGAAGTTAAAACAATTGAATACGATCCAAACAGAACAGCTTTTATCGCGTTATTGAACTACCAAGACGGAGAAAAAAGATACATTATTGCTCAAAACGGTATACAAGTTGGACAAAACATTGTTTCGGGTAAAGAAGGTATCGCTCCTGAAATTGGTAATGCAATGCCTTTAAGCCAAATTCCTCTTGGTACTATTATCTCTTGTATAGAGTTACGTCCAGGTCAAGGAGCAGTTATGGCAAGAAGCGCAGGAGCGTTTGCTCAATTAATGGCAAGAGACGGAAAATTTGCAACTATTAAATTACCATCAGGTGAAACACGTTTAGTGCTTGCAGATTGTATGGCAACAATAGGTGTTATATCAAACTCTGACCACCAGTTGTTAGTATCTGGTAAAGCAGGTAGAACACGTTGGTTAGGAAGAAGACCTAGAGTGAGACCAGTAGTAATGAACCCAGTTGATCACCCAATGGGTGGTGGAGAAGGACGTTCGTCTGGTGGACACCCAAGATCTAGAAATGGTATTCCAGCTAAAGGTTATAGAACACGTTCTAAAACCAAAGCGAGTAACAAGTATATTGTAGAACGTAGAAAGAAATAATTGAGATAATATGGCACGTTCATTAAAAAAAGGACCTTACATCCATTATAAATTAGAAAAGAAAGTTGCAGAAAACGTAGCTTCAAATAAAAAGACTGTTATTAAAACTTGGTCTAGAGCATCAATGATTTCACCAGATTTCGTAGGGCAGACTATAGCTGTACACAACGGTCGTCAATTTGTACCAGTTTATGTAACTGAAAATATGGTAGGTCATAAATTAGGAGAATTTTCACCAACACGTTCGTTTAGAGGACATGCAGGTGCAAAAAATAAAGGTAAAAAATAAGTAGAGCTATGGGAAGTCGTAAAAAACAAATGGCAGATGCTATAAAGGAAGACAGAAAACAAGTTGCTTTTGCAAAGTTGAACAACTGTCCAACCTCACCAAGAAAAATGCGTTTAGTTGCAGACTTGGTTAGAGGTCAAAAAGCTGAGAAAGCTCTTCAAATTTTAAGGTTTAGTTCAAAAGAAGCATCTCGTCGCTTAGAGAAGTTATTGTTATCTGCAATAGCTAACTGGCAAGCAAAAAACGAAGATGCAAGTATTGAGGACGCAAACCTATTTGTAAAAGAGATCAGAGTTGATGGAGGATCTATGTTAAAAAGATTACGTCCAGCGCCTCAAGGTCGTGCACACAGAATTAGAAAACGTTCGAATCACGTAACAGTTGTGATTGGAGCATTAAATAACACACAAAGCTAAGATAGAGGTATGGGACAAAAAACAAATCCAATCGGAAATCGCTTAGGAATCATCAGAGGATGGGAATCTAACTGGTATGGTGGAAACGATTATGGAGACAAACTTGCTGAAGACGACAAAATCAGAAAGTACATCCATGCACGTTTATCAAAAGCTAGTGTGTCTAGAGTAATTATTGAGCGTACACTTAAACTTGTAACCGTTACTATCACTACTGCAAGACCTGGTATTATTATCGGGAAAGGTGGTCAAGAGGTAGACAAGTTAAAAGAAGAGCTTAAGAAAATTACAGATAAGGAAGTTCAATTGAACATCTTCGAAATTAAGAGACCTGAATTAGATGCATTCTTAGTAGGATCAAGCATTGCACGTCAAATTGAAAATCGTATTTCTTACCGTCGTGCAATAAAAATGGCTATTGCTGCTGCTATGCGTATGAATGCTGAAGGAATCAAGATTCAAATTAGTGGTCGTTTAAACGGAGCTGAAATGGCACGTAGCGAGCACTACAAAGAAGGTAGAATTCCATTATCAACATTTAGAGCCGATATTGACTATGCTTTAGTTGAAGCTCATACTACTTACGGTAGATTGGGAATTAAAGTATGGATCATGAAAGGTGAAGTATATGGTAAAAGAGAACTTTCTCCACTTGTAGGGTTGTCTAAAAAACAAGGTAAGTCTGGTGGAGGACGTGGTGGGAACAATAAATCTCGTCGCAGAAAGTAATTTTTAAAGTAAAAGAAAATGTTACAACCGAAAAAAACAAAATTTCGTAAAGTCCAAAAAGGACGTATGAAAGGAAATTCCGGAAGAGGACACCAGTTATCTAATGGAATGTTTGGTATAAAATCACTCGATTCGAATTTCTTAACATCACGTCAAATAGAAGCAGCTCGTATTGCCGCAACACGTTACATGAAAAGAGAAGGGCAACTTTGGATTAAAATATTTCCAGACAAGCCTATAACAAAGAAACCTCTTGAAGTACGTATGGGTAAAGGTAAAGGTTCTGTAGAATATTGGGTAGCTGTGGTAAAACCAGGAAGAGTTTTATTTGAAGTTGGAGGTGTGCCTTTAGAAACTGCTAAAGAAGCATTACGTTTAGCAGCTCAAAAGTTACCAGTTAAAACAAAGTTTATAATAGCTCGAGATTACGAGGCTTAATAGTAGTATTATGAAGCAATCAGAAATTAAACAGCTATCAACGGCTGAGTTACAAGAAAAACTTGGTGAGACACAAAAGAGTTATGCTGACCTAAAAATGGCTCACGCAGTATCTCCTTTAGAGAATCCAATCCAGTTACGAAACGTAAGACGTTCAGTAGCTAGAATCGCAACTGAATTAACTAAAAGAGAAATACAATAATTGTATTCCGCTGAAAGATGGAAAAAAGAAACTTAAGAAAAGAACGTATAGGAGTTGTTACAAGTAACAAAATGCAGAAATCAATTGTGGTATCTGAGGTTAAAAAAGTAAAACATCCTATGTATGGAAAATTCGTGTTAAAAACGAAAAAATACGTTGCACACGATGAGACAAACGACTGTAACATTGGAGATACAGTAAAGATCATGGAAACAAGACCTTTAAGTAAATCTAAATGTTGGAGATTAGTAGAAATAATTGAAAGAGCGAAGTAATTATGGTACAACAAGAATCAAGATTAAAAGTAGCTGATAACACTGGAGCAAAAGAAGTATTAACAATACGTGTTCTAGGTGGAACCAAAAGAAGATATGCTTCTATTGGTGACAAAATAGTAGTTTCAGTAAAAGACGCAACTCCTAACGGAAACATTAAAAAAGGAGCAGTATCAACAGCTGTTGTTGTGCGTACAGTAAAAGAAGTAAGACGTCCAGACGGATCTTATATCAGATTTGACGATAACGCTTGTGTACTTTTAAATCCGCAAGGAGAAATGAGAGGAACACGTGTTTTTGGACCTGTTGCTAGAGAACTTCGTGATAAACAATTCATGAAAATTGTATCATTAGCACCAGAAGTGCTTTAATTGATAAACAAGATGACAAAGCTTAAAATAAAATCAGGAGATACAGTACAAGTAATCGCTGGAGACCACAAAGGATCTGAAGGGAAAGTACTTAAAGTATTTATCGATAAAAACAAGGCCATCGTAGAAGGTATAAACATGGTAAAGAAACACACTAAACCAAGTGCACAAAACCCTCAAGGTGGTATCGTAGAAAAAGAAGCACCAATTCATATCTCTAACTTGTCACTTTTAACAAGTAAAGGTGAACCAACAAGAGTAGGATATCAAATGGAAGGTGATAAGAAAGTAAGATTTTCTACAAAATCTAATGAAGTAATATAATTATGGCTTACATTCCAAGATTAAAACAAGAGTACAAGGACAAAATAGTTTCTGCTCTTACAGAAGAATTCGGTTATAAAAATGTAATGCAAGTTCCAAAACTTAAAAAGATTGTAATCTCTAAAGGTGTTGGAGCAGCAGTAGCAGATAAAAAATTAATTGATCACGCTGTTGAAGAATTAACAAAAATATCTGGTCAAAAAGCTGTTGCAACTTTATCTAAAAAAGACGTTGCATCATTCAAATTACGTAAAGGAATGCCAATAGGTGCTAAAGTAACACTTAGAGGTGAGCAAATGTATGAGTTTTTAGACCGTTTGATTACTTCAGCTTTACCACGAGTTAGAGACTTTGATGGTATTAAAGCTACAGGATTTGATGGTAGAGGTAACTACAACTTAGGAGTTACTGAGCAAATCATTTTCCCTGAAATTGATATTGACAAGATCAACAGAATTTCTGGTATGGATATTACTTTCGTAACATCTGCAGACACAGATAAAGAAGCACAATCGTTATTAACTGAATTAGGATTACCTTTTCAAAAGAACTAAGATATGGCTAAAGAATCAATGAAAGCCCGTGAGGTGAAAAGAGCAAAAACGGTAGCAAAATATGCTGAAAAACGTAAAGCTTTAAAAGAAGCTGGAGACTACGAAGCATTACAAAAGTTACCAAGAAATGCATCACCTGTACGTATGCACAACCGTTGTAAATTAACAGGAAGACCAAAAGGATACGTACGTACATTTGGAATTTCTCGTGTAATGTTACGCGAAATGGCTAACAAAGGCTTAATACCAGGAGTTAAAAAAGCAAGTTGGTAAACAAAGAATTATAAATTGGTTTGAAGTTCGAAAACTAATTTTCGAAAACCAAAACCGCAAATTAATATAAATGTATACAGATCCAATCGCAGATTATCTAACGAGAGTTAGAAATGCAGTAAAAGCTAACCACAGAGTGGTTGAGATACCTGCATCTAATCTAAAAAAAGAAATTACTAAAATATTATTCGATCAAGGATATATTTTAAGTTACAAGTTTGATGACTCTACAGTACAAGGAACTATTAAAATAGCTCTTAAGTACAATAAAGAGACTAAAGAACCTGTAATTAAGAAAATTCAAAGAATAAGTAAACCAGGTTTACGTAAATACGCAAGTGCTAACGAAATGCCAAGAATCCTTAACGGTCTTGGAATTGCAATTGTTTCAACATCTCACGGTGTATTAACAGGAAAACAAGCGCAAAGAGAAAACGTTGGTGGAGAATTATTGTGTTACGTTTACTAATTTAAAACAGAAAGAACATGTCAAGAATAGGTAATAACCCAGTAACTATCCCACAAGGAGTTACAGTAGAAGTTAAAGACAATGTAATTACTGTAAAAGGTAAATTAGGTGAATTAACTCAAGAATTTTCAGACGTAGATATAGCTGTTGAAGAAGGAAGCGTACAAGTAACGCGTTCAACAGATAAAAAAGACCAAAGAGCAAAACATGGTCTTTACAGAGCTTTAATCAACAACATGATTAAAGGTGTATCTGAAGGATGGACAAAAGAACTAGAATTGGTAGGTGTAGGTTATAGAGCATCTAACCAAGGACAAAAATTGGATTTAGCTTTAGGATTTTCTCACAACATTATTTTGGATTTAGCTCCAGAAGTAAAAGTAGAGACAATCTCTGAAAAAGGAAAAAACCCAATCGTAAAATTAACATCTCACGACAAACAATTGGTAGGACAAGTAGCAGCGAAAATTCGTGCATTTAGAAAACCAGAACCTTACAAAGGAAAAGGAATTAAGTTTGTAGGAGAAGTATTAAGAAGAAAAGCAGGTAAATCAGCTTAATAGTTTAGTTATGGCATTAACAAAGAATCAAAAAAGATTAAGAATAAAAAGCAGAATTCGTAAGGTAGTTTCAGGAACTGAATCTAGACCACGTTTAGCTGTATTTAGAAGTAATAAAGAAATTTATGCTCAAGTTGTGGATGATGTAACAGGTAAAACTATCAGTGCTGCATCTTCAAGAGACAAAGACATTAGTTCTGCAAAAGGTACTAAAACAGAAATTGCAGCCTTAGTTGGTAAAGCAGTAGCTGAAAAAGCATTAAAAGCAGGTGTAGAAACTATCTCTTTTGACAGAGGTGGATATCAATATCACGGAAGAGTAAAATCGTTAGCAGAAGGTGCTAGAGAAGGCGGACTAAAATTTTAAGACATTATGTATCAAAAATATAAAAACGCAGAATTAGTAAAACCAGGTGGATTAGATCTTAAAGATCGTTTAGTTGGTGTACAAAGAGTTACAAAAGTAACTAAAGGTGGTAGAGCATTTGGTTTTTCAGCTATCGTAGTAGTAGGTGATGAAGCAGGTGTAGTAGGACATGGTTTAGGAAAATCTAAAGATGTTGCTACCGCAATTGCAAAAGCAGTTGAAGACGCAAAGAAAAACTTGGTTAGAATACCAATCATCAAAAAAACTTTGCCACACGAGCAAAAAGGTAAATTTGGTGGAGCTAGAGTAAACATCATTCCTGCTGCTCCTGGTACAGGAGTAATTGCTGGTGGAGCTGTAAGAACAGTTCTTGAAGCAGTAGGTGTACATGATGTATTATCTAAATCTCAAGGATCTTCTAACCCTCACAACGTTGTTAAAGCTACTTTTGATGCTTTATTACAATTAAGAAGTGCTGACACAGTTGCTAAGGATAGAGGAATATCATTAGAAAAAGTATTTAACGGTTAATCTTAAGGAAGATGGCAAAGATCAAAGTAACAAAAGTAAAAAGTACAATCAATCGTACTCAAACCCAAAAGAGAACTTTAGAGGCTTTAGGTTTAAAAAGAATCGGTCAGGTTGTAGAACATGATGCCACTCCAAATATCGTTGGTATGGTTAATAAAGTTAAACATTTAGTTTCTGTTGAAGAAACAAAATAATAAGACATAAAAATGGACTTAAGTAATTTAAAACCAGCTGAAGGCTCAGTTAAAAATCAAGGAAAAAGAGTAGGTAGAGGACAAGGTTCTGGAAAAGGTGGTACTGCAACACGTGGTCACAAAGGAGCAAAGTCTCGTTCTGGATATTCTAAAAAACTTGGTTTTGAAGGTGGACAAATGCCACTTCAAAGACGTGTGCCTAAATTCGGATTTACTAACATCAACCGTGTAGAATACCAAGGTGTAAATCTTGATACATTACAACAATTGGTTGACGATAAGAAGATAAAGGATACTATAGATTTTGAAACGCTAGTACAATTACGTTTGGCTGGTAAAAACGATTTAGTAAAAATATTAGGTCGTGGAGAATTAAAATCTAAATTAAAAGTATCTGCTCATAAATTTACTGCTTCAGCAAAAGCTGCTATTGAAGCTGCAGGAGGAGAAGCTGTAACTTTATAAGATTATTATAAGTATGAAATTTATAGACACTATAAAAAATGTTTGGAAAATAACGGAACTAAAAGACCGAATCATGTTAACACTTGGTTTGCTTTTAGTTTACCGTTTTGGTGCACAAATAGTGCTTCCAGGTATTGACTTTACTAAATTATCAGGATTACAAGGAGATGCTGCCGAAGGTGGATTAATTTGGTTAATCAATGCGTTTACTGGTGGAGGTTTTTCTAACGCATCAGTATTTGCCCTAGGTATTATGCCTTATATCTCTGCTTCTATTGTAGTGCAGTTAATGGGAATAGCAATTCCTTATTTACAAAAACTTCAAAAAGAAGGAGCAAGTGGTCAAAAGAAAATCACTCAAATAACCCGTTGGTTAACAATAGGTATCTGTTTGGTTCAAGCACCAGGATATTTAGCAAGCTTACCATCATTAACAGGAGTTAACTCAACAAGTGCACTTTTAGTTAATGGTTTTTCTCCAACTACATTTATGATTTCTTCAGTAATAATATTAGTTACTGGATGTATTTTTGCAATGTGGTTAGGTGAAAAAATTACTGATAAAGGTATTGGTAATGGTATTTCATTATTAATTATGGTAGGTATTATAGCTACTTTACCACAATCATTTTTACAAGAGTATGCTGCTAGAGTAACACAATCTAATGGAGGTTTAATTATGATTTTAATTGAGCTTGTTATTTGGTTGTTAATTATACTAGGTTCAGTAATGCTAGTTATGGCAGTACGTAAAATCGCAGTGCAATATGCAAGACGTACAGCTACAGGTGGATACGAAAAAAATGCATTTGGCTCTAGACAGTTTTTACCATTAAAGTTAAACGCTTCAGGAGTTATGCCAATCATCTTTGCTCAAGCTATCATGTTTGTGCCAAGTTTAATTGGTAAATCATTTGGATCAGGAGAAGTAGGTACATGGATGCAAACACAGTTTTCTGATATTTTCGGATTTTGGTACAACCTAGTATTTGCACTCTTAATTATAGTGTTTACATATTTTTATACAGCTATTACAGTACCAACAAACAAAATGGCTGACGACTTAAAACGAAGCGGTGGTTTTATTCCAGGTATTAGACCAGGAACTGAAACTTCTGAGTATTTAGATAAAATAATGTCTCAAATAACTTTACCAGGATCATTATTCTTAGCATTAATAGCTGTGTTCCCAGCAATTATTGTAAAGCTTATGGACGTACAAGCTGGTTGGGCATTGTTTTTTGGAGGAACGTCATTGTTGATTATGGTAGGAGTTGCAATTGATACCATGCAACAAGTAAATTCTTACTTGTTGAATAAACACTATGATGGCTTGATGAAAACAGGTAAAAATAGAAAAGCAGTAGCTTAAAACTATATACTATGGCAAAACAAGCAGCAATAGAACAAGACGGAACAATCATAGAAGCATTATCTAATGCGATGTTTCGTGTTGAATTAGAAAATGGTCATATTGTGACTGCACATATATCTGGTAAAATGCGTATGCATTATATTAAGTTGTTACCAGGAGACAAAGTAAAATTAGAAATGAGTCCTTACGATTTAACAAAGGCTCGTATAACCTATAGATACTAATACGATGAAAGTAAGAGCATCAGTTAAAAAAAGAAGCGCTGATTGTAAATTAGTGCGTAGAAAAGGTAGACTTTACGTAATTAACAAAAAGAATCCTAGATTCAAACAAAGACAAGGATAATTATGGCAAGAATTGCAGGTGTAGACATACCAAAACAGAAAAGAGGAGTAATCTCTTTAACTTATATCTACGGAGTAGGTAAAAGTAGAGCAAAAGAAATTTTGGCAACGGCTAAAGTTGATGAAAGCACAAAAGTACAAGATTGGACAGATGATCAAATTGGAGCAATCCGTGACGCTGTTGGAACTTATACTATAGAAGGTGAATTGCGTTCTGAAACTCAATTAAACATTAAGCGATTAATGGATATTGGATGTTACAGAGGTATTCGTCACAGATCTGGGCTTCCATTAAGAGGTCAACGTACAAAGAACAACTCTAGAACTAGAAAAGGTAGAAGAAAAACCGTTGCTAACAAGAAAAAAGCAACTAAATAATAACAAGACAGTAGTCATTAGTAATTAGACGTTAGATGAATCTGTTCGAAATCGAAAGGTTTAGGATTCTAACAACTAAAAGCTAACAACTAGAAACTAAAAAATATGGCAAAGTCAAGTACTAAAAAACGTAAAGTAATAGTAGATGCAATTGGAGAAGCGCACATTGCTGCATCTTTCAATAACATCATTATCTCTTTAACAAACAAAAAAGGTGACGTAATTTCATGGTCATCTGCAGGTAAAATGGGATTCAGAGGTTCTAAAAAGAACACTCCTTACGCTGCACAATTAGCTGCTGAAGATGCTGCAGGAGTAGCAAAAGAAGCTGGATTAAAGAAAGTGAAAGTGTTTGTTAAAGGTCCTGGAAATGGTAGAGAATCTGCAATTAGATCTATTCACAACTCTGGTATTGAAGTATCAGAAATCGTAGATGTTACTCCATTACCACATAATGGATGTCGTCCACCAAAACGTAGAAGAGTTTAATTTATATTTTGAAGAATTAATATCAACTGTTTTTTATAGTTGATATTAATTTTTTATATGTAAATTTGCAAACTGAAAAATTTTAAACAAGTATCAACGAGAGATTCACGTTTATCGAAGGATAAGATTAAGACCTTAATTCATAAACACTCTCATAATTTAATTTAAAAATGGCAAGATATACTGGTCCTAAAACTAAAATAGCTCGTAAATTTGGTGAAGCTATTTTTGGAGATGATAAAGCTTTTGAAAAAAGAAATTATCCTCCAGGTCAACATGGTGCAAACAAGCGTCGTGGAAAAAAATCTGAATACGCTGTCCAATTAATGGAGAAGCAAAAAGCAAAATACACTTACGGTATTTTAGAAAAGCAATTCAGAAACATGTTCAAAAAAGCAACTGCTGCTCCAGGAATTACTGGTGAGGTGTTGTTACAACTTTGTGAGTCTCGTTTAGACAACGTGGTTTACAGAATGGGAATGTCTCCTTCACGTAGTGGAGCTAGACAATTAGTATCTCACAGACACATTACTGTTAACGGAAACATCGTAAACATTCCTTCTTACCAATTAAAAGCAGGAGATGTTGTGGCAGTAAGAGAAAAATCAAAATCTTTAGAAGCAATCCAAAATTCATTAACAAACTCTAGTCATGTTTATGAGTGGATTACATGGAATAACGACACTAAGCAAGGAACATTCGTATCTGTTCCTGCAAGAGTTCAAATTCCTGAGAACATCAACGAGCAATTCATCGTCGAATTATATTCTAAATAATAAATTAAACATATTGGTATTTAGCCAAAGGATTTATTAGACGTCTTCAAGCTTTTAAATCGCGCAACTAAATAACAATTAAAACGAAGAACACTATGGCAATATTAAATTTTCAAAAGCCTGACAAAGTAATCATGATCGATTCTACTGATTTTGAAGGCAAATTCGAATTCAGACCACTAGAACCAGGTTATGGACTAACAGTAGGAAACGCTTTAAGAAGAGTTTTATTATCTTCTTTAGAAGGTTTCGCAATCACATCTGTAAGAATAGAAGGTGTAGATCACGAGTTTTCTACAATTGCAGGTGTAGTTGAAGATGTAACAGAAATGATTTTGAACTTAAAGCAAGTAAACTTTAAGCGTCAAATAGATGAAATCGATAACGAGTCTGTTTCAATCTCAATTTCTGGTCAAGAGCAAATAACAGCTGGAGATTTCCAAAAATTTATTTCAGGTTTCCAAGTACTAAACAAAGACTTAGTGATTTGTAACTTAGATCCTAAAGTAAGCATCAATATGGAAATCACTATTGAAAAAGGTAGAGGATATGTTCCTGCTGAAGAAAACAAAAAAGCTTCTGCACCTATTGGAACTATTTTTACTGACTCAATATATACGCCAATAAAAAACGTGAAGTACAGTATAGAAAACTTCCGTGTTGAGCAAAAAACCGATTACGAAAAATTAGTTTTTGAAATCATCACAGACGGTTCTATTCATCCTAAAGATGCTTTAACTGAAGCGGCTAAGATATTAATTCACCACTTCATGTTATTCTCTGATGAGCGTATAACTCTTGAGGCTGACGAAATTGCTCAAACTGAAACTTATGATGAAGAATCACTTCACATGAGACAGTTATTAAAAACCAAATTAGTTGATATGGATCTTTCTGTACGTGCCTTAAACTGTTTAAAAGCTGCAGAGGTTGATACATTAGGAGATTTAGTATCATTCAACAAAAATGATTTAATGAAGTTCCGTAACTTCGGTAAAAAATCTTTAACTGAGCTAGAAGAATTAGTAAATGTTAAAGGTCTTAACTTCGGAATGGACTTAAGCAAATACAAATTAGATAAAGATTAATCATATTTTGCTCTCCTTAGACTTACTCTTTGGATTTGGTAGCAAGATGATAAAACAAAAGTCATGAGACACGGAAAGAAATTTAATCATTTAGGTAGAAAAACTGCCCACAGAAAAGCAATGTTAGCTAATATGGCATGTTCTTTAATAGAGCACAAGCGTATTAACACTACAGTAGCTAAAGCTAAAGCGTTAAAACAATTTGTTGAGCCTTTAGTAACAAAATCTAAAGAAGATACTACTCATAACAGACGTATTGTGTTTTCTAGATTAAGACAAAAAGAAGCTGTGGCAGAATTATTTAGAGATGTTGCTGCTAAGGTAGGAGATCGTCCAGGAGGATACACAAGAATTATTAAGCTTGGTAACCGTCTTGGTGATAACGCTGATATGGCAATGATAGAATTAGTTGACTACAACGAAATCTACAATGCTGATAAGCCTAAGAAAAAATCTACTCGTAGAAGTAGAAGAGGTGGTAGCAAAGCAGCTGCAGCTCCTGTTGCAGAAACTAAGGCAACTAACGAAGAAGAATAAATGTTAATAAGCATTTGAAATATTAAAGGATAAACATTTTAGTTTATCCTTTTTTTTATGCAATTTTGCGAAACTTTTAGAATCTATGAAGTATAATAAAAGAGAAAAAGCACTAATATTACTAGCAGACGGAACCATATTCTATGGAAAATCAATAGGAAAAAAAGGTACTGCATTTGGAGAGGTTTGCTTTAACACTGGTACTACAGGCTACCAAGAAATATTTACCGATCCATCTTATTTCGGACAATTAATGGTGACTACCAATGCGCACATTGGTAATTATGGAACACTTTCTGAAGAAGTGGAGTCTAATTCCATTAAAATATCAGGTCTAATTTGTAAAAATTTCAGTTTTAATTATTCAAGACCAGCAGCAGATGATTCTCTCGAAAATTTCTTTGAGAAGAATAATGTATTGGCTATATCTGATGTAGATACAAGAGCTCTTGTAAGCTATATCAGAGATAATGGAGCTATGAATGCTGTAATTTCTACTGAGGTTGATAATATTGAAGACCTTAAAAAACAACTAGCAGATGTGCCAAATATGAATGGTTTAGAGTTGGCTTCTAAAGTATCTACTAAAGAACCATATTATTTTGGTAACGAAAATGCTACGTATAAAATAGCAGCTTTAGATATTGGAATTAAAACTAATATCCTTAGAAATTTAGCTAAAAGAGATGCCTACATTAAGGTGTTTCCTTACAATTCGACTTTTGAAGAGTTAGAAGCATTTAAACCAGATGGCTATTTCTTATCTAATGGACCAGGAGATCCTGAACCTTTGGTTGAAGCACAAAATTTGGCTAAAGAAATCATTAAACGTAACCTTCCGCTATTTGGTATTTGTTTAGGACACCAAGTAATCGCGTTAGCAAACGGAATTTCTACTTATAAAATGCACCATGGACATAGAGGTATTAATCATCCTGTAAAGAACCTTATTACAGGTAAAGGAGAAATTACTTCACAAAACCATGGTTTTGCTATCAATAGAGAGGAAACTGAAAATCATCCAGATATTGAGATTACTCATTTGCATTTAAATGACGATACTGTAGCAGGTATTAAAATGAAGAGTAAAAACTGTTTTTCAGTTCAATATCATCCTGAAGCAAGTCCTGGACCTCACGATTCGTCGTATCTATTTGACCAATTTATAGAAAACATTAAAAATAAATAATGAACAAACCTCAAAGAAAATCGATTTTCATTGAGGTTTTTTATTTACGAAAACATTTTAGTAAAATTAAAATGTAATAATGAATAGGTAAATACCTTTTAGATTAACAATTTTGTAAATTTGACATACAATTAAACAACATTAAATAGAAACATATGAGCATTATAATTAATATTCATGCAAGACAAATTTTAGATTCACGTGGTAATCCAACTGTAGAGGTTGATGTTACTACAGAAAATGGAGTTGTAGGTAGAGCTGCAGTGCCATCAGGAGCGTCAACAGGAGAACATGAAGCAGTTGAACTTAGAGATGGTGGAAATGCCTATATGGGAAAAGGAGTTACAAAAGCAGTAGAAAATGTCAATACTATAATTGCTCAAGAGTTGTTAGGTGTTTCAGTGTTTGAACAAAATGCTATCGATCAATTAATGATTGAATTAGATGGTACACCAAATAAATCAAAATTAGGGGCTAATGCTATTTTAGGAGTGTCTTTAGCTGCTGCTAAAGCCGCTGCAAACGAGTTAGGAATGCCTTTATATAGATATGTTGGAGGTGTTTCAGCAAACACGTTACCAGTACCAATGATGAATATCATTAATGGAGGTTCTCATAGTGATGCGCCAATAGCATTTCAAGAGTTTATGGTAATGCCTGTAAAAGCAAAAAACTTTACTCATGCTATGCAAATGGGTACAGAAATTTTCCACAACCTTAAAAAAGTATTACACGATAGAGGTCTTAGTACTGCTGTAGGTGATGAGGGAGGTTTTGCTCCAACATTAGATGGTACAGAGGATGCACTTGATACAATTGCCAAAGCTGTTGAAAAAGCAGGTTATAAATTAGGTGATGAAGTAATGATTGCTTTAGATTGTGCTTCGGCCGAATTTTATGTAGATGGAAAATATGACTATACTAAGTTTGAAGGAGACAAAGGTCAAGTAAGAACTAGTCAAGAGCAAGCAGATTACTTAGCTGAATTAGCTGCTAAATATCCTATTATTTCTATTGAAGATGGAATGGATGAAAACGATTGGGAAGGTTGGAAATACTTAACCGAAAAAGTTGGAGATAAAGTACAACTAGTAGGTGACGATTTATTTGTAACAAATGTAGAGCGTTTATCAAGAGGTATTGAAAATGGTATTGCTAACTCAATATTAATTAAAGTAAACCAAATTGGTACTTTAACTGAGACTATTGCAGCTGTTAATATGGCTCATAATGCAGGTTATACGTCAGTGATGTCTCATCGTTCTGGTGAAACTGAAGATAATACTATTGCTGATTTAGCAGTAGCATTAAACACTGGTCAAATTAAAACAGGTTCTGCATCTCGTAGTGATAGAATGGCAAAGTACAATCAGTTATTAAGAATTGAAGAAGAATTAAGTAACGTTGCTTACTATCCTCAAGAAAAGGCTTTTAAAGTAAAGTAATATTTAAAATATGGTATTAAAAAAGGCTTCTGTTTAATTACAGAAGCCTTTTTTACTTTTAACAACTAATTAATGTGTATTAGTTTTTTAAGTAAATTTATTTTAAGTAATTTATACTTCATTATTAAAACTCAGTACTTAATGTCAAATTTCCTTTTTGTTTCTGCTGAAAACGATGCCATCAAAAAATGTAAAGCTGGTGGCATGGGAGATGTTGTTAGAGACGTTCCTAGGCAAATAGCAGCTTTAGGTGATAAAGTTAGTGTTATAACTCCTGCTTATGGACGATTGCACATAGGGCAAAAAAAGATTAAAGAGGTTGAGTTTTCTTATAGAGGAGAAACTGCAAAAGCAATTATTTACCAAGTAGCTCCAAAGAAAGAAATTGAAAACATTACACATTATGTTATTCATCATCCTGATATAAAGTCAGGTAATATTGCCCATATTTATTTTAATGACCCAGAACAACCATTTTATACTGATGCTTGTATGTTCTCCTTATTCTGTAGTGCAGTAGCAGAGAGTATAACACAAAATAGTTTTGGGAAATTAGATGTTGTACACTTACACGATTGGCATACTAGTTTATTGTTGTTTTTAAAAGAATACCATCCTTCTTATAAAGTATTGCAAAATATAAGGTTTGTATATTCAATTCATAATTTGGCTATTCAAGGTATTAGACCATTTAAAGATAATTACTCTTCGTTACATGCTTTTTATCCTGAGTTAGATATAGATTATGAGAATTTAAAAGATCCAAGATATCAAGATTGTATAAATCTTATGGCTGTAGGAATTAAACTTGCCGATGTTGTGCACACAGTGTCTCCTTCCTATAAAGAAGATATAATGAAATCTAGTAATTTTCCAGATTTTATAGGTGGAGAAGGTTTGGAAAACTATTTAAAAGAGGCTAATAAAGAAAACCGCCTAGTAGGAATTTTAAACGGTTGTAATTATCAAAACATAAACTTAGTACAACATGGTGCGTTTTATGTTAATGCTATTCAAGCGATTTTTGAGTGGTTGCAAGAACCCGAAAAAGAATATAAAGCTGATTTTTTAATTCATACAGGAGAAAAAATTGTAAGACTCATAAAAGAACCAGCAAAATTTGTTTGTGCCAGTGTTGCGAGACTAACTGAGCAGAAGTTTTTCTTTTTTAAAAATTCACCAGAATTATTAAAATCAATTTTAGAAAAACTAAAAGCAGTAAATGGTATTTATGTAGTACTTGGAACTGGTGCACCAGAGTATGAGCAGTTATTACAAAACATAAGCTATGAATATGACAACTTTGTGTTTTTTAATGGACAGTCCGAAGAGGTTATTGATTCGATTTATACCGAATCTAATTTATACTTAATGCCCAGTCTTTTTGAACCATGCGGAATCAGTCAAATGTTAGCAATGCGAAATGCTCAACCATGTCTAGTACACCATACAGGTGGATTGAAAGATACTGTTGAACATTTAAAAACAGGATTTTCATTCAACGGAAAAACAATTGATGAAAAGAATGCTAACTTTTTATCGGTATTTTCTCAAGCATTAAAAATCTTTTTTGAAGACAAAAGTCAATGGGATACTATTTGCCTCAATGCTAAATCACAAAAGTTTACTTGGCAATCTTCAGTAAAAGAATATTACAAGAAATTGTATAAAATAAATGTCAAATAATGCTGTAGTTTATGTGCGCTTGTATTTTCAATTATGAGTTACATCCAAGCATCAATTTTCGTAATATCACAATAGATAAATCCTTTATGGAGAAGCTTTAAAAATCCTAAGATATTTCGTATTTTCGTACAATCTTTTTAACAATAAAACTTTAAAAAAATATAAACATAAAAATGTCAGATAAAGCTACATTAGAAATTAACGGTCAAAAACATGAATTTCCTTTAATTACAGGAACCGAAAATGAGGTTGCAATAGATATTAAGGCCTTAAGAAGTGTAACAGGAGGCGTTACTACAATTGATCCAGGTTATAAAAATACAGGATCTTGTGTAAGTGCCATTACATTTCTTGATGGAGAAAAAGGAATATTGAGGTATAGAGGATATTCAATTGAAGAACTAGCTGAAAAAGCAGATTTCCTTGAAGTAGCTTATCTTTTGATTTTTGGAGAATTGCCAACACAAGAGCAATTAGATAAATTTCATTCAGACATAAAAAAGCATTCTGTTGTTGACGACGATGTAAAGAAAATTTTAGATGCTTTCCCTAAGTCAGCACATCCAATGGGAGTTTTGTCTTCGCTTACAAGTGCATTAACAGCGTTTAATCCTTCGTCAGTAAATGTAGATTCTGAAGAAGAAATGTACAATGCTATTGTTAGAATTTTAGGTAAGTTCCCAATCTTAGTAGCGTGGACAATGCGTAAGAAAATGGGATTACCATTAGATTACGGAAGCTCATCATTAGGCTATGTTGAGAACATTTTACAAATGATGTTCAAAAGACCAGATGAAAACTATGAGCAAAACCCAATTTTAGTAAATGCTTTAGACAAGCTTTTAATTTTACATGCTGATCATGAGCAAAACTGTTCAACTTCTACAGTAAGAATTGTAGGTTCTTCGCATGCAGGTTTATTTGCTTCTTTATCTGCAGGTATTTCTGCACTTTGGGGACCTTTACATGGTGGAGCAAATCAAGCAGTTTTAGAAATGCTTGAAGCTATCAAAGAAGATGGAGGAGATACTAAAAAATATATGGGTAAAGCAAAAGACAAAGAAGACCCTTTCCGTTTAATGGGATTCGGACATCGTGTATACAAGAACTTTGACCCAAGAGCTAGAATAATCAAAAAAGCAGCCGATGACGTTTTAGGTGATTTAGGTGTTGAAGATCCTATTTTAGATATTGCAAAAGGATTAGAAAAAGAAGCTTTAGAAGATGATTACTTCGTAAAAAGAAAACTATATCCTAACGTAGATTTCTACTCAGGAATTATTTATAGATCAATGAATATTCCTGTTGAAATGTTTACAGTAATGTTTGCACTAGGGCGTTTACCTGGTTGGATTGCTCAATGGAGAGAAATGCGCTTAAATAAAGAGCCAATAGGTCGTCCAAGACAAGTATATACAGGTGAAACATTAAGATCGTTTAAAGGAATTAACGAGCGTTAAGCTTAGGCTTATTACATCATATAAGCTTCATTATTTATTTTAATGAAGCTTTTTTTATAATTTATATTATGCTGAAATTGAATGTTAAAAATGAAACCTCTCGTCTTAGAGCAGTGGTTTTAGGAACAGCTAAAAGTAATGGTCCAACTCCTAAAATAGAGGACGCATACGACCCAAAATCTCTTGAGCACATAAAAGCAGGGACATATCCCTTAGAAGCCGATATGGTTAATGAAATGGAAGCAGTAGCTAAAGTTTTTGAAAAGTATGATGTAAAAGTGTACAGACCTAATATTATTGAGGACTGTAATCAAATTTTTGCCAGAGATATAGCTTTCGTAATTGATGATGTGTTTGTAAAAGCCAATATATTACCAGATCGAGAAGAAGAGCTAGAAGCCATTCAATATGTTATTGATCAAATTGACCCTAAAAAAGTAATTAGACCTCCTGAAGAAGCTCACATTGAAGGAGGAGATGTGATTGTATGGAATGACCATATCTTTATTGGAACTTACCGAGGAGCTGATTATTCTGATTATATTGTGGCTCGTACAAACCAATTAGGTGTAGATTACATTACTGAAAAATTTCCGCATAAAACCATAAAAAGTTTCGACCTTAAAAAATCTCAAGTAAACCCTAGAGACAATGCTTTACATTTAGATTGCTGCTTTCAACCAATAGGAACAAATAAAGCAATCTTACATAAAGAAGGGTTTTTAGTTGAAGAAGAGTATGAGTGGTTGCTTAATTTCTTTGGAGAAGAAAATTGTTTTGTCATTACAAAAGACGAAATGTATGATATGAACAGTAATATTTTTTCAATATCTGAAGACGTGATTATCTCAGAAAAAAACTTTACAAGATTAAATACTTGGTTAAGAAAAAATGGATTTACTGTTGAAGAAGTTCCTTATGCAGAAATAGCTAAACAAGAAGGTTTACTACGTTGCTCTACAATGCCTTTGATAAGGGATTAACTTATTTTCGGTATAAAAAATAATTGTTTACCAAATCAATATAAATACGTTTAGCTTCATCTGGCGAAACATCTTTAACCTGAAATAATGCATTTGTTTTAAACGCGTTAATTATAGGCTTTCGGCTACTTGGTCTACCATAGTTGTTTGTAGCCTTTTTGTAGTAAGCATAAAGGCGAAGTAAAAAATCAGCCGGAAAAGGTTCGGTATGATTGTTTATACGCTCTACAGCGTCTCTAAACTCTATGTCTAGTTCTTCAGGTGTCATTTTAAATTTCAGCAATAATACTTTCGCCTCCTTTTACAACTTGGTTCAAGGTTACTTTAACGTCTGCATCTAAAGGTAAAAATAAATCTACTCTCGACCCAAATTTTATAAACCCAGCATCAGCGCCTTGTATTGCTTTGTCATCAACCTTAGCATAGTTAACAATACGTTTTGCTAGTGCTCCAGCAATTTGTCTATATAGTATTTTTCCAAACGAATTGTTTTCTACAACAATAGTCGTGCGCTCGTTTTCTTCACTGGCTTTTGGATGCCATGCAACTAAATATTTCCCAGGATGGTATTTGCTGTACAATACATTTCCACTTATAGGATAACGTGTAACATGAACGTTAATTGGCGACATAAAAACAGATACCTGTATGCGCTTGTCGTTAAAATATTCTTTTTCAAAAACTTCTTCAATAACTACAACCTTACCATCAACAGGCGAAACGGCTTGTTTTTCATTTAAAATGGTGTTTCGTTTAGGGTTTCTAAAAAATTGAAGAATTAAAACCAAGAACACTACAAAAAGTAGCATTAGTGAAGTTCTTAACCAAGGTAGTTGTACAAAATAATCAATGATCAAAACAGCTCCAACTACTATAACTAGTGAAATAAATATAATTTTATGGCCTTCTTTATGAAACATAAGTTACTATTCTTAAAAATAAATAAATAAAAGGAGCAGCAAATATTATACTATCTAGTCTGTCTAATAAGCCACCATGACCAGGCATGATTACACCACTATCCTTTACTTTAGCTTGTCGTTTAAATTTAGATTCTATCAAATCTCCAAGTGTACCAAAAACACTAACTATAATTGCTAAAATTAACCAATAAGTAGAATCTAACGTATTTGTAAATTTAGCAATAAAATAACTAGCAACACACGAAAAAAACAAACCACCTAAAAATCCTTCAACTGTTTTTTTAGGCGAAATACTAGGAAACAGCTTTTGTTTTCCAAAGTTTTTTCCAACTAAGTAAGCAAATGTGTCATTGATCCATATTAGAATAAAAGTACCTAAAAGCAACAATGGCGTAAACTCATGCTTAAAGTTTGCTATTAAAATTAAAAACACAAACGCACTACTTAAATAAAAAGTAGTGATTAGATATCTTTTAGAGCTGAAAAGCGGTATGGTTTTCTCAGAAAATAAATCTTTAATTAAAAACAACTGAACAAAAATTGTAATTACATGAAGTATTTGAATAGCCTCATCAAAACCATGTGTAGTGGTTATAATAGTAGACCAATATCCAAACACAAAATATAAAATCGTGAAGATTATAAACGGATAAAAATCTTTTAAGTTGATAAGTTTTTTAAACTCAGCTAGACAAATAATACCAAACACAAAAAATAATGCAGCCAATGCATGTTGCCAATACAGTGACAAGATTAGTAATGTGATGTATATTGCTCCGGATAATGCTCTGGTAACGGCTTCTTTCATCTATAGGTCTTCTAGAAGAAGCAAATATAGGTTTTTTGAGCTACTTCCATAAGTTAGAAAATCTTTATCCTCAACAGTTTTAAAATGCTTTATCGTAGTAATGTTAGTTGGGATTTTTTCTCTGTTTTTACCTTTAATACCTCTAAGTCCTTCACCTATATTTTCAACAAACTGACTTGTTGTTGCATATATTATAAAATTGGTAGGCAGTTCTTTTAGTTTCTTCTCAGCAATTTGATTTGAAGAAATTAGTAGCGAACCATCATCTGAAATAAGGTATTCACAAGTGGATAAAAAATACGTGCTTTCTGAAACTTTTTTAGTTGGATTTAAATGAAAATCTTTAAATAATTCAGAAAGTCTATCATCAAAGAGTAAAGCGTTTTTGTCTTCCCATTCATTTTCACTAAGAATTTGCGATAAATTATCCTTGACTTCGTTTAAATTTTCGCAATACAAAAACTTTCCGCCATTGGCTTTAAAATTTATGGTAAATCTCTCGTCAGCGGGCAATTTAATTTCAGGCATATATTTGCCTCTCTCTTCGCTTTTTATGTTATCTTCTTCACTATCAGATTTTAGACCGAAGATTTTACGAAATAGACTCATGTATGGGTTGCTATTACCTAGGTTTTAATTTGCGTATTATTTCAAATATAAAAAAACTTAAATTAACACGTGATTAATTTAAGCTTTTTATAATAATATTATGTTTTTGGCTTTTATTCTTCTTCGTCTTTTCCAAAAGGACGCTTACCAAAAATCTTCTCTAAATTATCTTTAAAAATAACTTCTTTTTCCAATAAAACTTCTGCAAGTTCAGTAAGCTTATCTTTGTTTTCTTCAAGAAGAGCTACAGCTCTTTGGTACTGTGTTTCGATAATATTAGAAATTTCTTTATCAATCAACTCAGCAGTTTCTTCGCTGTAAGGTTTTGTGAACCCATACTCAGACTGACCTGAAGAGTCGTAGTAGGTTAAGTTTCCTACTTTATCACTCAATCCATAGATTGTAACCATGGCACGAGCTTGTTTGGTTACTTTTTCTAAGTCACTTAAAGCACCAGTTGATATTTTATTGAAAATAACTTTTTCAGCAGCTCTACCACCTAATGCAGCACACATTTCGTCTAACATTTGCTCTGGTCTAACAATTAAGCGTTCTTCTGGTAAATACCAAGCAGCTCCTAACGATTGTCCACGAGGAACAATAGTTACTTTTACTAATGGAGCAGCGTGCTCTAGCATCCAGCTTACAGTTGCGTGTCCAGCTTCGTGGAAAGCAATGGCACGTTTTTCTTCTGGTGTAATGATTTTGTTCTTCTTCTCTAATCCACCAACAATTCTATCAACAGCATCAAGGAAATCTTGTTTTGTTACTGCTTTTTTACCTTGTCTAGCAGCAATAAGTGCAGCTTCATTACATACATTGGCAATATCAGCACCAGAGAAACCAGGTGTTTGTTTTGAAAGAAAATCGATATCTAAATCCTCTGCTTTTTTGATAGGTCTTAGGTGAACTTCAAAAATCTCTTTACGCTCTCTTACATCTGGTAAGTCAACAAAAATTTGACGATCAAAACGTCCAGCACGCATAAGAGCTTTATCTAATACGTCGGCTCTGTTTGTAGCAGCTAATACAATAACATTGGTGTTAGTGCCAAAACCATCCATTTCAGTTAATAATTGGTTTAAGGTATTTTCACGTTCGTCATTAGATCCTGAAAAATTGTTTTTTCCTCTAGCTCTACCAATTGCATCAATTTCGTCAATAAATATAATTGAAGGCGATTTTTCTTTTGCTTGTTTAAATAAATCTCGTACTCTCGATGCTCCAACACCTACAAACATTTCTACAAAGTCAGAACCAGATAGTGAAAAGAAAGGTACTTGTGCTTCACCAGCAACAGCTTTTGCTAATAAGGTTTTTCCTGTTCCAGGTTGTCCTACCAGTAAAGCTCCTTTAGGGATTTTTCCACCAAGTGAAGTGTATTTTTCAGGGTTTTTAAGGAAGTCTACAATTTCTTGAACCTCTTCTTTTGCACCTTCTAAACCTGCTACATCTTTGAATGAAGTTTTAATGTCAGTCTTTTCATCAAAAAGTTTTGCTTTAGATTTTCCGATGTTGAAAATTTGTCCTCCAGCGCCTCCACCAGCACCTGATGACATACGTCTCATTATAAAAATCCAAACACCTATGATTAGGATAAACGGTAATAAGGAGATTAAAAAGTTACCCCAAAGATTTTCTTCGGTTTTATACTTTAGCTCAGTATTTAAGTTGTTATCCTCAAGGGTTTTGTTGATGTCTTTTTCAAAGTTTTGCAAATCACCAAACTCAAACGAATAGTTTGGAGCAGGAGTCATTGCAGGGAAAATACTACTAGGTTTAGTCTTTTTGTGTATTTCTTTATCTTGAGCTTCTTCGGTAAGATAAACTTTTGCTTCTCTTCGGTTTATGATTTCAATTTTAGAAACATCACCATTTTTTAAATATTCTAAAAATTGAGAAGGAGTTGTGGTCGCCACATTTTGCGATCCAAATCCACCTGAAAATAACTGAAAAGCGATAATAGCAAAAATTGCTATTCCATAAATCCAATATGGATTCAGTTTTGGTTTCTTATTTGTATTTTTATTTTCGTTTGCCATTAATTCTTTTTTAGTAACTAGTTTCTATAACAGTTGTTTTTGCATCTCCCCAAAGACTTTCAATGTCGTAATACTGTCTAATGTGTTTTTGAAAAACATGTACAACAATATTAACATAATCTATCAAAACCCATTCAGCATTTTCAACACCTTCAACATGCCAAGGGCTGTCTTTAAGTTCTTTGCTAACCTTTTTTTGAATTGAATTTACTATGGCGTTTACTTGCGTATTTGAAGTACCTTCGCAAACAATAAAATAATCACAAACTGTGTTTTCAATTTCTCTTAAATCAAGGATTGTTATTTCTTTCCCTTTTACATCTTCAATACCAGCTAATATGGTAGTTATTAATTGGTCGACATTACTATTTTTTTTCGCCATTAAATTGATTTAGTTTTGTGCAAAGTTATTATTTTTTTAGTTCTTTTGAACTTTAATTCTTCTTAAGAAAATTATAAATTAACATTTGCTGCTTTTATGCATATAATCAAACTTAATGCCATTGACTCAACTAATACTTATTTAAGACAATTAAGTGCTAGTAAGGCTATTGAGGATTTTACGGTTGTTGTTGCTAAACATCAAACAAAAGGCAGAGGACAAATGGGAACCCAATGGAACGTTCAGGATGCTAAAAATCTTACTATGAGCGTGTTTAAAGACATTACAGGTGTTGATGTAGAACGTAATTTTTATATTAGTATAGCTGTGTCTTTAGCGGTTTTTGAAGCTTTAAAAAGCCTTAACGTTGAAAAACTAAGCATTAAATGGCCTAACGACATTTTGTCAGAAAATAAAAAAATAGCTGGAATTTTAATTGAAAATGTCATAAAGCAAAATAGATTACAAGCTTCTATTATAGGCATTGGGATTAACGTTAACCAAACAGAATTTGAAAATTTACCTAAAGCTTCGTCTTTACAATTAATGTCTGGACGCTTTTTTGAATTGGATGAGATAATGATTACTGTATTACAGAAGCTTGAATATTTTTTCGAGTTACTACAGAATAATAGCTTTTCTACACTTAAAGCTCAGTATGAAGAGCATCTTTTTAGAAAAAATAAACCTTCCACATTTAAAGATATGGAAGGTGATATGTTTTCAGGTTATATAAAAGGTGTGTCAAATTCTGGTAATCTTCAAGTGTTGCTTGAAGATGAAATTATTAAAGAATTTGATTTAAAAGAAATAACTCTGTTGTACTAAACAGCAGTAGTCATATTTGTTGCTAGAGTTTCAATAAACTTGCTGATTGGGCCTTTAATCATCATAGCCATCATTGCATTAAACTCGCCTTCAAAAGTTAATTGAACTTCACTAGTATTAGCATCTACTTCAGAGATGTTTCCAGTAAGTGAAAAGTCTAGTTTTCCACCAGCAGCACCAAGTACAATTTTATTAGGAGGCGTAGCTTCTTTTTTCTTAAGCACTATTTCAGGCATTCCTTTTAAAGCGAACAAAAATTTGTCGTTTTCTAAAACTTCAAATTTGCTGATGTTTTCAGGCATTAAAGCTTCAAAATTTTTCACATCAGATAAAAAATCAAAAGTCTCTTGAGCTGATTTATTAAGGGTTACCTTTGGCGATTCTAAATTCATGTATATAAGTTTTTTTCTAAAGGTGTATCAATTAGCGTTCCATTCGCTTGGGTTAGCGTTCCATTGTGCCAAAAGGTCCTGTTGTTTTTTAGTGATATAGTTAGTTTCTAGTGCTTGGTCCAACAAGCTTTCATAGTTACTTAAAGTATGTAAAGTAAGGTCTTCAGCATCAAAACTGTCTTTAGAAACATTGAAACCGTAAGTAAAAATGGCAATCATTCCTTTTACATTGGCACCAGCTTCTTTAAGAGCAGCTACAGCATTTAAACTACTTTTTCCAGTACTTATTAAGTCTTCAACAACTACCACATTTTGTCCATGTTCTAGATGACCTTCAATTTGGTTTTTGCGACCATGCGATTTTGCTTCAGGTCTTACATAAACAAACGGAAGTCCTAAATACTCAGCAACTAAAATCCCAATACCAATAGCTCCTGTAGCAACACCAGCAATAACATCAGGCTTGCCATATTGTTTTTCAATTTGCTTAGCCATGGTTTCTCTAATGTAGTTGCGAATTTGCGGATAAGATAACACAATTCTGTTATCACAATATATTGGCGATTTCCAGCCAGAAGCCCAAGTAAAAGGCTCTTCAGGGCTAAGTTTTATCGCATTTACTTGCAATAAAACTTCAGCAGTTTTTTTAGCGGTATGTTTGTTAAAAATCATAGCGCAAAACTACACAATTTTGTTAAATTTAAATTTCAAAACTTAAAATAAAATTAATTTTTGAAAATGGTAATATGTGCTTAAAAGTTATATTTTTACCATTGAAAACCTATTTGCCCAAATATTATGTATAAAGTTTTTGTAGGTGACAAACCAATTATATTAACGACTATTGTTAGTGAAGAAACTAACTTTAAAAACTATTTATTAGATACAGTTAATATTGGTAAAGTTATAAAAGAACTTAATTCTACCAGTTTGGAAGAGGTGAGGTTAATACACAAAAACCCAGATAAACTCCTTAAAAAATTTTTAAAGAAATTACCAAATGTAGTTGCAGGAGGTGGTAAGGTTATTAATGAAAAAGGAGAAACACTTTTTATCTACCGAAATAAAAAATGGGACTTACCAAAAGGAAAAGCTGAAGCTAAAGAATCGATAGAAGAAACCTCAATTAGAGAAGTGGAAGAGGAGACAGGTGTTAAAGGTCTTGAAATTGTAAAACCGCTTGATACTACTTATCATATTTTTAAGCGAAATGGTAAGCACAAGATAAAAGTAACTTACTGGTTTGAGATGAAAACAACTTACTCAGGCAAACTTGAACCAGAAGAGAAAGAAGGTATTACCAAGGTAGAATGGCTCAACGAAACGCAACGTCAAGAAGCTATGACAAACTCTTATGCTAATATTAAAATTTTGGTTTAGTGCAATCTGTACACAGGATATTGTAGGTGAGCTTTTTCGTAATAGTCACTTTGTTTGTGTAGCCAATCTAATTGCGCATACCAGTTATTGTAAAAATTAGTATCTGTTTGTTTTTTCTGTTCAAATTCTGTTTTTAAATCAGGGTTTTTATCTAATAATGCTTTAGCAATATCTTCCCATACATAAGGTGAAAAACCTTCTTTTTGTTGCAGAATTGTATCAAAAAAGTTCCAGTTAAAGAATGAGTCTGGTGCTTCAGGTTCTAATGTTTCCATTAAATACCTAAACGCATTTTGATGTGTGTTAATAATATAATCGCCTTTCAAAAATGTTACTTCTTTTTCTGTTTTAACAACTTTTGTATTGTAATGCTGATAATGGCCTTCATAAGGCATTTTTCTGCTCTCATAACTCTCAACCTCATAGGATTCTACAGTTATAGTAGTGTCATTTTTAAACTGGCGCATTTCTACTTGATTGAGCTTTAAAAGCTCTATTACTTTCCACCAACCTTGTGGAATAATGTAAGCACTTGGTACACTTACTTCAATGCTTGGTTCAAAATAGTTGTTGTAAACCACATCTTTTGTAAATGGTTTTGTGCGATCGTATTTTAAGCGTTGCGCTCCAGTAACCTCGCTTGGTATTCTATTACCTTCAAACCCTTTAAAACTTAATGTAGAGGTTTTGCTAGTATCGATTTTCCAATCTAGAGTATAGGTCTCAGCATAATCACGAATATGTTCTTCTTTGCTAATTTGTTTCCATTGTATTTTTTGATAATCTTCCTCAATAATATCAATCATACTTTTCATAAGTTCATAAGTACCTTCAACACGTTGTTTGTAGGGTTTTAGCATGTGAGTTTCAACCATCATACCTAAAGTGTTAAATAGTGTTGTGTAACCAGTAGAGTATCTTGGGTAGTCCATAAACTGATTAAAACCAGTCTCTGGAGTTCTGTTAAATACATTGACGTAAGGTGTAATATCCCAATCTTTTGCGGCTAGTTTTTCTTCTAGTTTAGGCATCATTTCGGTATGGATATAATTGCCTAAATCGCCTCCTAGTTTATTGTGTTGCGTGAATAAATGAGTGAGCGTATATTGGTAGTCTGCACCATTGCTTACATGATTATCAATAAATACATCAGGGTTTACTAAATGGTAAATCTCAGTAAAAGCACGTGCGTTTTTGGTGTCGCATTTTATAAAATCTCTGTTAAGGTCATAGTTTTGAGCATTTCCTCTAAAACCATACGATACAGGTCCATTCTGGTTTGTTCTTGTTGTAGAATTTCTATTTAAGCTACCTCCAATGTTATATATTGGTATAGTTGCTAAAACAGTGTGTTTAGGTATTTCAATAGTACCTTGAGCAATATCTCTGTAAAGCAGCATTGTGGCATCTATACCATCGCTTTCACCAGGATGAATACCATTGTTGATAAGGAGTATGCGCTTATTGTTGGCTCTTATTTGCGAAAAATCAAAAACTTTGTCAGGGTTTAATGTTACAAGATGAAGCGGCTTGCCAGAATCTGTCTCACCAATTGAGTCTATCGAAATTTCAGGGTAAGCTTGGGCTAAGTTTTTATAATAGAGTATGGTTTCCTCATAAGTGGCAGTTTCCTTGCCTTCACTTTTTTCAAAAACAGTAGTGAAATCATAAGTTTTTTTGGGGTTGTTTTGGGAGCAAGAACACAGTATTATAAAAAGTAGCGCAAATTTTTTCATGTGTATGATTTTTGATATTTCAAACTTACTTAAAATAGTAATTGATTTTAAGATTGTTATCGTTTTATGTTAGAATATCGTGGATTTATTTTGTCAAAACCTTAGCAAAATCAAGGATTTTTTTTATTTTTAACTATCCCTTATTAACTAAAATAATATGCAAGAAAGAGAGCTTTCTCACAAATTGTCATTTGGCACTATTATTATTCTCAATGAGCATTTAGCTGAGGTAATTATTGACGAAGGTGTTGAAATGGACAAAAAACTAATGGAAGAATATCATAATTTTTTACTCGAAAATTTAACACCTCCATTTTCACTTTTAGTAAACAAACTTCATTCTTACTCTTATACTTTTGATGTTCAACGTAAGATTTCAAAATTGAAAGAAGTTTTTGCTGTAGCAGTTGTTGTGAACTCAATTGGTAGTAAAATGGCTACTAAAACAATATTGAGTTTGAATAATGATGAAAACTGGACAATGAAAATGTTTTATCTAAGAGAAGAAGCTTTGATATGGCTTAATGAAGAGAAAAATAAAAGAATTTCAATGTAAATTTTAACACATACTTCATTGATGTCTTTAGAGAAAAATACATTTTAAAATAGTAATTTTGCAGCAGAATTTTTACCAATAATGCAACAGATTACGAATACTATTTTAATGATTCGTCCAATAAACTTTAGGATGAACGAACAGACAGCTGTCAACAATTATTTTCAAGAAACTATAGATGTTGAAAACGCTGAGCTTAATGCCAAAGCTCAAGAAGAGTTTGACGCTTTTGTTGCAAAGTTAAGGCAAGTTGGCATTAATGTAATTGTTGAGCAAGATGATGTGTTAGCAGATACTCCAGACTCTATTTTTCCTAATAACTGGGTGAGTTTTCATGAGAATGGTGATGTTGCAATTTATCCAATGTTTGCCGAAAACAGAAGAAAAGAAAGACGCGAAGAGATATTTGTTAGGCTTGAAAACGAAGGCTTCAAAATTGAAAATATTATTGACTATACAAGTGCAGAAGATGAAGGTATTTTTCTTGAAGGAACAGGAAGTTTATTGTTAGATAGAGCTAATGGTAAAGCCTATTGTGCGTTATCACCTAGAGCAGACGAAGAGTTGTTTATTGAGTTTTGTGAAGATTTCGACTATTTTCCTGTAGTATTTACCGCTAACCAAACTGTAGGTGGTAAGCGATTACCAATTTACCATACTAATGTAATGATGTGTTTAGCTGAAAACTTTGCTGTGATTTGCTTGGATACTATTGATGATAAAAAAGAACGCAAAAATGTTATTCAGCATCTAAAATCGGATGGTAAAGAAATTATAGAAATTACTGAGTCTCAAATGCATCAGTTTGCTGGTAACATGCTTCAATTAAAAGGAGCAAACAATACACCTTATTTGATAATGAGTAAAGCTGCTCATGATAGTTTGACAGCATCACAAATCTCAAAAATTGAAAAGCATTGTGAGATAATTTCTAGCTCTTTAGAAACTATAGAAACTTGTGGAGGCGGAAGTGCTCGTTGTATGATGGCTGAGGTGTTTTTACCAAAAAACTAATCTAGCTTGTTAAAGATGTAACCGCCTTTTTCGGCTCCCCAAATATGTTCTCCTTTATCGTCAAATCCTCTATCCCATGAGATGATTTTGTCTTGGAAAATTTCAACTTCGCTAGTTGCGTATGAAGCTCCATATAGCGTGCTTTCGCAGGTTTTTTCTCCTGTTTCACCTTTAAAATGATTAGAGTCTAAACGTTTAAGGAGTACTTCGCATCCTTCTTTTTTAGAAACTTGATGTATTGATAGCGAGTCAAAAGCTTGAGGTGTTTTCCATTTTCCTATCCATAACGAGTCGTTTTCAATTGTGTAAATAGCAGAACTATAAACACTATCATTTAATTTAGTTACTTCGTATATACGTTGTCTGTAAGGATTGTTTTGTCGTGCGTTTAAAGCTTGCTCTACATAAAGGTAATTACCTTTGTCTTTCCAAATAGGGTACATGTGAAGCGAAATATTAAAATAAGTTGAGTCAACTTTTGCTTGAGCTTCAGAATTGTATGAACCTTGCATTATTGTAAATAACTCTTCAAGGTGATTAGGAGTTTTTGTGCTTTCAGTTGTTTTTTGAGAATCTTTACAGCTATAAAATGATGCTAGTATAGCAAGTGAAAGTATAAATTGTTTCATCTTAGTGTTATGGCTTTTGCGCTAAGATAAACAAAAATGTTATTTAAGAAGAAGACTTTGTTTTTGGGAGTTCAACAAAAAATTTAGTCCCCACATTTTGAACACTTTCAACCCAAATTCTACCATCATTAAGTTCAACTAGTTCTTTGCAAATAGTTAATCCTAATCCTGTACCTTTTTCGTTTTTGGTGCCTATTGTAGTAAATGTATTGTTTTTAAATAGCTTGTTTAGATTCTCTGGAGAAATACCAACTCCGGTATCTTCTACGCATATTAAGGACTTACCATTTTGGTCTCTGTTTGAAACAGTTATAGCATCACCAATTCTACTAAACTTAACAGCATTTGTTAGTAGATTTTGGATTACAATTTCTATCATGCTTTTATCAGCATAAACAAAATCTCTTTGCGACTCGTCAATTAAAACAATTCGTTTTTGTTCAACCTTTTGTTCTATTAATCCCATTTTATTGTGGAATACATCTTGGATGTTGAATAACTCAGGGTTAGACTCTAAGTTTTGCATTTGGGATTTAGACCAGTTTAATAGGTTAAAAAGTAATAAAGAAGCATTGTCAGCATTCTCGCTTAATTCAGGGATAAGCTCATAAAATTCTTCTTTGGTAAGGCTGTCTTCGCGAAGCAAATCAATAAATCCTTTAATGGACGAAATTGAATCTTTTAAATCGTGAGATACTATAGAAAACAAACGATCTTTTACTTTGTTAACCTCTTCTAAATGGTGTGTTTGCTCTAATATAGCTTCGTTTTGTAACTCTATCTGTTTGTTTTTTTCTTCAAGTTCTCTAGCGTATTCTAAGCGTTTTCTATGTTTTAGGTGAGAAATAACTAAAACAAGTAAGGATATTAAAATAGCAAAAGCTAAGACGTAACTTAGCAGTTTTAATCGTTTAATAGATTTTTCATTCTCTTTATTTATTGCTTCATTTTCAATACTCACCTCGTTTGTAAACGCTTCGTCAATATTGGTTTCAGTAACAGGAGTAGTAATTACAGGTATTTTGGGTTGACTCTCTTTATCAAGTTCAGTTTTTAAGTCATAATATTTTCCTTGCCAGAAAAATGCATTTTGATATTGCTTTTGTATGGAGTCTAGCTCTTTGTGGAGTTTGTAGTTTTTTAAAAGCTCATGTTTGTTAACTCCATTTTTTGCAATACTGTAGGCTTCGTCTAATTGCGCTTGGGCAAGTTTTAACTTGTTTTGTTTTAAATTGAGATGACCTATGGAGTTTAATGACCTAAGTAATCCATCTTCATTTTGTGTGCTTCTGTTGTATTTTAATCCTTCAAGTAAATACTCTGCAGCTTTTTCATATTCTCTAAACTGCAAATATTCTTCACCAATTCGAGGTAAAATTTCTCCTCTTAAGTCATTATCATTTTCAGTATCTAAAAGATTTAAAACTTTTTCAAAATATTCAATAGCTTTTCTGTGTTCTTTTCTTTCAGAATAAAGTAAAGCAATGTTTTTGGTTGAGTTTTTAATTCCAGCATTGTCTTGTAGTTGGGTTCTAACGTTTAATGCCTTATAATTAAACTCAAGCGCTTTATCTATTTGGTTTGTATTGTAGTAAGCTTCGGCTAAACTATTGTAGGCTAAACTAAGTTCTTCTCTCAAGTTCATGCGTTCAAAAACCTGAATAGCTAATAAAGCATTTTCAAGACCTTCAGCATAGTTTCCACGTTTAATTTCAATATGACCAATGCCATTACTAACTCTAGCATAACCTAGTGTGTCGTCAAGTTCTTTAAATAGTCTCTTGGACTTATTGTAACTATCAATTGCGTTGTAGTAATCATTTTTTGTTGAATAAATAAGGGCTTTAAAATATTTGGCTTCGGCAATTGCTCTTTTATATTTTAAAGTTTCAGATAACCTTTCAGTTTGGTCAATAAACAATAACGCTTTTTTGTAGTCTTTTACAGTGTATAGCTTTTCAATTAATAAAAGGGAGGTTTCAACCTTTGCAGAATCCTGAGGTTGGTAAGCTAATTGAATAGTTAGGTGTTCAATCTCTGATTGAATAAAAAGACTATCCTTCTCTATTTTTTGAGCAAAAGTAGAGAGCACAGAAAAAAAAGCAGCTAAAGTTATTAACTGTTTCATCTTCTACAATTAGTGTTATAAATTGCAATACTGCTTTGACGCCAACTTGCCTTGAGGGATAGGAAAAGTAAAAACACAAAACACAATAACAATCCTGTTAAAGGTTGAAAAATAGGTATCATCAACGATTGGGACTTTGATTAATAGCTTTCCAAAAATCTTTAAAAGGGTTATAAAAAGCTAATTTCTAGGTTTTACTACCAAAAAATTAGATAAAAGGAATATTATTTAATTTTAAAAATTTTCCTACTCGATGAACGGTAAAAAATCATAGAAAAACTACACTTTTATCGACGAAATGCACGTTAATTAAAGTTATTAACAAATTTTTATTTAAAACATTGATTGTCAGAATTTTAGTATTAAAAATGAATTTTGAAGTAATTTGATAACGCTACGCTATAACTTCACAAAACCTAATTAAATTACCATTCTTAATTTAAGACTGTTATTTTTTTCAAACAAGAGTATATTTTAAAAAGCAGACTTCAATGGCAAATTGTCAATCGCTCTTTTTACATTCCATATAAATTTAGATTTCGGTATTGTGCTTTAAAATTAAGTATTTAAGCGGCATTCGGTCTTAAAATTTTAATAAAAATGCTATCTTTGCACACTTAAAAATTAACTACAAATGAGTCTTCAAGATATATTGACAAAACACGTACAAGAAGCTATAACTTCATTGTATAACGCTAATTTAGAATCGGTTGAATTCCAAGCTACTCGTAAGGAATTTGCTGGAGATATAACAATTGTTGTTTTTCCTATGTTGCGTGTTGTAAAAGGTAATCCTGTACAAATAGGAGAAGCTGTAGGTCAATATCTTGTTGAAAAGGTTGATGAGGTAAAAGCGTTTAATGTAGTTAAAGGTTTTTTGAATGTTGAAATTAATGATGCTTACTACCTGAATTTCTTTAACGAAATTTCTAATCAAGCCACTTATGGATTGGTAACACCAAAAGAAGGCGACAATGCAATAATGGTAGAGTATTCTTCACCAAATACTAATAAACCATTACACCTTGGTCATATTAGAAATAACTTGTTAGGATATAGCGTTGCTGAAATTTTAAAAGCATCTGGAAAAAAGGTGTATAAGACTCAAATTATAAACGATAGAGGTATTCATATTTGTAAAAGTATGTTGGCTTGGAAACGTTATGGTAATGATGAAACTCCTGAAAGCACAGGCTTAAAAGGCGATAAGCTGGTAGGTAATTATTATGTGAAGTTTGACCGAGAGTATAAAAACGAAATTCAGCAATTAGTAGAAGAAGGAAAGACTGAAGAAGATGCAAAAAAACAAGCTCCTATTTTGGTAGAAGCTCAACAAATGCTCCAAAAATGGGAGTCTGGAGACCCTGAGACGGTTGCGCTTTGGGAAAAAATGAACGGTTGGGTTTATGAGGGTTTTGATGTTACGTATAAAAACTTAGGTGTTGATTTTGACAAACTGTATTATGAAAGTCAAACCTATTTATTAGGAAAAGAATTTGTTGCCGAAGGATTGAAAACAGGAGTTTTCTTTAAAAAAGAAGATGGCTCAGTGTGGTGCGACCTTACTGATGAAGGACTTGATGAAAAAATCGTGCTTCGTAGTGATGGTACAGCAGTATATATGACACAAGATATTGGTACAGCTATTCAACGTATTAAAGATTTTCCTGATGTTGGCGGAATGGTTTACACTGTAGGTAACGAGCAAGATTATCATTTTAAAGTACTGTTTTTAATCCTCAAAAAATTAGGTTTTGATTGGGCTAAAAACTTATACCATTTAAGCTATGGTATGGTCGATTTGCCTTCAGGAAAAATGAAAAGTAGAGAAGGTACTGTTGTAGACGCTGACGATTTAGTAGAAGACATGGCTAAAACTGCCGAAGAGATTTCTGAAGAACTCGGTAAGTTAGACGGTTATACCCAAGAAGAAAAACAAGAACTTTACAAAACCATTGGTCTTGGTGCTTTAAAATATTACATCCTTAAAGTAGATCCAAAAAAGCGAATTCTTTTCGATCCTAAAGAATCTATCGATTTTCAAGGAAATACAGGACCATTCATTCAATATACGTATGCAAGAATTCAGTCTATTTTAAGAAAGTCTGATGTAGATACGTCTGCAAAAGTTACAGTTGATTTACACGAAAAGGAAAAAGAATTGCTAAAGCAAATTCAACTGTTTCCTGAAGTGGTTCAAAACGCAGCAGAACAACACAGTCCTGCATTAATTGCTAATTACACTTATGATTTAGTGAAAGAGTTCAATTCATTTTATCAAAATGTATCTATACTTGGTGCTGATAATGACAACGAAAAACAGTTTAGAGTACAGTTATCTAAGGTAGTTGGTAACACCATTAAAAATGCGTTTGGGCTATTAGGAATTAATGTTCCTGAACGTATGTAATAATATTGTATTTTTAATAGCAATTAAAACCCAAAACACTACCTAATAACTATTAAAATTTTGTAAATTTGCCTGCGTTTAAAAGCGCAACATGACAACAAACACAAAATACATCTTTGTAACTGGAGGCGTAAGTTCTTCCTTAGGAAAAGGAATTATAGCTGCTTCATTGGCAAAATTACTTCAGGCTCAAGGTTACAGAACCACAATCCAAAAATTAGACCCTTACATTAACGTTGACCCAGGAACTCTTAATCCTTATGAGCATGGTGAATGTTATGTTACCGATGATGGTGCCGAAACCGATTTAGATTTGGGTCACTATGAGCGTTTTTTAAACGTGCCTACAAGTCAGTCAAACAACGTTACTACTGGAAGAATTTATCAAAGTGTTATTGAAAAGGAACGTAGAGGTGAGTTTTTAGGTAAAACGGTTCAGGTTATTCCTCATATTACTGACGAGATTAAAGAACGTATTCAAATCTTAGGAAAATCAGGAGATTACGATATTGTTATTACCGAAATTGGAGGAACCGTTGGTGATATTGAATCCTTACCTTACATTGAAGCTGTGCGTCAATTACGTTGGGATTTAGGTCAAGACAACGCTATCGTTATTCACTTAACATTAATTCCATTTTTATCGGCAGCAGGCGAGTTAAAGACAAAACCTACTCAGCATAGTGTAAAAACCTTAATGGAAAGTGGAGTTCAAGCAGATATTTTAGTTTGCAGAACAGAACACGAGTTACCTGAAGATTTAAGGCGAAAACTAGCCTTATTCTGTAATGTTCGTGAAGAGGCTGTTATTCAATCTATAGATGCATCAACAATTTACGATGTGCCTAACTTAATGTTAGAACAAGGTTTGGATAAAGTAGTGCTTAAAAAATTAAATTTAGAAAGTGATACTCCAGATTTAACACAATGGAATCAGTTTTTAAACCGACATAAAAACCCAAAAGGAGAAGTTACTATTGGACTTATTGGAAAATATGTTGAACTCCAAGATTCATACAAATCAATACTAGAAGCTTTTATTCATGCAGGAGCTGAAAATGAAGTAAAAGTAAATGTAGAATCTGTTCATTCAGAATTTTTAACACCAAAAAATGCTGCTGGTAAACTTCAACATTTAGATGGAGTATTAGTTGCTCCTGGTTTTGGAGAGCGTGGTATAGAAGGAAAAATTGAAGCGGTTAGGTATGTGAGAGAGCATAATATTCCGTTTCTAGGGATTTGCTTAGGTATGCAAATGGCAGTTATTGAGTATTCTAGAAACGTACTAGGATTAAAAGATGCCAATTCAACCGAAATGGATGAGCATACGCAATATCCTGTTATTGACCTTATGGAATCTCAAAAAGATATTACTGATAAAGGTGGGACTATGCGTTTAGGTGCTTGGGATTGCGAACTAATAAATGGTAGTATTGTACAACAAGTGTATGGTTCAAATGCTGTAAAAGAGCGTCATAGACATCGTTATGAATTTAATAACGCATTTAAAACGCAAATTGAAGACGCAGGTATGAAAGCTACAGGGTTTAATCCTGAAACTGGTTTGGTTGAAATTGTTGAAATTCCTTCACATAGCTGGTTTGTTGGTGTGCAGTACCATCCTGAATATAAGAGTACTGTTGCAAATCCGCATCCTTTATTTGTAGCATTTGTAAAAGCTACTTTAAACTTTAAAAAAGACGAGAAAAGTGTCAGTATGACACAAAAATAATATTGGACAGTTTTTTGATACACCAAAAGACATCCACTCCTAACTTTAATTGGGGAAACTAAATACTTATGGAAGAAAAAAAATTAGACGTTAATTCCGTTATTGGGTTTATACTTATTTTCGGAATATTATTATTCATGCTTTGGCAAAACCAACCAACTGAAGAAGAGTTAGCCGAACAAGAAAAAGCAAAACAAGAGCAAATTGAAGCTGAGAAAAAGCAACAAGCACAAGAGGCAACATTAACTACAACTGCTCAAGACTACTCAAACAGTTCAGTAAAAGACTCTACACAATTAGAGGCATTAAAATTAAAATTAGGCGCTTTTGCTTATGCAGCAACATTGCCTTCAGCAACTGATGGAGAAACTGCTGTTGAAACTGATGTGTTTTCTTTAAAGTTTAGTAATAAAGGAGGATACTTGTCAGAAGTTAAGCTGAAAAACTTTGTCGATTACGATTCTGTTCCTATTCATTTAATAAAAAAGAATAATGTTGATTTTAATATCAATTTTGGAACAACAGATAATAGAACCCTAAATACTAAAGAGCTTTATTTTCAACCATCGGTTACTAAAAATGGTGAAAACACTATAGTTTCTATGAAATTAAAAGTGTCTGAAACTAAGTTTTTAGAATATCGTTATGAGCTTAAACCTGATGATTATATGATTGGGTTTACCATTAAATCTCAAGGCTTAAATGATGTTATCAATGGTTCTCAAAATATAGATTTAAACTGGCAACTAGATGGATACAGACATGATAGAAGTATTCAGTATGAAAACCGTTATACACGATTAACTTATCAGCATGATGGTAAAAAAATAGACAAGTTGGCGCAAACTGGTGATGACGAAGAAGATGTTGAAGATGTAAGCTGGTTATCATACAGACAGCACTTTTTCAGTTCTATTTTAGTATCTGATGCACCTTTTAAAACAGTAAAATTAACGTCTAAGAATTTAGTTGAAGATGAAGATGTAGATACCTTGTTTACAAAATCATTTGCTTCAAAGTTACCGTTACAAGTAAAAGGTGGAGAGCTTAATGAAAACATGAGTTTTTATTATGGACCAACTGATAGTAAAGTATTAAAGACTTACGACCAAAATCTTGAAGAAAGTATTCCTTTTGGATGGGGAATTTTTGGATGGATTAACAAGTCGGTATTTATTCCTCTATTTGGATTTTTAAGTAGCTTTTTACCTTATGGTATTGCTATTATTGTGATGACTATTTTGGTTAAAATTTTATTGTCGTTTGTACAATACAAGCAGTTTTTGTCACAAGCAAAAATGAAAATTCTTAAGCCAGAATTAGACGCAATAAGAGAAAAGTACAAAGACAATAAATTAAAAGCACAACAAGAAACTATGAGCTTGCAAACAAGAGCAGGAGCAAGTCCATTGAGTGGCTGTTTACCTGGTTTAATGCAAATTCCTGTGTTTTATGCGTTGTTTATGTTTTTCCCAACAGCTTTTGATTTGCGTCAGAAAAAATTCCTTTGGGTTGATGATTTATCGTCTTATGATATCATTGCTGAACTTCCTTTTAATATCCCATTATATGGTGATCACGTAAGTTTGTTCCCAATATTGGCAGCTATTGCAATTTTCTTCTACATGCGTATGACTACAGGTCAGCAAGTAGCAGCTCAACCTACTCAAGAAGGTATGCCTGATATGCAAAAGATGATGAAATACATGATTTATTTTTCACCATTATTAATGCTGATATTCTTTAACCAATACGCTTCAGGATTGAGTTTGTATTACTTTATTTCAAACTTAATTAGTATAGGTATTATGTTAGTGATTAAAAACTTTATCATTGATGAAGATAAAGTGTTGGCTAAAATTCAAGAGAAAAAGAAACAACCTAAAAAGGAAAGTCGTTTTCAGCGAAAAATGAAAGAAATGATGGAGCAAGCTGAACAACAAAAACGCCAACAACAAGGAAGAAAGTAAATTAAGATTATCTAATTAATAACTAAAAAAGCCTTTAAACATTTTTGTTTAAAGGCTTTTTGGCTAACTAAAACTAATCAATTAATACAATCACTATTAATTATAGAGGAGGTAATATTACTTTATCTATGGCATGAATTACTCCATTTGTTGCTTGAACATCTACAGCAATTATGTTGCTAACTCTATCATTCATATCAGTTAATGTCGCTCCACCAGTAACATTTGCTGTAATATCTCCACCTAAAGTGCTAACTGTCATATCGTCCATTAAAGCTGTTGATCTTACATTAGCTCCAGCTACTGCATGGTGATCTAATGTTGCTTTTAAAGTTGGTTCATCTATATCAGATAAGCTATTTAATGATAATTCGGTTAATAAGTCACCAAAGGCGTCGTTTGTTGGTGCAAACACAGTAAAAGGAGCAGGAGCTGTTCCGTTAGCTGTTGATAATGTTGTAACGTAGTCAAATGTTAAATCATCTCTTGTTAAAGCAGTAACTAAAGTTGAAAAATTTGGATCTGCTGTTGCAAAAGTAACTACATCTGGTAGTCCTATAACAGCATCAACAATATGTACTGTTCCGTTTGAAGCGTCAATATCTGGAGTTGTAACTGTAGATATACCATTAAATGTTACACCACTAGAAGTGTTGAAATATAAACTAAGCTTGTTGCCTCCAACACCATCTGCATTTGTTGAAGTGTAACCAGAACCCATAGTTGTCAGATCTGTAGAAGTTACTTCAGCTGAAATAACATGATTCAATAAAATTTGTGATAAAACATCAGTAGGTACTTCGTCTAAGCTTGCAAAACCATTATCTGATAAAAAGGTTGCAAAAGCATCGTTTGTTGGAGCAAGCACTGTATATGGTCCATTACCAGAAAGTACTACATCTAGGTTACCATCAGCAGCTTGTAATGCAGCAACAAGACTACTTAAGTTTGGTGTTGTTAACGCAGTTTCAACAATGTTTAACTCTTCAGGAGTTCCTCCATCATTGTTATCGTCATCACTACTGCAAGATTGAAATGCAAATACTACTGAAAGTATTAGGGCAAATTTTGAAATGTTTGAAATAATTTTCATTTTTTTGAGTTTTAATGTTCAACATATACAAACGTCAGTTTGTTTAACAAATTTACAAAATGTTTAAACAAAATATTATAGCAGTTATAATTTTAACATTTTTTTATGCAAATTTATCTGCGCAAAATTCTATAAATCAATACGATAATAACGGGAAACGTCATGGTGTTTGGAAAAAGAACTTTGACAAAACCAACGAGCCTCGTTATGAAGGACAGTTTGAGCATGGAAAGGAAGTAGGTGTTTTTAAATACTATACGCTTAAACAAAAAAAGAGTGTATTGAGTGCTACCAAAACATTTAACCCTAACAACAATATTGCTGAGGTTAAATTTTTTGCTTCAACAGGTAAACTTATTAGTGAAGGCAAAATGAACGGAAAACTCTTTATAGGTAAGTGGGTATTTTACCATAATAAAAGTGATGCTGTCATGTCTATTGAACATTATAATGATAAAGGCGAGTTACATGGCGAAAAGCAAGTACTATATGATAATGGACAAATAGCAGAAAAAACAAACTACGTCAACGGGAAAATAGAAGGCATTTCAACTTGGTATTCTGAAAAAGGGGTTGTAGTAAAAGAATTTAGTTATGAAAATGATGAATTACACGGCTTGTCTAAATACTATAATGCAGATGGACAGTTATTAGCTCAAGGGGAATACAAGCGTGGTAAAAAGCATGGTATTTGGAAGTATTATACTAATGGGAAACTGACTGAGGAAAAGAATTTTACAAAAACGAGTAAAAACCCTAAACAACAATAGTTATAAACTATAAAGAGCATAATTTTTTATAATGGTAACTTTGTATAGTTGCCATTTTTTATTTTGTAATTTTGCAAAATCAAATTTTAAAGGAAAATCGTGAAACGAGTTATAGTAGGACTTTCAGGTGGTGTTGATTCTAGCGTTGCGGCTTATTTATTAAAGGAGCAAGGTTATGAGGTTATTGGCTTGTTTATGAAAAACTGGCATGATGATTCAGTAACTATTTCTGATGAATGTCCTTGGCTAGATGATAGTAATGACGCTATGTTGGTAGCAGATAAATTAGGTATACCTTTTCAAACAGTAGATTTAAGTGAGCAATATAAAGAGCGCATTGTAGACTATATGTTTGATGAATACCAAAAAGGACGCACGCCAAATCCTGACGTACTCTGCAACCGAGAGATAAAATTTGATGTCTTCATGAAAATTGCTCTCGATTTAGGAGCAGATTATGTGGCAACTGGTCATTATTGCAGAAAAGGAACGCTTCAAAAAGATGGTAAAGAAGTTTATCAGTTATTGGCTGGTGTTGATGGTAATAAAGACCAATCTTATTTCTTATGTCAGTTGTCGCAAGAGCAGCTGTCAAAAGCATTATTTCCTATAGGTGAATTAACAAAACCACAAGTTAGGGAAATAGCAACAAAACTCGACTTGGTAACAGCTGAGAAAAAAGATTCTCAAGGATTATGTTTTATTGGTAAAGTAAGACTGCCTGAGTTTCTTCAGCAAAAATTAAAACCGAAAGAAGGTGTTATTGTTGAGATACCACAAGCTATTGATGTGTATAAGCAAGAAACTCCTGAGTTTAATTCTGAAGAAGAAAAACTACAATATTTATCACGAAAAATTGAGTATTCTATTACTGATGGAAAAGTTGTGGGGAAGCATCAAGGAGCACATTATTTTACTAAAGGTCAACGAAAAGGATTAGCTGTTGGTGGTACTGCTGAACCATTATTTGTAATTGACACTAATGTTGATGACAATATCATTTACACAGGTCAAGGAAAATCGCATCCTGGTTTATTAAAAAAAGCACTTTTTGTCAATAACGATGAATTGCATTGGATTCGTGAAGATTTAGCTTTAAATGTTGATGAAACAATGAAGGTGAAAGCGCGTATTAGATACCGTCAACCTTTACAAGAAGCAATTTTACATAAAGTTGATGGCGGACTTTACGTTGAGTTCGAAGCTGCACAATCTGCAATTACCGAAGGTCAATTTGTAGCATGGTATTTAAATGATGAATTAGTTGGTTCAGGAGTAATTTCTTAAATTGCAGTTGCAATACTCCCAAATGCCAACGCATGAAACACAAAATACTTTTACTTCTTTTTATAGTTTTTGCCTTTCAGTTATATGCGCAAGATGAAGACGCTTGGGTGTATTTGGAAGAAAAGGAAAATGTTGAAACTGCAATAAGCAATCCGTTAACGATTCTTACACAAAGAGCAATAGACCGAAAGAACGCTCATGGTGTTATTATAGATGCTAGAGATGTTCCTGTAAACGAAAATCATGTTACCACATTAAAAGCACAACCAGGAATTACGGTTATGGCAAAGTCTAAATGGCTTAATGCTGTTCATGTTAGAGGAACGGTTGAAAACATCAATATGCTTTTAGGTTTAGAGTTTGTAGTTAATATCGATTTTGCTGATAAAATCTTGAATGCTGAAAGTGGAAGATTTTCAGAAAATGAAGATAAATTTGAAATTGAAGAAACACTAACCGATTTCACCTACGGAAATACCCAAAACCAAGTACAAATGATAAGTGCAGATGATTTGCATTTAGATGATTTTACTGGCGAAGGTATGCTGGTTGCGGTTTTAGATGCAGGCTTTACAAATGTTAATACCATGTCAGCTTTTCAACGCTTGAGAGATAATGGCGATTTATTGGATGGTTATGATTTTGTAGACAGAACAGAAAATGTATATGCCTATACAGCAAATACTCATGGTACAAGAGTGTTGAGTACAATGGCAGCTTATGTGCAAGACGAGTATGTTGGTACTGCTCCAGATGCATCGTATTATTTATTTAGAACTGAAGATGCTGGAAGCGAAAACCCTGTTGAAGAAAGTTATTGGGTTGAAGCTGCTGAACGTGCAGACAGTTTAGGTGTTGATGTTATAAACACTTCTTTAGGATATACAACTTATGATAATCCTAATTACAGCTACACTAACGAAGATATGGATGGTCAAACCGCATTTATTACAAGAGGCGCAACTATTGCTTCAGAAAAAGGAATGTTGGTAATTACATCGGCTGGAAATTCTGGAGGTAATGCTTGGGTAATCGTTGGTGCTCCTGCCGATTCGCCAAACGTATTATCTATTGGAGCAGTTGATAGTAACGAAGATTATGCGTTTTTTAGCTCTCAAGGAAGTGCTATCCAACCCACACAAAAACCTGATGTGGCAGCTCAAGGTTTAGGAGCTTATGTGGTTAATGAAAATGATGAAATTATCACTAATAATGGCACGTCATTAAGTTCGCCAATTCTAGCTGGAGGAGCTGTATGTTTGTGGCAAGCATTACCTAATGCTTCAAATGCCGAAATTATGCAGTACATAAGGATGTCTGCTTCACAATATGCCACACCAGACAATTTTTTAGGCTACGGAATTCCAGATTTAGCCTTAGCTTATAACATAGCATTGTCTATGCAAGAACAGGAAATTGTTGAATTTAAACTTTTTCCAAATCCAGTAAATGACCTTTTAAATATCCATATTCCTAGTCAATTTGAATCTACTAATTTTTTAATGTATGATATGGTTGGGAATGTAATCTTGGAACAGACACTATCTAATTCAGTCGAACAAATGGATTGTTCTGAAATTGCTTCAGGTGTGTATGTGTTAGTGCTTCAATCTGGAGACTCATCAAAAACGTTTAAACTTATTAAATCATAAATGACAAACAGAATTACCAAACTGTTCAATATTCAATATCCTATTGTTCAGGCAGGAATGATTTGGAATAGTGGTTGGAGGTTAGCTTCAGCTGCTAGTAACTCAGGTATTTTAGGGCTTTTAGGAGCAGGTTCAATGTATCCTGAAGTATTACGTGAGCATATTCAAAAATGTAAAAAAGCAACTGATAAACCATTTGGTGTTAATGTGCCAATGTTGTATCCAAATATTGAAGAGATTATGGATATTATTGTTGAAGAAGGTGTGAAGATTGTATTCACTTCAGCAGGAAATCCAAAAACTTGGACCTCTTGGTTACAAGAAAGAGGGATAACTGTTGTGCATGTGGTGAGTAGTGTAAAATTTGCTTTAAAGGCACAAGATGCAGGAGTAGATGCAATTGTTGCTGAAGGATTTGAGGCTGGAGGTCATAATGGAAGAGATGAAACAACTACACTTACTTTAATACCTATGGTAAAAGAGCAATTGCAAATTCCATTAATAGCAGCAGGTGGTATTGCCACAGGAAAAGCGATGCTTGCAGCTATGGTTTTAGGTGCTGATGGTGTTCAAATAGGAACACGATTTGTAGCTAGTGAAGAATCATCGGCACATGCTGCCTTTAAAAATGTTGTTGTTGACGCTAAAGAAGGTGACACGCAATTAACTTTAAAAGAGTTGGCTCCTGTACGATTAGTTAAAAATAAGTTTTATAACGACGTTCAGGAATTATACAAAAAAGGACCAACGGTTGAAGAGTTGAAAACCTTATTAGGTAGAGCAAGAGCAAAAAAAGGTATGTTTGAAGGCGACCTTATTGAAGGTGAACTCGAAATTGGGCAAATTTCCGGCTTAATTCATGATATAAAACCTGTAGCTGAAATTGTAACTGATATTGTTGAAGAATACAGAGAAGCCAAAGAAAATATCAAAAACGAGATGTTTTAGGTTATTCATTAAAAATTCTGTCGATTCGAGTGAATTTTACGATTGAAAATGAGTAAAATTTATATCGAGAATAAGAATTTAATGCTTAAAAAGGTTCTCGATACGATTTTTTATCAAAAAAATCACTCGAACTGACATTTGTGAGCAAGTATAAACCTAAAAGAAAAATCAATAGATTAAATTATTTCTTGATAAGGTTTGTAATAGAGATTTTATACAATCTACTTAAACCATTTTCATAGCTGTAAAAAATAGTTTTTAAATCTTCAATGCTTTGTTTTTCTTCAAAGCTAGTCATTTTTAATCGTTTACTTGTAAAGTATAAAATGCCATTTTGAGTATCAACAAATGGGCAATATTCCATTTTGTTGGAGTTGACTTTTTGTCCCATGTTTTTAGAAATACTCCATTCGCCATTTTCCTGCTTGTAGCTTACATATAAATCACCACTACCATAACCATCATCACGATTATAGCAAGTATAGATTATAAAAGATTCATCAGGAGCTATAAAAGCATTAAACTCATAACCTTCAGAATTAATGGAGTCACTTAAAGGTTTAGGTTGTGTATATGCTCCATTTTTAAATTCGCTAATGTATATGTCGTCTTTTCTTTTAAGAGAAGGATTATCTAATGTAAAATATAGGTTGTTTGAATTTGTAACCACAGGATAAAACTCGTCCATTTCAGTATTTACAGGAGCGCCTAAATTAATAGGTGCAGACCAAGAAGCTTCAGTAGAAGCACGTTCAACATACCAAATATCAAAATCTTTTACAGTTGTAGATGTGTTGTCCATAGGTCTGTTCGATGCAAAAAATAACTTAAGACCATCATTTGAGAAAAAAGGTTCGATGTCATTATACTGTCCAGAAAATGAGATGATTTCAGGGTTACTCCATTTGGTATCAGTTTTACTAACAATCATCAATGCTGAAATGTCTCCCATAAAACTTTGTGCAGAAAATACTGCTTCTTTTCCGTTGGGAGAAATGGCTAAATCTCTAACATTAGGAAACTGAGATACGATGTCTTCTAAAAAAGGCTCTATAACATCTTCAGTTGATGATTGAGAAAACGAAAATAAGCTGTAAAGAAAAATGATACTAAGGGTAATGTGTTTCATTGTTTGTGCTTTTAAGCAATTTACAAAACCTTAGCATTGGCAGATTTTAAAAATATGTTAATTTATAACAAGGCTAAAGCCATAAAAAAAGAGGGTAGAAATACCCTCTTTTTATTGAAACGTTTTTTAACGTCATTAATTTTTTAAATCCCTCTAAAATAATAGCTAAAAAAGTTTCTTTATTTTCAATATATACTAAGTAAACATTGATAATTTACATTGAAAATAACTTTGATAAAAATATTGCTTTTAACTGATTTATAGAAATTATACTAAAGTAACTTATTAACAATCTGATTATATAATTGCTTGATATTCAATATTCATAAAGGTTTTTTGAAAAATATTCAGTGGAAAATTCTTATATAGTTTTCTATGGCATACCTTTGAAACCTCAAAAAAGCATAGGTGGTTTTATCTAATTATACTAAAGAATTCAAATACAACTGGAAACTTGCTGCTCCTGTAATGTTGGGCATGCTTGGACATACTTTTGTAAGTTTTATTGATAACATTATGGTTGGCCAATTAGGAACTGCTGAGTTGGCTGCAGTTTCACTTGGTAATAGCTTTATGTTTATTGCTATGTCTTTAGGTATTGGGTTTTCAACAGCCATTACACCTCTTGTAGCTGAAGCTGATGCAGCCAATGATTTTAAAAATGGAAAATCGGCTTTTAAACATGGATTGTTTTTATGTACAATACTAGGTATTTCATTGTTTTTAATGGTGTTTTTCGCTAAACCGCTTTTGTATTTAATGAAGCAACCTATTGAGGTAGTTGAGTTGGCAATTCCATATCTAAATTTGGTTGCCTTTTCTTTAATTCCGTTAGTAGTTTTTCAAGCATTTAAGCAGTTTAGTGATGGTTTGTCAATGACAAAATATCCTATGTATGCTACATTGATAGCTAATATTGTAAATGTTGTTTTTAACTATTTGCTCATTTTTGGGAAATTTGGTTTTCCTGAGTTGGGTATTGTAGGAGCTGCTTATGGAACATTGATTTCGCGATTTGTAATGGTGGCGTTTATTTGGATATTATTGAGTAAAAAAGAAAAATCTAAAGCTTTTGTAACTAATATCAAGTTTTTTGTATTAGATAAACTAATGCTTAACAAACTGATTAATTTAGGAACACCTAGCGCAATGCAAATGTTTTTTGAAGTAGCCATTTTTACAGCAGCTATATGGTTGAGTGGTTTACTAGGTAAAAACCCACAAGCGGCAAACCAAATTGCACTTAACTTATCGTCAATGACATTTATGGTAGCAATGGGACTTAGTGTTGCTGCAATGGTGAGAGTAGGAAACCAAAAAGGCTTGAATAACTTTTTAGAACTACGCAGAATCGCCATTTCTATATTTTTATTGGCAACAATACTTGCTATTTGCTTTGGTATTTGCTTCTTTTTGTTTCACAATCATCTACCAAAACTGTATGTAGATTATGACGATGCTGTAAACCTTGTTGATAATACCGAAGTGGTTAGTATCGCGTCAACGCTTTTAATTGCAGCAGCAATTTTTCAAATAAGTGATAGTGTTCAAGTTGTTGTTTTAGGTGCTTTAAGAGGTTTGCAAGATGTAAAAATACCAACTATAATTACCTTTATTTCGTATTGGGTTATTGGATTTCCTATAAGCTATTTTTTAGGGAAAGAAGAAGTCTATGGGAGTTTTGGTATTTGGCTAGGGCTTTTAGCAGGTTTAACAACTGCAGCAATTTTATTGTATATTCGATTTAATTATTTAACTAACAAACTCATTAAAACAGCATAATTATGGAACTGCCTAAATTTATACTTGGAGACAATACCCAATTTCCTAATGCTATATATATTATTCATACCGATTTTCCTAGGTTTATTATTAATTTAGAAAATGATGAGGTAGAATGGTTAGAAGAATTTGATGAACACGATCAAAGAGAATTAGAGTCTGAAATTGAAAACTTAATTCAGGCAGCTACCGATTTTTACGATAGCGAAATAGAACAATACAACGATTAGATGATAGACCAATTAATAGAATACGATAAAGAATTATTCCTGTTTTTAAACAATTTAGGCGTTGAGTCTTGGGATGGATTTTGGATGTTTTATACCACAAAATTTTACTGGATTCCTCTTTATGCCATTTTACTATACTTAATGTTTAAAAACCACGATCGAAAAACGTTTTTAATAACTATTTTGGTTGTAGCACTTATGGTGTCTTTTACTGACCAAGTTACCAACTTATTTAAATATGGCTTTGAACGTTTTAGACCTTGCCATGACGAGACCGTAAATTCATTAATGCGATTGGTAAAACCTTCTTGTGGTGGTAGATATGGTTTTTTCTCAGGTCATGCCTCTAACTCAATGGCTGTAGCTGTATTTACAGGTTTAATGTTAAAACATAAATACAAGTATCTTATCTTTTTAATGCTATTTTGGGCAGCAGCAATGGCTTACAGTAGAGTGTATATAGGAGTGCATTTTCCGTTGGATATTTTCTGCGGAATGATTTTTGGCGCGCTATCAGGTTTTGGGTTTTATAAACTCAATAAGTACTTAGCTAAACGCTTTACTTCTTAGTAAGAATATAATAGGTGTTTACCAATCGTCCTCTATAACTTTTACTGTCTTTAGCTGAAGTGTTGAGGTCATAAGTAGCAACTTTTTCAATGTGGTATTTAGCGAGTAAGAGTTCTTGATGTTCAGGGCTTATACCATTAGCAAGCATCCCAAACACTGGTTCGTCAGGAAAATTTATTGTGCCATCTTCTTGAGTTATATTTGGGATTTTATCACCAAACTGCCAAATCATTTCAGGTGAGATATAATTAAAACCATACACGTTTATAGCTTCTTTTTTAGTGTCTTCTTTTAAGTTTGAAATAGGTTTGTAATTATTGTCTATTAAAGCTGTTGAAAGCGGTAAACCAGATATTAATAATGCAGCAAAAAAGAAAATAGTGAGGTAAAATACCTTTTCCATGTTTTTTAGTTTCAACTGAACAAAAATTAGTACACTTAATAAAACTAAGGTTATGGAAGCTATGGCAAAAGGAAACATATAACCCGAAAGCTTTTCGCCTAAAAATAAATAACCTACAATAGGAAACGCTAAACCAATTAAGGCTATAAGTCCAAAATTAAAATACACAGGTATAGTTTCGCGCTTGTCCTTTAAACCTTTAAAGCATCTTATGAGATATTCAATATAAAAACCAGTGTTAATAGCTAAAGGAATTAAAACAGGCATTAGGTATCTTGATTTTTTCTCAGGAATTAATGAAAGCAAAATAACAGCAGCAATGGTCCAAATAAAACTAAACCTATAGGCTTTAGTATTACTCACTCTTCGCTTTAAATAGGGATATAATAAGCTAATAAAAGCAGGGGTAGTCCAAATTCCGCTTTGTGTAAAAAAGCTCCAGTAATAGTAAAATGGTCTTATATTGTAACTAGACCAATTTCCTGTTTCTCGTTCAGCAATCGCAGTAAAGGTTGCAGGATCGTTAACTCTTACATACAAGTACCACCAACCGCCAACTATGAGTCCAATGATTAAAAAAGCTAATAATGGTAATATCTGTTTTTTTATAGCAGTGAATTTAAAAGCCATTCCATAAGCAATTAAAAAAGGCAGTAATAAGGCATAAAAAGAAACTGGACCTTTACAAAGTATTGAGCATCCTAAAAACAAACCAGCTAAAAGAATTGCTTTGAAATTGTTTGGAGTGCCTTGTAAGTATTGAAATAGAAAATAAATAGCCATTAACATAAACCCATGAGTAAAAATATCCCATGGAGCTTCAATACTAATTCCAATAACATAAAAGGAAGTCACTACAATTAAAGCATTAATTAAACTGTGGTTTTTATTATTTAAAAGTTTATTAGAAAGTAAGTAGGTAAAAACACCTGTGATTGCTATAAATATAATAGCAGGAAAGCGAATAGCTAGTAGGTTTTTTATTCCAAAAATCATCCCAAAAAAAGCAACTAACCAAGTTGGTAAAGGAGGCTTTTCATATCTGGCTTCACCATTCATGGTTGTAAGGAGCCAATTACCATCTGTTAGCATTTCTCTGGCAGTGATAAAATTACGTGCTTCCATAATGCTTACTGAAAGATATTGCACACCAAACGCTAACATTATTAGGACAAGAATTGTTATGGTAAGTATAGGGTTATGCTGTAGTTTCTTTAGCATTTGATTTTTTTATTAAGAATAAATTTCTGGCATAGATCATTAAACCAAGACCATGACCTATAAATAACACAGGATCTCTTCTGTAAACGGCATAAATAAGAATTAGCAAAGAACCTATTAAGCTCAACATCCAAAATCCAAAAGGAAGAGACGATTGCTTTTTGCGTTCAGAATAAATCCATTGGTAAATAAACCTAAACGTGAAAATAATTTGAGATACAATACCTAAGGTTAACAACCAGGTTGGAATAGCTTCATTTTTGAATAAAACATCTCTATCAATAACATTGTTGTTAAAGTAATATATGGCAATTAGAGTAGGAGCACCAAGTAAAATGTATTGCATTACTCTTGGGAATTTCTCCCATTCGCCTTGTAATTGCAAATTGCGTATATAAATAAAATAGGTTAACCCTTGTCCTAGCATAATGGCAAAATCATCTCTAAGGTAGCCATATATAAAGAGTAAAAAAGAGGCAATTAAGCTTAAGGTCCAAAATAAGGTTGGAGTTATTACTTTTTGGTGTTTCTCAGAAGTTATCCATTGTATTATTAAGCGCGAAGAGAATAAAATCTGAGCGATAAAACCTATGCAATATATCAACCAATCGTTCATTAACCTTGTTTAGAAACTGTATAGTTGATGTACTTTTTTTTCATCCATAAGTAAGCAAAACAATCCATAAGTGGTCCAAGTAATCGGTTCCATAAACCAAATTTTGCAGTACCAGCAATTCTTGGAAAATGACGTACAGGAATTTGGGTAACCTTACCGTTTTGCAATAATATCATTGCTGGTAAAAAACGATGTAAACCCTTAAACATAGGAATACGCTTAGCATATTCGGTTTTAATAACTTTTAAAGGACAACCAGTATCATCCATTCCGTCTTTGGTAAAAGCTCTTCTAATACCATTAGCAATTTTAGACGACATGTTTTTTACAAAACTATCTTTTCGGTCTGCTCTTACACCAGTTACTAAATCGTAAGTGTCAATATGTTTTAAAAGTAAATTAAAATCTTCAGGAGCAGTTTGTAAATCAGAATCTATATAACCTACAAGTTCAGTGTCAGCATAATCAAACCCAGCTTTTATAGCAGCACTTAAACCTCTATTAGCTTCAAACAAAATGTAGTTGAAAGCAGCGTTTCTATTGCAAATATCTTCAATAAGTTGCTGACTGCTATCTTTTGAGCCATCATTTACAAATAAAATTTTTGTAGGTAAGGAAGCGATTTTCGTGTAAGCTAGTAGTTCCTTTTCAACTCTCTCTAAATTATCTTCTTCATTATAAACAGGAACTATGATAGTGAATTTGTAATTCATCTGTTAAAAGTTAGTTGCTACAAAAGTATTGTTTTTTAACTAAACTGAAATTATTCTTTTTAATGGAATAATTGTTAATTTGCAATCTCTAAACTAATAAAATGAAAATACTTGTTACAGGAGCTGTCGGTTTTATTGGCTCTCACACAGCTGAAAGACTTAAAGCTTTAGGGCATGATGTTTTAGGAATTGATAATTTTAATGATTATTACAGTCTGGAATTAAAGCAATTAAATGCTGATGCTTTAACCCAAAAAGGCATTTCAATCTTGAAAAAAGATTTAAGAGATTCTGACCTTGCTGAAGTGTTACCTAAAGACATCGACTATATTTTTCACTATGCTGCTCAACCAGGTATTTCATCAACTTCTACGTTTGAAGACTATTTTAGCAATAATATAATAGCGACTAAAAATTTAATGGATTACGCTTTACAGTGTAACAACCTTAAATTATTTGTAAATATTGGAACCTCTTCAATTTATGGTTTAGAAGCGACTTTCCCTGAAAGTATTGCGCCAAAACCAGCATCTCACTATGGTGTTACTAAATTAGCTGCTGAGCAGTTAGTACTTCAAAAAAGTAGAGAAAAGCAATTAAAATCATGCTCATTAAGGTTGTATTCTGTTATTGGTCCAAGAGAGCGTCCTGAAAAAATGTACACAAAACTCATAGATTTAGGGTTGAAGGACGAAGCGTTTCCGTTGTATGAAGGCAGTGATAAACACCTTAGAAGTTTTACTTACGTAGGCGACATTGTAGATGGTGTAGTGAGTGTAATTGGTAATGAAGATAAGGTCAATGGTGAAATCATTAATCTAGGAACTGAGGTAGAACACACCACTCAAGAAGGTATTGAAGCTGTTGAAGCTGTTTTAGGTAAGTCTATAAAAATTAATGTCATCCCTAAGCGTCCTGGAGACCAATTGCGTACTAAAGCAAATATCGATAAAGCAAGAAAGTTGTTGAACTACAATCCGCAAACTACATTGTTAGAAGCTGTAAAAGCTCAAGTAGAATGGTTTAAAGCCAATTTTTCATAAACTCAATATATATTCTGCAGCAGCAAATGGAGTGGTTTTACCATTTTCTATAAGTTCAAGCTGAGATTTGAGTGCTTCTTTTATTTTTGAATCTCCAAAGAAATCAGATTTTAAACGGTCTTCAATTGTTTGTAGTAGCCAAAATTTATTTTGTTCGTTTCTATGATGTTCAAAATAATTGTTCTTTTGGGTTGCTTCAACATAGTCATTTATAATATCCCAAATAGTGTCAATACCTTCTTGTTGTAAAGCACTACATAGTGTGACTTTTGGTTGCCAACCAGAAGCTTTAGCAGGATATAAATGCAATGCTCTATTAAATTCTACTTTGGCAATTTTAGCAGCTTTTAGGTTGTCTCCATCTGCTTTATTAATAACAATGGTATCTGCCATTTCAATAATACCACGTTTAATACCTTGAAGTTCATCACCAGCTCCTGCAAGTTTTAACAGTAGAAAAAAGTCTACCATACTATGAACAGCAGTTTCACTTTGACCAACACCAACCGTTTCAATAATAATGGTGTCAAAACCTGCTGCTTCACATAAAATAATAGTTTCTCTAGTTTTTCTGGCAACACCACCTAACGAGGAACCAGAAGGAGAAGGTCGTATAAAAGCATTTGGGTCTTTTACCAAATCTTCCATTCGAGTTTTGTCTCCCAAAATGCTGCCTTTGGTTAAGCTACTACTAGGGTCAACTGCCAAAACAGCTACTTTTTTACCATTTGTTGTGAGTTGCGAACCAAAAGCTTCAATAAACGTGCTTTTACCAACTCCAGGAACTCCTGTTATACCTATTCTTACTGATTTGTTGGCATAAGGCAAACAGTGTTTTATAATAGTATTGGCTTTTTCTAAATGTAAAGGGTTAGAGCTCTCTACCAAAGTTATGGCTCTGCTTAAATACGTAATGTCACCTTTTATAATACCTTGAGCCAATGCTTCGGCAGAAGGTTGATGACGCCTTCGCTTTTTTATGGTTTCAATAGAATCCTTGTTTGTAATTTCAGACTCTGAAACTCCTTTCTTTTCGTGTAAAGCAGACGATGATTTAGTGTTCTTAGCCAAGTTATAATGTCTTACCTTTATTCAATTGAATCTTTGATTACAGTTAAAGGTACGGCAATTTTTGTTTTATCCCAAGCCATTGTAAGGTGAAGGTCACCTGTAGTATTATCAAAACCAATGGTAAATTGTTCAACAGTAGTGTTGAGCTCTTCAGTAGGAACTTCAATTTCAAGTATATCGTGTTGAGGTTCTCTCATTGGCTTCATTTGCTCATCAACTCCCCATGGATATAGTTTTTTATTAAAAATGACTTGCCAAGAGCTGTCTTTTGGTACTGTCCAAAGCGTGTAAATGCCTTTAGGTATAGCAATTCCTTTTACATAAAGCGATTTGTTGGTTTCAAAAGTTGTCGCTTCATTGGCTCCTGTTCGCCATACTTGGTTATAAGGTACAAGTCCGCCAAAAATTTCCCTTCCTTTTTTTGAAGGTCTGTTGTAAAACACTTCAACTTGTAAATCGTTGAGTTTGTATTCTACATTATCTTTTGGACTCAAGCGTTTAGAAAAAATATTTTCAACAAAATAAGAGTATAAAAATAGTCCTACAGCGACTAAAGTTAAAACAATAAGGATTCGTTTTAAAAACGTGTTCATACCTAAAAATTCGAATTTTAAAATTAAGTGCTAAAGATATATCAAAAACAACTAAAGACTATCTATTTAACGTTCATTTATAATAATTTGGTGTCATTTTAAAAAAAAGAGGTAAATTTTGCAACACTGTATGTTTTGTATCGTCTTTATAGAGAACTAAACCAATAACCAAAAGATCAACTAACGCATGTTTCAAGTTGAAATTATTGAAAAATGCAAGCAAAATAATCGTGCTGCACAACTACAAATTTACAATCAGTATTGTGATGGTATGTATGCTGTGGCAATGCGATTTGTAAAGGACTCTATGGAAGCTGAAGATATCGTTCAGGAAGCCTTTATAAAAGCTTTTGCTAAACTACATCAATACAAAGCAGAGGTTACTTTTGGAGCTTGGTTAAAACGTATTGTTATCAATAAAAGTATCGATTTACTTAAATCCAAAAAACAGCATTTGTTGCAGTTGGAAGAGGTGCACCTAAAGGTAGTTGATGATAATGATGACAACTGGTTTGTTGAAGATACAATAACACTAGACGAAGTAAAAGAAGCTATAAAAAAGCTGCCAGAAAAGTATAAATACGTAGTTATGCTGTATTTGGTTGAAGGATACGACCATCAGGAAATATCTGAAATTTTAAGTATTAGCGAAGTCGCTTCTCGAACGCAACTGTCTAGAGGAAAAGTAAAATTAAAAGAACTGTTAACACTAACAAGTAATGGCACAACAAGATATTAGAGAACTCTTTAAAGACGAACCAAAGGTTTCCAATCAAAAAATGCCTAAAGGACATGAAGCCCGTTTTTTAAAGAAGCTAGATGACGCACAACCGCAAAAAACAATCAAAAAACGTTTCAGTATAATGCAAATAGCGGCAAGTGTTGTTATTCTTATTGGGATGGGTTTTGGAGCATATAAATTTTATAATGTACCTCCAATTGAGCCTTTAAATGGTAAGGAAGAAGTGGTATCCAATTTAAAGTCGCTTGGTGATATTTCACCCGATTTAAAAAAGGTTGAAGACTACTATCTGGCTAATATTAACTTAGAATTATCCAACGTAAAGCTCACTTCAGAAAATAAAGAATTGTTTGATAGCTACGTGCTACGTCTTGAAGAACTCAATAAAGAGTACGATAGACTTTCGGTTGAACTAACCGAAAATGGACCAAACGAGCTTACTGTAAGTGCCTTGATAGATAACTTAAAATTAAGACTTAATTTATTGTATCGCTTAAAAGAACAGTTAAAAGATTTAAACGACTCAGAAATGAGTCAGGATAATGCTTAAAGCAATAAAAACGAACAAATGAAAACAATACAATTAATGTTGTTTATGTTGTGTGCTACCATTAGTGTTACTGCACAGCAACAGTTAAATAAAATATCTCAATCTATAAAAGTAGATAAAGACGTTACCATAGATTTAAACACTAGCTATGTGCAAATTGAAATCGATACATGGAATAAAGATCTTGTTGAGGTTGAAGCATATATAGAAAGCGATAAACTTTCAAAGGAAGAGCTTAAAAAAGCACTTGAAAACTGGAATATAAGCGTTGAAGGTTCAGGAAAAAATGTAAGTATAAGCTCTAAAGGAAGCCGAAATGTATGGGGAAACTTTAACATGGAAGGGTTTGAATTTGAGTTTGACAACAATTTCGAATTTGATGCCTTACGAGAGCTTGAATTTGAATTGGCTGAATTACCTGAAATGCCAGAGTTACCCGAAATACCTGAGCTACCTGAAATGCCAGAAATGGAATTGCCAAAACTTCCTAAGCTTCCAAAATTACCTGAATTACCAAAAGGGATTCATTCAGTACATTTTGATACCGAAGCCTACAAAAAAGATGGTGAAAAATACCTTGAAAAATGGAGTAAAGAGTATGAGGAAAAGTATGGAAAAGAGTACAAGGATAAAATGAAAGCTTGGGCAAAAGAATTTTCTAAAGTTGATTTTGATAACTACGAAAAGGAAATGCAAAAATGGGGAGAAGAGTATGGTAAGCAGTTTGGTGAAGATTATGAAGTGAAACTAAAAGAGTGGAGCAAGAAGTTTGACAAACAATGGGGAAAAGAGTATGCTAAACGTATGGAAGAGTGGGAAGCAAAACACGGTAAGCAAATGGAAGAACGTGCTAAACAAATGGAAGAGCGTAGTGCAGAAATTGCAAAACGTTTTGAAGAGCGCCAAAAAGCTCACGCTGAAAGACAAGCTCATTTAGCTGAACGTCTTGAAGAGCGTATGGAACGCAACGAAAAGCGTCGTGTTGAACTGTCTAGAACACTTGAGGCAAGAAGTGGTAAGGTAAAAAAGACCATTAAAATAAAAATGCCTAAAGATGCTAAACTAAACCTAAACGTAAGACATGGTGAGTTGAAGTTTACTTCGGTTATTAAAAACTTAAGAGCAGATATTTCACACTCTACATTAGTAGCAAATCACATTGATGGAAGCGAGACTTCCATCAATGTATCTTATTCACCTGTGTTAATTGACACTTGGAGTCAAGGTGAGTTAAAACTAAATTATGTGGATAAAGCACATGTAAAGCAAGTAAACAGAATTGTATTAAATTCTAACTCATCAAACATTAGTCTCGACAATTTAAATGGCAATGCAATTATTGATGGTAGTTTTGGAGATTTAACCATTTCAAAAATCAACGATTCGTTTAATAATATCAATTTGGTGTTAGAAAATAGCGATGCGCTTATAAGTTTACCAAAAACAGCATTCAACTTGCAGTATAAAGGAGATCGAACACGTTTTACTCATCCAGAAAAGCAAGATGCTAAAAATACATCGTCGTTTTCTACCAATAGTCCAAATAGTAATAAAACAATTGTGGTTAATGCTAAATTTAGCCATGTTATAATGCAATAATCAAGCTTTCTGTATGAACAGAAATCTTACAGTTGAATAAAGGCTATACGTTTCAAAAAAGTGTATTTTTATAGAAATATTTTTTTGAAATGCCCTCAAACACATTCCACGATTTTTTAGAACGCATTAGTACAAAACCACTTCGAGTACTAGATGCTTCAATTTCAAATTCACAGTACATTCCTTTAGATCTTTCTAAACACAATACCTTACTGCAATCGGTTGATGTATCTTCATCTTCAAAGCTTGAAGCATTTGTCAATACGCATATAAGCAAGCATAATGGGTTGGTTGCCTTTGGAGGTTATAACGAAGTGCGAAACATTTACCAGCGTAGTACACATTTTAACGAACAAAATCCACTAACCGAACGCAACATTCATTTAGGAATTGACCTTTGGATTGCTGCTGGTACAGAAATTCTTTCGCCTTTAGATGGAGTAGTGCATAGTTTTAAAAACAACACCAATTTTGGAGATTATGGACCAACTATCATTTTAAAACACGCCATCGATGGAAAGGTTTTTTATACTTTATATGGACATTTAAGTACTACGTCAATTGAACAGTTAAGTGTAGGACAACAGTTTAAACAAGGAGAACAATTAGCAACACTTGGCGATGCTACCGTAAATGGCGATTATCCTCCGCACTTGCATTTTCAAATTATAAAAGATATTGGTGAGTATCTAGGTGATTATCCAGGAGTAAGCTCAAAACAAGATTTAGAGTATTATTTAAGTAATTGCCCAAACCCAAATGTGTTGTTGAAACTGGAGTAATTTTTTGAAGGGTTCGTTTAACGGTTTGTGTATGATTACTGGCGTGTTTAAGCACCTAATTTAGCAAATACAAACCGAATAGAAAATCCGCGAGGATTTTCGTAAGCAAGCTCGAACTAGCCATTAATTATACACGGTGTTGTAAAACGTTTTTTTATTCAGTTAATTTTTCAATTATATTATCTAAAATTTTTGAATCCGATTGATTTTTTAAATAAACAAAATTCGGCGCCATTACATTGCCAATTCCTAAAATGCCGTATTCAGGATTGAACAAAATAGGTCCAGTTCCGTCGGTTTCTGGTTCTTGCATTTCGTAATTCACGAATTCAGTTTTGGAAAGCGAAAGTCCTTTAAAATTCTCGCTATTTTTTGGAATGTATTTCCACATTGCAAATTTTAATATTTTAGTTTTCGGAATGTAAAACACATCCATATTTTTACTTTCGTCAGTCAAATTTTGATATTTGTATTTGGTTATAGTATCTCTAATTTCAATTGTCAGTTTGTAGTTTTCTGTTCTTTTTAGAGAATCAAAGTCGAACACATAAAGAGTTCTGTTTTCAGTTATAATTCCTTTTTTTGAATTGGAACAAGAAACTGAAATCATTACAATAATTAGTATTTGGAACGCTTTTTTCAAATGTTTTACAAATAATAAAGATATGGACAGTTAAACGAAGGTCGACTATTTTTATAAAAAAGGTTAAGCTTTTGATAAGTTATATGTTTAATGAATGGCCTTTAAGCTTTACATCTCATCAATAATTTTTTCAATAAGTTCAGTGGTTATTTGATAGTTTTCTCCACTTGATTTAGCAATGTCAATAGATTCCTTTGCCATTTTTAAAGCTTTGGTGTAATTTCCAGTTTTGTATAACAACGCAGCGTATGTATCAGTATTATGGGAATTTCGGTCTAGTTCAATTGAACGTTCTACAGCTTTAATAGCTTTTAATAGAATTTTGATGTCACTATAATTTTCGTAGGCATTCCAAGCTAAACTGTTTAAGCTGTTAGAGGAGTTCCAATATTTGTCAATATTGGATTGACTAAAGTCGTCAAGATCAATAGTGTTTGATGAACTAGAAGCAACAGCGCCACCCATATGTTTTAGAATCAAGTCTTCCATTTCAGCTTTACTCATTGCGCCTTCAACAACTTCTAAATTAGAGCTGTTTTTAAGGAAAAAATACGTAGGCATTGCTGTAACATTTAACGCATCATCTACTTTGTTTTTATCAACATCAACTTTATAAAAGTCAACTTTATCTTTATATTTTGCTTCTAACTCTTTAATGATAGGTTCCATGCGCTTACATGGTCCACACCAAGTAGCATAAAAGTCTAGTACAATTAATCTGTCGTTATTAACAAGAAGCTTTGCTTCAGCGTCATCATCAGTAAGTTCTGTTTGAGCAAATGACATCGTGATGCTTAATAGCATCATTAAAATAGAGGCAGTTTTTTTCATGGTTTTGATTTGGTTAGAGTTATTGTCTTTAAAAAAAATGATTATTTAGCGGAACGAATATCGTTTATTTTTTTTAAAAAACAAATTATCAAAGAGTTACTCTTTGTAAAAATGTCCTTTTACACCTTTTACTCCAGGAACAGCTTTAAATACTGAACCAGCTAATGGAAACTGTTTTAGTTGTTCAGTACCCATATCTTTGGTTGCTGTGGTAATGTAAAGCGTGTCTAGGTTTTTACCACCAAAGGCACAAGATGTTACATTAAGCGCAGGAACTTCAATTTTTGTAATCAAATTACCAGTTTTAGGGTTAAAGCACCCAACAGCACTTCCATTCCATAAACCAACCCAAAGGTTATCGTGTTCATCAATGGTCATTCCGTCAGGATAACCAAGTGTATCACTCACTTTTACTGCAACACGTTCATTTGATATAGCTCCTGTAGCATCATTATAATCGTAAGCTTTTATTTCGCTTGTTGGCGTATCGATATAATACATAGTGGTTTTGTCTTTGGTCCAAACAATTCCGTTGGATATAGTAACACTATCTTTTTTTAAAATGGCATTTTGGTTGTTGTCCAACATATACAGTTTTGCAGCGTGTGGAGTTTCATCAAAGGCAATAGAACCTACCCAAAAACGACCACTTGGGTCACATTTTCCATCATTAAAACGATTGGTAGTTATAGCTTGTTCTACATCTGAAAGTAGTTGTAAATCTCCTGTGTTCGTGTCAATACTGTAAATCCCATCTTGTAAAGCTGTAATGGCTTTGTTGCTTTGAGTTGAAGGAACAACTGTCCCAATCATGGAAGGCATAGATAAGCTTTTATTGGTTTTGGTTTTAGGGTTGTAAATATGTAATGTTTTACCTTGAATATCTACCCAATAGAGTTCTTGGGTGTTGTAGTTCCAAAACGAGCCTTCTCCTAATTTTGATCGTATTTGGTATTCTAAAACAGCTTTGTGTTTTAATGTGTTACTAGTGTTTAAAGCTGTTGTTGTAGCTTCTTTACAACTGATTATTGATAAGGCGATACAAAAGAGTAGAGAAGTTGTTATGGTTTTAATCTGCATTTTCAAGTTTGTTTTGGTGATAAAAATACTCAAAAACCGTGGTTTTGATTACTAGTAAATGCGCAATCCCTTGTACTATATTTATACAAATAAAAAGTCCTGACACATAAATGTATCAGGACTATGATAAACTATTTATAAGGTTTTACTCTTCAATCAAAACCCATTCACCTTTAGCAATTAAGGGTTCTGCTTGTTTGTATTTTACAGTTTTATTTTCACCACTCATAACGTGTTTTATAGTGACTTTATCGTTACGACCAATTTTTGGTTTATCACGAACAATAGTTTCAATAACTTCTGGTTGACGTTGTGTGTTACCTGCAGCTCTGTTTTGCGCAGAACGCTCATCCATATTTGGAATTTCTTCTTTAGAAGTTTCAAGATTTTCTTTTCTTCTAGCTCTAGCTTCCTGAATGGTGTTTTGCGTTTCTGTAGGTAATTCACCTTTAAACAAGAATGAAATCACATCCTTATTAACTTGGTCTAGCATTTGCTTAAACAATTCAAAAGCTTCAAACTTATAGATTAATAAAGGATCTTTTTGCTCATGAACAGCTAATTGTACAGACTGTTTAAGCTCATCCATTTTACGTAAGTGCGTTTTCCAAGAATCATCAACAATAGCCAAAGTAATATTTTTTTCAAAATCGTTGATAAGTTGCTTACCGTTGGTTTCGTAAGCTTTTTCTAAATCGGTAACTACTTGTAAGTTCTTTACACCATCAGTAAAAGGAACAACGATACGCTTAAATTTATCACGTTGGTTTTCGTATACATTTTTAATTACAGGGAATGCAATTTCTGCATTACGCTCCATTTTTTCACGATAATGTTCAAATGCCGCTTTATAGATTTTCCCTGCAATGTCTTGAGTTGAAAGTTTAGAAAACTCTGCTTCAGTAATTGGCGAACTCATTGAGAAGTATCTAATAAGCTCAAACTCGAAGTTTTTAAAGTCGTTAGCGTCTTTGTTGGTTTGTGCAATACCTTCTGAAGTATCGTAAATCATGTTTGCCAAATCCACTCTTAAGCGCTCACCAAATAATGCGTGGTGACGACGTTTGTAAACCACTTCACGTTGTGCATTCATTACGTCATCATATTCTAATAAACGTTTACGAACACCAAAGTTGTTTTCTTCTACTTTTTTCTGAGCACGCTCAATAGATTTTGAAATCATAGAATGCTGAATTACTTCACCTTCTTGTAATCCCATTCTATCCATCATTTTCGCAATACGCTCACTACCAAATAAACGCATTAAGTTATCTTCAAGAGACACGTAAAATTGCGAACTTCCTGGATCTCCTTGTCGACCTGCACGACCACGTAACTGTCTGTCTACACGACGCGAGTCATGACGCTCAGTACCAACAATAGCTAATCCACCAGCAGCTTTTACGTCTTCGCTTAACTTAATGTCAGTACCACGACCAGCCATATTGGTGGCAATGGTTACTTGTCCTGCTTTACCAGCTTCAGCAACAATATCAGCTTCCTTTTTATGCAATTTTGCATTCAGGACATTGTGAGGTACTTTTCTAATGGATAACATTTTTCCTAAAAGCTCACTAATTTCTACTGATGTGGTACCAATTAGTACTGGACGACCAGCTTGCGATAAGGCGGTAACTTCATCAATTACAGCATTGTATTTTTCACGTTTGGTTTTGTAAACCAAATCTTCTCTATCATCTCTTGCAATAGGTTTGTTGGTTGGGATTTCAACCACGTCCAATTTATAGATTTCCCAAAACTCACCAGCTTCGGTAACAGCTGTACCTGTCATACCAGAAAGTTTGCGGTACATTCTAAAGTAATTTTGAAGTGTAACCGTTGCAAAAGTTTGAGTTGCGTCTTCAATTTTTACATTTTCTTTGGCTTCAATAGCTTGGTGAAGTCCGTCGCTATAACGACGACCATCCATAATACGACCTGTTTGCTCATCAACAATCATTACTTTGTTGTCCATAACAACATATTGAATGTCTTTTTCAAACAAAGCGTACGCTTTAAGTAATTGGTTAAGCGTATGAATACGTTCAGATTTTACACCAAAATCTCTAAAGAGATCTTCTTTAGCTTCAGCTTCTTCTTCTTTTGAAAGACCTTGGGCTTCAATTTTAGCAATTTCAACACCTATTTCAGGCATCACAAAAAAGTTTGGATCATCTTCACCTGAAAGGAATTCAACACCTTTATCAGTTAATTCAACCTGATTGTTTTTTTCATCGATAACATAGTAAAGCTCAGCATCAATTTTTGGCATTTCTCTATTGTTATCCTGCATGTAGTAGTTTTCAGTTTTTTGAAGGAGTTGTTTAATCCCTTCTTCACTTAAAAACTTAATTAATGCTTTGTTTTTTGGCATACCTCTGTACACTCTCAACAATAAGAAGCCACCTTCTTTAGTGTCGCCTTCAGCAATTAATTTTTTTGCTTCGGCAAGAACACCAGTTAGCATTTTACGTTGTACACCAGCAATATTATCAACTTTTGGTTTTAACTCAGTAAACTCATGTCTGTCTCCTTGCGGAATTGGACCAGAAATAATTAAAGGTGTACGTGCATCATCAACCAATACCGAATCCACCTCATCCACAATAGCGTAGTGATGCGGACGCTGTACCAAGTCGTCTGGTGAGTGTGCCATATTATCTCTTAGGTAATCAAAACCAAACTCGTTGTTTGTACCATAAGTAATGTCTGCCATGTAAGCTTTTTTACGAGCAGCTGAGTTAGGTTGGTGATAGTCTATACAGTCAACACTTAAACCATGGAACTCAAAAATTGGAGCCATCCACGCGCTATCACGTTTTGCTAGATAGTCGTTTACAGTAACTAGATGAACACCTTTTCCTGCTAATGCGTTAAGGTAAACAGGTAGGGTTGCAACAAGAGTTTTACCTTCACCAGTTTGCATTTCGGCAATTTTACCTTGGTGCATTGCTACACCACCAATAAGCTGTACATCGTAATGTACCATATCCCAAGTGATGGCTTTGCCAGCAGCATCCCAAGAGTTTGACCAAATTGCTTTATCGTCTTCTAAAGTAATGTATTCTTTACTTCCTGAAAGTTCTCTGTCAAACGTACTTGCAGTTACAGTAATTTCAGTATTGCTTACAAAACGCTTAGCGGTTTCCTTAACTACAGCAAAGGCTTCAGGTAGTATGTCGTTAAGTACATCTTCAGTAACTTGGTAGATGTCGTCTTCTATTTTATCGGCTTCAACGTAGATGTCTTCTCTCTCGTCAATATCTTCAGTAGTTTCGGCTTGTTTAAGGAGTTGTTCCTTTTTTTCTAGAAGTGGTTGTCTCGCTTCTGCTATTTTAGCTTTAAAAGCATCGGTTTTGGCTCTTAATTCATCGTGTGATAATTGTTCAAGAGCACTTGCAAAGGTTTTAATCTTATCAACAATAGGTGTAATGGATTTTACATCTTGTTTAGATTTATCACCTACAAATACTTTTAAAACTGAATCTAAAAAACTCATATGTAGTCTATTTTTTATGAGACCGAAGTAATACGGTCTTAAGTTGTTATTGTAATCTTTGGTTTGCTTTAGTAAGGCTTACAAAGATAGGGTTTGTGTTATGTTTTTTAAAAGGATAGTCCACAAAAAAAGTCTCATTATGAGACTTTTTAACTATTCTTTTTGATTTTGTTTAATATTCGTCCTCGTTCCAGAGGTAGTCCTCATCCGTAGGATAGTCTGACCAGATTTCTTCAATAGAATCATAAGAATCACCTTCATCCTCAATAGCCTGCAAGTTTTCAACTACTTCCAGAGGCGCTCCTGTACGGATGGCGTAATCTATTAATTCGTCTTTAGTTGCTGGCCAAGGTGCATCACTTAAATAAGATGCTAGTTCTAGTGTCCAATACATTTCTTATGCGTTTTAATTTTTTGCAAAAATAAATTTTTAGTTCAAAAAGTCAAGAAAAAAATGAATTATTTAATGTTTTGTTTAAACTGAGTACGTTACAAAGTGTTTTGTAGTGCTTTTTTTACAGTTTAAATAGTACATTGTCATTAATCAAAGAGCGTATAACTATTTGCTAATTCTTGAACTTGATAGTATCAATAAAGCAAAGTTTTTTAAATACCCAAAAAATGTTACGATTCTTTTTTCGGAATCCATTTTACTTCTTCGGCTTGCAAGTCATAAGTCAACTTTCGTGCCAACACAAAAAGGTAGTCAGATAAGCGGTTTAAATACATTAAAGTTTCCGATTGAAAAGGTTCTAAGTCATTAAGTGCAGACGCTAAACGTTCGGCTCTACGGCACACACAGCGTGCAATGTGACAGAATGACACGGTTTGGTGACCTCCTGGTAATACAAAGTGTGTCATTTGTGGTAACGCAGCATCCATGGTGTCCATTTCTTGCTCTAGAGTAGTAATATCTTCTTCAGAAATTTTAGGAATGTTTAATCGAGACTTTCCGTTTTTTAAAATAGCCTTCTCAGGGTCGGTAGCCAAAATAGCGCCAACAGTAAATAAGCGATCTTGTATTTGTATTAATACGTTTTTGTAGTGTGTATTGATGTCTTGGTCTCTAAGCAGGCCAATGTAGGAGTTTAACTCATCAACAGTGCCATAGCTTTCAATTCTTATATGGTGTTTTGGTACTCGTGTACCACCAAACAGAGCTGTTGTGCCTTTGTCTCCGGTTTTTGTGTATACTTTCATATTTTAAACTTTCAGGGTTTACTGAATTACAAGAGGTAGGTGTGCTAAACCGAATCTTGGAATTTGCAAATGCAAGGTAAGATTTAAAAGTTCTATTGGAAAATTGTAAAGGATGTTTTAACGTCTAAACCGACGTTTATTAAACATAGTGTCTTTATTACGACGTTCCCTTAAGCGTTGATTGTTTGTGAAAATAGTTTTAACAAGAATAAAAGCACCAACTAAAATTAAAAGTATCCAAAGCATGACAATTAGTTTCTAGTATCACTTTCAATAATACCATCACGTAAACGAATAACGCGTTTTGCATGAGCAGCAATATCTTCTTCGTGAGTAACCATTATAACGGTATTTCCTGCTTTGTGTATCTCATCAAAAAGATTCATGATTTCGTATCCGGTTTTAGAATCTAGATTACCTGTTGGCTCATCAGCAAGTATTATAGAAGGCTTGTTAACCAAAGCTCTACCTACAGCAACACGTTGACGTTGACCACCAGAAAGCTGATTAGGTCTGTGGTCCATTCGGTCAGCAAGACCTACATCGTTTAGTACTTCTTCGGCTCTTGCAACACGTTCTTTTTTAGAAGCACCAGCATACACCATAGGTAATGCTACATTGTCTAATGCTGTGGTACGTGGTAAGAGGTTAAAAGTTTGAAAGACAAAACCAATTTCTTTGTTTCTAATATCAGCAAGTTCGTCATCACTCATTTTGCTTACATCTTTTCCGTTAAGGTTGTAAGAACCTGATGTTGGTGTGTCTAAACAGCCTAATAAGTTCATAAGCGTGGATTTTCCTGATCCAGAAGGTCCCATTATAGCGACATAATCTCCGCGTTCAATGTCTAGGTCGATGCCTTTAAGAACATGTACGGTTTCCTGACCTAATTGAAAATCTCTAACAATATCACGTATTTCTATAACGTTACCCATTATCACTTTTTTAGTTGAACTATAGTTGCTATGCAAGATACATATTTGCGATTAATATGACGCTAAAACAACAATCTTGTTACAGTCTTATGGTAAAATGTTCTTTGGCTTGCTCTTTTCTAAAAAACACAAAGCCCCAAAAAAAGGTGTCAATAGTTACTGTGACTTTAGGATGTTGCTTTATAGTTTCCCAAGCTTCAGTCATACCTCTAGACCAATAGATATCATCAAAAATAAAGACAGTATCGTTTGTAGCTTTTGGTAGTAAGGCTTCAAAATAGTGCAATGTTGCATCTTTAGTATGGTTGCCGTCAAAGAAAATACAATCGTAGTTTGAAGTTTTTAAAAGCGGAATCTGCTCGTCGAATGCTCCATAAATGATAGTAATATTTGGTTGGTTGGTAAATCTTGTTTTTGAAAGTAGCGCTAGGTTAGGGCAACCTTCAATGCTTGTAAGTGTTGCATTAGGATTTCCAAGATGTAATGCATGGGTTGCTATGCCAACCGATGTTCCAAGTTCAAGTATAGACTTAAATTTAAAATAATGCGATAACCTGTAAAGCAGTTTAGCACGTTTGTAAGTAGTGCCTGATGTTTTTGCAATGGCACATATTTGTCGAGTATTAGATGTTGTGCGTTTAGATCCAGAACCTAAATCGGTTACTGAAACTAAACTGTCATTTCTCAGTAGACTTTGTCTGTAGGATTTAAGCTTTTCGTAGTCAGGATAGTTAGTAGTGTCGTAAAAACATTTAGTAACCAAGTCAAATACAAAAGGCGAGTGTACACCATGTTGGTTGGTGGATTTAAATAAGAATTTTATATATTGAATCACTTGATGCATACGAGTCTTGCGTCTTAGGATTCTAGTTTTTCTGAGAGTTCAAACCACCTGCTTTCTTTGGTAGCAATCTCATCAATAATGTCTTGAAGCGATTGCGATAACGCATTGATTTTATCTTGAGATAAGCTTGTGTCGTTAAACTTAGCTTCAAGTGCTTTTTTATCAAGTTCTAAAGAACGAATCTTACTTTCAAGGTTTTTGAGTTCTTTTTGCTCGTTGTATGAAAGTTTTTGTGCCTCGTTTTGCTTTTGGCTTTCTGTAACTTTAGTAGTTTCCTTAGGTGAAGTTTCAGGAGGAGTAGAGCTTTCGTAAACCCTATAATCGGTATAATTTCCTGGGAAATCAGTAATGGTACCATCGCCATTAAACACAAAAAGGTGGTCTACAATTTTATCCATAAAGTAACGGTCGTGAGAAACCACAATTAAACATCCTGGAAAGTCAAGCAAAAAGTCTTCCAACACATTTAAAGTCACAATATCCAAGTCATTAGTTGGCTCATCCAGAATTAAAAAATTAGGATTTTGAATAAGTACAGTACATAAGTACAGACGCTTTTGTTCACCACCACTAAGTTTTTCAACAAAGTCGTATTGCTTCTTTCTATCAAATAGAAAACGCTCCAAGAGTTGCTGTGCACTAATTTGACGTCCTTTTTTTAACGGGATGTACTCACCAAATTCCCTAATAACATCAATGACTTTTTGTTCAGGTTTTATTTTAATCCCTGATTGCGTGTAATACCCAAACTTTACGGTGTCACCAATAACAACTTTACCTGAGTCGGGAGCTATGGTTTTGGTTAGCATGTTAAGGAATGTGGATTTTCCGGTACCATTTTTTCCAATAATACCTACACGTTCACCTTTTTTAAAGACATAGTCAAAGCCGTTAAGAATAGTTTTGTTTTCATAGGCTTTTGAAACTTTGTGTAGTTCCACAATCTTACTACCAAGGCGTTCCATGTTGAGTTCCAATTGCACTTGGTGGTCTTTTCGGCGTTGGTGCGCTTTGGATTTTATATCGAAGAAGTCGTCAATTCTAGATTTTGATTTCGTGGTACGCGCTTTAGGTTGTCTGCGCATCCATTCTAACTCCTTTTTGTACTGTTGTTTGGCTTTTCCTGTTTCAACTTCTTCAGAAGCAATTCGAGCTTCCTTTTGTTCTAAATAGTAGGAGTAGTTGCCTTTGTAGGTGTAGAGTTTGCCATGATCTAGTTCAATAATTTCATTACAAACGCGCTCCAAAAAGTAGCGGTCGTGTGTGACCATAAACAGTGTCATTTGCGCTTTTGCAAAATACTGCTCTAGCCACTCAATCATTTCAAGGTCTAAGTGGTTGGTTGGCTCATCTAGAATAAGTAAATCAGGTGTATTGATAAGCACTTTTGCAAGAGCTAAACGCTTTTTTTGACCACCAGATAGTTTGCTGATGCTTTGATGGATATCTTCTAGCTTTAACTGAAACAGAATTTGTTTGTACTGCACATCAAACTCCCAGGCATTATGGATGTCCATTTGTTCAAAGGCTTTTTGGTAGGCTTCAGTGTCCTCAGGGTTTTGTAAGGCCTTTTCATAATTGGATATGATGTTGAGTATGGGTAGGTCTGCATTAAAAATGGCCTCTTCAATAGTTTTGCTGTCCCCAAAGTTTGGGGTTTGCGACAAGAAGGAAACCCGTAACCCATTACGCATAATCACCTGACCCGAATCAGGGCTGTCTGCCCCTGAGATGATATTAAGGATAGAGGTTTTTCCGCTGCCATTTTTAGCAACGAAAGCTATTTTTTGATCTTTATGGATACTAAAAGAAATGTCACTGAAGAGTTCCAGTACTCCATAAGATTTTGAGATATGTTCAACGGTTAAGTAATTCAAAAGTCATTTTTTTGCAAATAACGGGATAATCCTTAAAAAAAGAAGGAATAGTTTTGATATTCCTGTTGATGGATTATATTTGTGAGGCAACAAGTTACGCAACTATGAATAGATGTTTACTGCTAGTGTTACTCATGGCAATTGGTTTTACCTCTTGTATTCCACATAAAGATACACTGTATTTACAAACTAAAGATGAGTCGTCTTCTGATACACTTCAATTGGCTAAGGAACAACCTAAACCTTACAGGGTGCAAATTAACGATGTGTTAAACATTCGAATAAAGGTGCTTGATCAAAATAATGCCTCTATTTTTAATCCTATAAGTGAAGCAGGTGTGTTACAAGCTACAAGTGAAGAGCGTGCGTATTTTGATGGCTTTACAGTAGATGATCATGGGAATATACGTTTTCCACAACTAGGAAAATTAAATGTTTTGGGGTATACGCTTGAAGAGATACAAGGTATGATTGAAGAATTGCTTTTAAAAGAACAGTTTAAAGAAACCGCAAATATTTTTGTGAGTGTAAAGTTAGCAGGGTTGCGATATACAACTATGGGAGAAATTGGTAATACAGGTGTGCAGGTTATCTTTAAAGATAAAGTAAATATTTTTGAGGCTATTGCTAGTTCAGGGGAAATACCAGTTACAGGTGATAAAAAGGATGTTTTGATTATACGTCAATATCCTCATGGTCAAGAAATCCATCATGTAGATCTTACTGATATTAAGGTAATGGATTCACCATACTACTACATTATGCCTAATGATATGATTTATGTAAAACCCCTTAAGCAAAAATCTTGGGGAACAGGAACTACAGGTCGTGAAACTTTAGCTTCTATTGTAGCGGTAATGTCTCTTGTTACAACCACTATTTTATTAATTAACAGACTCTAGAAATGTCGAGTGAGGAATATTACGATATAGACGACACCGTAGAAAAAGGCTTAAGTTTTGATTTTAAAGGGTTTTTGTTTAAAGCCTTAAATCTTTGGAAGCTAATTGTTTTATCTATTGGTATTGGTCTCATTGTGGCCTACTGGATTAATGTTAGAAAACAAAATGTATATAAATTAGAGTCGTTAATTTCGGTTGAAAACGAACAGAATCCTTTTTTTACAGCCAATACAAGTATCTCCTTTAATTGGGGAGGTGTCTCAGGAAAAGTAGGTAAAATAATGACAACCATTAATACGAGGCGACACAATGAGTTAGTTGTTGATTCCTTGCAGTTTTATTTAAATTACCTTGTTGAAGGGAAGTACCGAAAAGTAGATATCTATAAAGATGCTCCTTTTGTTGTTAATATAGATCAAAGTAGAGGGCAAATCCTTGGACAACCTATTCTAATTCGATTTCTTACTGAAACAGAATATGAGGTAGTGATGAATTTTGAGTCTGGTAGACGACAAGTGCAGCGTTACCTTGATAAAGCAAAGTATTCGGTTGATGTTCCAGTAGGAGAGTTTAAACAACAATTTAAATTAGGAGAACCAGTTAAGTTGCCATTTCTAAATGCAACATTAACACTACGTCCCAATAAACGCACACTGCCAGGAACAGAGTTTTATATTCAGTTTTTGAATTTTGATAGTGTTGTAAATAGTTATAAAAATGCAGTAGATATATCGCCTTATTCTAAAGAATCCTCATCAGTATTGAAGTTAGCTATGAGTGGTTTTAATAAAAGTAAAATAGTAGACTATTTAAATACCACAACAGCAATATTAAAGCGTACTGAATTAGAGCGAAAAAACCAATATGCCACTAATACCATTAAGTTTATTGATAGTAGTTTAAATGCGGTAAATATTGATCTTAAAGACGTTACAGATGAGATGAACGACTTTAGGAAGAAAAATAAGGTGTTTGATGTTAATCGTGAAATGACAGAAACCCTTAGCAAGCTAAGAGGGTATGATACCGCAAAGGAAGCAGAAGAAACTAAATTGAACTATTTAGATGCGCTTGAAACTTATTTAAGAACTAAAACTGGTGACTACAGTAAAATAGCAGCACCAAGCTCTGTAGGTATTTTGGAAGGTAATATCGTGTCAGGAGTGAGTAAAATTATTGCGTTATCTGTTGAGCGTCAAAATCTTGAGTATGTAGCTAAAGAAGGTAATGTGTTATTTAATGATATTGATCGAAAAATAGACTCTGAAAAGAATGTGTTGTTAGAAGCTATTGATGCTACTAAATACACCATTAGCTCTAACATCAATACAATAAATAGAGAGATATATGCCCTAGAAGCTGAGCTTAGCAAACTCCCTGAAGACCAACAAGAGTACTTAAAGATTGAGCGTAAGCTTAATTTAAGTCAACAGGCCTATGATGTATATTTAGCTAAGCGAGGAGAAGCTGCTATTGTTAAAGCAGCTAGTGTTTCGGATATTTCAGTTATTGATGAAGCTAAAGATATTGGAGGAGGGCTAATAGGTCCAAATAAGAGTCTTAATTATATGATGGCTTTAATGCTTGGGTTCTTCATTCCGATGTTTTTAATTTTTGTACTCTTTTTATTAGATAACACCATTCATGGGTCGGATGAGGTTGTACAGCTTTCTAAAATTCCAATTTTAGGACTGATTGGAAAGTATAATTATAAGAACAATTTAGTTGTTTTTGAAAAACCTAAGTCTGCAGTAGCGGAGTCTTTTAGAGCCATACGGTCTAGCTTGCAATTTATTTATAGCAAACAAAAAGGGGGTAATGGACGTACCTTAATGGTTACGTCTTCAGTTAGTGGAGAGGGAAAAACGTTTTGCTCCATTAATATGTCAACAGCCTATGCCTTAAGTGGTAAAAAGACCGTTTTGTTAGGTTTAGACTTGCGTAAACCAAAGATATTTGGTGATTTTAATATTGCGAATGATAAGGGTATTGTTAATTATATTATTGATGAAGCTACATTAGAGGATGTAAAGTTTAAGACTGAAATTCCTAATTTGGAGATTATCCCTTCGGGACCTATACCACCAAACCCTTCAGAGTTATTAATGAGTTCTAAGCTTAGTAATTTAATAACCTCTTTACGCGAAGACTATGATCTTATTGTTCTTGATACACCTCCTTTAGGTTTAGTTACAGATGCGCTGCAATTAAGTTCATTTGCTGATGCAACAATATTTATGATTCGATTGGATTATACTAAAAAAGGAATGTTGCAACTTGTAAATGCAAAGCATAGAGCAGGCGAACTTAAAAACATAAGTTTTGTGCTTAACTTCTATAAGCATAAAACCAATCACAACTATGGTTATGGCTACGGTTATGGCTACGGTTATGGATATGGAGTTTATGGTAATGCTTATCATGAAAGTGATAATGCTTCTGTCTGGACTAAGTTTAAAATGTTTTTAAAACGCATTTAGTTTGATTACTAAACCTCAGCTTAGAATAAAACGATGTTTTGACTTTCTTTTAAGCATCCTGATTTTCCCTTTTTTGATTGTGCCTATTTTGGTCTTGATTTTAATATCTAGTATAGATACTCAGCAATGGGGCGTGTTTTCTCAAAAACGTGTTGGTCAAAACGGTAAGCTTTTTAAAATATATAAAATTAGGACTTTAAAGAAAGAGCCTCATTACTTAGGGCGTTTGCATCAAAGTGCTACAACGTTTGGTGGCTTTTTACGAAACAGTAAGTTAGATGAGTTGCCGCAGCTGTTTAATGTGCTCTTTGGTCATATGAGTTTTGTGGGGCCGCGACCAGATGTTCAAGGATTTGCTGATGAGTTAATAGGAGAGGATAGAGTTATTTTAAAAGTTAAACCAGGTATTACAGGACCCGCTACAATAAAGTATAAAGATGAAGATGTGCTTTTGGCAATGCAGTCTGACCCAGAAACTTACAATAGAACGATTATTTGGGTAGATAAGGTTGAAATCAATAAAAAATACGTGCAGAATTGGAGTTTTTCTTTAGATTTGAGATATATTTTACAATCAATAAAACTTAAATGATGCCCAAAACAGATAGAATAACCATTATAGGACTTGGTTATGTAGGTTTACCATTAGCAGTTGAATTTGCTAAGCAATATCATGTTGTAGGTTTTGATATTAATGCTGCTAGAATTGCTGAACTAAAAGAAGGGAACGATCAAACCTTAGAAGTAGAAACGGATGAATTAAAAGCGGTACTTACTTATGATGAGCATGCTGAAAAAGGATTGTTTGTAACATCTGATAAGGATATGATTGCAGGGTCTAACATTTATATTGTTACTGTGCCAACACCTACTGATGCTTTAAACAAGCCTATATTCACACCTTTGGTTAAAGCCAGCGAAACTGTTGGCGCTGTACTAAAGCAAGACGATATTGTAATTTATGAATCTACTGTATATCCAGGTGTGACTGAAGATATTTGCGTGCCTATACTAGAGCGTGAATCAGGGCTAGTGTTTAATACAAGTTTTTTTGCTGGATATTCTCCAGAGCGAATTAACCCAGGGGATAAAACTCATACAGTAACTAAAATATTAAAAGTGACTTCAGGGTCTACTCCTGAAATCGCTAAGCGAGTAGATGATTTGTATAAGTCTATTATTACTGCAGGAACACATTTGGCGCCTTCTATTAAGGTGGCAGAAGCAGCAAAAGTGATTGAAAACTCCCAAAGAGATATTAATATCGCCTTTGTGAATGAACTCTCAAAAATATTCAGACTCTTAGATATTGACACGCAAGCAGTGTTGGAGGCTGCAGGAACCAAATGGAACTTTTTAAAATTCACTCCAGGTTTGGTTGGAGGTCATTGTATAGGTGTTGACCCTTATTATTTGGCGCAAAAAGCTATTGAGAGTGGTTACACTCCTGAGATTATATTGGCAGGACGAAAAATGAATGACAGCATGGGTAGCTATGTGGCTTCAGAAACAGTGAAGATGATGATTAAAAAAGGAGCAACCATTAAGGGGTCTAGAGCTTTGGTGTTAGGTATTACCTTTAAAGAGAATTGTCCTGATATTAGAAACTCACGTGTTATTGATATTATACGAGAGTTTCAATCGTATCAAGTTGATGTAGATGTGTATGATCCTTGGGCATCCAAAAGTGAAGTAAAGCATGAATATGGATTAGATTTGTTGTGTTCTGAAGCTGAACTGTCTGATGCTTATGAGGCGATTATATTAGCAGTGTCTCATAATTCATTTTTAAGTTTGGATATTAGTCAATTGAAATCAGATATTGGGGTTGTGTTTGATGTAAAGTCCTTGTTGCCTAAGGTATTAGTTGATGCGAGGTTGTAAGTGAGGAATGAGACGTGAGAAGTGAGACGTGAGGAGTGAATAGTGAGTAGTGAGGAGTGGAAAGTTTGGAGGGCTTCGATAGGCTCGACTGACAATAAGTATAGAACATAACAATGCAGTAAACAATACAAAAACATGTACGAAAACGCATATCATACCCAAGATTTATCTAAACTGTCTTTTTTAGTTACCGGAGGCGGAGGTTTTATAGGCTCTAATCTGGTGGAATATTTACTAAAATACAATGCTAAAACCGTTAGGGTACTAGATAATTTTTCCAATGGGTATAAAGAGAATTTAAGTGAGTTTGTGTCTCACTCTGCTTTTGAACTTATTGAAGGAGATATTAGAGATTTGGATACCTGTAAACGGGCTATGAATGGTATAGATTATGTGAGCCATCAGGCAGCTTTAGGCTCAGTGCCACGATCAATTAATGATCCTGCTACAACCAATGCGGTAAATATTACTGGGTTTTTAAATATGATGATAGCACTTAAAGAAAGCACTACCGTTAAGCGCATGGTATATGCAGCCTCTAGTTCGACTTACGGAGATAGTAAGAACCTACCTAAAGTAGAAGGTATTATCGGTAATCCCTTGTCACCTTATGCAGTGACTAAGTATGTTAATGAGTTGTATGCTAATGTGTTTGGTACTACCTATGGTACTGATGTTATCGGGTTGCGTTATTTTAATGTCTTTGGGCCCAAGCAAAGTCCCAATGGTGCTTATGCTGCAGTAATTCCTTTGTTTATGCAGGCCATTAAAGATCAAAAGTCACCAACCATCAATGGTGATGGTAAGCAAACACGCGATTTTACTTTTGTGGACAATGCAGTGCAAGCCAATGTGCGAGGTTTTTTTGCTTCAGAAGCTGCCAAGAACCAAGTGTTTAATGTAGCTTGCGGTGAACGTATTGATTTAAACTACTTGTGGGGTGCCTTAAAAACTTCAGCCCAATCTGATGTGGAGGCTATTTATGGACCGCCACGATTAGGTGATGTAAGAGACTCCTTGGCTGACATTAGTAAAGCCCAAAATTTATTAGGTTATGCTCCACAGTTTACCGTTAGAGAAGGTCTAAAGGTTACTTTAGACTGGTTTATGGGTTAGTATTGTGTTATCAATCAGTAGTATAGGTTTTTTCTTTCAATATTTTTGTTATATTCGTCTAAAGTATTCGTTGACAATCTGTTAATAGACTGTTACGAACTGGAAAGCTATTAATCATACTTACTGAAACGCATACATGGCAAAACTATTAATTACTGGAGGGGCAGGTCAGTTAGGAAGCGCTTTGGCTTCTAAATTGGCACAACACCCTGAACATTTTATTTTATGTGTAGATAATCTTTCAACAGGAAAATTAGAAAAAGTACCCAAAACCGATAACGTTAAGTTTATAAAAGCAGATATTAATACCTATGAAGATATTGTGCCCATTTTTGGACGTTTTGATTTTGACTATGTATTTCATTATGCAGCAGTAGTAGGGGTTGAACGTACTTTGGAGCATCCTATAGATGTTTTGGATGATATAGAAGGAATAAAAAATATACTGTCCTTGTCCAAAAACTCAGGTGTGAAACGCGTGTTTTATTCCAGTTCTTCTGAAGTGTATGGAGAGCCATTTGAGATTCCGCAGAATGAACAAACAACACCTTTAAACTCTAGACTGCCTTATGCTATAGTAAAGAATGTGGGTGAAGCCTTTATGAAAGCCTATGCTAGAGAATATCATTTAGACTATACTATTTTTCGTTTCTTTAATACTTATGGCCCTCAACAAAGTCAGGATTTTGTGATTCCGCGTTTTGTGAAGTTAGCTCTTAAGAATAAACCGATATGTATTAATGGTCCTGGTGACCAAACCCGTTCGTTTTGTTTTATAGATGACAATGTAGACACTTGTATTAAAGCTTTTGAAGAGAATCTATATGTGAATGACGTTTTAAATATTGGTAACGATTTAGAGATTAGTATTATAGATCTTGCTAAACGTATTGTTCAGTTGTCAGGGTCGTCCTCAGAGATTGTGCACTTGCCTGCTTTAAAGGAAGGCGATATGAAACGTCGGTGTCCTGATATTACCAAGATGAAAGCAGTACTAAACAGGGAGTTGGTATCTATAGACGAAGGCTTACAAGTGATGATTAATTATTACAGGAGTTTGTAATAAATTACGTAATTCCCTTAAGTTTAATAGGTGTTTTAGTATATTAGCTTCAAACAAGAACAGTATAACTACGCTTTGCATTAATGGCTTTAGAAACAAGAGTTTATCAAAAAGAACGTACTATAAAATTTGGTGCTTTACTTAAAGCGAGTTTGGGAGATATGTTGCGCTCGCGTTTTTTAGCGAGACAATTGGCAGAACGTGACATTAAAGCCCAGTACCGACAATCTTACCTTGGAATTATTTGGGCTTTTGTAATGCCTATAGGTACTGCTTTGGTATGGATTTTTTTAAACAATAGTGGTACTGTTCGCTTGTCGGATACAGGTGTGCCTTATCCTGTGTATGCCTTTTCAGGTACATTGATATGGTCTATTATGGTGGCAGCAATTAATTCGCCAATGCAAAATACAAATGCTGCAAAAGGAATACTTACCAAGATTAACTTCCCTAAAGAAGCCTTGTTGCTTTCAGGGGTTTATAAACTGTTGTTTGATAGCTTTATTAAGCTTTTGCTTTTAGTGTTTTTTGTGTTTGCCTTTGGGGTTGGGTTTCATTGGAGCTTACTGCTAGTGCCTTTTGCTATTTTGGCAGCTGTTCTTTTTGGGACTACCGTAGGGTTGTTTTTAACGCCTTTGGGGCTACTGTATAAAGATATTGGTAAGATTATTACGTTTGGTATGCAGTTTTTAATGTATGCTACTCCTGTAGTGTATGCTATTCCTGATGCTGGACTTATGAGAACGGTTATGATGTATAATCCTATAACGCCTATTATTTTAACCACGCGCGATTTGGTAGTTGGGTTTTCGCCAGAGTTTTTAAGCTACTTTATAGTGGTTATTGCTGCTTGTGTGCCTTTATTGTTTTTGGGGTTGGTGATGTATCGTATTGCGATTCCAATTATTGTGGAGCGGTTGAGTGCGTAGGGAGACGTGAGGAGTGAGTAGTGAGGAGTGAGACGTGAGTAGTGAAAAGTGAGTAGTGAAAAGTGAGTAGTGAGACGTGAGGAGTGAGACGTGAAAAGTGAGATGTGAGGAGTGAGAAGTGAGACGTGAAAAGTGAGTAGTGAAACGACTATCCGATTCACGATTCACGACTATGCGATTTTCGATTCACGATTATGCGATTCACGATAAAATATTAAAGAAAATAAAGATATGAATCATAAGGATTTAGATGTGTGGAAGAAAAGCATGGACCTAGTGGTTGAGGTTTATGACTGGACGACATTGTTTCCTGATGAAGAAAAATATGGTTTGATTTCGCAAATGCGTAGAGCTGCTGTTTCTATTCCTTCCAATATTGCTGAAGGGAGTGCTAGAAAAAGCGATAAGGAGTTGTTGCAATTTATAAATATTGCTTTAGGTTCTGTTGCTGAATTGGAAACACAGTATTTAATTGTATTGCGTTTGAAGTTTTCAGAGCCTAATACTATTTTAAATGATTTGTTGATTGATGTGAAACAACTATTGTTGGGATATAGGAATTATGTGAGGAGGAAGACGTGAGGAGTGAGTGGTGAGTAGTGAGACGTGAAAAGTGAGTAGTGAGACGTGAAAAGTGAGTAGTGAGACGTGAAAAGTGAGTAGTGAGACGTGGAGGCGTGAAAAGTGAGTAGTGAGTAGTGAAACGACTATCCGATTCACGATTCACGACTATCCGATTCACGACTATCCGATTCACGACTAAACGATTTTAAATTAAATAACTAATGAGTAACATACAACATAATAACGAGGTTCTTGTTAAGGTTGAGGGTTTGAGCAAAAAGTTTTGCAAGGACCTAAAGACGAGCTTGTGGTATGGTGTTAAGGACTTGTTGAGTGGGATACGAGGATCGCAAGAGGAGAGCCAATTGCGAGCTAAGGAGTTTTGGGCGGTTAAGGATATTAATTTTGAGTTGCGACGCGGAGAGTGTTTGGGCTTAATTGGGCATAATGGAGCTGGTAAAAGTACGTTGCTAAAGATATTGAATGGGCTTATTAACCCTGATGCTGGTAAAGTTACCATAAGAGGGCGCGTGGGCGCATTGATTGAGTTGGGTGCAGGGTTTAACCCTATACTTACTGGGCGTGAAAACATTTATAACAATGGTGCTGTTTTAGGGTTTAGCCGAAAAGAGATTGACAGCAAGTTGGAGGCTATTATTGCTTTTGCAGAGCTTGATGAGTTTATAGATATGCCAGTGCAGCATTACAGTAGTGGGATGAAAGTGCGCTTGGGCTTTGCAGTAGCAGCCCAAATGGAACCTGATGTATTGATTATTGATGAGGTATTGGCTGTGGGTGATGTTGGGTTTAGAATGAAATGTTTAACTAGAATTGGAGAATTGCTAAAAACTACTGCTGTGATTTTTGTATCCCATACTATGCCTCAAGTTGCAAGAATAGCTAATAAAATTATTCTACTGAAGCATGGTGAATCAATAGAAAATAGTGTTAATGTTTCTAGTGGGATTGAAAAGTATTATAATGAGTTTCAAAATACTGACAAAATCATTGGCGGAAATGGTTTGATTAAGCTAAAAGAATTCAACATTTATAAAGATAATAGAGCGCTAAATAATAATGAAAAGTTTGTTAGCCTTGAATTTAATAAGTCATATGTTTTAAGATTAAAACTTAATGTGAGTCATGAAACTAGGGATTACTTTGTTAATTTCTCATTTATTGATAAAGACGCTAAGCAAGTTGCTAATTTTTATTCGGTTATTTCAAATAATATATTTAATGAAAAAGGAATAGTTGATATTACAGCTAAAATAGATAATCTAATATTGGGACAAGGAACTTATACTATTGGAGTTGCAATAAATGAGATTAAGACAAATGGGGCAAGAGGTGATATCTATTATTATGATTCTAATATAAAGTCAATTAATGTAGTAGGAGTGCCGACAGGGCATTCACCAATACAATTTTATGGAGATTGGGATTTAAATAAAATATGAAGAATAATTATATTAAAATATATTCTCACCCAAGAAGTGGGACTCATTTTTTAGAAGCTTTTTTGGCAAAAAACTTCTACCAAAATCACGACTTATCTTCGGAGGGTTCTATTTATTACGGACATTGGTCAAATAAAATATTATTAGAGGAAGGAGAGCCTTATCATAAGCTGTTTGGGTCTCATTTTTTTCCTGATAAGACTGAAATATCTGAAAAGACAATTTATATATATAGAGATGGTAGAGCAGTAATTGCCTCGCTATGGAATTCAGGGTTTTATAATACTGATTGGAAAGGTATTTCTTTTAGTGATTATTTAAGAAAAGATATTGATTGGTTTGGAGGTACAGGACAAAAAATGTATCCTAAAATGAATATTATACAACATTGGGAAAAGCATATAGATAGTTGGCTTGAATTAAATAATAGAAATATTTTCTATTTAAGTTTTGAAGATTTAAAAAATAATCCGCACAAAGTTTATAACCAGATTAATAAAAAGTTTTTCCCAATTAAATATTATAAAGAAAAAGTTTTTGGAAATACAAAAATAGACCCAATTAAGAGTAAAGTTGGTTTAAAACCTAACGCAGCAAAAATTAATAGTTGGGAATCTCTTTTCAGTAGGGATGATTTAGATTTCTTTTATTCTCAACTTACTAATAAAGATTATTTGTTTAAAAATGAATAGAAAGTTTTTTTTCTCTTGTGTATTGGATTATACGCCATTAATGGCTGTACAAAATTATATATGGCTAGTTAACTTGCTTGCTGTAGGAATTGAACCAAAGAGTATATACATACATATTGTTTCGGAGTTGCCGAAGGATTATACTTCTTATTTAGAGTCTTTAGGTGTACATCTAATATATAAGGCTGCTTTTGATCCTAAAAATAAGTATTGTAATAAATTAGTGCAATTAGAAACTTTTGTAAAGGAAGATGATTATGATTATGTGTTTTTAACGGATTGCGATACAGCGGTTATAGACATAAGTGGCATTGGTTTTGTAGATGACGTTTATGCCAAGGTTGTAGATTTTCCCAATCCACCTCTAGAAATCTTACAAGCCATTTTTGATAAAAATGAATTGCCAATTACCCAGATAGAAAGCAGTTTTCCCTTGGACGGGGAGCAATTAACTGATTGGAATAATTGCAACGGTGGTTTGTATATAATTAAAAAAGAGTTTTTAAAGCAATTAGCTCCACAATGGATTAATTATGCTAGTCTTTGTATTGAGCAAGAGAGTTTGTTTACCGATGCATATAGTAAACATGCTGACCAAGTTGGTTTTGCTTTGGCAATGAGTAGTTTAAAGAAGCAGGTGACTCATCTAGGTATAGAATGGAATTACCCAATTCATATACCTAATGTACATAATGTTCAACCTAAGATAGTGCATTTTCATCAAGAAGTAGATGAACATATGCAGGTAAAACCTAAAAATAAGAGTGAAGTTAAAGAAGCAATAGCATTAATTAACTCACGGATAAATAAAGATTTAGAAAAAGGATTAAGTAATTCTTTGTTTTGGGATTATAGATATAAAATATGTCCAAGCTTAGGGAGTGGAGTTGGGTCTAGAGGTGAGGTGCTGGAGTTAAAAAAAACATTAATTAAGCGATTGACCTATGGTAAAACATCACAGAATATAGTAGATGTAGGATGTGGCGATTTAGAGCTAATGAAAGACATGCCTTTTAAGAATTATATAGGATTAGATGTTTCTAAAGAGGCTGTAATGATTGGAAGAAATAAAAGGCCAGATTGGAGGTTTGAGGTTGCTTCTATTTCAGATGATTTAATAGAAGATGCAAATATTGTTTTTTGTTTTGATGTTTTAATACATCAAAGTGACCCTAATGTATTTAAGGAAATTGTAAAAGGGATAGTGGAAAAGGCAAATTCGAGAATAGTTATTGGAGCATACAACGAAGTTTCAGGATATACGTCTACTATTACACATTTTCACAATGCGATTATAAATGAGGTTTCTAATTACAATAAGTTTGATGAACTAGCAATTGTAAAAAAATATAGGGATGTTTCTGTCTTGGTAGGTACTGTTAATGAATATAGTCATCAACGAGATATAGGGTCTTTATATTTAAACAAAGCATATAAAGAAGTTGAACGACCTGATTTGTTGCAGTATCTTGTAGATGTGTCAAGGCATCATTTTAGCTTTTATACTGCGCATTATCCAAGAGTTTTTGAATATACATGGATATTAGAGCAGCTAGAGCATAAAGTTAATCTAAAGGTTTTAGATATAGGCGCTGGTGTTTGTCCAGTGCCAATATGTCTTAATGACATGGGAATGCAAGTCACTACAGTAGATTTACACCCAACTGTACGACATTTAAAGGATAAGGAAAATTGGAATGAATGGGGTTATTTGGACTACAGTTATTTTGAAAAGAATATTGTATCTAAACATAAAGATTTTACTAAGTATAGAACTTACAAACGATATGATTGTATTTATTCAATATCGGTTATAGAACATATGCCAAGAGAGACACGTTTAAAGATGTTAAAAAAGGCAGCAAAGTTACTAAAAAAGGGAGGTGAGTTTCTTTTGACTATTGATATTGCGCCTAATACAAATGATCTATGGAATTTCTCTGAGGGTAAACAAGTAGAGAGCAAAGAAGAACATGGCACAATTCAGAGCTTTAAAGCTGAATTGAGTGCGTTTGGTTTTAAAATTGTTTCAGAGCACATACAGAGAGATATTTATGATTCGAGAACTGATGTTTGGTATGTGAAAAGTGTTTTAATTAAGAAAGGTTTTTTATGATATCACATAAACACAAATGTATTTTTATCCATATTCCAAAAACAGCAGGAACTAGTATTAATTCTTTTTTTTACCCAAAAGTAAAGTTTCATTTCAATAATCCAGATTATGAAAGACTTTTTGGTTGGTGTCCTAAGCGTAAGCTTCATATGCAACATGCTACAGCAAAACAGCTTTTGGAAACAGAATTAGTTACAGAAGAACAATGGAGTAACTATTTTAAGTTTGTGTTTGTTAGAAACCCTTGGGATAGGGCATATTCAGATTATAATTTTGTACAGAAGTTTTCTGGAGTACAAGGTAGTTTTAAGGATTTTTTAAATAAAGCAAGTGCGTTTCATGATATTTTAAATAATTCTTCTAATAGTAATTATTTAGGAGATCATTTATTGCCGCAGACTAATTTTTTTGAAACACACGGAGTATACAAGCCTGACTATATTGGGCGGTTTGAAAATTTTTCTATGGATATAAAAAAAGTGTTGTCTTCTCTTGATATAAGTAAAGAATTTAATGTCTTTCAAAATAAAAGCGAACGAAAAAAAGATTATTCATTGTTTTATACAAATTCAGAAAAGGCATTAGTATCACAATTGTATAAAGAAGATATACTTCAGTTTGGGTATAGTTTTGAGGATAACAGAAAAGGACTTTATGTTTTGAAAAAACTAATGTGATAGAGAATGTTTAAAAAAATAAAAAAGCATATTAGGTTAAAATTATCTGTTCTTTACGAAAACCGTATAGGCGCCTTCTTTTTTAAGCAGTCTGGTTTTTGCCCTTGTTGTGAGCAGGATGTTTTGTTTGTAGCGAGGAACTCATGGTTACGAGACCATTTTAAATGTAGTAATTGTGGATGTATACCTAGAGAGCGAGCTTTAATGCAAACTATTAAAAATTATTACCCTAATTGGAGTGAGTTGTTCATCCACGAGTCTTCACCAGGAAAAAGAGGGCATAGTGTGTTGTTACAAGCTAAAGCAAAACACTATGTTGAAACTCAATTTTTTCCAGAAGCCTCTTTAGGAAGTTATGTAAATGGTGTACGTCATGAAGATTTAGAGCAGCAAACTTTTGATGACGAAGCATTTGATTTGGTAGTTACTTCTGATGTTATGGAACATATTTACGAACCAAAAAAAGCATTTCAAGAGATTTATAGAACCTTAAAACCAGGAGGTGCACATATTTTTTCAGTACCCATTATTAATAAGCATAAAAAAACACAGCGTTGGGCTACCAAAAATCCAGATGGAAGTCCGGAGTTTTTATTTGAACCTGAATGGCATGGTAACCCGGTAGATAAAAAAGGATCACCAGTAACTTTTCATTGGGGTTATGATATTAAAGACTTTATAGAAACACATACAGGTGCTGACTGTGAAATTGTTTATATTGATGATTTGAAGTACGGTATTCGAGCAGAGTATATAGAAATTATAGTAATGAAGAAACCATTATGATAGATAAAAAATTGCGTGCAATTGCTTTTGTGTTGCCTCAGTTTCATCCTATACCAGAAAATGATGCTTGGTGGGGAAAGGGTTTTACTGAGTGGACTAATGTTACTAAAGCCCAAGCTTTGTATGAGGGTCACTACCAACCACAGTTGCCAACTGACTTGGGTTTTTATGACTTACGATTACCAGAAGCACGACAAGCCCAAGCTGCTATAGCCAAGGATTATGGTATTTATGGGTTTTGTTATTACCATTATTGGTTTAATGGTAAACGTTTACTGCAAGCACCTATTGATGGTATGCTGAAACAAAAAGATTTAAATATGCCTTTTATGTTGTGTTGGGCTAATGAAAACTGGACTCGTCGTTGGGATGGTAAAGATGAAGATGTGCTTATGCAACAAGATTACGGTATTGATGATGATGAGGCACATATGCGATGGTTGTGTGAGCATGTCTTTTCAGATGACCGCTACATTACTGTAGATGATAAGCCTGTATTTATGATTTACAGGCATAATTTATTTCCTGATATTGTAAAAACTGTTACAATATGGCAGGAAATAGCAATAAAAGAATTTGGTTTTAAAGGATTGTATTTGTGTTTTGCTGAAAGTTTTGGAGCGCAAACTGACCCAAGGCAAATACAGTTTGATGCTGCAGTGGAGTTTTCTCCGCATAAAGTTATAAAGCATAAACTGCTACAGCAGCAGCCTAAAATGTGGACAAGAATTGTACAGAAAAACAAAGCATCATTAGATTTAAGAGACTTTAAGAAAGGAGTAGATGAATTGATTCATCGTTCACTTCCAGATTATAAACTGTATCGTTGCGTAACGCCTGCATGGGATAATACAGCGCGAAAAGGAAAAGCTGCTGTAATAGCAGTAGGAAGTTCACCTGAGTTGTATGAGTCCTGGTTACGTAGTCTAGTGAAGGCGTTTAATCCTTTTTCTAGTGAGGAGAATTTTATATTTATTAATGCCATGAACGAGTGGGCTGAAGGGAATCATTTAGAGCCATGTATAAAGTATGGAACGCAATATTTAGAAGCTACTAAAAATGCCTTAACAACTTGATACTTCTATGCATTTACCTAAAGTCTCTATAATCATCCCTAATTACAACCATAAACCGTATTTACAACAGCGGTTGGATAGTGTGTTAGGTCAAACGTTTCAGGATTTTGAGGTGATTGTATTGGATGATGCATCAACCGATGGGAGTCAAGAGGTGTTGAAAGCCTACAGCAACCACCCAAAAGTAAACCATATGGTTTTTAATGACGTAAACTCTGGTAGTCCGTTTAAGCAATGGCAAAAGGGTATTGCATTGGCACAAGGCGAGTGGATATGGATTGCCGAGAGTGATGATTATTGTGAGCTTGATTTTTTATCAACATTACTTAGCTTTTATGAGTCTGACACAAGTTGTGTTTTACTTTATTGTGCCACTAAGCATAAAGATGAAATTTCTGGTAAAATGTATTTAGATACATGGGCTTCGGCTATGGATGAGCATCGCTGGAACAATAGTTTTATTAATACAGGACAAGATGAAGTAAAGCGTTACTTTAGATATAGAAACATTATACCAAACGCAAGTGGAGCATTGTTTAAAAAAGAAGCAGTGTTGAATGTGAGATTACCATTAGGTATGAAATATTGTGGTGATTGGCAATTGTGGTTACAGTTGTTAAGTTATGGTAGTATTGGTTATGTAAGTAAGCCTATGAACTATTTTAGGAAACACAAAGATACTACTCGCACATTTAAACTGTTAGAAAGTGAAAGAACCCGTTTTAATGAATATTATACAATTATACAGCAGTACTCTACTTTTCTAGATAGGTTGGTTTATTTAAACAAGTATAATTGGATTGTTTTGGAATGTTATTTAAAAAAAAGAACCTTGGGACGATTTCCTAATGTAAAGCTAAAATTACCTATTGAATTGCAGTTGGCTTATTGCATGCTGGTTGTAAGAAAAAAACTGAGTTTATGAGAAATATTATTTGTACTGTTATTACTAATAATTATGCGCATTATGCTTTAGCCTTACATGATTCGTTTAAAGATTATGATGATACTGTAGATTATTGTGTGTTTGTAAGTAATGGTACTTTAGATACAGCTTATGAAGATGAGTTTGAGGCACGAGGTATTGTATTATTAACTGTAGCTGATTTTAAAGATAACCGTTTAGCTCAACAAATGCATGAGAAATATGCGACTGTTTATCATGATGCTTACCGTTGGGGAATGAAACCTTTGGTAATGATTGAGCTTTTAAATAGAAGTTATGACCATGTTATTTATGTGGATAGTGATATTTACTTTTTTGCTGATTATACTTTTTTATGGAAGGAGTTAGAAACAAGGAGTATGTTGCTTTCTCCGCATTGGCGTTGTTCAGACCCTAGTATAAGCGAAACTAATTTTAGACATAATTTTCTTGATGGTATCTATAACGGAGGTTTTGTAGGAGCAAGCAAAAAGGGAATTAAAGCTATGAGTTATTGGGCTGAATTGTGTTTGTTTAAGTGTGAGGTTAACCGAAATGACGGTTTTTATGTAGATCAGCGTTATTTGGATATTCTTCCAACTCGATTTGAAGGTGTGGGACATATTACTCATAGAGGGTGTAATGTTGCCAATTGGAATATAGTTGACTGCCAACGTGTGGCGCAAGCCGATGGTACGGTTTTGATTAATAATACTTTTCCTATTGTGTTTATACATTTTACCAATAGCTTATTTAAGGGTGCTTATTTATGGAAGGACGATGCACTTTTGATTCCTTATATTGAGCGTTATAGGGATAATTTGCTCAATTACTCAAAGGTAGATGTTATAGCTGCTTTTTTTAATAAAGGGATTCATCAGCAATCGCGAACAGAATCTGACTTTGAAAAGAAGTCTTTGATTGTAAAACTTAAAACGCTTTTAAAACGTACTGTAAAGAAAGTGCTAAAGACTTTTAAACTATTTTGATATGACTATAGCCATCTTAACTCCTAGTCAGAATCCTTATTCAGAAACGTTTATCCAGGCGCATAAGCAGTATTTGCGTGGTAAGATATGTTATTATTATGGTTCAGGCGAGGGTATACGCTTAGAGGGTGTTGGAGGTTTAGTAGGACAATGGAAGCGGTTGTATTTTAAAGCGATTGCGAAATTGTTTAAGAAGCCTTCTGGTTATGTGAGGGATTGTATGTTGCGTACATCATTTAAACAGCAAGGAGTTGATGTAGTACTAGTAGAGTATGGCACACAGGCCCATAACTTAAGGAGTATTTTGGCTTCGTTGAGTTTGCCTGTGGTGGTTCATTTTCATGGTTATGATGCCAGTAGGCAGGATGTTATAGCGCGTTGTGATGCGTATCGAGAAGTGTTTCAATTGGCCTCTAAGGTTATTGCGGTGTCTAGAGTTATGGAGACTACACTACTTAAACTTGGATGTCCTAAAGCTAAATTAGTATATAATGTGTATGGGCCGCAACCTGAATTTACCACAATAGAGCCTAGTTTTACACACCGACAGTTTATTGCTATAGGTCGATTTACCGATAAAAAGGCGCCTTATTATACTTTATTGGCTTTTAAAGCTGTTTTAGAACAGCATCCTGATGCGCGATTGCTTATGGCAGGAGATGGTGATTTGCTGAATACTTGTAAGAATTTAGCACAGTACTTAGGGTTGCAGTCTCAGGTGGAGTTTTTAGGGATTATACGTCCTGAAGTTTATAGGAGTTTGCTAAGTCGTTCATTGGCTTTTGTACAGCATTCAATTACTGCAGCCAGTGGTGATATGGAGGGTACACCTCTAGCTGTGCTGGAAGCTAGTGCTGCAGGGTTACCTGTGGTGTCTACCTATCATGCTGGAATACCTGATGTTGTTGTGCATAACGAAACGGGTTTGTTAAGTGATGAGCATGATGTAAAGGCTATGACCCAAAATATGTTGCGATTGCTTGATGATGTTGATTATGCGCAACAGCTTGGAAGAGCTGGACAGGAGCGTGTTAATAGGTTTTTTACTTTGGAGCGACATATTGGGGTTTTGCAGAAGTTGTTAGAACAGGTTGTTTCAAACAAAAAGAAATAACTGATTTGTGATGTGATTTATAAGAAGAAAAAATAAAAGAAGAAACAGTAATTTATAAGTAAATGGTATTGACAACTATTTGTAATGAGTAATAAACCATTAGTATCCATAATAATTCCCACCTTTAATCGAGCACATTTGATAGGAGAAACGCTTGATAGTGTATTGGCGCAAACTTATAACCATTGGGAGTGTATTGTTGTAGATGATGGTAGTACTGATGGTACAGCAGCTTTACTAGATACTTATTGTGCCAAGGACCCGCGTATTCAATACTACCAACGACCTGAGGATAGACCTAAAGGTGCTAATGCCTGTAGGAATTATGGTAAACAACTAAGTAAAGGACAGTATTTATTATTTTTAGATTCTGATGATTTATTGTTGATAGATTGTTTGTTTGATCGAGTTAGTAATATCAATGATGGTCAAAGCAGTGTTTTAATTTCCAATACGGCTAAATTATTTTCAAACACATCTATTAGTAATGCTATAAATGTTGACCCTTTTACTACAACTAATAAAGCTTATTTGTTGCTTTTTTTAAGTTATAGACTTCCTTGGACAATTATGGATGCCTTTTGGGATAAACGTGTTTTAAAAGAGATATGGTTTAATGAGGGTTTGCAACGTTTTCAGGATGTTGATTTTCATATACGTGTGTTAATGAAAGATAAAGTAGTTATTAAGCGGCAGTTTAAAACTGATACGCTTTACAGGCACAGTAAGGCAGAAAAAGATTTGGATATAACAACCTATAATCAAAAAGTAGTAGATAGTTATGAGATGATGATTAGAAATGCTACCGAATGGGCTTTGACTAGATTGCAAAAACAAGCTTTTAAACGGTATTGCTATATCATTTATAGAGATTTTATTTTTACAAGGGCTTATAAATCATTAACGCAATTACATTTAATTTCTGCTATTTTTAAAGTGGTAGGATTTAGTGTCTGGGATTGTTTTTATTTTTATGGTATGGCTTTTTATGCGATTACCGGTTTGAGCTCTAAAAAAGGAACAGGGAGCCATCGATTTATCCAAAAAGCAAATCGTTATTTTGATAATTTAATAGAAGTATAAATGCAAGAACTTAAAGTATCTATTATAATGGCCACTTATAATAGGGCACATTTTATTTTAGAAACACTAACTTCTATAAGAAATCAAACCTATCAAAATTGGGAGTGTTTAATTGTTGATGACGGAGGAAGTGATAATACCCAAGAGGTTATTTCTAAAGTACTTCAAGCTGACACAAGGTTTAAGTATTTAAGACGTCCTGAACGTTATTTAAAAGGCTTACCTGGAAGTAGAAATTATGGGTTAGATCTAGCTGAAGGAGACTATATTGTTTTTTTTGATGATGATGATATTGTGCATCCATGCCTACTAGAAACCACATTAAAAGTTTTAGAGACTAAAAATGTTGACTTTTGTCTTTATCAAAAACAATCTTTTGAAAAGTCGTTTAGTATTGATTTATTAGAACCGTTGGATGTTATTAAGACAGAACCTGCAAAAGATGATTTTTTGTTTAAAGTAGTAACTCAACAAATTGGTATGGCTTCCTGTACCGTATTATGGAAATCTAGTTGTTTTGATCATTTACGGTTTAATGAACATTTACAGTATGCCGAGGAATGGGAATGTTTTGTAAGAGTATTACTGAGAAAACCTAAAGGTGTAGTGTTACTGGCAGTTTTGTATTACAACCGTAAGCATTCACAGTCTAATACTGGAGAGTACTGGAGTGGTGATAATGTAAGAAGAGTGTCAAAGAAGAAAGCAACGCTATTAATTATTAATAATTTAAAGCACTATAGTCTGTTAGATGCAAAGTTTAAAAAGTTCTTTTTGTCAAGTGCGTTTAATTTTAAGGATAAGGTTTTTTTTAGAAATGTGGTTGCTACCATGAAAGTGAGTCAATATAATGTAGTTTTGTTTTTGTTTAGACATAAGCTGTATGTCTTATTAAAGAGTCTCAAAAAGAAAATTAGCTAATATGCGAAAGATATTAATTGTAGTAGAGTCTATTGATGTTAATAGTAGTAGTGGAGCTAAGGGTAGAATGTCCCTAATAAAATCTTTGATTGCCCTAGGTTATGGAGTGAAAATATTGCATTATACAAGAAAAAACATTGAAATTGAAGGTGTAGATTGTATCTCTATAAAGGAACTAAAGTATAATTTATTGTATGTGCTAAGTAGAACAAGACGACTTGTTTTAAGACATTTTAAAGTTGATTTGTTCTCATGGGTAGATTCTGTCTTTGGATTTTCTTTTACCTATTATAACGATTCAAATAGTATTGCAGCCTCAATACGAAAACATTATACCGATGAGGATTATATTTTTACATTGAGTCATGGAGGTAATTTTAAATCTCATCATGCCATGTTGAAGTTTCCAAAGTTATATAAAAAATGGGTGGCATATATGCATGATCCCTATCCCTTTCATTGTTATCCTAAACCTTATAACTGGTATGAAAAAGGGTATGAGGTTAAAGAACAGTTTATTAAAGATGTTTCGGATAAGGCAGAGTTTTCTGTGTTTCCTAGTTTGCTTTTAATGCAATGGATGGGAAACTACTTTCCTAATTTCTTAAAGACAGGGTCAGTAATTCCTCACCAAAGTTATGATTTAGAAATCCGCAATAAAAGACCTTTAAAGTTAGAGTATTTTGATTTTAATAAATTCACCATATTGCATGCAGGAAATTTACTAAAACAAAGACAGCCCCAAGGTTTAGTTGAAGCGTATAAATTGTTTTTAAAAAAAATACCTGAAGCCAAACAAAATTCTTTATTATTACTTTTGGGGGATGCAAGTGAACATAAGGAATATTTGTTAGAAGAAAAGACCAAGTGTTCAAGCTTATATTGTAGTATGAATTATGTGTCTTTTGATGAGGCAAATTATGTTCAAGAGTATGCAAGTGTTAATGTAATTTTAGAAGCAGACGCAGATATAAGTCCGTTTTTACCAGGTAAGTTTCCGCATTGTGTAAAGTCTAATTCTCCAATAATGTCTTTAGCTCCAGAACAAAGTGAGGTAAGAAGGTTGTTGGGGTTAGATTATAAATATGCCTGCAGGCCTTCGGATTCGACAGTTATTTCAGAATTTCTTATTGAGCTTTACTTCTTATGGAAAGAAACACCTGAAAAGTTAAAACTCAATAGGCCAGATATAGAAGGGTATTTGAGTACAGAGTTTTTGCAGAAACAATTAAATGCTATGTTCAAGAATGAACAATAATTTTTCCATACTAATTACAACTAAAAACAGGTTAAAAGAGTTAAAAAGGACATTAGTCACTTTAAGCCCATTGTTAAAGAGGGGCGATGTAGAGTGTTTTATTTGTGACGATGGGTCTTCAGATGGAACCCAAGCTTTTTTAGAATCTCAGCAATCTGATATTCAATTATGGCTAGAGTCTAAAAGTAAAGGGTATTTGTATCACCGTAATTATATGCTCAGAACAACTACTGCTAAGTATAGTGTCAGTTTGGATGACGATGCTCATTTTCTTACTGAAAACGTATTGGAAACTATTTCGCAATATTTTGAAACAAATCCAACTTGTGGACTCTTGACATTCCGTATTTTTTGGGGGCAAGAAGCGCCAAAGAAAACAGCGACTTCAGATGTGTCTTACGCTGTTAATGGTTTTGTAGGTTGTGGACACGTTTGGCGTATGCAAGCATGGAAAGAGATTCCTGATTACCCTGAATGGTTTCAGTTTTATGGAGAAGAACAGTTTGCCGCTTTACAGTTGTTTAAAAAGGGATGGTATATACGTTATGCGCCAGAGGTGTTGGTCCAACATAGAGTAGATATGCTTGCTAGAAAAACACAAAAAGATTATTTGCAGCGACAACGCCGATCTTTAAGAGCTGGATGGTATGTGTATTTTATGTGTTACCCATTTGCTATTGCTTTTAGATTGTTTTTATCTAGTATTTGGAGTCAACTGAGACGAAAAACTTTTAAAGGGAACATGCAAGCTACTAGGGCTTTAATGTTAGCATTTTATGATATATTAATACATGTTCCTAAGTTTCTTACAAATAGATATCGTTTAAGTAATAGTCAATATAGAGAATTTACTAACTTGCCGAAAGTGCCTATATATTGGAAACCGCATGAGTAATTTATTAAATACATTTGAAGATAGAGAGGTGTTTGCTAAAACTATGTTAGAAAAATATGCAAACCCAGACCTTAGTGTAATTAGTGATATAGGAGCAGGTTATGGTTTTATGCAAGCTCATGTTGAAAAATTAGGAGCTATTTGGCAGCCATTTGATTATTTGAAAAAAATAAAGCAAACCACTATCTGGGATTTAAATAATCTTGCGCCTAAAACATCTCAACCTGCTGATATGGCTTTGTTTTTGGAGGTGTTAGAACATTTGGCTAATCCATTGTTAGGGCTTCAGAATATAGGTAAACATTTAAAAAAGGATGGTGTACTTATTTTAACAACACCTAACCCTCAATCGAGTAAAAACAGAATTAATCTTTTATTGAAAGGAGTACTTTACGCATTTCAGGAAAAACACTTAAAGGAACAGCATGTTTTTACGCCTTGGGAGCATATTGTGAAGTTTTTTTTAGAACAAAGTGGCTTTGAAATTTTGGAATACGCAGTGGTTGATACAAAGTATCAAACACGAAAAACAAAAGGAATAAAAGAGTTTTTAAAGCTACAATTGGAGAAACTTATAGAAAAGCGTTATCCTAAAGCTCAAGGTATGAGCTACGGTATAGTTGCTAGAAAAATTGATTAAATATGAATGTTTTTATCATAGCCGAAATCGCTCAAGCGCACCATGGGAGTTTACAAAAAGCCCATGATTATATAGAGGCTTTAGCCACAACAGGAGTAAACGCAATAAAATTTCAAACACATATAGCACAGGCTGAAAGCAGCATTTATGAACCTTTTAGGATTAAATTTAGTAACGACTATGCGACACGTTTTGACTACTGGAAAGCTATGGAGTTTACTGTGGAAGAATGGAAAGCCTTAAAAGGGCATTGTGATGCGGTTGGTTTAGAGTTTATGAGTTCACCCTTTAGTAATGCTGCTGTTGATGTATTGGAGGAAGTTGGTGTTAAACGTTATAAAATAGGATCTGGAGAGGTGAATAATTTCTTGTTGTTGGAAAAAATTGCACAAACCAAAAAACCTGTAATTCTATCATCAGGTATGAGTGCATATAATGAGCTTGATAAAACGATAGATTTCTTAAAAACAAAAGGTGTAAACTATTCTATTTTACAGTGTACTACCTCATACCCAACACAACCAGAACAATATGGCCTAAATGTAATTGAAGAGTTAAAACAAAGTTATAGTGTTCCAGTGGGCTTTTCAGACCATTCAGCAAAACCTGAAACGAGTATTGCTGCAGTAATAATGGGCGCAGAAATTTTAGAGTTTCACGCAGTTTTTGACAAACAGGAAACAGGGCCTGATGTAACCTCATCCTTAACTATTGACGAAATACGTACGTTGGTAAGTGCTGTTAGAAACATTGAAAAAGCGCTTGAGAACCCAATAAACAAAAGAGATAATTCTGCATTTAAGGATTTAAAAGCTATTTTTGAAAAGTCATTAGCCGTTAATAAAGCTTTACCTAAAGGACATCGAATCACCTTCTCTGATTTGGAAGCCAAAAAACCGAAAGGATATGGTATTGATGCTTTTGATTTTGAAAAGGTTATAGGTAGGCAATTAGTAAAAGAAATGAGCGCATGGGAGTTTTTAAACGATAAAGATTTAGTATGAAGCAAGGGAAACGAAAGATTTGTGTGGTAGTCACAGCAAGACCATCGTATAGCAGAATAAAAACAGTACTAAAAGCCATTAACGAACACCCAAAGCTCGAATTACAATTAGTAGTTGCTGGTTCAGCCTTGTTGGATCGTTATGGCAACGCAGCGGACTATATCATTAAAGACGGGTTTACAATTACAGAAAAAGTGTTTATGGTTTTGGAGGGTGAGAACCCTACAGCTATGGCAAAAACTACAGGCTTGGGAGTTATGGAACTGTCCAATGTGTTTTACAACCTTCAACCAGATGCTGTTATAACCATTGCTGATCGTTTTGAAACGATAGCCACATCTATTGCTGCAGCTTATCAAAATATACCTCTAGTACATATACAAGGAGGTGAGGTTACTGGAAATATTGATGAAAAAGTACGTCATGCAAACACCAAATTAGCCGATATTCATTTAGTGGCTTCAGAAGATGCCAAAGCTCGGGTGGTAAAATTGGGCGAGGATGAAGAATGTGTCTTTAATACAGGTTGCCCTTCAATAGACATTGCTAATGACCTGTTACAGATTAAGGGTTTGGATTTTAACCCTATTGAAAAGTATGGAGGAGTTGGAGGATTACACACAATGCCTAAAAATTATCTAGTGGTGCTCCAACACCCAGTAACTAATGAATACTTACAAGCAAAAGCAGACATAACAAAAACATTGCAGGTTATTAATAGGCTTAAAATACCAACATTTTGGTTTTGGCCTAATGTAGATGCAGGTGCTGATGGAACTTCCAATGGGATACGTTCATTTAGAGAGCAACATAACCCAAAGCACATACGCTTTTTTAAAAATATGGATTCGGTAGATTTTTTAAAACTACTTAAGCATAGCCAGTGTCTGATTGGTAACAGCAGTGTAGGGATTAGGGAGTGCTCGTTTTTAGGGGTGCCAGTGGTTAATATTGGTACGCGACAACATAGAAGGCAAAGAGGAACAAATGTAATTGACGTGATGTATAATGAAGCCGAAATACAAACGGCAATTGAACAACAATTGAAAACTCCTAAAAACACGAGAAGCACTATTTATGGTAAAGGAGATAGTGGTCAAAAAATAGCGGAAATTTTAGCCAAAGTTAAATTTAAATTTCATAAAACAATACAATACTAATGCGTGTTTTAGGAATTATACCAGCAAGAGGAGGGTCAAAGTCGATTCCAAAAAAAAATATTAAGAAGTTAGATGGTAAACCGCTTTTGCAATATACTGTTGAAGCTGCCAATGAGTCTAAACTATTGTCTCGTGTGGTTTTGAGTTCTGATGATGATGATATTATTTCAGTTGCAAAAACACTAAATTTAGAGGTGCCATTTAAAAGACCTTCTCATCTCGCTGAGGATATTTCGCCTACATTACCGGTTATTCAACATGCGCTTCATTTTTTCCAGTCTCAAAACATACAGTTTGATGCGGTTTGTTTGCTACAAGTGACAAGCCCATTTAAATCAGGGGGTTTTATAGATGAAGCTATAAGAAAATTCAGTAATACGGAATGTGATGCCTTGGTTTCGGTTCAAAAGGTGCCAACGGAATACAATCCGCATTGGACATTTGAAGAAAACAGAAAAGGGTTCTTAAAGATTGCTACTGGAGAAATTGATATTATACCAAGGCGTCAAGAGCTTCCTATAGCGTATCACAGGGATGGATTGATTTATATTACTAAAACGAGTGTGATAATAGAGCAGAATTCGCTGTACGGCAATACTCTAGGATATATTGAGTCTCCTGCAGGAGCACAAATTAATATTGATACTATAGAGGATTGGGAAAAAGCAGAAAGCTATTTAAAATCAAAAAAACAATAAAATGTGTGGTATTTCAGGACTGATAGGTCATGAAGATTTTGAGTTACTACTGTGTGCTATGGTGGAATCACAAGCACATCGAGGACCTGATGCTGAAGGAGTTTTTTATGATAAAAATTTTGCGGCTTTAGGGCATAATCGCTTATCAATAATTGATTTGTCTCCTAAATCCAACCAACCTTTTACTGATCATTCAAAACGTTATTACATTGTTTTTAATGGAGAAATTTATAATTATCTCGAATTAAAAGCAAGTTTAAGGCATGATTATAATTTTATAACTCAGTCTGACACAGAAGTGCTTTTGGCCCTATATATAAAGTATGGGGTGTCTTGTTTGGGTAAGTTGAATGGCATGTTTTCGTTTGCCATATGGGATACAAAGAAAAAAAAATTATTTGCAGCTAGAGACCGTTTTGGGGTAAAGCCATTTTATTATAGTAAAAGTCAAAATAGATTTGTGTTTTCAAGTGAAATAAAGGCGATTCATAAAAGTGGGATAAAAAAGACACCTAATCAAGACCTATGGAGACGATATTTTGCTTTTGGAAGTTACGGTTTGCCAAATGAAACATTTTGGGAAGGGGTTTGTCAACTTCCTGCGGGACATTTTTTAGAACTTAATGAAGGTAACTTAAACATTACACAATGGTATGATTTTGCGAGTCAAGTGATAAAACAACCTCTAGTAAAAAATTATACTGAAGCTAAAGAACAATACCATGATTTGCTTTTTGATAGCGTAAAATTACGGTTTAGAGCTGATGTGCCTGTTGGGTTTAATGTAAGTGGCGGCTTGGATAGTTCGACATTGTTGGCATTGGTGAATCAATCACAAGTTAATTCAACTAAAATTGAAGCCTTTACCTTTTATACTAATGATAAACGCTATGATGAGTTGTCTTGGGTAGAACAAATGATAAGTCATTACAGTAATCCCTTACATAAAGTACTTTTAAAAGCTATTGAAGTACCAGAACTATCTAAATTAATAAGTAGTTTTCAAGACGAGCCTTTTGGGGGGATTCCAACATTAGCCTATTCCAAGGTATTTAAAACAGCAAGAAATAAGGGTGTTAAGGTGTTATTGGATGGTCAAGGTATGGATGAACAATTAGCAGGATACGATTATTATACTACTAATACAAAATCAACAATTCAAGGGGTTACTAAATCGCCTTTTAACCCTAAAATATTGAGCGAAGATACTAGTGATGGAATGGGTAAAGACCAATATCCAAGCCCTTTTGAAGACTCTTTACTAAATTTACAATACAGAGACTTGATATATACCAAAATTCCTAGAGCCTTACGCTTTAACGATAGGGTATCTATGGCGTACTCTACAGAATTGAGGGAACCATTTTTGGATTACCGATTAGTGGAGTTTGGATGTTCACTTCCAATCGAATTCAAAATAAAAGACCAACAAAACAAACGTATTTTACGAGAGGTAATGACTAAATATATACCCCAATCCATATCCTATGCTCCAAAGCGACCACTGCAAACACCACAACGTGAATGGCTTGAGAAGGAACTAAAACAATTTGTAGAGGAACAGATAGATAAAATAAAATATAGTAATTATGCTCACTGGTTTAATTTAAACGAAATTGATAATACATGGAGTTTATATTTAAAAGGGGATAATGACTCCAGTTTTCATATTTGGCAATTGGTGAATTTTTCTTTGTTACTGAATTAATTAAGATATTATTAAAAAAAATTATCTTGTACTGCGATAATTGAGCTAAACGTTTTAGATGAAGAATTTGGGAATAGTAATAACTGATGGTGTTGGTTTTAGAAATTTTATGTTAAGTGATTTTTTACGCGAAGCAGAGACTACCTTCGATAAGGTTGTGATATATTCCTACTTACCGGAAAAAGTTTACGAGGATTTTGAAATGAATGCCAAAGTAGTGGAGTTACCTGTCATTAATGATAACTTTTTTACTTGGTTTTTTTTGAAATTAAAAGAAATGGCACACTTGCAATTGCACAAGCAGGGTAATTTTGGAATCAAAGATGTCATTCGTACTAATAAAACAAAAAGTAGGTCTATAAGAGGCTATGCTAAACGTCTTGTGTTTTTAATAACCTCTGTTTGTAATTCTGAGAGTTGGATTAAGCGTTTTAATAGGCTACAACAACGCACGTTTAAAAGCCATCACATTACTAAGGCCTATATCAACATGTTAAAAATACACGAGGTGGACTTTTTGTTTTTTACGCATCAACGTCCACCCTATATAGCACCATTAATTTATGCTTCGGAACAATTGAACATTAAAAATGGTACTTTTATTTTTAGTTGGGATAATTTAGCCTCTAAGGGTAGAATGGCAGGCGATTTTAACCACTATTTTGTATGGAGTCATTTAATGGCTACAGAGCTATTGCATTTTTATAAGAAAATACACTCATCCCAAGTACATGTCGTAGGGACACCGCAATTTGAGCCTTATGTATTAGAACGCTATAAAACTTCTAAACAGGAGTTTTTCGAGAAGTTTAGGCTAAATGCAGAGCATCAAACCATTTGTTTTAGTTGTGGAGATGTGTCAACCAGTAAAAATGACCCTTTATATATAGAGGTTATTGCTGAGGCTATACAAAATGGAGTGTTGGGAGCTGTTAACTTTATAGTACGCACTTCGCCAGCTGAATCTCCTGAACGCTTTCATTTTCTTAAAGAACGCTATCCCTTCATAATATGGAACTACCCTAAGTGGGATTTGGTAAGACAAGACCACCAAGAAACTTGGTCGCAACGCGTTCCTGATAGAGTAGACGTTAAAGACCTAAGAGGAATTTTACAATATTGTGATGTGTTTATAAATATGTGTTCCACCATGAGTTTGGATGCCATGTGTTTTGATAAGCCTGTGATTAACCCTGTGTTTGGAAATGCAGAAAATGGATGGTATAACGATCAACGATTTTTAAAATTTGCACATTACAAACGCGTGGTTGAAAGTGGTGCAGTTGCTGTGGTTAAAACAAAAGAAGCTTTAATTAAAGAAATAAACAATAGTTTAAAAAATCCAGAACAACGTTTGCAGTTCCAAAAAAAGCTCTTAGAAATGCAGGTAAGTTGTGCGTTGAAGCATACCTCACAGCGAATTGTAAACTCAATACAATTATGCTTGAATTAAAATCAAAAACCATAGCGGTCATTTGTAATTATCAATTAAGACCAGACCGAATAGGAGGTATGGATCGGTTTTTTGTGGCTTATGATACCAAAGCAAAGTTGTTGGGATGTGATGTAAAATGGTTTTTTAAAGGACAAGCGGTGTTTGATTTTTATAAGGACTTAGATATTGTATTAGTACAGGACACATCAGTAGAGGCTACGTTTTTAAACCATTTAAAGCAAAATACTACAGTTTATAATTGTGTGGTCACCCATTTTACGGAATTGTGTACTTCATTTTATAAAAAGGTGAAGCAGTATACTAAAGCTTATTGCATTGCTGTGGACCATAATCCAAGACCACTGGACGGATTCCCTTTGAAAAAGCGAATTAAGTTAAAAGTAAAAGGTGTTCTGTATTCTAAGTTTACTGATCAGTTTATTGCAGTGTCTAAATATACCAAACATCATATATTGAACGATTACGGCTATTTCTTACGTAAAAAGGTAAAAGTTATATATAATGGCATTGATGTTTCAATTTATAAACAACAAGAATTAAGACAAGCAAAACAATTTATTGTTGCTTCTCACTTACGACAATCTAAAGGTATTCAAGATTTGTTGGCTGCTTTAGACCAAATAAATAGTGCAGATTTAGAAGGAGTAAGTATTGATATTTATGGAGAAGGCCCTATGGAAAATGAACTTAAAGCCTTATCACAACAGTATAAGTTGCAAAATATTGTGAGTTTTAAAGGAAGTTCAGCAAACTTACCTAAATTGTTCAGGAATTATGATTATATGATACAGCCAACTTATATGGAATGCTTTAGCTTGTCATTATTGGAGAGTTTGTCGGCCAATGTACCAGTAATTACTACACAAGTAGGTGGTAATTTAGAGTTGATTACAGATGGTGATAATGGATTTGTGTTTCAAGCGGGCGATGTTAGTGCACTAAAGCAGGTGCTGGAGTCTATCTTAAAGAAAGAGCAGAAGATAGCCAAAGACGTGTTTCTTCTGGTGCATGATCAGTTTAGTTTAGATAAAATGGTTGATGAACATTTTAATTTAGTAGAATGCATATAGGGTTTTTAACACCAGAATACCCGCATCCAGATTTTAGTAGATCAGGTGGTTTGGGGACAAGCATTAAAAACTTGGCTGTAGCGCTGGTAAAACAGAGTGTGGAAGTGACTGTTTTTGTAACAGGGCAAACCCAAGACAGGGTTTTTTTTGAAAACGGTGTTAGGTTAGTATGTATTGCTAAAAAGCAACATCGCCTTTTTAGTTGGTATAAAGAGCGTAAGCGTATACAAAACATCATTCAAAAGCATATTGACACTGATGGCATTCAATTAATTGAAGCGCCAGATTGGACGGGACTGTCTGCCTTTATGAAATTTACCGTGCCGTTAATTATTAGAATGAATGGAAGTGATGGCTATTTTTGCCATTTGGAAGGACGACAACAAAAGTGGAAGCACCGCTTTTTGGAAAGAAAAGCTTTACAGAATGCTAATGTCTTAGTATCTGCCAGTAGTTTCACAGGACAGGTGACAAAGTCATTATTTGGCTTGAAAAAAGAAATTACAACAATACATAATAGTATAGATACTACTGTTTTTGTGCCACTTGATGAACCTATAAAACCATTACAGATTCTTTATTTTGGAACATTGGTTAGAAAAAAAGGAGTATTGGAATTGCCTTTTATTTTTAATGAGGTTGTTAAACAGGTGCCTAATGCCGAATTAGTATTGATAGGTAAGGATAATATTGATGTGTTTACGCAAAAATCTACCTGGAGTTTATTTCAGGAAGCCTTAAGCCCAAAGGCTAAACAGTGCGTAACACATTTGAAGGAAGTACCTTATCAGGCTATAAAGACGTATATTGCCCAAGCTCAAGTAATAGTGTTGCCTAGCTTTGCAGAAGCCTTCCCAATGACCTGGCTGGAAACTTTGGCTATGGAAAAGCCTTTAGTGAGTTCTAATATTGGTTGGGCTAAGGAGTTGATGATAGATGGCAAAACAGGGTATATAGTTGACCCTAAACAGCATTTTGTTTATGCTAGTAAAGTTATTGACTTATTGAAGGATAAAGAATTATGTAGACAATTAGGTGAAGCAGGAAGAAAGCATATGAAGCACACTTTTTCAACTACTGTGGTTTTGCCAAAGAATATAAGTTTTTATCAAAAAATAATAAATCAAAGATTAACTGAATGATAAGTTTGAAACCGGATTTTAAAATTTATACAACATCATCAAACGAGACACTTTTGTACGTTGGTGCTCCAAATTTTGAACTTTTGGATGCCTTAGCGGCAGGTCCTGGAGATTTATGGCATAGTAGTATGCAACAAGGTTTTAAGAACTGTTTTCCAGAATTGGTTTATCAAACTTCAGTTTATTGGTGGTTTTTGAACGATTTTGAGACAGATTATCTATCAGTTAACTGGAGAGTAAATGTAGAAGCGTTTGTTATAAGAGCGTCTGTTTGGGAACAGATTGAAGGGCTTGATTCTAAGTATAGCAATCCGCTTATGAAAGGATTGGATTTAGGTTTTGGATTGATGAGAACTTATTTTGGTATTCCTTTGTTTGTGAAAGGATTGTTTGAGCCCCAAACACAAGAAATTAAAATTCCAACAGTAGATAGGTACTATTTTTTTGCTAAGCATTTTAAGAAGCGCCATCGATTTTATATGATGCTGAGGCAAGGAGTGTTTAAGTTTCCAAACGAATTGCGTGCCTATTTAAAAACAAAAAACAGAACATTCTTTTTTGATACTCCTATAAAGGTTAGAGATTTAAAACCTATAGAAGGTTCTCCAACTGTGAGTTTGGTGATTCCAACTATGAAACGACAAGCATTTACGGAGTTGTTATTGAAGGATTATAATGCGCAAACCTACCCTATAAAAGAAGCGGTTATTGTAGACGCGACTCCAGAAGCAGAGCGTGATGTTCAATATTATCGTCCTGAGCATTTTAACTTTGATATTAAACTAAAATGGCAGACCACCAAAGGAAGTTGTCGTGCTCGAAATGAAGCCATAAACTTATGTACAGGCGATTATATTATTTTTGCTGATGATGATGTGCGTGTGTTACCTGATTTTGTAGAGCATCATGTTAAATTGTTACAAACCTATAATGCTAGTGCCTGCAATGGACTTGATGTTATGGCTGAGCATACCCAACAGGATTTAAATGATTTGAAATTGCGTTTGGATCAATTAGGTTCGTCAAGGTGGCGCGTTGGAACTTCCCCTATATTTAGTAATGCTAATTCGTGTGTGAGACGTGATGTAGTGATGAAGTTGCAAGGTAATGATATCAATTTTGATGGTGGTTATGGTGAGGATTCTGATTTTGGTGTTCGTATCTTAAAGTCAGGAGAGGTGTTGTTACATAACCCCTTTTCGGCAAACCTGCACCTGAAGCCACCTGAAGGCGGTTATCGTTTTTGGGGGAAAGAGTCTAAGATATTAGGTAAGCAGCGCAAAGCGCAACCTTGGGAGCTAGATACGCCTGTAAAGTGGATTAGACCAGTACCGAGCCCAACAGTTACTTATGGTATTTTAAAGCATTATACCCCTAAGCAAGTAAAGGAATGGCGGATAAAGCACTTTTTTTTATATGTTTCTAGAGGCTCTAAATTAATGATCCCTCTAAAATTGGTAAAGCTGTTGTATAAGCAGATACAGTTTAATACGTCGCTGTTTTATGCCAGAAAGCTGCTTAAGTTAGGTCAACGAAATTCTTAAAACAGATGGATTTTTCTTTAGTTGTTTGTACCTATATGCGCCCAAAAGCGTTATTGAATCTCCTTTACTCTGTAGAGCAGCAAACGTTATATCCTAATGAGATATTGATAATAGATGGTTCATTGAATACAGCAACACAAGTGGCTCTAGAAGCGCATGAGTTTGCTAATTTGGTGTACTATAAGGTGACAGCAGAGAATAGAGGATTAACCAAGCAGCGTAACTTTGGTATTACAAAGGTGTCTAAAACCACTGATGTTGTGTGTTTTTTAGATGATGATACCATTTTAGATCCTCATTATTTTCAGCAATTACTGGTTACTTATAAAGACTATCCAGATGCATTGGGTGTAGGTGGTTATATTAGTAATGAAGTCCAATGGGAGCCCGAAAACGGTGTTAGAACGCACCATTATTTTTATTATGATGGTTGGCAACGGAAAGAGCCTTTGCGGTTTAGAGTCCGTCGTGTTTTTGGATTAGCACCAGATACACCTCCTTGTATATTACCCTCATTTTCTCACGGACGTTCGGTGGGTTTTTTACCGCCAACAGGAAAAACCTATCAGGTAGAACAGTTCATGGGAGGAGTAGCCTCATATCGCAAAAAGTTGTTTGATAACCTATCCTTTTCTTCTTATTTTGAAGGCTATGGGTTGTATGAGGATGCTGATTTTTGTTTACGGTTGTCTAAACTAGGGACTTTGTATGTGAATACAAATGCACAACTAGAACATCATCATGAAGCAGCAGGACGCCCAAACGCTTATAAATATGGTAAAATGGTTTTGAGAAATGGTTGGTACATCTGGCGCATAAAATACCCTAATCCAAGCCTTAAAGCACGATTGAAATGGCATCTTACAGCAGTGTTGCTTATGAAGTTAACAGTGTTGGGAGTTGTAATGTCCTCACAAAAAAAAGCAGCCCTTAGTGAAGGGTTAGGGCGTTTTGTGGGGTGGTGGACAGTTTTGTTTTATCCACCAAGCGAACAGTTATGACGTTTAACACTATAAGGCGCTAAATGATTGGGTTATTTTTAACCATTTGCAACAGTAAAAATGAATAAGAGATGAAATTAGCAATAATTACTATTGTTCGGCATAGTTATCACAATGATAAGTATTATGGGTATGCGCCTTATGTACGCGAGATGAACCTTTGGGGTAAGTATGCTGATGAATTATTGGTGTTAGGGCCAAGACAGACTAACAACGCTATAGATGCTATAGATACCTTTTATCAGCATGATGCTGTGCGTTTTTTTGGTGTGCCCAATTTTAATATTTTAACTCTTTGGCAAGTCCTTAAAGCTGTATTTGTAGTGCCTTTCATTTTTATTAGATGCTGCTATGTGATGTCTAAGGCAGATCATATTCATTTACGTTGCCCAGGGAACATTAGTTTAATAGCCTGTTTTGCGCAGTTGTTGTTTCCTTTTAAATCAAAATCTACAAAATATGCAGGTAATTGGGACCCTAATAGTAAGCAACCTTGGAGCTACCGTTTGCAGCAAGCCATTTTACGAAATACTTTTTTAACACGTCATATGAAAGTGTTGGTTTATGGTGAATGGCCCAATGAAACGCGAAATATTTATCCTTTTATTTCGGCTACATATACCGAGGCTGAAAAGATGCCTTTTGTAAAACGTGATTATACTAACACTTTAGAGTTTGTCTTTGCTGGTGCTTTAGTGGTGGGTAAGCGTCCCTTACTTACGATTCAAATTATTGAAGCATTAAACGCAAAGGGAATTGTCTCTAAACTGCATATGTTTGGAGATGGCCCTTTAATGCCTGAGTTAAAAGCCTATGTGAGTGAGCGTAGACTAGAGAGGCAGGTTGTACTGTATGGTAACCGGGATAAGGAAGAAGTCAAAAAACAATTGATACAGTCTCATTTTAATATTTTACCTTCAAAGAGTGAAGGGTGGCCTAAAGCGGTAGCTGAAGGTATGTTTTTTGGATGTATTCCTGTAGCCACTGCCGTCTCTTGTGTAAGCTGGATGCTGGGTGAAGGTGCTCGAGGTATCTTAATTGAACCAGATTTAGAGCAGGCAGTTTCGAAAATTATGAACACCTTAACTCATAGCAATTTAGATGCCATGGCTAAAGCAGCAATGGATTGGTCGCAGCAGTATACTTTTGATCGTTTGGAAGCAGATATTAAAGCTGTTTTGGAGGGAGCTTTTTAACAGGTTGTTTATTTTATATTTAGTTGTTTATAACTATTAGGTATTGTTCCTGTTTTAAAACGAGAGTGTGTGCTATAGTTTTTTTATTTTAGCAAAAAAAGGATATGCGGGTGTTACAGTTAATAGATAGTTTGGAAGCTGGAGGAGCTGAACGGATGGCTGTGAACTTTGCCAATGCGCTTTCTGAACATATTGATCGTTCCTATTTATGCACAACACGCGCTGAAGGATTACTTAAGGATACTATTGTTCCTACTGTGGGTTACTTGTTTTTAAATAAACATTCTACATACGATATAAAAGCTTACAGGAGATTTATTAAGTTTATTAAAACCGAACAGATAGATATTGTGCATGCCCATTCAACCTCCTTTTTTTTAGGCACTTTAGCAAAACTAGTTTCCCCTAAGTTGACACTGGTATGGCATGATCACTATGGTAATAGTGAAATGCTTGCGAAACGCCCATATAAAGTACTGCAATGGTGTTCAGGTTATTTTGACTGGGTATATTGCGTGAATGAAAATTTACAGACTTGGGTTAAAACCCATTTAAAATGTAAGCAGGTATTTTATCTGACAAACTTTGTAGATGTTTTAGGTGTGAAGGATGAAGAGACACGATTAAAAGGACAAGATGGTAAACGTATAGTGTGTTTAGCAAATTTAAGGCCTCAAAAAGACCACATTACCTTGTTAAGAGCTTTTAAGCAGATTAAACACATGCATCCAGATTGGAGCTTACATTTGGTAGGTAAAGATTTTGATGATGATTATGCACAAAACTTGCGTACGTTTATTGTAGCAGAAGGCTTGATTGAACAGGTGTTTTTATATGGGAGCTGTAAGGGTGTAGGTTATATTTTAAAACAGTGTACAATAGGCGTTTTGTCTTCGCGCTCTGAAGGGTTGCCTCTTGCTTTACTGGAATACGGTTTGGGAGCATTGGCTGTAGTAGCTACTAATGTGGGAGATTGTAAAAAAGTGATTGTAGATGCGCAACATGGACAGTTGGTTCAGGCAGAGGATGCTGAGGCTTTATCAAAAGCTATACAAGTATTTATCAATGACTTTGAGTATAGGACTGATTGCGCTAAAGTATTACATGCTTTTGTAAAGCAACACTATTCTAAATCAGTTGTTATAGAGCGAGTATGTGAAGATTATCAGAAAGGAGTGGTGGCTTATGAGTAGGACAAGAATGAGAACCAAAAAAAAATACCGTTTTACCAATGACCTTTATGTGTTTTTGGTAGTTGTTCACATTATTTTGGGAGTATTTATTAACCAAATACCAGGGTTTTCAAAACTTTACTTTGCACTAGTTTGTGCTTTTTTTATAATTAACATCATTATCGCCTTACCTAAAGACAAAACCATGTGGGTGCTTTTTGGTTGTGCTTATATAGCAGCAGCAGAGTCCTTGTTTCGTATGACTGGAGGTGGGCTTTTTTATGAGTTTTCTAAATATTTTGTCATTCTCTTGACATTGATGGGGATGTTTTATAATGGTATTTCAGGAGGCGCTTATCCTTATTTTATGTATTTAATTTTAATGGTGCCTGCGGTATTGGTAGCGTCCATTAACTTGGGGTATGATTTGAATTTTAGAACTAGTGTTGCTTTTGTACTCAGTGGTCCGGTGTGTTTAGGTATCTCGGCATTGTATTGTTATAAAAAGCGAATTACCAATCAACAATTGTTGCAAGTCGTTGCTTGTATGAGCTTTCCAATCATTACAATGACTACACATTTGTACCTTTATAATCCTAGCGTAAAAGAGGTTTTAACCGGAACAGGTTCCAGTTTTGCAACTTCCGGTGGTTTTGGACCTAATCAGGTGTCTACATTACTCGGTCTGGGGATGGTTGCTTTGGTAGTGCGTGTTTTTTTAAAATCCCCATCTTTGTTTTTAAAACTTTTTAATTTGGGCCTATTGTGTGCAGTTAGTTTTAGAGCCTTAGTTACCTTTAGCAGAGGAGGCGTTTTTGCTGCTATTATTGTGGTTGGCGCTTTTTTATGGTTGTTGTATTGGCAATCAGGCTATAAAAGAAAGCAGCAGATTATAGGCATGTTTGTGCTTTTGGTTTTAGGTGGTATTTTAACTTGGGGTATTAGCTCCAGTCAAACAGAAGGCTTAATAGATAATCGATATGCTAATAAAGATGCTAGAGGAAGAGAAAAAAAAGATATTTCAACAGGGCGCTTAGAGTTGTTCGTACATGAAATACAAGGGTTTCTTGAGCATCCCTTTTTAGGGGTAGGTGCTAGTGGAATGAAACAGGAGCGCTTGAAGGAAGATGGACAGGTTGTAGCTTCTCATAATGAAATTAGTAGGTTGCTTTCTGAACATGGCATTTTTGGTGTCTTTATTTTATTACTATTGATTTTTAGGCCCTTGGTGTTTCGTTCTCAGCATAAGGGAAATGTACTCTTCTATGCTTTTTTGGCTTTTTGGTTTGCTACTATTAATCACTCGGCAATGCGTATTGCAGCACCCGGATTTATATATGCCTTAGCTTTATTACATATAACACATGAAAAACGTCCTGTACATAGGCAACAACTTAAGAGGAAACCATCGTAATCCTTCATATATTACGGTATTTGGGCCTCTGCTAGAACGTGAAGGATATAGTGTTCGGTATGCGTCTTCAAAAGCTAACACTGTACTGCGGCTTTTAGAAATGCTTTACGCTGTTATTAAGCATAGAAAAAGGACTGATTGTGTGTTGATTGATACCTATAGTACGCTAAACTTTTATTATGCTTTTGCGGTAAGCCAGTTGTGTAGACTGCTTAAATTAGACTACGTGCCTATATTGCATGGTGGGAATTTACCCAAAAGACTCCATAGAACACCCAAGCTAAGCGATATGATTTTTAATCATGCTAAACAAAATGTGTCTCCATCGCATTATCTCTATGAACGTTTTAAAGTTCATGGAATGGCTAACCTGACGTTTATACCTAATGTTATTTCGATTGACAATTATCCGTTTAAAGAACGCTCTTATACCACTATAAAATTATTATGGGTACGTTCATTTTCGGTCCTTTATAACCCAGAACTAGCAGTTAGGGTCTTAAAAACACTATTGGATAAAGGTTATAAAGCATCCCTTTGTATGGTGGGACCTGATAGTGATGGTACTTTAGTCAATGTAAAAGCCTTGGCTTCTACCTTAGGGGTTGAAGTGACCTTTACTGGAAAGTTGAGTAAAGCGGCATGGACTCAACTGTCTCAAGACTATAATTGTTTTATTAACACCACTAATTTTGACAACACGCCTGTAAGTGTGATTGAGGCTATGGCTTTAGGTTTGCCTATAGTGTCTACCAATGTGGGTGGAATGCCTTATTTAATACAACATCAACAAGAAGGGTTGCTTGTAGCTCCTGAATCGGTAGAAGCTATGGTAGAGGCTATCCTTTATCTGTTTGAACACGCTACTGAACGCGAACACATGATAGCTAATGCTAGAGCAGTTGCTGAGTCTTTTGACTGGAATCGTGTGAAACAACTATGGAAAGAGGTGTTTGAATAAAAAAATAGCAGCTTAAAAATAGAAAGTATAAGCCTGCTACGGTAATTCAGGTCGTAGTAAGCTTGGCAAATTGAGGGGCTTTTTTAACTTACGTTTTACTTGCAATCGTAATTATTGTATCATATTGTTAACGTCTTCAAAAGGAAAATCCATATAATCGCAAAATTCCTTTATGGTTATCGTTTGGTGCTTTTTTTTATTGAGCACGCATTTAATATGTTTTACTAGTCCTTGACAATAACGTAGGCTCCGCCCAGTTATAATTTGCACATCTTTTGGATAGATGCAAATTCGTTTCATAATTAAAATAAAAATTTTTGTACATCATAACATTCATATTTGTTAGTTGATTTTTTTTTTCTTCATAAAAGCATTTTAAATTTAAAAAAACAAGATTTACCACGTGTGGTTTTAATGGTCTAATTATCAACAATATATTAACATGTAAATTTTTTTTAATTTAAATATTTGTCACCCTGAGCAAGCACCTGTATTGAGCGTAGCCGAAGTATCGAAGTATCAAAGCTCCTTCACTTTCCTATTGTCACCCTGAGCCTGTCGAAGGGTTTTATATTGTCACCCTGAGCCTGTCGAAGGGTAGAAACAGTTAAGCCATTTCTTTTCATTGTCACTCTGAGCAAGCCTCTACTGAGCTCCGCCTGTGCTGAGCTTGTCGAAGTATCGAAGCATCAAAGCTCCTTCACTTTCCTATTGTCACCCTGAGCCTGTCGAAGGGTTTTATATTGTCACTCTGAGCAAGCCTCTACTGAGCTCCGCTTGTGCTGAGCTTGTCGAAGCATCGAAGCATCAAAGCTCCTTCTCACTTTCAACCTTCATCTTCATCTTTAACTCCCAATAGTTCAAAACAGACTGTCACTATTCTTCGTACTTCATACTTAGTGTATACCTAATGTATACATAGAGTATGCATAGAGTATGCTGTAACTATAGATGCAGAATACCACAAAAAGAGTATAAATACGCAAAAAACGAATGCAAATACCTTTAACGCCAAGGAGGTCTAAAGGGCACAAAATATAAACACAAGTGTCTATACACGAATAAAAAACAAGAACAAATTAAAGGCTGACATACATTTGAAAAACAGTTGAATAGATGCATCAATAAAAAACTGTATTTTTTTTAATTCTTAAAACCATATAAACATGGCTAAATTAAAGAGCATAATTAAGATCGAAGGAACCCTGGACGGTCTTACCTTTTATAAGGGCAAAGAGGGGTATTTAGTAAAAACAAAGGGAGGCGTTTCTTCTAAACGAATAAAAAATGACCCTGCTTTTGTAAGAACACGCGAAAATGGTGCCGAATTTGGACACTGTACAAAAAGCGGTAAGTTATTACGTAGAGCTATTGCAGACTTTATGGTCGATGCAAAGGACAATCGTGTAACTTCAAGATTAACGCAAGTAATGAGTCGTATCAAAAATTTAGATGCAACCTCTCCTAGAGGTGAGCGTAAGGTTGGGATTGGACTCGTTACTCCTGAAGGAAAATTAGCAATCAAAGGTTTTGAATTCAATGATAGGGCATTATTGAGCAATATTTTGAAAGCTGATTATACTTTAGACACAACAACAGGTGAAGTGCAATGTGCAGATTTCGTACCTGTAAATGATTTAAACCCTCCTGAAGGGGCAACACATGTAAGTGTGGCGTCAGGGGTTTTAAATATCAATTTTAATACTGATGAGAAGGATTTACAAATAAGCCCTGTTGTAAATCTTCCTATCGACACGACTACTACAGTGTTGACACTAACCCCACCATCAATGCCTGTAGGCACTGGGGTGGATTTCTACCTCTTGAAAATTGCGTTTTTTCAAGAAGTAAATGGTGTACAATATCCTTTAAATAATGGTGCGTTTAACGCACTTCAAATAGTGGAAGTGTTGTAAATCATAGTATTGACTAAAAGAGGAGGTGAAAAACTTCCTCTTTTTTTTAGTACATATATAACAGACTTTCTATATTTACAAAGCGAATGTAACTATATGGCAAAGAATAAAGACATCCATTTTGAGATTTCCGAACGAAAGGTGTTGCTGCGTATACTGGATATTGTAATGGTGTTTTTAGGACTGTATCTTCTTGAACAGTTTTTTGATTTTAATTACCTTACACTTCATCAAGAACATGGAGTCGCTTTAGTGGTTTTAGCCTTTTATCTTACTATTTTAGGGACCGTTTTTGAAATTTATGATTTACAAAAGTCCAGTACCCTAGATGTTACGTTTAGGAATGTAGTGCTTACTGCCTCAACAGTTGTATTGATATACATGTTAACCCCTTTCTTTACACCTTTTTTACCTGATAAGCGTATTGAAATAGTATACTTCTATTCGTCAATTATTGTTATGGTGTTTTTGTGGCGTGTGGTATATGTGACGTTTATTACTAAGCCTAGGTTTTATAAAAAAGTACTGCTGGTAGGCGAGATTTCAAATATTGAAAGCATTATTAAACCTTTAAAACAAGCCGATCCTAATTACAAAATAGTTGGATTTATTAACTGTGAACAAGAGCACGAAGCACCTATTAAGTTTAGAGGGCTTAAAGAGTTTCAGCCTCACGAGTTATTGTCAGTTATTAATGAGCAGAATATTTCGGAGATTCTAGTGGCAGCTTATAACTCTGAGACTATTACTAATGAGATATATGGTAACCTTATGATGCTTTTAGAAAGCGGTTTTACCATTCGTGAATACACTCAAGTTTATGAAGAGATTACCCATAGAGTGCCAATTCAATTTGTAGGTAAGGATTTTTATAAATACTTCCCGTTTAGTAGAAGTCATCAAAATAAACTCTATCAACTTTTTCATCGTTCATTTGATCTTATTTTTTCTACTGTAGGATTGCTTTTTGGAGTAGCTATGCTGCCTATCATTCTTATAGGGAATCTTATCGCGAACAGAGGCCCTTTGTTTTATGTTCAAGAACGTGTTGGAAAAAACGGAGCTGTTTTTAACATTGTGAAGCTTAGAAGTATGATTGTTAATGCAGAATCGTCGGGAGAGGCCAAATGGGCTCAAAAAAATGACAGTAGAGTGACTCCGTTTGGACGTTTTTTAAGACGTTCGAGAATTGATGAAATTCCGCAGTTTGTTAATGTGCTTAAAGGCGAAATGAGTGTGATAGGACCTCGACCAGAGCGTCCTTATTTTGTTAACGAGCTGTCTCAGATTATTCCTTTTTATGAAATGCGTCACGTGATAAAGCCTGGACTAACAGGTTGGGCACAAATAAAGTCGAGGTATGGGAGTTCGGTTGATGATAGTTTAACGAAGTTGCAATACGACCTTTACTACATTAAACATTGTAGCTTTTTTATGGACGTTAATATCCTAGTGAAAACCTTGAGTGCTGTGTTGTATTATAGAGGACAGTAGGCAGTTTTCAGTCTTCAGTAGGCAGTAAGTAGTCTTCAGTAGGCAGTTTTCAGTTTTCAGTTGGCAGTGGGTTTAGTTTGTTGTGCTGTTTTTAAAGTAACGTAACAAGAATATATACCTTATCGCTAAGGCGATTAGTAAAGGTGTTAAGGTGATGGCGAATACTTGCACTCCTGTTAGCCAATGAAATACTAATAGACAAAGCATGGTTATTAAAAAAAAGAGGTATCTTAAAAACCATTTAGAAGGTGTTTGCTTTAGTACTTGTTGCATTACAAATACGTTAAGTGCAAATGCCCATAACAGATTATAGTTGTTTGCTGTGGCACTATGGTCGGTAGCAAACCAAAGGAGCAAAAGTACTATTCCAATGCAGCCTGTAACAGAAAAGATAATACCGTCTAGCAACTTGCTGCGTTTCTTTTTCTTATAATCTTTATAGGTGATTAGTATAATAAGTAATGCTAAAATACTAAGTATAAATAAAGGACTTAACAGAAAGCTAGAAGACCCTAGTTGTTCTTTTTTTGTATAAAGTACTTGAGATTGTTTGACTAGAGGTTGTCCGTTTTGTAGTGTAGCAGTACTAAAAAACCTATAGATGTTTTCAGGAAGAAAAAGTTGTTCGTTAGGTGTTGCTGTTTTATCTATAACAGATCCTAAGGCAATATCAATTCCTAAACTTCCCCAACTGTTTTTGTTGAGGTTGTTTTGAATGAGCGTTCTAAAGGTTTGCTCTTGGTAATCTTCAGGTGTGTTGTAAGTAATATTTTGGTCTAAAGCAGTGTTGGCTACATCTCTTATTCTAGTCGCGCAATTGTCATAAAAGAAATCGTAAAGGTAGGCTCTGTTTTCAGGTTTGTAATTGTTCTGTAAATAATTGAAAAGTACTTGTTGTTCTTCTTTAGTGATATTTAAAACCTGTTCTTTTACGGTTCTGTTGTAATACACATAGGCTCTGTAAAAGTCTTCAAAATTATGTTTGCTAATAAGGTAGTTGAGTTTTCCTTGTGCGAATTTTAAATAAAAATTAGGCGCATCAAAATCGTATTGTCCGTAGCCGTAGACAACATCTAAGCCTTGTGTTCTATCTTTGATTCTAAATCCGCTATGTCCAAAAGCATCGTTTAAAGACGCTCCTGGTCCTATTGTGAGGACACTTATTTCGGCATTAGGTGATAGTACCTGTTGTGCGCTTGCTGTGTTTATTACTAATAATAAAACAATAAGGCTAAAAAGACATCTCATAAGTAGCTATTATTTATCTAAAGATACTAAAATCGAGTTTTAGGGAAAACACGTTAGAATATAAGGCAGCGCTTTGGTCTCCTATGTCGGTAAACGCATAGTCTAGTTGAATGCCTTTGTATTTGAAGCCTACACCAAAATTAGGCTGAAAGGTTAAGTCTTCAGAATCATCAAACTGTAATTCGTTTTGGAAATTCCCAGCGCCTAAACGTAAAAACACCAAGTCGGTATACCCAAACTCAAAACCAAGCGCAGGATTGACACTAGCAAAAGAGGTAGAGATGATGTCGTTGTTTTGTTCAAAACGCACATTAAGGTCTAAAGCTGCTAAGAGTGAATAGTCATAGTGAAATATCCATTGCTTAGACATACCTATTTGTAGCTTAGGGATCGTGATTTCTGAACTCTCAGGGAGTTCCTGGTTTTGTCCTTCAACCGCACCACTTATTTGTTCAAATTTTTCTTCGTCTATAGACCACGCATTAAACGTTGTGGTAATATCTCTTGCCATAATACCAAACTTCCAGTCGTTTTCCGATTGAAATTGTACACCTAGGTCTAAACCAAATCCCCAAGAAGAGGCAAAATCACCAATAATTCTTCTGATAACTTTAGCATTAACACCATAACTTAGTCCAGGAACAGGTAGGTCTCTAGCATAGGAAAAGGTAAGGCCATAATCGGCAGTTGAAAAGAGTTTAACTCTGTCGTAATTAATGTTTCCTTGGTCGTCAATAAGCTGAGTGGTGTCTAAAATATCATCGACTCCAAAACGTATTAACGAGATACCTACTGCACTTCTGTCGTCTAAAGGCATTGCAAAAGCAGCATAGTTGTAGTTGGCAATATTAGCAAAATAACTAGAGTGCATTAATGCCAATTGGTTGTCTTCGAGAGCTATTAAACCAGCAGGATTCCAGTAACCTGAATTGACATCGCTTGTGTGCGACACTACTGCATTGCTCATCCCTAATGCAGCAGCATCCACACCAATATTCATAAATTCGTTAGAGTACTTTCGGGTGGTTTGCGCGTTACTTAACAATGAAACTAAGGTAAGCGTAAGGAGTATGTACTTTTTCAATAGCAAAAATTTTTACAAATATGCACAATATTTTTCATCTATTAAACTAGAAATTAGAGGAGATATTGTATAGGAAGTGCAAGTTGCCTCACTATTTTCAAAATAGTTTTCTATTTTTACACAAAACTAATTGACAACTTTTGAAACGACACATTCCTAACCTTGTTACGCTTCTGAATTTATTTTGTGGCGCTGTTGCTGTGATTTTTGCAGTGCATAACAATTTTGTAACTGCTGCAGTATTTGTTTTCTTAGGAATTTTCTTTGACTTTTTTGATGGGCTTTTAGCCCGAAAACTCAATGTGCAAAGTGAAATAGGACTTCAGCTAGACTCTTTGGCTGATATGGTAACTAGCGGATTGGTACCTGGAATTATCATGTTTAAACTATTGGCTTTAAGTATGAGCGGTTCTGGTTTTTATGAGCCTACAAGAGATTGGACTTCTGCAATGCATTGGTATGACTTAAACGTGTCGCCTTTTGCGTTTTTTGGGTTGTTGATTACTTTGGCTTCAGGGTATCGCTTGGCGAAATTTAATGTGGATGAAGACCAGCAAACCTATTTTAAAGGTTTACCAACACCTGCCAATGCCTTATTGATTGTTTCACTGCCATTGATTATGGAGTTTCAAAATCATTCGTTTTTAAACGCTGTGATTCTTAATCCTTGGTTTTTATTGGTGCTGACAGTTGTAAGTAGCTACTTGCTTGTATGTAACCTAAAACTCTTTGCGCTAAAATTTAAGGATTGGAGTTTTAAAAATAATAGTGTACGCTATGTCTTTATTATTTTAAGCGCTGTGTTGTTAATTGTTTTGCAGTTTGCAGCAATACCACTGATTATAGCTTTATATATTTTAGTTTCTCTATTCACTAAATAACCTCATTTACTATGCTTGAAAATATTTTTACCCTTTTAATGCTTGTGATGTTGCAAGCTGTACTTGGATTTGATAATCTTTTATACATTTCGTTAGAGTCTAAAAAAGCACCAGAACAAGATAGAAAGCGCGTAAGAAAAGTAGGGATTTTAATAGCTATAGGGTTACGTATTGTGCTGTTGTTTTTGTTGGTGTCGCTTATTGATTATTTTCAAGAACCATTTTCGTTTTTAACAGGAGACTTTAAAGATGTTGCTGAGTTTGCATTTAATGGTCATAGTTTAATTGTCTTAATAGGAGGTGGGTTTATCATCTATACTGCTATTAAAGAAATATGGCATATGATTTCTAAGCACGATTTAACACAAGATGTTGATGCTGCTAATTCCAATCGTAGTAAATCTGCCAATGCTGCCATAGTGAGTATTGTGTTAATGAACTTAGTGTTTTCTTTTGATTCTATTTTAGCTGCTATTGGTTTAACCAGTGATATTGAAAATCCTACTACAGCCTTTATTATCATGGCTATTGCTATTGTGATAAGTGGATTGCTAATGCTTATTTTAGCGGATAAGATTTCGGCGTTTTTGGCAAAAAACAGAATGTACGAAGTACTTGGATTGTTCATACTATTTATAGTTGGTATCATGCTAGTTACCGAAGGCGGTCATTTGGCACACATTAAATTGTTTGGAAACGAAATAGTACCAATGAGTAAAACAACTTTCTATTTTGTATTGGCTGTTTTGGTTATTGTAGATGTGGTTCAAGGTCGTTATCAAAAGAAGTTATTAGCTGAAAGCCAGCATGCTAAAATGAAACAAGGTGAAGGGTCGCATTAACATTAAGTACTTTGTTAAGCTGTTTTTAATTGTAGTTTTAACAGTGGTTGTTATACAAGTCCTTCACTTATTAACATCTAATAGTAGTGCTCTAGCAGGAAGTTTTATAGAAACTCTCTTGGGTTATCTTGTTACACTAACGAGTTTGCCATTGCGCTTGATGGATAGGAGCTATCCGTTTTATGCTATGGGAAGTACATGGAAAGTTTTATTGCTAGTGTTTATCAACCTACTATTACAAACTACGCTTTTGTATGTGTTATTAAAGACAGTGTTTAAGAAAGGGAAATAATTAAAACTCCAATCGTTTTTTACGAAGCTCAAAGTTTTGCCCTAGATACACTTTACGTACCATTTCGTCTGCAGCTAAGTCTTCAGGGATACCAGCTTTAAGAATACTACCTTCAAACATTAAATAGGTTCTGTCAGTAATCGCTAAAGTTTCTTGTACGTTATGGTCGGTAATAAGGATACCAATATTTTTTTTGGTTAATTGGGCTACAATACGTTGTATGTCCTCAACCGCAACAGGGTCAACACCTGCAAAAGGTTCATCTAATAAAATGAAATTTGGGTCGGTTGCTAAAGCTCTTGCAATTTCGGTTCTACGACGCTCACCACCAGAGAGTAAGTCGCCTCGGTTTTTTCTAATATGTCCTAAACCAAACTCTTCAATTAAGGATTCCATTTTAAGATGTTGCTCTTTTTTGCTAAGCTTGGTGAGTTGTAACACACTTAAAATATTATCTTCAATACTCAATTTTCTAAATACTGAAGCTTCTTGTGCTAGATACCCAATTCCGTTTTGAGCCCTTTTGTACATTGGGTATTTGGTGATGTCAGTGTTTTCTAAATAAATAGTTCCACCATTAGGTTTTATCAACCCAACAATCATATAAAAGGATGTGGTTTTACCAGCTCCATTAGGTCCTAAAAGACCTACGATTTCACCTTGATTAACTTCAAGGGACACATCTTTTACCACGCGACGTCCATTATAGGACTTCATTAAATTTTCGGCTCTTAATTTCACAGGCTTAACATTTTGAACACTGTTTACTATGACGGCAAACTTACGATTTTTAATTTGATTAGTACACGTTGTACTAAACTCCAAAAGTTACCAAAACGTATTTGAAGGTTTGATTTTAACTCAATTTTAGGGTCTATTGCAAAATCAGAAGATGTAAATGTATTGGTTTCAGGATACTGTAGTTTTTCAGCATTTGAAATGTTTTCTTGATGCACCAGTTGAATCCAAAGGCGCTTAGTGTTGATTTGAATAGATGGTACCTCACTCCACAAATTATGACGCCTGCTTAATACCGTTTTAAAATTGGCTTTAGCTTCAATTAAACTTATAAAAGCATTACCTACATAATGCATCTTTCGAAGGGTAGGTTTTTTATTTTGCTTTAAGATAAGTTGATAACCTTCAGTGCAGTCGATAGTTAACTGTTTTTGAGGTTTAAAATGTAATTGAATAGTATCTACAAAGGTGTTATGGATCGCATCATCATTATCTAAACGTGTTGTGATAAGGTGTGTGTCCGTTTCAAGTAACGACTGATTTATAGTGTTAGAAATAGTTTCAGAAAATTGTTCTTGACCATCAATGTAGAGCAGCTGAATATTACTATATGTATTAGCAATAGCCTCAATCTTTTGCTTATAAACTTCAGGTGTTTTTGTATCAAAACACAGTAACCAAACAAAGTTTTGATTGGTTTGCTGTTGTACAGAAGGTAAGCAATAGGTTTCAAAAAGCTGAAATCGATTAGCTAACCAAGTTTCAGAAAGCACATCATCACCATGTTTTGTTACAGACCATTCTTTAAGCCTTAAATTAAAACGTGTGATGATAAAGTGCTTAAACATTGGTCGCTAATTAGTTTTGTGCTTCTAAAGCATCCCAAAATTCATATGCTCTTCGCAAATGAGGAATAACAATAGTGCCACCAACCAGCGTAGAAATGCTTAAAGCTTCAACTACTTCAGCTTTGCTTAAACCAGCTTCGTGACAGGATTGTAAATGGTATTTGATGCAATCGTCACAACGTAATACAGTAGAGGCTACCAAGCCCAAAAGCTCTTTGGTTTTTACATCCAAAGCACCTTCAGAAAAGGCATTGGTATCTAGGTTAAAAATACGTTTTATGATTTTGTTGTTGTCAGCAAGTATGGCATCGTTCATTCTAGAACGATAGTCATTAAATTCTTTAATTATATCAGACATGTTTTGCTTTTTTATTTTGTTTTCTTACCACAAATTTTGAAATGTATATACTTACTTGGTACAGTATTAATATAGGAATAGCCACAATTACCTGACTTGTAATATCAGGAGGTGTTATGATTGCCGAAAGGATTAATACAATAACTAAGGCAAACTTGCGGTATTTTTTAAGGAACTCAGGTGTAACCAACCCTATTTTTGTTAGGAAATAAATAAGAATAGGTAATTCAAAAATAAAACCAGACGCCAAAGATGATGAGCGTACCAAAGAGATATAAGAACTAATATCTATCTCGTTTGAAATTTGCTGACTTACTGTATAGGTTCCTAAAAAGTTAATAGATAAAGGTGTTACAATATAATATCCAAAAAGGACACCAATAAAGAATAGTAAGGAGGCAATAATTATAAACCCTCTAGAATGTTTGCGTTCGTTTTCATGAAGTCCAGGACTTATAAATTTCCAGAATTGATAGATTACAAACGGAAATGCAATAACCAAACCAGCATAAATAGATGTCCAAATGTGAGCAGAGAATTGTCCGCCCATGGTTCTGTTTTGAATAATAAACGGAAACTCATCAGCACAAAACGTGGTGTCAACACCTACAAAGGTTGAAATGTCACAAAGTATTCTATAGGTAGGAAAGCTCATTTGTTTAGGACCAAAAATGATGGTTTCAAAAATGAATCCTTTAAAAATAAAAGCCACCACACCAGCAATTAATATTGCTACTATAGCTCTAATTATATGCCATCTTAAATCTTCAAGATGATCAAGAAATGACATTTCATTGATGTTCTTTTTTGCCATTAGATAATTCCTTCTTTGATGAGGTCGTGTAGATGTACAACTCCAGCATATTTACCTTTATGTTCTACTAAAAGTTGAGAAATACCGTATTCTTCCATAACTTCCATAGCATCAACAGCCATTGCGTTTTCATCAATACGTTTTGGATTGCTGCTCATAATATCTTTTGCGGTTAATCCAGAAAACGAATCGGTTTTGGTAAGCATACGTCTTAAGTCACCATCAGTAATAATACCTACAATTTTGTGGTCTTCTACCACAGCAGTTACACCAAGCATTTTTTCAGAAATTTCAACAATAACTTCTTTTACATTAGTATTGAGTGTTACCTGAGGTTTTTGGTTAACCGAAGACAAATCGCTTACTCTTAAGTAGAGTCGTTTACCAAGAGCTCCTCCAGGATGGTATTTTGCAAAATCTTTACTTGAGAATCCTCGTAATTCTAATAGGCAAATCGCTAAAGCATCACCAATAACTAATTGCGCAGTGGTACTGGTTGTAGGTGCTAGGTTATTTGGACAAGCTTCCTGCTCTACATAAGCATTTAAAATATAATCGGCTTGTTGTGCTAAAAATGAGGTGTTATTACCAGTAATGGCAATCATTTTATTTTTTGCATTCTTAATAAGTGGTACCAACACCTTAATTTCTGGTGTGTTTCCACTTTTAGAAATACAAATCACCACATCGTCTTCAAGAATTAAACCTAAATCACCATGAATAGCATCGGCAGCATGCATAAAAACTGCAGGAGTTCCTGTAGAGTTTAAAGTGGCTACAATTTTATTAGCGATAATGGCACTTTTACCAATACCTGTAATAATTATACGTCCTTTGGAGTTATATATAAGTTCAACTGCATTTGCAAAGTCATCGTCAAGTAAATTACTTAAATTAGCGATAGCATTTTGCTCAATAGCGATTGTTTTTTTTGCAGTATTAAGGATAGAATCTTTAATGTTCAAAATTTATTAATTTTTGGGTTTGATGCGTCTAAAGAAATTGTTATCTTTATTGTTATGCAAATGTATATAAAATACTAATAGGGATTAATGAGTATAAAAGAAATTGACTTACATTCAGCACTCAAACAATACTTTGGTTTTTCAAAATTTAAAGGGCTTCAAGAGCCTGTAATAAAAAGTATAGTTCAAGACAACGATACTTTTGTGATTATGCCTACAGGTGGCGGAAAATCACTGTGTTATCAGTTGCCAGCACTTATTAAAGACGGAACAGCAATTATTGTTTCGCCTTTAATTGCCTTAATGAAAAACCAAGTAGATGCCATAAGAGGTGTGTCGAACGAAGAAGGAATTGCACATGTTTTAAATTCTTCTCTCAATAAAACAGAAGTTAGAAAAGTAAAAGAAGATATTGTAAATGGAGTTACAAAATTGCTTTATGTAGCGCCCGAATCTTTAACTAAAGAAGAACATGTTGAGTTTTTAAGGTCTGTACAAATATCATTTATGGCTGTTGATGAAGCCCATTGTATTAGTGAATGGGGACACGATTTTAGACCAGAATACCGAAATTTAAGACACATTATAAAACGAATTGGTGATAACATACCTATTATTGGTTTAACAGCAACAGCTACACCTAAGGTACAAGAAGACATCTTAAAGAGTTTAGATATCACCAAAGCCAATACCTTTAAAGCATCCTTTAATAGACCAAATCTTTTTTACGAAGTACGTCCTAAAACTAAAAGCGTCGATGCCGATATTATTCGATTTATAAAGCAAAACGAAGGAAAATCGGGTATTGTATATTGTTTAAGTAGAAAGCGAGTTGAAGAATTAGCACAAGTGCTTCAGGTTAATGGCATAAACGCTGTGCCTTATCATGCAGGATTAGACCCAAAAACCAGAGTTAAACATCAGGATATGTTTTTGATGGAAGATGCTGATGTGGTTGTAGCTACTATTGCTTTTGGTATGGGAATTGACAAACCTGATGTGCGTTTTGTTATTCACCATGATATGCCAAAAAGTATTGAGAGTTATTATCAAGAAACTGGTAGAGCTGGTCGTGATGGTGGTGAAGGACATTGTTTGGCATTTTATGCTTATAAGGATATTGAGAAACTCGAAAAATTCATGTCAGGTAAACCTGTTGCTGAACAAGAAATTGGACAAGCCTTATTGCAAGAAGTGGTTGCTTTTGCAGAAAGCTCGGTATCTCGACGAAAATTTATACTGCATTATTTTGGTGAAGAGTTTGACAACGAAACTGGTGAAGGAGGCGATATGGATGATAATGTGCGTAATCCTAAAAAGCAGCACGAAGCCAAAGAAGATGTTGCAGTGCTTTTAGAGACTGTTGCTAAAACTAACGAGAAGTACAAGTCTAAGGATTTGGTACATGTACTAACAGGAAAATCCAACGCATTAATTGCTTCGCATAAAACTGATGCGCAAGACTTTTTTGGTGTTGGAAGTCATCATGATAAGCGCTATTGGATGGCATTGATACGTCAAGTTTTGGTGGCTGGTTATCTTAAAAAAGATATTGAAACCTATGGTGTTTTAAGATTGTCAAATGAAGGTAAGGACTTTATAAATTCTCCTGTGTCTTTTATGATGACTGAAGACCATGTATTTGATGAAACTACCGATGATAATATTATTACAGCCTCAAAAGGAGGAGGAGCAGTAGCCGATGAACAGCTAATGGGTTTACTTAAGGATTTAAGAAAACGCAACGCAAAAAAACTTGGAGTACCGCCTTTTGTGATTTTTCAAGACCCTTCGTTAGAAGACATGGCTTTAAAATATCCTATTACCTTAGACGAATTGAGTAATGTGCATGGTGTTGGAGATGGTAAAGCTAAAAAATACGGAAAGGATTTTATAGAATTAATCTCAAACTATGTTGAAGAACACGATATCATAAGACCAGATGATATGGTGGTTAAAAGTACAGGTACAAACTCTGCTATAAAACTTTATATCATTCAAAACGTGGACAGAAAATTACCTTTAGATGATATTGCTTCAGCAAAAGGGATGGATATGCCAGATTTTATAAAGGAAATGGAAGCTATTGTGTATTCAGGGACAAAATTGAATATCAATTATTGGATTGATGAAATTTTAGATGAAGACCAGCAAGAAGAAATCCATGAGTACTTTATGGAGTCTGAAACCGATAAAATTTCTGATGCTATTGAAGAGTTTGATGGTGATTATGATGATGAAGAATTACGTCTCTATAGAATTAAGTTTATTAGCGAAGTGGCTAATTAGTTTTTAGTTACTAGTTTTTTGTCTGTAGCAATTAATTCTTTGTTTTAGAATAGATTAACATTTGCTTTAATCTTCTCACTTCTTGCTTCGTACTTCGCACATACTTTTTTATCTTTGCACCTCATTTAAAATAAAATAGCATGCAAGACGGTTTATACGCAAAATTTAATACCTCAAAAGGCGAGATAGTAGTCGCATTAGAATATCAAAAAACACCAGGAACAGTTGGTAATTTTGTAGCATTAGCTGAAGGAAACTTAGAAAACTCAGTAAAACCACAAGGAACACCTTATTATAACGGATTAAAATTTCATAGAGTGATTCCAGATTTTATGATTCAAGGTGGTTGCCCACAAGGTACAGGTTCAGGGAATCCTGGATACCAGTTTGACGACGAGTTTCACCCAGATTTAAAGCACGATGGACCAGGAGTATTGTCTATGGCAAACGCAGGACCAGGAACAAACGGAAGTCAGTTTTTTATCACTCATGTTGAAACACCTTGGTTAGATAACAATCACACTGTGTTTGGTAAAGTGGTAGAAGGACAAGATGTAGTAGATGCTATTGCACAAGGTGACGAAATTAATACTTTAGAGATTGTAAGAGTTGGAGCTGATGCTGAAAACTTTAATGCTGTTGAAGCGTTTAGAACATTTGAAGGTGCAAGAGAAAAACGTTTAGCTGCTGAACGTGAAGCTGCAAAAGCTGAGCTAGATAAATTAGCTGCTGGTTTTGATGAAACTAAAAGCGGTTTAAGATATCAAATCATTCAAAAAGGAAACGGAAAAGCTGCTGAAGCTGGTAAAATGGTATCAGTACATTATAAAGGTCAGTTAGCCGATGGTACTGTGTTTGATTCTTCATACAAGCGTAACCAACCGTTAGATTTTCAAGTAGGAGTAGGACAAGTTATTCCTGGTTGGGATGAAGGTATTTGCTTATTAAACGTTGGTGATAAAGCACGTTTAGTAATACCTAGCGATCTTGGTTATGGTAGTAGAGGAGCAGGTGGAGTTATACCTCCAAACGCTACTTTAGTGTTTGATGTAGAATTGATGGACGTAAAGTAGATTGCCACTTTTTACAGTAAACACGTAACAATACATTAAAAAAATCGTCTCATTTATAAATGAGACTTTTTTTTGCTCTGGTCTCAACTAATAACCAATCCAACCAACTATTATGAAACGTAATACACTATTTCTTTTACTTACAGTAATTCTTCTAAGTGCGTGTTCTAAAAACGTCAAATTTTCTCCAGAATTTAAAGCGCAAACTACAGGACGTTATTTGTATCATGATAATGATGTAATTGACGTCTTCTATAAAGACAATGCCATATATTTTAATTGGCGTGAAGGTGTTATAAAGCCTGTCGTAATGGATAGCAATGAGTTTTTTGTAAGTGATTTGTATGCTAAGTTGAGGTTTGTAAAACACCCAGAAACCGAGGTGTTTTACCTATCTGAAATTTCAAAGGACAATGAAGATTTAATTACTTATGATTTTATAAAAGTTGCAGATGACTACAAAACACCACGTATGCACTTAAAAGATAAAGAATACAAACAAGCGGTTGAAGGTTTTCTTGCAATGAAGAAAAAAGATTCCACTAAAGATGTGGTTAATGAAGGTGAAATTAATCAACTTGGTTATCGCTTAATTAACGATAAAAAATACGACGATGCTATAGAAGTTTTAAAAATGAATGTGGTTATGTTTCCTGAAAGTTCAAATGTGTATGATAGTTTAGGTGAAGCATATTTAAGTGCAGGTGATAGTGCGCAAGCCTATAAAAACTACAAAATTGCGTTTGAAATGAATCCTCGTAATACGAGAGCACAAAACATTGCCGAAACACTTATTAAGTATCAAGATTCTTTGTAAACTAAGGACTAAAACTGCTTTTTATCAAGGTTTTATAAGCTTTGTTTTAGTCTTATGTGTTTCAAAAACAATCGATTACCCTGTTTTTAATTCATTACATCGAAAAACTAACATATGCTTGTTTTAGTATTAGTTTTATTACTAATTTCAATCTATGATAAGTGTAAAACATACGCCTTTATACGAACAAGTATTGAAAGAATTCAATTATGAATTTGGAGATGTTTTTGTGTTTAAAGGGTATTTGATTTCTGAAATTTCTGAAGGTATTAATTTCACTTGGGAAGATCATGGTAACCGAATTGTAGAAGATGTTTCAAAATTCATTGGAGGCAATGGTGCAGATATTGTATATCTATCTCACCGAATACATTCTTATTCTGTAAAACCTAATGGTTGGGTGAAATTCTTTAAAGGAAATTATGCGCTAAAAGGTTATGGAGTAGTTGGCTATTCTAGCAAAAGCTTTCTTAATACCTTAATTGAAAGCTTATTCTTCACACAAAAAATAAGACGTTTTAACGATTTAGATGCTGCAGTACAATGGGCTACTCATGATATATTGACTAACGCAGACTCATAAAAAAAAGCACTTTGGTAAAAGTGCTTTTAATACTCTATAATTAAGAAGTTACTTTCGTTTTGCTACAAAGGTTCCATTAGGTTGTATTGCTTTTAGTTCAATTATTTTACCATCTTCTGTTTCAACAAATTCTACTTTAAAACCTTCAAGAGTTTTAAAAGAGAACTTATGCTTATCAGTAGCCATGAGTTCATATTCTGGTTGACCAGGAACAAAAAGATACAGTGTTTCTTCTTTAACATACACCTTTAAAGTGGTGCCTGCTAATTCATATTCACCAGAATATTGCTCAAGCGTTTTTAGGTCTATGTCAATAGTACTTGGAGTACGTTTAAATTCAATAGCATTAACCATTGGATCTAACTTTAGTTTTGCTCCGGAAATGTCTCCAGCATCATTAGTTTGAAAGTTTATCTTAAGCGCTTTACCATACTGCGTGGTGTCAACTTTATTGTCAGTAACATCAACCATTTCAAAAACATCATAATGAAAATGATTAAAATAAATTTTTTCTCCATTAGCTTCAGAAAATAATGAGTCGTTTTCTACATAAATTTTAAAATCGCCATAACCTTTGTTGGAGTAAGTTCCTGTATAGTCAAGAGTAATATGCGAAGGTTTTGTGTTTTTTACGTTTGAAATTGAAGACTCTTCTTTTGCTTCGGCTTGTGCTTGTTTGCTTTTTTCAAGATTTTCTTTATGGCGTTCTGCCCAATCAGTTTGTTCTGCACCAATCATTCTATCAGCAATTGTATTTCTAACCAAAGATGGAACCGCTGAACCATTTTGGTTGGTAAGTACAACAATTCCAATTTTATCGGTAGGGAAAAACGCTACGTTAGCCGAAAACCCATCAATATTACCACCATGTTCCACTCTATAATGCCCTTTATAAGACTGTAAGAACCAGCCGTAACCATAGTTGTTTAAATAAATATCAGGAAATTCTTTGTCAGGAATATTACTGCTAATAACCATTTGAGACCCTATAGCTTCAGTGATGTAGCTTTCAGGTATAATCTCTTTATCATTAAACTTTCCATTGTTTATCCATGTAATCAGCCATTTGGTCATATCATACACACTGCTATTTATAGCTCCTGCAGGAGACATACCAGCAATATCATAGTATTTCATTTTACTAATGGTGTTGTCGTCTTTTAACAAATAGCCATAAGCAGCATTTGAGGCTGATTTCATTTCAGAAATAGATGCATTGGAACGATTCATACCAAGAGGTTCAAAAAACAACTCTTTAATATTGTCTTCCCAAGTTTTACCTGTAATTTTTTCAGCAATAACACCTTGAGCTAAAAAGCCAAAATTATTGTAATACCATTGTTGTCTTATACCTGTAAAAGGTTCTTGATATTTTACTCTTGCCAATAAGCTGTCTTTGTCATGTGTTGGGAAAAAATACCATGAACCATCGTGCCTTGGAAGACCTGTGCTGTGTCTCATAAGGTCTTTTATAATGATATTGTTGTTCATGTCATTATTATAAAACTCTAATTCAGGTATGTGAAGTCTAGGATTATCGTCAAAAGAGAGTTTTTCGTCAGCTCTTAAAACTCCTAAAATAGCAGAAGTAAATGCTTTTGAGGAAGACCCAATAGCGAATAGTGTGTTGATGTCTACAGGTGTTTTGTTTTCGTAGTCTCTGTATCCAAATCCTTTGGCATAAACTACTTTTTCGCCTTCAACAACAGCAACTGCAAAACCAGGTGCATTAGTAACTTCGAGTATTTTATTGAGCTCCTTTTCTATACCTCTAAGTCGTTTGTCTTGGGCATTAAAGGTTATTGAAAATAAAATACTAAACAGGAATAAAACTGACTTTTTCATTGTGTTGGTTTTTAGATAAGTAATAGCTACTTCATTAGTAGTAAATGTAGGCTTTTAGTTACTCATTTTCTCAATTTTTTACAATTCGTCATAAAAAACATACAATTCGGTGACATTGAATTTCAGTATTAATAGGTCTGTTGCAGTTTTGTGGCACCAATCAAAAAACGAACAGTTTAAATCAACTATTACAATGAAACAATTTATTACGTATTTAGTATTGCTTTTTACAACAGTTGCTATAGCTCAAACAACAGTTAATGGTAAGGTAACCAATACTTCTGGTGAGCCAGTTTTTGGAGCAAATGTGTATCTAGATGGTACTTACGATGGAGCTACGACTGATGAACAAGGTAATTTTAGCTTTACTACAGAAGAAACAGGGCAACAAACTTTAATAGTGTCCTTTTTATCTTATGAAACAAAATCAATTACCAATGAGGTAACAACATTTACTGATGTTCAAATTAAGTTAAGAGAAGACGTTAGTGTATTGGATGCAGTTGTTATTTCAGCAGGAACTTTTGAAGCTAATGATAACAGTAAAGTTTCGGTACTTAAACCTTTAGATGTGGTAACTACTGCAAGTGCTTTAGGTGACTTTGTTGGTGCTTTACAAACATTACCAGGAACATCAACAGTTGCTGAAGATGGAAGACTTTTTGTAAGAGGTGGTGATGCTGCCGAAACTCAAATTTTTATTGATGGTATTAGAGTATTTACACCTTATAGCCCAACACCTAACAATATGCCAACAAGAGGTCGATACTCTCCATTTTTATTTGACGGAATTACATTTTCAACAGGTGGATATTCAGCAGAATACGGACAAGCACTTTCTAGTGTGTTGCTGTTGAACACTATTGACGAACCAGACCAAGAAAAGACAGATATTAGTATAATGACTGTTGGAGGAGGATTAGGTCACACCGAAAAATGGAACAATTCCTCATTGAGTGTTAATGCGTCTTATATAAATTTAGCACCTTACATTGCTTTGTTTCCAGATAGAAATGATTGGGAAAAGCCATATAGAGGTGCTCAAGGAGAAGCTGTTTTTAGACAAAAATTCGATTCAGGTTTATTAAAGTTTTATGCTGCTTTTGATACTTCTAATTTAGAATTGAATCAAGAAGATATTAATTATGAAGAGGGAATTGATTTTAAATTAAAAAACAACAATTTCTACACAAACGCTAGCTACAGTGGTGTGTTAAACAATAACTGGTCTATAAAAACAGGTTTAAGTTATACAGTTGCCAATACTGATGTAGGTATTATTGATAGCGATATTGATAATAAAGAACATTCTGCTCATTTTAAATTAAAACTTAAAAAACGATTCAGTAGTCGTTTTAAATTAAGCTTTGGAGCAGAACAATTTTTAACCGATTTTAATGAAACGTATACTGACGAGAGCATTAGTGCTAGCTATGGCTTTAATGACAATATATCTGCAGTTTTTGCTGAAACTGATATTGTATTCAGTAAAAAACTAGCATTAAAAGCTGGTTTACGAGGTGATTATTACAACACTACTAAGCGTTTTGATGTTGCACCTAGAGCATCTTTTGCTTACAAGACTTCAAAAAACGGTCAGGTATCATTAGCTTATGGTAACTTTTTTCAAACTGTTTCAGGAGATTATTTAAAGTTTGATAATGACCTTAAAACACAAAACACACAGCATTATATTTTAAACTATCAGCATGTAAGTGATGGCAGATTGTTTAGAGCTGAAGCCTATAGAAAAGCGTATGACAACTTGGTGTTGTTTGATACTGATATGGCGAGTTTTGATAGCGACTATACTAATGAAGGCTCTGGATATGCTCAAGGATTAGATGTTTTTTGGAGAGATAATAAGAGTTTAAAAAACATAGATTACTGGTTAAGTTATTCTTATTTAGATACCGAAAGACAATACCTTAATTACCCAGAAAAAGCGCAACCAAGTTTTGCGAATACACATAATTTTTCAGCAGTAGTAAAGTATTGGGTAGATGATTGGAAAAGTCAACTTGGGTTAAGTTACAGCTACGCTTCAGGACGACCATATACTAACCCAAACAGAAATGGTTTTTTAAATGAAACCACTAAAAGCTATAACAGTTTAAGTTTTAACTGGGCCTATTTATTAAGCCAACAAAAGATACTTTATTTTTCAGTGAATAACGTCTTAGGATTTAATAACATTAATGGGTTTCAATATTCTAATACGGCAAATGCTAACGGAAATTTTAACAGACAAGCCATTTTACCAGCAGCAGATCAATTCTTCTTTGTTGGATTTTTCTGGACGATTAGCGACGATGGAAAGGATAATCAGTTAGATAATTTATAAAAACCATAATAGATTACAATGAATAGTAATTACCAATAATAAATTTTCGTTGTCAGGTCGAGCGCAGTCGAGACCTTATTAAACAACTTATTGAGTTTTATTGACCTCTCGACTGCGCTCGAGGTGACGTAAGTAATGATAAATTACAAACAATAAAAATCACAATTCAGTAACCAAAATTTACAGTTCGGTACTATAGATTTTCAAACGGTTACCATACTTAAGATATTTGAATCAAATTAAAAACACAAACACTAAATCAATACAAAATGAAACATTTAATTATCATCGCAACACTAATGGTTTCAGGAATTATACATTCGCAAACCAATTTTGAAAAAGGAATGCAAAAAGCATTTAGCCTTTGGGAAGCTAACAAATGGGACGAAGCCGAAAATATGTTTGAACGCATTGCAAACGCTGAGTCAGACCAATGGTTACCACATTACTACATTGCTCAAATGAATAGCTTAAAAAGCTGGAGCGAAAAAGACGCTAACGTTCTTAAAGCACAGTTAGACAAAGCTCAGGAACACTTAAACACTGCTATGTCAATTAGTAAAGACAATCCTGAATTATTGGTAATGCAAGCACATGTATTAACAAACTGGGTTGCTTTTGATGGGATGACCTACGGAATGAAATACTCAGGGAAAATTAGTGAATTGTACAGTAAAGCCTTAAAAATTGCTCCAGATAATCCAAGAGTAGTATCAGGAAAAGCTGAATGGGATATGGGAAGTGCTAAATATTTTGGACAAGATACAGCACCATTTTGTAAAGATCTAGAAAGAGCATTAGAACTTTTTGCTAACTTTAAACCAGAATCACCATTTCACCCTAATTGGGGAAAAGAGCGAGTTGAGCAAACAGTTGCAGCTTGTAAAGAATAATTATATTAAACAAAAAACTAAAGTATCATGATCAAATCCTTCAAAAATGCAGCGCTTACGTTCTTTATTGGCTGTGCAGTTTTTATAGTAGGTAACTTATTTTATGATGGGTTTGATTTTAATAACTTCAACGACTTTTTGATAAGCTTTTGCTTCTATCAAATGTATAGTTTCTTGCTTGGGTATTCTAACTACTACTATTTTGCGTTCCTTGAAAAATTCAACTGGACCAAAAAGCAACGTTTTCAAAGAATACTTATAGGTCTTGTTGGTTCGGTTGCTATTACCATGTTAGGCTTGTTTATTATGAATGCTTTTCAATACATCGTTTATCGAGGTGTGTCATGGGAAGATTTTATAGCCTTACAAAGCTGGAACCAATATAGTTTTGGATTGTGGATTACAATGACCATTGTTGTTATTTTTCACCTAGTCTATTTCTATAATCGCTATCAGCAAAATAAAGTAAAAGAGCAAAAAGTAATAGCAGGAACAGCAACAGCAAGGTTTGACGCGTTAAAAAATCAATTAGACCCACATTTTTTGTTCAACAGTTTAAATGTGTTAACCAGTTTAATTGAAGAAAACCCAGACAGTGCACAACGGTTTACAACATCACTTTCAAAAGTATATAGATATGTACTTGAGCAAAAAAATAAAGACTTAGTAACCGTTGACGAAGAATTGGATTTTGCTCGAACCTATATGCTGCTATTAAAGATGAGGTTTGAAGATAGCTTAACGTTTGATATTCCTGAAAAGGCATCAAACCCTGAAAGTAAAGTGGTACCATTATCGTTACAGTTACTGTTAGAAAATGCTGTAAAGCATAATATGGTAACATCTACCAAGCCTTTGCATATTAAAATATATGAAGATGCAAACGAAAACCTGGTTGTTGAAAATAATCTGCAACCTAAACAAATAGTAAAAAAGAGTAGTGGAGTAGGTCTCGAAAACATTAAACAACGTTATCAGCTCCTTACTACTAAAAAAGTATACATCAATCAACAAGCAAACCGTTTTGCAGTTGCAATACCAATGCTTACAAAACAAATATCAATCATGAGAAAGTCTGAATTACCATCGCAATTTGACGACAGTTACATACGTGCAAGAAAGCATGTAGATAATCTAAAAGAGTTTTACTACGGTTTAATTTCGTACTGCTTAGTCATTCCTTTTTTAATTTTCATCAATTACAAAACGTATTGGGGATTTCAATGGTTTTGGTTTCCAATGTTAGGTTGGGGAATGGGAATAGGTTTCCATGCTTACAAAGTATTTGTTAACGATGGCGTTTTAGGAAGAACCTGGGAAAAGCGTAAGATTGAGCAATTTATGAAAGAAGAAGAACAGAAAAAATGGAACTAAAGGCTATGGAACAGTTTAATTACAATCCCGAGAATAATCAACTCGAAGATAAAATACGTCATGAAGAAGCGTATTTAAGAGCTAAGAAAAAAGTAGAAAAAATAGTAGGCTTCTACTGGCATTTGGCATCATACATTATTATAAACATTGTTGTTATTTTTATTATAGTGTATAGTGGTGGTAGTTTAAAAAGCTTTGCTACGTATTCAACAGCCTTTTTTTGGGGAATAGGACTGCTTTTTCACGGATTAGGCGTTTTTGGACCAGACTTTTTATTTGGAAAGCAATGGGAAGCCAAAAAAATAAAAGAATTTATGGATAAAGATAAACAAGATTGGCAATGAGAATTATCATTATTGAAGACGAAAAACCATCAGCACGTAGGTTACATAGAATGATTGAAAGGTTAGATCTTACTGTAGAAACCATGTTACACTCGGTTGAAGAAGCCTTGGATTGGTTTCAAAATAACCAACATCCTGATTTAATTTTTTTAGACATACAATTAAGCGATGGTTTATCGTTTGAAATTTTTGAACACATTGATATAAAGTCTGCTGTCATCTTTACAACAGCTTACGATGAGTATGCGTTACAAGCCTTTAAATTAAATAGTATTGACTATTTATTAAAGCCTATTGACGAAGACGATCTTGCTAAAGCAGTAAGCAAATACAAAGAGCGTTTGCCACAGCAACAAGCCGTAACGTTAGACTTTAACGATATTAAAAAACTGTTGGTAAACCCAATAGAGCGAGAGTATAAAAAACGATTTTCGGTAAAAGTTGGTCAACACCTTAAGCTTATTAATATTGATGAGATTGAATGTTTTTACAGCGAAAACAAAGGCACTTATGCCTATACTGTCGAAGGTAGAAACTACTTGTTAGATTTAACCTTAGAACAGTTGGAAGACGAACTTGAACCACAAACCTTTTTTAGAATAAGCCGAAAGTTCTTTGTTAATATTAATGCTATAAAAGACATGATTAGCTATACTAACTCCAGACTTCAGGTAAAGTTAAAAAACTACAATGAACAAGATGTTATTGTAGCTAGAGAGCGTGTTAAAGATTTTAAACTGTGGTTGGAGTAGATTTTTAAGTTTATTTAACGGGATTGTGGTGTACATATATTATTTGAGATTCAAGCACTAAAAAGTTAAATAAACCTCTAGTTTTTTCATCTAATAATAGGTGACTAAAAAATATATAACTCCGTCAGAGTGTTGTGTCACTAACTCTCAAGTTTTTAAATTCTGGTTTCACCAGCTTAATTATAATATATTATTGTTTAACCACTTTTTTAATACTGATAACTTCTCCTTTTTTCATGAATTTAATCATGTAAACACCAGAAGGAAACTTACTTAAGCTTATGAAATTATTGGTTGAGCTAATTGTTTTATTGCTGATTTTTTTACCAATTTGGTTGTAAATTACAGCCTCTAAAGTTTCATCGGTTACTACATACACCAAAGATTCTGTTGGGTTAGGGTAAACAATTAAACTGTTTTCAGTGAGGGTAATAGGCTCAACGCTTAAAGTTGAATCGTCAAACTCATATGCACCTATTTCTATTTCACCACCTAATACTCGAGCTAGTCCAGAAATATCCAGAGAAGAACTGTTCTCAGTCTGATCTCCAGCATTAATTAATAAACTACCTATTGCTGGCACTAAACCATCATCAGTAGTGCCAAAAATATCATCTTCACCATAAGGATCACTGCTATTTACAAACGGGTCTGAAGTTAAAGCAACAAATGTTGACGCGTTTGTAGTACTAATACCGCCACCTGTACCATCTGAAGCATTGTTTGATGAAGAATCATAAATATTGTAATCTCCTTCGTAGTCTGAAATAGAGTTGTCGCTACTCCTAACATTACTATAAAATACAGTATTGTATAGTATAGGAGCAGGAAAATAATTGCTGTATACACCACCACCTTCGTTGGTGGCTGTATTATTAAAAATAGTTACATTGGTAAGTGTGATTAAAACATTTAAAGATGAATTGTCGCCATCATTACACAAGCCACCTCCATTATAAGCCATATTGTTACTAATTATTACATTCGTTAATATTGGGTTCGAATTATCATTGTTATAAACCCCACCGCCATTGTTGGTGGCTGTATTGTTACTGATGCTGACATTGGTTAATGTTGGGTCAGATTTCCCTGTGTTATAAACCCCACCACCATTATTGGTGGCAGTATTGCTGCTGATAGTCACTTGATTAAGAGTAGGACTTGAGTTGTTGTAATTACACATTCCACCACCGTTATTGGTTGCGGTATTGTTGCTAATGATTGTTTGATTAAGAACTGGACTTGAATTATCATTGTAAATTCCGCCACCTTCGCCAGCGGTATTGTTACTAATAGTTACGTTTGTTAATGTTGAGGATGAACCATAACTTAGATACATGCCACCACCATAACTGACGGCGGTGTTGTTAGTAAAGGTGACATTAGTTAGTGTTGCATTTGAAGAATATAAATATAATCCACCACCATTAAAAGCGGTGTTGTTGGTAAAGGTGATATCGGTTAGTGTTACGTTTGAGGAGTATAATCCACCACCAATATCTGCGGAATTGTTATCAAAAGTCACATGGTTTAATGTAGGATTATCATTATTACCATAACTATACATTCCACCACCATAACTTGCAGAATTGTTACTAAAGGTAACATAGTTTAATGTAGGGCTTGATGAAAAGTCTATAGGGTATAAAGTACTATGATTATACATGCCGCCTCCACTATTGCTATACCCGTTTTGTATAATTAAATGATCAAATAATGCATCTGGTGTTAAATCTTTTGTAGACAATATTTGCACGCCTGTAGTGCCGCCACTTGGGTTGCCGCCATCTAAGGTTGTGTAACTTGTTTGGGTGTTGGTATTGGTATCATAGCCTCCTTTAATAAGAACGTTTTTGTCTTCAACATAAATTGTTTCGGTTAAATTAATAGTTTGTGTGGCAATTCTAATTTCAGCACCTTCACAAGCCAAATCAATTGCAGTTTGTAAATCGGTAAAAGCATTATCCCAGTTAGAACCATCATTATTACCTGTAGCTAAGGCATTATCAACATAAATAGTATCATTTAAACATACATAACTATATTCATAAGCGCCAATGTCTATAGTGCCGTTAAAAACACGCTCTCTACCAGTAGGATCGTAAGTCTGAGCATTATAACTGTTATTGCCCACGTCTAATATCTGTTTTCTTATAGCAGGAATTAAACCATCGTCTGAAGTTCCAAAAATATTGTCTTCACCATCTGGGTCACTACTATTAAAAAAAGGATCTTCAAATAACTCTACATAAGTGTAGTAGTCTGAATTTGAAAAAATACCACTTAAAAAGGAAGCATCTGAAGCAATGTTAGATGATGATGCATCAACAGCATCACCAGCAGCATCATTGCCATAACTAGCTGTATTACCATAAAAAACAGTATTGTGTAGAATAGGGGTAGATAAACCTGAATTGTTCATTCCTCCACCACTAGCAAACAAAGAGGTATTATGACTGAATGTGACATTGATTAAAGTAGGACTTGAAGTGAAATTCAACATCCCACCAGCATGATAAGTTGCCGTATTGTTGCAAATAGTTACATTGGTTAAAGTTGGGTTGGAGTAATTGTTGAATATACCACCACAAATTTCACCTGCTGTATTGTTGTAAATAAATATATTGGTTAGTAATGCATTTGAAAAGTAATTGTACATACCACCGCCTTCTACTGAGTATCCATTTTGAATAACTAGGTGGTTTAATTCACTTGCTGTTGTTAAGTTTGATGTAGATAATACTTGAACACCAGTAGTTCCACCGCTTGGGTTACCTCCATCTAAAATGGTGTAACCTGTTTGGGTATTAGTTGCGGTATCATATCCTCCTTTTATAATTCTATCTGAGGTTACATGAATTGTAGTTGTCACATTAAATGTTTGTGCTGCAATTCTAATTTCGGCACCTATACATGCATTATAAATGGCAGTTTGCAAGTCGGTAAAAGCATTATCCCAATCGGAGCCATCGTTATTACCGGTTGCGGTAGTGCTTACGTACACAATACTGCTAGAACAGGGATTGGATTGTACTTCGTAAGCTCCAATATCAATAGTAGTATCATAAATTCTTGGTTGACCTGCTATATCAATAACTTCTGAAATGAAGCTGTTGTTACCAACGTCTAACAATGGACTTCCCAAACCTAGAATCAAACCATCATCGGCAGTACCAAAAGTGTTATCAGCGCCATCGGGATCATTATCATTAATAAAAGGAGTTTCTGTTAAAGCTATGAAATTGGTTGAATTGCTTATGTTTCCGCCCAAACCATTAGAGGCATTATTAGAAGATAAACCGTTTATATCTCCTGTTAAGTTTGAAATAGAGCTGGAATAACCTGTTGAGATATTATTAAATAATACGGTGTTTTTAATCGTAAAGTCGGAATTATAATTATATATGCCAGCAGCACTACTAGCGGAGTTATTAGTAATCGTGGCATTAACAACTGTAATTTCAGTATTTTGATTGTTATACATGCCACCAGCATAAGTGGCTGCAATATTATAGCTAATTATTGCGTTAGTAAACACAGGGTTTGAATCACTATCATTAAAAATCCCGCCACCAGAATTAGCATAATTATTAATGAAGATTATATTAGTAAGTGTAGGGCTCGATGCATCATTGTACATGCCGCCTCCATTTTCAGTTGTATATCCGTTACTAATAACCAGGTGGTCAAACAATGTAACTGATGTTAAACTTTGTGTGCTTAAAACTCGGTATGTATTTTCTCCATCTAAAGTGGTGTAACCAATTTGGGCGTTAAATGTAGAATTATAACCGCCTTTTATAATTAAATTTAAATTGTTAATTGTTATTGTTGAACCAAAATTAATAGTACCTTCGGTAATCAAAATTTCGTCCCCATTAGTAGTGGCAACTAATAAAGCGTCTGATAAATTATTAAAAGGGCTTGAAATGGTTCCTGAGCCAGAAGTTGGTTGGTTTAAATCTACATAATAAGTAGTGGCATTCAGATTTTGAAAAGAAAATATCAAAATCATGAGAACAAAAAGTGGTTTCATAGTTTTTAGTTTGGTCAAAACAAATGTATATAATTAATTTTAGGTAGCCTTCTCTATAGTTACGTATAGCTTAAAAATATTCTGAAAAATTTTAAGAAGATATTAAGAAGCAATCAGAAATAAACTCTCTGTTAATGTTGAACCAATTTTCCGTTTAAACATCTCAAATTAAGTCTATCTATTTTTTATAATAACTCTTTTTATGTTAAAAGATAAGTCGCAAAAAAATGCGCTTTTACAGTTTGTTTTTGTAATCTTTACTTTTTTTTATACGAAGGAAGTCTAGTCATCAATACGATTGTCATCAAAAGCCGATGGTAACAATTTAGGAATAAATTTTATAAAAATAGGCAGCAAAAGCATACCACCTGGTAACATAAAAATGGCTAAACTAGGTATAGATTTAAAAATATCTAGTAATTGGTCTTGTACTTTTTTTTGTTCGTCGTCACTAAGTGGTCTTGTGGTTGACTTGGTAAGCAATATCATGAGCTCTTTACTTTCTTTAAGCTCTTTGAGTAAGCGTTTGCTATTACGTTTTATGAGTTTTCGTACCATTTTACTGGAGTTGTCATAAAAACTCTGAACCATGTTTTTAGAGTTCAGTAATGCAATTTTATCTTTATTGGTTTCATAAAACACATTAATATGTTCAATGGAAGCCTCAATAATATCTTGTTTTACATCAAGGTCTTTGCCTAGTTTTTGTAAAAACTGTTTCTCTTCAAGGTCAATGGTTTTATCACTCCAAAACGCCATACATACAATATCAGTAATGTAGTATTTGCTGAGTCGTCCGTTTATAAAAGTAATCACTTCGTTATAGCTATGTGTTCTATTGTCCTGGTATCTCAATGATGCTTCAATGAGTTTAATAAGGCTTTTGTCGTATTTGGTTTTTTCCGATTTGTTTTCAAAAACCTCAATAATAATGGTTTCAATAGCTGCTTCAAGATTTTTTAAGTAGGTCTCAGAAACTACATCTGTTCTAAGGTACTTTTGATACGCAATAACATCAATAAAAAGCAGTGCGTTGGTGATAAAGTAATTAAAGTTTTTTGTGAGGATATTGTCATCAATATGCACACGTTTATTCACCATAGCTTCCAAAAGCTCAGAAGATTTTTTTTCGCCTAAAAGCTCTTCAAAAAAAGAAGATTTGTAAACATCAATAGTGTTGTAAAAGTTAATAACACTTTCAATAAAATCTGCTTTGTCACCTTCCTTGTTGTGGATGTAATAAAAAGAGGCTAAAAGGTTTACTTTGGTCAACTCTTCATGAAGAAACTCTCTGTTTTCAATGCAATTATCTACAATAGAAATATTACTTCCGTAGATAAATCCACTTTGCTTTAAGGCTACATAAAAGTCGTCCAATTTTAGTTGACAAAAAGAGGTGTTGGCACTGAGCTCCTTGAGTAATTTTTTTATCCAGCCATTGGCAGAAGGATTCATGGGCTTAAGATTATAGAGTAAAGATAGTTTTAAATTTTAAAAGCGCTATAATTTTTTTGTTAACAAAAATTTAACAAAACCGCACTTTAGATTTTTCCGTAGGTAGAGCAGAGACAAAACAATTAATTAACAAAAATCTCATTATTATGAAAAAATCAAAAATCTTTTTAGGGATCGCAATTGTTGCAGTTGCAGGTTTCATTGCCATTGCAGCAGACCACATTGATGCGCCAGCGGTTCAAGGTGGTACGAACGATATTACTGACTTTTATGCTTTTCAGGGAGAAGACACAAACAACCTGGTATTTGTAGCAAATACACAAGGTCTTTTGAGTCCTTCAGCCACTGGAAGTGCTTCGTTTGATGAAAATACTCTTATAGAGTTTAACATTGACACTACAGGTGATAATGTTGAAGACTTGGTAATTCAAGCTACTGCAAGAGATGGAAAAATGTACTTTTTTGGACCAGCAGCACCTAGCTCAACAGGATTAAGCAGTTCTATTTTAACAGCTTCACAACAGGGAGTTGTAGACATTACAAGCTATGGTTCTTCTGCTACTATTTCAACAAATGGAGGAATGCGCTTTTTTGCAGGACCACGTGACGACCCTTTCTTTATGGACTTTGCTCAGTATAGCGCAATTGTTGGCGGAACAGCTACAGCATTTAACAATCCAGGTGACGACACATTTGCAGGAACCAATGTAATGTCTGTTGTTGTTGAAGTTCCAAAATCAATGATTGGAGGAACAGGAACAATAAATACTTGGGTTGAAACTAAAAGAAAACAATAAACTTTAAACACATTAATATTATGAAACTAAATACTATAAAACTTTATGCTATTGCAGCACTTATAGCCTTAACAGCATATAACTGTAATAATGACGATGATAGTAATACCGAACCAATTGGACCTGATTTTTCAGGTACATATATACAAGAAGATCAAATGGGTAGACCAGCTGTAAACACAGTGTTTGTGTCTTCATCTAGTAAAGATGATTTTAATACTACAATACCTTCAAATCAAGGAGCAGCATTTCAAAGTATGTTTCAAACTAACTTGGAAGCCTTAAGTCCTGCTTATGCAAATCCAGGAGATACTAATGCACTAGGTTTAGACTCTGCAACATTTACAGGTCTTTTAGCTACTGATGTGTTGAATGTATCATTAGATGGAACAACTACATTTTATGATGGTACCAATGTGCTTACTGGTAGAGCACTAGCTGATGATGTTATTACAGTAGAACTGCTATTGATTTTTGGAGGTGAAGATTTTTCTGAAAACCCAACTTTAAGCAATGATAACGTTGACGCAAATGATAAGGAATTCCTTACCTCATTTCCATACTTGGCTTCGCCATGGTAATACAATTTTAAATAACCTTGAAATATTTAGTTAGTCGTATTTCAAGGTTATTTAACAACTAACAAAAAACTCTCAATACTCATGAACTCTCTATATAAAATAGTGTTGTGCTGTGCAATTATTGTATCTAGTTGCACAACACCACCAAAAAAAATTACTGATACTAATGATTATAATATTTACCTTGAATTAGCCCAGAATAAGGCGTTGCAAGCTGCTAAGAACGATAATGAATTTTGGAAACAAAAGTTAGAAACTACACCTAATCAGTTTCCATATTTAGGAAAACTTGCAACGTCATATTCTAATTTATTTGAAATTACAGGCAAAATTTCATACCTAAAACAAGCTGAAAACTACTTGGTACAAGCCAATAAGGCAACCGAGCAAAAAGATGCAGGTTACTTAAGAGCATTAGCTTCAAACTATATTTCTCAACACAGATTTAAAGAGGCTTTACAACAGCTTACCAAGGCTGAGTTAATAGGAGAAAACCTTGAGGCAACTCAAAAAATGCTTTTTGATGCTCATTTAGAATTGGGTAACTATAAGTTAGCACAAGGCTATCTGGAGATGTTTAAAGATTTTAGTGATTTTGATTATCTCATTCGTTTATCAAAATGGAGCGATCATAAAGGAAATCTGGATGCTGCTATTAAATACATGGAAAAAGCAAAATCTATTGCTGAATCTTCTAATCTTAACGGAATTAAACAATGGTCTTACACCAATCTTGCCGATTTTCATGGTCATGCAGGAGAAATTGAAGCTTCATACAATCATTATTTAAAAGCATTAGAATTAAATCCAAACGATGCTTATGCTAAAAAAGGAATAGCTTGGATCGTTTATTCTCATGAGAACAATCCTGATGAAGCTTTACGAATTTTAAACACTGTTACTACCACTTTTTTTGCTCCAGATTATTACCTACTTAAAGCTGAAATTGCCGAATATAAACAAGACATAGCTTTAAAAAACGAGCAGCTAAAACTGTATAAAGAAGCTGTAAAAGATACTTCTTATGGTGATATGTATAACAAATACAATGTGTTGTTGTATGCCTGTGAAAAAGAAAATAGGGATGAAGCTATAATGATTGCTAAAACTGAAGTAGATAACAGACCAACACCACAATCTTATGATTTGTTGGCTTGGGCTGAATTTAAAAACGGAAATCTAAATGGAGCCTTAAATATTGTTGAAAACCACATAGCTGATAAAACTTTTGAACCTGAAACACTGTACCATATAGCTGAAATTTACAAGGCTTTTGGTAAGTATGAAAAAGTGAAACCTTTAAAAGAAGAACTCTTAGGAAGTCTGTATGAACTGGGACCAACCATGAAAGAAAAGATAGAACAACTTTAATCACTCAACATTATGAAAATTAAACATACAATATTGGTATTACTAATGTTAATGGTGAGTTCTACTGCTTTTTCACAGCATTTAAAAGGTAAGGTTTTAAACACTTTTAGTCAACCTTTGGAATCTGCTTATGTATTTAACGTTACTACCAAAAGTCATGCGCATTCATCTGAAAATGGTCTGTTCACTATTGATAATACAAGTGTAGGAGACAGTCTAAAGATAGGATTGTTGGGATATGAAACAAAGTTTGTTGTTGTAAGCTCTTCAAGTTTTGAAGCAACACTACTTATTACGCTTCAGGAAAAGGCGTTTCAATTAGATGAAATGATAATTACTGAAGAATTAAATACAGCAAGTACTATAACTAGGTTGGATATGAATACCAATCCGTTGAATTCATCGCAAGAAGCACTGCGTAAAGTCCCTGGATTAATTATTGGACAGCATGCTGGAGGAGGAAAAGCAGAACAAATTTTTCTTAGAGGTTTTGATATAGATCATGGTACTGATGTATCAATAAATGTAGATGGTATGCCAGTAAACATGGTGTCTCATGCGCATGGGCAAGGTTATAGCGACTTACATTTTTTAATACCAGAAACGGTTAATAAAATAGATTTTGGTAAAGGTCCTTATTATGGAGATAAAGGCGATTTTACTACAGCAGGTTTTGTAGATTTTTCTACAAAAGATTATCTAAAAGAAAGTGCGATAACATTTTCAATGGGAGATTTTAATACCTTAAGAACTCTTGGGATGTTTAATCTTCTAGAAAAGTCAAAACATCAAAATGCATGTATAGCTACTGAATATTTAGCAACCGATGGACCTTTTGAGTCGCCTCAAAATTTTAATCGAATTAATGTATTTGGAAAGTATGTTACTTTTTCATCAGATAATTCAAAATTGTCATTAACTGCTTCTCACTTTACAAGCAGATGGGATGCTTCTGGTCAAATTCCGCAACGTGAAGTTGATAATGGAAATATTACACGTTTTGGAGCTATTGATGATACTGAAGGAGGAGAAACCCAACGCACAAATTTTAACGTTGAATTCAATAAGTATATCACAGATAACACACGCTTAAAAACCAATGCGTTTTATTCGCATTATGCTTTTGAATTGTATTCTAACTTCACATTTTTCTTAGAAGATCCAGTTAATGGAGATCAAATTAAACAGCAAGAGGATAGACATATTTTTGGTGCTAATGCAAGTGTTGTTAAAGAAACTAGTTTAGGGTCAACTCCTGTAACTATTAGTTCTGGTTTAGGTCTTAGACATGATATTGTAAATGATATTGAACTGTCGCATACACTTAACAGAAAAACCACTTTAGAGCAAATACAATTGGGTGATTTAAATCAAATAAATGTAGATGCTTTTGTAAATGCAGAATTTGAGTTTGGAAAGCTTAAAGTAGCTCCTGCATTGCGCTTAGACTATTTTAAGTTTTTATACAACGATAAGTTACAAGCTAATTACATTACGCAGTCTGAAACTAAAACAATTTTAAGTCCGAAACTTAATTTTTATTACGATGCAGCTAGTAACCTTCAACTGTTTTTAAAATCAGGAATTGGTTTTCACTCTAATGATACAAGAGTTGTTGTAAGTAATCAAGGAGAAGATGTTTTACCAAGAGCTTATGGATTGGATTTTGGTAAAGTATGGAAGCCATTTCCAAAACTAGTGCTTAATTCGGCATTGTGGTATTTGTTTTTAGAACAAGAGTTTGTGTATGTAGGAGATGCTGGAATTGTAGAACCTAGCGGAAAAACTGAACGTTATGGACTTGATTTAGGCTTAAGGTATCAATTTAATGATTGGTTGTTTTTTGATACTGATGCAACAATTACGCATGCTAGAAGTACAGAAGATCCTGATGGACAAAACTATATTCCGTTAGCTCCTGATTTTACATTGGCTGGAGGATTATCGATTAATGATTTGAATGGATTTTCTGGAGGAATTAGGTATAGATATATTGATGATAGACCAGCAAATGAAGACAATAGTATTGTAGCTGAAGGCTATTTTGTAACCGATTTTAATGCTAACTATAGTTTTGATAATATCACTTTAGGGTTTGTAATAGAAAACCTTTTTGATACCGAATGGAATGAAACACAGTTTGCTACAGAGTCTCGTTTGCAAAACGAAGCACAGTCTGTTGAAGAAATACATTTTACACCTGGAACACCTTTTTTTATTAAAGGAACTATTGCATACAGGTTTTAAATAGAAGATGCAATTTGACTATTAATTTGAGGGAAATAATGGTTGACAACAACTAGCAAAAATAAATTGATATAGGTTGAATTAGTGGTAAACCATACTAGTTATGGTTGTTTTTAGAGTTTTTTTGTTAGTGGAAAGTGTCTGTTTATCTTGTGTAAGCAGGCATTTTCTTTTTTAAATTAAAAAAGCATTAAACTATTGTTTAATGCTTTTTGTTATATTCTAAAAGAGATTTTTTAAGGAGCAGATGGCGTAACAACACCAAGTGTATAAAGTTGTTCCATTGTTGGAGATTCGCTTCCACCTTCAGGTTCTAGTGTGATACCAAAAGCTTGACTTTCAAAAGTATTTGCTATAGTAAATATCTTGTTGTCATCAGTATTAAAATCATCAATAGTACCTAAACTTTTTGGTGTTAATGGGTTTAAGGTTAACGACCATACTTGCCAAACTTTGCCTTCAGGTGCATTAGGTAATCCTTGAGCATCTAAGTAAATGCTGTTGTCTGCTTTATTCCAGTATACTTTAGCATAAGCATTTTCAAACTCACCTTGTCCACCAAGTGGTACAGCAATGATGTCTTTATCACGTAGTACGTTTAAAAGGTTTTTTGTTGCTGCAAGATCATTTTTAGCAGCTTCAATTTGCTCTTCTAAAAAGGCATTTTCAATATCAGCTGTAGTAATATCAGCTTCTAATTGCTTGTTTTGGTTTAGTGTCCACAGTAAACCAGCTCCTACAATAAGAGCAGCTGCCCAACCAGTATAAGTAAACCAATTATACTTAGGTTTAGTTATTGAAACAACCTTAACCTCGTTATCACCAAGGTTTAGTTTTTCTTTAATTATATTGAAAATATGAGAGCTAGATTTTGGCGATACAGCACTTGTAAGCTTTATAACAGAAGCTTCAATTTCTAATACTTCCTGTAAAATTTCAGGATGCTTTAGCATAAGTTCATACACTTCTTTACTTTCTTTTTCAGAAAGTGATCCTGCAACGTAAAGTTCCAAAATTCCAGATTCTATGTATGCTTTAATATCCATTTACTTTATTAACATTTCTCTTAATTCCTTAATGCAATTTCTGTTTCTTGTTTTTATAGTACCTATAGGCATTTCAAGTGTTTCAGAAGCTTCTTTTTGAGTGTAACCTTTAAAATAAAGTAGCTCAATAACTTTAATACACTTTTTGGCAAGTTTCTTTACATATTTTGAAATACCAATAGCATCAGTTTTGTCATTAAGGTTTTCATTGTTTTCCAAGATATCTACGAAAAATTCCGCATCAAGGTTTTTCTTTGAGTTTTTAAATGCTTTTGACCTTGTTTTATCTATGGCTGCGTTTCTTGCAATGTTTAAAATCCAAGTAAAAAAACGTCCTTTTTCAGGTGAGTAGCTGCTAGAATTATGCCATACTTTTATAAAAACATCTTGCATAATTTCTTCAGCTATATCGTTGTCTCTAACAATGTTGTAGATAACTCCATGCATGCTTTCGCTATACATATTGTATAACGATTCAAATGCTTTTTCGTCTTTTTGTTGAAACTGAGATATAAGAGTTTCTAGTTGCATTGTTTGGTTTTAAGAATACCGAAAATAGTGAATTTAAACCAAAGAAAAAAGCTACACGAGGTAGCTTTAAATCTTTATTGAGTATTTAAATTTTGTTATTCGATAATTCCTCCACAGCTTACTCTACTGCCTGCAGCTCCAGATGGTTGAGAGGTAAAGTCGTCTGTTCCTTGGTGAACAATAACAGCTTTTCCTAAAATGTCTTTAGTGTCATCGCCACAGCCAATACACCATTGGTCAGTACTAAAAGTAACGGTTCCTTTTCCGTTTGCGTTAGCACTAAAGTTTCCTATGTCTCCTTTATGGTACCCTTTGTCGTCTCCCCATTTTCCATGAGGTTGAGCAGTTGGGTTCCAGTGACCACCTGTTGAGGTTCCATCTGCTGATGAACAATCGGCTTTTTCATGAAGGTGAATAGCGTGAGAACCTTCAGTTAAACCATCAAAAACAGCAATCATAGTAACAACACCTTTTTCCTCTTTAAAAAGAGCATTACCAGTAACATTACTTTCGCTTTTAGCTTCAAGTTTTACAGTTACTTTTTTTACTACATCAGTTGGAACGTAAGGCTCTGAGGTTGTTTTTTTGGTTTCGGTAGCTGTAGGAGTTTCGGTTTCTACATTGTCTGTTGCTGTTTCAGTTTCTTTTTTATCGCTTTTACAAGAAATATTGAAACTTAATACTAATGCAACTATAATAAGAAGTGTTTTTTTCATTTTGAATTTAGGTTTTTAAATGAATAGTGAAGGTAAGCATTATTTCAAATAAATTAAAACAATAGCTAACTTTTATATGATAAATGTCATAGTATAACTGTTGTTGTGCGTCTACCTTTGAAGTATAAAATTACATAAATGAATCATAACGAATTAATACGCAAGTACAACATACCAGGACCAAGATATACAAGCTATCCAACTGTACCATTTTGGGATATGGATACATTTTCTCTCAAGCAATGGAAAGCCTCAACACAGCAATCGTTTGTTGAGAGTAATAACAGCGAAGGGATTAGTCTTTATATTCATTTGCCTTTTTGTGAAAGTTTATGCACATTTTGTGGTTGCAATAAACGAGTCACCAAGCGTCATGAAGTAGAATCTCCTTATATAACTGCACTTTTAAAAGAATGGCAATTGTACTGTAATTTGTTTGAGAGTAAACCTGTAATTAAAGAATTGCATTTAGGTGGAGGCACACCAACTTTTTTTTCGTCTCAAAACTTAGAGCGGTTAATTGAAGGAATTACCCGAAAAGCAGTTTTGGCAGACCATTATGAGTTTAGTTTTGAAGGACATCCAAACAATACTACAAGAGAGCATTTACAAACACTTTTTAACCTAGGATTTAGACGAGTGAGTTTTGGAGTTCAGGATTATAATGAAACAGTTCAAAAAGCAATACATAGAATTCAGCCATTCGAAAATGTAAAATATGTGACTGAAACCGCAAGAGAAATAGGATATACAAGCATAGGACACGATATTATTTTTGGGCTTCCGTTTCAAACAGTTGAGCATATTAAAGAAACCATTGAAAAAACAAAACAGCTAATGCCAGATCGAATAGCATTTTATAGCTATGCGCATACGCCATGGATAAAAGGTAATGGTCAAAGAGGTTTTAATGATGCCGATTTGCCAAAAGCCGAAGACAAGCGATTGCAATATGAAATAGGTAAAGATATGCTTAATGTAGCAGGATATTCTGAAATAGGAATGGATCACTTTGCATTGCCAACAGACACCTTATATGAAGCTATGACAACACAAAAACTACATAGAAATTTTATGGGTTATACAGCTTCAAAAACTCAAATGATGATAGGACTAGGTGTGTCGTCAATTAGCGACAGTTGGTATGGTTTTGCTCAAAATGTAAAAGGTATTGAAGAGTATTATCATTTAATTGAAGAAGGGATTATTCCTGTATTTAAAGGACATATATTAAATGAAGAAGATTTAGTTATTAGACAACATATTCTTAATTTAATGTGTCACTATAAAACCTCATGGAAATGTGAGTCGTTAAAGCTTAATGATTTAGAATCAATTAAAGCTAAATTATCTGAAATGATAAAAGACGAGTTACTAATACTAGAAAATGAAGGTTTAAAGGTTACTAAAAAGGGAAAGCCTTTTGTGCGCAATATCTGTATGGCATTTGATGTGTTGTTGCGACGAAAACAACCTGAAAAACAATTGTTTTCTATGACAATTTAATAACCTTAAAAACTTGTGAAACACATAAAAAAGTTGTAAATTAATACTTACAAAAAACACAAAATTTAACCTTTAAAAACACCCTAAAAATGAAAAAAATAATAGTTCCAATAGACTTTTCTGAACACTCTGAATATGCTTTAGAAGCTGCTGCTGTAATGGCAAAACAAAATCATGGAGAGGTTTTGGCGTTACACATGTTGGAGCTTTCTGATGCAGTTTTAACCAAAGGAAGTCTAGAACAAGGAGAAGAAGCTATTTTTTATTTAAAACTAGCTGAAAAACGATTTGAAGAATTTTTAGATAAAGACTATCTAAAAGGTGTAACTGTAACTCCAATTGTTAAACACTTTAAGGTGTTTAGTGAAGTGAGTCAAGTAGCACAAGACCATAGTGCAGATTTAATAGTAATGGGATCGCATGGTACTAGCGGCTTATCCGAAATATTTGTAGGTTCAAATACTGAGAAGGTGGTAAGACATTCTGAAATTCCTGTTTTGGTTTTAAAAAACAAGTTAGAATCTACTGCTTTTAAAAATGTATTGTTTGCAACAGATTTCTCTAAAGAATCTATAGATGTTTACAAAACAGCAATTAATAAATTTGAAGGTATGGGAGCAAAAGTGCATTTGGTTTATGTAAATACTCCTGGCAAGTTTTTGAATTCTACCGAAATGAGGCAAAAAGTATCCGGTTTTTTAACAGCTGCAACAGGCAATACAGATGCAATGTCGCAAACAACTTTTGTATCAGATTATACAGTTGAATCTGGTATTTTAAATCATGCTAATGCTATTAATGCCGATTTAATTGCTGTAGCAACACATGGTAGAAAAGGGATTACACATTTCTTTGAAGGCAGTATTTCTGAAGATATTGCAAACCACGCAATACTACCAGTAATGACATTTAAAATCTAATATACTTATATCTTACTTTGGTATTAATTATGAACAATCAGTAAGGGCAAGTTTAAGCTCTTACTGATTTTTGTTGTTGAAGACTCAGAGATTAAACGCTTTAAGAAGCTTTCTTTTTCAATTATTAGTCCAACTAAATCAATTTCATTTAACTGCTGGTATGTCATTACAGCATCAGGTAGAGCAACATTTTTAATAATGTTATAAGTGTAGTTTACTGCCTTTTCTTCAAGATGGAGTTTATCACTTTCGGCTAAAGTATCATCATTGTCAATTCTTAGCACATGAATATTTGTGTGTTTTAAATCTATAAACTTTAGTAATCTGTCAAACTCGCTAGTATTTAACTTATCTGACTCATCTAATGGAATTAAAACATTTTTAATATTTTGATAGTGAAACTCCTCAGGAACAATTAAATTAGGGTGTTCAATATTTCTGATAATTTTAAGCGTATTAGAACCAAAAACAGTTTCCATTAAGCTTGTAGCTCCATCATAACCAGCAACTATTAAATCAATAGTATTCAATTCGATAGATTGAGATATGGCACTTAGTAAATCGTCATAATCTATAATGGTTGAAAATTGATGCTGCTTGTATTCATCTGTAAGTTTAGATTTATAATGTTCTAACTCTTGTTTTTCGTCTTTTATAATAGCATCAAAAACAGTATCGCTGCTGCTTGTCATTAAATCGTCCATTATAAAATTTCCAGACTTATACACATACATTAAGAAAAAGTGACAAGGGCTGGAGTTAAAGTGAGACAACGCATAGCTAATAGCATTATTTGCACTTTTAGAAAAATCGGTAAGAAGAAGAATGTTTTTCATAGTATACTACCTCGTTTAACAAAGATACAGTTTTATAACTCAATGTGCTTATTGTGAGTGCTTTAATTGTCTTAATGGCAGTTAATGTTTCCTGAAACCATTTCTACAACAAGAGTAGGAGATATGTAAGGAATTCCTAATCCTAAACCTCTTAAAATAAATAACACACCAATAATAACTACAAAAACAGGAATCGCTTTTTGTATTCGTTGTTTAATAGTTGTGTTTAAAAATTTTCCTAAATAAATAGCACTTGTCATTAAAGGAACAGTCCCTAAACCAAAAAGAGCCATATACATAGCACCTTGTGTAATGGTGCTACTTACTAAACTCCCAAAAACAGCCATATAAACTAATCCGCAAGGTAAAAACCCATTTAAAAATCCAATAGTTAAAAAAGTGTCTGCAGTTTTCTTTTTTAAGGCACTACCTAGTTCACTTTTTACTTTTGAAATTACTTTGTGTAACGGTTTTGATAAGTTGTATTTGCTAAACGTTTTGTAGGGTAATAAAACCACAACAATCATTAATACACCAATGCATATTGAAAGTTGTTGCTGTAAACCAAAGATGTAGAGGTTTTTACCAATAAGCCCAAAAATTAGCCCTATTGTGCTATATGCTAACAGTCTTCCAATGTGGTAGGTTGTAATTTGGCTTATTTTTTTTACGGAATTACTTCTGTCAACAGGTAACATAAAGGCAATAGGACCACACATACCAACACAGTGAAAGCTACCTAATAGACCTAATATGAATGCAGACCAAAGCATTTAGTAAACAATTTCTTTTTTAAAACGATAAGGAATTTCGTTATATTCCCAATCAATAGTAATGTTCCAACGACCACCTAACAAACGGTTGTCAGGTACGAGCAAATTGTGGTTTGATAAAGAAATTGGTGTTTCAAAATCAAATTGCTTGTTAGATGGTCTATATAGGAACACTTTTCCGGTTATTTTTGATGCATCAAGATCTTCCGGAAAGCTTATTAATAAACCTGTATCAGTTTTTTTGTAGGTAATATTATGTTTTAGCTGAGCAGCGTTTTTTTCTTTGTTTATATTTTTTTGAAGTTCTAATTCTTGTTTATAATAATCTTCAGTAACTAAATCATGATCATACTTATCATTTGTACTCATGGTAACAACAAAGTACATGATAAAACCAATGAAGCCAATAAATGCAAGTACAATTCCAGTTCCCCAATTAAATTTCATAACACTATTTTTTAATGATAACTTCTTGGTCCCAAAAAGTTAACTGTTGTAGTTTCTATAAATTTGTCGTGACTATACACATCTATTATAAGCTTGTTTTTATCACCTTTTAAATGGCTTTTATTTATTTCAATAAATAATGTGCCTTCTGCTAAACCTTGCTCAGGAACCATAAAATCTTTAGTTGTTGAAACAAGCTTTATCTCGCCCTCAAAATTTCTAAGTTTAAAACTTACATTATCAATTTTTTGAGTGGTTTTGTTTATGATTTTATAAGTAAACACATTGCTTATAATGTTGTTGTCTTTTTTCTCGTAAAGTTGTCCTGGTAGTCTAAGAATTCTAGCTTCAACATCATTTCTTAATAAGAGCATACCTATTAAAACTCCTGTTAAAATAGTTAGGACAGCTATATAGCCTTTCATTCGGCTAGTAAGCTTAAAGGTTTCTTTTTTCTCAATTTCATCTTCACTAGCATAACGAATTAAGCCTTTTGGCAAATTAATGCTTTCCATGATATGGTCGCATTCGTCAATACAAGCAGTACAGTTTACACACTCTAGTTGTGTGCCATTTCTAATGTCAATTCCTGTAGGGCAAACATGCACACATTGTAAGCAATCAATACAATCTCCATGTCCTAAAACAGTCCTATCTTCATTTTTTCTGAATTTTTTACGACCATTTTCACCTTCACCTCGCTTATGGTCGTAAGCAACAACTACCGATTTGTTGTCTAATAATACACCTTGTAGTCTTCCGTAAGGGCAAGCAATAATGCACACTTGCTCTCTAAACCATGCAAAAACAAAGTAGAATACAGCTGTAAAAATGAGTAATGGAAATAATGTTCCTAAATGCTCTTGAGGACCATCGATAATATATCTTAAAAGTTTATCGCTACCAATAAGGTACGCAAGAAAGATATTAGCTATTAAAAACGAGATGATCAAAAAGACAAACCACTTTAAAAGACGTTTTCTTATTTTTTCGGCATCCCACTTTTGTTTGTCTAGTTTACGTTGTTTGTTTCTGTCGCCATCAATCCAATACTCAATACGTCTAAAAACCATTTCCATAAAAATGGTTTGAGGGCAAATCCATCCACAAAATATACGTCCAAAACCAACCGTAAAAAGTGTAACGAAAACGACACCAATAATCATTGAAATAACAAATAGGTGAAAGTCTTGAGGCCAAAAAGGAAACCCAAAAATGTTAAAGCGTCTTTCTAACACATTAAACATTAAAAACTGATTGCCATTTACTTTAATAAATGGAGCAGAGAACAAAAAGGCAAGCAAAAAGTAGCTAACTATTTTACGTCTTTCATAAAATTTACCGCTTGGTTTTTTTGGATAAATCCAAGCGCGCTTGCCTTCATCGGTAATAGTACCAATAGAGTCTCTAAAGTTTTCGTTATTTTGTGTTTGTTGGCTCATTAAGCAACGTTTAATTCACAGTTGTTGAATCAGTTTCAGTAGAAATTTCTTCTGTTAAGCTGGTTTCTGTATTTTCAGTTTTAGAACCTTCAGGTATCCAAAGTTCGCCTTCAGGGTCTTTTGGTTCAGCAGGTGTTGTACCTTGAAATGTGAGTACATAACTTGCTACTTGTGCAATTTCAGAAGGTTTTAAGTTTTGTTTCCAAGCAATCATACCTTTACCATCACGACCTCCTTCTGATACTGTTTTAAATACATTTTTAATTCCTCCACCTAAAACCCAATATTCATCGGTTAGGTTAGGGCCAATACCACCACCACCATCAATTTTGTGGCATGCAACGCAGTTGGTGTCAAAAATTTTCTTTCCGTTGCTTAAGTCTGAAGCTTCAGTAAGTAATTCAACAGTATTAAAATCAACCAAGTCTTTAGCTGTTTTTTTGTATTCTTCTATAGCTATTTTTGCTTCGGCATATTCTTGTGCTAATTCATCATATTGACTATAACCATTAAATACATGATATTTTAATAAGTACACAGCAGCAAAAGCAATTGAGATGTAAAAACTATAAATCCACCAAGGCGGAAGAGAGTTGTCTAACTCTTTAATACCATCATAATTATGGTCTAAAATAATTTCGTGCTCTTCTTCGATAGGTTTTGCGCCTAATAGTTTTTTATAAGTGTTTTGAATCCACTTAATGAATTTTGGTGTTCTTGTACGTTGTGCGTCGTATCTCGCTTTTGCTTCTTCATCTAAACTTTGATAAAGTACATTATCCATAGAACTTACTATACCTTCAGTAGCAATAAGAATAAGTAGTACTAATACCAAAAACAGTGATAGCAATGGATACTCAATAAATGCTGGTTTATCACCTGAGTCAATCATATATTCAGCAAAAAAAGCAATAGCGAAAAATACGATTGGAACTCTAAGCCATGATGGAATAAATTGTCTCATAATTTTAATTGTTTTTTTTGTCTAATGGCAAATTACTCACAGTAGTTATGTACTCTTTTTTAGCTGTTATAACCCACCAAAACAGTGCAACAAAAAAGAGGAAGAATATCATTAAGGATATTAAAGGATATATCTCTATACCAGTAATACTTTCCATGTGGTTTTTTACAAATTTCAACATGACTTATTGGTTTTGTGTTGTTAATTGTGCTTCTAATTCTTGAACTTTTATGTCAGTTCCAAGACGTTGTAAATAAGCGATTAAAGCTGTAATTTCTCTATTTCTCATTTCAATAAATTCGCTTCCAGCTGCTTTTTTATCAGCTTCGTAGCTTTCAGCAAAATCAGGATCTGTATAAAGGTTTTTCTCAATTTGAATACCTTGTTCTGTCATGCTTTGTTGTGCATTTGCAATATCCTCTTCGGTATAAGGAACTCCTAATTTTACCATAGCTTTCATTTTAGCTTCAGTCATAGACTTATCAAGTTCATCACGAATCAACCATTGATAAGCAGGCATAATAGAACCTGATGATGTACTTTGTGGATCGTACATATGGTTAAGGTGCCAGTTGTCAGAATATTTTCCACCTACACGATGCAAATCTGGTCCTGTACGTTTACTTCCCCAAAGGAATGGATGGTCGTATACAAATTCTCCAGCTTTACTGTATTCTCCATAGCGTTCTACTTCACTTCTAAAAGGACGTACCATTTGTGAGTGACAGCTTACACAACCTTCACGTATATAAATGTCTCTACCTTCAAGTTCTAAAGGTGTGTATGGTTTAACACTTGAAATAGTTGGGATATTAGACTCTACCATTATTGTTGGTATAATTTGAATAATACCACCAATTAAAATAGTAATAGTAGCTAGTATAGTTAGTTGTACTGGTTTACGCTCTAACCAAGTATGGAAGGTTTCTCCAGCAATTCGTCTTTTTGAAACACGTTGTAGAGCAGGAGCCTCAGCAAGTTCATCGCTTACCTTGCTGCCTTTTTTAATAGTAACAATTATGTTGTAAGCTAAGACAAACATTCCAATAATGTATAACGATCCTCCAATAGCACGCATCCAGTACATTGGGATGATTTCAGAAACAGTTTCTAAAAAGTTACCGTAGACTAAAGTTCCGTCAGGATTGAATTGTTTCCACATACTTGCTTGAGTAAATCCAGCAACATACATAGGTAATGCATATATAATAATTCCTAAAGTTCCAATCCAAAAGTGGAAGTTTGCCAATTTTGTTGAGTGTAGCTTGGTGTTGAATAATCTTGGAATCAACCAATAAATCATACCAAAAGCTAAGAAGCCATTCCAAGCTAAAGCACCAACATGTACGTGAGCAATAACCCAATCGGTAAAGTGGGCAATAGCATTTACGTTTTTAAGTGAAAGCATTGGGCCTTCAAAGGTTGCCATACCATAACCAGTAATTGCAACAACCATAAACTTTAACACAGGGTCAACACGTACTTTATCCCAAGCGCCTCTTAATGTTAATAGACCATTTATCATTCCTCCCCAAGAAGGCATTAATAACATTACCGAAAATGCTACACCTAAATTTTGAGCCCACTCTGGTAAAGCAGTATATAATAAGTGATGTGGTCCTGCCCAGATATAAATAAATATTAATGACCAAAAGTGTACTATAGATAATCTATATGAGTAAATAGGTCTATCTGCTGCTTTTGGAACAAAATAGTACATTAACCCTAAGAATGGAGTTGTTAAGAAGAATGCTACTGCATTGTGTCCATACCACCATTGTACTAAGGCATCTTGAACACCTGCATAAACTGAATAACTTTTTAATCCGCTGATTGGTAATTCTAAACTGTTAAAAATATGAAGAACAGCAACAGTAACAAATGTGCCTAAATAAAACCAAATGGCAACATACATGTGACGTTGACGACGTTTTAAAATAGTTCCTATTAAGTTCCAACCAAATACAACCCATACAATAGCAATAGCTATATCAAAAGGCCATTCTAATTCGGCATATTCTTTACTAGTTGTATAACCTAAGGGAAGTGTAATTGCTGCTCCAACAATTATAAGTTGCCAACCCCAAAAGTTGATATTACTCAAAGCGTCACTAAACATTCTTGCTTTTAGTAAACGTTGAGAAGAGTAATACACACCTGCAAAAATGGCGTTACCTACAAAGGCAAAAATAACAGCATTTGTGTGTAAAGGTCTCAATCGACCAAAGCTTAACCACGAAATACCGTCGGTTAGGTTAGGGAACAAGAACATAAAGGCTAGTAGTAAACCTACAAGCATACCCACAACACCCCAAAGCATGGTAGCGAGTAAGAATTTTTTAACAATCTTGTTGTCGTAATAAAATTGTTGTACTTCCATAATAATTAGTTAGACTTTTGATTTTTAATGGATTTATTGGTTTTGTTTTTAACCAGTTCGTCTTCAAACAGCATGCGTACAGATGGTGTATAGTCATCATCGTACTGTCCTGATTTTACGGCTTTTATAAATCCTATAAAAAAGACAATAGCAATGATAATGCTGATAGCTAGTAATACATAAATAACACTCATACCTACTTGAAGTTATAGTTCAAAATTACGTTGGCATCTCTTTTTAAAAGATGATATTTGTCATGTTTCATTAATTTTTTCATTTTAATTTTCGACCTAAAAGGTTTGTTGCAATTGTGGTAAATACAACAATACTTATGGAGCTTAAAGGCATTAAAATAGCTGCAATCACAGGCATAAGCTGACCAGTAATGGCAAAGTATAAACCAATAGCATTGTAGAAAAAGGAGAACACAAAACTCCATTTTATGATTTTAATAGCTGCTTTTGAAGCTTTTATATAGTTGTATAATTGATTGAATTTTGAAGCATCTAAAATGGCATCGCAAGCAGGCGAGAACACATTAATATTTTCTGAAATAGCAATACCAACATTACTCTGTGCTAAAGCACCTGCATCGTTTAAACCATCACCAACCATGAGTACTTGAGCGCCATTGTTTTGATGATGCTTAATGTATTCTAGCTTATCGTTTGGTTTTTGATTGAAAATAAGTTTGGTTTTGCTTGGGAGTAATTTTTTTAGGTTATTTAATTCACTTGCATTGTCACCCGAAAGTATCGCTAAATCGTAGTCTTTTTTTAGTTTGTTAAACAGTTTTGAAATGCCTTTTCGGTATGCATTGTAAAAGGTAAACTTTCCTTTGTATGTGTTATTGGTACTAATATGAACTGCTGTACTTAATTCGGTTTCTAGTTGAAGTTGTCCAACGTATTTTGCAGAACCTATTTTAACCGATTGATTATTGATTTCGCCATAAATGCCTTCACCTAAATGTTCTTCAAAATGGCTTAAGGTTATAATGTTGTTTTGCTTAAGCAAGTTGTATAACGATCGACTCAATGGATGGTTAGAATGTCTAAGTGTACTACTTAAAATAACTGTTTCCTCTTCCGTAAGCGTTTCACCTTTATAGGCTGTTTTACTTTTTTTGTTAGAAGTAATGGTACCTGTTTTGTCAAAAATAATGGTGTCTATTTTTGCCAACTGCTCAATTACCGAAGCATTTTTTAAATAGAATTTCAACTTTCCAAAAATGCGTAACAAATTCCCTAAAGTGAATGGAGCAGATAGTGCAATAGCACAAGGGCAAGCAATAATTAACACAGCAGTAAATACGTTAAGTGCTTTACTTGAGTCGGCAAACAGCCAGTATGTTGTAGCTAAAAAAGCAATGCTCAACACAGCAATAGTAAAGCGTTTGCTTATAGTATTGGTTAGTGTTGTAAAGCTATCTTCTTTGTTTTTATTAAACACATCGTTGCTCCAAAGTTGCGTAAGGTAACTTTGTTCAACTGCATTTAAAGCTTCCATTTCAATACTGCCAGAGGTTTGTTTGCCACCTGCAAAAAGTTTATCACCAGAAGATTTTTTTACGGCTTCAGATTCTCCCGTAACAAAACTGTAATCTATATTAGCGTTTCCGTTAATTAAGATGCCATCAACAGGAATTAATTCTTCGTTTCTAATTAATAATCGGTCGCCTTTTTTAATGTCATAAACCTGAATTGGTGTTTCAATTCCGTTTAAAATTTTAGTCACAGCAATAGGTAAGTACGATTTGTAGTCGCGCTCAAACGATAAGAAATTGTAGGTGCGTTGCTGAAAATATTTCCCAAGTAATAAGAAGAACACCAAACCTGTTAAGCTATCGAAAAAACCTGTGCCTAGGTCTAGAATAATTTCAGCTGTACTTCGTATAAACAACACTAAAATACCAAGCGCAATAGGAATGTCGATATTTAAAAGTTTTGATTTTAAACCTTTGTAAGCCGAAACAAAATAATCTTGAGCCGCATAAAAAACTACTGGCAGCGAAAATGTAAACATGAGCCAACGAAACACAGGTTTGTACTGCTCTAACCAGAACTCATTGACTTCAAAATACTCTGGAAACGATAAAAACATCACATTACCAAAAGCAAAACCAGCAACACCAAGTTTGTAAATTAAACTGCGGTTTACTTTGTTTTTTCCTGTATTGAAATCTTCAAGAGAAATGTAAGGTTCGTAACCAATTTTACTTAATAGAAGTACAGCTTCTTTTAATGAAAAAGCTTCAGTTTTATAAGTTATTCTTACAGTCTTTTTTCCAAAATTTACTTGAGAAGCAGTAATGTTTGCATTGAGTTTGTTGAGGTTTTCTAAAATCCAGATGCAAGAACTACAATGAATATGCGGAATGGTTAAGGTTGCAATTTGGTGTTTATCATCATTAAATTCGGTGAGCTTTTCAATTATAGTGTCATCCGACAGGAAATCATATTTACCTTGAATTTCTTTAGGTGTAGCTCCAGGAGCTTGTTGTAAATCGTAATAACAGGTTAAATCGTTTTCAGAAAAAATTTCGTAAACAGTTTTACAACCATTACAACAAAAGTCTTTTTCGTTGTAAACAATATGTTCAACTGTACAATTATCACCACAATGAAAACATGTAGCTTGTTTCATAATATTTGCTCATTTATACCTAGTGCAAAGGTCGAAAGCAAAGGCTAAAAAAAATATGATATTTATCAGTTTTTAGTTATTTTTACAGAACACTTCAAAATAAGGTATGAGCAAGTGCGAACAATGTATTATCAGGCAGTTTAATGCTTTAAGAGCGTTACAAAAGGATGACCTTATACGGCTTTCTGGATGTAAAACAACACACACTATCAAAAAAGGAGAGATTATTTTTGAAGAAGGTGATAATGTTAATGGTGTTTACTGTATAAAGGATGGTGTTTGTAAATTATCTAAGTTAAGCGCAAACGGAAAAGACCAAATTGTAAAATTAGTTGTTAGAGGAGATTTGTTAGGGCAACGTTCTTTAATTTCTGATGAGGCTGCTAACCTAAGTGCTGTAGCTATAAATGATATGCAAGTGTGTTTTATTCCAAAGCACGAAATAATACACGACTTAACACATAACATCAATTTTTCGGTGGATATGCTAAAGGATATGGCTGAGGAACTAAAACTTGCTGATAAGGTTATTGTTGATATGGCCCAAAAATCGGTGAAGCAACGTTTAGCTGAAACACTTTTGTATTTGCAAACCAATTTTGGAGAAGATGATAATGGATTTTTAAATATAGTACTTACTAGAGATGACTATGCTAATATTGTTGGTACTGCTACAGAATCTGCAATACGAATATTGTCTCAATTTAAAAAAGAAGGGTTAATTTCTACAGAAGGCAAACAAATAAAGATAGAAAATAGTAAAGCATTAAAGCTTATTGAATAAAAAACGGCTAAACTAAGTTTAGCCGTTTTTGTTTTGTTTATTCCGTTTTTGGATCTATTTCCGTTTTGGGAGTTTCACCATCTAAAGGTGCATTTTCTTTTTTAAGATGCTCGTCTAAGAATTTTAAAATTCTGCTGTAAGCTTCAATTTGGTTTTCTTTTTTTATAAATCCATGACCTTCGTCTTCAAATAAAACATATTCAACAGGAACGCCATTTTTTCTTACTCCAGCAACAATTTCATCAGACTCAACCTGTAATACTCTAGGGTCTTTAGCTCCTTGTAAAACAATTAAAGGTTTGGTTACCTTATCAGTATGGAAAAGAGGAGAAATTCGTTTTAAACGTGTTGAATCAGCAGAATAAGGATCGCCTAATTCTAAGTATAATGATTCTCTAAACGATTCCCAATAAGGCGGAATGCTTTTTAATGTACGCATCCAGTTGGTAACACCATATATATTAACACCAACATCAAACTCTTCTGGAGTGTAAGTTAATGCTGCCATAGTCATATATCCACCATAAGAGCCACCAATGATTCCTATTTTTTCAGAATTAATTTCAGCCTGTTCAGCTAACCAATTTTTTCCTTCAACACAGTCTTGTAAATCTTTTTCGCCATGGTTTTTATCATCCATCTTAAAAAACGTTTTACCATAACCACTGCTTCCACGATTATTCACAGCTAAAACAGCATATCCATGATTAACCATATACTGAATTAAAGAGCTGAAATTTTGACGTGTTTGACCTCCAGGACCACCATGAACCCAAACCATTGCAGGCACTTTATTATCTGCAGATGCTTGATGTGGTAAATAATATATGGCAGGAATTGTTGTACCATCAAAAGACTTAAAACGAACAACTTTAGCAGTAACTAAATCGTCAGGATTAATCTCTTTGTTTAAAACATTGGTGAGTTTGTGCTGTTCTTTGGTTTCCAAGTTGTAAGTGTATAAATCAGAAGGCGAATTGGAACCACCAACATACAGGCGCATCCATGTTTCATCCTTTGAAAAACTTACACTGGTAATACTTTTATTATCAAAATTAGGAAGTGTTATTGGTTGTAATGTGTTGCTATCTAAAACTTCAATAGCATTTTTACCATCTTCGTTTACATAAACTACTAAGTAAGTCCCTTTATCAGTAAAACCAGCTCCACTAACATCCCAAGATTTTTGTACAATTTTAGTTTTAGTTTTAGACGCTAAATCATATTTCATTAAGTATGAAAACTCTTCGCCATCATCAGTAGTGTAATAAAATGCACTACTATCAACTGCAAAATCTTCAGATGCATTTGCACTTAGGTTGTCATTGATTTTTGTTTTTTCGTTAGAACTTCTGTCGAATAAATACAAGTTGCTATCGTTAGTGTTGACAGATTCAACTAAAGCAATATAATTTTCGTCATTAGAAATTCCACTGAAATTTAGACCATCATTATTTTGGTAAATTAATTCAGAAGAAAAATCAGCGATACTCATTTTGTACACATCAAAATAGCGAGCGTCTCTTTTGTTTGACCCAAAATAAAAACTGTTTTTATCAGCAGACCAACCGTAAAATGAAGATTTTGCTCCTTGTTCAGGGGTTAAATCTTTAATCTCACCATTTGTGTCTCTCATATAAATATGGTCTATTTCGTCACCATTTCCATCGGCAGAAAGTAGCATACGCTCATCATTAGGGAAGTAAGAAACAGCAAAGTATGAAATGCTATCTGATGCTGTAATTTGTGTGTATTCACCACCTGTTGTAGGTACTGTGTACGCATTGAAAATACCAGAGCGATTACTTGAGATTAAAAGCTTGGAGTTGTCAGGAGAAAAACTTCCTCCACTTACAGCTTCGTTGTTCATGAACTGTTCAATGCTGTATTGTTCAATACTTTTAGCTTGGGCTTCATTCTTGCTCTCAGTGTCTTTTTTACAAGACAGCATAGTAGCAAAAAACACTAATATTAAAATGTTTTTCATAATTAATTGAGTTTAAAGGTTGATATGTCTTTAAACGGATTAGTTTGTAACTGTTCCATTTTTGTTTGATACGATTTCCAGTCTTCATTAAAGAAGGTGTTGGTTTTTTCAAGCGCACTATTTAAAGCGTCTTTAAAGTTTTTAATTAACGTAGTTTCGGTAGTTGTGATACCGTTTTGACTATCTTGAACATAACCTCTTGCAAGACTAAGTCTTGTGTTGATGGTAACTTCAGGGTTTCTAGTAATACCTTGTCTTTCGTCAACTTTTCCTAAATAAATATCAATAATTTCATCTATTTTTTTGACGATGTCTTTAGATGATCTTATATCGTCTTTATATTTTTCTTTATCTAGTTTTTTAAGTTCAGACTGAAATTTCTCAGCTATTTCTTTGCTTTCAACAAGTTGTTTTACAGCATTAGCCATAGTTTCTTGAGCGCTTTCTAAATCTTTTAAAGTGTTGTAAACTTCATTGATATTTGCTGTAGAAATATTTAATCTTGGATCATACATTACTGTAATTTGTTTTTCTGAAGATTGGTCTCCAAAACTTAAAACAGCTTTGTAAGTGCCTGGTTTAACAGTAATACCTCCTGGTTCACTATTTCTGGTTCTATTTCGTCTAGAAGCTCTTTCAACACCAGCTTCATCCATATACCATGTCCATTTGTGAATACCTGTTTCTTCAGGCGCTTTTTGCTTTAATGTTCTTATCAAACGCTCTCCATCATATATTTTTAATGTTAAAGAATCCCATTTTACTTCATTGGTTTTTTCAGCAGAAGTTTCTTCGTCTTCATTTGAAGCTTCCTCTTTTGCATCTTCTTTTTGGGTATCAATATTTACGTAATATGACAATTGAGCACCATAGCTTCTGTTTTCTCCATTGTATAAAGCATCAGCTCCAAATCGACTTCCTGTTGGTTGTTGGTATGCAGCTTGAATAGCTGTAGGAGGTTGAAATAACTCTACTTTTTGTTGTAATACTTGTTTGTTTTTAGCCAGAGCGCGTAAAGGTCTTATGTCATCTAAAACCCAAGCAGCTCTACCAAAAGTGCCTATTACTAAATCGTGCTCTCTTGGATGAATTACTAAATCTTTTACAGATGTAGTAGGGAAGCCTTCTGTCCATTTAGTCCAACTTTCTCCTGCGTTTAAGGAAATGTATAAACCGTCGTCAGTTCCTAAAAATAACAGGTTTGGTTCTTCAATATCTTCAACAATTGAGAGTGTGTAGCTTTTTACATCATTTTCATCTACAATACGTGTCCATGTTTTACCATAGTCTTTGGTTCTGTATGCATAAGGTGTGTAATTAAAACGTCTGTAATCATTAGCTATGAGCAATGCTTCTCCTTTGTTTTTGTTTGATGCTTTTATTTGAGGAATCCAACTGCCTTTAGGTAATCCTTTTATGTTTTTGGTCACATCAGTATAGGTTTGTCCACCATTTTGAGTAACGTGAACACGACCATCATCAGTTCCTATCCACAACATGTTTTTTTCAACAGGTGAAGGTTCAATAACCAAAATAGTACAGTGGTTTTCAGCACCTGTAGCATCCATTGTTAATCCGCCACTTTCTGATTGTTTTAGTTTTTCTGGGTCGTTAGTGGTTAAATCCTCTGAAATGACTGTCCAAGTTTCACCTTTATCAGTTGATTTATGAACAAACTGACTTCCAAAATACAGTGTGCTATTGTTAAAAGGATCAATATTAATTGCAGAATTCCAGTTAAAACGTAACTCTACATTTGGGTCAGGATGTGTTGGTCTTACTAAAAGGTTATTACCTGTTTCCCAATCGTATCTGCTTACATAACCTTGTTGACTCATTGACCAGCCAAAACGAGAGTCATCTTTATCAGGAACGACATCAAAACCATCACCAAAACTTATTTCTTGCCAGTAGCTATTACGAATACCTTGTGTTTTCCAAACGTAAGCAGGACCTCTCCAAGAACCATTGTCTTGCATGCCTCCATATACATTGTAAGGGTAGTCGTTATCGACATTGATGTGATAAAATTGAGCTACAGGAATATTGCCAATAAATCGCCATGTTTTTCCACCATCTTTAGTGATATTTAATCCACCATCGTTACCATCTATCATAAAATTACCATTGTTAGGATGAATCCACCATGCGTGATGGTCTGGATGCACACCATTATCTACACCATAAGCAGGCATTAGTTGGTCAAAGCTTTTTCCGCCATCTTCAGATACGTTTACGTAAGTGAAAATGGTATACACACGATTTTCATTATCAGGAGCTACATATATTTCGGCATAGTAAAAGGGTCTGTTTCCTATCTCATTTAAGTTGTCATTTACTTTTTTCCAAGTAAAACCTCCATCTTCACTTTTGTAAAAACCATTTTTCTTAGCTTCAATTAATGCATATACAATATTAGGTTTGTTTGGTGCTATTGCAAGACCAATTCTTCCTAATTCTCCTTTTGGCAATCCGTCTTCATCAGTTATTTTTTTCCATGTTTTTCCGCCATCATGTGTAATGTGTAAACCAGAACCTTCACCACCAGATTTGAAAAACCAAGGGTCGCGTTTGTGTTCCCATAGAGCGGCAATTAATTTGTTTGGATTTGTTGGATCCATGATTAATTCTGCAGCACCAGTTTTATTATTGGCAAACAAGATTTTTTCCCATGTTTCTCCTCCGTCTGTGGTTTTAAAAATACCTCTTTCAGGATGTTCTCCCCAAGGAGAGCCAATTGCAGCAACATAAACTACGTTAGGATTAGTTGGGTCAATAATTACTCTATGAATGTGTCTTGTATTTTCAAGTCCCATGAGCATCCACGATTTACCTCCATCAAGCGATTTGTATATGCCATAACCACCATTAAGACTGTTTCTAGGGTTTCCTTCTCCTGTACCAACCCATATTACACTTGGGTTTGATTGTTGTATAGCAACAGCTCCTATTGAAGCAGTAGCTTCGTTGTCAAAAATAGGTTCCCATTTTATACCTCCAGAGGTTGACTTCCATAAACCACCAGATGCTGTACCAACGTACATAATATCAGGATTGTTTGTAACTACATCAATGGCTGTAACACGACCAGACATTCCACCAGGACCTATATTTCGTGGTTTCATGTTTTTTACTAAATCTATTGAAAACTCTTGGGCAAAAAGTAATGAGGCACTTAAGAAGAGAATGATTGAGAAGACGTTTTTCATGTGTTTATTATTATTGAGTTTTAAATTTACGTAAAAAAACAATCAAGCGTTTATATTCTAGTCTTTTAAACGTTTGATTTGTTTGGGTTTAAGCCATAACCAAAATCCGCTAAACGATAACAACATCAATCCTAAGGATGTGATAGTTGAATAGAAAAGCTTAAATGGTGTGGATTGATTTTTAAATAGAAAGTCCATTATTGAGCCATCATGAATCATTTCAATAATATCAGCAGTTCTTTGTTTTACTGATAGGACTTCACCAGTATAACAGTCTATTTGAATTTCGGTAAAGTGGTTTTCAAACCTCACTTTAGCAACACCTTTATTTGGTCTGTAATCTATTCGGTTGATTTCAGGTGAAAGGCTTAAAGATTCTATATGTTTTATAGCATTGTCTCTAATTATATCTAATGATATTAGAGATAATGTGTTTGAGGACGAAGCGTGTGTTTTGGGTTTAAATTGAAATTGTTCTTTCCAAGTTAGAAGTAAGCCTGTAGCTCCTAAAAGAAACATAAAAAACACTAAGGGAATTGCAACATAACGATGAAGTTTTCTGTATGTTCTAGAGGTTTTAGCGAGTTGTTTTCGTTTTTGTTTCAAGCTTAAGATTTACAAAAAAGTTAAGAAACACTAAAAATATATAATATTCCTTAAAAATATCTTAAACTCTTGTTAATGCGAGTTTACTCTTTTAAGATTAAAGTTGGAACACTTGCTTTGTTTTTATCTTCATCATTATTGTTTATAATCCACTGCGTTCCATAAACATCTTCATAGGTAATTTCATAAGAAATATTTTTTGTTTCTAAAACCTTTAAAAACATTTCAATATTTCTTTTACCATTAATTTCAATTAAGCTAATATATTCATTTGCTGGTAGTACAAAACCATTCACCAATGCGCTAGTTACTTTTGGTATTGTGTCAATCTCTTTAGAGGAATTGAAGATTTCATTAAATAAATCGTCAGAGTTATTGAATGTTTTAGAGTTGTTTAAAGTTAGTTTTACTTTTTTAATAAAAGCAGGACCAACACCCTTATTACCAAGTATAAGCTGGAAGTGATTATTGTAATTACTCTGCCATTGGTTTAGATATGGTAAGACACTTGCACTTTGCTGTTTTTGAGTAAGTTTATTGTCTTCTCTCGCTAAATAAGATTGATAAATTAATGCAATTAAAGAAATGACACTGATAAAAAGAGCAGAGGAACTCATTACTTTTTCACTGGTCCAGTTAACCTTCCATTTCCTTTTTTTGGGTTGGGTAGTTTCTTCAGACATGGTTAATTGATAAATAGCTAGAGTTAAAGTTACTAAAATATTACCTACTACTTCTTGATTTTATGTTTTTACTACACAATTCAATAATTTCAGAAATTCGTTTTATTCTTGTAGCTTCTCGTTTAGCTTGATTGAGCCAATACAAATATCCTTTTTTGTATGATGGAGCAAAGTTTTGGTAGTTGGTAAATGCTGTTTTGTTTGCATTGAAAGCAATTTGTAAATCCTCAGGAATAATACCATTTTCAACATCGTCGAGTACAGACCAACTTCCGTTTTCTTTTGCTATTTCAATAGTTTTATGACCTGCATCATGCATTAAATTTTCAGTAATTAGATCAACTATATAACGCTTGTTTAAAGCGCTCCAAACACTTTTAGGGTTACGAGGTGAAAAATATTGTCTGCGTTTTCCGTTACCGAGACTTTTAACTGTAGAATCTATCCAACCATAACAAAGGGCTACTTTTACAGCTTCTTCCCATCGCATACTTTCATTTTCGTGTTCTACTTTGTAGAAAATAAGATATATGCCTTTGGATAGTGAATGGTTTTTATGAAGCCATGTTCTCCATTCGCTATCGGTTTTGAAATAATGTTCTTCTATTTCTTTAATTGTTTTTAAATTTAAGTGTTGTTATAATTTTGTGAATTTACGCAACAAAGTTCTTACTTCATCAGTATCTTTAACATAATATCTGGCTTTGGTTTTTTTGAAACCTACTTTTACAGTATATGCTGATTCTGGAAGTTCTTCAAACATGTATTCGTCTGTCCAGTCATCACCTATTGAAAATATAAAATCATAAGACTTCTCGTTAAGCAATCTTAGTGCTGCTCTACCTTTGTTAACGTTACTGCTTTTTATTTCAATAACCTTATTGCCCTTAAGAACTGTTAAGTTATCGTTGGAAATTAAACTGGTTAACACAGTATTTAACTCTATAGTTCTTATTTGAGCTAATTCAGGATCTGCTTTACGATAATGCCATGCAAGAGAGTATTTTTTCTTTTCAATAAATGTACCTGGAGTTCTATCGACAAAAGTTTCTAAAATAGGTTGAATATTTGCCATCCAATCATTCTTTAAATGCTCGAGCGCTTCCCAATTGGTATGTTGTTTTTTTAACCAAACACCATGGTCGGTAATTAACGTATAACTTTTTTTGCTGAACCATTCGTTAAAAGTATCTTGATCTCTACCACTAATAATTACTACATCAGTGTTTTCTTGTTGATCGATGGTATCTAAGAGTTCAAAAAGCTCAGCATCAGGTCTAGCATCTTTTGGGTCGTTTTTAAAACCAGCTAATGTACCATCGTAATCTAAGAGTAGTAGTTTGCTAGAAGCCGAATTGTAATCAGATAACATTTTCTTTTGAAGTGTATCGTCTAGTCGTGTAGAAACCATTACTGTGTCTTTAATTTTTGTAGCGTTTAATGATTTCATAAACTCATCTGCCCATTTTTCAACCGTATAACGTTTTAAACGCTTTTGTAGAATTTTCATACGCTTACTTTGTTCTTCGGTAGGCATTTCAATAGCTTGCTTTAAAGTGTCAGCTATTTCTTCAAAATTATTAGGATTGATAAGTAATGCCTCATTCATTTCTTTTGAAGCTCCAGCCATTTCACTTAAAATAAGCACACCATCTTCATTGGTTCTTGTAGCAACATACTCTTTAGCTACTAAATTCATCCCATCTCTTACAGGTGTTATTAATGCAATATCCGAAGAGGTGTAAAGATCTATAAGGTTTTCAAAAGGCATTGAGCGGTAAAAATACCAAATAGGAGTCCAGCTTACTGTGGCAAACTCACCATTAATTCTACCAACAAGTTCATCAGTATCGCGTTTTAGTTTTTGGTATTGAGGAACATTGGAACGCGAAGGAACTGCAAGCATAATAAGGCGTACTTTTTCTTTAAATTGAGGGTATTTGTTTAAAAAGTACTCAAAAGCTCTTAGCCTGTTAGGGATGCCTTTGGTGTAATCCAACCTATCAATTGAGAGTACCATTTTAGCATTAGAAGTAGACTGAATGTGGTTGTCTAGTCTTCGTTGTAATTCCGATTTTTCTTTAGGATTTTGATTGGTATGTGTTAATGCAGCATCATGAAATTTGTTGTAATCAATTCCCATAGGAAACGAATCTACTGTTACAACTCTGTCATGATAATTTATTTTATTGAACTTTACATCTAGCCTTAATATACGTTTTACCGAACTTAAAAAATGACGTTCATAGTCATAAGTATGGAATCCAAGCAAATCCGCACCTAACATACCTTCAAGCAATTGTTCTCTCCAAGGGAAGGTTCTAAAAATTTCATACGATGGGTAAGGTATGTGTAAAAAGAAACCTATAGTAGTATTGGGTTTTTTGTCTTTAATAAGTTTTGGTAATAGTAAAAGTTGATAATCATGCACCCAAACATTGTCACCATCTTCAATATGCTCTAAAACTACGTCAGCAAATTTTTGATTCACTTCTTGGTAAGATTCCCATTGGTCTTTTTCAAATTCGGTGTATTCCATAAAATAATGAAACAAAGGCCAAAGTGTTTTGTTACTAAACCCAAAATAGAAGTTTTCTACATCTTGTTCGTTTAATGAAACAGCGACGCATTTTTCTTTTTTTACAGCTTCGTTAACCTTTTTTTTAGTGAAGCTATCTGTCTCTTCTTCAGTGAGTCCAGACCAGCCAACCCAAATTCCGTTACCTTCAGCATGTACCGATTTCATTCCTGTGGCTAATCCGCCAACACTAGGTGTGATTTTTAAAGAATTGTCGTTTTCAAGTTTAATTTGAAGTGGTAATCTATTGGAAACAATGATTGTTTTACTCATAATTATGGTTAAGATAATAGGTTTTAAAGTGTATTTTGTTAATTTAATGAAAAATTAAGTGTTAACCATACCTAAAGCAGTATTTAATGGATAATTTAGATTACGGTATTATTGGAAATTGTAGAAGTGCAGCATTAATTTCAAAAACAGGAGCTATAGAATGGTGTTGTTTGCCAGAGTTTGATTCGTCTTCGGTTTTTGCAAAAATTCTGGATGAAAAAATAGGAGGAAGCTTTGATATTTTAGTAGATGAGAGTTTCTCTATAACTCAGGATTATATTGAAAACACTACTATTTTAGTTACTAAATTCAGTAACGGAATTGACACTTTTGAGATGCACGATTTTATGCCTCGATACTACAAGCCTAATGGTGATTACCAATCTCCACCAGAAATTATTAGGTATTTTAAGCATATTTCAGGGAAACCAACATTTAAGGTTAATTACAACCCTAAACTAGAGTATGCTAAAGGAAATACTGAAATGTATGTGAAAGACCATTTTATAGTAAGCCTAACCTATGGTGAAAAGTTTGATACTTTATTTTTATATACCAATTTTGACAAACAAAAAGTGGTTAATGGTAATGAAATTGAATTAACTGCTGATGGATATTTTCTCTTAGGTTATAACGAAAAAGTGTTTGAGACTACTGTGGATAGTATCTTTTTGGAGCACCAACGTACTAAGGTGTATTGGTTAAACTGGATGGATAGAACACCAACCTACAAGCTATACCAAAAGCAAATAGCTAGAAGCGCTATGACCTTAAAGTTGCTTACATATGATAAAACTGGAGCAGTTTTAGCTGCAGCTACAACCTCATTGCCTGAAACTATTGGAGAAGTTAGAAATTGGGATTACCGTTTTTGCTGGATTCGAGATGCATCAATGGTAATTAAAGTGGTTTCAAAATTAGGACATAAAAATATAGCTAAACGCTACTTAAAATTCATTATCGATTTAATACCTGATAAAGATGAAAAACTTCAGATTATGTATGGTATTAATAAAGAGAAAAAACTTACCGAATTTTCATTAGACCATTTAAGCGGTTATAAAAACTCAAGTCCTGTAAGGGTAGGTAATGCAGCTTATAAACAAAAGCAGAATGACATTTATGGTATTTTGATGGACGTAATTCACCAACAGTTTGTAAACTTTTCAATGGATATTGAAAATACCGAAGAGTTATGGACAATTACTAAAGGTATTGTTTGGGTTGTTAACAAGCACTGGCGAGAAGCTGATAAAGGTATTTGGGAATTTAGAGCAGAAGATAGACATTTCACATTTTCAAAAGTACTGTGTTGGGTAGCAGTTGATAAAGCAATTAAAGTTGCTGAGTTACTTAACAAGACTAATAAAATTATGAAGTGGAAGCTTATAGAATCTGAAATACGAGAGGATATAATGCAAAACGCTTGGAATAACGATGTAAAAGCCTTTACGCAATCTTATGGTTCGTCAGATTTGGATGCATCTGTATTGCTAATGGAACCTTATGGATTTATTGATGCTAGAGATCCTAAATATGTAAGTACAGTAAATGCTATTGAAAGAGAGTTGAGTAATGATGGTTTATTATATCGATATAAAAACAAAGACGATTTTGGGTTGCCATCGTCGTCATTTACAATATGTACGTTTTGGTTTATAAATAGTTTATACAAAATAGGAGAGGTGCAAAAAGCCAAAAAACTATTTGATAAACTATTGTCTTATAGTAATCATCTAGGGTTGTTTAGCGAAGATATAGACTTTAAAACCAAACGACTTTTAGGTAATTTTCCACAAGCGTATTCGCATTTAGCGTTAATTGAAACAGCAATTAACCTATCTAACATCACAGAGCAGGAACGTGTTATGGATACAATACTTAAATAAAATTACTTTTTATAGTTGAATTTTACGACTTCTATTGAACCATCTTTTTGGTGAATGTCAACATAAACATTCATTTCATTGTCAGAGATGCGTTCAAAGGTCATGCCTTCAAAAATCACTTTGTTTGGTGTGATCTCTTTTAGAGGGAAATCTACAGTTTCATCCTTGGTTTCCCAACCTCGTAATTGGCTATCAAAATGTTTAAGCTGAAGGATTAAGCTGTTTTCAACCTCTCTAATAATTTCAATTTCGTAAAACGAAACTTTGTTGTCGTTAATTAATTTAAACGTCGCCATCATTGAGCCGCCTGATGGTTTGCTCCAGTTTTCTTCTGTAATTCCACCAAATGCTTCACCTTTCCAATTGCCAGCTATCCAAGCACAATTTTCTAATTTTGGTTCGAGCTTGGTTTCAGTGTTTACAGGAATTTCTGCTTGAGTAGTTTCAGCAGCAATTAATAATTTGGTAGCTTCAGGATTGGTTGTTAATCTTGTAATAGTTGTAATTCCGTAGGAAGATAAATCAGTTACGGTCTTCCAATTGTTGTCTTTGTTTAATGTGAATTTTTGTAAACTACTTCCTTTACCAGAAAGAATAGTTATATGATTAAGCCAACAAATGTCCTCAACACCTTCAATGGTGTTTGCAATGGTTTTTATAGCTCCTGTTTTTGGGTTTAAAGACTTAATTTTCCATTGGGTTTCATCCTCTTTTGAAATAAAGCTTACTAAGTTTGAATTTGGAATTTTATGAAACGAACGACCAACATTTGTTGCGTATTTTTTTGAAATACCTTTATTAACGTCAGTGATATAAAGGTTTAATTCGGTGTCTTCAATAACGGCAGATACAATTGTGTTTTCATCGTACCATGTGTAATAAGCAACTACAAGGTCTTTGATTATTTCAGTAGATTCCGAAGTTTTTAAGTTGTACGCATATAAACGCTGTTTACCATCAGGATCTAATCTTACTGCCGAAACTGCATCTTTATTCGGAATTTTTAAAGGTGTGTATTCTCCACCTTCTGTAAAGTTTAACCATGTTTTTGAACCATAGTTTGTATGATATTTTATAATGTCTGTTTGACCATTTCTGTTTGAAGAAAATAAAATATAGTCTTTGTTCATAAAAGAAGGTTGGTTGTCATAACCTTCATTATTAGAAATGTTTTTTCCTGATGTTACACTAATATTAGAACTTGGAGATTCAATGTTGAATAAAAATATTTCGGTGTCTTGTTGAGAAAAAGCAAAAGCAGATAGCAAAAAAGTAACACTTAATAAGACGATTTTTTTCATAGATTCAGTAATTGATTTTTAAAGGTAATAAAAAAGTCGGCTATAATTAGCCGACTTTTCAACATTTGAACTAGCCTATAGTTTTAAAAACAATATTTATTTTCTGCTTTTACTTTTTCAGCAATTGTATTTCTTAGCTCAACTACATTAGGGTAGTTTGCGTATTTTGTAAAACGTTTTAAGCCCATAAGCATTGCTTTTTGTTCGTCACCGTCAGCAAAGGACACAATACCTTCTAAGCCATTTTTCTTAACAAGTTCAACAGCATTGAACAAATACAATTTAGCCATTGCTATTTGTTCTTTTTGCTTGTCTTCACCAAAACGTTTAACGTTTTTCTCAGTTCTTAAAATTGTTGATTCTGCCATATATATTTCAATTAAAATATTAGAAGCAGCCATCATTAATTGCTGATGCTTTTCTAAGTCTGGTCCATATTTTTGAACTGCAGCACCAGCAACCATTAAGAATACCTTTTTAAGTTTAGCGATCATTTCTTTTTCTTCTGAAAATAACACAGAATAATCTGGCATATCAAAAGAAGGAATACCCATTAATTCATCTTTTACAGCCATTGCAGGACCTAATAAGTCAACATGACCTTTCATAGCTTTTTTAACTAACATTCCTACTGAAAGCATACGGTTAATTTCGTTTGTGCCTTCGTAAATACGAGCAATACGAGCATCTCTCCAAGCAGCTTCCATAGGCGTTTCTTCAGAGAATCCCATACCACCAAAAATTTGGATACCTTCATCTGCACAACTTTGTACGTCTTCAGAAACAGCAACTTTTAAGATAGAACACTCAATAGCATATTCCTCAACACCTTTAAGTTCTGCTTCTTGATGACTATTGCCTTGAGCCATTCTTATAGCTATACGGTCTTCAATATTTTTTGCAGCTCTGTAACACGCAGATTCACCAGCATAGGCATTAGTAGCCATTTCAGCTAATTTAGATTTTATAGCTCCAAATTCAGCAATAGGTGTTTTAAATTGCTTGCGTTCAGTTGCATATTGTACACCAGTTGTAGTAATACGTCGTTGTGAATCTAAACAAGCAGCAGCTAATTTAATACGACCTACGTTTAAGGCATTCATAGCAATTTTAAAACCGTTACCACGCTCTGACAACATGTTTTCTACTGGTACTTTTGTGTCGTTAAAAAATACTTGACGTGTAGAACTTGCGCGAATACCAAGCTTGTGTTCTTCTTCACCTAGAGTGATACCATTTTCAGGATTGTTTTCAACAATAAATCCTGTAATGTATTTATCGTCTTCAATACGAGCAAACACAATGAAAAGGTTACAGAATCCAGCATTTGAAATCCACATTTTTTGACCATTGATGATATAATGTTTACCATCATCGGACAATTTAGCGGTAGTTTTACCAGAGTTAGCATCACTTCCGGCACCTGGTTCGGTTAAGCAGTATGCTCCGAACCATTCACCAGAAGCCAACTTTGGCACATATTTTTGTTTTTGTTCTTCAGTTCCATAAAGTGTAATAGGCATGGTTCCAATTCCAGTATGCGCACCAAAAGCAGTACTAAAAGATCCTGTACCACTAGAAATGTAATCGCATACTAGCATAGTAGAAACAAATCCCATTCCCATTCCGCCATATTCTTCAGGAACAGCAACGCTTAAAAATCCCATTTCACCAGCTTTTCTCATACATTCTTCAGTTAAAGCATAGTCTTTTGCTTCAAATCGAGCTTTGTTAGGGATAATTTCTCGGTCGTTAAATTCAATTACCGATTCCTTCATCATTTGTTGTTCTTCTGAAAAATCTTCAGGAGTAAAAATGTCTTCGCAGCTAGTTTCTTTAACTAAGAATTGACCACCTCGTAAAATATCTTTTTCTGTTGCTTCCATTGCAGTATATTGTTAAATAAGTTTAGTTTAAAAATTCAAAAATTCCGCAAGCACCTTGTCCTGTACCAACACACATGGTTACAGCTCCATATTTACCTGCCATATTGCGTTTGCGCATTTCATCAAACAGTTGAACTGAAAGTTTAGTTCCAGTACAACCTAATGGATGACCGAGTGCAATAGCACCACCATTAACATTAACAAGGTCTGGGTTTAACCCAAGTTCACGAATTACAGCAATAGATTGCGATGCGAAAGCTTCGTTAAGCTCAATAAGTTCTAAATCGTTTTGTTTCAAATTTGCTTGAGCTAATGCCTTTGGAATAGCTTTTACTGGACCAATTCCCATAATACGAGGTTCAACACCAGCAGCAGCATAACTTACTAATCGTGCAATAGGCTTTAAACCTAATTCGTTAACCATGTCTTCGCTCATTACCATTACAAAAGCAGCACCATCACTCATTTGTGATGAATTTCCTGCGGTTACGCTTCCGCCTTGAGCGAAAACAGGACGAAGTTTAGCTAAAGCCTCTAGGTTTGTACCTTTTCTTGGGCCTTCATCTTTATTTACTGTATAAGTTTTGGTTGCTTTTTTACCGTTTTCGTCAATGTATGTTTGCTCTACATTAATAGGAACAATTTGATCTTGAAAACGGTCTTCAGCTTGCGCTTTTAAGGCTTTCATGTGAGAATTGTATGCAAACTCATCTTGATCTTCACGAGAGACTTTAAACTGGTTTGCAACAGCCTCTGCAGTATTTCCCATTCCCCAATAATAATCTTCATGACCAGCTTTTACTGTGTCGTAATTTAATTCTGGTTTAAAACCTGTCATAGGTACTGCACTCATACTTTCAGCTCCACCTGCAATAATACAATCGGCCATTCCTGCTTGTATTTTGGCAGTAGCCATACCAATGGTTTCTATTCCTGAAGAACAAAAACGGTTTACGGTAACACCAGGAACATCTACAATATCTAATCCCATTAATGAAATCAAACGTGCCATGTTTAGTCCTTGTGCGCCTTCAGGCATTGCGTTGCCAACAATAACATCGTCAATACGTTTTGGGTCAAGGTTGGGCAGTTCTTTCATCATGTATTTGATGGTTTCTGCTGCCAGTTCATCAGTTCTTTTAAAGCGGAACAATCCTTTTGGTGCTTTACCAACTGCTGTTCTATATGCTTTTACTATATATGCTGTTTTCATGTTTTCTTAGTTTCTTAAAGGTTTCCCTGTTTTTAGCATGTGCTGAATACGCTCAAGTGTTTTACGTTCGGTACAAAGACTTAAAAATGCTTCACGTTCTAGGTCTAATAAATACTGTTCGCTTACAGCTGTAGGTTCGCTTAAATCACCACCAGCCATTACGTAAGCCAATTTATTGGCGATTTTTTGGTCGTGTTCACTTATGTAGTTACTTGCCTCCATAGAGTCAGTACCTACTAAGAACATACCTAGCGCTTGTTTACCTAACACCTTAACGTCTTTACGTTTTATTGGTTGCGTGTAACCTTGTTCTGCCATTAATTTAGCATAGGCTTTTGCAGTTGCTATTTGGCGGTCTTTATTCACTACAACAACATCTTTTCCTTTTTGAAGTATGCCTAAATCAAAAGCTTCGTAAGCAGAAGTTGATACTTTTGCCATACCTATGGTTAAGAAATATTCTTGAAGTACGTTAAGTTTTACATCGCCTTTGTGGAATAAATCTGAAGCACGTAAAGCCATTTCTTTAGAACCTCCACCACCAGGAATTACACCTACACCAAACTCTACAAGTCCGATGTAAGTTTCGGCCGCAGCCACAACTTTATCAGCATGAAGCGATAATTCGCAACCACCACCTAGTGTCATACCATGTGGTGCAGCAACTGTTGGAATAGCCGAGTAGCGCATACGCATCATCGTGTCTTGGAAGTATTTGATAGCCATGTTCAATTCGTCATATTCTTGTTCTACAGCCATCATGAAAATCATACCAATATTGGCACCAACTGAGAAATTCGCAGCTTGATTACCAATAACTAATCCTTGGAAATCTTTTTCAGCTAAATCAACTGCTTTGTTCAATCCTGCAAGTACGTCACCACCAATGGTGTTCATCTTACTTTGGAATTCGCAGTTTAATATACCATCTCCTAAATCTTCAATAACAACACCAGTATTTTTGAATACTTCTTTGGATTTTCTGATGTTATCTAAAATGATAAATGCATCTTGACCAGGTATTTTGATTTGTGTTTTTGAAGGAATATCATAGAAATAAGAAGCACCATCTTTTACTGTATAGAACGATTTACTACCAGAAGCTAACATGTCGTTTACCCATGAAGCTGGTTCTAAACCTTCAGCTTTCATAATTTCCAAACCTTTTTCTACACCAATAGCATCCCAAATTTGAAATGGACCATGTTCCCAACCAAAACCAGCTTTCATAGCATCATCAATCTTGTAGAGTTCATCGGTGATTTCAGGAATTCTATTAGAAACGTAGGCAAACATAGCAGCGAAATTTTTACGATAAAAATCGCCTGCTTTATCTTTCCCGCCAACTAGAATTGGAAAACGATCTATAACTTTATCTACTGTTTTGGTAAGTTCTAAAGTGGCAAATTTTGCCGATTTTTTCGATCTGTATTCAAGTGTATCAAGATCTAGTGATAAAATTTCGCTTTTACCATTATCACCTTTTACTTTTTTATAAAATCCTTGACCTGTTTTGCTTCCTAGCCATTTGTTTTCCATCATGGTGCTGATGAAATCTGGTAATTTGAACAGTTCATGGGCTTCATCATTAGGACAATTGTCATAAATACCGTTGGCAACATGTACCAAAGTATCTAATCCAACCACATCAACAGTACGGAAAGTAGCCGATTTTGGTCTTCCAATAACAGGACCAGTTAATTTATCAACTTCTTCAATAGTTAAACCCAAATCTTTTACTTGATGGAATAACGATTGTATACCAAAAATACCGATACGATTTCCAATAAAAGCAGGTGTGTCTTTCGCTACTACTGAAGTTTTACCTAAGTATTGTTCGCCATAACCATTTAAGAAATCAAGAACATCTTGCGATGTTTTTGGTCCTGGAATAATTTCGAATAATTTTAAGTAACGTGCTGGATTAAAAAAGTGCGTTCCGCAGAAATGTGCTTGAAAATCATCGCTTCTGCCTTCACTCATAAACTTAATAGGAATACCAGACGTGTTGGAAGTAATCAAAGTTCCTGGTTTACGATGTTTGTCAAGCGTTTCAAACACTTTCTTTTTAATATCTAAGCGCTCTACAACCACCTCAATAATCCAATCTACATCAGCAACTTTTGCAATATCATCTTCTAAATTACCAGTAGTAATCCTGCTTGCAAAATTTTGATGATAAATAGGAGAGGGTTTTGATTTTAAAGCGGTTTGTAACGAGGTGTTTACCAAACGGTTTCTAACCACTTTGTCTTCTAGTGTTAAACTTTTAGCTTTTTCGGCATCGGTAAGTTCTCTAGGAACGATGTCTAATAGTAGTACTTCCACGCCAATATTGGCAAAGTGGCAAGCAATACCACTACCCATTATTCCGGATCCGATAACTGCTACTTTATTAATAATTCGTTTACTCATTATTATATATTGTTATTTGTCTTGTTTGTATATTTTTTTGTTTGAAATCATATCGTTAATCAACTCAGCAACTTCATAAAAGTGATTGATTTTTTCTTGTGTGATATTTTCTCTAATAGCTTCGTTAAAGGTTAGTACCTTTTCGCGAGAGTAGGCTCTTTTTTCTCTACCAAACTCTGTGAGGTGAATTAATACACCACGACCATCTTCTGGGTTTGGTTTGCGCTCAATTAAACCACGAGTTTCCATAGTTTTTAATATTCTGGATAATGAAGTAGCTTCCATTCCCATTTTTGGACCTAATGAGGTTGAAGGTGTTCCTTTTTCAGGGTCAATGCTTAATAGGGTAAAACCTGTAGCCATTGTGCTTTCAAACTTAGAGGCTTCTTCGTTATACATTTTGTTTACTGCTAACCATGTGGTTCGCAATACGTAATCGATGGTTTTGTCTTTCATTCAAAAATTTTAAACTTTTCAAATATAATAAAATTTATTATGCATGCATAATAAATAATAATAATTTAACATAAAAAAACACCTTGTATTAAGGTGTTTGTAATTTTAAGGCTTATTAATTGTAGATTTTATCGTAAAGTTCCTTATGAATGTTTTTGATGACATCTCGTTTCATTTTCATAGTAGGAGTGAGATGACCACTATCAATTGACCAAATAACTGGTGTTAATTCAAAACGTTTTATCTGTTCCCATTTACCAAAATGCTTGTTGCAATTGTCAACTTCTTTTTGAATTCTATTTATAACTTCTTCTGAAGAACAAATAGCTTCAGGGGAATTTTCTATATTTTTCTTTTTACGTTCTATCCATTCAGAAACAAACTCAAAGTTAGGTTGAATAAATGCAGCTGGCATTTTTTCGCCTTCACCTATAACCATTGCTTGTTCAATAAAACGGGATTGTTTTAAGTACCCTTCTAAAAGTGGTGGAATAATATATTTACCACCTGAGGTTTTAAACATTTCTTTTTTGCGACCAGTAATTTTAAGGAAGCCTTCAGGGTCTATTTCACCTTTGTCTCCAGTATGAAAATAGTCGTTAGTCATTACACTAGCTGTTTTTTCTGGATCTTTATAGTAACCCATCATAACGTTGGGTCCTTTTATTAAAACTTCTCCATCATCAGCAATTTTAACTTCAACGTTGTCTATTGGTATACCTACACTACCAACTTTAAACATGTTGTCTGCGTATTTACCAACCGACACAACTGGCGAAGTTTCAGTAAGTCCGTAACCTTCCATGACTTGCATTCCTGCAGCGCAAAAAATTCTTGTTAACCTAGGTTGAAGTGGAGCACTACCAGACACCATTGTGCTTAAAGTTCCGCCAAGAGCTTCTTGCCATTTGCTGAAAATTAATTTGCGAGCAATACTTAATTTGAATTCATACCAAAAGCCATTTTGTTTATATGGTTTCCATTGCTCACCAAGTTCAACAGCCCAATAAAATAGTTTTTGCTTGATACCTGAAAGATCTTCGGCTTTAGCCATAATTTTATCGTATACTTTTTCAAGTAAACGCGGAACAACACTCATAAGGTGTGGTTTTATTTCTTTAGCATTATCACCAATTTTATCTAAACCTTCGGCAAAGTAAATGGAGGTTCCTGCATATTGATAAATGTATATGAGTACGCGCTCAAAAATATGGCAAATAGGTAGGAAACTTAAAATTCTAGTTTCTCCTTTTATGATGGGTAATCTTTTAGAGGAGTCTAATGCATTACTAGTAATATTCCAATGAGACAGCATAACTCCTTTAGGTCTTCCTGTAGTACCAGAGGTGTATATAATAGTTGCTAAGTCTTCAGGTTTTACTGAGTTTTTTCTGGCTTCAACTTCTTCTTGATTACTTGTGTCTTTACCTAGCTCTAATAATTCAGAATAATGCTTGCAACCTTTAATGTGATTAAAAGAATATACGTCTTTTAGCTTAGTGTTTCCTATTACTTTATTTACTTTTTCTAGAACTTCTTCGTCTGATACAAAACAATAAATTGATTCGCTATGGTTTAATACATATTCATAATCCTCAGCAGAAATTGTTGGGTAAATAGGAATATTTTGAGCACCTAATTGTAGCACTCCAATATCAACAATGTTCCATTCCGTTCGGTTGGTTGAAGATATTACAGCTATTTTATCGTTTTTTTGTATACCAAGTTTTAAAAGTGCTCTACTTAGTGCATTGGCTTTGTCAATATATTCTTGAGTAGATGTTGCAATCCATTCACCATCATATTTTGTCACCAAAGCTTTTTCAAGGCTATTGTTTTCCAATTGATAGTATGGAAAGTCGAAGAGTCTAGTAATTTCTGTCATTGGGTTTCAGTACTATTGAAGACTCGCAAATTATGAAATTACAAATGATTTTCAAATATGTTGTTAAAAAAAAGGGTGTTATTTTAAGATTTTGATGTTTTATAGTCTTATAAATTAAGGATATATTAAGAGTGCTAGTTTAGAAAAAGAAAAAAGGCCAAGTTTAAAAACTTGACCTAATGCATGATTAATAGCTATATTATTCCCTAAATAATTAACTTTAAACTTCAAAATTACTTGTTTAGAGCTAAGGTTTTATGTAAAAAATCGTCAAAATGAAAGTTTAATATCTTATCTTCTTGTAGAGCATGTCCCTGAGTATTGGGTGTTTAGTGCCAAAAAGTTGTTTAGGTGTTTTGCCGCTAAACTGCTTTACATCTCTTGAGAAATGGGAGTAATCATAATATTTAAATTCTTCAATAGCGCTAAGCATATCTATATTATTTGCTTCTAAATGTCTAACAATGTAATTGAACCTAATTAGTCTTAAAAATTTATTGGCAGTCACACCTGTTGCGGTTTTAAAATAACGATTTAACGATGAGTGTGAAATATGAAATTCATCAATTATATTAGTTACATTAAGCAAACCATTATTGATGAAGATGTAGTCGATAATATCTGAAATTTTACTTTTTTTAACCCACTCAGCATAAAAAGGTTTTAAATGCTTGTCAATTATTAAAATGTAATCGTTGTGCGCTGCTGTTTCAATTTCACGATGTAAGTCATCAACTACTTTTTGAGAAACGATATGACTTATTTTAGAAATAGCACCTTGAGTATTTACGTTGGTTTTAGAGATTTGATAGAATCGATCAGTATTCATCCTAATAACAACAAACCAGCTGTTTTTTTTCGCAACAATATTGAAATTAGGCATTATTGAATTTATAAAAACCTTAGGAAGAGTATAGTTTTCTTTTTTGTTGTTAATTGAAATATCACCATAAACCAATACTAAATAACTATAGCCTGTTGAGGTAATAATGGTTTCAAAGTCTTGCTCGTATTCAAGTTTAACCATATTTGAAAACAAAGGATGGTTTTTAATTTCTTTGGATAGAGATAATTTAGGCAAAGTTGATGCAGTTTTTAATGTATGTAATTAATACACTGGTGCTTGATGATATAGTAAATGTATTAAAATTAAAAGATTTAAAAAAGGCCAAAACAATTTATAGTCTTGACCTTTTTTAAGTTGATTAATAGCATCGTTTAATTTTTACTGCTTAATAATTTTAAAGCTTTCAGTTTTATTATTGCTTGCTAGCTTTAGTATGTATATTCCTGTTGGTAATGATGTTACATCTATAATTGATGTTTTAACGCTATTTGATTTTAGAACTTCTTGTCCTTGTACATTGTATATACTATAGTCAAACTGCTGATTCTCTGTTTTTATGTTTAGTATATTACTTACTGGGTTAGGATAGATTTTAAAATCTATAGTTGAAACATCACTAATAGTTAAAGTCGATTGAAGTTCATAAGCGCCAATATCTATAGTGCCGTCAAATAGCCTTGGATTACCTGCTAAATCTAGATTAATATCTGGTATAGTGGCATTTGTTCCTGCGTTGACTAGAGGAGAAGATGTTGTTAATGCGTAATCACCGTTTAAATTAGGAGCTGTGTTGGCTAGTATAGGATTAACAAATGCTGGATTTGTAGTCATCATCAAGTTTCCAACTCCAGTATTGTTAAAGTCTCCGTTTAATGAGTAACTTATATCGCAGCTTGTACATTGTCCCATATTAGGAAAAGCAAACCCAGCATCATTTCCACTTACTACTGAATTTGTCATAGTAAAGGACTCTCCTATATTTCCACTAGTAGGCACGTAAGCAAATACTCCACCATTGTAATTGTCTGCATAATTTCCTGAAACAGTAATGTTTGTAACAGTAGTAGTTGATGTAAATAAATACATGCCACCACCTTGACTTATTGCTTTGTTACCAGAGAATAGAGCGTTTTCTATGGTTGTGTTTGCATAGCGAGTTTCAAGAGCACCACCTGTTGCAGCAGAATTGTTTTGAAACGTTGTGTTAAAAATTACTAATTCACTCATTGTGATATCTGCTAGTACTTCGCCTGATTGAGGTTGTACTCCGTGGAATGCAATAGCTCCTCCAATGCTAGCTGTGTTACTAGTAAATTTACAATTAGAAATAATCATGTTTGCTTCAGAAGCATATATAGCACCACCAGATGTTTGTTCAAGACCACCAGTTGTTGGAACATTTCCGTTTTGAAAATGAATGCCATCTATAATAGTACCTAAACTTTGAATATTGAAGATTCTAGAATTATTATTGCTACTAATTATTGTGTTTTCTATACCGTTTCCAAAGAATGTAAGTGGTTTGTCTATAAATATTTCACCTGAAGTTAAAATAATGCTACTTCCATTAAGTGCTGGATCAAAAGAGATTGTTGTGCCATCGCAAGCATTTTCAATAACATGACGTAAAGACCCTAGACCACTATCTGCCGTAGATGTAACCATAATAGAATTTTCGCAAGCTATGAAAAATTCATAAGCTCCTAAATCTACAGTTGAATTGTATATTCTTGGGTTTCCATCTAAATCTTCAGTTAAGTCTATGAAATTGTTGTCGCCAGCATCTATGGCAGGAGAGCTATCGGTTAATTTGTAACCATCAACATATATAGGGTCTGCGTTTTCAATGTTATTTCCACCATCATTTACATTTGGAGGAATGCTACCATTGTTTCCAGAAGTAATATTAAAGAATAAACAATGTGATACAATAGGAGAGTTCGCTCCTCCATTATTTATATTTCCGTTGCTACCACTGTTATTAGTGAATATACTATTTGTAGCCGTAACGTTACCAGCAAATATATGAATACCTCCACCGTGAGTGGCAATATTGTTTGCTATAGTACAATTTATTGTTACAAGACTTCCACTTTCGGCTGAAATTGCGCCACCACCAGCAGTTGCAATGTTGTCAAAGAACAAGCTATTGGAAATAGTAGTTGTAGTTGAACTGTTACCAAAGTTTATTATAGCACCACCAACACCATTATTAATTCCGTTTCCGTAGGCGGTATTGTTTTTAAAGATGCAGTTGTTTATGTTTATGTTTTCAGCATTTCTAATATAAATACCAGCTCCAGCACGACCAATGGCTACTTGCGAGTTATCAGAATCATCATCAGCATAACCATTTTCAATAATAAATCCATCTAATGTAACATTGTTTTCGTTTAAGGTTATAATAGTATGTGAATCTCCAGAATTTGACGTGTTGTCATTGTTTAAATCTCCTGAAAGAATAGTTAAATTTTCTGACCAGTTACGTTCACTTGCTGTAATTTCGGTGCCATTAAAGCCTCCAAGAACGGTTATATTATTAGGAATGATAAAACTGTCGGTTTCAAGTAAACCTGGTTTGTATGTGCCAGATGCTACCCATATTTCATTAGCGCATATAGCATTGTTGATAGCATCTTGTAGGCTAGTGAATGCGTTGCTCCAATTGCTTCCATCATTTGCGCCAGTTGCATTAGCATTTACATAAAGAACATTAGGTGAGCCAATACAAGAATCAAACTCATAAGCTCCTCTGTCAATATTAGAGCCAATGATACGCTCATTACCATCTAAATCAAATGTTGAATTGTTATGTGTTGAAAGCCCTGAATCTATTGCACTTGAGGTTTCCGAAACTCTAAAATTTTTATTTAAAGCATCAATAAACAAAGGGTCGTTAGATGAATTTGAGTTTGTGTTGCTGTAAATGTTTTTTATAATGCAATGTGTTGTGTTTGAGTTGGATGCGTAAATTTGCGTGTTTAATTGCGTATTGTCTGGGTCATTAGACCTTGTGTTGTCCCAAAGAATTGAATTGTGAATGTTTACTGTTGCGGTTGTTCCGTTCCATACTCTAATGCCAGCTCCAGCTTCAGAATCGCCATCATTTTCTGTTAATGTGCAGTTAACAATATTATAGGTTGTTACACCATTATCTAATATGCTTATTCCGCCACCTGTTCCTATATTACCATAAAATAAACTATTTGTGATGTTTACAACACCATCATCATTAGCGTTTTGTCTTGACCAAATAGCACCTCCATTTAGATTTGCTGAGTTGTCATTAAAGATGCAGTTTTTAATATTTACATTTAAAGTGGCTTCACCAGAGAATGTATTTATAGTTATCGCTCCGCCACTACCATTATTGCCACTAGAAGTGCCTGTTGAGATGTTGTCTTTAAATGTGCAGTATTCAAGGTTTATACCTACAGTGCTTCCTGTTACACCATCTAAAAACAATGCTCCAGCAGAGGTTAAAGATTGGTTGTTTTTAAATATACAGTTTTTTACAGTTGGAGTAGAGGTGTCACTACCTGATGTTGTTCTGTTTAACCAAGCACCACCTCTTTGTCCATATGTTTCTATTTTTACAGCATTTCCTTTTTCAATGGTAAACCCATCTAATAGCATATTGTTGCCTACGTTAGTTGTTTTAATGATATTATAACTGTTGTCATTAATTTGATTTGGAGTGTTAATGTCGCCACTTAAAACAGTTATGTTATTTTCCCAATCTCTTTGATTAGAGTTGGTTTCAGTACCGCTAAAGCCGCCAAGTATTATTATGTCTTCAGGAAGATGAAATGATTCATCGCGATTACCTGCTATTTGGTTGTTGCCATCATCTGGATAATAGGTTCCTTGAGCTACCCAAACTTCTTGTAATGTAATTCCACAACTTGAGTTGTACATATCCAAAGCGTTTTGTAATGACGAAAATGCATAAGCCCAAGAGCTGCCATCTTGATAAGTGCTTGTATTGTTTGCGTTGACATATATTACATTATTGTTGAATGTTGGACATTCAGACGAGCCATTTTCATACGGTCCTAAATCTATGTTACTACCATTTAATCTTAAATTATTGTCTAAATCCCTTAAACTGTTATTGTAAGAGTTATTTCCTGCTCCAATTGCGGGAGATGTATTTTGTAATCTGTAATCTTGATTAGGAACATCCTCAAAAAGCGGATTAGAATCTAAAATATTTGTTCCGTTACTATAACCACCTTGTATAATATTTGTGTCTGCAATACCATTAAAGCTTTGAATATTGGTTGTGTTATTCCAAATAATAGAATTGTATAAAGTATTTCCATTGGTAGCATTTAAGCGTAAGGCAGTGCTATTGTTTGAAAATGAAGAATTGGAAATATTAATTATTCCATTTCCATTACTTAAAGCAATAGAAGCATTGTCGTTAAAAAGAGTGTTTGTTATTGTTAGTGTTTTATTATCGTTTAAATTTATAATATAAGGTATGCTATTGTTAGAGAATTGACACTTGTCAATAAGGATGTTACCATATGGATTAATTACAGAACCTAAACTGTGTACAGATGAATTACCAGAAAAAGTACTTTTTGATATTGTTGCGTCTGTACCATTGAAATAAATAGCAGAACCACTTATACCATTATTTGCTGTATGTGAATTGTTAGTAAAAGAGCAATTTTCTATAACAGGTGGTAAACTACTGCTTCCACTAGTATAAATAGCTCCACCACCTGAACCTGAAGAGTTACCATCAAAAATTGAATTTTTAATAACTGTGCCTTCTGTTGTCCCCATATAAAAGGCGCCTCCTCTACTTGCTGTATTTGATGAAAACGTACAATTATCAATAATAGGACCTCCATAGTCCCAGTTTAAGGTGTTGTTATAAATAGCACCACCTTCGTTTGCCATGTTTGTTTCAAAAGTACAGTCTCTTATTATTAAGCTTCCTGGTTCAATTTCTACAATATATATAGCGCCACCTTTGGCGTTGTAAGAAGTAGTGTTTATTGCTTTATTATTTATGAACTTGCAATTTGAAATAACGGTAGCGTTTGCACCTCGTGCAAACATGCCTCCGCCCTCATTACTTCCATAACCACCTGAATTATCTGCATTGCTATTTGTAATTGTAAAACCGTCTATAACATTGTAGTCGCCAGATGTTCTAAAAATGGTATAGACAAAGTTTTGGTCATTATTGTTTTGTTGTATATCACCATTTAGAATTGTTGGGTAGAGTTCTAGGTTTCTAGAGTTATTACTTGCGTTATAACCACCTAAAAGAGTAATGTAGTTTTTGTTCAACAAAAAATAACTAGAACGATCGTTGTCGGTTTGGGAAGCACCTAAATCCGGATAGTAATTCCCTTGAGCAACATGTATTTCATCATAACTACTGGCTGCATTTAAAGCGTCTGTTAAGTGTTGATATGCATTTGCCCAAGATGTGCCATCGTTGTTTCCACCAGAAACATTAACATTAACATAAATAGTGTTTTGAGCTATAGGTGTTAATGAAAATAGTAGAAATAGTAATTGTAGTAGTTTTTTCATAACTATATAGGTTGTTGATTCGATATGCTAAATTATACGAGTGTAGAACTCTATTCAATACGTAGGTCTACGTAGTGTAATTTGAATTAAAAAAGAAAGAGGCCAAACGTTTTTAAATTTTGACCTCTCAAAGGATTGATTAATAGCTTAGTTTAATTTTGTTCTGCAGGCTTATAAGTACCACAAAGGCAAGGGTAGTTTAGCCCATTTATAACTTCTTGTTCTACATTAAAGAATCGAGGTATTGTTAAACCTCCACCGTTTCCTATACTTGTGTAGTTAAAAGTAATGGTACCTCTAACTCCTCTAGATTCATCTGCAGCGTTTTCTGAAAAGTTTTGTGAATTATTAAAACCAGAATCATTAAAAGAATCTCCTTTAGTAACAGAAGAGGTGATAACCCAAAAAGGGACGTTGTCATAATTTGAATTAGATGAATAATTACCAATAACAATAGCTTGTGTTATTTGTTCGGCAGTAAATGCTCTTGCATACGGTTCTTCAGGATAGCTATCCTTGCACATTTCATTTGCTGCTTGCCAACCAGTTTTACCATTGTAACTAAACTTTCCATCATCAGATGGGTAGCTTCTACCTAAAATATAAGGTTCCATTAGGACAGGATTGGTTACTGTAGATGCTGTCTTAGCATGTAGCGCATATGGTACACTTAATAACTGACTTGTAGCAATAATAGTATAGTTTGTGCCTCCATCGGGATCTGTTTCGGTTTTAATAAAATAAGTGTTAGATGACCAATCAATAGTACTTAAGTCTCCAGATACTACTGATCCACTACCTATTTCTATGCTTATCAATCCGTTTTGGTTTGTTACTGGTGCATGTGTTTCTGTATAAACCGCTGTACCTGTAGAGTTTCCTTGCAAAATGCTTATTTGCATACCAACGCTAGCATTGCTAACAAGTTCGTTAGATGCATTTCTTATAACTGCTTGATAGCTCATTTTTTCAGGGCTTTGAGCATATGACAAAAAATAGCAAAACACACATGCGATAAGGTATAGTTTTCTCATAATATTAGTTTTTAATGATTTTGAATGTTTTTATAAGATTAGATTGATGATATATGTTTAAAAAGTAGGTGGCCGAAGGTTTCTGCTTCATATTAATAATTGTGCTATTAGAGACTATTTTCTCTATGCTAATTGTTTCACCTAAGAGGTTGACAAGTCTATAAGATAAATCAGGATTATCGTTTTCTAACTTAAGTTGTAATGTATTGGTTGTAGGATTTGGAAAAGCAACTATTTTTAATGATATAGCACTTTCTTGTGTTCCTAATGTTTCTGAAATTGAATACGACTGTTGTACACCTTGCTCAATACTTCCACTTGAAGACGTGCTATTGGTGTAGGCAATCTGTCCTATAGTATAACTTACACTACCTTGAGAGCTATTTGCTGTGTTACCATTGCTTACTGTAGCAGTTTGTGCAACTATTTTTGTATTAAAAAGCAAGACTATAACTATTAAAATAAGTTTTTTCATAACTATATAGGTTATTGATTCTATATGCTAAATTATACTAGTGTAGAGCTCTATTCAATACGTAGGTCTACGTAGTGTAATTAGAATATTTTGATACTGAATAAAAGAAAGTCCAACGCTACGTTTAAACAGGTTTTCAATGTTTTTGGTATCGCATTGATAGCGTTTAGAAAGTTGTTTTAGTGATGTGTTTTCGTTTAAAAAGTGTAGGTGAAAAATAATACTATCTAATATTGAAGGTGTAAGATCTTTAAGTTTAGGTGTATTTAGTTGTGCTAAAAATTCATCAGAATTGGTAGCCTGTATAGTTATATTATTCTGAGTAAGATGATCTACATATGTTGGTCTGCATTTAACTACAAATTGAGAATGTTTTAATTGTAAAGGGTTTGCAAGTGGCTTATGATAGGTTGTGTTATTTTCTTCAGAATATAAAATGTAACTATATCCATCGGGTTGTAATAGATCATAGTCTTTATTGCTTATACTCACATAAAAGATATCTACAACCCAATAATTAATAGGTAAATAATATTTGTGCTTAGTGATAATAGTATGTTACAATTTTATAAGTTTCAAAATTATAACATGTTGTTTGGTAGTAAAATACGTAGGCTTACGTATTAAAAAGGTCTGGGTTTTGTTTTAACCAGACAAAAAGTGCATTTTGGTTGGTGGTATCTATCTCTAGCTTTTTTATAATGTTACTTCGGTGTTTTTCAACAGTACGTTTAGAGATAAATAGCTCTTCGGCAATCTGTGTGCTGTTGAGGTTTTTTTCTAAGTATTTTAATATTTTTAATTCGGTAGCAGTTAAAGTTTCAATAGATGTATTAGTGCCGCTATCAAAATGAACTGTGCTTTTTAGTTTCTTTCCTATGTACGTGTTGTTATTATTAATACTATCTAAGCATAGCTCTAACTCTTCTAAAGCACTATCTTTTGTAATGTATCCATGTATAGTTTTTCCCACTTCGTTTAGTAACGATTCTTGCTTATGAAGTGTTAAAATAATAACTTTAGTATTTATCTTATTGCGTTGTATTTCTTGTGCGACTTCGAGCCCATTTAGTTTAGGCATGTCAAAATCCAGTATAGCAATATCAGGAATTTGTTTTGAAATTTTGTTGTACGCAGTATTACCGTCGGTTGCAGTATCAATAACTTTAAACCACTTTTTTTCTAAAAATTCCTTTGTTCCATTAAGTAGTAATGGGTGGTCATCTGCAAGAATGATAGTTGTTGGCATTGTTTAACTTTTAGGAACTTTTATTTGTATCGTTGTGCCTTTTCCTTTAACAGAATCAATACTTAACTGAGCACCGATTATTTGGGCACGCTCTTTTAGAGTTTTTAATCCAAGGCTATCTATAATTTGACTGTTTTCAGACACATCAAACCCAATACCATTATCTTTTATTTGAAATAATACAGAATCGTTTAGGTTTTCAACCATGATGTTACAAGCTTTTGCTTTAGAGTGTTTTTCAACATTGTTTAAGCATTCTTGCAGCATTCTAAAAACAAAAATTTCTTTGTCTTTAGAAATTTCTAACTTTTCGATTTCAATAACTTCAGAATAGAAGATGTCAGAGTTTTTCTGAAAATTCTCAACCGTATTTTTAATTGAAGCTAATAAACCTAATTTTTCAAACTGAAAAGGATGAAGACTTTGAGATATATGTCTCACTTCATCAATAGTGTCGTCTATAATTTTGGTGTCTTGGTTTTGCTTATCGTTGAGCAAAACTTTATTTTTTATAAGCAACAGACTTTGGCCCACACTATCGTGAAGTTCGCTAGAAATGCGTTTGCGTTCGGTTTCTACATTTCTAATTAAATCTTGTGCAAAGGTTTTTTGTAGTTGTGCTTTTTTTTGTGAAAATCTTCGAGAACGCCATAAAACGATAATACTAAACAGTGCTATTAATGCTAAAATGCTAAACCATAAGGTTTGTTTTTTGCGTTTGTTTTGTTCATCTAGAAGTGCAATTTCACTATTTTGTTCTTCTATCTTTTTGTCTCGTTTTGCAGTTTCATAAAGCGTTTGGTAATAGGCTAGTGCTTTGGTTTTTTGTACAGACTGTATCGAGTCTTCAATTTTTTTTGAAGCTTTATAAAACGAAAGTGCTTCATCAGGTCTGTTTAATTTTTCGTAGACTTCAGATAAGAATTTCTGAGCCTTTCTTTTTCCTTTAATGTCGTTACTTGTAGAGACAATGTTTAAGTGCTCTATACCAAGTGTCTTTGCCTTTTCGTAGTCTTTTTCAGCAAAAGCTAGTTTTTTTATGGCTTTATAATATCTGGCTTTATGGATGCCTTCTGTATTTTGTTGGTCTTTTTCAACTTCTTTTAAATAGAATTTTGCCTTTTCTAAACTATCATTTTCGGCATAAGCAATAGTGAGCGCATTCAATAAAATAGGGTTGAAGTAATTGAAATGATTCGATTTTTTACAAACCACCATAGCTTTGTGAAGATTCTCAATACGTTGGGTTTCTAAACCTAGTTTTTTTAAATCGTTTGCTTCGTTAACATACAGTGAAATAAGCTGTCCGTAACCTTTAATTTTGGTGGCTAATTTTATAGCTTCTATGCGCTCATTTTGGGCTTCTTCTATAAAACCATTAACACTATACAATATGGCTAAGGTGTTTTTAGCAGCTATGATATTGAAAGTGTCTTTTTCTTGAATAAAAATTTCTGAAGCTTGTTTTAGAGTTTGCGAAGCCAACGCAAATTTTCCTTCATCAGAATAGGCATAACCTTTATACAGAATAGCAAATCCTTTAACCCGATTATCATTAGCTTTTTCGGCATAAGTAATAGCTTTGTCGTAGTGAGACATTGCAGAGTCTACTTGCTTGGTAAAGTAATAACTATCGCCAGAGTCTATATACAAACTAGCTAAATTTCTAGCACTAATATTATTTTTTAAGGTTTTAAAATAGGTATTGAAAATAGCAATACCAGTTTTAGGTTTGCCTAAAAAATTATTGTGATAATTAATAAGGTTTGTAGTATTGTAAGCCGCAATATTAAAAGAGTCTAGCTTTATAGCGAGATCTATAGTAGAACGTGCAATAGAGTCGTAAGGAAAATTAGATTTATCTCTAACAACCGATGTTAGGCTATCTAAAAGAAATAACTTTTTGGCATCGTCCTTTTCAGATTGTATTTCAGTTTTTAGTTGATCTACGAGTGGTTTTAAATCTGAATCTTGAGCATTTACAGATAAAAAAAATAGTAGAGAAAATACGAGTGAAAGTTGTTTCATTTGGGGTAATTTCTCTACTAAATTAATTAAAAAAAATAATTAGTTGTTCTCAATCCACTTTCTGGCATTTACAAAGGCTTCTAACCAAGGCGACACTTCATCTTGTCGTCCATCAGGATAGTTAGCCCAGTTCCATTGAAATGTAGAACGCTCAATGTGAGGCATAGTCACCAAATGTCTTCCAGTTTTATCAGTCATCATAGCTGTATTAAAATCTGAACCATTTGGGTTATGAGGATATTCAGCATAACCATATTTTGCTACAATATGGTATTTGTCTTCAGAGTATGGAAGGCTAAATTTACCTTCTCCATGCGAAATCCAAACACCTAATGTGCTACCTGCTAAGGTTGAAAGCATAATAGAGTTGTTCTCTTGAATTTTTACAGAGGTAAATGAGCTCTCGTGTTTATGAGAATCATTATGCACCATTTTACCATGCTGCTCATGCTCTGGATTAATAAGATCTAGTTCCATCATTAACTGGCAACCGTTACAAATACCAACAGAAAGCGTGTCTTCTCTTTCAAAGAAATTTTTAATGACTTCGTTAGCTTTGTCATTGTATTTAATAGCACCAGCCCAACCTTTAGCAGAGCCTAAAACATCAGAGTTAGAGAAACCACCAACCGCACCAAGGAACTGAATGTCTTCTAATGTCTCACGCCCAGAAATTAAATCGGTCATGTGTACATCTTTAACATCAAAACCTGCTAAGTACATAGCATTTGCCATTTCACGTTCAGAGTTACTTCCTTTTTCACGTAAGATAGCAGCTTTCGGTCTCGGTTTGCTACTGTCAATACTAGGTAATTTACCTGTAAAATGACTTGGGAATGTATATTGAAGTGGTTGTTGCTTGTAGTTGTTGTAACGTGCTTCCGCTAAACCATTAGCAGTTTGTTTCTGGTCGAGTAGGAAAGAGGTTTTGTACCACATATCTCGTAATCTTGAAACCGTCATGGTAAATACGTCGCTTCCATTGATGATGCTTAATACATCAGCATCAGTTACTTTTCCAATGTTATGGAAGGTAATCCCAGCTTCAGACAATGTGTTTTCAATACTGTTATCTGTAGATTGAATAACGATACCAGCGTTTTCAGCAAATAAAACTTTGAATGAATCTTTTTCAGCCAATTCAGTAATATCTAATTCTGCACCAAGATTGTTATCTGCAAAACACAATTCTAGTAAAGTTGTAATTAATCCACCTGAAGCCACATCATGACCAGCAACAATTTTATTATCTTTTATTAATTGCTGAATCGTGTTAAACACAGTTTTGGTATAAGCTGCACTTTTTACATTTGGTGTGCTGTTTCCTACTTTATTATTGATTTGTGCAAACGAGCTACCACCAAGTTTAAAGTCGTCTTGAGATATATTGATATAATAAATATCGCCTTTATCCTTCTTGAAAACAGGCTCTACCACCTTGGAAATATCATTACAATTGGCAGCAGCAGAAATGATAACTGTACCAGGAGAAATTACATCACCATCAGGATATTTTTGTTTCATAGACAATGAATCCTTTCCTGTTGGAACATTGATACCTAAATCTATTGCAAATTCAGAAACCGCTTTTACAGCTTCATATAGTCGTGCATCTTCACCTTCATTTTTACAAGGCCACATCCAGTTTGCAGAAAGCGAAACACTTTGCAAACCATCTTTTAATGGAGCCCAAATAATATTTGTTAAGGCTTCGGTAATAGAATTGCGACTACCAGCTACAGGGTTTATTAATCCTGAAATAGGTGAGTGGCCAATACTTGTTGCAATACCTTCTTTTCCTTTATAATCTAAAGCCATTACACCTACATTATTTAATGGAAGTTGTAATGGACCAGCACACTGCTGTTTAGCTACTTTACCACCAACGCAACGGTCTACTTTGTTAGTTAACCAATCTTTACAAGCTACAGCTTCGAGTTGTAATAGTTGGTCTAAGTAATCGTAAAAGTTATCTGAATTATAGGATAGATCACTGTAGTTTTTGTCAACCGTATGATCAGTCATTATAGTTTTTGGAGAGCTACCAAACATGTCTTCTAAAGCCAAATCCATTGGTTTATCACCATTGGTTTTAGATTCAAAAGTAAAACGATGCTTGCCAGTAACCTCACCAACATCGTAGATTGGTGAACGTTCTCTGTCTGCAATTTTATGTAAAGTGTCTAAGTGTTTTTCTGAAATGACTAATCCCATACGTTCTTGAGACTCGTTACCAATAATTTCTTTGGCAGAAAGGGTAGGATCACCCACTGGTAATTTATCTAAATCAATGTGCCCACCTGTGTCTTCAACCAATTCTGATAAACAGTTAAGATGTCCACCAGCACCATGATCGTGAATAGAAACAATTGAATTTTCATCACTTTCTACCATACCACGAACCGCATTGGCAGCACGTTTTTGCATTTCTGGGTTAGAACGTTGTACGGCATTTAATTCAATACCACTGTCAAATTCACCTGTGTCAGCAGACGATACAGCAGCACCTCCCATACCAATACGGTAATTATCACCACCTAAAATTACGATTTTGTCACCTTCTTTAGGTGTGTCTTTTATGGCTTGATCTGCTTTTCCGTAACCAATACCACCAGCTTGCATTATCACTTTGTCGTAACCGATTTTATCAGTACCTTCTTGATGTTCAAAGGTTAATACAGAACCACAAATAAGAGGTTGCCCGAATTTGTTTCCAAAATCTGAAGCTCCGTTAGATGCTTTAATTAGAATATCCATTGGAGTTTGGTATAACCATTTACGCTCAGGAAACGCCTTTTCCCAAGGACGCTCTTCTTCTAAACGCGAATACGATGTCATGTAAACAGCTGTTCCAGCTAACGGAATAGAACCTTTACCACCAGCAAGTCTATCTCTAATCTCTCCACCAGAACCTGTAGCAGCTCCATTAAAAGGCTCTACAGTTGTTGGGAAATTGTGTGTTTCAGCTTTTAATGAAATTACAGATTCATAATCTTTAGTTTGATAATATTCAGGAACATCTGCACGTTTTGGAGCAAACTGTTCTACAACAGGCCCTTTTATAAACGCTACGTTATCCTTGTATGCAGAAACAATATCATTTGGATTTTGTTTTGATGTTTCTTTAATCATTTTGAATAACGATGTCGGTTTTTCTTCACCATCAATAACGAATGTTCCATTGAAAATTTTATGACGACAGTGTTCTGAGTTCACTTGTGAGAACCCGAATACTTCAGAGTCTGTTAATGGACGACCAATCTTTTTTGAAACACCTTCAAGATATTCAATTTCATCGTCGCTAAGCGCTAAACCTTCTTGTTGGTTATATGCCGAAATATCTTCAATATTCTGAATCGCTTCAGGTTGAATGTTTATGGTGAAGATGTCTTGATTTAAGCTTGAAAACTTTTCAGAAATCATTGGGTCGTACCCTTTAAAATCTTCAGATGTAGAAATGAATTCTTCAATTCTAATGATGCCAGAAATTCCCATGTTTTGAGTAATTTCTACAGCATTTGTACTCCAAGGCGTTATCATAGCAGCTCTTGGACCAACAAAAAAAGCATCGAGAGATGCTTGTTCTATTTTTGGCTGGTCGCCAAATAACCATACTAATTTAGAAATGGTTTCTGTTGATAATTCTTTTGTGGCTTGAACAGCAAATACTTTGCTGTTTTGGTTTCCGAAGAAATGAATCATTATGCGTATGTTATAGTTGTGTTTTGAAAGTGCAAAAATACACTTTTTTTCGTGTAATGATGATTATTTCAATTATTGATTGTAGGATTTATTCACGAGGTTTTGAACAAAAAAAAGCGACTTGTAAGAGTCGCTTTTTTAAGTTTAGTTTTTTATGAGCTTTTTGCTTAAGGTAGAATTACCTTGTTTAATTCTTAAAATATAAACTCCTGTTGAAAGTTGTTCTGTATTTATTGTACTAGAATTGGTAATTACTTTTGATAAAACATGCTTACCTAAAACATTAAACATGTCGATTTGAGTTTCGATTTGACTGTTAAGTTTAATGTTTAAGCTGTTTTTTACTGGGTTTGGATAAATTGAAATAGCTTCTATACTATTTTCAGGTAAACTTAAACTTGAATAGCATGTCCAAGATAAATTATCCATTCCTACTCTGGCATCACCTGAGTTATTGTCCTCAATTACCACAGTTACATTTCCATCAACATTAATATCAGTAATAGTTGTAGTTTGTACAGTATCGCTATAAGGGATTGTGCCTGCAAGATTTCCATTTACCATTACATTTAAGGTTCCATCAGAACCAGAAAAGATACGTTGAGTAGTAATCGTAAAACTTCCAATACCACCACTAAGAGTAGGTGAGGTTAAAGATGCGCCATCAGTAGTGCCTCTATAATCGATTAATATAGCTCTACTGCCTTCTATGGTTTGGTCTGTTCTAGCTTCGGTGGCGTTCCAAGTACCACTATCTCCTGTCCAGGTTCTATCAGTATATTGCGAACTGTTTGCTGGCATGTCTTCAAAATCTTCTGAGGCACACTCATCACCATTAGCTCCAGCTTCAGTTGTGGTGCCATTTACTGAGTTACTTTGAGAAGATTCGTTTCCTGCAGCATCTTTTGCAATTACATAAAACGAATATGTGGTTTCTGGAGTTAAATTAACTACAGTTGCTGAATTTGTAGTAACCGTCATATTATATACACCATCTACATAAACATCATAAGCAGTAACACCTATGTTGTCAGTTGAAGCAGTCCAATCTAAAGAAATTGTAGTTGAACCTTCGTTAGTAACCATAAGATTGGTTGGAGTAGAAGGAGCTTCGGTGTCAGGAGTTATGTTCCAAATCATTTCAACGTACTCAGGATGGTCAACAAAAGGGTTTCTGTTACTCTGATGGTTGTAATAGATATTGTTATTTCGATCTATTTCTTTTTGAGAAACAGGGTCCATTTGGTGCCATGTTAGAAGTATACTTAAAAAAGGATCGTCTAATACTTTGTCTGAACTTCCGTCAAACATAGCATAGCTTCCCCAACTACTGATTTGATCTTCGTATCGTGTTACAAAATAGAAGTAGATACGAGCAATGTCTCCTTTAAATTCATCAATAGGTTCAAAAACTGTATTGGTATAACCAGCAGAGTAACCACTATTGAGGTTGCCTCCAAGTTTAGAGCCATTTTGCGTTGGATTAGAAATACCTTCTTGACTTACTAATTGACTGTTATCAACTACTCCAAATGGATAATTGTTTCTAAAACCGTTAACTCTACCATCTGTAGGTAGGAGATGGTGCGCATCGCTTCTCATTGGAGTATTTTGGCTGAAAACAGATTGTGGAATAACGTGTTCTTTGTTATAGCAATCGCCTTCTCCACTGTAATTTCCACACTCGTCACTAACAGGAGAGAAGGTGTAAGGGTCTGATCCTGTTGGATTTTCTGAATAAGGATCTAAAATGGTGTTACTTCCTGTTTCATAATAATTATCTAAATCATAAGAAGCAATAAAACCATCCATAGCATTATAACCTTGATCGTTATGGTTGTCTATAATGTTGTGTAGTTGCGTTTTTAAAGTGTAGCCAGTTCCTGTTGCGCTATCATAATAACCTGCAGGTATTTGTGCAAAAGCTGCAGTTGAAAAAATTAAAGTAGCTATTAATGTGTAGAATTGTTTCATCTATTTAGGTTTATTTTTTCTTTTCAAGTAATGCCATGTAAAACCCATCAAAACCTGATTTATGGGCTAAAATCTTTTTGTCTTTTACAAAGGTAAAGTCTTTTCCAGATTCCGATGTTAAAAATTTGTCAACTTGTTTTTGGTTTTCAGAAGGTAAAACCGAACATGTAGCATACACTAGTTTGCCACCAGGTTTTACCATTTTAGAGTATTGTTGTAATACCTCTTGTTGTGTTACTCTTATGCTGTCTAGAAATTCAGGTTCTAATTTCCATTTTGCATCAGGATTTCTACGTAAAACACCTAATCCAGAACAAGGAGCGTCAATTAAAACTCTATCGGCTTTGTCATAAAGTTTTTTGATAGGTTTTGTAGAGTCAATAACACGCATGTCAAAATTATGAACACCATTACGCTTGGCTCTGGTTTTCAGCTTTTTTAACTTACTTTCATAAATATCCATTGCAATCACCTGACCTTTGTTTTGCATCAAAGCAGCGATGTGTAATGTTTTACCACCAGCTCCAGCACAAGTGTCTACAACTTTCATTCCTGGTTGCACATCTAAAAAGTCGGCTACTAATTGAGACGATGCATCTTGTACTTCGAACCAACCATCTTTAAAAGCTTCGGTTTTAAATACATTAGCGCGTTCTTTTAATTTTAGAGCGTAAGGATAGTTGTTTAAAAACTCGGTTTCAATATCTTCAGACTGAAGTTTTAACTGTAAGTCTTTTTTGTTGGTTTTTAAAGTGTTTACACGTAAGATAACTTCGGCTTGCTCATTTTGCATAGCAATTTCCTTAGTCCATGTATCTTCACCTAATTCTGCAATTCCAACTTCATCAATCCAATCAGGAATAGATTCGCGAAATTTTCTAATTTTTGATAATTCATCAAAACGACCTTTAATTTTACGTGTTGGCGTATTTACAAAATACTTCCAATCAGGTAAACGAATACCTTTTAAGGTTGCCCAAACAGCAAACATTCTCCAAAGGTTGTCTCTGTCGTAAGGCGCTTTAACTTCAGCTATTTCAGCATATAAACGTTTCCAACGTACAATATCGTAAGTGGTTTCGGCAACAAACGATCTGTCTCTACTTCCCCAACGTTTATCACGCTTTAAAAGAGATTGAATTACCTTGTCGGCATATTCTCCTTCGTTAAATATCTTGTGTAAGCCGTCAATAACGGCAAAACATAAATTTCTATGTAATCGCATTGTAAAAAATTCAGCATGCAAATTTACGGTTAATTCCTAAGATTTTTCCTTAATTTACTACCGAAAATATAATATTTGGAAGAAAAGGAGTTTATACAAGCATTAAAGAGTAGAGATTCTTTAGCTTATAGTAAGTTAATTGATGATTTTCAAGACAAGGTTTTTGGGACCTGTATGTCATTTGTGCCAAATAAAGAAGATGCTGAAGATATTGCTCAAGAGGTGTTTTTAGAGGTGTTCAATTCAATAGATAAGTTTAAAGGTAAATCAAAACTTACTACATGGATTTATAGAATAACCACTAATAAATGTTTAGAATTTATTAGAAAAAGAAATACTAAAAAACGATTTGCTTTTTTGCAGTCAATAACTGGAAATGTTTTACCTCTGGACAAAACAACTTATTTTACTGAAATAAACCATCCAGGAATACAACTAGAAAATAAAGAATTAAATGAAACTTTGTTTAAAGCTATAAATTCACTTCCGGAAAGTCAAAGTGTTGTGTTTACATTACACAAAATTGACGGAAAGAGTTATGATGAAATAGCTGAAATAACTAATAAGAGTTTATCTTCAGTTGAATCAACAATGTTTAGAGCGAAGAAGAATTTAAAGAGTATACTAGAAAATTACTATAAGAATGAATACTAGTACAAGTTTTTTTGAGTATTTGCATCTAAATATAAAGAGACTAAAAATATTAATATGAATAAAAAAGTGCAAGAGGTATTAGATTCTGCTGAATCAATAGGAAGCGTAAAAGCATCTCCTTTTTTTAAAGAAGGTGTCATGCGTCAAATTCACAATGTATCAAATGAAAAAGAATTGGTGTTGTGGTCTTGGTTTACGCCTAAATTGCAACTAGTAACCTTGACTTGTGTTATTGTTTTGAATATTGTAGCATATACTAAACTTAAAGAGATTACTTACAATGAAAATGTAAATAGCTTTGCAGAATCATATGGTTTGTTAGAAAATAATGAATCTTCAATATTAAATTAAGCATGAAAAAAAACACAATTATATATTCGTTACTTGTTTTTTTAGTAATCATGAACATGTTTTTCTTGTATAATTATATGTTTAAACCTACTAATATAAATGAGCGACGTCAGCAGAATAATAAAGATTTTATAGTTAGTGAGCTAGGGTTTAGCGAAGAACAAAAAGCCGAATTTAGAAAAAAAAGTATCAGTCATCACGAAGCTATGAGACGTCTAAATGATGAAATAAAAATCCTTAAGGATGAATTGTTTGATAAATTATCTGACGATATAGTTAATGATAGTGTTATTGACTCTATTACTTCATTGATAGGTGAAAAAGAAAAATCTAAGGAACAAGAGGTTTTTCGTCATTTTAAAATGATTCAAGAATTATCCAACGATAAGCAGAAAGAAAAATTTAAAATGATAATTATGGATGCTTTAAGACGAAACGATAGAGGTGCTAATAGAATTCCGCCTCCTCTAAGGGAAGAGAATAATCGTATTAGGCCACCAAGAAATTAAAAATCACAAAAAAAAGACTCCAATAAAGGAGTCTTTTTTTTGTGATTTTTTTAACACCATTAAGCACAAGTATAAAATGAAAACCACATCTAAAAATATCTAACAACAATAAAAAATATGAAAACAAAAACATTAATTACTGCCATTTTTATCTTAACAAGTATAAATCTTTTTGCTCAAGGACCAGGAGGTAGAGGAGGAAGAGGTAATGGAAATCAACAAAGAGGTGAGAAACCTAGTGCATCTAAAATTTTAGAAATGTTAGATGTTAATAATGATAAAGTTATAGATAAAGACGAAGCCTCTAATGATAGACGAGGCAAGATATCTGAAGATTTTGCTGAAATAGATACCAATGAAGATGGAGTGATAGATTTAGATGAGCTAGAAGCATCATTAGAATCTATGGATAAACCTAGAGAAATTTCTGCAGAAAAGGTTTTAAAAGAGGTAGACGATAATGAAGATGGATTGTTAAATGAGCTAGAAGTAGCCGCAAAAGATAGAAGAGAGCTCATCAATAATTTTAAAATTATTGATACCGATGAGGATGGTCAACTTAATCTTGAAGAATTAAAAACATTTTACTCAAGCATGAAAAAGGAGAAGCGATAGAAAGTAAATTAAGTATGATGATGCTAAAAGAATTTGGTTTTAAATTGTTGTTTTGGTTATAGCCTAAGCTAATAAAGGTATAAAAAAACACAAGTTTTAATTGAAAGTAGCATCTAAATAAATATAACCAAAAAACAAATTATAAATGAAAAGACAATTTTATCATGTAGTAGCTGTAATAGGAGTTTTATGTTTTATGAGTTGCAAATCTTCTGAAAACACAGCAGAAACAAAGAGTAATGAGCAAAGAGAATCAGGTGGAGCACCAAATGTAACCGAGTTGATTAAAGAAATGGATGCTAATGGAGATGGTAAGTTATCTAAAGAAGAAGTAAAAGGACCATTAGCTGAAGATTTTTCTAAAATAGATACTAATGAAGATGGATTTTTAAGTCTAGAAGAGTTAAAGAATGCTCCTAAACCTAGTAGAGATGAACGAGGAGGTAGACCTCAAAGAGGAAGAAACTAAATAATAAATCAAGATTTAAATTATGAAAATAAGATATTATAACATATTAATTATTTTAGGATTAGTCGTTGTATCTTTTATTGCTTGTTCTAGTGGAGACGATTCAACAGCATCAAATGAAGAAGAAGTTATTTCTGAACTTCACCCAGCTTTTTCAGAATTTAATAGTGATGCAGTAACAATTTTTTTAGAGGGTTCTAATGTGGTTATTGAAACTACAGGTTTGCCAAACCATGAAACAGTATATTGGGGAGTTGGTCACGAGCTTTATATGGAAGAACCAGATGTTGCGTTAACACCAAGCATTATGAATAGTAATAATAATGCAACAACAATTGTAGTAGATGCAACACCTAATTTAACAGGAAATACTGTCGCCACAACTTTTGATACTATAGGTATAGCGGTTAGTGGAGCATCAATATTTAATGATCAAGAAGGAGGAGGACCTCTTGATGCTGCAGCAGCTAGTTTAGACTGGACAGGAGCTCATATTGGTCCAGGAGTATACCACTATCATTTAGAACCAAAGGCTTTTAGTAATGATGATGATAATTTAGTAGGTATTTTATTAGATGGCGTTTTTCTTTATGGACGTAGAGATTACCCTTCAAATGAATACCCAACAGATTTAGATGAATCAGGAGGTCATTTTGGGCCTACACCACATAATCCAGATGGTGAATATCATTACCACATTATAAATGAAGTGTATTCAACAACAGGCTCGTATTTAGCATTTGCAGGACCATATCAAGGATATTAATTAATCGTTTTTATTATGAAACCCACATTGTTAATGATTGTTATGGTAGTTCTTTTAGGTTGTGGTAACTCTCCTGATAAAACTGCAAACGTAAATGTATTATTGTCTGCTGATACTGATGCTATAGCCATTGCTAATGTTGAAGTCTTAAAATCAGAGTTGGTTTTAAATCAAATAGAAGGAGTTTGGTATTATAATAATCAACCTTATAATGGTTACAGTTTAAAGTTTCATAAAAATGATTTGCTTAAGGAAAAACTAGGTTTTTTTAAAGGTAAACGACAAGGGCAAGCAAAAACTTGGTCAGAACGTGGAGTATTACGTACAGTCTCATTTTATAACCAAAATAAATTAACAGGAGTTTATAAAAGTTACTGGGAAAACGGAAATTTAGCTTTGCAAGTTCATTACAAAGACGGGAAGAAACAAGGTGAAGAAAAGCAATGGTACCCAAATGGAACGTTGGCTAAACAACGATGGTTAGAAGATGGTAAAGAAAAAGGAATGCAAAAAGCATGGTTGTCTAACGGAAAGCTATATGTTAATTATGAAGTTAAAAACGGAAGAGTTTTTGGGCTAATGCGCTCCAATTCATGTTATAAATTAGAGAATGAAAAAGTTACTAAAAAGATATAATATAGACGTCGTTTCGGTTTGTATTGCATTAATAGTATTAAGTTGTAATAACACTGTAAAGCCTAAAACCCCTAAAGCTTTAGAGACTAGTAGAGTTAACTATTTGCCTTACTATAATGAAGCTTCTTTTACACCTAATTGGATAACTCCAGGAACAGAGGAAGGAGCGCAATTTCATAAAATCCCAGACTTTAAACTCGTTAACCAACTAGGAGACACAATAACCCAAAAGACTTTTGATAATAAAATATATATTACCGATTTCTTTTTTGCAAGTTGTCCAGGAATTTGCCCTCAAATGACTAGTAATATGTTTAAAGTACAAGAAGCGTTTTTAAATGATGATGAAGTATTGTTTTTGTCGCATTCTGTTACGCCAAATAGAGATTCTGTTCCTGTTTTAAAAAAATATGCAGAAAAACATGGTGTAATTGAAAATAAATGGCATTTAGTAACAGGAAACAAATTAGATATATACAACTTAGGTAGAGAGCATTATTTTGTTGAAAATGATTTAGGCGAACCAAAAAACATTGAAGATTTTTTACATACTGAAAATTTCTTATTAATAGATAAAAATAAACACATAAGAGGAATCTATAATGGGTTAAATAGAGCCTCAATACAACAATTAATAATAGATATTAAAGCACTTAAAGACGAAAGCTAGATTGGTAACCTAGTTTTTTTTTGATTGATTGATGAGTGAAAAGCTTTGTGGTATATCGCAAAGCTTTTCTATTTTTAATAAAAATATATTAAGGATGAGAATATTAGTTGTTGCTGTATTGCTAATTGTGTTAAGTTCATGTAATGATAAGGTAGCTAAAAGAAGCAATAGTTTTACAAGTGTTGAAATTGAAACTATTATTACAGAAGATTCATTATTAGATGTTAGAGCAATTAAAATTGCGAATGGCAAAGTTTGGTTTGCTGGTTCTAATGGTAATTTTGGTTTTGAATCAATTGATGAAATGAATAAAGAGAATTCAAATGTATTTGGTTCTTCAGATTTTGGTGAAAGATTGTCCTATTGGTCAAGACTTTTTAAATCAGATACTTCAGCGCTAGCTATTAGATCAATAGATAAGATTGAAGATGCATTATTTGTGTTATCAATAGCTTCACCAGCCATGTTATATAAATTTGAAGACAATGAAATTAAACTTGTTTATCAAGAAAACCATCCAAAAGCATTTTACGATTCTATGGATTTTTGGAACGACCAAGAAGGTATTGCTATTGGTGATCCAACTGATGATTGTATGAGTGTAATAATTACCAGAGATAGTGGAGAAACATGGACTAAATTGCCTTGTGAAGATTTACCTAAAACTCTAGATGGTGAAGCGGCTTTTGCTGCAAGTGATACTAATATTGCTATAGTTGACAACCATACTTGGGTTGCTACAGGAGGAAAAGCGAGCAGAATTTTATATTCACCAGATAAAGGGGCAACTTGGGAAGTTTATGATACTCCAATTATTCAAGGAAAAGAAACTACAGGAATGTACTCTTTGGATTTTTATGATGCACAACATGGTTTTGCAATAGGAGGAGATTATACCCAACCTAATGATACTATAGGCAATAAAATACGAACAGAAGATGGAGGGAAAACATGGAGTGTGGTTGCTAACGGAAAAGGACCAGGTTATAGAAGTTGTGTGCAATATGTACCAAATAGTAATGCTAAAGAATTAGTTGCTGTAGGCTTTAATGGAATTGACTACACTAATAATGCAGGAGATTCATGGAAGCATCTTAGTGATGAAGGGTTTTATACCATAAGGTTTTTAAACGATTCAGTAGCTTATGCAGCAGGAAAAGGACGAATTTCTAAGCTTACTTTTAAGAACTAAAAAAAGAGCCTGAATAGGCTCTTTAATTATTTAGGGATTGTTTTTTCGTTCTTGTCGACGTTTTTTAAACTCTTCAAACATTTTTCGTTTAAAGTTTTCTTCGGCGGTTTTAAGCTGCAGGATTTTTTTTGAACTAATCACTTTTCTTAAACTGTCAAAAAAGTCAGTTCTTAAATTGTGTTTTTCGTTTTCTAGTTTTATAAGATCATCTAAAATAGCTTTAGCTTCAGCTTCAGAAATGTCATTATTTATTTTTCGCTTCTTTTCTCTAGATAGTTCACGTAGCATGTCTTCTTCTAGCTCATAAGCATTATATATAGGCCAAAACTTTTGTGCTTCACTTTCGGTAAGGTTTAAGTGTTCTGTTATAAATGCTATTTTTAGTGCGTTAATGCGTTCTTTTTTTTCTTCATGAGATTGAGAAAAAGCAGTTGCAAAAAGGCTAATAAAACAAAGGGATACTATTAACTTTTTCATTATTAATCAGTAATTAAATCTTCAACAGTTGTATTTTCAATAATATAATTTTCAAGGGTGTTTTCGGTTATTGATAGTTCCGAAAAGTCGTAAATGCTAATATCATCATTGGTAACTAAAGAAGCAAAGTCCTCATTGGTAAAATCTTCTTCACTAATGTAGCTTTCAATAGATGTTAGCTCTAGGTCATCAAAACTTATTTGGTCTTCAGAACCAAAAAACAAATTAAAAGCTAAAACCATACATGCTGCTATTGCTGCAACTGATGCTGCTTTTTTCCAATTAAACAACTTTATAACTTTGGTTTCTGGTTGCGTTTTTACAGCATCTAACACCTTTACATCTAAATTTTCAAAGTAAGACTCAGGTGCTTTAAATCCATTAGTATCTATTTTTGAAGATAGCTTAGCTTGATTCAGTATAGAGTCGTCTAAACCTTCAAAATAGTTTTTTGGAGTTTTAAAGCCAGTTGTTTTTATATGTTCTAATTTTTTGTTTTTCATTTGTTTATTTGACTAAAATATACTCAAAAGGTTTAATTCGAGGTTAGGTAGTCTTCTATTTTTTTTACTGCAATATGGTATGATGCTTTTAATGCTCCTTCACTTGTGTCTAGTATTTCAGCCATGTCTTTGTACTTTATATCATCAAAATATTTCATATTGAATACAAGTTGTTGTTTTTGAGGCAACGTTGCAATGGCTTGCTGTAATTTTAATTGTATATCGTCTCCTTCAAAGTATACATCAGCTTTTAAATTGGAAATTGAGTGTTGCTGAAGCTCCTCATTACTAATTTGAAGGTGTTTCGCATTTTTGTTTAAATGAGTTATAGATTCGTTGGTAGCGATACGATACATCCATGAAAACAATTTACTATCTCCTTTAAAATTATGAATGTTCTTATACACTTTTATAAATGTATTTTGAAGTACATCATCAGCATCATCGTGTGAAATCACAATTTTTCGAATATGCCAATATAAGCGTTCCTTGTAAAGCGATAGTAATTCTTTAAAGGCTTGTTCTTTGGTGTTTTCAGTTCTTAATCTAAGTAATAGCTCTTTTTCGTCAGTCACTTATAAGTTTATTATTTAGACTTTTGAAAATATGAAAAGTTTAATTAAAAAAAGTGGTTTTTTATTTTAAAATTTAAAATACTGATTTGCAATATGTTAATATAATTTTTATCGATTAAGTGTAACTTTATTACGACGAAATGCATTTTTTTCTTGCTTTGTAAGAATTTTTGTTTTATGTTTACATCACCTAACCTACTAGCTTATTGCCAGTGTCCCCAAATCTGGTAATATAAAGAAAGGGATACATCCTAAATAGATGTATCCCTTTTATATTTACTTATTTATTTTAAGTGAAATAGTAGCTTATTCAAAACTCTGCATATCCACAAGTTTTTTGTAAACACCATTTAAAGCAATAAGCTCATTGTGTTTGCCTTGTTCGGCAATTTCACCTTTTTGCATTACTATAATTTCATCGGCATTTTGAATGGTTGATAATCTATGCGCTATAACAATTGACGTTCTGTTTTTCATCATGTTTTCTAGTGCAACTTGTACTAAGCGTTCGCTTTCTGTATCAAGGGCAGAAGTTGCTTCGTCTAAAATCATGATAGGTGGATTTTTTAAGACTGCTCTTGCAATGCTTAAACGTTGTTTTTGACCACCAGATAATTTTCCTCCAGAGTCGCCAATGTTGGTGTCTATTCCGTTAGGTAAATCTTTAACAAACTCCCAAGCATTAGCTACCTTTAAGGCTTCAATAATTTCTTCATCAGTAGCATCTTTTTTACCAAGAAGAATATTATTTTTTACAGACTCGTTGAATAATATTGAATCTTGAGTAACCAATCCCATAAGGTTTCTCAACGATTTTTTAGTAAGGTCTTTAATGTTTTCACCATCAATTTCAATGCTACCTTTAGTAACATCATAAAAACGAGTTACAAGATTAGCAATTGTAGATTTTCCGCTACCTGATTGCCCAACTAAAGCAATGGTTTTGCCTTTAGGTACTTTAATGGAAAAGTTTTTAAGTACTAGATCGTCTTCATATTTAAAAGACACATCGTTTATCGCTATTTCAGAATTAAAATCTGATTTGTTTTTGGCGTTAGGTTTATCTTCAAGTGGAGAAGGTGTGTTTAGAATTTCCAGTACTCGTTCGGCAGCAGCATTTCCTTTTTTTACACTATAGCTTGCTTTGCTTATTGCCTTTGCAGGTGTTAAAATATTGTATGCTAATCCCATATAAACAATAAATAAACCAGCCTCTAAGCTACCATCAATTAATACCATTTGTCCTCCATACCATAGTAGAATAGAAATAACCAAAATACCTAAAAACTCACTAGTTGGCGATGCTAAATTTTGACGGTTAAGTAGGTTATTTGAAAACTTGTTGAATCGTGTTGTAGATTCTTTAAACTTTTCGCCAAATATTTTTTGAGAGTTAAAACCTTTAATCACTTTAAGTCCACCAAGAGTTTCTTCAATGATAGATAGTAATTGACCTTGTTCACTTTGAACTCTGTCAGAACGTTTTTTTAAGCTTTTTCCAATTCTGGAAATAATAAAACCAGAAACAGGAATAAAAATAAAAACAAACAACGTGAGTTTAGCACTAATGAGAAACATGGTAATGATTGTAAACAGTATCATTAACGGTTCTCTAACAATAAGTTCTAGTATCGACAAGAATGAAGTTTGTATTTCTTGAACATCAGTTGTTATTCTAGCAATAGTATCTCCTTTTCGTTTTTCAGAAAAATAAGCGATAGGTAAATCTACCACTTTGTCATACAATTCATTTCTTATGTCTTTTAAAACACCGTTTCTTAAAAAGGTGATAAAGTACATTGCTAAATAGCTAAACAGGTTTTTTAGTAAAAACATACTTACTACCAAAACTACCATAAAAATAAGGACATCGTCATGTCCTTCATTAGCTTTTTGAGTAACAAAGTAATTTAAATAGCTTTCTAAATAATCTTTAATTTTAGAAATGCCTTCCCAAGTTGGCTTAGTGTTTATTTGTTTGGTTTTATCAAATAACACATTAAGCATTGGAAATAGTGAAACCATAGCTAAAGTACCAAACAATGCATAAAAAACATTGCTTATAATATTAAGTACAGCATAACTTTTATAAGGTTTCGCAAAGCGAAGTATTTGCTTAAAGTAATTCATTAATTTATTTTCATGTCGTCAACAATGGCGTCAATTTTCGATTCCAATTTTTGTTCCACTGTTTTAAAGTCTGACACATTGTCTAATGTAGTGTTTACGCTGATGTAAAACTTAATTTTTGGTTCGGTACCACTTGGTCTAAGTGCTATTTTACTACCATCTTCTGTGTAGTAAATCAATACGTTAGATTTTGGAATATCAATGGCTTCTTCAGTATTGTTTTTTACATCTTTTGCAATAGATAATTGGTAGTCTTCAATTCTAACTACTTTTGAGCCATTAACTTCTTTTAACGGATTTTCTCTAGCATCAATCATCATTTGTTTAATTTCTTGAGCGCCTTCAATTCCTTTTTTGGTTAATGATATTAAACGCTCTTTATACAATCCATGTTCAGCGTATAAATCAATTAATGCTTCATATAGTGTTTTACCTTCAGCTTTTGCTTGAGCAGCAATTTCACAAGCTAAAAGGGTAGAGGTTACAGCATCTTTGTCTCTTACGAAATCACCAACCATGAATCCAAAACTTTCTTCACCACCACCAATAAAATCCATATTAGGGAAGTCTTTAATCATTTTAGCAATCCATTTAAAACCAGTTAAACCAATTTTGCATTCTACATCATAAGCATTTGCTAAAACCGACATCATAGGAGTAGATACAATTGTAGAGCCTACAAATTGACTACCATTGATTTTGCCAGAGTTTTTCCATTGTTTTAATAAGAAATCAGTCATTAAAATCATGGTTTGGTTACCATTTAAAATCACCAATTCATTATCTAGGTTTCTTACAGCAACACCCAAGCGGTCACAATCAGGATCAGTACCAACTACAATATCTCCATTTACTTTTTCAGCAAGTTCCATAGCCATTTTTAAAGCTTCAGGTTCTTCAGGATTTGGAGATGCTACAGTAGGGAAATCACCATTTGGTTGACGCTGTTCTTCAACTATGTTTACATTTGTATAACCAGCTCTTTTTAGAGTTTCAGGAACAGCAGTAATTGAGGTTCCGTGTAAAGAGGTAAATACAATATTTAAGTTTTCTCTGGCTTCTGTGGAGGTGTTAAAACTTCCATTTCTTACTGAGTTATCAATAAACACATTGTCAATAGCTTCACCTATGTATTCGATTAAATCTGTATTTGCTTCAAATTTAATTTCAGAATAATCCAACTTGTTTATTTCAGCAATAATTTCGGCATCTTGTGGTGGTACTAATTGTCCGCCATCTTGCCAATATACTTTGTATCCATTGTATTCTGGTGGATTGTGCGAAGCAGTAAGTACAATTCCGCAGTGACAACCTAAATGTTTTAGCGTAAATGAAAGTTCAGGAGTAGCTCTTAAATCTTCAAATAAATACACTTGAATTCCGTTTGCCGAAAATACATCTGCTACAACTTTACCAAAAGTGTTACTGTTGTGTCTACAATCATAAGCAATGGCAACTTTTATAGTTTCTCCAGAAAATACTTGTTTTAAGTAATTGCTTAGTCCTTGTGTGTTTTTTCCTAACGTGTATTTGTTAATTCGGTTAGTGCCAAGTCCCATAATACCTCTCATTCCTCCAGTACCAAACTCAAGGTCTTTGTAAAAGCATTCTTTAAGCTCTTTTGGGTTGGTTGCAATTAAATGTTTTATCTGTTCTTGAGTGTTATCGTCAAAAGTTGGTGTTAACCAAGTGTTCACTCTCTCTAATAATTCTGGTTCAATATAAATCATAAGTTATCTGAAATTGTATATAACAAAAATAAACAATTAGGTAAATGTTAAAGTTTAATTAGGCGTTAATTTATAAGAAAAGGATTATAAATTTAGTTCATCCTTAACCAAATAGCGTTTTTTGTCCTGCTTACTTCTTAAAATAATCTCACCTAAAAACCCAGCAACAAAAAACTGAGTTCCAATAATCATTGTGGCTAGTGAGATGTAAAATTGTGGTCGTTGGGTTATGAGTCGACCTGTTGGGTTTAAAAAGAGTTTATCTATTCCTAAGTATAGCGCAAACCCAAAACCAATGGCAAACATAATCACTCCAAGTGCGCCAAAAAGATGCATAGGACGTTTACCAAAACGCGATAAAAACCAAATGGTGATAAGGTCTAGAAAACCATTAATAAAACGTTCCATTCCAAATTTGGTTTCGCCATATTTTCTAGCTTGATGTTGCACCACTTTTTCACCAATTTTAGTAAAACCAGCGTTTTTGGCAAGCACAGGAATGTATCTGTGCATTTCGCCATTAACATCAATGTTTTTTACAACTTTATTATTGTATGATTTTAAACCGCAATTAAAATCGTGCAATTTTACGCCTGATGTTTTTCGTGCAGCCCAATTAAAAAGTTTGGAAGGTAGATTTTTAGAAATAACCGAATCGAAGCGTTTCTTTTTCCAGCCAGAAACCAAATCGTAACCCTCTTTAACAATCATATTGTAAAGCTCAGGGATTTCGTCAGGATTGTCTTGCAAATCGGCATCCATAGTAATTACTACTTCACCTTTTGCTTTTTCAAAACCAGCGTGTAGTGCTTGCGATTTCCCAAAGTTTTTAAGAAACCTAATGCCTTTTACATTTGGATTTTTATTAGATAACGATGTAATGGTCTCCCAAGAGCCATCAGTACTACCATCGTCAATAAATAGAATTTCATAAGAAAAATGATTGGATTGCATAACATTTGCAATCCAATCATGTAATTCTGTTAAAGAGTCGCTCTCGTTAAGTAGTGGTATGACTACTGATATGTTCATGTAAATGATTTCTAAATTCTATCGTTCAAAAATAAAGAAATTATTTAAGCTACGTTAGGATCTTTCTTTTTCATTGACAATGCAACAATTAATCCAATTACTGCGTAGAAAATTAATTGAAAAGCAACCGATTTTAGCTGATTTCCTAAAGCAAATTGATTTTGGTCAGCCATTTCTGCAATAGCTTTGTCAATCTCAGATTGAGGAGCTCCAAAATTTTCCATCATTTGTCGAGAAGCTTCAATGACATTTTCTTTTAAAATTTCAGCAGCTTCAGGATCAATAACATTAAATAATAAAACACTCACTGCTGTACTTAAAATAAAGCCTATTGCTATTGTAATGAAATACGAGGAAAATGCTTGTTTAAAAGAAATAAATCCTCCTAAAAGGCTTTTAGATTTTGCTGTAGATACAATTCCAAAAATTAAGATGACCAAGAATAATATGATACCTAACCACCATTTAGTCAACATTTCTAGGTTAACAGCATAAAATAAAACTGTTATTGTAGAAAGAAATAAACCAAGGTATAAGCCATAGTTTATTGATGAAGATTTAATCGATTTTTCCATAAGTTTTAGTTGATTTATTAGTTTATATATCTAATATGTATTCAAAGATAACAAAACGTTACATGAATTTTAAGAAATAAAAAACAATAAAAAGATTGTACAATAATAAAATTTGCTTAAATTTGCACCTCGAAAAAAACGAAACGATAATAAAGCATTAGAGATGAAAAAAGGTATACATCCAGAAAATTATAGACTTGTAGCATTCAAAGATATGTCTAATGATGATGTATTTTTAACGAAGTCAACTGCAGATACTACAGAAACTTTAGAAGTAGATGGTGTAGAGTATCCGTTAGTAAAATTAGAGATTTCTAGAACATCTCACCCATACTACACTGGTAAATCTAAATTAGTTGATACAGCAGGACGTATTGACAAGTTTAAAAACAAATACGCGAAATTCAAGAAATAAATTTCTCGAAAATATATTTATTAAAGCCTTTCAACTATTGAAAGGCTTTTTTATTTTAGGCAATTAAGTTACTTTTGGATAAATGAAAGTTTAGGTTTTAAAAGACAACTCTAAACTTTAAGCTTTAAACTTTTATTATGAATTATATTCTTTTTGATGGTCCTTGTCGTAACAGTTTGTTGCCATTTACCTATACAAGACCAGTAGCCGATATACGTGTAGGGATTTTAACCATTAGAGAAAAATGGGAAATGTACCTTGGTTATACTACCACAACTTTAACCGAAGATTACTTATCCAATAAATACCCAATGGTTGAAATGGATGAGAATGTAATGATTAATGCGTCGTATGTGCCAAACTTTGAGCTTGCAGAAATGGTGAAAAGCCTTGAGGAAAATCAGGCAATTTTTAAGGATGAAGACGTTATCGCTTTTTTTACTAAAGACACGCAAGATGATGTGGATTTTGAAACCTATGAAGCGATTGAGTTTAATGCTGAAGTTATAAAGGTTGAACACACTTGGGATATTTTCTCAAAAAACGGTAATGCTATAGCTGAAGATTTTGAGCTTTTAACAAAAGGTCGAAAATCGCAACCAATACCTGCAAGTAACAATACCATTGAAGCAAGCAACATTTTTATAGAAGAAGGTGCAAAACTAGAGTTTGTAACTTTAAATGCTACCAATGGCCCAATTTACATAGGTAAAGATGCTGAAATAATGGAAGGTAGTATTATAAGAGGCCCTTTTGCGTTGTGTGATCATGCTACTGTAAAATTAGGAGCCAAAATTTATGGTCCTACAACGGTTGGTCCATATAGTAAGGTTGGAGGAGAGGTAAATAACTCGGTGATTTTCGGATATTCAAACAAAGGACACGATGGGTTTTTAGGAAATTCAGTTTTAGGAGAATGGTGTAATCTTGGTGCAGACACCAATAATTCCAACCTTAAAAATAATTATGCTGAAGTAAGACTGTGGAGTTATGAAACCGAAGGTTTTGCAAGAACAGGCTTGCAGTTTTGTGGCTTAATGATGGGAGATCATAGCAAATGTGGTATTAACACTATGTTTAATACAGGAACAGTAGTTGGTGTGAGTTCAAATATTTTTGGTAGTGGATTTCCAAGAAATTTTGTGCCAAGTTTTAGTTGGGGAGGAAATAGCGGATTTACAACATATCTAACTAAAAAAGCATTTGAGGTTGCAAAGGTAGTTATGCAACGAAGGTCAATTGAATTTACACAACAAGATGCCGATATTTTAGAGCATGTGTTTGAAATCACCCAAAAATATAGAACTAAATAAATTAAATATATATGTTAGGAATAGTACTCATCTACTTTATAGGTCGTTACTTTTATAGGTTAGCAGAAGGATACAATAAAAACAAATGGTTGTTTGCCATTATTGGTGTGTTAAGTTATTATGTTGGAACCTTTGTTGGTGGAATAATTTTAGGTGTTTTAGATGGAATTTTCAACATTGGAATGGATTGGGACAATAGCTTAATGCTTGGTCTTTTGGCGTTACCATTTGGAGTGGCAATGGTGTATTTGTTTCACTTTTTGTTAAAACGACACTGGGAAAAAACAACTATCAAACCAGTTGATGAGATTGAAACTATAGGGAAATCTATTGAAGAGTAGTTTTTCTCACCTTTTTTAATTCCAATAAATTAATAGGGTTAATCCCTAGTCCATTTACATTTTTTCTTGTAAAACGAACGACTTCATCGTAAAACATAACCACGACTGGAGCGTCTTGCATGATTAAACTATCCATTTTGGTGTAAAGTGCTTCACGTGATTTAGTATTGGTTTCAGTAAAAGCTTGTTCGTACCAAGTGTCAAATAATTCATTTTTAAAATGTGTGTAGTTTGGACCATTAGGAGCAAAATTTTTGCTGTAGTAAAGGGATAGGTAGTTTTCAGCATCAGGATAATCGGCAACCCAACTTGCACGAAACATATCTAATTTACCATTTGCCTTAGCGTCTTTTAAAGTAGCCGCAGGAATAACATCTACATTTACTTGTAGGCCAACTTTTTGAAGTTCACGTTGTATATATTCGCAAAAACTCAAATAATTACTAGTTGTTGTAATGGTAATGCTTGGTTGAGTAATTCCTGTTTCAGCTTTAAAATCATCAATAAGTTGTTTGGCTTTTTCAGGTTGATAACTGTAACCTGTCTGTTCGTTGTAACCAGGTAATCCCTTTGGGATAAATCCACCATTGGCAGGAATACCAATACCATTTCGCAAGTAAGTCATCATTTTATGTCTGTCGAACCCATAATTTACTGCTTGTCGTAATAGTTTGGATTGAATTTCGCTAACTTCAGAATCTAAATAAAACGCTAAATATTCAGTATTTAGATAAGGACCTCTAATGATGTCAACGTCTGTTTTGTATTGAGCTCTAAGTTCTCCTTTTGAGGTTAAAATTTCATCTTTATAAGAAGCATCTAAACCAGATACATAATCAATATTTCCTTGAGCAAATTGTAAAAATTCACTTTGTTTGTCTGGTAAAAATGTAATAGCAACTGCTTCTAAATACGGAAGTTGGTTTCCGTTTGTATCCTTTTCAAAATACAAATTATTTTTCCTGAATACGAGTTTAATATTTTCTTCCCAACGTTTAAATTTAAAAGGACCAGTTCCAATAGGATTACTTCTAAAATCAGAACCATAATGCGCTACAATTTCTTTAGGAACAACCGAACAATATTTCATAGTCAGTAATCCTAAAAAAGCAGGAAAAGGTTGTTTTAACTGTATTTGAAAAACAGTATCGTTAACCGCTTTAAAATTGGCAACTTTGTTTAATACCCAACTTCCAGGAGAGGCAACTTGTTTGTCTTGTAATCGGTTTAAACTGTACTCAAAATCTTGAGCAGTAACAGTTCTTGTAGAGTCTTTTCCAAACAACTCGTGTTTGTGAAAATAAACGTCATTTCGTAAGTTAAACGTGTAAGTTGTTGCGCTGTCTGTAACAGTCCAGTTTTTAGCAATACAAGGTATTACGTTAAGGCTGTCATCCATTTGTACCAAACCGTTAAACAATTGGTTAGTTGCCCAAATATCGGCATTGTCTTTTGAAAACGCAGGATCTAATGAACCAATGTTTTTATGTTCATTGTATCTAAAAACTGAATTTGAATTGCTTTGATTGTTGCTTTCACATGAGATTAGAATAAAAATTGCACAACATATTGATATGTAGTGTGGTAGTTCTGAGCTACTAAGAAAAAAGCGTTTTACCATTTTATTTATTAGTTGTAAATTTGCAACTTGGTAAAAGTACAAGAATGAACGGAAGAAAAAAAGTAGCATTTTACACTTTGGGTTGTAAGCTTAATTTTTCTGAAACTTCTACTATAGCAAGAGGTTTTAAGGATGAAGGCTTTGATCGTGTTGATTTTTCTGAAACAGCAGATATATATGTTATCAATACATGTTCTGTTACCGAAAATGCTGATAAACGATTTAAAACTATAGTTAAACAAGCTCAAAAATCTAATCCAGAAGCTTTTGTTGCAGCAGTAGGTTGTTATGCGCAATTAAAACCTCAGGAGTTGGCAGATGTTGATGGTGTTGATCTTGTGCTTGGTGCTACCGAAAAATTCAAAATTACCGACTACATTAATGACCTGAGCAAAAATGACTTTGGAGAAGTGCATTCTTGCGATATTGACGATGCCGATTTTTATGTTGGTTCCTATTCTATAGGTGATAGAACAAGAGCATTTTTAAAAGTACAAGATGGCTGCGACTATAAATGTACTTACTGTACAATACCATTAGCTAGAGGTATTTCGCGGAGCGATACCATGGATAATGTTATTAAAAATGCCAAAGAAATCTCTGAAAAAGACATTAAAGAAATTGTACTTACTGGTGTTAACATTGGCGATTATGGTAAGGGCGAATTTGGTAACAAGCGTCATGAACATACGTTTTTAGATTTAGTAACCGAACTTGATAAGGTAGAAGGTATTGAGCGTTTACGTATTTCTTCAATAGAACCTAACCTTTTAAAGAATGAAACTATTGAGTTGGTTTCGCAGTCTAGAGCCTTTGTGCCTCATTTTCATATTCCATTACAAAGTGGAAGTAACGATATTCTAAAAAAAATGAAGCGTCGTTATATGCGAGAACTTTATGTGGATAGAGTCGCCAAAATACGAGAAATTATGCCTAATGCTTGTATAGGTGTTGATGTTATTGTTGGTTTTCCTGGTGAAACTGATGAGCGTTTTTTAGAAACGTATAATTTTCTGTCAGATTTAGATATCTCGTATCTTCATGTGTTTACCTATTCTGAAAGAGATAATACCGAAGCTGCAAAAATGGATGGCGTTGTTCCTAAAAATGTAAGGTCAAAGCGTAGTAAAATGTTACGAGGTTTATCGGTTAAAAAACGTAGAGCATTTTATGAAAGCCAAATAGGAACACAACGACAAGTATTGTTTGAAAGCGAAAATAAAGAAGGTTACATTCATGGGTTTACCGAAAACTACGTAAAAGTAAAATCGCCTTGGAATCCACATTTAGTAAATACGATTCACGATGTGGAGCTTACCAAAATTGATGACGATGGTATTGTACGTTTTGATTTGATAAATCAGGAAGCGGTTTAAATACTGTTAATCTTATATTTTTAGCGTTTCATCTAAATTATAATAGCTAACTTGTTAGAGGTTATATATTTACTGCAAATTAATTGGTCCCATATGAAAAACCTACTCTCACTTGCAGTACTTTGCATTTCGTTTACTACACTATTTTCTTGTTCTAAAGACAGCAATAACGATTCAAATCTTGTTGGTATATGGAAATTAACTAATTATGATATTAGTATTTCTACTGATGTGGATAAAGATGGAGTAGAGCACAAAAATATTTTAAATGAAATAGTTTGTAGCGTCAATGAAACATTAGAGTTTGAAACTAATAAATCTATGACTTCTAGCGATTCTTTTCACCATGAAGTAAAAGTATCTAAGGTTGATGATTCCTATTTAGTAAATGTTGAGTGTAGTGATGGTTATATAAGTTCTATTAATGTGCTTACTGAAGAAGAGTTTACCGAGTACGAATCGTATATTGAAGGTAACCAGCTAACCTTAGTTTATGCAAATGCAGTTAAAGTTTATAACGAAGACTTCACAGAAGTGATTGAAACCAAAGATTTAATAAAAGTTTACACTAAGTAACAACTTGAGAAATATAAAAAAAACCGAAGTAAAAGCTTCGGTTTTTTTATAGTATTAATATTAAAAGTGTGTTAATCAAATTGTTTTGCTGATTTTCGTGTTCTATATTTCAAGTGAAATTAAAAACTATAGATTATGAAAAAAATTATTTTATGTATTTTGACTTTAGGAGTACTGACCTTAACATCATGCTCAAGTGATGATGATGGAAGTATTAACATTGAAAATGCTAATATATCAATTGATAATACCTTAATGGATTTTGATGTTGCAGTACAAAACATACAATCTTTTCGTGTAATGTCATTTTCAAATTCATCTGATGATTCTAAATATTTTATTATAACATTAGAGAGAGATGAAGTAGGAAATGAAGCTGTTGCAAGTGTTAGCTATCTTACTGTTGATGGTACTTATCGTTATGATAAATATACAGTCGATAATCCTGCGACAATTTCAAGTGATATTGAAATTAATACTTCAAATGCATTCAAAGGAACATTATCTGGAGTTTTGTCAAAGTATATAGAAGGAGTTGGTTACGAAACGATTACTATAGAGAGTGGTAATTTTGATGTGACTTTTTAGATGCTTAAAATCATATAATAAAAAAAACCGAAGTGAAAGCTTCGGTTTTTTTTGTGAGTTATATTCTAATGCCAACTGGTAGCATTTTTTTGTAGCGTCTATTTCTTCTAATAAATTTTGCAATTTCAGGACTTGTAGGAACTACGCTTATATTTCTTTCTTGTATGTTTTCAAAAACAAGTTTTAAAAAATCCTCTTCAAACCCTTCAGAGTTAATACATTCTGGAATTATTAGTTTTGTTAAAAAAATCTTTCGATCTTGGAGTGAATATTCAATTTTTGCTAATTGGTCATCAATTTTTAGCTCAAATTGACGTAAAAAGTCATTGTCTATTAGTTCAGCTGCATCAATCATAATAAATTAATTTTAATCTAAGGTCGGTAAGGATAAAAACTACAATTTGTATAGTTTTGCAATGCAAATTTATAAAAAATATCGCACATATTAAAGTATAGTGATGGTTAAATGCTTATGGAATAAACTATTAAGATTTTTAAAACTACAATAGCTCTAAAATGAAACAAGATATCATACATGTTTACTTTATGCCTGGTATGGCAGCTAACCCATCAATTTTTGAGTATATTAAGCTTCCTGAAAACCAATTCGAAATGCATTGGTTAGAGTGGGTGTTACCTCTAGATAATGAAACTTTGGAAGGCTATGCGAAACGTATGGTAAAAAAGATTGAGCATAAAAATATTGTGCTTCTTGGAGTGTCTTTTGGAGGTATTTTGGTTCAAGAAATGAGCAAATTTATAGACTGCAAAAAAGTAATAGTAGTTTCAAGTGTAAAGTCTAAACACGAGTTGCCAAAACGTATGAAGGTGGCAAAGTTTACTAAGGCTTATAAATTGTTGCCTACACAACTAATGAGTAATGTAGAGTTGTTAGCAAAATACGCTCTTGGTAATACAGTAAAGAAAAGAGTGGAACTGTATAAAAAATACCTTTCAGTAAATGATAAAAAGTACTTGGATTGGGCAATTGAGCAAGTGATTACCTGGAAACAAGAAAAACCACATCCAAACGCTATTTATATTCATGGAAATAAAGACATGGTTTTTAACCATTCGTGCTCTGGAGACTGTATAGTTATTGAAGGAGGAACGCATATCATGATTATAAATAAGTATAAATGGTTTAACGAAAATTTACCAAATCTTATATTAAACTAATTTTGAAAGCATTGTAGATTTCTCTACATTTATAAAAACGTCAAACAAATAAGTGTTACTTATGAAAACTTTAAAAAATATATTAGCTGCTGTAGGTTTAATAGCGTTGTCTGGGCTTTTTATTTTTGCAGCCCAAAAATCACCTTCTGATAATACAATACAAGAAGAACAGAAAAAATTAATCAATGATTATAATGTGTATGCTTTAGCAGTTCCAGATCATCTGGAGTTTGCAGGTGAAGCTGTTCCATTAGAAGATCCAGATGTTTTAGAGCGTATGGATAGAGAGCTTTTAGTAAATACGTATTGGCAATCTAATGGGTTGCTAATGTTTAAGAGAGCTGAAAAGTATTTTCCTGTAATTGAGCCTATTTTGGAAAAACATGGTGTTCCTGACGATTTTAAATATTTAGCAGTTATTGAAAGCGGATTAACAAATGCTGTATCTCCTGCTGGAGCAAGAGGTGTATGGCAAATTATGAAAGCAACAGGAAGAGAGAATGGACTTGAGGTAAATGATAATGTTGATGAACGTTATAATTTAGAAAAAGCTACTGAAGTGGCTTGTAAATACCTTTTAGACTCTAAAGAACGATTAGGATCTTGGACATTGGCTGCTGCTGCTTACAATGCTGGAAACGCTGGTGTTTCTAGAAGATTAAAAGAACAAGATGTAACGGATTACTACGATTTACTTTTAGGTGAAGAAACAGGACGTTACCTGTTTAGAATTGTGGCACTTAAAGAAATTTTAAGCAACCCTAAAAAATACGGATTCAATTTTAAAGAAAACGATTTGTATAAAAATATACCAACCTATAAAGTGTCAGTAGACACTGTGGTGACTGATTTTTCAAGATTTGCAAAACAGTTTGGTATCAATTACAAAATATTGAAAATCCATAATCCTTGGTTGCGCGAAGATCATCTTAACAATGCTTCTAGAAAGCAGTATTTTATTGAAATACCTAAAGAAGGATACTATCCTACAACGCCTTAATGATTGATTTTGTTAAGCACAATTTTTGGAACATTTTAATTGTTCTTAATTATGTTGTGGCAATTTCTGCTGCAATAACTATTCTTCTAAAAAATATTAACCCAACCAAAACCATTTCTTATATAATGGTTTTGGTTTTTTTTCCTTTTTTAGGGTTGTTAGTTTACTATTTCTTTGGGCAAGAATATCGAAAGAACAAAATATTCAACCGAAAACATATTTTAAATAAAAGAGTTGTAAAAAACATCAATAAAGAGTTACAACTTAATAACAAAGAAAAGAGAGAAATTAAGCAAACTCTTGACGAAAAAGTAAAACTTGTAAAGTTGCTTTACAATAGCGAACAGTCGCCTTTAACGCTCAACAACAAAGTTAAACTGATTAAAAACGGAGAAGAAAAATTTAAACTATTACTTAAAGACTTAGAGCAAGCCCAATCTCACATCCACATGGAATACTATATCCTAAAGGATGATAAAATAGGAACACAAGTTTTGGATGTATTGTGTGAGAAAGCTATAGAAGGTGTTAATGTAAGATTAACTTTTGACGATGTAGGAAGCAAGCTTTCAAAAGCAATAAAAAATAAACTCAAAGAAAGTGGAGTAGAGTTTGCGCCTTTTATGCCTGTGTTGTTTCCAAAATTCACAGGAAAGATGAACTACAGAAACCATAGAAAAATTGTGGTTATTGATGGGCGTATTGGTTATTTAGGAGGTATAAACATTTCTGATACTTATGTAAACTACGAAACTGATAACTCATATTGGAGAGATACGCACCTGAGAATTGAAGGTGAAGCAGTAAAACCGTTGCAGATAAACTTTTTAACCACTTGGAATTTTGTATCTAATACTGATTTGCCAATTTCTAAAACCTTTTTTCCTGAAATAGAAGTTACTGAAGAAGTGCCAGTACAGATTGCAGCTAGTGGTCCAGATACTGATTGGGCAAATATTATGGAGACTATTTTTACAGCTATAGTTACTGCGCAAAAATATGTGTACATAACCACGCCTTATTTTATTCCTAATGATGAAGTTATTACTGCAATGCAAGTAGCTGCGAAAAGTGGTGTAGAAGTAAAATTGTTAATTCCAAAACATTCAGACTCTTGGACTGCTGAACACGCTACAAACTCTTATTTAGAGTCGTTATTAGAAGCAGGAGTGGAAATTTATCGATACAAAAAAGGATTTGTTCATGCTAAAACATTAGTTGTTGATGACATTTTTTGTACTGTAGGAACTTCTAATATGGATTATAGAAGCTTTAATATCAATTTTGAAATAAATGCTTTAATATATGATGAAACACAAAGTAAGGCACTTAAAAAGTTTTTTAATGATGATATTAAAGATAGCGAACAATTAACTTTACAAAGCTGGCAAAAAAGACCTAGATTAAGTAGGCTTAAAGAATCTTTTTGTAGGCTTTGGGCTCCTTTATTGTAAAAATTATCTTCTGCTACGTCTGTTTTGTCTAGCCGAAGTAGGTTGACCATACTGCTGTTTAGGAATAGCAGTTTTTTTCATTTGTTGCTTAAACATTTTAATTTGGTCGGTCAACATTCCTCTTTTATCAAGAGTTTCAGCCTCTTTTAATAAGATTTGAGCCTCTTGTTTTCTGCGTTTAGAAAAAGCAATTCCTGCTAAGTTTAATTTAGCCATTGCCAAATCATGATCCATAGATAAACCTAGGCTAACCGCTTTTTTAAAGTATTTTTCAGCTTCGTTCATATTAGTTTGAGAAACCATAATACCATGTAAGTAGTTGTAGTAGCCTTCTTGTTTTTTTACTAAAGCAGCTGAAGGGTTTTTAATTTTATCAAGCCATTTTTTTGCACCATCAAAATCTTGCTTACGAAGTTTTAAAAAGGCTAGAAGAATAAATTCGTTTTTAAAATAAAGGAATACAAAAATAAGTGAAAGTAAAATCAACATAATACCATTACCAATGTAGCCTTCGGTAAATTGATAAACGGCATAACCAATAATTAAAACAGCAATTACTAACTTTATATTTTTATTGTACATATTTTCTATTGAATTTTTGAGTGTGCAAAGTTAGTAAAAACAATTGGAAATATTTTTAACTTTTGATTTGTCAAAGTAAAAAGTCTTTGTATATTTGCAGCCAATTTTGAAACAAACTTCAAAAGTAATTAACGGAAACTAAGATTATTTTTTTAAAGATATAAGACAATGAGTAAAAGAACGTTTCAACCGTCAAAAAGAAAGAGAAGAAACAAACACGGTTTTAGAGAAAGAATGGCTACTGCTAACGGTAGAAAAGTACTTGCTCGTAGAAGAGCTAAGGGAAGAAAGAAATTGTCTGTGTCTTCAGAATCAAGACATAAGAAATAATGATTAACAATTGTTAATATTTTGAGGTGTTACTTAGGTGTAGCACCTTTTTTTGTACCCAATAGATACCTATTTTTGTAAACCAAAAAAACACAACACAATGCCAAAGAATAAAAACATAAGCTCTGTATTAATTATTGGATCAGGACCTATCATTATTGGTCAAGCATGCGAGTTTGACTACTCAGGATCTCAAGCACTACGATCGTTAAGAGAAGAAGGAATCGAAACCATTTTAATTAATTCTAATCCTGCAACAATCATGACTGACCCAAAAATGGCAGATCATGTGTATTTGTTGCCACTTAATACAAAATCTATTGTTAAAATATTAAAAGAGCATCCGCAAATTGATGCTGTTTTACCAACAATGGGAGGACAAACTGCTTTAAACCTTTGTATTGAAGCAGATGAAAAAGGGATTTGGGAAGACTTTGGTGTAAAAATTATTGGTGTAAATATTGATGCAATTAACATTACCGAAGACAGAGAGAAGTTTAGAGAGTTAATGTTAAAAATTGGAGTTGGAATGGCACCACAAGCTACAGCAACTTCATTTTTAAAAGGTAAAGAAATAGCTCAAGAGTTTGGTTTTCCATTATGTATTAGAGCATCGTTTACCTTAGGTGGAGCAGGAGCTTCAATTGTTTACAATGAAGAAGAGTTTGATGAAGCCTTGACTAGAGGTTTAGAAATCTCACCAATTCATGAGGTGATGATTGATAAAGCGATGATGGGATGGAAAGAGTATGAGTTGGAGTTATTACGCGATAAGAATGATAACGTAGTTATTATTTGTACTATTGAAAATATGGATCCAATGGGAATTCATACAGGAGACTCTATTACTGTGGCACCTGCAATGACACTTTCAGATAGTACATTCCAGAAAATGCGTGATATGGCTATACTTATGATGCGTAGTATAGGTGATTTTGCAGGAGGATGTAACGTACAGTTTGCGGTAAGTCCAGATGAAGAAGAAGAAATTATCGCTATTGAAATTAACCCTCGTGTATCGCGTTCTTCAGCATTAGCGAGTAAAGCCACAGGTTACCCTATTGCAAAAATTGCTGCTAAGTTGGCTATTGGGTATCATTTAGATGAATTAGAAAATCAAATTACCAAGTCTACTTCGGCATTGTTTGAGCCAACTTTAGACTACGTAATCGTAAAAATACCTCGTTGGAATTTTGATAAGTTTGAAGGTTCTGATAGAACATTAGGACTTCAAATGAAAGCGGTTGGAGAAGTGATGGCAATAGGTCGTTCATTCCAAGAAGCACTTCATAAAGCAACACAATCATTAGAAATAAAACGAAATGGTCTTGGTGCAGATGGTAAAGGGTATAAAGATTATGACCAAATAATCGAGAAACTTACTTATGCAAGTTGGGATCGTGTATTTGTGATTTATGATGCTATTCAAATGGGAATTCCATTAAGCAGAATTCATGAAATCACAAAAATTGATATGTGGTTCTTAAAGCAATACGAAGAATTGTATATGTTGGAAAAAGAAATTTCAACATTCACGATAGATACTATAGACAGAGACTTGTTGCTAGAAGCTAAACAAAAAGGGTATGGAGATCGTCAAATTGCGCACATGCTAAACTGTTTAGAAAGTGAAGTCTATAACAAGCGTGATGAGTTAAAAATTAATCGTGTTTATAAACTTGTAGATACATGTGCTGCTGAGTTTAAAGCACAAACACCATATTACTATTCTACATTTGAAAACGAATTAGAAACAGCTGATGGTAAACTATATTCAGATAACGAAAGTGTAGTTTCAGATAAGAAAAAAATAATTGTTTTAGGTTCTGGACCAAACAGAATTGGGCAAGGAATTGAATTTGATTATTGCTGTGTGCATGGAGTATTGGCGAGTGCTGAATGTGGTTACGAAACAATTATGATTAATTGTAATCCTGAAACCGTTTCAACCGATTTTGACATCGCTGATAAACTGTACTTTGAACCAGTATTCTGGGAACATATTTACGACATCATTCGTCATGAAAAACCAGAAGGTGTTATCGTTCAACTTGGCGGTCAAACAGCACTTAAACTTGCTGAAAAATTAGACCGTTACGGAATAAAAATTATCGGAACTACATACCAATCTTTAGATTTAGCTGAAGATAGAGGAAGCTTCTCTACCTTACTTAAAGAGAATAACATTCCTTATCCAGAGTTTGATACTGCCGAAACTGCTGATGAAGCCTTAGCTGTAGCTGATAAGTTAGATTTCCCAATCTTGGTAAGACCATCTTATGTATTAGGAGGTCAAGGCATGAAAATTGTAATTAACAAGAAGGAACTAGAAGAGCATGTCGTTGACTTACTTCGTAAAATACCAAATAACAAACTCTTATTAGACCATTATTTAGATGGTGCTATTGAAGCAGAAGCTGATGCTATTTGCGATGGTGAAAACGTTTACATTATTGGTATAATGGAGCATATTGAACCTTGCGGAATTCACTCAGGTGATAGTAATGCAACATTACCTCCTTTTAACCTTGGAGATTTAGTATTAGAACAAATAAAAGATCACACCAAAAAGATTGCATTAGCTTTAAATACTGTTGGGTTAATCAATATCCAGTTTGCTATTAAAGATGATAAAGTTTACATAATAGAAGCTAATCCTAGAGCGTCTCGTACTGTGCCTTTCATAGCAAAAGCGTATGGCGAACCTTATGTAAACTATGCTACTAAAATCATGTTAGGCGATAAAAAAGTAACCGATTTTGACTTTAATCCTAAGCTTGAAGGTTATGCAATAAAGCAACCAGTGTTCTCATTTAATAAGTTTCCAAACGTAAATAAAAAGTTAGGACCAGAAATGAAGAGTACAGGAGAAAGTATCTTGTTTATTGATAGTCTAAAAGATGATGAATTTTACAACTTGTACTCAAGACGTAAAATGTATTTGAGCAAATAGCAGTAAAAATCGATAAACGGTTAATACAATCTCCTAAAAATTACTACTTTAGCCTTGTGTAACTCAAGTAGTATAGAATGAAGCTAAAAGGCTTTTTGTTAATAGTGAGTGTATTAGTATCAGGTTTTGCTTTTTCCCAGCAAAATATTTTTGATGCAGCACGTTTTGGTACAATTGATGATGTAAAAGAATTAATTGCTAAAAACCCAGATACTATTAATGTGGTCGATGCTTCAGGATATTCTCCATTAACATTGGCATGCTACAGAGGAAATGATAAGGTCGCTATATTTTTAGCATCAAAAGTTGAGGATATTGATGGCGAAAGTAAATACGGAACACCATTAATGGCTGCAGTTTATAAAAACAGAGAAGCAGTTGTTAAAGTACTTTTAGAACATGGTGCAGACCCAAATTTAGCAGATGCTAATGGAACCTCTCCTTTACATTATGCTATTATTATGAGAAACAAAACCATAATTAAACAATTGGTTGAGGCGAATGCAGACACGAGTACTAAAGATAATAGAGGAAATACAGCAATAGATTACGCGAATATGACTCAAGATGAGGAAATTATTAATCTTATTGTAAAATAATATAAATATGAAAAAAACTACTTTGGCTTTAATAGCTTTTTTAAGTTTAACAACATACACTTTTAGTCAAACCTATTCCACTGGTATGATAGAATTATCTACAACACCAGGATTAGAATACTCAGCGCAGATTGATGTTACAACAGATGAAGTAACATTAACGCTAATTGGACCAAGTGATAGATGGTTAGGTTTAGGCTTTGATGCAGTAAGTATGACTTCTGGTAGAGATGTTGTTATTTTTGATGGTACAGACCTTACTGACAGGCATTTTGGGTATCCTGGTCAGCCTAATGATGAACCTGCAATAGGTTTTACGCCAACTTTAGATGAAAGACAAGATTGGACAATTATGTCTAATAATGTTACTTCAGGAGTAAGAACATTAGTTGCAACAAGAGATAGAGATACCGGAAATGTTAATGATTATGTGTTTACAACATCTGCGTCATCTATAAATTTGGTTTGGGCAAGAGGGTTTGAATCAAGTTTTGTTTTAGACTATCATGGATTTTCTAATAGAGGAATCACAATGCAATCTTTTACTTTAAGTAATGAAGAGGTTGTTGCAACAGAGTTTTCAATAGCTCCAAATCCAGCTAAATCAAGATTTAATATATCTGTGCCTAGAATGGATGGTGTTGTAAAAATGGAAGTGTTTGATGTATTAGGTAAAAAAATATACACTAAAGAGCTTAATCAATTATCGACTACTATTGATATTTCAAAATGGAATAGTGGTGTGTATTTAGTGAGGTTAGCTACAAAAAATAATATCTCTACTAAGCGCTTTGTGAAGCAGTAGGTTGATAGTCAGTTAAATAAATTTAAGCCATTGATTTTAGTCAATGGCTTTTTTTGATTAAATAAAAACTTATCTATCAATCACATAATTTATTATATTAGCTGTAAATAAACCTATTTATGAAAAAAATTACGCTTTTTTTAGTTGCATTTTTAATGACATCATTCGCTTTCTGTCAAACTTATTCTACAGGAGAGATTGTATTATTAGATGATGGAGAGTTGTATTACTCTGCGCAAATTGATGTCACTTCAACCTTAGTAACTTTAACCTTAGATGGTCCAGATAATCGGTTTTTAGGTTTAGGATTTGGAACATCAAGCATGATTGCTGGTGATGATGTTGTTATATATGACGGAGCCTCTATTTCTGATAGATATTTTGGTTTGCCAGGGCAACCAGATGGTTCTGATGCTATTGGAATTGAACCTTCTGTTGATGCCAATCAAAATTGGACAATAACGTCCAACACATTAGATGGAGAGCAAAGAACAATAGTAGCTACTAGAGCTTTGGATACAGGAGAAACAAATGATTATGTGTTTTCTACATCTGATACTTCAATTGAATTAGTTTGGTCTTTTGGGTTTAGTTATACTATAGGCTATCATGGAGAAAATAAAGGTGTTACTATGCAATCGTTCACATTAGGGGATGAAGAGGTTTCTCAAGCAAGTCAAGAATTCACAATCTCACCTAATCCAGCTACGACTAAGTTAAATATTCGTTTGCCACAAGGACAACAAAATGCTGTTGTAAATGTGTATGATGTACTAGGAAAAAGGGTGTATTCTAAGGAACTTAACTCACTAACAGCTTCAATTGATGTTTCTAAATGGAATACAGGTGTTTATTTAGTAAAAGTATCTGCTAATAACTTTACACAAACCAGACGATTTGTAAAGCAATAATACTATTAGTTTTCAGGCAACTCTATTTTAATTTTGTAGCCTTTTAAGTCTTCAATATAATTGTCAAGTGCAAAGGAATCACTACTAAACTCTTGTTGACGATGTATTTTAGTGTCTTTACGTTTTATGGCTTTTAAAAACCGTTTTACTTCGGTTTTATCGTTTAAAATTAAACCAGGAACATCAACAGTTTTTCCATTATCATCTTTAGCAACCATAGTAAAGTAAGATGAATTACAATGCTTTACAGTTCCGGTTTGAATGTTTTCAGATTCCACACGAATACCAACAACCATGGATGTGCGACCAACATAATTTACCGAGGCTTTCATGGTAACTAACTCACCAATTTCAATAGGGTTTAAAAAATCAACCGTATCAACCGATGCTGTTACACAATAGGCTTCAGAATGCTTTGAGGCGCAAGCAAAAGCAATTTGATCCATTAAACTTAAAATATAACCACCATGAATTTTTCCACCAAAATTAGAGTGCGAAGGTTGCATGAGTTGTGAGATAGAAACTCTAGAAGAATCAACGGGTTTGAAATTGTGTTTACTCATCGTCATCGTTTATAGCGCGTTTTAAAATTGGTTCTGGTAGTGATTTTTTGGCTTTGGCACCCATTTTTTTAAGTTTTTCTACACGACCAATAATGTTTCCTTTGCCTTCAACCAGTTTATTCATCGCTGCTGAATAGTCACTTTTTGCTGCATCTATTTTTTTGCCAACACCTGTTAAATCAGAAACTAAACCTTCAAATTTATCATAAAGTGCACCTGCTTGTTTGGCAATTTCTAACGCATTGCGTTGTTGCTTTTCGTTGCTCCACATCGTGTCAACAGTTCGCAATGTTGCTAAAAGGGTAGAAGGTGTAACGATTACAATATTCTTCTCAAAAGCTTTGTTATAAAGCGTATTATCTTCGTTTATAGCAATGGCAAAAGCAGGTTCAATAGGAATAAACATCAATACAAAATCTGGAGATTCCATATCGTATAAATCCTCGTATTTCTTTTCTGAAAGCTGATTAACGTGTTTGTTTATGGAGTTAACGTGCGCTTTTAAATGCATTGCTTTTTCGTCATCTTCAGCATTAGCAAAACGTTCGTAATCGGTAAGTGATACTTTACTATCTATAATCATGCGCTTGCCATCTGGTAAATGTAGGACAACATCAGGCATAACACGCGAACCATCTTCACGATTAAAGTTTTGTTGAACAAAATATTCGCGGTCTTTTTCTAGTCCAGATTTTTCTAAAACACGCTCTAAAACCAATTCACCCCAATTACCTTGCATTTTGCTGTCGCCTTTTAAAGCTTTGGTTAGGTTATTGGCTTCTATGGTCATTTTTTGATTAAGATCTTTAAGTCCTAAAAGTTGTTCTTTTAAAGCCGAATGCATGCTGATGCTTTCCTTTTGAGAATCTTCAACTTTCTTTTCAAACGTTTGGATTTTTTCTTGAAGCGGATTCAGAATTTGTTTAATGTTTTCTTTATTCTGAATGGTGAATTTTTCACTTTTTTCATCAAGAATTTTACTTGCCATTAACTCAAAATCTTTACGCAGTTGCTCTTGTTGTTTAGCAAGCTCTTCGTCGCGTTTAAGGTTTTGTTCTTGAAGGTTTTCAAGCTCTGTATTTCTTCTAGAAAGTTCGGTGTTTAAAAGGTCTTTTTCTTTTCTAATGGTTTCGCGTTCTGTTTCAATTTTAGAAATAGTTTCTTTTAAATCTTGTAATTGCTGATTAAAAAGTGCGTTTTGTTTTTGGTTTTCAGATTCGGTATTTAATTTTAAATCTTCAAGCTGTTTGCTTAAGTTGGTATTGCGTTCTTCAAGCGTGCTCGTATTCCCTTTGCTTTTTAATTGAGCAAATTTTAAGCCCAAAAAAGCACCAATTCCAGCAGAAAAAATAATAGCGACAAATAAAATGAGTGTTTCGGTCATACAGTGAAAAGAATTTCATCAAAGATAAATGATTTAGTCTGAAATTGAAATCGAATTTGAAACAGAAACCTAAATTACGGTTTTAAATTTGTTTCATTTTCAAAGCATTACTTTTTCACTCTAAAGCTTCCAGTTTTCTCATCAAAAGTGATCATGTCTTCTGGAAACAATTCATTAAAAACACCTTTTGAAATTAAGTTACAAGGCGTGTCAGAAATTACTTGTGAATGTGTCATCACTATCATTTTATCACACAGTTGAATGGTTAAATCAATTTCGTGAGAAGAAAACAAAATGGTTTTGTTGGTATCTTTTGCCAAGGTTTTTAAAAGCTTTAAAATGTAGGCTTTGTGGTACATGTCTAGATGGGTTGTGGGCTCATCTAGAATAATTAAATGTGTGTCTTGAGCTAATGCTCGTGCAATCATGACTTTTTGTAGTTGGCCATCACTTAACTCAAAACACTTTTTGTCTTTTAATTGTTGAATATTGGTTTGTAATAACGCCTTTTCAATAATAGAGATATCGTTTTCTGAAAGATTACCAACCCAATTGGTGTAAGGTTGCCTGCCTAAAGCAACAAGTTCAAAAACGGTTAAGTTTTTTGAAGCAGGTTGTTCGGTGAGTACCACGCTCAAGCTTTTGGAAAGCTCTAAATATGAGGAATTTTCAAGTAATTTATCATTAATAAAAACAGAGCCATCAATTGGTGGTTGTACTTTAGTAAGTGTTCGTAATAAGGTAGATTTTCCAATGCCATTAGCACCAACCAAACCAACCAATTCACCTTGTTGTAGCGCAATGTTTACATCATCAGCAACAACGGTTTGATGTTTTTTCTGCTTGTAACCTATGGTTAGACTTTCTGTTTTTAGTATAGTATGTGGTTGTGTTTTTGTCACAAATATTTTGTTTTGTCATTCTGCGTTACGACGCAGAATCTATTTTTTTTGGATTCCGCATCAAGTGTGTAATGACAGTCTTGGTTCTTTTATCTTGATTCTTATTTCTCATTCAAAACAACATTTTACGTTTGCGTACCAATAACCAAATCACTACAGGCGCACCAATTAATGAAGTTATGGCATTAATAGGTAAAGTGTAATCGCTTGTAGGCAATTGCGCAATACTATCACAAATAAGCATGACTATGGCACCAAACAAAAACACAGCAGGTAATAACACTTTGTGGTTGGCTGTTGTAAAAACTTGACGAACCATATGCGGAATTGCTAATCCTATAAAAGCAATTGGTCCAGCAAAAGCTGTAATAGTTCCTGCTAATAAACTTGTTGCAATTATAATGATAAACCGACTTTGATTAATGTTCAATCCAAGACTTTTAGCGTAATTTTCACCCAATAAAAGTGTATTTAAGGCTTTGATTGAGATGATACTCATAAATAATCCTAGGAGATAAATGCAGAAGAAAATAAACAACTCGTTCCAAGATAGGTTTCCTAAACTACCAAATCCCCAAAAAATGTATTGCTGTAGTTGTTCGGCAGAACTAAAGTAGGAGAGTACACTGACAACCGCAGAAGTAATGCTACCAAACATTAACCCAATGATTAAAATAGCCATGGTATCTCTTACTTTTAAAGACATAGCTAAAACAGATAGTAACACTAAAAAACTACCTAAACTAGCCGCAATAACCACACTCCATTTTGAAAGTAAAAGTGTAGCAAGATTTCCACCAAAAATTCCTGCACCAAGAATCACGATCGCTACTCCTAAACTAGCTCCAGAACTAATACCTAATACAAACGGACCAGCCAATGGATTTCTAAACAAGGTTTGCATTAACAAGCCTGAAATTCCCAATCCAGAACCAACTAAAACCGCTGTAAACGCTTTTGGTAATCTGTAGTTGTGAATAATGTAATGCCAAGAGTCGTTGTCAATAGTTGCAAATAAACTTTTAAATACAGATGTTATAGGAATAGATACCGACCCTAAACTAATGTTGCCTAAAAAGCATACTAATAACGTTACAATTAAAATTGTAAACGGCACTTTGTATGTAGTTTGATTAGTCAATTATTCTAATGGTTTAAAAAAATGAGTTTCGTATTCTGGTAATAATTCTGGGTGACACACTTTTATAATGTCTTTTAAAACCAAGTCAGGTCTTGCAGTGCCTTCTTCATAGTAGGTAACACCACCAGTTGCTCCTGTAACATTTACAAATGAATATATTGTTTTGTTTTTAAAGGCGTCAAATTCGGTGTAGTGTTCGTTAGCATTTTTTAAAGTTTCCAATGAATTATAATATGACGGACTTAACCAAATATTAGCCGATTTTCCTTTTGTGAAAACAGCTTCAAAACTTAATGCTAAACTGCCTTCACCAGCAACGTCTTGCCAAAGGTAATTTACGTTGGCGTCTTTTAAAAGTTGTGCTTCAGGGCTTGTGCCACTAGGTAAATACCAAACATCTTTATGAAGCGCACCACTTAAAACAGTTGGTGTGTTTTTAACCTTTGAAGCCAATGTTTTTGCATCGTTATACGCTTTTTCAATACTGTTGAAAATAGAATCGGCTTCAGCAGTTTTGTTGTAAAGTGCACCAAAAAATTTAATCCATTCGGCTTTTGCAAGTGGTGATTTTTCTACCCAATCACCATTGTACATGACTGGAATACCAGACTTTTTAATAGTTTCAAAAGTTTTATTATTACCATCAATACCAAAACCTACAACAACTTCAGGTTGTAATTCTAGCAAAACTTCGGTATTGATACCTTCATTTTTTCCTAATTCTCTAATGCTTTCAGCGTTTATTAAAGCTCTGGTTTTTTCAGATGAAATATAATCGGTTCCAGGAAAACCAACCAAGGTTTCTTCAACACCCAACAATTCTAAAGCAGGAATATGTGTTGTAGATGTCACGACTATTTTTTCAATAGGTGTTGCAATAATGCCATCGTATTCATCACTATTTAAAGTAATTGTTGCAAGATTTTCTCTTGGGATTAAAGCATATTTAAACGATTTTTCAGCTTTCGGCCATGGACTTTTTATAGTTAAAACTTTGTAGTGGCCATGATTTATAATACTAAAGCCTTCAGCATGCAAACGTATAATTTCTGAATAGTCTTTTGCAGGTAATCGGTCTGTGATACTGTTTTTATTGTCTTTACACGCAAAACAGATAATTAAAAGTAGAATTGGAAATAGTTTTCTCACTGTGTATTTATTTTCATTCAAAAGTAATATTATTTAACCTTATAGGTAAAACATTAAACAAAATGTTTAATTTTGCGGCGAATTTTGGTTCGAGATTGTTGTTTTAATCTCGATTAAAAGGGAATCTGGTGAGAGTATTATTTTCAAGTCCAGAACTGTTCCCGCAACTGTAAGCATATTGCTCAATTTAATTGGGCATCTCTTTAGCGAAGAGTTGTTGTACACTTCAATAAACCACTGGTGAAAACTGGGAAGGTAACACAACAAAATGTAAGTCAGGAGACCTGCCAATTTCAAAAAAATAATAAGTCGAACTTTCGGGATAAAGGTTTGAGTATGCATTACCATACTTTCTCGAACAATTAATTTTAAAATGAACAAAAAAACATTGTTTTTTGGTGTGTTTTGTGCTACTTCATTTTTTGGATTTGCACAACAGCAAACTGATTCTACTCAAGTAGAACAACTAGATGAAGTCGTTATTACCGACTCAAAATTCAACTTAAAACGTGAAAATTCTGGTAAGGTAATTACCAAAATCACCCAAGAAGAGCTTAAGCATTTACAAGGAAAAACCATAGCTGAAATTATCAATGCTACAGCAGGAATTGAAATTAACGGAACAAAAAGTAACGCTGGACAAAATTTAGCATATTACGTTCGAGGTGGGAGAAACCGTCAGGTTTTGGTATTGATAGATGGTATTGCATTAACCGATCCTTCGCAAATAGCTAACGATTACGATTTACGTTTGTTAAATCCAGATCAAGTAGAAAGTATTGAGATTTTAAAAGGCGCGTCTAGTACATTATATGGTACTGGAGCAGCAACCGCAGTAATCAATATTAAACTGAAAAAAGCTTCAAAAGATGCTGTTTCAGCTAACTTTAGAAGTGTTTTTGGAACTAACCAATCACATGATGATAGTAATTATGCTATCAAAGATTTTAGAAATAGCGTGTCAGTAAATGGAACCATTGGTGAGTTTAATTACTTAGCCAGTTTTGGTAATCAGTTTACTGATGGTTTATCTGCAATGGAGGCTGGAACCGAATCTGATGCTTACAATGCTATAAATGGTAATGTGAAATTAGGATACACATTTTCCAAGCAATTTAAACTGAATGCTTATGCAAGTTTTGATAAGTTTAAAGCCGATTTTGATGACGCTTCAACGTTTTCTGATGCAAACAACCATTCTACAAGTAAGCAGTATCGTGTTGGGATTGCGCCAGAGTTTAGCTATAACAAAGGAAGTATTACTTTAAACGCTGCATATAATGATGTTGAGCGTATTGTGGAGTCGAGTTATCCTGCTGAATACTATGCTACAAGTTTGGTGGCAGACCTTTTTAATAGATATAATTTTAATGATAAATTCTATACTATTTTAGGTGTGAATTTTCAGGAGAATGATATGGAAAGTTTTGCAATTCCATTTGGATCAACCAATTTAGAACAAAGCATTGATCCAGAAACAGCAACATTCAACATTGTTGATCCTTATGCTAATGTGGTGTATGTTTCTGATTTTGGTTTAAATGTCAATGCTGGAGCACGTTTAAACAATCATAGCGAATATGGAAGTCATTTGGTTTACAGTTTAAATCCATCCTATAGAAAAAGCTTCAATTTTGGATATTTAAAAGGAATGGCTAGTTACAGTACAGCATATATTACACCTTCATTGTATCAATTATTTGAACCTGCTTATGGAAATGCTGATTTAAAACCTGAAGAAAATGAAACTATAGAAGTTGGTATTGAAGCAGGAATTAAAGACAAAGCTACGTTCAGTTTAGTGTATTTTACTAGAAACGAAATTAATTTTATCGATTTTGTGGACATGGGTAATTTTGTGTACCAATACGATAATGTAGATAAGGATTTTACAGCAAGCGGTTTAGAATTTACAGCTAATTATAGTATTACAAACGCGCTAAAATTAAACGCTAATGTTACCTATACAAAGGTAGAAGATGATTTGAATTTAAGAATTCCTGAATTGAAAGGAAATGCACGATTGGATTATAAACTATCTGATGCTACATTTTTAAGTTTAGCGTACCAATATAATGATGATAGAAATGATGCCTATTTTAACAATACTACTTTTGCAACAGAAGACGTTACTTTAAAAAGTTATAGCTTATTAGATTTTTACGTAAGCCATACTATTTTGGAGAGCAAGCTGAAGTTGTTTGCTAACGTAAACAATATCTTTAATGAAGATTACCAAGAATTATTTGGGTATTCAACACGAGGAAGAAATGTTAATATAGGTTTTAACCTAAGTCTATAAAACAAAAAAATCCGCTCATTTCGAGCGGATTTTTTTATTGATTAAATTCTTTTTTTGTGATGGATATAAACTCATTATCTATATACATTTCATCTTCAAAAGGTTTTAGATTTATATCTTTTTTTACAGGAGTTAATTGAGGTGTATTTCTTATACTTTGGTCAATGCTATATCTTCCTAAGCTACTTTCAATATCAGCTAAAGCAGCAGCAAGTAAAGGCTCGTTTTCATCACCTAAAATTCCGAAATTTAATACGCTTTCGTTGATTTCAAAACCAACATCAGGAACTAAACCACTAGAAGGGACCACACCATCATTAGCATTTACCGAAATAGCTACCAAAGGTTGCATAGCATAAGTGTGGTTTGGGTTAACATCGTTAGGTCCTAGGTCAGGAGAATCGTAAATAGTTACTGAAGCTTGTGATTTTCCTGTTGTATTGTCTCCAATATGAACAACATCAATATACTCGCCTAAACTGTTTATAATCATTTCGCTGGCAGAAGCAGATCTATTGGTAGTAAGAACATAAACTTTATCAAGGTTTAAGCTATTAATAGAATTGCCATTAAAGCTGTTTGTAAAATTAAAAGTTGAATTTAGTTCTTGTAAATCATCGTTATAATTCAATTTTGAAAACACAGAACCGTTAAATTGACCAGTAATCATACTTCCTAATAACCTTGCAGTGTCTACAGATCCTCCACCATTATACCTTAGGTCTAAAACTAAATGTTGTACGTTGCTAGCTTGAAAATCTGCAAAGGCATTATTTAATTGGTTATTAAAATCGGCAGTAAAACCATTGTATAGTAAATACCCAACGTTTTCACCTCCAACATTAATAATTTCAGTAGTATGAACAGGGTTTTCGGTATATTCAACTTTAGTTAAACTACTTGTAGAGCCATTAGAAACAATGGAGTCGTCATCAGTCTCAGTAGTTCCATTGTCGTTATAATCAGCAAAATGAAGTGTGTAAGTGTCTTGACCAAAAAGTGAGCTTAAATTACTTTCAGTAAGTTCAACACCATCAACAGCATGTATAATTTGTCCACGTTGTAAACCAAGATTCGAAGCTTCACTATTGTTAAGTACTAACCTTATAATTCCAAATACATCAGTAGTACTTCCTGGTTCGTAATAAAAATTGAACTCAAGTCCGTTGCTTTTACTCACACCACTTAGCGCTTGTTGTAAAGCAATATAATCATCAACTATAATACTAAACCTATCAACTGTTTGTCTTTGATAAATTAAACTTTCAAAGAGTTCTTCGGGTGAAGAAAAGCTATTTAGGTAATTGCCATACTCTTCATTACTTGTAAATCTGTCATTTGCCAAATCAGGTATTTCAGCTTTGTATAAATACACAGCATTCATACCTTTCCATACAAAATCATGTATACTGCTTGATAAAATAACATTGTCATCTCTATCTTCAAAGCAACTTGTGGTTAGGCTACCAAAGATGATGGCAATTAGTAGGGTTCTCATAATTTTCATAATAATTCTTTTTTCAAAACATACATACTATATATGTCTATTAAACTCTAAATTTACTTACAATATTGTAAATTAAAAATTAATTGTAACAAAATTGAAAGTGTATCGTCGTAATGATAGAACGGGATAAAAACCGTCTAACTAACCAAACAAAATGACACAAACTGATTTTATAAAATTAGTAATGCCTTTTAAGGATAAGGTTTACAGGCTAGCAAAACGCTTGTTGGTATCTAGTGAGGAAGCTGAAGACGCTACTCAAGAGATCTTACTGAAGTTATGGAAAAACAAAGTAAAAATTTCTGAGTATAAAAATGTAGAAGCTTTTTCCATGACCATGACAAAGAATTTTTGCCTTGACCGATTAAAATCCAAACAGGCACAAAATTTAAAGATAGTACACAGTAACTATCAAGATAATAATGTGTCGTTGCAAAAACAGGTAGAGCTTAATGATAGTGTAGACTGGGTGTCTAAAATAATGGAAGAGCTACCAGAACAACAAAAAATAATTTTGCAACTGAGAGATATAGAAGAGTATGAGTTTGAAGAAATAGCAAAAGTGTTGGATATGAATGAAACAGCCATACGAGTAGCACTCTCAAGAGCAAGAAAAACAATAAGAGAAAAATTAACTAATACACATAGTTATGGTATTAAATAACATAGAAAAATTACTTGAAAAGTACGAAAACGGAGAAACTACTTTAAAAGAAGAGCAACACTTAAAACACTATTTTGCACAAGAGGAAGTCGCTCCACATTTAGAGTCTTACAAAGCCATGTTTAACTACTTTCAGGTAACAAAACAAGAGCAGTTTACCAAAGACGTTCCATTAAAATCTAGAAACAAAAATTTGTATAAATGGATTTCTGTCGCAGCAGTAGCAGTTCTTATGGTGTCGGTTTTTACCTTCACCAATAAAGAGGAAGGATTGGGAAGCCTTAATGAAGAACAATTGTTGGCTTACAATCAAACCAAAGAAGCGCTAAGTCTTTTATCATCTAAGTTTAATGATGGAGCAAGTAGCTTAAATGCTTTAACACTTGCGTCTCAAAATTTAGAAAAAGGCGTAGACCACATGAGCTTAATTAATGAGTTCAACACATCGACAAACAAAATTTTTAAAACAAACTAGAAAAACAGAAAAAAATGAAAAAATTAGTTGTAATTGCAGTTTTGGCTTTGATGCCAATAGTATCTTTCGGACAAAGCATTTTTGATAAATACGAAGATCAAGAAGGAGTCACTTCGGTTATAGTAAACCAAAAAATGTTTAGCATGCTTGCTGGTATTAACATAGATTTAGATGACCCAGAAGCACAACAATTTTTAGAAATGGCTAAAAAGATAACAGGATTAAAAGTATTTACTACAGGAGATGAAGCCGTTTCAAAAGATATGAATGCAACAGTAACATCTTACCTAAAAGGTTCTAGCTTACAAGAGTTAATGAGAATAAAAGATGGAGACCAAACAGTAAAATTCTATGTAAAAGAAGGTAAAGATGAAAACCATGTTAAGGAGCTATTAATGTTCATTAATGGGTTAAAAGAAGTAACTAAAGGTGCTGACATTGAAATAAACGGAAAGAAAAGAGAAATTGAAACTGTTTTATTATCATTAACAGGAGATATAGATTTACGTCAAATATCTAAGTTAACAAGCAATATGAATGTACCTGGTGGAGAGCACTTAAAGAAAGCTAACAAAAACTAATCAACCAATGATAACATCAATCAAAAAATCAATTATGTTGATGGCTTTGGTTACAACTTTAGTAAGTTGTAACCAAGGTCCAACATTACAAACCTATTTTGTAGACAATGAGTTAAGTCCAGGATTTATCTCGGGAGATGTGCCTGCAAGTATTATTAATATTGAAGAAATTGAGAATCTTACTGACGATCAAAAAGAAGCTTACGAATCTATTGATAAGCTAAATATTTTAGCATATCAAATTAATGAGACTAATAAAGAGGATTATGAGGTGGAGCTTAAAAAAGTAAAAGAGATTCTTAAAAATGAGAAGTATGAAGAATTAATGAGAGGCGGAAATACTTCAGACGGAAAGTTTGTAATAAAATTTATTGGTGAATCTGAAACAAGTATTGATGAGCTTATTTTATTTGGTGATGCTAAAGATAAAGGATTTGTTGTTGCCAGAGTTTTAGGTGATGATATGAATGCTGGTAAACTAATGAAACTATCTGGTGTTTTGGAACAAGCAGATTTAGACAATGACCAATTAGAAAGTTTTAAAAACTTTTTTAAATAAACTGATAGTTATTTAAAATGTTAATAGAAAATCACCTTGTATTATTCAGGGTGATTTTTGTTTTCTATATCTTTTAAAAAGTGAATCACCAAATACACTGCAAAAAGCGCAAACCCTACAAATAATAAGGTTTTAATCATAAAATTATCTAGTACATTAAAAATGCCAGCCACAAAAAAACATAAAGTTAATACTGAGGCATATATTAAAGCTAGTGTATCTTTACTCATACGATAAGTTCAGTAACTTACTTGCTAAATTAAATTCCAGTATAGTTACTTGGTGTAATTTGTTTTAGTTCTTCTTTTATAGAATTAGGAACCTCTAAGGTATCAATAAAATTTGAAATAGAGTCTTGGGTTATTTTTTCGTTAGTTCTTGTCAATCCTTTTAAAGCTTCATAAGGATTAGGATAAGCTTCTCTTCTTAAAATAGTTTGAATTGCCTCAGCTACAACAGCCCAATTGTTTTCTAGGTCTTCAGCAAATTTGGCTTCATTCAATAACAATTTGTTTAACCCTTTCAACGTGCTTTTAAGACCAATTATTGTATGCGAAAAAGGAACACCAACATTACGTAAAACAGTACTATCGGTTAAATCTCTTTGTAGTCTAGATAGAGGCAGTTTTGCAGCTAAGTGTTCAAAAACTGCATTAGCAATACCAAGGTTACCTTCACTGTTTTCAAAATCTATTGGGTTTACCTTATGAGGCATTGCACTACTTCCAACTTCACCCTTTTTGATTTTTTGTTTAAAATAGTCCATCGAAACGTAGGTCCAAATATCTCTGTCTAAATCAATGATAATCGTGTTTATACGCTTTAAACAATCAAACAAAGCAGCCATGTGGTCATAATGTTCAATTTGAGTAGTAGGGAAAGAGTGTTGTAACCCTAACTTTTCTTGCACAAACTTACTTCCAAAAGCTTTCCAGTCAATAGCTGGATAAGCAACTTTATGAGCGTTGAAATTTCCTGTTGCTCCACCAAACTTTGCAGCACTTGGTATATCGTTCAATAAATTAAATTGCTCTTCTAATCTTACAACAAACACTTCAATTTCTTTGCCTAAACGCGTAGGTGAAGCAGGTTGACCATGAGTTCTTGCTAGCATTGATACCGCTTTCCACTCATTAGAAAGTGATTTTAATTCATTAAGTACTTTAAAGTATTCAGGCACATAAACATCGTTCATTGCCTCTTTAATACTCAACGGAATTGCAGTGTTGTTTATGTCTTGAGAGGTTAATCCAAAGTGGATAAACTCTTTGTATTCCGAAATATTTAAAGCATCAAATTGTTCTTTAATGAAATATTCAACCGCTTTTACATCATGGTTTGTAACACTTTCAATAGTTTTTATTTTAAGTGCATCATCAGCAGTAAAGTTTTTATAAATAGCTCTTAAATCATCAAATAAATTAGCGTCAAAACGTTCTAATTGTGGTAAAGGAATTTCGCATAAAGCGATAAAATATTCAATCTCAACTAGTACGCGATACTTTATTAAAGCTTCTTCTGAAAAATAGTTTGATAAGGCTTCAACTTTACTTCTGTAACGACCATCAATTGGAGAGATGGCATTTAATGATGATAACTGCATGAGTGTGTTGTTTTTTGAAGTTGCAAAGATACTTTTTTTCGTTGGAAGACCGAAGCCTGAAGCTCTAGTTTTTCTACCTAGTTTTTTATCTTTTTTAAAATATGTCTAGCTCTTGCTTTAAAACCAGAACTCTGCATTTGAAAATCACGTTCTAAAATAAGCGCCAACTCAGGATGTATCCAATCATAATCAGTTCCTAATAAAAATAAGGTATTCATAGCATAGGCTTTTGGTGCAATTTTTTCGTCATTTATCATATAATCAAAGCACACTTCAATAATTCGTTCTTTATATTCGGGAGTTAAGGCAGTTTTAATTTTAGTTTCATGCTTAGAATAGTAAGCTTTAGTTAAGTATTCGCAAATTTTAGCTACAGGTCTTACTGCTGGGTCAAGATGTACTTTGTGCATATTTTTGGTAAACGCATCAAGATGAGGTATTATGGCTTCTAGTTGCTCGCCACACATAAATTCTAAAACCCAAGCTGCACGACAGGAAACTTTATCGTCTACCATAAATAAAATATCCAATAACTTAGGAATCAAATCAGGGTTGTCAATCACCAAATTAGCATACTTCAAACGCTTTTCGCGAGAGTGATTAACATAATTTAACTCGTTGTATAGGTGTTCTGTAGTCAAGTTTTTGTTATTTTTAAGTTTCTAAATTAAACTAAAAATGAAAATACTTAAAAAACTTCTGTTAGTTTTATTGCTGATTTTTGTTGTAGCACAATTTTTTGGTCCAGAAAAAAATGAAGGCGATTTAGTATCCTTAAATGCTTTTTATGAAGAAACTAACCCTTCTGATAATGTGAAGTTGATATTAAAAGAAGCGTGTTTGGATTGCCACAGTAATGTAACTCGTTATCCTTGGTATAGTAAAATTACACCTGTTAATTATTGGATGGCAGAGCATGTTAACAATGGTAAAAGACACTTTAATGTTTCAAATTGGGATACCCTTTCCGTTAAACGAAAAGACCATAAATTTGAAGAGCTTATTGAAATGGTTGAGGACAAAGAAATGCCTTTAGAATCTTATACTTGGGGACATCCTGAAGCTAAATTAACCGACACGCAAATTAAAGACTTAATAGATTGGGCTAAACAAGTAAGACAAAGTTATGCCGTTGAATCTCATTAAAAATGATTTGAGATAGTATGAAAGTATTAATAATTGGGTTTGTATGGCCTGAACCCAAAAGTTCTGCAGCTGGAAGCAGAATGATGCAACTTATTCAATTTTTCTTAGCTGAAAATTATACAGTCACTTTTGCGACATCAACATCAAAAACTGAAAATGCAATCAATTTAAAAAGCTTAGGAATACAAGAGCACACTATTGAATTGAATAGCTCAACGTTTGATGATTTTATTTCTCAGTTACAGCCTGGTATAGTGTTGTTTGATAGGTTTTTAACCGAAGAACAGTTTGGTTGGCGAGTAGCACAGCAATGCCCAAAAGCAATACGAATTTTAGATACCGAAGATGTACACGGTTTGCGTAAAGGACGTGAATTAGCTTTAAAAGACAATACACCATTTAATGTTGAATATTTACATAACGATACCTCAAAACGTGAAATAGCAAGTATTTATCGTTGTGATGTAAGTTTGATAATTTCTGAAGCTGAAAAGGAACTTTTAACCCAAGAGTTTGGTGTTCCTACTGAGTTGTTACATTACATACCTTTTTTGATAGAACCTATTGCTGAGGAAAGCAAAAGGAAATTACCAGCGTTTGAAGACCGAAATCACTTTATAACCATTGGTAATTTTTTACATCCACCAAATTTAGATTCGGTAAAGTTTTTATACCAATCTATTTGGTCGAAAATTAGAACTAAACTTCCAAAAGCTGAAATGCACATTTATGGAGCCTATCAAAATAACAAAGTGCAACAGTTTAAAACCAATGATAAGGGATTTGTAATTAAAGGCTTTGCCGAAGATGTAAATGATGTTATGCAACAAGCAAAAGTGTGTTTGTCACCTTTGCGGTTTGGAGCAGGATTGAAAGGCAAGTTTTTTGATGCTATGCGTAACGGTACACCTTTTGTAACCACATCAATAGGAGCTGAAGGTATTTTAGAATCTAGTTATATGAATACCCTTAATTCAGAAGATGTAGATGCTATAGTAGAGTATGCAATTAGGATGTATAGTGATAAAGCAATTTGGCAAGAGCAGCAAAATTTAGGTTTTAATGTACTCAAAAAGCGGTTCGATAAGCAATATCATATTGAAACATTTAAGAAGAAACTTCAGTATGTAATTGAACACTTAAAAGAGTGTCGTCAAAATAATTTCACTGGTCAAATACTCATGCACCATACTTTACAAAGCACAAAATATATGAGTAAATGGATTGAAGAAAAAAACAAAAAAGACTAAAACTAATTGAATTTAGAGGAGTTTTTCAGATTATTATACTAAAATATCACTAAAAGAGATATGTTTTCCTACATTTACAAATCACAAACTTTCCATTGCTAACTAATGTCTAAAAAAATTTCAGTTCTAATCATTTTTTGTGTTCAAGCTATTTTAACATATGGTCAAGCCAATGTTCCACCAACAATTGTAGCTGATGGTAACCAAATGTATTGTCCGTTGAGCCAAATAAATGTGGTTACAAATTTTGACATTATCGATCCTGATGATACCGAAATAGAAGCTGTTTACATACAGATATCTACAGGCTATGACATGGGAAACGATTTATTGTCTTTAACAGGGGCACATCCAAACATTGTAACCAATTGGGATGCTAATCAAGGTAAATTGACATTAAGTGGAGTAGGAGGAGTAAATGTAAGTTATACTGATCTTATTGCGGCCGTATTAGATGTGGTTTATGAAAGTACATCTGATACTGTGTCAGGTGAAAAGTACTTTTCGTTCACCATTGGTGATGCCAATTATTTACCCTCTACAGGTCACTATTACCAATATGTAGCCGATTTAGGAATTACTTGGACTGATGCAAGACAAGCTGCTGAAAATAGCACCTATTTTGGTTTGCAAGGATATTTGGCTACAATCACATCTACAGAAGAAGCTCAATTAACTGGTGAACAGGCTGCTGGAGCAGGATGGATAGGAGGAACAGATTTTGAAACCGAAGGTGTTTGGAAATGGGCAACAGGACCAGAAGAAGGAACCGTATTTTGGAATGGAGGAATAAATGGTTCAACACCAAATTTTGCTTTTTGGAATACGAACGAACCAAATAATCAAGGAAATGAAGATTATGCACATATTACAGCTCCTGATGTGGGTATTACTGGTTCGTGGAATGATTTACCAAACGGAGGAAGTATTGACGATTATGAGCCCAAAGGTTATATCGTAGAATATGGAGGAATGCCTGGAGATCCAATACTTGATATTTCAGCAAGTACAATGATTACTATTCCTGAAATTGTAAGTGTTACTGATAACTCTAATTGTGGCTCAGGAACAGTTATGTTAGAAGCTACAGCATCATCAGGGACAGTAATTTGGTTTGATGCTGATACAGGAGTTCAGCTATCAGTTGGAGATACTTTTGTGACTCCAGTTTTAAATGAAACAACAACTTATTTAGCAATGGCTTCTGTAGATGGATGTTTAGAAGGGAATAAAGTGCCTGTTGTAGCAACTATTTATAGTTTGCCTACTGTACAAAGTCCAGTAACATTAAAAAATTGTGATGAAGATGGTGTTGCTGATGGGTTTACAGATTTTAACTTAAACGAACTTGATGACTTAGTGACCAACAATAATAGCTCAGGATTTGATATTACGTATCACTTGTCGCAAAACGATGCTGAGTTTAACATCAATCAACAAGCTGCTTTTCCGTTTAATAATGCACAATCTGCAACAGTCTACGTTCGTATTGAAGGTGATAATGGTTGTTATGAAGTCGCAACTGCCAATTTAGAAGTATCTACAACATCTTTTCAAGATGGGTTTTTGCATACAATAGAGCAATGTGATGATGATGTAGCTGATGGGTTTAACTCGTTTAATTTATCTGAAGCGTCTCAAGTTTTTCTAGATCAATTTCCTTCAGGACAAAATTTAAGTGTGCATTACTACAGTAGTTTAAACGACGCTCAACTAGAGCAAAATGAAATACTTCCACAAACTAATTATACAAATCAAACAGCATTTTTAGAAACTATTTACGTTAGGGTTGAAAGTGATGATAATGGAGATTGTTTTGGTATTGGACCACATTTAAGATTGATTGTACATCCTATTCCTGAGTTTGAAATTGAAGGAGAAACAGTGTATTGTTCTAATGGAGATCCAGTAGTATTAGAAATTGTGAATCCAAATGGGAATTATCAATATGAATGGACTGACCAAAGTGGAACAGTAATAAGCAACTTAACTTCAGTTGAGGTGACTTCAGGAGGAGTGTATTCTGCAACAGCTAGTTCAGGATTTAACTGTAGCTCACCTCCTGTTACATTTTTGGTTTTAGAATCTTCAGTGGCTGATTTAGATATGGATGATATTACAATTACTGATTTTACAAGTAACAATACAATTACTATCGATCCTTCAGGATTAGGTGTTGGAGATTATGAATATGGGTTAAACACTAGTGTATATTATCAAGATGAACCTTATTTCGACCAAGTTGCTCCAGGAGAACATATTTTATTTGTTAGAGATAAAAATGGCTGTGGAGTAGCCGCTTTAGAAATTTATGTTTTAGGGTTTCCTAAGTTTTTTAGTCCTAACGACGATTTATATAACCAAACCTGGAATATAAAAGGGTTTAGTGAAAGTTACAGCTCACGTTCTTTAGTACATATTTTTGACCGTTACGGAAAACATATTACAAGCATAAAACCTAGTGGAATAGGTTGGGATGGAACTTTTAAAGGCAAACAATTACCAAAAACCGATTATTGGTTTATCGCAGAAATGATAAAACTTAATGGTGAGGTTAGAACCTTGAAGGGGCATTTTAGCTTACTTCGATAATAATTCAATCCATTTTTTAATACCTGTTGTAGCTGGTTCTGCAATGACAGTAACGTTTTTTGATGAATCTAAATTTGGTTTTGGATCAATATAGTATGTAGGTGTATTAGGTGTTACGTAATGCATTAAGCTTGCAGCAGGATATACTTGCATTGAAGTGCCAATAATTAATAAAATATCAGCAGTTTCACAAATAGCAATTGCTTTTTCAATCATAGGAACTGCTTCGCCAAACCACACAATGTGAGGTCGCATTTGGTGCCCTTTGTTGCACAAATCTCCAAGAACAAGGTCTGTTTTCCACTCAACAACATCATTTTCATCAAAAGTGCTACGTGCTTTTAACAGTTCACCATGTAAATGAACTATGGTTGAACTTCCTGCACGTTCATGTAAATCGTCCACATTTTGTGTTATAATAGTCACTTTGTATTCAGATTCTAAATCTGCCAAAGCTTTATGAGCAGCATTGGGTTTTACTTCAAACAATTGTCTGCGTCTTTGGTTGTAGAACTCTAAAACCAGTTCCGGATTTGCCTCAAAGCCTTGTGGTGACGCAACTTCCATTACATCGTGTCCTTCCCATAAACCGTCGGCATCTCTAAAAGTTTTAATACCACTTTCGGCACTCATGCCTGCTCCTGTAAGTACAACTATATGCTTCATAGCTGCAAATTACTATTTTAAAATTATATTTGAACTTATGATTGATATTAAACTTTTAGACTATTTAGAGTCCTACTTAACCGAAAACCGAAGAACGCGTTTTAATAAAGTACTGTCCCAACGAACAAAACATTTTACGGTTGCAACTGAAGATGTGTATCAACTTCACAACACAAGTGCAGTTATACGAAGTTGCGATGTGTTTGGGATACAAGAGGTAAACATTGTTGAGGAAATTAACTCCAAACGAATAGATAGAGAAATTGCAATGGGAGCCCAAAAATGGGTAGATTTAAACCGATTTCATACAGTGAAAGATTGTATTAAAGATTTGAAATCCAAAGGCTATCAAATTGTGGCGACCACACCACATACTAACGATTGCCTACTGCATGAGTTTGATGTTACTAAAAAATCATGCTTTTTCTTCGGAAGGGAAACCGAAGGGTTATCGCAAGAAGTTCTAGACAATGCAGACTGCTACTTAAAAATTCCAATGAGTGGTTTTACTGAAAGCTTGAACATTTCAGTGTCAGCAGCAATTATCCTTCAGCATGTTACTACAAAGTTAAAACAGACAGGAATTAATTGGCAATTGACAGAAACTGAAAGGCTCGAAAAACGTATGGATTGGATTAAGAAAACCATAAAAAGCTACGATAAGATTGTAGAAAGGTATTACTCAAAGCAATAATTTTTGTAACTTTAAAAGAACTAACTAAACTAAAAAAGATGATAATAGCACTTTACGTTATTCTAGGTATAATTGCCTTGATAATTATTTTAGCATTAATTGCACCAAAAGCTTATGATGTTAACCGAAGCATTGTTATAAATGCGCCAAAAGACGAAGTTTTTAAGTATTTGACCTTTATAAAAAATCAAAACGATTGGTCGCCTTGGAAAAAGAAGGACCCAAACATGAAACAAGAATTTATAGGAACTGATGGTGAGGTTGGTTTTATTTCTAAATGGGAAGGTAATAAAGATGTTGGAACAGGTGAGCAGGAGCTTATCAGTATTCAAAAGGAAAATGACAAAATAGAGGTTCAGTTACGATTTTTTAAACCATGGAAATCACAATCTGTAGGCTATTACACAGTTGAAGAACTTAATACTAATGAAACCAAAGTGGTTTGGGGATTTCAAGGGAAAAACCCAATTCCGTTTAATGTGTTTATGCTGTTTTTCAATTTTGAAAAGGCAGTAGGAAAGGATTTTGATGAAGGCTTAACAAGTCTAAAACACATATTAGAAGGTAAATAATTTTGGTATGAAACATAATATGGTAGGTTGGTTCGAAATTCCAGTAAATGATATGGATAGAGCTAAAGCGTTTTATGAAGCTGTTTTCAAGGTTGATATTCAAATTGTTGATTTTGGAGGCATGTTGATGGGTTGGTTTCCTTATGAAGAAGGAAAAGAAGGAGCAGCAGGTACTTTAATAAAACAAGACACTTACATTCCAAGTCAAGAGGGAACGTTGGTTTATTTTATTTGTGAGGATGTACAAAACGAACTTAACAGAATTGAAGCTGCTGGTGGAAAACTATATCAACCAAAAACCCAAATTTCTCCTGAACATGGTTTTATGGCAGCGTTTATTGATACTGAAGGCAACAGAGTTGCGCTACATTCAAGAAAATAAAAAGAGGAATTAAAACCTGCTAGGTCTGTTTCTATTTAAGACCTTGTATTCTTCATAGCATTCGCTAATAGCATCCAAGATTTGAAGGTCGTTTGCAGTTTCAATAAAATCTTTGGAATAATTACAATGACTAACAATTTCGTCAAGGTCGTGTTTGTCAACCTGTAGCAATACGGTTAGCATTTCTCTATCAAAACGACTAGCTAAGTTATTTCTAATTTCGTCATCTTCTTTCATTTGCCTTAACTTTCTAAGTTCTTTAGGCTTTTTTCCAAAGATATTATATAAAAAATCAGCAGGATTAAAAATAGCACCTAACACTTTGTTTACAGCGTTAGGTGAATTATTTCCTGCTTCATAACCTTTATTTGGTAAACCTGAAATGCTATATCTATAATTGGTTTTTATAGGCATTTGTTTTATGTCAACTTCTAGATAGCCTGTAAGTTGTAATTGGTTAACTACAACCTCTTCAAGCGCTAATGCCAATTCGGTTAACTCAATTTGAGTGTCTCCAAATTTTATCCAGTCGTTAGTAACAAGTACTTTAATAGACTTGTAACCTAAGTATGAAAGGTGCAGTGTGTCATTGGCTTCGGCCTTAATTTCAAAACGACCTTTGTCATCGGTTGAGGTACCCACAACTTGGTTGAGGTTAACAATATTTACACTTTCTAAAATACCACCAGTACTAGAACTTACAACAGTTCCTTTAACTGTAGTATGGTCTTGCGAAAATCCTAGAGTTGTAAATAAAAAGAGTAAAATAGTGATATAATAATACCTCATAGCAATCATTTATGATATAAAAGTACTAAACAAAAAACATTTATAAGATTATACTTAAAAATTTTGACTAAAAATTAACAAGAAGGTTTAAAACCATTAACGTCTTGATCGTCTTGGACGTGATGACATTTTGCCGCTTCCTGAACTCTCTGAACGTCTCGACTTTCCTTCAGATTTTCTTCTGCTACTTCTGTTTCCAGAATCGTTATTAAAACCTGAGCGTCTTTCTGATCTTGGTTTGTCGCTACGTCTGTTTTTTCCACCACCATCACGACGTCTTTTGCGTCTGCTAGTACCTCGTCCTTTGTCTTCAGATACTTCAACGTTTACAAAACGTCCGTTGTATTTAAAGTCGGTAAAAAACGATAATACTTTCTCTTGTAATGCTTTTTCAGTATTAAAAAATGAAAAACTGTCTTTTACATCTACTTTAAAGACATCGTCTCTACCAAGTTCTAAAATTTCTTTTAAGAAATCTTTTAAACTCATCCAGTCATAGCCATCCTTTTTACCTACGTTTATAAAGTAACGTGTGGAGTTGCCATCGTTACTGCTATCGCGTTCGCTACTATGTTGAGCAGAAACATTAAGGTCGCTGGCTTTTTGATAGTAATTAAAGAAACGTGTAAACTCTACTGAAAAGAATTTTTTAATCAGTTCGTCTTTGGTAGTGTCTTCAAACAATTGATTGATGTTTTCAAGGTATTCATCAATTTCATGATTGATTTCAGTATTGTGAACTTTATTGGCTAGCGACATTAATTGTACTTCGCAAATTTCCATTCCGCTAGGAATTTCTTTTTGCTCAAAGTTCTTTTTAATGATGCGTTCAATACTTTTTATTTTTCTTAATTCACTCTTAGAAACAATTACCATTGATACTCCAGTTTTTCCTGCACGACCTGTACGACCACTTCTGTGTGTGTAGGTTTCAATTTCGTCAGGTAATTGGTAGTTGATAACGTGTGTAATGTCGTCAACGTCAATACCACGAGCAGCTACATCAGTAGCGACAAGCATTTGTATTTGGTTGTTTCTAAACGATTTCATAACCAAATCACGTTGGTTTTGGCTTAAATCACCATGAAGTGCTCCAGCATTATAACCATCTTCAATAAGTTTTTCAGCAACTTTTTGAGTGTCGCGCTTTGTTCTACAAAATACTACAGAGAAAATGTCAGGATTAGCATCAGCTAGTCTTTTTAAGGCAGCGTATCTATCTCTTGAATTCACTAAATAGTATTCGTGAGATACTTGGTCACTACCAACGTTTTTGCTTCCTACGGTAATTTCTATAGGACTATGCATAAACTTTTTAGCAATAGTAGCTACTTCTTTTGGCATTGTAGCCGAAAACAACCAAGTGCTTTTATCTTTTGGTGTGTGCGATAAAATGTCAGTGATATCTTCATAGAATCCCATATTTAACATCTCATCAGCTTCATCTAAAACTGAATATTCAATTTTAGAAATATCAACCATATTTCTGCTAATCATGTCTTTCATACGACCAGGAGTTGCTACAATAATTTGTGCTCCTTTTTTTACCGATTTAGCTTGGTCAGTAATGCTTGCTCCTCCATAAATGGCAACAACATTTAATCCTTTACAGTATTTACCATATAGGTTTAATTCGTTTGCAATTTGTAAACAAAGTTCGCGAGTAGGAGAAAGTATTAACCCTTGAGTGGTTCTACTTTCAATATCAATTTTTTGTAACATAGGAAAACCAAATGCTGCGGTTTTACCTGTTCCTGTTTGTGCTAGTGCTACTAAATCACGTTCTTCTTGTAATAAAATAGGGATTGCTTGTGCTTGTACATCGCTAGGGTTTTTAAAACCCATATCAGTAATAGCTTGTAATAGGTCGTCATTAAGACCTAAATCTTGGAATGTGCTCATTCGTTTTTTGTAAGTATTCGATTATGTTATGTAGTGTTACAACAGAAGCGAATCGACATACTTAACCTGAAACTTCTTGGTAACACATCCTCACCTTGAGGAATTTACAACGCATCTTTTTGCGTTTCAAGCGGCAAAGATACACTAATATTCCAATAAACAATATAACCTAAGTTAATGTGTTGTTGAACATTAAGTTTAAAAAATAAATCATTAACGTCTTTTATGACTATTGGTTTTGTTATATTCGGTTCTTTAAACTATAACTATGAAGAAATTATGTATTGTATTTGCCATGTTATTTATGGCATTTAATGTTCAAGCTCAAGAAACAACGATGTCTGATGCAGACCAAGAGAAGATGGCTCGAATGATGGAGTTAATGAGTCAAACTATTGAAATGGATGTGAATACCGAATTATTTAGTAAGGTAAGCACAAATGCCTATGTCTCTGAAGACCCAAAAGCTGTTATCATGGCTATGCTAACACCTGAAGATTATGAGACTTCAAAAGAAAAAATGAAAAATGATGTAGGTGACAAAATGGATATTAAAGATAAAGGTGAAACTGAAATTAATGGTGTAAAGGTTTTATACATGAAAGGAACTACTGAAGCAGAAGGCTCTGATCTTAATGTTGAAATGTACTGTATAGGAATTGATGATGAAACCTCTTTAATGTTTATTGGAATGGTTGATAAAACTGCAGATGCAAAATATGCTGAAGCTGTAGAGAAAGCAAAAAATTCAGTAATTAAATAATCAAACCGAATTATAAGTATAAAAAAATCCAGCGTTGGCTGGATTTTTTAGTATATAGACGTTTAAAACGGTTGTGTTTTATTGGTGATAAGCAGTATTGTGAGCTAAAGCATTACCACAGTTGCTACAGCTTCCGGCAGCACCAGCACCTCCAGCACAACCATTATTGCAAGTGTAATGCCATACACCATTTGCATTTTGGCTTGGTTCGGTTTTTTGTGTTGTTGTAGGTGTGGTTATAGGTAAAGTTGTAGCAGGAGTATTGGTGTTAGGAGTGTTATGTGTTGTTGAATTATTCGTGTTATTGTGATAAGCTTGATTATGCTCTAACACGCTTCCGCAGTTACTGCAATTTCCAGCAACAGCAGCTCCATTAATACAACCACTACTACAGATGTAGTGGAAAAAATTAGCAGCAGTAATTTTCTTTTTTTCAGGTGCTTCTGATGTTTTTGTGGTTGCTTCAGTGTCTTGAGAAGTGGTAGGTTTAGCTTTGTCTTTACAAGAACTCAAAGTAATCATTGAGATACATAATATTGAAGCGATAATTTTAAAATAGTTCATAATCTTATTTTTTTGGCTTGGACTAGTATACGCATTTTTTCTATTCTTTTCTAAAGAAGTCTAAATTTTATGATTTTTAAAAACTAGTACTAGAGAGTGTTTTAGTGTTTGTTTAAGAAAGAAATCAATTGGGAAACAGCTTTACCTCTATGTCCAATACTGTTTTTTTCTTCCAGAGTTATTTCAGCAAAAGTTTTGTCATAACCACTAGCTTTAAAAATTGGGTCGTAGCCAAAACCAGAATCGCCATATTTAGTTTCGGTAATGCAACCTTCACAAATACCAGTAAAGGTGTTTAGAGTCCCATTCAATACTAATGCAATAACGGTTTTAAAATGAGCGTTTCTGTTAGGCTTGTCTTTTAAGTTCAGTAGTAACTTATCCATGTTGTCGTTTGCATCACGTTGTGGTCCTGCATAACGAGCCGAAAATACTCCAGGAGCACCTTGTAGAGCTTCAACTTCTAAACCAGTATCGTCAGCAAAACAATCGTAGCCATAATGTTGCTTAACGTATTCGGCTTTTTGTATCGCATTGCCTTCAATGGTATCTTGAGTTTCAGGAATGTCTTCAAAACAACCTATATCTTTTAAACTTAATAATTGTATGGTGTCAGGAATAAGCTTTTGTACTTCGTTGAGTTTATTAAGGTTGTTGGTGGCAAATACAAGTTGCATTTCTTAGTGTTTAATTTCAACCAAAAGTACAATTATATACGTTGAAACAAAAACAGAATACCTGTATGAATTTTTAACAGTAAATAATAGTTTTTGAATGTTATCTTTGTTGAAACAATAACACATTTTTTATGAAAAAACTAGTTTACTCATTTTCACTAATATTACTTATGAGTTGTTCCGATAAAGAAGAAAAACCACAAAAAGAACTTTCAGCCGATAATCCATTTAATGTAGAATTAAATCAACCGTTTGATTTTGCAAATGTAACAGGAGCTGCTATTGAAGAGTATGTAGATGTTACTATTGACAACTCTGTACAAGTTATTGAAGAGATTAAAAAAGGAAGCACTCCTACATTAGCTAATACATTTGAAGCTTATGATGGTGTTAGTAATGAATTGTCCAAAGCGTATAGTAATGCGTTTTTGATGTACTGGACTTCAACCGATTCAATAACAAGAGCAAAAGGTTTAGCATCTTCACAAAAGATAGACTCATTAATGACTGTGTTAGGAGCAGATAAAGCGTTATTTGCACAGTTCAAAAAGTTTAAGGATTCTGATGCTTACACTCAATTAGAAAATCGTAAAAAGCGATTTGTTGATGGTGTGATTGAAAATTTTGAGCAATCTGGTGTTAATCTTGACGAAGCAAAACTTGAAAGATATAAAGCTTTACGATCTGAAATTACTGATTTGACATCTCAGTATTCTACAAACATGAATACTGCAGATTTGGTATTAAAGCTAGATGAAAAAGGAGCTAAAGGTTTACCTGAAAGTTTTAAAGCAACTTATAAAACCGAAGCAGGTTACGAAATTCCAGTAATGTCTTCAACTAGAGGTCCTGTTATGGATAATGCAGTTGAAGAATCTATTAGAAAAGAGTTTGATAAACTTTATGCAAATAGAGGAGCAGATAAAAACCTTGATGTGTTAGAGCAGTTGGTTAAAAAGCGTTATGAATTAGGACAGCTTATGGGTTATAACTCATTTGCCGAATATAACTTAGTAAATAAAATGGCTAAAAACCCTGAAACTGTTTGGGAATTTGTAAACGGTTTAGTAGCAGAATCTAAAGAGAAAGCAATTAACGATATAGAGGTTTTAAAAGCACAACGAGCTAAAGCTTTTGGAATTGATGAGAGCTTGCCTATTAATTCTTGGGATTTAAGTTTTTATAAAAACGAAATATTAAAAAACAACTATAAAGTAGACAACGAAAAAATACGCGAATATTTACCAATGGATGCGTGTTTAGGTGGATTGTTTGATATTTATCAAGAGCTATTAGGTCTTGAGTTTAAAAAAGATGAAACTGCTACAGTATGGCATGAAGACGTTGAAGCTTATGAAGTGTATGAAGGCGATAAATTGAAAGGACGCTTTTATTTAGATTTATATCCAAGACCAAATAAAGAGTCCTGGTTTTACTGTGTACCTCTTTCATCAGGAAAACAAACAGCTGAAGGTTATGAAGTTCCTGTAGCGATGTTATTAGGAAACTTTACAAAACCAACCGAAACAATGCCTTCATTGTTAAGTCATAATGAATTAAATACTTTGTTTCACGAGTTTGGACATATAATGGATTCTATGTCTTACGAAGGTGAGTATAGCTTACAAGAAGGTACAAAATCTGATTTTGTTGAAGCTATGTCTCAAATTTTTGAAAACTGGACTTGGGATTACGACATCTTAAGTTCGTTTGCAAAACATTATAAAACTGGAGAGGTTTTTCCTAAAGAGTTGTTTGATAATATGGTAAACGCAAAAAATGTATCTTCAGGTCTTTCAGCACAAGGATCATTAAGACGTTGTATTTATGATATGAATTTATACGATAAATATGATCCAAATCAACCATTAGATACAGACCAGTTATGGAAAGATATTGATGCTGAAATGAATGTAATGGATTGGTATGTTGAAGGAACACACCCTCAAGCAAGCTGGATTCATATTAATACACACCCAACTTACTATTATGGTTACTTGTGGTCTGAAGTGTATGCACAAGATATGTTTACAGTTTTTGAGGAAAACGGATTGAGAGATCAAGAAACAGGAGTTAAATACAGAAAATTAATACTTAGCAACGGAAGTCAAAGACCTGTTAATGAGGTTGTAGAAGAGTTTTTAGGTAGACCATCAAACAATAAAGCATACATTAAAAGCTTGGGCTTAGAGTAGTCTTTGTAACATTTTGTTGTTTTTGACGTCCTATAAGTATGAGAAAAATAATACTTATAAACGCAATTGTTTGGGCAGCTTTAATACTTGTTAATTCATTTTTGTTTAAAGATCATGATAATTGGAAATATATGTTTTTGTTCCTTATATCAGGTTTTACAATAGTAAACTCTCTATTATTAACTAAGCATAAAAGAAAAACAACTTGTAAATAAAGCAAGAACAGATAAAAAAAAGATGCCATTTGGCATCTTTTTTTATCTATGATGGTAAGGTTCGTTTCTTAAAATAGTAAAGCCTCTGTAGAGTTGTTCAACCATAAATAATCGCACCATTTGATGCGAAAAAGTCATTTTAGATAAAGACAGTTTGCCTGCTGCTTTGCTGTAAACTTCTTCTGAAAACCCATAAGGTCCACCAATTACAAATACAAGCTGCTTAATGCCTGAGTTCATGTGTTTTTGTAAGTAATTGGCAAAAGCAACAGAATTTAGTTGTTTTCCTTTTTCGTCAAGTAAAATTAATACATCTGTTGGGTTAAGTTTGTTTAAAATAAGTTCGCCTTCTTTTTGCTTTTGCTGTGTTTCGCTTAGGTTTTTTGAGTTTTTGATATCTGGTATAATTTCAAGCTCAAACTTAATATAGAACCCAAGACGCTTTGTGTACTCGTCAATTAATGATTGAAGCGCTTTGCTATCTGTTTTGCCTATGGCTAAGAGTTTTATGGTCATTAGAAACAGTGGTCTTTGTGGTAATAAACGTTATGTTTTTCAAATATTCCAAACCCATTAATAATATACTTATCTATGGTTGTTTGCAAATCGTTTTTGTAAATACTCCAATCATCATTAGTAATTAACTCCTTTATACTTTTATCACTAAGATGACCACCACTTAAAAGATATTCTCCATTTGGTTTTAATATTAGTAAGTTAAACTGTGAGACGTTAGTGAAGAATTTAAGTTTTAAGATGCCTTTGTTTTGTATTAAATCTATATCCTTATACTTTTCAGCAAGATTTTGGTCAAGATTATACATGTAATTGATGCTTACTGGGTGTTTCTTTTCAAATTTCTTTTTACATTTTTTAGACTTTTTTATTCTTTTTTTTATAGTCTTATTATGAGATGTTTCAGTTAGCTTGAATTGGCTTGTTCGATAACGATTTTTCAATAAATCTTGCACAGAGTCGGGCAGTCTTACGTGACTGTCATACAATTTTTTTTGGGCTTCATAACTATAAAGATTGTCAATGTATTTTACAATGATAATTTGGTTACTTTTTGTAGTGCCTTTTGTTAATAGTTTATAAACTTGTTCATACTCTTCAGGTTCTATTTTACCAAAGTCATATTTAAGAGTAACTTTATATATATCTAGAGTATCTGTTGATTGTCTTAGACATTTATAGGCTAGTCTATTGCATTTTTTGTAAAACTCTAAGGATTCAATTTCTTTAGAATTTTCATCATAGAATTTACTCTCTTGCGAGAAACATAAGCTAATGTTAAGTGTAAAGAATAGACAAATAAATAAATTGAACTTCATTTTGAGATTTATTGATTAAATATTACCATAAAAATAGCATTTATATTTGTTGTTTTTTTTAGAACTGTTCAATGAGTTTATTCTTAAATTTTTTAAAAACCCTTTAGGTGTTTTGGTGTTTTTAGTTTTAGCATTTTCAAGTGCTTCAATATAGGGAGTCCAATCATTAGTGTCAAGAAGTTCTAAAATAAATTTCTGATTGATTTCAGTAAAATAAAAATAATGACCATTTGGTTTTAATATAAGCATACTGTCTTGATTGTTGTAGAAGAAAAGCTTGTTAAGTAGCTGAGATATTTGCTTCCAATTAAAAGTTTCAGTGTCGTAAAAATAACCAGCAAAGCTTCTGTAAAAATAGAGTCGAACTCTGTTGTTTGACGTAGCTTTTTCTATACATTTTTTTTGATCAGAAATATATTCTTTTGCCTTTATGTGATAATTGTCTTTTGTAATTTGATGGTTTGGGTGCATTTGTCTATAGTGTAAATGATTCAGAAGGTTATCTCTGTAAGTGATAATTAGTGTTTTGTCATCTAATTCTAAAATTTCAGAATCACGTTTTAATACTCCTAAAACTTGTTGGTAATCTTTGGTATTAAGTTTTCCAAATTTATAATTTTCAAAAACTAAATATCCTGTCATGGAATCATTCTTAATGGTTTGGCAATTAAATAAGAATGAATCGCATTTTTTGTTGTAGGTTGCTTTATCAATTAACCCTAAATTTTCATCTAAATAAATATTGGTTTGAGAAAATGAAGAAGGCAGACTAAAAAACGCGACAAAAATTATAACTATTTTTTTTAAAGACATTCGAATATTTCTGTTAAAAATACTATATTTTCGTATAGTCCAAAATAACAAAAAAATGATAAGCGAAGCTCAATTCCATAAAGAAATAGAAATAATTATTACCAATGCCATAAGAGAAGATGTTGGTGATGGTGACCATAGCTCACTAGCATGTATTCCACTTACAGCTAAAGGAAAAGCTAAACTATTGGTTAAAGATAATGGGATAATAGCTGGTGTAGAGTTTGCGAAACTTATATTTAAGCATGTAGATAAAAACTTAAAAGTGCAAACATTTATCAACGATGGACGTAATGTAAAAAAGGGAGACATTGTGTTTTATGTTGAAGGGTCTTCGCAATCTATTTTAAAGGCTGAGCGACTTGTGCTTAATTCTATGCAACGTATGAGTGCTATTGCAACCAAAACAAAACAGTTTGTAGACTTACTTGAAGGTACAGGAACCAAAATTTTAGATACTCGAAAAACTACACCAGGAATTAGAGCTCTTGAAAAATGGGCTGTAAAAATTGGTGGAGGCGAAAACCATAGGTTTGCTCTTTATGACATGATTATGCTTAAGGATAACCATATTGATTTTGCAGGAGGAATTACTAAAGCTATAGAAAAAACCAAGCAATATTTACAAGACACAGGAAGAGATTTAAAAATAATTGTTGAAGCTAGAAATCTTGATGAAATTAAAGAAATCTTGCAAAGTGATGGTGTTTACCGAATTTTGATTGACAACTTTAATTTTGAAGACACTAAAAAAGCTGTAAAGCTAATAGGAGATAAATGTTTAACAGAATCTTCTGGTGGTATCAACGAGAAAACTGTTAGGCAATATGCACTTTGTGGTGTTAATTATATTTCATCAGGCGCATTGACGCACTCAGTTTATAACATGGATTTAAGTTTAAAAGTAGTAGAGTAAGATAATAATCTTAAATAGCAATACGTGACCAAACCCATTGAAGATAAACTTGAAAAGTTGCCAGTAATCAACCTGCTTGTTAGGTTTTTTAAACAGATAAAATTGCCAGGTCTTGAGGGCTTATCTGTTTATGATTTAATGGAGCTTTACTTTATGGGAATTGTAAAAGGCGCTCTAACAACAAGAGCAAGTGCAATTGCTTTTAGTTTTTTTACCGCTATTTTCCCGTTTTTACTGTTTGTCATTATTGTAATTCCATACATTCCTATTGACGATTTTCAAATTAAGTTTGAGCAGTTTCTAAATTCGTTTTTACCTCCTCAAACATCAGATTTTTTCTTCTCAAATATTTTTGAAAACATTAGCGGAAGTGGAGGAGCAGGTTTATTATCATCGGTTTTTTTACTGTCTATGTTACTAATGGCAAATGGCGTAAATGCTGTGTTTTCTGGTTTTGAAAATTCTTATCATGAACAACTCACAAGAAATGCGTTTCAGCAATACCTCTACGCACTAGGGATTGCTTTAATTTTAGCATTTTTAGTGCTGCTAACTGTTGCGGTGTTTGGATACTTTCAAATTTATGTCATACAGCCCATATACCAAGGCATTACAGGTAAAGATGTCTTAGAGAGTGACTCAGGTTTGGGATGGATTGTGTTTGCAAAATACATGTTTTTTGTTTTAATGGTGTATTTAGCAACAGCTACTTTGTACTATTTTGGAACTAAAGAAGGTAGAAAATCTCGTTTCTTCTCGATAGGCGCATTATTAACCACTTTATTAATAATATCAACGTCTTACCTTTTTGGTATTTACATAAATAACTTTTCGCAATACAATGAGCTCTATGGTTCTATTGGAGCTTTGTTAATACTGTTATTGTATTTATGGTTAAACTCCAATATTTTATTATTAGGTTATGAACTTAATGCATCTCTACATGTATTGAGAAAGTATAACATTAAAAATGATTAACTAAAGTGTTTTAAAAATTCTTCTTTTCGTCTTACAGAAATGGGCACTTTTGAATTGTTAGACATTACAACATAACTTTGTTTGCCTTTGTAGTATTTTTTTACATGTTCTAGGTTAATTAAGTGAGATTTATGGGTTTTAAAAAATGAATTGTCTTCCAGTAAATCTTCGTAAAACTTAATTGGTTTAGAAACCATAGTTTTGCCTTCGCTAGTAAAAATATGTGTGTAGCTCGTGTCTGCTTCTAGATGTATAATGTCTTCTACTTTTAGAGTTTCAAAGCCTGATAGCGTTGGAATTGTTATAACTTTTTTTTGATCTTGTTTTAGGTTTTTAAATAAATTTTGAATTTGATGTTCAATATTACTTTCTTGTAAACTAGTTTTTAGTCTATTCACAGCATCGTTAAAATCATCAGCATCTATAGGTTTTAATAAATAATCAAATGCACTAAACTTAAATGCTTTAATAGCATAATTGTCAAAAGCAGTTGTAAAAATTACCTTGAAATTAATCTTACTCATACCTCTAAGAAAATCAAAGCCAGTTTTATCATGAATTTTAATGTCTAAAAACACCAAGTCTGGTTCCATTTTAGTAACAACTTCTAATGCTTCTTCAACAGTATTGCATGTTGTAAGTACATTAAAAGTATTTGGGTGTCTATTAATAAGGCTCAAAACCCTTTCAACGCAATGTGCTTCGTCGTCTATTATTATTGTTTTTATCATCTTTTAGTAGGCAAGATGTATTGGTAAAGACACTTCTATTCTTGTGCCTTTTTCTTTGTCTATAATTTTTACATCTCCATTAGTGTTCTTTAGTTTATTGATGATTTCAATTCTACTTTTGGTAATAGTCATTCCTAACGATTTTTTTGTTGGTATATTACGTTCAATAGTTTGTCTACCAACACCATTGTCATCAACACTGCAAATAAGCATATTGTTTTCTTTTTTAAAGCTGATGGTTATATTTCCAGGTTCTTCAATTTGTGATAAACCGTGTATAATACTGTTTTCAATAAATGGCTGAAGAATCATAGGAGGAACTAAAATTTCGTCAGTTTCTATGCTTTCGTCAACTTGTATTGTGTAATTAAATTTATTTTGAAACCGCTTACGCTCAATATCCATATAAGTTTTTAAAAGAGAAATATCTTCACTTAATAAAATCTCTTTTTTTTCTGAGTTTTCTAAGGTCATACGCATTAGTTTAGCAAATTTACTCAGGTAATCACTAGCAGACTGTGTGTCGTTTTTTAAAATATAATCTCCAATAGAGTTTAGGGAATTGAAAATAAAATGCGGATTCATCTGCGAGCGTAACGCCTTCAATTCAGTGTCTGAAACCTTAGCATTAAACTCAGCTTCTTTAGATTTTGAAACTGCTTCTTGCTTACGTTTATAAAGCATAAAACCGATAAGAGAAATTGCAACAAATGCACTACCACCAATTATTGATGCATTTTTTATTGACTTTTGACGTTCAATTTCAACTTGCGCAATTGCTCGGTCTTTGTCAGCTTCAAATTGAATTTCCTTTCGTGAAATTTCAAGTTTTCTATCGGCATTAATAAGACTGTCTCTTAAAATAATATGTTGTTTGTATGTTGTTAGTGCGTTTTTGTAATCGCCTTTTATTTCATAAACATTTGCAAGAGTGCCTAAAGCACTATTTTTTGTAGCTAAGCTATTTAAGGCTTCATTTAGCTTTAAGCTGTTTGTGGCATAATGTTCGGCTTTTTCTATAGCATTGTTTTTAAGGTATACTTCTGCAGCATTAGTATAAGCAGCTACTTTTAAAATCTCTAGATTATGTTGCTCAATTATGTTTAAGCTTTCTATAGTGTTTTTTAAACCTTCTTCTAAGTATCCAGCATTAGTTTGTACTAAACCTAAATTGCTTTTGGTATTAGCTATCAATAGGCTGCTAGAGTTGCTTTTTTTGGCTTCTATGATAGCTTTTTTATAATTGTAAATGGACGAATCGAGCTCTTTTGTTTGGCCATAAATATTGCCAATGTTAAAAAATGTATTGGCTTTGTTTTCAGGGAAATGGAGTAGCGTTTTAAAACTCTTCAATGCCTTGTCGTATTCTTGTTGTTCGTAATTAATGAGGCCAATATTAGTTAGTACTCCTACGGCATATTTTTCAAGTTTAGGGTTGTTTTCAATTAATGCGTAAGCATTTTGATAGTAGTTTAAAGCGTTTACTGGGTTTGATAAAAAATAATGCTGAATAATACCTATGTTGTTGTAAGATACAGCTATTCCTTTTGTATAGTTTTTTTGTTTTGAGATTTTTAAAGTTTTTAAATTGTACCCTAACCAACTAGTGTCTGATGGTGTTAAATACATTTTTCTTGCGGCAAATTTCAATCTTAAATTTACGTAAGTAGTATCTTCTTGTTTGTAGTTGTTGATAACAGTTTCTAACGAATCAAGCATTTTGTTTTGAGAAACACAAAATGATGAAAGCATTAAAAAGAATAAGAATAAACTATTTTTCATTTTAATAGTTAACTAATAGCTGGTTAAAAGTAGCAATTTCTTGTCAGAAAAACCGACTGTTTTTACGTTAATATACTCAAAGCTAACGATAATAAGTTGGTTATGGGTTTTTGCCGAAATAAGTATTTGCTTTAGGTGTTAATTTATTTTTAAAGGCAATTTCATGAAGTTAAAGTTATTTTTTACGCTACTTTTTTTAAGTATCTATTCTAATGCGCAAGAGCAAATTTTCAATATTCCAGAAACTTGGGATATTGACATTTGGAATGGTGGTAGTTGGTTACATTTTTCAAATATAGAGTACACTTTTAACGAAAATTGTATGCCAATATTAGTAGAGTCTCAGGTTCTAGATTTTGGTTCAGGTGTGTTTGTTGATAGTTCAAGATTAACAATAACCTATAATGGAAACAATGAACCATTAGAAAATATAAATGAGCTTTGGAATGTTGAAAGCAATTCGTGGGAAAATGAATTGCGTACTACATATATATATAATTCTGAAAATTTAACCACAACACAAAACTACGAATGGCAAAATGAAGCATGGGTTTTAGTGGAGGTAATTATTGAAGAATATGATACCCAAGCGATGGCTTACGAAGTAATTTATCAAGATTATGTGAGTGCAACAGATACTTATGTTAATACAGGTAGAAATGTTATTCAGTATAATAATTTTGAGCGGATTGATAACATTCTATATTACGATTGGGATATTGTTGAAGACGATTGGGTACATCGAAGCCGACAAACTTATGTTTATGACACAAATCAATTAGCAACTCAATCTATACTTGAAGATTGGGAAGGCGAACAATGGGTAAATGATGTTTTAGAAGTATTTACTTATGACGTTAATCACTTTTTGATAGAAACTCTAAAATCAGACTGGAATACCGCTTCATCTAGTTATGAAACGAACAGTAGAGAGTTAATAACAAATGATGCAGAAGGAAACCCAATAGAAATGATAACTCAATCCTACTTGTTTGGGTCTTGGGTGAATTCAACAAGAGATAGAAGAACGTATCCAGATTGTCTTACGTTGAGTGATGAAGAAGTGGCTTTTGAAGAAATAAATATATATCCAATTCCTGCTACAGATGAATTAACGATTGAAAATACAACTCAACAAGACTTTGCATTACAATTATTTGATATTAATGGAAAGCTTATCAAAGTTGAGCAATTATTAAACTACAGGAATAATCTAGACGTATCAAGTTTTAATTCTGGTGTCTACATTTTAAAGCTATCAAACCAATCAGGAGTTTACACCAAACGCATTATAAAACAGTAAAAACAGTTTCTTATGAAAAAAGTAAGTTTTAAAAATAGAATAGCCCTATGCCTTGTGTTTGTTTTTTTATTGCCAATGCTTAGTTGGTCTCAAAAACGAATCAAACCACCAAAAAGAGCTTCTAAGGTAGAGAGTGTTGATGCGTTTGTAAACAATACATTTGAGCTGTATCATAAAGTTTTTGTTTATGACAGTTTGGTTAATGCAGGAGTTGAAATTCCTGCTGAGATTGAAGATGAACTTGTTGAACACGCAGAACAAGACGTGGATAGCCTTTTACAAATTGTACCTGATTTAATAGATGATATCAGTGATGCACCATTTATGCGACAAGCCAAAGCGACACTTAATTTAAACAAGGCAAAAAAAGCATTGAAGTATTGTGGAATTACCATCAAGACTTACTTTGTTGGCACAAAAGAAGAGGAAGATGAAAAGGAGTAGATTATACTTTACAATTCAACAATTTAGTTTGATGGTATGCTTTTTCTTATTAAGCGTTAATGGTATTTATGCACAATCTTACAAAGTAGCTTTTAAAGACGATATGTGTCATTGCATTGAGCAAGAAAATTTAAAACGAAGACTTACCGAAAATACATATAAAACATGTTTTAGAGAAACATTAACTAAGTATGCAGCTCAAATTGATGCACAAATAGTTGAAGAAGACCCTAATCAGAAATTTTACAAAGGTCAGTTAGCAAGAAAGGAATTAGTTTTAGCTTTAGAGTACGAATTAATTTATAGTTGCAATACTTATTTTGAGTTTTTAGAAAGCTTGCGTGTTAGTAAAATGTTGATCGCTAGAGAACATGCTAAAGAAACTGATTTAGAAGCCTACAATCAACAAGTTGCTTTAACTCCAAACTCTATATCTTATTTCATGCGTGCGCAATTACAATTTAAATTAGGTAATTTACAAGAAGCCGCAGCAGATATTAATAGAAGTTTAGATGTAAATCCATATAAAGCGAATGTAAAATCTACAAGAAATGAGTTGTTACTATTGGCTTGGGTATATGAAGAACAAAACAAATTTACAGACGCAATTGCTATTTATGATCAATTATATTCAGGAGATTTTGATACTAAAATTGCAGTTTTAAGAGCCTTGGCACATAAAAAGTCTGGAGGCACTTCGGCTAGTGTTCCTAATGTTATAAAAACTAATGAGAGTACTAATGATAATAAAAATTCTGCAAGAGGAAGAAGAAGTGCAACAAGAACTGTAAAAACCAAAGTAACTTCAGATCAAGTAATAGAGAAAAAGAAAGACACCTCTTCGCTAAAAAAGTTATTTAAAATCGATAATAAGAAGGGGAATTAAGTCGCTTTTTTTTTAAATAAGATAATAAAGTTTGTGTGTGAAATTAGTTAAGGGACTAGTAAGTAAATGTCAATACTTTAGTAGAGTAAAAAAACCATTTCAATTTGAGATGGTTTTTTTGTGTAAACAGTTTACCTTTGGCTTATGCCAAATTTTATAGACGTCATACTTCCAATTCCTTTAGAAAAACTATTTACTTATAGTATTACTGAAGCCGAAGCCAATTTTTTAAAATCTGGTATGCGTGTGTCTGTGCCTTTTGGTAAATCTAAAATTTACACAGCTATAGTGCATAGTATTCACAATACTGCTCCAGTGGTTTATGAGGCGAAGGACATTCATCAAATACTCGATGAAACACCTGTGGTTACGCAAACTCAATTACAACATTGGCATTGGATTTCTAGATATTACATGTGTTCGGTAGGTGAAGTTATGCGTGCAGCATTACCAAGTGCATTTTTGTTGGAAAGTGAAACTATAATCACAAAAAATAAAGATAGGATTGTTAATGATGAAGACTTAAAAGACGATGAGTTTTTGGTTTATGAGGCGTTACACCATCAGTCATCATTAAAGATTCAGGATTTGATGTCTATTTTAGATAAAAAAAATGTACTTCCTGTTATAAAGCGTTTACTCGAAAAGAATGCAATTACTGTTGAAGAAGAAATTTATGAAAAGTACAAGCCTAAACTAGTTCGTTATGTAAAATTGCATTCTAGTTTTTCTTCAGAAAAAGCACTTCAAAACTTGCTAGAAGAATTAGGAAGAGCGCACAAACAAAAAGAAGTTGTGTTAGCATTGTTTTCAATTTCTGCACAAACCAAAAAGCCAGTTAAAGTTTCAGATTTAACCAATCAAAGTGGCGCGTCTTCAACTATTGTAAAAGCTTTAATAGATAAAGGTATTCTCGAAGAGTATTTTATTCAAACCGATAGAGTGCAATATGAAGGTGAAGAAAATGAAAGTTCAAAACAATTAAACGAACATCAGGAAAAAGCGTTAGAGCAAATAGAAGAGTCTTTTCAAAGCCAAAATATAACACTGTTGCATGGTGTAACTTCTTCAGGTAAAACTGAAATTTATGTCAAGCTCATTGAAGAGGTTTTAAAACAAAACAAACAAGTATTGTATTTGTTGCCAGAAATTGCTTTAACAACTCAGTTGGTTGATAGGCTGCAAAACTATTTTGGCGAACAAGTATCGGTATTTCACTCCAAGTATTCGGTTAACGAGCGTGTTGAGGTGTGGAATAATATGTTAGACAATTCACCAAAAGCACAAGTAATTTTAGGAGCTCGGTCTTCGGTATTGCTACCGTTTCATAATCTAGGATTAATTATCGTAGATGAAGAACACGAGCAATCCTATAAACAATTTGATCCTGCGCCAAGGTATCATGCAAGAGATACAGCTATTGTTTTGGCAAACATGTTTAAAGCAAAAACACTTCTGGGTTCAGCAACACCAAGTCTGGAGAGCTATTACAATGTAATGCAAAATAAGTATGGTTTTGTAGAGTTGAATCAGCGTTACAATAATGTGATGATGCCAGATGTTGAGCTAGTCGATATTAAAGATAAGCACAAAAGAAAGCGTATGAATGGTCATTTTAGTGATAGAATGATTGAAGAAATGACCGAAACGCTTGAAGAAGGTCATCAAATTATATTGTTTCAAAACCGAAGAGGGTTTTCTCCAATTGTTGAGTGTAATACCTGTGGGCATTCACCACAATGTCCAAATTGTGATGTGAGTTTAACCTTTCACCAATATAAAAATGAATTACGTTGTCATTACTGTGGCTATCACATGGCAATGCAACAGCAATGTCAAGCTTGTGGAAGTGTAGAAATTGATAGTAAAGGATTTGGCACTGAGCAAGTAGAAGAGGAGGTGAAAGCGTTGTTTCCTAATCATAAAGTAGCTCGTATGGATTTGGATACAACCAGAGGAAAATATGGTTATGAAAAAATAATTACAGCTTTAGAGCAACAGGAAATAGATATTTTGGTAGGAACACAAATGCTTACCAAAGGATTGGATTTTAGAAATGTAAAGCTTGTAGGAATCATGAATGCTGATAATATGCTCAATTTTCCTGATTTTAGAGCGCATGAGCGCAGTTTTCAATTAATGCTACAAGTTGCAGGTAGAGCAGGAAGAACCGATAAGCGAGGAAAAGTACTCATTCAAACTTATAATCCTTATCATCGTATTTTACAGCAAGTCTCTACTAACAATTACGTGGAGATGTTTAATGAGCAAATGAATGATAGACATAATTATAAATATCCACCACTGTATAGGCTTATTAAAATTACACTGAAGCATAGAGATTTTAATAAAGTCAATTTTGCAGCAGACTGGTATACAAAATCATTACGACAAGTTTTTAGAGATAATGTGTTAGGACCTGAGTTTCCTCCTGTGTCTAGGATTAGGAATTTATATCATAAAAATATTTTGGTGAAAATACCTCCAAAACAGTCACTATCAAAAACTAAAGAAGCTATTATTAAAATTAATAATAGCTTCCAAAGTGTTAAAGATTTTAGACCTGTAAGAGTAGTTTTAAATGTCGATAATTATTAAAGTTTAAATGTTGTTTAACGCATCAACAAGTTGTGTCTTTTTATTTCTACTTAAAGGAATTTCATAAGCTCCAACTTCAACATTCTTACTGTTAAATCGGTCTACTTTGTCAAGATTTACGATATACGATTTATGAATTCTTAAAAACTTACCTTCAGGTAGTTCTTTTTCAAAAGCTTTCATTGTAGATAATACTACTAAGCTATTTTCTTCGGTTACTAATTTTACATAGTCACCAAGAGCTTCAATCCATTTTATATCTTTAATGTATACCTTACGTTTTTTAAGGTTACTTTTAACAAAGATGTGCTCGCCATCAGTTTCATTAAAATCTAGCTTTAATTTATGCTGTTCTAATGCTTTTTCAACAGAAGTGTTAAAACGTTCTCTAGTGATTGGTTTTTGCAGATAATCGGTAGCATCATAATTGAAAGCCTTAAATGCGTATTCTGTTTTTCCTGTAACGAAAATAATTTGGGGTTTGTTGTTAAGTACGTCTAAAAGTTCAAAACCATTTAAAACAGGCATTTCAATATCTAAAAAGATAAGGTCTACCTTATGAGTATTTAATCCGTTTTTTGTTTCTAAAGCACTACTGTATTCTGCAATAAGGTTAAGTGAGGAATGGTTCTCAATTAACTTTACAATAGATAATCGTTGGATTGCAGAATCATCAACTACTACACAATTTAAAGTCATAACATTATTATATTTTAGGTTAAGATATCGACAATAGTACGAAAAATTCGGATAAAAACCAAAAAACATCGGTAAAGTGTTTCTTTTAACAAAATTTTAACACTATTGCGATAACTTCATTTTTCCTTTCAAAAATGTTGCCAGAATTAGAAATAATAGTTATTTTTGCACCCATTTTTAATTATAAAATTATATTTATATGAACCATTATGAAACTGTTTTCATCTTAAATCCCGTTTTATCTGAGACTCAGATAAAGGAAACAGTACAGAAATACGAAGATTTTCTTGTTTCTAAAGGAGCGAAGATGATAGCCAAAGAAGATTGGGGCTTAAAAAAATTAGCTTACCCAATTCAAAACAAAAAAAGTGGATTTTACCACTTATTTGAGTACACTGTAGATGGCGAAGTAATTTCTCCGTTAGAATTAGAATTTAGACGTGATGAGCGTTTTATGCGTTATTTAACAGTGAAATTAGACAAGCATGCTATTGCTTGGGCTGAAAAGAGAAGAACTAGAAACAAACAAAAAGCGTAAATTATGTCTTCAATTGAACAACAAGCAAAAGGAAAAAAAGATGGAGAAATTAGATATTTAACTCCATTAAATATAGATACCTCTAAAACGAAAAAATATTGTCGTTTTAAAAAGTCTGGAATTAAATACATCGATTATAAAGATCCAGATTTCTTATTAAGTTTTGTAAACGAGCAAGGTAAGTTATTACCAAGACGTTTAACAGGAACTTCTTTAAAATACCAAAGAAAAGTATCTGTAGCAGTAAAAAGAGCGCGTCACCTTGCGTTGATGCCTTATGTAGCAGATTTATTAAAATAAAATAACATAACTATGGAACTTATATTAAAACAAGACGTTGAAAATTTAGGATTTAAAGACGATATTGTAACAGTTAAGAACGGTTATGGTAGAAACTTTTTGATTCCTCAAGGACATGCTGTTATGGCAACAGCTTCAGCTAAAAAAGTATTAGCTGAAACTTTAAAGCAAAGAGCTTTCAAAGAAAAGTCAATTATTGAAGAAGCTAACAAAACTGCAGAGTTACTTAAAGGATTAGAAATTAAAATCGCTGCTAAAGCTGGTGCTGGTGCAACTGCTGGTGATAAATTATTTGGTTCTATTACTAATATAGACCTTGCTAATGCTTTAAATAACCAAGGACATGCTATTGAAAAGAAATACATTTCTATCAATGGTGGTAACATCAAGCGTTTAGGTCAATACGAAGCTGTAATCAGACTTCACAGAGACGTAACTGTAGATTTACCGTTTGAAGTTGTAGCAGAAGCTTAATATTCAAAAATAATATCTTTAAAAGCCTCAACTATGTTGGGGCTTTTTAATTACAAAAAACATTAGCAATGAAATACGCTAGACTTACTAAAGAACAATTTGAAGAACTCCATAAAGAGTTTATAAACTTTTTAGCAACCCAATCTATCACTGCAGATGAATGGGCAGACATAAAGGTTAATAAACCTGAAGTTGCCGAACAAGAGTTAGATGTGTTTAGTGATTTGGTTTGGGAAGGTGTGTTGACTAAAGTTAATTATCTAGAACATATATCGCCTCAACAAATGCATTTGTTTCATCTTAAAGAGAATGAAATGGAACTAATTGCTATTAAAATTAAAAATGAGACTACTGACTTAACAACGAGCGAAGGTTTTGACTGGTTTAGAAACAACCTCTTGTCTGATGATGTTGAGTTACTCACTGCAAAAAAGACTTATACTGAAGACAAAGCCTTAGATAAATTTAAATTAATACAACAAGGAGGCGTAATTACTAAAGGTGATTTATATAGGTATTTCGAGAACCTAATAAAGAAGTAAATAGATTTCTTTATTTTTCAGCTAACAGTTAAGAATTATTCATATCTCAACGACTCTACAGGATCTAGTTTTGCTGCTTTAACAGCAGGTAGTAATCCTGAAACTATAGCTACAACAAATGCAATAGTGAATGCACTAAACATCGCTAACCAAGGTATAGCAAATTGAAATTTAGCTACTGTTGCTACTATCAACCCAATACACGTACCTAGGATAATACCTAAAATACCACCTAGTTGTCCAATGATAATAGCTTCCATAAAAAATTGAAACGCTATTGTTTTTCGTTTAGCACCTAAAGCTTTTCTAACTCCAATTTCACGAGTACGCTCAGAAACCGAAACAAATAAAATATTCATTAGTGCTATTGATGACCCAAAAATGGTAACAATACTTATAATCCAAGCAGCCAAGTAAAGGTATTTGGTCATTTCACCAATACGATTTATAAGGTCATCGCTACGTTCTATTCCAAAGTTATTCTCTTCAATAGGATTAAGACCTCTAATGTTTCTAAACAATAAGATGGCTTCGTCTTGTGCACCTTGCAAGAAATCTTTTTTGTCAACTTTAACGCTTAAACCGTAATTAATATTAGGGCTAGTAAATATACTTCTTGCTTTTTGTAATGGTATGAGCATTCGTAAGTCTTGGTTGTTTCCAAATGTAGACCCTTTAGATTTTAGCACACCTATCACTTTAAATTTTGCACCTCTAACACTTATGGTTTTGTTAATAGGGTTAACATCGCTTAATAGTGCTTTTTCTAAATCGCTACCAATAACACATACGTTGTTATTGTTGTGTACATCAAAATAATTTAAAGCTCTTCCTTTTTCTATTTCAAGACCCGAATTTTGGATGTAATGCTCATTAACACCTAAAACCGCTACTTCAGGATCTGTTTTTAAGTTTTCGTGTTTTGCTTCTGCAGTTGAAGTGCCAAAAAATGAAATAGACGTTCTGGTGTAAGGAAAGTCATAAGCGTCTTCAAACGCTTTTACATCTCTATAACTAATAATAGGGTTTATTTTTTGACGTTCGCCACCACTTTGTCGTTGTGCGTTAAACTCGTAACGCTGCAAGTTAAATGTGTTGGCTCCCATTGAAGAAAAATCACTAGAAATAGTATTCTCTAAAGCCGATACACTACTTAAAATACCTACCAAAGCCATAATACCAATACCAATAATAAGTATAGTTAAAATAGTACGTAGTAACTGGGTTCTTATAGAGTCAAAAGCAATTTTTATATTCTCTTTAGCGAGTGAAAACATAAATTAAGATATCATGTAAAAGGTTATGTTATAGTATAAGACTACAAAAGCACAATAAAGTTACTATAAATTTGAAATAACTTGGCATTGCCTATAAAAATATAATATTTTTGTGCTGAATGAAATGAATTTACATGGATTTCATCTGTCACACTGAGCCTGTCGAAGAGTTTGTTTACGCAAGCAGATACTAAATTATAAGGTAGAATTAGATGATTGTGCTCTAAATGACAATAATAATTATAAAGTTTCACTAAAAGAGATTCCCACTTTCGTAGGACATATTATGGCACAAAAACCTAGTATACCAAAAGGCACAAGAGATTTTAACCCAATAGAGGTAGCAAAACGCAATTATATTTTTGACACTATAAAAGCACAGTTTCAGCACTTCGGGTTTCAACCTATTGAAACACCAAGTTTTGAAAACTCTGACACCTTAATGGGTAAATATGGTGATGAAGGAGACCGATTGATTTTTAAGATTTTGAATTCTGGGGATTATTTGTCAAAGGTTGATAATAAATATTATTTAGATAAAGATTCTAATAAACTTACACCTTATATCTCCGAAAAAGCCCTTCGTTATGACCTTACAGTGCCATTTGCACGTTATGTAGTACAGCACCAAAACGAAATTGACTTTCCGTTTAAGCGCTACCAAATGCAACCAGTTTGGAGAGCAGATAGACCGCAAAAAGGACGTTTTAGAGAGTTTTACCAATGCGATGCTGATGTTGTTGGATCGCAATCTCTTTGGCAAGAAGTGGAGTTTGTACAATTATATGATGCAGTATTTTCGGCTTTAAAGCTAGAAGGAGTGACTATAAAAATCAATAACCGTAAAATACTTTCAGGTATTGCAGAGGTTATTGGTGCGCAAGATAAACTCATTGATTTTACGGTAGCTCTAGATAAACTCGATAAAATAGGAGAGGAGAAAGTAAAAGAAGAAATGCTTAGTAAAGGTATTTCTAAAGAAGGTATTGAAAAACTACAACCGCTTTTTGAATTGCAAGGTGATTTCTCAGAACAAATTGTAGCACTAAAAGCTATTCTTTCGGTTTCTGAAGAAGGTAAAAGAGGTATTGAAGAACTGGAGTTTATCAATACAGCAATTTCAGAATTAAAATTACAAACTGCCAACTTGCAATTAGACGTTACTTTAGCAAGAGGACTTAACTATTACACAGGAGCTATTTTTGAAGTGTCAGCTCCAGAAGGTGTAAAGATGGGTTCTATTGGTGGAGGAGGAAGATACGACGACCTTACCGGAATATTTGGACTTAAAGATGTGAGTGGAGTAGGCATTAGTTTTGGTTTAGATAGAATTTATCTGGTACTTGAAGAACTTAATTTATTTCCTGAAACTATATCAGAAAGTATAAAAGTGCTTTGTATTAATTTTGGAGAAGCTGAAGCGTTAACCTGTTTAAAAGCAATAAAAGCATTAAGAGCTCATGGTATTAATGCAGAGTTGTATCCTGATGCTGCTAAAATGAAAAAGCAAATGAACTATGCCAACAAAAGAGCAGTACCTTACGTTGTGCTTGTTGGTGAGTCTGAAATGAGTAGCAATACATTTACACTTAAAAATATGGCTAATGGCGAACAGCAGCAGCTATCGCTTGAAGATTTAATTACTACTTTACAATAAAAAAAGCCCTGATTTCTCAGGGCTTTTTATTTAGTTAAGATTTTAAAGATTTGGGAGAAATTATTTAACTAAAACTTTCTTTGATACTGAACCGCTCACAGTATGAATTTTAATAATATAAGTTCCTGTACTTAAGTTCTTAACTTCATACTCAGAATTGTTGCTCTGAGGTATATTGTCAATTGTTGTAATAGATTGTCCTAAAATGTTTAGCATTTCCATTTGTTTAACTTCTAGTAATCCAGGGTTTAGTAAAACAATGGTTTTGGAAGTGTTATCATAATAAACATCTACTAGATTCAATTCATTGTCTTCAACACCCAATGCAGAGTCTTCTGCACTAAAGGTTATTTCATAAGTGTCTAGATATTCTCCAGCATCTAAATAAAAATTAAAATCGCCTTCGCTTAAGTTATGATAAGCGTCTGTTATCTTGTTGTGAATGTAAACTGTTAAGTCTTCTGGAGCGTTTTGTAACGCATCAATAGTAATGGTGTTCATACCATCAGTTTCAACCTTTATACCTAAAGGATATACTGTGTCTTCATTAGCTTCATTACTACCTTGGATAAGATATTTTTCGCCTTCAATCATCCAGAACATATCATCAATTTGGTTTTCATTTATCTTTCCATCGTAACCCCAATCAATATCTAAAGTTGCGTTTTCATCAATTGTAAGTAACAGCTGTCTTCTAATGGTATTAACAGAGTTAAGCCCAAGTCTTAGTTTTAATCTGTCGTCAGAGCTGTCAACAGAATTAGTTGTTACATCATAGTCGCTATCAGATGGACTTGATTGTCTCACAAATACTGATTGTGACCCACTTTCTCCATCGTAAGTTCCGTCTTCAATTCGGTAAATACGTTGGCCGTTATTGAAATTGATTTTACCACCAGCATCAGCTGATACGAAGAATCCTTGACTTACAGGAATATATCTTCCTGGACGTTTTACAGGAGTACCACCAGTACCAACATCAGGATCGTTTGTTCCATAAGAAGAAGCTGGTAAGCCACCTGAAAGGTTTAAAGTAGCATAGCCACCTTGGTATTCAGATAACACGTGAGAGCCTCCTCCCCAATGTTCCCAGAAGTATAATGTTCCTGTAATTGTTGAACCATTATCGTTAATAAACTGTAGTGCATCAATTGCAGAAGGGTATGGGTTACCAACTAGGTAATCATTATTTACCGCTAGGTCTAGGTCGTTTGTGCCACTAAACCCAATATCTCCATTGTTAGGTTTTCCTAAGAACGTATAGTTTTGGTCTGTTAATATTGAACCAGAACCAGGTCCTTTCATAGTAAATCCTTCACCAGCTAATAAGTTACCAGATTGACGAATGTGTTGCCATGATGAATAATCTCCTGAAGCTTGACTAGCAAATTTCCAAATCCAATAATCAGCAATTGTTACTGCAGGTGAGGTGTTTGATCCATTATATCCTGAAGAAGTAAAGACTATTGGGTTTGCGCCATTATCGTTGTACATAACATCTGATACAGTATAGCTATTATTGTTTGTAACTGAGCTTCCATTTCCAACAGGAGATGACCAATAGTTGTATGTAAAGGTATCTGCTGTTCCTTGTTGGTCGCGTTCTAAAGTACCTTCACTTTGTACATCAAGGTCACTATCTATAGTTTGTATTAATTGCGACTCACCTTCAAGGTCAATTTTGGCATTTGGTTGACCATTTCCTATAGATAAATAATGCGTTACAGTTACACCATTTCCTGTATGTGTTGCGTTGTTTCCTGTTACAGTCAGTTCATTGTTATCAACTAAAAGACCCAATAATAATCTGTTGTTGCTTTTTCCTGAAGGAAGAGAACTGTTATCCATAGTTATATTGTGAGAAGTTTCTACAATATTCCAATCGATAGTTTGGGTATTATCCATTACAGAAACTGAACCAGGAGCATATTGTAATGATCCATTTAACCATGTGTTATTAGTGTCCCAGCTTCCATTGTTGTTAGATATATAAGGAAGTGGAGCTGTTTGTCTATCTACAGTTCTTAGATGTCTTAATGCACCTTGATTACCATTACCAGATTCATCCTTAGTATTTGTGTACGTATATCTAGTCATTGGGTAGTAGGCAGCTAAGCTAGACCATGGCACTGTACCAATGTCGTTTTTGGTAGGAGTAATTCCTCTGCTAATAAAGTAAGACCCTCCAACGAAACTAGAGTTGTTTTCTATTTCTTGATTCATTACAAATCGTAACTGGTCTTCTGTAAGTGCTACATCCCATATTCTAACTTCATCAATATTACCTCTAAAGAAAGCTGTAGGAGTATTTTTGTTTGCAGCTCCAATATAGAATGATTGTGTTGTAGGTATTGGAGCAGTTCTACTAAAGGATGAATCCCTTACTCCATCAATATATAGTGTTGCAGTACCAGATCCATAAATAATGGCAACATGATGCCATTCATCTTCTGGAATTGGTTGGGTGGATGAAAGTTGCTGTGTTGATCCTCCATTTTCCCATATAACATTTAACCTTCCAGAACTTGATATTTTAAAATCATAACCTTCAGTAAATGGTTCATTTCTTTTAGAAAGAATTGATGTATTGTTTGATCCAGACTCTCTGTTTATCCATGCAGATATTGTAAATTCAGAAGAATTAAGGTCTACAGCGTCTTCCATATCTATGTAGTCTGTACTTCCGTTAAAGTAAACTGATCTGGTGTAAACTCTTTCTGGAGCCCAACCAAAAGTAATGTATTTAGTGCCATCAAAATCATAATTAGCTTTTACAATTGGCTCGCCAATTTCGTTAACGTCTTCAGTCATTACTCTATAATCTGCTGTTGGGTCAAAATTAGGTGTGTCAGAAATAAACATTAAATAACGACCGTCTGGAGGAGTAGCTGTTCTAACAGCACTTCTTAGAATTGCGACTTCAACAGAAGGAATGTCTCCACCTCTTTCAACAACTTTCCAAGTTCTTGCTATTCCGTTAAATTGTACCCAAGTTGATAAACCTGGAGTTATGCTAGAGCTCATGTTAACATCAACAATTACAGCTGGATCATCTAAATCAACACCATCATTTCCCCAAATCAAGAATTGTTTGTCTTGTAATTGAGTGTCAGGGTTTAAGTTATTTGTGTCATATATGCTAGATATACCCATTGTAACAACACCTTGACCTCTGGTTCCTCCATCTAAATCATTGTTAACACTTCTAGATTGTTTTTGTAATAAATCTGAAGCATCGTCACGCCCAATTCCTGCTATGTCATAATTAAACACGTCTTCACTAGGTGTTCCTGTATTGACATCCCAAATTACAGTTCCGTCACTGTCTACATAATCATGAGATGTACCATTAACTCCTAAAGTAATTCCATACTTAATCGCTAAATAAGATTGAATACGGTTACGTTCTTGTGTTAAGTTTGCATCGTCTTTTCTAGATGAGAAAGTGATGATTTCACAAACTCTTGCATTCAATGTGGCTTCCCAACCTTCACTACGCCCAATCCAATATTTTGAGTCACTTACATTTAAAAATTCAACAACATCATTTTGTGCATATTCTATGTTGTTGGCATTGTAATAAAGCTCTTGTTGTGTTACAGCTGTATTGTTTCTTGCATTAATAATTCCTACATTATCATAAGATGTGTTTTGATCATATACTGCATATCCATCTCTATTAGGGCAACTTCCACCTGTGCTATACGTTCCAATGGCAAAAGCAATACTTTCATTACAAACACGACCAGTATAATCACCCATACCTATACCAGTTGCATCAGTTTCATTTGAGCTAGTATTAGCATCTCCACAAAAAGTATCCATAAACCCAAATGAATCATTTATAGCTGTATCATCAGGTATTAATACCACAAACATATCTTGGGTGTATAGACCACCATCACCTTCTAAAAATTGAGTGTTGGTATTGTCGTATGAAAAGTCAGAATCTAAATTAAAAGATGAAAATGTATTGTCAAACTCTACTACTGGGTTGAAATTTACATTTCTGTAAGGATTATCATAATATGTTGGTTCTTGACCTGGCGTGTTTACTGTAGCATCGTTATCTTTACTTTGGTCAATCCACAAACTAACGCTTTGTCCATCAGTATAGCCTAATCCGTCATTTCCTTTAAGCCATAACTCTAAATCGCTAGTAACACCTCCTGGAGCTGTAGAACCAGATCCTTCAATGTTGAAGGTGTAAGGATTTTCGTCACTATCATTGTTAGCTATGGTAACTGTAGCTGTACGTGTACCTACTGCACTTGGGTCAAAAGTAATATCAAAAGTGGTACTGCTACTAGAACCAATTGTATTAGAAGGTATAGAGGTTACTGTAAAATCACTAGCATTGGTACCTCCGATTAATACATATGGAGAACTGCCTGTAAGGTTTAAGTCTAGTAAATTTCCATTGTTTTGTATAGTAAATGTTTTTATAATAGTTCCTCCTGTAACATTAGTATTACCAAAATTAGTATTATCAGAAGGAGATGGAGTAGTGTCTCCACTCACTATTGTTGTTCCGTTTCCTTGTATGTTTATTTCTGGAGCAGTAGTGTACCCATTACCTTGAATATTAAAAGTATATGGGTTTTCGTCGCTATCGTTATTTGCTATAGATACTATTGCTGTTCTTAAGCCTGCAGCACTAGGAGAAAATGTGATTGTAAATGTTGTGTTACCTCCTGCAGAAATTGAACCTGAAGGATTTGCAGTGAGCGCAAAGTCTCCAGGATGTAATCCGGAAATTGAAATATAAGGAGAAGGGTCTGTTAAATTTAAAGTTGCTGATCCTGTGTTTTGAATGGTAAATGTATTTGCATTAGATCCTACAGATACAAATTCAGAACCAAAATCAGTGTCATCAGTAGCCGATGGTGTTGTGTCATTGTTGTTTATGGTGTTACCATTTCCAACTAAGTTAATTTCAGGTTGTGGTGTGCCTGAAGTAATATTTATGGTGTAGTCTTCTACTTCACCATCAAAATTAGTTTCGCATGATGTAGGATCTGAATTATATTTAGCAGAAACACGCATTCTTGTGTTTCCTATTGTTGCTCCAATAGGAACAGTTACACTCAATGGAGAATTATTTGTAGCTCCATTTGTAACATTGTATGCGCTACCCATATCATATTCTTCACCAGAATCACCAAAGCTTCCGTTTTGGTTCCAATCTATCCAAACTTTTGCATGTGCAGAGTAGCTTCCATCGGTATTAACATTGATCGTTAAGTTATATGAATTGCCTTGAGAAACTGAAGTTGAAATATGAGTGAAATCTTCGTAGCCTATATCTTTATTAGGGCCGTCACTGTTGTCTATAGTGTTAAATACAACTCTAGTAACTCCAGTTTCATATGAGGTGTTACCAGATGATGCACAATACGTAATTGAAGGGCTGAAATTCACTACCTGAATCTCATGAGCCATAGTATTACCACTTCTATGAGCCCAATGTGCTGCTTGCGTGGTTGAGTTAAAGTAATAATTACGCCAGCCTCTACCATAGGCTGTACCACCGCCACTAGAGGTAGAGGTACCAATGATTAATGCTTCATTAGTACTGCCTAAACCAGCAGATGAAATATTAATGCTTGTTTCACCAGAAGTATTACTCGTGTTAGTATATCTCGTAACTTGAATATTTGGGTTGTTTACTACGTGAACAAATTGGCGATTGCCATTGGTACGAGCATCATGCTCACTATGAAAAGCCCAAGAAACAGTTTGGTTATTTCCTCCAGGACTCATAACTGGCCAGTTATCTGCGATAGCATCGTCAGTACCATTATCACTCATGTTTCCTCTATGGTGCGTAAAAATCATAGCTTCACTCCAATCAGAAACACTAGCAGTTCCTCCAGAACTTCCATTAGCATTCGTTCGTAAAGTGATGTTACCAGTATCTGTATTTACACTTCCAGAATCACCATGAAGTATGGTCCAGTTGCTACCAGTAAATTCTACCAAAGTGATATAAACAGTCACATTATCAGCATTTGAACCTTTTTGTACACGCATTGTGGATGAGTTTTCAAGATACGCAATTGCTGAACCAGAATCTGAACCAGCCGATGATGCGCTGTTTACAATACCAGTAATAAAAGGAATGCAATCGTTTGCGTTACTAATACCTGTTAAAGATTGAGTAACATTGTTAGTGCCTCCATTTAGTGTAATTGTATATCGACCTCTAACTATAAATTCATTAGCACCTCCTGGAGACCCTGTGTACTCCCAAACAGATGCGTTAAATTTAGTGTTATTGTTAGTTGAATTACCTTCTCTGTAATAAGTGACTGTATTGGTTGCTGTTAATCTAACAGCTCCAGATACATCTCTCCCAGGAGCAGTTGACGAATTTTCGTCAGATCTACCAGCTTGAGCTAATCTGTTGTTATTATTTAATACAAAGGCATTATTTAGAGAAGAAACAGCTGTTATTGATGATGTAGCTCCTGTTCTTGGAACGTTTCTATCAAGATGTTGCACATTGAAATCTTGAGAAAAAGTAATAGTCGAAACTAAAAGTACACATAATATTATAAGGTACTTACATACTGTGAAAGTATAATTTTTCATAAGCGGTTAAATTTTAGTTTGGGACTAACTAATTAATTAAAAGCGATACAAATATATAAAAACACTCCATGAAATGCAAAAAAAACCGATAAAGTGTATTTGTTATTTGTAATTTATTGATATAAAGTTTTTTAAAAAGACTGCAAGCATAATTGTTTGCAGTCTTTCTTTGAGGGCTTAATATATTATTGCTTTACCAATCGCTTAACAAACGACGTATTTGTTTCACTGTCAGTTATTTTTAAAAAGTACGTTCCGCTAGATAATGAATTTAAATTGGTTAAATTTATTTCATTATTTGTAGGGGTTAAGTCTCTTAAATCTAATACTGAGCGTCCGCTAACATCATAAACATTAAGGTTTATATTTGTGTTTATGTTATTCAATTTTATTGAAATATTGCTGTTGAATGGGTTTGGGTAAATCAACACATTGTTTTCATTAAATGTATCTGTGTTTAAAGTTGAATCTATAATATCAATAGTATAATCCTCAACTTCTCCGTAGCTAAATGTTTCACATGGGTCGTCAGCTGTATTTCCTGCACTATTATAATACTTCATTATAACACGCATTCTTGTTGTACCTAATTTGGCATCAGGTGCATTAGGTACTGAAAAGGTTGTGCTTACTGGTGTCGTAGTGGAAGATGCACTTTCCATTATTTTTTCAGACGATTCAAAGGTGCCATTATGGTTAAAGTCAATCCATACTGATACGGCTTCTCTGTATTGAGTACCTGTCCAATATTTGGTAACACTAATATTGTTTCCAGAAGAATTTAAATCTAATGTAAAAACTGTGCTTGTTAAATCTGAATACCCTGAAGATGTAGTTGATTGAGTGTTATTACTGCTACTATTTAGGGTGACATTACTAATGTATTCATCTCCAATATCTCCACCTTCTGCATCACAATAGTTAACACCTGTTGTAGAGAATTGTTGAGAAGTAGAATAACTTGTATTATTAGATCCACAATAAGAGCGAACTTGAAACTCATAAGTTGTTTCAGGGTCTAAACCACTTATTTGATATGGGTTTGTAACACTTGTAACTTCAATCCATGAAGAGGCACCAACTACTCTATATCTAATGTCAAAATCATCAGCAGTAGAAGCTGTCCAAGATGCATTAGTTGAGCTTGAGTCTGTTCCTGTAGTTGTTAAACCAGTAGGAGCTGATGCTGTTAACGGAGTTAAAAGAATATCAGACAGTACTAAAGTTTGATAATCAGAAATTGTTTGATTTGTTAGTGTAAAAGATTGGTAACATGGAGCTTCAAACAAGATGTCGTAAGTTCCAGATTTCACAGGTCTATAATAATCTCCAAAAGGAGCGCTACTTATTGTGTGCGAGCCTACAGCATCGTGACCAACTAGTGTAACTGTTGCTTCTACTGGGTTATTAGACACAGCGTCTTTTACAAATCCTTGAAAACCGTAAGTTCCTTGTATTAAATATTCAATTAAAGCTTCACGGTTATAATCCCAATGATCATCTAATTGTGATGCAGGTATCACTTTAGTATTTGAAAGCTCAATAGTTACTTCTTTACACTGTTTGTAAAAGTTCATGTAATCTTGACGACCACCATATACTTGATACCAATCAGCACCTTCTGTAACTCCTGGCCATTGATAGTTACTATAAGTAGCGTCCATATATCCAGAAGGACTATTGTTTTGACAGTTTACAGCGTACTCTTTACTTACTAAGAAAAACCAATCGCTATCAGCATGATCTGTATGCGTATTATCAAAAGGATAGTTAACAACTTCGGTTCCACCATGAAAATTAGCTGAAAGCACAAAATGATTATCTTCTGCTAAAGCTAAGAAATGTTGGGTTTCAATTTGATATTCTTCTCCATCAGGATGAGCTCCTGCAACATTATCTGGATAGTTTCTATTTAAGTCCACATTATTAGCGTTTGCACGACGTGAGTTTGCTACAGATGTGTTAGAAGCACTATTGTAATAAGTTCCATCTGGATTTGCCATTGGGTTTATCCATATTTCAGAGTTATTGATAAGACTTGTAATTCTAGCATTATCTGGGTGAGATGGTGTTTTATAAGCAGTTATAAAATAATCAATTAAATCTAACATTAAAGGATAACCAGTAATTTCGTCACCATGCATTGAGGAGGTGTACATTAATTTTGGCTCAGCTTCTTCAGTAGCGATGTTGTCAGATAGTTTAATAAATAGTAAGCGCTTGTCTCCACCGCCTACACCTTCAGTGGTTCCGCCAATATCAACTAATTCACAAATATCAGGATGCATTGTAGCAAATGCATACATTTGAGCTTCATAGTCTGCGTAAGTTGGGTAATAAGTTAAAGGAAAAGTTAATGGGTATGAACCTTCAGTCGAGTTTACAGTATTTACCTGATTACTCATAACTATACCATAGGCTTCATTGTCTACTGCGTTTACATTGAAACTAAGGTTTCTTTCTAAAAATAAGTTGAATTGTTGTGTATTAGCCCAAGCATAAACTGTTTTAGTAGAAGGGTCATAATTAAGTATAGATAATTTATCTGTAAACTCTTGAAGTTCAGAAACATCTTCTATTTTAAAATCAAAATAAACTTCTTTTTTCGAATCTAAATATTGTTCGGCTTTTTCTAAGCTAGTTTGCGCTTTGGCATTTATGCCTGCTAAACAAAGTAGCGTTACAAGTAGAAGGGTAGTTTTTTTCATCAGTTTTACGTGTTTAATGAATTATTATGGCGCTAATATATAATTAATTTTTAAAAAACATCCATAAAATGCAAAAAAATCCGATAAAGTGCAATTTTTTAATTAATTCGTAGTATTTCGATTACGTTTTAATGCACTAATAAAAGTTTGCTAAGAGAAGCTTTATTGTTGTTTTCAATCTGTACAATTACTGTACTAGATTGTATATTGTTAATTGTAGTTTTAAAGCTAGAAGAGAAAATGTTTTGCTTTTCAAAAAGTAGTTGACCATTAATACTGTAAACTTTTAACGAGTTAATTGTGGTTGAGTTTTGTGTGTCAATATTAATTTGAGAAGTGTTTTTTATGTATCTAATACTAGCAGATTCTAACCCAAACTCATCAATAGATAATTGTGCTGAGCTATTGGCAAAGTTTATTAAAGAAAGGTCGTTGGTAAAAGTTATATGATACCTGTTTAAGTATTCTCCACTGTAAAGTGAGTTTATATAGTTGCTATCATTAATTGAGGTAAAGGTATCTAAATATGAATCATATACATACACGTCTATTTCGGTTTCAAAATTTTCTAGTGAATTCAATGCAATTTGAATTTCGCCTGAGTTGCTCAAAAACATTCCTAAAGGATATTGTTTTGAAATATCAAACTCGCCTACACCTTGAATGATATAGTTTTGATCGTTAATTCTCCAACTTAAATCATCGGGAAGGTTTTCAATGTTTAAGGCATCATAACCGTAATCAACATCATCAGTAGCTGAATTATCAGAAGTAAAACCTAATAAAAGGTGTCTGGTATAACCTAATGGAGTGACAAAGTCTACTCTAAGACGTTGTATAGTGCTAGATTGAGTTTCTTGGTTGCTAGTGTTTTGGCTATTGGTATTAGCAAATACAGCAATGCTTAGTAATAACACAAGCAGTGTTAAGTAGGTAGTTTTATTCATTTGATTTGGGGTTAAATGAACATAATATGTTTAGTTGCAGGCTAATATATAAGAAATAATCAGTTTTATCTATTAAACGCACAAAAAATCGATGAAATACATAAAAATAAAAAAAGAGCAAGATATCTTGCTCTTTTTGAATAACTTAAAAATTTGGTGCTTTAACTAGTACTTAACAATAACTTTTTTACTGTATGAACTAGTGTTTGTTTCAATTTTTACTACATAGTTTCCTTCAGAAATGTTCTTTACAGGAATTCTTAGTTCATCAGAAAGAGGAAGGTTGGTCATGTTCCATGATTTTACAACCTGTCCAGCAATATTTATCATATAAATTTGCTTAGCATTGATTGATGAAGTTGTTTTAATGTATAACTCATTAGAGTTATGTAAATATTTTACAGTAATATCTTTAAGTTGAGTATCAATTACTGATAGTGAATTGTCTTCGACAAATACAATATTAAACCTACTATTATAATCACCTGCTTCAAGATTAATGTTAAAGTTACTGTAGTTAATTTGAGTATAACTGTCTTCAGTACTGTCATATACAAAAACATCAATGTCTTCATCAAAATTTTCTAAATCAGTTAATGAGATGCTTACATTTCCTTGATCGCTTAGATGGATATTAAGAGGATATGTGTTTAGTTCATCAAACTCGCCAACACCTTGAATAATATAATTGTTATCTTCTATACTCCAAGAAGCATCATTGGTTAGTTGATCTCTATTTTGCGCATCATATCCATAGTCAACACCATCAGTAGCTTCATTATTAGGAGTAAAACCTAACAATAAATGTCTACCAGCATTTTCAGAGGTTGTTACTTTTAATCTTAAGCGTTTAATACCATCATTGTATGCTTCACTTTCACTGTTTTCAGAGTTTAAATTAAGTCCGTTTGACCTCATAAATACAGAAGCTCCACTTGTTTCTTTAACAAAAGTACGCTGAGAGTTATTAAAAGTAATAGTACCACCATCAGCATCAGCTAGTACAAAGAAACCTTGACCAACTGGTACATATCTTTGTGGTATTTTTCCTGTATTACCTGAGCCATTAATTTCAGGAGGTGTTACAGAGGGTACACCACCTAATTTAGTGTAGTATGCGTAAACTCCTTCATATTCAGACAAGTAGTGCGAGTTGTTAGATGGAGCTTGCTCCCAAAATATAAGTGCGCCATCTAATAATGTACTGCTTCCAAGAGGTCCATTATCATCAATAAAAGTATTTGCATCAATTGCTGAAGGATAAGGGTTACCAACTAAAGCAAGATTCAATCCACTTATTGAATGAGTAATAGTACCATTATTTGGTTGTCCTCTAAAGGTGTAAGTTTGATTTGGTGTTGCAGCTCCACTACCTTTTAAGGTAAATCCAAGTCCTACATTTACATTTGATGTAGGGTTAATAGATATCCAAGAGCTGTAATCATTGATAGCACCATTTAGGAAATTATATAACCAATTGCTACTTAATGTAACAGGGTTGGTTGCTCCATTAGCATCATAGCCTGTAGTCCAACTCACAGGATTGTTGCCATCGTAAAGAATACTTCCAATATCATACGTTCTAGAGTTACTAGAGCCTAATGTACTTACAGGGCTTCCCCAATAATTATAATTGTATAGGTTACTTGTTCCTTCTTGATCACGTTCTAATCGTCCTGACCCTGTATAATCAACAATACTATTATTCGGTTGTAATAACTGAGACTCACCAACTAAATCCAGAACACCATCAATTTTTAAGTATTTACTAACGTTTAGCTGTTGGTCATTGGTAATGCTATATCGGTTAGCGTCAACAAGTAAACCTAAAACAGTAGTTGCTCTATTTCCTGACGTTACATCATGCTGAGTTCTTACAATGTTCCAGTTAACCGAAGTTCCATTAATACCATTGGCGTTAGGAACTTGTTGTACAGTACCATTTAACCATGTGTTTTGATTATTCCAAGTCCCGTTTTGATTACTTACATAAGGTAGAGGAGAAGTCTCTTGCTGCGTTGAGTTTATGTTTAATAGATTACCATTAATTCCACCAAGGTTTGCATTTAATAGTCCTCCACTAACATCAAAAGCTTGATTCATTTGATAATAAGCATCAAGATTTGCCCAGTTTAATCCAGCAATATCTAAACCTAAAACAGAACCTCTAACATTTGCACCATTTTGCTCAATTTCTTGATTCATCATTTCACGAATTTGGGTAGCTGTAAGTGCTGTATTCCAAATACGCAATTCATCTAGCCAACCGTTAAAATGGTTAGTTGGTATGTTAGTGTTTCTGTCCATTGCGCCTAATAAAAATCTTCTGTTGTTTGCATTAGGAGCACCACCTGTGTTACTGTTTATTTCTACACCATCTACATAAAGCCTATATGTTGAACCATCAAATGTAACAGCTGTATGATACCATCTGTTAGTGGTTAATCCAGTTGCAGAAACTTGTCCGCCACCATTCCATCTAAACGATAGTGTATTATTTACTAATCTTAAATCAAAACCAGTACTTAAGTTAAGCGCATTCCTTTTAGAATAAATAGTCTTGATGGTTCCAAGTGCATTTGGTTTTACCCAAATTTCTATACTGAAAGGACCGTTAAGATCAAAATTATCATTGAATGAAACTGTATCATCAATACCATCAAAATCAATATTATTACCACAGTTAGGGAAACTAATATTAGCCAAAGTGGCTTGTGAATTACCACAAGGAGAAGGATTTGTAATAGTCCATATAATACTGTACGTGCCACCACTTTCACCTATAAATGTAGCATTAGGGTCATTTACGTTAGAAAAACTAAAACTATGTCCAGTACTTGAAGTTGCTGACCATTGACCAGAACCATTTCCTGATAAAGTAATTTGAGCAGTACATCCAGTAGCAGGAACCGCAATAGATGCTGATGCTGTTGTAAATGGAACTATAGTATAGGTAACAGAATCAGATGTGTTACTACAAGGAGCTATGGCTGAATTTGTTGTATAAGTCAATGTTACACTGCCATTAGTAATATCATTAGCTCCTAACGTATAAATAGCATTAGGATTGTTGTTATTGAAAGTACCATCACCTGATGAAGACCAAGTAGCAGTTGTGCTTCCTCCTAAGGTTGCGTTAAGGTTAATGCTACCACTTGTTTCACAAATGGCTTGGTTAGTACCTGCATCAACTACAGGTAATGGGTTGATAGTAACAACTTTTGAATCTACTGCTACACCACATGGTCCTGCAGGATTGTTTGTCGTATAAGTTAAAGTAACTGAGCCATTAGTTATATCAGCAGCACTTGGAGTGTAGATTCCAGATGAGAAGTTACCAGTTCCTGATGTGCTCCAAGTAGCTGAAGTAGCACTTCCTCCATAGTTAGCAGAAGATAAGTTTACAACATCTCCTTCACAAATGGTTACATCGTTTCCAGCATTAACAGTAGCCGCTTGATTAATCGTTATAGTTACAGTGTCGCTTGCTGAACCACAAGGTCCACTAGGATTATTTGTTGTATAGGTAAGCACTACACTTCCGTTTGTTATGTCAGAAGCTCCAGGAGTATATATGTTGCCGACAAAGCCACCATCACCTGCTGTACTCCATGAAGCAGAAGTGGCACTTCCTCCATAAGAAGCTGAAGATAGCGTTACAGATTCTCCTTCGCATATCGTTTGATCAACACCAGCATACACTGTAGCTAAAGGATTTATTGTAACTACCATAGTATCGCTATCGCTAGGACATATTCCATCACTAGGTGTGTTTATTGCTGTAAGTGTTACCGAACCATTAAAGATATCACCCGCACTTGGTGTATATGTGTTACCAGAAAAGTTACCTGACCCAGAAGTCGTCCACGTTACTACAGCATTTGTTCCTGAATAAGTGATTGAAGAAAGGTTAACGGTTTCTCCTTCACAAATTGTAATATCGTTAGGAGCTGTAATAGTAGCAGGTTCATTAATATTTACAGTAACTGTTTCATTTAATGCTAAAGCACAATTATTTCCTCCTCCTGGATAAGTTGCAGGATTGTATCGTACTCTGTTTAAGCTATATGTTGTGGTAGTGGTAGGTGAAACAGTAATAGTTGTAGACCCACTTGGACCTAAAGGTAGCCATGTGTTTCCTGAACCATCATTATATCTAATTTCAGAATTAGGAGTACCTGTAAAAGTAATAGTAGTTGAATCTCCTTGACAAAGTGTAACATCTGAAGAAGATATTGTAGCATCAGGGTTTTCTATTATATGAATTTGCATTGTACTTTCTAATGGGTCACACCAAAAAGTACTTTCAGCTAGTAAAGATATTGTAATAATGTCACCTGGTTGAGCTGATGAAGGAATGGTGTAAGTACTTGTTTCCGTGTAATCATAAATATCACTACAGTCATAATACCCATCAACACACCACCATAAGAAATAGTCGGTACATACCCAAACGCAATCATTTCCAACTAATTCTGTTGAGAAACTTCCGCCTGCACCATTATCATCCCAAGTCCATTCGTCATAGTTTAACCCTCCAGCATTACCATTCATAGTGACTTGAGTTGTACCTTCACAAACATAAATGTCTGGTCCAGCATCAATGTCAGTTCCAGAGAAGTTTAAGAATATTAGTTCACTAGCTGTTGAAGATGTTCCACAAGCATTTGTAGCCGAAACAGATACAGTTTCAAAAAAAGCAAAAGTGCCATTTACAGTAATTGTAACTTCATTAGTGCCTTGTCCTGACTCAATAGTAAGTCCTCCTGATACAGTCCAATTGTAAGTTTCAACATTAGGATCGTAAGGAACAGAGTATACTAATTCGGCAACAGGACAAAATAAAGAAAAAGGACCATTTATATTATTAGGTGTGCTAGGAACACCATTATATACAGTAATGATTCCTGATATAGAGTCTCCAGCTCCACAACCAATGGTTGAAACCGTGTAATTATAAATACCTGGTTGTGTAGTAGTTCCGCTTATTGTGTATATCCCTGTAGCAGCATTATAAGACCCAGTAATTCCAGCAGGTAAAGCAGGTGTACTTGTTAAAGTTGCTCCTGTAGCTCCAGAATTTAATTGAAATTGAAGATTTACAGAGTCACTATTGTCATTGCAAATACCTTGATTTTCTGAACTAGATAATAAAGTTATAGTAGCATCAGGACCAACAGTAATTGTTCCTGTAGCAGTATTTCCACCACAACCAATTGGGGTTACAGTATAGTTAAATGTTCCTATTTGACTGGGAGTACCACTAATTGTAAAAACACCACTAGTGTATGATCCACTGATACCTGTAGGGATTCCTGTAATTGTTGCTCCAGTAGCATTAGCAATATTATATGTAATATTAACTAAACTATCTCCATTACAAATTGTTTGATTGTTATTAGCTGAAGTTAATGAAATTGTAGCATCAGGTGTTACAGTCATTGTTAAACTTTCAGTAGCAGGTATAGGAGTAGCGCAAGTAGCGTTTGATGTCACAGAAACTGAGATGATATCTCCATTATTAATGGCTGAGGAACTGTAAGAGTTGGTATTTGTTCCAACAGGGTTACTATTAACATACCATTGATAAGAAGGGTTAGAGCCTCCATTTGTTAAACCTGTAACAAAAAAGGTTAAATTATCTCCATTACAGGCAGGATTAGCTGATGCGTTTAAGTTGAAGGTTACAGGTAAAAGTGGGTTAACAGTCATAGTAATTGTATTACTGCTCACTGCTGTAGCACATACCGAAACACTTGAAGTCATTTCAACTGATACTTGATCATTGTTGGTGAGTGTACTTGTAGTAAAAGTATTACTATTGTTTCCTACAGAACCACCATTAACAAACCATTCATACGATGGAGTTGCTCCACCATTAACAGGTGTAGCAGTAAAAGTTACTGCTTCACCAGCACAAACAGGGTTGTTGTTTACACTTATAGAAACTGAGGCACCTTGAGAAGCATCGGTTATGGTTACCGTTGCAGTACAAGAATCAGAGTTTCCTGAACCATCAGTCACTGTTAATGTTACTGTGTTTGTTCCAATATCATTACAATCAAAAGTAGTTTGCGACAATGTCATATTTGAAATAGAGCAATTGTCTGTTGAACCGTTGTCTATATCATTAGCAGTAATTGTTGCTAAGCCTGTTGTTGGGTTTAACTGTAAACTTAAATTTTGACATATTACATTTGGTGCTTCATTGTCAACTACAGTTACAATTTGAGTGCAAGTAGTTGAATTACTATATCCATCATTTGCTGTCCAAGTTACTATCGTTTGACCTAGAGGGAAAATAGCAGGCGCATCATTACTATAACCAACACCACAGTTATCATCTACTGTTGGAGTACCTAAGCTTACACCACTAGCAGTACAAAGTCCAGTATCAGCATTTACAGTAATATCTCCAGGACAAGTAATCGTAGGAGGTGTTACGTCATTTACAGTTATAATTTGAGTACATTGACTACTGTTTCCTGCTAAATCAGTTACAGTCCAAGTAACTGTTGTATTTCCTAGAGGGAATGTAGCTGGTGCATTATTTGTGATGGTGTCAATGCTACAGTTATCATTAACGGTTGGGCTGATTAATGTTACGCTAGTTGCTTCACAATTGTTATCAGCGTCTACTGTGATATCAGAAGGACAGGCTATTGTTGGGTTTTCATTATCATTAACTGTTACTGTAAACGAACAAGACGTTGTATTACCAGCTGTGTCTTCAATTTCAAATGTGTTTGTAGTAGTTCCTACAGGAAATGCACTTCCTGAAGGTAAACCTGCGGTTTGAGTAATAGTAACTGAACCGCAATTATCAGAACCAGAAGGAGCTGCATAAGTTACGATAGCTGAACATAGTCCAGTGTCATTAGTTGTTGTAATGTTGCCAGGGCAATTTATAGTTGGGTTAGTAACATCATCAATAACCACGTTTTGAGTTTGTGTAGATGTATTTCCGTTTCCATCATCATAAGTCCAAGTCACTACAGTTGTACCTTGAGTAGCGATTGGTAAAGAGGCATCATGAGTTACAGTTACCGTACCACCACAGTT
>NZ_SOQZ01000003.1:381590-456729 GCF_004366715.1 Meridianimaribacter flavus
AGTTGTACCTTGAGTAGCGATTGGTAAAGAGGCATCATGAGTTACAGTTACCGTACCACCACAGTTGTCAGTAGCTGAAGGAGGCGTTAAAGTAGTCACTTCACATTCAGCAGTTACATCGGCAAGTGTCGCCACATCAGGTACAGGAGCAGTAATATCATTTATAACTACATCTTGAGTTTGAGTAGATGTATTTCCGTTTCCATCATCATAAGTCCAAGTCACTACAGTTGTACCTTGAGTGGTAATCGGTAAAGTCGCATTATGTGTTACTGTTACAGAGCCACCACAGTTATCAGTAGCCGAAGGAGGTGTTAAAGAAGTCACTTCACATTCAGCAGTTACATCAGCAAGCGTCGCCACATCAGGAACAGGAGCAGTAACATCATCAATAACCACGTTTTGGGTTTGTGTAGATGTATTTCCGTTACCATCGTCATAAGTCCAAGTTACCACAGTTGTACCTTGAGTAGCGATTGGTAAAGTGGCATTATGAGTTACCGTTACAGTACCACCACAATTATCAGTAGCTGAAGGAGGCGTTAAAGCTGTCACTTCACATTCAGCAGTCACATCAGCAAGCGTCGCCACATCAGGAATAGGAGCAGTAATATCATCAATAACCACGTTTTGAGTTTGTGTAGATGTATTTCCGTTACCATCATCATAAGTCCAAGTCACAACAGTTGTACCTTGAGTAGAAATTGGTAAAGTGGCATCATGCGTTACCGTAACAGAGCCACCACAGTTATCAGTAGCTGAAGGAGGTGTTAAAGCAGTCACTTCACATTCAGCAGTTACATCAGCAAGCGTCGCCACATCAGGAACAGGAGCAGTAACATCATCAATAATCACGTTTTGAGTTTGTGTAGATGTATTTCCGTTACCATCATCATAAGTCCAAGTCACTACAGTTGTACCTTGAGTAGTAATTGGTAAAGAGGCATCATGAGTTACAGTTACCGTACCACCACAATTATCAGTAGCTGAAGGAGGTGTTAAAGCAGTCACTTCACATTCATCCGTTACATCAGCAAGCGTCGCCACATCAGGAACAGGAGCAGTAACATCATCAATAACCACGTTTTGGGTTTGTGTAGACGTATTTCCGTTACCATCGTCATAAGTCCAAGTTACCACAGTTGTACCTTGAGTAGCGATTGGTAAAGTGGCATTATGAGTTACCGTTACAGTACCACCACAATTATCAGTAGCTGAAGGAGGCGTTAAAGCTGTCACTTCACATTCAGCAGTCACATCAGCAAGTGTCGCTACATCAGGAACAGGAGCAGTAACATCATTTATAACTACATCTTGAGTTTGGGTAGACGAGTTTCCGTTCCCATCATCATAAGTCCAAGTCACTACAGTTGTACCTTGAGTGGTAATCGGTAAAGTCGCATTATGTGTTACTGTAACATAGCCACCACAGTTATCAGTAGCTGAAGGAGGCGTTAAAGCTGTCACTTCACATTCATCCGTCATATCAGCAAGCGTCGCCACATCAGGAACAGGAGCAGTAACATCATCGATTTCTATGTTTTGTATAACATCTATATCATTTCCATTACCATCATCAAAATTCCAAGTTATAGTATACGTTCCTTGAGTGTTAAATGTTGTTGCGTCAGAAGTTGTTCCTGTTATGATAGTACCACAATTATCAGTTGTTGTTGGAGCTGTAACAGTAGCATTACACTCAGCAGTTATATCTGTTAATGCAGGTGTGTCAGGATTGATAGTGTCCACAACTGTTACTGTTGTAGTGCAAGTGTCAGTCTGACCTAAAGAATCTTCAGCGGTCAAGGTAACAATTACAGGGCTTCCAATATTGGAACAGTCAAATGAGTTGACATCAATTGATAAAGTAGGCGTGTCAAAGTCATCAGTAGAACCATTATTGATATCAGTAGTGTTTATTGATGCGTTACCTGTAGCGTCTAGATAAACTGTTAGTGTAGTATTACAGTTAGCTGTTGGCGGATTATCTGCCCTAAAAGTAGCTCTGTAGTTAGCTCCTCCATTGCTAGCGTAGTGAGTTCCATCAGGGATATTGTCATTATTTGTATCATATTCTGACCTAGTATAAACTTCAAGGTAATAATCACCTGAAGGTAATCCGTTTAAAATATTAATATTAGCACCTGAAGATTCCCAAGTTTGATCTATACTGTTTCCGCCACAATGATTAGAAGTTCCGTCATCAGTGTTAAATAAAATTTCGTGAGGAATAAAAGCTGAAGGAGCATCACTTATTAAATAAATCCTGTAGTCCAACCAGCTATTTAAAATATTGTCGCTAAAGCATTTATAAGTTTGATTTTGAGCGCCATTAAGTATTAAACTATTTGATGAGGTAAAAGTTCCAAGATTTAAACCATCAAAATCTTGGTTTCCTGTATTTGCCTGTAAATTATAATAGGTGTTTCCAGCACTGTTGATATCTAGTATTAAATAACTCTCGTATATGTTGGATTGACTAATGCTTAAATTAGAAATCAAAGCAATTACAATTGCAATGATGCGAAGTAAATATTTTTTCATTTTAGCTATAATTTGTATAAACTATTTGTCTTTGTTTTAATAAATGGGGCTAATTGTTTAGTTGTTAAATAGCTATTAATTGTATAAATAAAAGGGAATGCCCAAATTTATTGTCAATATAGCCTTACATGAAAAATACTCGTTGAAATGCTTATTTATACTTTGACGGTTGTTAAAAAAAATAGAGAAAAACTATTCTTCGATAAAATGCAATTTTACCCGATGATTGTTATGAGTTTAATTGATTGTTAATCAGCAGTATAGAGTTGGTTTGTTAAGCTGTATTAAAGTGCGAAATAGAGTTAAAATACTAACATGATTTGATAATTTAATACTTAATTAATAGCAAAACTAGGAGCTTAAAAAGATTTTTGTAAATTTATAATCCCTTCCCTATATACTAATAGTCATTTTAAATGATGAGTTAATAGCATGGAGTTTAGTTAACTTCATTTTTTAACTCTAAAATATTAATTATGGCTCAATTAGATACTTCAAAGTATAATGTAAAAAATAACTCCAATTATTCTTTTGCAGCGTTTCCGGATGCGAAAATTTATCCTGATGAAAATGAAGATGGAAAATGGACACAGCACCTTCTTTTTGGTGATTATATAAGTATAGTCGATTTAGAAGTTGTTAATAATCATGTTAAAGTAAAATCAAGAAATAAATTAGGTTGGATACACATTAACGATCTTCAAAAAGAGCGTGTTCTAGAAGTCAATTTTGTAGATATAGGTCAAGGCGATGGATGTCATTTAATCACTCCTAATGATGAACATTATCTTATCGATGCTGGTAAAGGCGATAATATGTATCGCTATTTGTATTGGCGATTTAACTTAGATAAAAACACAGCGTTGCCCTTTAAATTTAAAGCATTGTTGAGCCATCCTGATAATGATCATTTTTTAGGGTTTTCACAAATTTTTGAAGCTCCAGCGGTTGAGTTTGATAAAATTTATCACAGTGGCATAGTTCAAAGACCAAAGCGTATTGATAAAGGCTGGAACACTCAATTAGGCAAAAAAGAAGAACTTTCTGATGGTAAAGATTACATAACGACGTTGCTGTTTTCAGATGATGAAGTAAAAAGTGTATTGAGTGATGACGAAAACTTAAGCGGTAGTGGTTCGCAATATTGTAAAACTATTTTTAAAACACTCAATCAACTACAAGACCCAGAGTTTATAGGGTTAAATAGTAATGACGGATTTATAGTAGGTGATGGTTCTGATACAAGTTTTTCATTAGAAGTGTTAAGTCCAATTCTTACAAATATTGACGGAAAAAAAGCATTGCCATACTTTGGTAGTCAAGGAAAAACCAAAAACGGACATTCAGTATTATTAAAGCTAAAGTACAAAAAGCTCAAAGTACTATTAGGTGGCGATATAAATGAAGAAGCTGGCGAGTATATTAATACATGTTTGGGTGATGAAGCGTCTGATAAACTTCAAGTTGATATTGCAAAAGCGTGCCATCATGGAAGTCATTTGTTCAATTATGAATTTTTAGAGCATGTTAATGCATTAGGAACTGTAATCTCTAGTGGTGACGATGAAAACTATAGTCACCCAAGACCTGATACTTTAGGTGCAATAGGAAAAACAGGATATAGTAAAAAACCTTTGATTTTTAGTACTGAGTTGGCTAGATCCAATAAAGAGTTCTCAACAGCTACAATACCAGAACTGGTTTTAAAATACCAAACATGGGAGCGAGCTCAAAAAGATTATGAAAACTTACTCAATAATTTTATTGATACACCCGAAAATGAACAAGCCATAAAGGCGCTTAAAGAGGATGCTACAAAAAAATATAAAGAGATTAATTCTTACTTAACAAGACATGGTATGATTAACCTAAGAAGCGATGGACATAAAATGATTGTGGCCCAAAAGCTTGAAAAAGATTCTAATCATGGTAAGTATGATATTTATGAATTTGAATATAGCGATACCGAAAAGCGTTTTGTGAGAATTTAAAAATTAAACCTATAGTCAAAGTGTTGAATTGACTTAAAATTAATATACAACAAATGTTAATTTAATAAGAATTTAACTACATTTATTTTTTCTAAGCCATTTAATATCATTTGCTTATGAACAAAAATACATTCCGTTTACTTGCAATAGCGCTTTGCATAGTGTGTTGTTTATTTAGTGTCTTTAATATGAATAAAGACGTTTTCACTCAGTCACTGTACAATAAAGATTTAATTAGTTTAAACAATGCAATGATGCCAAACGCTACTATTGATGGAGATGCAGACGTGTGTCTTAACGATAGTCCTAATCCGCAAGTTACATTTACAGGCTCTAATGGAACTACACCTTATACCTTTACGTATACTATAAATGGTGGAGCGTCTTTAACGGTTTCTACAACTGGTAGCAATAATTCGGTAGCTCTTAATGCAAGTACAGCAACAGCAGGAACGTTTGTTTATGAGTTAATCTCAGTGACTGATGCTAATGGAGACGCAACTAACGAAAATGGCACAGTAACTATAGTTGTCGGGACACCTCCTACAGTAGATTTTACATTTAGTAATAATGGAGCTTGCTCAGGAACACCAGTTGTATTTACGCCTAATGTAACAGGAAATGGACCTTATACTTACGATTGGGCTTTTGGAGATGGAGATTCTTCAACTGCTCAAAATCCGTCACACGAATATGTAGCTGAAGGTTGTGGGTTTTCTACTTTTTCAGCAACTCTTACTGTAACCGATACTAATGGATGTACAGCGTCTATTTCTAAAACCATTAGTGTTGAACAAAAGCCTAATATGAGTTTTGAAGATTTAGATGCACAATTTAGTCCACCTTTTGATAATTGTGGAAATAACACATCAGATCCTGAATATACTGTAAACGTTGGGAATACCTCACCTTCAGATAGCTGTATCGTATCTTATGACATTGATTGGGGAGATGGCACAACAGAAACTAACGTGACGTTTCCGCTTTCGCATACTTATTTGGAGTTAGGGTCTTTTAATATGGTTGTTACTGGTTATAGCGATACAGGCTGTATAAATACCGAAACGATTTTAATTAAAAATTCAAGTAATCCAGTAGGAGCGATTGAAATTCCTGGAAATACAGTAAACCTTTGTTTGCCTGTGTCTCCAATAGATTTTGCTATTGGGTCTTGGGGAATTAACCCACCAGACACTGTATACTATGTTAATTATGGAGATGGCACCCAAGTTACTTACACGCAAACACAGTTAGAAGCATCTACATATTATAATGCCTCAAATCCTGCTGCATCACAAAATTATCCAATACCACATACCTATACTGAATCTAATTGTCCAAGTCCAAACTATACAGTCTTTTTGAGTATTGTGACCTCTTGCGGACAAACCGATTTAACAGCAGGACCAATTATTATATTAAGTAAGCCTGATGTAGATTTTGAATTTGAATCGCCTGCTTGTGTAGATGTACCTGTTCAATTTACTAATTTAACCACAGGAGGTTATAACCAAAACTGTACCACAAACTCACTGTATTATTGGGATTTTGGAGATGGCAATACGTCTACCGATGAAAATCCGTCGCACACTTACACTGCAGCAGGAACTTTTAACATTACCTTATATGCCGAAAATTTTTGTGGTGAAACCGATGAAATAATTAAAACCATTTGTGTAGAACCAGAACTAGTAGCCGACTTTACATTAGATGCTAATAATGGTTGTGCTCCATTTATAGTAGCTGCTACTAATACTACAGATACATCTATGACTTGTAGTGCTGAAACGTATTTATGGGAAATAGCTTATACACCTGATTTCTGTGGTACTACTGAATCTTGGAGTTTTACTAATGGTACAGACGAAAATTCTGTAAACCCATCGTTCCAATTTGATAATGCAGGAATATATACAATAACACTAACTGCAACTAATGCTTGTGGAAGTAGCACAATATCTGAAATAGTTGAAGTTAAACAACCTCCAGCAGCGACCTTAAATCCAGTTACTGATAGTTGTGGGACAGCTTCTGTAAATCCTGTAGCAACAGTTGTGTCTTGTGCTCCAGCATCTGAAACGGTCACTTACAGTTGGAGCTTTCCTGGAGGTGTTCCTGCAACGTCCAATACACTTAACCCAGGAACCATTGCTTATAATACAATAGGTAACTACACAATAACATTCAGTGTTACTAATAGTTGTGGTACAACAACAGTAACTCAAGATTTTTCGGTTAATGAAACACCTACAATTACAAATACCAATTTAACGCAATCCATTTGTTCTGGAGTCGAAACCGCAGCTATTAACTTAACGTCTGATAATAGTGCTACAACATACAGTTGGGTATCAAATAATCCTGCAGGTTTAACAGGATATGTGCCATCAGGAACTTCCGATGTAATTCCTGCTCAAACACTTGTAAATAACACATCTAATCCAATCATTCTTATTTATACAGTAACACCTGATATTAATGGTTGTAATGGAGCTCCAGTAGATTTTGAAATCACAGTAGAACCTGCACCATTAATCACAGATCAACCCATACCAAATTCGGTATGTTTAAATGGAACACCTGATGATTTGTCGGTAACCATTCAAGGAACAGGAACACCAAACTATCAATGGTATCAAAATACGGTTAACGATACTACAACAGGAACACCTATTGCAGGTGCAACTTCAGCAACATATACACCACCAACAGATACTGTTGGAGAGATGTATTATTATGTCGTAATTACGTTTTCAACTGGTGGTTGTAATGAGATAACGTCTAATGCAGCTCTAGTTGAAGTAGTTAATTCTTCTCAAATTGATGTTGAGCCTATTGCTACGCAATCTGTTTGTGTTGGTGGTCTAGCAGATGAGTTGTCTGTAGTCACTTCAGGAGGAACAGGAACAATTTCATACCAATGGTTTAGTAACACTACTAGTAGTACAACAGGAGGAACACCAATTGCAGGTGCGACAATGGCAAATTATACACCTCCAGCATATACAACAGCTGGAAATTATTACTATTATGTTGAGGTTGTGTTTACAGCAAGTGGATGTGCAGGTTTGGTAAGCGATGTAGCAGAAGTGGTAGTGGTTGATGATCCTGTAGTAACAACGCAACCTATTGCATCTCAAAGTTTATGTCAAAATACCAGTGTACAAAATTTAGAAGTTGTTGCTAATGGAGGTTTAGGAACAGTGAGTTATCAATGGTATGTAAATACTGTAAATAGTAATACAGGAGGAACCCTAATTGTAGGAGCAACAAGTAGCACTTACACACCACCAGTTGATACTGTAGGCACGTTTTACTATTACTGCGTGGTGCAGCAAGATGTGTCTGGTTGTGAGGTAGTAAGTGATACTGCTGAAGTTGAAATTAGTGCAGGCGCGCAATTTACAACTCAACCAATGTCTGATGTATTATGCTTAGGAGAAACAACAGCAACGCTTCAAGTAGCTTACGTAGACGGAACAGGAACTCCAACATACCAATGGTATGAAAATACAGTTAATGACACCACAACAGGAACAGCTATTGCAGGAGCAACAACAGCAAGTTATTTACCTGATGTGTCTTCTGTGGGAACCACATTTTATTACTGTATTATAACGTTTAATTCAGGTGGTTGTTCAGAGTTGATTTCTGCAGTTGCTGAAATTACTGTTAACGAAACACCAGATATTAGCGATGCAACAGTGTTAATTTGTAGTGGTAACGCGTTTGTACACAATCCAGATGCTACCAATGGAGATACAGTACCAGCAAATACAATGTATACTTGGTCTACGCCAACGGTTACTCCTGCAGGAAGTAGTGTTGGTGCTTCTGAGCAGTTAACGCCTGTAGCTTCAATAACACAATTTTTAGAAAACACAACAGTTAATCCTTCTACTGTAACTTATACAGTTACGCCTATTTCAGGAAATTGTGTAGGAGCAAATTTTGAAGTGATAGTTACTGTAAATCCTTCAATTTCTGTAACTACAACAGTTATTAATAATACCTGCTTTGAGTCTAATAATGCGTCAATAGAAATTGATATTGTTGGAGGTGTGCCTTTTTCAACAGGAAATCCTTATAATATCGATTGGTCAGGACCTAACGGATTTACAAGTACTAACGAAGATGTTTTTAATCTAGAAGCAGGAACTTATGTGCTTAACATAGAAGATGATGGAGGTTGTCCTTATACCGAAACTTTTGAAATTATTGAACCAGATGAGCTTGTGTTTAGTGCTGTCAATTTTGATCCTGATACAATATCTTGCTTTGGTGCAAATGATGGGTCAATAGGTATTGATATTTCAGGAGGAACAATGCCTTACACCTATAACTGGACGCTTAATGGAGGTCCTTTTTCAACGGATGAAGATGTAACAAATTTAGGTCCTGGAGTGTACGAAGTTTCAGTAACCGATGGTAATAGCTGTGGACCAATAACTCAAGAGTTTGTTATTGATGAACCTCCTTTGTTAACGGTAAGTTTACTAGACCAAACCAATGTGTTGTGTTTTGGAGATAATACAGGTGCTATTACAATTGAAGCTTCAGGTGGTCGACCAGACTATACTTTTTCTTGGGTTGGACCAAACGGTTATGCGAGTACTAACCAAGATATTGATACTTTATTTGCTGGTTTATATACAGTAACGGTTACAGATAGTTCTAACTGTATTGCTGTTTTAGAAGTTACGATTATTCAAAATGATGAAATAAATATTGATGTGACAACTACCGAAATAGAGTGCTATGGAGATAATAATGCATCAATTACAATCAATAACATTTCAGGAGGTGTTCCGCCTTACGACATCGCTTGGAGTAATTTTGGTACAGGTAATAGTCAAACAAACCTTTCTGCAGGAATTTATACCATTACAATTACTGATGCTGAAAACTGTCAAAGAGATGTTCCGATAGAAATTGAAGAAGCTCCAGTTTTTCTAATAGACCCTGTTGTTACTCAAATGTCTTGTGCAGGAGAAAACGATGCAAGTATAGCTTTAAATTTAGTTGGAGGAATTGACCCTGTTACGGTCGATTGGAATGACGACCCAACAGCAGGAGTGGAGCGTAATAATTTAGCACCTGGGACGTATACAGTTACTATTACTGACGGAACACCATGCGTCATTCAAGAAAGTTTTACAATTTTTGATATCAATCCTTTGGTACTATCTGCCAACATTACTAATGCGCTTGATTGTGATGATACCAACAGTGGTGCAATAAATTTACTCATTCAAGGAGGTACACCTCCATTTGATGTGTTGTGGTCTAATGGTGCAACTACCGAAGATTTAGATAGCATACCTCCAAATACCTACACAGTTGTAGTTACTGACGTTAATGGTTGCGAAGTTCAAGGAAGCTGGGACGTAACAAGGTTTGAACCTCTAGAGTTGCAAGTCGAAACACAGTCTGATGTAGATTGTGAAGCACAAACTGTTAACCAAACATTTGTAGCTATGGCAAGTGGAGGAGTACCACCATTTCAATACAATTGGTCAAGCGGTACAGTTAGTGGAGCAAACAATGAATTAATGACTACTGATATTAACGGACTAGTGCTTTTAGAAGTTGTAGATAGTCAGGGTTGTACTACCAATTATAGTTTTGATGTAGACATCCCAGTTTTAGGAAACCCAGGATTCGAGACTACGTCTTTTGGGTTTGAAAACTATGGAGTGTATGCTATTAGCGATCCTATACAGTTTACAAATACTGCAACTGGCGATTTTGAGAGCATTCTGTGGGATTTTGGAGATGGCAATTTTTCAGCTGAAGAAAATCCAACACATACCTATTTAGAAGTAGGAAACTATGTGGTTACGCAAACAGTAACCTATCCGTTTGGATGTGTATACACCCATACAATAACGCTTATTGTTGAACCTGGTTATAAACTTATAATGCCTAATGCATTTACACCTAATGAAGATACTTTAAACGATTATTTTGGACCTGTTTATGTAGGCTTAAACACCTTAGAAATTAACATATATGATACTTGGGGAAGCCTTATCTACTCAGAGTCTGGAGATGATATTAGAGGTTGGGACGGAAAAGTAAAAGAAGAAGAAGCCGAAAACGGAAACTATTACTACACCTTTTCAGCCAAAACATTTTATGGCGATACGGTTACAAAACAAGGTGCATTTGTATTTATTAAATAGAGCGTTATAATGAGGATAAAAAAATCACTACTAACTATTTTATTGTTTTTATTTGGATATGTTGCACGTGCACAAGATCCTATTTTTACACAATCATTTTTTGTGCAAGAAACCTTAAACCCTGCGTTTTCAGGGTTTGAAGATAACGGTCGAACCCATTTAGGGCTGTTACACAGAACGCAATGGCCTAATTTGGACTTAAAAATCAACACGCAGTACTTTTTTTGGAATAAATCTATAGAATACGGTTCAGGACAAGGGTTTGGTTTTGGACTCAGTGGATTAAGACACCACGAGTCGTTTACCAATTATTCACATCATCAAATCAATGCCAATTATGCGCATAGAGTTAACCTTAATGGAGGTTGGTATTTTAGACCTGCAGTTGAGGTAGGAGCAGGTTTTAAAGACTTTAGGTTTAGTTCTCTAACTCTTGCTGACCAAATCAATATAAATACAGGAACAGTAAGCTCAACATCAGTAGATCCTTTAGCATTAAATAATGACAACGTCTTCTTTTTAGATATCTCTTCAGGAATTGTTTTTGAAAAAGAAGAGCATAATGGAATCGCCTATTGGTTTGGGGCTTCTGTAAAGCATCTTAATAGACCTAATATTTCTTTTGTACAAGGTGAAAATCTTCCGTTAGATATTTTTTATTCACTTCATGCGACTTATCGTTTTCCCTTTTTAAACGATTATAGTATAATGATGACAACTAATTACATGCAACAAGGCGAGTACAATCGTTTAGATTTAGGTGCGATGTTTCAGGTCAATCAGTTTTTAGCTGCAATTACTGCGGTTTCAAACCCAAATGGAAGTAGCTCTAATAGTCATTTGTTAACTTCAGTAAACGCGTTTTTTGGTTTGGAGTACACTGATTTTAGATTTGGAGTATCGTACGATTTTAATACATCTCAAATAGGAAGAACAAATGGCGTGTATGAGTTGTCAGTCACCTACTTATCAAGATGTCGTAGTTGTACTACCCAAAGAGGCAGAAAAAGATAATGCTTGAGAAATAAATTAGTATATCAAATAAATACCCCAAATTATAATTTGGGGTTTCCTTTTATAGCGATACTCAGAAAAGATTAGACTATTCACAAATATGAGTTTTTATCATGTATTTTGTAATGGGTTTTAGGGTTTTACCAGTTTCAGGATGCAATCCCAAATCAGTAAAATATTCTAATTGTTTAGCACGGTTTTTTCCATACCAAATTTTTACACTACCATCATCATTAAAAAAAGCATAATTACAATCCGGAAGAACCTTTTTAAAATGATCGATACGTTCTTGTTTGTAGTATTTTAAATCTTTTAAATCATATAGTTCTAAATCAAGTTTAACTTCTTTATAGTGGTCTATATCCCATACCATTAGTCTTGGCTCAGTTTTGTTATAAAAAAATAGAAAGAGAAGTACAATACACCCAATAGCAACACCTCCAATTACCCAATACGTTTTAGATTTAATAAAACGATTGGATGTCGTTTCATTGAGGCCATGTTGTATAGAATAGTCTTTAAAGCTCTCATAGTTTAGAAATTCACATAATGATTGAATGACGTCAGCGCGCGATATACTTATATCTCTTTCAGAACTGTCTTGTGCACTTTTATAATAATTCCTTAAAGTTTTTGAGCTAATTGGTGTTTTAAAATCATCAGTCAGAAAAGTAGATAAAAATTCTGAAATAGCAGTGTTGGTAGGTGAGGCAATGCCTTGATGTTTTAAATGTTCCTCCCCTTTTTTAAAAGCATCAATAATTAAATTTTTTAACATAATGTGTTGGTAATTAGTAATGTTAAAATTAAAGATTTCACTGGGAAAATTAAAGGAAAAACATTTCTAAAAACTTTCCAAAGTGTTTCCAGTCAGCTTTATATAATCTTTTTTCATTTGCTGTAGAATTAGTAATAAAACCTTAGTTGATATAAGGTTATGAAATTTATTTCTAACTGATTTTGAATGGTATAGTGTCGTGTTGCATGGGAAGACAATACATACTTGCTGTTTTAAAATCACACTTCCCAATTAAAGAGAAGAGCTCCTCTTTACCCAGAGAGTAGTGTTGCGTAAAGATTCTATCCGAGTAGAACTCGGAGGGCAACACCTATGTTTAATTTTTAACGAGTATCAAGATGAAAAAAGTATATGTAATAATATGTGTTCTTGGGGTCAATATGCTATTTTATGGCTGCAATCCTGAGAGTATTTCTGAAGAAGTAAACCCACAAGCGTGTTGTGGTGAAAATGGCGAAATTCCGCCACCACCTCCACCGCCACCACCTCCAATCGACCCAGTTGATTAAATAAAAAAGTTGTTATTTTAGAGGAATGAAACAGATACTATTTTCATTCCTCTTTTTATGTCTTGGATTAAATTCTTGTTTTTCACAACAAGCACTGGATAGCTTATATTTTTACCAAAATAAAGTTCTATATCCCAAAAACGCTACAGATGTATTTCAATCGTATAAATTCTTCAATGAAAGACTAAAAAAAGCTGAATTAAAAAGCGATATACCTAGCCAATTAAATAGCATGTATTATTTGTCTAGTATCAATTATAAACTGGGAGCTTATGATGAAAGCGAGCAAATATCAGTTAAAGCTATAGGTGTTTTGAACAAGCATTCAACTATTCCAAATCGTATACATTATCAAAAAAGCTTTTATAATCTTTTGGGAATGCTTTATTATGAGCAACAAAATAAAAAGAAATCTTTAAGCCTTTATAATAAGGTGTTAGAGTTGTCGGTAAATGCAAAAGATAGTGCTATTGTCTATAATAATATTTCTAATACTTATAAAAAACATAATGATTTTAATGAGGCTAAACAAGCATTGTCTAAGGCTTATGATTTAACAAAGCGAATAGACGATACATTAACTATTGCGCTTGTAATGGATAATTTAGGATTTATAAATTCAAAGTTATCTAATACTGATGAAGGATTAAGGTTAATGAAGCAAGCTTTAAAAATGAGGAGTTTTGTTAAAGATACAGTTTCTAAGTATAAAAGTTATACACATTTAGCACAATACTATTTTAATACAGGCAATAGTAGTTTGGCTAAAGAAAATGCGTTGAAAGCATTTGAAATAGCAGAAAAAATTAAGTCGGCATCCTACAGGCAAGATGCTTTAGGGTTGTTAATAACATTAAGTGAAGATCCTTATGTTACGCAATATAAAAAAGTAAATGATAGTATAAATAAAGCAGAAAAAGAGACGAAAAATAAATTCGCTTTGCTCAAATATGATTATTCTAATTTTGAAAAAAAACTACTATTAAGTCAGTTACAAGAACAAAAACAAAAGTCAAAAACCGTTATTGCTTCTCTAGTAGCTATTGGTGCAGTACTACTATCTTTAATTTTATACGTTTTTCTAAAAACAAAACATAGCAAAGACAAACTCTTACAAGTTGTCGAAACTGAATCGCGCATTTCAAATCAAGTACATGATGAAATTGCAAATGAAGTGTTTCAAGTAATGATAAAGTTCGATAATCAGGAAGAGAACTCACAAAAAAGCAAACTGATAAAGGAGTTAAACAATTTATATTATAAAGCACGAGATATTTCTAAACAACACAGTGTCATAGATGTGAAAAATTCATTTGAAGATAGTTTGATAGAGTTAATGAATAGTTACAATGATACTGATACTAATGTAATTATTAAAGGTGTAAAAGACATTGTATGGAAGGGATATTCTGAAATAAATAAAATCACAGTTTACAAGGTGCTACAAGAGTTATTAATTAATATGAAAAAACATAGTAAGGCTTCTTTGGTAGTTGTTTCATTTCTGGAAACTAAGGGTAAACTTGAAATAAAATATAGCGACAATGGAGTGGGCTGTACTATGAAAAAAGGAAATGGACTAGAAAATACGGAAAACCGTATTCAAGCAATTAATGGAACAATTACTTTTGAATCCAAAGAAAATAAAGGATTTAAAGCAATAATAAATATTTCATAATGTTTCAAAAAGTTTTAATAAATGACGATCACGATGCAATTCTTTCTAGTATAACACAAATACTGAAAAGCGCTGGAGTTAATGTGATAGAACGTGCACAGTATTGTGATGAAGCATATTTAAAACTAAAAAAGGCTCAGCTAGAAACTGCAGAATTTGATTTGTTAATAACCGATTTGTCCTTTAAAAGAGATCATCGAAATGCTAATTTGGAAAATGGAGAAGATCTCATTCAAAAAGTAAGAGAAGACTTTCCAAACATGAGCATCATAGTATATTCCATGAAAGATCAACTTCAAAAAGTAAGGCTGTTGGTAAATCAATATGGTGTTAATGGATATGTCTGCAAAGATCGTAATGGCTCTAAAGAATTATATGAAGCTATTAAATCTGTAGCTTTAGGCCAGGTGTTTTTATCTCCACAAGTAGACAGAGCCTTACACCCAAATGCTAATATGGAGATAGATGAGTTTGATATTCAGCTTATCAACCTTCTGTCCAAAGGATGGTCTCAAGATGATATTAGCGAAGATTTAAAAACGAAAAATATTTCACCCAATAGCTTAAGTACCATTGAAAAAAGACTTAATAAATTAAAAGTTCAATTTAAAGCCAATAATACAATCCATTTAGTAGCAATCACTAAAGATTTAGGGTTAATTTAAGGACTGTTACGGATAACAGTAATACTTATTAGTGTTTTGACTATAACTTTGTCTTACTATTAGTTTGTATTAAATTAATATATAGGGAGTAAAAGCGCATCATGTTTTTGGTGCGCTTTTTTGTGTTTTATATCGGTGTTTACGGAATTCCGTAAGGAACAAATTATAAATAGGGGTAAGTTTGATTATATAATCAAGTAACAAAAGTAATTTTTATGAGTAATTCAAATTCAAAACAATGGAGTTCAGCAACTCCTGGCTACATCATCTTCTTAGTAGACCAATCTGGTTCAATGCAGGAATCTTATGCAGAAGGAAAAACTAGAGCTGAATTCACCGCACTTGTTATTAATCGTACCATAAACGAACTGATTAACACTAATATGGACGGTGAAAAAGTAAAAGACCGTGTATTCATTTCTATGATTGGATATGGTGGCAGTAGTGCTCTTGCAGTTGATGACATTAGGTCTGACTACTTAAGTTCATTTGCTGACAATCCATTAAGAATGGAGCAGTTAAAAAAGAAAGTTTCAGATGGAGCTGGTGGCTTAATCGAAATAGATGAACAGATGCCAATTTTTATCGAACCTACAGCAAATGGCTTGACTCCAATGGCTGATGCACTTTCTTTTGCAAAAGAATTAATTGAAGGTTGGCTTCAAAAGAAACCTGATAATCCAGCACCAATTATTATAAATATTTCAGATGGTTTACCATATACTGGAGATTCTATTGATACAGCAATGAATAACGCCATTTCTGTTTCAAAAGAAATAATGAACATCAATTCGGCAGATGGAAATCCTTTAATTTTCAATTGCCATTTAGGAGAAGGACAAACTCATAGTTTTAATGAAAAAGAAAGTGAGCTGTCAGACGATCAAGCGAAATTCTTGTTTAAAGTTTCAAGTAAAGTTCCTGAATCATACAAGCAAGCTGCCGTGAAACAAGATTTTAAAGCTTTACCAGAGTCAAGAGGTTTTGTATCAAATGCAGACCCTGAATTATTTATACAGTTTATCAATTTTGGTTCTTCTGGTGGTTCAGACAAAATTGCATAACCTTTAAATTGACTTAAATGCAAATATCAATTAAAGGATATATCGCGTCAAAAGAATCAGAATTATTTTATGATTGTGCAGATAGATATGCCTATAATAAATCGCAAAATAAATTCGCTATTTCTGATGGTGTATCTAAATCTTTCTTTCCGAAAATATGGGCAGATGTATTAGTTAAAAAGTGGGTCGATTCTAAAGAATTTGATGAAGCTCAATTTATTTTAGACTGTCAACAGGACTGGCTAAATCAAGTAACTGAAGTCGTTAATAAGCCTGATGCCAAGTGGTTCACAAAAAATGCTTTTAATAGAAAAGAATCTGGGTTGGCAACTTTTGTTGGTTTAAGATTTTTCAAGAAAAAAACAGACTGGTTTTGGAAGGCAAACGCTTTAGGAGATAGTTTTTTGTTTTTCGTTCCAAATAAATTCAAAGATTTTTCGAAGGAGTGTATTGTGTTATCTTCAAAACAAGAGCCTATTGTTTTTGACAACTTTCCAGATTATTTAAACAGTTTAGGTAAAAATCACAAAGGAGAAAAACAGTTAAAAGAGAATCCTTTGATAACTGGCTCATTTTATTTGATGACAGATGCTTTAGCAGAATGGTTTTTAAATGAAAAGGAAGATGCGTTAAATAAGATTAGTCTTTGGCAAAATCAAAAAGATTTTGAGCGTTTTGTAAATGAGGAAAGACACAATGAGAAATTAGGTAATGACGATTCAGCCATTTTGATAATCTCGATAGAAGAAGATAAGAAAGATAAACTTACTTATGTTTTAGAGGACGTTTCGGACATTGATGCCCTTATAAAAATTCAACAAAAAGAAATTGAGGATTCTGAAAAAGCTAAAGAACAAAAATTAGTGGTTCAAAAAGAAAACTCAAATTCTGCAATAGAAACAGAACAATTACAACAAGTTGAACCTGAAGAAAACAAACTTTCCGAAGAATTAGAAACTGAAATCGAAAAGCCAAAGAAAGGTTTCTTCAAAAGAATATTTGGCGAAGAAGAAAATGAGTTGTCAAATGAAAAGGAAGAAATCGAAGCTGATGAAAAAATAAAAGCAACAGGAGTACATCAAGAAGAAAAAAAACCTTCAACTAAAGGCGAACAAAATAATAGCGAGATTGAGAAATCTGAAAATCCAGAAAAGAACGAAAGTCAAGAAAGTGAACAAAATAGTAAAGAAGAACCTGAATCAAGTGCTAAAACACCAAACAAGCCTTCTCAAAATATAACAGATAAATTCTAGCTATGTCAAATTATCCTTCCAGAACAGACATTGTAACCGCAATGCGTAATCCACACGTCAGTTTTAAATCAACCGAAATAATTGGTGGTTCCATTATTCAAAAAGGTTCTAGGATAATTCAGTATTCAGGTGGCTACACAACTGTTTTTCCATTTCATAAACAAACAGGAAATAAAGTAGCTATTCGACTTTGGATTGCTGACATAGGAGATGCAAAAAAACGGTCGCTTGAAATATCCAATTATTTGGAGAAATTAAACAACTCCTATTTTGCAGGATTCAAATATATTGATGATGCAGTATTGGTGAATGGAACGTTACATCCAATTGTGCTAATGGATTGGATTGATGGTCAAACTTTAAAAGAATATATCAACTCCAATATTACAAACGCATCTAAAATTCTTGATTTAGCAGAAAAATTCAAAGAAATGACAGCATATTTTCATAGAGAGAATATTGCTCACGGAGATTTACAACACGGAAACATCTTGGTAAAAAATGATGGCACACTTGTGGCTATTGATTATGATTCAATGTTTATTGAGCCTTTAAACGGAATGACTGACACAATCAAAGGTTTACCAGGTTATCAGCATCCCGCAAGACATAGCAATAAATGTGTCAATCCAAGATTAGACTACTTTTCTGAACTTGTAATTTATCTATCCCTTTTAATTTATGCAGACACGCCAAAATTATGGGATGATTACTATGAAACAGAAGATTTACTTTTTTCAAAAGATGACTTTGCAAATCCTAGTAATTCAAAACTAATCAGCAATCATTTAAAATCAACCAACACAGCTATTTCAGAACTTACAGAAAAATTAGTTGAAGAACTTGCAGCTACTGACATCAATCAATTACGTCCTTTAGAAGAATTACTAATTAATAAACGTGAGGCTGCTAAAGACAATATTTTTAATAAGTGGGATAACCAACCGAATCCAGCACAAAAAAAACAAGTTGTTTTACCCAACAAGAATGATATAACCAACAAATTCTAATATGATAATCAAGCTTCAAGAAAATATAATTAAATGTGAAAAGATTTTAAGAGATTTTGAAGACGATTCAATATACAAGTTCTATAAAATGCTAGGAGGCAAAGGAAGGTTTGAAAATTCAATTAGAAATATTTCCATCAATTCAATAAATCTTAGAAACAAAATTATAGTCGACATTGAAGCAACTATAAGAGCCACGAACAATAAAGACCTCATTAGAATAATAGAAAACAATTATTTTAACCAGATCACTAATGCTGCCACACAAGAAAGCCTAATACGTATTGTGAATTTAAATAGCATTAGTATTCCTCCAACAGCTATGAACATAATAACGCAGGACGATAAGGTTATTAATTTCATTAATTCCATTTCAACAAATATTACTAGCTACAATAATGAAATATCCAATTTTAGACAACTTTGGAATAGGTTTAAACTTACTCTTTATTCGTTTCCTCCAATACAAGTTTATCCCGAAATTTTAGATGGTCAAATCAATTTAATTAATCTTATTCAAGCTCATAATAATTCGGGAAATATTACAGCAAAAAACACAGTTTCTATCTCACCTGCTGCCGCTATTAAAGCTAAACCTAGTAAACAAAAAGCAAAGAATTCAAATGCCAAAAATATTACTAACAAGTTTTAACTCCTATATATGGCTAATAAGCAGGATATATTAACAGCAATAAAGAATTTAGACCTTTTCTTAAAAGTTCCTGCTTTAAAAGGTGCAAAAGCGCGAATAAATAAAAATGGAAATCCATTTGTTTATGTAGGCGGTTTCAATATGGTTTTTCAACTAACCCACAAATCTAAAAAATGGGCGTTTCGTGTTTGGCACGTTCCTATGGGCGAAAATGAAGAACGATATTTAAAAATTTCAAAATACTTAACCTCTAAAAAGTTACCCTATTTCGCAGAGTTTATATATGACGAAAAAGGACTCCTTATAAATGGAGAATTGGTTGATACGATAAGAATGGAATGGTTAGATGGGATGCTATTCAAAGAATACATTGAAAAGAATCTTGCCAACCCTTCACTTTTAGTTTCACTTGCAGATAGTTTCTTGAAAATGTGCCAAGATTTGAGAGACAATCATATTTCTCACGGAGATTTACAAGAAGGTAATATTTTAGTAACCGAAAAAGGCGATATAAAGCTCGTTGATTACGATTCTATTTGCATTCCAGAAATTGAAGGTCAAAAAGAATTTGTAACTGGTCTTAAAGGTTATCAGCATCCGACTCGCTTCAAAGGTGGGAGAGCTACATTAAAAGCAGATTACTTTTCAGAATTGATTATTTATCTGTCAATTCTTGGAATAGCTGAAAAACAAGACCTTTGGGAGAAATATCAAGTCAAAGACACACAATACTTGTTGTTTTCTGAAACTGATTTTGAAGATTTAGAAAATTCAAATATTTATAAAGACCTATCTGGGCTATCCTTAAAAACAGATAAGTTACTTGACATTCTAATTGAATATCTAAAAACGGCAAATTATACGGAATTAAAACCCTTTGCCCTCTATTTAGCACCTCCTGTCATAACAACATTTACAAGTGATAAAGAAGTATTAATTCAAGGTAGCGAGATTACTCTTACTTGGGAAGTTAAAAACGCATTAAAAGTCTTGATAAACAATGGTGTAAATGAAGTTGAGCATTTTGGAAGTGTAGTTTTAAAACCACAAGACAAATTTGAATATGTTTTAACTGCAATTGGTTTTAACGAAACTGTGGTTGAAAAACTTGAATTAAGAGTTTTTCCTACTCCGATTATTAAAAGTATTCAAGTCCCTATTCCATTATTTGAGAAAACGACCAATTTAGGGGTAAATCTTCCAGAGTTTCCAAATATAGAATTAGGAATAATTAATTTCTCAAACAACCTTAATGTGAACTTGAACAATACTGTTACTAGTTCTTTTGAAGAAATCAAATTTAATTCGCTTGATAAAAATTTTAGTAGCCTAAATGAAAAAAAGAGCGGTTTAAATAAAATTTTTAAAGCAGTAAATAATAGTAAAATCATATCCAAAATATTTAACAATCAACCGAATGAAAAGAATTAACAAGTTTTTTTGGTGGTGTGCGGGTGCCAACATCGAAGTTTTAGAAAAATGTCCAACTGACCACGCAAAGTATTTTGGAGTAGGTGGCACAATTGTCTTTACAGCTTTAATGGCAAGTTTTGCTGGAGGTTATGCCTTTTTCACAGCTTTTAAGTCGGTAGTACCATCACTTTTTTTTGGTGCATTTTGGGGTTTGTTAATTTTCAACTTAGATAGATACATTGTTTCCACTATTGGTAAAGGAGACGGAACTCAAAAAATTACTGTTGAAGAATGGAAATTAGCAGCACCTAGACTTTTAATGGCAATACTTTTAGGTTTTGTTATTTCAACACCTTTGGAGTTAAAAATTTTTGAAACTGAAATTCAAACTGTTGTTGAGCGTTTAAAAATTGATAAAGCTGTAGAATTGCAAAATCGCGATACGACTTTTATCTCAAATTTAAACAACTTAAAAGAAAGAAGGACTTCAATAGACAATGACATCAATAAATTAACTTATGATAAAACTAGCCTATCTGAAAACGCGGGTAAATTTTTTGAAAATTCTATTGCAGAACAAAAAGTTGATTTAAAAAATAAACAATCAGTTCTTGAAGTATGGCAAAGAAAGGTAAACTCATCATATAGTTCTTATGTACAAGCTAAAAATGATTCGTTATCCAATGCAATCATAAATAAACGACTAGGAGTATTGCGAGCTAATCAAGCTGAAAGAAATAAAGTTAGAAAAGAAGTACAATCTATTCAAGACAACATAGAAGACTTAAACAACAATAAAGGGAATGCAATAATTGATGAGAAAAATAGAATTAATAATTTGCTGGCAAGCAAACAACAGGAGAAAGTAAATTTAAATGAGCAAATAGCTTCAAAACAGAAGACTTTAGATAAAAAGAATATTGGCTACGAAAATAAAACTGAAAATTATAATGGTTTTGCAGCACATCTTGAAGCTATGAGTATATTAACAAGTGAGAAATCGGCAGTCTTTTGGGCAAAATGGTTAATTACACTCCTCTTTATTTTCATTGAAGTTGCTCCTGTTCTATTTAAACTGATGGCAGAATCTGGTCCTTATGATGATATGATGGATAGACTAAAACACGAATCATTTGTTAAAGAACAACAGAAAATTTCTGACATCAATGACAATATCAATACTTTTATAAAAATTTCCACAGAGAAAAACCAAAATAAATTAGATGCAGAAATTGCAGGAAACAAAGCCTTGCTAAATAAAATTGCATTGGCACAGGCAGAAATTGCAGAATTGGCGGTAGAAAAATGGAAAGAAGAAGAATTGAATAAGCTAGAAAACGGGGTAAACCATATTATTAACTATAATAAATGTAATACAAGCTATTAAATAATTGAAGCTAAGGTTAGTTTTAATTCTATTAGTTTTTTTTAATCTCTATATTTATTCATAGACCTCTATTTGATAAAAGAGTAACAATCACTAAAGATTTAGGATTAATTTAAAGACTGTTACGGATAACAGTAACGCTTAGCAGTGTTTTGACTATAACTTTGTCTTACTATTAGTTTGTATTAAATTAATATATAGGGAGTATAAGCGCATCATGTTTTTGGTGCGCTTTTTTGTGTTTTATATCGGTGTTTACGGAATTCCGTAAGGAATTAAACATGTTGAATTTTATTTTTGAGAGGCAATTTTTTAGTCTTATTGAGTACTAACTAACAATCTTTAATATATCATATAAAATGAAAAAATTAATTCTGGTAATAAGTTTACTACTACTTTGCAACTTCCAAAATGTAAAAGCACAAAACGATGGTGATGCAGTACTTGGTATAGCTGGAGGTCTTCTTGCAATAGGTTCTGGGATAGCAGCTGTTGAACAAATGAAAGAAAGTGCAGAATTAACTGCGACACAATGGGTATTGACTAATTTGCCCGAAATGGAAAGTTTTAGCCTTAAAACCTTAGACTTTGATGGTAAAAAACTTAAAGATATGTCTTCGGTTTCTGTAGTGTCTTTTACTATTCAAGAGTTTGAGCCAGAAGATAAACCAGAACTTAACGGTAAAAAACACGTGCTGTTGGCATTTACAAGTCAAGGTTGGATAAACGAATACGGTATTAATTTTGACAAAATACAGTGGTTTCTTATTGATGCCAATGAATGGATGAACATGATGATAGCCTATGTAAAAGTGTCTTCAAAAGAAAAAGATGATGCAACACTCCAAAATACGTTAAAAGAAGGTAAGGTAGTAAACAAAGGTGTAAAGATAAAAAGTAAATTAGTGGTGCCTTTTTATAAATTGTCAGGTGATATGTATGTGGTTACCGATTATAATGATAAAATGAAACTACTCTATAACGAACGCTCATTAGGCATTTTTTTAAAAGAAACTAAAGACCTAGTGCAAATGGGAAGAGGGGATTTAATTAAGATTCATGAGTTTTTTTTTGATAAGGATAATGACTAACTATCACTTTAAAAGTTTAATTTAAGTGTCCTTATTAAGTACGTTTTTACATTATGAAAATCCGTAAACAGCAATAAGCCATGTTTAATACCTTGTAGTTGTTTTATGAAACAAGAAAGGGTAATTTAAAACCTTTAAAGTATTTGAGGATATCACTTTTTTTTTACCTTTAAAGTTCCTTAATAATTAATTCTAAGTTTAATAAATCATTGCAAATTGTTGTAATGATTTTGCTATTAATTAAAAAAATCAATCAATCAATGAAATTACGATTTCTGTGTGCATGTTTATGTCTTTTTTTTTCTACAGTTCAAGCCCAAAAACTTTCTTTAAATGATTTAGAAAATATCTGCCAGAAAAAGAATTGGGAAAGTGTTAACCAGTTCTTGATGAATAAAGGATGGGAATATTACGAGTCTTCAAAAGGAGATTCTGAGAGTTACAATACTATTACTTGGTCTTACGATAAATCTTATGATGATAAAGCATCTGCATGGTTCTATCTATACACGTATGAGGGTTTCCCAAATAAAGTGAGCTATTCTGTTTTCAATAAGCCATCATATACTGCTATTCAGAAATCTTTAAGTTCTAAAGGCTATAAACTAAAAGATAGTGAAATAGAAGACAACGAATTAATTTCAAATTATGCTAGTTCAAAATTCTTACTCACCATATCTACAGAAAAACGAGAAAAAGATAGTTATTCCAGTTTCGATAAAAGTATTACAGCATATAGTTTTACACTTATCAAAAAATCGAGTGCTTATGATCCTGGTAATGGTTTAAAAAAACTATACTTTGATAATAGCCAACAAGTGGAAATCATCTACAATGTTAAGGATGGTAAGTTTGAAGGCGATTATAAAGGGTACTATAAAAATGGTAATTTGCGTATTGAAGGTGTTTATAAAGACGACCAAAAACAAGGGCTATGGAAGGATTATGACGATCAAGGAAATCTGGTAAATGTATATAATTTAAATAAAGGTGAGCTTGATGGTAAATCAATTGAGTATAAACCAGATGGTAAAATTAAGAAAATTGAGTTTTTTAAAAAAGGAATATTACACGGAGAAACCATTGATTATTTTTATTACGAAGAAACAAACCGCATAAAGGTCAAATTGATTACAAACTATTCAGAAGGGAAATTAGAAGGTGAGACTAAATTAATTTATTTCGATGAAGACCAGAACCAGCGAGTACTCTCAAAAGTGATGTTTGAAAATGACTTAAAAAATGGTTTTGCGCAAGAAATTTCAGAAGACACCTTAATTATTACAACTTATAAAAACGACAAGCTTCACGGAAATTTTAGACGCTATAGAGATTTAATAAAATTGTTAGCAGGAGGTATAATACAAACCGATACAACAAAGCTATATCTTACAGATAGTGGTCAATATCAAAACGGTCTTAAAACAGGATATTGGAAGCATTATGATCTTGCTGGTGGTTTAAGCGAAGGAAATTATAGTAAAGACTTAAAAACAGGGCCTTGGAAATTCCATTATTCAAGATTTTATAAAGATGATAATGAAGATAAAGAACCTTATTCACAAGAGCTTTATCTTGTAGAGAATTATACCAATGGTATGCGCAATGGTTTGTCAGAACGATTTTCGCAATTGCGTTATGAAACGTATAAGTGTAATGAAGTAGATGAAAACAACAAACCTGTAGACTCTTGCAAAAGGCGTATATATACAAAATTACACCTCTTAGCTAATTACAAAGATGATGAACTGCATGGAGAGTATGTTCTAAAAGATAGCCTAGGTAATTTACGCTATAAAGGCAATTATATTTATGGTAAAGAACATGGAGAATGGATTGAAAGCTATACCATAGAAACAGAAGAAGACCCAATATACGTCTATAAAAAAGGAAACTACCAAAGCGGAGCTAAAGATGGGAAATGGATTGAATATCTTAACGATGAGCATATTCTAGTTGAGAGTAATTATAAATACAATCTTTTAAATGGCTTATATACCAAATACAACCTTGAAGGTATAAAACAAGAAGAAAAGTTATTTACAAGTAATGAACTTAAAGAACTCAGAGTTTATGATGCATTAGGGCAAAACATAGAAAAGGTCTATAAAATCTTATCAGAAACCCAAAGCGCATACAAAGTGCGTTTCATCAATTACTTTAAAGAAGGTGGCAGATTTGAAGCCGATTACCATATTGCTAAACCAACTGAAAAAGTCCCACATTTCGATTTTAAAGAATTGTTTCATAAAGAAATGAAAGGGTCTAGTAAAAGCTACCAAGATGGTATTGTTTTATTAGCCCATGCTGACGGAAGTATTTCTTTTAAAGGTAACATGTACAAAACAGCTATGACAGGTACTTGGGAGCATAACTATCCAAAACAAAATGTAAAGATTATTACTAAGTACGAAGACCACAGTAATAAAGCTAATTCCGAAACATATTATACTTTAGATGCCAACCAATTATTTGATGGTGAGTTTATCTATACAGATGATGATACTGGTAACTATGAAGAACGACGAATTAGAGATGGATTGCGTAATGGAACAACAACCTACTACAACAAAGCAGGTGATAAGCTTAAAAAAGAAAAATATAAAGACGGAATTTTAAAAGACTAACTAAATATAATGACCCAACAAAACATAAAACAACTAGAAACTGAACTTTGGGACGCAGCAGACGACCTAAGAGCCAATTCTAAATTGACCGCTGCCGAATACAAAGACCCATTATTAGGTCTAGTACTACTGCGTTTTGCACAAAACCGATATGAAGATGCCAAAATTGAAGTGCAAAACAACCTTCCTATAAATCCGCGTACTGGAGAAAAACGAGAAGCCAATAAAGAAGATTATACCGCAGCTGGTGCCATTATGTTACCAGAAAAAGCCAAATACGATTATTTAGCCAATTTACCAGAAAGCGAAGATATAGCACAAGCTATTAATAATGCCATGAAGCTTATTGAAGCCGAATACCCAGATCTAGAAGGTATTCTGCCAAAAAGCTACCAAGAGTTTGATGACAAACTACTGCGCGATTTAGTACGTGTATTTAATAAAGACGCCGTAAAAAATGCTAAAGGCGATGTGTTTGGACGCATTTATGAGTTTTTCTTAATGAAATTCTCAATGCAAGGAGCAGGCGCTCAAGAGGGAGGTGAATTCTTTACACCACCATCGTTAGTTAGCCTTATTGTTAATTTTATACAACCTAATCATGGTATTGTACACGATCCAGCTTGTGGCTCTGGCGGTATGTTTGTGCAAACCGCACATTTTATAAAAGACCACGATAACAAAAGCGTTAACGAAGCCATTACCGTGTATGGTACAGAGTTAAAAAGCAACAACACACGTTTAGCCAAAATGAACCTTGCTATACACGGTATAGAAGGCAAGATTATAGAAAGCAACAGCTTTTATAGCAATCCGCATAACCTTAATGGTAAGTGCGACTTTGTTATGGCAAATCCGCCATTTAACGTAGATAAAATTGACGCTAAAAATAAATTTTTAGCAGATGACGAGCGTTTACCCTTTGGCGCACCACTAACGGGAAAAGGCACCATAAGCAATGGTAATTATTTATGGATGCAGTATTTTCATTCGTATTTAAACGAAACTGGTAGAGCAGGTTTTGTTATGGCTAGTAGTGCTACCGATGCTGGTAATGCCGAAAAACTAATACGCCAAAAACTGATAGAAACAGGCGATGTAGAATGTATTGTAGCTATAAGCAACAACTTTTTTTACACGCGTAGCTTACCGTGTCACGTGTGGTTTTTTAATAAAGGCAAGAGCAAAGAAAACAAAGACAAGGTGCTTATGATAGATGCCCGCAACACCTTTAGAAAAGTAAGCACTACCATTAACGACTTTAGCGACGACCAACTAGAAGGTTTAACCGCTATTATGAACGCTTTTAGAACCAATAATCCTGAAGCTGTCAGTTCGAGCGCAGTCGAGAACGCTTGGTTATCAGAACACTTCCCAAAAGGCACATACCAAGACGTAGAAGGCCTATGCAAAATAGCCACACTAGACGAAATTAAAGAACAAGACTACAGCCTTACACCAGGACGCTACGTAGGTGTAAAGATTGATATAGATATGGACTTTGACTATAAAGGCAGAATGCGCGACATACATACCGAACTAGCCCAACTAAACACCGAAGCCAATACCCTAATGCAACAAATACAAAGTGTCAAGCTATGAGGGAAGGATGGAGTGAAGTAAGATTAATTGAAGTTACTTCAAAAATAGGTAGTGGAGTTACACCAAGAGGAGGTTCAAGTGTATACGTAGAGAAAGGAATACCTATTTTCAGAAGTCAAAATATTTATAATGGAGAATTTTCAACAAGTGGATTAGCCTATATAAATGATACAATTGCTTCTAAAATGAAAAATGTTGAAGTTGTTGAGGATGATGTATTATTGAATATTACTGGTGATTCTGTCGCTAGATGTTGTATACCACCACGAGAATTTATACCTGGAAGAGTAAATCAACATGTTTCAATAATTAGACCAAGAAAAGAAAAGTTAAACCCGAGATATTTGATGTATTCATTAATCTCACCGCGAATGCAAGCGACCTTGTTAGCTTTTGCTTCTGGTGCAGGCGCTACAAGAAATGCGTTAACAAAAAGTGTCTTGGAAAATACCAAAATCAACCTACCACCACTAAAAACCCAACGCAAAATAGCATCCATTTTATCCGCCTATGATGATTTAATAGAAAACAACCTAAAGCGCATTAAACTATTAGAAGAACAAGCACAACTCACCTATGAAGAGTGGTTTGTACGCTTTAAATTTCCTGGTCATGAAACCACAAAGTTTGATGAAGACACTGGATTGCCTGAGGGTTGGGAAAAGGTGAAGGCTTCTGATTTATTTGATATTCAAGGAGGAACACAACCACCAAAAAGCAGTTGGTTAGATGTTCAAAAAGATGGTTATGTTAGAATGGTTCAAATTCGTGATTATTACACAGATTCCCACATAGCTTATGTTAGAAATAATTCTAAACTACGTAGATGTTCAAAGGAAGATATTATGATAGCTAGATATGGTGCTTCTGTAGGGAGAATTTGTTATGGTATTGAAGGAGTTTATAATGTTGCTTTGGTTAAGGTTGTGCCTTATAAAAAATCCCATAGAGAATTTTTACGATGGTATTTGAAATCTGATTTTTTTCAATCAAACTTGCTTAATAAAACCCAAAGAACAGCACAAGACGGTTTTAATAAGGGGACATTTAAATCCTTAAAACTAAACAAACCAAATAAAGTTATTATTGAAAAATTTAACTTATATGCTATTCCTCTATTTAATTTTATTGAAAAACTTAAAAATCAAAACCAACACTTAAAAGAAGCGCGAGATATCTTGTTACCACGCTTAATGAGTGGGATGATAGATGTAGAGAAGCCTGAAATTGGAAGCTTGAAGTATGAAGTTAATGATAGTTTGGGTATGGTGGCAGAGGAGAAAAGTGAATATTAAAAATTACAGTAAATGAGTGACAAAGAAGTAAACTATTTCATTTTCGCTAATAAACCAAAAGGAACTTATGAAGGTTCTTTTTGGGATACTAAAAACATTCTTAAAACAGGAAACTATTATTTTGAGTTAAATGATGGTAATGTTAATAAACCAAAACCAGAAGATGTTATTGTTTTTAAAGAATTTAACACCAAAGTATTTTGGGGAGAAGCTGTAATAGAAAAACCTTTAGAAGAAAAGAATACAGAAGATGGTGTTTTTGTTTTCTTCAAACTAAAAAGCATAAAAAAATGGTTATATAAACTTAGTACAAGTGAAATACAACCTAAACTAGATAACCAAAATCAAAGATTAAGAATTGTAGGGATTTCTAAAGAAGAATATTTGCTTATAAAAGAAGAAATGGAAAAAAATAATGTGTTAAGTGAGAAAAGACAAGACGAACTTATTAATCTATGGAACAGTTATAAATCATCACCAAAAGAAGATTTAAACCAAATTGAAGCTGAATACCAAAGCATTATTACAGATTTTAACTTTTATAAAAATAAAATTGAAGATGGTAGTTTTGAGTTAGATGATTATACTAATGTGTTGTCTAATACTGGAAGTAATCAAGGAGGCTATTTATGTAATTTTTTGGAACGTACAACTAGACGTGTATTTGGTTCGTCTAAACCTGGTAACGCTATAAATTTTGAAGTAAAACTAAATAAAGATGGTCATACTTATACAATTAAACAACATTTACAAAGAGGTGAAAAAGAAGGTAATATAGATAAAGAAACTGCTTCAGTTTTTTTTAATGATAATATAAAAAAGATTCTTACAACTATTGTTAATGAAGGTAATGTAGAAAGTAAAATAGAATTTATTGAAACTCATGATAATTATTCAGCAAAACAAGTTTTGAGAAAATTACTAGTAATTAACCATCCTTTTAACTTTATAAATATTTATTCAGACGATGTTATAAATGATTTATATGAAGAGTTTATAGGTGGAAATCATTATTCTAACCTAGAAAAAAACGAGGCGCTAACAAGTATTTTCGTTAAACTGTTTTCATTAGATAACACAACGTTTATAGAGCGTTTTTTATTATCAAGATTTCTTTGGAATTACGCGAACACTAAAGGCATCGCAGATGAAAATTCACCAAATGTTATTTTATATGGTCCACCAGGGACAGGGAAAACTTATCAAGTAACAAATAGTTTAGATTTTGTCTGTCAAGGAGAGAAAACTAGGTATAAAATTTTACAATTTCATCCATCTTTTACCTACGAAGATTTTATTGAAGGTATTAAACCAAAAGGTGTTACAAAAGATGGTAATATAAAATTTGAATTAGTAGATGGTGTTTTTAAGCTTTTTTGTAAGGAAGCAAAGCAAGAGTGTTTAATTGCTTTAAAAGAAAATAGAGCTGCGAAACCTTATTATTTTGTGGTAGATGAAATTAACAGAGCTAATTTGTCTTCTGTTTTTGGTGAAACTTTATCTAGATTAGAAAAAGATTACAGACACGATGTTATAAATAATGATACATCAAATTTAATTAAAACTCAATATTCATCGTTAATAGAACAATTATCTGAAGATAAAAAAAATAAATTAGCTTATGAGCTTATTGATGGAGAAGCTTTTTTTGGAATACCAAGTAACGTTTTTTTTATAGGAATGATGAACGATGTTGATAAAAGTATTGACACCTTCGATTTGGCTTTAAGAAGACGTTTTAAATGGATAAGAAAAGATTGTGATTATAATGTTATTTCAGATGAGACCAAATATAGAAATGGCGGTGATTTTGATAATATTGAAGACTATGTCGCAGCTTGCAAAAAACTAAATTTATATATTTCTCAAGAATTGGGATTAGGGAAATCTTATGAGTTTGGTCATTCCTTTTTTATGAAAATGAAAGATATTGGAAAGCGTTCAATTATTTCAAAAAACAATATTAAACAGTTGTTTGATTTATATTTAAAACCAACATTAAAAGAATATCTAAGAGCTTTATATCCAGAAAGCGAATTAGATGCTAAACTAGATATAGCATTAGACACTTTTAAAGAACCATTTTCAAAAAAATAAAAAGAATGGAGATAAGTATTCCCAATAATCATAATTACTATGAAGAAGATCCATTAAGTGAAGCATACTTAAGAGAACAGACTGGAATACGCTCAAAAAAAAAATCAAGAGATTTAGTTAATAATTTGTTTTCTTCGGTTTTTGAATTAAAAACAAATAACACAAAACTAAAGAAATTACAAATTGTTGGATTTAAAAATCAAAAAAATAAAGAAGAAGATAATTTAATTTTAAAACTTTATACTAAAGAAATTTCTGAAAATCAAAAAGAGTATTTTATACAGTCTGGCTTATTTTCTGGTGTGGTTTATCATAAAGGCTGCAAATTTAATATAACAACTAGACATGGTGATGTTTTTCTTCGTAGAATGCTAAATTTTGTAAATGATATTTATGTAGATAAAGAAAATTCAAACGCCTCTAGGAAAGAAGAATACAATGATTTTCAATACATTATATCTTATCTATTCATAGAGTCTTTAGAAAAAGCTTCGGTCTTAGGTTTGCCTAAAGAATACCAAAGTATTACACAACGCAGTCACAAGGTAAGAGGAAAAATAGATTTAAATGCGTATCTAAAAAAAGATATTCCTTTTCAAGGAGAATTAACAACAACATATAGAGAGCAAGTTTATATTAAAGAAATTTGTGATGTCTTGTATTTAACTTTAAAGAAGCTAGAAAGAAAGTTTGGTAAGGATATTAATAACAAATTGTTTAATATTAATCAATTGCTAAAACAAAATTACTCTGGTCAATATGTAAATATAGAAACTTTACATAAGGCAAAAAAACATAGAATTCTTCATAATCCATTATATGCACCATTTAAAAACGTTATTGAATATGCAGAGATAATATTGTTAGAGCATGATTTAAATCCAAAAGAGAATAATACGCTTGAAACTTCAGGTTATTTATTTGATGTTTCACAATTATTTGAAGTCTATTTAGAAAAACTTTTAAGTCGACATTTTAAAGATTGGTATTTAACAGGACAAGAGGAATTGAAATTGTATCAAGGCTTATTTTACAGTCGTAAAATGTTTCCAGATTTAGTCTTAAAACATAAGTATTCCAATAAGATTATTGTTTTTGATGCAAAATTTAAAAAGATGCACTTAGAAACAAAACAAAGCAAATATTCAGATTTAGATAGAAGCGACTTTTACCAAATACATACTTATATTCAATATTTTCAGCAAGATGTCATTATTGGAGGTTTATTGTATCCTTTATCAAAACCTTTAAATAAAGAAAAAGCATATTCAAATAGTTTGTTTGGTAAAGAAGATTCAAATACAATTAAGTTTATTGTTGATGGTGTTTTTGTAAATGAAAATATGAATATGGAACAATTGTTAAATTCTGAGCAAGAATTTTTAACTAGGATTGATACATTGATTGAAAGTAGTTTAAATTTAAAAGAACAATATTTTGAAGTAACATAATATGAGCTACGAATACTCAGAAGACGGTTTAATAGAACAGGCTACACAAGATGTGTTAGAAGAATTAGGGTGGACAATTACCTACGCTTGGACCAAAGAAACCTTTGGAGAAGATGGTTTATTAGGTAGAGAAGATAAAACCGAGGTGGTTTTAAAACGCTATCTATTACAAGCATTACAAAAACTCAATTCTAATCATCCAGATGTAGCTTATGAACAGGCAATAGAGTTAATTACCCAAAACGTAGCAGATCAAACCTTAGGAAGAATCAATAAAGAAAAAACCGACTATCTTAAAAATGGTGTGCCAGTTAGCTATACCAATACTAAAGGCGAATTGGTTAAAACCAAGCTAAAGGTATTTGATTTTAAAAGCTACGAAAACAATCACTTTTTAGCGGTTAGACAGTTTGAGGTTTTAGGTGAACTCTATTTACGTAGACCAGATGTGGTAGGTTTTGTAAATGGTATTCCTTTAGTGTTTTTTGAGCTAAAAGCGCATCACCAAGATTTACGTCATGCCTACAACGATAATTTAAAAGATTATAAAGATACAATACCACATGTGTTTCATAACAATGGATTTGTGATTTTGAGTAATGGTACAGATGCTAAAGTAGGTACCATAACTAGCCCTTACAAATTCTTTTTAGAATGGAAACGTATAGAAGAGGAAGAAGAAGGAGAAGTTAGCTTAGATACGATGTTACGTGGTACCTGCGCCAAACATCGATTGATGGATATTTTTGAAAACTTTCTCTTGTTTGACGATTCTCAAGGTGATGTTATTAAATTAATGGCTAAAAATCATCAATACATTGGTGTAAATAAAGTTATAGACAATGTTGATAATATAGAAGACCTAGAAGGTAAACTTGGTGTGTTTTGGCACACGCAAGGATCTGGTAAATCCTATTCTATGGTGTTTTTATGCGAAAAAATTCATCGTAAACTCGGTGGTTCTTATACGTTTTTAATTGCGGTTGATAGAACCGAGTTAGAAAACCAGTTGTACGATACGTTTTCTGGTGTTGGTGTTGTTAATGATAAAAATATAATAGCAGGAAAGAAAAAAGGTATGACAGGTCGTGAGCATTTGCGAGAGTTGTTAGCCGAAAATCATCGTTATGTATTTACGTTGATTCATAAATTTTCGATAGACCCCAAAATAGAAAACGAATATCCACTTATTACAGAGCGTAAAAATATTATCGTCATCAGTGATGAAGCCCATCGTACACAGTCAGGTACCTATGCTAGAAATATGCGTTTTCATGGATTACCAAATGCGTCTTATTTAGGCTTTACAGGTACGCCCATTATAAAAGAAGAAGAAGAGCTAACCAAAAACATTTTTGGTGAGTATGTGTCTATATACGACTTTAAACGTGCGATTGAAGATGAAGCAACGCTTCCTTTGCGATACTTGAATAGAGGTGAAAAGCTAGACATTACTAATCCAGAATTGGATGAACGTATGGCAGAAGTGTTTGAAAATGAAGATTTAGATGATGATCAAAAAAAGAAATTAGAATACCTTTTTAGTAGAGATTATCCAATATTAACTTCTCAACCAAGATTAGAAGCTATTGCGAAAGATTTGGTTTGGCACTTTAACGAACGCGGTTATCAAGGTAAAGCCATGTATGTGGCTTTAGATAAACCTACTGCAGTAAAAATGTACGACTTAGTACAACAATATAGGCCAGAATACCTTAAAGAATTGCAACAGCGTATAGATAACGCAACCGACCAGCAGGAAGAGCAGGAGTTAAAACGAAAGTATAACAAAGTTAAGGAAACTGAAGTTTGTGTGGTGGTTAGTGGTGAACAAAATGAAGTGGATAAGTTCAAGAAAATGAATTTAGACATTGAAATACACCGAAAAAAAATGGTTGAGCGTAATCTTGAAAAAGAGTTTAAAGACGAAGATAATACGTTTCGTTTAGCAATAGTCTGTGCCATGTGGATTACAGGTTTTGATGCGCCATGTGTTTCTACAGTATATCTAGATAAACCTATTAAAGGACATACCTTAATGCAAACTATAGCAAGAGCCAATCGTGTGTATGATGACGAGAAAGAAAATGGGTTAATTGTCGATTATGGTAATGTGTATAAACAATTAGAGAAAGCGTATTCTATTTATGGAGAAGGAAGTAAAGGCTCAGGTAATACAAATAAGCCAGGAAAACCAGTAGAACCATTAGAAGATGTTGAGGTAGAGTTAAAACAAGCCATTAAAGACGTAAAAGCCTATTTAAAGGAACTTAATTTTTCTTTACAAGAGTTAAAAGATGCGAAGCCAATGTCTAAAATTGCTAAAATAAAACAAGCAACAGATGCTGTATGTCTTAATGAGACTACAAGAACTACATTTGAGACGATGGCGCGTAATGTATTTAGAAAATACAAAGCACTATTTCCTTCAGATAAATTAAAGAAGCATGTTAAAGATTTTAATGCAATTGAAGCCATTTATACAGCTCTCAATCAAAATGTAAAAGGAGCAGATGTAACGCAAATCATAATGGATCTTCAAGCGATTGTGAGCGAAAGTGTAACTATTCAAGATAATATAATTAAAGAAGATGAAGAAGAAGTGTATGTTGATTTAGCATCCTTAGATTTTGATAAATTAAGAGCAGCTTTTGCTAAGACACCACGAAAGAACACTTTAGTGTTTAATTTACAGGATGCGATTGAGCAACGTTTAGAACAAATGATGAAAGAAAATCCGTTACGGATAGAATTTTACGATAGATATAAAAAAATCATAGAAGAATATAACAAAGGAAAAAGTCTTGAAGATACCATGAAGACGTTTGAGAACTTAAGTGATTTTATAAAAGATCTTTCTTTTGAAGAACAACGTGTAGTTCGTGAAAATTTAAAAGATCAAGAAACCCTAGCTATTTTTGATCTGCTAAAAGAGGGTAAAGAATTATCAAGTAAAGAAATTAAAGACGTAAAAAAAGTAGCAGCCAAAACATTGGAAACATTAAAGTCTGAAAAACTTAAAATAGATAATTGGAGAGAGAGTCGTCAAATTAAAGCACAAGTAAAGAGCTTAATTTATGACAATTTACTGTACTTGCCACAAGAGCAATATTCTGATGAAGAAGTAGGAATAAAAACAGCCAATGTTTACCAGCATATCTTTACTAACTATTATGGGAGTGGAAAGAGTGTTTATTCCAATGTTAGCTAATAGTAATATTTTTAAATGATCTTTTTTAGTTCATCTAAAATCAAAGTTTAGTTTTACCATCTCATTTATGCATTTATAAAAATCTAGGATATAATTTAATTAAATGATTTTAAACAAATATCAACAATACGGAGAAATCCAAAACAGAGGTTATTCATCAACCGCAAAAGTAACAGATGAAAGTGGAGAAATTTATTTTGCCAAATGGATAAAAGGAATTGAGCAAAACTCGCAACCGAGTAAAATTCTTTACAACAAATTAAGACACTTAAAAAAAGCATTTCATAATTCTTTGCCAAGAATTTTTGAATATGATTGGGATGAAAATCAAAGTGCTTATTGCATCATATTCGAAAACAAAACCGCAACTTCTTTAGAAGAAAGTGTTTCTGAAATTAAACCAACGCATTTTTTAAAAGGAATTGAACAAATTACAAATTGCTTACAGCAATTGCAACAAAAACATAAACTTACTCACGGAGATATAACACCTGCAAATATACTTGTAGATGAAAACTTTGATTTCTACTTAATTGATTTTGGAGTTTCAGATATTTCCGCAACATTAAGCCAATCACAAGAATTAGAGATTTTCGCAAAAGCATTTGCACCACCTGAAAAATGGGATAGAAATATCCCAAAGGGATTCTCTTATCAATCTGATATCTATTCTATAGGTAAAGTTATTGAATGGTATTTTGAAAAGAATGAAATTAATGAATTTGAAGAAATAAAAAAACTAATAGATAAAAGTTGTGAACAATTACCATCTAATAGATTAAACTACACTGCTTTTTTAGAACAATTATCTAAAATAGTAAACGAAATATCGTTTGATAATGTGAATACAGTTTTAATTGATGGTGAATTTAATTCAGAATTAATTGAAGAACTTAACAACAAATATATTGACGAAACAATTGATTTTACACCAAAGTTTGATGTTAGCCCAAAATCAGGAGGAAATATATTAATTGACATAATAACTTATAACTATAATATCCACTGCCTATGGTTGATTTCTGAAAACAAATTACTAATTAGAAACTATGCGCATAAGTCAGGAGATGAAAATAAATATAATAGAGTTTTAAAAAACGGAACAATGTTGGGTTTACCAATAGTTTACACTTCGCAATATAGTTATGGTAAACATTTCAACTTAACACCTTTTTTAAAAAAAATACAAAAAGAAAAACAGCACGAAGGAGATTATAGAAAAGGAAAAAGAAAAATTACTAAAGAGTTAAAGTTTTTTAAAGATTTAATTGACAAAGAATTGGATGTAATTAAAACAAACTCATTGAGACTTAAGTTTGTAAGTTTTGAAAAAAAAGGAAACCATGAAATTTCATTTAAAATTCAAGACAATGAAAAATACAGTAAAAATGGTTTAATCGACTCTCACATTAAAAAGGCAGGGAATTTAGACAAAGAAAATAAAGATCCTATTCAATTTATTATAAGTGATACTGCGGACGAAAAAAAGATGAAAGAGCCATTATTGTTTTCTGGAGTTGCTTATAATTTCAATAGTGGATCACGAGTTTTAAAGTTTAGAGATTGTGAAGGTTTAAATTTTAATAAAATACCGAAAAATGGATACATATTTGAAGATACAAGTAAACAAGAGGTTGAGAAAAGAAGACAAAAAGATGCTATCAGAAAAGTAGAACATAATGAAGTTCAAAATAGAGATTTAATACATTATATTTTTAATCCTCTAGATATTCCAAATAAACCTATAGATAAATATGGCTTAGAGAAAGTTTATCAGACTGATGATAATAATGTTCCACTTGAGTATAGTGCTAATCAACAAACAGCAATACTAAACGCAATACATAGAGAACCTTTAACTGTTATTCAAGGACCACCAGGTACAGGAAAAACAACTGTAATCACAGAAATTGTTTTTCAAATTTTAAATAACAATCCTGATGCTAAAATTTTAATCACTTCTCAAACAAATGATGCAGTTGATAATGTGTTAGAAAACCTGTTAGAAAAAAAAGTTCCAATTGTCCGATTAAGTGGTGTCAGAAAACCAATTAAAAGTTTACAAAAACATACTTTAGACAGAAAAATTGAAGGTTGGAAAAATGAGGTTAAGAAAAAAGCAAAAGCGAATTGGAATTTATATAAGTCTGAAATCAAAAAAAAACTTAAAAACGAAAATTTGATTATTCAACAAATTTTTGAAATACTCTCACTTGATGTAGAATGGAATGTAAAAAAACGAGATATAGAAAAGGCGTTAACATTTTCTAAAACCTTTATAGATTTAGAGCAATCTTTAAATTCTGAAACAGAGTTTATAACATCAATCAATGGTTTGGTAAAAGTAAATTTTAGCGACTATTTTTTAAAACAAAAAATATATACAGATTGGATATATGCAATTAGTTCGTTAGATGAAAATAGCAATCTCAATCAAAAATTAATAGATAGTATTAGAGTAATTGGAGCAACAACTAATCATATTGCGTCAAAAAAATATCAAAAATATGATTTTGAGTTTGACTATGTCATAATGGACGAAAGTGGTAAAGCAACCACAGCAGAAGCTTTAATACCCATTGTTATGGCTGATAAACTAGTCTTAGTTGGCGACCACAGGCAATTAAGACCAATGCTAACTGCAAATCGAGAAGTTGAAAAATGGTTAAGAAAAAAGTTTAAAAATGATACGGATGAATTCGATAGTTGGGATGATTATTTTAATAGACCAAGTTTATTTGAAAATATTATAGAAATTATTGGGGACGACTTTAAAAGTCAGTTAGAAGAATGTAGAAGATGTTCAAAAGACCAAGTTTTACTTACTTCAAAATGCTTTTACGAGCCTTTTGAAGAAAAGATAGAACCAGTTGAAAGAAACACAGACAAAGAACATAATCTTGATTTAAAAATTGATAGTTCAATTGTCTTTCTTGATATTGGTAATTCATACAAAAGTGAAGTTGACAGAAATGGTTCCTCTAGAAATAAATTAAGTGCTGAATTAATTCCAGAACTTCTAAATGGTTTAGATAAATTTAATAAAGTAAAGAATTACACAATTGGTATTCTTTCAGGATATTCAGCACAGAAAAGAGAAATATCAAAAGTTCTTAATCGTAAAGTTGATTATCGTAAACTAAAAAATGTGAAATCTAACAATGTAGTTATAGATGTAGTAGATAAATTTCAAGGTTTAGAAAAAGATATTATCATTTTTGATTTAGTAAGAAGTCAGCAACAAACATTAGGATTTTTATCTAATGCAAATCGTATAAATGTTGCTTTATCAAGGCAAAAAAGACTATTAATTATTGTCGGTAATTTAGACAGTATATTAAGTGTTAAACCACCAAAAAATTTGGAGGATAAAAATCAAAAACCAGCATTACAAAAATATTTAAGTGAATTGAAGAAAGACTGGGTTGTTAAAAACGTTGAACAAATATTTTAATGGACATACAAGAAATACATAAAAAGCTGGATAATCAATGTCCAAGCGATTATAGAATAAACGAAATTATACCATTTGCTTATCCTTACAGACGAGTTCGTATAAACGCAACCGTAAATAAATCGCCTGAAAAGTCAATACAGCAAGTGTATTCAGTTTTTTTAAGAACAATAAAAGCAGGTTACAACAAAGAAGAACAAATAATTAAGTTTTTAGGACTTAATAAAGAGGACTTCATATTAAGAGAGTTATACTTTCTACGTGAAAGAGGTTTTGTGAATTTTGCTTCGGGCGTTTGGTCAGTAACCGAACAAGGAGAAGAATTTGTAAAAGATAATAGTATTTTAAAAATTCTAGAAGAGGAAGAGTTCGAATTTTTAATTGATGGAATATCAAATGAAGTTCTAAATAAAGATTTCAAAACACATCAAATAAAACAGGACGTTAAAAAATTACCATCTGAAATAACATATCCTAATAGAACCCCTGAATTATTAAAAGATAGGAGTGTACAGCTTTCTGATATTTATAAAAATAAGAATGAAGGGGCAGCCTATTTAGTAGATTATGACAAGTCAAATATTAATTTTGATAGTGAAAATAAAGAATTCTGTATGTACTATTTTATTGAGTATATTCCAATAAAGGAAAAAGAAAATGAGTTAGAACCATATATGGAAATTAGAAATACAGACAAAGATGTTTCTAAACAAAAAAGGCTAACTGGAATTTTAAAAAATAGACATCAGGAGTTAATCGATCTATTATCGGATTCTGAAAGAACTAGTTTTTCAAAAATTCAAGAAGAAAATTTAGAAAGTTTTCATTCAGGCTTTACAGAGAAAAAGGACACAGAAGTTCAAACATTATCCGTTTGGGAAACGCAAGAAAAATTTGCTGAAGCATTAAAAACAGTTAAATCTAAAATACTGATAGAAAGCCCTTGGATAAAGCGTGCAACTTTGAAATATATTGAAGCCTTTGAACAAGCATTGAAACGGAATGTGAATGTGATTGTACTATACGGCATTGAAGAAAAAGATGAACATCATAGAAAAGCTGAAAAGGAAATGGAGCGATTGACTAGCCTGTATGTAAACTTTCATTTAATACATTTGCCTACTCATTTTGATAAAATAGGTAATTCTAAAATGACAGGAACTCACAAAAAACTAATTATTAAGGACAACGATTACTATATAAACGGAAGTTTTAATTTCCTCTCATTCAATAAAGAACAAGGTCAAAAAATAGCAAACGAAGAAAGCACATTAATTCCTCAAAATGTGGAAATGAAATGGGAAAATACCCTGAAAGAATATGAAATTAACCTTAACTTGAAATAATCAAATTTAGATGAGATTAATATAAGTAATAAATGCGTATATTAAATTCGATTTATTTTCTTTAAGGGTGTAATTACAAGTTTTTTATGCCCTTTTATTTTTTAAAAATTTTAAAACAGCCTCCTCAAAAACATCTAGTGGAATACGATGTTCCATATTTGGGAGAATAGTTAGCTTGTAAAGCTGCTTTTGTGATAAGGTGTTGCCTAAAAAAGACAGCGTGCCTTTTGGGTCTATAACAGTATCTTTTGCACCTAGCACCATAGAAATAGTACTTCCATTATTAGAAGGCGTATTTGGTAGTTGTTGCACAACAGATCTAGAGGCTAGGGCAGGATTAAAAAGTAGTGCTGGTATTTGCATCAGTTTACTAAGGTGAAACCCAGTAAATCCACCCATGCTGCTACCTATAACAACATCAATACTTTTGTTTGCATATGAGTCGTAAAGCCATGAAATAGCATTCGAGTTATTCTGATAATCAATAGAAGGCGCAATAACAGTTCCATAAGCCTCAAGTATGTTGCGCTTTTCTGGTTTTAAACTACCATTTAATCCGTGTAGATATAAGATATTCATTGTGTTTTAACTTAAAATCAAATATACTATAAGAAAACCTAGGAATGTAGTGTATTTAAAAAAAAACAGACTCAAACAAAAGTCTTCACAGTTATATAACTATACCCTAACATCCAACAACCCTACACCAATTTGGCTATTCAAAGTATAAACCTCATTGTCAATGACTTCATAATAGCGTATACCAAGAACAACAAGACCAATATATGTTGGAGCAACAACAACCTCAGGAATCAATTCAAAAGAGATGGAGTCAGAGTCAATAGCAAAAAATTGTGTGGGCGAAACCTCTAATGAAGAGGTCAAACCTTCAAAGTCAAAATCCATAACGCCAAGACTAATTCCAATGTGAGTAGCGGGTTTAGGAGACTTAAAACCGCTAATCTTTAAATCAGAAAGAGATAACTTTTGTGAGGCCCAATCAAAATGACAATATTTTGTAAAAGCTTCAAGCAACTTGTGATGAGGAGTAAATGCAAACTGTCGCAAAAGGGTCCTCCCTTTTGCAGTTTGTAGCCCAATACCAACACGTCGAAACCCACGTTCCGAAACCAAATCAAGAGCTTTTACTGTGATCAGTAAAGACATCATTCTACCATGCAAAGTACTATCCTTATACCCATGTAAAAAAGGCATTAAAGCTAATCGTAAACACTTTTTCACTTGACTACAATGCCCAAACTCACTAGCGTTTTCGCGTACGCGCTGCATATTGGGTTGTGTACGTATAGCTTTACTATTAAAACCACCACCTGCCTTTCTAGCATAGCCAACACCTTTAATGAAGTAATAATTAATACCGTCTAGTGTACCACTAATTTTCAATATGCCTTTTTGTCGTGCCATAATGCGTCTAAGGTAGTGAAAATTAGCGAGTTAATCAATAGGTATAGCGTGTATATAGCGTATTAACTCTAGGTGATATTCAGGTTTTATTCGGGTTTTCCTTGCATTAACCTTAATACAAACCCAGGTCACCACCAATACCAAACCATCTTTTATGCCTAATCTACTACAACTTCCAGTGATTTAGTATAAAATAAGCAGTAAAGTATAGCATGTTAATACATTAGAAATAGAAGAGACACTATTGCAACAAAATCTATTAACACACCTGTCTTAGGATAGTATAGGGACTTTCTATTAATAGGAAAAAATAAAATTAAAATGAGCTCAAAGAAGCTTGAATCGTAATTTTTTAGAGCGGGTAATACTGAGGGCATTTGTAGAGCTTACTTCTTAAAAACAACTATAAAAACAAAAGCCACAACTAGTATACACGTTGTGGCTTTCGACTTTAAAAGACAAAAGAAGTCTTATTTTTTTATAAACTGAAGCGCTGTCCCATTCTCAAATGTTATAAAATACAATCCATTTACGAATCCTCGAACATCAATTTGATCTTCACTGGTAATACTACCTTTTTCAATTTCTGCACCTAATGCATTATAAATAGTATAAGAAAGCTTCGATTCTATATTCATAATTTGAATAAAATCACTTGACGGATTTGGGTAAAGAGAGAGTGTCTCATTAAAAACTTCAGAGTCATTTAAAGATAATGTAGAATCAACTTTAAAAATAACAATATCTTTAGGGAAACTACCAGGATAACTCTGTATTGTAGTTTTATTAGAACCATCTAAATTATAACGATCCAGTAAATCTCCATTTGTTGAAAGTAGATACATATGGTTGTTTTCAACATCTAACTCAATATCAACATATAAAAGCGAAGCACCTGCAGTAAAGGTCGTTAATACAGTTTTTGAGTTCCCTAATAGATCTGTTGTAAAAATTTCTCCAGCGGTAAAATCTCTACTAATGTGGTAAATTAAATTATTAGCGAGGTCTGTAGTAAAGTCACTAGGGTATTGTGTGCCACCTGTATAGCTATATATAAGAGTACTATTACTACCATCTAAATTGTATCGTGTTAAATGATCTCCATTAACATCTAAAAGATACATATGATTATTATTGACATCCAACTCTAGTTCGTCCAATAAATTAGTAGCTGATGGTGTATATGTTATAAGAGAGTTTTTGTTGTTGCCCACTAAATTTGTTGAGAATACTTCACCATTTACAGTATGATAAATTATACCATTTGTGGTATCTAATTCCATATCTCTTGGTATTGTTGAGTAGGAGTAAATAAGTGTAGAGTTGTTACCATCTAAATCATATCGCATTAAGTTTCTGCCATTAAAGTCAAGCACATATATATGGCTGTTGGCAACATCTAATTCAACATCATGCGCTAAAGAAGAAGAGCTAGCTGTGTAAGAAACTAATGAGTTTTTTGAAGTACCATCTAAGTGAGTAGTAAATATACCTTCTCCAGAATCAACATGGTATATTAAATCGGTTTGGGCATTAACAGTGTTGGCATAGAATAAATAAAAAAATAGGGCAAGAGATAAGTAGGTTTGTTTCATTTGATTTGATAATTTGGTTTAATGTTAACTAAAACGTGTTAAGTTTAAGCGGTATCGTTTTGAGTCGCAATGTAGTAAAAATCTTATTTTTAAGCTATACAGTATTTATAGTTTTTGATTAAATACTTTAGTATTAAAATCGTGCCCTTTTCATATAAAAAATAAAGTGCATTAAAGTTTAAGCAGATTAATTCATAAATAATACACATAAAAAAACGGTTTAGTGTGAACTAAACCGTTGATTTGTTTTGATTTAACATTTTGTAGCGAGATCGAGATTTGAACTCGAGACCTCCGGGTTATGAATCCGACGCTCTAACCAACTGAGCTACCTCGCCATTTGCTCTAATGCGGCTGCAAATATAAAAACAAAATTAATGTCAACAAACATAATACACTTAAAATATTTTTTAAAAATTAGTTTTTAAACTAAACAATTAATGTATATATTGAGCACTATAATTAAATTTACCTATGGACGAAAAGATTAAGTTTGAAATGGAATTCCCTATTCACGCGTCTCCACAGTTGTTATATCAATATATTTCAACGCCTTCAGGATTATCTGAATGGTTTGCTGATAATGTAAATTCTAGAGGAGAAATATATACCTTTATTTGGGATGGTAGTGAGGAGAAAGCAAAAATGTTAAGTAAAAAAAGTGGCGAGCGTATAAAATTTAGATGGATGAGTGACGATGAAGATGGAGCATCATATTTTTTTGAAATTAAAATTCAAGTAGATGAAATAACTAAAGACGTGTCTTTAATTGTGACAGATTTTACTGAAGAAGATGAAATTGACGAAGCCAAAATGCTTTGGGATAATCAAATTTCAGATTTAAAACAAGTTTTAGGTTCTGCTTAGACAAACACTTTTATAATTGATATATTTGTCCCGATTTTTAATCGGGATTTTTTTATGGTTAATTTAAACGGAACTATTTTAGACCAAAACGAAGTAAATATAACACTAGAAAATAGAGGTTATAAGTATGGAGACGCACTTTTTGAAACATTAAAAGTGGTGCACTCCAAAATATTTTTTTGGGAAGATCACTATTTTAGACTTATGGCTTCTATGCGTATTCTGCGTATGGAAATTCCTATGGAGTTTACAATGGAATTTTTAGAGCAGGAAATTATCAAAACAATTTCAGTGAATGGTTTAGCAAAGTCTGCTGCTCGCGTTAGATTAAACATTGATAGAGGAGAAGGAGGTAAGTATACACCAATTACTAAAAAAATAAATTACAGTATTGTAGTTGATGAACTAGAAAACGAGTTTTACACTATAGATACAAAACCTTATACTGTCGATTTGTTTAAAGACTACTATATGTCTCCTGGTTTACTAAATACTATAAAAACAAATAATAAAATTATTAATGTTTTAGGAAGCATTTATGCTCAAGAAAACAGTTTTGAAAACTGCTTACTGCTTAATACCAATAAAAATGTAGTTGAAGCACTTAATGGAAACTTGTTTTTAGTAAAAGGAAAAACCATTAAAACACCACCACTAGAAGATGGTTGCTTAAAAGGAATAATGCGAAAACAACTTATTGAGATAATTACAAAACTAGAAGATTACGAGCTTTTAGAAGCATCAATTTCTCCTTTTGAGCTTCAAAAAGCAGATGAGCTGTTTACAACAAACGTAATCACAGGAATACAGCCTATAACCAATTATAGAAAGAAAAGTTTCACAGCTGATGTAGCTACTTTACTGGTTGAAAAATTAAATATTAAGGTAAGACTATCTTAGTTGTAACTAGGGTTTTCAGGTGCATTGGACCAAATAGAATAGTCACCACCTAACTCTAGCATTTTTTCTTTCCAAAAGAAATTATCGTAGCTTTTTTCAATAATACCATTTTTATACATGTTCATTGAAACTACCCAAGAGTTAGATTGTAACTCCATATCTAGTTGGTTAGGTTCCCAACCAGAGTAACCTAAAAAGAATTTAATATCAGAGGGTTTAAGCTTGTTATTATTAATAAGGTCTAGAACAACTTCAAAATCTCCTCCCCAATATATTCCTAAAGAAATCTCAATACTGTCTGGTATTAAGTCGGGAACTTTATGGATAAAGTATAAGTTGTCTTGTTCTACTGGTCCACCATTGTAAATCTTAAAATTGGCGTCAGTGTCTGTTATTAAGTCTTTTAGTTTGTATTGCAGTGGCTTGTTTAAAATAAAACCAATAGAGCCTTCATCTCCATGATCAGCAAGTAAAATTATTGATCTGTTAAACGACATGTCACCAATAATAGAAGGTTCGGCAATGAGTAAGTATCCTTTTTCGGGCTTTAAAGTAATCATAGGCAAATGATTTTGTATTAAAACTAAAACATATTTTAATAAAAACCAACATTTTGACTAGGAAACTCTATAAAACAAAAAAGCCCACTTTTAGGGAGTGGGCTTTTTTTAAAGAAATTAAAATACTAGTTGATAGCATTATTTAAATCTGAACCAGCTTTAAATTTTACTACGTTTTTAGCTTTTATTTTTATTGTTTGTCCTGTTTGAGGGTTTCTTCCTTCTCTAGCAGATCTTTTAGAAACTGACCAAGAACCAAATCCTACTAAAGAAACTCTGTTACCTTTTTGTAAAGATCCTTCGATATCAATTAATAATGAATCTAATGCTTTTTTTGCAGCAGCTTTAGTAATTCCAGCGTTTTCTGCCATTCCATTGATTAAATCTGTTTTGTTCATAAATTTAAATTTTTAATTATTAAAATAATAGTTGGGTTAAACGTTATTGTTAATCCTCGTACAAATTTATACGGAATATCCATTCACGCAAGTAATAGCAAGGGAAATGCAAATTTTTGTTAATAACTTTGAGAATTTGTTAATAAAGAAGGTGCTTTTTATCGATGTTTTTAATATATCAGTAAATATAAGGGTTTACAGCACTTTAGCGTCGTCATTAAATGAATATCCATTTATTAATGATTTTACATCCATTTTTCGCTTTCCTGGAAGCTGAATTTCTTTAATAATAATGTAACCGTCTTTGACTGAAACTTTTAAGCTGTTATGGTCAATTTTTAATGAACCAACAGTATTTGAATGGGCTGTATGCTCCTTTTCAACTTCAAAAATTTTAACACTAACAGTTTCTCCGTTGTTTTCTAAAAAGCTCCAAGCAGAAGGAAACGGATTAAGACCTCGTATTTTGTTATAAATAGCATCTAAAGGCATAGTCCAGTCAATCTTACAATTGTCTTTATTAAGCTTGTAGGCTGTTTTTAGGTTATCATTTTTAGGTTGAATAGTTGTAGTAACTTCATTATTTTCAATCTGCTTAACAGTATCAATAACCAATTCACTACCAATACTCATTAGCTTGTCATGTAATTGACCTACAGTTTCGTTTGGAGAAATAGTTGTTTCTTTTTGAAGAATCATAGCTCCTGTGTCAATCTTTTCATCAATAAAAAAGGTGGTAACACCAGTTTTAGTTTCACCATTAATAATAGCCCAATGTATTGGAGCTGCACCTCTGTAATTAGGAAGTAATGATGCGTGGAGGTTAAACGTTCCATATTTAGGCATGCTCCAAACCACTTCTGGTAGCATTCTAAAAGCAACTACAATTTGAAGATTAGCATCTAGTGCTTTTAACTCATCTAGAAAAGCTTCAGATTTTAAATTTGTAGGTTGCATCACATTAAGGTTTTGTGATTGTGCATATACCTTTACTACCGATTCGTTTAGTTTTCGTCCTCTACCAGCAGGTTTGTCTGGTGCAGTAATTACACCAACAATATTGTAATTGTGTTCAACCAAAGTTTTTAAAGTGGCAACTGCAAAATCTGGAGTTCCCATAAATACTATTCGTAACTTTTCAGTCATAGATTAATTTAATTTATATGTGTTTGTTGGAGTAATGCTTATAATGTTGTGCTCCAACAATAATTTTAAAGTGTGTAATATTTCGGTGTCATCAAACGGAAGCAATTCTATCAATGCTCTTGAGGACAAGTCTTGTTCTTTTAAAGCAACAATAATACCATTTTTAACGGATTTAGTATCTGTTGAATGTTTAGATTTTTCTTTGGATTTGCATACTGAACAAATTCCGCAATTAGTTGATGTTTTCTCGCCAAAATAATTTAACAATACAATGTTTTTACAAACAGAACTAGTATTTGTATAGTGTAAAACAGCTTCAATTTGATCGTGCTTTAGCTGATGTTGTTTTTCAATATTTGCAGCAATCCTATTTATGGTTTTATCATCTTCTCTAGGTTGTAGAAAAGTAAGTTCAGAATCAGTGTTTGAATATTGAAAGTCTACAATTTCATCGGTTTTAAGCTGGCTTAATACTTTAAGAACGTGTTCTTCTGTAGTTGATGCTTTTTTGGCAACTATGGAAACATTAATATTAAGTAAATGTTCAAAAATTCCGCCATAAGTTCTAAGTATAGATTTTATAATTACTGATTGCTTTTCATGAGTTTCAAGATAATTGAACAATGCAGCATTACTTACAATAAATTGTAGCTTGGTTTTATAATTGAATTGTTGCGATAAGCTAATTACACTATTTCTGTCTAATATTTGTAAAGCGTTAAAGGTTAATGAAGATTTAAAGTCATAAGCTTTACAGAAATTGACAAAACTAAACTGGTACTGAGTTTGTTCGCCTTCGCCATAAGAGATTTGAAAGTAATTGCATAGTTTTCTATATACCAGTTTTATAAAGTCTATTGATGGTAATGTTTTTAAAAATTGATTTCTTAAATGTTGTTCATCGGCATTTGTTTTTAATAAAATTGCATAAGCATCATCACCATTTCTTCCTGCTCTACCTGATTCTTGATAATAACTTTCAAGACTCTCTGGTAAATTAAAGTGGATAACATTTTTTACATCGGCTTTGTCTATTCCCATCCCAAAAGCTGTTGTGGCAACCATTATTTCAACCGCATTGTTGGTCCATTGGTACAAACGGTCTTGCTTTTCTTTAGTATTTATACCACCATGAAAAAAAGTACAACTAAACCCCTTTTTTGCTAAAAACTCACTTACTTCAACGGTCGCTTTTCTATTTCTTACATAAACAATCGATGATCCTTTATTGGCTTGTAAAGCTTGCTCAAGTTTATAATACTTGTCTTCGGTTTCAATAATTTGATACGAAATGTTTGGACGACTAAATGAGGCTTTAAATACTTTTGGTGAAATAAAATCCAGTTCGGTTATAATTTCATCAACAACATTTGCTTTTGCAGTAGCTGTAAGTGCAATAATATTAACAGATGGATGTAATTGCCTTAAAATACTTATGTTTTTATAAGCAGGTCTAAAGTCGTTTCCCCATTGCGATATACAATGCGCTTCATCAACAGCAATTAGGTTTACATTCATTTGCTGTATACGATCTTTTACAATTTGTTGTTGCAAACGTTCAGGAGATAAGTATAAAAACTTATAGTTTCCATAAATGCAATTGTCTAAAAGCGTATCTAGTCTGTCATAAGAAATGCCACTTGTTAAAGCCATTGCTTTTATTCCTTTTTGGTTAAGTGCATTAACCTGGTCCTTCATTAAGGCAATTAATGGAGAAATAACAATACAAATACCGTCTTTAATAAGCGCAGGAATTTGAAAACAAATAGATTTTCCTCCACCAGTAGGGAGTAATACAAAAGTATCCTCATTATCTAGTACTGCATTAATGATGTCTTCTTGCAGTGGTCTAAAACTAGTGTGGTTAAAATAATGTTCAAGTATGGTTATAGGATGTTGCATCACTATAAATTTAACAACTCTAGTATAAAGTTAGCCCTTTCTTCAATAGGACCAAAAGGAACATCAATTAAATTGTAGTTGAATCTTTTGTAAGTGTTTAGTAAATGTTTGTGTATTTCTACTGCTTGCTCAAAGTTTTCGTAGCGTTCAGCATCGCTAATAAAAATCTCTTGCCAAGGTGCTAAAACAAAAACATGATTGTAGACAAGGTTTTGAGAAGCCTCAATAAAGGGTTCAGGATACGTGTCACCAATATAGTCCATATATGCTAATATGTCAGGTATACCTCTATCAAGAAAAATAGTATTGGAGCTGTGAGCGTTTGCATCTTCAAACTGCTTAATTCTACCTTTTAAAAGAAGCTCGCTAAATAGTAAAGGTTCAGTTAAAAATAGTTGCTCTACACCATTTTTTCTAGCTTCAAGTGTTACTTGACGCGAAATTTCATCAAAGCAAGTATATCCTCTTTCTTTTAGTTCGTTAATTATAGAAGATTTTCCTGTACCTGGTCCTCCAGTAATAACAATTGTTTTCGTACTCAAATTGGCAAGATTTTAGCTATATAAAGCGTATAATGTGTTTTGGTCGAAAATAATTATTTTTTAACAAAACAAAGGTTTAATTGCATAATATTTTTGAAGCAGCAATTACCTAAAAAATATAACAGAATAAAGTAATGCAAAATGTATTTTTACATTCTTAAATGAAAACTATGGCAGAAGATAAAAGAACAGAGGAATTTTATAACAAATTAAGAGAACAATTATACGATACAGCTAGTTGGCCTTCAGAGTATTTATATAAATTTATAGTAAAATCAGAACTAGCTAAAATAGCTGAAATAGAAGCGCTTTTTGATAATATGGGAGCAGTTATAAATACTATTGAATCTAAAAACGGTAAATATACTAGTGTTTCGATTAATTTATTGATGAGAGATCCTGATGCTGTTATTGCAAAATACAAGGAAGTTACCGAAAAAGTAGAAGGCGTAATTTCATTATAATTTAAGATAGAACTAATTATTTTTTTGTATTTTGCGCTAGTGCATAAACAACTACATGCACAGTAATAAAATACCTATATCTTATTTTGATAAACGATTTAGAATACAATACAGAGCGTGAGCATTTAATCATTCCGGAATATGGAAGGCACTTGCAGAAAATGATTAATTACGCTAAAGAACTTCCAACAAAAGAAGAGCGCAATAAAGTCTCAAAAGCCATTATATCTGTAATGGGAAATTTGCAACCTCATTTAAGAGATGTACCAGATTTTCAACATAAACTTTGGGATCAATTATTTATTATGGCCGATTTTGAGCTAGATGCAGATTCGCCATATCCACAACCATTAAAAGATGAGTTGCAAGCAAGACCAGAGCCTTTAACATACCCACAAAATCATCCTAAATATCGTTTTTATGGAAACAATATAAAGACGATGATTGACGTTGCTAATACATGGGAAGAAGGAGAGCTAAAAGACGCTTTAATCTATACCATTGCAAACCACATGAAAAAATGCTTCTTAAACTGGAACAAAGATACAGTTGAAGACGATGTGATTTTTGATCATTTATTTGAACTTTCAGGTGGTAAAATAAACCTTAAGAATAGTGATGAAGACCTTTCGGACTCAACAAGTTTAATGAGAGGTAAAAAGAAGTATTCTAAAAAACAAGGACACAAAAAAAGTAATTCTAATCGTAACAGAAAACGCTACTAACATTTCATGGGTACATTTGTAATTGAAGGAGGTCACCAATTAAAAGGAAAAATACAACCTCAAGGCGCAAAAAACGAAGCACTTCAAATTTTATGCGCAGTTTTACTAACTCCAGAGCAAGTAACTATTAATAACATACCAGATATAGTTGATGTCAATAAACTTATCGCATTATTAAAAAAACTAGGTGTAAAAATCAACAAAATAGGTTCTGGGTCTTACACGTTTAAAGCAGATGAGGTTAACTTAAAATATCTTGAATCTGCCGAGTTTAAAGAAGATGGTAGAGGTTTAAGAGGGTCAATTATGATTGTTGGTCCGCTTTTAGCACGTTTTGGAAAAGGATATATTCCTAAACCTGGAGGTGATAAAATTGGTAGACGTAGACTAGATACCCATTTTGAAGGTTTTATAAACTTAGGTGCAAAATTTAGATACAATCGCGAAGACTATTTCTATGGTGTTGAAGCCGAAAAACTAAAAGGTACTTATATGCTTTTAGATGAAGCTTCAGTAACAGGAACAGCAAATATTGTTATGGCTGCAGTTTTAGCCGAAGGGACTACTACAATTTACAATGCAGCATGTGAGCCTTATTTACAACAGCTTTGTAAAATGCTCAATAGAATGGGAGCAAAGATAACTGGAGTAGGTTCTAATATGTTAACTATTGAAGGTGTTGATAGCTTAGGAGGAACTGAACATAGAATGCTTCCTGATATGATTGAAATAGGAAGCTGGATTGGACTTGCTGCAATGACAAAAAGTGAGTTGACCATTACTAATGTAAGTTGGGATGACCTTGGACAAATACCTAATGTGTTTAGAAAACTAGGTATTACTGTTGAAAAACAAGGTGATGATATTCATATACCAGCGCATACTGATGGTTACGAAATACAAAGTTACATTGATGGTTCAATACTTACTGTAGCTGATGCGCCATGGCCTGGGTTTACACCAGATTTATTAAGTATTGTTTTGGTAGTGGCTACACAAGCTAGAGGTAGTGTATTAGTACACCAAAAAATGTTTGAAAGTCGACTGTTTTTTGTGGACAAATTGATTGATATGGGAGCGAAAATTATACTATGTGATCCACATAGAGCAACTGTTATTGGACATGATTTTAAATCTACATTAAAAGCAACGACTATGACATCGCCAGATATTAGAGCAGGAGTGTCGTTATTAATCGCAGCTTTATCAGCTAAAGGAACATCTACAATTCATAATATTGAACAAATTGATAGAGGTTATGAAAATATTGATGAACGCTTAAGAGCAATTGGTGCAAAAATTACTAGAGTAGAAGGTAACTAAACCTAAAATATAAGTATAAAAAAGGCTTCGAAATTTCGAAGCCTTTTTTTGTATGTGTCTATACAAGGTTATTCTTTTACAACCTTATAAACAAGTTTTTTACTATCAGTTTTAAGATGTACAAAGTATACACCACTATCATAACTAGATAAATTTATAGTAGCTTCATTGTTAAAAAACATGCTATTGTTTTTTATCATTTTCCCTGAAATATCAAAGATTGAATAAGAGGCATTAGTAATATCTTTTAAGCCTTCAATAGTTACATTGTCTTTTGTTGGGTTAGGATAAATTTTAATATCAGTATTAGTAAATTGATTGTCTCCAAGTGTTGCACCTTCAATAATTAATATAGATTCATTAATGTTAGGATTAAATAATTCATCAACAATACCAGAAGGCCACTTAACAACTATCTTAGTGATTGCAGTTTGTGTTCCTAAACCAAAATGTGTCATTAGTGAGTTCATGGTTCCGTAGCTTTCACCCGAACGTACTTCTCTAATTTGAATACCAGTAGCGGTATGTAATTCTATTCTTGCTCCAATACCATTAATATTACTTGGACCTCCTTGTAAACGTATTTCACTCCAATTATTAGAGTTTCCATTGTTGTAGAATAAAATGTCTGGGTCGTTTGTTGGGCTGTTATAGCCTATAGCAAAACCAGCTACAACATCAATAAAACCATCGTTATTGAGGTCTCCAACAGCAGCACTTTGTATATTGTCATTGCCTAAACCAAAAGGTGATGGCATTTTTGAAAAAGTAAGGTCGCCATTGTTTTTAAATAGTGCATGAGAAGCATATCTACTAGTGATAAAAAGATCAATAAAAGTGTCATTGTCAAAATCTTCCATAATAACCTGAATTCCTCCACTACCTAAATCGTTCAACTCTGTAGCAATCCCAGAAGTTGCAGTTATATCTGTAAACGTACCGTTACCATTATTTACGTATATAATACTGCTAACATCATGGTTTATTAACACGCAGTCTAAATCGCCATCGTTGTCTATGTCCTCAAAATTAGCTGACCATGATTGTGCATAAGGCACTAAACCAGCTGCGACACCAACTTCGGTAAAGTTACCGCTGCCATCATTTTGAAATAATAGGTTGACACGTCTACCATCGTTTGGGTTACTTACTCCAAGTCTACACTTTGAGATATAAAGGTCTTGGTCGCCATCATTATCATAGTCAACCCAAATAGAACCATAATTACCTGAATTATCAGAAGGAATCGTAGAAACAGCATTTATTAAACCAGCATTATCTTGTGTCATATTGCCATTGCCATCATTATTGTACGCAGATGAAACACCTTCATCATGACAAGCAAAAATATCAATTGTACCATTGTTATCAATATCAATAAAATTAAGGTTTTGAATGAAAATATTTGAACCACTTAATGAATTTGAAGTGTAATTTGTTCCAGTTGAATTTGCAATTAATAGCTTTTTGCCATTGTAAGCTCCTCCTGTGAAAATATCGTTATAGCCATTTTCATCAACATCGGCAATACAAAGTCCCCATTCATTACCAGTACCAGCTAAATTTCCATAATTTAACCATGTGAAAACGCCATTCGTATTTTGATATTCTATTTGAAGATATCTAGCATCATCCAGTCTAATGATGTCATCTAAACCGTCTCCATTCATATCGCAAACTCCTATGGCTACTCCACTTGTTAAATTAGGGTTTACCAAATTTGAAGTTGCATTAGTAAATGTTACTTGTGCGAAATAAATAGAAGGAAAAAGTAGTATACTACTTAAAAGTAATTTTTTTATCATGATGAGATTTTTTTGTGATTAAATATAGTGTTTTTATTATATAATTGTCTAATTGTTAGTTAATTTGTTATTTAAAAGTTTGTAGAATGTTTAGTCTTTTTTTGTGGTCAAGATGGTTGATTTATGCTTTAATTTAAGGTTTTATTAACATCTAGAGGGCTTTCTAATTTGTAATTTTAATTTTTTAAAAGCGATACATTAATTCTAATCAAAATCTAATCAAAAATGAAAAACTATTACTACTCACTTTGGCAATTGCGTTTACATTTAGCGTGAATGCTCAAATTGAAACACCACAATCTAGTCCTGCTAGTAAGCTTGAACAAAGGGTTGGTTTAACTGATGTTACTCTAGAGTATTCTCGTCCAGGAGTAAAAGGAAGAGCTATTTTTGGAGATTTAGTACCTTATGATAAACTTTGGAGAGCAGGAGCTAATAAAAATACAATGGTGACATTTAGTGATGATGTTACTATTGATGGACAAACACTTAAGGCTGGTTCTTATGCGATTTTTGTTAAGCCTATGAAAGGTTCTTGGGAAGTATTTTTCTACACTGATACAAATAACTGGGGAAATCCTCAAAATTGGGATGATGCTAAAGTAGCAGCTAAAACTACTGTTAAAACTTACGAAGTACCATTTAATGTTGAAACGTATACAATTGATGTTAATCAAATATCAAATAGTGGTGCTGCATTAGAGTTTATTTGGGAAAAAACTTATGCTGCTGTACCGTTTACTGTACCAACAGATACAAAAGTAACCTCTTCTATTGACAGAGTAATGAATGGACCGAGTGCTAATGATTATTATGCAGCTGCTGTTTATTATTTAGAAGAAGGTAAAGATATTAATAAAGCTAAAGAGTGGATAGACAAATCAATGTCTTTGACAGAAACTCCTAGATTTTGGCAATTAAGAAAAAAGTCGTTAATCTATGCTGCTGCAGGCGATAAAAAAGGGGCTATTGAAGCAGCAAAAAAATCTTTAGCTGCAGCCAAAGAAGCAGGAAATGATGATTATGTGAAAATGAATACAGATTCATTAAAAGAATGGGGAGCAATGTAATTGTAAACCAATAATAATACTAAAAAAGCGCAACAATTGTTGCGCTTTTTTTTATTCATAATGTAAACCTATTTTTTGTCTTACAGTATCTAACATTGTAATTAGAGTTTTACTAAATTCAAACGACATAACATCGCTTTCTGTTTTTCCATCTCTAAGTAATTGGTTAAAGTGTATGGTTTCAAAATTATAACCGTTGGTAGTATATCCAAAATCGAAATGTTCTTCTTTGCCTTCATTAGGAATTAAACTCACTGTCGAAGGCTCTTGAAAACGACTGTTTATTTTTACAATTCCGTTTTCGTAATAAAATATAGCTTCAGTAGGTGTTTTTTCTAAAAGTGTACTTTTTAAATGTGCTTTTACAGAATTGTTATAGTCAAAAGTTATTGTACAAGACGAATCTACACCATTTTCAAAAAAAGTAGCATTCGTTTCTAAGGTATTTGGTTGACCTAAAGTAGACAATGCTGCAAAAATAGGATAGATACCAATGTCTAAAAGACTTCCTCCTCCTAAAGACTTTTTAAACACACGAGAGTTCATGTCAACTGTTGGTTTAAAACCAAAATCAGCTTCTAATTTTGTGATGTTTCCAAAGGTTTTATTTTCAAGGTGTTGAAGAGCAAATTTATAATGTGGTAAAAAATACGTCCATAGGGCTTCCATGAGCAGTACATTGTTTTCTTTTGCTACTGTAATCATGTCTTCAACCTCATTTTTATCCATAGCAAAAGGCTTTTCGCATAACACCGCTTTTTTATTTTTTAGACATAATATGGCGTTTTCTTTATGGAGCGCATGAGGAGTAGCAATATAAACAGCGTCAATATTTGGGTCTTTAGCTAAATCTTCATAACTGTTGTACGCTTTTTCGGCATTATAAGTTTTAGCAAATTCGTTAGCTTTTTCTTGGCTTCGGGAAGCTACAGCATATAATTGACAATTGTCAATTGTTAAAATATCTTGGGCAAATTTATTGGCTATTTTTCCAAGACCAATAATTCCCCAGCGTATGGTTTTAGTTTGTTGTGACATGTGTTTTTTGATTCAATTGAATACCTAATGCTAATACAATAACAATAAGACAACCTACAAAATTTAACCATAAATACGGTAGATTGATAAGGCTAAAATGGTTTAAAAAAAACAGAGCAATAACAATAACTTGAGTTAATAATGCAGCAATAAAAACCGCGTTTCCTTTAACGTGTTTAAAGAAAAAAGCAAGTAAGAAAATACCAAGCACATTTCCGTAGAAAATAGAACCAATGATGTTTACCAACTGAATGAGATTTTCTGCAAGATTAGCAACACAAGCTACACCTATTGCCATTAATCCCCAAGCTAGAGTAAACCATTTTGAGGCTTTTACCATTTCAGCTTCAGATTTTTCACTTACATTTCGTTTGTATAAATCTATAGTTGTTGTAGATGCTAATGCGTTGAGCTCACTAGAAGTACTAGACATTGCAGCACTTAAAATTACAGCAAGCAACAACCCAATAAGACCACGAGGAAGGTTCTTCAAGATAAAAGAAATAAACATGTAGTCTTTATCATTACTTTCAATTTTTAGGTTTTTGGCTTCAGCAGCTTTGTCAATTAAAACTCTTGCTTCAGCTCTTAGTTTATCATTTTCAGTATTGAAGTTTGCAATTGTAGATTTTGAAATGGACTTTCCTGTAGTGTTAAACGAATTAATAGCTTCCTTTTTAACATGAAAAAGTTCTTGTTGCTGTGTTTGAAGTTGCTTGTAGTCTTCAGCGTATTCTGAATTTAAAACGGTTTCAGTTGCTAAAGGGTTAAAATTTAAAGGTGATTCATTAAACTGATAAAACACAAACACCATAACGCCAACCAATAGAATAAAGAACTGCATAGGGACTTTTAACAAGCCGTTAAAAATGAGTCCTAATTGCATTTCTTTAACCGATTTTCCAGAAAGATAACGCTGTACTTGACTTTGATCGGTTCCAAAATAGGAGAGCATCAAAAACGTACCACCAATAATTCCACTCCAAAAGGTATAACGGTTATTAAGATCGAATGAAAAATCTAAAACATCCATTTTGCCACTAGCTCCTGCAATTTCTATGGCATTGCTAAAGGTGATATCTTCTGGTAGCTTATTGATGATTAAAATAAAAGCGACAATCATTCCTGAGAAAATAACCAGCATTTGGTGTTTTTGAGTTACGTTTACTGCTTTTGTACCGCCTGTAACTGTATAGATGATTACCAATACACCAATAATAATGTTGAGTAAAAGCAGATTCCAACCTAATACAACTGATAAGATTATAGCAGGTGCAAAAATGGTTATTCCTGCAGCTAAACCTCTTTGTATTAAAAAGAGTATTGCTGTTAGAGTTCTTGTTTTTAAATCAAATCTGTTTTCTAAAAACTCGTAAGCTGTATATACTTTAAGTCGATGGTATAATGGAATAAACACCATGCATATAATAACCATAGCAATAGGAAGTCCAAAATAAAATTGAACAAAGCCCATGCCATCATTAAACGCTTGACCAGGAGTTGATAAAAACGTAATAGCACTCGCTTGTGTTGCCATTACTGAGAGTCCAATAGTCCACCAATGTGCAGTATTGCCACCTTTTATGTAATCTTCAACATTTTTACTACCACGAGTTTGCCAAGTACCATATAAAACAATAGTAAAAAGGGTTAATGAAAGTACAATCCAGTCTATTGTTTGCATAATTAGTAAGCTTGTGTAATTAAGTAGAAAAACAAAATGTACAAGGCATTAGCTACCAAAATTAAGGTGTACATTTTTTGCCATTTGTAGTTGTCTTGTTTCATTAGTTTTTTAAACTTTCTTCGGTTGAAATATCTTCTTTCCCAATAGAAAGCATATTGGCAAATAAACGGTAAGCACCAGAAACTCCAGCAGGAAACTCTCTAAAAAAGCTTAATCCTGTATAAATGTAATACCCTTTACCATGCTTTGCTACGAGTAAGCTACCTTCTTTAGCAGTTTCTCCTTTGTCGTGCATTGAAAGCAAAGGCGTAAACTCATTAGCCCATTCATTAGGAAAATAAAGCCCACGCTCTTGAGTCCAACCTTCAAAATCTTTTGTAGTGATTTTATTAGGGTAATTAAGAAGTGGATGTTCAGGGCTTAAGAACGTAACTTCAGCAAACTCATCAGTAACACGATCTCTAAACAATTGTAATTTGTAAGGTGCTAAGTTATTGGTTTTTAATCCTCTGCTGGTATTGTATTGTACAATCATGTTGCCACCATTAGCCACATAATCAAACAGTTCTTGTTGTTTATATTTTAAGTTTTCAACTGTGTTGTAAGCTCTAATACCAACTACAACAGCATCAAACCTGCTTAAGGTTTCTGTGTTAATGTCTTCAGGTTTTAGTATCACTACATTATAACCTATTTGTTGTAAACTTTCAGGAACTACATCACCTGCACCTTCAATGTAAGCGATGTTTTCACCTCTCTTTTTAATGTCTAATCTTACAATTTTACTTTCACTAGGAAGTAATACAGTTTGAAACGGAATATGGTCGTAATCGATCTCAATAAGCTCTCTCGTAAACACTTGGTCACCAACATGAACCATTGGCGTAATTAGTCCTTCGCTTTGGTTTTTAGGAGGTACAACAGTAAATACTAATGTTTGCTCCTGACCACTATTTGCAATTGATACTTTTTGTTTTTCAGGATAAATGTTCCAATCTTGTGGATGCGCAATTTGCACATAACCTTCAAGATTATCTTTTCCTGATTTTACCACAACCTCAATGTCTTTTTGCTGATCGTTTTCAAAAATGATAACCTTTTCAGATACTTTAGCAGAGGCTTCAGGAATAACTTCAAAAGGTTTATAAACTTCACCTTTTACAGGGTCGTTGGTTTTGTAAACTATAGGTCTTGTAAATTCTATAGGTATTTGGTTGATTTCTAATTTAAAAGTTACTGTATATTCTCTAGGTGTTTCAGGATGCCCAATTAACGCTTTGTCTTCAACTTTGTACATGCCCAAAGTACCTTTTTTTGTTAGCCAATATGGTGTAGTTGGTAGTTGACGCGAAGAAATGAGAATAGTATCTTTAAGGTTTTCTTCAATATTATCTTTTAAAGGAAAGCGTTTATAAAGGCGTTTTTTTCTTCCGCTATCTTTTAGTTGTAAGCCAGTAAACATAATGTTTGCGTCACTTCTGTTGATCATTTCAATAGAAAGTGGCACTTTAGAATTTGCTGTTGCGTGGTTAGAATTAGCAACAACTTCAAGAAACAAACCAGCGCAATTAGCGATAATATTTTTGATTTCTTCAGATTTTATAGTTTTCCAATGCTCATTTTCTAAATCCTGAATTAAGGTATAGGCTTCAACAAGCTTTGGAATGGATGACGAAGGATTTGAAAAATCGTAGTCTTTTTCAACTTGATAAAGAATGTCTCCAATGGCTTTTCCGCCTTTAATACGATTCCATGAAGTGTCAATACCATCAAAAATATTGGTTTTGTCAGTTGGTAACGAACCATTGATTAGTTCGATATATTCCATTTGTTCGCCTCTACTACCAGAACTTCCAAAACCTTGTGATTTGTGCTGACTTCTACTAAGCGCTGCAATCTCAGGATTACTCAATCCGTTTAACGGAAAATACACTCCAGTATCAATGGATAATAAATTGGTTTTATCGGCTTTTTCAAAAGCGTCTTGACTACCATAAAACCACCAACTAGTATTAAAAAATTGACGTTTTGGTTGCCATGGACTAACTGTTTTTAATTGCTCAGGATAAACTGAAGCGTTGTTTGCTAAATCAAAGGCTTCAACACTAAGCATTGCAGAACTAGTGTGGTGACCATGTGTGCTACCAGGACTTCTATGGTCAAAACGGTTAATGATAACGTCTGGTTGAAATTGGCGTATAGCAAGTACAACATCGCTCAACACTTCGTCTTTGTTCCAAATTTCAAGAGTTTCATCAGGATGTTTTGAGTAACCAAAATCGTTAGCTCTGGTGAAACGTTGTTCGCCACCATCAATGCGACGAGCAGTTAAAAGTTCTTGTGTTCTAATAACTCCAAGAAGTTCGCGTATTTCGGGTCCAATTAAGTTTTGACCACCATCGCCACGTGTTAAAGATAGATAAGCAGTACGTGCTTTTAAGTGGTTGGACATATAAGAAATTAAACGTGTGTTTTCATCGTCAGGATGCGCAGCAACGTAGAGTACCGAACCTAAAAAATTAAGTTTTTGTATGGATTCGTATATTTCTGAACTATTAGGTTTTTTAGGTTGTTGAGCAAACGTTGAGTAAGAAGAAATTGCAATTGCTAAAAAAGAGAACAGTAGTTTTTTATGCATGGTTTTTTGGTTTGTGGGCAATAAATATAAAAAGAAAACCAGCGCATCTGCTGGTTTTAATGTTTCTTTAACGTGTGGTTTGGGTGATTTTGAAGTATTATTTGTTCTGTTTGAAATTTTGTCCAGTCTTAAATCCGCAATAACCTATAAAACTTAATAATAGTATTTGGAAGCCAAAAAGTATGTTTGAAATTAAGAGTAAACCATTTTCTTTAGGTTTTACTTCTGGTTCAATTTCTTGGTCGCTTAAAGGAGGGTACACTGTCCAACTTGATGATTGTTGGTTTAATAGCTCTAGTATAGAAATTAGTTCCATTAGAATTAAAACTAAAAGTATAGTAGAGATTATCAAGATTAGATTTGCAACTAAATTATTGAATTTCCTACGTAGTACTCTTGCTAAATATACTCCAAAGAATATTATGGAGCTGCAAAACAAAATGAATTGAGTGTTTTCAATTACTAAGTAAGTATCGTGAAAGTTTAAATTTAGAGTAGAATTATTTGTCAACCCTTCAAACCCAAAAATGAGTAGGTTTATAATAAGGGCAAATAGTATTGTTCCTATCAACCAAAAAACCTCTTTTTTATTTAGTTTGAACTGTTTCAAGTTTATAACGCATCTGATCCATCATCAAGAAAATCGTCAATGGCATCTTTTTTAACCAGTGTTACAGGTTTTTGCAAGATAAGGTTGTTTGGGTAAGTCACTAAATCGCCATTATCTAACCTTAAATGTAACTGAAACGCAGCAATGTCTTCAATAATCGCTTCCAGAGGAAAATCTTTATCATGGATTTGTATTTTATCACCAACCTTATAAGGGAAGTTAAAAAACATAATAATACCTGAAGTAATATTGCTTAAAATAGACCATATTGCAAATAAACCAATACCAATTACAGCAAACACCGAAGAAAATACTAAAGCCATATCTTTAAACTCTGCACCAAAAATAAAGGCCTCAATAAGTACTGCAATCATCAATAAAGTTGCAGTTACGTAACGGTTAATGAGATGAATTCGAGCATCGTTAATACCACTTTTCTTTCCTATTTTTCGTACTGCTACTGCAGAAATAAATCGTATAAATAATAGTATAGCGATTAAAATAGCAGATTGAATTAATTCGTTTTTATAAGTTTCTAAAAGCATTGGAATAGGGTTTCTTTAAACAAAGATAAAATAGAAAACTAATAAGACCATTAGTTTTCAACTAAACTATTTAGTGTTTTATAAAGTAGGTGAGTAGGTAACCCAACCACATTAAAATAAGAGCCTTCTATTTTAGTAATACCAACTTGTCCTATCCATTCCTGTATGCCATAAGCTCCAGCTTTGTCAAAGGGTTTGCAAGTATTAATATAGTAGTTAATTTCGTCGTTGGTTAAACTTTTAAAAGTCACTTTGGTAATTGCATTTACCGTTTTTTGAAGTGTAGGAGTCGTAAAGCAGATAGAAGTGATGACTTCGTGTGTTGCATTGCTCATAGATTGAATCATATTAAACGCTTCAGCTTCACTATTAGGTTTTCCTAAAGCTGTGTTGTTATGCCAAACTATGGTGTCGCTGGTTATTAAAATGTCGTTATCCTTAAGTTCTTCTTTAAAAGGTAAAGCCTTAAGTTGTGATAGGTAATCACTGATTTCAAAATGCTGTAAACGCTTTGGATATTCTTCTTTAACAGGTTTTAAACGTACTTCAAAATCCAAACCCAATTCTTTGAAAAATTGTTGTCTTCTAGGTGAGCCAGAAGCTAAAATGATGTTATGGTTTTTGAGTAAGTCGTTAAGCATTAATTTATTAAAATGAATTTATATAGTAATAATGATAGCATACCGAAAAGCATTACTAATTTAAGAACATTACTAATAGCGTGATAGTCTTTTTTTGTTTCTGCAGTAAATATTTTTATGCTCACATAAATTAGTGGAGCAATTATGAACAGTAAAAAGTAACCAACCACAAGTTGTTGCTTAAATAAGTAAGTGACTACATAATATACTGTTGTAGCAATAGGAACAAAGGATAAAGCAAACACAATTTTTTTGGCACGTTCACGACCAAGTGCTATTGGTAATGTGTTCATTCCTGCTTTATGGTCGCCATCAATATCTTCGATGTCTTTAACCATTTCACGAAGTAGGTTTATAATAAATGCAAACAATGCATAATCCCAAAGGATTTTAAAAAATGTGACTTGAGTTGCTTGATTTTCTGGAGTAATAGCAGGCAAAAGCTCAAAAAGACCAACAATAATAATACTTAAAGCAACCAATATAGAAACCAATAGGTTGCCAACTAAAATAAGTTGTTTAAAATAACTAGCATAAAGGTATAGTAGTCCTGAAATACCAACAAAAAGTACAAAAAATCCGCTTCTTCCTACTAAATGAGATAAATAAAACCCAACACCTACACCAATAACGTTAAATGCGATAAAGAGGTTGTAGGCTGTTTTTTCAGATACTGTTTTACCAACAATTACCTTATCTGGTTTGTTGATTGCGTCAGTTTCTTTATCGTAAATATCGTTGATGATATTTCCACCAGCAGCTAAACAAAGCGTTGCAATAACTAATAAAGAAAACCCAAATCCATTAAGAGTTATCGCTACTCCAAAAGGCTCAAAAAGTGCATATTTTATTAAAAGCTGCACAATGGCAATCATTAAAAGGTTTTTATAGCGGATGAGGTTGAGTATATTCAATGTATGTTTTTGTTAGTTGTTAGATTTTTTATTGATGCTGCATACTGCCAACTGAAAAATTAGTCGTATTTAGCACTAAAATCGGTATTCCATTTTCCTTGTACTTTAAGGACTTGTTCTATAACGTCTCTTACTGCACCTTTACCACCATTTTTATGAGATACATATTTTGAAATTCCTTTTATTTCAGGAACTGCATCTTGTGGGCAACAAGGTAAACCTACTAATTTCATAACAGGATAATCAGGAATGTCGTCACCCATGTATAGTACATTTTCGGTTTTAATAGAGTTATTGTTAAGGAACTCGTTAAGTTGTTCAATTTTATTGTGAGCTCCAAGATAAACATCTTTAACACCCAAACCTTCTAAACGAACACGAACGCCTTCGTTGGAACCTCCTGAAATGATGCAAATATTAAAACCAGCATCAATGGCAGTTTTCATGGCAAAACCATCTTTGGTATGCATGGTTCTTAGCATTTCACCAGAAGTTGTTAAGGTTATGGTGCCGTCAGTTAATACACCATCTACATCAAAAATAAATGTGGTAATATGTTCTAGGTATTCTTTATAGCTTTTGTCTTCCATGTGTTTTTTGTATTGAAGCTGTTAAGAGTTTATAAATAGCTTTATGATGCTCGTTATCCAGTAATTTTAAATGTTTTTTTATGGTTTTTTTATCATTGCGTTTTGCAGGACCAGTTTGAGCCATGTAAGGCGAAATATCTTGCACTTTTTTAGCAGTTTCAGTAATTAAAGGTTTTAAAATTTCAAATTCTACACCTTCAGATTCGGTGATTTCATGAGCAACTCTATACAGCTGATTGGTAAAATTATTTACAAATACAGCTGCTAGATGTAATGCTTTACGTTGGTCGCCATTAACTTTATAGGTTTTACAACCTATAGCTTCACCAAGTGTTTTTAAAGTTTGATAATCGGCTTTGTTAATAGTTTCTATGCATAAAGGAATTGTTGAAAAATCAACATCAGCATCTTTTGTGAAAGTTTGTAACGGATAAAACACACCTCTTTTAAGCTTTTTGTCTAGGTCATGAACACCTATACTTCCAGAGGTATGCACAACCAATCTATCTTCAAAAGGCAATTGAGAAGATAAATGTGAAATTGCATCGTCTTTTACAGCAATGAGGTAAACATCAGCAGGTTTTAACGCTTTAATGTCGTCGGTAATTTCAACTTCATTTTGATAGGTTTCAATTGCATTTAAACGTCTGTTGTACCATTGTGTTACCGAAACGGTTTCAGCTGTTTTAAATGTTTTGTAAAAATGTGAAGCAACATTGCCTGCACCAATAATTATAACAGAAATCATGTTGTAAAAATAGGTAAGTATTACATCAAATAAAAGTGTTATAAGTTATCTTTGTAATAATGGAAAAAAAAGATATAAATACCAGAGAAGATGTTTACTTACTTGTATCATCATTTTACACAAAGGTGAGAAAAGATGATCTTTTAGGACCAATTTTTAATACTGCAATAAAAGATTGGGACGAACACTTAGATAGATTGACTACGTTTTGGGAAACAAGTTTATTTATGACTCGAAAGCTAGAGCAGAAATACATTGGTAACCCAATGGAAGCTCATGTAAAGGTTGATAGAGACAATAACCATAGTATTACTGAACTTCATTTTGGAGTTTGGTTGAATTTGTGGTATCAAACTATCGATGAATTATTTGTAGGTGAGTATGCAGATGTTGCCAAAAGAAGAGCGCGAAAAATGGGAACATTTTTACATCTTAAAATTTTTGAAGAACGACAAAAACATAAAAAAGATTAGTATGTTTTAACATATGTAAATAAACTAAAAGCCTTAAATTTGCACGACTTATTAAAAGAGTCCTTATATCATGCAAAATATACTCTCCAAAATCCTTTTTTCTACTAGACTTACTGCTGTTTTATTTATTGTTTTTGCTGTAGCAATGGCTACTGGTACTTTTTTAGATGCTAGCCAAGATACATCACCAACGCCATATACCAGAAACCTGATTTATAATGCGTGGTGGTTTGAAGCCATTATGGTAATTTTTGTTATCAATTTTATAGGTAACATTTTTAGGTATAAGTTACTACAAAAGAAAAAATGGGCAACCTTTATTCTGCATGCAGCATTCATTTTAATTTTAATAGGAGCATTTGTTACTCGATATATTAGTTATGAAGGCATGATGGCTATTCGAGAAGGCGATACCGAAAATGTGTTTTTATCTCAAAAAACGTATATCACAACATACATTGATGGAGATTTAGTAATTAATGGACAAAACCAACGTAGGGTTTTAGAAAGCGAAGTAGACTTTTCTCCAAGAATGAACAATACTTTTTATGCTTCAACTACTTATGATGAAATGCCAGTAAGCATTGAGCTTGAAAAATTTATTGCTGGTGCTGAAAAAGATATTGTACCTGACGAGAATGGAGAAGAATATCTTAAAATAGTAGAATCTGGTGGTGGGCAACCACACAATCACTTTTTAAAGGTAGGGCAAGTACAAAGTATTCATAATGTGTTATTTTCTTTAAACAAGCCTCAAGAAGGAGCTGTAAATATTACTTATAAAGATGGTTCGTTAACTGTTGAGTCTCCTTTTGAAGGTGAATATTTAACAATGGCTACAGGGCAAACAGGAACTTTGGTGAAAGATTCTATTCAGCCACTTATGTTACGTTCAAGATACATTATTGGTAATATGCAAATGGTATTTCCTAAACCTGTTGTAAAAGGAGTTTTTGATTTGGTTAAAAAACCTGAAATCTTAAAAAGTGATGAAGACGGTTTAGTGCTAAAAGTAACTGCAAATGGTGAGACTGAGCGAGTAAGAGTGCTAGGAGGTAAAGGTAGTGATAATGCTTTTGAACAAATAAAAGTTGGCGGATTAGATGTTGCTGTAAAATACGGCTCTAAGCGTATTGAACTACCGTTTAGTATTAAGCTTAACGATTTTATTGCTGAACGTTATCCAGGAACTGAAAACAACTATTCTTCATACGCTAGTGAAGTAACTGTTATTGATGAAGCTAAGGAAAATTTTAATTATAGGATTTACATGAACCACATCCTTAATTATGGTGGTTATCGTTTTTTTCAATCGAGTTTTGATCCAGATGAAAAAGGAACCATCCTTTCAGTAAACCATGATTTTTGGGGAACTTGGATAACTTATATTGGTTACTTTTTACTGTATTTAGGTTTGTTAGGTATTATTGTAAGCAAGTATTCTCGTTTTGGAGATTTACGTCGTATGCTTAATAAAGTAAAAGAGAAAAAAGCAAAAGTACTAACGGTTCTTTTACTATGCATTGGAATGTTAGGTTATGGACAAGAACATTCTGAAAACGATGGTCATAATCATTCAAAACCTACAAAAGCGCAAATTGATTCTATTCTTCATGCTAACGTAGCTCCAAAAGAGCATGCCGATTTGTTTGGGCACATGGTTGTACAGGACTATAGTGGACGTATGAAACCTATGAATACCTATGCGTCTGAGATGCTTCGTAAATTAAGTAAACACGATACTTACGAAGATTTGGATGCCAACCAAGTAATGTTGTCAATTCAAGAAAGTCCGTTGCTTTGGTACAACGTTCCTGTAATTTATTTAAAACCAAGAAAGGCAGATACTATCAGAAGTGTAATAGGTGTTTCAAAGGAAGAAGATTATGCGGCATTAGCCGATTTTTTTACAGAAACAGGAGCTTTTAAACTGCAACCTTATCTTGATAGAATTACTAATGTAAATGATTTAAACGCTTACCAAAAGGAGTTTAAAGAAGCCGAACAACGTGTGTACTTATTATACAATGCAATTGAAGGACGCTCGTTAAAGATTTTTCCTGTACCAGATGACGAAAACAATAAATGGATTTCTCCAATAGAGTTTAGAGAAGAAGGCTATAGAGAAACTATAAAAGATTCGTTGTATGCTAATTTTATTAACAATGGACTTAATGCTTATTTGGTGAATGTTTACAACGCTAAAACCTCTGGAGACTATACTATTGCAGAACAAGTACTGGATGGTATTAAGAAAACTCAGCAGAAGTTTGGTAGTGAAGTCATGCTTTCAGATGATAAGATACATACCGAAATTCAATATAATAAATACGATATTTTTAAAAAGTTGTTTAGTTGGTATATGTATGCTTCAACGGTATTATTTGTGCTATTGATCGTTCAGATTTTTAAAGACAAAAACAAGACAATTGATTATATCGTAAAAGGTCTTATAGGAGTAATTATATTACTGTTTTTGCTTCACACAGCAGGACTTATTGCACGTTGGTACATTTCTGGTCATGCACCTTGGAGTGATGCTTATGAATCTATGATTTATGTAGCTTGGGCTACCATGTTGTTTGGTTTAATTTTCGGTAGAAAGAGTAATTTAACCATTGCTGCCACAGCTTTTGTAACAGCTATGTTGTTAATGATTGCACACTGGCAATGGATGGATCCTTCAATCGCTAACCTTCAACCTGTACTAAATAGTTATTGGTTAATGATACACGTTGCTATTATTGTAGCAAGTTATGGACCTTTTACTTTAGGTATGGTGTTAGGAGTTGTAAGTTTATTGTTAATGGTATTTACAACCAAAGAGAATAAGCTTAAAATGGACCTTAATATTAAAGAACTAACCATCATTAATGAAATGGCATTAACAGTTGGTTTAGTAATGCTTACTATAGGAAATTTTTTAGGAGGTATGTGGGCGAACGAAAGTTGGGGTAGATATTGGGGTTGGGACCCAAAGGAAACTTGGGCTTTAATTAGTATTATGATTTATGCTTTTGTAATTCACATGCGTTTGGTTCCAGGTCTTAGAAGTAGATACATTTATAACTTGTCTTCTGTGATTGCAATAGCAAGTATTATATTCACTTATTTTGGGGTAAATTTCTATTTATCAGGATTACACTCGTATCAATCGGGTCAACAAATAGCTAGTTTTAAAATTATTGCAATTGCTGTTGGTGTTGTTGCTGTTTTAGGTGTTTTAGCATATAGAAAATGGGTGAAGTTTTATAAGAAATAATACCTTTTAATTTTTTTGTGATTTAAAAAAACGATAGATGTTATTAGTACTGTTAAAACCCAGAACCTTTTCGTACTTGTTCTTATCGTTGGTAAAAGTGAGTGACATATTAATTTTAGGTCCAATACGAGTGTATGGTTCTATTGTAAAATAATATACCTCATGTAGATATGTATTTGTATTTGTATTGTAATCAGATAAAATTTCAATATGATTTTTGTCTTTTAAACGATAAATAAATTTATCGTCACCATTAATTTTAAATAGGTCGTTATCTGGGTGTCCACTCATAGTGCCATTTTCAAGGATTTCAAACATTAAATGCTCTTCTTTCTTTACAGTTCCTTTTCTTATATCAGATGTATATATTGTTTTTTTCCAAGTTCCTAAAAGGCTTTTGTTGGTTTTTTCGTTAGCTAAAATATGATTCTTAATAATTTCATATTCTTTTTCTTTTAGTTCAGGATTTTTCAAGTTGTTATGATAATTATTCTTTATTTCTCTTAGTTGATTACGTATTTCTTTGAGTACCTTTAAAAAATTATCCTTATCTGAAATTTGTGATTCAACATAATTTTTCATGTTTATATTAAAACCTGATTCTACAGGCAAACTATCTTTTAGTTGTTCAATTTGAGCTATTAAAGCTGCTTTTTCATTTGGGTTGTATAGTTCAGTAGTAGTAGTGTTTTTAAAAATCGTTGTTGTCTTTTCAGTTTTTATCATTCCGAGTCCTTTTGCATAATAGATTTTGGCATCCAATATTTTTTGATTACCATTTATACCACCTTCAGACCACGTTTCTTGCGATACTACATAAACGTGCTCAAAAGTTCTACCTTGCACTTCTACGGTTATGTCTTTCTCAAGTATACTATTTTTATTGGTTACTATTTGTCCATGCATAGCGCTTTTTTCAGTCCATACTTCACCAATGGAGTTGTTAGGTTTTATAACGGTTGGCAAGTAGAATTGACCTGTTGGTACCATGCTGACTTCATAAATAGGTGTTGCATAGATATCTATTATTTTAGTGATATCTTGCTCATAACCAATTAACTCTTTGTTGAAGACATATATTTCATTGCCCATAATTAAGCTATTGTTAGCACAACTTACATAAAGTACTTGGTTTACTTCAGGAACCATTCCGTTTACATATTTGCTATAGGCTTTATATGTTTTACCGTTTATGGTTTTGTTGCCTTGAAACTCATAAGTTACTTCATTGTTTGTGATGCCAAAAGCACTAGGTTCAGTATAGGTGTAAGTTACCGTTTCTTGATCTGGAAAGAAATCACAACCAGAAATGGTTTGAGATAAAGTAAAATAAGGAATTATTAGACTAAGTAGGGTAAGTGAGGCTTTTAATACATTAGTTCTCATAATATTAATTATAAGTAGTTGTTGCCCAGTATAATAAATGTAAGTCTAAGTTACTTAAAAAAAATGATATTGTATGGTTTTTGTTTTAGGTTTATTTTGTTGAATTTATGATGGTAACTAAAAAGGTAATTATTTAAGAGGTTGTTTTAGCGTGTTTTATGCTGCTGTTATCAATGTCATCACATACTTATAAGCTATACCAAACGCAATAGCTAAACCAAAACTAAGAAGTGTACCTATAAGAATATATTCGGTAAGTTTTCGGTCTTTAGCTTTTGAAAGATCTCCAAACCTGAAAACAGATTTGGCAGCAATTAAAAACCCAATGCCTTCCCAATAATTCATTACTATAAAGGCAAAAACAAACAAGCGCTCGAGCATGCCTATGTATGCTCCTGCATTTTCTAAAGACTCACCTTTAAGGTCTTCTTCTAGTTGCCATTTAGAAATTAGTGTTTTCATAATTACCGATGAAACCACAGTAACACCTAACAAACCTGTAACAAACAATAAAAATTGACTAGTGAAAAAGCTGTCTGTGTTTATGCTGTAAGGTTCATAAATGTTTACAACCAATGCAATTACTATAAGGTGTGCCAATTGATCTAACCCAAACAGTAAACGTGTATTCAGTTTGTTTTTTAGGTTGAGTTTTATCACATCTATACCATAATGGCTTATTAGTATTATTAATAGTCCTAGCCAATATTTAAAATTGAATTGAAGTACAATAACCAACGCAATTAAGTGTACTAGGATATGCCAATACAAGTATTTGGATTTGTGTTTATAGTCTTCTTTATGCTTTACCCATTTTTCTGGTTGTAACAAAAAGTCTCCAACAATATGAGCAAGTACTAGTTTTATAAATAAAGATATCATAGTGTTTTAACTTGGGTTTTATAATAGGTTAGCATTTTTGAAATTTCATCAAATCCACCACGTTTAAGTCCTTCGCTAATATTACTTTGCGACTTACCTAGCAATTTAGCAATCTGCTTTTGGTTCAGTTCTGGATTGTTGAGTGATGCTTTAATAATTTTAGAAGACGTAGGGCTCCAACTATTCATGGTTAATTGAGCAAGCTCTAACATAAGGTTTAAGGTAGTATCAAAATCTTCATGTTCAGATTTTAACGCAAGCGTACTGTTTTTCATGCTTTCAAAACATTCACCTGAATTAATAAATGCACTACCATTAGATTCTGTTATTTTATCCGAAGTATATGTTTTTTCGCCTAAACCAATAGCAATTCTAACATCAATAGCTTTAAAAGTTTTTATAGTGGCTTTTATTAAAGTTGCAGCTTCAAGTGCTTGTCCAGGAGCAACTTCTAGTTGAAAACTATCACCTCTGTATATTTCCCAAGCTACTGGCTGTTTTCCGTAAGTGCTCAAAGTGTCTTTAAGTGCAGTTAACCATTCATTTGGTGCGCTCTCTCTAGAATTTATAATATCACCTGTTAAAATACTTGTCATTTTTTTCAATGTCTATAATCAAATCTATGATTTTTTAATCAGAAAAACAAAATTATCTGCTAAATATAGGATAATTTAAAATATCTGCTAATAATCAGATAAAATAAATTATCTGTTTTTGAAAAGATATAGATAAAAGTAAAATCATATCTAATTATCTTAGCGGTCAGTATTTAAAATTTAAGATAAATGAAAATTATAAAAGAGTTTAAAGAGTTTGCTGTAAAAGGAAATATGATGGATATGGCAATAGGAATCATTATAGGAGCATCGTTTAACAAAGTTATAGATGTTTTGGTGAAGAAAGTATTTATGCCACCATTATCATTGCTTTCTGGCGGAATTAATTTTCAGAATAAAAGCATCATTTTAAAAGAAGCAGTTAAGGATACTTCAGGAACTATAATAACCGATGAGGTTGCTATTGGCTATGGTGCTTTTGGTGAAGCCTTTTTAGATTTTCTTATTATAGGTTTTACGGTGTTTGTGGTAGTTAAGTTCTTAAACCGATTAAGAAACAAATCGCATGACACTAATGATAAAACAGTTGCAACTCCTAAGGATATTGAACTGTTAACAAACTTGACTGCTTTAATGGAAGAACAAAACAAGCTGTTAAAATCTAGGTTAAAAGACTAGGTGTTAATTCTTGAAACTAGAAAAAACTTTACCTTTATAGAAAAAAAGAGAGTTAACTTAAACGGTCAACATTAATTACTAAAAATTTGAACTTTTGAAAAAAATAGCATTACTAATTTTTGCGGTTATAGTTTGTAGCTGTAAAGAAAAAAAAGAAACAACAAACGAAGTAGCATCAACTAGTTTAGAAACATCAGAAACTAAAATGGAAAAAGAAAACATCTATCAATTTACAGTAAAAGATCTTTATGGAGACGATTTTGATTTTTCAACTTTAAAAGGAAAAAAAGTTATGGTTGTTAATACAGCAAGTGAGTGTGGTTTAACGCCACAATACGAGCAGCTACAAGAGTTGTATGAAACATTTAAAGATAAAAACTTTACAATTGTAGGGTTTCCTGCAAACAATTTTGGAGGACAAGAACCAGGAACCAACACTGAAATTGCATCGTTTTGTAAACAAAATTATGGTGTAACATTTCCTATGATGGGTAAGATTTCAGTAAAAGGAGATGACATGCACGAAGTGTATACGTTTTTAACTGAAAAGTCTAAAAATGGGTTGGAAGATTCTGAAGTTGCTTGGAACTTTCAAAAATATCTTATCGACGAAAACGGACATTTAGCAAAGGTTATTTCCCCTAGAACATTACCAACAGACGAGTCTGTAATTAGCTGGATTGAGTCAAAATAGGGTTGTAGTTTCAAAAATTTTGTGCATATTTGCTGTATTATGATTGCATAAATTTAAAAACAGGATAACGCTGAAGTTCTTTTTCGGCTTTTAATTTGTCTAAACTTAAATGGCTTAGACTAGTTTTTACATTTAAAAGTATTAAAAATGCAATCAAACAAAATTACCCTTAAACAATTCCTTAAATATTTTAAAATAGCTGTAACAGGTAAAGAACAAGAATTTACCTCAGGCAGTATTAGAAGAGCAGTTTTCATGTTATCAATTCCAATGATTCTTGAAATGCTCATGGAGTCTATTTTTGCTTTGGTAGATATTATGTATGTCTCTAAAGTAAGTGTCAATGCAGTAGCTACTATTGGTTTAACTGAATCGGTTATTACCTTAGTGTATGCAGTAGCTATAGGATTAAGTATGGCAGCCACAGCAGTTGTAGCAAGACGTGTTGGTGAAAAAGATATAAAAGGCGCTTCGCAAGCTGCGGTTCAAGTCATTATTCTTGGTATAGCAGTATCAATACTTATTAGTGGTATTGGAATTCTGTATCCTAAAGAAATATTACAACTTATGGGAGCAGAACCAGATCTCATTGCTGAAGGTTATGGTTATACTCAAGTTTTGTTAGGAGGTAACATAACCATTATGTTATTGTTTCTTATTAATGCCATTTTTAGAGGAGCAGGAAACGCCTCTGTAGCCATGTGGACATTAATTCTCTCTAATGGATTAAACATTATCCTAGACCCTATGTTTATTTTTGGTTTTGGGCCAATTCCTGCTTTTGGAGTAGAAGGAGCAGCAATAGCAACCACAATAGGAAGAGGGACAGCAGTATTATTTCAACTAGTAATCTTATTTTATGGTTATAGCAAAATTAAGATTGGTATTAAGGATTTAGTCGTACGAATAGGTGTCATGTTCAACCTTATAAAAGTCTCTCTTGGTGGAATTGGTCAATTCTTAATAGGTACATCTAGTTGGGTGTTTTTAATGCGAATTATGAGCGAATTTGGTAGCGAAGTTTTAGCAGGCTATACCATTGCTATTCGTGTAATGATGTTTACACTAATGCCTGCTTGGGGAATGAGTAATGCTGCTGCTACATTGGTAGGTCAAAACCTTGGAGCTCAAAAACCTGATAGAGCAGAACAATCCGTTTGGAAAACAGGACGCTATACAGCTTATTTCATGGGCTTAGTGTCCCTTATTTATTTAGTATTTGCTACTCATATCATTGAATTATTCAATACGCAGCCTGATGTTGTAAAATATGGTAGTCTATGTTTACGTGTTTTGGCAGCTGGTTATATATTTTACGCATATGGTATGGTGGTTATTCAATCATTTAATGGAGCAGGAGATACCAAAACACCAACTTATATCAATTTTGTTTGTTTTTGGTTATTTCAATTACCATTTGCTTACCTCACAGCAATTACTTTAGATTTTGGACCAATAGGCGTCTTTGCATCCATTACAGCTGCCGAAGTTTTAATAGCAGTTATAGGAATTATCTGGTTTAAAAAAGGCAAGTGGAAGTTAGTTAAAGTATAGCTGTGAAGCTAATTTTAATTATTGATAATTGCTTGAAAACCAACGTTGGAAGTTGTTTTTTGCGTTTTATCGATTAAATTCTTAAAAATCAAGGAGTAAAGATATTTTTACTGTCTACCATTAAATTTAATTTGGTAGTATTTAAACTATTAGCATCATTTCTTCCCTCTGATAGTGCTGCTTGTTATTTTTTCTAATTAACAACAGATTTATGAGAAAAAGATACTTAAAATTAGCTTTACTTTTCTTCTTTACCTTCATATGTCAAAACGTGAAGTCCCAGTCAGGTATTTATGAAAGTTATGTTATCATAGATAGTGGATCAGGTAATAATTATTATGATTTAAACCCGCACACCCAAACTGCAAATTTTGATTTCAATGGAACAAATTTAGGAACTTTTCAAAGTGCAGATTCGTTTGTTTTAAGTGGAGGACAAAACAATATTTATAAATGTGGTACAGATGATGTTACATCTGGGTATTTGAATTATAGAATATATCCAACAGGTAGTCCTTCAGGTGCTTTTGTTTCTATAGATTTAAGTTCAAATGTACAGAACTTTTTTGGAGCTGCTTGCTCAGGGTCTGGAGATAATCAATATTGGACTACAAACAATGCTAATATTAATATTTTAGCAGGTTTAACATCTGGTATTGATTACACAATTGAAGTTTATACAACAGCAGATTTTACCGTTGGCGGTGTGCCAAATCCATTTCCGCATACTATTAATGATGGAGGAGCCAATTTTAGCGCTAGCTTTAGAGTAGATGATCCTCCAATCGCTGTCTGTACAAATTATGTTGCTCAACTTGATAGCTCTGGTAATGTTTCTATTTCAGCAGCTAATGTAGATGGAGGCAGTACCGATGATTTTGGGATAGCATCGATGAGTGTGTCACCAAACACATTTGACTGTTCCAATGTAGGAGCAAACACAGTAACGTTAACAGTAACAGACAATAACGGAAACGTATCAACCTGTAGTGCAACAGTAACAGTAGAGGACAACACAGCACCAACAGCAGTTTGTCAGAATGCAACAGTTGTATTAGATGCCTCAGGAAACGGAAGCATCACGACTTCAGATATTGACAATGGATCAAACGATGCCTGCGGAATAGCAAGTATGTCATTAGACCAAACGAGTTTTGACTGTTCCAATGTAGGAGCCAACAC
>NZ_SOQZ01000004.1 GCF_004366715.1 Meridianimaribacter flavus
TAACTGATGATTGTGGTAACACTGCTACGCTTGTTCAAACTATTAATGTGGTAGATACTACTGCGCCTATTATTGTTGGAGACTTTGAAACAACTATAGATGTAAGCTGTTCAGATATTCCTGAAGTACCAGAATTAGTATTTGAAGACGCTTGTTCTTCTGACATAACTGTAGAGTTTAACGAATCAAATGATTCAAATGATGGTTTAGAAGATTATTCAATCACTAGAAGCTGGACTGTTACTGACGAATGTGGTAACGAAGCAATCTATACACAAATAGTAAATGTAAATGTTGAGAGTACATTCACAGGATATGATACCGAACTTTGTATAGATGATTTAGCTATTGACTTATTTGATTTATTAAGTGGAGATTATGACAGTGATGGTGTTTGGGAAGTTGTTTCTGGTAACGCTACGTTAGACGGAAGCATCTTTGACCCTGCAACAGCTGATCTAGGTGATTACATCTTTACTTACACTGTAGCAAACGGACCATGTCCAAGCACTGTTGAAGTAATGATTACAGTTCATGATGATTGTATTGTACTACCATGTGGCGCTGAAGATGTTGTGATTTCTAAAGCTGTTACTCCTAATGGTGACCAATGGAATGAGTTCTTTACAATCACTGGTGTTGAGGATTGTGGGTTCACTATTGAACTACAAATATTCAACCGTTGGGGAGCAAAAATCTATGAAAACTTCAATTATCAAAATGATTGGAATGGTACAGCTTCAAAAGCTTCAATAGGAAGATCTGATAAAGTACCTTCAGGAACGTATTATTATATAATAAACATCAAAGGTAGTAATGGACTGCAGCTAAAACCTTTTACAGGTCCAATCTACATAGGAACCAAATAAATTTTAACCTATTATGAAATTATTAAAGTTTAACATAATCGTTTTTATACTGTTCAATTGCTGGACAAGTGTTGCCCAACAGTTACCTCAGTTTACACAGTATATGTATAACACTATCTCGATAAACCCAGCTTATGCTGGTAGTAGAGAAACATTAAGTATTGTTGGATTACACAGGAGCCAATGGGTTGGTCTTGAAGGTGGACCAACTACACAAACCTTGTCTATTCATACACCGCTTAGAAACGAGAAAATTGGTTTAGGATTGTCGTTTATTAACGATGAGTTAGGTTATGAAAATTTCTCTTACCTATATGGTGACTTTTCGTATACTATTCAAACTGGAGAAAACACCAAACTTGCCTTTGGTCTTAAAGCTGGATTTACTCATTATAATTTAGATCAGGCTTTACTTAATGACCCTTCGGTAGTAAATGACCCTTTCTTTAATGATGTATCTAATAGATGGAGTCCAAATATTGGTACTGGTGTTTATTGGCATTCAAACAAATGGTATATAGGCCTCTCTGCTCCTAGAATTTTAAATACTGATTACAACAAAGGAAGCCAAGGAAATATTGACTATGTATCATTAGAACGTGTTAGTTACTATTTTACTGGTGGATATGTATTCGATTTAAGCGAAACCACAAAATTCAAACCAGCCACAATGCTAAAAGCTACAAATGGAGCTCCTTTATCATTTGATATAACGGCTAACTTTTTATTTAATGAAAAACTATGGTTAGGTGCTGCTTATAGAATGAATGAGTCTGCTGCTGCTATTGGTGGTATTGCCGATTTTCAGGTTTCAAAACAATTGAGAATAGGTTATGCTTATGAGTATCCTATTTCAGATATTAGACCTTATACAAGTGGAACTCATGAAGTTTTACTTATGTTTGAAATTTTCAAGACACAACGTGTTAAATCACCTAGATACTTCTAAAAAAACAGATTATGAAAGCAAGAATAATATTATTAATAGTTGCACTTAGTAGTACTTTTATGGTTGCTCAAAAACAGCAAGTAAAAGTAGCTGACAAGTTCTTTAAAAACTTCGCTTATCAAAAGGCTACTGAATTTTATGAAGAAGCTGTAAAAAAAGGTGATAGTAGCGAATATGTATTAACTAGATTAGGTGATTGTTATTACAATAATTCAGATTCTGAAGGATCAGCAAAATGGTATGCTGAAGCTGTAAGATTACATAAAAATAAAATTGATCCAGAATATTTTTACAAGTACTCACAAGCGCTTAGAGGTTTAGGTAATTATGAAGAAGCTATCATTTGGTTAGAAAAATATAAAGCAGAAAATCCTGATGACGACAGAATTGCAGGCTTAGAGTATGATAACCTTGAACTTTACGAAAAACTATCATCTACTGATGAAATTTATGTTACTATCAACACATTACCAATTAACACCAAGTTTGCCGATTTTGGTGCGTTTGAAAAAGATGGTAAGTTAATTTTCTCTTCTTCAAGAGATGGAAAAGACAAAATTTACGATTGGAATGGTGAACCATTTTTAGACCTTTATGAAGTAGAGGTTACTGAAAAAGATGGTGTAAACACTTATGAAAAAGTAAACAAAATTAATGGACCAAAAATAAATACTGAGTTCCATGAAGCAAATGCAGTTATTACTAGTGATGGAAAAACAATGTACTTTACTAGAGACAATGTAAATAAAAGAAACAAGTTAAAAACTGACAAAGAAGGAACATCACATTTAAAGATTTATAAAGCTTCTTTAGTAGATAGCATGTGGCAAGATGTAGTTGAACTTCCTATTAACGACACCTACTACTCTACTGGTCATCCTGCTTTAAGTCCTGATGATAGTACATTATTTTTTGTTTCTGATCGTGATGGTGGTTATGGATCCACAGACATCTATAAAGTTGCAATACTTGGAGATAATAAATATGGAACTCCTGAAAATTTAGGACCAGAAATTAATACAGATGGTAAAGAAATGTTCCCTTTTGTTGCCAAGGATAATACATTATACTTTTCTTCTGACAGTAATATAAACTTAGGATTCCTGGATATTTTTAAATCAAATATATTAAAAGGTGAAAACGCTGAAGTAGAAAACTTAGGTGCTCCTTTTAATACAAGTTATGACGACTTTGGTTTTATTATAGATTCTGACACTCAAATTGGTTACTTTTCATCAAACAGACCTGATGGAGCTGGTAGTGATGATATTTATGGATTTATTGGTTGTTCTCAAATAATTAAAGGAACCATTAGAGACAGTTTAACTCAAAAACCTATTGCAATGGCTACCGTTAAACTAATCAACAAAGAAGGTAAAATCTTAAACGAAGTTACTGCTGATGAAAATGGAGCATATTCATTTAAAGTAAAATGTCATACTGAATATACTGTATTAGCTACCAAACCAGATTATAAAGACAATCATAAACAAATTATGACTGGTGAAGTTAATAATGAAGAAAACACATTAGACCTAGATTTAATTCCGTTAATTATAAATAATGAAATAGTTATCAACCCTATTTTCTTTGATTTTGACAAATGGAATATAAGACCTGATGCTGCTTACGAACTTGAAAATATAGTAAGTGTAATGAGAGACCACCCAAATATGGTTATTAAAATTGAGTCGCATACTGATAGTAGAGGTAGTGATAGATATAACTTAAAACTATCAGACAGAAGAGCTAAATCAACTCATGAATATTTATTATCAAGAGGTATAGCTCCTGAAAGAATTGAAAGTGCTATTGGTTATGGTGAAACACAATTGTTAAACAAGTGTTCAAATGGTGTAAAATGTACTCCTGAAGAGCATCAACTTAACAGAAGATCTCACTTCTATATCTTAAAAAACTAAACAACACTTAATTATAAGAACAAAAAAACAGGCTAATAATAGCCTGTTTTTTTATACATCATAGTTAAGTCTATTATTGCCTAACCATTGTAATTTTGAACTATTAAAAACTAAGCCTTTTAACAACCTAGAATCATTTTTTTTGTTACGGTAGTTGAATAATCCAATTCAAACTTTAATATTAATTGTTCTTCAATAATTAAGTATGCTTCTTCTCTTCTAGCATTAATAAGAAATCCTAATGCTCACACACTTGTGATTTATTTTCTCGTTTCCGTTAGGTTAAATATAACTCATAGACAATGTACTCAAATTTAAAGTCCTTTTAATAATTACATACTTTAATTTATCAGAGCTAATAAAACTACTTATTTGTAGTTTGAATTATACCATGGTTAAGCTAGAAATAGTAAATGGTTTAGCAGCATGATTTATAACAGTACAACAAATGTAATTCCTGTATTTACATTAATAACCATGAATTAAATAAATAAAACCTTTAAATAAAAAAAGACCACTAAAAAGTGGTCTTAATTCATTAACTAATAATTAATCTATTAACGTTTTATAAAAATGTTGGTATAATACCATTTACCTTCTTCATTTTGTTCGGCAGAAATATCAAAGTCTGTAAAGTCTCCTTCAATATTTGCTCTATGACCTTCACTGTTAATCCATGCATTTACAACTGATTGTGCTGAGCTAAAAGCATAAGCAACGTTTTCAGATACTTTAGTTGCTGATGCGTGTTGCTCTAAACTACTTTTTCTTTGGAAAAAATTGTCATGATTTACTTGATTAACACTAACCATGTAGTCAGTATGCGAATAGGCAACAGACTTAATAATGTTTAAATTGTTCAATGGATTTAAGCCTAATTCTATTCTGTGCGCATTGATAAGCTCTAAAATTTCTATTTCAATAGTTTTTGCAGCTGGTGCGTTTTGTAATGTTATATTATTTGCTTCATTTTCAGGGAATTCTTCAGTAGAACAAGAGAAGCTTAACATTGCAAACAATACCATAACTGGTAGGTAAAATTTAGTCTTCATAAGAGGGTTATTTAGATTTGGTGTAGTAAAATTAGAAGACTATACGTAGTAGACTGTTAATAAAATGTTAAAATCGATAAAAAACATGCATTTCATCGATTTTAAATGTCAATAATCGATGAAATGCATAAAACTGAAGAATATTCTTACTTTTTATCGATAAAATTTTACACTTTATCGTTTTGTAAAAGCTGAAAAAAATAATTAAGGCGCAAGTCGGTTAATTGTCCAACTAGAATCTGAATTCAATTTATATTCAATTCTATCATGAAGTCTATTAGGTCTCCCTTGCCAAAACTCAATTTCTGTAGGCTTAATTAAAAATCCGCCCCAATGATTAGGTCTAGGTATATCTTTGTCATTATATTGAAGCTCTAATTCTTTTAACTTGTTATTCAATACATCCCTATCGTCAATAATTTCGCTTTGGTTAGAAGCCCATGCTCCTAGTTGACTTCCTCTTGGACGTGTTGAAAAATAGTCGTCACTAGTAGCAGCATCAACTTTTTCAGCAATACCTTTAATGATAACTTGTCGTTCAGCTGAATGCCAAAAAAAGGAAAGACAAACATTAGGATTTGCTAGTATGGCTTGTCCTTTGTCACTATTATAATTAGAATAAAACACAAAACCATCAGTATTAAACTCCTTTAACAGCACAATTCTACTTTTAGGGAAACCATCTAAACTTATTGTAGATAACGTCATTGCATTAGCTTCAATTTCAGGAAAAGAAGTATCTATTTCATGAAACCATCTTTTAAACAACTCTAGAGGGTTTGCAGGAGCATCTTTTAATAAAAGCTCATGTTTTTCATAAGATTTTCTGTAATTACTTAAGTCTGTACTCATTAGATTTTAATATGCTTTTTTGATTAGATTTTATTTTTTTGAATAAAGTAATTCATATAAATTTAAGAATTATTTTAGTCCCATGACATTTGAAAATAGCAAATATTTTAACCTTCTTAAACACTCAAAAGTAGAGTTTTCATTTGGTAATTTTTATCTTTTTGACAAGTTTATAATCTCTGAAATAAATGAAGGCGTCCATTTTGACTGGGACAAAATTCAACAGGTTATTGCTGCATTAATAGATTACTATGGGTCAAATCTTAAAATTGGATATATTTCAAACAGAGTAAACCCCTACTCTATTGAACCACAATTGTGGATTAGATTTCAAAGAGATTATGGGTTTATTGTTGCTAGTGCTATGGTATCTTATACTGAACTTAATTACATAAACGCCTCTATTGAAAAGCGATTTTCAGAGATGAGTATAAAGCGTTGCGGCTCTTTAGATGAAGCTATAAACTGGATTAAAAATTTAAAGGAGTTTAAATAATAAAATAGAACTGTCTTGCTTTTACTCTCAAAAAAGCTTATTTTAGTTAAAATATTTCCCCTTACATTATTATTTAAATTTTATAGCAATTAACAATGGATCATTTTAGAACCATAGAACAATATTGTAAGGGAATAGGTATATCTAAACCTAAACATTCAGAGTTTGACATTAGAAGATTTGAGATTAACATGAAAACCGTTAATCTTAAACAACCTCCTTTTAGACATGAATTTTATGCTATTGCCATAAAAGTTGCAGGAGGTGGCAAAGCTATTTCTGGTCATCATACTGACTTTCCTACTGGTTATACCATTTTCTTTAACTCACCTTATCAAATTTTATCTTGGGATATTTTACCCGATTGGGAAGGCTTTTACATCATTTTTAATCAAGACTTTATATCAAGATCTTCAGTGTTTAATAATATCTTGAATAGATTTCCTTTTTTAAAGATTGAAAAAGATATCCCATTAGAGATTGGACAAAAACAAGTAGACGATGTTTTAGCCATCTACGAATCAATTTATGAAGAATACCACAGTAATCATAAAGACAAGTTTCAAATTATTGAATCTCAAGTGTTACTGTTACTAAACTACATTAAAAGGTATTTTAAAAACACAAATACCACTTTAGATGTTCCTGAAGAAATTAGAAAAACAGATTTAAAAATACTAGCTCGATTTCAAACACTTATTGAGACTTCTTTTTTTCAAGACATTGATACTAACTTTGATTCTAAGCTACACTCTACCTCATTCTATGCTGATATATTAAATGTTCATCCTAATCATTTAAATACTGTAATTAAACAAATTACAGGGCAAACAGCAAAACAGTTAATACAAAACCATGTTATCAATTTAGCTAAATCAAGACTTATTAACACTCAACTTAGTGTAAAAGAAATCGCATACTCTCTACATTACGAATCTCCTAACAATTTTAGTAGTTTCTTTAAAAAAATGACAGGAAAAACACCAAATTATTACAGAAAAGAAAGTAATATTTGATTTTTATAGTTTTTCCTTTGTTTTTATTTAGATACAAAGTTCTAATAATTAGAATTTTGTATTCATAAGAAATAAAATGCAAAAAAAAATATCTTTTAATAGCAAAGGCCTCAAACTTAAGGGCAACCTTTTTTACCCCAATAACTATAGTGATAAGCAAAAATATCCTGCTATTATAGTCTCTGGAAGCTGGACAACAGTAAAAGAGCAAATGGCAGGTCTTTATGCTTCAAAATTATCAAAAAATGGGTTTATCACCTTAGCTTTTGACTTTAGTCACTATGGTGAAAGTGAAGGTGAACCTCGTTTTTTTGAAAGACCAAAACTTAAAAAAGAAGATATTAAAAATGCAGTTACTTTCTTATCAAGACAAAAAACTGTGGACACTAATAAAATTGGTGTTTTAGGCATTTGTGCTGGCGCAATGTATACATTAATGGCTGCTGCAGAAGACAATCAAATTTCTTCAGTAGTTACTGTTGCATCTTGGCTACATGATGAAGAAGCAGTAAAACTTTTTTATGGTGGAGAAACAGGTGTTAGATCAAAAATTAAAGCTGCAAAAAACGCAAAAATTAAATACGCTATTACTGGAGAAGTAGAATACATACCAACTATATCTGAAACAGATGAAAGTGCAGCCATGTTTGGATCGTACGATTATTACCTAAATCCTAAAAGAGGCGCAATTAAAGAATGGAGTAATGATAAGTTTGCAGTTGCTAGTTGGGAAGATTGGTTAACAACTAATCCTATGCCTTATGCTGAAAAAATTAAAACACCAACATTAATGATACATTCAGATGGTGCTGTTTTACCTGACTACACAAAAAAATTTTATAACACTATACCAACTCACAACAAACAACTTATATGGATGGATACTGACTTAGAGTCACCATTTCATCAATTTAGCTTTTACGATCAAGAACCTGAAGTTAACAAAGCAATAGAATATGCTAGCCAATGGTATAAAAAACACATGAATTAATAGCCTTCAAATATTAACCAAACAACCTCAAAAACACTTTACTATGCGACTAGAACTAACACGTTATTACAAAGAAAACAGTTCGTACAAACTGAAACTGTCTTTTGGAACATTTTATTTATTTAGTAAATTTTATGTTGCCGAAATCAATGAAGGAGTCCATTTAAGCTACAATAAGTTAAAAGTTATTTTTCAAGAAATAACTGATTTTTATGGTAAAAATGCTAAAATTGTATGTATTGCAAACAGAGTGAACACCTACTCTACCGAACCTATAGTATTTAATATACTTGATGATGAATTCCCTATTTTAAAAGCAAGTGCTTTTGTTACTTATAGCGACAAAGCTTTTAAAGTATCAACTTTAGAAAAAATTATCATTAAGAATAATGTATTAAGATTTAGATCTTTGGCCGAAGCTTTGCATTGGGCAACTAATTATGACCTCAAATCATCAAAATCAAATGATTTTCCATCTTTAGATAACAACACATTATCAAATACTGATGAAGCTTCCTCTCGAAAATCTTCATAGTCATTATAACGTGTTGAATAATGACCTAAAATTAATGATTTTGCATTAGCTAACTTAGCAATTTCAGCAGCTTCCTTTGCTGTAGAGTGCTTTGTTTTTGGAGCTAAATGTGCGTGTTTTTCTAAAAAAGTAGCCTCGTGATAAAGCACATCAGCATCTTTAATAATAGGAACAATACTTGGGTTATATGCTGTATCGCTACAAAACGCATAGCTTTTAACTGGAGCTGGAGCTTTAGTAAGCTCACTATTTTTAATTAGCTCTCCATTATTATCTACAACATCTGCTCCTTGTTTTAACTTTCTATAATACGCAACATCAATATCATTATTTAATATTGCATTCATATCTAGTTTTCGCTCTCCAGGTTTTTCTTTAAATAAAAACCCATTAGTGTACACTCGATGGTCTAAAGGAATTGTATGAACTTCTACTTTATCGTCTTCAAAAATTAATTCAGACTTTGTTGAAGTTAACTCATGAAAAATCAGTTTATAATTTGTCCATGATTCGGCTAACTTCATTTGGAGTGTAATGACTTCCTTAAGTCCTTTTGGCCCATAAATATGCAAATCAGTTTCTCTGGTTAAAAGCCTAAAAGTTGATATTAAACCAACTAAACCAAAATAATGGTCACCATGAAGATGTGAAATAAAGATATGTTTTATACGATTGAACTTAATCTTAGCTTTTCTTAACTGCACTTGTGTGCCTTCGCCACAATCAATTAAAAACATGTGGTTTTTAATTTGCAATACTTGAGACGTTGGGTTTGTATCTATTCGTGGAGTTGCACTATGACAGCCAAGGATTGTTAGTTGCATGTAGTTGTTTTAAAATCCTAAATCGCGCTCAATTTCTTCCATTTCAATAATATCATAAGCTTCTTGCAGTGTAGGAACTACAACAATTTCATCTGGAGTTTCATCTAAATTGGTTTTATCAGTAACTATAACAAACGAATGTTTTGATGCTCTATGTGTATTTGAAATACTTAAAAATTCTACTATTTGTTCTAAAGGAATTTTATTTAAACTAGTAAGATTAACAATTACATTGTCATTTTTAAAACGCTCATACATTACTTCAAGCTTTTTTACTAGTTCAACAACCGTAGCTTTTTCTTGTGTAATGATAGTTGTATTTCCGTCTTTGTCAAAAATCATAATAAATTAGTGTTTAATTTTTGAAGCTAATAAATAAATTACAGCCATTCTAACTGCTACTCCATTTTGAACTTGATCTAAAATAATAGCTTGGTCAGAATCTGCAACATCACTCGTGATTTCGACACCACGATTAATTGGTCCAGGATGCATTATTGTAATTTCTTTATCAAGACTGTTCAATAACGCTTTATTAACTCCATATTGCTGAGTGTACTCTCTTGTTGAAGGGAAATAGCTTATATCCATTCGTTCGTTTTGAACGCGAAGCATATTAGCTACATCACACCAATTAAGGGCTTTACGCAAATTAGTTTCAACTTTTACACCAAGTTTATCAATATGTTTTGGCAACAATGTTTTTGGTCCGCAAACCATAACATTTGCACCTTGAAGTTGTAATGCATATATATTTGAAAGCGCAACACGACTATGTAAAATATCACCAACTATAACAACATTTTTACCTTTTACACTTCCTAGTCGCTCTCGTATTGAATAACTGTCTAACAAGGCTTGTGTTGGATGCTCATGAGCTCCATCTCCAGCATTTACAATACTTGCATCTACATGTTGAGATAAAAACACTCCTGCTCCAGGATTTGGGTGTCTCATAACAACCATATCCACTTTCATGGAAAGAATATTGTTTACCGTATCAATTAAAGTTTCTCCTTTTTTTACTGAAGATTGTGATGCTGAAAAATTGATAACATCAGCAGACAATCGTTTTTCGGCTAACTCAAAAGAGAGCTTTGTACGCGTAGAGTTTTCAAAAAATAAATTAGCAATTGTAATGTCTCTAAGCGAAGGTACTTTTTTTATTGGCCTGTTAATGACTTCTTTAAAATGATCGGCAGTTTCAAAAATAAGTTGAATATCTTGAGAGTTAAGATATTTTATTCCTAATAAGTGGTTGACACTTAATTCGCTCATAGATTTAATTATTTATTAAGTAAACCGAGTCTTCTCCATCATTTTCAGCCCAATTTACTTTTACTTTTTCTTTGTTAATAGCATCTACCTGACGACCTCTATAATTAGGTTGTATTGGTAAATGCCTACTAAAACGTCGGTCAATTAAGGTTAAAAGTTCTATTTCGTTAGGTCTTCCAAACGATTGAATTGCTGTTAAAGCAGACCGTATACTTCGTCCTGTATATAAAACATCATCAATAAAAACCACATTTTTATTTTCAACTAAGAAGTTAATTTCGGTAGTATTAGCTTCAAGGGTTTTTTCTCCTCGTCTAAAATCGTCTCTAAAAAAAGTAATATCTAAATGCCCTAACTGAATGTTTTTTACTTTATAGTCTTCAGTTAACATTTTAGCTAAACGATTAGCTAAATACTTCCCTCTAGGCTGAATACCTATTAAAACTGTGTTGGAAAAATCGTTGTGGTTTTCAATTAATTGACAAGCCAATCTATGAAGAATGATGTTTACCTCTTTTGCATTAAGTAACACTTTTTGACTCATATTGTATCCAAACGTATTTGGAGAACAAAGATAATGCAAAATTTTTACGCAGTTTGCATAAACTCTAAAAAAGTAAAAAGAAGCCTATTTAAGGCTTCTTTTTTTTAGTTGTCAAAATAAATTAATATCTAACAAACTTGACAGACTCACTGTTTTTATTATTGTATAAGTTTAAAACATAAACTCCTTTGTTTAAATAAGATGTATCAATAGATTGTAAAACATCACTTGAATCTCCTTTAGCCAATTGCTTACCGTCTAATCCATAAATACTAAATTCAAAAAAATCGATATTATTTAATAAATCTATTTTATTGTCCTTTACTAAAACTTTAAAGTCTTGTTGATTTGCGCTTTCTAAACCTAAAGTACTATCATACTCACTAACCATGGTAATTGATGTTCCATTTAAAAGATTGGTTAAAACACCTCCAAGTCCTGAAGTTTTATACACTCTCAAATAGTAAACATCACCTGGGTTAATATTATTGATAACAACTTCAAAGCTACCTCCAACAACCAATAAAACTCCGTAAGAATCACATCCTATTTCTTGAAGATTTCCAATATCTCCTGATGGTGCTAATAAAATTTGGTAATCAACACTAGTTATTAAAGAAACACCAGCGCTTACCATACCAATTGTAACTTTGTTATCTCCTCCTGAGACTTCATGCATATAAAACACATCATCAGTAGCTCCACACGCAGGATTTAATCCCGAAGGAGTAGCTGAGTTAAAATCTAAAACATTTACAGCTACAGCAGTTCCATCTACTTCTATAGCATCATTAATCGTGTTTCCATTTTGAGCTACTAAGAGGGTAGCCATCAAAAATCCGGTTAAAAAAAGTACATTTTTTTTCATAATATAAAAATTTAGGGTTAATAAAAAGACTGCTTTGTTCTTGATTGAACTATATCTTGTCTAATTACAAAGTGCACTCTATAATTATGAAAAAATTTAAAACTTATTTTAACAAATAATCATTAAAATCGTTATTTTAATACTTATTTACTATTAATTTAACAAACAAAAGCATAAATAACAACGATTTAATTAAATATTATGTGAAATACATAAAATTTTAACATTTAATATGAAAAACATAAAAAAGCCTTACAGAAACTGTAAGGCTTTTTAAAAAATTGGTTTTGGGTCAAATATTACTTCTTCCCGTCCATTTTATCTTTAAGAGCTTGCAACGCGTCGTTAGCATCACCTAAAGTAGGTTTTGCTTCAGCAGCTTGAGCTTCTGCTTTTTTAGCAGCAGCTTTTACGTTTGCAATTTCTTCTTCTTTAAAGATTGCTGTATGAGAAGCAACTACTCTCTTGAATTCTTTATTGAACTCAATGATTTTGAATTCTGCTTCTTCACCTTTCTTAAGTTTCTTACCATCTTCTTTCTCTAAGTGACGAGAAGGAACAAAAGCAACGATATCTTCGTTAAACTCAACAGTTGCACCTTTGTCAACGATTTCAGAAATTTCAGCAGTGTGAGTTGTATCTAAAGCAAACTCAGTCTCATACTTATCCCATGGGTTATCAGTAGTTTGTTTGTGACCTAAAGATAATTTACGTCCTTCTACGTCTAACTCAAGAACAACAACTTCTAACTTGTCTCCTACGTTACAGAACTCGCTTGGGTGTTTAATTTTCTTAGTCCAAGATAAATCAGAGATATAAATTAATCCGTCGATACCTTCTTCTAATTCAACAAATACACCAAAGTTTGTAAAGTTACGCACAATACCAGTGTGTGTAGAACCTACAGGGTATTTTCCTGTAATATCAGTCCATGGGTCTGGAGTTAATTGCTTAATACCAAGTGACATTTTACGATCTTCTCTATCAAGAGTTAAGATAACTGCTTCAATTTCGTCTCCTACAGATACGAAATCTTGAGCTGAACGTAAATGTGTTGACCATGACATTTCAGATACGTGAACTAATCCTTCAACACCTTCTTCTACTTCAATAAATGCACCGTAATCAGCAATTACAACAACTTTACCTTTTACTTTGTCACCTACTTTTACAGTTTCACCAAGTGCTTCCCAAGGATGCTTGCTTAATTGTTTTAAACCTAATTGGATTCTAGATTTATCTTCATCGAAATCTAAAATTACAACGTTAAGTTTTTGGTCTAATTCAACAATCTCATTTGGATGGTTGATACGAGACCAAGAAAGATCAGTAATGTGGATTAATCCATCAACACCACCAAGATCAATAAACACACCGTATGACGTAATGTTTTTAACAACACCTTCTAATACTTGTCCTTTTTCTAATTGACCAATGATTTCTTTCTTTTGTTCTTCAATATCAGCTTCAATAAGAGCTTTGTGAGATACTACTATGTTTTTGAATTCGTGGTTGATTTTTACAACTTTAAATTCCATAGTTTTATTTACGTACTGGTCGTAATCTCTAATTGGTTTTACATCGATTTGAGAACCTGGTAAGAATGCTTCAATACCAAAAACGTCAACGATCATACCTCCTTTAGTTCTACATTTTACAAAACCGTTTACGATTTCACCAGTGTCATGTGCATTGTTTACACGATCCCATGCTTTGATAACACGAGCTTTACGGTGAGATAATACTAATTGTCCTGTTGTGTCTTCACGAACGTCAATTAATACTTCTACCTTGTCACCAACTTTTAAATTTGGGTTGTAACGGAACTCATTTAATGAGATTACACCTTCAGATTTTGCGTTGATGTCGATGATAGCATCACGATCAGTAATGTGGATTACTTCTCCTTCTACTACTTCATCATCTAAAGTATCTACGAAATTTTCAGATACTAATTTTTCAAATTCTTCTAATTGCTTGTCGTCAACTTGGTCAATTCCTTCTTCGTAATTGTGCCAGTTAAACTCTTTTAAGAATTTTTCAGGATTTGCTTGCGCTTCAGATACTACTGGAGCTTTAGCTGCTACTGCTTCAGTTGCTTCAACTTCTGCTTGTTTTGCTTGTTTTTCAGCCATGTGCTGATAATTAATTTGTATTCTGTATGTTTAAAAAGATTTATGCGAACACACACAGAAGTGTTATTGTTTGTTTTGTTTGTTTCCTTCCTATCTTTTTCAACTCGCTAAAAAGGAGTGCAAAAATACAATTTATTTATTGTAATACCAAATAAATAATTGAAGTATAAATTATTGGTTTTTAACGCGTAATAAGTGCTTATGCGTTTTTAGCAATGGTTTGTTTTGCTAGCTGCAAAATGGTTTCAAATTGCTCACTTAATGTAAGGTTAGAATTATCTATTTCTATAGCGTCTAAAGCTTTGGTAAGTGGAGAGTCTTTTCTGGTGGAATCTATCCTATCTCTGGTTTCAACATTTTTTAAAACGTCTTCAAAACTCACATCGTCACCGCGTTCTTTCAATTCTTCATAACGCCTCACTGCTCTTGTATTTGCAGATGCTGTCATAAACAATTTAAGCTCTGCATCAGGAAAAACAACTGTACCAATATCTCTACCGTCCATAACAACACCCTTGTCTTTTCCCATTTGTTGTTGCTGTTTTACCAATTGCCTACGAACTTCGGGAACTGTTGCTACTTGACTTACAAATTTTGAAACTTCTAATGTTCTAATCTGCTTTTCAACATTTACAGAATTTAAATATACCTCAGCAAAACCTAGCGTTTCATTAAACTTAAATGAGATATTTATATCATCTAATTGATTGATTAATGCTTCTGTATCAAAACAGTCTTCTGCTATAAGGCTATTTTGCATCGCATATAAAGTTACAGCTCTATACATTGCTCCTGTATCCACATACACATAGCTTAAAGCTTTTGCTAATTGTTTAGCAACTGTACTTTTTCCTGTTGAGGAAAATCCGTCTATAGCAATAGTAATGTTTTGCATTAGCATGTTTTTATTTATCAAAATTAGTTATTTTTTAATAAGATCATAAACTTTATCAGTCAACTTAATAACTTCAAAATTAGTGCCTTCTATGGTTCCCATTTCATTGTTATACAAGGATATATTACCTTTTTTGTCTTTTACATAAGAGTATGCATAACTTTTACTCTCATTATCAAAAACATCTCTAATAAAAATAACTAAATCTTCATTAGATGGTAATCCACAATAAATATCAGTTGAAAAATACACAGTAAAACCCTCTAACAATGAATATCCTTTTACCAATCCATCTTCACTAATAACCAAATCATTAGAAAGTAAATTATCATTAATATCTTTAAGAACATAATTTCCTACTAAATTCTTACTCCTTGTATAATAGTATAAAGGATTAGGATATTGATAGTCCTTATTGAAGGTTGATTTCACTCGTTTGTATTTAATAATCTCCTCTGTATGTTCTTTATTTTTTGGTCTATATAGAGTAACTGTACTGTTTTGAGAATCTAAAGATAAATAAGACACCCAATCATTATTAAATTCACGAAAATCTATTATCTTATAAAACCCTAATGAATCTTTTGAGTTTAAATCCACACTAAAACTACCTTGTTCACTTATAGTGTCTTTATTTTTCACAACATATTTAGACACTTCAGGATGTAAAAAATGGTCGTGTAAAACAGAATATCCTATATTAAGAATTCCATTTTTATTTTCGGATGTATTAATTCTTAAAGCTACAGGATAACTATAATCAAAAGCATTTTTACTTTTTATTGCACTATTATTCTCTTCAAAAGCATTATAATATTCTTCAGCAATCCAAACTCCATTCAAAGTGCTTATTTCAATTAGGTTGGTTTGTGAAAAAACATTTACACTAAATGCTAAAAGGAAAAAAGATAATTTATTAAACATAGACTGGTTATCTCAAATCTATTTGCAACCCAAAGAAACTTGTGTTTGAAGCTCCTGTATATCTTGCATGCGTATAACTGAATCGCATTTTGTTGAGTTTTATTCCAACTCCAAAAGATAATCCTGAAAAGTTACGTTGGTCAACAATTCTTAATTCTTCTGATCTTCTAAAGTTATACCCTAATCGAACATTAAACCCTCTATCAGGAAATAACTCTACTCCTAGTATTGTATGACGTAGTACTTCATTTAAAAAGCCTACTTTTTCTTGGGTTTGTTCGCCATCTAGGTCTGTAGTTGCTCTTGCAGGATTAGAAAAACCAATTGGCCACTCTTGAAGGTTTTCTAAGGTTAAGTGCCATCTAATTGGTACGTTCTCTAAAGTTTGCGACATACCAAAATTGATTTCTAAAGGTAAACTCTCATTTAAACCTGCATAAGTTTTAAGCTGCGCTCCAAGATTTCTAACGGTTAATGCTGCATGAAAATCTAATCTTTCATTTATATACATTATTCCTAAATCTAATGCACCTCCAATAGAGTTGTATTGTTCCAATTTTGAAGTGATTATTTTAAGGTTTGCTCCTGCATAAAAATCGGAAAACCCTATTTGCTTTGCATAACCTAAAGATAAAGCAGCTTCATTTCCTGTAAAAGAACCTGTAGATACTCCGTTGATATCATAACCATCAAAACTACCATAATTAATATAGGTCATCCCAATATGAAATGTTTGCACTCGTCTGTCCCAAGTATATGCATAAGCAGCAGTACCATAACTAATACCTCCCAAATAGCTTGAATAATTAAGTGCTAACTGGTTATCCATTTCATCATTAATAGTTGCAGGATTGTATAAAGGACTGGTTACATCATAATCATAATTGGTAAGCACTTTACCTCCTAATGCAGCTTGACGAGGAGATGATACCAAATTTAAAAACTGGTACGTAGACTCTCCACCAACTTGAGCATAAATTGATGAAGTGACAATGCAAAATAAAAAAATAAAAACCCTCTTTAGCATAAGTCTGCAAAGTAAACAAATCTATCTTAAAACGAAGACATCATTGTTTTATTTTTATGCTATAAAAAAACCTCAACAAATTGTTGAGGTTTAAACTTATAAGGCCTTTGCATTTTTAACCTTTTGGTTAGTGAGTGCAAGCTTTAAAACATCACTCATATCGGTAACATAGTGAAATTTGAGACCTTTTAAATATTCAGGCTTTATTTCGTCTATATCACGCTTGTTGTCTTCACAAAGTAAGATTTCTTTTATTCGAGCACGTTTAGCAGCCAATATTTTTTCTTTAATTCCACCAACAGGTAACACTTTTCCACGAAGCGTAATCTCACCTGTCATCGCTAAACTACTTTTAACTTTACGTTGCGTAAATAAAGACACTAAAGAGGTTAACATAGTTACACCTGCACTTGGACCATCTTTAGGAGTAGCTCCTTCAGGTACGTGAATGTGTACGTTATATTTATCAAACACTTCTGGGTTTATACCAAACTCATCAGCATGCGATTTAATATACTCCATAGCAATGGTAGCAGACTCTTTCATCACCTTTCCTAAGTTACCAGTAATAGTTAAATTACCTTTTCCTTTAGAAAGTATTGATTCTATAAACAAAATATCGCCTCCTACTCTAGTCCAAGCTAATCCTGTAACAACTCCTGCTACATTATTATTTTCATATTTATCGCGTTCTAGCTTTGGTGCTCCAAGTACTTCTACAATATCATCATTACTCACTTTTACATTGTACTCCTCTTCCATAGCAATGTTTTTTGCTGCATAACGCACCATTTTTGCTACTTGTTTTTCCAATCCTCTAACACCAGACTCTCTAGTATAACCTTCTACAATTTTTTCTAATTGTGGTTTTGCTATTTTAAGGTCTTTAGGTTTTAAACCATGTTCTTCAAGTTGTTTTGGCAGTAAATGTCTTTTTGCGATTTCAACTTTTTCTTCAATAGTATAACCGCTTACATTTATAATTTCCATTCTGTCTCTTAAAGCAGGCTGAATGGTATTTAAGCTATTAGAGGTTGCAATAAACATCACTTTAGAAAGGTCAAATCCCATTTCTAAGAAGTTATCATAAAACTCACTGTTTTGCTCAGGATCTAACACTTCTAACATTGCAGATGAAGGATCGCCTTGATGCGAATTAGACAGTTTATCTATCTCATCTAACACAAACACTGGGTTTGATGTTCCTGCCTTTTTAAGACTTTGAAGAATTCGTCCAGGCATTGCACCAATATAGGTTTTACGATGTCCTCTAATTTCAGCTTCATCTCGCAAACCTCCTAATGACATCCTTACATACTCTCTTCCTAAAGCTTCAGCAATAGACTTCCCTAAAGACGTTTTACCAACTCCTGGAGGTCCATAAAGACAAAGGATTGGAGATTTCATATCATTACGCAATTTTAAAACTGCCAAATATTCAATAATTCGACGTTTTACGTCATCTAATCCATAATGGTCTCGGTCTAAAACTTTTTTAGCGTGTTTTAAATCGAAGTTATCGTCACTAAACTCATTCCAAGGTAAATCTAAAAATAAGTCTAAGTAATTACGTTGAATAGAATACTCTGCAACTTGCGGATTCATTCGCTGTAATTTAGATAATTCTTTATCAAAATGCTCGCCTACTTTTTCATCCCAAACTTTATCCTTAGCACGTTGACGCATTTCTTCTACTTCCTCTTCATACGAAACACCTCCAAGTTCTTCTTGAATGGTTTTCATTTGTTGATGTAAAAAGTACTCACGTTGCTGTTGGCTCATGTCGCTTTGCACTTTAGACTGAATGTCGTTTTTAAGCTCCAGCTTTTGGAACTCAACATTCATATACTTTAAAGTCGTTAACGCACGCTCTTTTAAATCGTTTATCTCTAAAAGCTCTTGCTTTTCCTTTACTGTAAGATTCATGTTTGAAGACACGAAATTTACCAGAAACGAATTGCTTTCAATGTTTTTAATTGCAAAAGTAGCTTCGGTAGGAATGTTTGGGCTTTCCTTAATGATTTGAAGCGACAATTCTTTTATAGAATCTATTATTGCCGAAAACTCCTCGTTATCAACAGCTGGTTTAGCTTCTGCCACATCTTTGATAGTTGCTGTTATATAAGGTTTTTCAGAAACTATTGTATCAATCTCAAAACGTCTTTTACCTTGTATAATAATAGTAGTATTACCATCAGGCATTTTTAAAACTTTAAGGATTTTAGCTACTGTTCCTTTTTTATAAATGTCGTTTCCTGTTGGGTTTTCGATAGTTTCATCTATTTGAGAAACCACACCTATTACCTTACTACTTTTATTAGCATCGTTAATAAGCTTTATAGACTTGTCTCTACCTGCTGTAATTGGAATAACCACTCCAGGAAACAAGACTGTATTACGTAATGGTAATATTGGTAATGTTTCGGGTAGTGCTTCATTATTTATTTCTGCTTCATCTTCAGGTGTCATTAGTGGGATTAACTCTGAATTTTCATCGAAATCCTGTAATGACAAACTGTCAAGACTTAAAAAATTAGATTTTGCCATATATCTTTTGTAGGTCATTCTGTCATTATAAATAACAAAATGCATTTTAATTAATCATTAAATATTCAAAACAAATGCTGATAATCAACAATTTAACATATCAACAAAGTTATTTACCTTTATATAATTTCAATAGTTATGCCATTACCAAAATATCACAGTAAAAACTTTTTTCAATTAAAGTGTAACAAATTAAAAACACATACATCTTTATACTAAAGCATTTGTTTTTTGACACTAACCAATCAAAATATAGAGCAGCTACTACAGCTATGTAAATTAGGCAACCAAAACGCGCAAATGGAAGTCTACAACCGGTATTACAAAGCTATGTATAATACTGCACACCGAATTGTAAAAGACAGCTTTGAAGCTGAAGATATCATGCAAGATTCTTTTTTAACCGCTTTTACAAAATTAGACAGCTTAAAAAACGTGTCGACTTTTGGATCATGGTTAAAACGAATTGTAGTAAACAATAGTATTTACCATTACAATAAAAACAGTAAATACAGTGATGTTCCTTTAGATAATGTAATGTATAAAATTGAAGATGAGCAAGGGATTGCCGAAGATTATGAATTTACCAATCTAAAAGCAACCCAAGTTATGCAGAGTATGAAGCAGCTTAAAGAAAATTACCAAGTTAGCTTAACACTGCATTTAATTGAAGGTTATGATTATGAAGAAATCTCGGAAATCATGAATATATCACACGCCAATTGCAGAACAATGATATCTAGAGCTAAAGAAAGTTTGAGGCAAAAACTTCAGCCATTAGCTGAATTATAAGTAAACGATATGGAAAAAGATAACTTAAAGAATTTGTTTGAAAAGCTAGATGGTCAATTTGACATTGAAACTCCATCTATAGGTCATCAAGATCGTTTTTTGAGTAAATTAAAAACTCAAGATACTAAAGTAACAACGGTTGAATCCAAAGGTAAAAACATTTGGAAACCTTTAATGGCTGTTGCTGCATCAGTAATACTATGTTTAAGTCTTTTTACTATTACTCAGCAAGAACCTGAAGTAAAAGATTTAGCTAGTGTGTCTCCAGAGTTATCAAAAACTCAAGATTTCTTTACAACAGCTATAAACAAAGAATTAGCATTACTTAAAGATGAGCGTTCTCCTGAAACCAAAGTTTTGGTTGACGATGCTTTAAAGCAGTTAAACATTTTAGAAAAAGAATACGAATTACTAAAAGTTGACCTTACTGAAAGTGGAGATGACAAACGAGTTATTTATGCTATGATCTCAAATTTTCAAACCAGAATTGACGTATTACAATCAGTACTAGAAAACATAGAACAAGTTAAACAATTAAAGCAACAAAATAATGAAATCAAAAATACTATATAACCTGTTTTTAACCTTGGTTTTAGTGATGCCACTATCTGTTATAGCTGGTGGAACAAGCTTAAAAGGCAAACACACTAAAGAAAAAACCATTAAAAAAGAGTTTACTGTTAACAGTGATGCTCTATTAAGAATAAAAAATAGCTATGGTAATATCAATGTAGCTACCTACGAAGGCAACACAACATCTATTGAAGTGGTTATAAAAACCAACGGAAATGATTTAGACGAGGTTCAAAAAAAGCTTGATGAAATTACTGTTGAATTTAACGCAACATCAAACGAAGTTGAAGCAAAAACCATTTTCAATAAAAACAAATCAAAGTCTTGGTGGAATTGGGGAAAAGGTAACAATATTAATATGGAAATTAATTACATAGTCAACCTTCCTATTACCAACAATGTCGATTTAAACAACGACTATGGTAGCATTACACTTGATAAGCTAGAAGGAAGCGCTATAATAAGATGCGATTACGGAAAGATTACCACAAAAGAATTAATGTCAGACAATAACATACTAAGCTTTGACTATACTAAAAACTGCTACTTTGAGTATATAAAAAGTGGTAAAATCAATGCTGATTACAGTGGGTATACTGTTGCAAAAACGAAAAATCTTGAAATTTCGGCAGACTATACAGACTCTACAATTGAAGTTGCTGAAAATGTAAGTTACAATTGTGATTATGGTTCAATTACCATTAATAACGCAAACAACGTAAATGGCAAAGGGGATTATCTAACTCAAAGACTTGGCAACATTTATAAAAATGTAAAATTGAATGCTGATTATGGTTCTATAAAAATTGCTAAAATGGCTGCAAATGCAGGAAGTGTATTGATAGAGTCAGATTATGTTGGAATTACAATTGGCTACGATCCTGGATACAACTTTAATTTTGAAATTGATTTAGAGTATGCATCCCTAAAAATTGATGATGCTGTTGAAATTTCTAAAAAACGAATTGAATCTACTGACAAATATTACTTAGGACATAAAGGAAACCCAAATAGCGGAAACAACATTAAAATCACTTCAGACTATGGAAGTGTAACACTAAAAGAGAATTAATCAAAAAACACAACTAAACAATGAAAAAATCAATCTTATTTTTAGCCTTTTTAGCATGTTCGTTTATTGTAAACGCACAAAAAATAAAAGGCAATGGAAACATGACCACTATTACCAGATCAACATCAGACTATGATGGTATAAAATGTGCTGGTTCGTTTGATTATATTTTAGTAGCAGGAACTGAAGGAAACATAACTATCGAAGGTGAAGAAAACCTTTTAGAGTATATAGTTACCGAAGTTAAAGGTGGAAACCTTATCGTTAAAACCGAAAACAATGTTAACCTTAGAACAAGTAAAGGGAAAACTATTAAAATTACCATTCCTTTTAAAGATATCAATAATGTATCGCTTGCTGGTTCTGGAGACCTTTGGAACGAAGATAAAATTACCTCTACAAACCTCGACGTAGCTTTAGCTGGTTCTGGTGATGTAGTACTTAACGTAGAGGCTTCTTCTATAGTTGGAAAACTAGCTGGCTCTGGCGATTTAACGCTTAAAGGAAACACCAATGAGTTAGAAGCTAAAGTTTCAGGATCAGGAGATTTTCATGGCTTTAATTTGCAGTCAAACCACACAAATGTAGCTGTTGCAGGTTCTGGTGATGCTGAAGTTGTGAGTAATATAAGTTTAAAAGCAAGAGTTGCAGGTTCTGGTGATATAGAATATAGAGGAAACCCAAAAACTGAAGATACTAAAGTTGCAGGCTCAGGAAGTATTAGCAACTAAAATAATTTCATCAATCAATTAAAAAAGCCACTCAATCCCATTACTTAGGAAGAGTGGCTTTTTATTTTTATCGTTTATATTTCTTAATACGTAATATTAATAACACCTGAAGTAATACTAAGGTCTCCTCCATCTGCATTGGTAACTACTCCTCCAAAAGAACCAACTAAATTTCCAGCTTCATTAACTGTTATATTTGATACAAAATCAAATGGAGGTCCTAATTCTGAAGGATAAAATACTGATGTTAATGTTAATTCAAAAGTATCATTAATTAAACCTTCTCCTGTAGTATCAACAGGTACTTCAAAATAAATTGAATATACAGATCCTGGAGATGTATCTACTCCTGTAACTTTTACCATTCCGTTTTCAACAGCTACACTAATATCTTCAAAATCAATTGGAGCTGTACCTGCAAAAAGGCTTAGTTCTTGATCAGGGTTTTCAACATTTACAACACATTCGCCTAAATCATCAACAATCGCTTGTAAGCTTCCGTCGTTATCTCCACATTCGGCAATTTGGTTTTCTAAAGCCAATTTGTAAGCATTACAATAGTCAGCATAATTATCGTCAGTTGCATTATTAAAGTTTACCTCAGCTAAGTTAGTTGCGTTCGCTAAAGCTTCACAATCATCAAATCCGTTAGGATCTGAACAATCTCCTAAAGCGTCGATACTAGATTGAATGCTTCCATCAGGATCACCACAAGCTGCTAATAAGTTTTCTAATGCGGTTTTGTACGCAGAACACAATTGAGTATAGTTATCATCAGTAACCGAAACAAAAGCTAAAGCAGCTGTAGCTACTTCTTGTGCTGCAGCTTCACAATTTAAATTTCCTGAGTTTGATGTATCTATTTCACTATCTAATGGTTCATTTTCGCAAGTAAATGCTGATAAAAGAATAAATAGAGAAAATAAAAAACTGAGTTTTTTCATAATAGTTTTGAGTTGAATTTTTACAAACATAATGCTTTAAGTCTCAAAGATAAAATTGAGTGTCCCTTTTTATTAATTAAAATACTGACTAAAACGAACTCTAAAAGTACCTTCTGTTACTTCAATTGAGTTTCCATTGCTATCATATAACACACAATTAAATGTTCCTGTTACTATTTGTCTATACACTTCGTTTCCATTACTTAATGTGTAGTTTGCAGATTCTGAATTTGTAATTTGAAATTGACTGTTTGATTGATCACCTGAAGCACTAGTATACCAGCCTCCTTCAAGACCTGTAGGATAATACTCCATATGCATACCTTGTTCTAAATTTCCTTCATCATTTAAAGCGTCATAACTACCAACAGTAAAAATAGAATTAAATACACTAGTTTCATTAGTATAATTGCATCCTCCGTTGTAAAAATAATCGAAGTTTATATTTGCGGCTGGTAATTGATTAAAAGGAAGTGAAGAAGCCAATGTACCATGATAACCTATTATACAATTATCGTCTTCAAAATCTAAAACACTAAAACCAGACCCATCTCCTGTAAGATAATTATCACTGGTTCCTGTTTCCATAATTATTGATTCTCCATTAAATAAACCTGTTATGTAGAATTCTGCGCTAGACACTGGAGAACTATTGTTACAATCACCTAAATCATCAACAATCGCTTGCAAGTTTCCGTCGTCATCTCCGCATTCGGCAATTTGGTTTTCTAGAGCCAACTTGTAAGCATTACAATAATCAGCATAATTATCATCAGTTGCGTTATTAAAGTTTACCTCTGCTAAGTTAGTTGCGTTCGCTAAAGCTTCGCAATCATCAAATCCGTTAGGGTCAGAACAATCTCCTAAAGCATCGATACTAGATTGAATACTTCCATCAGGATCACCACAAGCTGCTAACAAGTTTTCTAATGCTGTTTTGTAGGCAGAACATAATTGAGGATAGTCTCCTTCTCCAGCAGAAATAAAAGCTAAAGCAGCAGTTGCTACTTCTTGTGCTGCAGCCTCACAATTTAAATTCCCTGAATCAGTTGCATCTATTTCACTATCTAATGGTTCGTTTTCGCAAGTAAATGCTGATAAAAGAATAAATAGAGAAAATAAAAAACTGAGTTTTTTCATAATAGTTTTGAGTTGGGTTTTTACAAACATAATACTTTTAATTAATTTTCAGGATTAGATTTAGGCACTCTGAACAATAAAATTATTCCAAATAAGAAAAACAGAAATAGAAATACAATAGCATTTCGCATTGTACTTATGTGGTCAACAATAGCAAAAATAGCCATACCGATAACGATTCCTATTTTTTCAGCTACATCATAAAAACTAAAATATGAGGTTGAATCTTCAGTTTCTGGTAAATATTTTGAATACGTAGAACGTGCCAAAGCTTGTATTCCTCCCATTACTAAGCCTACAAATGCAGCAGTAACATAAAAGTGTATTGGCAATGTTACAAAGTAAGCACATACACATAAGAGCATCCATATAGCATTAATTACAATTAGCGTGTATTTGTTTCCAAAACGCTTTGATGCTCTCGAAGTCAATACAGCTCCTAATACAGCTACTAATTGAATTACTAGTATGCTCACTATTAATCCTGTTCTTTTTTCATTATCATCAGCCCAAAGAATTTCTTTTTCACCAAAGTATACAGCCATTAACATAATGGTTTGTACAGCCATACTAAACACAAAAAACGCATACAAATAACGTTTTAATCTTAGGTTTTGCTTAAGCTCTTTCCAAACCGATTTAAGCTCAGTAAATCCGTTAAAAATTACACTTTTGGTTACTTTATGACCTTTAGATGTTCCTTTTGGTAATACATAAAATGTGTACTGACTAAATATAATCCACCATAACCCAACTGTTATAAATGAAATTCTCATAGCTTCTATTGAAGCTGTATTTCGAGACTCTTCGGTTGTACCAACATCAAATCCAAACCACTCAGGAAACATAACCATAAAAAGGTTAAGAATTAATAATAACACGCTACCTATGTAGCCCAAACTAAATCCTTTTGCACTTATGCTATCCTGTTGGTCCTCGAACGCGATGTCTGGTAAATACGAATTATAAAACACCAAACTTCCCCAATATCCTATAAGTCCCATAAAATAGAACAGTAAACTAACGTGAATTAAATCTTTACTAAACCAATACAAGCCTATACAACCTAAGCCACCAACATAACAGAAAAACTTCATGAACGTTTTTTTGTTTCCTACAAAATCGGCAATACCTGAAAGTATTGGTGATGAAAACGCAACCACAAGAAAGGTAAACGCTGTTACAATTTCAATTAAAACGGTTTGTTTAAATTCATATCCAAATGCCGAAACCAGTTCGGTTTTTGTTGCAAATAAACTCCCATAAAACAATGGAAAAATAGAAGATGCTATAGTTAAAGTATATACTGAATTTGCCCAATCATAAAATGCCCAAGCATTAAGAAGTTTTTTACTTCCCTTTTGAAGTTCTGCCATAGTTAGTTAAAATAAAAAGCTGCCCTTTTTAGGACAGCTTCTAAAGTAATCAAATATTTTTAGAATTTGGTGTTATCATTTAAACGATGTTACACCAAACTTTTTTGCTTCAGCTTTTGCCTTTGCAGCATTCTTTGTAAGATTAGCAATTCTTGTTTCGTTTGAAGGATGCGTACTTAAAAACTCAGGTGGTGCTTGTCCTCCACTTTGTGCTTGCATACGTTTCCAAAGTTCAGCACATTCATCAGGATTATAGCCTGCAATAGCCATAATCATTTGTCCAATCTCATCAGCTTGCGTTTCATGACTTCTACTAAAAGGCAACATTCCTAGTACATTTGAACCTACTCCATAAGATTGGTTAAATATATTTCTGGTTTGCTCATCTTTTATAGCAAAATTACCTGCTACTGCAAGACCTTGTTGTATATATGCAGCACTCATACGTTGTTGTCCATGGTTTGCTAAAGCGTGTGATACCTCGTGTCCCATAATAGCTGCTACTCCTGTTTCACCATTTGCTATTGGTAAAATACCTGTGTAGAATACAATTTTTCCTCCAGGCATACACCAAGCATTTACAGTTTCGTCATTAACTAGATTATATTCCCATTGGTAATCTTTTAAATACCCTTCATAGCCATTAGCATTTAACCAACGCTCAGCAGCAACTGCAATACGTTGACCAACACGTTTAATCATTTCAGCATCAGCAGTTCCTGTAACTACTTTGTTTTCAGTTAAAAATTGATCGTATTGCGAAAATGATGATGGAAACAATTGGTCGTTAGATACAAATGCCATTGTTTTTTTCCCTGTAAAAGGGTTTGTTGCACAAGATAAAAACAGTAATACTGTACCTAATGCAACGATGCTTTTTCTATAGTTCATTATTGATGGTGTTAAATGTTATTAGTTATAAATTTACAAAAATCATTCCATACAATTATGACACATAACATCATAAATTGTCACAATTAACTTACAGTTTAGTTCTTATTCTCCCACTAAGTGAAGCTCGGTAAAGTCTTTATCAACTATCATACTATTGTCTCCATTCATCTTAACATTAGCTAATGGAATATCGACATTATCAATTTGGATACTAGAAACCTTAAATGGTAATCCATGGAATTTTACTAAAAACTGCTGATAGTTTGCTGTAAACTTACCTTCTTTATGTTGCTGAATAATAAGCTGATTTGGCTTTCCTGTTAACTTAAACGTTCTAAAACTATAACGTCCTTTTATGTAGTCATAACCATCATGTGCATCATCATAAAATAGAGAATCTTCTTTACCTTCTTTGTAATATACATCTAATACAACTTGGTCTATTTCTTTTTCGTCTACATACTGCTGAACAGGATATTTTGGGATAATTGCTCCTTCTTTTACAAAAATTGGCATACTATCAATATCAGCATCAACCCACATTTCCTTTCCTCCATTCACAATTTCATTTGTCCAGAAATTGAACCATTTTCCTCTAGGTACAAACATGCGTCTGCCTCTTGCATTTTGTTCTAAAATTGGACAAACCAATATTTTTTCACCAAAAATAAACTCGTCATTTCTGTAATGCGTGTGAACGTCTTCTTGATCAAACAACATTAATGATTTTAACATTGGAATACCTTCTTCTACATACTGCCAAAATGTAGTATATAAATATGGAAGTAATTGGTAGCGAAGTTCAATAAACTTTCTAACAATATCTGTTACGTCTTCATCAAAAGCCCATGGTTCTTGATCGCCATGATCACCAGAAGAATGTACTCTACAAAATGGGTGAAATACTCCTAACTGAATCCAACGAGTAAAAAGCTCACCTTGTGGCTGTTCTGCAAATCCACCTATATCGCTACCAGCAAATGAAAAACCAGACATTGCCATACGTTGTGCTTGTATGTTTGCTATCCATAAATGCTCCCATGTTGCAACGTTATCACCTGTCCAAGTTGATGTATATCTTTGAGTTCCTGAATAGGCTGCTCTTGTAATTACAAATGGTCGTTTTGGATAAGAGTACTTTTTTAATCCTTGATATGTAGCTCTTGCCATTTGCATACCATAAATGTTATGCGCTTTTCTGTGGCTACAAGGGTTACCATCATAATCGTGTCTTACATCGTTAGGGAAAGTTTTATTAGGAACTTCCATAACTGCAGGCTCGTTCATATCGTTCCAAACTCCTTTTACACCAATGTCTTCAACAAGCTCTTTGAATAAACCTGACCACCATTCTCTAACTTCAGGATTTGTAAAATCAGGGAAATAACATTCCCCAGGCCATACTTTACCTTTCATGTATGGTCCATCAGCACGTTTACAGAAGTAATCTTTATCTAAAGCTTCTTTAAACACACTGTATTCCATATCTATTTTAATTCCTGGATCAATGATAACAACAGTTTTAAAACCATCGTCTGATAGTTCTTTAACCATTCTCTTAGGATCAGGAAAATAGTCTTTATTCCAAGTAAAACATCTAAAACCATCCATATAATCAATATCTAAATAGATAGCATCACATGGTATTCTTAACTCTCTAAATTTTTGGGTGATTTCTTTTACTTTACTTTCTGGATAATAGCTCCATTTACATTGGTGAAAACCTAATGCCCAAAGTGGTGGCAGTTGATGTGGTTTTCCTGTTAAATCTGTATAATTAGCAACTACATCGCTCATTTGAGGACCATAAATGAAATAGTAGTTCATTTCGCCTCCTTGAGCCCAAAAACTAGTGACGTTGCGTCTTTCATTAGCAAAGTCAAAAAATGACCTAAAGGTATTGTCAAAGAAAATTCCGTAGGCTTTTTTATTATGCAATGCTGTATAAAACGGTATTGTTTTATAGATTGGGTCTGTATTTTTACCATAAGCGTAAGAATCGGTTACCCAGTTTTCAAAGCGTTTTCCTTTTAGGTTAAGCTTTGCAGGTTTATCTCCAAGACCAAAGTAACTTTCACCATCATGAGAGGCTTTGCTCATTTTTACAATATTGCCTCCAAACTCATAGCTTTCTTCCCAATGAAACCCTAATTCGTCTTCGTTTATCAAACTTCCATCAATCGCATCAAACAATGACACTCTAAGGTCTAGTTTTGAAATTTCACAAATTAGTTTTGAAGTTGTGACTTTATAAACTTCTTCTTGCTCTTCAATCTCAAGTTTATTATATCCTCTACTTGCATATTTGGTTATTGCATAAGAAAAATCGTTTTCAAAATTGCCTGTTGTTGTAAACCTAAATCTCAACACACTATCTCTAACCACTGTTAATTCTAAAACAACATCATTATCGGTTTTAAAATACAAGGTATCAACATCTTTGCTATACGAAACAATTTTTGAAGGAAATAAGTTTCCTTTATATTCTAATTCAGTATTTACAATCATAAGTCAAGGTTAATATACATAACAAAAAAACGTATAAGTTACCACATATAAAACATTAGTTTATAAGAATTATTAACTATAACGTTTTCGAAAATTTATTTTGAATATTTAAACGCTACCATACCTAAAGGTGGAATAGTAATCTCTACAGAATGCTTTCTATACTGCCAATCTTTTTTCTCTGACTTAAGCGTTTTGTTTTGATATTCACCTGTACCATTGTATGACTTTAAATCACTATTAAAGATTTCTTTAAGTGTTCCTTGTTTGGGTAATCCTATCCTATAGTCTTCCCTAGGAATTGGCGTCATATTACACACCACAATAATGTTATCTTTTACTAGCTTACCTTTTCTTAGATAGACGAGTACAGAGTTTTCAGAATCGTTATAATCTATCCATTCAAAACCGTCGTTTGAAAATTGCTTTTGATGTAAAGCAGGTTCACCTTTGTACAGTGTATTCAAATCTTTTATAAGTGTTTGAACACCTTTATGAACATCATACTGTAATAAATGCCAATCTAAACTTTGTTGAAAATTCCATTCTTCGCTTTGCCCAAATTCGGCTCCTTGAAACAGCAAGTTTGCTCCAGGATGTGTAAACATGTAACTATACAGCAATCGTAAATTTGCAAAGCGTTGCCATTCGTCACCTGGCATTCTACCTAGTAAAGAACGTTTACCATACACAACTTCGTCATGTGATAAAGGCAGCATAAAATTCTCTGAAAATGCATAGGTCATTGAAAACGTTAAATCATTTTGATGATGCTTTCTATAAATAGGTTCTTTTGCAAAATATTGAAGTGTATCGTGCATCCAACCCATCATCCATTTCATACCAAATCCTAAACCTCCTAAAAAAGTTGGTTTTGATACCATTGGATATGCTGTAGATTCTTCAGCAATGGTTTGTACATCAGGAAACAAACTATAAACGGCTTCATTCATTTCTTTCATAAAATCAATAGCCTCAAGGTTTTCTCTACCTCCAAACTTATTTGGTTCCCACTCTCCTTCTTCTCTTGAATAGTCTAAAAACAACATAGATGCCACAGCATCAACCCTTAAACCATCTGCATGATAATGATCTAACCAAAAAATAGCGTTACTAATTAGAAATGATTTTACTTCATTTCGACCATAGTTAAAAATTAGGCTTTTCCAATCAGGATGATAGCCTTTTCGCTTATCAGGATGTTCGTACAAATGTGAGCCATCAAAAAAACCGAGTCCGTGAGCATCTTCTGGGAAATGTGATGGTACCCAATCTAGAATAATTCCTATGTCATTTTGATGAAGTTTATCTACCAGAAGTTTAAACTCTTCAGGATACCCAAAACGCGATGTTGGTGCAAAATATCCTGTAATTTGATAACCCCAACTTGGGTCATAAGGATATTCCATTACTGGCATCAACTCTACATGTGTAAAGTTCATGTCCTTTACATAGCTTACCAACTCGTCAGCTAATTCTCGATAAGACAAAAACCGATTGTGTTCTAGCTTTCGTTTCCAAGACCCTAAGTGCACCTCGTATACTGAAAATGGAGCGTCCAAAGCATTATTAGCTTTACGCTTTTTCATCCATTTGGCATCATCCCAAGTATAATTTTCATCATCCCAAACTATTGAAGCTGTTTTTGGAGGATGTTCGCATCGTCTTGCGTAAGGGTCAGCTTTTTCAGTTATTATATCAGCATTATTACTATGTATTTTATACTTATACACACTACCTTTCCCAACATTGGGTATAAAGCCTTCCCATATTCCGCTAGAATCCCAACGTACATTAAGTTGGTGTTGTTCATCTTCCCAAAAGTTAAAATCACCTATAACCGAAACAGCCTTAGCGCTTGGAGCCCAAACAGCAAAATACGTCCCTTTTACTCCATTTAAAGTAGTAATGTGAGATCCAAACTTTTCATAAAGTCTGTAATGCTTTCCTGCTTTGAAAAGACCAATATCAAATTCTGTAAACAAACTATAGGCTACTACCTTTTCCATATTGAGAATTAAACACTAAATGTACATAATTAAATACACTGTAAAAGTATTATTTCTTTTAAATAAATGTAATTTTAAGCTAATGGTTTCGACCAAAACCATAAAAAATTGAAAATTTAGAATTATGAAAAAGCTCTTTTTATTATTTGTTGTAGGAATGTTATTTAGCTGCAATACTGTAGCGCAAAAAACAAAAACTACAAAAAAAGACGTTTACAAAGTGAACAAAACTGATGAAGAATGGAAACGCGTTTTAACTGATGAACAATTTTATGTATTAAGAGAAAAAGGCACTGAAAGACCTCACACAGGCAAGTACAATTTACACTTTGAAAAAGGGACTTATGCTTGTGCTGCTTGTGATGCTCAATTATTTGAAAGTGGAGATAAGTTTATGTCAGATTGTGGTTGGCCCAGTTTTGACAATGCCATTGAAGGTACTATAAAATATAAAGAAGATCGCTCTTTAGGAATGGTTCGCACCGAAATACTTTGTGCCAATTGTGGAGGACATTTAGGACACATTTTTAATGATGGACCTACTGCAACAGGAAAGCGTTTTTGTGTAAACTCTGCGAGTTTAAACTTTGACGCTAAAGCTGAAAAAAATTAGCACCTAGTCATTGACATAAGTGTTATCTTTACACTTATGGAAAACACAATAATTTCTGGCATAATCAAGCAGTTTGAATACTACAAAACTGCTGCTGACAAAACATTTGACCAGCTATCTTTTGATGATATGAATTGGCAACCTAATGATACTTCAAATAGTATTTCTATAATTGTTAAACACATGGTAGGAAATATGTTGAGTAGGTGGACCAATTTTTTAACAGAAGATGGTGAAAAAGATTGGAGGCATCGCGAACAAGAATTTGTGGCAACTTACACAACTAAAAACGATGTTTTGCAAGCATGGGAAAAGGGTTGGAACTGTTTGTTTGACGCTATACAACCACTTAAAGATTCTGATTTAGAACGTATAGTTTACATTAGAAATGAAAAGCATACTGTAGCTGAGGCTATCTTTAGGCAATTAGGACATTACCCTTATCACATCGGTCAAATTGCTTATATAGGAAAATTGCTAAAAGAGAACCATTGGAAATCATTATCTATTCCCAAAGGACAATCTGAAGCATTTAACAAAGAAAAATTCAACAAGAACAGAAATTAACTTTTTTTCACTTCAGATTTTACAATGTGATGTTTTTTATAAGGCCTAATAATTAGTCGTGCTTCCCTATCAAAACGAATGTAATTATACACCCAGTTTATAAAAACAATTGCTCTGTTTCTAAATCCTATTAAAAAGAATAAGTGAACAAACATCCAAACAAACCATGCAAACACACCTTGAAATTTAAACGACTCTAAATCTACAACCGCTTTATTACGACCTACTGTTGCCATTGATCCTTTATCGTTATACTTAAAAGGTTTCATGGGTTTACAATCTATTAATCTCACCAAGTTATCTCCAAGTTGTTTTCCTTGTTGAATAGCAGGTTGAGCCATCATAGGATAACCTTGCGGAAAATCTTCGGTTTGCATACAAGCAATATCACCTACAGCAAAAATGCTATCAAACCCTTTTACTTGGTTAAATTCGTTTACCACTACTCTATTACCTCTTGTAATGTAATCTTGAGCATCTAATCCTTTTATGGTAGCACCTTTAACACCTGCAGCCCAAACAACAGTTGCAGTTTCAAAAGTAACATCGGTATTTGTAGTTACCGTTTTACCATCATATCCTGTAACTCTTAAATCTTTCCAAATGTTAACACCTAGTTCTTCAAGAAAATCTTCAGCTTTTTTAGAAGCCTTTTCACTCATTTCTTTCAACACTCTGTCACCAGATTGCACAAGATTTATTTGTGCTAAACGCGTATCTAAATCAGGATAATCTTTAGGTAAAATGCCTTTCTTTATTTCGGCTAAAGCACCAGCTAATTCTACTCCTGTTGGTCCTGCTCCTACAATTACAAAATTCATTAAAGCATTACGCTCATCAAGGTCTGATGTGAGTAACGCATCTTCAAAATTCTCTAAAATTAAACTTCTAAGGTTAAGCGATTGTGGTATGCTTTTCATAGCCATACTATGCTTTTCAATCGATTGGTTACCAAAATAATTGGTTTCAGAACCTGTTGCAATAACTAGATAATCGAACTTTAAATCTCCAATATCAGACTTAACTATTTTATTTTCGGCATCAATCTCCTTCACATTTGCCATTCTAAAGAAAATATTAGGAAAATTCTTCAATATTTTTCGCAATGGATATGCTATAGAATCAGGTTCTAATCCACCTGTAGAGACTTGATATAGTAAAGGCTGAAACGTGTGATAATTGTGTTTATCCAATAAAACAACTTGTGCTTCTTTTTTTGATAATCTTCTGGCAAGAGAAATGCCTGCAAATCCACCACCAATAATAACAATGCGTGGATAACTCACTCTAGGTATATTCATAAAGCTTAACTTTCAATACAAAGGTAGCAAAACATATAATTTTTTGTTAGCTAAATTCATATTTCAATTTAGGTTTTGTAAATTCGTAGCTTCAAAATAAGACAAAACAAATTCTCATGAGTAAATACGATATTATTGTTCTTGGAAGTGGTCCTGGAGGCTACGTAACTGCTATTAGAGCTTCTCAATTAGGTTTTAAAACTGCAATTGTTGAAAAAGAAAGTCTAGGTGGTGTGTGCTTAAATTGGGGTTGTATTCCAACAAAAGCATTGTTAAAATCTGCACAAGTATTTGAATACTTAAAACATGCTGAAGATTACGGATTATCAGTTAAAGATGCTGATAAAGATTTTGATGCTGTTGTAAAACGTAGTCGTGGTGTAGCAGATGGTATGAGCAAAGGTGTTCAGTTTTTAATGAAAAAGAACAAAATTGACGTTATTGAAGGGTATGGAAAAGTAAAACCTGGAAAGAAAGTTGAAGTTGATGGTAAAGACTACAGTGCTGACCATATTGTAATAGCAACTGGAGCACGTTCTAGAGAGTTACCTAGCTTACCACAAGATGGTAAAAAAGTAATAGGTTACCGTGAAGCAATGAGTTTAAAAGAGCAACCTAAAAAGATGATTGTTGTAGGTTCTGGAGCTATAGGTGTTGAGTTTGCTTACTTTTACAACTCTATGGGAACTGAGGTAACTATAGTTGAGTACTTACCTAATATTGTTCCTGTTGAAGATCAAGACGTATCTAAACAACTAGAACGTAGCTTTAAGAAAAGTGGTATTAAAATCATGACTTCAGCCGAAGTAACTAAAGTTGACACTTCAGGAAAAGGTGTTAAGGCTACTGTAAAAACATCTAAAGGAGAAGAAGTTCTTGAAGCTGATGTAGTATTATCTGCAGTAGGAATTAAAACCAATATTGAAAACATAGGATTAGAAGACGTAGGTATTGTTGTTGATAGAGATAAAATTTTAGTAAATGATTTCTACCAAACCAATATACCTGGTTATTACGCTATTGGAGACGTTACTCCTGGTCAAGCATTAGCTCACGTAGCCTCTGCTGAAGGAATTCTTTGTGTTGAAAAAATTGCAGGAATGCATGTTGAAGCTTTAGACTACGGAAACATTCCTGGTTGTACATATTGTACTCCAGAAATTGCTAGCGTTGGTTTAACCGAAAAACAAGCTAAAGATCAAGGTATCGATATTAAAGTTGGAAAATTCCCATTCTCGGCTTCTGGTAAGGCAAGTGCTGGTGGAAATAAAGAAGGCTTTGTAAAAGTTATTTTTGATGCCAAATATGGTGAATGGTTAGGATGCCACATGATTGGTGCTGGAGTAACTGATATGGTTGCTGAAGCTGTTTTAGGTAGAAAACTAGAAACTACAGGTCATGAAGTATTAAAAGCAGTACATCCTCACCCAACAATGAGTGAAGCAATTATGGAAGCTGTTGCAGATGCTTATGATGAGTGTATTCATATCTAAACAAAACAAACTAATAGATATAAAAAGCAATCCTTAATTTGGGTTGCTTTTTTTTATAATACAAGTCCCATTCCTATGAACAATCCATTAGGAGCTATTTCTTCAAATCCTATGGTGTATTTCATGTGAGCATCTAATGAAGGTGTGATATTATAAGACGCACTTATATCTGCTCTTACCTTAAATTTACTAGAGAAAAAATCAAAAAAGTAATTAAGACTAGGTCCTGCAAGTAAGTTAAAATTGTTAGCCACTTCATATTTGGCATAAATAGGAGCATTTATAAACTTAAAATCACTAAGCCCAATGTATAACACTTCAGGTTGCAAAGAAAAGGTTTCGTTAATTTCAAACTCAGTACAAGCACCTAAATAAAATCCTGTTTCAGTTTCAGTGTTTGCTCCAAAATTAGCTTCTTCTACATTAAAAAACGTAAGGTTTAAACCTCCTTTAACCCCAAAATTCACTTCATTTTGTGAATGCATTGTAAATGTTGAAATACAAAAAAATAGTAATAGATTAAATCTCATGGTTAGTTATGTAATTGGTTAAATTATGTATCTAGAACTTAAATCTAGAGCCTAAATTAAAAGAAGAACGTGATTTACCTTGATAATGTTGTGTATTAAAACCCTCATTCTCAAACTGCTCAGTCATTAACAAATTAAATCGCGCATAAATATTCAAATTATCATTAACATCATATTGAACTCCAGTAGTCATGGACATGGAGTATTCGCGTGGAACTCCTGTATTATCTGTGAGAATATTAACTTTTGGACCAGCCATTACACTAAATTTATTTGTAACTCCATATTTTAAAAGAAAAGGATATTCTAAATAATTAAAATGTGGTGTAAAGGTTTTATGCAGTTCTGTTCTCAAGGTCCAATCATCTCCAAGTATGTCGTATTCTGAAAAATAGCTACCATAAAAGTAATTAATCCCTAAATCTGAATTCAAGACTTCGTCACTTTGTGTAAAAGAATCTACTGGTTGAGTGCTCGTTTCTTGAGCGTTAATAGTTTGAAAAAGACCAACTAATAACAGGCTAGAAATTAATCGTTTCATATGGCTGAGTATAGTATTTTACACTAATTTACAACAACATAGAATAAATATTTCACAAAAGAACCTTAAATTATAGCTTAAAAAAAGTTAATTTATTAATCATAACTTTATAAAAAGCTTTGAATACCAAGCTCATAGCTTTGTAAACCAAAACCAACTATTACGCCTTTTGCATTAGGAGAAACATAGGATACATGTCTAAACTCTTCCCTATCAAATGTGTTGGAAATATGAACTTCTACAACAGGTGTTTCAATGGCTTTTACAGCATCACCTATACCAACAGAAGTATGTGTATAAGCAGCAGCATTTAATACAATACCATCATAAGCACCATAACCAGCTTCATGAAGTCTATTAATAATTTCGCCTTCAATATTTGACTGAAAGTATTCTATGTTTACGTTTTTATACTTTTCTTGTATTGTATCAAAAAACTCATTAAAAGTTAAGCTACCATATATATTGGTTTCACGTTTACCTAGCAAATTTAAATTAGGTCCATTAATAATAATTAGTTTCTTCATATAGTAAAGATATTAAAAAAAGGTATAAAAAAAGCCGAAGCAATTGCTTCGGCTTTTTATAACTATTATTTCTTTTAATTAGAAATGTAAAGCAAATCCAATTCTGAATTCAAAGATTCCTTCATCAGTGAAATCTTCGTTCATTGAAAGATTGTATCTTAAACCTGGCTCAATGCTGATGTTATCAGCTACAAACCAAGCATATCCACCTTGTAATCCAACCCATAATGGAGACTCATCACCATAAACATCATCACCAGAAGCACCAGTTAAATCAACTTGTACTGGGAATTGGCTAGCGATATAGTACTTAGCACCTAACTTATAGCTGAAAGAAGAAGCGCCATCGTAATCGTTGTATCCTAAACCAACTTTTACAGCTAAATCATCCATAACAAAATAACCACCTTCAGCACCTATTGACCATATTGTAGTTCCATCTACAGATAATAAACCAAAACCTGTATTAGCACTGTGTCCATACATGTCAGCACCAAAACCAGTGTTAGCTTCAACAAGGATACTTCCTTTAGATAAAGCAGTTGATCCGTTATCAGAATCTTGAGCGTTTACATTAGATAATCCTAATACTGCAGCAGCAGCAAATAAAAATAATTTTTTCATAATTGATTAAGTTTTTTTTTAATTGAGTTTGCGAAAGTATGTAGAAGTTTTTTATCTACACAACATTTTAACAAGAATTTTCTTAACCTTTTAAGTATCAGAACATAAAAAAAGCCGAAACGAATGTTTCGGCTTCATTTTTTATGTTTTGGAATATTATAACCCAAACTCAATACCTAAAGAAATCGCATCGAAAGATCCACCATCAACACTTACTCCCTTATAAGATAAAACGATATCTAAAGATTCGCTTACTCCATATTGTACTTTAGGAGCATAGTAAAATCCACCATCGTTACCATCTGGACTTAGTCCTATTGCGTATCCTAAGTCAGCTCCTAAAGTAAATTCTTCAGAAACAGCAAAACGACCAGCAGCAGCTATTGGTAAAAATCCTGCATCGTCTACATCAATAGATGTTCCTAATACTTCAACAGAATCTCCAAAATAGTGATGATAACCAGCAGCAACACCTGCATTGAAGCTTTCAGAAACTTCCCATAAATAATTTGCGTCTAAATTAACTCCAAAAGTGTAAGAGTCTCCAGCATCTCCAATTGGTAATGCAGCACTAATTCCTGCATTAAAATCTTGGGCTTTAGCAGTAAACCCAAAAGCTACCATAGCAGCTAATAACATTAATTTTTTCATAATATTTAAAGTTTTTAAATTGATTATTAGCAAACTAAACACTTTTTTTTGAATTTTTCACATTTTTATCGCTAGTTATTAACAATTTTATAAACATTAATTTTTAAGTTGTTAATTATCAATGATTTAAAAAACACGTTATTAACAATTTTTAAGAAATATACGACATATGACGTACTGATTTTGACTAATTTACAGTAAAAAAGTACTATTTTTACCCAATGAAATGGCTAAATGCACTCAACGATTATAAACATTATCTCAAAATTGAAAGAGGGTTGTCTGATAACTCAATTACTAATTATGAGTATGATGTTCAAAAACTCATCATCTATTTAGAAGAGAATAACATTAATCAATCGCCTGATGTAATTGATTATGATACTATACAACCATTCATTTACGAATTATCAAAATCTCTTAATGCTAGGTCACAATCGCGTTTAATATCTGGTTTGCGTAGTTTTTTTAGCTATTTGGTATTTGAAGATTACAGAACCACAAATCCTTTAGACCATATAGAGTCGCCTAAAATAGGCCGAAAACTACCAGACACTTTAAGTATTGAAGACATTGACTCGCTTATAGCTGCTATTGATATTACCAAAGAGTATAATGGTATACGAATTGGTGAACGCGATAGGACTATACTAGAAACACTTTACAGTTGCGGATTGCGTGTAAGCGAACTTACTAACCTAAAGCTGTCTGACCTTTATTTTGATGAAGGTTTTATAAAAGTTACAGGTAAAGGTAATAAGCAACGGTTTGTGCCTATTGGAAAAAACACTCAAAAGTACATTAACATCTATAAAAACGAAGTGCGTACAACTATTAATGTTCAAAAAGAGTTTAAAGACACTTTATTTTTAAACAATAGAGGAAAACAGCTTACTCGTGCTATGATATTTACAATTATTAAACAGCTAGCAAAGAAAACTGGTCTTCAAAAAACTATTTCTCCACATACATTTAGACATTCGTTTGCTACTCATTTATTAGAAAATGGTGCCGATTTAAGAGCTATACAACTTATGTTAGGTCATGAAAGTATTACCACTACCGAAATTTATATGCATGTTGATAGAACTCACTTAAAAGACGTACTTACTCAGTTTCATCCAAGAAAATAATGTTCTTCATAATTTTTTCTAAAAATCAGTCATATCTTTGTGACCCTTTTTTAGATTATGTGTCTTAACACAAAAGCCCTTACATCAATCAAAACTTATGGAAAATAGCAAGCTACTCTACATAGAATGCTTAAATAATGATAAATATCTCGAAGAGTTAATTACTGATAGTTATAAATGGCGTTTTGCTTTAGAAAACTCAAATATTGGTGTTTGGGATTGGAATGCAAAAACTAACGAAGTGTTTTATTCTGAAGAGTCTAAACAAATGATAGGCTACGAAGATTATGAAATTGGAAACACATCAGACGAATGGGACAAAAGAGTTCATCCTGAAGATAGAGAAGCCTATTACAGAGACTTTAATGCACACTTAAGAGGCGAACTTGACATCTATATAAACGAACATAGAATACGCTGTAAAGACGGAAGTTATACGTGGATTTTAGATAGAGGTAAAGTTATTAGTAAAGATAATGATGGTAAACCTACAAGAATTATTGGTACACACTCCAATATTACCAAACGTAAAGAAGTTGAAGAGGCATTAAAAATAAATCTTGACCTTATAACTAATCAAAACGATAGGTTACACAACTTTACTCATATTGTATCTCATAACCTACGCACACACGTTGGTAACTTTGAGAGTATTTTAGAGTTTTATGACCAAGCTAGTTCTGAAAACGAAAAGGAAGACATGGTTAATCATTTAAAAACTATTTCAAAATCTTTAACTGAAACCATAACCGATTTAAATTCTATCATTAGTATTAAATCAAAGTCAGATACCAAAGCACTTAATCAAAGAGTAAACTTAAGAGAGGTTGCAAAAAAAGTTCTGGAAAGCTTAGTACTTGATATTAAAAAACATAATGTTTTAATTGAAAATCTTATTCCTGAAACAATTTATTTAAATACCAACGTAAGTTACTTAAATAGCGTTATACACAATTTAATTTCAAACAGTATTAAATACAGTAGTAAAACACGTCAACCCTTAATAACATTAAATTGCGATGTAACTATTAACACTATTCAACTTACTGTTAAGGATAATGGTATTGGTATAGATTTAAACAAACATGAAGACAAGATTTTTCAGCTTTACCAAACATTTCATGGCACTCAAAGAGAAGACTCCAAAGGCATAGGTTTATATATTACAAAAACCCAAGTAGAAGCTCTTGGAGGAACTATTGAAGTTGATAGCACTCCTAACCAAGGTACTTGCTTTAAAGTCACATTAAACACATAAAAAAAAGCACCTTTTTAGGTGCTTTTTTTACGTTGTAGTAGTTTATATATTCTATTTAGCAATATTAACTGCTCTTGTTTCTCTAATTACAGTAACTTTAACCTGACCAGGATACGTCATATCTGTTTGGATTTTTTGTGAAATCTCAAACGATAAGTTTGCTGCTTGATCATCAGATACCTTTTCACTTTCAACAATTACACGAAGCTCTCTACCTGCTTGTATTGCATAAGCTTTATTAACTCCTGTAAATCCAAATGCAACGTCTTCAAGGTCTTTTAACCTTTGAATATAAGAATCTAGCACTTGTCGTCTTGCTCCTGGTCTTGCTCCTGAAATAGCATCACACACCTGAATAATTGGCGATAATAAAGTAGTCATTTCTATTTCGTCGTGGTGCGCTCCAATAGCGTTGCATACTTCTGGTTTTTCACCATATTTTTCAGCCCATTGCATTCCTAAGATAGCGTGAGGCGTTTCGATATCAGCTTCACTATCTGGCACTTTTCCTATATCGTGTAATAAACCAGCACGTTTAGCTAGTTTTGGGTTTAGGCCTAATTCTGCAGCCATTACACCACATAGCTTAGCAACTTCACGAGAGTGTTGTAATAAGTTTTGTCCGTAAGACGAACGGTACTTCATACGTCCTACAAGCTTTATAAGTTCAGGATGTAATCCATGAATTCCTAAATCAATTACAGTACGCTTACCTACTTCAATAATCTCCTGCTCTATTTGTTTCTGCGTCTTTTTAACAACCTCTTCAATACGTGCAGGATGAATTCTACCATCAGTTACCAACTTGTGTAACGATAAACGCGCTACTTCTCGTCGCACAGAGTCAAAGCATGATAAAATGATTGCTTCAGGTGTGTCATCAACAATAATCTCTACTCCTGTTGCAGCTTCAATAGCTCTAATGTTTCGACCTTCACGACCAATAATGCGTCCTTTAACGTCATCAGATTCGATATTGAAAACCGATACACAGTTATCAATAGCTTCTTCAGTACCTATACGCTGAATGGTGTTAATAATAATTTTCTTTGCTTCTTGTTGAGCGGTAAGTTTAGCTTCTTCTATTCTATCTTGAATAAAGGCCATTGCATCAGTTTTAGCTTCACCTTTAAGTGACTCTACCAATTGTGCTTTAGCATCTTCAGCAGAAAGTCCTGAGATAACTTCTAATTGCTGAATTTGGCTTTTATGCGCTTTTTCGAGCTCTACTTTTTTCTTCTCTAAAAAGTCTAAACGAAAATCATAATCTTTGATTTTTGCGTCTAGTTCTTGATTGGCTTTTTTACTTTTTGAAAGCTCGTTAGATACTTGAGACTCTTTATCTCTAGTCCTTTTTTCAGCTTCAGCCATTTTTTTATCTCTAGATAAAATCACCTTTTCGTGTTCAGACTTTAGCTCGATAAACTTTTCTTTTGCCTGAAGTATTTTATCTTTTTTAATCGATTCTCCTTCGGAGTTTGCTTGCTTTATAATTGAATCTGCTTCACTTTTAGCATTCTTAATAAGCTTTGATGCGTTGCTTTTTTCTAATGATTTTGCAACTATATATCCAAGTATTACTCCTAATACTATTCCTCCAACAATTAATAAAATTGTGTTCGTTTCCATGTTTAGTTAGTGTTTATATATAAAAAAAGCCTACATCAGTTGAGCATTTTGTATAAACTCCTTAAAAACAAGTTTAGGGCTAACAAGCTGATCAAGGATCCATTCAAAGATGGCTTGCTTTTACAACTTAAACTCACCCTTTTTAAAGAATTAACGTTGAGTTTATCAAAAAAAATAACTAATGTAGGCAGTAACCTTATGTTTTATTTAAAAGAACGTTAGGCTGATAAATGTTTGTGTAATAGTTCATCAAGTGCTGATAACTTGTTTTGAACTTCTTCACTCACGTTTGCCTTATCTATTTGTTTTTGCTCTACCTGAGATGCAAACTGTAACGCACACATGGCTAATACATCTTGCTTATCTCTGACAGAATAATTCTGCTCAAACTGAGAAATCATGTCTTCAATTTTCTTTGCAGCTCTTCTCAAACCTTCTTCTTGGCTTGGAGCAATCGTTAAAGGATATACTCTATTTGCTATTGAAAGCTTTATTTTAAGCTGTTCTGCCATGATTTATTTTACTAACATTATTCAGATAATTGCGCAATACAATGGTCAATATCCCTGATTAATGTATTTATTTTGAGCTTAGTTTCTCTATTATCTTCGCCACTGCCAAGTAATGAATTTGCCATTTTTAGAGCTTCATACTTTTCAACCCAAGAACTTATTTCTTCTTGTTGTTGAATATTTTTTTGTTGTTGTACTGCTAATTCTTCTGAAAGTTTAGCATTGGTTTGCCTTAAAACCTCTAGTTTGTGCAAAACCTTGCTAATTTTATTCTCTAAAGAATCTACAATATCTTCAATTTTACTCATTTACAAATTTCAATACTGTTGAAACAAAGTTAACATACCAAATCAAAAATTACAATTGTTTTACAATAAATTTTAAAATATTTAATTAATAGTATGATAAGCAATCAATATTTTATGAATAACTCTTTATGCTTTTGAAGATTACATTCAAATTAATATTTTAGCTATTATAATTCCATATATGAAATACCTTTTTTTAATCCTTTTTTGCTCGCAATTCTATAGTGCTTACGCACAATACCCTCAAGATTACTTTAGGAATCCTTTGGATATTGACCTTGTTTTATCTGGTACATTTGCTGAGTTGCGTTCTAACCACTTTCACTCAGGATTAGACATTAAAACACAACAACGCACAGGCTTAAAGGTTTATGCTGCTGCTGAAGGTTATGTGAGCAGAATTAAAATATCACATTATGGTTATGGTAAAGCGTTGTACATTACTCATCCTAATGGATATACTACGGTTTATGCACATTTAGAGAAATTTTCGCCAAGAATTGAAGAATACATCAAGCAGTGTCAATACCAAAAAGAAACTTATGAAGTAGAGGTCTTCCCTACTCCTGACGAGCTTCCTATTACAACTGACGAAATGGTTGCGTTCTCAGGAAACTCAGGGTCTTCTGGCGGACCACATTTACACTTCGAAATTAGAGATAATGCTGAAAGACCTATAAACCCAATGCTCTTTGGCATGGATGTAAAAGATTCTAAAAAGCCTTTAATTTCTGGTATTTATGCGTATCCTAAAGACGAAAATTCGCATGTGAACAATTCAAAAAAACGTGTTGAACTGAGATTAATACCAAATAAAAATGGTGATTATTCCGTTGAAAGTGTTGAAGCTTATGGAAATATTGGGTTTGGTATAGTAAGTTATGACCAATTAGATGGAGCCAATAATAAAAATGGTGTTAGTAACATTCAAACCTTTTTTAATGGCAACAAGAGTTTTGAAATGGATTTTAAGCGTTTTAGTTTTAACGAAACCAAACACATCAATCGTTATATAGATTTTGAAATCTACAAAACCAAACGCTCAAGAGTTCAAAAATTATTTGCACAATCTGGTAATACACTTAGCATGCTTAAAGATTTAGATAATAATGGGTATTTAATTGTTGAGGACAGCACATCTTCGGTTTATAAAATTAGAGTTAAAGATTTTAAAGACAACGATGCGTGGATTACCATTCCTATTATTGGAAAAAAAGAAGTCAAAAAAGAACAAGAAGAACTCAACGATATTAAACCGTTACACTTTGCGTATGCCAACCAAGTGACTACTTTAGAAAAAGGTAATGTTTCAGTTTATATTCCTAGCAATACGTTTTACGACGACCTTCACTTAGATTTTAATGTTAGTAGCGACACCCTATTAATGCATAAAGATGTGGTGCCATTACTTAAAAGCTACACCATAAATTATGACATAAGTAATTATAACAATGTTGATAAAGACAAACTGTTTATTGCTGAACTTGTTGGGTATTACCAAAGACCATCTTATGTACATACAACCCGAAAAGGAGATGTGCTTTCAGCTAGAACAAAATCCTTAGGAACATTTGCTTTACAAAGCGATTTAGTAGCTCCTACTATTACTCCTGTTAATTTTACCAATGGTAAGTGGATGAGTAAATCTTCCGAATTGAAAGTGAAAATAGCCGATGATATTTCAGGTATTAGTAATTACAGAGCTACTGTAAACGGAAAATGGATTTTAATGGAGTATGAATACAAAACAGGTGTATTAACCCATAATTTTGACGATGGTATTGTTACTGATACCGAAAATAAATTAAAAATAATTGTTACTGATAATGTAGGAAATAGTTCTACTTTTGAAGCAACCTTTTTCAGAAAATAAAATTTACAGCATTTGAAACCACTTACCAACTATCTACTTTTGTTTTTCTTCGCCATGTCTACAATGGCTTTTTCACAAAACGCTACCATTAGAGGTGTAATACTGGATGAAAACGATACTCCTATTTATGATGTAAATATCAAAGCAGGTGATTTAGGAACAGCAACAAACATAAACGGGTTTTACGAACTAAAAATACCAGCCAACCAAGACGTAACTATTGTTTTTACACATTTATCACATAAACCAATAACACAAACTTTTAACCTAAAAAGTGGTCAAGAACTGGAATTTAACCCAGTAATGAAAGTTGATGTAGAGCAAATAGGTGTTGTTGTAATTAACACAAACACAAGACAATCAGTAACTGGAGTAACCACAATAGCTCCCGAAATGATTAGAACCATAAAAGGTGCGCAACCAGGAGTTGAAAACATCTTAAAAACCTTACCAGGTGTAAATATTTCCAATGAATTGAGTACACAATATTCAGTAAGAGGTGGAAATTTTGATGAAAACTTGGTATATGTTAACGAAATTGAAGTGTATCGTCCGTTTTTAATTCGTTCAGGTCAACAAGAAGGATTGAGTTTTGTGAATACTGACTTGGTTCAAAATGTAGATTTTTCAGCTGGTGGTTTTCAAGCAAAGTATGGAGACAAACTATCTTCGGTATTAGATATTACGTATCGAAATCCAATAAAGTTTGGTTTAAGAGCAGACTTAAGCTTACTTGGAGGAAGTATTGCTGCTGAAACTGTGAGTAAAGACTCTAAGTTTTCAGGTATTGTAGGGTTGCGCTATAGAGACAATAGTCTTTTAATAAACTCTTTAGAAACCGAAACTAATGTAGTTCCTGTTTTTGCAGATGCTCAAACCTATTTAACGTATAAGTTTTCTGATAAATTTCATTTAAATTTCCTTGGAAACCTTTCACTTAACAAATACGATTTTAAACCTCAAAACAGACAAACCAACTTTGGTACTATAGATAATCCTGTAGCTTTATTGGTGTTTTATGAAGGTCAAGAAAAAGACCGTTACCAAACTGCTTTTGGAGCATTTAAAACTAATTATTTTGTAAATGATGACCTAACCTTAAAACTCATTACTTCTGCGTATCACACGACTGAAGAGGAATACTTTGATATTTTAGCACAATACAGACTAGGTGAAGTCAATAGCAATATTGGAGACGAAGACTTAGGTGAAGTGGAGTTTAGCGAAGGTATTGGCTCTCAACTTACGCATGCTAGAAATAACCTTGATGCTGTAATTGTAAATGTTGAGCACAAAGGAGACTATAAAATTGATGAAGAAAGCACACTTGAGTGGTCAACAAAATATACTCATGAAGATATTAGAGACCGTCTAGTAGAATGGGAAGTTATTGATAGTGCAGGTTTTTCAATAAACCCACCAAATATTGATGCGTTTAACGATCAACCTTACTCGCCTTACGAAGGACCACTTGTCGCATTCCAAAATGTAAGAGCAACCAATAAAGTACTTATTGATCGTTTACAAGCCTATTTACAATATAGCAAGCGTACAAAACTAGGAGAACACGACGTGTTTTATAACGCTGGAGTACGTGTGCACAACTGGAATGTTAGTGGTGACGCTATTGAAAGTAAAAGCCATACAGTATTTAGTCCAAGAGCTCAATTTGCCATAAAACCAAATTGGGAAAAAGACATGCTATTTAGGTTTGCTGCTGGTATGTACTACCAACCTCCTTTTTATAGAGAATTAAGAGACTCTTCTGGTGTAGTACAACCAGATGTAAAAGCACAAAAATCAGTTCATTTTGTATTAGGAAACGAATACAGTTTTGAACTTTGGGACAGACCGTTTAAACTTGTATCTGAAGCCTATTACAAAAATCTGTCTGATGTAAACCCATACACTTTAGAAAACGTTCGTATTCGTTATAGAGCAAAAAACAATGCTAAAGCCTATGCTTATGGTCTTGACTTAAGACTTAATGGTGAGTTTGTAAAAGGTACAGAAAGCTGGTTTAGTTTTAGCTACCTTAAAACCGAAGAAAACATTGAAGACAGAGGATATATTGCAAGACCAACAGATCAACGTTTAAAATTTGGAGTACTGTTTCAAGATTATGTACCAAGTATTCCTGATTTAAAAATGTACCTTAATTTGGTTTATAACACAGGTGTTCCAGGAGGTTCACCAAGTTATGCTGACCCATACGACTACCAAAACAGATTGAGAGACTACAAACGTGCCGATTTAGGTATAAGCTATGTGCTTGTTGACCAAAACAAAACCTATAATAGTAGTTGGAAACGTCATTTTAAAGAACTTACCATAGGTTTTGAAATCTTTAATATGTTTGACGTACAAAACTCAATTACCAATACTTGGGTAAGAGATGTGTATAGTAAGCGTCAATATGCTATTCCAAATTACTTAACACCAAGAGTATTTAATGTAAGGTTGTCTACTCGATTTTAGAGGAATATGATGCGGAAAATATTGTTTCCAATAATAGCATTAATACTTTTCTCTAGCTGCAAATCAGAAAGTAAAGAAAGAGAAAACACATTAGCAAGTAATAAAACTACTTCTAAAGCATCTAAGCTAACTGAACAATACAACCTATTTGTTGACCAATTTCCAATAATTGAAACTCCTATTAAAATAAAAGCTTGTGATGATGATTTTAGTGAGTTTATCCAATTAAACGACACAAACAACATTCTTGGTAGAGAAGAATTCAATTACATCTATGGAAAAATTAAAATTAATAAAGAGTATATTGCTGTAATAACACTAGAAGAAGCTGAGTGTTTTATGCCAATATTAACAACTTTCAAGAGTAATGGTGAAATAGTTAATTCAAAAGAATTGATGATTGGACGTTGTGGATCTGACCCATGTTTTGAATGTGAAGAATTAATGGAAATAGATAATGATTTAAATATTTATGTTGCTTTTAATTCTCGTTATTTTAATTGTGATGAAAATGGAAACGAAATAATAGGAACTGATAAAAAAGAAGTTATTTACAAAACAGGAAAAATCACAAAAGAAGGAATTATTAAGTTAACAAATGAAGTAAAAAAACAAAACCCTGATTAAACTATAACCAAGGTTTTTCTATTAGTACTAGGTAAAAATTTAATACCTTTAAATTTTAGTAAATTTAGCAGTCATATCGGTTGTAGATTTTTGACCTTCAATACTCATCGTCATATTGATTTTTGATAATGTAGGCATACCAGAATCTCTATCTATATCCATAGTTCCAGTAATATCACCAGAAGCAGTACCCGAAATACTACCAGAAATATCAACTAAAACATTATTACGATTGATAGCTTTCACTTTGTATATAAAGTTAAACGTCATTGCGTTATCGACCTTAGTTTTTGTCCAAGTATCACCAACAGCAACTTCCTCTTTAGGGTAAATTACACTACCTGATTGATCTGCAAAGTCTGCAGCACCTTCAATGTCACTAGGCTCAACTCTAGTTTCTAAAATATTACCTAAATTATCACCTTTAGTTATAATTGTTGCCGATAACATAGGTTCCAATCGAGTCTTCATCATTTGTCCTGTTTCATCTAATTCATCATGTTTTTTATTTGTATCATAAGATACAGCCAATTGATCTTGTCTCATATCCATTGCCATTCTAGTAATTTTCGCATTACTTTCATAGGTGTCACCAGTGACCTTAGTTATATCATACTGCATATCTATTTGCATATCATTGGTTATAATATCATCACCAATTACTTGCGACATGCTCATACTCATAGCATATTTTTGTCCTTCAACATAATTTAAACGAAGTAACACTTTTTCTTGCGCAGCACTTAGCATGCTTACACCTAACAAAAGCAGTATTAAAATTTTTTTCATCTTTATTGATTTGTGGTTAATTATTTGAAAGCTAATATAGATAAAATAAAAAGACTACTTACAGTAATGTCTTGTAACAACTTAATTGAAAAATAGTATCTTTAATCCAAGTAACTGACGGTTATACGAGACTGTTGTATGCAAGCTGAAAAAAATGAATTCTTTTGACTTAAATGATATTTTTAAAAAGAATGTAGGTGAATTTATACTTACATTTTCAGAAATTGAATTTGGTCTAGGTGTTATGATTTCATATTTAGAAAATGGAATTCAAGATACCCCTTTAAAACCTGATATAATTGGACTTAACTTGGATGATAAACGTAAGCGGATTAGAAACGGATTAAAGGAAAATTCAGAATTATCGAAGTTGTGGAGTAAAATTGAAGGCAAAATTTCGGATTGTAATGAATTTCGGAGATTAATTGCTCACGGAATTGTATCTAACCATTTACCTAATCCAAGTTTACAAGGTTTGATTAAGGTAAAAACGAGAAATGGTGTCAAAGGATTTAAATTTAAGGATATTACTAATGAAGAAGTAGAAAAAAAACTTAAAAAACTAATTGATATAAATTCAGGTAAAATCGGTCTTGGAGTTTTAAATTCTGAAATTAAAGAATGGAAAAAAATAAAAAGTCAGTGCTAACAATGTACAAATGAAATCAATGTAAATAATTATGAAAAAACAAGTTCTGATAATATTTTTACTTCTGATTTCAATGAAATCTTTTGCTTGCTCTTGCGAATGCAATTGGAATTGTCGATTTGGAGCAATCTCTGATAATCAAGAGTTTGTTGCACTAATCAAAGTAATTGAATATTCGGACTTTTTAGAAGAAGAAACCTACGGTTACGATGGAAAAATGCCTTATTCAATGACAGTTGAAGTGGTTAAAAAGTATAAAGGTTCTGAATCTCGAAAAAGATTTAAAGTTTGGGGAGATAACGGAATTCTATGTCGACCATATATTACAGAATTTGAAGTTGGAAAATATTATTTAATTGCACCATCCAAAATAGAAAATGATTTAGATGATGAACAAAATGGAGATTATGATTTTTTCTCTTGTTGGAACGATTATTTGAAAGTAGATTATGACAAAAAAATAGCTTATGGAGAATACTCTTGGTGGCGGAAAGAAATAACTCTTGAGAAGTTTGAACAGAAACTCGAAAAATAACTGTTTATGATATAGTTAACTACTTCTCAATCTTTCCTTAACCAACCCAATACGCTGGTTTCATCAATAATCCATTTTCCGTTCACTTGTTTTAAACCTAATTGGTCTCTAGATTGTTTTCCAACGTTTTGTTGTACAATTTCAACATAACTATCTTCTACTCTACTCACAATAGCTACATGTCCATAAGGGTTAAACATATTTCCTTTAAAGACAGCCAAATCATTAACTTTTGGTTTACTACTACTACCATTAGTGTATTGTAGTAAATTCCTATCTCTATTGATGCTGCCATCTGCTATTTCAGTATTAAAAAAATCGACAGCATGTCCATAACTATTAGGCATTTTATGGTTGAGATGTTCGTAGTAATAGCGTTTTACAAATTCAACACACTGCCATTTTAAACCAAGATTATAACCGTCTTTGGTTAAATGCCTACCAGAAGTATTCCCTATACTTTTATTGTAAATAACATACACTTCGTTAAATACATCTAGTGTATCACCAATGTTTTTAACCTTAAAGGTTTTAGGAGATTGAGCTGTTAGTTGTTGCAACTCTTGAGTAATCACAACGTCTTGCTTAGGTTCTTGTTTACAAGACACAAGCAATAAAGCAACAATAACTACTACAATTGGGTTAGTTTTCAACAAAATCTTTTAAAACCTCTATAACGTAGTCCACTTCGTCTTTAGTATTAAAACTACTAAACGAAAAACGTACCGAAGGTTTTTTTAGTTGTTCTTCATCTAGTATTTGAGACAACACATGAGAGCCTAAAGTACTTCCGCTTTGGCAAGCACTTCCTTTAGAACATGCAATTCCTTTTAAATCCAACTGAAAATGTAACATTGGTGCTTTTTCTGGTGCAATTGGCAAACATACATTAACCAGTGTGTATGTGCTGCTTTCAAAACACTTACTAGCTCCATTAAAGCTAGCTTGTGGCAAAACATCTTGCAGCTTAGTAATGAAATAATGCTTTAAATCTGATATATAAGCAGTTTCTTCTTCTAGAGTGTTGTAGCTTATATTAAGAGCTTCTTCCATACCTACAATATCGTGTATAGCTTCGGTACCTGCTCTAAAACCACGCTCTTGCTCTCCTCCAAATACTGATGCTTTTAAACCAGAGTTTTTTCTTATGTAAGCAAATCCTACACCTTTTGGACCATGAAATTTATGTGCACTAGCTGTAATAAAATCAACAGCTACATCTTGTAAATCTATTTTATAATGTCCAACAGATTGCACAGTATCACTATGAAACAGAGCTCCATTGGCTTTGCACAATTGCGCAACACGCTTTATGTCTAAAATATTTCCTATTTCGTTATTAACATGCATTAAAGACACTAAAGCTTTTTCAGTAGATGTTAATACCGTTTCTAGATGTTCAATATCAATGCTACCATCGTCTAACAATGACACAAAATGAAGCGAAACGTTATACTCATTACTCAATGCTTCTAATGTATGTAGTACCGCATGATGCTCTATTTTGGACGTTATAATATCGGTTACTCCTAAATCTCTTACAGCACTTCTAAGTATTAAATTATCGGCTTCAGTACCACCTGCAGTAAATACAATTTCTGATGCTAAAGCATTAAAATGTTTAGCAATTGATTTTCTTGAATTTTCAATTAAAGCTTTAGATGACCTACCAAAACTATGTGTAGATGAAGCATTTCCAAAATTGCTCATCATCACTTCCGTCATCTTATTCACAACCTCTGTACGCATAGGCGTGGTTGCAGCATTATCAAAATACACTTTCTTCATGCTGCAAAAATACTTCAAATAAAATTATTTGCATCTTACTGCGTTATAAGTTTATCAAATCTTTTATTTTTGTTTCCAAATCAAATACAATGCGAAAAATACTCTATATATTTTGTCTAAGTTTACTGTTAACAAGTTGCGATGATGGTGATATTCTTGAAATTGAATTAGACTTTGAAGATGACCTTACGTTGTGTGATCAATTTGAAGATGAATACAGCTTATATAAGATTAAAGCAGACCCTTATGAATCGTTGAGCATTGTTTTTCCTTCCAATACTAATAATGATCAAATTTTCAATCCTCCAACTGATGAAATTCCTTTTGAAGGTACTATAACTGGAAGTGTTAGGTTTATTTACAGAACTTATGATGGAAATCCAGAAAATCTTTTCTGTACTCTTGTTCCTGGTTCAGACGTTAATATTATTAGCGATAATGAAAGTGAATCAATAGATATAGATTTCACCTCTACTTTTGTGGATGATGATGATGATGGAATTCCTTCTGAATTTGAAGATTTAAATGGTAATGGTAATTATGATGACGATGACTTTGATGGAGATGGTATACCAAACTATATCGACCAAGATGATGATAATGACAATGTATTAACCATTAACGAAAATCATAATTTTAGTACTGAAGATGGCTTAGCTAATGCTGTAAACACTGATAACGACACGTACGACCACGATAACGATCCTACAACTCCTGAAATACCTTTACCTAACTATTTAGATAATGACGATGATGGTGATGGTGTGTTAACGCGTTATGAGGATGAAGATATGGACAAAAACCCAACTAACGATTTTGCTACAGATTCAACTATTGCAAGGTATTTAGACGCAGATGCTGCTGATACTTTTGTGGTTGATGAGTTTATAGACAATACATACACTAGAACAGTGACCACGAATTTTGAAATTAATGATCCTTTCAATTTAGGTGCTTTAAGTATGGATTATTACTTCTTTGGAACTTATGAAACTACAATTACGTTTCCTGAAGAAGACTAATTCACGTTTTGGTAAATATAAACCTCAGTAGCTCCTAAACCGTATTTTTTGTAGTCTGCGTCGTAAAACTTGATGTTGTCATAGCGTCGAAACAATGTTTCTAACTCCATTTTTAGAACGCCTTCTCCTACGCCATGAATAAATACGATTTTTTGAATTCGCTTTTTTATTGCAAATTCTAGTTGCCGTTGAGCTGTATCTAACTGTAAAGTTAACTTTTCATGACTAGTCATTCTAGAATCATGATCAGTAAGCTTGTGTATGTGAAGATCAACTTCCATTGCAGGATTATTACGCTCTTTAGGCTTTATCTTAGGAAGTTTTCGTCTTTGTTGCTGCTCTTTTTCTTGAATAACAGCACTAGCACTTTGGGTTGAAAACAATTCAGATTGTATTGAAGCATCAGTTTTTATAAGTTCGCTTGCAGGAAATTCAAACACAAAACCATCAGGAGTTTCAATACTCACTTGTGCATCTGAAGTTTTTAAAACAACACCAGAAATGTCTTCATCTAACACTGAAACTTTATCGCCTTTTTTAAATTTCATTGTGCAGTATCATTATTAGAGTCGTTAGTGTCATCATTTTTATATTTACTAGGAATATTACGAGAAGTCCTGTAAATACCCATCATTAATAGTACAATTCCTGCCATTAGCAAATAAACACTTTGTCCATCACCTGCTTTGGCATAAATTGCAATAATTCCGCCAGATAAAATCAAAATAAAATTTATTGTTCTTGATAAACTCATGTGTTTGCCTATTAAAAATATGTTATCTATAAAGTAATAGATACAAAAGTAAAGCATTAAGCTAAATCGTTCAAATTTTCACTAAAAAACAAAGAAACCTTAGTTTCATTTTTAACTTTTTTTACATTTGTAAGAACTAAAACAGTACCATGTCGCAATACGAAGACTATATGTTACCTTGCTTAAACAAAAAGTTGTTTGGCTTTGAGTGTATGGGTTGTGGCATGCAACGATCGGTTGCTCTTATTCTTGAAGGCGACTTTATTGGTGCATTTTTTATGTATCCTGCTATTTATACACTTATACTCCTTTTTGGGATGCTAATAGTAAATGCGCTTAAGATTTATGAAATTTCTCAAAAAATTATTCTTACATTGGTAATCATTAACATCGTTATTATTGTAGGTAACTTTTTACTAAAAATAATCTAATCAAAACTTAAAATTATGGAACAACAAAAACTCAACCCAACTATTGTTTATGTATTAGCAATTTTAGGATTACTATGCTGCTGCTTTGGAGGTTTAGGATTTATCCTTGCTGGTATTGCTTTTTTTATTGCACAAAGTAAATTAAAGCAAGCGCAAGCAAACCCTGAAAATTATGACCAACAAAGTGTAAAAGCAATGAATACTGCAAAAATTGTAGCAATGGTAATGCTAATAATAAACATAGCATATTTAATTTTTACTATATACCGAATTTCAACAGTTGGTTGGGATGAGATGATGGAACAGTCCAGAGAAATGATGGAACAGTACCAACAACAAAATCAATAAATGAGAAAAGCGACCAAATGGTCGCTTTTTTTATTACATTTGAACACTAACTAAACAAAAAATTATTACATGGAACAAAAACCTACAAGACCTAATAGTTACTTAGCCTTAGCTATAATAAGTACCATTTTATGCTGTTTACCTTCTGGTATTGTGAGCATTATTTACGCTACAAAAGTTAATTCATTATATGAAGATGGAAAGTATGATGAAGCAGTACGTGCCTCTAAGAATGCAAAAACTTGGGGAATTGTTTCTGTGGTTATTGCACTTGTAGGATGGCTACTTTATATTTTAATCTTTGGAGTTGCAATGCTTGGAGCAATTGCTAATGGTGGTTACTAAGTCAAAAAAAATAGTAATATATACAAGTATAGTGATAGTGTTTTTAGGAATGCTATCACTATATTTTTTTTGGAATCCGTCTAACCACGCTTTTTTTCCTAAATGTCCTTTTTATGCTTTTACAGGCATTTTCTGTCCTGGTTGTGGTAGTCAAAGAGCAATACACAAGTTAATTAATGGTGAAATTGTTGAAGGTATAAGACACAACTATCTAATACTTCTTCTATTTATAGTTTTAGGGTATCAGTCTATCTTATTTTTGCTTAACAAGTTCACCTCAACGACCTATAAAAACCTGACTCATAAACCAATTACTACAAAAGTAATTTTAGTAATTGTTATTCTGTTTTGGATACTTAGAAATATTAGTGTTGTTCCGTTTACCGAGTTAGCACCTTAACAAAAAAAAGCAACCAAATGGTCGCTTTTTTTCTTATAAATTATTGTCAGCTTTTTAAAACAAGGAAGCTCCAACTACTGCTCCTATTAAAATTAAAGCGTATAAAGAAATAACTACAATAGTAAAAATCCCGATAAACTTATAGTGAGATTTTAGATTTGCAAACGCCTTTTTAAAATCTTGATTATTGCTTAGTCTTAACGCACTTTTCATGTTTTTAGAAAACCTAAATAAGTACAACACAGGAAACAAATAAACAAGCGCTAAAACAACATATACAAACGCTACACCTACAGCGTATCCTGCTCCATACGCTCCATCAAATCCACTGTTTGCAATGCCTCCTGAAATGGCCATAATCAATGCTCCAATAAGCATAAAACCTATTCCTACAAATCCTAATATTGATAAAATATAAGACCATTTAGATGTTTCTTTTAAATAATCAATAATCGCTTGATTAACGTCTAGTTCAAAGCTTTTAAAAGCTGATTGTTGTTCCATAAATTTAGTTTTCAAATTGTTTTAATGTCTTTGTTATAATTGACACACAGTCTAACAGTTGCTCCTTATTCATTACTAAAGGTGGTGCAAATCTAATAATATTACCATGTGTTGGTTTAGCTAAAAGACCATTATCTCTTAATGCCAAACAAATGTTCCAAGCTGTATCGCTATCTTCATCATCATTTATAACAATAGCATTTAGCAATCCTTTTCCTCTAACTAAATTAACGGTAGAACTTGTTGCAATGTATTTATTCATTTCCTCACGGAATAATTGTCCTAATGTTTCAGCATTTTCAGCTAGCTGCTCGTCTTTAACCACTTCTAAAGCAGCAATAGCAACAGCAGCAGCAACAGGATTACCACCAAAAGTACTTCCGTGGTTTCCTGGTTTAATCACATTCATAATGTTATCGTTTGCTAACACAGCCGAAACAGGATAAGCACCTCCAGATAATGCTTTACCAAGAATTAACACATCTGGTTTTACATTTTCATGGTCAACAGCTAACAACTTTCCTGTTCTAGCAATACCAGTTTGCACTTCGTCTGCAATAAAAAGTACACCATGGGCTTCACATAACGCCTTTGCTTTGGCTAAATACCCTTCACTTGGCACATAAACTCCTGCCTCTCCTTGTATTGGCTCAACCATAAAACCTGCTACGTTAGGATTGTTTTTTAAAGCAGTTTCTAAAGCTTCTAGATTATCGTATTCAATTTTTATAAACCCTTTAGTGTAAGGTCCAAAGTTTTTACGTGCTACAGGATCGTTACTAAACGAGATAATTGTAGTTGTTCTTCCATGGAAATTGTTTTCGCAAACAATAATTTCAGCATCGTTTTCAGAAATACCTTTTACTTCATAAGCCCATTTTCTACAAAGCTTTAAAGCCGTTTCAACAGCTTCAGCTCCTGTATTCATTGGTAATAATTTATCAAACCCAAACATTTCAGTTGCAAACTGCTCATACTTTCCTAGCATATCGTTATAAAATGCTCTAGAAGTTAAGGTTAATGTTTTTGCTTGCGATACCATAGCATCTACAATTTTTGGGTGACAATGTCCTTGGTTAACTGCTGAGTAAGCCGATAAAAAATCATAATATTGCTTCCCTTCTACATCCCAAACATGGACACCTTCTCCTCTACTCAACACTACAGGTAACGGATGGTAATTGTGTGCACCATACTTGTTTTCTAAATCTATCGCTTGTTGCGATGTTAATTGGTCTAAAACAGCCATTTTAAAAAAATTTTAATTGTGAAAAAATAACCATTCCTGCTCTACCTTTATTCTTTCATAAGCGTTGCGCAACCATTTTTGAAGTTATGGTGACGCTTAGAAAAAGCAGCGTGGGAGAGAAATCATCCCTAGAGGATGTAAATTTAGTAATTTCTGCACGATTTATAAATAATCACTATCAATTTTAAGTGTAGAATTTTATAAAATGCCACTATCTTTGCAATCAAAATTTTAAGCACATGGCAAGACGAGAACGCAATAAGTTTGTAAAACGTGGCGAAACGATAGACATCTTAATAGAAGATTATGCCTTTGGTGGTAAAGGTATAGGACGTATTAGAAATGAACATGGTGAGTTTGTTGTTTTTGTGCCTAATACTTTACCTGGTCAGTTAGTTAAAGCTCAGGTTAAAAAATCGAGTAAAAAATATGCCGAGTGTAAGTTGCTTGATGTTTTAAAACCTTCTGAAGATGAAGTAGAAACTCCTTATCAAGATATTCCTGGTGCACCTTATATTCAGCTTCCAATAGACAAACAGCACGACTATAAAACGCAAAGTACATTAGAACTTTTTAAGCGTATTGGAAAAGTAAAAGATATTGAAAGCAAGTTTGATGAGTTTGTAAGTTCACCTAATACATTTCATTATCGTAATAAAATGGAATATGGCTTTTCAGCTATTGGTTATAATCGTGAAGCTAAAACTGACGTAGACGAGTTTACACTTGGGTTTAAACGTCGTGGTCTTTGGTGGTGTGGTGATAACTTAAATAGCGATTCTGGTTTATTCGATGCGCAGTTAGAAAACCACCTTAAAGACATTAGAGCATATTGCGAAAACACAGGATTAGCACCATGGCATGCTCCTAAAAAAGAAGGGTTTTTCCGCTTTTTCGTGGTAAGAAAATCCTATAAAACCAATAAGCTGCTATTCAATTTAGTGACTACTTCTTATGATTTAGACCAATTTGATTTAGATGCATTTGCTAACTATTTAGTAGAATTGTTTGGAGATAGAGTTGCTGGTTTATTACATACCATTAATGACGAAATTGGAGATAGAACCATTGCTACCACTGGAAGCATAAGCTTAGTTTATGGTGAAGACAAAATAGTTGAAGAACTACTAGGTCTTAATTTTGAAATTAGCATGAAAAGCTTCTTTCAAACCAACCCAAAATGTGCAGAAAAACTATACTCTAAAGTAGCTGATTATGCTTTAGAAAATAAAGACGCTATAGACAATACCGTTGTTTTAGATTTATTTTGTGGTACAGGAACCATAGGACAAATAGTTGCTAGCAAATCCAACAATGCTAAAATTGTTGGTGTAGATATTGTAGCTTCAGCCATTGCAGATGCTAAAGAAAATGCCAAACGAAACAACATTAAAGGCTTAGAATTTTATGCTGCTGATGTTGGTAAATTCTTAACCGAGCATCCTGAGTTTAAAAACAAAATAAGAACCATTATCTTAGATCCTGCTAGAGCTGGTATTGCGCCAAAAACTTTAAATAAAATAATAAACCTAGGCGCAGAACGTTTGGTTTATGTATCTTGCAATCCAGCCACACAAGCTAGAGATACTGAGCAATTAATGCAGTCAGGATATGAAATAAAAAAGCTTAGTCTTGTGGATCAGTTTCCACATACAGCACATATTGAGACTGTGGTTTTATTTGAAAAGTAAGCTATTACAAAAAATCTTGTGTAGACTATCACTGAAAAAAGAAAAATTATAATGATAAAAAAAATTAGCGTCTTAGTCTTTTTAATTGCTGTCCTATTTTTAGGCTGCGAAAGAGATGACATTTGTTCTGAAGCAACAGCAACTACGCCACATTTAATCATACGTTTTTATGACGTTAATGATACTGATGAACCAAAAACTGTAAGACAACTTACTGTTACTGGTCAAGGTGTCGAAGATGAAATTGTTTCCAGCACAACTACTGACTCTATACTCTTACCGCTAAGGTTTCAAAACGAAGGTGAAACCATATCTACTTTCTTTGAATTAAAAAAAGACACCGACTACGACACTAATGGTAACGATAGTAACGCTTCAAATACCGATGTTATTGAAGTAAGCTACACACCAGAATTTATATACGTATCAAGAGCTTGTGGTTATAAAAGTATATTTGCAGGTACTGAAATTGACGTCATTGAAGCCGATGACGATGACGTATGGATTATAAACGCATTAACCGTAAACACTACAATTGAAGATGAAAAAGCAGCACACATCAATATCTATCATTAGTCTGGTATTTTTGATGTTATGCTCCATAACATCATTTTCGCAAAATACAAGTGAACAAGAAGACAGCGAAACATCTAATGACACTCTTGTTTTTAAACAAAAATATGGATTGAGACTAGGTATAGACCTTAGCAAACCTGTGCGTTCTTTTTTAGATGACGATTATACTGGGTTTGAAATAAATGCCGATTACAGACTTACCAAAAGACTTTATCTAGCAGGAGAATTAGGTACTGAAGAAAACAACTTAGTTACTGATTACCTCGATGTCACTTCAAAAGGAAGCTACTTTAAAGCTGGAGTTGATTACAACATGTACCTAAACTGGTTAGACATGGAAAATATGATATATGGTGGACTTAGAGCTGGAGTAAGCACCTTTAGTCAAACATTAAACAATTACACCATTTACAATCCTGACCAATACTGGAATGAGCCTTTTTCTCCTTCAGATACTAAAGAGTTTGATGGTTTGTCAGCTATTTGGGCTGAACTTATTATTGGTATTAAAGCCGAGACTTTAAACAATTTATATGTTGGATTAAACCTTCAACTAAAAGGGTTAGTAAGCGAAAATGCACCTAGCGATTTTGAAAATCTTTACATTCCTGGATTTAACCGAACCTATGACAGCGGACGTTTTGGAATAGGATTTGGATACAATATTTCTTACCTAATACCTATCTACAAAAAAGATAAAAAAGTCGCTAAAGAAGACTAAAAAATTGTGTATCTTTTCAATGAAAATGATCACAATTTATGGACAAGGAAAGCATTGCTGAACTTTTAGAATCGAAGCATCAGATTTTAATTGATGTGTTAAGTTCTCAAGATGATGAAAAATGGCAGCAAGGTCCTGAAGGAAAATGGACTTCTGGCCAGCAAGCATTACATTTACTTCAAAGCATAAAACCACTTAACGATGCATTAAGTCTTCCTAAGTTTATTATTAAATATCGGTTTGGAAAAGCCAATAGAACTGTGAGAGATTATACAACTGTTGTAAATAGATACCAAGAACGATTACAAGAGTCTAAAGGTATAGTTTATGGTCCATCAAAAAATATGAAAGTTCCTTTACTAAAAGACAAAAACTACATTTTAAACCGCTTACAGGTTGAAAACAAAAAACTACAATACAAAACTCGAAAGTTATCTGACAAACATTTAGACACACTTATTTTACCTCATCCTTTAATGGGAAAAATGCCTTTACGAGAAATAATAATGTGGACTGCTTATCATGTAGAGCACCACACAAAACAGTTACAAGAAAACTATTAATCAATTAACTATATACTTATGAAAAAAACACTTCTATTTATCGCATTTTTAACACTTTCACTTAATGCCAATGCACAATACGTTAACGTTTGGAAAGATGGTAAACTCACCTTTGAAACAAAACAAAAAATTGATACTGAAGGAGATGAAGATGAAACCGATTATGATGGAGAAAATGATGTTTTAGGCATAAATATGCAAATTGTTACTATTAACCAAAACGTTGATAAAAATTCAAACACTCTTAAACTTGTGAGCAGAGAAGGTTGTAAAAATATGTATATGGATATTATTGAAGATGGTCGTCCTTTTTTACCTAACTATATGAGCCACTACACAGTTTGTCGTGATGGTGAAGATTATGTTTTAAATGCTGTAATTTATAGAGAGGACAATAAAAAAGCATATGATATAAACCTATATTGCTATGATATTAGTGTAAAACAAGGTGTTAAAATTCTGGAGTCCTTCAAGTTTTTAGACTAGTCCATATATTTAGCTTTCTTACTGCCTTCATACATTTCGTATTTTACTAAACGAGATTCTAATTTAGCATTAAACAGTTTTATTTTTCGTGAAGGTCGTAAGCCTACAAACTTTAACGCATCTAAATTAGAGGTAATAAACCAAGCATGAGTTCCTGGGTAACCTTGTTTTAGGGTATCACCAATATTGGTATAAAACTTCTCCATGTCAATATCTAAACGCTCTCCATAAGGTGGATTAAAAACCATGTGCAACTTTTTATCTCCTGCTTTTTGGGTCTTAAAAAAGTCTTCATGCTGAATGCTTATGAACTCATCTAGATGTGCATTTTTTATATTGTCTTTTGCTTTTTTAACAGCACTTGGTGACTTGTCGTAACCTATGATTTTATGATGAAAATCTCTGGTCTTTTTCAATAAAGACTCTTCAATGGTTTCAAATAAATCCACGTCCCAATCCTGCCATCTTTCAAAAGCAAATTCTTTTCGCATTAAATTAGGCGGAATATTACAAGCTATCATTGCTGCTTCGGCTAAAATGGTTCCACTACCACACATTGGGTCCATAAAATCACTCTGTCCATCCCAACCAGATAACATAATTAATCCTGCAGCTAGCACTTCGTTTATTGGTGCAATGTTGGTAGCTGTTTTATAGCCTCTTCTGTGTAACGATTCTCCTGATGTATCTAACGAAATGGTACATTGTTGCCTATCGATATGGACATTTATTTTTAAATCAGGAAAACGCAAATCTACATTAGGTCGCTCTTGAGTAGTATCTCTAAATTTATCTACAATAGCATCTTTTGTTTTTAATGCAATGTATTTTGAATGTGTAAACACATTAGAATGTACTGTAGCATCAATTGCCAAAGAACCTGTAGGTTTCATGTAGTTTTCCCAAGGCATTTTGTACACCTTATCATATAAATCTTGTTCAGTTACAACTCTAAACGTTTTTATGGGTTTAAGAATTTTTATGGCTGTTCTTAATCCTAAATTGGCTTTGTACATAAATCCTTTATCACCAACAAAGCTTACATTTCGCACACCTTTTTTAATGTCTTGTGCTCCTAATTGCAATAGCTCCTTTTCTAGTAAATCCTCAAAGCCAAATAAGGTTTTGGCAACCATTTTAAAATTATTCTCCATACATAAATGCCTTATAGTACTTTCAAAATTCAAAAATACTTTATTTTTGCCAATGCTTATAAACTGTAAGACGATATTCTTAGAAAATTCCACTAGTTGATGAACAAATATTTATTTCCTGTATATGCAGTAATTTTGGGTGTTTTAATCGTATTGATTTACAAAAAGAAGAACCTACACTCTAAATTACTACTATCCTTTAGTGGTGCGTTTTTATTAGCTTTAACGCTTTTTGAATTACTCCCAGACGTTTATCATCACTTAGAAGCCAAAAAAACAGGCTTACTTATAATGACAGGTATTCTTATACAGGTTATTTTGGAGTTTTTCTCAAAAGGTGCTGAACATGGTCACGTTCATCATGAAGACACCAAGGAATTTCCATGGTTACTTTTTATAAGTTTATGTATTCATAGCTTTTTAGAAGGGTTCCCAATACATCAACATAACGATATTGTTTATGGTGTATTAGTACACAAAATACCAATAGCTATAGTAATTACAGGGTTTTTACTAGAATCAAGATGTAATAAATTACAAGTAGTTCTGTTTTTAATTTTGTTTACTGCAATGACGCCTTTAGGAACATTTATTTCTAATCATACAAGTATGCCAGCCAACTATGTAAATGCAATTAACGCTATTGTAATTGGTATATTTTTTCATATTTCTACAGTTATTCTTTTTGAAAGTGATGAAGGACATAAATTTAGCTTAACCAAACTAGTTGCCATATTACTAGGTATTGGAATGGCTTATGTAATTTAAAAGGTATGTTTAGTAAAGAAGAATCAAGACGACTGCGTCAAGACTTTTGGATAAGCTTTGGAAAATCATTTCCAAGAAAATGGACGCTATACGATACCAAAATAAAAGGCTTTAGCTTTAAATTTCATTTTGACACAAAAAAAGCACTCATAGCGCTAGACATTGAAGACGATTTAGAAAACCGAATTACCTACTGGGAAAAACTAGTATCACTAAAATCTATTTTAACTCAAGATTACTTACCTAACGTCATTTTTGAAGAAGAATATTTTCTAGAAAATGGTAAAGAGATATCAAGAATTTACCTTCCTTTAGAACAAAAGGTGTCTATTCACAATAAAAATACATGGCAAGATGTAATGGTGTTTTTCAATGAAAATATGAGCAAGTTTGAAGATTTCTTTGAAGATTACAAAGAGGTAATCAAGGATTAATTTATAGGTTTTTAACCATTCGGTAATCGTCCATCACAAAACCATTTCCTATATCCATTACCAATGCTTCAACGGTTTTAAACCCTAGTTTTTCATAAGCTTTAATAGAATTGACATTGTACTTATTCACTGTCAACTCAATGCTATTGCAATGTAACGTGTTAGCTCTACGTTCAACAAACTGCATTGCTGTTTTTCCTATTTTCTTTCCTCTGTAATTAGAAAGCACATAAATCTTACTTAAAAACAAAGCGTCTCGCTTTTTCTTAATGCAAATATATCCTACAGGCACAATTTCAAAAGTGATCAAATAATACTCAAAACCTTCTTTTACTTGCTGATGTATAGCTTTTTCTGATTGAAACTTATCTAGCATATATGCTACTTGTTCCGCTCCAATAATGGGTGTATAATGTTCGTTCCAGATGATAAAACCTAAATCGGCTATCTGTTTATAATCGTTGGGTGTTGCTAGTGTAATTTCTGTCATCTATTAAAAACTAAAGCACGTAAAAATAAATCATAAAAAAATGACAAATGGCGCCTCCAAGAACAAAAAGATGCCAAATCACATGGTTATAAGGAATACGTTCTACAGCATAAAACACAATACCTATGGTGTAAAACAATCCGCCAGCAAATAATAATAACACTCCATTGCTTCCTAGAGCGGTTGAAACATTAGAAAAATCGAACACAATTAACCAACCCATAACCAAATACAGTAAGGTTGAAAACACTTCAAACTTTCCTGTAAAGAATAGTTTTAGCACAACACCAAAAGCAGCAATTCCCCAAACAACCCAAAACAAAAGCCAACCAAGACTATCTGGTAATGCAATGAGCAATACAGGAGTATAAGTTCCTGCAATGAGCATGTAAATACTTATGTGATCTACTATCCTGAAATAATGCTTACGTTTTTCTCCTTTTACAGCATGATAAAAAGCTGAGGCACTAAACAAAACAATTATTGAAATGCCATAAACTATTACGCTAAATAAACTCCAAGGCAACTTCACTTGTAAGGCTGAGAGAATAAGTAAAACCAATCCTGCAATTCCCAACAAAGCACCAACTGCATGACTCCATGTGTTTAGACGTTCTTCAAAAGGTGTTTGTATTCTCATTCTTTATCAACAGTAGGTTTTGGGTTTAACCATTTATCGGTAAGATCATAAAAATCAATATCAACAGCAGGTTTTTGACGTACTAATAATCCATTTTGAAACGCACGTTCTAAAATATCTTCAATAAGATAATCCTCTTTCACATTCAAAGGGTCAAACTCTTTTTTAAGCGAAATATCAAACAGTTTTGCAGTGTTTTGAAACCAGAAAGCTCGCCAACCACTTCTAAGGTCTTTAATGAGCTCAAAAGTCGTTTTACCAGTTTGCCTATGAATTAGTTTTATGAGTATTTGCCCTTCGGTTCGAGTGAGTTTTTTTAATTCCGCTGAAAATTCTTCTTCAATATATCGCTGAATTATCTTTGCATACTGCCTACGTTCTCGTTTAGAATCTAGAGTTGCTAAACGTTCATTTAAAGTTTCTAATCGTTCAGCAGCTAATTTTGCATAAGGATAAACTTTTATAGTTTTTCGTTTTAAAATAAGATAGCGCTTTCGGTCTTCACTACTATCAAACTTCAACTTATTGAGCAGAATAACTTCATCTAAATCAATTGTAGTTCTTGGAACCGAATCACCTTCAATTATAATCCATTCAACCTCTGTTGTATCTTTCTCTACAACAGGTCGTAATTGGGCAAATGCCAAAAACGGAAACAAAATAAAGATGTAGGTTATTTTATGCATACACAGTATATAATCTAAAAGTATTCCAAACTTTTAGGTACTTAAAACGTACTGACCAAAATTAATAATTTACAACCTCTAAAACCTTAAAATCGTATTAATATTATTATTTTAGTCCAAAATAATTGAATATGGCAAAAAAGAGTATACTGAATAAAAAGTCAATGGACTTTTTAGAAAAATATTTAAACAATGCGTCTCCAACTGGTTATGAATGGGATGGACAAAAACTATGGATGGAGTACTTAAAACCGTATGTTGATGAGTTTATTACTGACACCTACGGAACTGCTGTTGGTGTTATAAACCCTGAAGCAGAATACAAAGTAGTTATTGAAGGACATGCTGATGAAATTTCGTGGTATGTAAACTATATTACTGACAACGGGTTAATCCATGTAATTAGAAATGGTGGTAGCGATCACCAAATAGCACCAAGTAAAATTGTAAACATCCATACCAAAAAAGGGATTGTAAAAGGTGTATTTGGTTGGCCTGCAATTCATACTAGGAACAAAGCAAAAGAGCAAGCTCCTACTTTAGAAAACATCACTATAGATGTTGGTGCAAAAGACAAAGAAGAAGTTGAAAAAATGGGTGTTCATGTAGGTTGCGTCATTACCTATCCTGATGAGTTTCATATATTAAACAAAGACAAGTTTGTATGTCGTGCGTTAGATAACAGAATGGGAGGTTTTATGATTGCTGAAGTTGCGCGTTTACTTCATGAAAACAAAAAGAAACTGCCTTTTGGACTTTACATAACAAACTCTGTACAAGAAGAAATAGGACTTCGTGGTGCTGAAATGATTACGCAAACCATTAAACCAAATGTAGCTATAGTTACCGATGTAACTCATGACACCACTACTCCAATGATTGACAAGAAAAAAGAAGGTCATCTAGAACTTGGTTTAGGTCCTGTTGTAGCTTATGCACCTGCTGTACAGCAAAAACTACGCGACTTAATTACTGATACTGCTGAAGAAAAGAAAATACCGTTTCAGCGTTCAGCCTTATCAAGAGCTACAGGAACTGACACAGATGCTTTTGCTTATAGTAATGGTGGTGTTGCTTCTGCATTAATTTCTTTACCTTTACGCTACATGCATACTACAGTAGAAATGGTACATAAAGACGATGTAGAGAATGTTATCAAGTTAATTTATGAGTCTTTATTAAAGATTAAAAACGGAGAAACATTTAGCTACTTTAAATAATCAATTCCCGCTTTTTGCGGGAATCTTTTTTTACACTATGGATGAATTAATCGACATTGTTGATGCCTCTGGTAACCCAACAGGAGAAACCGCTTTAAAATCTGTAATACATACCAAAGGGTTTTATCATAATACAGCGCATGTTTGGTTTTACACTAAAAATGGAGACATTCTACTAGCGCAACGAGCAGCTTCAAAAACAATTTGTCCGTTACTATGGGATGTTTCAGTTGCTGGTCATATCGATGCAGGAGAAACCATTACACAGGCAGCAGTTAGAGAAACCAAAGAAGAAATAGGTTTAGCTATTTTAGAACAAGACCTTAATAAGATTGGTGTGTTTGAATGTTTTCAAAGCTACGATAATGGTATTGTTGACAATGAATTTCATCATACTTTTATGACAGAATTAAAGGTAGACATTAATCAACTAACACCACAAAAAGATGAAGTTGAAGCTTTAAAACTAGTTAGCTTTTCTACATTTCAGTCCTTATTGAATAACAGTGAAACCAACAACCATTTTGTAGCTAGCAATAGAGCCTACTACACTACTATTTTTAATGCTATCCAAAAAAACTGTAGCAGGTTTTAATATTTTACTTAATTTTCAACTATGAATCTACTCCTCCTTGCGATAGCTCCTGTTATAATGATTATCCTTTATATTTATTTTAAAGATAAATATGAAAAAGAGCCCAAACGGTTAATCTTATATTGCTTTTTGTTTGGTGGTATTGGAAGTATAGCGATTACAACTTTTCTTTACCTTGTAACAGATAGTGTTATTCCAATACCTTTTAACACAAGTGTTTTTGACCAATTCATCAAAGCTTTTTTTATTGTTGGATTAGTTGAAGAGTTCAGCAAATATGTCATTGTACGCTATTTTGCTCAGCCTAAAAAAGACTTTAACGAGCCTTTTGATGGTATTGTATATGCTGTGGTAGTTTCAATGGGTTTTGCTGCTACCGAAAACATTATGTATGTATTTGAAGGTGGTTATAAAATTGCATTTTTAAGAGCCTTTACTGCAGTTCCTGCACATGCTACCTTTGGTGTATTAATGGGCTATTTTATGGGTAAAGCAAAGTTTTCTAATAACAGAATAAAACTAAATCTTATAGGTCTTGCGTTGGCAACCCTATTCCATGGTGCTTACGATTTCTTTTTGTTTATCGACTTTATTCCTGGTATTTGGGTAGGTGCTTTTGTCTCGCTAGCTGTTGGATTATTCCTAGCTAGAAAAGCCATAAAACGCCATCAAAACGATTCGCATTTTAAACTAGATTAATTATGCAAATACAGGTTTGGTGCTTAACTTAGCAGTATGAAGAACACTATAGCCGAACGTATTGCCGATTTCCTTAAACGCTTCCCTCCTTTTGATTTGCTTAAAAAAAATCAGTTGTTGGAGATTGCTGTTCAGGTTACTATAAAGTATCTCGACAAAGGACAGATAATCTACAACCAAAACGACACATTACACCAGCATTTTTATATTATTCATAAAGGTGCTGTGTCACTAAAAAAGACTATTAACAACACGTCTGAAGTGATTGATAAGTTTGACGAAGGCGATGTGTTTGGACTTCGTCCGCTTTTCGCACAAGAAAACTATGCCATTACCTCCATAACCGAAGAAGAATGTATATTATACAGTATTCCTATTGAGGTCTTTAAGCCGATGGCCGAAAAAAACAAAGAGGTAGGTAAATACCTTTTGGAGAGTTTTGCTTCCAATACCGAAAACCCTTTTTCTAAAGAGCATCAACTGCGCTTTTTTTCGGATACCGAAATTGTCTTAAACCCAACCGACAACTTATTTGAGCTACAACCAGTAAGCTACATTAAAAAAATTGTTACTGCTAAGCCTACTTCAAAAATTAAAACCATTGCAAAACTGATGAGCTCCAAAAACATTGGCTCTATAATTATTGAAGACAATGGTTTGCCCTTGGGTATTGTTACCGATAAAGACCTTAGAAATAAAGTTGCTACTGGCTTACATACCATTAAAGAACCTGTTAAAAATGTAATGAGTGCTCCTGTGCTTTGCTACCCTAAAAACTTAACCATTGCTCAAGCACAAATTACCATGATGAAACATAAAATTGGGCATTTGTGTATTACCGAAGATGGCACACCAAACTCTAAACTTATTGGTTTAGTATCTGAGCATGATATGACACTTATGAAGGGAAATAACCCTTCTGTGTTAATGAAAGCGATTAAACGTACTAACAGCACCAAAGACCTTAAACGTGTACGAGAAAAAATAGCTATTTTACTAAAAGGCTATATCCTACAGAATATTCCATTGACACATACAAGCAAGATTATTTTTGAATTAAATGATGCCACAATAAAGCGAATTATTGAACGATGCCTTGAGAAAATGAAAGAAGAGCCTCCTGTTAAGTTTGCGTGGATGTCTCTTGGCAGTCAAGGACGTAAGGAACAGCTTTTACAAACCGATCAGGACAATGCCATTGTGTTTGAAAATGTCCCAAAAGAAGAACTTGAAACCGTTAGAGACTATTTTTTAAAACTGGCAAAAAAGGTTAACAAGCGTTTAAACACTATAGGTTTTGAGTTTTGTAATGCAGATATGATGGCTAAAAACCCTAAATGGTGTTTAAGTCTGGATGAATGGAAAGCACAATTTAGTAACTGGACCTCCAATACAGGAAATGATGAAATCCTACTCTCTTCTATTTTCTTTGACTTTGATATTAGTTATGGCGAAGCATCACTCACCAATGCCTTGTCAGACCATGTATTAAGTATAACCAAAACCAATTCGGTATTTTTAAGCAAATTGGGTGTAAATGCTTTAAGAAGTGCGTCACCACTTGGTTTCTTTAGACAATTTCTTGTTGAAAGTGATGGTAAGCATAAAGACTTTTTCGATTTAAAAAAACGTGCACTTATGCCTTTAATTGATGCTGGTCGTTTGCTAACACTAACGTATCAAATCAAAAACATCAACAATACTGCCGAGCGTTTTGAAAAACTTGCTGAACTGTTTCCTGAAAACAAGGAACTTTATTTGTCGTCTTCTTATGCGTTTAAGGCTATCCTTAAGTTTAGAACCAAACACGGACTCCTAAATAACGACAATGGAAGATTTATTGCTCTTGAAGTCTTAACCAAAGAAGAAAAGATGAAACTAAAGCGTTGTTTTAAAACCATAGCAACACTGCAAGAGTTTATTAAAATAAGGTTTAACCTAAGTACTCTAGTGTAATGTTATCTTTTTTTAAAAAACAACCCGAACCTAACTACCCTAACTACTGGCTAGACTATGAAGCTTTGTTTACAAACTCCAAAGGCTCTGAACTTCACAATACACGTTTTGTAATTCTTGATACTGAAACGACTGGTTTTGATTATGAAAAAGACCGTGTACTATGCATAGGTGCTGTAGAGGTCTATAATAATGAGATAAATATTGCCAACACCTTTGAAGTATATATTAAACAAGAGCATTTTAACGAAAACACTGTAGAGATTCATGGAATCATAAAAAACGAACGTATTGAAACCACTACCGAAGAAGATGCTTTAAAGCTGTTCTTAAATTATATTGGCAATAGCATTTTAGTAGCGCATCATGCACGATTTGACATCACTATGATTAACAAAATGCTTCTGCGTCATAACTTACCCAAACTTAAAAACAGGGTTTTAGATACTGTAAATTTATATCGCGCGACACGCATTAAATCTAACCTTATTAAACAAGATAAATACACCCTTGACGAAATTGCAGAAAACTATGTACTTGATGTTTCTGATAGACATACCGCTGCTGGTGACGCATTACTAACAGCAATTATTTTTTTAAAAACCACTACACTCCTAAAAACCAACAAGGGCTTAACCTTAAAAAAACTCTTCAAGTTATAAGAAGTAGTCTTAACGCTTCAAAGGTTTCGAAAACGTTTTAGTTTATGTACCTTTACAGTTCTAAAATTATAATTTCATGACGAACTTTAAAACATCTGTTAATAACACAGATCATTTTGAAATTTCAAACGAAAACATCCAAAACCTTGATGTCGTTCCTACAAAAGCAAATACATTTCACATCCTAAAAAATAATCAGTCTTTTAATGCTGAAATCATAGAAAAAGATTTCAATAACAAAACCTATGTTGTGAAAGTAAATAACACGTTTTATAACGTTGCTATTGCTGATTATTTAGACCAACTTATAAAAGATATGGGATTTGAAGTAGGTGCTTCTAAACATGTAAACGACATAAAAGCGCCAATGCCAGGGCTTATCCTGGATATTAGCGTATCACAAGGTCAAGAAGTTAAAGAAAATGACACATTGCTTATCCTTGAAGCTATGAAAATGGAAAACGTATTAACATCTCCACGTGATGGTGTTATAAAAACCGTTTCTGTAGCAAAAGGTGATGCTGTTGATAAAAACCAACTATTAATAGAATTTGAATAATATGAAGAAGATTTTAGTAGCAAACCGAGGCGAAATTGCCATTCGTGTGATGCGAACTGCCAAAAAAATGGGTATAAAAACGGTTGCCGTTTATTCCACTATAGACCGACATGCGCCACATGTAAAATATGCTGATGAAGCTGTTTTAATTGGTGAAGCACCTTCTAATCAATCGTACTTATTAGGTGATAAAATTATAGAAGTTGCTAAAGACCTTAACGTAGATGCTATTCATCCTGGTTATGGATTCCTTTCTGAAAATGCTGACTTTGCCGAATTATGCGAAGCCAACAACATTATCTTTATTGGGCCAAAAAGTAAAGCCATAAAAATTATGGGAAGCAAGCTAGCAGCCAAAGACGCTGTTAAAGCTTATGATATTCCTATGGTTCCAGGAACTGACGAAGCTATTACAGATATTGCTGAAGCCAAAAACATAGCCACAGGCATTGGGTTTCCTATCTTAATAAAAGCCTCTGCTGGTGGTGGCGGAAAAGGAATGCGCATTGTTGAAAAAGAAGCCGATTTTGAATCGCAAATGGATCGTGCCATTAGTGAAGCCGTTAACGCCTTTGGTGATGGTTCGGTGTTTATTGAGAAATATGTAGCATCGCCGCGTCATATTGAAATTCAGGTGATGGCAGATACACATGGTAACGTTATTCATTTATTTGAGCGCGAATGTAGTATTCAACGTCGTCATCAAAAAGTGGTTGAAGAAGCGCCATCGTCTGTACTAACTCCAGAGTTACGTGCTAAAATGGGTGAAGCTGCTGTAAAAGTGGCAAAAGCCTGCGATTATATTGGTGCAGGAACAGTTGAGTTTTTATTGGATGAAAACCACAACTTCTACTTCTTGGAAATGAATACGCGTTTGCAAGTAGAACATCCTGTTACCGAATTAATCACAAAAACCGATTTGGTGGAACAACAAATTCGTGTGGCTCGTGGTGAAGTTTTAGCCATAAAACAAGCCGATTTAAGCATTCATGGTCATGCTCTTGAGCTGCGTGTTTATGCTGAAGATCCGCTAAATGATTTCTTACCAAGTGTTGGTCATTTAGATGTGTATCAATTGCCTGTTGGTGAAAACATTCGTGTAGATAACGGTTTTGAGCAAGGTATGGATATTCCTATTTATTATGATCCTATGCTTTCCAAATTAATCACTTACGGAACTACGCGTGATGAGGCTATTCAACTTATGATAAAAGCGATAAAAAACTATCAAATTGAAGGTATTCAAACCACTCTTCCATTTGGAACGTTTGTTTGTGAACACGATGCTTTCCGTTCAGGTGATTTTGACACTCATTTTGTTAAAAAACATTACTCTCCAGAAGCCATTAAAGCCAAACAAGAAACTGAAGCAAACATTGCTGCGCTTATTGCTGTAAAACAGTATCTGGAAGACCAAAACGTATTACGAGTACCAAACTAGACAATTATGCAAGACAAAATAAAAGACTTAAACGAAAAATTAGCCCAAGCCTATTTAGGTGGTGGCGAAAAGCGTATAGAAAAACAACATGCCAACAAGAAACTAACGGCTCGCGAACGCGTGCAATATGTATTAGATGAAGGCTCGTTTGAAGAAATTGGTGCTTTAGTGACGCACCGTACCAAGGACTTTGGCATGGACAAACAACAATTTTATGGCGATGGCGTTGTAACAGGTTATGGTACTATTGATGGTCGCTTGGTGTACATCTTTGCACAAGACTTCACCGTATTTGGCGGTTCACTTTCTGAAACTCACGCCGAAAAGATTTGTAAAATTATGGACCTTGCTGTAAAAGTTGGCGCGCCATTAATTGGATTGAATGATTCTGGTGGTGCACGTATTCAAGAAGGTGTGCGCTCGCTTGGTGGTTACGCTGATATTTTTTACAGAAACGTACAAGCATCAGGTGTTATTCCGCAGTTATCTGCCATTATGGGACCTTGTGCTGGTGGCGCTGTATATTCTCCTGCCATGACCGATTTTACCCTTATGGTTGAAAACACCAGTTATATGTTTGTAACTGGACCAAATGTGGTTAAAACTGTGACGAATGAAACTGTAACTTCTGAAGAACTTGGTGGTGCATCTACACACGCATCAAAATCTGGTGTGGCCCATAAAACATCAACAAATGATGTGGAATGTTTAGAAGACGTCAAAAAACTATTGAGTTACTTACCTCAAAACAACCAAGAAAAGCCAAAAGCCTTACCGTTTGAATTAGGTGATGAATTGAGAGAACAATTATCTAACATTGTTCCTGATAATGCCAACAAGCCTTACGATATGCATGAGGTAATTTCTGGTATTATTGACGAAGATTCATTTTACGAAATTCATAAAGACCATGCCGAAAACATTATTGTTGGTTTTGCGAGATTAGGCGGAAAATCTATTGGTATTGTTGCCAACCAACCTATGTTTCTAGCAGGTGTATTAGATGTAAACAGTTCTAAAAAAGCAGCGCGATTTGTACGTTTTTGTGACGCTTTCAATATTCCACTGTTAACACTAGAAGATGTTCCTGGATTCTTACCTGGAACTGACCAAGAATGGAATGGAATTATTGTTCATGGTGCTAAATTATTGTACGCTTTTAGCGAAGCCACTGTACCAAGAATAACGGTTATCACCCGAAAAGCGTATGGTGGTGCTTATGACGTAATGAACTCTAAACACATTGGTTCTGATATGAACTTTGCATGGCCTAGTGCTGAAATCGCTGTAATGGGTGCCAAAGGTGCTGCGGAAATTATCTTTAGAAAAGAGATAAAAGACGCTGATGACCCTGAAGCAAAATGGAAAGAAAAAGAAGCTGAATATGCTGAAAAATTTGCTAATCCTTACAGTGCTACCGAACGCGGTTTTATTGATGAAGTGATTTTACCAAAAGATACACGACGTAAATTGATAAAAGCCTTTGCGATGCTTGAGGACAAACATGTAGACACGCCAAAACGTAAACATGGTAACATTCCGTTGTAATTTTTAGTATCTTTATGATAATCAACTTTTAATCATACTATTATGAAAAAATTACTGATATCACTAACACTATTGGTGTTTTGCGTAACAGGGTTTGCGCAAACTCCAGAAGAAATGAAAGCATGGCAGGACAACATGACTCCTGGCAAATACCATAAATGGTTAGCTGCTATGAATGGTGAATGGAACGCTACTGTAAAAATGTGGATGGATCCTTCGCAACCACCTTCAGAATCTAAAGCAACTACCACTAACGAAATGATTATGAATGGACTTTACCAACGTTCATCGCATAATGGTGAAATGATGGGAATGCCTTTTATGGGAGAAAGCATTACAGGCTATGATAATGCTAAAAAAGAGTTTATTGCCACTTGGATTGATAATTTTGGAAGCAGTATCATGCTCATGAAAGGACAGTTGGATGAAAAAACCAACACCTTAACCCTTGAAGGGAGTATGCTAGATCCTGCAAGCGGACAAGACATGCAAGTCAAAGAAGTGTTTACCGTATTATCTGAAACCTCTCACAAATTTGAAATGTTTATCGTTATGGGAGACCAAGAAATGAAAAGCATGGAAATAGTTTACACAAAAAAAGACTAAAATAGTGTCAATTTCACAAAAAAAGAGCTCCTTAATTATCAATTAAGGAGTTTTTCTTTTTTTAAGATAGCTTTAAGACTTTACATTCAATTCAATACAGTAAAACAAGGTACTTTTGTAGCATGCGAAAAAAACCAGCCTTCAAAATTGAGTTTATAGCACTTATGGCATCTTTGATGTCTATTGTAGCACTTTCCATAGATGCTTTATTACCTGCTTTACCGCAAATAGGTGATGCTTTGGGTGTGAGCGACCCTCATCAAAATCAGTATTTAATTACCATGATTTTTTTAGGTATTGGGTTTGGGCAATTAATCTTTGGTCCGCTATCGGACAGTTTTGGTAGAAAGCCCATGGTGTACTTTGGGTTTGCTGTGTTTGTTATTGCAAGTATCATTTGTGTAACTACCAATGATTTTACAGTTATGCTTATAGCTCGTGTGCTTCAAGGGGTAGGTCTTTCCTCTCCCAGAACCATTGCTGTTGCTATGACACGCGATACTTACAGTGGTGACTTTATGGCTAAGGTGCTTTCCATAATTGTAATGTTCTTTATTTTAGTGCCTATTGTAGCTCCAACTTTTGGACAGCTCCTCCTCGACTTTTTCAATTGGCAATCTATTTTTAATGCCAACTTAATTATAGGTTTAATCATTGTGCTTTGGTTTTGGAAACGACAACCAGAAACGCTTTCGGTTAAAAAACGTATTCCGTTTAAGCCTTCAATATTTATAAGTGGTACTAAAGAGTTTTTTAAATATAAAGATGCTATTGCCTTTACTCTAGTGTCTGGGTTTATTACAGGTTCGTTTATGGTGTATTTAAGTACGTCTCAACAAATATTTCAAGAACAGTATAACCTTGGGGACATGTTTCCTTATATTTTTGCGAGTACTGCCTTTTCGGTTGGGTTTGCAACCTTTAGCAATAGCCAATTGGTTATTAGGTTTGGGTCGTTTAATATTGCCTATACTGCTGGTATTGCGTATACCATTATCTCATTACTATATGTAGTCTTGTTTCACTCAGGTGTTAACCCTAGTGTGCATGTATTAATTACCTTTTTTATTCTACAGTTTTTTGCAGTTGGTTTCCTTTTTGGAAACTTACGCTCTCTAGCTATGGAGCCTTTAGGACATATTGCTGGTATTGGGTCGGCAATTAATGGCTTTGTATCTACCGTTATGGCTGTACCTATTGCCAACTATATAGGAAGTTTTGTCACCACTTCTGCATTGCCATTATTTATAGGGTTTTCAGTATTTGGAGTCTTATCGGTACTAGTGTTTGCATGGTTGCGTAACGTACAAAAAAAGACCCTAGCAACAGCTTAATCTTTATCGGTTGTTGGTCTTTTGTTTTAATAAATACAGCTATCTTTACTACATCATTTTAAGTTATACGTTATGAAACCAAAACACCTATTGCTGTTAAGCCTATGCCTAGTCTTGTTAGTTCCTACCAATGCCAATGTGAAATGGGGAAAAACAGGTCATCGTACTGTTGGAGCCATAGCTGATAACTATTTAACAGCTAGGTCTAAACGTATGATTAAAAAACTGCTTAATCATGAGTCCTTAGCTTTTGTATCGACTTATCCTGATGAAATTAAAGCCGATGATCGTTTCAGCCAGTTTTACACTTGGCACTATATAAACATGCCACTAGATGCCGATTATGATGCATCTAAACAACATCCTGATGGTGACTTGGTTTCTGGTATTGCACACTGTAAAGCCGTATTGCAAAACCCTGATGCTACACATGAGGATAAAGCCTTTTACTTACGTATGCTTGTACATCTTATTGGCGATTTACACCAACCTATGCATATTGGTTTAGCCGAAGATAGAGGTGGTAACGACTTTAAATTACAGTGGTTTTATAAAGACACCAACCTGCATTCGGTATGGGATAGTAAAATGATTGACGACTATGGCATGAGTTATACCGAACTTGCCGCTAATGCCGATTACCTTACCAAAGCCGAAGTAAAAGCCATACAACAAGGTACAGTTATTGATTGGGTCAATGAAACCCATATTCTTACACGAGAAGTATATGCCAATGTAGAACAAGGAGAAAACTTAAGACACAAATACTCTTATGCCTATTTGCACGTTGCTAGAACACAACTTCAAAAAGCAGGTATTCGACTTGCAGAAGTGTTGAATAGTGTGTTGTAAATTTAGCTTTTAACCTCTCCTTTATTTTTCCTTAGTTAACCCTAAAGATTCTTTACTTTTAACCTATATATACCCTAAAGTACCCCTTAGGTTTATACGCTATATATACGCTATACCTATTTGATATCTCACTGATTATTATAACATTAGTATTATAAAGGACTCTTAAAACTAGTTGGTAGTGTTGCAACACTCGAACTAACGAAAGTTGAGACTGACTTTTCCTTTGTCTTCGACAAGCTCAGACTGACAGTATAAGGATAAGATTGCTTCGTCGCTACGCTCCTCGCAATGACAAGGAATGACACAAAAAAACCGTTTCTGGGGAGGAAACGGTTTTAGTGCTATTAATCTATTAAAGGTTTAAAACTGAAGGTCTGCTACAATATCAAACTCATCATATATTGCTTTGTCTTTTAAGTTGTTGAAAAAACTTTTAGAACCATAACGTACGTTGTACTGGCTACGGTCGATTTTTAAGTTTACAGTGGCTTTACTTCCGTAAACTGACAACGTAATACTAATAGGGTTAGTAATGCCTTTTATAGTTAAGCTTCCTTGTACATCGTAAGCATTTTTACCTGATAGTGTCACTTTAGTAAATACCAACTTAGCTGTTGGATGATTCTCTACACCAAAGAAATCGTCGCTTTTTAAATGTCCGTCCAATTGGTCTTTGTACTCGCCTTCGAGGTCTGTGGTGTTAATGCTAGTCATATCCATTACAAACTCACCTCCTGTAAGTTGCTCGCCATTGAATTGTAATGTACCTGATTCAATCTTAATGGTACCTTCGTGAGATCCTGCTACTTTGTAGCCTTTCCAAACGACTTTACTCTCTGAAGTGTTTACGGTTTGTTCTTGTGCTTCAACTGAAGCTGTAAATGTTGCAAATGCTATAATTGCAGTGGTTTTTAATGTGTTCATTTTGTTGTGGTTTTTTTGATTAAAAAATTACACTACAAAACTATCAACACATTGTAAGGGTAAAAATGAAGTAGTTTATAAAATAAGGTTAAACTAGTTTAACTTTCTTGAGCGACCTGTTTTTTTATTTTGCTTAAAAACTCTTTGGTAATACCCAAATAAGAGGCTATCATGTACTGCGGAATGCGTTGTTCTATCTTTGGATAGGTTGCTCTAAAGAACAGGTAACGATCTTTAGCCGTCATACTAAAGTTGCGAATAATTCGGTTTAAGGCTGCCGCAAGACCACGTTCGGTCACCTTACGGAAAAAGCGCTCTAGCTTTGGGATGCGTTCGAAAATGTCTTCGATAGTGTCATAATGAAATTGTGCCAACTCGGTATCTTCTAAACACTGTATGTTGAATTCGGCAGGTGTTTGATTTATGAAACTTCCAATATCTGAAGTCCACCAATCTTCAACACCTAGCATAATGATGTGTTCGGTTCCTGTATCGTCTACGTAAAATAGTTTGGTGCACCCTTTTAGTATAAACGAACTGGTTCTGCACACATCGCCTTGCTGAAGGATGTATTGTCCTTTTAAATACCTACGATAGTGTAAATGCTCCACTAGATAATCGGTTTCTTCTTTGGTGAGCGCTACGTGTTTTGCTATGTAGTTTAAAAGTGGTTGGAAGTGCATAACTGTACTTTTGGTAAAAATAGAAAAAGTAGTTTATAGTTTTAAGGTTTATTTGGGTTTAGTTTTTGAGTTCTCGATACATTCCAACTTTACGGTTGGAACACTCGAACTGACGAAAGATATGATTGCTTAGTTCTTTGTCTTCGACACTTCGGCTACGCTCAGTACAGGCTTGCTCAGACTGACAAAAAGGGTGAGATTGCTTCGTCTCTTCGTTTCTCGCAATGATAAGGAATGACATAAAAAAACCGTTTCTGGTAGGAAACGGTTTATCATATAGAATTTAGTGTATTAAAGCACTCCATCCATAATTTCTTGTACACAATCAGGGTTTAACAATGTACTTGTATCTCCAAGATTAGCTGTATCATTACTAGCAATCTTACGAAGAATACGACGCATTATTTTACCACTACGTGTTTTTGGCAACCCACTTGTAAACTGTATTTTATCTAGTTTCGCAATAGGCCCTATTTGCTCTGTAATGAGTTGGTTTATTTCTTTGCGTAAGTTATCGTGGTTTCTGCTTTCTCCTGTTTCTTTTAAAATAACATATCCATAGAGTGCGTTTCCTTTGATATCATGAGGGAATCCTACAATAGCACTTTCAGAAACTGCTGGATGTTCGTTAATTGCATCTTCTATTGGTGCTGTTCCTAAGTTATGACCAGACACAATAACAACATCATCTACACGACCTGTAATTCGGTAATATCCTACTTCATCACGTAACGCGCCATCACCTGTAAAGTATTTATTTTCAAAAGCTGAAAAATAGGTGTCTTTATAACGTTGGTGATTGCCCCAAATGGTTCTTGCCATACTTGGCCAAGGGAATTTTATACATAAACGTCCATCTACCTGATTGCCCTTTATTTCCTGCCCTTGCTCATCCATTAATGCTGGTTGTATCCCAATAAACGGTAAGGTTGCATAGGTAGGTTTTGTAGGTGTTGCAAACGGAATAGGTGTTATCATTATACCTCCTGTTTCGGTTTGCCACCAAGTATCTACTATAGGCGCTTTTCGTTTACCTATATTATCATCATACCAATGCCATGCTTCTTCATTAATAGGTTCACCAACTGTACCCAAGACCTTTAAAGACGATAAATCATGATTTTCGACGTGCTCCACTCCTTCTTTAGCTAGAGCTCTAATAGCTGTTGGTGCTGTATAAAATTGGGTTACTTTATGTTTTTCTACAATCTGCCAGAATCGACCATAATCTGGATAGCTTGGAACACCTTCAAACATAACGGTTGTTGCGCCATTAGCTAGTGGACCATATACAATATAGCTGTGTCCTGTAATCCAACCTATATCTGCTGTACACCAATAAATGTCATTTTCTCTATATTGAAATACGTTTTTAAAAGTATATCCTGTATACACCATATAACCTCCTGAAGAATGCACCATCCCTTTTGGTTGACCTGTTGAACCAGAAGTATATAAAATAAATAAAGGGTCTTCGGCATCCATTATTTCTGGTACACAGTCGTGATAAGCTTCTTCCAACAGTGGCTCCAACCAATGGTCACGTCCTTCTTTCATATTGATTTCAGAATGAATGCGTTTAGCTACCAAAACTGATTCAACTCCTTCACAATCGTTTAATGCATCGTCAACTATTCCTTTTAAGTCAATTGTTTTTGAGCCACGATATGATCCATCAGAAGTAATCACCATTTTAGCATCACAATCCTTAACTCTTGTTGCTAGAGCCGATGATGAAAATCCTGCAAATACTACAGAATGAATCGCACCAATACGCGCACAAGCTAATACTGAAATAGCCAATTCAGGAATCATTGGCAGGTAAATACACACTCTGTCGCCTTTACCTATCCCCTTTTCTTTTAGCACATTGGCAAACCGACATACTTTATCATGTAATTGCCTATAGGTTATATGCTGAGCGTCTTCATTAGGATTATTGGGTTCAAAAATAATAGCTGTTTTATCACCTCGCGTATAAATGTGTCTATCAATACAGTTTTCGGTAATATTCAATTTTGCACCTTCAAACCACTTTACTTCAGGTTTTGTAAAATCCCAGCTTAATACATTATCCCACTTTTTTCGCCACATGAAGTGCTCTTCAGCTATTTCTTCCCAAAAGACCTCTGGGTTTCTAACCGATTTACGATAAACTTGATAATATTCTTCTAAATGTTTGATATGGTAGTTGCTCATTATTTATTCTGTTTTCGTGGTATTAAAATGGATTTCCTCTTCTTGTGTTAGTAATCTAGATTTTATAATAAACCGAAGCCCTAAAGGGATTTCTAAAGAGAAACTTGCTCCTCTACCTTCGGTAATATCTATCGTTAAGTGTGTGTGTTTCCAATATTCAAATTGGTCTTGATTCATGTAAAAGTTAACACCTTGAAGTGTGCCTAAAAGCACATCACTCTCATCAAGGTACATGTCATCCTTTTCAAAAATCATTGGTGCAGAACCATCACAACAACCACCACTTTGGTGAAAAATAAGTTCACCATGTTTTTCTTTAAGTTGATTGACGACTGCTGCGGCTTGTTCTGTAATTGCTATTCGTTGCATACCCTAAATATATTAAAAAGGCTGAACATAGATTCAGCCTTCGTTTCTAAATAAAACTAACTAATTTAAAAGAAACCTAACTTATTCTTGTCATAAGAAATAAGCATATTTTTGTTTTGACGATAGTAATCCATCATCATCACATGATTTTCTCTACCAAATCCTGACTTTTTATAACCTCCAAATGGTGCATGAGCAGGATATGCATGGTAACAGTTTACCCAAACACGACCAGCTTTAATAGCTCGAGGTATTTGATATAATTGGTGTGCATCGCGTGTCCAAACACCAGCACCTAAACCATATAATGTATCGTTTGCAATCTCTAAAGCTTCTGCTTCATCTTTAAATTTAGTCACACACACTACAGGTCCGAAAATTTCTTCTTGGAATACACGCATTTTGTTATGACCTTCTAAAATGGTTGGCTTAATATAAAACCCATTTGCAAGTTCGCCATCCAATTTATTGGCTTCTCCACCACATAATACTTTAGCGCCTTCTTCTTTTCCTATCTCTAAATAAGACTGAATTTTCTCATATTGATCGTTTGAAGCCTGTGCTCCTATCATGGTATTTACATCATACGGATTGTCTTGCACAATAGCATTTGTACGCGCAATAACACGCTCCATAAACTTATCATAAATATCTTCTTGTACTAATAAACGTGATGGACAGGTACAAACTTCTCCTTGGTTAAAAGCAAATAATACAGCACCTTCTATAGCTTTGTCTAAATAAGCATCATCTGCATCCATAACACTATTAAAGAAAATGTTTGGTGACTTACCACCTAACTCCATAGTTACTGGATTAAGGTTTTTTGACGCATATTGCATAATCAATTGTCCTGTGGTTGTTTCGCCTGTAAAAGCGACTTTATCTACTTTAGAGCTTGATGCTAAAGGTTTTCCTGCTTCTGGTCCGAAACCATGTACTACGTTTATTACACCTGGAGGAAACACGTCAGCTATTTTTTCCATTAATAACGTAGCTGATGATGGTGTTTGTTCAGCTGGTTTTAATACCACACAGTTACCTGTTGCTAATGCAGGTGGTAGTTTCCACGATAACATTAATAATGGAAAGTTCCATGGAATAATTTGTCCCACAACACCAAGTGGTTCTTTAATATTCATAGATAAGGTATTGGCATCTAGTTCTGTTGCGCTACCTTCTTCAGAACGAATACATGCTGCAAAATAACGCCAATGGTCTGCAGATAAAGGTACATCGGCATTAAGCGTTTCTCTAATAGCTTTACCGTTATCGCAGGTTTCAACCAATGCAAACTCTTCCAAATTTGCTTCAATAATATCTGCTACTTTATTTAATAAGGTTGCACGCTCTGTTGCAGATGTGTTTCCCCAACTTTCTTTTGCTGCATTTGCTGCATCTAGTGCTAATTCTACGTCTTCTTTTTGAGATCTTGGATATTTCGCAATCACACTATTATCTATTGGTGATCGGTTTTCAAAATATTGACCATCTAATGGTTCCATAAACTTTCCGTTTATAAAATTTCCATAAGATTCTTTAAACTTAGGTTTTGAATAACTCATACTTTTTTAGTTTAGATTATTATTTCGCTTAAAATCAGATAATTATCAATTACTATGAATTGTTAAAAATTTTAACACTTAAACAATTTAAAGCCTATATATTTAGGTTATTGATAATTTTTATAAAGTTATTTTATGATATTCTGATTTTATTGAACATATTTATTAAATTGTTGAACATATCTATCAACACTAAAATAGACTTGTTCAATTTTTGTAATATTGAGTATGAATCATTTATTAAGACATCATAAAAGCCATAGAAAGCTCACCACTTTGGTAGAGAATCGTACTACCTATAATGCAGATTATGCCGAATTGAATATTTATGAAACCCATGAATATGCCGAAAAGGTATCTTTAACTTTCAATTTTCCTGTAATTGCAAGCATGCTTACCGGAAAAAAGATAATGCATATTGATGGTTTACCGTCTTTTGATTTTTTTCCAGGCGAATCTGTTGTTATGCCAACTAATAAAGAAATGATTATTGATTTTCCTTTGGCAAAAGCTAATGACCCAACGCAATGTCTTGCGCTTGGAATAGATAGCGATAAAATTGATGAAGTGGTTGAAAAGTTTAATCATCATGTAACTATTGATAGTGAAAACAACAATTGGAAATTAGATGATAACGCGTCGCACCTTATAAATAATGTAGATGTTAACCATTTGGTTGAGCGTTTGGTACATACTTTTACTAACACTACTTCGTCAAAAGATGTTTTATTGGATTTAATGATTCAAGAGCTTATTGTTAGGCTTTTACAAACCAAAGCAAAAGCTTTTTTATTGAATGACACTGATGGTATTTTTAACGACACGCGTATAGGCTTTGTTATTAAATACATTAAACAAAACCTTACCAATAAAGACATTACCGTAGATTTACTTGCAGAAAAAGCATGTATGAGCGCGTCACATTTTCATAAGAAGTTTAAAAACACACTTGGTGTGTCTCCTATAGATTATATCAATTCTGAAAAAATTAAATTTTCTAAAAAGCTTATCAAGGAAACCAAAGATTTACGCATGTCTGAAATAGCATTTAAGTCTGGGTTTAATAACACCAGCTACTTTAACAGACAGTTTAAAAAAATGGAATTAATGACGCCACAGCAGTTTAAAAACTCTATCAGTAAATAGTTTTAATGCTGAACAGCTTCGCCTGCTCCACTTGGTATTCTTATGTTTTCTACAATTTCTTGAACTTCAGCTGGTGGTGCTTTTGTAAATTTCATAACAACTATAGACACTACAAAATTAAGTACCATAGCCACTGCTCCAAACCCTTCAGGAGAAATACCAAACCACCATTCGCTTTTATCAGGAACAACATCGTCAAACCAACCTAGTTTGTACTTAATCATGTACAACAACATAGCTGTAATACCAACAATCATACCTGCAATAGCACCTTCTTTATTCATTCGTTTGTAGAAGATTCCTAAAATAATAGCCGGAAAAAAGGATGCCGCTGCCAACCCAAATGCAAGCGCTACAACAGCTGCTACAAAACCAGGTGGATTAATCCCAAAATAGCCTGCAACACAAACAGCTCCAACAGCCGATAAACGCGCAGCGATGAGTTCGCCTTTTTCAGAAATATTAGGCTTGATAATCTTTTTAACTAAATCATGAGAAACAGAAGCTGAAATAACTAACAATAAACCTGCTGCTGTTGATAATGCTGCAGCTAGTCCGCCAGCAGCAACTAAAGCTATCACCCAGTTAGGCAGTTTTGCTATTTCAGGGTTTGCTAACACCATGATATCTCTATCAACGGTTAATTCGTTTATAGATTCGTCAGCTACATATTGAATTAGTCCGTCGTTATTTTTATCAGTAAATGCAATAAGTCCTGTAGCTTCCCATTTTTTAAACCATTCAGGAACCGTTGCATACGGTTGATTGGAAACTGTTTCAATTAAGTTTGTTCTAGCGAAAACAGAAACAGCAGGTGCTGTTGTATATAAAATAACAATAAGCAGCAACGCAATACCTGCCGATTTGCGAGCATCTTTAACTCGTTTTACCGTAAAAAACCTAACAATTACATGAGGTAAACCTGCTGTACCTACCATTAATGCCAAGGTAATTGCAAAGACATCAATCATAGATTTTGAGCCATTGGTATATTCAGAAAAACCAAGTTCTGTGCTTAAACCATCTAATTTATCTAATAGATAAGTTCCTGAACCATCACTTAAAGTATCCCCAAAACCTAGTTGCGGAATCGGGTTTCCCGTCATTTGAATAGAAATAAAAATAGCAGGAACCATAAATGCAAAAATAAGCACACAGTATTGTGCTACTTGTGTATAAGTAATGCCTTTCATTCCACCTAAAACAGCATAAAACAAAACAATAAGCATCCCAATAATAACACCTGTATCAATATCAACTTCGAGAAAACGAGAAAACACAACACCAACGCCACGCATTTGTCCTGCCACATAAGTAAACGACACAAGCAAAGCACAAAATACAGCAACAATACGTGCAGTTTTAGAATAATATCTATCACCTATAAAATCAGGTACTGTAAACTTGCCAAACTTACGCAGATAAGGTGCTAGTAAAAGTGCTAATAACACATAGCCGCCAGTCCAACCCATTAAATACACAGAACCATCATAACCACTAAAAGAGATAATTCCTGCCATAGAAATAAATGATGCGGCACTCATCCAATCGGCTGCTGTCGCCATTCCGTTTGCCAATGGAGAAACGCCACCACCAGCAACATAAAAGTCTTTTGTAGAACCTGCTCTAGACCAAATAGCAATACCTATGTATAAAGAAAATGTAATACCAACGAGTATGTAGGTCCATGTTTGAACATCTACACTTAAGAAGAAATTATGCATCATATCCGTACTTTTTGTCTAGTTTATTCATTAATCTAACATAAACGAAAATAAGGACGACAAACACGTACATAGATCCTTGTTGTGCAAACCAAAACCCAAGTTTAAAGCCTCCTAATTGTATGGTATCTAATTCATCCTTAAATAAAATTCCTGCGCCATAAGACACCAGAAACCAAATTGCTAAGAGGATTAAAACGTATTTAATATTGGCTTTCCAATACTTTACTGGGTTTTGTTTATTCATAATAAAAAACTGTTTTAATTTTCAATTTATAAATAAAAGCCAATAATAATTATTAAACTATCAACATTTTCACTAATTCTTATACAATAATTTCAAATCATAATATTAATCTATCAAAATAAGCACTAGTTTTTGGGAATGGTTAATTTTTACTAAATTAAGGCTGCTTTTTTAATGAACCATGTGCGAAAATATCCATAGAGAAATTACCCAACTAAAACCCTTTGATGTGTTTTTAGTTATTGATCGAACCAAACCAAGTTTTGATTTTCCAATTCACTTTCACCCAGAGTACGAACTTAATTTTATTAGAAATGGTAAAGGTATACGACGTATTGTTGGTAACAGTATGGAAGAAATTGACGCTATTGAATTGACGCTTATAGGCTCAAACCTAGAACATGGTTGGGAGCATCATAACTGCACAAGTAATGCTGTTGATGAAATAACCATTCAGTTTCATGATTGGTTGTTTACTGATGAATTGCTGAACCTAAATGCGTTTAAAGCCATTAAACAATTGTTCTTAAGAGCGAAGGAAGGCATAAATTTTTCAACAGAAACTGCTTTAAAACTTGAAAAACAGCTTACCTCTTTAGCTGAACACAATAATATTAATGATTATTTTGAATTGTTTTCAATACTTCAAACATTGGCTGACAGTGATGACTATAGACTACTCAATACTGACAACGATGTTGAAATAAGCGAATACGAAAACAGTAAAAAAATACAATTGGTACATGACTTTGTACATAATAATTATCACCAAAAAATTTCGTTAGATGAGATTTCGTGTTTAGTAAATATGAGCACAAGCTCTTTTAATCGTTTTATAAAAAAACGAGCAGGTAAGACTTTTATTAACTACGTAAATGATGTTCGTTTAATTTATGCTACTAAACAGCTTATAAATACTGACATGAGCGTTAGCGAAATTAGTTACAATTGTGGATTTAATAACATATCCAACTTCAACAGGATATTTAAAAAAATTAAAAAAATTACACCAAGTAATTACAGAAACGAGTTTAGTAAAGTCACTCGTTTTTCATCTGAATTACACCAAGTATAATTCATTTATTTATCAGAAGAAGTCTTTAGCGTTCGTGTGTAGCTTTTAATTTGTTTAACCACTTTAGGTGCTAAAATAAGCGTAGAAATCATTGTTGGAAATGCCATTAAAGCAAAGAAACCATCAATTAAATTAATCATCATTGCTAGTGAGGTAGTTGCTCCCATTATGATACTAAGTATATACACTATATTGTAGTAATTTTTGTTTTTAGCTCCAATTAAAAACGATAAACATTTTGTTCCATAATATGAATATGAAAACAAAGATGACACACTAAAAACTATAATACAACACAACAACATGTATTTACCTGTTGAAGCAAATGTTTGTTCAAAAGCTAAAGCTGTGAGGCTTACTCCATTGGCATCGGTGGTTTTCCAAACACCAGTTACCAATATAGCTAAAGCAGTAAGTGTACATACAATAATAGTATCTATAAATGGACCTAACATAGCTACTAAACCTTCACGAACTGGTTGTGATGTTTTAGTTGCTCCATGAGCCATTGGTGCAGTACCAATACCAGCTTCGTTAGAAAAAGCACCTCTACGTATTCCTAAAAGTATAAGTCCGCCAACTACACCTCCTAAAAATGTATCTCCTGTGTAGTGATGAGCTGTAAATGCTTCAGTAAAAATAAGCGAGAAATATTTTGGTACTTCACTCGCATTTAAAATTAAAATTGAAAGCACCATTACAAAATACAACAACACCATAGTAGGTACTAACTTTGAAGCTGTTTTACTAATTCTATTTAATCCACCAATAATTACCAAAGCAGTAAAAAACACCAAAACACCACCTATAACAAGGTTTGAGGTAGTATTCACCTCCACTCCATTTGGTTGTAACAATATATCATTAATAGCTTGCGTAAGCTGATTAACATTAAACACAGGTAATGCACCAACCATACCACAAAAACTAAAAAACACTGCTAAGGGTTTCCAATGTTTGCCTAAACCTTCAACGATAACATACATTGGTCCACCTTGTAAATTGCCTTGACTGTCTTTACCACGATACATAATCGCTAAAGCAGCAGTGAAGAATTTTGTTGACATACCAATAATAGCACTCACCCACATCCAAAACACTGCTCCAGGACCTCCAATAGATATTGCAACAGCAACACCAGCAATATTCCCCATTCCAATTGTGGAAGACAATGCTGTAGTGAGTGCTTGAAAATGTGTAATTTCTCCAGGATCATCAGGATTATCATATTTACCTCTAAGTACACTTAAAGCATGACCAAACAACCGAAAAGGCAAAAACCTTGATAAAATGAGTAAGTACAAACCACCTCCAATTAACAAAATAAGCAATGGTAAGCCCCAAGCATATGAAGCAAAATCTGAAATAAATTGATTGAGTTGTTCCATCAAGTGTTTTAAACAGTACTAAAAGTAATAATTTATTTGAATAGGTAATATTTGTGATTTACAAACTTCAACTTTAAAAGAGAATAAAACCATAGCCATTCAAAGAAAAAACTCATTTTTTTCTTCATTATTCACATAAAATAAATAGTTTTGATTCATTAAATATTAACCCCAAATTTTATATTATGACAAAACTTTACCTAACTTTTTTTGTTATTCTAACATGTACTATTCATGTAAGTTCGCAAATTACTTTTAAGGGCTGTACAGGAATATTAGGAGACCAAGATTTTTACCTATCCAATACAGGTACTACTGATGATTCTGGAGATATTAGAAACACTTACGAAACGCAACCTAGTGACTTTGCCCAAAGTTGTCCTGCAGGTGTTTGTGAATTAAGAATTATATGGAACACATCCCTTGACAGATGGGAAATTCAGCTAGACAATGATGGACCACTAAATACTCCTGATTATACTACAGCAGTGATGTATTACAACACAACACCTTCTTTACCAAACCCTCCAGATTTAACCTTAGGGAGCTGGGTTAACGCTGAAGGTTATTGCCCAGAAACTATTACTACTTTAACAGGAAGCGTACAGGGCAATACATTAGGGAATGATGAAGTTGCTTTAATTAGTAATGTGAGTATATATCCTAATCCTTCAAGCAACTTTATTGTTGTTGATGGCTTGACAAATACTACAACTTTTAATATTTATAATCTTGTTGGTATGAACCTTAAAAATGGTAAAATATCAAATAAAGAAAAACTAAATATTCAAAACTTAAATAACGGAATCTACTTATTAAAATTAGAAAACGGCACTACGTTTAAGTTTATAAAAGAATAACTACTAGCAACTTATAATAACACACACCTATTTCTTATACATAGACCGAAAGGTTTTGTTTGAGAAATAGGTGTTAATAATTTACATCACTTTACATCAGGCATAATTAATAGCCAACTTGTTTTTTAACTTTTTAAAATCCCTATAACTTAAATTAAAACCATGAAACACATTTACTCTGCCTTACTATTTACATTAATCAGTACATTATCATTCTCACAAGTTTTTGACTGGGAAACGGTTGAAGTTGCTGATACTGGAGTTGCTCAAACAGTAGCTGGTATTACAGCTACATTTTCTTCATCTTATTCAAATACTGATGCAACGGCCTTATATGGTAATGGCTTCTCTGGCACTTCAGGTGTTGTTGTATTTACCTATCAAACAGATTCAGGTGATTCTGCAACTGTAAGTTTTAGTTCTCCAGTTGATATAACTTCGATTTATGCTTTTGCTCTTTATGATTATTCTGGAACTCGCACTTGGACCTTTACACCTTCAGGTGGAAGTAACTCAAGTGTTAATCAAGACTTGATATACGAAACAGGATCAGCTGTAACTGTAAATTGGACAAACGTTAATTCTTTTACTATAACTAGTAGCCTTGGTAATGATTCATTTGGTCTTGATGATATCGTATTTTCTGCTGCAACATTAAGCACAAGTGATTTTAGCTTTAATGATAAAGTTGTTTACCCTAACCCTTCCTCAAGTTTTATTCATATTAAAGGCTTAACAGAAATAAGTAACTATAGTATCTTTAACAACCTGGGAGCTGAAGTAATGAATGGTACATTATTAAACACTAACAAAATAGACATTCAAAATTTAAACAATGGTATCTATTTCTTAAAGACTGATAATGGATATACGTTTAAATTCATAAAAGACTAACTGGTAATAAAAATTATAACTTCAATGGCTACAAGGTTCAAAAACTATGTAGCCATTGTTTTTATAAGGCAGCTTTTGTATTTTAACGTAACACAAAACCCAATAACAACCAGCAAATTTTCACCAAAAACATATATATTAGTAGAACTGTAAGTGATTATATTAAGTTTAAAAGCACCTTAAAGCATAAATGCTTTTGTAGCTCATTTAACACAGAACTTTTAAACTCATTAAATTAAAGGCATACTCATAAAACACTATAGTTTTAAAAACACTAAAACCATGAAAAAAATAAAATTTAGCACACAAGTAAATGCCTCTTCGCAAAAGGTATACGAAACTATGTTAGGGCTTAACAATAAAAATACTTATGAGCAATGGACTGCTGAATTTAACCCAACCTCTACATATGAAGGCTGCTGGAACAAAGGTGAAAAAATGTATTTTGTTGGAACTGATGAAAACGGAAAAAAAGGTGGAATGATTTCAGAAATTGCTGAAAATATCCCATCAAAATTCGTGTCTATTCGTCATTATGGAATTCTTGATGGTGATCATGAAATCACTTCTGGTGAGCAAGTTGAAAAATGGGCTGGAAGCCTCGAAAACTATTCGCTAACAGAAAACAATGGTGTCACTACAGTAGAAGTTGAATTGGATACTGATGATAATTACGCAGATTATTTTAATAACACTTGGCCTAAAGCACTAAACAAACTGAAAGAGATTTCAGAAAACCAATAAAATGAATTCAACACAACAACTCGCTAATCGTTTACGCGAAGTTATTTTAAATGGAACTTGGATAGCTAACACAAATTACAAACACCAGCTAGAAGCTTTAGATTGGACTGTTGCTATTGCCAAAGTAAAATCGCGCAACACTATTGCTGTGTTAGCACAACACATCCATTACTACATTGCTGGTGTAAAACATGCTTTTGAAAGTGGTACGCTAGAAATACGTGATCAATACAGTTTTGATTTTCCTCCAATAGAATCACAAGAGCAATGGAATGCTTTTTTAAATAAATTTTGGACTGATACCGAAGGTCTTATCGAACTAATTGAAAAATTACCTAACAGTAAGCTTAACCAAAATTTTATAGATGAAAAATATGGAACTTACCAACGTAATATTGATGCTATGATAGAACATAGTTACTATCACCTTGGACAAATAGTATTGTTAAAAAAACTATTAGCCTAAATAAGCCAATACATTAGTTTGAATACGCTCTTGTATATTACTTACATCAGCTTTTACAAAAGGTTCTCCTGTAATGTTTTCGTAAAGTTCTATGTAGCGTTCTGAAACACTTGTAATGTACTCATCACTCATTTCAGGAACGGTTTGACCTTCTAAACCTTGAAAATTGTTTGCAATTAACCATTGGCGTACAAACTCTTTTGATAATTGCTTTTGGGCTTCTCCTCTATCCTGACGTTCTTGATAACCGTCAGCATAAAAATATCGTGAAGAATCTGGAGTGTGGATCTCGTCAATCAATACAATCTTTCCGTCTTTGGTTTTTCCAAATTCGTATTTGGTATCTACTAAAATTAATCCTCTTTCAGCAGCAATTTCAGAACCTCTTTTAAAAAGCTTACGTGTATAATCTTCAAGTACTAGGTAGTCTTCTTCTGATACAATTCCGCGTTTTAAAATGTCTTCTCTAGAAATATCTTCGTCATGATCTCCCATTTCAGCTTTTGTAGCTGGTGTAATTATAGGTTCAGGAAATGCATCATTTTCTTTCATCCCTTCAGGCATTGGCACACCACACAACAGTCGTTTTCCAGCTTTGTACTCACGTGCTGCATGACCAGACATATAGCCACGAATAACCATTTCAACCTTAAAAGGATCGCACAAATGACCTACAGCAACATTTGGATCAGGAGTAGCTGTTAGCCAATTAGGAACCAAATCTTCAGTAGCTTTCATCATATTGGTTGCAATCTGATTTAAAATTTGCCCTTTGTAAGGAATTCCTTTAGGCATCACCACATCAAATGCGCTTAACCTATCGGTTGCAATCATTACTAACTGCTCGTCGTTAATATTATAAACTTCTCTAACCTTTCCTTTGTATACACTTTTTTGATTAGGAAAATTAAAATTGGTATCTATTATTGTGTTGTGTGACATTTGCTTTAATTTATCATCATTACATACGATATAATGATAACTCTATTTAATTTTTTGTTGGCTGCGACTAAAAAACTACCAACTTAATTTATTCTCTATTTTCTATGCTCTTGTATGCTGCTATAATCTTTTTTACCAGCTTATGGCGAATAACATCTTTATCGTCTAAAAATATAATACCTACGCCTTCTACATTTTTAAGAATTAACAAGGCTTCTTTAAGTCCTGAAATGGTACGACGTGGTAAATCGATTTGTCCAGGGTCACCAGTTAGTAAAAACTTAGCATTTTTCCCCATACGTGTTAAAAACATCTTCATTTGCGCATGAGTAGTGTTTTGACCTTCGTCTAAAATCACAAATGCATTATCCAAAGTACGTCCACGCATAAAGGCTAAAGGAGCAATTTGTATCGTTCCGTTTTCTATAAAACTAGCCAGTTTTTCTGCAGGTATCATATCACGTAACGCATCATACAACGGTTGCATATAAGGGTCTAATTTTTCTTTTAAATCACCTGGAAGAAATCCAAGATTTTCACCAGCCTCAACAGCAGGTCTTGTTAAAATAATACGTTTTACCTCTTTATTTTTTAATGCCTGAACCGCTAGAGCAACTCCTGTATAGGTTTTACCAGTTCCTGCAGGACCAATGGCAAATACCATATCGTTTTTACGCATGCTTTCAACAAGCTTCCTCTGGTTTAGAGTTTGCGCTTTTATAATTCTTCCTCCAACACCATGAACAATGGTTTCTCCACTTTGTTCAGACGTTGTATAATCGTCACTACTTTGACTGGTAAGTACACGCTCAATAACATTTTCGTCCAACTTATTGTACTTAGCAAAATGAGTCATTAACATGGTCATACGACGGTCAAACTCTTCAAGCAAGTCTTCGTCACCATATGCCTTAATTTTATTTCCTCTAGCTACAATTTTTAATTTTGGGAAGTATTCTTTTAGAAGTTCGATATTTACGTTTTGAGCTCCAAAAAACTCTTTAGGAGTTATTTCTTCTAATTCAATTATAAGTTCATTCAAAAGGTACCTGATTTAATAAATTAATCTGTTTTGTTTTATTAGTTTTGTGTAGTAACAAATCTACACAATTTTAAGCGAGGTTAGATTAAAAAAATATCAACAATTATTACATGGCAATAATCACATTAACAACTGATTTTGGCGAAAAAGACCACTTTGCAGGAGCTATTAAAGGTGCAATTTACAGTGAGCTTCCTGATGTTAGAATTGTTGATATCTCGCATTCTGTTTCTCCTTTTAATGTTCCTGAAGCGGCTTACATTATTCAAAATGCATACAGTAGTTTTCCTAAAGGAACTATTCACCTTATAGGTATCGACTCTGAGTTAAACCCTGAAAACAAGCACATTGCAGTAAAACTAGACGACCATTACTTTATATGTGCCAACAATGGAATAATGAGTATGATATGTGCCGAAATTGCTCCTGAAAAAATTGTGGAGATTAATATCCATGATAAAATTGAAACCAATTTTCCTGTTTTAGATGTGTTTGTAAAAGTAGCTTGCCATATTGCTAGAGGAGGAACGCTTGAAGTGATTGGAAAAGTTATTAACACAATTAAGCCTATTAGAGATTTAGTGCCTTTTGTAAATGATGAAAAAAACCAGATTATTGGTAGTGTTATTTACATTGATAATTATGGCAACGTAGTTACCAATATAAGACGCAAATTTTTTGAATCTATACAAAAAACTCGTGCCTTTGAAATTTCTGCTCGCAACTATAAGTTTAAAGAAATATTGAACAGATATAGCGATGTTGTAAATTTTGACACTCCTGAAGATAAACGTTATGATGAAGGAAAAGGATTGGTTGTTTTTAACTCTTCAGGTTATTTAGAAATTGCGGTTTATAGAAGTAATCCTACTACTGTTGGTAGTGCCTCTACACTTATGGGATTAAGCATGCGAGATACTGTAACGGTTAACTTTTCAAAAACTTAAATATGTTTGTACGAATTGTAAAAATGAGCTTTGAGCCAAAACACATTGATGAATTCTTATCGAACTTTGAGTTAAGTAAACACAATATTAGAGCTTTTGATGGCTGTGAGTTTTTAGAACTTTACAGAGACAAGCACAATACAAACGTATTTTTTACGTATAGTTATTGGAATACCGAAGCCGACTTAGAGCGCTACCGACAATCGAGTTTATTTAAAGGTATTTGGAGTAAAACCAAACCTCTTTTTAATGCAAAACCTGAAGCTTGGAGTGTAGATAAATTGGCAAGTTTAGATTGATAAAATTTGAAAACACCAATTAATTCATCACAGAAACAGAACTAAAAAATTCGTGATTTACTAATAAACTTTTAACTTTCCACTTTAAACTTTTCAACTAAGATAATGCTAGCAATTCTAAAAAAAGAAATTACCTCATTTTTTGCATCACCAGTTGGTTACTTGGTTATCGCTATTTTTTTATTACTCAACGGATTGTTTTTATGGCTCTTTAAAGGTGAATTCAACATTTTAGATAATGGATTTGCTGACCTCAATAGTTTTTTCACTTTAGCACCTTGGATACTTATTTTTCTTGTTCCTGCAGTCACTATGCGTAGCTTTAGTGATGAAAAAAAACAAGGAACACTTGAACTGCTACTCACTAAACCTGTAAGTCATTTACAAATTGTTTTAGGCAAATACGTTGGTGCACTGGTTTTAATACTTATTGCCTTGTTACCAACACTATTATACGTGTATAGTATATACAAACTTGGAAGCCCAGTAGGAAATTTAGATTTAGGAAGTGTTACAGGTTCTTATTTTGGTTTATTACTTATGGCTGCTGCTTACACAGCTATAGGTGTATTTTCTTCAACACTATCAGACAATCAAATTGTAGCTTTTATTATTGCTGTGTTTATTTGCTTCTTCTTTTATTTTGGGTTTGAAGGTTTAGCTAATTTTAATCTTTTTGGTGATGCTTTTCGCCTTGAAAAATTAGGAATGGATGACCATTACAAGAGCATTAGTAGAGGTGTTATTGATACTAGGGATTTACTGTATTTTATAAGTATTATTGTATTGTTTGTACTCATAACTGCTAGACGAATTGGCACAAAAGCCATTGATAAAAAAGAATGGTTACATCTATTGGTATTACCTTTAGGGTTATTGGTTTTAAACCTCTTTACACAGTCAATTTATAAACGTTTCGACTTAACACAAGACCAACGTTATACATTATCAAAAGCAGCACTTAACACTATTGAAAATGTAGATTCTCCTTTAATTATCGATGTGTTTCTTGAAGGCGATTTCCCTTCAGAATTTAGACGTCTTAAAACTGAAACCAAGCAGTTATTGGAAGAGTTTGCGCTTCAAAATAACAACGTTAAATTTAGTTTTATTAATCCTATTGAGAATGAAACAACTCGAGACCAGAACATTCAACAATTAGTACAACGTGGTTTACAACCCTTTCAACTTACCGTAAAAGAGAATGGAAAATCGTCTCAGGAATTAATTTTCCCATGGGCTTTAGCTAGTTACAACGAACAAACCGTAAAAATCCCATTAATAAAAAACAGCATTGGAGTTACTGACCAAGAACGCATCAACAATTCTGTGCAACATTTAGAATATGCTTTTGCCGAAGGATTTAAAAAACTAACCACTGAAAAATCTAAGAAAATAGCCATTTTAAAAGGAAATGGCGAGCTGAATGACATATATATTGCTGATTTTTTAACAAGTATTAAAGAGCATTACAATATTGCTCCTTTTACTATGGATAGTGTTGCTAACCATCCGCAAAAAACCTTAGAGCAATTAAACGGTTTCGATTTAGTAATAGCTGCAAAACCAACTATTCCTTTTACTGAAGACGAAAAATATGTCTTAGACCAATATACTATGAATGGCGGAAAAAGTCTTTGGCTTACCGAATCGGTTATTATGGACAAAGATAGTTTGTTAAACGACTCAGGAAGAGCTATTGCTGTTATTAGAGATTTAAACCTAAATGATTTTTTCTTTAAATATGGTGTTCGCATTAATCCTGTGTTAGTTAACGACATGTATTCTGCTCCAATAACTCTTGCTATTGGAGAAGGTAGTGACGCTCAGTTTCAACCAATACAATGGCAATATTCGCCATTAGCAGCTAGTAATCCAAATCATGCAATAACCAACAACTTAAACTTGGTAAAGTTTGATTTTGCAAGCCAAATAGATACTTTAAAAAACGATGATATTTCAAAAACTGTTTTATTACGTAGCTCTCAACTAACCAAGCTAGATGGTGTACCAAGAGAAATAAGTTTAGATATTGTTACCCAAGAACCTAACCCTAAAACATATACTAAAGGATTACAACCACTAGCTGTATTATTAGAAGGTGAATTTACGTCGGTTTATAACAATAGAGTAAAGCCTTTTAATCTTTCTAATGATAGAACAAAGAGTGATTCTACTAAAATTATTGTCATTGCTGATGGTGACGTTATTAAAAATGATGTAGTAAGAAACAAACCGCAACAATTAGGTTTTGATCGTTGGACAGGTGAAAGTTTTGGAAACAAGGAGTTTTTAGAAAATGCTGTTAACTACCTTTTAGATGACAATAAACTTATAGATATTAGAACAAAAGAAATTGCTATAGCTTTCTTAGATTCCAAAAAAATTGAAGAACAAAAAACAAAATGGCAATTTATAAATATTGCTTTGCCTCTACTCCTTTTAGGTATTTTTGGTTTTGTCTTTAATTACTTAAGACGAAAAAAATACGTATAAAAAAAGCGACCCAAAAGGTCGCTTTTTTATTTTATTGAGAGTTGTTCGTTATTTAACCATTAGTTTTTTAACTCCTTTTTGTTGACCATTTATTACTTCAACAAAATACATTCCGCTAGATAAGTTTTCTACACTTACAAGTTTACGCTCATTAGTATTAAATGATTTTGAAATCAATAAACGACCATTAATATCATAAACACCTACTTTAACATTTTCTTGTTGATTTAACAAAGTAAACTCAAAATGATTTTTAGCAGGATTAGGATAAATTGCAAATCCTTCTAGTTCTTTATCAGCAACACTTAAAGGTCCTGCAGTACTACATAATTCAAGTGAGAAACTATTTAAAAACCCACCATCTTCATCATAACCATCATTAACTGTAAGTGTCCAATCACCAGCTGCATTTTCTCCTATAAATGGAGTCAATAAATTTTGAGGTTGCATTGTTCCTGAAAGTGCTGGTACTGTTCCTGAACAAGAAAACTCAACACCCGAATCATCAAAAGTTACATTTGTATCGTCTAAATCATCACAAGCGTTACTAAACAACACAACAGAAGTACCTGATGGACTAGTTAAACTAACCGTTAAATCACCCATCCAAGTATGTGATAAATTAACTGTCACATTAATATCACCAACTAAAATATCTTGACCTGCTGGTACATTTATAACCGATGTAACCGTATTTGGCACAGTATCTATAGGTTGTGGGTTATCATTTGCAGTAGATGAAATAGAACAATTAACAGCTTCAGTAGTAAAAGAAGAAGACACAAAATTAGCATCAACACAATCAGAGAATGCCATAACTCTCCAGTAATATTGTGTGTTACTATTCAATGCCGGAACACTAACAGTGTTTGCTTCTACTGTATCTTCAAAAATTAGAGTACTAAAGTCAGAAAGCTCAGAAACTTCAACTTTATAACCACTAGCACCACTAACTGCGTCCCAAGTTAATCCAGGATATATGTAAACACCTGACTCTCCTGCGCTAGGGTAATTTAATGTTACATCACTAATAGGGTCAGCGCTTAATACTTCAATTTCCATTTGTCTTGTCTTAGTATCAGAAGTACCAGTAGCAACAACATCAAAGGAATAAGTACCAGGAGTCACTGAGTCTAAACCAGATATTTCTAAAGTAAAGTCTTCATCGGCAGTGATTACACTAGGAGTAAATGTTGCCACTGCCCCTGCTGGTAATCCAGTAGCTGACAGTGTTGTTGGCCCATTGTAAGTGTCACTTGATGAATAGTTAAAGTAATAATCTCCAACTTCATCTGCACAAAAAGTTTTTGTAATATTTTCAGGAGTGAATGCAAAATCTGATTCAGAAATCCCTGTTACGATTAATGCAAAATCTTGATTTCCTGAATCTAAAGTCCCTTTATGATTTACAATGATTGTATAATCTCCAGAAGGAACATCTATTTCAACTTTTTCAACATTATCAACATTATTCACGCTTCTAATTGCAGGAGAAGTATAACTAAATGCACTTAAAGCCCAAGGATAAGTTGTATTATTACTAGCATCTACGACTCTTAAATCTAAATCATTAACTAGTCTAGGTGTAGTATCATCTACCGTAGTACCCTGTACTGTACCTGCAGGATCAGTCCAAGCAATTGTAACCACTAAAGGCTCTGTTCCTAATGCTGTTACTGACTTTGTGAATGTTGCTCCATCGGCAAGACTGTTCTCTTCAATTAAAGACTGAAATTCTTCTTCTAAAATTGTAATAGCTGCTGTTTCACAATCTAATAATCCCCAACCAAATTGATAATCTGGACCAGGAAAAACACCTGCTTCAGAAGCTGTATGAATTGCTAAAGCTCTTAATGTTGAAGACTTCATGAAATTACCATGAATATCACTGTAAAGCTCTTGGAGTAACCCTAAAGAACCTGAAACACTTGGTGTAGCCATAGATGTACCATTCATACTACCATATGCAGTATTAGAAGTAGCTACAGATGAATATGTGTTAACTCCCTTAGCTGAGATGTCTGGTTTTATTCTTCCATCATCTGTTGGTCCCCAACTACTAAAACTTGACATCACAACACTTGAAGGTCCTGTATAATTATTAACTTGGTTTACAGCAGCAACTGTAATTCCGTTTTTAGAGACTCCTCTATCAGTTAATAAATCATAACCATTATCTCCAGTATTGTAACCTGCGTTTCTATCATTTCCGGCAGAAAAAACTGCAGTATAGTAAGGTGCATTGTATAATATGTTATCTACTTGAACTGCTAAATTATCATATCTACCAAAATAGTATGTTGGTAAAAATTCAGCATTAAGTCCATAAGAATGATTAGAAATTAACAACCCATTTGCTGCGGCAGTAGTCATTTCTGATAGATCGTTATCAAAGTCATACGCATTTAGACTAGCTCTAAACGCCATACCTCTAGCTTGACCACTTGCTGGCACATTAGATCCAATCATTGTTCCTGACACATGCGTTGCATGGTTAGACAATGTTGTTGATCCATCTTGTTGAGTAACTCTATCAACTAATAACTCATGCGTATCCAAAACTTTTCCACCATCCCAAACACCTAGAGTCATTCCTGTACCTTCAACAGATAAATTTAGTCCTCCACTTGGACCTGTGTAGAGCTTATTTGCTCTAACCGTAACTCCAGCTCCTCTATTGTCTGTTGACAAATAAAGTAAAGTTCCATCTTCTAAAACTTTATGCAACTTTGACATACCTCCATTTTCTGTAAAAATTACAGTTGGTAAATTGTTTTCCATAGCATAGACTCTAGCTGCCTTTAAATCATTTTCAAAAGCTAACGAAAATTCATTCGCCATTTGTGAAAGTAATGCATGGTCATAAGTAGCGATAATTTCTCTTTTTTGTTCATCAGTTTGGGCTGTTAAGAAATTAAAACTAACAAAAGAGAGCATTAGCATTAATTTATACCCGAAAGTATTTTTATACATTTTTCATTTTTTTAAGCGTATAAATATACCACATAATATTATAATCACAATACTTTTTATGTTAACGAGAATCTAAAATTCTGGTTAAGAAATACAAAAAATTTACTTGTTAATAAAAATGTATAACTAAGGCTTACAATTATCACTTTAATAAAATATATTTGCTTAAATATTCATAACGATAAAAATTTAAAGCAATTTCATGAAGTTTATAGTATCGAGTACGTATTTGCTTAAACAATTACAAGTTTTAGGTGGAGTAATTAACAACTCTAACACACTTCCAATTTTAGATAATTTTTTGTTTGAACTTGAAAACTCAAAATTAACGGTTTCAGCTAGTGATTTAGAAACCACAATGTCATCAGTAATTGATGTTGAAAGTGACAGTAATGGTAGTATAGCCTTACCTGCACGATTACTATTGGATACCTTAAAAACGTTCCCTGAGCAACCATTAACGTTTGTTGTTGAAGATAACAACACAGTTGAGATTAGCTCTAACCATGGTAAGTATGCTTTAGCTTATGCTGAAGGAAACGAATTTCCTAAAGCTGTTGAATTAGAAGATCCAAGTACAACTATGGTTTCTGGTGAGATACTAGCAACTGCTATTAGTAAAACTATTTTTGCTGCTGGAAATGACGATTTAAGGCCTGTTATGAGTGGTGTATTCTTTCAGTTTTCAACAGACGGTTTAACCTTTGTTGCTACTGATGCTCACAAATTAGTTAAATACACTAGAGAAGATGTTAAAGCAAATCAAGTTGCTGAATTTATCATGCCTAAAAAACCTTTAAATCTTTTAAAAGGAATTTTAGCTACAAGTGATGATGATGTAAAAATTGAGTATAACGATTCAAATGCTAAATTTACTTTTGAAAACTCTGAATTAGTTTGCCGTTTAATTGATGGTAAATATCCTAACTATGAGGCTGTAATACCAAAAGAAAACCCTAACAAATTAAGTATTGATAGAACACAGTTTTTAAACTCTGTTAAACGTGTTAGTATTTTCTCAAATAAAACAACACATCAAATTCGCTTAAAAATTGCAGGAGCTGAATTAAACATTTCTGCCGAAGATATTGATTACTCAAACAAAGCTGAAGAACGCCTAACATGTGACTACCAAGGTGATGACATGCAAATAGGTTTTAACTCTCGCTTTTTAACTGAAATGTTAACAAACTTAAATGCTGACGAAGTACAATTAGAAATGAGCTTACCTAACAGAGCAGGTATTTTAACGCCTGTTGATGGTTTAGACGAAGGCGAACAAATTACTATGCTTGTTATGCCTGTGATGTTAAATAGCTAGTCTTTTCAAATTAATTATATCATATATAAAAAGCGCTTACATTGGTAAGCGCTTTTTTTGTGTTAAAATTATAGTCCCTCTTTTATAATTAATAGTAACACTTTTAATTATTAGTATCATCCAAATAGATGAATGAGCCATTATACGTTCCTGATACCAATACACCATCAGCTCTCTCAAATTCAAGAGACAAAGTAATATTATCTACTGAGTAGTCAATTACTGTTATATGTCCTGATGTTACTTCTAAATCAGCGTTACTTCCACTTTTATAAAATTGACTGAAACCGTTTTCAAATTCAGAATTAAAAACATCTCCATTAACAATAAATTCTAAACTATAAATGTCATCTAGATCGTAAGTTTCTCCAGGAGTAAGATCAAAATGATTGATTCTTGCAGTAAAATAATCGACATTATTTAGTGTTGTTCCTGAAAAAGAAGCATTAATTTCTGCTTCAGTTTTATTTGTTAAACTTAAAAAAACCGAATTAAATGATGGCTCTACTAATGCTGCTTTCATCTCAAAAGAAGATTCACCAACTTTAATAAAATTACTTTCTGAAGTATTGGAATCATCATCAGATGAACAAGAAGTCAATACAATAGTAAACATTACGAGTATGATTGTTTTTAAATATTTCATAGTTTTTGTTTTGAATAGTTTTTTAAAAAAAGCGCCCACAAAAGTGAGCGCTAAATCAAGTTGATATAACATCAACTTAGTTTCTAAGAAACTTCTGATTAATAGTTCTTTTAGATGTTTTAATTTGAATCATGTATAATCCTGAAGGTAAATTAGCTACATTAATTCCATTATTAACTTCATTTACTTGCTTTACTAACTGTCCGCTAATAGTGTAAATAAACACGTTCTCAACTTGCTCTGTAGATTTAATAAATAACCTGTCACTTACAGGGTTTGGGTATAGTTTTACTGAATTTGTATTTAAAGACAAATCATCAATTCCTAATGTTGAATCATATTCAAAAGCACCAAGGTCTATTGTACTGTTAAATATTCTATCATTACCTGATAAATCTAAATCGCCAAATAAAGTAGTATCATATAAAGAATTATTTCCTTGGTCTATAATGTAAGACGAGCTTGATGTTGGTTTATAATCTGCACTTAAATTAAGAGACACAGTGTTTGGATCTAAATCTTGAACATTATTAAATGATGGTGCTGCATAAGCTCCAGATGCGCCTCCGTTGTTTGTAATTTGAGTTATTGAATTATTAATTACTAATTCATAATGATTTCCCTGAGTACCAAAAGAAATATCTCTATCTGCGTAAGTTCCATTTAACGTATTGCCAAAGAAGATAGAGTTGTTTATCTCTAAATGTCCCCAAGTATTTTCAGATCCCATGATAATAGCCTGACCATAAGATGTATTATTGACGTTTACTACATTATTATTTATAAAAGATGAATTAGTTATTATTAAATCTAATTCTCTGTAGTTTGTAAATGACCCATCAGGAATTCTATATGCATTGATAACAGAAAACTTGGTTTGGTTATCAGCAAACAGTACGTTAGAAAAATCTGCATAAATATCATTAAAACGATCTGTATGTAATAAAATAATACTTTGCCCCACACTTACATTGTTTGTAAAACTTACGTTGTAAAGTTTGAAATTATCTTTTAGTCCAATACCTTTTATTAAAAAATCATTACTATAGTTATTTTTAAAGCTACAGTTTTTTATGCTCAAGTTTTCAATCCAAGTAGAAGCACCATAATATTTTGAATAAATAACTCCATTATCTTCAGTATGCGCGTTACTTGATGTATCATAAATATTTTCTAAAATAAAACCATCGATAGTAATGTTTGTAGCATCAACTACAATTAATCTATCGGCATTATCAGATTTATTAGAAGTAAAATCACCATCAACGTCATCGCCATTCATATCACCTGTAATAACAGTCGCATTAGTTGTATTTATTAGTGTTAAATCTCTATCTGACAGTTGAGTTTCAGTACCATCAAAACCACCGAAAATAGAAATACTAGTATCATTTATTTCTAAAGGCGTGTTTTGAGCTGTTGGCTTATAAATACCTTTTGCTACCCAAATATTTCTATTAGGACCAGCTACAGCTAGTGCTGCATCAATTGTTGTGTATGCATCAATCCACGAACTTCCGTCATTTGCTCCAGTTGCATTCGCATCTACATAAACAGGTCCATAATTACAATTTGAAGAATAACTAGAGTTTGCATCTCTTGTCCATCCTTGTGCGTACTGACCAGCATTAGTATACGAAGGTGTGTAATTAGGATCATGTTGAATACACGTTAAATTTGGGTTTCCATAAGATTTCATGTATGTAAAATTAGGATTGTTACCATTAGCTAAATTTAATTCTACCAACTGATTATTTTGACAATGAATTTGATTTAATGTTGGAATATTACTAACATCTATTGTTGTTATTTGGTTATTTGCACAATGTAATCGTGTTAAACTGGTGTTGTTACTAACATCTAATGATGTTAGTATATTTGAATATACTTCTAATGTAGTTATATTTACAAAAGCTTCAATTCCTGTTAAGTCTGTAATTCCTAGACTTGTAGCCGATATTGTTCCTGTAAAAGCTTGCGCTTCAGCTACCGAAATTTCTGTATCAGAATTTGTATTAATAGCAGTATTGTTTAACAAATAATTTTTAAAGTTGAAATCTGGAATGTTTACGTTTTGAGCGAAAATTGCAGAAACACCCAAACATAAATAGGTTGTAAATAAGAGTAATGTTTTTTTCATTGTAGTTGAGATTTGTTTTTATTTTCAACCACAAAACAACTACTACATATAAGGTTTTCAATGTGCTTTTTTCTGAATAGCTCTAATTTCTTTCTGAATAAATAATAAAGATTATTCTTACACTTTTAATCAAATAAAAAAGCCTGCTTAATAAGCAGACTTTACAAACTATGGGTTATTAGCGTATATTAATTATTCGCAATTCATTTTTTGTCCGTATGGCATTTGTCCGTGAATAATTCCACCGAATTGTGAACTGCCATAACCACTACCATTGTACTGTTGCTTGATTAAAAAACCTTGTAAATAGCAGTCGTTATTTTTATTTTTTTCTGTGAAAGCACCTTTTATCCAACGGTATAAAATACGACCTGTATATTTGTTTTTTACAATACTCCAGTCGTTAGATTCTATGTTTATCTTTAGAAGTTTTGCACCATCTTTTGCAATGGTTTTAGATACATTTTCTTTAGCAAAACTCACTAATGAAGCATTACTATTCATGCTACCTGCTTTTGGCATCTTTATAGCATCCATAGTTGATTTTGCAGCTGCATCATAATTGGCTTTTAACGTTGCTTCAAACTCCTTTACAATTGGCTTCGCTTTTTCTAACCACTCTAAATGAAATTGTTGATCGCCTTTACCTATCACGTTTAAAATAGTAATATCTTTTTCATGCATGTACGATGGTACATTAAATGCGTGTCCGCCTTGGTGAGATGCGGCGTAAATTACAAATACGTCGTCTGCTATTAACATGCCTCTTACTAAAATTGGCATGCCTGTACCAAGCTCTAAAGTTTGCGATCGGTCCGCGCCTACTTTGGTTGTAAACATTCCTGAAACTAACTCGTAACCAATATATCCTTCTGGTGACATAGCTACTAGTTCTGGTGTTGTTAAAAAGCGTAACCATGCATAATCTGGATCTTGTGCAGGCAATAAGTCTACATTATCGCCCATGTCTGTCATTTGGCGTCTTAACTTTACACGATCTACACCAACTGCGCTCATACCTTTTGTCATTGCAAATGGATATGACATGTATAAAAACTCATCACTTACTGTATTAGCTGATTTAGGCTTATTAGCATCTGCTTCTTGTTGCTTTTTCTCAAGATATTTTTGATAGTATAAATCTTGTTTCTCTTGGTCATTTGGATATTTTTTGGCTAATTCTGCTTTAAATTCTTCATCAGTATATTCTGTTTTTGATACATTTTGATTAGATGTTGAAGAACTGCCAACCATTCCTGAAGCGTTTTCAGATTTTGAAGATGAATTGCTACTTTCTTTTTTATCTAACTTCTTCTCTACTGCTGCTTTGGCTTTCTTCTTTAACATTTTACCAAATTGCGCATGCGACGTTGTGTAGCATAATGCCAATACAAATAATAGAACTATTTTTTTCATAAGAATTGTGTTTAGTGGGCTTCAAAATAAGCACCTAAACAACCATTCTTAATTTGGATTTTTCTAAAACCGAGGATTTTTTTTCTGAAGGAATTTTCGAGATACATCGCTTTGCTCTGAAAGACATAATGCTCTGAAAAACTACATAAACGTTTCCTTAATTACTTCTAAAAATTGATCGCGTTTAGATTTTGAAATTGGAATTCGTTTTTGATTGTTCATTAGTAAATAATCGCCATCGTCTTTAACCAATTCATCAACATATTTTAAGTTGATTAAATACGAACGATGACATTTAAAAAACATCGCGTTGTGTTCCAATTGCTCTACAAAGTGCTTTAATGGTTTACAAATGGTTTTTTGTTTACCATCCATAAGTTGTACGTTGGTGTACATACCATCGGCTTCAAAATAGACGATATCATTATGCGATGCGAACATGATGCCTTTAGGTATTTCTAAAGCAATTTTGTCCATTGAGAGTTGCTTTAACGAGTCGCGTAACTTGTTTAATTGGTCATTTAAATTGTTGGCTTTTATGGCTTCTTCAGCTTTTGTAACAGCTTCTTTTAACTCGGTTGTGTCCACTGGTTTTAATAGATAATCTACAGCCGACAGTTTGAAAGCTTCAATTGCATATTGGTTGTATGCCGTTACGAAAATGATTTTAAAATCAATCTGATTTGGAAAGTATTCTAAAATATCTAATCCTGATTGATTTGGCATTTCAATATCTAAAAAAACAACATCTGGTTTACTGGTTTTAATCAAGTCTACACCAGACGCTAAATCTTGCGCTTCTTCAATGCTTGTGATGCTTTCACAATGTTCGGTTAGTAAGTTTGATAGTAAATGTCTGGCGCGTTTTTCGTCGTCTATAATGATCGCTTTCATATCTTAATGTATTGGCATCGTGATGATCACTTTTGTACCTGCAGCAACGTCGTTTTCGTCATACAAATCGTTGGTAGTTATAGTTATGTCACGTTTTAATTTGTTTTTATATAAGTGCACACGTTCTTCGTTGGCTTTAGTAGCAAACGGTTTGTGTTGTTGGTTTGGTCGTTTTAATTTTTCCGATTGCTCTCGACCAATTCCGTTATCTTCAACCGTAATTTCTAATTTACTGTGCTGAATAATTTTCGCTTCAATATGTAATTTTCGGTCGTTTAATTTGTGTAGTAATCCGTGTTTTAAAGCATTTTCAACGTACGGTTGAATGAATAATGACGGTACTTTTATCTGTTTTGTTTTTAACTGATTATCAACTGAAATAGTATATTCCAGTTCATCTTCAAAACGCACTTTTTCTAATTCTAAATACAGTTTTAAAGCGTTTAATTCTTCTTCTAAAGTAATTTCGTTTTGCTGACTATAATCTAAATACATGCGGATTAATCGGCTAAACTTCACTAAATACGAGCTTGCCAATTCCTTTTCATTAGAAATAATATAATCTTGAATAGAATTTAAAGCATTGAAAATGAAATGCGGATTCATTTGCGAACGCAGATTTTCTAACCTTAAATTCGTGATTTTTTTATCGATTAAAATTTTATCAACTTCAGCAATGCGTTGTTGTTCTTTTTGTTGTAATCGCCATTTAAAATACAGCCAAATTAATCCGAAAACGGATGCCAAAATCAAACCATAAAACCAATAGGTTTCCCAAAATGGTTTAGCTATAGTAAAGGTAATAGGACTTGCAAATTGTACGTCTTTACTACTAATATTTTGACCTTGTAATTCAAATATATAATCGCCACTAGACAAGCTGTTAAACACCACAAAATGCGTATTTAAAGGCACGTTTCGCCACGTGGTATCAATTGGTTTTATACGGTATTTGTAGCTAACATGTTTATTAGATTGAAATCCGTTTGAGTTAAAATCGAATCGTAATTTATTATAATCGTAAGGTAAATTGTAATTGGTATTTACAACCGTATCTTTATCATTTACTTGAACGGATGTTATCCGAACTTTAGAGGTTTTAAAAGCCTTAAAAAGCGTATTTTTTTTGGGCATTACGTACAATGAATTTGGAAAAACAGACACCAAATAATCTTCAAGAATAATAAACTTATCTACTGATAATGTTAATCCATCTTGGGTGTTTAAACGCCTTACTTGATTGGTTTTGGGATGAAACTTATAAAACCCTTCTTCGGTAGAAATCCATAAAAATTCACCATCAGATTTTAATGTATTTATTTGCACTTGCTTTGGCAGCGCATCATGTCTAGAAATTAATTGACCATCCTTAAAACACAACAAGCCATTGTGCTGTGTTGCCAACCAAATAGCATCGTTTATTTTAGCGATTGAGTTTACTAAAATACTTTCGTTATCTAGCTTAATTTCTTTTGACTGAAAATTATTAACATCAAACTGATATAAGCCATCAATAAAAGAAACAAATAACTGATTGTTTAATATTTCAGATGCCTTTACTCTGCTTTTTCTAATAACTCTTGTAGAATCTGAAATATACGGTTTGTTATATATTATGGCTTCTTTGTAGCTTCCATAGAAGAGATTTTCATCATTAATTTTTGTAAATGTTTTTGCAACAGAGTATTTATTTTTTTGGTCTTTAATAGTGAACAGATTTAAATCTACACTATAAGATTCTGATGCATTAATACTAACAATCACATGGTTTTGTGATGCATCAAAAAATAAATTACCTATGATTTTTGATCCAGGTAATTTAAGCGTCTTAAAAATACCGTTTGTATTATAAAACAACAACTTACCATTATTTGTACCTAATAAAAATTGATTGTTATTTAGTGCACAAGCTGCGGTAATTTTATCTTTTGCTTGTTCTAAATTAAGCTGTCTAATATTAAGATTAGAAGACACAAAAACACCGTTGTCTAATGTTGTAAACCAATAATTTTTATTAAAATCTACCAATACATCGGTTACAGACTCGTTACTAAACAATTGTTCTTTTAAAACTAATTGCTGATCTTTTAGTTGAAAAATGAACACACCAGATGTTGTTAAAAACCAATAGTCATTATTTAAAGAAGTGATGTTATAAATGGTTAAATCTTCTAATGATTTAGGTGTCTTCAGCTTTAAAACATCTTCTATTTCAGTTTTATAAATATAAAGTTGATTTTTACCTTGTTCTTTAAAATTTAATAGCGCACTATTTTTAAAAGCGTATACCTTTGGTGACTGCATTCTGTATTTAGACGTGAGTGTTTTAAGCAGTTTTATCTGGTCATCTTTGATTTGATACCAGTTCTGTTTTTCTTTTGAAGGTCTGTTACTTGCATTCATTTTAATGACATAGGACAAATCATTGTGAGTACTCTCACTAACAGACATACCTTCAAAAAGCTTGATGGCGTTTTTGTCTTTTAAATTAATATCATAGATACCATCTACAGTAAATAAGCGTATGGATGTATTGGTAATTTCAAAAGGTGACAACTGCCCTTTTACAAGCTTACTAGCGTCATAAAAAAGGTATAATGTATCGTTTTCAACATAGAAAATTTGCCCGTAAATATTACTACACCAAAGTTTTCCTTTTTCATCTAATTTTAATTGAAATAAAGAATTTGCCTTTTGACTAGGGTTTGTAAACTTTTGGTAATTATTTCCGTTGTAACGGTATAAACCTTTATCAGCAGCAAGCCAGATATAGTGGTTGTGATCTTCTAGAATATCATAAAACTCAACATCAGGAAGATTTGATACTTTAGACATGTGCTGTGTCACCGGATTTTGAGCAACTACAAAAACTGGTAACAATAAAAATAATATGTATTTAATATAACGCCACATAAATATCAATTAACAAACTTAATATTTATGTTCACAATGAGCGTCTTATTTTTCTGTAACTACCTTATTTTTTTCTAAATATAAAAAAACGCCCACTATATAGTGAGCGTTTTTAATTTACCTCTATAAAAAATATAACTAACTAATAAAACTAAGAGATAAAGGGTATGTTGGAGTTTCTCCATTGTTTGCTTTAATAGCGTTTATGATAGGAAAAACTAATGAAATAATGCCAAGTATTATAAAACCTAATATACCTAATCCGAAAGCTAAAATTAAAGGAATGCATAATAAAGCATAAAGGATCATGCTAATTTGAAAGTTTACTATGTTTTTTCCATGAGCATCCATTTGAAATACTTTCTCTTTTTGAGTTATCCAAATTATAAGCGGAACAATTAAACTTCCAAAACCAGTAATAAAACACAATAATTGACTTAAATGTGTTATTACTATAAGTTGTCTATCTTCTCTCATGATGGTGTAAATTTTGATTGATACTTATTTGACGCTGAAAAATCAAGAATGTTACACCTTTAATATAAAAAATATTATTGACCCATTTTATAAAAAGACAATCCAATTTTAAATAGTTTTGTGATAATATTATGGACTCACTTACTCAAATAGTTTTAGGTGCTGCTGTTGGTGAAGCAGTTTTAGGAAAAAAAGTTGGTAACAAAGCTATGCTTTACGGAGCAATTGCTGGCACTATTCCAGACTTGGATGTATTGGCCTCTAATTTTACCGATACAGTATCAGCTTTAGAAATTCATAGAGGGTTTACACACTCCATAGTATTTTCTATTGTATTTGCACCTATTTTTGGTTGGCTGGTTTCAAAAATCGAATCCTTTAAAAGCTTTAAATCTTGGTCATGGTTATTCTTTTGGGCTTTTATAACACACCCTTTACTAGATGCACATACCACTTGGGGAACCCAATTATTTTGGCCTTTTGATTTACGACTTGCTTATAAAAACATTTTTGTAGTAGACCCTATCTACACTTTACCTTTTTTAGTGTGTTTACTCTTAGCACTTTTCAGCAGAAGAACTAATCCTAAACGGCAATTTTTTAATAGACTTGGCTTAATTTTAAGTTCAACCTACCTTGTTATTACTTTATTCTTAAAATGGGCTGCATTTTCCCAATTTAAACAAGCATTGAACAATCAAAATATTGATTATATAGATATTGATACAAGACCATCGCCTTTAAACACAATACTTTGGAATGCTAATATAGATACTAAAGATGTTTATTTATTGGGAGACTATTCGTTTTTTGACTCACAACCAATCTCGTTTTCTATATATGAAAAAAATCATCATTTAATTGATGACTTAAAACATAATGAGAAAGTACAACGAATGATTGCCATTACTGAAGGTTGGTACAGCATTTCTCAGAAAAACGGAAACTTATATTTTAATGATTTACGCTTTGGACTATTGAATTTAAAACCAGAATCGGACGATTTTGTGTTTCAATTTTTAATAGAAAAACATACAGATGGGACTGTAAATTTTATTGAGCAACCAAGAGACAGAAGTGATGCTAAAAGTATGCTCAATGCATTATGGCAACGCATTAAAGGAAATTAAAATCGGTATAGCATATTACCATACCGATTTAATCTTTCTATTTTTTTAATGTACTAGGGCAAACCTCATCAGTTACTGGAATTCCTGATTTTTTTATTGCTCCAAATCCACCAGCTACATCAACTAAATTATGAATACCTCTACTCTTTAAAATTGAAGCTGCTATAACAGATCGATACCCTCCTGCACAATGCACATAAAAGGTCTCTTCGTTAGGAAATTCTGCTAAGTGCTGATTTAGATAATCTAAAGGTGTAAAATGTGCAGTTGGTAAATGTGATTTTAAAAATTCGCCTTCTTTTCTAACATCAAAAACAGGAATGGTATTCGCTTCCATTCTATTTTTAAATTCATTTGCAGAAATAGATTCAATAGTATCTGTTTCTTTTTCTGCTGCTTCCCAAGCTTCATAACCGCCTTCTAAATAGCCTAAAGTATTATCAAAACCAACACGAGATAAACGTGTTACAGTTTCTTCTACTCTACCTTTATCAGCAACGATAAGAATTGGTTGCTCAACATCAGCAATAAGCGCTCCAACCCAAGGTGCAAAACCGCCATCAATACCTATAAAAATTGAACGTGGGATGTGGCCTTTTACAAATTCTGATTGATGACGAACATCTAAAACGATTGCTCCTGTTTCGTTTGCCAAAACTTCAAAGGCATTAGGAGACAATGCTTTTGTTCCTCTTTTTAATACCTCATCAATATCATCATAGCCTTCTTTATTCATTTTCACATTTAAAGGAAAATATTGAGGTGGAGGCAATAAACCATCAGTCACTTCAGCAATAAACTCTTCTTTTGTCATATCTGCACGTAAAGCGTAGTTCATTTGCTTTTGGTTTCCTAAAGTATCAACAGTTTCTTTCATCATGTTTTTACCACATGCTGAACCTGCTCCATGCGCTGGATAAACAATAACATCATCAGATAAAGGCATGATTTTGTTTCTTAAACTATCAAACAAGAAACCTGCTAAATCTTCTTTGGTAATATCACCAGCTTTTTGAGCTAAATCTGGTCTACCTACATCACCTAAAAATAATGTATCACCACTAAAAATCGCATGGTCTTTACCGTTTTCATCTTTTAATAAATAGGTTGTACTCTCCATGGTATGCCCTGGAGTATGTAGAGCAATTATTGAAATATCTCCTATTTTAAACTCCTGATTATCTTCAGCAATTATTGCATCAAAAGCAGGATTTGCAAGCGGTCCATAAACTATTGGAGCTCCTGTTTGTTTAGAAAGTGTAACGTGACCGCTAACAAAATCGGCATGAAAATGTGTTTCAAAAATGTACTTAATCTTTGCATTATCCTGAGCTGCCTTTTTAATATATGGACTCACTTCTCTTAAAGGGTCTATAATAGCAGCTTCACCATTACTTTCTATATAATAAGCACCTTGTGCTAAACAACCTGTATATATTTGTTCTATTTTCATAGTCTTTACGTTTTAATGTCTTTAAATATTTTACAGTTTTGCAAAAATAACATTTGCTGTCTATTACTTTGCAAACTCTTTTATAATTATGTAAACAGCCATGATAAGTACAAACCAACCAAAGCTCTTTTTTAGTTTTTTATTAGATACATACTTTGAAAAATAGCCTCCAAGTAAAATTCCTGCAATAGTTACTAGAGAGAATGTAATAAGAAATTTCCAATCAATTACTAGCGTTTGCATATCTCCAAGAAAACCTATCAACGAATTTATTGCTATGATTACTAATGATGTTCCTACTGCTTTTTTCATGGACAACCCAGACCATAATACTAACGCAGGAACATATAAAAAACCTCCTCCTGCTCCTATCAATCCAGTTACAGTACCAATTACCAATCCTTGAATAAAGGTTTTATAATACGGTTGAGGCACAAATTCGGTTTGAGTATCTCTTCTATTTTTTATCATTGAAATAGAAGCAAACAACATTACCAAAGCAAAAAACACCATTATGAGCATATCTTTAGTAATTGAAAAACTACTAGTACTAAAAATAACGTCTGGAATATTAGGAACTAAAAATCTTCTAGAAGCATAAACTGCCAAAAACGAAGGAAAACAAAAGAGTAATCCTGTTTTAAAATCTACTTGCTGTTTTTGATGTTTTTGTACAACACCTACTACCGAAGAAGAACCAACAACAAACAAAGAGTATGCAGTTGCTACAACTGGGTTATAGCCTAATAAATAAACTAGAAGAGGCACTGTTAATATTGAACCTCCTCCACCAATTAAGCCAAGTATAAGACCAATAACTAGTGCTCCAAAGTATTCAAAAAACAATAACAAATCCATATCTTATTAATATGAGACAAAAATAAGATAGATATATTAGTTTATTGGCAACTAATGTTACAAAAGCGAAATGATGAATATGTACTAATAGTTTTGTTTTATTCTATCACTAGTTTTTTAACACTAGTAGAGTTTTCAGTTTTTATCTTAACTAAGTAAAGACCAAGAGGAAGTTCTAATTGTATTGGAACATTATTAGCTATTTCAGACTCAAATACAGACTGACCTGTTAAGTTATATATTTCAATTTTGCCATTAGCCTTCAGTCCTTTAAAAAACAGTTTTCCGTCTGTAGGATTTGGATACATTACAACTTGCTCCTGCGCTGCAGAATTAATTGCTAAGGTCTCTTCAATTGTATACGTTGCTTGGACATTAACCGAGTTTCCGCAATCATCAGACAAAGTAAATGTTACAGTTTCAGATGCATTACAACCAAGTGTGCCATCACTATCATGAGTCACAGTTGCGCTACTACAGTTGTCGGTTCCAGAAAAACTAGCTAACCAAGATTGAAAATCAGCATTAGCACTAGCTGAACATTCTACAGTAACATTAGCTGGTGTCGAATCCCATTGAGGGTTTGTGTTATCTTCAATAGTAAAAGTCGCGTCTTTAGTTATGCTATTTCCACATTCATCAGACAATGTAAATGTAACAGTTTCTGAACCTGTTGCTCCACATAAGTCACTTAAGCCTGTACTATTATGAGTTATAGTTGCAGCTCCACAAGACACTGTACCTGAAAAACTACTAAGCCAAGTCGCAAATGCGCCTCCTGGATCTGAAGTTCCATCACAGGTAACAGTCATATCAGTTGGTTCATTGGTCCATTGAGGTGCAACAAATGTAATTCTACGCAACTCGCCTATGTAAATATTAACATAATACACAAAACCATCTAAAGGGTTTTGATACATATGAACAATTCCTAAACCTGTATTTAATGGTGCTAATTCTGAAATATCACTTATCCAGTTTTGGGAGCCATCAGTTAATGTTGCAGTGTTAATCCAGTTTCTTACATAGTCCGTGAACAAAAACTTACCATTCATAGAACTCCCAAGTGCGTCTCCTTGAATATAAACACCTGTTATGGCAGTATTTCCTCTAAACTGAACTCCAGTTGTAGGAGCTCCTGTAGTCCCTACTCTAGGATCAGTTGGAGTTGTTCCATTAAACCATGGCACACGTGCATCATTTGTACTACCATGTCTCCAAACTACTTCTGGTCTGTCATGTACAAAACGTCTCATTGCTGGATCAGCGTTATCAGTCCAATTGGTTGGTTGAGGGCAGTTACTTACAAAAAGAGCATTACCCTCATCAGGATTTGTAGCTCCACTATTATAATAACTATTAAGTTGTGTTTGTCCTTCATACAAAGGCCAACCACCATTTAAGCCTCCTTTATCAAAAATGTGTAACTCTTCCCATGTGTTCCAACCAACATCAGCAACAAATATGGTTCCAGGATTACCATCAGCAGAATTAGTGCTTCCACTTCCTGGTAAAAGTGACATTCTAAATGGATGACGTAACCCCATTGCCCACATTCTAGATTCTGGTGCTCTAGGATTTGAAGCATTAAAGTGAGGGTTAGAAGGCACTCCATCTCCTGTAGCAGGATCTAAACGTAATACTTTTCCGCAAAGTGAAGTAATCATTTGACTTCTGAAAGCTCCAACATTTTCTTCTGGACGCATAATACCATCATTTATAGCTTGCTGATAATATGTTTCGCTAGCACTTCCAACATCAGTATTTGAGTAACTTGCATTATCTCCTGTTGATACCAATAAAGTTCCATCATCAGCAAAAATAACTGTCCCTCCAGCATGCGACTCATGTGTTAATGGTACTCCAGTAGAAACCGATTCACCTAAAAGCACAGTTCTTGATGTATAATCAGTTGTTAATGGGTTACTTCCTATATTTAATTGATAGCGTGTTAATCTACTTATAGAAGCTTCGTAATAATCATTATCGTTTGGATCATAATTTGGAGTTCCATAATTCATAAGATGTTCTCTATCTACCATATAATACATATACACCAATCCGTTATTGTCAAAATCTGGGTCCAAGCAAAAACTTTGAAACCCAAAATCTCTCCAATCTCCTACTTCATCTGAAATATCTAAAACTGGTGTTGCTTGTTTTACATAAGTAGATCCATTCCAATTAGATACATAAACATGCCCTCTTTTTTCCCAAACAAACATTTTAGTACCATCATTATTAAACACTACTCCCATAATGGTATTGTAGCCTGTTTGCACTGTCTCGTGATAGTAAGTAGGTGTTGGTGTATTTGAATACAATTGTACTTCTGATAATTGAATACTATTATCAGAACCACATTGTGTAGTGAAATTTATTCTATAGTATTGATAGTATGTTGAATTTGTAAAATTAAATGTTCTTTGATGAAATCTAGTTCCTACACAAGGAATGGATCCTGAAGCGATTTGTGTAAAGTCAGTTCCATTATTTGAACCTGAAACAGTATAATTTTGAGGATCTCTATTAGGAGAATCGTTTGCAGTAGTAATCGATATTGATGATGCAGCTTTTGGGTTTGCACCTAAATCAACTGTAAAGCCCATACCATCGGCATAATTAAAATCTAAAAACTTAGTGGATGTTGAACCATCAATAATATTTTCTACAGTTTCATTTGCTGGAGAATTTACAGAGCCTAATTCTGTAACTGTCATAGCTGGTGAAAAAATAGGCGTTTGCGAAAATGAAAAGCTAACAAGTAAGAAAAAGAAGCTTAAAAACGGAATAGTCTTAGAATAAGACTTAATATAATAGCAAAACATGTCTAGTGACTTTAAGTTAAAATAAAATGATTTGCTATTAATCTTAATCCAAATGTAGGGATAAAAAATTAAGGAAAATAAATAATCTCGATAAGTCGTTTAAATAGGCTTTAAACAACCACATTTTAACAATAATTCACTAATTTCCAACACATAACACCTAACGTTAATGTACAGGGTTTTGTGCACATGGACAGTTACTAATTCCTTGTAGAAAATCAAACCCAACAGTTATACTGTGTGTCCCTGAATTATAACCAGCCAAATCATTAATTGTAAACTGATAGGAATACGCAAAATAAAACTTTGACTTCATGATACCTGCCATAGGACCAATATTTAAAGGTTTAAAAAACTGGTCGTTAAGAAACCTATAGGATGCTCCAACCCAATAATAATCTTCATTTCTGTTATACTTTCGGTATTTGAAGTTGATATCAGTACTTGAACGCTTATCACTATTGAATAGTTGATAGTAAACAGACGGTTCAAACTCTACTCTTTTATTTTGCTTACTCTGAATGATTAAACCTGAATATAATTGAAAGTTTAAAAGTAAACTTGGTTCTATTCCAACAAAATCATCAATTTCTTTTTCAAGAATATTGTTAGCATTTAAGCTAAAATAAAATCCTTTATATCTATATAAGGCTCCAATATCAAAGTTATTGTTATTAATTGCTCTATCATCAGTGATACTTGGATCTACAATAGGAATTTCGTAAGTAGGTTCAAAATTTTCAATATCAATTCTAAAGCTATTAATATTATAAGAAACACCAAATGACAGGTATTGCTTAGATTTATAATCTAAAATAAGGTGATGCGCAAAAGAGAATTTAACTCCTTTTTGACGTGTATTTCCGTTTTTATCATTGTATAACGACAAACCAACTCCTGAACGGTCTGCAATTCTAAAATCGGCATAAAGCGCTTGATTATCTGGGGCGTCTTTAATACCAACCCATTGTGTTAATCCGTTGGCTCTAATTCTAAAGTTATCTCCAATTCCTGCATAGGTTGGTGAGATAACAAAACTATTGTCGGCTAAATACTGTGTCCAAACTGGCAAATTCAACTCTTGTCCATAACCATTTATGACTACTAAAAACAGAATGTATTTTATAATTTTTTTCATGAAATTCCTTTTTTATTAAAAGACCATTTAGACCTTAACTATTATCTGTAAAGTGTAAAGTGTCCTACAAAATCTCTATCATCTACTGAACTATTTAACCTAACCACATACCAATAATCTCCAGTTGGTAACTCGGTATTATTATACCTACCATCCCAATATTGTCCTTGTCTATAGGTACCTACTTTACGACCATAGCGATCAAAAATGTCGAACTCTAGATTAGGATAATTTTGAGTACATCCTGGAGCCCAATAATCGGTAACTCCATCTCCATTTGGTGTAAAGTAATTTGGAATACATATATCTATATACTCCATAACTATAGTAGCCGTTGCAGTACATCCACTACTATCAGTTACAACTACTGTGTATTCACCAGTTTCCATAATGACAAACGTATTAACATCACCATAATCTTCATCATTAAGTGAGAATTGATAATCTCCTGTCCCTCCAGAAGCCACAGCTATTATTTCATTTATTTCTCCTTGATTTAAAACCAGAGTTAATGGCTCATAGCTTTCAATATCGAAAAGTTCAGTAGTTTGAATACATCCATTAGTGTGTCTTACATCTACATAATTACCAATACCTGAAGGTACATCTACAAAGATGTTGCTTGTTTGGTATGGTCCATTGTTTAATGAATAGTCCAAATCAGCAGGATCAACATCTCCTGTAACTGTAACAATAACACTATTTGAAGAGGCATTATCCACACACGCATATTCAACTTCTACTGCTGGTTCAAAACTTATAGCTTCAGGGAAAGTAATATTCCATTCAGATTCGCAACCTTGACTATCTCTTACAAAAACAATATGGTCGCCTCCATTTAAATCAGTAAAATCAAATTCTGTTTGACTTGGCGTTCCTGTAGTATATGGACCATCATAATCATCTAAACTCACACTGTAAGGCGCTGTACCACCTGAAATTTCAATACTGAATTCTCCATTAGCATCACCTTCACATAGTTCAGGGAACATAGAATCTGGAACAATACTAATAATTACAGGTACTGGCTCTTCAATGGTGAAATTGTAAGTTAAATAACAACCTAACTCATCTTGCACAATAACATCATAAGTTCCAGGAGCTAAATCATCAAAAATATTCGTTTCAAAAAACTGATTAAGTTGAGGCGAAATCGCATACATGATAACTCCTGTTCCTCCTGTAGCTGTTATTTCTAAAACACCATCATTTGCTCCTGTACATGTTACATCGGTCACTGTAAACGTCGCGTCTAACATTTGAGATGGTTCAGTAATTGTTATTGGTGCAGAAACTGTACTACAATCGCCACTTTCAACACTAACTACATATGTACCTGCAACAAGTTCGGTAAACATTCCTGGTGTATTTTGAGTTGCAGAAATTGGGTTACCTGAAGTATCTTCTAACGTGTACACATAGTTTCCTAAACCTCCTTGAGCAGTTGCAATAATAGATCCTGTATTATCTCCAGCACAATTTATAGTTGGATTGTTAGAATACAAGTCGATTTCTAAATCTAGAAGAGGGTCAATTGTAATTTCATTAGATACATTGGCTACACAACCATTGGCATCCATTACATAATATTGATATGTTCCTACTGGAACTGAAAATGTTGTAGAGGTTGTAAACGTTCCTAAAATTGTGGTAAAAGTACTATCGTTACTGTAGCTGTATGTTCCTGTTCCTCCTGTAGCACTTAATGTTAATGTTGACTCTATTAAACAAGTTTGAGTACTAGCTGTCACCAAACTAGCTTGTATAGGTGTTGGTTCATCAATCACTATATCTAGCGAAGTCATTTCACAATTATATCCATCATTTATAACTACTGAATATGTACCAGCTCCTAAATTTGAAAACACATTAGACGTTTGTGGTCCTGATGAACTTGGAGTTGGTAAAATAGTGTTTAAAGTATATGTGTAATCACTTCCTTGACCACCAGTAACATTTGTTACTGTTATTGTAGCGTTTTGATCACCAAAACAAGACAATACTGTTGTACTTGGCGTAAACGTTGCATTAATAGGTGTTGGTACTTCTAGTGTAATAGTTTCAGAAGCTATACAACCTCCTGCATCCATTACATTTACTGTATACGTACCTGCAGAAAGGTTTTCAAACATTCCGTTTGGAGAATAGGCAATTGTTGCTGCTCCTGTTAGTTCATACTCATAACTTCCCCATCCACCAGTAGCGATAGCAGTAATAGTACCTAGGTTATCGTCACAAGTTACATTTGAGGTTTCTGAAACTGTTAGTGTTAACGCTTCTGAAGGTGAAGAAATAATCACACTCTCAGTGGCACTACAAAACGGACTTTCACTTTCTGTGATAACAACAGTGAAAGTTCCTGCAGTCATTCCTGTTACAGTTAATGGGTTTGTAGCTGTATTAGCATTAACTGCTCCAGTTACTGAAGTTCCAACGCTATCAAACACTTCATAAGTATATGTTCCTGAATATCCACTAACATTAATATCAAAACTTCCTGAAGTATCTCCAAAACAGGTTACAGCAGTTGGCGTTGTTGTAAATGTAGGTGCTATTGCTTCAGGTAACGATACTGTAACTTCTTCAGTACAAGAGGTAACTGTATCAGTTACTGTTACTATATAAACTCCAAAAGGGAGTCCTGAAATTACATCTCCAGCAATACTCACAGAAGCAGGATTAGGGCTTATGGAATAAATATAAGAACCTGAACCTCCTGATACTGACATTGTAATTTCACCATCATCATTATTACAGGTAGGAACCGTATTTACAGTTGGCGTTAATCCTAAAGGTGGCGCAATTGTTACTGAAACTAAGTTTCCACAACCATTGGCATCATTTATTTCAACAGTATGTGTTCCTGAGTATAAATTTGAAATTGTAAATGGAGCTGTTAGTGTTTGAAATGCACCTCCATTAATACTATAACTATAAGGAGCAATTCCTGCAGTTGTTAGTGCTACTTCTATTTCAAAATTACCTTCTTCTGTTGCACATTGATCACTTAATGTTGCTGTAATTACAGGAGAAGAATCCATAGGTAACACAACAACAGGACTTGTTACTACACAACCATAAGCATCAATAACATGTACATAGTAACTTCCTGCATCCATATTAAATGTACTTGCTGAACTCCATGAAGGATCGTTAGCTGCTGGAGCAGTTGCTGTTGTTGTAATTTGATATTGATAAGGCGCTGTTCCATCATGACCAATAGCACTAATAACACCTGAACTTGGGTTACAGTTAGCGTTTTGATCTACTGAAGTAGTTAAACTTAATGGAATTGCAGATTCAGTAATATTAAAAGGAGCAGTTACCACACTACAGCCTGCATTGACTCCTGAAGTTTCAGTAATTAACACATAGTAGTTTCCAAATGGTAAAGGCCCTAAGTTTGTAACATTTAGCGAACCTCCTGCTGTAACTGTTCCAGAACCTGTTATTCCTGTATTTTGTTGTGATATGGCATCAAATATTGTATAATCTACTGTTACATCAGTCCCATAAATACTGTTTACAGTAAACGATACATTACCATCGTCACTTCCTGTACAAGTTATATTATTAAAACTCTCAGCACTTATTGACAAGGTTGAATTTGTAGGTATAGGCGCTGTTGCAGGTTCATAATAACTACACATAGTAGAGGCATCATATACAATAAAAGTATAGGTAACTCCAGGTGTTAATCCAGTAAATGTAGCTGATTGACTTCCTGGTGAATCTTCAGGAATCCACGTTCCTGCAGGATTAGGATATACCGAAGTAGGTCCTTGGTAAATACTAAAAAAGAATGGACCAAGACTTGGTAAACTAGAACCAATACTTACTACTGCTTCTCCTCCTAATGCACAATCTACCGAAGTACTAATTACAATATCTAAATCTGTAGGTGGAGACGCAACTAATACATCTTGATGTAAAACCGAACAACCATTAGCATCGACTACATTAATTTCATATAAACCAAAATCAACCACATCAAAACTTACCGAAGTTGACCCTGTAGCATTCAATTCAGAATTTGAATAACCATTAGTTCCTGTTACAAAGTAATTGTAAGGAGCTGTACCACCTACAACGCTATCAATAATAATAGAACCTTGAGACACTCCTCCTGCTGTACACGTAATATCAATGGTATGATAATTTACTACAATTGCATCAGGCTCATTTATAGTAATGGTTTCAGTGCCTGTACAAGAATTAGCATCAGTAATAGTAATAGTGTAAGTTCCTGCTTCTAATCCTGAAGTTTGCGTACCATAATCTGTAGCAGTTGTATCATTAAATACATTTATTGTAAAAGGAGGCGTTCCTACTGAAGGATCAATTGTAATATCAATTGCTCCATTAGTATCTCCATGACATAAAATAGGCTGAGTTTGAACCACAGCACTTATTGCAGGAGGAACAATTGGTGCTACAGTATGAATTACAGATTGAGCTGTACATCCATTAGCATCAGTAATTTCAAATTGATAAGCTCCTGGAGTTGCAGTTGTATAGGTAAATGTTGTTCCTGTTGCTCCTAAATTACTAAACGCTCCACCATCAATAGATACTGCATAAGTAAATGGAGCTACTCCACTTGATATTGTCCCTTCAATTACAGCATCAGGTGTTGCTGTACAATCAAGACCTTCAACTAAAACTGTATTTACCGAAACTACTGGCAAAGGATCTATAGTATAAGATTCTGAATATTCACAGTCATTTTCGTCTCTTACTTGAAATGTATATGTTCCTGGAGCTAAACCTGAAAATACATTTGACGTTTGGTAAGATGTTGCATAAGAAGCTGGAGCAGTAATTTGATATTCTAAAGTTCCTGTTCCACCTGTTACACTTGAAATAGTAACAGCTGATTCATTTGTTGGACAAGTTAATGGTGTATGACTAAAGGTTAAATCTGTTGGAGGATTCAACGCATCAATTGTAATTGTATTAGTAATAAAAGTACATCCACTTGCATCTTGAATAGTTACAGTATACGTTCCACTAGTTAATCCGCTAAAAGTATTACCTGACTGAAAATTAACACCATCAATACTATAAGTATAAGGTGGTGTTCCGCCTGTAACTCCTGTAACTGTAATTGTTCCGTTTGTTGTACAAGTATAAGGTGCTGATAATTCTGCTGTACCATCAATAGCGTCTGCTGAAGTAATTGTTACCGTTTGAGGATCAGTTAAACAAACCGAAGTTCCTACCGTATATTGAACGACTACATCATAATCTCCTTCTGAAAGTCCTGAAAACACTGATGAATTAGAAAAAGTCGTTCCTCCATCAATACTGTATTGTAAACTGTTACCATTAGTATTGGTCACATTTATGGTAATTGTTCCATTTGACGAACCTGAGCAAGAAATATCTGTTGTTGCAATGGTAAAATCTGGAGCAGGAATAGCATCTACAGTAATAGTTGTTTCTGCTGAACAGTTATTAGAATCTATTACTAAAATATCATAAACTCCTGGTGAAGTCACTACAAATTCAGGTACAGTTTGGAAATCTGTTGTACTATTTATAAAATAAAAATATGGAGCTGTTCCACCTTCTGGATAAATAGTAATTTCTCCATCACTACATGTTAAAGGTACGGTTACTGCTGCAGTAACAGTTAATAATGGTGGCTCGATAATTTCTATATCTTCAGTATGAAAACAACCATCTTCAGTTTCAATATTAACCGTGTAGGTTCCTGGGTTTAAATTTGCAAACGTATAGTTATTTTCGGTAATAGGACCTACACTATTTACTAATGTTCCTCCATTATATATTGAAAAAAAGTATTGAGGATCAACATCATTAGCAGCTAAGTGTACACTTCCTAAATCACCATGACACAAGGGTTGTGTTACTAAAGTTGAAACCGTAAAATCACGTTCTAAAATTTGAACATCTGGTACAGTAAACACACATGGGTTTGTTGACACTCCAATTTGTCTAATATATACAGTATAAAGTCCAGGAGTTGTTACTGAAAATACATTGCTTGTTTGATAATTTACATCATCTAAACTATACTCATAACCATTTGGCACATCTAAAACCGTAATACTTCCTGGTGTTGTACAAATAATATCAGTAGCAATTACTGAAGGACTTAAAAGATTTTGATATACATTGAAATAGAATTGTACAAAACAACCACCTTCATAATTAATAGTTAACCTAAATTGACCTGCTGTGTTTGCTGTAAAGTCCGAACCTGTTGCTACTTGATTCCAAGTACAAGCATCGTTTTCGTTAGCGCAATCGTCATCAGTTACAGGAGCACAACTCGATTCATCTAATTGTTCCCAAATTATTGAAGTGGCTCCAGCAATATCAGTTTCAATTTCTCTAAAATCATTTGCTCCACATAAAAATATATTTGGTAATAATTTTCCATCGTTTGGACAAGTCACCACCTCATCAGCATAAGGAATAACAGGGTTCGTTAAGTTATTACCTCCATAAAGCCCAACAACATATTCTTGCTCAATAGATTGACAAGGTGCTAATGCAGTATTAAAAGAATAATACGTACCTGTGTTTGTAACTGTAATGGTTTGTGTAGTGCCTATTACAGGAGTTCCTGTTGGACTTGTTGACCAAGAGTACGAATCATAACCATCAGCTGCTGTAAGTTCAACACTATCGCCACATAACACTATGTTTTGTGTAAACGTACAATCTAAATCTGCTAAAAAGTTTGTGGCTTGAGGAGTAATTAAACATCCTGTATTACTACTTAAACTTGGGTCATCTGTAATTGTGAAATTAGGATTAAAAAACCCACTGTAAGAAGCAAAAGCTTGATTACTTACAATGTTTGAACACGCATCAGCCAACTCATTACAAGTATCTACAACTTGAACTTCAATTCTAATTTCGTAAACTGGATCATTTTCTTCAACTAGATAGTCTTCAATATCAAATATAATTTCTCGAGTAGTAGGATCGTAACTTACAACTGTAACTCCTGGAGGTAAAACCAAATCCTCTGGGTAATTGAAAATAATATTTACCGGAAGAATATCTCTTATTTGAAAATTTGTAGCATTATCATTTCCTGTATTTTGAAAACCGATAACATAATTTAAGGACGCTCCTAAACCAACAGTTTGCCCTCCAATGTTGTTTCCTGAGTTGTCCTCTACAATTTTTGTAAGTACAATATGTGGCTCAATAATTTCTACTGCAAATGCGAAAAAGTAAGGAAAATAAGTGTCACCACTTGTTTCTAACCTAATTACTGCAGATGTAGCATCATTAGCAATTACTGTATTTCCAGGATTAGGAACAGTCATTACACCTGTGTCAAATCCTAATGTATTGGTACTATTAGGAACTCTGTTATTTACAGGTGTTGCATCTAGTTGCGTTACAGAACTATTAAAAAAGTTACCCACTGGTCTATCTGCAGTAGATAATGGCACACCATTAAGTAACAAACGGTCTCCTAAAATAGGCTTATCTCCTTCTAAAGTTGCAAAAGCAAAATTTGCTCTTACAGGAGCAGGTGCTGGAATAGTTCTAAATCCACTAACAGGAATATCAAGATTTGGATTACCTCCTGCAACACTAATTGCACTAAAACCGTCAAAACTGGTAATTGATTTACCAGGTAGTGTTGGGTCTTCATACACAACAAAAAGTGACCATCCAGCAGATTCTCCAGTTCCATTATATGGACTATAATCAGACGATTCTCCCTCAGCTGATGACACGTTTGCTACAGTATAAGTTCCCAAATCAACACCAGTTCCAAAACTTGTTACAATACTAGTTACATCAGCAAAACAAGCATAAGAAAAGCTGTCTCCTCCATCAACCGAACTACCATTTGCATCATAAATTACTGTACCAGTAATATCATTATAACCTCCAACAGGACCTCTTAACTTAACATTTGTAATTGGTTCGTCACCAGGATTTACTGCTCCCCAATATAAACCAGCATAAATAATTTGGTAACAGTTTGGGTTAGGAATTTCTAAATCAGCACTCGAAGAAGAAAACGTTGTTGGATCTCCATCAATATCAATATAAGTCATATTAACATTGTGGTTATACACCGAGTTATTATTAAACGCATTATTATTTGGTCCAAGAATATTGTTACCTATAAGCACAATATCACCTTTTAAATCTTCATTGAATCTTGGTGTAAAAGGCTCGTAGTTTTGGGCATAACATTGTAGGCCTAAAAACAATAATGAAACTAAGGTTGCTAGTTTAGAAAAAGTAGGTTTTTTCATGGTATTCAATTTTTTTAATTCTGAGTTCAAAAAGGGGCATAATTGAACCTAGAATTGGCCTATTATTTTATTAGTTTTCTATTTTCAAGAGTGATGCTTTTGCTTTATATGGTTTACTTTCTTTAGCTTCCAGTGCTGCATTTGCAGCTTGAATGCTTTCAAAACTTTCGTAATAGATGTAATACTTACTTGTCTTAACATCGTAGAAGAAATTAATATTCTTCTCACCTGAAGCTACTGCTTTAGCTAAGAAATCATCCCTCTTTTCTACATCAGTATGTACTGCAACTACCAAATAATATCCATTTTCTACATTTTGAACATTCTTAAGAATTTGGATATTGCCACTTAATTCTTCTCCAAAATCAAACTCTTCTTCAGGAATTGGACTAATACTAAGTGGTGTGTTTTGCTTAATGCTATTTAACCTCGCTTTATCTTGAGCATATCTATCTTCTTCATTATCATAAAGTGCGCGTTTAATTCTTCGTTTTCTTTCAAAGTCAGTTGCTAAGTTTATATCTTCCAACCTACTTTCTAAATCAGATTTAGCTTTAATAGCAGCCGCTTGTTCGGCTTTTAAAGATTTAAGTGCTTTTTGATAGTATAAGTACACTTCATCCATTGCTACGGTTTCTATTTGTTGTCTTTGATTGTATAAAGATTCTAATTCGTTGATTTTATCACTAGTCGTTTTAATCGCATTATCTAAATCTGTTCTTATTGCTTCAAGAGCAGCATTTTCAGCTGTAATACTCTTAAATGGTTTAGGTTCCATATAAATACCTTTTTCACTTAAATCGTTTTCCTCTTTTAAGTCTTTAAGGTCTTGGTCTTTTACATCAATAGCATCTAAAAACTTCTTTAATAAAGCTTCTTGCTCTTTCTTAGACGCTTCGGTAGACTCAGATATTTCGTTCATAGACTTACCAAGATTATCAGTTGCTTCTGGCGGTGTATCTTTCTCTTCATCAACCACTTCATCCTCTTGACTTTCTTCTAATTCCTGCTGAGCTTTTGCCTCAGCCTCTGCTTTAGCCTTAGCTTCTGCTTCTTGTCGTGCTTGTTCTTCTGCTGCTGCTTTGGCTCTTGCCTCCTCTTCAGCCTTTTGTTGTGCTTCGACTTGGGCTTTTGCATCAGCTTCAGCTTTAGCCTTAGCTTCCGCCTCTTGTCGTGCTTGCTCTTCTTCTGCTGCTTTGGCTCTAGCTTCCTCTTCAGCTTTTTGTTGTGCTTCGGCTTGGGCTTTTGCCTCTGTTGCTGCTTTAGCCTTAGCTTCCGCCTCTTGTCGTGCTTGTTCTTCTGCTGCTGCTTTGGCTCTTGCTTCCTCTTCAGCTTTTTGTTGTGCTTCGGCTTGAGCTTTTGCCTCAGCCTCTGCTTTGGCCTTAGCTTCAGCTTCTTGTCGTGCTTGCTCTTCTGCTGCTGCTTTGGCTCTAGCTTCCTCTTCAGCCTTTTGTTGTGCTTCGGCTTGAGCTTTTGCATCAGCTGCTGCTTTAGCCTTAGCTTCCGCCTCTTGTCGTGCTTGTTCCTCTGCTTCGGCTTTCAATTTACGTTCGGTTGCTTCTGCTTTAGATAGTTTAACAGCAGGCTTTATTTTTCTTGTTGGAGAAATTAAAGCACTTACTTCATCTTCGCTACTATAATCAAAGTTTGTGTTGTTCTTAAATTTGTAGGCTAGTGTAATTTCATGTGATGGACCAAAATCTGTTAAATCACCAAGCGCTTTTTCAAAGTTGTATTCAATTGAAATTTGATTCGTGATATTAAGTCCTAAACCTGCTGAACCACCATACAGAGTGTTATAACCAACTTGTGCCCAAATACCTTTAGGCACCATTACCATAGCTATACCAGAAATAACTGTTTTATCTTTTTTAAATTCTGAACGTAATAAACCTGTAAACTTACTTTCATCAAAAAAACCACGACTATCCATATAACCTGTATACATCATATGTGCTTGAATAGCTTGTTCGGGATTATCTTCTATAAGTTGAGAACTATTGAGATTATATAAGACTAAGTTGTTTATTGATATCCCAAAGTCTAAAAATGCTGTTCCATAGTTTATTCCAGGATTAACGGTAAGCATAAAGTTTGAAGGAATATTGTCTAACGAAGGGTCTGGAAAATTAGTAACTACATTTCCATCGTTAACTCCACTTTTATAAGCTCCAACGTTAAGACCAAATGTTAGGTTATTATCCGTATTGAGCCTAACGTTATAGGCAAAGTTAGCAAGTCCACCAAAAGTAGTTAGTACTCCGTAGTTTTGTTGAAATACACCTACGCCAATACCAATATTTTCTTTAAACCTTCCTGAAAAACTCACCAAGTAGGTTTGTGGCGCGTCTTCAAACTGAACCCATTCTCTTTTATTAGTTAAACTTATGTATTTATTTTGTTCTCTAACAAAGCTAAATGTTGGATTAATAACATATCTGTTGAACTTTAAAGAGTTTCGTACTGGTAGCGCAAGAGCAACTACTCCATCATCTTCTTGAGAGTAGGACATCTGTGTAGAACAGATAAATAACGCTATTACTAGTACAAAAAGTTTCATTTCATTTTACTACTGTTATTGAACCTTTTTTGGGTTTTTGATTAGGGATTGTGATGATATAATAGTAAACTGGATTTATGTTTTTAAAATCCAATTGATTTTCAGGCCAATTGTTTTGGTAATCATTAGTTTGTAACACTACTTTTCCTTGGTTTGTCATAATAATAACTTCGGTATTTGTACCACTAACATATTGTGGTGGTATTACCCAAGTATCATTAACACCATCTCCATTGGGACTAATAAGATTAGGTATGTTTGCTACATCAGGAAATTGCTCTATTGGTGCAGAAATTGAAAACAGAAATTCGCTAGACACAATACAACCTGAAGTTTGAGAAATAACAACTCTATAATCTCCATAAGCTGTTGCTTGATAGGAGTCTTCGGTTGCTCCTGCTATTAAATTGTTGTTGAAATACCATTGAAATTCTGGATCAATAGCTGTTGTTGTTAAACTCACCCATAAGGTTTCGCCTTCTTCCATAGTATTTTCTTCAGGAACATCAATAGTGCTTGTAAAGCTTTCACTCACTAAATCTATGGAACCTGAAGCTTCACAACTTCCTAAATCTACTTGAACAGAAAACACTCCAGATTCGTTTGTTTGATACATTTGCTCTGTAGCATCTGGAATTATATTTCCATCCTTATACCATTGGTAACTATTTCCGCCAATAGTGCTTAATGTTGTCATTCCTTGATCTGGACAAAACGGATTTCCTAAACTAGAAACTATTGATGCATTAGCTTCTCCTGAAGTTGCCTCACTAATAGTAACTCTATTTGAAAATGAATTAGAGGTACAAGTACCATAATTAGTTTCAACAAAATAAGTTCCTTCTTCAGTAACCTCTAGAGTGTTTCCTTGAGCTACAAATACTGAAGTTGTTGGACCAGTTTCTTTATACCAATTAAATGTAAGTGATGGATAGTTTAAAGGAGAATCATTTGAACCTGTTCCTGGATTATCAATAGTCAACAAATAACTACCTCCAGTACAATACGCTCCTGTAGACACTAAATTATTAATAGTAAACGGACTATCCTGTGCTTTATAATAAGCCGCAAAAGTTGCTGAGCCAGAGCTAGTAGCTACAGGAGCAGTACTTTTAATTCTTATTCTGTAACCTTCACCTGAAGTTGTTTCAGGTAAAGAAAAGCTTAATGTAGCTGGTGAAGTTGTAACTTCTCCTGCATTTGATGTAAATACAATTGTTGGATCTGAAAAGCTTCCATCAGCGTCAGACATTTCAATGATAAATTGGTTTGAAGCGCTCAAAGCAGATTCTGGTGAAAATACAAATGTTGTGTTATACGTATTGAACGACTCACTTGCGCATGCTTGACTGAATCCTAAATTTGGCGTACCAATAACTATTTGAGCGTTTGATTTTTCTGTTGAAAGAAAAGCCAACAAACAAATTCCGAAAAATAGGGCTTTAAGGATGGTAGTTTTTTGCATTCAGTTCTGTTTTTTAATTCCCTTTTTTATTCTCAATGTTAACTCTTAAAAGAGCTTCTTAATTGATTAATCAAAAAGAACACGCAATTCATTATGAATAGAGTGTTTAAAAAATTACATGAATCTATCTATTAGTCTTCGTAGGCGTTAGAAGCAATAATTTTGTTAATTCGTAATCTGTAATCAGGACGTCTCGTGCTTGTTGCATCAATAAATGTTTCAGAGTCGTCTCCTTTAGAATACACATTAAAAAATACACTGTTTCCGTACCAATTCTCTAAGTCTTCGTTATTGGAGTTATTTTTAGTAAAAATGTTTCCGTTGCAGTTGTTGAAATACATTTCACTAAATCTTATCTTTTTGAGATTTTCACTATTTACTTTGATATTGTCATCTAAAATAACCGCTGGGTTAAATCCAGAAATTACACTTTTGTTCATTCTCAATGACGCATCTTGATCAATATAAAGTGCTTCTTTTACCAAACCAACTTTTATATCAGCTTCTAAATTATCACTAATGTTTACTAATGTTAAGTTTTCAGCATTAACAAAAGTTCCAGGTTTAGTAAAATCTACTTCATCTTTTTTATCATAAGATGCAATGTGCATACATATTGAACCATCAGCTCCTGAAATATAAGGAGATCTAATTGCTAGAGAATTTGAAATATTACATAATGTTCCATAATTAAACTCATAGTCATTACTACTTGTTCTATATGAAATCATCTTATTTAAGTTTACTTCTCCTCCAAGAATATTGAAAGAGTTTCCTTCGCAATAGCTTACCATAACATTTTCAATAATGGTTTGGTTTCCAACTCCTGCTAAAGTAAGTGCGTTAAAATAACCAAAGTCTTTAGTTCTTTTACCAGCAAATTCAATTCTTACATATTTTAAAATACCTGAATTGCTTTCAGTATTGTCACCACCATAACTAATATTTTCATAAGATGAAGGTCTTAATCCGTATTCAACTGAAGAACCATTTCCATATTTATTAATTGGTGCATCTCCCAATACAAAAACACCTCCCCAATCTCCTTGTTTTTTTACGCTTCTGTTTGAAGTGAAAACAATTGGATCGGTTTGAGTCCCTTCAGCAATAATTTTACTGCCTTTACTAATGGTAAGTGACCCATTAGTATCAAAATCTCCAAGTATTACTGTACCTGGTTCAATTGTAAGTGTAGTACTATCAGTAACAAAAACACTTCCTAATAAAAGGTAAACATCTCTTTTATTAAGCTTTGTATCTTTTGTGATGTTTCCGGTTAAAATTTGTGTTGGCTCACCATAATCAGTATGATTTGGTTTAAACTCTGTCCAATTATTCAACCAGTTATTTGCTCCTATTATTCCCTTTTCCTGTTGGGCAAAAATGTTGCCAACAACAAAAAGTAATACACATAAAATTTGAGTAGAGTTTTTCATAGTAGGTAAATTTGTAATTAGGTTTGGGGTTCATTTTTATACTATTAGACCAAACATATTAACTTTTCCTATGAAATACAAATAATATCGGTAAAATACATTTTTTTAATATAAAAGACAGTTTATTCCTACAAAAATTAAGATAATTTGACTATTTTTTAATGAAGAAGAAATACTAATTAACAAGAAAACTCCTATTTATCAGAAAAATAAAAGATTACAAATAAAAAAACCTCAACTTATTAGGTTGAGGTTTTGATAAAAACAATACCAAATTGTTTAGTTATTAAATTCGTTATAAGTATGTAGCGATTTTAGTGTTTGCTCATAAAAAAGAATAGCTGCAATTAAATTTGATTTATCTGAATAAGGCAACACCTTTTTTTGAAATTCAATTGTACTATCAAAGTAAATTTTTGAGGCGTTTTTATTATCCTCTAATGCTTTTCTATTATCCTTAGTGTCTGGAATTCCTAAAGACGTCATTGTAATACCAGGCTTCGTTGCAAAAGCAATATTAGGGAGAATGTTAACAATGACTTCTATACGTTCGGTATACAAATCCAACAACTCTCCTTTTTGCATCTTTTCTAAATCTTCACGATCATGATACTTAGTTATTGAAACTTTACCGCTTATAATATTTTGAGCCTCATCCTTTTTTTGAGCAAATCCGTTACTCATAGCTAGGAAAAAAACCATCATAAGTATAGTAAATTTAGTTTTCATAGTTTAGATTTAAGGGGTTCAATATCGCAAATTTATGTAATTAAACGAAAAAAACAAGCGTTTTGTCGATTTTTTAAGAAATTTACGAAAAAAAATTTGTAAAAAATTAACAAATAGGACTTTAGAAGACATTTTATGATTAAACCATCTTATTTATAAACCTTTACATAATCTACAATAAACTCTTGAGGAAAAATTGAATCATCTACTTCTGGACCTCCAAAATTACCTCCAATAGCCATGTTTAATATAATATAAAACGGTTTATCAAAAGGCCATGTTTTATCGTTTTTAACTTCTGGATTAAAAGTGTAAACCAAAGTATCATCAATAAAAAACTCAATAAAATCTTTAGTCCAATTACATTTATAGATATGAAAGCCTTCTTCTATTTTATCGTTTGTTGTAATTTTAGTGTTTTTAGATTGACCATAACTATCAGGAGTATGTAATGTTGTGTGTACTTCATGTGGTACTTTACCAACATATTCCATAATATCAATTTCTCCACATGCTGGCCAACCTTTGTCACCAATATCAGAGCCTAACATCCAAATTGCAGGCCAAATACCTTGTCCTTGTGGCAACTTTGCTCTAACTTTAACTGTTCCGTATTGAAATTCAATCTTTTTTGCTGTAGTAATTCTTCCTGACTCGTAAAGCGTACTATCTTTTGTTGCTTTAATATATAACAAACCATCTTTTACTGAAACATTGTGTTTGGTATAAGTCTGTCGTTCATTATTGCCCCAACCACAGAGGTTAGGGCAGCCATCTCCTAATTCATAATTCCAAAATGATTCGTTTAATGAACTTCCTGTAAAGTCTTCTTCAAAAATTAATTCTTTTTTTGATGCTTTGTCACAAGATGTAAAAGCAATACACAATAATGCTATTAAAAAACTATTTCTCATTCTAATGTAAATTTAGCTTCTAATGTTGTATTTGAACTTCCTCCAACATACACTTTAAAGTCTCCTGGTTCAAGTAAAAATTTTCCTTCGTTGGAATAAAACCCTAACTCATTTTTAGACAATTTAAAGTTAATTGTTTTTGACTCGTTAGGGTTTAGCTCGACTAATTCAAAACCCTTTAACTCTTTTACTGGTCGTGTAACACTTGCAAATAAGTCTTGCATATATAATTGCACTACTTCTTTACCTTTTAGTTTACCAGTATTAGTCAGTTTAACACTTACCTCAACTGTGTTGTTAGAAACTACGTTAACCTTTAAATTGGTATAATTAAACGTAGTGTAGCTCAAACCATATCCAAAAGGATATAATGGTGTATTGCTTACATCTGTATAATGAGACCAAAATACCTCGCCTGGTGAAGGCATATTTGGTCGTCCTGTACTTTTACTGTTGTAGTATAATGGTAATTGACCTACGCTTCTTGGAAAAGTCATTGGTAATTTACCACTTGGGTTATAATCTCCATACAACACTTGTGCAATAGCATTACCACTTTGTGTTCCTAAATGCCACGCTTCAACAATTGCTGGTATATGCTCATCAGCCCAATTAATGCTTAACGGTCTTCCATTATTAAGCACTAAAACAATGTTTTTATTTACTTTATAAACCTCTTCAAGTAATTCTTGCTGAACTCCAGGTAAATCAATATCTGCTCTACTTCTTCCTTCTCCACTTTGAAACCCATGCTCTCCTAATACCATAATAACAACATCTGCTTGTTTAGCAACTTGTTTAGCTTCGGCAAACCCACTTTTATCAGATACATTAATATCTAATTCTCGTGCAAAAACAGTTTGTCCATATACCAAATCTGCTCCTTTAGCATAGGTAACTTGATTTCCAGAATATGCTTTTAATCCTTCTAAAACTGAAACTGCTGTTCCGTCATCAGCTCCAATTCTCCAACTACCCAACGGACTTGTTTTATCATTAGCTAAAGCTCCTATAACTGCTATTTTTTGTCCTTCCTTTTTTAAAGGCAAAACATTGTTTTCATTTTTTAATAACACTATAGATTTTTTAGCCATATCCAACACTGCATCTTGAATTTCCTTACTACCTGTTACGCTTTGCTCTCGCTCTTCGTTGCAGTATTTATAAGGGTCATCAAACAATCCTAATTCAAATTTTACTCTTAAAATTCTTCTTGCAGCATCAGTGATAAATTGCTCGTCTACTTTACCTTCTTTTACTAAAGTGACCAACTCATTAACATAAAGGTTTGATTCCATATCCATATCAGAACCTGCATTAACCGCTAATTCTGTAGCATGAGCACCATCCTTAGCATGACCATGTGCAATCATTTCTGCAATTGATCCCCAATCTGACACTACAAAACCTGAAAAACCCCATTGATGTTTAAGAATTTCTCTTTGTAAATATTTATTACCTGTTGCTGGCACACCATTAAGCTCGTTAAAAGAATTCATAAAGGTTCTTACACCTGCTTCATTTGCTGCTTGAAATGGTGGGAAAATAGTATTGTAAAGTGTTGAAGTACCAACATCTACAGTATTATAGTCTCTACCTGATTCGGCAAAACCATAACCAGCAAAATGCTTTGCACAAGCCGCAATAGTATTATGAGCTGAAAGATCTTCTCCTTGAAACCCTTTTACACGTGCTACAGCTATTTTACTAGATAAATAGGTATCTTCTCCAGATCCTTCCATTACTCTTCCCCAACGTGCATCTCTTGAGATATCAACCATTGGAGCAAATGTCCAGTTTATACCAGCAGCTGCAGCTTCTTCAGCTGCAACTTCTGCTGATTTTTTTATGGCTTCTAAATCCCAACTAGCTGACTCAGCTAATGGAATAGGGCTAATCGTTTTATAACCATGAATAACATCAAACCCAATAATTAACGGAATACCTAAACGTGTTTCTTCAACGGCTATTTTTTGAACAGCTCTCACATCTTTTACGCCTCTTACATTAAGCATTGAACCTACTAACCCTTTTCTTAAATCATCGTATTTTTTTGCGGCATCACCATTTTCAGGCACTGGACCAGTAACATCCCAAAACCCATTGTACTGGTTCATTTGCCCAATTTTCTCTTCTAAAGTCATTATAGCTAAAAGGCTATCTACTTTAGACTCGATGGTAGTATTAAGATTAGTATTGACAGTATTTATTGCCAATTTTTTCTCATCAGTTTGGTTGCATGAAACCAATAATAGTCCTATACAGACGAGCTGCAGATACGTTTTTATATAGTCTTTCATTTCTTACTGGTATACTCTTACATAATCAACTTCCATAGTATCTTCGGTAAATGCAGGATCAATTGTTCCTCCTAAAGTTCCTCCCATTGCAACGTTTAAAATCAAAAAGAAATCACTGTTGAAAGGTAAACCTGCATTATTACTCACAGTATGGAAGACAGTATCATCAACTAAGAAAATAATTTCGTCTGTTCTCCACTCAACAGTATAATTATGAAATTCTGTTGTTGAAGTTGGCGCACTTGTACTAGAAGAATCTCCAGCTCCAGGAGATACTGCAGGATGATGAACAGTTCCTAGAACTACATTTTTGTCTTGTCCTGTTTGTTCCATAATATCTATTTCACCACATGCTGGCCATGTATTAGTTTGGTAATCTTCTCCTAACATCCATATTGCTGGCCAAGTCCCTTGTGAAGCAGGTAGTTTTGCTCTTACTTCAACTCTACCATAAGTAAACTCATATAAGTTTTCAGTTTTTAATCTAGCAGAAGTATAACTTCCTCCATCGGCTTTTGCAGTTATTTTTAGCAAACCGTCTTCAACAATAACGTTATCAGATGCGTTTGTGTAAGTTTGGGATTCACCATTTCCCCAGCCACCAGCACCTAAATCATAGGTCCATTTTGTAGCATCAGGAGCTCCATTAACATCAAAAGCATCTTCCCAAACTAAATTATCAAAGTCCGTTTCGAAAGGATCTTGTCCTGCTCCTTCTTCTTCTGAAGTAATAATGAACCACCAATCGAACTCTCCATTTCCATCAGTAGTTTTTAATAAAATTTCATTTGGAACAGAGCGATCTACAATTTGATAATTATGGTTACCACCACAGTAATAGCTTATAAATGCTAATCCTGATAAGCTTAAGGTTTCTTGCCCTCCAGGAGCAATAAGCGTCCAAGTCTCAGAATAATCATTATAAAGGAAGTTTTCAACATCAGCTCCATTAATTGTTCCTGTACCACTTCCTAATTCACTTACAAGACCATCACGACCAAAAATGGTTCCTGTTGGATCGTTTGTAGGATCATCATTAGTATTATTAGTAATGTGAGTGAAAGTTCCATCTGCATTAAATATAAAACGATCGTCATACATTCCTACTCCAACTTTTTCATTAGCTGCAGCTCCATACCATTCCGCTGGAATTTGTCCTCCTACTGGACCCAAGCCAAAATGTCCTGGTTGTTCAGATTTCATTCTCCAAGTTTTAGAGCCATCACCTACTAGCAGTTCTAATAAATCTTCAGGTGGCGCATAAGTTGCTAAAACTTCTACAGTAACTAATGTAGAACTTGATGTTCCGCCAGCACCATAAGCTATAACAACAATGTCATAGGTATTAATGCCTAAGTTAGAAAAATTCATTGCTACCTCTCCAATTGGTGAGTTTGCAGCAACCGAACCGTAAACAAACTTAAAGTTGATAGCATTATCTGCTGTAGCTTTAAAATTAACTACACCACTCCCATCACCATAAGGATTATCGGCATCCTGCCCTACAATTTCGGTAGTTACAACAATATTTGATGGAGCTACTATATCTCCAAAACTTGCATCATCATCTTGACAAGAAGTAGCTACAAAAGCTATTGCCAAAAGTGAAGCGAAAATATATCTTAATTTCTTCATAGTCTTATTTTTTAAATTTTTACAAGCTTATACTGCCAGAAAACTCCAGCTCCAGCTTCAATAGAAACATTAATTGTATTACTGTCAATAAACGTTACACTATATGTAATTGATGATGGCGCATCTGCTGGATCGCTTAACTCACCTGAATTATTTGCTTTAGGCACTCCTATAAAAGCACCTATACCATTTAGTGTTACGGTTCCTGCTCCTTCATCATATGTATAAGTTGCTGGGTTAGATCCATCATGAGGTGCTACTGGAGCTCCACATGCATCTCCTCCACCTTGCCAACCTTCAACCCAAGTATCTGCTCCAAGAACATTACTGAACGATCCATCAGCTCCAAAAACGTATTGATCGTCATAGTAACAAGCTCTATCAGTTACACAAGCAGCATCACAATTCCACCAGCTAGTATCTCCAGGTGCTGGACCAACTCCTAAAGCTCCTGCTTCCTGAGCGACTTGCCATGTTCCTGTTAATGGAGATACTGGCTCTGATTCTTTTACTAAATGAAATTGCCAGAATACTCCTGCTCCAGCTTCAATAGATACTGTCATTTCAGTGTCGAAATTAGAAAGCTCTACACTATAAGTAATAGATGCTGGTGCATCAGCTGGATTACTCAATTCACCAGAGTTATTGGCTTTAGGCACTCCAATATAAGCTCCTACTCCATTTAATGTTATTGTACCATCTATATCGTTGTAAACAAAAGTTGCAGGATTAGATCCATCATGAGGTGCTACTGGAGCTCCACATGCATCTCCTCCACCTTGCCAACCTTCAACCCAAGTATCAGCACCAAGAACATTACTAAAAGTTCCATCAGCATTAAAAATATACTCATCGTCAAAGTAACAAGCTCTATCAGTTACGCAAGCTGCATCACAGTTCCACCAGCTAGTATCTCCAGGTGCTGGACCAACTCCTAATGATCCTGGAGCAGTAGATAACTTCCAAGTTCCTAAAACACCTGTTGGTGTTGCTGATGGTGTTTTCCAGAAATAAATATTATCAATAAACACTGTTCCAGCAGCCCATGGTTCGCCTACAAATTTTAGTTGAAAAATTTCCGTTACTGTTAATCCTTGATCGATATAATCTGAAATAGGAATTTCAATACTTGTCCAGCTATTAGCATTTAATGCTACTGTTACTGGAGCTTCTGTAACTGTACCTGATGCGTTATTAATTAGTGATACTTCAATATCAGTCACTGCATCAGCAGTCCAAACATCTAAATGAAGAGATTCCATGTTAGAAACGTCTACCGAAGTTCCATCGGCTAAGGCAATACCTTGATAGCTTAAATTTACATATTGTAGCATTTGGTCTCCTCCTAAATCAAACATGGCCCAACCACTACCTTGACCTCCTTGTCCCCAATCTGGAAAATAGTTAGTATCTGGAACATCATTATAAACACTACTAAATATTGATATTACATCTTCTTCAGCTCTTGAAGGTGGTGTTGGTGCCGATGCTAATGGTTGTAAAATAGCTGTAACTTCAAAGTCTTCTGAATATGTAGTTGTTTCAATAGCTGCTCCCATTGCTTCAATAGTAATGGTATAAATACCAGCTTCTTGGTAAGTGTAAGAAATAGTTTCACCTATATTGGCTGAAGATGGCTCAGTTGAATCATCTTCTCCAAAATCAACTTCATAAAACATTGCATAATCTGCAGTAACAGTTACGTTAACTGTTTTTGATAATGCTGGATCGTTTTCTATAATAACTTCTAAAATCTCTGGAGCTTGAAATGACACTACAATTTGTTGTGTGATAGTAGTTGATAAGCCATTAAGTCCGTTAGCAGTTATTGTTGCTTCGTAAGTTCCTTCTTCGTAAACATGGTCTACACTTCCTCCTGGTAGGATAACTCCTGAAGGTTCTGAATTATCACCAAAACCAATGTTAAAGGTTGTTACACCTTCTGCTAAAGGTGTTATGGTAACTAATCCTGTGTTGTCTTGTGTTACTCTTACAGATGCCGAAACATTTGTTGGTGCTTCAATTTGATTGACAAAATCTGTATTATCATCATCACTAGTACATCCAAATAATGTAAGGACAATGAGCGATAAGCCAAGTGTGTACTTTAAAATTTTCATAGTCTTATATTTTAGTATCCTGGGTTTTGTTCCCAATTTCCGTTTGAGAATTGAATCTCTTGTAATGGAATAGGAAATAATTCGTTCTTATTAGCTGTAAATCCTGGTATTTCAGTACCTCTTCCTGTTCTTACCAAATCAAAGAAGTGATGACCTTCACCTATTAACTCTACGCGTCTTTCATGATAAATAGCTTGTGTTAAAGCGTCTCCTGTTGCTGTAACATTATGCTCTGTATCACCAAAGGCTCTTTGTCTTACTCTGTTTAGGAAATTTTGAGCTTTAGTATCATTGATATTTCCTCTGTTAAAAGCTTCAGCAGCCATTAATAACACATCAGCAAAACGAATTGCCCTGTAATTATTAGGGTTTGTTAGGTTTAAATCTCCTGCTGCTTCTGTACTTCTAGTTCTAGGTAAATACTTTCTGTTGAAATAGCCTGTATGCTCATAACCTGTACCATAAGTAGCCCCTGTTTCATCTGCCCATGCTTGGATATCTAAAATTGCAACGTCTTTTCTTAAGTCACCATCTTCAAACTCGTCAACGGCTTCTTGAACAGGAACATTAAAGCTAAATCCAGGTGTAAACAGTGGGCCACTATAGTTTCTTACTCCGCTAAAACCAACTGCTACATTACCTTCGCTACACTGTAAACAATCGAATCCTGCTCCTTCAACATCAGTATATTGAACTTCAAACACTGACTCAATTCCGTTTTCGCCTTCCATCTCAAAAATGGTATCATAGTCGGTAACCAAATCATACGGTCCATCCATGATTAAAAGGTCTAATACATTTGCTGCTTCTGGAAACTTATCTTGATATAAATACACTTTTCCTAATAATGCTTGTGCTGAACCTTTAGTTGCTCTTCCTGTTTGTGGTGCAGTGTAAGTAAGATTATTTACTGCGTAGATTAAATCGGTTTCAATAAGTGCATAGACATCTTCAACTGGTGACCTTGGTATTGTAGTTTCATCACCTAATTGAAATCTTGATTCCTTAATTGGAATGGGACCAAACCATTTTACTAATTCAAAATTGAAATAAGCTCTTAAAAATCTTGCTTCAGCAATTATTGTTTCTCTACCTTCAAAATCGGTTTTATCTTGAAATTCTAGAATATAATTTGCACGATTTACACCTGCATACATCCAGTTCCATATATCTCTTAGGTTACTGTTTACTGGTGTATGAATCATATCGTCAATTTGTTGCCACCCAACAACGTCAGTAGCACTCTCTCCTCCACATAAAGTATTATTAGAAGCTATTTCTCCTAAAATAACATTAGCATAGGTAGATTGAAGTATATCGTAAACTGCTATTAAGGCATTGTAATAATCGTCTTCTGAATTGAAATAGTTTTCAGAATCTATGTTATATGTTGATACATCTTCTAAATAGTCGTCACCACAAGCATTAATGGCTAAACCCATAACGATTAAAAGTGACAGTTTTTTAATTTTTCTTAAGTATGTTTTCATTTTAATCATTTTTTATAGTGAAAGATTTAACCCTAATAAATACTGTCTTGATATTGGATAAAACCCATAGTCGATTCCTCCTCCAATTGCATCTCCAGAAGTAGCTGCAGGATCATACCCTGAGTATTCAGTAAATGTAAATGCATTGTTTACCGCTGCATAAATTCTGAATTTACTCATTCCTATTTTTTCTAAAACATTATCAGGTAATGAGTATCCTAATTGGATGTTTTGAATTCTCAAGAATGATGCATCTTCCACATAAAAATCAGAGAATAATCTGTTAGTTGTTGAGGCAGTTGTAACTCTAGGTACTGTATTACTAGTACCTTCACCTCTCCATCTATTAAGGTATAAATTAGAACGATTTACATTAGGTTGAGACCTCTCATAGTTTCTAACCATTTCTTTTCCAACTTCAGCATACATATAGGTTGCAAGATCAAAATTCTTGAAGTTTACACTTAAATTCAATCCCATGTAATAGTCTGCTTGCGGTTTTCCTAAATAAGTTCTATCATCAAAATCGATAACTCCATCACCATTAACATCAGCATAACGAATATCTCCTGGAGCAGCTTCGGCTCCTAATGCCAATTGTGAAGGATGTGCTTCAACTTCAGCTTGGTTTTGAAATATTCCATCTGTTTTTAATCCATAAAAATATCCTATTGGCTGTCCTACTTCCATTCTTGATGGTGCTAATTGACCCACACCAAAAGCGCCTCCTTCAGGAATAACATCTCCATTGATTGAAATTACTTCTCCTTTTACATTAGTAAAGTTGAAATTAGCAGCAAAACTTAAGTTATCAGAAAAGTCATCTTTATAACCAATACTAAATTCAAACCCCTTACTACGTGTTGTTCCTGCATTAACCGTTGGGTTTCCTCCTCCTGGAGCAGCAGTTCCTAAAATACCTGAAACTGGTAAACCTCCTATAAGCAGATCTTCTCTATCTTCAACAAAATAATCTGCTGTAATGTCTACTTTGTTGTTAAGTAATGTAATATCAAAACCTACATCTAGCTTTTCTGCTGTTTCCCATTGTGCATTAGGATTTGGTAATCTACCATTTGCAACTCCTGTTACTAAAGCTCCATCCATTACATAAGTAGCTTCACCATTTAATAAAGCTCGGTATAAATCGGCTCCAACGTTATTACCAAGTGTACCATAACTAGCTCTTAACTTTAAGAAATCTATTACTTCAGAATCTTCCATAAATGGCTCATCAGAAATTTTCCAACCAGCAGTTACAGACTTAAAGTAGTCTACTCTGTTTTCTGGAGAAAAATCTGAAGCAGCATCTCTACGAACCATTGCAGACAATAAGTATTTGCCCATATAATCGTATTGCAGTCTTCCAAAGTAAGATGTTAGTCTGTTATCGTAAACATAAGAAGCGTTTGATTTTGCATCACTTAATCCTGGTGTTAAACTTATATCAGCAAATTCCCAAGAGTTATTTGGTACATCAAATCCGCTTGCGCTTAAACCATCTCCCCAATTTCTTTGAGCACTTGTACCCAATGTTACTGTTGCGTGGTGCTTATCGGCAAATGTTTTATCGTAATTAATGAATGTTTCCCAAGTATAAGAGTTGTAGTGGTTTCTCGATTGGTCAACTCTACTTCTAGGATTATTAAACACTTTTCCTGTTCCATACTCAACAATTGGAGCAAACGATTTTCCTTTATCAGAATATACTTTGTATCCAATTCTTGAGGTTACGGTCAATTCTTTTAAAGGTTTGTATTCTAACTGAAAATTACCTTCAATATTAGTTCCGTTGTAGCTGTTATAAGTATTTCTTATTTGTGACAGTGGATTAATAACTTCGTTTCCTAAAGTACCATTCCAATCTTCTTCATCTACATTAAAAGTTGGCGCGTAGTTTAAAGCATTGAATAATACCGAACCTAAAGCGTTCTCTGAAAACCCTCTACTTGATGCTGTAAAATAATTAGCATTAGTTGTAAACTTGAATTTTTTAGAAATATCTATTCCTAGGTTAATCTTGATGTTGTTTCTAACAAAATCAGATTTATCTCTAGCTACTATACCATCTTGCTCCAAACGCGAAGCTCCAACATAGTAAGTAATTTTTTCACCACCACCAGACAAACTAACATTATGGTTAGTTATAGGTGCATTACTAAATACTTCGTCTTGCCAATCAGTTCCGGCTCCTAATCCTGAAACATTAGGATAAGGTAAAGCTTGCCCATTAGTAGCATAACTTTCATTAAGTAATAAAGCATACTCTGTAGCATTTAAGTAAGGAAGTGTACGTGTTGTCTCTTGAGTTCCTGTATATGCATTATATGAAAACTTTGGTGCTGAATTTTTCTTACCTGACTTTGTAGTAATTAAAACGACACCATTTGCTCCTTTAATACCATAAATAGCTGCTTGAGCATCTTTTAACACTGTTATTGATTCAATATCATTTGGACTTATAGTGTTAAAGGATGACACCTCATAACCATCAACAATGTAAAGTGGTTTGTTACTACCATTAGAGCTAATACCTCTAATGATAATATTAAACTCAGCTCCTGGAGAACCCGAAGGCGAGTTAACAGTAACACCTGAAGATGTACCTTGAAGTGCTATTGCTGCATCTACAGGTTTTAAATCTTCTAAAGTTTCAGATGATACTAGAGACACAGCTCCTGTTACATCTTTTCTCTTTTGTGTTCCGTAACCAATAACCACTACCTCGTCTAAAGATTCGGCATCTTCAACTAAAAGAATTGAGATTTCTTGACTACTTGTTATAGTTACTTCTTGAGTTTGATACCCTAAATAAGTAACTACTAAAATTGAATTAATTGGCACATCGTTAATTGAGAAATTTCCATCAAAATCGGTCGAAGCACCTTTTGCAGTGTTTTTAACAACAATATTTACACCTGGTAGTGGTGCATTTGTTGCTACATCTTTTACATTACCTTTTACGTTAATTGTTTGCGCATAAGAAAATGCGGAAAACATAAATAAGGCAATAAAAGCAATGAAGTATGTTTTTTTCATATAGATTGAATATTAGTTGTATGGTAAAATTATCACATTACACTAATAAATTATCAAAAACGCACGCTACAAAAAATATACAAATCAAAAAAAATCACATTTTTTTACGAATTTGACAAAAAACCCTTGCTTTTGTTAGGTTTTAGAAGCATTACAAAACACCAAACTACATCGTTGTAGATTAGCTATTTGCATAAAATGTTGTGGTAATGTATAGGTATTTTAACTATTTGTTTGGGTGTTATAAATCCAAGATATAATTTGTTAAGCTCACATCATGCTCTAATTCCATTTTTTTACGAAGTCTGTATCGTTTTACTTCTACACTTCTAGGAGAAATATTTAGTAAAGGAGCTATTTCTTTTGAACTTAAATTTAGTCGTAAATAAGCACATAATCTTAAATCGTTTGGAGTAAGTGATGTGTGTTTAGCTTTAATCTTCTTAAGAAAATCTTTATCAGCATTATTAAAGGCTTCCTGGAAGAGTTTCCAATCATCAGTATTATTAAGGTTTTTATCAATGATTTTAATAACAGGTTTTAAACCCTTTCCTTCTTGGGCAGCTTTAAGTTCATCTTTAATGCTATTTAAAAACTCATTTTTCTTTATCAAGCTCATAGTGGAAATAGCCAGCTCTCGGTTTTTGTTGTCTATGTCTTGTTGTAGCTTTTCGTTCTTAAAAGCCATAAGCTGTTGTTCATTTTCTAATTTCTTAAGATCTAATTCGCGTTGAGTTCTTTCTAATAGTTTTTCACGTTGCTTTTTGTAATAGTTTTTATATACATTATGCATAAAGAATGAAAACAGCGCAACACCCAACACATATAAAACAATCATTGTATTGGTTATATACCAAGGCTTTGCAATTGTAAAATTATAAGACGCTACATTAGTTGTAATAGTATTACCTACTCTTCCTCTTACATTAAAAGTATAGTTTCCGTAGGGTAAGTTTTTGAAAGACTCTTCAGAATGGTTACTCCACGAACTCCAATTATCGTAAATTCCCTTAAGCTGATATTGATACTCTGCCTCAGAATAGCGATTAAATTCAGAGATACTATACGAGAATGTTAAGTTGTTTTCTTTATTTTCAAAATTTCCTGACACAGATTTATCTATAGCACTTTGGTCTCCATCAAGAGCACTCATTTTTATTGTGTTGATGTCTATTTTAAACTTTCGTTCTTTAAGCTTTTCTAAATCAACTACAATATATCCTGATGAAGACCCTAAAAGGTATTTTTGACCATGCAAGTAAGATATATTCTCATAACCTGTCATTTCATTTCTCAATGAACTTGGTAAAGCAATTGAATGTATTTCTGGGATACGACTTAATTTCCCAGGTGTAAGATAGTTAAGTTCCTTATCAGAAAAACTCCAAAGCCTATTCGAGTTTTGATGCGCAATCAACTTACCTGAGGTGTAGCTTTGCTCATTAAATAACTTACTGTATATAGAATCTCTTTGAAATGTACTGTTTTCAGAATCATATTTAAAAACTCCTTTTTTGTATGCGTAAAAAATAGAATTGTTAAATTTTACTAGACTAGAATTATAGCCTTTATCTACAGTACTATCTTTTGTGAGTTTAATAACTTTGGTTAAGGCATCGTCAACTTTTATTTTAAAAACTCCTTTGTACTCATGACTTACCAGAATCTCATTATTTTGTGATTGCTCAAAATACTTAGATGAATTATTAAATCCTTCTATTTTATTCCTGAAAGTCCAACCTAATGATGTTTTCTCTAAAATGTTCAACCCATTATAATTTCCTTGTAACAGTAGGTTTTCAGCATCTTTAATAGGTTGAATATCCCAAGTACCTTGCACATTGGAAACTAATTGTGCTGAATTATTTTCTACTACATAAGTTCCCATATTATGACCACAAAATAATTGGTCATTTACAACTCTCAAACACCAAACCTGTCCTTTAGTACCTTTAATAAATTTAAACGCTTCGCTGCTATCTTCTTTTTTGTAGAAAAGTCCTTGATTAGTTCCTAAATAAAGGTTTCCGTTGTAAACTGCAGAACAATACACAGTTCCTAAATCGCCTTTTATATCATTGTAAATTCTAAACGGAGAAGTAATATTAACACAGTTAACACCATTATCTAGACCAAGCCATATATTGTTATCCACATCTTCCATTAAAGATAATACAGTATTATTACCCAAACCATCTTCGTGACTTATGGAATAATTAATTATACCATCTTCGGTTAAATGCAATAAACCGTTTGATATTGTTCCTAAAGCAAAACTGTTATCCTTAAGCTGAATGCTACTATAAATCGTGAAATTTGATAATTGAACATTGGCAGGAATATTCCATTTTCTCAATTCATCATTATTGAAAACAAATAATCCTTCAGATTGCGTGTGTATCAACAATGATTGTCCTTGCTGAAATACATTTACTATCCTACTACTCTTCAATACTTCATGGTTACTTACTAATTTAGGTAAGCCGTTTTCTAACTTAAATAAACCTTTGCCATACTTCTGAAAGTAAATACTGTTACCTACCTTGTACATTTTAACAATTTCAGTTTCACATTCAATAACCTTTATTGTTTGGTTTGAAATATTATAAATATAAATTCTATTTAAAGACTGAAACAATACCCAATCATCAACTCCTATGATGTTCCAAAACTGTTCGTCTTCAATAAGTGGTTGCTGTAAAGTTTTAGATATTGAGGTATAATCTAAAGTTCCAAATTGATTATGCGACCAATAACCAAACTCCATATAGCAACCTGTATAAATACGTTCGTTAATCGCTGTTACCGAACGTATAACAGTTTCGTTAGGCGAATTATAAAGTGTCCATACCGCACCATTAAATTCTAGCAAGCCTTTATTGTTTGCTACATATACATACCTATTTTCTGCTTGAGTGATTGACCAGTTTTGATTTCCTGCATTGTAATCTTTAGTAGTATAAACTTCAATTGGAGGCAACTCGTCTTGAGAAAAGCAAACACTAAACTGTATAGCTATAAAAAGAAAAGAAAGTATATAGGCTTTAATTTTCACTCAATGTTAAATTATTAGTTACACAAGTATACAAATAAATAAAAAAACACAACTCTCAAACTGTACAATCATTAGTCAACACTATACTTATCAATTCATTTTAACAACCCTAAAATTTATTTAACAATTGTTTAACTTCGTTTAGTTCGGTTTGTTACGAACTAATCAATATTTTTGCATTGTAAAATTTTAATAAGATGAAAACAATGGATGGGAAAAAGGGTGAGTTAGTAGAAAAACTAGGGATTCATTTTGAAAGAAAAAAGCAGATGGCTCCTGTGGCAGCCAGAATTTTTTCTTATGTGATTTTAACAGGAAAACAAGGAACTACTTTTGAAGATTTAGTATCAAACCTTTGTGCTAGCAAGAGTACAATTTCAACACATCTTAATCATTTACAAGATTTAAAAAAGATAACCTACTTCACCAAAACAGGTGACAGAAAAAAATACTTCATTATGGATCATGACAGTATGATTCGTGATATAGGAAATCTAATTGAAGAGTGGAAATCTGAACAACAACTTCACTTAGAAATTATGGATTTTAAAAGAGATGCCAACAAAAACTTGAGCGATGAAAATAAATTTGACCTACAATTTCATGAAAGCTTTGTAGAATTTCATGATGAAGCCATAAAATCAATAAATAAATTAAAAGAAACAATTGTAAATAATTAATACTAATCAAAATCAAAAAATGAAACAATTTCGAATATATAGTACGATAGTTTTGGGAGTTGCCACATTAGTGTTTACAGGGTGTAAACAAGAACAGCAACAAGCACAACAGCAAGCTCAGGCTTTACCATTTACAGTAACTGAAGTCCCTCAAAAAAGTGCTACTGCCTATACAACCTACCCAACAACAATTGAAGGAACAATTAACAGTGAAGTACGTGCAAAGGTATCTGGTTACATTCAAAAAGTTTTGGTAGACGAAGGCCAACAAGTTAAAAAAGGACAAGCTCTTTTTAAATTGGAAACTCAATCTTTAAGTCAAGATGCTGAAGCTGCTAAAGCTAGTGTTAATGTAGCTCAGGTAGAAGTTGACAAACTAAAGCCTTTGGTAGAAAAAAATATAATAAGCTCAGTACAATTAGAAACTGCTAAAGCTAATTTAGCACAAGCCAAAAGCGCTTATAATAGTATTGTTGCAAATATTGGTTATGCAACAGTAGTAAGCCCTGTAGATGGTTATGTTGGAGCTATTCCTTACAGAGAAGGGTCTTTAGTAAGTGCTACAAGTGCTAAACCATTAACTACTGTTGCAAGTATAGAAAAAGTATATGCCTATTTTTCTATGAATGAAACTGAATATTTAAACTTCTTACAACAAACAGAAGGTAAAACACTTCAGGACAAAATAAACAACTTCCCAAAGGTTGAATTGCTGTTAGCTAATGGTCAAACCTACAACCAACAAGGAATTATCCAAACAGTAACAGGACAAATAGATGCTAATACAGGAACGGTAAGTTTTAGGGCTATTTTTGAAAACCCTAACCTTTTATTAACCAATGGTAACAGCGGTACCATTGAAATTCCTAAGCATTATGAAAATGTTGCTGTAGTACCTCAAACTGCTACTTTTGAGCAACAAGGACAAACATTTGTTTATAAAGTTGAAAATAACACTACAGTTTCAACTCTTATTTCAATTCAAGATAAAACCAATGAGCTTTACATTGTAAACTCAGGCGTACAAAAAGGAGATGTAATAGTGGTTAAGGGTATTGGTAAACTTAGAAACCGAACACCTATTCAACCACAAAAAGTTGCTTTTGATAGCATCGTAAAACCAATCAAAACTTTGTTTCAATAATATTTAGAAGACAAAAATCATGTTAAAAACCTTTATAGAAAGACCGGTTTTATCGACCGTTATTTCCATCATTATAGTTATTCTGGGTGTTTTAGGGTATTCAACCTTACCAGTAGAACAATATCCAGACATTGCACCTCCAACTATTCAAGTAAATGCAACTTACCCTGGAGCAAGTGCCGAAACAATCTTGGAGAGTGTTATCATTCCTATTGAAGAACAAATAAACGGAGTTGAAGGAATGACTTATATGACTTCCTCTGCTGACAATAATGGTACAGCAAACATTACTGTTTATTTCGATCAGGAAATGGATCCAGACATAGCAGCTGTAAACGTTCAAAACCGTGTAGCACGTGCAAATCCATTATTACCCAGTGAAGTAATTCAAACAGGTGTAACTACTCAAAAACAGCAGACATCTGCTTTAATGTTCTTGTCCGTATTTTCAAAAAATGAAGATTACAATGCTACTTTTGTTCAGAATTATTTAAAAATCAACGTTATTCCTGCATTACAAAGGGTTAATGGTGTTGGTAATGTACAAGTATTCTCCAACCAAGATTATGCTATGCGAGTATGGTTAAAACCAGAAAAACTAGCAGCTTACAATCTTGTTCCTAGCGATGTTACAGCAGCTTTACAAGAACAAAGTTTAGAAGCATCTGCTGGTTCTTTAGGGCAAAACGATGGACAAGCATTTTCATACAATATTAAGTATAGTGGTCGTTTTAAAACTGAAAAACAATATGAAGACATTATCATAAAAGCTTTAGATAATGGTGAATATTTACATTTAAAAGATGTAGCAAAAATTGAGTTAGATGCTCAGGGTTATGATGGTTATGGATTTACCGAAGGTTACCCAAGTGTGAATATGGGTATTTATCAAACAGCTGGTTCTAACGCTCAGGAAATTATTGAAACCATTAAAACAGAATTAGATCGTTTATCTCTAGATTTTCCAGATGGTATCGAGTATGTGATTAATTACGACACCAACAATTTCTTAACTGCTTCCATGAACAAGGTACGTAATACCTTAATTGAAGCCTTCTTATTGGTGTTTTTGGTAGTATTTATATTCCTTCAGGATTTTCGTTCTACATTAATTCCTGCTATTGCAGTTCCAGTAGCTATTATTGGTACGTTCTTCTTTTTGAACTTATTTGGTTACTCCATTAACCTATTAACCTTATTTGCATTGGTACTGGCCATTGGTATTGTGGTTGATGATGCCATTGTGGTTGTTGAGGCAGTACATGCCAAAATAGATGAAGGTGCAACAGATGCCAAAGCAGCTACACTAGATGCCATGCATGAAATATCAGGAGCAATTATATCTATTACCTTGGTTATGGCTGCTGTATTTATTCCCGTAACCTTTATTCAAGGTCCAACAGGTGTATTCTATGAGCAATTTGGTGTTACATTGATTGTTGCCATTTTAATTTCAGCTGTCAACGCATTAACTTTAAGTCCTGCGCTTTGTGCTTTGTTTTTAAAAGGTCATGACGAAGAAGAGCACAAAAACAAAAGTTTCTTACAGAAATTCTACGATAAATTTAATGCTGGATTTAATGCCACAACCCAACGTTATGGTAAATCATTGGCATTCCTATACAAAAACAAATGGATTACAGCTTTTGTATTGATTCTCTCTGGAGTTGGAATTTGGTGGGCTGCAAATACGACGCCTACTGGATTTGTTCCTAATGAAGATAGAGGAATCATATTCATGAATATTGAATTGCCTGCTGGAGCTTCAATGGACAGAACAAATATGGTGACCGAAGAATTATATGAAAAAGCCAGTGCGCTTGAAGGTGTTAGAGGTGTGACGGTTATTAATGGTAGAAGTTTGATTAGTGGAGCTGGAACAAACTATGGATTGGGATTTGTTAAGCTGAATGATTGGGATGAACGTGAAAGCGAAGACCTATCGGCTAATGCCATTATTGGTAAGTTATTTGGTATTGCAGCTGGTATTCCTGATGCGAACATCATTTTCTTTGCGCCTCCAAGTATTCCTGGATTTGGGCTTTCTGGTGGATTTGAAGTGAACTTACTGGATAAATCTGGTGGTAGTTTTGAAGATTTAGATGCTACAACCCAAGAGTTCATTGGTAACCTAATGAAGCATCCTGAAATTCAGTATGGACAATCTTCATTCAACACAAAATATCCACAGTACGAATTGGACATCAATGTACCATTAGCCAAGCGTTATGGCGTTACAATTAGTAGTATATTCTCAACTTTACAAGGTTATATAGGTGGTGTGTATGCAGCAGATTTTGCGAGATTTGGAAAGCAATATAGAGTGTATGTTCAAGCCTCTCCTGAAGACAGAAGTGATGCTAATTCTTTAAACGAATTATATATAAAAACAGCAAGCGGTGAAATGGCTCCTATCACACAGTTTGTGAGTTTAAAACGTGTGTATGGTCCACAATCGGTAACACGATTCAACTTATATAACTCTTCAAAAATCAGTGGTGCTTCAAACCCTGGGTTTAGTACAGGTGATGCCATTGCCATTGTAAATGAAGAAATCAAAAATCTGCCTAGCACCTATGAAGTTGCCTACTCAGGTTTATCTCGTGAGGAAGTTAGTGCAGGAAACCAAACAGTTGTTATTTTCTTACTAGTAATAGTGTTTGTGTATTTCTTATTGGCAGCTCAGTACGAAAGTTATTTATTACCATTATCGGTAATTTTCTCACTGCCTTTAGGTGTATTTGGAGCATTCTTTTCTACCAAAATGATGGGATTAGAAAACAACATCTACTTCCAGATTGCCTTAATCATGTTAGTTGGTCTTTTAGCTAAAAACGCAATTCTTATTGTGGAGTTTGCTGTACAACGTCGACGACATGGTGAAAGCTTAGTAGATGCAGCTATAAATGGAGCCAAAGCACGTTTACGTCCTATTTTAATGACATCTTTTGCCTTTATCTTAGGATTAATGCCATTAGTATTGGCTAAAGGTGTAGGTGCCGAAGGAAACAATTCCATTGGTACAGGAGCAGCTGGCGGAATGTTAATAGGAACCATTTTAGGTGTATTTGTTATCCCAATTTTATTCATCTTTTTCCAATGGTTACAAGAAAAAGTATCTCGTAAACCAGAAGTAGAAACAATTGAAGCTTAAAAAAATGAAATCAACTATAAATAAAAATTTTAGTAAAGGCGCATTAGTTTTAATGCTTGCGCTAACACTGCAAAGTTGTTTTGTGGCGAAGGATTACACACGTCCTGAATTAGAAGAAACAGAACATTTGTACAGAACTGATAACTTACCACAAGATAGTTTGTCTATGGCAGATGTATCATGGAAAGATATGTTCTCTGACACTTACTTAAAACAATATATTGAAGAAGGTCTTCAAAACAACTTGGACATTCGTGTGGCTATTCAACAAATAGCAGCTGCCGAAGCTTACATGAAACAAGGTAAAGCAGGCTATTTTCCAACAGTAAGTGCTAACGCACAAGTAACCCATCAAGAGTTATCTGAAAACAGTCAGTTTGGTGGTTTGTTTTCTTCTTTAGATCAATATGAACTTTCAGCAAACTTATCTTGGGAAGCTGACATTTGGGGAAAGATAAGAAGTAATAAACGTGCTGGCGAAGCTAGCTATTTACAAACAGTTGCAGCTCATCAAGCTGTTAAAACACAATTAGTTTCAGCTATTGCTTCAACCTACTACCAATTGTTAGCTTTAGATGCTCAATTGGAAATTACAAATCAAACTATTGCAACAAGAGATAGCAGTGTGTACACCATTAAAGCGCTTAAAGATGCTGGACAAGTGACTCAAGTTGCAGTGGACCAAAATATAGCACAATACAATAATGCAAAAGCACTAAAAGTAGATTTGGAAGTTGCTATTTTTAAAACTGAAAATGCTTTTAATTTATTATTAGGAAGACCAGCAGAAACTGTTAACCGAAGTGCATTAACTCAACAGCAGTTAAATGCTGATATTAAATTAGGTGTTCCTGCTACTCTACTTAGCAACAGACCTGATGTTATTGCTGCCGAATACAGCTTAATTAATGCCTTTGAATTAACCAATGTTGCTAGAAGTAATTTTTACCCATCGTTAACCTTAACAGCAAGTGGCGGATTTCAAAGTTTAGAATTAGATGAATTATTTAATGCCAATTCATTGTTCGCAACTCTTGTTGGAGGATTAACACAGCCAATATTTAACAAGAGACAAATTAAAACTCAGCATGAAGTAGCTGTTTCTCAACAAGAACAAGCCTTATTAAACTTTAAAAAGACTTTACTAACAGCTGGTAACGAAGTATCAAATGCATTATACGATTATGATGCTGAAACTGAAAAATTTGAATACAGACAAAATGAAGTTGAAGCGCTACGACAAGCCGAAGCAAATTCTGAGGAATTACTTAAAAATGGTTATGCTAATTACTTAGACCTATTAACTGCAAGAGAAAGCGCTTTAAATGCTGAATTGAATGTTATTGACAATAAACTACAGCAGTTATTAAGTGTTGTTAATTTATATGAAGCACTTGGTGGTGGCTGGAAATAATAATGATAAGTAAAGAAGAACTTTTGGAATGTTCGGTGGCTAATTTTACCACCTTTGGAAGCAAGCGTTTTACTATGGACGAGTTGGCGCACTGTTTGGGTATTTCAAAAAAAACTATTTACAAATATTACAGTAGTAAAGAGGAGCTTGTTATAGCTAGTGTTACGTGTTTGATAGACTCTTTTAATGAAAATATAAAGGAAATAATAGCTAAAGAACAAGACCCTCTTTCTTGTATTATACTATTGTACAAACGAGGGTTTGAGTATTTAAAACACTTTAAACCTTCGTTTATTTTTGGCTTAAAAAAATACTACCCTGAAGCCAATAAAGTCTTTGATGATTTTAGGGATGAGTTTGTTAACGAAATTGTTTATGGGCTACTACAAAAAGCTCAAGTATTTAAGTTTATTAGTAGTGATGTGAATATAAAATTGTTTTGCGAGTTGTATTTTAAGAGGTTTGAAGAAATTGCTTTTAAAGACAATACGCTTTTTGACACTTACAGTAATGATGAGCTTTTAAATCATTTTGTGATTTTTAGTTTAAAAGGAATTATTAATCCTAATTACGAAAATCCTCATTTTAAAAAAGCCTCCTTTTAATACAAAAGGAGACTTCTCTACTAATCAATTCAAAAAACACTTACTTTATTATTGAGCTATTAGGTTTAAAGAAACCACAAGCAAACTACCTCCTCCAGAGAATTTTTCGGCCCAAACCTCTATGTAATCGCCTTGAGACAATTCAACTGAACCCACAACAGACACAGCTCCTACATCATTATTTGCTCCAATTTCTCTATAAACTTTGGTATCTTCTAAAACACTTCCATTTTTTGCTATATAGAAGATATAAATTGAGTTATTGTTATCACCTTGAAAAGAAATACTAGATGATATGTGAAAGTTTCTAGTCTTAACACCATCATAAACAATTCTATTATCAACAGGAGCACTAAATCTAAATAAGTTATTAGATGTTGAGGTTCCTACAAGCTTTGTCTCAACTCCTGATCCTATTGATCCAAAATCTGTTTCAAAGCCACTACCAATTGGTGCATCTAGGTGTATATCTCCACTTGCTACATTATCAGTTTCTAATTGAATTCCTGGACAATCCACATCCCAAGCTGTAGTGAAGTTATAACCAGGATATGTTCCTACTGTATATGGGTTTACTCTTGTTCCTGCACCTGTAAAACTTATTTCAGAAAGCAAAGCAGAAATATTAATTGTAGGGTTTGCACTTAAATCAATTCCTGTTTCTCCTGAATCAGCTACAACTCTTCCATTAGCCAATTGCAAATTATCAAATGTCCCTGAAAGAGTTAAAAAAGTACCTGAATTAGTATCAGTCCAAAACACTTTATCCATATACAAAGACGTGATATTTGAAGCATCAATACCATCACTAGAGTTAATGAGCTGAAACACCTCAAAATATACTATACCTAAGTTACTTAATGTTCCTATTGAAGATGCTCCATTAATAATTACACTATATCCAACAACACTTTCTACTCCAGACCCTGTGATATCAAAAACTTGTTGTCCATTACCACTAATCACAACATCTTTAATACGTCCACCTTTACTACCACTAAACAAAGCTGAACCTGTATTATTTACAAGAATATCTTCTCCTGTGTCATGTCCTTCAATATATGCTCCATTTAAATCTATTGGGTTATCTATTAGTATTGTTCCGTTGATTTCATATAAGTAATTTTCGTTTAAAACATATTTTCCACCTGATAATTCATCAGATAAATCAGCAACACTTTTAACCAACTTATAATTAGTTCTAGTTTCTGCTCCCTCTAATGGCAACCAACTTCCTCCATTATAAAAATAAAACACATTTTCATCGGTATCGAATACCAAAAGCCCTTCAGCTGGACTAGAAATTGCAGTTCTTTGAGTAGTGGTCATTCGTGGAGTTAACATTCCTTTTTCCGTAGAGCTTATATCTAACATTGAAGAAGGATCTGGATTGGTTGTTCCAATTCCAACTTGAGAAAAACCGTTGTAATTAAAACCTATGCATAAGGTTATAATAGAGATTATAAATTTTATTTTTTTCATAACTAGTAGTTTAAGATTTTTTGGGTGTGTTTGCTATTAATTGTTTCTATCTGTACAATATAAACTCCATCACTTTCACTAAATGGAATTGATATGTTTGTTTTATTATTAAGGTTCTTATTTAAGGCTAATATTTCTTGACCTAATACATTAAATACTTTTATAGATTTAAGCTCTACTCTATTTGCATTGCTTATAATTATATGCTCATTACCATCATAATAAATTTTGACATTTTCAATATCGTTGTCATTGTTAGATAAAGTTGCTTGCGGCATAAATACTATTGAAAATCTATCTAAATATTCGCCTATTGGTAAATTAACACTGTAGCTAGACTCGGTTAAATTATGAGTAGTGTTTAATACATTATCTTTTAAATAAACATTATCAGAAAAGTTTTCAAGAGCATCAATCATGATATTATGTGTTCCATTTTCAGAAATTAAAATACCTATAGGGAACTCTAACGTATTTTGATAATCATCTAAACCTTGAATTGCATATTTTTTAGTTAAGTCGTTATCAATAATAAAAAACATATCATCTTCTCTATGTCTATTTAGCAGTGCATCATAACCCAAGTTATAATTTATATCAGCTGGTGAATTTGGTAAAAAACCAAGTAGTAATTGCCTGTGAAATCCTTCTGGATCTTCGTAACCTAGTCTAATGTATTGTTTAACTGATTCTTGTTGGTTACTATCTGTTGTACTATAAAAAATAGACTCTTCAACTACTTCAGACTTAAATGCTCTTTGAGAGTTATTAAACACAATAGAACCTGTACCATAAGCTTCAACAAAAAAGCCCTGACCAACTGGCATATATTGTTTTGGAGGTGTAACACTACCTGAGCTACCTAGTCCACTTATTAAAGGTGATGCTATTGAAGGAGGTGTACCTCCTGTTAAATTTCTTATTGCATAACCTCCTAAATAATCGGTTAAAGCATGAGAAGTTGATCCTCCATCAACCCAAAAGTAAAGCGCATCTAGAAGTAAAATATTATCATTAATAAACTTTTCAGAATCAAGTGCAGAAGGATACGGATTCCCTAACAATGATTGCTCTCCTGAGTTTATTGCAAACGAATAATCTCCATTATTTGGCGCTCCATAATACACATAATTCTGTTCTGACAATAGAGTGTTTGTCCCTTTCATGGTATAACCTTGTCCAGGGTTTAAAGTGCTGTTTTCATCTAAACTTACCCAATCAGAATATGCTCCTGTACCTTGCATGTATTGATACAACCAATAGGTATTAATGGTCAAAGGTGTAATTACATTATCAGATCCATCAACAACCGATGGCAAACCATTGTATGGCGAACCAGAATTAAATGAAGCTTGTTGTGGATTAAATGAATTAATACTAGAATCTGTACCATCAAACTTTCCTCCTAATAGTGAAAATGTACCACCATTATTAATTGGAGACGACCAATAGTTAAACTTATAGGCTGATGAGTATCCTTGTTGGTCAATTAACAACTTTCCTGATGTTATTGTATTAGCATCAACACCAGAGTGCGTTTGGATTAGTTGCGCTTCTCCAACAAGTCTAATATCTCCACTTGTAAAATTTACAGCATTTTCTACATTTAAAGCAAATCCATCGTTTACTGAAAGTCCTTTAGTGTTAGTTGCTGTTACATCAACTTCTAAGTTGTAAAAGTTAATTTCATTAGATAATCCTGAAATACTTAACAAAGGATTACTCGCACTTTTAAAATAAGTAGTTCCAGAAGTGGAGGTTGTAGTTCCGTTGTTTACAAAGTTGTTGTTTAGGTATAAATTACCATCGTTGTTATGAGTTCCTGTTGTTTTATTAGTGTATTCATTTTCAAAATAAACATCAGTTGATGCTGAGATTTCAAATACTCCTTCATTTGAGATTTGCGAGTACCCAAACGAAAAGCAAAAAAGAGCAAGAAAACATATTTTAGTGTAGTTTTTCTTCATAAAAAAAGGCTATAGTTAATAAAGTAGATTGGGTTAAGGTGTAATTCTTAAAGCATCAGAGTTATAATTTTCTTTGTGATATTTACAGTTACTTGAATAGGTTTCAATTTTTGAAAACACCTTATATATATGATCTTTTCTTAAAGGCTTATAGATTAAATCTTCACAGAGTAATTCGTTTTTTGCCTTTATAACATCTTTTAGGTTAGTTGTAGCTGAGAGCATATAAATTTTTATCTCTTTCCTTTTAGGCTTCTTTAGTTTTTTAAATTCTTCTAAAAATTGAAAACCATCCATAAAAGGCATACTAATGTCTAGTAAAATGATGTCTGGTAAGGAAAGCGTTGGGTAAACAGTTTTACCGTCTAGAATTTGCAAAAACTTAAGCGCAGAATTTGCGTTAACAAAGGTTCGCACATTGCAATCTGGCACAACCTTTTCAATTGTTTTTTGACTAACAAATAAATCAATTTTATTATCGTCAATTAACATAATGTTCAACTTCATAAGTAGGGAGTTTTAAAGTTAATTATTTAGGGTTAAAGAGATGAGTACTCCTTTGGGGTTTTTAAAGTACTTACTCCTAATTTTTCTATTTCATTTATAATATTTTTTTTAAGGTTTTGTTTTATAATTAAAGTTGCCGAAACTACAATTCCTAGTTCATTAAAATTTGGGGAAACTAGTGTAGAATAGTTTATTTTTTTTCCATTTGCATCTAGGTCATAACTTTCAAATTCACTTAAAGTCTTGTTAATGAATACGTAATCAATATTTCTCTTAAAAACTTCAAAAAAATCAATGTTAATATAGTCATAAATATATGTACTTATCAAATCTTGAATGCTTTTATTGTAACATTCTTTACTAACATTTAATATTTTTCCATGCTTGGTAATTGTAAAAACATAAACAGGCATATTATTAAAAAGTGTTTTGCTTTTTATGTTTTCTTCTTTTAAGTTTTTATTGTCTAATTTATATTGGGTAACGTCATTATATATTGCTAAATACCTTGTATGTTTTTCCTTTTTAGTTTTAAATGGAATTATCGTTGCATCTAACCAAATTTCTTTACCATTAGATAAGGTTTCTCTTAGAGTACCTTTCCATGTTTTTCCCATTTTTAAAGTTCGCCACAACCCTTTATACAAAGGATCTGAATGCAAATGAGACTTAAAAAGTGTATGCGATTCTCCTATTACTTTATCACTATCATACTCTAGTGTTTTACAAAAAACATTATTGGCATACTCTACTCTTCCTAAGTCGTCTGTTATGGTAACCATAGAGTTAGATTCTAATTGAGATAATATTAAATTTTTAAGCTTATTCTCTCCCATAAAAATCATTTTTAGTTTCTATACAGTATTGTTTTGCTAATCTTATGTCACCGAAAATGCCATGAGGTGTAGTAGAATCGTATATTCTTTTATAAGAAGCAATTAAAAGTTTTGCTCCAATAGAATTTAGAATAAAAGCTTCAGAAATTCTTAAACTTTTTAAAATTGGGGAATTAGCCATTAAATTTCCTGCTTCAGGTGTAAAGGCTCCTTTAACACCTCTTATATCTACAACAAAAGGCATTGGGTTACCCTGACACATTTTTTCAATTGCTTTTATATATTCTTCTACTTTATTCAAATCTAATTTGCTGTAATTATTAGTGCTTAAAAATTGACAAAAAAGTATACCATCTTCAATCCAAAATTTAGTATTGCCTACTTTCACAACTTTATGATTATCCATACTTTAACTTAATCCGTTGAAAATAATATTGTTTTTATCGCAATGCCTTATTGCCATCCTTAACGTCTTAAATACTCTATCTGGAATTATAGGGTTATACATAAAACTATAAACAGTTAACACTCCTTTTAAAAGATAACTATCAACTAAAAATGTCTTAGAAAGCACTAAAGAATTAAGTATTGAGTTATTCACTAAAAACTTAAATATCTTAATAGCTTTAAAAAACTCTACATTTTCAATATTTATGATAATAGGCATATATTTTCCTCCTGATAATGAAGCTATTACTTTAGAGAAGATTTTTTCAACAGCAGCTTCCGTTTGGTTAGAGTCATAACTATTACTTACCTCACAATAAATAATATTGTCTTCAACCTTAAATCTAAAATCATCTATTCGTATTTCACTCTTCATTATCCTGAATTTGAATCATTTAAGACAATACCAATGCCAAAAAATGACCTCAAGAAGAAAAACAAATACAAAGCATTGATTTTCAACAACTTAAAAATATAAGGCTTTTTTCAATGAAATTAAAACGTGTCGGAATACCGTGTTTTTTTTATAAGAAGAAAAGACACTCACGGAATACCGTGAGTATTACGTTAAGGTTTTTGTATTCCTAGTTTGGTCATTTTATCACGTAAGGTACTAGGTTTTAGTCCCAATACATCTGAAGCGCTTTTTGGACCACTAATTTTCCAGTTACAACTTTCTAACACTTCAAGTATGTGAGCTTTTAATACAGAGTTTAAAGATAAGTCCTTACTATTGATACGTTGTTTTGATTTTTGCGTTGAAGTTTCAAAACCTGGTATCATTAAAGTTTCTGTGCTTGTTAGTATTACAGCTCTTTCTATTAAGTTTTCTAGCTCTCTAATATTCCCAGGCCAATTATAAGTCTTCATTTGAGCCATAGCTTCATCAGAAATATACTTTATTTGCTTTTCATAAGCTTTATTGAATTTATCTACAAAATGCTCAACCAATAGAGGAATATCCTCTTTACGATCTCTCAATGGCGGAATACTAATAGGGAACACGTTAAGCCTAAAATACAAGTCTTCCCTAAATTGCTTTTTCTCAATTTCTTCTTTAAGATTTCTGTTTGTAGCTGCAATAACTCTAACATCTAGCTTTTTTAAGCCAACTCCTCCTACTACCTCAATTTCGCCTTCTTGTAAGAATCTTAAAATTTTAGGTTGCATGTCTATTGGAAGTTCTCCTATTTCATCTAAAAAAAGCGTTCCACCATCAGCAAGTTCAAATTTTCCAACTTTATCACTAAACGCTCCTGTAAACGACCCTTTTTTATGTCCAAACAACTCGCTCTCAATCAACTCCCTTGGTATTGCTGAACAGTTTACTTTTATTAACGGTTTATTATTTCGGTTACTTGTATTGTGAATTGCTCTCGCTAATAGCTCTTTACCTGTACCAGATTCTCCTAACAACAATACAGTAGCATTTGTTGGAGCAACACGTTCTACTTCTGTCAACACATTACTAAACTCAACACTACCATATACCATTTCTTCATAATTGAAGACAAGGTCTAACTCATTTCTTAAATAAACGTTCTCTTGTTCTAACTGCTTTTTTAATTCATTCAACTGTTTATTAGCCTCTAAAAGTTGAGTATTTGTTTTCGCTATTGTTTCTTCGGCTATTTTTCGTTCATAACTCTCTACCATTAAGGACACCACATTAGCTATAGAACTTGCAAACTCTTGTTCTTCAATAGTCCAATCTCTAGTCTCCTCACCAACATGCTCAAAACAAATTATACCATAATACCCAGTTGTGCTGTTTATAAACACATCCATTAACGATTTAATTTTATTAGGTTTAAGGTAGTTTTCTGAAAACTGCTTGGTGATGTTATCATTTTGGGCATCAACCACTAAAATAGATTTATTGCTTTCTAAAGCCTTAAAATAGTTTGGGTTGTCCTCATAATTTATGGTGAAGTTTTTTTCATAAGAGTTTGATTTTAATTCATATAATTGCTCACAATGTATCGCATTATTATTATCATTAAAACTCCAAACACTTACACGACAAACATTTAATGTTTCGGCAGATAGTTTAGTAATTGTCTTTAATGAAGATTTAAAATCGTGTCCTACAAGTTCAGCTAATTTTAAAATTACATCTTTTTTTTGTGAAGACTGTATTGCACGTTCTTCTAATATTTTTTTAGCTTTTTCTTCCTCTGAAATATCTTTCATTGTTCCAAATAAAGCTGTAATTTCTCCAGTTTCGTTTTTAATAGCTCCTGTTAAAAATGATGCTAAAAACTGCTCTCCATTTTTTCTTATAAGTTCATATTGAAGTGATGGAGACTCTCCTGCTTCTATTCTTTTTTTATCAACAAGAATTTTATTGTAATCCTCTTTTTTAGTAAATGAGTAAGGTAATTGCATTCCAACCAATTCTTCTTTGGAGTATCCTAAAATTTTACAAGTTGAGTCGTTAACCATTATAACTTCCCCTTCAAGATTAGTTATAATTAAACCTTCTTGCATAGACATAACAAGGTTACTAGTAAACTCTTTGGCTGCTCTTAAATCTAGTTCTGCTTTTTTTCGTTCAGTAGTATCTATTATTGTTCCAAAATAAGATTTTATAGTTCCATCAGAGTCTTCAATACCAGAAACCATTACATCAACATTAAAACGGGTTCCGTCTTTACGCATGTATATAGTTTCAAAATTATTTAGTTCTTCTCCTCTTTCTATTTGTTCGTGACGAAGGTTGGACTCATCTTCAATTTCTGGTGGCGAAAAAGGATATGGACATTGCTGACCAATCAACTCTTCTTCAGTAAAACCAGACATCTTACAAAACGAAGGATTTACTTTGGTTATTTCGGTTTCCATATTGAACACAATTAACCCTTCGTTCATTGATTCTATTAAAGATTCAGAATAGTCTCTAGCTTCTTTTATTTCTAATTCAGCCTTTTTTTGTTTGGTAACATCTCTAATAATTCCAACAAGAAACTTATTACCTTCTTCATCTAAAAAGCGAGTTTTTTTAGTCGATAAATATTGTGTTTCTCCTCCTCTTAATGTTAAGGTTTCTTCATTAACATTCTCTTCTCCTGTCTTTAAAACATGCCTATCTATTTTTAATGCTAATTCGGCCTCTTCAGGCTCAACATCTTCTACAAGTGTTTTTCCTATTATATAGTCTCTAGGTAAATCAAACATTTTACAAAATGCATCGTTAGCTAAAATAACTTTACTATGCTCATCCTTAACAAAAACAGGGTCTCCTATTTTATTAATAATATTGTTTAAGTATTTTTCACTTTTGGCTATTAAACGTTCCGCTATTTTTTGTGGAGTAATATCTATAAAATATAAGGTCAATCCATTAGCATGAGGATACACTTTATTGGCAAACCATTTATTCAAAGGCTCATAATAGTCCTCAAAATATTGGGTTTCTCTTGTTTCAATTGCCTTATTAAATGCATTGTAAGTTGGTAGACCTACTGCTTCAGGAAACTCAGTCCATACATGTTTACCTAATAAATCTTCAGGTAATCTTCCTAAAATCTCACCAGCTCTATTATTAATATAGGTATAACAAAGGTTAGTGTCAAAAGAAACCAAACCATCAGAAATATTATTTAATGTGTTTTCGAGTTGTGAGGAAATGTTTCTCTCAATCAGTAAATTAAGATATCTTTTTCTATAATTTAAAACCGAAAAAATGTCTTTATTAGATAGCTCGAGTGACTCTATATCATTATCAAGATCAGAAATTGATTGAAAATATTTAAGATAAGCTATTACTTTAGACTTAGTATTTTTTATGGCAGCCAAAAAAACTAAAACAGGAAATTCTTCTCCTTTTTTATGCTTATAAACAGCTTCAAATTCACGTTTTAAATGATTCTCTTGAAAATCTTTAAACCTCTGGTTAAACTCATTAATATATTTTTTTGGCCAAAACGGAAATGGAGTTTTAATATTTAGTAACTCGTTTTTATTAAATCCTGTTATACTACAAGCCGCAGCATTGACCATTAAAACTTCACCTTGGGTGTCAGTAATTAAAAGTCCATCCTGTAAGGATTCAATAAAATTTTCAGAAAACCCATAGGAATTCTGTAGCTCTAGAAGTAATTTTTTCTTTGTGTTGCTCATAAAAACATATTTAATCCCTCTAATGCGCTTTGTTGAATTAACACCTGAAAAAATACTGCTTACTATATAAGAAAGTATTTAAAAATTAAAGTACTTCTTTTATCATAAAAAAACTAATTTAATCGATAAAAGGACAAAAGAAATTTTTATAGGTCTTTTTTAATCCACCCAACAATAAGTTAGCAACTTAAAAAAAAAACGTAAAGAACTGTTAATCAAAACACAACAGTTAAAATTATCTTAAAAGAAAATTATCCATTCATAGGCGAAAATTGTCCATTTTAACACATTGTTTTCTTCTTCAAATTTGCAGTGTCAATAATGACAAACAATTTAAAATATAAAAAAATGGAAAATTTAACTGCAACGGAATTTAAAGTTCCTACACGAGAAGAAGTATCTCAAAACAATCAAGAAATTTTTGATAATTTAAACAAAGCTCTAGGCTTTGTTCCAAATCTTTATGCTACAATAGCATATTCTGATAATGGTTTGAAACGTTTTTTAGACTACCAAAACGCTAAAACCTCTTTAAACAACAAAGAAAAAGAAGCTGTAAACCTTATTGTAAGTCAGGTAAACGAATGTGTGTATTGCCAAAGTGCACATTTAGTACTTGGTAAAATGAACGGATTTAGCGACGAGCAATTACTAGATATTAGAAAAGGAACAAGTGATAATGCTAAACTAAACGCTTTAGTAAAATTAGCAGCTGATATCACTGAAAACAGAGGAAAAGCTAGTAATGAAAATGTTGCTGATTTCTTTGCTCAAGGTTATACAAAAGAAAACCTTGTGGATGTTATTCTTCAAGTAAGTGACAAAACAGCAATGAACTATTTACACAATCTAACTAAAGTGCCAGTAGACTTTCCTATTGCTGAAAGTATTTAAAACATTCTAAAAAAACAGAGTCTTTTCTTGTTGAAGAGGCTCTTTATAACTCATTAAAACAAAACACAATGAAAACACATAGTATTAATTGGCGAAATGCCATTTTAGCAGGTATCACAGGGACTTTAGCTTTTGATTTGATAGGTCTTTTATTCACAGGAACGTGGTGGGATATTGCAGGAATAATAGGAGAAAAAACAGGACTAGGTTTAGCGTATGGTGTATTTGGTCATTACTCAAACGGTATATTATTAGCTGTTTTATACGCAGGAATAGCACCATCATTAATTGGTCCTAATTGGCTAAGAGCTCAAATTTTTGTAATTGCAGAAACCATAGCACTTGTTTGGTTTTTTATGTTTCCTCTTTTAGGTGCTGGTGTTGCTGGTTTAGAAGCTGGAGCAATGCTACCAATAGTTTCAATGGTAAGGCACTTAGCATATGGTGTTCCTTTATGGTTCTTTATTCATAAATTTCAACAACAAGAACTAAGTAGTAAAGCCACAATAAAAGCCTAATGATAATTAATCCAATACACAAACAACCTTTTTCATTCTAAAATCAAAATGAAGAAGGTTGTTAACACAACCAAAAACACATTAAAAATGAATACAGAAATAAAACACCCAATTCCTCCATTTAATGAAGAAACGGCAAGATTAAAAGTACAAATGGCTGAAGATGCTTGGAACTCTAAAGATCCAGTAAAAGTATCTAAAGCATATACAATAGATTCTGAATGGAGAAATAGAACTCAGTTCATTAATGGAAGAACTGAAATTATTGCATTTTTAACCAAAAAATGGAATAACGAAAGACACTACAAACTAAAAAAAGAGCTTTGGGGATTTAAAGACAATAGAATGGCTGTGAGGTTTGAGTATGAATTTCAAGATAATAACGACCAATGGTATAGAGCCTACGGAAATGAGCTTTGGGAATTTGACGAAAATGGGCTTATGCAAAAGCGTTACGCAAGCATAAATGATTTAAAAATTGAAGAAAGCGACAGACGATTATAAAACCTAACAATCAACAACACAATGAATAGAAGGCTTTTAGGAAATGTATTAATTGTTATACTCCTTGTTTTATTAGGTTCAGGTATAGCTATGTACATCATACCATTTAGCAAAGGTCTTGCTTCTTTGCATACAGTTTTTGGTTTCTTGTTTGTATTAACTATGGTATTCCATATAATCAATAACAAAAAACCACTCTTTAACTACATCACGGGAAATAGAAAACCACGTTTTCAAAAACTTCAAGCGCCATTTATTTTTAGCATTATTGTAGCTCTAGCTTTTGGTCTATATTTTAATATACCTTTATTAAATGGCGTTTATAATTTTGGTAATCAGTTAAGAAATAAAAAACTAGGGAAAGTTGAAACACCTTTTGAGTATGAAGTCATAGAACTCTCTAATGCTAATGGCCATCATAATTTTGAAATAGAATTAAAAAAAGGCAATGCTTTTCAATATCCTTTGTTCGCTATATGGTTAGAAGATAGTCTTGGTAATTATATAGAAACGCTTTATATTTCTAGAGTAATAGCATCAAGTACATTTGATTATGGTAAAAACGTTGACGGTAAATGGCAATCTGCAGTAAAAAGACGTCCTGAAGCTTTACCATATTGGTCTCATAAAAGAGGTATAAAAGCATCAGATGGTTTATATGTGCCGCTTAATAACGCTACAGATATTGATGCTGTTTCGGGTGCAACACCTACAGGGAATTTTATTATTAAATCTAAAAGTGATTTGAACGATTTAAAACACTATAAAGTAATGCTAGAAGTAAATCAATCTTACGATTGGAATAACTATTACACCAAAGATAAATTTCCTGATGATGACATATATTCTGGTTCTGGTCAAGTTGGTCAACCATCATTAATTTATGCTACAGAGGCATCATCTCTCAACATTAAAGACAATACGTATAAAATAATGCAACTTATAGGTCATGGACATCATTCAGGAAAAAATGGCAACCTTTACAAGGATCTTTCGCACATTAGCACAGCAAAACAAATTATAGATAGAGTAATTCTAAAAGTACACTAACAAGCAATAATGATTATGGAACAAAGAGATAGCTTTACGCTCACAAACCCACAAACAGGTAATTTAGCATTCAAACTATGTTATTTTGAACGTAACAATCCTTTTGACCATATAGACAAACACAACTATTACTTCCTTATTTGGATACAACAAGGTAACGGAATTATAAAAGCCGATTTTAACACTTATAATTTTACGCCAAATACGTTATTGTCGTTTTCACCTCATCAACCTTTTTTACTTGAAGCTGAAAGTTCTTTGAGTGGTTTAGTTATAAATTTTCATCCAGATTTTTTTTGTATTCATAAACACCATAAAGAAGTAGCTTGTCATGGTGTATTGTTCAATAATATTTACAATCCTCCTTTTGTAGATGTAGATGCTAAAGCCCAAGCCAATTTTAATATGGTAGTAGAGCAAATTAAAACTGAAATGCAAAATCCTGCTCTAGCACAATATGAATTATTGGTTTCTTACTTAAAGATTTTTTTAATTACTGCATCAAGGTTAAAAACCGAGCAACAGTCTGAAATACAAAAAGAACGTAGTGATACAGAAGAACCATTTATACTTCAAAATTTAAAAAACTACATTGAAACACATTATAAAACCAAGCACTCTGCTAGTGAATATGCTGATATGCTTGCAATAACACCCAAAGCTCTTACCAAGTTAACCAAAGCCCACTTTAACAAAACACTAACCGATTTAATTTCTGAGCGTATAATTATAGAAGCCAAACGAGAACTCTATTTAACCAACAAAACTGTAAAAGAAATAGCTTTTGAATTAGGTTATAATGATGAATATTACTTTAGTAGATTTTTTAAGAAAAATGCCGAAGTATCTCCTCAATTGTATAGAGACACTGTAGGATTTGATAGAATATCAGCCTTACAATAATATAACTCAAAAATAGTATCTTTATTCATTCAAACTATTTCAATTACTACTATTGGTGTTTGGGTAACCTTGAAAAGTTAATGAATCGTGAAATAATAGACATAAACGACTGCACAATTTTATTAGAAGAAGCTTCAACTAATACTACTTTAGTTGATTCCTGCTTTTTTGACGAACCAGTAATAGCTATAGCCTTTTATGGTGCTGGCGATGTTGGTTTAAACGTAAAATACAACGAAAAAACTAAAACATTTCATCATACAAAAGGTATGGTACTTTCGTTTTATGCTGATGAAAAAGTAGAATTTGAGCACCTAGTTTCATCACAAAAACCATTACAATGCTTGGTGATAGCAACGAGTTTAAGAAATTTAGATAAGCTGCCTAATGGTGAAGGTCAATTTCTAGAACAATTTTTACACCAACTAGTACATCCAAAAGATCATTATGTTGAAGGTCCTGTTTTTAAAATGAGCCCTGAAATGTTTCTATTAGTTGAACAGTTCTTTAGCAACACTTATGAAGGAGGTATTAAAATGATGTTTTACAAAAGCCATATGACGGCTTTACTTTCACATTACTTCGGACAATTAGCAAGTCAACAATCAACAAAAATAAATGTTGAACAACTTGAAAAAATTAATCTTGCGCAAGAACTCCTATTATCTGATTTAGAAAACCCACCTTCACTTACCGAACTTGCCCATAAAATAGGCACCAACACTAACACTCTAAAAAAAGAATTTAAAGCCCAATTTGGTGTTCCTGTTTTTAAGTACTTACAAAATGAGCGTTTAAATAAGGCACACAATCTCATAAAAAAAGAGCGCACAACCATCCAAGAAGCTGCTTGGGCTGTAGGTTATGACAGCCTAGGCTCATTCTCAAATGCTTTTGAAAAAAAATTTGGCTACAGACCTAGCCAAGTCTAAAATGCTTTTCGAATAAATCTTAATGCTTTTTAAATAAGTAGCTGATTTACAACAGCTATAGATTTGTATCATAATTAAAAAATCAAAAATTATGATTTGCAATCGGTTACTTAGTATTATATGCGCCATTATAGTATGGGTTTTGGGTGTTAGCTTTTATTTGACATCGTTTTACATCAACATCTTAGAAAACCCTGAGCGACAAGCCAATATTATATTAGCATTGTCAATTGTACCAAATGCTTGTCTTGGAACCTATTTGTTTTACAAAAAAGGACAAATGAAGCCCTCAACATTAGCACTAATATTTGTACTTATTGCTGTTTTACTTGATGCTTTAATTACTGTTCCTGTTTTTATAATTCCTGAAGAAGGTAGTTATTCTAGCTTTTTCTCAGACCCTGTATTTTATGCCATTGCAGTTGAACTTTACTTTATAGTATTCTATTTCGGGAGTCATTTAACTAAAAACAAAACATCATGAAAACTTCAATATTTTTTATCACAGTTTTACTAAATGCACTTTCTGTTGGATTCTTCTTTGCTTGGTCAGTTTCGGTGATTTTAGGAACAAAAAAAGTTGGTGACCTTACTTATCTAGAAACTATGCAAAGCATTAATAAAGAAATTCTTAATCCTGTATTTTTTATCGTTTTTTTCGGGAGCTTAATCACTTTAATTTTAAATGCAGCTCTACAAAACAATAATAAACTAATGTTTTGGCTCTTATTAACTTCTGCAATTATATATCTCATAGGCACTTTTGGTGTTACTGCATTTGGAAATGTGCCCTTAAACAATGAATTAGATGCATTAGACATCAAAGCATTAAATATAAACGAATTAAAAAACTTCAGAGACTATTACGAAAGTAACTGGAACCAATATCATAACATAAGAACCCTATCAAATATGATTTCATTTATTCTTTTACTCATTTCAATTTTTATTCAAAAACTATTTTAAATCAATCAAATTATGAACAGTAACATTTTAATTATCGGAGGAACAGGGAAAACTGGTCGTCGAGTAGTAGAGCAATTACAAAAGAAAGGTATACAACCTAGAATTGGATCAAGACAAGCAACACCAAGCTTTGATTGGGACGATAAAAACACTTGGATTGAATCCTTAAAAGGCATTGAAAAAATGTATATCACCTATTACCCTGATTTAGCAGTACCAGGAGCTAAAGAAGCAATAGAAAGTTTAACTTATTTAGCTAAAGAACTTGGTGTAAAAAAAATTGTTTTGCTTTCAGGAAAAGGCGAAGTTGAAGCTGAAGCTTGCGAAGCCATTGTAAAGAATTCTGGTGTAGATTATACCATTGTAAGAGCATCTTGGTTTAACCAAAATTGGAGCGAAAGCTTCTTTTTAGACCCAATACTTTCAGGAGAAGTGGCTCTACCAATGTCTAATGTTTTAATTCCGTTTGTAGATGCTAACGATATTGCTGAAGTAGCAGCAACAGTACTATTAGATAATGATTACAATGGAAAAACAATTGAAGTAACAGGTCCTGAACTAATTACTTTTAAAGACATTATTCACACAATCTCTACAGTTACAAATAGAAATTTAAACTTTCATGAGATAACTTTAGAACAGTATATTGAAGGCATGAGGCAAATGCAGTTACCTGAAGATGTAATTTGGCTAATAGAGTATTTATTTAGTAATGTACTTACTAATCCAAATAATCAAAAAATTAGCAATGATATAGAACAAGTATTAGGTAGAAAAGCTAGAACATTTTTGGAATACGCTAGAGAAACTGCTGAAACCGAAGTTTGGAGTACTGCTGAAATTATCAAATAATTTTTTTCAAAAAAAGGTATACTCTTTATTACACTATCTTTGCTTTTATAACTCACACTAAAAGCTAAAACGCTTTAATGAGCTAGCGCAAAAATATGCAACACTTTACACATTACTTTTTACACTTAGTGTTTCCGTTTTTAATAGCCTTTATATTCTTTAGGAAAGACTGGAAAAGAGTATACTTTATTTTATTAGCGACAATGCTTATTGATTTAGATCATCTTTTTGCAAACCCAATATTTCAACACAATAGATGTAGTATTAATTTTCATCCACTACACACCTACTATGCCGCTATTGGTTACTTTGTATTGCTGTTTCTTAAAAAACCACTAAATATTATAGGCATTGGTTTACTGCTGCATTTAATAACTGACTTGATTGATTGTGTCTTTACTTATAGTAGCTGCAAATCTTGTTTAAATAATGCTCCAGCTATTAAACTTATTGAGGGTATATCTAAAATAATTGGATTAAACTGAAAAACAAGATTGTTATAAAATTACTGATGCAATGTTAATACTGTGTTTGTATTTAACTGTTTTAGTTTTAAAATAACATCAGACTTAAAAAGACCTATTTTTCTAAAAAAGTTTGGTTTTTTATCTACAACACACATTATTTCATTGCGATGAGATTGTGCATAAGCCTTAAGCTGATTATTAGTTTTAGCATATTTTAAATCAACATGTGCATTTTGAAATTTACTTAAATACAGCATAAAGGCTTCTAAGTTATCCTTGATTTGCTCTGAAAGTTTATGTTCTTCTTCTAAAACCAGTATTCCTATTTCAACTTCTAAACCTCCAAGGCTTTTTCTAAATTGATCAAGTTGCTCATTGTTTAGTTTTTGCTTAAAATTTGAAGCTATGGTTAAACTTAAGCGTTTGCCTAACTTAACATTTGAAGGAATTATTAAAATTGGACAATCTCTAACACTGTTTAAAATTTCATCATTAGTTTTTTCTACTTTTTTGTTTCCTCCACTGGTTAATAAAACTAAGTCGACACCCAAATGAGCTTGATGTTTTTTTACAGCATTAACTAAACTAGAACATTCAGTTATTGCATGAAAATTATGAGACTCTACTTTACTTAAAGAAATACAACGTTCTATTAGTTTGCCTAATTTACTCTCAGACTCTTGTTTAGGTCTTTCATACCACTCTTCATCGGCATGCAGCAATTCTAAAGCATCTAATCCATTAACACTAAATGTGTAGGCATGTAAAAAATAAAATTCACATACTTCGTGCTTAAAGAGTTTTAAAATAGCGTCAATAGCTTTTTCATTTGCAGTCGAAAAATCAGTTGGGATTAAAATTTTTTTCATCTTTTCTTCAGTTTTAAATATTACTCTTTATACTTAGGCTAACCGCAAAGTCAATCTCTTTGCGGTTATAAAAACAAAACTAACAACACTATAACTCACTATTAACTAATGAATGATGTTAAAACCGCCTAAGTATTTTTCTTTTTTAACTTACCTTCTCCTATAGGTTATCAATGTTTTATAAATAGCTATTTTCAACTCATTGTAATCTTTTATCAATTGTTGATATTGCTGTCTTTTATTTTCATGCTGTTTTACTCTAACTTCATCATAAGGCACTTTACCATATTCAAACTCGGTTTTTAACGATTGCTCATATTTACACAAAGCAGCAACCATTAAGACATTTTTTCGCCTTATAGACTTTACATGATTTACAACAGCTAAGCTTTTTATTAATTGAGTACCTATAGTATTTAAGTAGGTTAAATCTTCATTGTTATTTTCTAAAACTTCAAGCCACTGCTCTATTTCTTTAATATCCTTTTTTATACAAAGCCTTCTATAGGCATCTATTATTGTTTGTTGAAATTGCATTAAACAAACGGAGGAATTAAGTCATTTTTAAAAGCGCAAACTTGCCTTTCACTTTTTTAAAAAAATCATCTTTTAAACGTCTATATTTATCTAAATGATAGAGGTAACTTCTTCGGTAACTTTCGTGTTCTGTTATATATACCATATCACATTGTGTGTCTTCACACTCAACAATATGACTTCGTGATACAGAGTATTTCACTAAAGCATTTAGAAGTGTATCGTTTTCTTTTTGTTTTTTCTTAAAATGTGCTAAAACGTTTATATTATTTATTTTATCATCCATATTGTGTGTACAAATAGACACCAGATTAGCAAGCTCTTTTTTTATGTATTCTAGATGAGCTATCCAGTTATCTAATTCTACACTATTGATTTTGTGTGTTAAATCAACATCAGTATCATGATTATAAATTTCGTTTTCTACTTTTTTCATAGTTTACCTTAAATTACTGTACCTACGTCACTAAGTGTCTCTTCTTGTTCAACTTTTACAATCTTAACTTCTTGCTTACCATTTGGAAAATCCCACAGAACCGTATCACCTTCAGAATAACCAAATAGCGCTGAACCCAAAGGCGTTAAAACAGAAATTTTATTGCTCTTAAAGTCTTTTTCTATTGGAGTAACTACTTGTATTGTTCTTTGTATGTCATTACTAAAAGCTACAGTAACCATACTGTTAAACCTTACTATATCTGTAGGCATTAATTCGTGATCAACAATATGAGCAGTCTTTAACTCTTCAGAAAAACTCATTAAGCACTTCTGTGTTTCGTGATCTTCAGCATATCCTGATATGTTGAGTATGCGCTTTAAATACACATACTCTTTTTTTTCTAGTATTAGACTTCCATATTTCATCTTCTTTTCTATTTAAAATTAATTAAGGAAAAATACCTCTTTGAACATAAGCTCTTTCTATACGCTGAATAGCAATACAGTAAGCAGCTGTACGCATATCAATACCTTCTTGTCTTGAATAGTCATACACCTTATCAAACGACTCTTTAAGCTTCTTATCAAGTTTTGCCATAACCTCATTAAGTTGCCACAATTCTCCGTTTCGGTTTTGCAACCATTCAAAATAGCTTCCTACTACTCCACCTGAATTACATAAAATATCAGGTATTATAGTTACACCTCTTTTTAAAAGAATTTTCTCTCCTTCAACATTAGTTGGTCCATTAGCTCCTTCAGCAATTAACTGTGCTTTAATTTTTGAAGCATTGTCTTTGGTAATCTGATTGCCTAATGCAGCAGGAATACAGATGTCGCAATCAAGTCCAAAAAATTTATCGTTATCTACAGGTTGAGCTTGAGGAAAACTAACGATACTTCCTTCGTTAATTTGACTGTAGTTATACAAGTCTTCAACCTTTATTCCTTTTGGATTTTGTATACTTCCGTTTGCATCTTGTACTGCTACTAATTTTGCACCATCTTGCTCTAAAAAGTAAGCTGCCCAATAACCAACATTGCCAAAGCCTTGTACAATAAATTTTTTATCGGTTAATACTTGAGCATTCTTTTCGGCCCAAAACTTTATGGAAAGGTAAACTCCATAACCAGTTGCTCTGTCACGTCCTTCTAAGCCACCACTACCTGCTGGTTTTCCTGTTACTACATGCTGGTTTGCCGATCGTTGCGCTGGCGGACGCGTACTCATGTACGTGTCAGCCATCCACGCCATTGTTTGACTATTAGTATTTACATCTGGAGCTGGAATATCGTGTTCTGGACCAATATTATCTGCTAACGCATAAGTAAAACGTCTTGTAATACGCTCTAGTTCTGATTGGGAATATTTTGAAGGGTCTAATTTAATACCTCCTTTTCCTCCTCCATAAGGCAATCCTGCCAAAGAGGTTTTCCAAGTCATCCACATTGCTAATGCTCTAGCTGCATCAATATCAACTGTTGGATGATAACGAAGTCCGCCTTTATATGGACCTAAAGCATTATTGTGTTGCACACGGTAACCTGTAAAAACCTCAACATCACCATTATCCATCTTTACAGGGAAATTCACAATAATTTCGTTATTGGTAATGCTTAATATTTTTTTGATATTAGGATGTAGTTTTATTTGGTTTGCAGCACTTTCAAACTGCTCCATAACATTATCCATCATGCCTCTTACAGGCACTTTCTTTTCTTCTTTTTTTATTTCTTTTGTTAATGTTGTCATTCTTTTTGCTACTTCTTTTATTGAATTTATTTTTTTAATTGTTATTTAAAATATCTGTTGCTTATGCTTCTTTCGTGATATTTCTCGTTTAAATACTTGTTAATTCTGGAGGCTTTTTTACTGCTTATTGCTTGCTTTGGAATAACAGTTGCTATTAATGTATTTAAGTTCATCTTCTCTTTCTTTTTAAAAAAATTAAACTAATTCTGTTTCGAGTTTTACTGTCTTATTTAAAACTTGGTTCTCTGGTAAATGGTTTTCTTCAAAACCTTTTTCATCATACTCACTACAAGACCATACCTTATCCTTTTGAGTTGTTAAAACACAACTAGACATGTGTAAACAACTTGGACAAATATTAATGTGATTCATATAAAAAATGATTTAGTATTTATTATGTACCACTATAGGCAATGCATGTGCCAAACGAATTGCATAGGCATATGAAAAAACCTCAAAACCCTTTATTTATAAGGTGTTTTGAGGTTTTAAAAATTGCTTTTCACTTTTTTACACTGGTACTTATTTCCCCTAATGTGTAAAAACGTATCAGCTAAATTTTAATCCATAAGTTTTTGTCGGATAGTTTTTCTATCTATTTGAAGAATCTCTGCTGCTTTAGTTTTATTGTTTCCTGTAGCTCTTAGCACTTTTTCTATGTATTTTTTCTCCATAACACGAAGTGGTACAAGCTCATCAGTTGGCGTGTCAATTGTATATTTTAACCGCTCAGGAATATGTTCAACATCAATTATTTTGTCACTCATAATTACTGCTCGTTGAACAATGTTTTCTAACTCTCTAATATTTCCTGGCCAATCGTATCGTTTTAGTATTTGTAGTGCTTCTGGAGTTATTTTTAAAAACCGATCTTTATATTCAATACCATATTTTAAAAGAAACTTATCTACCAATAAACCAATGTCATCTTTACGGTTTCTTAGAGGAGGAATACTTATTTCTACTACTGATAATCGATAAAACAAATCTTCTCTAAAGGTTTGATTTTTTATCATACTCAACAAATCATTATTTGTAGCAGCTATAATACGCACATCTATTTTTTCGGCTTTAGTTGTTCCTACTTTAATTACTTCTTTTTCTTGAAGTACGCGTAGTAATCTAGACTGAACTGCCAATGAAGCGTTACCTATTTCATCTAAAAAAATTGTACCTCCATGGGCTGCTTGAAAAAACCCGTCTTTGTTAGTTTCTGCTCCAGTAAACGCACCTTTTACATAACCAAATAACTCGGCTTCCAAAAGATTTTCAGGAATAGCACCACAGTTTACTGCTACAAAAGGTGCTCTTGAGAATTTCCCTTGATAGTGAATAGCTCTTGCAACAAGCTCTTTACCTGTTCCACTTTCTCCTTGTATATAGATTGTTGCTTTATTGTTTTTAACACGATCAATAATTTCAAAAACAGTTTTTATGCTTTCAGAATTTCCTATAATATCTCCATAAGCTTTTTGCTCTGTAGTGATTGTGTTTTTTTCGTCTGCAGTGGTTTCAGAAATCCCTATCGCTTTTTGTAAAGCTTCTTTTAATTCTTCTTTTGTAAATGGTTTAGTAAGATAATCTACAACACCAGATTTTATAGCTTGCAACGACCCTTGTACCGAAGGATAACCTGTTATTACCAATGCTGGCATTTTAGGGTAATGCTCTGAAGCAAACTTAATAAGCTCAAAACCATCAACCTCAGGCATTTTTAAATCTGTAATTAATAAATGTATATGTGTATCTCTCAAAATCATTACAGCTTCTTTTACAGACACAGCCTTAAAGACATGATAATTCCAAGATTGTAAATGTCGTTGTAATAATTCTAAAATATGAATATCATCATCAACTATAAGTATATTTTCCTTTCTTAATTTCATAATACTGCTACTTGTTTATAGGCAATTTTATAATGAATAATGCACCTTTATCTGGATTGTTTTTAGCTACTATAGAACCTTTATGAGACGCAACAATACCATGCACAACACTTAGCCCTAAACCTGTTCCTTCTCCATGAGGTTTGGTCGTAAAAAAAGGCTGAAAGACTCTATCTAAATCGGTTTTTTTAAACCCGATACCTTGGTCAGAAATTTTTAAAACTATATCGCTTTTTGTACTGTAAGCTTCTATCGTTATCATGCTATTTTTTGGTGAAAAATAAATAGCATTAATTAATAAGTTGAAAAGGATTTGAGTCATTTGAATTTGGTCTGCACGCAAAAACAGTTCGTCTTCAAAAATTTTCAATTCATAATTAACTTGTTCTTTTTTAAAAGTTGCGTCTAAAAGTTTAATGGCATTATGAATACTTGGAATTAAATCTATCAGTTTCATTTCCTGAGGCATTTCGCATGCAAAAAACATTAGCTTTTTAACTACTTCTCTCGAAAAAATAGCATTTTGAATTATTTTATCTAAGTCGGAAACCGCTTTTTTATTAGACTTTAAATCTTCTCTAAGTAACTCACCAAATCCTAGAATGTTAGCTAAAGGTGTATTGAGTTCATGTGATATTCCTGCGGTTATTTTTCCTAAAATATTTAAACGGTCAGCATGCTCCATTTGGCGCTTTAATGAAATCTCATTTTTTTGAATTTCTATACGCTCCAAAAGGCTTCCTATTTTTAAAGCCACACTGTCTAATAGTTGCTTTTCTTCTCTTAAAAAATTAATGTGTTGTGCTTTAGACTTCTCTAAATAAACCTCTAGCTTCCCTCTTTCAGTATTAAAAATATTGATAGTTGAGCTTATCTTTAAATCTTTATCAAGAAAATCATTTGTTGCGATTTTTATAGACTCGCAATCAATTAAAACATTAGTTTTTTTAGGGTATTGAAACGCTTTTTTTAAACTAAACGCTATGGCTTTTAAGGTATCTTCAACCAATTCATAATCTGAATTTGCTATAATTGAAGACACCTCATATAGGCAAGTTAATTCTTTTATTCGCTCTTTTAAGGCTGATTCTGTTTCATTCATCATACGCTACTTCTATTTTTATATCCTTCTAAATTCAACCTCTTATTACACAAACAAATTTACTCAATTTGAAGATTTAACTGTTTGTTTTCTTAAAATAAGATATCCTAAAACAGCTGAAATTAAAGAGCCTATAAGTATCCCAATTTTAGCAGACGAAATAAACTCTGGTGTTGAAGCAAATGCTAAACTAGCAATAAAAATAGCCATAGTAAACCCTATTCCTGCTATAAAAGACACACCAAAAATATGTCTTGTAGTGATATCATTTGGAATTTGTATAAAGTTAAGTTTTTGAGCTAAAAACACAACAAGCGGAATTCCAAAACCTTTACCAAGTACCAAACACAATACAATATTTACAATTAAAGGAACATCAAGCTCGACTGAACTATTTATAACCACACCAGCATTAGCAAGTGCAAATAGCGGAATGATAAAATACGCTACCCAACCATGAAGATTATGTTCTAAATGCTGTAAAGGAGACTGAAATTTGCTCGACCAATCTTCTAAATCATCCATGTGTTCAATTTGTTCTTTTGATAGAATAGGTTTTTGTAAAACACTTGCTGATTTTATGTCATTGAAAATAGTTTCCAACTGAGTTAAAAACGTTGATGTATCAATCTTTTGTCTTATAGGAATTGAAAATGCTAATAAAATACCTGCTACTGTAGGATGCACTCCCGATTTTAAAAACAATAACCATATAATAACACCTGTAAAAAAGGTTACAAACCTAGAGTAAAACCCTCTAAAAGACAGTATATATAAAAAACCAAGTAAGGCTAACCCTATTAACAATAACACAGTATTAATAGTACCACTGTAAAAAATGGCAATTACCAAAACAGCTTCAATATCGTCAACAATAGCAAATGCTATTAAAAACACTTTTAAACTTAAAGGAACTCGTTTACCTAAAGCATTTAATACTGCTAAAGAAAATGCAATATCAGTAGCCATAGGTATTCCCCAACCTGAAAATGTTTCAGGGTTATTATTAAGCAGCACAAATAACGCTACTGGTATTATTGCACCTCCTAAAGCTCCAAACAAAGGAAAAGCTAGCTTTTTAAATGAGTTTAGCTCGCCTATTAATACTTCTCGTTTTATTTCTAACCCAATAAGGAAAAAGAATATTGCCATTAACCCATCATTAATCCAAAGTAACAATGGTTTTTTAAGCTCAAAATTTTCAGAAGCAATTCCAATTTTATACTCCCAAATTGACTTATACAAATCACCATAACCCGAATTGGCCCAAACCAAAGCGATTACAGTAGTTAATAACAATAAAATACCACTCAATCCTTCAATTTTTATGAATTTTTGAAATGGTGAAAGAAATACTCTTTTAAGCATAGGCAATTATATTTATAAACGATTAAATTTTAATTCTCTTTTTATCACAGATAATATACCAAATTCGCGTTAAAAACTGAACGCTTATCGTCAAATACTTTAAACTTAAGTGGTTCTTTACAAAAACTTTTTAGCTCAACTAAATCGCACTGGGTAAATTTTACCCGCTAGAGTAAATTTCACTCAGTAGAACCTTAAAATTTGTTGACTATAATTATCCTCACAGCTCTTTAAGTAAAATGCCAAAAGCTGTATCTTTATTCCATAATTTTTTAGAAATCATAAAAAAACACCAATAAACTCGTGACTGAAAAAGAAAAAATGCTGAATGGAGATTTTTACAACTCTAGAGATCCTGAATTAATAGAAATGTATCACAATGCCCGAAAATTATTAAAAGCATACAATAATCTAGACTCTAAATTACTTGATGAACGCAATACTATTTTAGACATGCTTTTTCAGTTTAAAGGTGCAAACGTTTGGATTGAAACTCCTTTTTTTTGTGATTATGGTGCTAATATTTCAATAGGAAAAAACACATTTGTAAACACCAACTGTATGTTTTTAGATAACAACAAAATTTCTATTGGTAAAAACGGTTTGATTGCACCTTATGTTCAAATATACACAGCTACACACCCTTTAAAAGCTTCTGATCGTATAATTGAAACTGAAGATAATTCTCGTTACCTTACCTCTACTAAACCTGTAACCATTGGAGATAATGTATGGATTGGTGGAAACTCAGTAATTTTTCCTGGAGTAACCATAGGCAATAATGTAACCATTGGAGCTGGTAGTGTTGTTACTAAAGATATTCCTGATAACGTATTAGCTTTTGGAAACCCTTGTAAAATTGTTAAGCAACTATAGCAGTTACATACAATCTATAATAAAATTAATTACCAATCAGATTTATTATCTTTAATACCGCAACTAATCTGCTGTGATTAATGAATAAAGTATTATTAACTGGAGCTACAGGATATATTGGAAAACGGTTATTACCTGTTCTAATAGAAAAAGGATGCTTTGTTGTATGTTGTGTAAGAGACAAAAATAAATTTCATATTGAAGATTCTATTAAAGACAGCATTGAAGTAATTGAATTAGACCTCACTAAAAAAGATACCTTTAACAATATTCCTAAAGATATTGATGCTGCTTACTACTTAGTGCATTCAATGTCAACTTCAGATGATTATTTTGAATTAGAAAAGCAGTCAGCCATAAATTTTAGAGAAGCCATAAATACTACAAGTGCAAAACAAGTAATTTATTTAAGTGGTATAGTAAACTCAAACTCTCTATCTAAACATTTACAATCTAGAAAAAACGTTGAGATTGAACTCAGCAAAGGCAATTACGCACAAACTACTGTACGTGCAGGAATAATTATTGGGTCTGGTAGCGCTTCTTTTGAAATTATTAGAGATTTGGTAGAAAAACTACCAATAATGGTTACACCCAAATGGCTAAAAACCAGATGTCAACCAATAGGAATTTCAGATGTCATTAAAATTTTAACTGGTGTTTTAGGGCATAACCAAACCTATAACAAAAGTTTTGATATTGCAGGTAACGAAATACTTACTTACAAAGAAATGTTATTAGGCTTTGCTAAAGTGCGTGGTTTAAAAAGAATGATTTGGACAGTGCCAGTAATGACACCTAAGCTATCTTCATACTGGTTGTATTTTATTACCTCTACTTCTTACAAACTTGCTGTTTCATTAGTTGACAGTATGAAGGTTGAAGTTATTGCTAAAAATGACAGCATCATAAAATTGCTCAACATTACACCTCTTAGTTATGAAGAGGCTATCAAAAAAGCATTTAGTAAAATAGAGCAAAATGAAGTGGTTTCTAGCTGGAAAGATTCCACAGTAAGCGGAAGAATAAATTACAGAATATCTGACTATATAAAAGTACCTCAATTTGGATGCTTTATTGATACTCGAAAAAGACCAGTTGAAAATCAAGAAAAATGCCTTGAAAAAATATGGAAAATAGGTGGAAAAACAGGATGGTATTATGGCAATTGGTTATGGAAACTTAGAGGTTTTTTTGACAAACTATTTGGAGGTGTTGGTTTAAGAAGAGGACGCACAAATATTTACGACATAAACTCTGGTGATACTTTAGATTTTTGGAGAGTACTTTATGCTGATAAAACTGAAAAACGTCTCTTATTATTTGCTGAAATGAAATTACCAGGTGAAGCTTGGTTAGAATTTAAAATACAAAACAACACTCTTATTCAAACTGCTACATTTCGCCCAAAAGGCTTATTAGGTCGACTCTATTGGTACTTAGTATTACCATTTCACGGATTCATTTTTAAAGGCTTAATAACCGAGTTAACTAAAAATGATAACTCATAAGCCTCTTCTAGTTCACATTTACTACTAGATCTAACAAACTTCTTTTCATTTAAAAAAGTGAAAATAAACCCTTTACAAAAACCATATTTTTTAAAATGATTTTTTTAAACGCAACTAAGTTGCGTTATTGTTTTTTTGTTCTAGTTTTGCAACTAAGTTGCTTTTAAAATCTAAATTCAACTAAAAATAATTAACTAAATACTTTAATAAAATTAAACAATGAACAAAAAACATGTATTTTCTTTAGCGTTAGCGGTTTTATCAATTTTTGGCTTCCAATCTTGTAGTAATGATGATGACAATTCAGGAACAAGTTTTCGATGGAGTGATCAATCTGTAGCAGGAACTCTAGCATCAACAAACTCTCCAGATAGATATAGTTCGTACATAATAATATTTGACGAAGAAGAAACTGGAAAATTAATTACATCTACAAGCGAGTTTGAAGGTACTTATGAATTAAGAAATGACTCTCTTATTTTTAACACAAACGATACCGAAAAATGGTTTTTCTTTGACGTAATTGACAATGAGTTAATTAGCAGCAAGTACGAAGTTAGATTTTATAATGAAGACGGAACATACAACCCTGCAGCAGTACAGTACAATTCAACTTTTTATCAATCAGAAATTCCCGTAAGTAATGAATTAGTTGGCAACACTTATGTAGGAGATCTATATAAGTTATTTACATCTGGTGTTTTTGAAGAAAATTACAACATCGGTTTTGACCCTACTGGTGACTATTATGTAAGTGGTGAGGAAGACCATATTCATTATGAAACATATAACAATATAGCTTTTAGATCTGAAATTAATGGCAAAAAAGAATTTGGTGTTCTAATAAATGGAGAGCTTGTTGTTTCTGCTCTTGATGGTAACGGATTTTCTTATTGGGGAACCTTTGAAAAACAATAAACTAAAATTAAACAGCTTATTAAAAAAGTCACCTAAATGGTGGCTTTTTATTTTTTAAACTGATTAGAGAGATAGTATAACCAACATTTAGTAAGTTTAACTCAATTAAATCTAAACATAAAACTCATATACAAACCTAACCTAACATGCCTAGAGAATTTGACTCATTTATTATAGTCCCTGAATTTGCTGAAAAACCTATTATGCATTACGATGACTATATTGGTAAAAAAACAGAAGATTATCCTGAAATGGCTTTGTTGCAATTTAAAAGTATCATCGCTTCATTTATTCATGATGCCACTGAAAAAGAGGAAAAAACAATTACTTTTTTTGAAACACCAAACACTAACATAAAAGCTCATTTTCAGAAAAAATTAAAAACTATAGACAAAACACTAAAAATAAATACTAACATTTTTTTAGACACTATTAGTATTCTACCTGAAGAAAACAACAACTATCATTTAGCAAAACTTACATTTATAGCAAACAACAAAAAAATATGTATGTATTCGTATGGTCCTGAGGTTATCAAAATTGAGAACTAACAATTACAAATACACTATCTTTAATCCTCCAACAAGAGAACACCAATAAATATCTATGAAACAAAATATTTTAATGCTCTTCGTATTAGTAGTTTTAGTAAGCTGTAGCTCGTTAAAAAAAATACAACTAATGAAATCTGGTGAAGTTAGTAATACTAACTTTATGGAACGCATCAGTTTTGACTATGGTGCTAAACTTCCTATTGTAGAAGCTACTATAAATGGACATAAAGGTAGATTTCTTTTTGATACAGGAGCACCAAATGTGCTATCAAAAGAGTTTTCCCAAAAACTTAATTTAAAAAAATTAGCCTATGGTAGTGTTGGCGATTCTGGAGGGAATGTTTTAAACAATCAAGCTTTTATACAAATTGAAACTATTACTTTAGGTAAGGTTACTTTTAAAAACACAGGAGCAATTATTCAAGACTTAGGAACATCGCAAGCTATGAAATGCTTAAATATTGATGGAATTATTGGCGCCAATTTAATGCGAAATGCCTTTTGGAGAATTGATTACCAAAACAAAAAAATTGAAATCACTGACGATTTAAATCGTTTTGAACTAACAAACGAATATTCAACAATTAATTTTAAGACCAAAACTCAAGGCACACCTTTAATAGATTTAGATATAGATGGTATAAAAGTCAAAAACTTAACATTTGATACAGGATCAAATGGTCAAATGTCAATACCCACAAGTGCTTTACAAGCGCTACAAAAAACTAAAACTGTGAGTTCAACGTATTCAATAGGCTCAACAACTTATGGTGTTGGCGGAAAAGCTAAAAATGACACTCTCTTTTATGGTATTATCGATACAATTAAAATTGGAAATTTAAATCTTGAGAAGAAAATTATAAAATTCAGCACTCATAGCGATAATATTGGAAATAAGTACTTTGAGAATTATAATGTAGTTTTAGATTGGAAAAATGAAAAAATTTACATGAAAGAATTACAAAATTACCAACACGACTCCTTAATCGATTTTGGCTTTGGTATTGATTGGCAAGACGATGGTATATACATTGGCTCTATTTATACAAACTCTGATGCTACAAATAATTTACAAATAGGTGATAAAATACTAAAAATCAATAATAAAGAATTTAAAAACTTAAGTAACGACACCATTTGCACCACTTTTAAAAACAATGATTGGGATTATGAAAAACAAGACAGTATTATAATAACTGTAATGCGAAATGACAAAGCCCATGAGTTTAAACTTAATAAGAAACAACTATTACCAGTTGCCATAAGTGATTAAAATATTAACATATTCTTACTCTGATTATATCAAATTATTTATTTTCGAAGTGTAAAACATTTAATTACACCATTATAGTTGAAAGCATCTTCTAAATCTATTGCTGTTCTGCCATTTGTCAATATGAGTAATGATATTGATAATGAATATTTTAGTGATGGTATAACTGAAGAAATCATTAATGCTTTATCTAATATTAAAGCACTAAAAGTGATTGCACGAACGTCTTCTTTTGCCTTTAAAGGAAAACAAGTTGATGTTAGAGAAGTTGGAAAAGAACTCAATGTTTCAACCATATTAGAAGGAAGTGTAAGAAAAGTCAATAATCGTGTTCGTATTTCTGCACAATTAATTGACACATCAGATGGTGCGCATTATTGGTCTAAAAATTTTGATCGCGAGCTTGATGATATCTTCAAGTTGCAAGATGAAATTAGTCTTTTAATTGCCGATAAAATAAGAGAAAACTTTGGGCATTTCAATGTTGACGATTCTCTGGTAACACATCATAATATTTCCACAGAATCGTATCACAACTATTTAAGAGCTAAAAAACTTATCTCTCGCTTTAATAAGGTCGATGTGTTTAAAGGAATTTCGATTTTAAAAGAAATTATAGAACAGCATCCTACTTTCGCGTTAGCACATGTTAATATCCATTACGCATACAATATACTTGCTGCTGGCGGATTAATGCCTGTAAAAGAAGCTTTTGAAATTGGCGGGAATTATCTTGAAACAGCCCATAACCTAAAAGTAGATTTACCTGAAGTACATCATTCTTTAGGTTGGGACGCGCTTAACAAAAAATGGGATTTTAAAGCGGCTGCTTGCCATCTTAAAAAAGCTTTAGAATTAAAACCTGGTTATTCCGATGCACATCAAAAGCTTTTCATAACCTTAATTTTAGAAGGAAATCTAGAAGAAGCAAACACCCATATAAATACTGCATACACACTAGATCCGCTTAACGATTTAAACAACTATTTTATGGGCTATAATGCCTATATCAATAAAGATGAAAACGCTGTAAAAAGGCATTTTAAAAGGTGTTTTGAAATCAATAACAAATTCATTGTTGGTTATGGCATTTATGCATTGGCCTTAGCGTATCACAAACAACCAGAACACATTATTGAAGTTGCCCAGAGTATTCCAGAAATGGAAGGCTCTAAAATGGAGCAATTAATAATGACATCTTTAGCGCATGCAGTAATGCAAGACAAAGCAAAAGTTGAGGCTAACATAAGTAAACTAAAGCCTTTACTAAATTCTGATAGTCGTGAGCGAGTACGCTTTTTCTTGATTTATATTTACACGCTTTTGAAGCAATATAACAAGGCTTTAGATTTAATTGATGAAGGCATTTTGCACAAAGAACCTTTAATGACGTTAGTTAAAGTAGATCCATTATTAGAGCCTTTGCGTAATCTTGAGCGTTTCAAAAATCAACTTGAAATTATTTTCGCTTTGTCTAACGAAAGTAAACCACAAACAGAAACCACTGAAAAACAACTACTTTCTAAAACCCAAATAGCGCATTACAAAACAGCTATTTTAGATTTAATGGTCAATGAAGAAAGCTTCCTAGACACCACATTGTCTTTACGAACATTAGCTGATAAAATCGATATTCACCCAAATCATTTATCATGGTTGCTTAATGCGAGTTTCAAGAAAAACTTCAACGATTTTATCAATACTTATCGTTTAGAATATTTTAAATCCATTGCACTAAAACCTGAGTTTAAACACATAACTATCCTAGGTTTAGCTTACGATAGTGGCTTTAATTCTAAAAGCGTTTTTAATACTTTTTTCAAAAAAACTGAAGGCATTACACCTAGCAAATGGGTACAAAAACACTCTAAGTAAACCGTTTCTTCTTATAAATCCCGAACGTTCTAAATTATAATTTAGCACGACGCATAACTGTTTATACTTCAATTTTGCAGTATCAAATAATCAATTAAAAACGAACAGTTATGACAACTTTACACAAACTTTTAATGGCATTTATAATTGCAATTTTAATGCTTTTCACATCATGTTCAACCGATGATGACAACAACACAGCTTCCATTAATTACACAACTGCTGAAAATTTATTAACCGACATCAACTTTCAAGGTTATGCTATTATCACAAAAAATGGAAACGATTTGGTACGACAAGGTTTTGGCTTAGCCAATGAAAACACAGCACTTCCTCAAGATTACGAAATAGCATATCGTATTGGTTCGGTGTCTAAAACGCTTACAGCAGCAGCAATTATTCAGCTAAAACGCGATGGTTATATTTCTAATTATAATCAAACTTTAGATGAATTTGATCCTGAATTTCCAAACGGAAATCAAATTAATATTGCTCAACTGTTATCGCATCAATCCGGTATTCCAGACTATCAATTTGTGGTTGAAGACGCTACAGAACAAGGTTACTTTTTTGATGAAGAAGACATCTATGAAGTGATTATGGAACTCATTTCCGAAAACGGACTCAATTTCACACCTGGCGCAGGAAAACAATACAGTAACTCTAACTACCTTATCGCTGCGTTGTTGGTTGAAGAACTTACAGATATGTCTTACCACGAGTACATTCAGCAGAACATTTTCAATCCTTTGCAAATGACAAACACGTACAGAGGTACAGATCATATTAACTCAACCACACATGCAGAAGGCTATAACAATGGTAATGTAAACAGTGTTTACCCAATGAATTTAGCGTTTGGCGCTGGTGATTTTAGCAGCTCACCAAAAGATATGGAAACGTGGACAAATGCGGTAAAAACAAACTGGTTTACAACTGCTGAAAAAGATGAAATATTCGCCAAAGATGTACCAAGTGGTTATGTAGATTTTGGTTTAGGTTGGTTTACCACACAAGAAGGCAATACAACACTTTACTGGCATGGTGGCGATATAGACGGTTATTGGAGCATGATTGGTTTTGTACCAGAACACAACGCTACCATTGTGCTATTAAGCAATCAGCAAGACGATTCTGGTGAACAACGCAATACCATAATTCAGCAACTGTTAACTAATGAATTTAATTAAGGTTCAATCTTAAACATCACACAAAATGCAACATACCAACATACTATTAGCAGGTGCTACAGGCTATTTAGGCAAGCATTTATTAAGGGTTTTAATAGAAAAACAAAACCAGGTGGTTGCTATTGTCCGTAAGCCAAATCAGATAGATAATCCTAATGAAAATTTTCTGGAAATTAAGCAGGCTGAAGTCACCAAACCCGAAACTTTAAGAGATATTTGTAAAGGGATAGATACGGTTATTTCAACCGTTGGTATTACGAGACAGAAGGATGGTTTAACCTATATGGATGTCGATTATCAAGCGAATATGAATTTACTTGCTGAAGCTAAAAAGTCTGGTGTAAATCACTTTGTTTATGTGTCTGCTATTAATGGCGATAAACATCGACATTTGAAAATTTTTGAAGCCAAAGAAAAGTTTGTTGATGCTTTAAAAACATCAGGATTAAATTATACCATTATTAGACCTAACGGTTTTTTCTCAGATATGAAAGATTTTCTGCAAATGGCTAAATCGGGTCGTGTGTATTTATTTGGATCAGGAAATCAAAAATTCAACCCAATTCATGGAGAGGATTTAGCAAAAGCTATTGTCGATAACTTAGAAGATTACAATAACGAATTAACCGTTGGAGGTCCTGATATATTAAGCTTAAATGATATTAGTAAACTCGCACTGACTTCATTAAACAAGCCAATAAAAATAACGCATTTACCAGATTGGATAAGACGATTCATCATTTGGACTTTAAGAACATTTACCAGCGTTAAAATCTATGGTCCGATTGAATTTTTCTTAACGTTAATGGCAGACGATAATGTGGCGCCTACCTATGGAAAATATCATTTAAAAGACTATTTTAGAGAAGAAGCTAAAACGCTATAAATTATGAATATTCCAGATCCAAATACCGTTTTCCCGTTAGCCAATTACAATAAGCTTTGTTTTTTGAAAAACTACATTAAAAATCCGAACATTGAGGTTGGTGATTACACCTATTACGACGATTTTGAAACGGTTTCAAATTTTGAAAAAAATGTAAAGTATCATTTTGATTTTATTGATGATAAACTCATCATTGGAAAGTTTTGCATGATTGCTTCTGGTGCAACCTTTATTATGAATGGTGGTAATCATTTAACCGAAGCCACATCTGCTTACCCTTTTGCCATTTTTGGTGGTGCATGGCAACATGCTATGGATGACAAAACCTATCCAACCAAAGGGAATACTATAATTGGGAATGATGTGTGGATTGGTCACGACGCTACCATTATGCCTGGTGTAACCATTGGTGATGGAGCAATAATAGCCACAAAAGCAGTTGTTACAAAAAGTGTAGAACCCTATACTATTGTAGGTGGTAATCCTGCTAAACCTATTAAAAAACGTTTTTCAGAAGACACCATTTCTAAATTATTAGAACTTAAATGGTGGGATTGGGAGATTGAAAAAATCACTAAAAATGTAAATAAACTTACTTCCCATCCCGAGGAGTTGTTATAAATAAACCCTAAGAACTAATAAAAGGCTTAATAGTAAAACTGTTAAGTCTTTTTCTATTCATGTAAAAATTAAGGATTAGTACTAAATATCAAAAAGGTACCGAATCATAATTCAGAACGATTAGCCTTCACTTCTACTGCATCTTTGTACCATCAAAATTTCAATCAAAAAACGAACAATTTAAACATCAATCACAATGAAAAAATTAGTAATTATCTGCCTGTCACTTTTTACATGTAATGTTTTTGCACAACAGATCTCAGAGTCATCTAACCAAAGTGACAATGAATTAAAATACAGAGTGAGCTTTCCTGCTATTATCTTATCCAATATAGGTGACGGAGGAAAAAGAACCAACACGCAACACATTGAATTACATCTAAAACGTGAGCTTGACGCCAAAAACATTGTTGGTGTAAAATTTGCCACTTGGCGTTTGTTTCAACCTATGGGAATTCAATGGTGGGATGGACTTACAGATAAAATAGATTCTGAAACCGAATTTTATCCTGGTTATTTACGTGAAACCGGTATTGGTATCTCTTATCAACGTATGCTTTGGAAAGGGTTGTTTGCTTCAGTTGAAGTTTTACCATTATACAAAACCTATTTAGACCTTGATGACAAAAAAACAGCCAACGGTTTTAAACTTTACAATTCGTATCATATTGGTTATCATTTTGCTTTTGGTAAAAAGAAACAGTTTTTTATAGAACCACAATTTCATTGTAATGTTTGGCATTTTGACACCAATACGCCAGATTCATTTAAACAACTCGACAACAAATGGGATTCTTATTTCCTATTTGAACCCAACCTTTATATCGGTATAAAATTTTAACTTATAAGACTATCTTAAAACTCAAAAACTAACATTATGAAACATCTGTTTCTAGGTTTAATATTTTTAGTTGGATTATCAGCTATTGCTCAGCAAACAACAGAAACAACAATTAAACAACGCTTTAAAACTGAGTTAGAAAAGGAAAACATAAAAAGCGGTTTACTACATGTTTATTCTGAATCTCGTGGTATCGATATTCAGTTAGCTGAAAGTAAAGAGGATTCTATTTCAATAGATTACCCATTTTACACAGCTAGCATTACCAAGATGTTCACCGCAACAGCAATTGGTATTTTAAAGGATCAGAATAAATTAAATTTTGAAGACAAAATCGCTCAATACTTACCAGATTCACTGGTGAATAACCTTCATGTTTTGAATGGTAAAGACTATTCAAAAGATTTAACCATTGCTCATTTATTACAACACACCTCTGGCTTACCTGATTATTTTACAGACAAAACTAACGACGGAAGTCCAAATGTCATTAATCAACTATTGATGATTCTGGATAAAACATGGTCTGCAGAAGAATTGATTCAGTTTTCAAAAGAGAAGATGAAACCACACTTTATTCCTGGTGAAGGTTATCATTATACAGATACAGAATATGTGCTTTTAGCCTTAATTATTGAAAATGTAAGTGGTTTAACTTTAGATGAGTTTTTTAAGCAGCATATTTTTCAACCTTTAAATATGAATAGTTCTTATGTTAACTTAAAATCGTCTTCTATAGAAAACAAACTTCCAATCGTTAAGTTTTATGCTAGTCAATACGAATTGTCATCACTCAAAAGCTTAAGTGCCGATTGGGGCGGAGGCGGTTTAGTCTCAACTACGCATGATTTAATTGCATTTTTAAAAGCCTTCAATACCGATAAAATTGTAAAGAAAGACACACGTTTAGCCATGCAAAATTGGGTTATTGAAACAAAAGGAATGGAATACGGCTTTGGGATAAGACAAGTGTCTTTAGGTGAATTAACCAATACAGAAAGCGACTTGCAGCTTATTGGTCATTCTGGATCTACAGCTTCCTTCTTATGGTACTGCCCAGAATTAGATACATATATTTCGGGTACTTTTAATCAATTAGAAGTTTCAAAAAATGCTTTACTTTTGGTTATTGATGTACTAAAAGCAGTAAAAAGAAAATAAGTTTCATGAATACATTTCAAAAAAAAACAACCTGTCTTTTAATTCTTTTTGTCTCGATGTTAAGTACAATGTTAGCTCAAACACCAAACAAAATAGATTGGAAAGAAGACTTACAAATTTACAAAGCATCTTTAGAAGACAAACATATAGACCTTTACCATTCTATAACTGAAGAAGAATTTAATGCAGAATGGAGTAAAATTTATGATAGCATTGGTTTATTAAACGATTTTGAAATTACCTTAAAATTAATGCAATTAACAAGGCTTATAAATGATGGGCATACAGCTGTATCACTTCGTAACTATGATATCCACGACTATCCCTTCAAAATAAAACATATAGAAAATCAATGGCGCGTTGTAAAAATTAATAATACTAACAAAAACCTATTAAAATCTACACTTGTAGCTATTGATGGTGTTCCAATAGACGAGGTTATGTCTAAGGTTTCAAAAGTTACTCAATTTGTTGAAAACGAACATTCATTATTAGTTAGAACTGGAAACTATGCAACCATAAGCGAATTGTTATATGCTCTTGGTATTACAAAAAAATCAAACTCAGCAACATTTACTTTTCAAGACATAAACCATCAAAGTATAGATATAAGACTTGACGCTTTAAATCAAACAACTTCAAACTCTGATTCTTTTCAAGAACTTGTTATTGGCATTCCTGAAATCATTAAGCCTGAAAACCTCTCTTTTGAGTATTTATGGTATGCTCCTATTCAAAACACAAATGCGGTTTATATCCGATTTGATAGTTATCCTTCTTTTGAAAAAATGCAACGTTTTAGCGAAGAACTGTTAGGCTTTATTTCTAAAAATAAAATTGAAAAAATTGTAATTGACATGCGCAATAATGGTGGTGGCGATTTGTATGTTGGCATAGCACTAGCTTATGCTCTAAATTTGTCTGATACTGTAGATTGGAAACAAGGCGTTTATGTTATGACTGACGCTGTAACATTTTCAGCAGGAACTAGTAATTCTGCTCTTTTTAAACAGTTACTAAATGCAAAAATAATTGGACAACCAACAGGTTCCAACCCAACTGGTTATCAAGACATGGATCAGTTTGAATTACCAAATTCTAAACTTGTTATTACCTATTCTAAACGAAGATTCAATTTATCAGAAACGGTAACCCAAGGTATTTATCCAGATGTAATATTAAATTACAATTGGAAAGACTATAAAAATGGTTTAGACACTATGCTGCTATGGGTTATAAAAGACATTAAAAAGAAGGAATAGTTATACCTTATCCTTATAAAATATATAAATCCAAATAGACCTCGACAATTTAAAGTTAATGGTTCCTAATAAAACAGCTATTGTAGCAATAATAGCAAAAACTCGTAAAGGTGATAAATCAATAAAATACCAGAACACCACAAGACTCGCAATCATTTGCGCTACTGCAAGTCCGTAACTCACAAACATAGCTCCAAAAAAGAAACCAGTTTCGCGCTCAAACTTATAGTTACAAACAGGACATTTATCATTCATTTTAGGAATATTTAACAATAAGAGATTACCTCTATTATTAAAAATTTTACCGTTTTTACATTTAGGACATTTACAAGTCAACGCAGCAATAACATTACGCATAAGCAACTATTTTATTAGCAACAAAAGTAAAACCTCTAATCCTTTTTACATATATAGAATTTACACTATTATTTGTACTTTTAGGACATATTATGCAACTTCCTGTTTTAAATATTAGTCAGTTTAAAGAATCGGCACCTCTTAATGAAGTGTATATCAATTCATTTTCAAAACATATACAGCGTAATAAAGATTTAATAAGTAAACCACACAGTCATAATTTCTATCTGTGTGTACTATTTACCAAAGGTACTGGTACCCATGAAATAGATTTTGATTCTTATACGATTAATCCAGGTAGAGTGTTTTTTTTAAAACCAGGACAAACTCATTTTTGGAAGTTTAAGACACAACCCGAAGGGTATATCTTTTTTCATTCGCAAGAATTTTATGACCTAAAGTTTTTAAATCATACCCTACATTCATTTCCGTTTTATTACTCCTATCAAAATCCTCCTGTAGTAGATTTAACAAGCCAACAGCTCTCATTACTACAACTTAAGTTTAAAGAGGCTTACACCGAATATATGCAACCTAACCTTTTAAGAGAATTAAAAATAGTAAACTTGTTTAGTGACATTTATATTGAACTCACTAGAGCATATACCACTAATATTAATTTAGAAAAGCTTAAAACATCTCAATATTCGCAAATATTAGAGAAGCTAGAGCATTTAATAAACAACCATTTCCTTAAAGAAAAACTACCAAAGTTTTACGCACAAGAACTTAATATAACTACCAAGCATCTTAATAGAGTGGTTCAAAAAACCATTAACAAAACTACAAGTCAGCTTATCTCAGAGCGAGTCATTTTAGAAGCCAAACGATTAATTGTGCATTCTCATGATAACTTAGCTACAATTGCTTATCAGCTCGAGTTTTCAGACTATGCCTATTTTTCAAAAGTATTTAAATCCAAAACCGGACTAACTCCTTTAGAGTTTAGAAAAAATTATAACTAACAAACAGATTAACCTTTTAATAAACCATACAGAATTATATATAACAACGTAGATTTAAACAAGACAAACGTAGATTTGGAAAACTAACTCTTTTAGTATTTGCTCAACTTTGTATTATAATTTAAAAACACAGTAACATGAAACAAAAAACAGCAATTATTACAGGAGGCAGTAGAGGTTTGGGACGCGACATGGCTCTTAATTTGGCACAAGATGGAGTCAACATCATTTTTTCATATCACAGTAACCAAAATAAAGCCAACGAAGTTATTTCTGAAATTGAAGCTATGGGTCAAAAAGCAGCAGCATTTCCTTTTGATGCCAACAACCCTAAAAGCGGACAAGATTTCATTAATAAAGCAACCAACTATTTACAACAAGAAAATGGAAGCAAAAACTTTGATTTTTTGGTTAACAATGCAGGTACTGGAATGTTTAACTTAGTGTCTGACACTACTGAAGTTCAATTTGACGAAATGATGAACATACATCTAAAAAGCGTCTATTTTTTAACACAAGCAGCTTTACCATATCTCAATGAAGGCGGAAGAATCATTAATATATCAAGTGGTTTGGCACGTTTTAGCTTACCAGGAATGTCTGCCTATGCTATGATGAAAGGTGGAATTGAGGTCTTTACACGTTACTTAGCTAAGGAACTAGGTAAACGTAACATCACAGCCAATGTGATTGCTCCTGGAGCCATCGCAACCGATTTTGCTGGAGGCAGCAACAAAGACAAAGAAAAAGCAGACTTAATCTCTAGCATTACAGCACTTGGTCGTGTAGGTAAAGCCGAAGATATTGGAGGAACCGTCGCTTTCCTTTGCTCTAAAAAAGCAGGTTGGATTAACGGACAGCGTATTGAAGTATCTGGTGGTATGTTGGTGTAAAATCTTTTCTTAATTTTATAGCTAATGAAAGACTTAAAACACTTTAAAAAGGTAAGTGATTACCATAAACAAGCCAATATAGCTGCACCTGAACATCCATTAATTAGTTTGGTGGATTACAGTCAGGTGCAGTATCCTTCAATTATTGAATCTCTAAAATGGAAACAAGATTATTACACTATTGGCTTAAAACGCAATGTGCCTTACAAGTTCTTTTATGGTCAACAAGAATATGATTTTGATGAAGGTGTGATGACTTTCATTGCACCTAATCAAATTATGAGCTTAGGAGAAAATCCTAACATTAAAACCAACATACCTTCGGGTTGGCTCCTATTGGTACATCCTGATTTTTTATGGAACTCGTCCTTAGCAAAAACCATAAAGCAATATGAGTTTTTTGGATACACCGTAAACGAAGCATTATTCCTTTCAGAAAAGGAAGAACAAATGATGTTAAATATTTTAATGCAAATTCAAGGAGAATACCAATCTAACATAGATAAATTCAGTCAGAAAATCATAATTGCGCAAATAGAACTACTCCTCAATTATGCTGAACGTTTTTATGAAAGACAATTTATTACCCGAAACATTACTAATCATCAAGTATTAAGTCAACTAGAAAAGGTACTTGCAGAATATTTCACTAAAAACCAAACAATTGAAAACGGCATACCTACCGTACAAGATGTTGCAGACCGCTTAAACTTATCGCCTAACTATTTAAGCAGCATGCTCAAATCCTTAACAGGACAAAGCACACAACAACATATTCATAATACAATTATAGAAAAAGCTAAAGAGCAATTGGCAACACCGCTACTCTCTATTAGTGAAATAGCCTACAACTTAGGCTTTGAACATCCAGCTTCATTTACCAAGCTTTTTAAAAATAAAACAGACATGTCTCCTTCAGAATTTAGAAAGACGTATAATTAATAACTAGAGTAAATAGCAATCAAATATTTACTTAAATAACTATTCTTAAAAAGATGCTTCTATAGCTTTTCTTTTTGGTTTCTAGTCATCATTATTTGTTAACATCCATAAACAATTGATCAACTTTAGACCTCAACGCATCATTTGGTAGCACTTTGTAAAATTCCTCAAGTAAGTCTAAAGACGTTGGTTTTTTTGGATATTTATTATTAGCTAAAAAACTTCTTAGCGCTTGATTGACTTTGTCTTCACCAATCAATTCAGATAATTCTACCATAGCAATCGCACCTTTTGAGTAAGCTATATGTGTAGCTCCATAAGGCACTTTGTACAACGGTGGATTTCCGTAAAGTCCTTTTTCATTATCATAAATTTGTTGATGAATTTGCACACGTTGCATCATAGGCTCTTTACCATACAGTTTTTTGTAAATCATCATTTCGGTATACATGGCTAAAGATTCTGTAAGCATGGACGCTCCTTCCCTTTCATCTGGGTTTATTTGGCTATTTCCCCACCAAATATGAGCCAACTCATGACCTGCCAATTCATTGATAACATCTTTACTTGGATCACTATCGATATTAGCATGGAAAATCATGTTTTCGATCATAAAAATGGTAGCAGGATATGCTGTAGCTGCGAATCCGCTTGTAAAAGAAGACACCTCAACAAAGCTTATTTTTTCATATGGGTAAACATTAAAATTATCGATGCAATAATCTAAACTTAAAACCGCATTTTTCAGTAGTCGGTTTACATTTTCAAAATGCCTGTCATGATAAAGCACTTCAATCTCAATATTACGATGCTTGATAGATTGCTTTTGGTATTTAGCGGAAGCTACTGCAAATCGAAATGGAATACCATCGGCTTTATATTTCGTATATGTCCGATCGTTTTCAGACCACGTTTTAACGACATCACCTATTCCCATAGGTGTTTGATTGTTTTCTGTAGACACCATCATATTTAAATCGATAAAGTCATTTTTGAAAACTTCTGGTGCTTCAAGTTTCTTTAAAGTTGTTGGATTACCAAGTTCGTAGGCTTCTCGTTTTTGCTCATCCTCTATCTCTTTATCTGGCTGATATCCCAATGAAGGATAATAATTACTAATACGCATAAACGAACCATTATTAACGATAGCATTAAACGATTGATGTCCATTGACAGCATGCCATTTGTATGATAAATTAAATTCTAGAATCGCTGTGTCACTTGGCAATAAAGGTTTGTTAAGCTTGATTTCTGACACATGCTTATCGATTGAAATCTCTTCATTCTTTATTTGTAGTGTTGCGTTCTCTAATTTTAAATCAGAATGAAAATTGAGTAAAATCTTATTTATGGATTCATCTGACAAATTTTGAAGTCTATACTTGCCTTGGATTGTATATGCATTTTCAGAAGGATGCAAATCTATTTTTGTGTCTACATCTGTAATTGTAGGCTGAGATATGTTTTCATAATGACGGTAATTTTTTTCATAATTAATAGCTTCAATAAGTTGAGCATCTTCGCTTTTTGGTAAATAACCATTCATAAAATTGAATCCAGTAAAAACGCTCAATCCAAAGAAAATAATGACAATAAATGATTTGATTTTTGACCATTGGTTTGATTTCAAATATGAATTAAAAATCCACAACAATCCTAAAAGGCATATTCCAAAAAGCAATCTATTTGAAAAGGCTGACAGGTAAGCGCCATAACCATTTAGGTCACTAAACACACCCTTAAACCCTGAAAAAACATGTAATAATGGATAAGGCAACAACATCTTTATTAATGGTGTTGTAAACACTAAAACCGCTAAGATTGAAACACCTAAGGCTACATATTTACTCTTGATTATACTATTGATGAGAAGTAACAATGTACCAAAAAGGAAAAGCGGAATAGTATTGAATATGATGACTCCAAAATAAGCCAACCAATCAATTTGGGTATATCCATAACCGATTTGAAACACTAATGCTAATACTATGAGCAGTGTAGTTAAGAATACTAACAACGCAGCCAATGACATTAAATGACCTTTCAGTTTTGCTTTTGAAAAAAATGCACTGTCTTCTATTAAGTAAAAATTTGCTGAACTACTTCGCCAATACATGTCATTAATAAAATACACTAAAACGAATGCACCCAACAAGTGAAAACTTTGAGAAATAGCAGTCGCCAAAAGTCCAGAACTGGCATAATAATTTGGCAAACGTATGCCTTTATCGATATCTGAATACATTTCCATACCAACGAAGAACACCAATAGCATAGAAACGGCAACTATAGTTACGCTTTTAAACAGGTAAATTAAATCAACTTTCGCAAAGGAAATGATTGCGTTCAATTCAGACTTAAAACCAAAATCAAGAGCAGGCGTTTTGACTTCTGTTAATCTTACAATTGCTACTTTAACGTTAAGTTTTTTGCGCTTCAATACCTTTTTACTTGTCGCTTTATTGAACACATAAAAACGATAAGAAATCGCCAAAAACAGCATTGACAACACCGCATAAACGATACGATTGATAGCCAAAAAGCCTTTTAATGGCACGATGAACTGATTTTTTTCAGAAACACTTAAGTCTCTAGCTTCAAAGAAATAGGCAGATGTTCCAAAAGGGTCTAACAAAGATGATAGTTGTTGTACTTCAATAGATTGCGGAATGCTTCCTGCCATAAATGGCGAATTAGAAAACACCAATAACACCATATAAAGCACATACAGAAGTAAACCTCCAATGACCACTAATAACTTCTTACGTGTTGTATAAGCAATCATAAACAAGACACTACAAACGAAAAAGCAGTTTAAAACCCCGAAAATTAAAAAGGGATAGAGATACGACCAAAGACTAAACCCTAACTGCATTTCGCTTCCTGTTCGTATGTTTTGACCAATGACGAAACCAATAATTAAGATTGAAAAGCTTAAGAAAGTTTTTAATGTAAATCCTGAAAACTTCCCTATTAAATAGGTTTTAAGGGAAACAGGATATGAGAATAACATGATATCAAATTTTGTATCCCATTCCTTAAACAGAATCTCTAAAGCGAATAAAATAGCCAAAAATATCATGGACAGACTCAACAAAGCCATCATAAACCCAATGGTGTATGGTGAATTTAGATAAATACCTTCACCAGCAGTTAGGTTAAATTTGTAACCACAAAACCATCCTACAACCAGTAATATTACGCTTGTTAACCCTAAAACATAACGATTTCCGCTATGCTTTAATTGAAATTGAAGTATAGCATTCATAATTAACTGTTTTGAGAAAGCACATTAAAGTAAACATGCTCTAATATTGGATTAACTGGTGAAAACCCTTCAGGTTGTGAAGGTGCAACTACTGTAATTTGAAGTTGGCGTTCTATAAGCTGTTGACTGATAACATTGAGATTAGATTGGTACATTTCCAACTCAGCATTTTCAATACTTTTTGACCAGATTTTACCTTCTAATTCTGTGATTAATTCTTTAGGCTTTCCTGTTTTAAGAATTTGACCTCTGTTCATTACAGTCATTTCAGAACACAAGTTTTTCACGTCTTCAACCAAATGAGTAGATAAAATCACAACAACCTCACTACTAATATCACTTAAAAGCGTATTAAACCGATTACGTTCTTCTGGATCCAGTCCTGCTGTTGGCTCATCTACAATGATGATTTTTGGATCGCCAAGTAAAGCTTGAGCAACTCCAAAGCGTTGTTTCATACCACCAGAAAACGTATGCACCTCTTTATCTCTAAAATCCCAAAGGTTCACTTTTTCTAACAAATATTGAATCTGTTTTTGACGTTCAGTTTTGTTATTAATCCCTTTCAAAATGGCTATATGATTTAATAAATCATAAGTATTTACTTTAGGGTAAACTCCAAAATCCTGTGGTAAGAAGCCTAGATTTTTTTTAATATAATCTGCATCTTCTACAACATTAATATCATTAAAGGTAATTGATCCTGAAGTTGGTTTTTGTAAACCTACAATGGTTTTCATTAAAGACGATTTTCCAGCTCCATTAGGACCTAACAAACCAAACATCCCATTCTTTATTTCTAGGGAAATTCCGTTAATGGCATTATAACCATTTTTATAAGTTAGATTTAGGTTGTCGATTTTTAATGTATTCATAATGTTCATTTTTGATTGATTATTAATTGCTTTAGTTTTTACGCAATTTTTCTATTTCCTTTTGCAAATCATCTTCTTGTCCAAGTTTATATCGTTTTGAAACTTCAACTCCGAGGAGATAAGTGTCGATCGCTTTTTCCTTTTGGTTGGTCTTTTCATATAATTTTGCCAATTGCGTCAATAATCCAATGTACATTGGATAGGCTTCTGAGGCTTTTTTTAGTACAGTTATAGCTTCTAAGTCATTCTCTTTATTGACCAGAACCGAAACAAGATTAAAATAATCTTCAGCAGGTCGTCTTGCCATATTGCCATACTTGGTTTTCAATTGTTCTTCAGCATCTAAAAAGCTATTATCACTAAAATTACTGATTAAGTCTTCATTTAGTTTTAAATCAGAAAACAAAAACTTTAAACCATTGTAGCTCAACAGTAATCTAGATGCCATATGACCTTCATCACCTACCTCTTCATGAAGCCATCTAAAGTTTTTTGGTTGGTATTGTTTTACAACATCAACATACCTGATCAACTCTTGTTGCATTCCCCAACCGTCTCCACCACCAATTCCGAAGTAGACTGTTTTGTTTAGTATCCTATTGGATTTGAAGAAGGTTTTTGCCTTTTCAGTCATTTCTTCTTTATTCCACCAAAGTGCTGGTGATTGAATAATAAACGCATCAAAAAGTTCTGGGTTTTCCATGAGCGTGTAAACGCTAAACAAACCTCCAAAAGAATGACCTTCTAAAATACGATAAGGATGTGTTCGATAATTGTTATCTACAAAAGGAATCAACTCTTCACTTAAAAACTCTAGAAATTTTGGTGCACCTCCACTCAGTGGTATTCCTGAATTTCCAGTGCTTCCTTGTAAATCCTCTCCAGCTTTTGAAGGAGTAAAATCTCTATTTCTGTCTAAACTTTCTATACCAACCACAATTATAGGTGGAATTAATCCCGACTCGGTTAACAGCTCAACAGTACCAACTGTGTGTTTTATGTTTTGCAAACCATCTAAGACATATAGCACTGGATATTCTGCTTGGTTATCATGATAGCCTACAGGTAAAGAAATAATTACAGGGCGTTCTTCCTTTAAAATATCAGACTGAATTTTGTGTTGAGTTCCTAAACCCAACAATTGATAATCTTCAGTCATTTCTATTTTATTAGCTAACTGTGCGTTTGATTGATGACAAGACAAAACCACAATGGTAATAAGTATAATATGCTTAATTAATTTAGCTTTCACAATGCTAATTCTTTTAAATTCTTATAGGATTTTGTTGTTCCCTTTGTAATCATATAAAATGTTAATCCTACCTCACCAAGAGCAGCTGCAACTCCAACTATTAATGCGGTATAACCTTCATAACCTGGAACATTAAAATTTCCAAAAGTTTCAATAAGATAACCAGCTGCAGCACCTAACAACAAACCGCCAAATAGTTTTGGAAACACATTGGATTTGTATATAAGCATAGCCAGTAACAAGCAATGAATACCAAAAAATCCACCAGCAATTAAGTATCCGTAATGATGCGCTTCCATCAATAGACTGCTCATTTCCTGAGCTTGTGCTTCACTAAATGCGCTTGACATTCCGCTTGTTCCAAGCACCTTCAAAGCCATGTAGTGATTCAATAAATTTAAACTCCCTATCGCTGGATGTGCGATAAGTCTAAAGGCCGAAGACACCATGGCTAAAGTTTTATTGAAAGGTTTAAAAATCTGATACAAGAATACCGAAATGACAACATCTAAAAGGAATGCTATTAAATCTGTTGTTAAACCTAATTGAAACAAACCTTTATTTTGAAGTATATTATTTGCGGTTTGTACAGCATTACCTGGCACAATAAGAGTTCCTCTAACATACCCTTGACTAAAACCAGCACAAATTATAACCAACAAGTAAAGTAATCCTGTGAGTCTAATCTGTTTTATACTCGCTAACGCTTTTACACTTTTCATGATTTCGACGTTTTGATTTATAAGCAAAATTCAGAAATAGGCACTTGTTTTTATTGACTGTTAGTGCCAAAGATTTGATAATTTGGGACAACGCACTTGTATACGTTTATGTCACGCAGTAATTAGTTCAACTCTTTCAATAATTTCTCTGATTCTTCTTTCATCAAATCTTTAGAAATCAAATCGTTTGCAATGCGTCTTGCTTTATCTTTCTCGCCTAACGACACATAGGTTTTGGCTAATAAATACTGTAGATTTTCATTAAAAAAGTGAGGTGACGTCAATTCTACTAATGCAATACCTTTCTTCAATTCCTCATTATTTTCAGTCGATGCTAAAATCTTGTAATAACCATACGCAGCTACTAATGGTAAATCGTAATTAGCATTATTCTTAGCGAGTTCTTCTTCAGCCCAAGCTATAGTTTTGGTGTTATCCAACACCTCCTGAATTAAATAAGCACTCCTTTCGTCATTATAAAATTCCCTTTTTACAGGCGTAAGCCCTAAAGATTCCACAACAGCTTCTGCTGATTTTGTTGTTGAAAAAGGATTTTGACCTGTTACAAATTTTCCTGAAACAACAACTTTTGAAAGCATAAAATCGGTTTGTTTAAAAATAGCTCCTCTGGATTCTAATTTGGTTTCTAAACTAAATGGAAACTCCTTTACCCATTTTTTTCCAAAAAGTTCTTCTTCTACGTTACAAAAGCTAGTTAATTCTACACCATTTATAATGTAATCTTTATCATCAACCACATTTACAAAAGCTGCTGGACCGTGACACACAGATGAAATAACAGTATGTTCTCTTTTGTATAAATTCAATATAATTTCCTGAAGAGAAGGGTCGAAAGGCAAATCAAACATAGCACCTTTACCTCCAACAATATAAATAGCATCGTAGTCATCGGCATTTATGTTTGCCGTAGCTATGGTGTTGTCTAATAAGCTTAAAGCCTGTTTGTCTTCCAATAGAGTTTTGTTGTATAACTTTTCACTGTTATACTTATCAGGTTCTGCTTTGCCGCCTTTTGGACTAGCAATATCAATAGATAAATTATTGTTTTTAAAAATTAAATACGCTTGAGAGAATTCATCAAACTCATAACCTGGTCTTACAGATCCCATATCTTTTCCATAACTGCTTACCACCATCAAAACCTTTTTCTTGGTATTTTTTGTTTGAGAAAGTAGGATGATTGGTAAAAAAAGAACGATACATAAAATAGTTTTTTTCATTTTTTGATTGTTTTGATTGAATAAAGAACACGAATGAAAAGCAAATTTGTTACTTCAAACGTTTTTTGTTCAATGACAAATGTCAAACAATCTATGTTTTATGTATTGACCTTTTAAGCCAAAAAATTGATTATTGAGGACAGTATAATTGGCTACAGGTTTTTGCGATATTCATTAGGCGCTTGACCTGTCCATCTTTTAAACGCTCTATTAAAAGCGCTTTGTTCAGAAAAGCCTGTTAAAAAGGCAATTTCACCAACCGATTGTGATGAATTGGAAAGTAATTGAGTAGCTGTTTCGTGTTGATTTTTTTGAATAAGTTCTCTAAAAGACAGATTTCTATCTGCTAATCTTCGTTTTAAGGTTCTTGCACTCATACCCAAATAGTCACCAACCTGTGAAATACTTGGTATACCACTAGACATGGATTCTTTTAGTAGCTTATTGATTTTAGAAGTGAGCACATCTTCTTGTTCGCTTAATTTTGATTTTTCCTGCTCCATACGTTCTAGCAGAAATTGATGAATAAATTTATCGGCTTTTATTGTTGATACCTCTAGTGTGTTAGAGTTAAAAATCAAAGTATTTTCAATTGCATTAAAGTTTACAGGACAGTCAAAATATTCAGAAAAATAATCACTATCAGAAAATGAGTGCTTAAAATTAACCTCAATAGGCTTAATGTTTTTACCTGTTACTTCATTTAAAATTCCAACCAACATCACAAAAGAGGCTTCATTAGCTGTTTTTATACCAGTTCTATAAACCTCTCTGTTTAAAACAAGTTTAGTTTTATCTTCACATACTTCCAGCTCCATACTGCCATCATCAGTAACCAGAACCATGTAACGTTTTACATTGTTTAACACGTCGATAGCTTTTAAGCATGTTTTCCAAGATAAACCTAACGTTCCATAATCTGTAGTATCTAGTTGCTTGCCTTGTCGTAATCCAAAACCTGCTTGTAGCTTATCTGCTGCTAGCTCATACACTTCTAGCAACAATTCCATTGGCACACGCTTATTCTCTACTTTATAATCTATGTAGTAGTTAAGATGCTCTTTAGTTAAACCTTCGGATAAGGCAAGTTGAATAGCTTTGTTATATATTGTTGAAAAAACAACTGCCATAAAAGACACTAGGTTTTTAATGACTTTAAACTACTTTATTTAAGGACATTGACAGTCCTTTATGAGTGTCTAAATATCAAAAATTGAAACCAAAAAGATAAACAATTTTTATTATCGCTAATTCTTTTAGGGGATATTTTGGTTGAATTGCTTTTTAAGTGAGTTGTTTCCCGACACATAAAGTAACGCTACCTGTATTCATTGTCATAGCGAATGTACAATACAAATTTGGTGTAACAGATAATAAGTTAGCTTAAAAATAGAATAAAGAACAATAGATGATAGTACTTATCTAACCAGAATTTAGCCTTCATCCGTACTATAAGTATTTAAAATCAATCACTTTTCAGGTTAAATTCTAAAAGGGAAACAGGTATGTCTCCATACTTCAATAACTCATTATGAAATTTTATATATTCAAAGCCTTCTTTCCTTTTTGCTTCATTCAAAAATTTAAGAAATACATCTGAGCCATACTTATAGGTAATAACCTGTGCAGGCCAGCGTTTCATTCGATTAATTTCTCGCCAGCCAATAGCATCTTGATCTACGATATGCGCTTTCCAAAAAGAAATTGCCTTTTCGTCTGACCAGCCATAATAATTTATACCCACATCTAAAACAACTCTAACAGAGCGTATTAAATCCCATTCCCATTTACCGTATTTATCATAGATGGTTTTATAAACACCTAACTCTTTACCAAAATGTTCCACATAAGCACCCCAACCTTCTACAAAACCAGAGTACCAAAACAATTGCTGTATATCTGTACGTTTTATAATAGCATTAACCATAATTTGGTAATGATGCCCTGGAATGCCTTCATGAATATAAATCCAATCTAACTGACGCTTATTAAAAGGCTGGTCAAAATAATTAAAATAGAATGTGCTATTGTTATAATATGCTGGAACTTGTGAAAGAGACTCATTAGTACCTTGAGTTATATTTACATCAGGTATACTATCAATATATGGGAAAAAATTTGTTGCTTTTTTGGCAACTTCTCTTTTGGTGTTCTCAAATGCTTGCTGAATATCCTCAACATTATGCAAAAAGAATGAAGCATGGTTTAAATATTCTTGAAAGGCTTGCTTTGAAAGTCCAGACCTAACTTGCAAATCTTTCATATTGGACTTAACTTTTTCAATCTCATCTAATCCAAATTGAAACATTTCGTCTGGTGTTACAGTTATATCAACCCATTTTTTCAATAAATAAGCATACCAATTTTTTCCATTCTTAATAGTGTAAATACTCTTTTTATCATCCAACTCAGTTGCATCATCCCATTGTTTTTCCAAAGAGATACGTTCTAAATTCAATGCAACTTCGTAATTCATAATGTGATAATCTAATTGCTGATATTCATTTAAGTTTTTAACATCCACATTAGTTAATTGCTTTGCAACCGTTTTAAAAAAAACCTCCTGCTGAATTATATTTTCAATTGGCTTAATCGACTTTAAATTCTGTACATAATTAGCTTGATGATATGGTATTTGTAATGCGATATAATTCTTTACAAAATCTTTGCGAACAGTTTCAAAGCTTTTATTCTGAGAACATAATAGTTGTGAAACCAATAAAAGAATCACTACACTATGTAATTTACTATACTTCATCATCTCAATCTTCTGTATTAAATTGAACTGTAATTGTTAATGCTATTAAAAGCTGGAGTACTTTTCTTTCTTAATGATACAAACTTTACCTCATTAGATGAATTAGCAACCTATGTGAGTTTAATGAGCTTACCATTATCACACCATATAAAACAATTAGCATCTTTCTTTTTGTTACTATTTAACTTTTGCTTTCATCCATTTAATACTCTCTTTTCCTAACGCGACACTATAATTGTCACGTGCATGTGTCATGTAAGTACCATTTCCTAAAGTTTCGGCGTTATGTTGCATTGAGTCAAAATTTACAAAACCATGGTCAGCTTTCTTAACTACAATAAACTCTCCTTTACCTCCATTTTTATTAACTATATCAGCTATTTTTTCTGCACTTTTTGGACTGATTGCTTGAATATCAAACTCTCCGTACATTGCCAAAACATTGGTCTTTACTTTTGTCCAGGCTTCAGGAATATTAACATCTGCTAAACTTTGCCAAAAATCGAAATGTCGTCCTATGTATTGGTTTTGTCTAAAATTGACTTCATTATCTCTAAAAAAATTGGCATAAGCTTCGTTCTCAAGAATTTCTGAACCTGAAAGTTTATTAATTAAAAAGTCTTCATTAAACTTTAAATTAACCTTATTATCTTCTTTAATTTGAGAATCTGAAACACCAAAATGCTTTGGTTGTATGGTATATAAATCTACCATATAATCGTACCAATTCTGAGCTATGCTTCCATAGGTTAAAATGCCACGAGGTGATTTCATATCGTTTAGAAGTGGAGCAATGACACCTCCCATTGAGTGTCCAAACATAAAGATGTTATCAGTATCTATTGTTTCTTGTTTCAATAAGTCTTTATAACCTTCTTTAAATGCAGTAAGCTCTTCATCAAAACTTATTTGCATACAATGCTTACTGCTCTTACTATCTCCTACGCCTGGTTTTTCAACCCTATAAACTGCAAAACCAGCATTAACCCAATCAGATATTAACTTTTTTGCCGGATTATCATCGGTAGTTGTTTCAACAGTTCCGCAGGTATAACCTTGTAAAAAATACACAACAGGAGCCTTAATTTTATGTTTAGGTGTTACCAGAATACTTCTTAGCACATTACCTTTATAAACCACTTCTCCATAGGTAACATCTCCATTTTCAAAAGTTTCTATAGGTCTACCAAATAAAGCAGTGGATTTAATTTTCTTTGAATTACCTGAATAAAATTCAGCTTCAATGTGATCACCTTCATACAGCTCACTAGTAATTGCCAAAACATCTTGAATTGTTCTAACAGATGACCCATTCAATTTTGTAAGTACATCATCTTGCTTTACTCCTAAATTTGCAAATGTTGAGTTTGGCATAACAGCAGTAATATGCACTCCTGTTTTAACTTTAAAATTGTGCTGCATTGCAATACTGTCGGTTAATGTTTGCATCATAATCCCTAACATACCTTTACGCTTTAATGTTTGAGATTGTAATGTTGTTGAAGCAACTAATACAATGAGAATATATAAATATTTAATTTTCATGTTTAAACTTGTTGTTATATTGATTATCATATTAAAAATGGGAGAGATTTATCTTGATGAGAAGCAACCAGCAAACTTCCTTTAATTTTACAAACTCTTCCTATTTCATTCAAAGATTTCTTCAGCTTCTTGGTAATTTGTAAGTGTTATTTTCAATTTCGATAATAATTTCCTTTAATCGCGATTGAAATTGTTCTGGTGTTGTATTTAGTGCTTTTCTTACATCTTTTAAGGCCGCTTTCTTATTGTTCAAGAAATATTGACTAAGCCCTCTATTTAACTCTAAAAACCACGTATCAGGATTTGATTTAAGTGAAATGTTACAATACTCTAATGCGTCCTGATAAAAACCATTTTGAAGCAAGAATCTGCTAAAACCATTTGCCTCATAAACTGTAGCATTCAATTGCTTTGCTTCTGCTATAGTCGTTTTGGCTTCTTCAGTTTTGTTCAACTTTGTTAACAATCTGATCTTTGTTGAGATATTTGTTAAATTCTTATCTGCTGCAAAACCTCCATAACCGCCATTTATGGAACGATTAACCCACTGCAGTGCTTCTTCTAAATTGGTGTTATGTTCTAAACACCATGATGCGGCATCATTCCATGACTGCCAATGATACGTGTTAATACCTCGTAATTCACTTCTAAAACTTTCCACAACAGTTGTATTTAAATCAACTTCTACAGTAAACGGAATTCGTTTTTCTCCCCATTCCAATCCGATAACCAATGTGTTTTCAGTTCGATTTAAAAACTCGTAGTCAAGTTGTTCTGACTTCGGACAAGATTCCGATGGTACAGAAATCCGAAGGCTAACATCATTTTCTACATCTAAATAATAACTTCCCCATTGGTCATAATTGTGTGCGAATAATAAATCATAGGTGTCACCTTTAGGTATTATATGGAATCCATATTTACCAGATTTTAATAATTTACCTTCAATTTTCACATCTGTACTAAATTCAATAACAGTTGCCATATTAGCTCCTGCTCTCCATGGAATAGGATTACCTTGCTGTGGAATGATACCTGAGTTGTTCCAAACATCCCTACCTTTTAATGCTGGACTACTATAATCTATTGTGATTTTTGTGACTCCAAGCATTTGGCTCTCTTGAATCTTAGGGCTGGTTTGAGGTATACTTAAAGTGTGAAATTGCGCATATAGACTTATGGTGCACAACAATGTAATAGCTGAAAATACAAACGATTTATTCATTTTTAGTTTTTTTAAAATTTTAAGCTAAACTATGCTGATAAAGGTTGTTTAATCTCCTAATTCGTGAAATGTGGAGATATTTTTATGAGGATTTTAACAGAATCATTTGAAATCGAATAAATATATTTGTAAAAAAAGGTAGGATGGACACATCAATAGCGTTAATAGTTTTTTCAAGTATTGCAGTTACTTCCTGTGTCTTTTTGGCTAGTTATTTTTTGTTTATTAGGAAAGAATCCAAACTACAAGATTTGACTTTAGGACTGTTGTTCATAGCTATTGCGCTAAGAATTTTAAAGTCTATTTTTTATTATGTCTTACCAGAAATTTCGCCTATTGGAACTGCTTTAGGCTTTTTAGGTTTTGCTCTTATTGGACCTTTGACTTTTACTTATCTTTCGCTTAACAAAAACAATCATAAAATCTTAAAACCAATTCTATTATTGCATGTTTTATTCCCAGTGATTGGTTTTGTTATCATACTCATCAATAGCAATTTTGCCTATGATATGTATTTATTAGCAAACGTTAGTTTTGCTACCTATCTGGTAATATCTGCTATTACATTCATTTCAAAACCAAAAGAAAATAATTTAACCCAATGGCATAAAGCTTTGTTTTATGGTTTAGTAGCTTTATCAGCAGTATTGATTTATCAGCTTTTAGGAGAAACAATTTCTGCATATGCAACAGGTATTGCTCTTTCTTCAATAGTTATTTACTTTTTATTTTTCTATGCATTACAATCGCCTTCAGTTGTAAAAAAATCAAGTTCTAAAGTTATACCAGAAAAAATGATAAGAAAAATTACAAAGGCAATGGAAGACGACAAGATTTATTATCAACCTGGTATCACATTAGCACAATTTGCTGAAGCGATTGATGCTCCTAATTACTTAGTTTCTAGAGCTACAAAAAAAATATATAACAAAAGTTTCCCTGAAGTCATCAATAGTTTTAGAATTAAAGCTGTGAGAGATAAACTATCACAACCTGAATTCATGAACGAAAAAATTGAAGATCTCGCTTACGATGTAGGATTTAATACCTCTTCTGCTTTTTACAATGCCTTTAAAAAAGAAGTCGCTATGACACCTAGAGAATATCAAACCTCAATTATGACTAAGAATTAGAGCAAATAAAGTACTTTCAGGACTTTATAAATGTTGACAACACTATTACTTCCCGATACAATATTTAACTTTTCTTTATAATAAAGGGTTTATCGTGTTTGGGCAACAAATAGGATACAAAAAACTCATAAAAAGAGTAAAACAAGAGCAATCATTAATAAATTCATTTACGAATATAGCATAAAAAAACCGCTCGATTTGAGCGGTTTTCAAATAAAAGCACCAAGCTATTAATTGGCTATCCCAGAGCCTAAATAAGTACTGTTTGATACTTGGCTACCATCGGCAGTTATAAATGCCATAAATAGCTCTACAGTATCTCCTGCGTAGGTTGTTGGTATTGCAACAATTTGAGTTCCTACTGTTCTGTCTGCTCCATCTGTTAAAGAAATAGATTCTTTCTTTGATGGATTGTAAACCAATAACATTGCTTTATCGGTAGCATTGGCGTTACCTTCAGCAGAGTTATCATCCCAGTTAAAAGTTACCTCTCCAGCTGTTGCAAGATCTGTAGAAGGGTTCAAAGCAGCTGATAAACCTCCCCTACTTACTAATGCGGTTGCATAATCCACCTCAAAGTCTGGTTCGACTCCTGTAATGGCATTATTCAACACATAAGACATCGCAGCATTAAATGCTGTTTTCTTCACTGCTAAAAACTTATATCCTTTTTGGATGAATGGTTTTACAGCCTGAATAAATTCTAAAGTCACAGTAAACTTGGTTCTTTGGTTTACCTGACCTACTGTTCTTGGATTGGCTACACTTGAAGGTTTAATTCTGATGTAGTCAATACCTTTCCAGCTTCCACCGATAATGTTTCCAACCTTACCGGAAAGCCCTCCTAAAATTCCTTGAGCAATTTTACCCATAACATAAATGATTTAAATGAAACTTACTTTTCTTCGGACTTGGTACGGACTTGACACGAAGTTGTACATTCCGTTGAAATATATGGCAACTTTTATGCTATTCGTTAGATATGGATTTTGTTGCTTTAGATTGCTTCCTTTTGCATCAGAAATAAAAAAATGAATATTTTTTTTACAAAGAAAAAGAGAAAAAAGAAAGCCGTTTCTTTGATGGCGTTGACATACTGTCAAGTTTTTTGGAAAAAATATTGCTGATGGAAAGGGTTTTGAAATTTGCGCCTTACCAAAGGTGCAAGATTTTTTTCAAAACCCGTAGGGCTTGAACTTTATAGTATGATGAGCGTAGGATGAAGGTAGCCATCTATCTTTGCAATCTTTTTTTTCCTTTTCCGTATATTTAAGGATAATTATAAATAAAAGCATTATGGCAAAATTTGAAGTATATCAAGATGCTCGAAATGAGTATCGTTTTAGGTTAAAAGCTAACAATGGTCAAACCATATTAGCAAGTGAAGGTTATTCAGCAAAAGCTGGTTGTATGAATGGTATTGAATCTGTTCGGAAAAATTCGCAAGATGATAGTAAATTCGATAGAAAAATATCAAGTAATGGTAAACATTATTTCAATTTAAAAGCCAGTAATGGACAAGTGATTGGGACCAGTGAAATGTATGAGTCTTCCTCTGGAATGGAAAATGGTATAGCTTCTGTTAAAACTAATGCTCCAAATGCTTCTGTTGTGGAAGTTTAAGTTTAAACTAAAATCAACACCATAATAGTAAAGCCCTCTTTTCGAGGGTTTTCTTTTTTCGACAATGTTTCTTTAGCAGGTAATCGCGTAGCGTATGGCGATAGCCATAATAGCGAGCCGCCAGCGAGTTGAGCAAGGGTGGTGTGGGAAAATAGCCCGATAGGGCTACCACACCTACGTTGAAAACGCAAGGGTGGCGCAGGTTTTTGATGCCGGTGGCTTTAGCGTGGGTGTAGCGTGGGAAAGCAAGTGTAACAATTGAATGAAGCTATTGAAGGGTGGCTACCTTTTTTAAATTTTAGCAATTGTGAGTGCTTAACGCTATTTAATTATAAGGATTTAAGTAGATTAAGGAAATTGAGGATTATAAAATTTACTAACGAGCAATTGCCAATTTAAAAATGGGTTGTGTCGTGGCTGAAATAGCTGACTGAATGCGTTACTCTTGCTGTGCGTTTGCAATATAGAATAATCCGCTTTTGGGTTTTAAAATCTATTTAATCAGCTATTAAAGCGGTTTTAAAAGTATGCGCATACTTCAAATTTCTTGAAGCGGTTATTGTATATGCAAAATGGCTGCCTTCAAAAACTGTGACACCCTGATTAGCCCGCAGCGAACAGCAGGCGAGCCAAATTATTAAGCAGCGGTTGTACCCCAATTTATGTTTTGTGTGCCACGAGCACACACCTTATTGGGGTTTGGGGTGCAAGAGTAGCTGCGGGTGAGGAAGTTGTGTAGTGTGTGAAGTAAAGCAAATACATAGTGCTAACGAGGATGTGTCACCGCAGTAGTGCTATGTATGGTAAGCACCAATGCAACGCATTTGTGATTATGCTTTATGGAACAAAATGGAACAACTGACGAACACCTTATTACCTGCCCTTTTAAAATTAAAATGTAAAAAAAGAGCCTTCCGAAAAAGACTCTTAAATTATTTGCTTAATGATCGTGATTTGAATGGACATCACTTTTCATTTCACCAGATTGATTCATCATCATTTCGTGATCGTATTGGCAACAACCAGGTAAATTTTTATAGGCTTCTTCATTTCCTGCTACTTTTTCAGTATCATACCCTGAAGCTGCGATTGCATTATGAATTGCCATTGCATCTGTTTTGGTATCATCAAAAGAAACATCAATTTTCTTTTTATCAACATCCCAATTGGCACTTGCCACACCTTCTACACTATTGGCTGCTTTTTCAATGGTAGTTTTACACATACCACAATTACCTCTTACGCCAAAAGATAAATCTGTCATTGCGATTTCTTTTGATACTTCCGTTGTTGTAGTTTCTTCAACTTTTTTAGTTTCGTTTTTACAACTTGTTAATCCCATAGCTACTATTACAGCTACACTTAAAATTACTTTTTTACTCATAATTTCCATTTTTTTTAATTTGTTTTCGTGAATCTTCGATTTCATTGTTTAAAAATTTAATTATTATCTGTGTTTATTTATTCTATTGTTTGTTTAACCTCACCACATTTAAGCATTGCATCACCAAAATATGGATTCAAGATTTGTTCTTCTTTACTTAACCAATAGGCTCCGTTATTGTTATCTGCCATAGGGCAAAATTCTACATATACCTTTTCATTTACACCAAATATTTGAACCGCTTTTATTAAATGTGATGATAAATGTTTAAAATGGTCTCTTTGTGATTTTATATCGGACGTTTCAGAAATTGAAGTTGCAGAAGATTTTATTTCATCTACTAATGGCATCCAATGATTGTGCGCTTCATCTTTAAGCAATTTCATATCTACCCTACTCAAATTTGATAGTAAAGATGATGCATTTTGTGAACTACCTTTTGAGTCTTCTTTTACTAAAGCATCTTTTAAATTGATGTAATCATTGTATATCTCTTTTAATTGCTCTTGAAATTTCTCTGATACTTTTAAGCGTTCATTCATATTAGTATGGTCACTTTCTTTTTTTGATGTATTATTATCCATACCTAAATGACCTTCGTGACCTGTCATTGTTTTACCACCTTGCTTGTTCATCATTGACTTTTTGCCCTGTAGTTGTGCAGCAGCATCCACCGTAAACGTTCCGTTGGTAACAATTTCATTTCCTGTAAATAATCCCTCTAATACCTCATAATTATCACCGATTTTATTACCTAAAGCCACTTCTTTCAATTCAAAAACAGGTTCGTTTGGATTTGCTTTGAGATAGACTACAGAGCGTTCGCCTGTCCAGAGTACTGCTGATGATGGAATTGTCAACACTCCATTTCTATCAGTTTGAGTACTTTTAATTTCTGCGGTCACAAACATTCCTGGTTTAAATATATCATCGGTATTATTAAGAACTACTCGTAAGGTTACAGTACGTGTTTTTGTGTTTAAAACAGGGTTTATAAAATCTACTGTGCCTTTAAACTGTTTATTAGGATAAGCATTTGTTGATACGGAAACTTCTTGCCCTTTTTTGAATTGTTCAATTTGATTTTCATACACATCAAAATTTGCCCAAACCGTATTGAGATTAGCAATTTTCAACAAAGGCTGACCTTGCTTAATATAATCGCCTTGTTCCACTAATTTTTCAGTCACCGTGCCTGAAACGGTAGCATACACAGGGAAATTTTCAATGACTTTTCCAGAGGATTCAATTTGGTTGATTTGAGTTTCAGACAATTTCCAAAGCTTTAATTTATTACGAACCGCTTTGTATAAAGCAGGTTGCGATGCTTTTAAAGAAGCCGCTGTAATCAATTCTTGTTGAGCTGCATATAATTCTGGTGAATAGATTGTTGCCAACAATTGACCTTTACGTACTTCTTCACCTGTAAAACTGATATTCAACCGTTCAATTCTACCAGAAAAATAACTCACTTGTACTGCATTTGCTTCTTCATTTTCAGCTATTTTACCCGATAGTTTGATGATTCCATTTTCTGCTGAACCATTACCTACAATTGTAGTTTGAATGTTTGCTAAAGCCATTGCATTAGCTGTTAATTTAAACTGGTCTGCTGTTAATCCATCTGCACCAGCCTCGGCAGGAATTAAGTCCATTCCACAAATGGGACAATCGCCTGGTTCTGGTTGCATAATTTGTGGATGCATAGAGCAAGTCCACATTTGATTAGTTTGTGCAACTTCATTGTGATTATGGTCTGCTTCTTCTTTTGATGAACCGCCAAATAGCAACCAACCTAATAATAAACCAACTGCTAATATTCCTAAATAGATTAGTATCTTATTTGTTTTCATTTTCTAATCGTTTTATCATTGCTTTCATTTCTTCTATTTCCTTGCGTTGTGCTTCAATAATATCTTCTGCCAGTTTTTTTACTTCTGGGTCTTGAATATCTGCCCTTTCACTTGTTAAAATAGCGATAGAGTGATGAGGAATCATTGCTTTCATCCAAAGGACATCACCAATAATTGGTGCTTGTGCTCTTACTAACCCTAAAGCCCCTATAAACAGAATAAAACTACCTGCAAGAATTGCTATATTTTTCTTTCTATCATTATACATTTTTCGCATAAAAAACCACATTATTACTGCCATTGCTGAAATACCCAAGCAAGTCATATAGAATCTTGTTAAACTAAAATACACGTGGTCTATTGAATAGGTATTTAAATACATTGTAATGTACATTGCTACAAATGAGCAAGCCAACATTATAAAGAAGGTTTTATAGTTTCCTTTGTTTGAGTGTTCTTTTGAATTTTCCATATTATTTAATTTTATGGTTATACTTTAATTGTTCTTAATCGTAATGCATTACCTATAACTGAAACAGAACTAAAACTCATTGCTAAAGCTGCAATCATTGGTGATAATAAAATTCCAAAAAATGGAAATAACACACCTGCCGCTATAGGAACGCCCAATGTGTTATAGATAAGTGCAAAAAATAGGTTTTGTTTAATGTTCTTCATTACTGCACTACTTAAATGACGAGCTTTAACTATACCGTGTAAATCACCTTTTACCAATGTAATCATAGCACTTTCAATAGCGACATCTGTTCCTGTACCCATTGCAATACCTACATCACTTTTTGCCAATGCAGGTGCATCGTTGATACCATCGCCTGCCATAGCAACCACTTTACCATTGTTTTGAAGTTTCTCGACTTCTTTTAATTTATCTTCGGGTAACATACTCGCTTTAAAATCTGCCAGATTCAACTCTGATGCTACCGCTTGGGCTGTATCGTGATTATCTCCTGTAAGCATTATCACATCAACACCATTATTTTGCAGTTCTTTTATAGCTTTTGCACTGGTATATTTGATTTTATCACCTATAACTACATAACCAACCACTTTTTTATCGATAGCTAAATATGAGACTGTTTTCCCTTGTTTTTGATAGGTTTTAGCTTCTTCCTTCATTTTAGAGGTGATTTCAGCATTTGCGTATTCCATCATTTTTGGATTACCTAAAGCCACTTTTTTATTATCAATTTCAGCTTCTACGCCCTTTCCTGTAACTGCACTAAAATTGGCAGATTTTAAAATTTCAGCATTAAGTTCTTTACCATATTTTACTGTTGCTTCTGCTAATGGATGTTCACTGTTGGTATTTAACGAGACGATGTATTGAAGTACCTTTTTGTCGTTATAATTATCACTAAAAGAACCTACGGTTTCAACTGTGGGTTTACCTTCTGTTATAGTTCCTGTTTTATCTACAATAAGGGTATTTACCTTATTCATTTTTTCTAATGCTTCTGCATTTTTAATCAATACACCATTTTGAGCACCTTTACCCACACCAACCATAACTGACATTGGTGTTGCCAAACCTAAAGCACAAGGACAAGCAATAATTAATACTGCGATGGCATTAACAAACGCATATACATAGGCTGGTTCTGGCCCCCAAATACCCCAAACAATAAAAGTGATAACAGAAATAATGACTACCACAGGTACGAAGTAACCCGATACTTTATCTGCAAGATTTTGAATAGGGGCACGACTTCTACTAGCATCGTTTACCATATGTATGATTTGGGAAAGTAATGTGTCGCTACCTACTTTTTCCGCTTTCATCAAAAAGGCTTGGTTGCCATTTATTGTACCGCTACTGACTTTATCTTCTTTAACCTTATTAACTGGGATAGGTTCACCAGTAATCATTGATTCGTCAATACTGGTTTCTCCCTCTGTAATAATACCATCAACAGGGATTTTATCACCTGGTTTTACTTTAAGAATATCGTTAAGTTCTATCTTGTCAATACTCACTTCAACCTCTTCACCATCAACTATTTTTATAGCTTTGTTAGGTGCTAATTTCAGTAATTCTTTTACAGCGGAATTGGTTTTACTATGCGCACGAGCTTCCAATAATTGACCTAACAATACCAAGGTTAAAATAACTGTTGCCGCCTCAAAATACACGTGAACTGCTCCCGATTCGGTTTTAAACTCATTGGGGAACACATCAGGAAATACCATACCTACCACACTAAATAACCACGCTACACCTGCACCTATACCAATAAGTGTAAACATATTGAGGTTCCACGTTTTTATACTTCGATAAGCACGTTCAAAAAACATCCAAGTTGCATAAAATACCACTGGAATGGATAAAACGAATTGTACCCAATTCCAATATTTCTGTTGCATTATATTGTATAAAGGATTGTTATTAAGCATTTCGCTCATTGCTATTAAGAAAATAGGCAAAGTAAAGGCTGTTGCTATCCAAAATTTTTTCAATAGTTTTTTATAGGTCTTTTCTTCAGCAGAAAGGTCTGGTTGCATTGGTACTAAATCCATACCGCAAATAGGGCAAGAACCCGCTTCATCTTTTACGATTTCTGGATGCATTGGACACGTCCATTGCTCTTTTTGCGATGTAGAAATATTTTGTTCTTCAACCAAATCCATACCGCATACAGGACAATCACCTGGTTTGTCGTAGGTTTTATCACCCTCGCAATGCATTGGGCAATAAAATGTGCCTGTTCCTTTGCCTTTTGGGGTTTTCTCCGTTTTAGGTTTTGAATGGTGATGATGTTCACCTTGATTATGGATACTATATCTACCACCATCATCTTTTAAAGCCTTTTGAAAGGATTCTAAAGAAATATGCTGTTCCATTTCTATAATGGCTTCGGCTTTTTCTAAATTAACCGATGCCTTTGAAACACCTTTTACTTTTGAAAGTGTTTCTTCAACGTGACTGCGACAACCGTTACAAGTCATTCCGTGTATATGATATGTATGTTTCATTGTTTTCATATTTTAAAGTTAACCCACAAAACTACCTTTCACTTGCCAGTATGGTTTTCCTAATATTGGATAATATTTATACAATTTGGTCTAATGGTTTTCTGCTATCAATTTGTAGGTTTTTAAAATCAGTCATAGACATTCCCGTTACTTGCTTAAACTGTTTTGCCAAATGGCTACTGTTTTTATAATTGAGACTATATGCTATTTCTGAAAAATTCAGCTCTTGCAACTGGATATATTCCTTAACCTTTTCAATTTTTAGGTTGATAAAGTATTTTTCTAATGTTATACCTTCTGACTTACTGAAGGTTTTACTCAATATGGAATAGCTCTTGCCCATTTCACTTTCAAGTTTAGCGAGTATAACATTTGTATCGTTCTTTTCTATGTGTTCAATAAGATTCACCTTAATCTTTTCAACCAATGCTTTTGTAGGGTCTTTAATCAATTCAAAACCTAGAACATTTAAATTCTTTTCAAATTTTAAATAATCATTATTTGGATTTTCTTTAACTGTTATTTTTCCAAGTTGGATAGCTTCTACTTCAAAACCTTCATCATTTAAAAGTTTAAGAATTGACATTTTACAGCGATTACAAACCATATTTTTTATAAATAATGTATGTGTCATTGCCAAAAAGGTTTTAGTTTAAACTATCTTTTAATTGATTAAAATATTTGATGATTTCTTGTTTTTTAGTATTTGTAAATACGGCATTACTATGAATAAATGTATATGATTTTAAAGGCATTTTGTCATCCTCTATTTGGCTGATTATTGACCTCAACTTACTATTCTTCCGTCGGCTGGAATAAGAATCCCATTCACTAAAATTCAATTCTTCTTTTCCTTTTTTAATATGTCCTTCAAGAAACCAAGCAACAGGTTGCACCTTATTGTACCAAGGATATTGTGTGTTATTACTATGGCAATCGTAACACGAAACCTGCAACGATTTTTCAACCGTTACAGGTACGTTGTTCACGAGCATAAAATCGGTTTGTGGTATGGTTTCACTTTGGTTGTAATCCACAGGAAAAAACTGTATGGCAACCAAAGCAATTAATGCTATCCACGCTATGATTTTTACAATCTTCATTTAGTTGATTTCACGCTGTACTTTACCACATTTTAGCATTTTATCACCGAAATAGGGATTTCTGATTTCTTTGTTCATACTCAACCAAGCACCACCCTTGTTGTTATCGTACATTGGACAATACTGCTGGTAAATGGTCATTGATGTTCCGGTGATTTCTACCATATCAACCATATCCTTGCTCAATACTTTAAAATGTTCTCTTTGGTGCGCTATGTCACTTTCTGAAATATGTTCTGCGTGTTCAGTGGCATCTTCAATAATATCCTTTAGTTCGCTTTGCTTATCATCTGAATATTTAGAAGTATCAAAAGCCTTAAGTGATTTAGCCAATGTGCCTCCTAAATTTTTCGCTTTTGCGTTGTCATCGGCTACCAAAGCATCTTTAAGGTTGAAATAATCATTTAATACGACTTGTGAGGTACCATTTCCATTCATTGCCATTTCCTTTTTATCACCATCGTGATGACCATCGCTATTATCGTGATTCATTTTTGAATGGTCTCCATCTGCATTCATCTCTGAATGATGCTCTGTTGAATCATTCTTGTCTGTTTTGGCATCTTTACAAGACACTGCTGTAAGGGCTACAAATGCTATTGCAACTACTCCGAATACTAATTTTAATTTGCTCATTTTGTTTTGATTTTAACTATTATTTGTTTTTTGTTTCTTTTGGTGCTGATAGTTCCATTTCCCTATCATACTGACAACATCCTGGTAAATTATTATAAGCATTTTCATCTGCTTTTACTTTTTCTGTGTCATAACCTGATTTTGCTATTGCTTTATGTAAAGCCATTACATCTGTTTTTGTATTATCATAAGAAATAGACATTTGTTTGGTTTCTTTATCCCAAGATGCTTCAAAAACACCATCGATATTATTTACAGATTTTTCAATGGTTGATTTACACATTCCACAATTACCTCTAACACCAAAAACAGTTTCTGTTTTTGATTGTGCAAAGCCTACTGTTAGTGTCATAATTAATACGATTGATGTTAAAATTGTTTTTCTCATTTTTTCTTTTTTTAATTATTACTTATTTACATTTTAAATTAGAATCTTGCTAAAAGACCACCACCCCAACCATATCGGTTGTTATAGTTTCCTTGAATTGAAAAGTTTCTTGACAGGATGTAAGAAAGGCCAACCAACCATTGTGTTTCACTCTCATAAGAGCTATTCCCTATATCATTTACCCATCCAAAGTCTGCTCTATATTCATACTCACCTTCCAGAAAAATTCTTGGGAAAAGCAATAGCTCTCTATCCAAACGTACTCTTGGGCGTAGCTGATTATCCATACTCACATCTACATTAAACCTATAAGGTGTAAAGTATTTTACACCAATAAGACCAACTGTATTGAACTCATCGAAGGAATTTGGTATTTCTGTTTCTGTATTAACACCTACGTAGAGACGTACCCAATCATTTAGGTATCTATCATAGTTTACTTCGGCTTCAAGATTTCTGTCATAATCGAACTCTGCTCGTAAACCAAATCCATTTCGGATATTAGTTGACATCAAAAAGAGTTCGTTAAAGTTTGAGCCTGCACGCAACAATCCCCAGGAATAGTAATGGTCTGTTTCATCAACGAGTTTTTGAGCGGGAAAATCCTTCATCCTTACATCCCTTGGGGTATCATAACTAAATACTCTTGCCATACCACCCATCATATGATATAGGACGTGACAATGAAAAATCCAATCACCATATTCTTCGTTGTAGAACTCTATAACCACTTTTTGCATTGGCGGCACGTTAACCGTATGCTTTAATGGTGAACGTTCTCCATTTTCGTTAATCACTCTAAAATAATGACCGTGAAGATGCATTGGGTGATGCATCATTGTTAAGTTATTTAATGTTATTCTGGTAACCTCTCCTCCTTTAATTTTAATCTTATCTGTTTCAGATAATGGCACGCCATTTATACTCCACACATAGCGTTGCATATTACCTGTTAGGTTGAGTAAAAGGTCATTTACAGGTAAATCTTCCTTATAAGTGGTATTTTCTTTTGCCTTTAAAAAATCATAGTTGAAATAGGTTTTACGTGTATTGTAATCAAAAGACCTAGAGTCTTTCTCCATCATAGACATATTATGGCTCATTGGCATAGAATCCTTTTTCATATCCATCTTTTTGTCCATTTCCATTTGCATATGATTATCATTCATATTCATTTGGTTATCCATCTTACCATCTTTCATCGACATCTTATTATTCATATCCATATTCATCTTACCATCTTTCATATCCATTTGCATTCCATACCTTTTCATTAAAGCTTCAGGTGTATTTTTCTTTTGATTACCTGCCATTGCTGGCGCTCCCATTTTCATATCCATTTTGGCCATTTGCTTCATCATAGCGACCTTGTCTGGTCTCTCCATTCTTTTTGCTGGATATAGCGTTCCCTGACCCAATCGTAAGGAAGTGCTTCCAGAGCCATCCTGTGTTGTGGCGGTAACTTCTAAAGTACCATCGGGAATGGTTACGATAACATCGTAGGTTTCGGCAATACCAAATAGAAATCGGCTTTTAGATACGGGTTCCACATCGATACCATCTCCTGCAACAATCATAGGGTTTCCACCACCAAAGTCCATCCAATAATAGGTAGAGGCAGATGCATTGATAAAGCGAAGCCGTACTTTTTCGCCTGGTTTGAATTCTGGATATTCTGCTAACGACTTTCCATTGGTTAGAAAGGCGGGATAGTAGATATCGCTAATATCAGCCCCTTCCATACGGTCTCTCCAAAATTTCAGTTGAGCACCAAAAGCACCTTCTGAAATGACTCTACTCAATGGTACTGCTGTACCTTTTTTAACTTGATACCACTCGTTACCTCTTTTAAGGTTTCGTAGCACGTTCAATGGTTTCTCGTTTGTCCAATCAGAGAGTAGCACCACCAAATCTTTATCATATTCCAAAGTTTTTTCTTTTGGATGAATGATAATAGACCCATAAACACCTTTCTGTTCTTGTAACATTGTATGGGAATGGTACCAATACGTACCTGACTGGTTGATAGGGATTCTGTATTGAAAAGTCTCTCCTGGTTCGATTGGGGGTGTATTTAAATAAGGTACGCCATCATAGAAATTTGGAAGTATCAACCCGTGCCAATGCACAGAGGTTTCCACATCCATTTTGTTGGTAACATTAATAATAGCAAGGTCGCCTTCATTAAATTCCAAAACTGGTCCGGGAATACTACCGTTGATAGTCATACCTTTGGCGGTTACACCAGCTAGTGTCATTTCATTTTCCTCAATAGTGAGATTATATTCTTTTATTTTCCTTCCTTCTTCATTTCTATCATCTCCATTTGTCCCTACTTGGGCAAATGCAATTGACGTTAGGAATAATAGAAGTATTGTGTTTAATGTTTTCATTGTTTACTGAATTAAATAATTAATTATGACACTTTGAACATAGTAGGTTTTAATGGATTCTATTTGGTTCATTTGAAACTTTAACTGCAATTCTTGAATATCAAGGACATCGTTAAAATCAATCGTGCCAGTTTCGTAGCTTTTGATGAGAATTTGCTCTGCATCTTTAGCTTGTTTTAGGTTTTTTGTTGCTGTATTATTGCTTATTCTTGCTGAAATTCGGTCGTTAATAGCTTTATCTAATACCGTTTTTAAATTGTTTAAACGCTCTTGTTTTTGATAATTGATTTCTTGCTGTTCCAGTTCGTTTTGTTTGGAAATAGATTTGTACTTTTTATTGAATATTGGAATTGACACCGATACCATTGGCATTACAATATCTTTCCCGTTATCCGAGAAATTCATATCTGGTCTTTCGGAAACATTTATATAATCTAATCCAAAACCAATCATTGGACTGCTTTCTTTTTGATTTAGTAATTCTGACTTTTCTACAGACTGGTAGAGTTTATCAAACTTTACTAATTCAGGATGTATTGATAAATTTTCAGTATTGATTTCAAAATCTTCTATCGGAATTGTTAAGCTATCTACCACAGTAACTACAACATCATTTTTCCTATTCAAAAGGTTATTAAAATTAGTTTGTTCTGCTAAAAACTGTTGTTGCAACACATCTTTTAATTGCTGTAAATCGTTTTGTCGCATTTGCAAACGCAATACATCTACTGCTGACGCTTTACCTACCTCAACAGAAGTCAATGCCATTGTTTCGTAGGTTTCCAACAATTTAATATTATCACTCAATATTTGCTTTTTTGCTTGGTTTGCATACAGTTTGTAATAGGATTGCGATACTGAAGCCATTAGTTTACGTTTGGTAATAACGATGTCTTCGTATTTCGCATCTGCCAATGCGGTTACATAATCTTCACGAGAGGTAATTGTACCAAACCAAGGTAACATTTGTTTTGCTGATACTTTAAACCTTTGAGCGCCTGTGCGTGTTTCGGGTTCGCTAACAAAGTAACCGACGCCAAATTCGGTGTTTGGAATGGTGTTGACTTCATTCACTTTTTCTGAAACTCGTTTGTATTGCAACTCAAATTTTTGAATTTCGGGATTGTTTTCTAACGCTTCATCAATTAATGTTTCTAATTGTTGAGCGTTTACAAAAAGACTCAAGAAACAAGAGCCAAGAGCCAAGACGATTTTTATGTGTATTGATTTATATTTCATTTTGATGCTCTTTTAAGTTGAACTTCGGCTTTCAAGCTATATAAAACTGGCACAACAAATAAGGTGATTAAAGCTATTAACATTCCACCGAAACTCGGTATTGCCATAGGAATCATAATATCACTACCTCGTCCTGTTGATGTGAGTACAGGCAAGAGTGCTAAAATGGTTGTTGCTGTAGTCATTAAACACGGTCTAATACGTTTTTCACCTGCTTCTACAATAGAGGCTCTAATTTCCTTTTTTGTTTCTGGTGAATTTCTGTCAAATGTTTGTGTTAAATAGGTTGCCATTACTACTCCGTCATCGGTTGCTATACCAAATAGAGCAATGAAGCCTACCCAAACAGCTACACTTAAATTAATGGTGTGCATTTGGAATAAATCACGTAGGTTTTCACCAAAGACACTGAAGTTTAAAAACCACGATTGTCCGTATAACCATATCATTAAAAAGCCACCTGCAAAAGCTACTGCAATCCCTGTAAAAACCATTAAGGATGTACCCACCGAACGGAATTGGAAATACAGAATTAAGAAGATGATAGCCAATGCTAATGGTACAACTACCGATAAGGTTTTTTCGGCACGTAATTGGTTTTCGTAAGTTCCTGTAAATTGATAGTTAATGCCTTTTGGAACTATTAATTCGCCTGCATCAATCTTACTTTGTATCATGGCTTGTGCATTTTCTACTACATTTACTTCTGCATAGCCATCCATTTTATCAAACAACACATAGCCTACTAAAAAGGTGTCTTCACTTTTAATGACTTGTGGCCCTTGCTCGTAACGAATGGTTGCCAATTCGCTTAAAGGTACAGGACTACCTTTTTCAACAGGCACGTAAATTTGCTGTAAATCGGTTGGGTTGGCTCTTAATTCTCTTGGGTAGCGCACACGAACGCCATAACGCTCACGACCTTCCACGGTTTGGGTTAAGGACATACCACCAACAGCTACTTTTAATACGTTTTGCACCTCTTCAATACTTACACCATAACGTGCAATTTTTTCTCTATCAATATCAATTAGCAAATACGGTTTACCCACAATACGGTCTGCAAAAACGGCTTCATCCTTTACACCTTCAGCTTCTTTTAAAATGGTTTCTAACTGCATTCCAAAAGCTTCAATTTCTTTTAAATCTTGCCCTTTTATTTTGATTCCCATTGGTGCACGCATTCCTGTTTGTAGCATTACCAATCGGGTTTCAATAGGTTGTAGTTTTGGTGCTGATGTGACGCCTGGTAATTTGGTGACTTTTACAATTTCGTTCCAAATATCGTCTGGTGATTGTATTTCTGGTCGCCAGTTTCGGTAAAACTCGCCATCATCGTCTGGGATTAATTGTTCTTTTACATTTAGAGATTGCCACGCTTCACGTTGTTCCGCTCGCAATGACATTCCGTTTTTTAATACATACTCACCATCATTGTTGACCTTATAGCGTTGACGCCCTCCTTTATCATTCAGCATATATTCAGGTTTGTATTGAATGATGTTTTCATACATTGATAATGGTGCAGGATCTAAAGCTGATTCTGTTCTTCCTGCTTTACCCACAACGGTTTCAATCTCTGGAATACTGGCTACTGCCATATCCAATTGCTGTAAAACGCGCTTATTTTCTTCTACTCCAGAGTGTGGCATTGAAGTTGGCATTAATAGAAAAGAACCTTCGTTTAAGGATGGCATAAACTCTTTACCTGTGTTTTTCATTATGAAAAAGCCTGCTATGACAATTGCTGTAGGTATGGAAAGAAATAATAATTTATTGTCTAAACACCATCTTAAAATACGTGTGTAGTATTTAATGAATAATCCAAATACACCTAACAAGCCAAAACAAATAATAGCTACAAAAATGAGGTTTAAGAAGATGCTTTCGTTTACTCCTAACGGTCGCCAATATTCTGCTAATAAGAATACAATTGCCGAAGCAGAAATGATGATGTTGGCAAAGTTTGCTTGTTTATCTGAAATCTTGTTTTGAAGATTTAATAAAGCTGTGACACCAAAAGCGATGAGTATGACACCTAACCAATATCCATAAATTATTGCTGCTATTCCTAATACTATTAAAACACCGTTTAAAGCATATTTAAAATGTTTTTGAATGCTCTTTTTTCGGAATAAAAAGGCCGCAAACGGTGGTATTAGAAATAAGGCTACAATTATGGACGCTGTTAAAGCAAAGGTTTTAGTAAATGCTAATGGTCTAAATAGTTTTCCTTCTGCACCAATCATTGTAAATACAGGAATAAAACTGATAATGGTTGTCATTACTGCGGTTACGATTGCACCAGATACTTCTGCTGTTGCGTTGTAAACGACTGTGTTTATTGGTAATTTGTTTTCGTTTTCGTCTAAATGCCTTACGATGTTTTCTGAAAGTATGACACCAACATCTACCATTGTACCAATAGCAATAGCAATGCCTGATAGTGCTACAATATTGGCATCGACACCAAAGAGCTTCATTGCTATAAATACCATTAACACCGCAACAGGTAATAGCCCTGAAATCAATACGGAAGCACGAAGATTAAATACCATTATGATAATGACCAAAATGGTAATGAGTATTTCTAAAGTTAAGGCTTCATTGAGTGTACCCAATGTTTCTTGAATCAATTCTGTACGGTCGTAAAATGGTACTATAGTTACTTGTGATGTTCTACCATCTGCCAACGTTTTTGTAGGTAGTCCTGCGCTTAATTCGTTTATTTTGGCTTTTACATTATTAATCACTTCCATTGGGTTAGCGCCATAACGTGCTACTACAACACCACCAACCACTTCTGCACCTTCTTTGTCTAAAATTCCACGTCTTGTTGCAGGACCTAAAGACACTTTTGCCACATCTTTAATTTTGATAGCTGTGTAATCTTCTGAAGTTACAACTGCATTTTCGATGTCTGCTATGGATTTCACATAACCCAAACCACGTACCAGATATTCGGCTTGATTGATTTCTAAAGTCTGTGCTCCAATATCTCGGTTACTTTCTTTAACTGCTTTTACAATATGGTGCAAGCCAATATTATATTGACGCATTAACTCTGGGTTTACATCAACTTGATATTCTTGCACGTAACCACCAATAGATGCAACTTCAGATACACCACTTGCAGATGACAATGCATATTTTACATAGTAATCTTGAATACTACGTAATTCGTGCAAATCCCAACCACCCGTTACATTTCCATTTTCATCACGACCTTCGAGTGTGTACCAAAATATTTGACCTAATCCTGTAGCATCTGGTCCCAAAGCAGGATTAACACCATCAGGTAATAAACCACTTGGTAAGGAATTTAGTTTTTCGAGAATGCGACTTCGACTCCAGTAAAACTCTATATCTTCTTCAAAAATGATGTAGATACTGGAAAAGCCAAACATAGACGAGCTACGAATGGTTTTTACTCCAGGAATACCCAATAATGATGTGGTTAATGGATAGGTAATTTGGTCTTCTATATCTTGTGGTGAGCGACCATCCCATTTGGTAAAAACGATTTGTTGGTTTTCGCCTATATCTGGTATGGCATCTACAGCAACTGGATTACTTGGTAAGAAACCAGTATCCCTATTGAAAGGTGCATTAACCGTTCCCCATCCTACAAAAAGGACGAGTAGCAGAACTGCAACGAGTTTATTTTCTATTAAAAATTTGATGCTTTTATTGAGCATTGGCTTTGATTATTAAACAGTTAGACATTGGTGTAAGAAAAACACCGAATACAGCAAATTATCCTTACGACATTGCAGTCATAGGATAAAAAAGTCTATTGTTTAAAAATCAAATTAAGTATGTTTCGTCAATCTTGTAGAGTTGCCTTATGACGAGTGGCGGTTTATATTCTTCGTAAGTAGAAACGTTATTTTCTAAACCTTCAAAAAGGTTAATGTAAGTGTAAACAAATGAAGCCAAAAATACTTGTTGTTCAAATGTGATTTTGTCAACTTGCAATTGTAATTCGTCTTGACCTTCAATTGCTAATTGTTTATCATCACAACAATTTTTCTTGGTAATAGAACATCCTTCGGTTGAAGGCTTTTCCATTTCCATTCCGCACCCTTTGGCTTTATGAAAAATAGCAGTTTCTACTAACGTATCTCCGCAATAATGCATATTCACAGTAAATGACATTGTAGAGAATAACACTACAAAAGCCATTGCGAAAGCCATTATTTTATGCAATACTTTTTTCATTGTAATTGCAAAGTTACGAAATTTTAACAAATACTTATTTAATTAACAGAAGTTTAATGCTCAACTCCATTTCATTTTCTGTAACCTTACCGCATTTAGAATTGCTAATAAAGCCACGCCTACGTCTGCAAATACAGCTTCCCACATTGTTGCCAAACCTCCTGCTCCCAAAATCAGTACAATTACTTTAATACCAAAAGCCAAAATGATATTCTGCCATACAATTTTTCGAGTGGAACTGCCTATTTTAATAGCTCTCACTACTTTTGAAGGTTGGTCGGTTTGAATGATAACATCGGCTGTTTCTATGGCTACATCGCTACCTAATCCGCCCATTGCTATACCTACATCACTTGCTGCTAAAACAGGTGCATCATTAATACCATCACCAATGAAGGCTACTTTATTTTGTGGATTTTTCTTTAATGCTTCAACTTCATTTAATTTATCCTCTGGCAATAAACCTCCCTTGGCATTTTCTATTTTTAAATCCTTTGCCACTTGTTGAGTTATGGAATCTTTATCTCCTGAAAGCATCATTATTTTTTTAATCCCTACCCTATGTAAACTTGATATGGTTTCTTTAGCATCCTCCTTTAATTCGTCCGCAATTACCACATAACCTGCAAAAACATTATCAATAGCTACCAAGACAATAGATTCCACGATAGATTCAGTTTCATTAGGCACTTCTATATTATTGGATACCATTAAAGCCTTATTTCCAACCAAAACTTCTTTACCTTTTACCATACCTTTTAACCCTTTTCCTGCAACTTCAGAAACCTTATTTGCTTCAAAATTGTTGGTTCCTTTCTGGTATTCCATAATAGCTTTAGCAATAGGATGTGTAGATTGCTCTTCCATTGCCATTAGATAGTTCATAAATTCTTCTTCATCCCAATCAAAGGTCTTAATGCTTTTGATTTTGAAAACTCCTTTGGTTACCGTTCCTGTTTTGTCCATTACCAAAGTATTTATCTTGGTCATTGCATCTAAAAATGAAGCACCTTTAAATAATATTCCATTTTTTGAAGCTGCTCCCAATCCACCGAAATATCCTAATGGAATTGAAATCACTAACGCACAAGGACAAGATATTACCAGGAAAATTAATGCTCTGTATAACCAATCTCTAAACACATAATCATCTACAAAAAAGTATGGTATAAAAGTTACACCAATAGCTAAAAACACTACAATTGGTGTGTAGATACGAGCAAACTGTCTGATGAATAATTCTGTTTTAGACTTACGAGCTGTAGCATTTTGAACCAAGTCTAATATTCTCGCAATAGAACTATCTTCAAAGGTGTTGGTTACCTCAACTTCAACAACACTTTCTAAATTGATACTACCTGCGTAAACCTTTGCATCTTTCTGAATAGAATCTGGTTTGCTTTCGCCTGTTAATGCTGCGGTGTTTAGAGATGCTTTTTCGGATAATAAAATACCATCCAATGGAATTTTTTCACCTACTCGAATTTGTATTTTCTCGCCAATATTTACAGCTTCTGGCGACACACTTATATAATCACCATCACGAAATACATTAGCTTCTTTTGGTCGAACATCTAATAAGGCTTTAATATTTCCTTTTGCTCTATTAACTGCTGCGTTTTGAAATAATTCTCCTACTGCATAAAATAGCATTACTGCAACACCTTCGGGATATTCGCCAATGATAAACGCACCAATGGTGGCAATAGACATTAAAAAGAACTCGGTAAAAACATCGCCTTTTATAAGACTTTTCCATCCTTCTTTAATTACAGGAAATCCAACTGGAATATATGCTAAAGTGTACCAAACTACTCGAATCAATCCTTCAAATTGAGGAATCGCATCAAAATAATCTACAGCGATACCTACCATTAACATAACAAAACTTATAATAGCAGGAATGTATGTCTTGAATGCACTTCCATCTCCGTGGTCGTGACCATCATCGTGAGAATGTTGTTCTTCTGAATTTGGTTTTAAATCTCTTAAATTGACTTTCTTTTTTTTCATTTAGTTTTGTTTTAGCAACAACTTTTGTTTTGTTGAATTGGTGGACAAGGAACTGTACCATAAGAACAATACACACAACAATCTCCTTCGATTGGTTTCAAAACCGTTTTACAATGCTCACACTCGTAAAAGAATTGACAAGCGTTAGTTGGCATATCTTCTTTCTTTTTATGACCACAGGTTGGGCAAGTGATTTCCGATTTTAATATAGTTTGCATCAATTTTAATTTTTATCAGTTACTTTATAACCCGTAGAATTAATTGCTTTCTCAATTTCTAATTCATTAGTTTTAGTTTGGTCATACTCAATGATTGCGTTACCATTCTTGTATGATGTTTTTGAGTTTACAATTCCGTTAAGTTTATTTACTTCGTGGTTTACGTGAGCTTCACAACTGGCACAAGTCATTCCACTTATTTTATACTCTGTTGTTTTGATATTTGATTTATCAACGATAACAATTTGTTTCTCTGAATTTGGATAAAACATACTTGAGTAGTATGGTAATGCCAACATCACTATTGCGAATACTGTTACAACTCCTAAAAAGGTTTTTGACTGAATAAATTTTGGTTTTTTATCCGTTTCACATTCACAGTCGATTTCTTTTTCTGGTTTTAATTTTTGATACCAAGCAAAGAGAAGAACTAATATAGTTAGCCCTATTAAGTAAGGTCTAAATGGTTCTATCCAAGAAAAAGTTGAAGCTACACCACTTGTACCTGCAATTAATGCCAAAACAGGTGTGATGCAACACAATGAAGCTGTGATTGCTGTTAGGATACTTGTAACCGCTAATTTATTTTTCATTCTATATATAATAATTTTTCAATGTCATTTGGAATAGGCATACGTTTTAATGGTGGTACGTTTGCGCCACCTGTGTTACCAAGAGGAACGTGATTTATAAATGATTTCCAGCCACCAACAAGCAATCTAATAATTTGACCGAATACTTCTTTAGTATCTTTTTGTCTAAATCCAAACTTTAGCATTAGCCAATGTGAATAGGTATGCTCTATAGGATAAGATTGTCCTATTATATGACTACGTTCTAAATGATACCAAGCATTGCTAAAATGCTTATTTTCTAAACAGAAACTGTATAGTTTTAATTCTTCGTTATACGCCTGTTTCAGATGTTTAGGTATTTTAGTATTAAACTTCATATCCACTAATTTTGGATAAATGTACTTTAATAGTAAGTGCAATGGAAGTGCAATTATTAGCCACTACACTTATCGCAAATACCTTTTACCACCAAATTTACATTCTCTGACACAAAACCATCAGGTACTTTAATTTGCGGTATTTTATGTTCTGTTAGGCAAATCGTTTCATTGCAATTGTTACAATGGAAATGTAAGTGTAAATCGGTTTTTATATCACAATTACATCCCTTTTCGCATAACGCATATTTTGTTATCCCTGTGCCATCGTCTATTTGATGTACAATATCATTTTCCTCAAAAGTTTTTATTGTTCTGTAAAGCGTTGTTCTATCTGCTTTTCCAAAAGCATTTTCAATATCACTTAAGGTTACTGCAACATTCTTTTCCGCAAGAAACTTATAAATTAGCAACCGCATTGCTGTTACGCGAATATCTTTTGACTCTAATACTTGTTCTATCGTTTCCATAATTAATGAGCGTGTTCTGCTTCTCCTTTTTTCATTTCTGCTATAAGGTAATACGCATTATTGTAAGCAAATTTGGTATTAGCGGATACTTCTTCTGAAAAAGTAACTTCAATCCAATCTCCATCTTTTTCTCCAGTTATTACTTCTACAGGCTTAAAAGCCCAAATTTCACCTTCTTTTTCTATCGTAAAAACAAAAAATCTATCGCCATCTTTTACAATGGCACTTTCAGGCAATGCCTTTGTTAAAGCATTATCGGTTTGTATTCTTCCTTGAATGTACATACCTGGAATGAGATTACCTGATTTATTTTCTATTTCGGCGTGCACGTGAACCGCTTTAGGGTTGTCTTCAAAGGTTTTGCTTACCGAGTAAATCTCGGCCGTAAGTTCTGCATCTGGTATGGATTGCACACTAAAAGTTACCTTTTGCCCTTGTTTTACTTTATAGACATCTTTTTCAAACACCATTAAATCTGCGTGCACGTGGTGTGTGTTTACAATCTCGAACAGTTCAGTTTGTGGTTCTACATATTGCCCTGTCTTAACCTCGACTTTTTGCACAAAACCTTCAATGGGGCTTCGTAGCGGAATTTGTTGAGCGATACTCCCATTACGAACTGATGCTGTATTGATATTCAAAATTTTCAGTTGAGCTGCCAAACCATTTACTAATGCAGTTGAACCTTTGTATTCTGCTTCTGCCTTTTGGAAATTAGCACCAGATCCTACTCCTGCATCGTATAATTTTTTTTGGCGTTCGTAATTTTTCTTTAAAAGTTCGCTATTGCTATAAGCGTTTAGGTAATCGGTCTGTAAGGCTATAATATTTGGATGTGACAAATAAGCCACTACCTGACCTTTTTCAACTTTATCGCCTTCAATGACTTTTATGAATGTTACATTTGCTCCTATAACAGAAGTAATAGCAGCTTCGTTTTGGGGTGGTACTTCCAATGTGCCGTTTGCCTCAACATAGCCACTCATATTGCGTAAGCCCAAGGTGTCTATTTTCATTTTTAAGGCATCAAACTGTTGCTGATTAAGCGTTACTTCGCCTTCTTCGTGGTGTTCTTCATTTTCACTGGTTTGTTCTGTTTTATCGTGAGAAAGTCCATCATTTTCTGAATGGTCTTTTTTATTGCCACAAGACACCATAAAAAGTGCTGCAAAAATGACTGCGATGTATTTGTATGCTGTTTTTTTCATAATGTTATTGATTGAAATATTGTAATTGAAATGCACTTTCTAAATAATTGAATAAAGCGTTTTGAGCTTCCAGTTCTGACTGTACGGCTTCTTTTACCAATTGTGTAAAGGTGGTATAATCTATTTCTCCTTCCTTATACGCCAACAACGCTCCTGATTTCTGGTCTTTGGTTAACGGTAACACTTGTGTTTCGTAAAATTCCCAAGACAGTTTCCATTTTAAATAATTTTCTTTTGCTTGTGCATATTGTGATTGTAATTCTTGTTTTTTGAATAACAAATTACTTTCTGCAATAGCATTGTCAATTTTTGCTGATTTAATTCGGGCTTTGTTTGAACCTGACAGGAATGGAATGGAAATTCCTGCTTGATAGGTATAAAAACCTGAATTACCATTAACTTTTTGTAAACCACCCTGAAGGTTCAATTTCGGTAAATTATCGGCTTTTGCCGCTCTCAATTCTGCTTCGGCGACATTCAATTGATTTTCTGAAACAGTAACCATTGGATGTTCATTTGTTGATAAGCTATCAGTTTCAATCGTTGCAATGTTTTCCAATTCTTCTGATACAGTATAAATTTCGTCTTCAAATAACCAAAGATTTAACTGTTGTATGGCTATGAGGTAATCTCTGTATGCCTGTACTTTTTTATTTTGAATTTGAAACACTTGATTTTTTGCCGCTGAATACTCCAATTTAGAAATGGCTTCCACTTCAAAGTTCAGCGTAACTGCTTGTTCAAAATTACCATAGATGGAATCAAGCTCTTTGTACAACTGAAAGTTTCTCATAGACTGATAACATTTTGCCCACGCTTTTTTCACTTCCAGTTCTACCTCCAATTCAGATAATTGCAATGCTTTTTGAGACAACTCAATGCGTTGTTGTTGCAGTTTTCGTTTTGCTCCGATTCCAAACACATCCATATTTGATTGTCCAACACCGACCGTTGTGTAGATTCCTGTTCCATCTTTCACTTCTTCACCTCCTGTAAAGATTTGAGTAGAACCAAAATCATATGCTGTGGATTTTAGGTTTTCTTGTTTGGTAACTTCCAATTGTTTTTGCTTCAATAGTGGATAGTTCTTTTTAGATAAAGCAACAGCTTCGTTTAAAGTGATTTTAGACAAGGTATCCGTGATTTGTTGTGCATTACTTCGAGTTGAAAACACAAACATTAAAACCAGTACTGCGGTTGCACTCACTACTTTTTTGTTCGGCTTTAACCTAAAGGTCTTATTCTCTACCCAATGATATAAAATAGGCAATACAAATAAAGTGAGTAATGTAGAAGTCAATAATCCACCAATAACTACCGTTGCCAACGGACGCTGTACTTCTGCACCTGCCGAAGCTGAAACAGCCATTGGTAAAAAGCCCAACACATCTGTAAATGCTGTTAGCATAATAGGGCGTATTCTTCGTTTTGTGCCTTCCAAAATCCGTTCTTTTAAATTGGTAACACCTTCTTCTTTCAATTCATTTAAGCCACTTATCATTACCAAGCCGTTTAATACGGCCACGCCAAACAATACAATAAAACCAACACCTGCCGAAATGCTAAAGGGCATATCTCGTAACCACAAAGCTACCACACCGCCAATGGTAGCCATTGGAATAGCAATGTATATCATTAAGGTTTGTGGTACTGATTTTAAAGCAAAGTATATCAGTACGAAAATAAGTAGTAAGGCAATAGGTACTACGGTTTGCAAGCGGTTACTGGCACGTTCTAAATTTTCAAAAGCACCGCCATAGCGTACAAAATAACCAGAGGGTAATTCTAATTGTGCATCTAATTTGGTTTTAATTTCTTCTACCAACGATTTTACATCACGTCCTCTTACATTGATGCCTACATAGGTTCTTCTGTTGGTATTGTCCCTACTTATTTGCATAGGTCCCGCTTTATAAGATATATCAGCTACTTCACGAAGTGGAATTTGTGCCCCTGAAGGCAAATTGATAAACAGATTTTGAATATCTGATATATCCTTACGGTTGTGTTGATTTAAACGAACTACCAAATCAAACCGCTTTTCGCCTTCAAAAATAACGCCTGCATTTCCTCCTGCAAATGCCGATTGCACCATTTTGTTAAGTGTGTTGATTTGCAGTCCATATTGAGCCAACTTATCTCTACTGTAGTTTATAGTCATTTGAGGCAGACCTGTTGTGGCTTCGGCTTTCATATCACCAATACCCGGTGTTCCTGCAATTATTTTTGTTATTTCTTCTGCCTTTTGAGATAAGACCTCGATGTCTTCGCCGTACAACTTAATGGCAATATCTTCCCGCACTCCTTCAAGTAACTCGTTAAAACGCATTTCTATAGGTTGGGTAAATTCATAATTGACTCCAGGAATAATTTCAACAGCTTCTTTCATTGCTTCAATAAGCTCGTCTTTTGTCTCTACCGTAGTCCATTCACTTTTAGGTTTCAGTATAACGAATACATCTGCTAAATCCATAGGCATTGGATCGGTGGGTATTTCGGCCACACCAATACGGCTCACAATTTTTTCGACTTCGGGAAATTTTGACTTTACAATTTGCTCTATTTTAGTAGTGGTTTCTACTGTTTCAGATAACGAGCTACCCGGTTTTAAAATGGCGTGGAATGCAATGTCGCCTTCATCGAGTTGTGGGATAAATTCACCTCCCATTCGGGTAAACATAAAGACTGTTACCGCAAATAGTGCCACTGCAATTCCCACAATCCATTTTCCTTTTAAGAGTGCTTTTTCCAATAAAGGTTTGTACTTATCTTCAACCCAATGCACAAATTTATCACCATGAGATAATTTGTTGTTTTTTGGTGTTCTCAATACCAAAGCAGACATCATTGGTACATAGGTAAGACACAAAACCATAGCTCCAATCATTGCGAAAATAAAGGTCAATGCCATTGGTTTGAACATTTTCCCTTCAATACCTTGTAAGGCTAAAATGGGAAGAAACACAATAAGTATAATCAACTGACCGAAAAAGGCTGCATTCATCATTCTTTTGGAAGCCGATGCTGCAACCTCATCACGCTCTTTGGCTGTTATTTTTTTCTTTTTAAGTACTTGGGAAGCGATAAGGAATACCGTAGACTCCACAATAATTACTGCACCATCTACAATAATTCCGAAGTCTATAGCCCCTAAACTCATCAGGTTTGCCCATACATTAAATACATTCATCAAAATAAATGCAAACAGTAAGGATAGTGGAATGGTTGAAGCTACAATTAAGCCACCTCGCCAATTACCCAACAAGAAAATGAGAACGAAAATAACGATTAAAGCCCCTTCAATAAGGTTTGTAGCAACCGTTGATGTCGTTTCTCTAATTAACTTACTTCTGTCTAAAAGTGGTTCAATAACAACTCCTTCTGGCAGGGATTTTTGTATTTGAACCATACGCTCTTTAACATTGGCAATCACATCATTTGAATTTGCACCTTTAAGCATCATTACCAAGCCACCGACAACTTCTCCTTCGCCATCTTGGGTTAATGCTCCGTAACGAATGGCTGAACCAAATTGAACCGTTGCTATATCACCAATGGTAATAGGTACATTATTAATGGTTTTAACCGTAATTTTTTTAATGTCGTCTAAACTTCTTGCCAATCCTTCCCCTCGTATAAAATTAGCCTGATGGTTTTTTTCGATATAAGCACCACCCGTATTTTGGTTATTGGCTTCGAGGGCTTCAAATACATCTGTAATGGTAATCCCAATAGATTTAAGCTCGTTAGGGTCTACAGCAACTTCATATTGTTTTATTTTACCACCAATAGCGTTGACCTCGACAACACCAGGAACCATTGCCATTTGGCGTTGTACAATCCAGTCTTGCATTGTACGCACATCTGAAATGGAATATTTATCTTGATATTCTGGTTTTACTTTTAATGTGTATTGGTATATCTCTCCCAGACCTGTGGAAATAGGTCCCATTGTAGGTTCTCCAAAACCCGCAGGAATTTGTTCTTTTACTTCGTTGAGTTTTTCTGCTACCAATTGCCTTGGAAGATATGTACCCATATCATCATCAAATACAATGGTGACAACTGACAGACCAAAGCGTGAAATTGAGCGAATTTCTTCCACATTGGGCAAATTGCTCATTGCCACTTCAACAGGGTAGGTTATTATCTGCTCAATATCTTCTGTACCTAAATTTGGTGATTGCGTTATTACCTGAACTTGGTTATTGGTAATATCGGGAACGGCATCTATGGGTACTTTGGTCATACTCCAGATACCTGCTCCAATAATGGTAAGCGTTAGCAAACCAATAATGAATTTGTTATTGATTGAAAAATCAATGATTTTATTGATCATAAGAATGGTTATAATGAATTTATAAAAGAGATAAGCAACCTATTTTAAATGGGTTACTTGAATTTATAAGACACCTACATACGCAGGTATTCATTAAACCTGTGGTGGCTGTAAAAGGGTAGTATTGAAGTCTTTTTCAAGACCATCAAAATAATAGAATAATTGAGTTGGAATAACAGTATTAGATAAACTGTAATCTACAACATTAAAATGTGTAACGTGAATATGACAACAGTGGCATTGGCAAAATGGTGAGCATAGATCTGCTCCTTGATGTTGATGGTCGTTGTCTAACGCTTGAGAAATTTCGGTTTTAACCTCATTATCTGGTATACCATTATCTTCACAAGGCACTAAATTGAGCGCAAAGATATAAATAGATAATATGAGTGCTAAAACTTTCATTGAGACAAAGATAAAAATATTTTAATGCAATGGTGTTGCAAAGTATTTATAAAAACCACAACGTATCTTTAGCGTCCTCTGGAACACCGTTTTCGAAACGAGGTGCTATTTGGGCTACCATTTCGGGATATTTTATGGTAATTGGTACATTTTGTTGGCGTAAGGATTTCCAATACAATCTGCTGAACTGATATACTTGGGTTAACAATTCTTCAATCACCTCAACATCTTCAAAAGCGTCTTCATCCGGACTGCTTATTTTTATCTTTATTGGAAATGGATAACCATCTGTATCTGCATAATAAATATCGTTTGGGTAACGTGCATTATTAAAAAGCAAAAATTTATTTACTCCTATGCGAATGTATGTACCGCTTACAGGCATTAATTTATTACCCCAATTTACATCGTAAGCAATCATATCTTCTGCTTCGGTTTTATTGATATTCAGAATATATAAAGGCACTCCTAATTTTAGTTTGTTCATACCATCAATAATTGGTTGCAGTTCTTCGTAGCTCATTTCTTTATAAAAATGAATGACTACTTTATCTGCTTGGGCTACTGATGTAAAATCTCTAATTGCTTTTAATATGCTACCTGCTAATAGTTTTGTTTCGTTTTGGTTGAAGTATTCAAAATTTCTAAACAATCCATTATTTTGAAAACTAAATGCACTGGCAATATACCTTCTGTTTTCCCCTTGATTGGTAAATGCTCCTACTCCAATTACCAATTCTTTTTTATCAGTTACTGCCAGCTTCCAAGGTGCACCACCTAATTTAGCGTGAATAGCCAATGCCATATTTTGTAATGAAAACTGAAAATTGTATTGGTCTTGGATGTTTACAATCATTTTTTCGTAATCGACCACTTGGGTTACAATGCCTTCATTTAAAAACAGTTCTTTAATTCGGATGTAAATTTCCCTATCGTCAGGATCTGGTGTAAACTTATCGAAAGGACTGATGTAAAAGGCTGCATACTTTACATTGTCGTGGTCAAAAGTTAAACTTTCAAGCTGTTCAACTATTTCAGGTATTGGGTCGTTTTCGTTAGTAAACTCAATAAAATGTTCTCTTGATGCTGTAGCCTTTATATTTACATAAGCCTCCAATCCTTTGTAATAGTTCTTTTCAGTATTTACACCTTCTTTTAAATTTTGATAGAAAGACAGCACAGAATCTTTATGTGAGGTATGGCAAATGAAAAATATCTTGATATTTTGATTGCTTGGGCGTCTGTAAGGGTTTAGAATGTTCATTGCCTTTTTAGGCACTAAATGGGTTCTTTTATTACCATATTGGTCTTTACCAAACTCTAATAAGCCCAAATTGGGGTTAATGTGATTAATACGATTGCCAGGAACATCTATAAATGCATCTTGCTTAAACGGAAATAAAGCCTTAAATTCTTCTGTAAACAAGTAGTTTTTAGCAAAAGTAGTGATGAGTGCTACGTATTTTTGGTATCTGTTCTTTGGTCTGTCGGGTTCTTCAATAGGTATGTTTAAAGCTCTTGCCAATTGTAAATTGAATATTGGGAAGGCTTGACTAAAATCTATGTTATTGTAAAAGTCTTCTTTGTTCTCTGTATCAAGGTTCATTTGGTAATTGAAGGTTTTTTGACCATACACACAACGCTTAATATACTCTGTTTCCTCAATATCCTTAACTGATTTTGTGAGGACTTTTGACGTACCATCATACGATACCACAAGTTCTGGTAAGTCTGTTAGTGTTGCAAACAGTATTTTGAATGAGAATTTATAGTATAAATTATAGTCTGCTGTATTTCCTTTTTTTGAAGGCATCCAAACCTGTACATCACGTACAAAGTTTTTGACCACGATGTAACCCTTTTCTAAAAAGTAGGTTTTTAATTGGTGCTTCAGGAATTGTTTGTATATGCGTAGTTCTTTGTCCTTTACCAAGTTTATTTTGATACTTGGGGCATTGGGTATTTCTTGGGTAAATGTGGTAAAAATATGCTCTAAACCTGATAAATCTGTATCTGGAAACGCCTCTTTTATCTGCTTTGAAAACTTTGATCTATGGATGGGATGGCTACCCTCAATATCTTCTAACGATAGATATATGACAGGTGTACTACTTGGCCATTTAAAATTGAGTATGTTGGTTTTTAAGTGTTCTTGCATAGATAATGGGGTGTTTTTGTATTTACATATAGTGAGTGATTATAGGTTATAAATAGACATCGTACTTTTCAAGTTTTTCAAATAGACCTAATATATTTTCAATGATTTCATTAATAAAATTCTTGTTGTCAAATACCAAGTTGTAATAAACAATATCCCTATCTTTCTCCAATAAAATATATCTTCCTTTAGAAAAGGATTTTAGAGTATTATATTTTCTAATTTCATCACCAAAGACTGTACTGTTATTGTGTACAATACAATTTCTCACTCTCCTTAAATTATTTATATATGACCAATGAGGTTCTAATTCTTTAATATCAACTTTAGCAGCTCTTGTTAAAAACAACTTTGCTTTTTCAAATTCACTATTACCACGTAAATCATCCAAACCAAACTCTTTATTATGCATTAAACAATAAGAATTACACACGTCTTGAATAGTCCGTTCTATAAAAGAAAACAATTGTGTAATCATTGAAGCCCTAAAACTTTGCACAAAATCCCTATCAATTTCGATTACTTTATCAACTAAAGTATCCTGTAAATGATTTAAATATTCATCCGCATACTTTTTAGGTTCTGCTTCAATTTTCTTCATTATTTCAGTATATTCCTTTTCGTGATTAGTCAAGGAACTATCAAAATGGTCTTCGACAAACTTTGCATAATTGCGAAAGGTTTGTAACTCCAAGTCTAAAAAGAAAATATTGTTATCTTTTCTGAAATTTGAAAGTGCGTTTATTCTTGACATTATTTACTATTCTTTTCAATCTTACTAATTTTTTCTTCAGCTATTTTGAGGATTTCCGTACTGTCCTTTTCGTTTTTTATCATTTGTACAATCTGTTCGGACATCCAAAGCTTAATTAATTTGTTCTCATCTTCTTTTAATTCTTTTGCAAATGCTATTACCTGCTCTCGTCTTGCCAAACGGTTTCCTCGTTCAATCTTGCTTAAATAAGCCACATCCATATTGACGTTTGCAGCCATTTCCCTTAATAACAAATTGCGCTTTTCGCGCAATGAGCGTATGTATTCTCCAAACTCCATAATAGCATTAATTAGACTTGTCAGATTTTGTCTAATTTAAGAAAAGGAAGCTAAAGGAAAACAAAAAGATATAAACAGTTATTAACAGAAAGTGAGGAAGTTAAGGATTTAAGGAAACACATACGCAAATTCCTTTGTTTCCTCAATTTCCTTATAATGATTTTGCAGGATTTGAATAGCTATTATGTGCTTCTCTATGTATTAATCCTGCTTCTACAAATTTGGTAATGTAGCCTTCTGCCGTTTTATGTGGGATGTTTTGTTTGGTGGCTAAATCTAAATAGTCTTGTCTGCTAAAATGCTTGGGTAGGCTTTCTAAAAACCGTTCTTTACGATTTAGGCGCTTTACCGCTTTTTGTTCAATAGGTAAATCGTTGAACACTTTACTGCTGTGCTTTACTAAAATAGAAATAATAGTTAGCGCATTTTGGAAATCGACATCCTCACATTCTTTTACTTGATTAACATCACCATCATCCATAATGCGAAATGCTGTAAATAACATCATTAATCGAAATGCTATTAAGCCTAATCGTCTAATGGTTGCAATATACTCTTCCGGTTGTAAGTTGATGTATTTGGTTTGTAAGGATTCAAAAAACGTATTGAATTGCTGTTGTTGAGTTTCGGATAAACGTATTTCAATCTCCGGGTTATTCTTTAGTGTTTTATACAAGTCTAAAAACTCATTACCTAATTGTGAATAGTAATCATCTAACCCAACATTTTTGTTGCTTGAAAATACATTTTTCCAAGTAGGCTTTATATTCATATAATAGAACATAAAACGACTGAATAAACCATTTTCTGCATTGGGAATCAAGGTTGCTACTTGCTTGGGTGTACCTGACAACACTGTTGACAAACAGGGTTTTTCAATATCCACATATTCTCTATCTGTTCTACGATAATAGCTTATTGTTTCGTGATGGAAAGCTTTACGAAAACCATCAGAATAATTACCGTAATCGCTTTTAAATGCTTGTGCCAAAGTATCTCCTTCTGTTTCAAAGATTAATCCTTTGCCTTCATTATCTGATATTAATTGATAGACACCCGTAACACTATTATTAGCAGGTATGAACAACATTCTTTCGGGTGGCTTACCGGGTTTCTCTAAATTTTCATCTTTACCTTTATTCATATTATAGGTTGCCATTTCTGTATTAAATTGTTGCTTTAGCACTTTAGCTTGTTCTCGTTTTAACTTGTGTACAGGATCTACCAAATTTTTAATTTGGTTAAGCCTGCCTTTACCTGCAGATGCAGATGCGGTAACAAATAAATATAAATTAGCAAAAACTTTACGTTGGTCGTAAATACCAAAGAGTTTAGGAAAACAGGCACTAAAAGCCGTTAAAGCACCCAATAGCAAAATATCTTTTTCCTCTTGACTGCTCGCAGGATTTACAACTTGTTGTAAAAACTTCGGTAAGGTATTAAATACCTCATCTGGTATTGTTGGCATTGCTTGCTCTATTGCATCAACAACAGTTGCAACATTTGTTGCAACCTCGTTGTTATTTGGTTGCTTCATTGGTCTTATACCTGCCTGATGTGCATAATGGTAAAACGTTGCAATGGTAATGCCGTGCCCTTTGGCATTTAGGCATTTATTGAACTGTTCGTCACATTCTTTTGAATCATAACCTACATAGTTTTTGCTTATTCTGTGAAAATAATCTCTTCCTGTTTCTCCATATTCTTCAGCAAAAGCAAATCCTAAATCTCTCCAAGTTGCATAATCCTCTGTGATGTCTGTACCTGATTGCTCAATTGCTGAAATATAGGTTTCAATGTCGTTATCAGCAACAGCAACAACATTAGTTGTTGCGTTGTTGCTTATTGGTTGCGATTGCTCTTCTGGAACTTCCAACCATTCTTTCGGATTAAATATTTTTGTCATAATGCTTGGTGTCTTTTATGTAAAAAGGCTGTTGGGTCGTATGGTAAAAAACACGCTCTGGAAACGTCTTTACCTGACTGGTCAACCTCTATGTTATAAGTATGCTTAATGTAATTGGCTACTGCCGTGAAATACTCTGAATGTGTTACTTCTGAAACATCTATCCTGATAATCCATTTTAGGCCATCGCCAGATGGTGATGTGAATAGCATTTCGGTTTCAAAGTATTCATCGTTTAGTAATTGCTTTTTTAACTCTTGAAGATTATCTAAATGGTCGAAATCAATAGTTAATAGATTGGAATGCTGTAACAAATTACTATCATTTCGCTTTTCAAACGTTCCTGAAAAGGTGACGTAATCAAAGCGATTCGCTTTGAATTTACGTGCTTCTTTTACATCGGTTATTGCTCTTAAATCTTCAGTAATTCTTTTGTATTTATCACTTGTGATTAATGCAAATACTTGATGTAATCGCATAGTTTCCGCAGGAAACACATTGCGAACTGGTGCTTTGAAAAAGCTACAATACCCATACCAGGTATCGTCTGGACCATTCAGCCAATCTAATTCGCTTTTTTCCTTGACTTCTAAATTTAGGTGCAACTCTTGGTTAATCTTATGCAACAATTCTTCTTCATCGGTTATTCTAAAATGGTATTGTGCAAAATCAAATACATCTCCGTTAAAAGTTTTTAGTTCTGTATCTCGATGTGTTGCCATTACTCCATCAATATGAATCCGTAAGGTTTCTTTACCTCCATTAAAAGGGTTTCGGGTTATCCCGCAGTCTCTTCCTTTTACAGAAAGGACTGTTGTTTCAGGATAATACTGTCTTAACACGTAGGCATAAATCTTTATGCCGTAATGTGTTTTGTCTAAAATTGCCTCTCTACTTACTTCCATCTTGCTTGAAATTATGGTTGTAATAGTTATCTTGAAGCAATTGCTCCACATCGGAAACCTTGTAATAAAACTTACCCTTTACCTTGCTATAAGGTAGTGTTCCGTTATCTCTAAAAGTCTGTAAGGTTCGCTTACTGATGTGTAAGGTCTGCAATACGTCTTGGTTGTCTATCCACGTATCTTTTAATACTTCTGCTCTCGAATGTCGTAACAACTCGATACGTGCTTTTAAGTCCTTTATTTCTTGTGAGAGTGCCAAGAGTAAATCGATTATTTCAGTCATAACTTCACCGCTCCTTTCTTAATTAAGTAATCGGCAGCTTGCTGTTCGATTTCATCTTGTGAATCAACACGGTTAGTTAATAACCATTGCTCCAGTTCAACTCTGTTGAAATAAATCTTCTTACCATTCGGTTTGTAATGCGGAATGGTTCCGGTACTCGTAAGCTTGTATAAATGGGATTGTGACAATTCCAAAAATTTACAGGCTTCGTTAAAGCTCAATACGTTTTTTACAATAATGTTTCTGTCTAAAACGTGTGCTTCGATAATTTTAAGACGTTCTAATATTTCGTCCATAACTAATTAATTTTAAGTAATAGAAATGGACATCTGGCCAAATGTCATTCTTGGTTTTCAAGAACAGGACAAAGGTTTAAAATCAATGATTTTTAAAGTGTGAGAGTTTTATATGAGTGTGAGAATACAATGAGATTTCTAAATAATCTCATTGTTTTTTATTGTATTTGTTTGAAGATATTATCAATGGTTTCCTTTTTTAGAGGTGCTTTACTTTTGGTATAAAGATTTTGAGCTGTCAATGGTTTACCCAATTTTGTATAAAATAAACCCGTAGATTCAATTAAAGTGGGTGTCATATTTTTGAAATGTGGCTGCAACCGTTTAACAACATATTTAAACTCGGTTGTTTTACAATCTAAATAGATTTTCTTTTGAAAACCTTTAAAATCTTTAGCCACTAATAAATTATGCAAGTCTTTAACATCTGTTTTTGCATCAAGTAAATCAATACTTAATTGAAGCCTGCTCAATATTTTAGACAACCATTCAGAATCATCTTTTAAATATCCAAATGAGGTTTTTTGTTTGCTTTTCGGTTTAGATGGCTTTTTAACTACCTCTTTTTTATCTACTTCTAATTTTACAAATACTGAAGTATCAAAATCAGTATCATTAAAATACTTTTCTGCTATTTCTTGAATTGAGAATAACCCAGTATCTGAAAATTGTCCGTATTGCTCTTGTAATTCGATGTACAGGCGAATTGCCGATGCTTTTAAGTAATTGATGATATAATCGGCATCATTGCCTAAATCGTTACTTATAGACTGCTTTTTAATGTAGGTGGCAATATCCTTTAAGTACTTATTGAACTTATTAAATTGTACGGTATAGTTATACTTGTTTTCGGGTTCCGTAGCATCTTTTGGGAATTGGGATTTTAATGCTGCTAATTCAGTTTCAGTGTCATTTGAAATCAGCTTAAAGTAATATTCTTTTTTACTGTTTAAAGGTCTTTTAAAGTTTACTTTAAAAACCGCATTATCAGCTTTTGGTGTTTCATTTAATTCAGAGTTCAGAATGTTAAATTCTCGTTCTGATCTATCGTCTCTATGTAATCCGTTGGTAATCGACACCAAACTTGCAAACACATTTCCTTTCATTATAAATCCAATTGAATACGGTTAGCAGCTTCTTTCTTTTTATCATCAATTACCTTTGCATAAATCTGTGTTGTTCTCAATTCTTTATGTCCTAATAATTTTGATACTGTGTAAATATCTGTACCCAAAGTTAATTGTAAAGTGGCATAGGTATGACGCGCACAATGAAAAGTAATATTTTTAGTAATACCTGCTTTTAACATCCATTGTTGCAATTTTAGATTTGACCAAGCACTATAATGTAAGCCTTCAAAAACTTTTGCTTCGGGTTTTCCTGCTTCACCTAATAATTCTCTTGCTTGTTCTGATATTGGCAAAGTTTCTGCTCCTTTGGTTTTCTTTTGTCTGAAACGTATGTAATAACCCATTTCTTTAGAGTGTTGGATTTCTGACCACAACAATTTTTCAATATCTGACCAACGTAATCCGGTAAGGGCTGAAAATATAAACGCATTTTTTAATAATGGTAATTCACATTCTGTGTTAACTGCTTTTTGTAATTCATCAAGCGTTAAAAATTCTCGTTGAGGTTCTCCTTGTTTGAAATAATCCACACCATTAGCAGGATTAACTTTTAAAATACCATCCTTAACCGCTTGCTTTAAAGCTGCGCAAAACTTACCATAGTATGAATATTTAGAGTTTTGAGACAATTTTTTACCTGCTCTTGCCATAGCATCTTTGTCTAAATACTCTTTGAAACGCTCAACAAATGATTTATCCAAATCTTGAAAACTAACATCTGTAGGACAAAAGGTTTTCAAATGTTTTAGCATACTGTTCCAATTCCCATAGTTGCCAGAGCTGGTATTTTTCTTTTCCGCTAAAGCTGTAACATAAGTAATAAAACTACCCTTTAATTTCTCTATATCCTGAAAGCCATAAATACCATTTTGTATTTCTATTTGGCGTTGTGCGCAAATGGTTTCTGCTAATTGCTTGGTTTTCTTGTTAACCTCTCTTTCGGTTTTAGTTTTAGGATTAGGCGTAAGGTATAAGCGTAAATACTCGGTTTTGCGTTTTCCTTTATGATAGTAATCTAAATACAGACTTATTTTATCATTCTTTTTGCGTTGTCTTAATGTTACTTTCATAGGGTGCTAATTAAAGAGGTTTTCTATTTGCCATCTGGCTACAATACGTTTTCTTCCAAAAGGGACTGCTTTTAAACGTCCTTGTTGAATCATTCTTTGAATGGTCCATCTACTTACACCAATCAATTGTGAGGCTTCAGTAACGCTTAAAAAATCTTTATTATTTACCATGTTGAGGTTTGGAACTTGAACAGCTTCCTTTTGCTGCTGCATATCCTTTGTGAGAGTAGCTTGTACTTTTTCTTTACGCTTACGTGCCTTATAGGCCTTTTTAGCGCAAGTATCACCACAGTATTTAGTTACTGTTGTGCGTGCTGTAAAAGCATTACCGCAATGTTTACAGATTTTTGGGATGTATAAATTACTGCTCATAAATGGTGCTTTATGTAGCGTTATGGTGCAACGTGGGGCAATATGGTGCATCATTTCGCCAATCTTTTAGCCAACAGATTTGGGCAACAAATCCATATTTAAGGCAACAGATATACAACAAATTTAGTTAAAAAAGAGCAAAAAAGCAACAAAAAAAAGAAGATAAAAACTCATAAAGTCAATAAAATCAATACATTAACAAACAAAAGAAAGTAAGTTACTTCCCGATACAGAAATTAGCAAAAATATTACCAAGTAGGTCATCATTAGTAATCTCACCTGTAATCTCACCAAAGTGGTAAAGCGTTTGTCGTATATCAATAGCCAATAAATCTCCTGAAAGCCCAGAGTCTAGTCCATACTTCACTTTCTGAACCTCCTCAAAAGCCTTTAAAAGAGCATCATAATGACGAGTGTTAGTTACAATAGTTTCATTATTACGTAAAGCACCTGTATTAATTAAATTCAATAACGAATCGGTTAATTGCTCCACACCAAAACCTGTTTTTGCTGAGAGTAACTGCACGCCTTCAATCTGTTGCTGTAATGTAGCAAGTTGGCTATCATCAAGTAAATCTATCTTGTTGGCAATAATAAGCAAAGGTTTTTGAGGGTACTTATTTTTTATTTTTTCAAGTTCTATTTGTATCGATTTTAAATCAGTAATCCCTTTTGTACTGTCAAAGAGGTAGATTGTGACTTGAGATTGTTCAATCTTTTCAAAAGTCTTTTTAATTCCAATACTTTCAACAACATCTTCTGTTTCTCTTATACCTGCAGTATCTATAAATCGAAACCCAATACCTCCTATAGATAGCTCATCCTCTATAGTATCTCTTGTAGTACCTGCAATATCACTCACAATAGCACGCTCTTCATTCAATAGCGCGTTCAATAAAGTAGATTTTCCAACGTTTGGTTCACCAACAATAGCTACAGGAATTCCGTTTTTGATGACATTTCCAACAGCAAACGAGTCTATCAAACGTTTTAACACAAATACAATACGGTCAACTAAACTTTTAAACTGTGTACGATCTGCAAACTCAACATCTTCTTCAGCAAAATCAAGCTCTAACTCAATTAAAGATGCAAAATTTAAAAGCTCTTCTCTCAACTTTGCAATCTCACTCGAAAAACCACCTCGCATTTGTTGCATAGCAATTTGATGAGACGCTTCGTTATCACTAGCTATTAGGTCTGCAACAGCTTCTGCTTGACTCAAATCAAGTTTTCCATTTAAAAAGGCACGTAGCGTAAACTCACCTGCATTAGCCATTCGACAGCCTTTTCTAAGAAATAATTGAATAATCTCCTGTTGTATATAGGCTGAACCATGACAAGACACTTCAACCACGTCTTCTCCTGTATAAGAGTTTGGATTTTTAAATACCGAAACTAATACTTCATCATACACTCGTTTATCCTCTACAATATGTCCTAAATGTATGGTATGTGTCGTTTGGTCTTTAAGTGACTTATTGTTTTTTACTGATTGAAAACAACTATCTGCTATTGCTATAGCGTCCTTTCCAGAAAGTCGTATAATAGCTATTGCACCACTCCCTGATGGTGTTGCCAAAGCTACAATAGTATCTTGATGAAACATCTTTGATATAATTTTTAACAAAAGTATTGTAAAATTACTAGTACTCACTAATTGAACCTAGTTTCTTTAGGATTTTATTAAGAAAAAACCATTGACATTCTCCTATATTCATTAGTATATTTGTGCAACTTTAAAAAGAATATAAAATGAAAAAAATACTTGGTTTTCTATTAGTAAGCTTATTACTAACTGCTTGTGAAACTACCGAAAAGCCTGATGGATATGTAGTAAACGGAACTGCCAAAGGGGTTTTAAATGGTATTAGAGTGTACTTAAAATCTAGAGATGACAAAGGAAAAGAAATGTTTAAGGACACAGCTATAATTGTAGATGAGAAATTTAAGTTTGAAGGCAAAATTGAAAACCCTCAAATGTGGTTCTTACAAGTAAATAGCGTTCCTGGAAGCAAACCTTTTATGATTGAAAATGGAGTTATAAACATACAGGTTGAAAAGGACAGTATGCATACTACTAAAGTATCAGGAACAAAGTCCAATAAAGCCTTTGAAGAATATAATCTTAAAGTAAAAGAGCTTTCTCAAAAACGCAGAACTTTAAGCATGAATCATAGACAAGCTGAAAGAGGTACAGATTCTGCAAAAACTAAACTAATCAAAGAAGATCTAGACAAGCTCACTAACGAAATGATGAGCTATCCTTTTGAGTTCATAAACAAAAACAATGACAACTTCTTCTCTTTAGTATTGATTGAATCGTTATTAGGAGGTAACAATACCGATTTAGACAAACTCAGCAATGCATTTAACAATCTTGAAAGTGACATTAAACAATCAATCTACGGAATGAGAGTTAACACTAGAATAATAACCAAAAAACAAGAAAAAGAACGTTTAGCAAACCTTGAAATAGGAAAAGCTGCTCCTGAGTTTTCAGCACCAGACCCAGATGGAAAAATGCTTGCCTTAAAAGATATGAGAGGAAAAGTAACTATTATCGACTTTTGGGCTTCATGGTGTGGACCTTGCAGAAGAGAAAACCCTAATGTGGTAAAAGTCTACGAAAAATACCACGACAAAGGTCTTGAAATTATTGGTGTGTCTTTAGATAAGCAAGGTCAAAAAGACAGATGGTTAAGTGCTATTGAAAAAGACAAATTAACTTGGCATCATGTATCTAACCTAGCTTATTTTAACGATCCTGTAGCTAAACAATATGCGATTAATTCTATTCCTGCAACTTACATTTTAGATGAAGAAGGAACAATTATAGCAAAAAACCTCAGAGGTCCAGCTTTAGAAAATAAAATTGCTGAATTATTAGATTAACAACACACAAGCACTAAAACAAAAAAGTCTTCATAATTGAAGGCTTTTTTGTTTTTATAACTTTCCTGTTTTATGCATCACAAATAAAATAAGTATTGGCACAGCTAATAAACCTACAAATAACAAATTGGTTTCAAACAACCAAGGTGCCAGCATTAGAGTTACAATATAGCCTCCTACTGCTCCACCAAAATGCGCATCGTGTCCTATATTTCCTATTCTGTTTTTCATTCCGTATATAGAATATAAAAGATACCCAATCCCAAAAATATATCCAGGTATTGGAATTGGAACAAAAAACATATAAAGTCCCATATTAGGCTCCAATAATATTGCAGAATATAACACACCAGTAACAGCTCCACTTGCTCCTACTGCACTGTAATAATATTCATCTTTATGAAAATATAAAGAGAGTAAGCTACCTAAAATTAAACTGGCAATATATACTATAATAAAGTTTAAACTGCCTAAATAAGCAATAACAACATCGGCAAAAAAGTATAGGGTAAACATATTAAAAAACAAGTGCATTGTATCTACATGTAAAAACCCAGAACTAAACATGCGTATTTGTTCTCCTCGTTTTATACTTCCTACATTAAATTTATAGCGCTCAAAAAAGCCATAATCATTAAGTCCTTTAAAAGAAATAATAACATTGGCAGCAATAATAACAATTGTAACTAAACTTAAATTACCCATAAACTGTAAACGTTTAAATAGAATATAACATATATTTGCTGATGCAAATCTAATACTAAAAAATGCAATTTCTAGTTTACATTCTGGTTTATCCCTTTTTATGGCTTATTTCTATTTTACCATTCAGACTATTGTATGCATTTTCTGATTTTGTATATCTTTTTGTCTTTCGCATTTTTGGTTACCGAAAAAAGACTGTAAAAGAAAATCTTCGATTAGTATTTCCTGATAAATCAAAAGAAGAAATTAATAGAATTACCAAAGTTTTTTACCACCACTTATGCGACATGATTGTGGAATCTATTAAGTCCATGACCATATCTGAAGCTGAAATGAAAAAACGCTTCACCTTTACTAATATCGATGTTATAAAAGCTATTGAAGAGCAAAATAAAAGTATCATTTTAATGTGTGCTCATTATGGGAGTTGGGAGTGGATATTTATTCTTCAAACTTATGTAAAATATAGAGGAAATGCTGTCTACAAGAGATTAGCTAATAAATATTTTGACCGATTAGTAAAACGTATTCGTGCCAAATACAACAGCTACCTTATCACTACTAAAGAGACTGTACCAACGCTTATTGACTTAAAACGAAAAGGGATTTTAACGATAAACGGATTTGTATCAGACCAATCACCTAAGCCTAGTAAAGCATTTCACTGGAATGAATTTATGGGCTTAAAAGTACCTGTATATACTGGAGCTGAAATGCTAGCTAAAAAACTAGATATGGCTGTAGTATTTTTTAAAGTGAAAAAGCTAAAACGTGGATATTATGAAACCACTTTTGAAACTATTACACTAAATCCAAAAGAATATAAAGACTACGAAATCACTGATATCTTTTTAAAGCTTGTAGAACAACAAATCTATGAAGCTCCAGAGTATTACCTATGGACTCACAAACGTTGGAAACATAGAGACAAAGTGCCTGAAAAGTTTTTATAATTACAACTTAAACCAATCGTCAATTGGTGTATTATTTGAGTTTGTCGCGTTCTTATGAATAAACTCATTAGTCATCTTATTGTAGTTGTAATCTTCTGCCCAAACCTTATGGTTTGCTACCAATGCTTTTAAGCTTTCGCAAACATAATTTACTTCTTCAGTTGTTGTTGTTGGGTGAATAGAAAGTCGTATCCAACCTGGTTTTCGCGTTAGCTCTCCCAATGAAATTTCTTGAGTTAACTCGTGAGAAGTATCATAATCTACATGCAACAAATAATGTCCATAAGTTCCTGCACAACTGCAGCCTCCACGTGTTTGAATTCCAAAACGATCATTAAGTAGCTTTACGCCTAAATTATAGTGTAAATCATCAATATAAAACGAAAATACGCCTAGTCTTTCTTCATGTTGACCTGCTAAAATATTTAAGTGTTCAACATTGCCCAATTCATTAAAAAGCGTAGTCAATAGCTCATGCTCTCGCTTTAACATATTGTCAACTCCCATTTGCTCCTTCAATTTAATCGCTAAAGCAGTTTTAATGGTTTGAAGGAAACCTGGTGTTCCACCATCTTCTCTATCTTCAATATTATCAAAATACTTATGTTCTCCCCAAGGATTAGTCCAACTTACAGTACCTCCTCCTGGACAATCAGGAATCATATTTTTATACAATTTCTTATTGAAAATCAACACACCTGAAGTTCCTGGTCCACCCAAAAACTTATGAGGTGAAAAGAAAATAGCATCTAAGGCTTTTGCTTCGTCTTTAGGATGCATATCAATATCTACATAAGGTGCTGAACAAGCAAAATCCACAAAACAAACGCCTCCATGTTGATGCATCAGTTTTGCAATATCGTGATATGGTGTTTCAATTCCTGTAACATTAGAACCTCCAACTACCGAAGCTATTTTTAAGGTTCTATCTTTATATTGATGTAGTAATTTTTCAAGATTTTCTAAACTGAATAATCCTTCTTCTCCTGGTGGAATTACCTCAACCTTTGCGATGGTCTCTAACCATGATGTTTGATTAGAGTGATGTTCCATATGCGTGATAAAAACAACTGGTTTCATTTCGTCAGGAACAGCAGTGTAACTCTTAAGGTTTTCAGGCACTTTCAAACCTAAAATACGTTGAAACTTATTTACAGCATCAGTCATTCCACTACCACATACAATCAACACATCGTCTTCATTGGTATTAACATGTTGCTTTATAATTTGACGTGCTTTATGGTACGCTTTAGTCATTGCTGTACCTGACACAGTGGTTTCGGTATGTGTATTGGCTACAAAAGGTCCAAAATCATTGGCTATTTTGTTTTCAATAGGTCTGTACAAACGTCCGGAAGCAGTCCAGTCGGTATATATGATTTTTTGAGTTCCAAAAGGCGATTGAAACTCTTGGTCAATTCCTATAATATGCTGTCTGAATTGTTGAAAATACTGTTCTAATTCAGTGGTGTTATGAGTCATTTCAGTCGTCAGCATAAGTCTGTGATTTAAAAGATAAAGTTACTAATTTTTCTACGGAAGTTCTTTTACTAATTACTAATAGCTTTAATTTCTGAAATGATTTTATCTGCTAAAGTATCAGCTTCTTCTTGAGAAGGCGCTTCGGTGTAAATTCTTATAATAGGCTCAGTATTACTCTTTCTTAAATGCACCCAACTATTACTGAAATCAATTTTTACACCATCAATAGTGGTAAGTTTTTCAAGGCTATACTTAGCTTCCATATGCTTTAAAATACCATCAACATCCAACTCTGGAGTTAATTCTATTTTCTTTTTGCTCATATAATACAAAGGATAAGTTGCCTTTAACTCACTTACTCGCATCTTTTTCTTTTGTGCCAACAAACTTAAAAACAACGCAATCCCAACTAAAGCATCACGACCATAATGTAACTCAGGATAAATGATTCCTCCATTACCTTCTCCACCTATAATGGCATTATTTTTTTTCATAAGCTCCACAACGTTCACCTCTCCTACTGCACTAGCTTCATAAGTTCCTCCATGCTTTTCAGTAATGTCACGTAATGCTCTTGTAGAACTCATATTGCTCACAGTATTTCCCGGAGTTTTGCTCAACACATAATCTGCACAAGCTACAAGGGTGTATTCTTCTCCAAACATGTCGCCATTTTCATCCATAAAGGCTAAACGGTCAACATCAGGATCTACCACTATTCCTAAATCTGCACGTTCTTTTACAACAGCTTCTGATAAGTCGGTTAAATGCTCCTTTAAAGGTTCTGGATTATGCGGAAATTGTCCGTTAGGTTCGCAATATAGTTTTACGGTATGCACTCCCAATCGGTCTAACAATAACGGAATTGCAATACCTCCTGTAGAATTTACACCATCAACTACCACTTTAAAGTTAGCCGATTCTATGGCTTTTTTATCTACCAAAGGTAAATTTAAAACCTCATCAATGTGCATATCAATATACGCTTGGTTTTTTGTGATTTTTCCTAAACTATCAACATCAGAAAAAGTCATGCTATCATTTTCAGCAATTTCTAAAATCTTAGCACCTTCCGCACCATTCAAAAATTCACCCTTAGCATTCAACAACTTTAAGGCATTCCATTGTTTTGGATTATGACTTGCGGTTAAAATGATGCCTCCATCAGCATGCTCCATAGGTACAGCAACCTCAACCGTTGGTGTTGTGGACAAGCCTAAATCTATAACATGAATTCCTAAACCTACCAAAGTGTTCATTACTAAGTTCTGTATCATTTCACCTGAAATTCTAGCATCTCTACCAACTACTACTCTATAATTTTCTTTTTGGCGTTGTTGTTTTAACCACGTACCATAAGCCGAAGCAAATTTCACAGCATCAATAGGTGTTAAGTTTTCACCAACTTGTCCGCCAATTGTACCTCGTATTCCTGAAATAGATTTTATAAGTGTCATGAATTTATTCTTATTTTTAGCAAATATACCATTTCAAAACCGTAAACCTAAAATCGTAATTCGTAAATTCGACCTATGAATTTTCTAGCTCATATATACCTTTCTGGAGACAACGAATTTGTAACTATTGGTAATTTTATTGCTGATGGCATTAGAGGAAAATCGTATAAAAAATTCCCAGTTGATGTTCAAATAGGCATTCTACTACATCGCGAAATTGACACATATACTGACGCACATCCTATTGTAAGACAGAGCACAAAACGCTTGCATAAAAACTACAGTCATTACAGTGGTGTAATAGTTGATATTTTGTACGATCATTTTTTGGCAAAAAACTGGAAAGACTATTCCAATGTTCCTTTAGAAGTTTATGTTGAACAGTTTTATGATTCGTTAGAAGCTAATTTTGAAATGCTTCCCAATCGCACACAGCGAATGTTACCGCACATGATAGCTGACAACTGGTTGTTGAGTTATGCTAAAATTGAAGGTATACAACGTGTTTTGGATGGTATGAACCGTCGTACTAAAAACATTTCTGGTATGAACACTGCTACTAACGAACTTAAGCAATACTACGCTGAGTTTGAAAATGAATTCACTTCTTTTTTTGAAGAATTAAGAGCCTTTACCAAACAAAAACGAATAGACATAACAAAAACATTTCAGCATAAATGAAAAAACTCATTCTGTTCTCACTCTTCTGTATCACTTTAATTTCTTGTAACGAAAACTCTAAGAAACAAACCCAACCCAAAACGCAAAGAGGTTTAATCACTTCAAAAGCTATGGTAGTTTCGGCAAGAGCTGAAGCTTCAAAAATAGGAACAGATATTTTAAAAAAAGGAGGTAATGCATTTGATGCTATGATGGCTACTGAAATGGCTTTGGCTGTAACATATCCTTATGCAGGGAACCTTGGAGGTGGCGGATTTATGGTTTACAGACTCAAAGATGGCACTTTTGGCGCTTTGGATTATAGAGAAAAAGCTCCTTTAGCAGCAACAAAAAACATGTATCTTGATGAAGAAGGTAATGTTATAAAAGACATAAGTACAGTTGGCGCTTTTGCGGTTGGAGTTCCTGGTACTATAGCAGGCATCTTTGCGGCTCACGAAAAATTTGGTTTTTTACCTGTTACTGAAATCCTTCAGCCTGTAATTGACTTAGCAAATAATGGTTTTGTAATTACTGAAAAACAGCAACAACGCTTTACAGAATATGACAGTATTTTTAATGCTGTAAATGAAAAAGAAATACTGTTTTCAAAACACACTAAAGCTAATGACACCATCAAAAACCTTAAACTTGCTAAAACTTTAAAACGTATAGCCAGCAAAGGAAAAGATGAGTTTTATAAAGGTGAAACAGCGCAACACTTGGTTGATTTTTTAAGTCAAAAAGGTGGGATTATAACACTTGAAGATTTAGAACTCTATGAAGCTAAATGGCGAGATCCAATTGCTTTTAACTACAAAGACATTAAAGTAGTTTCTATGTCTCCACCTTCGAGTGGTGGTATTTGTTTAGCGCAGATTATGAAAATGATTGAGCCTTTCGACATTCAACAGTATGGACATAATTCGTTAAAAGCTATTAAAGTAATTGTTGAAGCAGAACGTCGTGCTTATGCTGACCGTAGTTTTTATTTAGGTGATCCTGATTTTGTAGATATTCCAACCAATCATTTGTTGAGTGATGTATACTTACAAGAGCGCATGAGTGATTTTTCATTTAAGAATCCTACCATTTCCGATTCTCTATCTTACGGAATAATTCCAGGTTATGAAAGTGACCAAACCACGCACTATTCTATTGTAGATCAATTTGGGAATGCTGTATCTGTTACAACAACACTCAATGGTGCTTATGGTTCAAAACTGTATGTTGATGAACTAGGTTTTTTTCTTAATAATGAAATGGACGATTTTAGCAGCAAACCAGGAGTTCCTAATGTGTATGGACTTATTGGTGCTGAAGCCAATAGTATTGCACCACAAAAACGCATGTTAAGCGCTATGACACCTACAATTGTTGAAAAAGAAGGCGAATTACACATGGTACTTGGAACTCCAGGAGGATCAACCATTATTACATCAGTATTGCAAACTATATTAAATGTTGAGGAATTTGGGATGACAATGCAACAAGCTGTAGATGCTCCTCGTTTTCACCATCAATGGTTACCTGATGAAATTAGAATGGAAGTTAACCGTTTTCCTGATGAACTTAAACAACAACTTCAAAAAAGCGGTTATCCTATCAATGAAGAAGCACCTCCTATTACCGCAAGAGTAGATGCTATTTTAGTGTTAGATGATGGCACCTTAGAAGCTGGTGCTGATCATCGAGGAGATGATACTGCTGATGGCTTTTAATCGAAATAATTTAATAGTCAACGTACAATTGAATAGCAATTAAAAAAATCGCTTAACTTAACCTTTCAAAAATTAATATATGTCATCTAAAAAGATATTAAAAATAGTTGCTGGAGTAATCATTTTTATTACTCTACCTAGCCTTTTGCTTTTTGGATATCTGCATTTTAAATATGATGAAGACCTTCCTGTTGGCACACAAAATGAGCAAGCTGACGCTTTAGCAAAAAAAATGCTAACTGCTCTTGATTATGAAGCCTATAAAAACACGAAGTATATTGAATGGACCTATAAAAAACGTAGGCATTATAAATGGAAAAAGAGCGAACATTCTTGTACTGTTTATTGGGAAGAATACAAAGTTGATTTAAAACTTAATGAGCTAAACAGCAGTAAAGCTTACGTTCATAATTTTAAAGTTGAAGGCGAACAAGCTAAAAACTTGATTGCTGAAGCCCATACATATTTTAGTGAAGACTCATTTTGGTTAGTTGCACCATACAGAGTCTTTGATGAAGGTGTTACACGTAGTGTAGTTAATGTAAACGGAAAACAAGAATTACTTGTAAACTACCAACCTGATGATACTTATTTATGGCAACTAGACACTAACGGAATGCCTACCAGTTTTAAAATGTGGAATAATAAACTCCCTTTTGATGGTGTAGAGCTCTCTTGGAAAGACTGGACAACTACCGAAAGTGGTGCAAAGCTACCAACCTTTCATAAGTTTATGTTTTTTGGGATGGAACTTCAAGATGTTAAAGGCACCAAGTAAATGCTAAAGAAAATATTCAATCTGGTTTATGATGTTCTTATTTTTATCTCAAACCTCACAGGATTTAGCTACAAAGAGGTAAACATTATTATTTGGTATATTATTATTCCTTTGTTTTGGTGCATACTTATTGATAAGATTATAAAACGTCATTACTTAAAAAATGCATTTACACTCATTGTAGTAATTACACTATTAAGCGTTAAAAGTTTTTCAGAATTTTCAAATCAATTGTTTGATGCATCTGCAGACTTTTTAAGAAGTTTTAATGCAGTAGGAAGCAATTACACTACTTCCTCTATAGTTATATGCATTGTTATACCGATTGCTATTAGTATTTACCTTATCAAAAAAGCATTCAAAAAAAAATCTTAGTAATTAATTAACCTCCTTTTTGACCAACAAACTGTTGTGATTTTAATTTAAAAAGCACATTAAAGGTTGTTAAACTACCATAACTCCTGGTGATGTATTGTTGTAAGTCTATTTTCTCTTGCTCATCAAGGTTTTTACTGGAGTTAATTTTTTGTTCCATAACACGCAATCTATCACGCACCATTGTTATCTTATGAAAAAAAGTATCTATTGGTAACTCTTTTCCTTGTAAACTTGTATCTCCAGGTTCCATAACAAGTTTACCGCCTTTCCATTTATCAGCAATTGGCACTACTTCACTTACATCACTCCAACGTTTTAAAATTTGCACCAAGCTACTTTCAACTTCAGAAAAACTAATAGTATCAACATCATCTTCGCAAAGCTCTATAACTTCAAATTCACTATCGATATCAATAGTTTCTAACCCGTTTTCAATAAAAGTTACCCAATAGTGTTTTGATGTAACATTGGTCACTACACCTTTTCCGTACTCGTTGTGGTTTATTCTAGAACCTATTCCTAGTAATTGCATAAATTATAAGTTTTATGTTTAAGTAAAATGCTTGTTATTTAAAATTAAAATTTTTGGATGCATCAAGACAAACTAAAATACATTCGCAGAGTTAAAAGTAGTTATTTTTTATACGAATACTAAAAATCAACTCCTCAATTTATCACACAAAACACTGTTTCATAATTGACATTGCTATTGCAAAAAACTACCCGCTAATACAGCTATTCACTTCTATAAAATCATCTTGAGTATCTGCAATCACCATTAACACATCATTTTCTAACAATTCCGTGGAACCTCCAGGTCTAATATATTCTTTACCTCTTTTTATCATTACTATAAATGCCGATTTAGGAAACTTAACGTCAACTATTCGTTTATTAGCTGCATAAGAATGAGGTGAAATCACAAACTCTTGAAATGACGATTTAGGCAAATCTAGTATAAGCCTATCAACCTCAGTTATTTTTTTAGTTTCTTCTGGTAAAGCCACTTTTAACCAATTAGCAAAAACCGAAAGTGTTGTACCTTGTATTAAAACCGATGTTACCGAAATAAAAAATACAATACTAAAAATCATGTTTGCTTTATCAATTCCTGCTAGCAAAGGATATGTAGCAAACACAATAGGTACAGCTCCTCGCAATCCAACCCAAGAGATGTAAGCACGCCTTCTTAGTTTCATTTTAAAAAACATCAAACTAATAAAAACACCTATAGGTCTAGCAACAACAATAAGAAACAAAGAAATAAGTAGTCCGATACCTATATAAGGAACAATTTGAGAAGGAAATACTAATAAGCCTAAGGTAAGGAATAAAACAATTTGCATTAACCAAGCCAACCCATCAAACATCTTTAAAATTGTAGATTTATGAATTAAGTCTTGATTTCCTAAGTAAACAGCACAAATGTAAATAGCAAGAAAGCCATTACCTCCTATAAAATCGGTTGCTGAAAATGTAATAAACATTAGTGCTATTGCTAAAACTGGGTACAACCCTTCAAAGCCTAGTTTAATGGTATTTATCGTAAACTTACTCAATTTACCAAATCCAAAACCTGCTATACAGCCTATAACCATTTGTTGTAAAAATAAAGGGATGATTGACCACGCACTTTGATCTTGATTTACTACCAACGTTAAAAATGCAATAGTTAACACATAAGCCATTGGGTCGTTACTTCCGCTTTCAAGCTCTAGTGTAGGGCGAAGATTAGTGCGTAACGAAAGATTTTTAGAACGTAAAATTGAAAATACAGCAGCAGCATCAGTTGACGACACAATAGAACCTAACAATAAACTTTCATAAATCGTAAAATCGGTAACCATCCAAACAAAAACACCTAGCGAAGTAGCTGTAAGCAATACTCCTAAAGTAGACAACATTAAACCTTCTCTTAATACAGGTTTAACCGATTTCCAACTGGTATCGAGACCACCTGAAAACAAAATAAAATTAAGTGACACAATACCTATAAACTGCGCTAGCTTAGGGTCGTCAAAATAAATTCCCACAATACCATCAGAACCTGCTAACATCCCAATCACTAAGAAAAGTAGTAATGTTGGCACTCCAAATTTATAGGAAGTTTTACCCACAACAATACTCACAAAAAGCAATAACGAACCTATTAAAAGTATATTTTCAATTGTTATATCCATAAAGTTGTATCATTCAATCAGTTTTTTAGTTCTGTACTAAGAATTATTACATTTTCCAAAGGTCTGTCATTTTCATCGGTTGGCAAATTTACAATTGAATCTACTACATTCATTCCTTCAATTACTTCGCCAAAAACAGTATAATTTTGATCTAAATGCGGAATACCTCCTATAGATTTATAGACTGCTCTATGTGCTTCAGGAATAGTGTAGGCTTCAAAATCAGTATAAGTTTCAGCTAATTGTTGTATACTATCATTAAGCTTAGTTGCGAGCTGCTCATCATTACCTTCACTTGCTATCTTTAATGCTTCAAACAAAGGTTTATGCGCTTTACTTTTAATTACATGATAACGAGCAGTCATAGTGTTAATGCGTTGTTGAGCAACATCCAGTAAGCTATCGTTATACACTTTACCATCAACTATAAAAAATTGCATAGCGCTTGATGCTCGTGTTAAATTTTCTTCTCTGGCAGTAGCCAAGGCACCTCGTTTATGAAACAAATTTGGTCTAAATTCAGCTGGCACAGTATAATCTAAATCACCTTCACCTAAAAACTTTCCTAATGGTGCATTTTTACTATCAGGATCTCCTCCTTGTATGACAAAGTCTTTAATGACACGATGAAATAACAAACTATCATAAGCATGCTCATTGACCAGTTTTATAAAATTATCTCTGTGCTTAGGAGTATCATTAAAAAGCTCTAAGGTTATTTCGCCATAATTAGTTGTTAATACTACTATTGTATTACTTGTATCTTCTATTTTCTTTTTTTCTGGTTTTGAATTGCATCCTAAACACATAAGCATGCTAAACAGAACAAATACTACGTTTTTATTTTTCATTTTCACAAATCAAAATTTACACTCACTAATATACACTTTTATGCCTTTTAGCATCATAACATTGTACTTTTTTCCAAATTACCTTATGATCAGTTATATTTTAAAATTCAACAAAAACTAATACGCTCAGTAATATCTTTTTAACAAAACTCTAAAACAGCTTCACTTCGTTTTGTATTACTAAATCTGTACCTTTGCAACTTTGCAATTCTATGAGTCAATTTGAAGAACATATAGAGGTTCAAGGCGCAAGAGTCCATAACCTCAAAAACATAGACGTTACAATACCTCGCGAAAAGCTTGTGGTTATCACAGGTCTTTCAGGTAGTGGTAAGTCCTCTTTAGCATTCGATACTATTTATGCCGAAGGACAGCGTCGTTATATCGAAACCTTTTCGGCTTATGCGCGTCAGTTTTTAGGTGGATTGGAGCGTCCTGATGTCGATAAAATTGATGGACTATCTCCTGTAATTGCTATAGAACAAAAAACAACTAGTAAGTCGCCTCGTTCTACAGTAGGTACTATTACAGAAATATATGATTTCCTCAGACTTCTTTTTGCTCGTGCAAGTGATGCCTATAGTTACAACACTGGCGAAAAAATGGTGAGCTACAACGATGAGCAAATTAAAGCACTTATTGTAGAGTCTTTTAATGGCAAACGTATAAATATTCTTGCACCTGTTATTAGATCTCGTAAAGGTCACTATCGCGAACTCTTTGAGCAAATTGCAAAACAAGGTTTTGTAAAAGTGCGTACTGATGGTGAAATAAAAGACCTAGTAAAAGGTATGAAGTTAGACCGTTACAAAACGCATGATATTGAAATTGTAATCGACCGACTTAAAATTGATAATTCTGCCGATAACGATAAGCGCTTAACAGAAACTATAAACACAGCCATGTATCATGGAGACGATGTGCTTATGGTGTTAGACCAAGACACTAACGAGGTACGTTATTTTAGTAGAAACCTAATGTGTCCTTCTTCTGGTATATCTTACCCAAACCCAGAACCAAACAACTTTTCGTTTAATTCACCTAAAGGTGCTTGTCCAAAGTGTAATGGTATTGGTAGACTTTATCAAATCAACGAACGTAAAATTATACCAGATGACAGCTTATCTATAAAAGCAGGAGCACTTGCACCTCATGGACCACAAAAGAACTCATGGATTTTTAAACAGTTAGAAACCATTGCACATCGCTATGGCTTTAATTTATCCGATCCTTACAAAAGTATTCCTGAAGACGCTAAACAAATGATTCTCTATGGTGGAAATGAAAAGTTTTCGGTAGAAAGTAAAACACTTGGTGTTACCAGAGATTATAAAATCGAGTTTGAAGGTGTTGCTAATTTTATTGAAAGCCAATACAACAATGCAGAGTCAACATCTTTAAAACGTTGGGCAAAAGACTACATGGATAAAGTAAAATGTAGCGAATGTGAAGGCTCTAGACTTAGAAAAGAATCTTTATACTTTAAAGTTAATGGTCTTAATATTTCTGAATTAGCAAACAAAGACATTGTTGATTTAGTAGATTGGTTTAATGAATTACCAAAACATCTATCTGAAAAACAGTTTAAAATTTCTGAAGAAATACTAAAAGAAATTTCAACACGATTACAGTTTTTGTTAGATGTAGGACTTGATTACTTATCACTTAACCGAAGCTCAAAATCGCTTTCTGGTGGAGAAGCACAACGTATTAGGCTTGCCACCCAAATTGGCTCGCAGCTGGTTGGTGTACTTTATATTTTAGACGAACCTAGTATAGGCTTGCATCAACGTGATAATGAAAAACTTATTAACTCGTTAGTTTCGTTGAGAGATATTGGCAACTCGGTAATTGTTGTTGAACATGATAAAGACATGATTGAACGTGCCGATTATGTTATTGATATTGGACCAAAAGCAGGAAAATATGGCGGCGAAATTATAAGTATTGGCACACCTGATGAATTAAAAACACATCATACACTAACTGCCGATTATCTTAATGGTAGTAAAGCAATTGAAGTACCAAAAGAACGTCGTGAAGGCAATGGAAAATTTATTGAGCTAAAAGGTTGTACTGGTAACAACTTAAAAAATGTTTCAGTGACTATTCCGTTAGGAAAAATGATTGGAGTTACTGGTGTTTCAGGAAGTGGGAAATCAACACTTATCAATGAAACCTTATATCCAATAATGAATGCGCACTACTTTAATGGCGTAAAAAAACCAATGCCTTACAAGAGCATTAAAGGTTTGGAGCATATTGATAAAGTTATAGACATTAACCAATCACCTATTGGTAGAACACCTCGTAGCAATCCTGCAACTTACACTGGTACATTTAGCGAAATACGAAGCCTTTTTGCTAAAATACCTGAAGCTATGATTAGAGGTTACAAACCTGGTCGTTTTAGCTTTAACGTAAAAGGAGGTCGTTGCGAAACTTGTCAAGGTGGTGGTTTACGTGTTATTGAAATGAATTTCCTTCCAGACGTTTATGTAGAGTGCGAAACCTGTCAAGGCAAACGCTTTAATCGTGAAACCCTCGAAATTAGATATAAAGGTAAAAGCATTAGCGATGTACTCAACATGACTATTAGCGAAGCTGTAGACTTTTTTGAGCACATTCCTAAAATCCATAAAAAACTAAAAACCATAAAAGACGTTGGTTTAGGCTACATTACACTGGGTCAACAAAGTACAACGCTTTCAGGTGGTGAAGCTCAACGTATTAAACTAGCTACTGAACTTAGCAAGCGAGATACAGGAAACACCTTTTACATTCTTGACGAACCTACAACAGGCTTACATTTTGAAGACATTCGTGTACTTATGCAAGTACTTAATAAATTAGCCAACAAAGGAAATACTGTACTTATAATTGAGCATAATATGGATGTTATTAAAATGATGGATCACATTATTGATGTAGGTTACGAAGGCGGAAAAGGTGGCGGACAAATTGTTGCTGAAGGCACTCCAGAAAAAATAATAAAGCACAAAAAAAGTTACACTGCGCAATTCCTTAAAAAAGAACTAAATTAGCATGTTACAAAAATAAGATTTATACTATGAGAAACGAACAACATCACAAAAGATGGAATGAAATAAAAACAAACGACTCTTGGGCAATTTTTAAAATCATGGGAGAGTTTGTTAATGGTTATGAAAAATTAAGCAGAATTGGACCTTGTGTTTCAATTTTTGGTTCTGCAAGAACAAAACCAGACCACAAATACTACAAACTAGCTGAAGAAGTTGCTAGCAAAATTGTAGACCATGGTTATGGTGTAATTACTGGTGGTGGACCTGGTATTATGGAAGCTGGTAACAAAGGAGCTCACATTGCTGGAGGAACATCGGTAGGACTTAACATTGAGTTGCCTTTTGAACAACATGACAACCCTTATATTGATTCTGACAAGAGTTTAGATTTTGACTATTTCTTTGTAAGAAAAGTAATGTTTGTAAAATACTCTCAAGGTTTTGTTGTAATGCCTGGTGGTTTCGGAACTTTAGACGAGTTGTTTGAAGCGATTACCTTAATTCAAACCAATAAAATTGAAAAATTCCCTATTATACTTGTGGGAACAGAGTTTTGGAGCGGATTGATGGATTGGGTTAAAGCAACACTTTTAGAAACTCACAATAACATTAGCCCTAAAGACTTAGATTTAATTCATTTGGTGGATACTGCAGATGAAGTTTTAGAAATTCTTGATGCATTCTACAAAGAATTCAACTTGAGCCCTAACTTCTAAAAAAAATTGCTTTTTAAAATATAGTTATGAAAAAGAAGAACATAGCATTGCTTGTACTAGCTGGTATGCTTAATATTTATGGTCTCTTCTCGCAAGAGACCTTCAATGTTATGTTCTATAATCTTTTAAACTATCCTCTAGAGAACAATGTAGAAAATAGGTTGCAATACCTCAATACCATTGTTGATGATTACCGACCAGACTTATTTATGGTTTGTGAACTCAACAATGAAAATGGAGCTAATGACATATTAGCTATGATGCAAAGCATAAATCCTAATTATAATAGAGCTGCTTTTGTTCTTAATAATTCTGATGACAATCTTGGTAATCAAAATGACCTACAAAACCTTATCTATTTTGACACTTCAAAATTTATTTTAGAAAGTCAGAATGAAGTAATTACTATTTATAGGGATTTTAATCATTACAGATTAAAGCTAAACACTGTAAATCAAAGCACAAACCCTATTTATATTGATGTTATTGTTTGTCATTTAAAAGCTTCTAGCGGAACAGACAATCAAGCATTACGATTTCAAATGGTTCAAGATTTAACAGATTACTTGACCACTTTTCCAGCAAACAGTAATGTTATTTTAGGAGGCGACTTAAATGTTTACACCCATTCTGAACCTGCTTTTCAAGAGCTAATTGACACTTCAAACAACATTACATTTGTTGATCCTGCTAATAGAATTGGAAGTTGGCACAACAATAATAGCTATATTGACGTTTTTACTCAATCAACCAGAACGCAAACAGGTTTAGGAGGAACTACAGGTGGTTTTGACGACAGATTTGATTTTATTTTAGCTTCAGAAAACATGCTTACCAATACTGATATTTTTTATGTAAACGATTCTTATAAAGTATTTGGTAATAATGCTAACACCTCTTGTCATAATCAAGAAATAAACTCAACCAATTGCTCAGGAACAGATTTTGATTTTAATATTAGAAATGCTCTATACTATTTTAGCGATCACTTACCAGTGACTTTACAATTACAAACTACTGAGGTTTTAAACACTCACAGTCCTAAGTTAAAAAAACCAATACGCTTTGTAGGTTCAAATATTTTGAATACTTCTTTTTTAGAACTAGAGATCCATTCTGAAGCACTTTTTAACACGACTATAACTATTTATAATGGTATTGGTCAATTGGTAAAAACCATTCCTTTAAAAAATTCGATATATATTAGGGAAGATATTTCAAATCTATCAAATGGTTTATACTATATTACCTTGTCCCAATTTAACAGTAACCCTTTAAAGTTTGTGGTAACGAATTGAAATCAGTAATAACTATATATCTACTTTTATTAGTAAACCTTTGTACATGGGCTCAAAATAAAATTGAGTTAAATGCAAAGTTTGATATTCCTAATAAAACCCTGCATATAAAGCAATATATTTCCTATCAAAACACCTCAAAAGACACTTTAAAAACCATATACCTTAACGATTGGAACAACGCCTACTCTGTTAAAACTAGTCCGTTAGCAAAACGTTTTACTGAAGAATTTAATAACAAATTCCATTTTGCTAAAAGTGATGAAAGAGGCTACACAAATATTACATCGGTTAAAGAAAATGAAGGTGACGATTTAGAGTTTACTCGTTTAAAAAACCATCCTGATGTTATTGAAATCACACTTAACAACGCTATTCCTCCAGGAGAATCGTATAATATTCTTTTAAATTACAACTTAGTTGTTCCTAATGATACATTTACCAGTTATGGAATAACCGAAACCAAAGATTTCAATTTAAAGTATTGGTATGTAACACCTGCTATTTATGATGGTGAATGGCATTACTACAGCAATAAAAATCTTGACGATTTATACCTACCAAAAACCGACTTAACGTTTGAAATCGAGCACCCAAGAAACTATGCGCTCATGACAGAGTTAAACACGCTTGCGCTAAACCAAACTGATAGTACATTAATTACTATTATAAATGGAAAAGATCGTATTAATTCGTTTTTATCTCTAGCTCGATTTCCTAATTTTAAATATGTAAAAACCGATAATGTAACTGTTATTACTAATTTAAAAGAAGAAAACTTAGAAGCGCATGAAAGAGCTATTATAACTGATAAAGTACTTAGTTTTATTGATGACAACTTAGGAAAGTATCCACATGAAAGAATGTTGTTAACCGAAATTGAGTATAAAAAAGACCCTTTATATGGTCTTAATCAGTTGCCTAGTTTTATTAGGCCTTTTCCTGATAATTTTCAATACGAACTGAAGCTTTTAAGAACAGCTCTCAATAAATATCTTGAAAACACATTATTGATAAATCCTCGTAAAGACTATTGGCTAAAAGATAGTTTTCAGGTTTATTTTCTAATGAAATATATTGAAGAACATTATCCAGACATGAAGCTTCTAGGAACATTAGCTGATGTTTGGGGAGTAAGATCTTTTCATGCTGCCGATTTAAAATTCAACGACCAATATCTGTTGTTTTTTATGCAAATGGCTCGTACTAATAGAGATCAACCGTTAGCAATGTCTAAAGATTCTTTATTAAAGTTCAATGCTAATATTGCAAGTAAGTATAAAGCAGGTTTGGGTTTAAAATACTTAGACGATTTTATTAACGGAAATGTACTTGAGCAGACTATCGTTCAATTTTTAAAAGAAACTAGACTACAACCAACTTCATCTAAAGCATTTGAAACACTTTTAAAACAAAACACCTCAAAAGATATCGATTGGTTTTTTGATGATTATCTAACAACAAGAAAAAAGATTGATTTTAAAATTAAAAATGTTTCAAAAACCGAAGATTCAATAACATTTACTATAAAGAACAAGCGTAAAAATGCAATGCCTGTGTCGTTATTTACTTTAAATAACGATTCAATACTTTCTAAAACTTGGATTGAAAATGTTAATGGAAGTAAAACGTTAACCATACCAAGAAATGACGCTAATAAACTGGTTTTAAATTACGATAATGCAATACCAGAAATAAACCTAAGAGATAACCAAAAATCCTTAAAAGGGTTTTTCTTCAACAATAAACCATTTCAATTCCGATTATTTAAGGATATTGAAGATCCTCATTACAACCAAGTATTTTTAATGCCAATTGTAGAGTATAAAAATATTTACGATGGTTTAAATTTAGGAGCAAAAATCTATAATAAAACATTGTTGCGTAAAAAATTAAACTACAAGTTTTCTCCACAATACTCAACAAACTCTAAGACCTTAACAGGATCTTCAACTGTTTTGTTTACTCACAATATTGAAAACAACAACCTATACAATATTACCTATGGTTTAACCGCTAGTTATTCATCTTTTGCTGAAAATGCTTTTGTAACCATAGTATCGCCTACGCTTTCATTTTATTTTAGAGATGACAAAAACTTTAGGTCTAATAAGTCTAACTACATTAACTTAAGGTATTTAGATATTTCAAGAAAGCAAGAAGACAATAATCTTATATTGACCGAAGAACCAGACTATGGTGTTTTCAATATTAGATATATAAACTCTAATCCTGGTTTGGTTGATTTTTATAAAATTTATACAGACTTTCAAATAGCTAATAAATTTGGTAAAATAGCTGTAAACTATGAGTATCGTAAGCTTTCTGAAAATAACAGACAATTTAACTTTAGGTTTTTTGCTGGTACATTTTTATACAATAAAACCAATGCCAATAACAACTACTTTAGTTTTGCATTAGACAGACCTACTGATTATTTATTTGATTACGATTATTTAGGACGCTCTGAAGCTTCTGGTATTTTTAGTCAACAAATTATCATTGCCGAAGGTGGATTTAAATCAAAGTTAAGACCTGCTTTTGCCAACCAATGGATGACAACTATTAATACCAGTACAAGCATTTGGAAATATATTGAAGCCTATGGAGACCTTGGTCTTGTAAAAAACAAATACTCTGATGCTGAAGTCGTTTATGACTCCGGAATACGATTAAACTTAGTGCCAGATTATTTTGAAGTATTTTTCCCTGTATATTCCAATTTAGGATGGGAAATTGCTCAACCACATTACGATCAAAAAATAAGGTTTAAATTTACAGTAGACCCACAAGCACTTTTAGGCCTATTTAGAAGGAAGTGGTATTAGGAATTTATTAACAGATTCTTAATTTTTATCGATTTAATAGAGAAATATTAAAAATATTTGCTTTTTTTTGATATATTCTTAATATTATAACAAATTTAGGCATTGTAAAGAACAGAAAGTTTCCCTAAATTTGCAACTTAAAAATACCTCTATAAATGCATACTGAACCAAACACTATAAACAACATCACTTTTGATGATTTCAAAGCCGAAGTCATAAACGATTACACAATTGCTGTTACAAGCAGAGAATGTAGTTTGTTAGGTAGACGTGAAGTTTTGACTGGTAAAGCAAAATTTGGAATTTTTGGTGACGGTAAAGAAGTCCCGCAACTTGCATGGGCAAAAGCATTTAAAAATGGAGATTTTAGATCTGGTTATTACAGAGACCAAACCTTTATGATGGCTATTGGTGAGCTAACCATTGACCAGTTTTTTGCTGGTTTATATGCACATCCTTCTATTGAAGCTGACCCTATGTCGGCAGGAAGACAAATGGGAGGTCATTTTGGTACTCACAGTTTAGACAAAGATGGTAACTGGAAAAACTTAACAAAACAAAAAAACTCAAGCGCTGACATCTCTCCTACTGCTGGTCAAATGCCTCGTTTATTAGGATTAGCTCAAGCTTCTAAAATATACCGAAATGTTAAAGGTATAGACGCTACTAAGTTTTCGGTAAATGGTGACGAAGTTGCTTGGGGAACAATTGGTAACGCAAGTACTAGTGAAGGTTTATTTTTTGAAACCATAAACGCTGCTGGTGTATTACAAGTACCAATGGTAATAAGTATTTGGGATGATGAGTATGGAATTTCAGTACATGCTAAACACCAAACTACTAAAGAAAACATATCAGAAATCTTAAAAGGATTTCAAAGAGACGATAAACATAAAGGCTACGAAATACTTAAAGTTAATGGTTGGGATTATGTAGCATTAATGGAAACCTACCAACAGGCTTCTAAAATTGCAAGAGAAGAGCACGTTCCTGTTATGATTCATGTGGTTGAACTTACACAACCTCAAGGTCACTCTACTTCTGGATCTCACGAGCGTTACAAATCTCCTGAGCGTTTAACTTGGGAAGCTGAGCACGATTGTATTTTAAAAATGCGCCAATGGATGGTTAGCAATAATATTGCTGATGAAGAAACATTAGACAGCATTGATAAAAACATAAAAAAACAAGTAAGAGAAGGTAAAAAAAGAGCTTGGGATGCTTACTTAAAACCAATCAAGCAAGAGCAAAACGAAGTTATTGATATTTTAACTAAGCTTGCATCTTCTAGTCCAAACAAGGTGTTTTTAACAAAACTTGCCAATGATTTATCTGCCATAAAAGAACCTATCAGAAAAGATGTATTTTCTTCTGCAAGAAAAGCACTTCGTTATGTGATTTCTGAAGAATCAGCAGAAAAAACAACATTACAAAACTGGATTAACACTAACTTAGACAGAGTTCAACCAAAATACAGTTCGCATTTATACAGCGAAACCAAACATTCTGTACTAAATATTAAAGAGGTTGAACCAACCTATGATGACAATGCAGAAGAAGTTGATGGACGTTTAATTTTAAGAGATAACTTTGATGCCATTTTTAGCAACTATCCTGAAACCTTAGTTTTTGGTGAAGACTCAGGAAATATTGGTGATGTTAACCAAGGCTTAGAAGGATTACAGAAAAAATATGGTGAACTTAGAGTAGCTGATGCTGGTATTAGAGAAGCAACAATTATAGGTCAAGGTATTGGAATGGCAATGAGAGGATTGCGTCCAATTGCTGAAATTCAGTATTTAGACTACCTAATGTATGCACTTCAAATCATTAGTGACGACCTTGCTACATTGTATTACAGAACTTTAGGCAAGCAAAAGGCACCATTAATTATTCGTACTCGTGGACACAGACTAGAAGGTATTTGGCATTCTGGTTCTCAAATGGGTGGAATTTTACACTTAATGCGAGGTGTTAATATTCTTGTTCCTAGAAATATGGTTAAGGCTGCAGGATTTTACAATACGCTTTTAGAAAGTGATGAACCTGCACTTATTGTAGAATGTTTAAATGGTTACCGTTTAAAAGAAAAAATGCCTAATAACTTAGGACAACTTAAAACACCTGTTGGTGTTGTTGAAACTGTTAAAGAAGGTGCAGACATTACTTTGGTATCCTATGGATCAACACTTCGTATTGTTGAAGATGTTGCTAAAGAGCTTCTAGAAGTTGGTGTTGATGCAGAAGTTATTGACTTACAGTCACTGCTTCCTCTAGACATTAACCATGATATAGTGAAGAGTGTTAAAAAGACAAACCGATTAATGGTTATTGATGAGGACGTTCCAGGAGGAGCTTCGGCATATATTTTAAACGAAATATTAAATACTCAAGGCGCTTATCAATATTTAGACAGTCAACCTAAAACATTAACAGCTAAAGCACACAGACCTGCTTATGGTACTGATGGTGATTATTTCTCAAAACCTTCTTCCGAAGATATTTTTGAGGCTGTTTATAATGTTATGCATGAAGTAAACCCTTCAAGTTATCCAAAAATTAGGTAATTTGACTTCATTTACTGTTTGATGTATTCAACTTAAAAATCAAATAGTTATATTTACTTATTATAAGTTCTCCTTTTTCAAGGTGAATAATTAGGTTATTCATGATAAGACGCTTTTTGTTGATTATTTTTTGTTTAACTACTATTAGCTTGTTTTCGCAAAACGAATCTGCTATTTGGTATTTTGGCTACAATGCTGGTCTTGATTTTAACACTGGAGATGATCCTTCAGTTTTATTAAATGGGCAACTCATTACCAAAGAAGGATGCGCTACAATTTCTGATGCTAATGGTAGTTTATTGTTCTATACTGATGGTAGAACTGTTTGGGATAGACAACATCAAGTTATGCCTAATGGCGAAGGACTTTTAGGACATTCTTCTAGTACAGAATCTGCACTTATTATCCCTAAACCTGGTAATTCAAACTCCTACTACATTTTTACTATTGACAAACCAAGTTATTTTTTAACAGAAGACGAACCTATTGATGGTGTTAATTATTCTGAAGTTGACATGACACTTAACAATGGCTTAGGTGATGTTGTTGATAGTCAAAAAAACATACATTTAATCACTTATGACGTTAACAATGCTACTCAAAGCGAATATAAATCTTCCGAAAAAATTACAGCCGTAACACATAGCGACGGAAGCGCTGTTTGGGTTATTACACATTTTAGAAATAAATTTTATGCGTTTTTAGTTGACTATACTGGTGTTGTTGATACTCCTGTTGTTTCTTCGGTTCAACAAATGGTAGAGCCTAGGATTAATGAAGAAGGTGCAAATGTTACTGCTATTGGGTACTTAAAAGTATCACCTGATGGAGAAAAAATTGCAATAGCACATAGCTCAACAAATCTAGGTAGCCCGAGAAACGGAACAAAAAAATCAGGAAAGGTATTATTGTACGATTTTAATAACGCTACAGGTGTTGTAAGCAATCAAAAAAACGTAATTTCAAATACCTATCCTTACGGAGTTGAATTTTCGCCTAATTCAGAGTTACTATATGTTACTACTAGTGTTTTTGATGAGGACGATTTATTTGTTACAAGTTATTTGTATCAATACCAAACCGAGGCTGCTAATGTTGAGGCTACACAGCAAACCGTTAACAGTTCTTCAAATGTTGCTGGCGCTTTACAATTAGCTATTAACGGTAAAATTTACAGAGCAGGATATCCTGTTTTTGGAGAAGGAGAATATCTATCAGTTATAAATAACCCAAATGGTATTGGTTCTGCATGTAACTATTCTCATAATTCTCTTTTTTTAGAAGGAAAAACTGCTCAACTAGGACTTCCGCCTTTTATACAATCTATATTCCTTTACACGTTTGATTACGAGTTTACCTGTCTTGGTGATACCACTCATTTTTTTATAACTTCTGAAGAGCCTTATGACACTGTAGAATGGAATTTTGGAGACGGTCAAACCTCAACTAACGAAGAAGCTTATCATTTTTATGACCAACCAGGAACTTATACAGCTACATTAACCCTATCAATTAATGGTGTTGAGTATGACCCAATGGTTAAGCAAATAAATATTTCAGAAGCTCCTAATGTAATGCAAAACACTTACGATTTGGTACAATGCGACTCGTATGACAACGACCCAAATGATGGTATTGCAACCTTTAATTTAGCTTTAGCCAATGGACCTTTAACCTTCAACACTTCAGAAGCTATTCAGGTTTACTATTATCATTCTGAAGCAGAAGCTCTAGCTGATGAACACAACTCAAATACCTTAAACAATGTTTATGAGAATCAATACCAAGGCGAAATATTATATGCCAAAGTATACAAAGCCAATACACAATGTTTTAATATCGCATCAATAAGACTCGAAACCACACAGTCAGTTGATTTAAATAGTTTTGAGCTTGAAACTTGTGATTTAGATAATTCTGGTATTGCTGAATTTGATTTAAATAATGCAGTTGAGAATATCGTAAACTCACTCAACTTACCTACAAATGTTAATGTTACCTTTCATGAAACACAACAAGATGCTGCTATTGGCATAAATGCAGTACCATTAAACTATACTTCATCTTCTACTAGCCTTTATATTAGAGCTGAAAGCGATAACGTATGTTATGGTGGTGGCGTTTTAGAATTAATTGTTAAAGACTTTCCTTTAGTTGACGACCAAACTATTAATGTTTGTCCTTCTGAATTTCCAATAATAATTGATTCTGGTTTAAGTAATAGTGATGTTTCTAACTTTAATTATTTATGGAATACTAATGATACCACCAATCAGATTTACATAAACGAACCTGGTATTTACAATTTAACAATAATTGACCCTGCTTTAAACTGTGAAAAACATATAACTGTTACTGTTAATCAAATTGAAACTGCTCAAGTAGAAAGTATAGTTATTAACGATTATGATGTAACTATAAACCTTATCACCACAATTGGAGATTTTGTATTTTCACTAGATGACCCTAACGGAATCTACCAACCTAGCAATGTATTTACTAATGTAGAAGCAGGTTCTCATACAGTATACATTAAAGACCTTTTCAACTGCAATATTAGTTCTGAAACATTTAATATTATTGGGTTTCCTAAATACTTCACACCAAATAACGACGGAAGACACGACACATGGAATATAAAAGGATTAGACCCAAACGATTATCCTGATATTACAATTTATATTTTTAACAGGTATGGCAAACTTCTAAAAGCTTTCAACCCAAATACATCAAATGGTTGGGATGGTTTATTACATGGTAAACTATTAACACCTGACGATTATTGGTATTACTTAAAACTTCCTGAAGGAAAAGAATATAGAGGTCATTTTTCGTTAAAAATATAATCAATTAATAATTTCGATTTACACCAAAACTATGCTCACAAAGCAAGACAAACAGCAATTAAGGAGTAATATTTTTAAACACCTTGATGGTATTGCTACTGCTACTACTGCTCATACTTTGAATTCAAAAGGAGTATTACAATACCTTTTAGAAAATAAAACGTGTAGTCTAACAGAATTAACCGAAAAGTTCAATGCTAACGATGGCTATCTCAATATTGCGCTAAGAATTTTGTCTGCTCAAGGTTGGCTTACTCAGCACCTAGACAATGCCAATGACAAAGTAGAGTACGAAATTAATGCTAACAGCAAAAAGGCTTTTGAACTTGTTCATTTATACGAAGATGCCGTAAAGCTTTTGGATTACTCGGTTAAATTTCCTGAAGACCGAATTGGCGCTGATGCATTTATTGCTCTTGAACGCATATTCAAAAAATTTGAGCAAAACTTTGGATTAGGCAAAGTAGAAGAAAACAGTATTGAACAACAAATTTTAAAACACATTGAAGGTGTTATTGTTGCTCCTATAATTGTGTTATTAGGAGTTAATGGTTTATTTCATAAATATTTTATGGAAGCCTCTTTTACTGCTGAAGAATACCATAAAGACCCAGAAAGTTTTAAGAAAATATTGGACTTTTTCACACATTTAGATTGGTTTACTAAGAAAAAGAACACCTATCAGTTTACCGACAAAGGATTGTTTTTTGCTAAAAGAGCAAGTGCTTATGGCGTTACTGTATCTTACCTTCCAACCTTTGTAAAACTAGATGAGTTGATTTTTGGAAATCCTATGATTTTAAAAACCGATTCTCCCGATGAAAAGGAAAAACATGTTGACAGAGAAATGAATGTTTGGGGAAGTGGTGGTGCGCATTCAACGTATTTCAAGGTTATAGACGAAGTTATTATTGAACTCTTTAACAAACCCATAGACGAACAACCAAAAGGCATACTAGATATGGGTTGTGGAAATGGTGCGTTTATTCAGCATATATTTGACGTTATCGAGCACCAAACTTCAAGAGGAAAAGTATTAGAAGAACACCCTTTATTATTGGTTGGAGCCGATTTTAACCAAGCTGCTTTAAAAGTTACTAGAGCCAACTTAATTAAAGCTGATATTTGGGCTAAAGTAATTTGGGGAGACATAGGACGTCCAGATTTATTAGCAAAAGATTTAAAAGAAGACTATAACATCGATTTAAAAGACTTACTTAATGTACGCACATTTTTAGATCACAACCGTATTTGGGAAGCTCCAAAAACAACTACTAACAGAGTTAGTCAATCATCTGGTGCTTATGCTTATCAAGGAAAACGCATTAGCAACAATTTAGTAGAAGATTCTCTGCTAGAACATTTACAAAAATGGAAACCTTATGTAGAACGTTTTGGTTTACTCATTATTGAACTACACACCATAAACCCTAAACTCACGGCTGCTAACCTAGGGAAAACTGCTGCTACTGCTTACGACGCTACTCATGGCTATAGCGACCAATACATTATTGAAGTTGATGTTTTTAATAGTATTGCTAAAGAAGCAGGTTTAGTTCCAAGTGAGCATTATTTTTCAAAATTTCCCGATAGTGAACTCGCCACAGTTAGTGTTAACCTACTAAAAGGAAACCTATGAAAGCAGCAACTGTAGTTAGCATTAAAAAAGAATTACAGCATCGTTCTTCTGAGGAATTAATAGAACTCTGCTTACGGTTATCAAAATTCAAAAAAGAAAACAAAGAGCTACTCACCTATTTACTGTTTGAATCTCATGATGAAACAGGATACATTGAAGCTGTAAAATCTGAAATTGATGACTTGTTTGAACAAATTAACACCAACAGCTATTTCTACATTAAAAAAAGTGTCAGAAAAATATTGAGACTCATAAAAAAATACGCACGATACTCACTTAAAAAAGAAACCGAAGTTGAGCTTCTACTCTACTTTTGCAAGCAACTAAAAGCGTTTAAACCTTCAATAAAGCACAATGTAACGCTAACTAACATATATCAAAGACAATTAGTTGCCATTCAAAAAATAGTTGCAACACTACATGAAGATTTACAATACGATTACACTGTAGAATTAGAGCAATTAGAAGCTTAATTCATAATTCTAACCATTAATTCCTTAAGCAAATCGCTTTGCGGTATTGAGTTAGCACCAACACCTTTGCTCTTTACATCAAACTCTCTTAGTGAGGCAATAACAGCACTTACTTTTTTCATTGGATAGTTACGTGCTGCTACAATATATTCGTTAGCAAAATAAGGGTTTATTTTTAATGCAGAAGCAACGTTTCTGGACGACTTATCATTTAATCCATGTAACTGCAATAGTTTAGAAAAATAACTATGAAGTAATGAAACTGTAACTACCATTGGATTATCTTTTGGGTTTTCACCAAAATACTTAATAATCTTAAAGGCTTTTTTAGTATCTCTATCTCCAATAGCTTTGTGCAATTCAAAATTATTATAATCTTTGCTAATCCCAATATTTTGCTCAATATGCTCAGGAGTAATCTCAGTGCCTTCAGGAAGTACAATCTTTAGTTTTTCAAGCTCATTATTTATTTTGCTTAAATCGGTTCCTAAAAATTCAGCAAGCATCAATGCTGCTTTTGGAGTTATTGAATAGCTTTGACCAGACAAAACTCTCCTAATCCAATCTGGCACCTGATTGTCGTATAGTTTTTTGCTTTCAAAGACAACACCATTTTTCTTTATAGCCTTATAAAGCGACTTTCGTTTATCAATTTTCTTGTACTTATAATTTACAACCAAAATAGTTGTTGGTTGCGGATTTGCAACGTAGGCTTCCAACTTATCAATAGTTCTAGAGAGATCTTGAGCTTCTTTTACTATAACCACTTGGTGCTCTGCCATCATAGGAAAACGCTTAGCATTACCTATAATATCCTCAACACTCACATCTCTTCCGTAAAGTACCATTTGGTTAAACCCTTTTTCTTCCTCGCTTAAAATATTGTCTTCAATAAATTCTGACAACTTATCTATATAATAAGGTTCTTCACCCATTAAAAAATAAACAGGTTTAATGTGTCCTTTTCGTATATCGCTTACTAATTCTTTGACTTCGTCCATTGAAAAATTTTCACCAAATTTGTAGTGTGCAAAAACTAAATTTTCCTACATACTCGTTTCGATTCAAAAATAACGAAAATAAAGTTTCTATTTTTGATGCTATTCGCAAAAAATTTGTGGTTTTACAACCTGAAGAATGGGTAAGACAACATTGTTTACAGTTTTTAATTGAAGAGAAAAAATATCCAAAATCTTTAATTAATGTTGAAAAAGAATTAACGGTCAACGATTTACGAAAACGCTACGATATAGTCGTTTATAACCCAAACGGACAAATACATTTGGTTGTAGAATGTAAAGCACCAAAAATTAATATCGACCAAACTGTCTTTGATCAAATTGCACGTTACAATTTAGAGTTAAACGCAACCTATTTAATGGTTACCAACGGAATTAACCATTATTATTGCCAAATGGACTTTGAAAATGAACGCTACGTGTTTTTAAGAGACATTCCTGAATATCAAAAATGAAAATAGCTGTCGTCATACTTAATTGGAACGGAAAGAAACTTTTAGAACAGTTCTTACCATCGGTTGTTGCTTATTCTCAAAATGCTGATATTTACGTAGCTGATAATGCTTCAACAGATAACTCCGTTGAGTTTTTAAAAACAGAATATCCTAACATTAAAGTTATTGTCAATTCTACAAATGGTGGTTATGCCAAAGGCTATAACGATGCTCTTAATACTATTGATGCTGATGTATTTTGTTTACTCAATAGCGATGTAGAAGTAACTCCTAATTGGCTTACACCTATTCAAGAGGCTTTTAGCAACGATAAAAACATTGCCATTGCGCAGCCAAAAATTTTAGATTACAAACAAAAAGACCATTTTGAATATGCTGGAGCTGCAGGAGGCTATCTAGATAAATATGGTTACCCTTTTTGCAGAGGTCGCATCTTCAACACTCTTGAAAAAGATAATGGTCAATACAATGATATTGCTACTATTTTTTGGGCAACAGGTGCTTGTTTATTTATAAAGCGATCTGTTTTTGGAGAACTCAATGGATTTGATGAAGACTTTTTTGCCCACATGGAAGAAATTGATTTGTGCTGGAGAGCCTACAACAAAGGGTATACAACAAAATACATTGGCACATCAAGTATATACCATGTTGGTGGTGCAACACTGAAAAATTCTAATGCAAAAAAAACGTATTTAAACTTTAGAAATAGTCTTTATACCTTAGTTAAAAATGCTCATGGCTCAATAATACCAAAAGTGTTTACTAGGTTACTTTTAGATGGTGTAGCTGGCATCAAGTTTTTACTAGAGTTTAAGCCTCAGCATTTTTTAGCAATCATTAAAGCACACTTTGCATTTTACGCAAAACTACCTAAGCTTTTAAAATTTCGAAATTCACAAAAAAAGAAAGAAAATTACTACCATAAAAAATCTATAGTGTGGTCTTATTACGTAAATAAGGATAAAAGATTTTAATTGTTTATAAAATTGTTAAAGTTTTTGTTAACATATACCAAACGGAGTAATCTTTTATATAATTTTGGTATGTTAAATTACAAATTATTTAATCACACACTAATTATGAAAAAACTAATGTTATTAAGTGTTTCAGCCATGTTGCTTTTTGGATCATGTGTATCTAAAAAAGAATATGCAGCACTTGAAGCGAAACAACAAGAAACACAAGACCTATTAAATACTGCAACTGTTAAATTAAACAGCTGTTTATCTGATAAGGCTTCTGCGATTGCAAGAGCTGAAGCTTTAGAAGACAGAATTTCTGACTTAAAAAAATCTAACGACAACCTAATTCAAAGTAACAAGGATTTAACTATTCTTACTTCAAAAGGTGCTTCTAACGTTGAAAAAACTTTAGAAAGCATGAAAGAAAAAGACCTTAAAATCTCTCGTTTACAAGATGCTATCACTAAAAAAGATAGTGTAATGTTGGCTTTAGTAACTAGCTTGAAAAAAGAAGTTGGTATTAACGATCCTGACATTGAGGTAAACGTAGAAAAAGGAGTTGTATTTATTTCAATTGCTGACAAACTTTTATTTAAAAGCGGAAGTTATGTTGTAAACGAGCGCGCTAAAGAAGTTTTAGGTAAAGTTGCCAAGGTAGTTAACAGCAAACCAAACTTTGAGTGTATGGTAGAAGCACACACTGACCCTGTTCCTTACAACAAACCACCATTGGTTGACAACTGGGATTTAAGTGTTAAACGTGCTACATCTGTAGTTCGCGTACTTGAAGATTTAGGTGTTTCTTCATCTAAACTTATTGCTGCAGGACGTGCAGAGTTTGTTCCTATTGCATCTAATGACACTGCTGAAGGTAAAGCAGCTAACCGTCGTACTAGAATTGTGATTTTACCAAAAATCGATGAGTTCTACGATATGATTGAAAAAGAAATGAAAAACTTAGAAGCTGGTACTAACTAATTGCTTCTTTATAGAAAAAGAAAAGCTCAACCAATGGTTGAGCTTTTTTATTTAAAATATCTCCAAACTTCCTTTACCTTCCCTAACAATGATTGGTTCTTCTTCTGAAAGGTCAATAACAGTGGACGCTTCATTATCACCATAACCTCCATCAATTACCAAATCAACTCGGTTATTCCATTTCTCCAATATAAGTTCAGGATCAGTTGTATATTCCAAAACTTCATCTTCATCACGTATAGATGTTGAAATAATAGGGTTACCTAATTGCTTCACAATTTCTAAGGCAATAGTATTGTCAGGCACACGAATACCTACTGTCTTTTTCTTTTTAAAAGCATTTGGTAAGGTCTTCGCTCCTGGTAAAATAAACGTATAAGGACCAGGTAATGCTCGTTTTAAAATCTTAAAAGTTGTGGTATCTATTTGCTTAACATAGTCGCTTAAATTGCTTAAATCATGACAAATAAATGAAAAGTTAGCTTTATCTAACTTTACGTTTTTTATTTGAGCAATACGCTCTAAAGCCTTAGTATTTGTAATATCACAACCTAAACCATAAACCGTATCTGTTGGATAAATAATCAATCCACCATTTTTAAGCACCTTAATCACTTTAGCAATTTGCTTAGGATTAGGATTCTCCGCATAAATTTTCACAAATTCAGCCATAAATATGTATCTTACAGTTACATTACAAAGTAAAGCATTTTTATGATGTAATGCATATAAACCAATTTTGATACTAATTAAAACACCTACAAAAGCACATTTACTATAAAAACATGTAACAATATTCAATTTTTAGAGTCTTAACTATATGCAAAAGATACTACTCATAATCATACTTTTTATCACTACAGGAAAAGCGTTTTCCAATTTTAAAGTAGAGTATGTATCTTTTACCGAAGCTGAAATTATAAACGATTATACTACCAGAATTCCTTTTAAGCTTATTGACCATTTAATTGTTGTTGAAGCTAAACTGTTAGGAAAAGAAGGTAATTTTATAATAGATACTGGCTCTGAAACTTTAATTTTAAATAAAGTTCATTTCCCAACAAAATACAGTCACAATAAAAAGAAAAACGAAACATCTGGTGTAGTGAATATTGTTGACGACCCTTTAGAAAGACAACTCAGTCAGTTTGTAATTCAAAATTTGATTTTGGAAAACAAAACCTCTGATGTTATTGACCTTTCTCATATTGAAAGAACAAAAAAAATGAACCTTTTAGGTGTTATTGGTTATAACATACTGAAAGACTACGAAGTATTTATAGATTTATACTTAAACCAAATTACACTTACTAAAACAGATAGGTTTGGTGAAAAACTAGATAAGTATGTTTATCTAGAAAAAATAACAGATAGCATTGATTTCAAATTAAAAAACCATACTATTGTACTCAACGCAACGGTAAATGGTCAAAACTTAAAAATGGGATTGGATAGTGCTGCTGAGCTAAACCAAATAAACAAATCAGTTAGTAAAAAGGTTTTAAAATATTTCCATCCTAAAGAAAGACTCATGCTTACAGGAGCAAGTAATTCCAAAATTGAAGTTTTGGCAGGGAAATTGCATCGTGTTAAACTGAGTGAAACTATTTACTTTGGCCCAATGAACACAATATTGACCAATTTAAGTAAAATGAACGAAGCCTTCGGAACCAAGTTAGATGGTGTTTTAGGCTTTGAGTTTTTTCAGCAGAAAAGAACAATTATAAACTATAAAAAAGAAAAACTTTACTTCGTAAAGCATCCAAACATAAAGGATTGAAATTAGTCATAACATATTTATGCCTTTGCTTTTTAAGCTTAAACCTCGTAGCACAAAATGGCAACACTTTAGGCTACAAAATTGAAGGTGAAGAGGTCGTGTTTACTTTTGATGTTAGAGACTACAAAGAATACACCAATGAGCATACTGGCAGAAAGATGGATTTTAAAGACTTTGACATTGAAAATGTTGTCGTTTCTGGAGAATTCAACCTTTGGTCTAGAGACAAATGGAAAATGAACAAAGTAGGTGAATACACTTATGAATTAAGAAAAAAGCTTTCTGATTTTACTGATGAATTTTCTTGGGAGTTTAAGTTTGTAATAAACAATTCGTATTGGGCAGAACCTAGCAACAAGGTATCCAATATTGCTCCAGCAGTTGATAACTACGGAAACAATTACCACACATACAACCTTAAGATTTACACTGCTGTTCCTGATCCAAACGGAAATGCATGTTTTAAATTAAATGGCTATGAGAACGCAAAAAATGTAATCTTAAGTGGAAGTTTTAACCGTTGGGATGAACACTTATTTAAAATGACCAAAACAACTAATGGCTGGGAACTTACCCTAGATTTAAAACCAGGAGAATATCAATACAAGTTTATAGTTGACGGTAACTGGATAGAAGACCCTGACAATCCTTCTAAAAAAAGAAACGAGTATGATGGTTACAACTCTGTCATCAACATACAAGTTCCTGTTACATTCAATCTTTTTGGTTTTAAAAACGCTAACACTGTGATTCTTGCTGGTTCTTTTAATGATTGGAACGAGCACGAAATAAAAATGACCAAAACCGACAAAGGATGGACATCTACCATACTTCTATCTGGCGGAAAACATCACTACAAATACATTGTTGATGGCGAGTGGATTGTTGACCCAAACAACTCTATAAAAGAATATGATGGTTATGGACACATCAATTCTGTAAAAATGGTTAGATAATTAACCCAACACTTGCAATTTAGCAAATCGTAACAACAGCTTTTTCACACCTCCATTTTCAAAATTGATTTCTGCTTTTGTATCAGCGCCTTGACCTTCAATTTTAAGCACTTCGCCTTTACCAAACCTAATATGCTCCACAATATTTCCTACAGTAAGTTTACCATCAAACAGATTCACTCCATCGCTTGTGGTTTTTGATATAGGTTTCAATTTAGGTGGAGCTACAAACTTAGGAGGCTTGTTTTCAGATTTTCGCTTAATAGGTTTCTTAAAACGAATTTTATCAGGTTCAACATCACCAAAAATATCAGGATTCAACATAGGGTTTTGCCTTGGGTCGTTTACTGGAGTTAATACCTCTAAGTACTGATCATCAATTTCTTCAATAAATCGACTTGGTTCAGCATCAATTAATTTTCCCCAACGGTACCTCGAAAGTGTATAGGTTAAGTAAGCTTGCTTTTCTGCTCTAGTTAATGCCACATAAAACAAACGTCGCTCCTCCTCTAGTTCACTACGCGTATTCATGCTCATGGCACTCGGAAATAAGTCTTCTTCCATACCTACAATATACACATAAGGGAACTCCAAACCTTTAGCCAAGTGAATGGTCATTAATGCTACTCTATCGTCGTCACCTGTGTCATTATCTAAATCGGTAGCTAGAGCAACATCTTCTAAAAACTCGGTTAAAGAACCTGTAGTGTCTGCCAATTCTTTTTGTTCTTCAACAAAATCCTTAATACCATTTAAAAGTTCTTCAATGTTCTCCATTCTAGCGATACCTTCAGGAGTACCATCTTTATTGAACTCTCTTATCAATCCGCTAGCTTTAGTGACGTGTTCAGCAAGTTCAAAAGCATTAGCATTTTGGTTCATGACCTGAAAACTCTCAATCATAGTTACAAAATCCTGAAGTTTGCCTTTTGTACCAGAGTTGATTTTTATATCAACCTTATCCAGGTTTTGTAATACTTGAAATATTGAACGGTTATAACCATTTGCCGCAACCACCAATCTATCAATAGTGGTTTGCCCAATACCTCGTGCAGGAAAATTAATCACACGTTTAAGCGCTTCCTCATCGGCTGGATTAATAATCAACCTTAAATACGAAAGTACATCTTTAATCTCTTTACGTTGGTAAAAGGATAAACCTCCATAAATTCGGTATTCAATTCCTCGTTTTCGAAGCGCATCTTCCATAGCACGCGATTGCGCATTGGTACGATACAGTATGGCAAAATCTTTATTTTTAAGCTGATTATTCATCTTATTCTCAAAAATAGAACTCGCCACATAACGACCTTCGTCACCATCGGTCATTAAACGGTTAACCTTTATTTTAGGACCTTCATCATTAGCTGTCCAAACTACTTTATCTAGCTTGGTTTGGTTTTTATCAATAATAGAGTTTGCTGCATTAACAATGTTTTTTGTAGAACGGTAATTTTGCTCTAACCTAAACACTTTTACATCATCATAATCGCGTTGAAAATTCAAGATGTTATTAATGTTTGCACCACGAAACGCATATATACTTTGCGCATCATCACCAACCACACATATATTTTGAAAACGATCAGAAAGCGCTCTTACAATCAAATACTGCGAATGGTTGGTATCCTGATACTCATCAACCAAAATATATCTAAAACGATCTTGATATTTGGCAAGCACATCAGGAAAACGAGTTAAAAGCTCATTGGTCTTCAACAATAAATCATCAAAGTCCATAGCACCTGCCTTAAAGCATCTCTCTACATAGTTTTTATAAATATCACCTAATCTTGGTCGTCGAGCAGCAGTATCAGCTTCAATAAGCTCTGGATTGTTAAAATAGGCTTTAACTGTAATTAAGCTGTTTTTATACGAAGAAATTCTAGATCTTACTTGCTTGTACTTATATACATCTTTATCAAGATTCATTTCCTTAATGATTGAAGAAATCAATCGATCAGAGTCCTGTGTGTCGTAAATTGTAAAGTTACTTGGATAACCTAACCTATCGGCTTCAAACCTTAAAATTTTAGCAAAAACCGAGTGAAATGTTCCCATCCAAAGGTTTTTAGCTTCGCTATTTCCAACTATATCTGCAATACGCGATTTCATTTCGCGAGCAGCTTTATTTGTAAAGGTTAATGACAAAATATTAAACGCATCAACGCCTTGACTCATTAAATACGCTATTCTATAAGTAAGCACACGTGTTTTCCCTGAACCTGCTCCTGCTATTACAATCATAGGTCCATCTTTTTGCAATGTAGGTGCTAATTGTGCATCATTTAACTGACTTAAATACTTCTCCAATTCAATTTCATTTTAAAGTGTGAAAATAACCAATGTTACTTAGTTACATAAACAGTTTTATTAATAATTATAAACAATTAAAGTATTGTAAAAAGGCTTTGACAAATTTTAAATATATTTAGAGTTCAAAACGTAAATAGATACTTCATGAAATTTCTACCAGCTTTATGTTGCCTTATCATTTCAAGCGCATTTTCGCAAACAACTTTAGAACAAGATATTATTGATATTGAACCAAAAGTTATTGAATGGAGACATCATTTTCATCAAAATCCTGAATTGTCAAACCGAGAGTTTAAAACTGCTGAAAAAATTGCTGAACACTTAAAATCTTTAGGGTTTGAAGTGCAAACAGGAGTCGCAAAAACAGGAGTTGTAGGCATTTTAAAAGGTGACCTTCCAGGGAAAGTAGTGGCGCTTAGAGCTGATATTGATGCGTTGCCTGTTACCGAAAGAAATGATTTACCCTTTAAATCGGAAGTTAGAGATACCTTTTTAGGTACTGAAACTGGAGTAATGCATGCTTGCGGACACGATACGCACATTTCAATTTTAATGGGAGTTGCTGAAGTATTTTCAAAACATAAAGACAAGATTAAAGGAACTATTAAATTTATTTTTCAACCTGCTGAAGAAGGTCCTCCTCCTGGAGAAGAAGGCGGAGCGTCTTTAATGGTTAAAGAAGGCGTTTTAGAAAATCCAAAAGTGGATGCTATTTTTGGTCTTCATATTAACTCTGCAACTCCTGTTGGTACTATAAAATACAAACCTGGAGGTATGATGGCTGCTGTAGAGCGTTTTGTAGTGAATGTAAAAGGCAAGCAAACTCACGGTTCGCAACCTTGGGGAGGAGTGGATCCTATTTACATTTCTGCTAAAATTATTGATGGTTATCAAAGTATCATCAGTAGAGAATCTAATTTATTGGTTGAACCTGCTGTTATTACTGTTGGTAAAATTACAAGTGGTGTACGTTTTAATATTATTCCTGAAAGTGCTGAACTTATTGGGACTGTTAGAACTCTAGATGCTGATATGCGAACCAAAATCATTACGCGAATGACTGAAATGACTGAAACCATCGCCAAAGCTTATGGTGGTGAAGCAACTATTGAGTTTCAGGAAAACACACTTGTTACCTATAATGACCCAGATTTAACCTCACAAATGCTACCTTCGCTAGAAAAAGCAGCAGGAAAAGATAATGTTAAACTTATGAAAGCAGTTACAGGAGGTGAAGACTTCTCTTATTTTCAAGAAGTTGTTCCTGGACTTTACTTTTATTTAGGCGGAATGACACCAGGAAACACTGAAGCGTTTCCTCACCATACTCCAGATTTCAAAATTGATGACAATGGATTGATTTTGGGTGTTAAAGCCATGACATACTTAGCATTAGACTACTTAAACAATTAATAATGAATACGTTTTTAGATTTTATAAGCAGCATAAGCTGGTGGATGTGGATGTTAATCGTTTTAGCTTTAGTTGCTATAAGAGACATCTTTTTACAAAGAAAACACACCATAAGCCATAATTTCCCTGTTATTGGGCATTTTAGATATATTTTAGAACGCATTGGTCCCGAACTTAGACAATATCTTGTAGCAAACAATAGAGAAGAATTACCTTTTAACCGAATTGAACGAGGTTGGATTTATGCGTCTGCTAAAAAAGAAAACAACTACGAAGGGTTTGGAACTGACAGAGATATTTATTCGCATCATCACATCTTTATCAACAATGCAATGATGCCATATAAAATAGAAAAAGACCATCCTAATGCTGTTGACAAAACGTTTTTACCTTGTGCAAAGGTTATTGGTGCTTACAACAAGCGAAAAAAACCGTTCAGACCTGCGTCTGTAATTAATGTTTCAGCTATGAGTTTTGGTTCTTTATCTGCCAAAGCAGTTGAATCTCTCAACAAAGGTGTTCATATAGCTGGAGCATACCACAATACAGGTGAAGGTGGTTTGTCTCCTTACCACTGTAATGGTGGTGATGTCATGTTTCATTTTGGAACAGGCTATTTTGGAGTAAGAGATAGCGATGGTAACTTTTCAATGGAAAAATTAGTGCAGTTAGTTAATGATAATCCACATGTAAAAGCCATAGAAATTAAGCTTTCCCAAGGTGCAAAACCTGGAAAAGGTGGTGTACTTCCTGGAGCAAAAATCACTGAGGAAATTGCTCGCATACGTCACGTAGAAGTCGGTAAAGACGTGTTATCACCTCCTAACCATTCAGCGTTTTCAAACGTTCCTGAAATGGTTGACTTTATTGAAGCCATTGCTGAAGCAACAGGTTTGCCTGTAGGTATAAAAGCTGCTATTGGAAAACTAGACCAATGGGAAGAACTTGCTGATATAATGAAAACCAAAGGTCATGGACCAGACTTTATAACTGTAGATGGTGGCGAAGGTGGCACAGGTGCTGCTCCACCAAGTTTTGCAGACCACGTTTCATTACCTTGGGTTTATGGTTTTAGCGATTTATACAAACTATTTCAGAGAAAAGGTTTAAGTGAACGTATTGTATTTATTGGAAGTGGAAAACTAGGATTTCCTGCAAAAGCTGCAATGGCTTTTGCTATGGGAGTTGACTGTATTAACGTTGCCAGAGAAGCCATGATGAGTATTGGCTGTATCCAAGCACAAATTTGCCATACCAATCATTGTCCTAGTGGTGTTGCCACCCAAAGCAAATGGCTACAAAGTGGTATTGATGTAACTTTAAAATCACATCGATTAGCACAATATTTTAAAACCTTTAGAAAAGAGTTTATAGAAATTACACATTCCGCAGGTTACGAGCATCCTTGTCAGTTTAAAATGAGTGATATTGATGTAAATGTAGACGACCATAACCTGTCTAAAGAATTAGATTTAACCTATCACTACGAAAAAACTCCTGTGCCTTTTAAAAGTATGCAAGATTTAAAAGATTGTATATATTTGGGAGGTCAATATAAAAACCAAAACACCTAACCTAACTAAAACACTATGGAAGTTGAAAAAATATTTGAAGTATTATTGTATGCTGTTCCTGCCCTAATTACTGGAATGATTGCTTATTACTTTTTTAAAGAACACACTAAAAACGAAGATGGTAGAAGACGCTTTTTATTACATAAAGACATACAAGTAAACACACTTCCTATCCGCTTGCAAGCCTATGAAAGAATGGCTTTGTTTTTAGAGCGTATTACACCTTCAAAATTACTAATTAGAGTTATCCCAAATTCCTCAAATAAAGAAGATTATGAATCTTTAATTATAGCAACTATTGAGCAGGAGTTTGAGCATAATTTATCACAACAAATCTACATGACTGATGAATGCTGGAACATTATTGCAGCAGCAAAAAATGCCACTATTCAACTGATAAGAAAAGCAAGTCTTTTAGAAAAAACTGACACTGCCAATAAACTTAGAGAAGTTGTTTTAACCGAAATGATGGAAAAGCGAGCTCCTAGTGACGCTGCATTATCCTACATAAAACAAGAAGTAAGCGACATGTGGTAAAACTCCACTACCTTTCATTTCTTGCTTTAGCATAATCATAACCTAATTGCCACCATTTAGTCATCAAACGCTTACTGAAAATTAAGGAGTTTTCAGTAAGGTCTGTTGGCGTATAGTACAAATTCAGCTTTACGCCTTTATTTCGCGCTGCAAGCTTGCCTATAACTATATCATTACGCTCCACTTGGTTAAGCAAATGCCCAAATAGGTTAATCATTAATGAAAATGGATTTTTACCCAACACCTTCAACCTATCCATTTGTTCAGCTTCTAAAACAATAGCATCAATTTCAGTTGCTCCACGCTGTATAGCCTCGCGTATTGGCACTACACAACCCAAACCACCATCAGCATATTCATAACCGTTCACTTTTGCTAAAGACATAAACGGTATATAGTTACAAGAAATCCATATCCAATTACAAAACTCTTCATACGAGTAGTCGTTAATAGACTTGTACTCTACTGTGTTTTTAGAAAGGTTAGACACAGTCACCACAACATCCTCTTTGGTGTCTTTTATCTTTAAAAACTCTTCTTTAGTAAAATTCTTCCTAATATTCCTCCTTAGTGATTTACTCTCTCCAAAGGTGCGTTTCATTCGAATAAACTGCCATAAAGAGTTCACAAAATCAATAGACACAAACTCTCTTCCGTCTTTTTCACGCTGCACAAAAGGACTTACACTAAAAATATCACTCTGTTGCACATTAGTAAAAATATCATACAACTTACCAATATCGTTGACAGCCAAATGAGGTATTAACAAACTTCCTGTAGAAGTTCCTAAATACATATCGTAAGTTTTCCCCTGACCCTCAATAAGGTACTGCGCAACTCCTCCTGCATACGCACCTTTACTTCCGCCACCTGATATTACTAATGCTCGCATTTTATTTGTTTTCTGCTCGTTTTAGAGTTCCAAAATACAAAAAATCAAGTTTTATCTTTCAAGTATTAGAATTATATTCGTTACCATGAATACCAATCTTCAAACACCTATAGATTACCTTAAAGGCGTTGGACCAAATCGAGCCGATTTACTTCGTAAAGAGCTTGGTATTCACACCTATCAAGACCTAATCAACTTATTTCCAAATCGATACATTGACCGAACTCAATATTACAAAATTAATCAACTGCAACGCAACAACGCTGACGTACAGGTTATTGGAAGAGTTACTAGCTTTAAAGAAATCGCTCAAAAAAGAGGTAAACGGCTAGTTGCCACGTTTCAAGATGATACTGGAGTTATGGAGTTGGTTTGGTTTAGAGGTCAAAAATGGATTAGAGACAGCATAAAACCAAACACAACTTATGTGATTTTTGGAAAAACCAATTGGTTTAATGGCACATTTAGCATGCCTCACCCTGAAATGGAACTGCTTGAAGAACACGAAAAGAATTTGCGCTCTGCAATGCAACCTATTTATCCTTCAACTGAAAAGCTATCCAATAAAGGCATCACCAATAGAGTAATTAGTAAAATTATGCAGAATCTGTTCTTGGAAACCAAAGGCAGGTTTTTGGAAACCTTATCTGAAAATTTACTTTCAGAACTTAAATTACTCTCAAAAAGCGAAGCACTTTTTAACGTGCATTTTCCAAAAAACCAAGAGCTATTATCTCGTGCTCAATTCCGATTAAAATTTGAAGAATTATTCTACATCCAACTGCAACTTATTCTTAAAAATCTAATCCATAAATCAAAAATTAAAGGCTTTCCATTTGAAAAAGTTGGCGACTATTTCAACACCTTTTTCAAGGAACATTTACCCTTTGAATTAACCAATGCTCAAAAGCGAGTTCTCAAAGAAATTAGAGCCGATTTAGGCAGTAATGCACAAATGAACCGATTATTACAAGGTGATGTTGGTTCTGGAAAGACTATAGTTGCGCTAATGTCAATGTTAATCGCACTTGACAACGGTTTTCAAGCTTGTTTAATGGCTCCAACTGAAATTTTGTCAGTTCAGCACTATAACGGTTTATTGGAGTTTTGCAACAAATTGAATATCAGTATAAAATTATTAACTGGTTCAAGTAATACTTCAGAACGAAAAGAAATCCATGAAAATCTTGAAAATGGCAATTTACAGATTTTAATTGGTACTCATGCACTGCTTGAAGATAAGGTAAAATTTAAAAATTTAGGGCTTGCAATTATAGACGAACAACATCGATTTGGAGTCGAGCAAAGAAGCAAATTATGGAGAAAAGGCCCAGAGGCATCTTCTGATAATGAAAGAGCAACTACTCCAACTCCTCCACACATTTTAGTGATGACTGCAACACCAATTCCGCGAACTTTAGCAATGTCGGTTTATGGTGATTTAGACATCTCAGTAATTGACGAATTACCTCCAGGAAGACAGTCTATAAAAACAGTACATCGTTACGATAAAAACAGACTTCGTGTGTTTCAGTTTATAAGAGATGAAATTAAAAAAGGCAGACAAGTATATGTGGTATATCCATTAATTCAGGAAAGTGAAAAAATGGATTACAAAGACCTTATGGATGGTTACGAAAGCATTTCTAGAGACTTTCCTATGCCAGAATACCAAATCTCCATTGTACACGGAAAGATGAAACCAGCCGATAAGGATTACGAAATGCAACGTTTTGCTAAAGGCGAAACACAAATTATGGTTGCCACTACAGTAATTGAAGTTGGTGTAAACGTTCCTAATGCCTCTGTTATGGTTATTGAAAGCGCTGAACGCTTTGGGTTATCGCAATTACACCAGTTAAGAGGTCGTGTTGGTCGTGGTGCCGAACAAAGTTATTGCATTTTAATGACGAGCCATAAACTAAGCAACGATAGTAAACTACGCTTAGAAACCATGACCAGAACCAGTGATGGCTTTGAAATTGCCGAAGTAGACCTTAAACTTCGTGGTCCTGGTGATATTATGGGAACCCAACAAAGTGGCGTGCTCAACCTTAAAATTGCCGATATTGTTAAAGACAAAGACATCTTACAAAGCACTCGCTTTTATGCTAAACGCATTTTAAACAGCGACCCAACTCTAGGCTTACCAGAACACAAAGTGCTACTCCACACCTACAGGCAATTGAGCAAATACAAAAACATGTGGAATTACATTAGCTAAAAAAAAAGCCCAACTAAAATGTTGGACTTAAAAAACATAACTGCTCGTTTTTAATTGATTGATTGTCTTAAAATTAGACCATTACCTACCTCGCTGCTGTTAGCAATTTGTTAAAGTACTGTATACAACTGTTAATTAACGCTTTTTTAAGAATACACAATTGTCCATAATTGTTTAGAACTAATCACCATTTAGCATTGATTTAATGCTGAAAAATACCGAACTTCGTTTAACGGTAGATATAGATAATTAAAACTATCCATATCTTTATTATTGTGTTTCATACCGAAAAAAGCCAGCCGCACAAATAGCACATTTGTTTTTTTCCTCGCAAAATCCAACGCAATAAAAAACAAAAGAGCTATTTTTAGCCAACGCTCACGACTAAATTTGTAACTTTGGAACTATGCAAACAACGTTAGACATAGAAAAAAACAAAGACACTTTACCAAGCAAATTTGCTGATATACTTGGCGTTAAGTACACTTCTACTGTTTCTAAAGAACATAAAAAAGGAAAAGGACAATTCTTTACACCAACTGAAATTTCCAATTTTATGGGAAGTATTGCAACAGAACCGAATTCTAGAGATATTTCTATTCTTGACCCAGGTTGTGGAACTGCGATTTTGACTTGTTCGCTAATCGAAAAATTAATTGAATTTGATTTAAACTCAATCCAATTAGTTGCTTATGAAACTGACATTACACTTTTTCCTTATACAGAACAATCTTTACAACATTTAAAGCAATGGACTAAAGAAAGAGGAGTAAAATTCAGCTATACACTTTTGACAAGTGATTTCATTGAAGATATGGCAAAATCAATGGAAAATCACATTGAGACTTTTGATTATATAATTTCAAATCCACCATATTTTAAACTCGCGAAAGATGATAAAAGGGTTAAACTTTTACAGAATTTAGTAAAAGGTCAACCAAATATTTATTCATTCTTTTTAGCTGTTTCAGTTAATCTCTTAAAAAATGATGGAGAACTGATATATATTGTACCAAGAAGCTTCGCTTCTGGTCAATATTTCAATTCTTTTAGAGATTATTTTTTCAGTAATATCAATTTAAATTTTATTCACCTTTTTAAATCACGTAGTGAAACTTTTGACAGAGATAATGTTCTACAGGAGACTTTAATTTTAAAAGGAAGTAAAGACAATATAACAGAAGTTATTGTATCGACTTCAGAAGGTCTTAAAGATATTCAAGAGCCAATACAAAAGACGTTTGATGTTAGTGATTTAATCGATTTAAACTCTAAAGCAAAAATACTTCATCTTCCAACAACAGAATATGAAGAGAATGTAATCCATTTGTTTAAATCTTGGAATAACAAATTAATTGACTTTGGCATCCAAATTTCGACTGGTCCAGTAGTTTCATTTCGTTCCAGAGAATTTTTATTTGACAATTACCAAAACTCAACCGTTTTTTTAGCACCTCTTTATTGGTTGCATAACGTTACAAAAATGAAAGCTGAATGGCCAATTTTTGTTTCTAACAAAAGCCAATATATTAACAAAACAAAAGTTTCCAAAAAGATGCTGACCGTTAACAAAAACTATGTTTTTTTAAGACGATTTAGTTCTAAAGATGATAAAAGTAGATTAATAGCTTCACCTTATTTTTCGAGATTTAACGATAGTGATTTTATTGGAATTGAAAACAAACTTAATTACATATATAGACTTGATGGTGAGCTTCAAGAAAACGAAGCTGTTGGAATTTCCGCAATTTTAAACTCAAAAGTATTTGACACATACTTTAGGACTTTCAACGGAAATGTAAACGTTAGTGCTACAGAAATACGATTAATGCCATTTCCAACAATTGAAGTAATACGAGAAGTTGGTAATACACTTATTGAACAAAATGATTTTTCTCAAGAAAAAATCGATTCCATTGTTAATCAATGGTTAGAACAAAACATTTTAGCAAATAATGAATAAAATTGAAGAAGCCCAAATTATCCTAAAAGATTTAGGACTACCCAAATCACAGCAGAATGAAATGTCAGCAGTTACACTTTTAGCTCTTTGTAACATTAAAGAAACTGACAAATGGAAAGATGCCGAAAAAATAAGTCTTGGAGTTAGTAATGGTGTTATGAAATTCAGTTCCGATTTTTATGGTATGAACTATGCACCAAACTCAAGAGAAACATTTCGAAGAAAAGTTCTTCATCAATTTATACAAGCCAGAATTGTAAATTACAATCCAGATGACCCTACTATTCCAGTAAATAGTCCACGAGCTCATTATGGTATTGCAAAGGAAGCTTTAGCGGTTATTAAGACTTTCGGTTCGAAAAAATGGAATAAAAACGCAACTGAATTTAGAGCTTCAGTTGGAGATTTATCTAAAAAATATGCAAAAAGTAAAGCTGTAGCTCGAGTTCCTGTAAAATTGCCAAATGGAAAAACTTTAAAACTTTCACCTGGTAAACATAACGAAGTTCAAGCTGCTGTAGTTGAGCAATTTTTACCTGAATTTGCAGAAGGCAGTGAATTACTTTATTTAGGAGACACAGAAACAAAAGACCTTTATGCTGATAAAAAAACTTTAGCAGAAATAGGAATTCCAATCGACCAGCATAGCAAATTACCTGATGTTGTTTTATATCATCGTGAAAAGAATTGGCTTTATTTAATTGAAGCAGTTACATCTCACGGACCAGTTTCGCCTAAAAGAATGCACGAATTGGAGGAACTTCTTGAAAAGTGTGATGCAGGAAAAATATATGTTACTGCATTTCCAGACTTTTCGGAATTCAAAAAATGGTCGAAAAAGATTGCGTGGGAAACTGAAATATGGATTTGTGAAATGCCTAGTCATATGATTCATTTTAATGGCGACCGATTTATGGGTCCACGTTAAGCCAACGCTAAAAGCCATACACATTTACAGTCGCATCATCCAGGCTTCACCAAAACTGTAAAAGAGTATGTCTTTGCCAACGCTCGCAAGATTGCGGAATGAAAAGCCAGCAGGTAACAACGTATATAAAATAGCGGTTAAAGTGCTTAAACAAAAATGAATTTTATAAATTTAAGGTCAGTTATAAACCGAAAAGTTAGTGCATAAAGTCCGCTACTTTTCATATACAAGACCGTTAAACGAACATTTGACCCGTCCTGAATAAAGGCTACATAATTTTAAACATTATGTATAAAAACGACAAAGTCATCAGACGGTATTCAGAACCTTTTAAACTGAAAATTTTAGACGAACTTACAACGGGTAAATTAAACAAGTATCAATTAGGTAAGGCTTATGGTATTGCACCAACTACCATTAATGAATGGATTAAGAAATACAACCGTAAAGACCTTATGAACACTAGAATAACAGTGAAAACTAAAGACGAAATAACACGTATAAAAGAACTCCAAAAAGAGATTGAACAACTTAAAAAATTGTTGTTAAAGAAAGACTTGGATGCGATGATTCAAGATTTATACCTGGAAGTTGCTGCCGAAGACCTTGGTTATAAATCGGTTGCCGAACTAAAAAAAAAGTTAAATATAGAGCGGTAAGTAAAACTAAAGACAAAGCTAAAGGATTTGCGTCTTTAACCACTATTTGTAAGCCTTTCGGGATTAAACGTGATGCTTATTACAAGTATAAATACAGAGCTGATAAACGTTTAAAACTTGAACAACAGGTCATTCAAATTGTAAACCAAAAACGTAGATCCTTGCCTAGAGAAGGTGTACGTAAACTCAAAATATCTTTGAAAAACGATTTTGATAAAGCTAACCTCAAAGTAGGCAGAGACACGCTTTTCAACATCCTTAGAAAACACAATATGCTTATAACCAGAAAGAAACCTAGCTATAGAACTACCAACTCTTTCCATAGGTTCTATAAACATAAAAACATCATCAAAGATTTACTTGTTAATAGACCTAATCAAGTCTGGGTATCTGATATTACCTATATCAGAACCGTAAAAGGATTTTGTTACTTGGCGCTCATAACCGACATGTATTCAAGGAAAATCATTGGCTATGACCTGAGTGATAGCCTTGAACTTAGTGGCTGTGTCAGAGCGCTTAATAAAGCATTATATCAAGTTAAAAACACTCAGAACCTTATACACCACTCGGACAGAGGAATACAGTATTGTAGCAATCTATACACGCAAATTTTAAAGAGAGAAAACATCAAAATTAGTATGACAGAAGAAAATCATTGCTACGAAAATGCTATTGCGGAACGTGTAAACGGCATCCTAAAAGACGAATTCTATCTCGACCAAACCTTTGATAGCGTACAACACGCAAAAAGAGCAACAAAAAGTGCTATTAATCTATACAACCAAATTAGATTACATGTATCTTTAGATTATAAAACACCAAATATGGTATATTTAAAAACAGCGTAAATCAATTTTTAACCTGTAGCCATATTTCAGGACTAGACAATTCCAAATCCTCCTATTCTTATTTCCATATTCAATTTAGTACCTTTAAGCATTAATTATCTATTATGCTTACAAAAAAAGAACAAGGCTTTAGTATCTTATTTTTTATCATTGTTATTGCAGAGCTTATTTGCAGTAGTGTTGAAAGCCTAAATGGGTTGCATTATGTTACCAAACCAGCTATTTTGGTGTCACTTATCGCCTATTTTTTAACAAGCAGTAATCACCTCAATAAAACCTTAAAGCTGCTTACCTTATTTGCCTTACTGTTTTCTTTGCTTGGTGATGTGTTGTTAATGTTTGTGCACAAATCAGAAGGTTATTTTATGTTTGGGCTTATCGCTTTTTTACTCGCTCATATTATGTACATTATAGTATTTTTAAAACATAAAAACCCAAACAAAAACCCTTATGTATTTACACTTATAGCTTTGCTGTATGCTGCAATGCTGTTTTATATAATGTTTGATGGTCTTGGAGACATGCTGTATCCTGTAACGGTTTATATGCTAGTAATTTTAACTATGGCTGCAACTGCGTTTTTAAGACAAGGTAAAGTGTTACCACTAAGCTATACGCTAGTATTTTTAGGCGCATTGCTGTTTATGCTTTCTGATAGTATTTTAGCGCTCAATAAGTTTTACAAACCCTTACCATTATCGAACATCAGTATTATGCTAACGTATGCTTTGGCACAGTATTTCATAGTGTTAGGCTTACTAAAAAACAAATAATTTTAAACTAGTGTAACAACTCACCTTTTATAGCTACATATAGTCAACTAACTGATTGAAATTTGGACAAACAACTTGAACATAGTTTTGTAGAACAGCTTGAAAAGCATCAGAACATTGTACACAAAGTCTGCAGATTATACACCAATAATCAAGAAGCGCACAATGATTTGTTTCAAGAAATAACTATACAATTATGGAAAGCCTATCCTAAGTTTAGAGGCGACTCAAAATTTAGCACATGGATGTATAGAGTTGGCTTAAATACAGCAATAACGTTGTACCGAAAATCTAAACGCTCCATAAAAACACAGGAGTTTGAGAGTATTCAGTTTAAAATTAAATCGGAAGAATACGACGACACCGAAGAGCAACAACTAAAGTTATTGTACAAAGCAGTCCACCAATTAAACGACATTGAAAAGGCACTGGTGTTTTTATACTTAGAAGATAAAAATTACAGTGAAATAAGTGAAACTCTGGGAATTACTGAAGTAAATGCAAGAGTGAAGATGAACAGAGTGAAAACAAAACTAAAAACAATATTAAATCCGTAAGCTTATGGATGAGTTAGAATTATTAAAGAAAGACTGGAAAAAGGGAGAAGACAACTACCCAAAGTTGACTTACAATGAGATTTATAAAATGATATTAAAAAAATCATCATCTATTGTCAAGTGGATTTTTATTATCAGCCTTTTAGAATTTGCATTTTGGACAGGAATAAGTTTCTTATTGAAAGACAACAAAAATGCTAAACATTTTGACGAGTTAGAAAGCGACTTTTTACTCATACCATTTACCATTTTAGGCTATGTGGTTTTAGCATATTTCTTTTATCTATTCTATAGAAACTACCGCAGAATTTCGGTAACTGACAGTGCAAAAGTACTTATGGAAAATATCCTAAAAACCAGACGTACTGTAAAGCAATATGTAGCTTTTAACCTTATTTTTATGATTGCCTCAGCAGTTATAGCGTTGTATATTGAATTTAGCCAAAACGAAGATGTTATTTCTAAGGTAGAGCTAGCTTCGGCCAATGGTGAAGCCTTTACATTCTACGCTAAAATTATTGGTTTAACCATAGTTACTCTAGGTGGCGCAATACTAGTGTTACTTGGGTTTTACTGGCTTATTTATGGTATTTTGCTCAAACGTCTTAACAACAACTACAGAGAGCTTAAAAAGCTGGAAGTATAGTGGTTATTAAAATGTAAATTGTCAATTTGAACTCGTTTCAGATTCTCATAATTTATGTTTGAGTTGAATTCCGCATTAGCAAATCAAGTGCAATACAGTCTTAAATTAGTTTTACCACTCACGCAGTTTGTTGAGTTCTTCTTGCGCTTGTAGTTCCTCTTGGGAAATCACCTTTAAAAACGAAGGATGTTGCTCAATAGCGTATTCTATTTTTTCAACAATTTCAGCAATACTTTCGTTATCGTAATCAATCTCCAAAGGTGCTTTTATTTCCATGCTTTGTAAGATGTTTTTCTTTTTAATACGCAATCCTTTTTTATCAAAAGAGCGTCTAAAACCATCAATTACAATAGGCACAACAACAGGCTTGTATTTTTTAATAATGTGCGCTGTTCCTTTTCTAATAGGTTTAAAAGGCGTTGTGGTTCCTTGCGGAAAAGTAACAACCCATCCATCGTCTAAGGCTTTTCCTATATTAGAAATATCGCTCATTTTAACCTGTCGGTTAACATCTTGTCCTTCTGCTCTCCATGTGCGCTCAATACTTACCGAACCTACATACGCCAAAATTTTTGGCAACAAACCAGATTTCATGGTTTCCTTTGCAGCAACATAGTAAATGTTCAGCTTAGGATTCCACAAATAACCTACATTTTTAATATTGTCTATTCTTCCACTTAAACTCGCATTGAACACGTGAAACATAGCCACAACATCTGCAAAATAGGTTTGGTGATTAGAAATAAACAACACATTGGCATCAGGAAGATTCTTGATAACCTCAGAGCCTTCAATTTTAAGTTCATTAAAACCTCTAAAGCGTCTGTGAGTCATTGCTCCTAAGATTCTAATGAGCCATTTTTTCAAAAAAAGAATATGTCCGAAAGGATTTTTTTTAAATAATCCCATAGATTTTTATTAGTTAGTAAGCTACAAATGTAAGAAAACTGTTATTTTATAACACTTGTTTTAACAAGTCTTTTAACTCGCTAAGCATCATTGCAGTGGCTCCCCAAACAATATGATTGTTCAATTTATAGGCAGGAACTTCAACATTTACTTTGTAAGATGTTGGTACAGAAGTTTTAATCATTGTGCTATCATCTAAAAAATGAGACAGCTCAACCTCTATCAAATCTTCAACCTCTTCTTCTTGTTTTATAAAACTAGGCATTGTGGTCGTGATTCCAAAAAACGGAAACACAGTAAAGTTACTTGGTGGTATATACATTGGCGTTAACGCTCGCAACACTTTTATGCTCTGCTCCAATACACCAACCTCTTCTCGTGTTTCTCTTAAAGCAGTAAATTCTAATGACGCATCGTCTTCTTCAAACTTGCCTCCAGGAAAACCCACTTGAGCCGAATGCACACCTTTGTAGGTTTTTCTTAAAATTAACAACAGTTTTGCGTTTTGCTTGGTATCAGGATAAAATAATGCCATAACACCAGCGTGCTTGGAGTTTTTCATGGCTTCTTTTTGTTTTGCCATAAGCTCCAAACGATAAGGAGGCGACATTTTAATTTGTGAAGCCTCTCCTGGTAGTGGTAGATTTTTTATTTTTGAAACAGAATCTAAAAACGCATTAAAATTCATTATGAGAATTCTTTTATTGGTTTGCCTTTGTTTTGCCTTAACGAACTGTGAAGATAAAAAATCTTCTAAAAAAAATAACACAATACCTTCAACAGATAGTACAGAAACCAAAAAAGAACCTCCAAAAACCGAAACTATTGTTGAGCCAGAAAGAGAATTCCCTTATCTAACCGATGAGAATGCTATGGAGTTTTTCTTGGAGTACGAAAAGCACAACAAAGAAAACAAAGTACGAATTACGACAGATTTTGGTACAATAGACATCTTATTGTTTAACGAAACCAAATTCCATAGAGCTAATTTTATCTTTCTTACCAAGCAAAGTTATTTTGACGACACACAATTTTACCGAGTAGTCAACAACTTTATTATACAAGGTGGAAGCACTGACGACCCTGATGTTATGAACAAAAGAAAAGACATTGGTCGCTACCTCTTACCTACTGATACCAAACGTGGTTTTAGACACGACAGAGGTGTGGTGAGCATGCCAAGTAGCGAAATTGAGAATCCTTACAAATTGGCATCACCTTATGAGTTTTTTATTGTTCAAAAACCTGGTGGTTCTTACCATTTGGATGGAGACTATACCATTTTTGGAAAAGTAATAAATGGAATGGACGTAGTAGATAAAATCGCAGCACAAGAAACCGATGAAGCCGAATGGCCATTGCATAATATATACATTAAAAAGGTAGAAATTATAAAATAATTAAGACTTCATTTTATAGATTTTTAATACCTTCCGCAGCATAATACTAAACTACTTTCTAAATGAAAAAACACAATTTTTCTACGCACATTAAAACTTTGGTTTTATGTGCTTTAATCTCTTTTACAGCTTGTAAAGAAGAGAGCCAACAACAAAATGATGACGTTGCCATGAGTGATAATATTTTACTACAAGAATGGACAGGTCCTTACCAAGGCGTTCCTGCATTTGACAAAATGAAGGTTGAGGACATTAAAGAAGCTATGGAAATAGGAATGGAATTAGGCTTAAAAGACATTGAAGCTATTGCCAACAATCCTGAACCTCCAACTTTTGAAAACACTATAGTTGCTATGGAGCGTTCTGCTGAAGAATTAGACCGAGTAACGCGTTACTATGGTATTTTTAGTAGTAATGTATCTTCGCCTGAGTTTAGAGCAATTCAAGCAGAGTTAGCACCTAAACTGTCAGATTACCAATCTAAAATTTCGCAAAACGAAAAATTATTTCAACGTATTAAAGCAGTTTATGATGCGTCACAAAAAACACCTTTAGGTGACCAAGAGCAACGTGTTGTAGATTTAACTTACAAGCGTTTTGAAATGAATGGTGCCAACCTTGATGCTGCTAAAAAAACACGTTACGCTGAAATCAACAAAGAATTATCATCGTTATATACTAAGTTTTCAAGTAACGTTCTACATGACGAAGAAAACTATGTGACTTACTTAAACAAAAACCAATTAGGAGGACTTTCGGATGGGTTTATAAAATCTGCTGCTAAAATCGCTACAGACAAAGGTCACGAAGGTGAGTATGCTATTACAAACACGCGTTCGTCAATGGATCCTTTCCTTACCTACTCTACCAACCGAGAGTTACGCAAACAAGTTTGGGAAAACTACTACTCGCGTGGAGACAATGGTGACGAATACGACAACAACCAAATTATTGCTGAGATTTTAAAACTACGTAAAGAGCGTGTAGCGCTTTTAGGTTATGACAATTATGCTGAGTGGAGATTACAAGACCGAATGGCAAAAACTCCTGAAAACGCTATGGATTTAATGCTAAAAGTTTGGCCTGCAGCAACAGCAAGAGTTAAAGAAGAGGTAGCAGACATGCAAGCTGTAGCTAATGAAAATGGCGACAATATTACCATTGAACCTTGGGACTATCGTTACTATGCTGAAAAAGTTCGTAAAAAGAAATACGATTTAGATAGCGATGAAGTAAAGCAATACCTTCAATTAGATAAGTTAACCGAAGCCATGTTTTTTGTAGCTGGAGAATTGTTTAATTACAAATTCACTCCTGTTAAAGAAGACTCAGTTCCTGTATTTAACGAAGATGTAAACGTTTGGGAAGTTACTGATAAAGATTCAGGAAAACATATTGGTCTTTGGTATTTAGACCCTTTTGCTCGTGAAGGTAAACGTTCAGGTGCTTGGGCAACTACTTACAGAAGTTACACGTCATTTGATGGTGAAACCAATGTATTGGCATCTAACAACTCTAACTTTGTAAAACCTGCTCCAGGAGAAGCTGTATTAGTATCTTGGGATGATGCAACAACATTTTTCCATGAGTTTGGACATGCTTTACACTTCTTTGCTGCTGATGTGAAGTATCCAACCTTACAAGGTGGTGTTAGAGATTATACCGAGTTTCAATCGCAATTGTTAGAACGTTGGTTATCTACTGACAAGGTGATTAATCAATTCTTAGTACACCACGAAACAGGAAAACCAATGCCTGCTGAATTGGTTGAAAAAATCAAAAAAGCTTCAACGTTTAACCAAGGTTTTGGTACGACGGAATATTTAGCTTCTGCATTAATTGATATGAAATTACACTTAGCTGACCCAACCAATATAGATATTGATAAGTTTGAGCGTGAAACTTTAGATGAACTTGGTATGCCAAAAGAATTACCAATGCGTCATAGAACACCTCATTTTGGACACGTATTTTCTGGTGAAGGTTATGCTACTGCATATTATGGTTACATGTGGGCAGATGTATTAACTAGTGATGCATCAGAAGCTTTTGCTGAAGCTCCAGGTGGTTTTTATGATAAAGCAGTTGCTGAAAAATTGGTGAAGTATCTGTTTGCTCCTAGAAACGCTATGGATCCAGCTGAAGCTTACAGACTATTTAGAGGTCGTGATGCTAAAATTGAAGCATTAATGCGTGATAGAGGATTTCCTGTACCGCAAAAATAAACACTAAAACAACAACAATTTAATCCCATTATCTCAGTATTAGGTAATGGGATTTTTTTATAATGCATATATTTTGTTAGCCTTCAAACAAAGCATCAAAATCAATCTCTAATCTTTATACAAACTAGGTAAGCTTATTTTCAACTTAACAGCTAAAAGTCGAATAACAATTACAACTACTCCTGCTATTACAAACACAAAGTTAGAATCGGTTAAAAACTCACTAAGCAAGAAATAAGTAAGTCCACCTAAAATACAAGCTGTTGCATAAATTTCTTTTCTAAAAATCACAGGTATTTCGTTACATAAAATATCTCTTATCACACCACCAAAGCAAGCTGTCATGGTTCCTAGCGCAATACAAATTATAGGATGCAAACCAATGGTTAAGCCTTTTTCAATTCCAACTACAGTGTAAAGTCCAATACCAATAGTATCAAACAAAAAAAGTGACGTTCTTAAATAATTAATATAGTTTTTAAAAAGAATAGCAAATAAGGTTGCTCCTAAAATAACATACACGTAAGTCATATTAATCATCCAAGACACAGGAGTTTGCCCAATAAGTGTATCTCTTAAAGTTCCACCACCTACAGCAGTTACAAATGCTATAATAAGTACTCCAAATGGATCCATTCTTTTATTCATAGCAACTAAAACGCCTGAAATAGCAAAAGCAATAGTACCTAGTATGTCAATAACCTGAAAAAACATTACATGCTTTGTGTATAGTAGTTATAGTCTTTAAGTATGGTATCAATAAATTCAATATCATTACCCTGTACTTCTTTAATATCTATAACTTCAATTATTTTCTTACGCAGTTTTATAAGCGTTGTGTAGTCTTTGGCTGCTTTGGCTGTTATAAAAGTGTCCTTAATAATACGTGCATCATTGTCAGACAATTTAATAACCGAAGGATAAGTTGGTGTGTAAGTGTCTTCTAAATCTTCAAGAATAGTATGGCTTATATTTACATTATTCTTTAATGAAATTACCGATGTACCAGCAGTCATATCACCTAAACGCTGACTTTTTTTACTAGTTACGATAGAGATTAATGCCACAATACCAGACATCATGTTAATATCTACAATCCTAAAAAACCAACGAATCACAAAATCGGCTAATGATGCTTGGTAACCGTCAATTTTTACAACCTTAATTTTCATTATACGTTTTCCAAGTGTTTGACCATCAAGTATAGTTTCAAAAATAAGAGAGTATAAAACAACAGGTAAATAAAAACATGCTTGAATGGCTATTTGAGACCAATGATCCATGTCTTCAATCATTTCATCAATTTCAAAAAGATTAAATGTCAGTTGATAAATTACAACAATATAGGCTATCTTAATTATTAAATCTATAATGTATGCCAATATCCTATCTCCAACACTAGCAGCTGTGAAATTAATATTTACATTTTGAGTGGTGTTTATTTGTAACTCTACCATTTATTACTTTAATTTGATAGCTTATGAGAGAAGTTGCATTTATTAAACAAAATAAAGAAAAATGGCTCAATTTTGAAAAGGCTATTTTTGGAAAAACCCTTAAAAATCCTGATGAACTTGCATCACTTTATATACACTTAGTAAACGATCTTTCGTATGCTCAAACTTACTATCCCAAAAGTAAAACAATTCTTTATTTAAACAACTTAGCCGCCAAAGCTTTTCAAAAAATTTACAAAACCAAGCGCGAAGACACTAATCGATTTGTGCATTTTTGGAAAATTGAAGTTCCGCTAATTGTTTACCAATACAGACGTTATGTGCTTTATGCCTTTTTAATTTTTGCTGCTTTTGTAGCTATTGGAGCAATTTCTGCAGCACACGACGACACCTTTGTAAGATTAATACTTGGAGACCATTATGTAAACATGACTTTAGAAAACATTGAAGCTGGCGATCCTGTTGCTGTTTATAAAAGTGGGAGTAATTGGGGAAGTTTTATAGGCATTACCTTAAACAATCTTTATGTTGGTATTTGCTCATTTATCTTTGGAGTTCTTGGAGGTATTGGCACTGTATACTATATGCTACATAATGGTATTATGCTTGGGTCTTTTCAATACTTTTTTTATGATAAAGGTGTGCTTTGGGAAAGCGTAAGAGGTATTTGGATTCATGGTTCTATGGAAATTTTTGCTATTGTTATTGAATGTGCCGCTGGATTAATTTTAGGAGCCAGTATTTTATTTCCAAAAACTTACTCACGAATGACTTCTTTTAAAACAGGTGTAAAAGATGGTGTAAAGATTTTAATCAGTACATTTCCGTTTACCTTTTCAGCAGGTTTTTTAGAAGGTTATGTCACTCGATATTCTAATACTATGCCCAATTGGTTATCAGTAGGAATTATATTAGTTACCCTTTTTATAATTTCTTACTACTATTTGGTTTACCCATACATTTTAAACAAAAAATTTAAATCGACTTATGGAACTATATAAATCTAGAGGCTTTGGTGAATTCTTTCAAGACACTTTTGCATTTTTAAAGCAAAGCGGAAAACACCTTTTTAAGCAATTTTTTATAGTAAATGGAATTTTCCTCATCATACTTATGGTATTGGGCTACTTTTTTTCAAAGTTTTATACTGATATCGTTTTTGGAGGATTAATGTCTAATAATCCATCAGTGGTTGATGATTACATGAATGAAAACATGGGAATTTTCATAGTACTCATTATTTTGTTTTGTACTGTTGGTTTAATTGCTGGTGTTGTCTCCTATTCGTTCGTTCCTATTTATTTAAAATTATACAGCGAACGTGGTGGTTCTAACTTTGAAACACGCGATATAGTTGACCTATATAAAAAACATATTGGTAAAATATTCATTTTTCTGGTATGTGCTATTTTAGTTAGTATCCCTTTAATGATTGTTTGTGGAGTAGCTATGTTTCTTCTTGTAATTACAATTATTGGTATGCTGCTTTTACCACTTGTTATTGGTTTTGTAGCGTTGTTTTATCAGTCTACTCTTATAGAATATATTGAAGACAAAAAAGGCATTTGGGAATGTTTTGGATATGCTTGGACCTTAATAAGTTCAAAATTTTGGGCTGCAATAGGTAGCGTTGGTATCTTTTTCTTAATGAGCTACATTGTACAAAACATTATTGCTTTAATACCTTATATTTTTGGTATGGCAAGCTTATTTACTACCATAGAACAAGGAGACACAATGAATAACCCACAGGAAATTGCTGGTACAATGACAGTAATGATGATTGCAATTTTCTTATTAACCTTTTTAGTTAGTTCAATACTAAATGTAATTGTTCAACTAAACCAAGGGATTGTATTTTACAGTTTAAAAGAAGACAATGAAAATATAAACACCAAAAGCGTTATTGATCAAATTGGTTCTGGTGAATAAATTCTTATTTATACATATTATCCTTTTCTACTTTGGGTCGTTAACTACAGTGTTTGGTATTCCTGCTACTGAAACTGTTTCTGATTCTTTAGTAACTGACAATTCGCCTATTGAAAAACGTCATTTTGAAAAGTTAACCGATAAGTATTCTGGTAACGATTACATTTATGAACGCACAGTAGAACAGTCTGGTTGGTGGACTCGATTTAAACAATGGTTAAGCGATTTGTTTCAAAAACTATTCAATTTAAGTGGTGACGGACAAGCATCGTCATTTACTGAGGTTGCTTTAAAAATTTTCTATGTGGTCGTTTTTCTACTGGTAGTGTATTTTATTTTTAGAGCAATTATCAACAAAGAAGGCACTTGGGTGTTTGGAAAATCTTCTGAAAAAAATATTGTTCCGGTTACTGATATTGAAAACAACATTCACGTAGCCGATTTTAAATCGCTTATTGAAATTGCTGAAAGTGAAAAGAATTACAGACTTGCAGTGCGCTATTATTATCTATGGTTGTTACGATCGTTAACCAATGCACAACTTATTGATTACGATGTAGAAAAAACCGATAGCGACTATCTGTACGAATTACAATCAAAAACCAATAGAGATCAATTTTCTTACACCTCTTACTTATATAATTACATTTGGTATGGTGAGTTTGATGTCAATACACAACAGTTTGACAAAGCTAAACATGCATTTACAACCTTTATAAACAACGTAAAAGCATGAACAAAACCATAAAAATATACATAGGTCTTTTAGTTTTACTTTTTGTAGGAGCTATAATTGTTGAGTTTTCTACTCCTCCACCAGTAAACTGGACTAAAACCTACAACGAAAATCAAAAAATACCATATGGTACTTATATTTTACACAACGAATTGGAAACCCTTTTTCCAACCAGTAAAGTGCATGATATAAAGGTCACACCTTATGAGTATTTTGACGATTACTACAGTTGGGAAGATAGCACGTACCTTACTGCTGGAAACTTTATTCAAATTAATGAGTTCTCTCCTACCGATGATGTTTCGGCTCAAGAGTTATTGGATTTTGCGTCCTTTGGAAATTCCATTTTCATGTCAACCAGTTATCCTCCAAGGACATTTTTTGACAGTTTAGGTTTTCAAACTGACAACGATTACAGTTTTAAAGGTGCTGCAAATTTAAGTTTTGCAAATCCTAGGCTTAAACAAGATTCTATTTCCATACAAAAAGGTATGAGCAACATCTACTTTTCAGAATTAGATACTGTTTACACAACCGTTTTAGGCTATCAAAAGTTTGACTCATTACAACAACGTGTCAATTTTATAAAAGTGAATTGGGGAAAAGGCAATATCTTTTTACACTTGCAACCTGTAGTGTTTACCAACTACCATTTACTCAAAAAAAACAATAAGAAATATGCAGCTGCTGCATTGTCTTACTTGCCTGACGACACCATTTATTTTGACTCAAAAAATAAGTTTGGTAAAGATTTAGGAAGTTCGCCATTACGATTTATTTTAAGCCAACCACCTTTGCGCTACGCTTGGTATTTAGCACTATTGTCTATATTTTTATTTATGATTTTTAATGCAAAACGAAAACAACGCGTTGTAAAAGTGATAAAACCATTAGAAAACACAACAGTAGCCTTTACAAAAACTATAGGAAACCTATATTACGAAACAAAAGACCACGACAATCTTGTCAATAAAAAAATAACTTACTTTTTAGAACATATAAGACGTGTGTATTATTTAGACACACAAGTATTAGATAAAAAGTTTGTAAAATCTTTAGTCTTAAAATCAGGAAAAGACGAAAGCGAAACTCAAAAACTCATCAACCTTATTGCACATTTAAAAGCAAAACCTAGTTGCAATGAAGATGATTTACTCAATTTAAATAAAGCAATAGAAGATTTTTATACCAAATAATTATGGAGCACGAAAACGAAAATCAAGACGAGCAATTACAACCTCAACAAGATGAGCAAACCACTCAAAAATCTGTTGAAACTGCTAATACAGAAGACGAAAACATTAGTTTTAAAAACCGAATAGACCTTAGCGAGTTACAAGAAGGTATTGCATCAATAAAGCAAGAAATAAGTAAAGTTATTGTAGGTCAAAAAGGAATGATAGACATGCTTTTGGCGTCGTTATTAGCAAATGGACATTCGCTTATTGAAGGTGTTCCTGGTGTTGCAAAAACCATTTCAGCTAAACTATTAGCAAAGTCATTGGATATTGGGTTTAGTCGTATTCAATTTACACCAGACCTTATGCCTAGTGATATTTTAGGAACTTCGGTTTTTGATATGAAATCATCAGAATTTCAGTTTAAAGAGGGTCCTATTTTTTCGAATATGATTTTAATTGACGAAATCAATCGTGCACCAGCAAAAACACAAGCTGCGCTTTTTGAGGTTATGGAAGAACGCCAAATTACTATAGATGGTAATAAATATAAAATGGATTTACCTTTTATTGTTTTAGCAACTCAAAACCCAGTAGAACAAGAAGGGACTTACCGCTTACCAGAAGCGCAATTAGACCGTTTTTTATTTAAAATAGATGTAGATTATCCTAACCTTGATGAAGAGGTTGAAATCCTTAACAGAGAACAAGCGCTTAAAGGCGATTTAAAAACCGATAAGGTAACGTCTCATCTTAACAAAGCACAAATTAAAAAGTTTCAGGATATTGTTAACCAAATCATTATTGAAGAGCATTTGGTAAAATACATTGCCAATATTATTGTAAACACACGTAACAATCCGTTTTTATATTTAGGAGCTTCACCAAGAGCATCTATAGCAATACTAAAAGCAAGTAAAGCATTTGCTGCTATTGCTGGACGAGATTTTGTAACTCCTGAGGACATTAAAAAAGCGGCAACTCCTGTATTACAACACAGAGTAATTGTAACTCCTGAACGCGAAATGGAAGGTATTACCACAAAACAAATTATTAATCAAATTATTGAAGCTGTAGAAATACCAAGATAATGCTTAAACGCCTAAAACCGTTTTACATACAAAACCGATTTTTTTATGCCTGCTTAGGTATAATACTGCTATTTATTGTCAGTTTTATTTTCCCAAGACTGTTCAATATTGTTAAGCTTTTGGTATTGTTATTAGTCGCATTAACCATTTTGGACACCTTACTGTTATTTATGGCAAAACGAGGTGTTGTTGGTAACCGTTTACTTCCTGAAAAGTTCTCAAATGGTGACCAAAACGCTATTGAACTTACGTTGGAAAATTTCTACACCTTTCCTGTAAATGTTAGAGTTATAGATGAAATTCCTGAACAATTCCAGGTTAGAAACTTTAATATTGAACGACGATTAAAAGCATCTAGCGTTTCAAAACTACAGTATGAATTGCGTCCTGTTGAACGTGGCGAATATCATTTTGGAAAACTTAACATATATGCTTCATCTGTTTTTGGTTTAGTTGCAAGACGCTTTGTAAGTGCCGAAAACAAAATGGTACCAACCTACCCTAGCTTTATGCAGTTGCGCAAATACGATTTGTTAGCAATTAGCAACAACCTGCATCAATATGGTATAAAAAAGATTAGAAAAATTGGTCATACCATGGAGTTTGAGCAGATTAAGGAGTATGTTTTGGGAGACGATTTACGCACTATAAACTGGAAAGCTACAGCTAAGACCAATCAGTTAATGGTTAATCAGTTTCAGGATGAAAAATCGCAACCAGTATATTCGGTAATTGACAAAGGACGTGTTATGAAAATGCCTTTTGATGGTTTAACCTTATTGGATTATGCTATCAATGCTTCTTTGGTAATTTCTAATGTAGCTCTAAAAAAGCAAGATAAAGCAGGTATTTTGGCTTTTTCTAAAAAGGTTGAAAACATTGTAGTTGCCGAACGTAGAACGTCGCAAATGAATCTTGTTTTAGAAACTCTTTACAATGTAAGAACCGATTATTTTGAAAGTGATTACGGAAGACTTTATGCTGATGTAAAACGAAACATTAACCAAAGAAGTTTGATGTTGTTGTATACCAATTTTGAAACTTTAGATGGATTACACAGACAACTTCCTTACTTAAAAGGTATTGCAAAAAACCATCTTTTGGTAGTTATTTTCTTTAAGAATACTGAATTAAACACGCTTATAGAAGACAAAGCAGAAACAGTACAGCAAGCGTATGACAAAGTCATAGCTGAGAAATTTGCTTACGAAAAACGACTGATTGTAAGTGAGCTTCAAAAGTATGGCATACAAAGTATACTTACAGCTCCAGAAGATTTAACCATAAACACTATTAACAAATACCTTGAGATTAAAGCGAGAGGATTGTTGTAGAAAGATTACTCATTTACCAATACAAACGAAACATTAAATTAGGTGTTAATCCTAATGAAAACTTATCTATTCGTTCGATTTCATTTTCAAAATCGTTATTACCTATATATTCTCTATTAATGAGATTATTTTGGTTGTAAATATTACGAATAGACAAACCTACTTTTCCTTTAAGCTTATTTCGATTTGAAAAACTAAAATCATAAGTTGATGAAAAATCTAAACGATGGTAATTTGGTAAGCGTTCAGTATTAATTCCTTCATTAAACTCATATCCATCTTCGGTTACAGTTGATGCAGTAAACGGTTTTCCTGTTTGCCAACGCCAACCTAATGCCATTTGAAAATCAGATAATTTATAGCTTACAGCAGCTGTCACAGCATGTAAAACGTTTGACCTTGATGTAAACGCTCTTTCATCATTAAGGTTTTCATACTTGCTTCTAGAGTGATTAAACCCATAACCAATCCATGAATTAATCTTGTTATAACGCTTTTTCAAAAAAACATCTACTCCTACCACATCACGCTCGCCAATATTGTATTGACTGTTTTCAGGATTAAGAAAACCAAAAGATAAAGCTGTAATATTATCCATAGTTTTATAGTAGCCATCAACATCAAGCATCCAACCTTTATTTTCATATATGAATCCCAAAGATGCTTGTTTACTACTTATAATTGGAAATTCCTTTCCATTAGCCAAACGCCAAAGTCGGTTTTCCAAAGACAAGTCACTTATAACCGTTTCATCTATTTTACTTAAAATTTGATGTTTAGCTTCTCCTGACAATTGAAGCGTTAAGTTTTTTAGAAGTGTTTTGTAAAGCAAGAGTCTTGGTTCTAATCTAAAAGCATCCAACTCCTCATAATACGTAGCTCTTGCTCCTATGGACACATTAAAAAGCTTAGGGTTTTTATAATCGTAGTTGGCGTAAATACTATGAGTTTGAATTTTTGAATCGTCTTGATCCAAAATAAACTCAAGATTAGCTGTATTCTTAAAAATATATCCAACATCCTTTAGCACATATTGATAACCTAAAGTTAGGTCTTGCTGAGAATTTAGTTGATATTGTATTTCTGTTGAAATCCCAGAATCATAAATAACATTGCGTTTTTCAAAATTGGATTGTTCTTCTTCATCTTCAAAAGTGATATAATTATAATCAAGCTCATATTCTGAAAAAAAGAGATTAGTAACTTGTTTCAACTTAGGTTGCCATTGAGCTTCCCATCCTAAACCATAACCTGAATTTGAGATTTGCATTACATCGTTGAACATTTTATTATCAGTACCAGAAACCGTATAATCCAACTCATTATTTATTGAAATCATACTAGCAAAAATGCTATGTTTTGTATTGGGTTTAAAATTCAATTTTACATTGTAATCCAAAAAGCTAAAGTCGTTGTTAGAGTTTTCAACATCGCTAATTTTTGTGCTTTCAAAAACTTTTTTTGCCAATTGATCAAAAGTGTAGGATTGGTATAAATTTGTGTAACTCGATCTTATTGAGGCCTGAACAGCTAACTTATTTTCAATAAGAGGCGTTTCTAAAAACGCATCGGTATGAATACCATTTAATCCTATTTGTGCTTTAGTTGTATTTGCTACAGATTTGGTTGTTGACATATTAATGACACTCGAAGCGCGTTCACCATAACGTGGATGTGACCCTTTATTGATAAATTCGATTTCATCTGTAGCATACGAATTAAAAGGTGATAACATTCCAAACAAATGTCCTTTGTGATACATGTTGATACCATCCCAAATCACTCTATTTTGATCTAGTTTTCCTCCTCTTACAATAAGTCCTGAAGCTGTTTCATTAGGACTAATTACACCAGGTAATAATTGAATACTTTCTAATACATCTGGTTCAGTTAAACCAGGAAGAACACCCAAACGGTTAGGTTTAATTTTAAAAGAAGCATTCTCTTGTTTTGAAATTCCTTGCGTGAGATAACTAGTAATTACAATTCGCTCAAGTTTTTGAAGTTGTAAAGAACTTTCAATACTATGAACTATAATGTAGCGTTCATTTATAAATTCAAAAGAAAGGGATAGTTGATTTTCAACAATAAAAAGTAAATCAGTTAGTGCTAAATACTGTGGTGTAATTGTAATACTTTTTCCTGAAGTCAATTGTGCATCATAAGACAATCTAATATTGTAAGTATGCTCTATAGTTTCAAAGGCAGATGCTAGTGGTTCTTCATTAAAACCAATGTAAAATTTAGCCTCTTCTTGCGAAAAGGCCAAATAAGACAATAGCATCATAAAGTAAACAATTATATTTTTCACTTCACTCCTAAATAGATAGTTTCTTTTTCTTTTTCATTATAAGGTATACCTAGCGATTTAAAAACAGTTTGCAATGCTATATTAATATCATTGTGCGGAAAACTTCCTGTAAATTCAATGTTGTCATTTATTTTTGAGGAATTAATAGTAACATCATATTGAGATTCTAAGGCTGAAATAACATACTTTAACGGTACATTTTTAAAGCTACTTTCACCATGAATCCAACTTGGATTAAGGTCGGCAACATTCCATTGCTCCAAATCATTTCCGTTAATGCGTCTTAGACTATTAGAAGGCAATAACACTACAGACTTCTCTTTACTCTCTACACGTACTTTACCTTCGTAACATACCACTTCAAACAAATCTAAATTTGTATTTACATTAAATTGTGTACCTAAAACCTGTACTGTTCCATTTGCGGTTTCAACGGTAAAAGTGCTTCCCTTTTGAACTTTAAAGTACGCTTCTCCATTGAGTTGAAGTGTTCTGTTTTTAGACCAATTCTTTTCGTTATAGCTTATGGTAGATTTGGAATTTAAAATAACTTCAGAACCATCTAAAAGTGCAATAGTTTTTTGTTCGCCAAAATTTGTTTCAACTAAAATTGTATCATTATCTAACAAAAAGAAAATTCCTAATAACACCACAACAGAAGCCGCAATACCCAACCACCAACGTTGAGCTCCCAACTGCCTTACCTTAACAGGCTTTTTATGAGATATTTGCTCTTGTATTTTAGCAAAAGTTGAATCGGTTTCTGCATTCAAATCAGCATAAGTATTAATACCCTTACGTAGCTTTAAAAAGGCTTTAAAATCAGCTTCAGACACCATTTCTTTTAACTGCTCATCTGAGATGTCTCCAGCCAACCATTGTGCTAAATACGTATCGTTTGTGTTATGTAAATCTTGTTCTTTCATTATTTCAACTGTATATATGACAACTCACTTTTGTTTTACCCTACTTTTTTTAAAAAAATTAAATATTACCTATATTTTCTCGCATTACTAATAAGGCTGCGTGCATACGCTTTTCAACAGCTTTAACAGAAATATCAATTTGTTCAGCAATTTCTTTATAGGTCTTTTTTTCTATTCTATTAAGCAAAAACACTTCCTTTTGTTTCTCTGGTAATGCTTGTATAGTACGTTCTAATTTTTCCATAAACTCTTTTTCTAGTAAAATAAATTCAGGTGATTCGTTAGATTGATGACTCGACACACTATTTTGGTGTTTTTGTACCACCTTATCGTGTTTTACCATATTTAAAAACGTATTTGAAGCTACTGAATAAATATAGCTTTTCACTTTTTCAATATTGACTTTACTACAATTTTCCCAAAGTTTTACAAACGTTTCCTGAACGATATCTTCAGTTTTGTCAATATCCTGAGTTTTGAAAAACACAAAGTGTCTCAAATCTTTTGCATATTTTTGGTACAGATCCTTAAAGGTATCTGACTTACAAATTGGGTGTTGGTTTTTTGACATTCACGAATAATTAAATCGATGTGCTCAAAACTAAATAAAAAAAAATTGAGTAAAAAAGTAGGGTATTTTTTTTGTGCGTTGTCTTAGGTATGATTAATCGCTAAAAAAAATATGAACCAAAAATTTCTATGATGAAACATTTTAAATTATTATTTGTCAGTTTTGCTCTTGTTACAGGGTTATTTACATCTTGTTCTAAAAACGAGCCAATTTCAGAAGAATTAAATATTCAAAAAACCGAAGCTATAACACTATCATTAAATAGGTTGTCTCAACAATTTAACAGTGATGGAAATGTAACTGCTTCAGGAAACCCTTCAGGCAACATAGTATTCGATTTCGGTTTTGATTTTGTATATCCTTTACACTTGTCTTTTAACAATAACAGTTCTGTTTACGTTAACAGTTTAGACGATTTAATTGAAATCTTAATCAATTCGTCAACCAATTTATACATTGATGGTATTCAATTTCCTTTTAATGTTGAAGTCTATGACGAAAATTCAAATTCAATAGTTGTAATTACTATTAATTCTGAAGCAGAGTTTTATGATTTGATAGAGAGCTTAGATTGGGATGACCAAGATGAGTGCGATTGTTACCAAAACTACAACCCTGTTTGTGTTGAAGTTACTGATGTTGCAGGCGTTGTTTTTACAGTAACTTACCCTAACTCTTGCTATGCAATTTGTGATGGTTTTGATGCAGATGATTTTATTGATAATTGTGAAGGAGATTACAATGGAAATACTACTTATGAGTGCTTTACGTTCAATTTCCCAATTTCAGTTATTACAGATCAAAACCTAACTATTACTGTAAATTCACAAGAAGAATTAAACACTGCTGTTTACAACTCTTTCTACTTCGGGTTTGTATATCCTTTTAATGTAACTACTGAAGAAGGTGATGTAGAAACTATTGAAAACCAAGAGAGTTTTAATGATTTACTAGAAGACTGTTATGATGACCTTACAGATGATTGCGAGTGTTACCAAGACTATAACCCTGTTTGTGTTCAAATTGAAACACCAACTGGAAATTTAGAAATAATAGAATTTGACAATGAATGCTACGCTATTTGCGAAGGGTTTAGTGCAGAAGATTTTGTGAATTGCGAAATTGATGATGAATGCGACTGTGATGATGAAGAAAACATTACTGTTTGTGTTGAAGTGGAAGTTGATGGACAAATAGAAATATATAGTTTTTTAAATGCGTGTTTAGCTGAATGTGAAGGATATACTGAAGCAGACTTTGTAGATTGTTCAGGAAACACTGATTGCACAACAGAAAATGTTGTTATAATTCTGTTAGAATGCCCATGGACTTTAAACGGAACAACAACTTACGAGTTTAATTCTGATAATACAGTAGAAATAACTGGTTCTGGACTTTCAACCACAGGAGAATGGTCTATAGAAATGAGCAATGATGGTTATCCTATTGTAAGTATTATTTCAGACATTGGTAACTTTAGTGATGATTGGCACTTTGTGGATTGCAATCAAGTAAATAGTTTAACCGTAACAAGCTCAGTAAATCCAGCAGCTGAAATCTTATTAAACTGTGATTAATAGCGCTGATATATATTAAGTTTTAAACCAAAAAAGCCACTCTATCGAGTGGCTTTTTGCTATTAATCAATTAACAAACGGTTAGATTGATTCGTCTAACCAAGCTTTCATCATCCAAACAGTTTTTTCCTGTTCAGTAATAAAATCACTCATCATCGAGTTTGTACCTTCATCATTAGCTTCATCAGAAGCATCTAATATGTTTCTTTCAATCTTTAATAATTCGGTTAATGAATCCACAATTAATCGTACTGCTTTTTCATCTTGAGAAATATTTTTTCCAACTGGCACCTTAGCGTTCTTAGTATAATCTTCAAACGTATGTAAAGGTGTTGTCCCTAAAGTAAGAATACGCTCTGCAATTTCATCAACCTTTAAGTTAGCGTCAGTGTATAATTCTTCAAACTTAACGTGTAAATCAAAAAAGCGTTTCCCTTTAATATTCCAGTGAATTCCTCTTAAATTTTGATAATATATTTGAAAATTTGCTAGCAAAATGTTTAAATCATTAGCAATTTCTTGTGTTTTCTTGGTTTCTAAACCTATACTATTTAAAGTCATAATTTACTGTTTTTTAATTCATTACAAATTTAAATTATAATTAACACAATCAACTATAGAATTAATTGATAGTTTTTATATTTTTATAGCTAAAATTAATTAAATGACCATAACACAATTACATTACGTCTTAGCAATTGCTGAACATAAAAACTTTACCAAGGCTGCTGAAAAGTGCTTTGTAACACAACCAACGCTTAGTACTCAAATACAAAAACTTGAAGAAGAACTTGATGTTTTAATATTTGACAGAAGTAAAAAACCTATTGAACTTACTGATGTAGGAAGAAAAATTGTGCATCAAGCTAGAAATATTGTTAACGAATCTGATAGAATACAAGATATTGTTGACCAACAAAAAGGGTTTATTGGAGGCGAATTTAAGCTTGGAATGATTCCAACCATAATGCCTACATTATTGCCAATGTTTTTAAAAACATTCATTAAAAAATTCCCTAAAGTAAAACTTAAAATTGAAGAGTTAACGACTGAAGAAATTATAGAGCGTATAAACGAAGGTCACCTAGACGCTGCTATTGCTGCAACACCTCTTGAGGACGAAACCATAAAAGAACGTGTACTCTATTACGAGCCTTTTGTTGGTTACATACCTAGTAGTCATAGGTTACATGAAAAGAAAAACATTGAAGTTTCTGATCTTGAAATTGACGATATGCTACTGCTAGAAGATGGTCATTGCTTTAGAGATGGTGTTATTAACCTTTGTAAAGTATTTAAAAACAATACCGATGAACATTTTCAGTTAGAAAGTGGTAGTATTGAAACCTTGATAAAACTATCAAACGAAGGTTTAGGAATGACGCTTTTACCTTATTTACACACTATGGAGCTTAATGATAACCTAAAACAAAACTTACATCATTTTGTAGAGCCAAGTCCAGCAAGAGAAGTGAGCATCATTTATCATAAAAGTGAGCTTAAACTCCAAATTATTGATGCACTGCACAATGTAATTTCAGGAATTATAAGAGGTGCTATTGCATTTCAAAATGTTGAAATTATAAGTCCTTTAGCTGTTCAGGAAACAAAAAGAGCGGTTTAAAACCGCTCTTTTTTTTGAATTATAGTTTGTAGTTTAAATAGACCGAAAACCTATTTTTGGCTTCTACGTTTCCACCAAAAAAATCTTGATGTATTGGTAGTGTATACTGCAACCCTAATTGAAAATCTTTTAAATTAAACTCTGACCCTAATGAGCAGTTGTACAAATGTCCATTAGTGTCAGCTAAAGTTTCACCATATTGTTCAATAGAATCATAAACATCTCCTGAAATACCTACAAAAGGTGAAATATCCATTTTTTTGGTTTTCAGTTTATAAAACAAATTTGAACTAACACTAAATTGATTACCAAACCTGTATTCATTTTTATTTTCAGATTTTAAGTAATATGCAAAAGTAGTATTAAGTCCCAAATTATTATTTCCGTAGTTATACATAACAGTCGCAATAGCATCCCAACTTCCTGTTCCTACCTGAAAACCAGGATTTACTCTATCAGTCAATTCTTCTTCAAACTTACCTGTTGGCGCTTTAACACCCAATCCAAAATTAAACGAATGTCCTGTAAGCTCTTTATTAGTACTAAAATCTATAGCTTCTTTATTTTCACTGTTACTCTTATAGATTTTTAAATTATACCAACCTATAAGTGTCATGTCTCCTACACCATTAATCGACTCGGTATTGCCTTGAAACTTTCTGCTTAAATCTTGAAACGGAAGTATCGCGCTTACATAAAATGATTTTCCTAACGGAACTCTAGCCCAAAGTTGATAAGTATTAAATTGCTCTTCACTTGTAGGCGAATTATCAAAAATTCCGTTTTTAGATTCGTACGTTTGATAAATGTATCGCAACCCAACAAAACTAGTCATTTGCAAATCACCAAACGAAGCGCTACCACTACTTGTTGTGCATCCACACAAGTCGCAACTATAACTGTTTGTAAAGCTAATAATAGCGAGTATTAAAAGTATTGTTTTAGTATTCTGAAAATCTTTCATCGTTTAAAAATTCATTATCTGTGAGTGTTTTTAAGAAAGCTATTAGGCTTTCTTTTTCATAAGTATTTAGGCTTATTCCCAAAGTGCCATCATCACGTTGAAAAATAGGGTCTACATTTCCATTATCTACCATTCCTGAATCGTAAAAATTAAGCACTGCTTCTAAGGTCGAAAATCGACCATCGTGCATATAAGGGAAAGACACCTCAACGTTTCTTAAACTTGGTACCTTAAACTTATATAAATCGTCTGGATTTTCTAACACATTAAATCGGCCTAAATCATTAAGCTGCGGGTTTACAGGTAAGCCATTATTTCTGTAGGTTTGGTCTGTAAATAAATCGGTAGCATGACATGAAGCGCATTTATTTTGAAACGTAGCACGACCATCTTGTTCAATTTGAGAAAACGTTACTCCATCTTCATTTCTAATATATTTATCATATTTAGAATTTGATGAAATCATGGTAATCATAAACTGAGACAAAGCTTTTAGCATATTTGCGCTATTAACTTCACCATCTTCAAATGCTTTTCTAAACTGTTGTCTGTAATAAGGTTCTGCATTAAGTTTTTCAACCACATTACTCAATGTTTCACCCATTTCTAGTTCGCTAGTTAATGGAATTATAGGTTGCAAATCTAAATGAGAAGCTGCTCCATCCCACATAAATTCGTTTTGAAATGCCAAATTTTGAATTGGTTGTGCATTTCTAAATCCAATACCTCCATTAACACCATGACTTAGTGTGTGTCCATGATGCGTAAACGCAAAAGCTTGCTCATGGCAAAACGCACAAGGTATAGCATCATTTGCTGATAGTTTTCCTTCGTAAAACAAACGCTTACCCAGTTCAACTCCTGCTTCGGTTAATGGATTATTATCCAAGTTGTAAGCCATATCAGGAAAATTTGATGGCATTTCTACAACCACAGGAACAGGCACGTATGTTTCTGTACTATCGGATTTTGAGCAACTAAAAACTAGCGTACCCAAAATCACTAATACTGAAAATTTAGTCTTCATAATTAGTATTATAAACACTCAAGAAGGTTTTTAGGCCTTCTTGAGTTACTATATTTTACTCATTATGTACGTGGTGTACACTAAAAGCATTTTGAAAATTATTTGCAATAACTGTTGTAGTTGTAGCATCAGTATGAACTTGACTATAACCATTAGACAGTTCTACCGAAGTTTCGCCATCAAACACCTTAGCAATATCAGCAACAATATGTACTTGAGGTGTAGTAGTTTCTCTTACTCTTACTGTATTTGGAAACTGTAGTGTAATTTCTCTATAATTATCTAAAGAAGTACCAACACTTCCCATGTGAATATTTAATGCTTCGTCAGTTACTGTAGCTGATGAAAACGTACCATCAAACCTCATAAACCTATAACCTGTTGCCCATGACCACATCATTCCTGCTGCTTCGGCTTGTGTTAAAAAATTACCTTGACCTTCAGCTCCTAAAGCATAACGGTCTTGATCGATACCTAAACCAAAAGTAATTTCAGTATAGTTTGCAGCATCTACATTATCTAAGTCTATATAAATTTCTCCAGCATTATTGCTTTCTGCTTCATCAACGATAAACACATTATCTGCAGAAGGATATGTAAACGTGTTACCGTTTTCGTCTTTTACCCTTACATTACTAATAATATATTTAAGGGTTTCTAACTTATATGACTCTGCACTTGACTTGTTGTAGCTAGTGCCAAAAATAAAGTCTTGATCACCTACTCCATTATCAAATTTTAGAGTTAATGTACCTGTTTGTCCTGTTAAATCTTCAGAGTTAGAATCGTCGTCAGAAGAGCATGACGATAGTGTTGCACATAAAAGTAGTGCAAATGTATATTTTAAAATTTTCATTTGTTTTAATTTAATATTCGTGTGCTATTAGTGGCAAGCACAGTTAAGCCTTGTATAAAAAACCGATATTAAACTTTAACAAATAGGAGGTTTATAGATACTGTAATCTATAAGGTGAGAATAATTATTTACGTAGTAGATGGGTTGTTTAGCTTTAAAAAACACAAGCTTTGAAAGCGTTATTTCTTCATTAGCTATTTGTTGAACAAAAACCGGATAAAACGCTTCAAACACCATTTGATGCGATTTACCTTTACCTGAATCGTTACTTGCCTTTTGAATTTGTGTAGCTAAATGACATTTACCATTACACTGTAGCTCTGGTTTGTCTTTATTAATACAATAGGTTTCAATAATGTAATCAATATTTAACTCATAGTATAATACTTGTCCAACATAATACATCGGTCGCAATGCAAACGAAAGAAGTAATATGGTTAAATATAGCTTTTTCAGGTCTTATATAATTTTCTACAAAGATAAAACCAATATTCTACTATCAAGCTCTTTTTTACAAAAATAAAGCGACCGTTTGGTCGCTTTATGTTAAGGTTTTAAATATATTAAACATTGATTTAATTCTGGGTTCTGTAGTACAAGTGATTGAATATAAATTCTTAACTCTTCAATTTCATAAGGTAATAATCGTTGAACAGCTTTTTGTACTTCTTTACAGAACAACGAAGCATCAAAACTAACTTTATTAAGTACCGTTTTGGTGTACTCAAACATTGCTCTTGCCATTTGTAATTTTAGGTTTTAGGGTTAGGTAGTTGTATTGTATAGGCTTAAAGTGTTTTTGTTTTTACATTCCTAAAGTACTAAAAAAATCGATTAGTTGTTTTAGTTAAACAAAATTTTAACACTAAAAATCCCTCATTAAATATAACTCAATACGTTAACGTTTAGAACCTATTGTCACCATCAAGTAAGTCTCCTAAACCACCAAGAATACTACCTTCTCCTTTACTTTTGCCACCAGATCTTGGTGCTGAGGCTAATACTCTACCTGCCAATCTACTAAAAGGTAAAGATTGTATGTATACTGTTCCTGGTCCTTGTAGTTTAGCAAAAAACAAACCTTCACCTCCAAATACTGTATTTTTTATACCTCCTACAAACTCAATATCATAATCTACATCTTGAGTAAAACCTACTAAGCAACCAGTATCTACTCTTAGAGATTCTCCTGCTTTTAATTCTTTTCTAGCCATAGTACCACCAGCATGAACAAATGCCATACCATCTCCTTCAAGTTTTTGCATTATAAATCCTTCGCCACCAAAAAGTCCTCTACCTAATTTCCTTGAAAACTCAATACCAACGCTTACACCTTTTGCTGCACAAAGAAAAGCGTCTTTTTGACAGATGAACTTACCTCTAAACTCGGTTAAATCTATTGGAATGATTTTACCAGGATAAGGTGATGCAAAACTCACATTGCGTTTGCCTGAAAGGTTGTTGTAAAACGCAGTCATAAACAAGCTTTCTCCTGTAAGTATGCGTTTTCCAGCTCCAAGGATTTTACCTAAAAAACCAGTGTCTTTTTGTGAACCGTCTCCAAAAATGGTTTCCATTTTAATACCATCGTCCATCATCATAAAGCTTCCTGCTTCGGCTATAACACCTTCTTGTGGATCTAATTCTATTTCTACGAATTGCATTTCTTCTCCGTAGATTCTGTAGTCTATTTCGTGTGCTGTCATTATATTGTGTTTTTTAATTGATTTATAAATTAGTTGATGTATTATCTGTTTTGTTACAAATAGTTTTATAAAGGCCTCATTACATGAAATTTACAAAAATCCTCCACTCTTAATCAAAGATACTAAAACATAACAAACTAAAAACAAACAACTTACAAGTAAGCAGTTAAAATATTGCATCTATTTTATTCTGCTTTTCTTGGATATAAAAACTCAACTTTGGCATTTATTATTCTTTCTATATCATTCAAGTTTAACTGAAACCAATATTCTTGCTTTTCTATATAATAACTGAAACAAAATTCCATTTCAGTTGTATCAAACCCACCATGATACCTTTCTGTTTGAAATTCATCTGAACTCTCAATTTCAGCCCATTGATTTATATTTAAATTTCTAGCCAAAATACTTTCGCAAATTTTTTTAAACTGTTCATCTACCTGAATTTTGATTAAGTCTGATTCATTTCCATAATAGTCATAGTAATGTTGAGCAAATTCTGTCTTCATTATTTTACTATTAATTCCGCCAAACTGAATTTCAAAATCGTTTCCTTTTTCCATTCCGCTAATTGCGCCTCCCCAACCAACTAGTTCTGTTCCGTTTTCAAGATAAACTTTCAATTTAGGGATCACCTGAGTATCAATAAATTTATATTCTTTATCGTCTTGATTTATTGTTACTTTATGCTGTTGACAATGATTTTTAAACAAGTTATATGGTGAGTCTACATTTTCAAAATTAATTTTTCCATAAACAACTCCCATTGGAGTATCAGCAAATTCAAAAGCAGTTGTTCCTATTTTAATTCCACTTAATTGTATTTCGTAAATTTTTTTCAAATTATTATCAACTAACTTTTAACTTTAATACTCCATTCAAAATTAAATACCGACACTTCTACTCCATCTTGGTTTACACCTTTTGATTGCATCCACAAGGTTTGTCCTTCACCAGTTTCAATAGCTTTGGCTATGGCATCATCAATTTTATGACCATCTGTACAACTAAATGTAATTTTTCCTGTTGCCTTTTTAGTAAAAGTAGCATTGTTATTAGCTACCAACATAGAAATAGGCTTACCGCTTTCTCTAATTTTAGCAAGTACCAGAGCACCTGTAGTTAATTCGGCAGCCATACCTTGCACTGCCCAAAACATAGATTTAAAAGGGTTTTGATTAATCCAACGGTGTTTTACAACTACTGTACAAGTGTCATTATTAATAGACTTTACACGAACTCCAGTAAAGAACACTGAAGGCAGTTTAAAAAAGTTGAAAGTGTTTATTTTATTAGGTGTAAGCTTCATTTTAAAAATTAGTTTTATCAAATCTAGACAAAATAATTCATAATTCAATTTGTTAATATTATGTTAAAATACACTACTATGCGTAACATAATACCTTTTTTTAGACATATATTTGTATAAGATAATATTATACGTTTTAAAATCATGTTAGACAACCACCAAAAAAATATTGCAACTTTTATTCATTTATCTACCTTTAGTAGGTTTATAATTCCGTTAGGAAATTTTATTGGACCTATTATATTATGGATTACTAACAAAGAAAAATCGGAGTTTGTTGATAGTCATGGAAAGCAAGCCATAAACTTTCAAATAAGTATATTACTATATACCTTAATTATAGGTACGCTAACTATCCCGTTTTTCTTTTTAAAGTTTTTTAATGGTATTGACTTTATAGACTTTCATGGGTTTAATGATTTTCACATTAACATAGGAAAACCTTCTCCTCTACTTTACATTACAGGAGGTTTGGGTGTTCTTGCTGTTTTTGGATTTATCTTAGAACTTATATTTATAGTCATTGCAAGTTTAAAAGCACGCGATGGTGAGTTGTACAACTATCCATTAACCATAAATTTCATCAAATAACCATCAATCAATCAATCAAAAAATGAACAGTTTTTCAAATTAAAATTTCTTTAGAACATGAAGATAGAAAACACAAAAGCACAAATGCGTAAAGGTGTATTAGAATACTGCATATTATCAGTCTTAAAAGACGATGATGCTTATGTAGCCGAAATTCTAGACACACTAAAAGACGCAAAACTGCTTGTTGTAGAAGGAACCATTTATCCACTACTTACAAGACTTAAAAACGCTGGTCTTCTTAACTACCGTTGGGAAGAATCAACCTCAGGTCCTCCACGAAAATATTACGGTTTAACAGAAACAGGAAAACTGTTTCTAAATGAACTTAATACCACATGGAGCGAATTACAAAATGCAGTTAACCTAGTAACAAGACAAAAAAATAAAAAATAATGAATAAAACAGTCAACATAAATTTAGCAGGTATATTCTTCCATATTGATGAAGATGCATACTTAAAATTACAACGCTATCTTGAGGCTATAAAACGTTCATTTACAGACTCTCAAGGTCGATCAGAAATCATAGCAGATATTGAAGCTCGTATTGCTGAATTGTTCAACGAGCGTGTTCAAAACGAAAAACAAGTTATCAGAATAAAAGAAGTTGATGAAGTAATCTCAATAATGGGACAACCTGAAGACTATCTTGTTGATGACGAAATTTTTGAAGACGAACCAAAAACACAATACAGAAGAACCTCAACTTCCAAAAAACTATTTAGAGATACCGACAACTCATACATTGGTGGTGTTTCATCAGGTCTTGGACACTATTTAGGTATTGATGCCATTTGGGTAAGACTACTTTGGATTTTACTTACTCTAGGTTCTGGTGGTACGTTTGTGCTTATATATGTATTGTTTTGGGTTTTAGTTCCTGAAGCAGTTTCAACCGCTGATAAACTTACAATGACTGGTGAACCTGTGAACATCAGTAACATTGAAAAAAAAATTAAAGACGGATTTGATAATGTATCACAAACGGTTTCAGACACGGTAAAAAACATTGATTTACCCAAACAAGGAAACCGAATAAAATCATCGTCAAAAACATTTTTTGACACTATAGGAGACATCATTATGTTTTGTCTTAAAGTGTTTGCAAAGTTCATTGGTATTATTTTAATACTCATTGGAGCCAGTACTTTAATAGGATTAATAATTGCATTATTTACCGTTGGAATTGCCGATTCTGTTAACGTCCCAGGAATTGAATTTATAAATGCGGCCAATGCTGCAAACACACCAGTTTGGTTAGTATCAATGTTACTATTGTTTGCCATAGGAATACCATTCTTTTTCATTTTCTATTTAGGACTCAAAATATTAATCAACAACCTAAAATCAATTGGTAACATCGCTAAGTTTTCGTTACTAGGTTTATGGTTAATGTCAATGATAGGACTATTTGTAATAGGAATAAAGCAAGCTAGTGAACATGCGTTTGATGCGAGTGTGACCGAAAACACTGAATTGTTAATGCTTAATCCATCAGATACTTTAACAATACGTATGCAAGGAAACTCGTCATACAGCAAACATTTTGGAAGACGTAGCAGCTTGTTTAAAACAGTGTATGACGATAACGACAACAAACTTATATACAATACTGATGTGCGACTTATTGTGCGTTCAACTAAAGATAGTGTAGCCTCTTTAAGTATTGAAAAAAATGCACATGCTAGCGATTATCAAAAAGCAAAATCAAGAGCACAAAACATTAATTATGATTTCAAGGTAATTGGTAATGAGCTTTTACTAGATGCTTACCTTACTACAGAGTTCAGAAACAAGTATGGTGAACAACAAATTGAAGCTACATTGTATTTACCAGAAGGTACTGTGTTTTATGCAGATCAAAACACCTATTCCTTTCACAGAAACTCTAGCTATTACAGAGACATACTAGAAAATGGTATGGAAGAGCATTATTTAAAAGTAACTCATGATGGTGTGGTGTGTTTAAACTGCGAAGACGATGAGTTTAAAGTAAGAGTTGATGTAAACGATGAACACTCTGGTCTTAAAATAGATGAAGATGGTGTTAAAATTAAAAAAGATAGTGTTGAAATAGAAATCAACGACCAAGGCATTAGAGCAAAGGACGTAGATGTTAAAGTAAGAATAGATGATAATGGTGTTGAAATAATATCAGACGACAATTAACAATTCATCAATAAAAAACAACAATTCAGATACTTAGTTTATTAATCGTATATATAAAACTAGACCTTTGAACTAGTAATCAATCAAAAAATGAAACAGTTAACACACAAACTATTAATTATTTTTTTAACACTAAGCTTTTCAACTATTACTTTTGCACAGGTAGATAAAAAATCAGAGCTTTTTAAAATTCTAAAAAATAATGATAGTTTAATTTTTAAAGTTGGCTTTAATACTTGCGATATGAGTCAGTTTGAAAACCTGATTTTTGATGACCTAGAGTTTTATCATGATAAATCAGGTGTTATCAACTCTAAACTAGACTTTATTAAGGTCATGAAAAATGGTATTTGCAATTCAAAAAACAATTCAAAGTTAAGAAGAGAACTTAAAAAAAATAGCCTAGAAGTGTTTCCGCTTTATAATGACAACAAACTCTATGGAGCTATTCAACAAGGAGAACATTTATTTTACGAAACAGTCAATAATAAAGAGACTCTAAACGGAAATGCCAAATTCTCCCATTTATGGCTATTAGAAAACAACAAGTGGAAATTAAAGCGTGTTTTAAGTTATAATCACATAGCAACAAAATATTAATCAATCAAAAAACAAACAGTTATGACAACCTTAGCAAAAGTAATTATCTCCACGGTTTTAGGACTACTTATGATGTCCTGTAACTTTGATATGAATTTTGGAGTAAACGGAAACGGAAATGTAACCACAACCGAAAGATCGCTTGATGGTAGCTTTAGCTCAATAAAAGTAAGTAGAGGTTTAGATGTTTACATTACTCAAACCAATACCGAAAGTGTAAGTGTTGAAGCCGATGAGAACTTACAAGACATTATTATGGTAGAAATTGAAGGTGATGTTTTAAACATTTATGCCGAAGAAAATATTGGCACTTCAAAATCAAAAAAAATAATGGTATCTCTTGACGATTTAACTAAAATCTCAACAACCAGTGGTAGCGATGTATTTTCAACCAATACTATTAACACAAACACTATCGAGATTAAAACCACTAGCGGAAGCGACCTTGAACTAGATATCAATGCCGAAAGTATTGACTGTAGTTCAACTAGCGGAAGCCATGTTAAGCTTTCAGGTAAAACAAATAAACTCTACGCAAGTGCTACAAGCGGAAGCGATATAAGCGCACAAGATTTAAGTGCTGTATCCTGTCAAGTAAAAGCAACTAGTGGTGCAAACATTACCGTAAACACATCAGAAGAATTAATAGCTAAAGCTAGTAGTGGTGGCGACATTAACTACTATGGTAACCCTAAAAAAGTAGAAACTAGCGATAATGTTTCTGGTAGTATAAGAAAACGCTAACCAACCTGTTTACATACAACTAACCAACCTGTTTTTCAAACCATTTCAACCTCTAGTTAGAGTTTGGGATGGTTTTTGCATATATTTGTTGTACAATTTTAAATTTATACAATGAATAAAACCCTTTTCGTTTTACTATTCAGCTTAGGTTTTACATCATCCTTTTTTGCTCAAAACAGTGAAAAAGTAAAAGGTAATAGAGATGTTACCATTGAACAAACCTATTTAGATGATTTCACTAAAATAATTGTAGGTGGCGACTTTTCAATAGAAATCATATATAACTCAAAGTCTTCAGTAGAAATTGAAACTGACAGCAATCTTCATGATATCATTAAAGTTGAAGTCGTTGATAGCACACTAACTTTCTCTACAACTCAAGAAATTTCTTCTAAAAAGAGATTGAATATAACGGTAAATTACAGCACTCCTTTAGAGTATATCGAAACTAAAGACGATGCTGAAATTCGCTCATTAACGTCTTTAGAGCTTAACGACGTTGTCTTAAAAACCACAGGAACCTCCAAAGCATACTTAAATATTAATGCCAATAACTTTGAGTACACAAGTTTAGACAAAGCAAAAGTAAAATTAAACCTTACAGCCAAAGGTACATCAACAGTTGTTTTAAGTGATAACAGTAAGTTAGACGCTCTTGTAAACAGTAAAGAAGCTAAAATTGACTTATACCAAAGAGCGACTATAAACATTGAAGGAGATACTAATAATGCAATTATTAGAACTGATAATAATTCTGATTTTAACGGAAAAAACTTTACAACCAAAACCTGTACTTTAATCTCTGAAGTTGCTAGTGATGCACACGTAAATGTATCTGAAGCTATCACTCTAGAAATTACCGGAAGCAGTGAAGTTTTCTTATACAACAACCCAAAGGTAACTATCAATAAATTTATTGATACTGCAAAATTGCTTAAAAAAGAAACTAATTAACTTTTAACCCTTTTTATTTAAATGAAAAAACTAATTGCCTTATCAATTGTTCTTTTTTCCATGGTTTCATGTAAAGAAGACACATCTAAAACTAGCAATAATTCAGCTGAATTGAAAGCTGAAGTTCAAGCGTTTTTAGATGATTACACTAATACTTTCGTAAAATTATATTACGATTCTGCACTTGCTGAGTGGGATGCCAACACACGTATTGTTGCTGGCGACACAACCAATGCTTACAATGTTCAAAAAGCAAATGAAGCCTTTGCTAAATTTACAGGAAGCACTGAAAACATTGAAAAAACAAGAAAATTTTTAGAGAAGAAAGATGCTTTAGATATTGTTCAAGTGAGACAACTTAATACAATTCTTTATGCTGCTGCTAACAACCCTGAAACAGTTTCCGATTTAGTTTCAGAACGTATTGCTGCCGAAAATGCTCAAAACGAAACTTTATTTGGTTTCGATTTTAAAGTTGATGGCAAATCAGTAACCACAGGAGACATCGACAAAGTATTAAGAGAATCTAACGATTTAAACGAAAGACTTGCCAACTGGGAAACTTCAAAAGCTGTTGGTAAAGATTTAAAAGATGGTTTAGAAAATTTAAGATCGCTTCGTAACAAAACTGTACGAGCTCTAGGTTATGACGATTACTTTACTTACCAAGTATCAGATTATGGTATGTCTCGTCAAGAAATGCGCGATGAAATGAACAAAATGGTTAAAGAAGTTTGGCCACTGTATAGAGAATTACACACTTGGGCTAGATATGAATTAGCTAAAAAATTCAATGCTGAAGTCCCTCAGTATTTACCTGCACATTGGTTACCAAACCGTTGGGGACAAGATTGGAGCGCACTGGTTAATGTTGAAGGTTTAGATATTGATGCTGCTTTAGCTGACAAAGAACCAGAGTGGATTGTAAGAGAAGGTGAAAACTTCTATAAGAGTATTGGTTTTGACCCATTACCTGCAAGCTTCTACGAAAAATCTAGCATGTATCCTTTACCTGCTGATGCACCTTACAAAAAGAACAATCATGCTTCTGCATGGCATATGGATTTAGAAAACGACTTGCGTTGTCTAATGAGTGTTGAAGCAACTGCCGATTATTATGAGACTATTCATCATGAATTAGGACATATTTATTATTATCAAGCTTACACTAATCCTGATGTTCCACCTTTATTACGTGGAGGCGCAAACAGAGGATACCACGAAGCTATTGGTAGTTTATTAGGTTTAGCTGCTATGCAAAAGCCATTTTTAGCAGAAAAAGGATTAGTTGATGCTAATGTTGAAATTGATGAAACTCAAAACCTATTAAAAGAAGCTTTAAACTATGTTGTGTTTTTACCATTCTCAGCAGGTGTAATGACTGAGTTTGAAAATGCTGTTTATGCTGAAAACCTTCCAAAGGATGAGTTCAACAAAAAATGGTGGGAACTTGCTCAAAAATACCAAGGTATGGTTCCTCCTTCTGAAAGAGGTGAAGAGTTTTGTGATGCTGCTTCAAAAACACACATCAACAATGATGCTGCTCAATATTACGATTATGCAGTATCTTATATTTTATTATTCCAATTCCATGACCATATTTCTAAAAATATCTTGAAGCAAGATCCACATGCTACAAATTACTATGGTAGCAAACCTGTTGGAGATTTCCTTAAAGAAGTTTTAAAATCTGGTGCTAATAATGATTGGAGAGAGTTATTAAAAGAAAGTGTTGGTAGCGAAATGAGTGCAAAACCAATGTTAGACTATTTTGCTCCTCTTATGGATTACTTAAAAGAACAAAACAAAGGCAGAACATACACACTACCAGAAAGTTTATAATATTTAAACTTTAATACATAAAAAAAACCGAAGCTATAAACTTCGGTTTTTTTTATCTCTATTATTTATGTTCTAGTTATAGATAGAAGTATTAACTTCAAAAGTAGTATCTTTTGCAGCTAACCAACGCTCTGCATCAAGAGCAGCCATACAACCTGTTCCAGCAGCAGTAATTGCTTGTCGGTAAACATGATCGGCAGCATCACCACTAACAAAAACACCTTCTACATTAGTTTTAGATGTTCCAGGAACATTTATAATATATCCCGTTTCATCTAAATCTAAATAATCTTTAAAAATATCAGTATTAGGCTTATGTCCAATAGCTACAAAAAATCCTGTTGCAGGAATTTCGTGCTTCTCATCAGTTTGGTTATTAAACACTTTAACACCTGTAACTACTTGTCCATCTCCTAAAACCTCTTCTGTTTCAGTATTGAATAGTATTTCAATATTTGGTGTGTTTTTAACGCGTTCAGCCATAATTTTTGAAGCTCTAAACTCATCACGTCTTACAAGCATTGTTACCTTTTTACAAAGCTTAGATAAATAATGTGCCTCTTCACAAGCACTATCTCCTGCTCCAACAATCACTACTTCTTGATTTCTGTAGAAAAAGCCATCACAAACAGCACATGCAGAAACACCTCCTCCTAATTTTAAATATTTTTGTTCAGATTCTAATCCTAAATATTTTGCTGAAGCTCCTGTAGAAATTATAACTGTATCGCAGTGTATTTCTTTAGTATCATTTACCCATACTTTGTGAACATCACCAGAAAAATCTACTTTGGTAATCCACCCATCTCTTACGTCAGCTTCAAAGCGCTCAGCCTGTTTTTGTAACTGAATCATCATTTCAGGACCAGTTATTCCTTCAGGGTAACCTGGAAAATTTTCAACTTCATTAGTAGTTGTCAATTGTCCTCCTGGTTGTGCTCCTTGGTATAAAACTGGAGACATATTTGCTCTTGCTGCATAAATAGCTGCTGTATAACCTGCAGGTCCAGAACCTATTATCAAACACTTTACTTTTTCAATTGTTTCAGACATAATCGTATCATTAATTTTACTAAACAAAAGTAGGTTTTTTGGGCAAATCCTTACATATAAGTTATTAACAGTTTGTATACAACTATAAGTAAAAATTATACCTAGCTGCATATTTTTTACATTGAATAATTTAAAAATACCAGTAGATTTTTGTAAATTTAGAAGGCAACACATTTAAAACTAAAACATTCTGTCATGAAACATTTAGCACTAATAATACTCACTGCTCTATTAGTAATTGCTTGTAAAAACAATGCAAATCAAAACGTCCAAGACAACACTAAAACACAAGATTCAATCAACGCGTCACTAGAAGGCACTTGGGAATTGGTAGGTTTTTATAACTACATCAACAATAAAGTATCCGATTCGTTTAACCCTTCGACAGGTTATCGTCAAGTAAAGATGTATACCTCAACCAAAGTAATGTGGAGTAAAAATGTACCAACCGACAGTACTGAATGGTTTGGTTATGGATATTATAATATTAATGGTGATACGCTCACCGAAGTTTTGGATTATGGCTCTAAAATGATGAAAAAAATTATTAATGAACGAAAAGAATTTAAATACGAGCTCAGCTTAAAAGAAAACACCTTTAGTCAAATTGAAGTTGATGATGAGGGTAACCGTATTTACTCAGAAAACTACAAACGTATTGAATAAAAAAAAAGCCGAACAAAACAGTTCAGCTTTTAAAGTCGGGGTGGCAGGATGATACTCAAGTCGCCACTATGCAGTAAAATCAATACTTTCAGAAGTAGACTAAAACAGTGTGAACCGAATTGTAGACCTATCTGTTAGTTTGAAATAGTATTATTTATCTGAACGTCTTACTACAAATTTACAATTTTAACTCCATTAAAACCAGTCAATTTGTATCAAATATTATGATTAATCTATTAAATATTTGTTGACAATATCTTCTTCTATTCCGCTGTATTCAACAAATTCTTTGATTGTGATAAATTGGTATGACTCCTTTCCAAAGTAGTTTCTAATGTCATTTAAAAGCTTACGTCCATAGCGTTCACTGCGTCCTGTGATACGCTGAATATCTTTTGGGTATATGCAAGCTCTTTTTGGGGTCATAATACTTTATCTACGCTTTATCCGTACATCACCAGTACATCATTATTTTATGATTGTGGTGATGATGATGCGTTGTTAAAATGTTGAAAATCCCGATAGGGTTTTCAATATTTTAATGACGTTTTTGGTTGTATCGGAATGGATGACCGAAAACGGAATTGCTTTTTTAACAACGTGCTATAAAATTACGTGATTTGATTTCATTAATCAAAAAACGAATTATTATGGCAAAACAAACTGGAATTATTAAGCTGAAAGGAACTATCGGTGGTATTTCCTTTTACAAAACGACTGACGGTCATTTAGCACGCGAAAAAGGTGGTGTTGATGGCAATCGTATTGCGAACGACCCAGCGTTTCAGAGAACGCGTGAAAATGGGTCTGAATTTGGACGAGCTGGTAAAGGTGGTAAACTTTTACGAAATGCGATTCGTATTCTTTTGCAAAATGCAAAGGACAAACGTGTGGTTTCTCGTTTAACTAAAACTTTGGTTGCTATCACTAAAACAGACACAACCAATGAAAGAGGTTTGAGAACCTTACAGGATGGTGATTTAAGCTTATTAAATAGCTTTGAATTCAATTTGGGTGGAAAGTTAGGCACTACGCTTTTTGCTCCGTTTACGAATGCTTTTGACCGTGTTTCTGGCGATGCTACGGTTAACCTTGATGCATTTTCTCCAACGGTTAGGATTGCAGCTCCAACTGGAACAACCCATTTTAAGGTGGTAATGGGTGCTTCTGAATTGGATTTTGAAAACGAAACCTCAACATTTGAAAATGATGAAACTGCCATTCTTCCTTACACCGCTGCTGATACTGCTGCCATTGCCTTAACAGCTTCTTTGACCGCTAACTCAACGCTTCCTGTTGTACAGGTGCTTGGTATTGAGTTTTACCAAGAGGTAAACGGACAGATGTACGAGCTTAAGAACGGTGCTTACAACGCTTTGGCAATTGTTATTGTAGATACGCCGTAAGTATGGAATTAATGCTGCATAGAGCCTATTTTGAAGAGGGCACCAATGGTGCTCTCTTTAATTCTGGTAAACCTTTCGACTCCGCTCAAGACAGGTTCCTTTGCCATACTATTGAATTGCCCTGGAAGGATAACAAGCGAAATATTTCCTGTATTCCTGAAGGTGTTTATGAAATTGAACCACGTTTTTCTAAACGGTTTAAGCATCATTTGATTTTGAAGGATGTAAAAGGTAGAAGCTTTATTCTCTTTCATCCTGCGAATGATGCCTTAAAAGAGCTTCAAGGGTGTATTGCTCCAGTAACGTATTTGAGTGGCATAGGAAAGGGCATTTACTCTAAAGGTGCTATGCAAAAACTGCTGTCTTTGGTGTACCAAGCTAAAGACCGAAAAGAACCTATTTTATTAACTATTAAATCACAGAATTATGAACATTGTAGAACGTTATAAAAAACCGACTCCTAAATTTTTCAAGACTTTACGTAATGTCGGAATTGCTTTGGCTACTGCTGGTGGTGCTATCATAGCTGCGCCGATTAGTATGCCTGCCATTGTGGTAACTATTGCTACTTATATGACTGTTGCCGGAACTGTAGCCACCGCAGTAAGTCAAGCAGTTGTTACTGATGATGAAAACACCGAAACTGATGCAAATGACGATGGATTATAATACCAAATCTGCCATTATTGGTGGTACTTTCTTTTCATCTATTTTAAATATAGGTGTTGAGGATTTGATTACTACTATTGTTTTGGCTGTTGTTGGTGCAATCGTAAGTTTCATTGTTTCTCTACTTCTTAAAAAACTGATCACTTTTCTTGGGGCAAAGTGTCGTAGGTGGAAGTAATTATTGATGTTAAGCGATAGGAAAGATAAATAAAGGGCATTTTCTAAAAAATGCTCTTTTTTTATGCGCGGTGTTGAGGTGGGTGAATGAAAAGAGCGATACCCTGATAAGGGATTGAGCGAATGTAATGCATCCTACCGCAGACACAAGGCAAAACATTAATAATTGCTGTAACCTACACCGTTGAAATGGGTGGTGGGGAAAAGATGGAAAAATTGTGTGTTCTAAATTTCAATGCCAGTTCTGAATTGAGCGTGGGGAATGTCGGCTATTTTACATAATGGCGTTATAGTACAGAAAGTGAATGAATGCTACTATAACTACCCGTTATGTAAACATAGCTTTGGTGAAGTGTGGCGCGCGGAACAAACCAAAAGACAGAGGCTTTTTGGCTATGACAACAAACTGGGTTTTGGTTTGTGGGGAATTATATAACCTCTTTATTTTCTAATACCTCAATCAAATCCATAGATTCTTCTTCAATCCATTCATTGCTATTTATAAGATTATAAATCAGTTTAATTTGAGTTTTTGTGAAATCGTTCTTACTTAATTTAGAGAATTCTTCTTTTTGCCATTTGCTATTATGGTGAGGTGAATTTACAGAAAGAGAGTTTGTTAAATCCTTTGGTTCTAATAGCTCAATGTTTATTTTTTTTTCATCAAAGATTTTTTTTATCCTTGAAAATATTAGCAAACCATAATAATCCCAATCACAAAAATAAAATATGGGATGAGTGATTTTTTCATGAGATAAATCCAGTAATGGTTTCGTATTATTACCTCCTACATACCATAATTCTATTCCTCGTTTTTTATATTCAGCAGGAACTTTTAAACAAGCAATGTTTTCACAAATCACAATGACTTTTGGGTTTATACAATCAACCACAATTCGCCATAAATTATTTTTTGGATCTTTTTCTGGAAACTCATCGATTTCTAAAAGCTTTAAAACATCTTTTTTTAATCCTGGCTTATTTGATAGGTATTTAGCTCCTTTTCTTTTGAAAACTCTACTTGAAAATGTGTATTCAGTTGTCAAGTTTTTTCTTAATTCTTCTTTATTATTATATATGAATATTAATGATTCTAAATCAGATTTATCATACCTCTTGTGAGCATTATTATCTATTCCAGATTCTTCAAAAAAATTATTATAGTAGTCAAATATATCTCTAAAGTGTTCTTCGTAAAAAGCTTTGAATTTTGGTGTTATAACAGTGAAATTATGATTTCCTGATTGAGGTCTTATTAATTTCTTCTGTTTATATAAAACCTGATTGATAAAACTATTATTTAAAACTTTTAATCGAGTTTTTTTATTCTCGTATAGTTGATTTAACCCCTTAAGATATCGCCATTCTATATTTTTCAATATTATACTTTTTAATTAGAACCTATAAAGACAGGTATTGGTGGATAATTAACTTTTTTATCTTCTTCCAAATTATTTTGAAGTAAATATATATTTTGATTTTTCTTATCTACTTTATTAGGCATAATTGAAAGTGACAATAATTGATACTCATTGTTTTTTGCTATTTCATATAGCATATCAAAATTACTACCCAAACCTTCAGCTTCATCGATTGGCATAAAACGAATACCTGATTTTATTTTCTTTGGATTTAATTTATCATTTTCAATTAATGATAATCTCGCTATACATAGTAAAGCTATAGCGGAATATGTTTGGCTAGTACTTCCAGCATTTTTACCTTTATTAGATTCAATGGTAAAACTTAAATCGTAATATGATTTAGGGTTTAATAATTGTTTGTATGTCGGCTTCACGTATTTTGGCCCACCACACCTATGAAAGGCTTCAACCATTTTTTCTTCTAAAGGGGCAAATTTTTCTAAATCTTTGCTAAACGGTTTTAAATCATCTAAAAGATTAGTTCCAACACCTAAAGATGATTCTTGGTTTATTTTATCCACAAAATCCTGCATCCATATTCTTGGATAAGATTTATTTGTTTCGTCTTTTAAATAAGCTTTATGATTGCCAGTTATAAGTTTATCATCATCATTTAAAAAGTTTCTTATTCTTCTTATATAATCCAGTTGACGACTAACTTCTGCATTTACTTCATCAATTATAGTATTTAATCTTTGAAGTTTTCTTCCATTAAGCTCTTGATTTTTTAGATTAATATCTTTTAATCGTTTATCAATTTTTTCAATAACATCTCTATCCAAAGTTTCACCATCTTTGAATATTTCTGGCGGTAATATTTCTTCACACAATCCTATGAAATCACCTAGATTCTCATAACGAGAATAGTTGTTTTCCATATATCTACCAGCAATTGTATTGTACAAAACTATATAGGCATTGTTCTTAAGGTTGTTTTCCTCTTCAAGTTCTTTGATTTTATATTCATCCAATATACCACCTGAATAATCGACTGTACTAATATCATTTTCAAACTCCAGAAAATATTCATCAGAAATATCTTTTAGTTGCTTTTTAAAATCTGATACTTTTCCACCCAATTCAATAAGTGAATCTTTAGGACTAATATGTTTCTCTTGTGATTGTACAAACGCTTGGAATGTTTTATAATAATTTTCAGAATTTGATAGTGCATTTAAAAAAATATTACCATCATTAGTAATTTCTTTTTCATACTTATAATCTTTTTCTAATTCAGCTAAATTTTCTGGATATTCTGCTATTGGAAAGTCTTCTAATTGGCTTTCTATATTAGTTTTTAAAGTCTTTAAGCCACTTCTTTTATTATCAACTTCAGAATGTATCTTCTTTGCTTTAGCATATTTGCTTGATATCTCTGTTGAACTTTCGAATAAGGATGCATATTCATTGAGTTCTTTTAAATCAAGCTTGTAAAATTCATAATCTTCAGTGTCTTCAAATGTGTTTTTAGAGTTCCAAGCTGAAATGTATTCTTTAGGACTGTCAAAGCCATTAAATACCTCTTGCAACGATTTTAGTTTTATCCTCTGTTCTTTAAGTTTTTGAATTTCGTCATTTAAGGTTAGATTTTGGTTTTTAAAAAACGTTTTGATTTCATCTTTTTGAAGTGTATTAAATATTGGATTAGTTACAACAGGAATAAATTCTTTGATACCATTAATATTTAACCAAAAACCGTCTTTTGTTCTTTTATGGATTAAAAGATTCTCAAAAAGCTCTTTAGGTTCAGGAATATATTTAAAGGCAATATTTTCTGGTTTATCTACTATTAGAGTTTCTTGATATTTGGCAAGTACACTTTCTTCGTCAATGGTTAATTGTCTATCTAAATTTAAGGCCCAATACGCTAAAGACTTTACGTTTTCTACATCATTAATAGTGTTTAATTTCTCCTTATTCTCAATATTCTCATTAATTGATTCCTCTTCTTTCTGTAAATTGAAAATTATATTGCTATCCCAAGTTTTACTTTCAAAGTAATACAACAATCCTTTAGGTTTCAACTCACCTTTTAACAAATTGATTTTATCTATTTGATCTTTGGATTTATGGTAGTCCTTGTATCTTTTTATTATCTCATCTTTATCACAGTTGAGTAGCTTTTGCCACTCCATAAACTTTTTAGTTTTGTTTACTTTTTTACTTAATTCTTCTTTTTCTTGATAAGACTTTTGAAAATCTTCTTCTATAGAACCTAAATCTTCTATGAGCTTTTCAACTTTGCCTTTAGCTATTGTTTGTAAAAGGGAAAGGTTAGAATCACTCTTATAAAAGTTGTTAAGAGTATTAATTATTTCAGTGCTTTTGGAAATTAACTGACTGTTTAAATAGTTATAATTAGCTAATAAGTACTCCTTGCTTTTCTCATCTTTTTCATCTTTCTTTTTTAGCAAATCTGCTAAATCTGTATGCTTACTTTTAAGTTTTTCAATTTCATTAGAGTTGTCTTTAAACTCTGCAACATCAGAACTTAAATCACTGACTGCTTCATCAAACTGTTTTTTGAACTTTTTTTCTGCTTCATCACCAAACAAAAAATCTTTGAGTTTTTCGCTTTTGGAAATATCTAATGACTCTCTTGAAAATGCTTGGATGATTTTTGAATAGTTTTTTAAAACCTTTTCATTTTTTGATACATCAACAGGTATTATACTATTTTCACCACTACATAATATTTTATGGTATTTATTTGTAGTAGCCCAAGAAGCGCAAGTATATTGTAAGGTGTTAAAAATATATTCTTTTAATTGGTCAATTGGTAGTGTTTTATCTTTATCAATAAAGTCATTTATACTTATTGGTTTATCAAATGGAATTAATTTAGTTTCTTCAGAAAAATCATCACCATTTTGAATAATAAACATTTGAGATGCTCCAGTGCTTTCTAAATAAATCCCAATTACGATAAATTGATTTTCTTCAACTTCAATGTTTAAGAATGCATAGCCGAAATCTGTTCCTCTACCATCTGTTTTTAGCACCATAGTTTTTGGTAATCTATCATCTGCACTTTGAGTAGGTGAATGAAAAGCTGATGTGCCAACAAAAATTAATTGTAGTAAATCTGAAACTAAACTTTTTCCAGAACCACCTTCACCTACAAAATCTGTTCTAAATGAGTTAAACTCATAATCAAATTTCTGATGATGTATAATGTTAAGCGTTGACAGTCTCTTTATTTTAGGATACTTTATCATTTTAATTCTTTAAGTATTTCATCAATATTCAGTATTTCATTTTCGTAAAACTTTATTAATCTGTCAAAAGCAGGAAGTAGTTCGAATTCATCGTCATTAATTTTTACCCAACCAATTTTTTTAAATTCTGTTAAAGCAGATTTCACTTCCCTATCAATGGCTTCATCATTAAGCTTTCCTGGACTTTTATTCTGTGATTTTGCTATTAATCTATAAAGGCCTGGTTTTATATCCTCGTAATCAATACGAATCTTTTTCTTTAACTCTGAAATAGAATGTAAGTCTACTTCTTTCTGAATATTTATTATTTCATAAATTATGAAACCAATGATTATATGTTCGTTTTTTAAATAATGTCTATGGTCACTAACAATATTCCCTCTACTATTAGGGTCATTAAAATCGAGATAGTAGTATTTGTCTGGAAATTCACCGCCAGATGATAATTCAACTTTAAATAACTGTTTGTAATAGAGTTTTAAACTTTCTTCGTTTTCAACGATATAATTATAAAGTGCAGTTTGTTTGCCTTGTTGCTGAATATGTACACCATCTTTCAGTTTATAATCAATTTTAGCAAACAACTCTACTGTATCACTATTATTTAAAAAACTATCTATTGAAACTTCTGTACTTCCATTTTCCATAGAGTAATGTCTTTGAAATTGTTATTTATTTCTAATTCACCTTTTACTGATAAATTAATTCTCTGTTTATTCCTTACGATTCTTACAACATTAAAGAGAGCTGTTATAGCCACTTGAATATCATTTTCTTCATTCAATATTTGAAAAAATAATTGACTTAATTGTACATTTTGGTTTAACTCAATTTGAGATAGAATAAGATTTTCCCAGTCCGATATTTTCTTTTGCTGCGATATTCTTTTTTCTACCTTTTCTTTGTTCTTCCTTATTAAGTTTTGATTTTGTTTATATACTTGAACTTTTCTAGGTTTAGAGGGGAAAAGCTCAATATCTTTTCTCAAAATTGTAAAACTTGGTGTGTCAATATGGACAATTGGTGCTTTAAGATTGTTAGGGAAAATAATTTCCTTTTTGCTATCTACAATTTGAATAGTACTCTCATCTAAAACATGTCTTAAAAACTTTTGAACTTTTGAATTGAATTTAGGCCTATTTAATGCTGAAAATAATTGCCTTATTCTTGGTTGTATCCTTTCAAGCCTTTTATCTATAGTAGTCAGACGCCTATTAGTGTAACTTATAAAAGAGTTAACATCAGAAATTAAGTCATTGATATGTGAATCATCAATATTTCTTTCTTCTAAAAGTGTTCTTATAATCTTGGTTTGTTCATAGGCAGATCTTAATTCTTTATTTTGCTCTTTTGCATTATCCAAGCTCGATTCAACACCTCTTAAAACATCAATAAACTTTTGTTCAGAAAAATTAGTGTCTTCTTTAAGTTGCTCAATTGAATTAGCAATGTGCTTTTCAAGAAAATCAATCTGCTCTCTTAATTTAGGTTCAAAATTTTTATAATGAAGCTCCAACCAATCTTTTAATTTTTCTGTTTCATCTTCTTTGATATTCTTTAACAAAGAAGTAATATCTGTACATAGAACTTTTATTTTGGTTGGGTTAAACGCTCCTTTTAGTATTGTTTTAGCATGTTCACAAAATTTATAGGCATAATCTTTAAAAACATACTTTTGTGTTTCTTGATTATAGTCTAAAAAATATTCTTGTAGAGAATATATATACCTTCCATAATCTTCTGTTTGTTGTCTTACCTGATGTCCGAAAACTTTGATAAAAGCATTATGTATATCTTTTTCGGTAAACTCTTTATCTATAGAATTGAACTCAATTAGTTGTTCGTATAAGTATATAATTGCTAATCCTATTTCTCGTTGAGGAAACAGTTGATTATATGTCTCTTTTTCCTTTATTTCATTGAAGAAATTAAACTCTATTTTACTATTATTTTGCAATTTTAATTTGATAATTGAATAAACAAAAAAGCCAATGACATATCATTAGCTATAAAAAACTTTGTATAGTTAAGGGGAATTTCGCACCCTAAATATACAAATTATGTAATTGATTTATTACGGTTTACCATATTTTGTTGCAATTTGACTGTTCATTAAATTCTCTTGTCTTTACTTTCCTTATCAAACGCTATCAAATTAAATAGTTGACGCATTCTAGAGCGTACACGATTACCATATCTGATTTCTAATTCTTGTGCATTGAGGTTGGTTGTACAGTGGGTTTTTATTTTACTCTTCAGAAATAAATCATAACGCGATAAGAGGATTTCACCCATTACATTACAGTCTTTACCATAGTGTCTTCCTGATGGTTCTACACCTAAATCATCAAAGCAATAGAACTTATCATTTCCATAATCTTCAATAGTTTTATAGCCTAAATGATTAAAGCTAAATACTGTATTTCTACAAGGAATGATTTTATAAGATTTATGATGTGGTACGATATGACGCAATAATTTCATTAAACTTGTTTTGCCACAACCTACCGGTCCTGTTAATAGAATACCTTTATCAACATCTATATTTTGTTTTTTACAAGCTTCAGAGTCTTGAATGAAATAAATACACAACTTGTAAAGTATAACCTCATCTTCATTATAGATTTTAAAGCTATCACCGAACAATAGTTTTCCTTTAACATTGAGATAATTTAGAATTTTATCAAAATCATATTTTATGAGATTATCTTTTAATTCGCCTAATTGGTACTCAATTCCTTTTTCTGTAATTATATGCGGTGTTTTGGTTATCATAATGGTTCGTTATAATCTTTATCATTACTTACATTAAGGTTGTCCATATTTGGGACAGTGCTACTTTGTTTGCTCTGGTTTTTAAAATCTTCTAAATCTGAATTTTTAATTTTTTTGTTTGAGCTGTTTATATTGTTTATTCCTGTTTTATTATGTTTATATTTAGGTACCAATGCTTGTCCAGTGGTTGTCTCAATTTTGGGACTGTGCTGGTACAGTACTTGTCCAGAGCTTGTCCAATTTTTGGTTAACTTAATTCTACTGCCTCTATATGGATTGTGTGACGGTTCGTATTCTATATAACCGTATTTATGCAACTCTTTTAAGCAACGATGATAGGTAGATTTAGAACCTATTTTAGATTGTTTCATTACCTCATCACGAATTACAAAAAACTCTTCAGGAAACCGTGTGCTATTCCAAACCTGAAATAGCGCCATATACAAACTTATATGTGTTGGATTTAAGCGGTTGTCTTCTAAAAAATGTTGAAATATGGTGTTGAGATGCGTGATATAATTAACTTCTGCCAAGACATCTAAAACTTATTATGAATTCGATTTTCTTCCATTACCTTAACGATTTCCTCATAGTCATAATAGATTACACCGCCTACTTTGGTATATGGTAGTGTTCCATTAATTCTTAAGTTTTGTAATGTACCTGGTGAAATACTCAATAGTTCTCTAACTTCTGGTGACTTAAGCCATTTCTTTTGTTTGAAACCTGTTTGAGTATCAAATAATATTTTGATGTCGTTTAGTAATTCATGTCTAAATTCTTGTAGATCTTCAGTAGTGATAATTGTTGCTGCCATAATTAAAAGTTTAAGGTTAAAATAACTACCACATCAAACTTTCGTTTTCAGTGGTAGCTATTAATATGATTTAGCTCACTAACCTTTATATTTTATTAAATCGGTGTTCGTGAATCTGCGATTTGCTGCGCTAAATCTTGATTTGACTTTCGTTAGGCAAAGATGAAGTACTTTATTGAGGTTTATTCAATAGTTGCACCCAAGGTTGGGTGATTTAATTTGCTAATAATTAATGATTTAAAATGAATTGATTTGAATTTTCAACTACTTATTACTACAGTCAAATACAAGCAATAAAAATTATAAGTAGAACATTTTTAGTATTACCCAAGTTGGGTTCGACTAGGGATTTTATTGATCAGATTCTTCATACCTTTTAATTAAACTTTCTTTAAGCTTATCAATAAATTTGGTGTTGTTAGATTTTCTCGCTCTAATTTCAATAAATGTGTGATAGTAATTACCTAAATCGATATTAAAAATTTGCTCACAAACTGCTGCCATTTCTTTAATATCTGCAGTACCACTATTTATTACTCCACTGCTATGCAATGCGTAAATTAATTCTATTAAATCAGTTTTATTTCCAGTCCAAAATAATTTTGATTGTTTTTGAAATGGATTAATACTTGTTTCCATGTTATTGCTATTAATTAGTTTATCAGTTTCTTTTTTTAGGTGAATTATAAGCATATCATAAGCAATTATTGTAGCTACAGTACTATCGTAACTTGTAGAAAATTGGGGGTCTGTAAAAAAATGAAATGTTTCTGGATGCAACCGAATATCTGCTTTTCCTCTAACGAAATATTGCGCATCTAAATATGTAGCTCCGCGTCTATAATAATGATAGAATTCTAAATTATCATTAAAATAAATTTGAAGTTTATCTATGTGATTATTTAGATATTTAGCTTGGGATTTATTACTACTTCTAGGTCGTTTACTTTCTATATTAAACAACTTAACATAGTAAATTAGCTTACTAAACACCTGCGGTTTTATTTCTTTAAAAAACTTTATTTCATCATCAATAGAATTGAAATTATTCTTTAAAGCAATATCTCTTATTTTTTGAAGAGCACGTTTTGAGATTTTAATACCTTCTTCGGCCTTATATAATATATCCTCATTTTCAGATTCAAGAAAATCTAAAGCAGAATCTAAATCTGAAAGTATGGTATGTACTCTTTTTGGGGTAGGCATTGATATTTTACATAAATCAAAAATTCTTACACTTTACCTCGCAAAGTCTTTACAGCATTCAGAATTTATAATATGTTGAAGTAGGTTATGAGTTAGTTGTATTATAATCTTTTAAGTATTTAGCGGTATAACTGTTTTTATTTTTTTGCAATTGATTTGGTGTTCCTTCAAAAATTAATTCACCTCCATTTTTACCTCCTTCTGGTCCTATATCAATAATCCAATCAGCATTATTCATAATATCTAAACTATGTTCTATGACAATTACTGAATTCCCTTTATTCACTAACTTTTCTAGTAGTTCAATGATTTTAGTAATATCCGATAAGTGTAAGCCAGTTGTAGGTTCATCTAGAATATAAATGTTTCCTTCTTTGTGTAATTCACTTGCTAGTTTTACACGTTGACATTCTCCACCTGAAAGGGTTGATAATGGTTGTCCTAATTGTAGATATCCTAAACCTACTTCTTGTAATACTTTTAGCTTCTTTAGAATTTTACTATCTGTAAAGAAATCTATCGCCTGATTTACGGTCAATTCTAAAACATCTACTATCGTTTTATTATTCAGCTTATATTTTAGAACGTCTTTATCATATCGATTGCCATTACATTTTTCACAATTAGTTTTAATAGAATCCATAAATGCTAAATCCATTAAAATATATCCTAACCCTTTACAGTTTTCACAAGCACCATCTGCATTAAAGCTAAATAAAGAGGCTTTGGTATTAGGATTATGCTCTGCAAATAATTCTCGAATTTGGTCGAATACACCTGTGTATGTTGCTGGATTTGAACGTATAGATTTACCAACTGGCGATTGGTCTATAACAATTGCTTCAGAATATCTACTTAAAAACTCTTTGTGGATTAGTGAACTCTTACCTGAACCAGCAACACCTGTTACACAAACAAATATGTTAGATGGTATTTTAACATCTATATTTTTCAAGTTATTTGCAGTGGCATTTTTGATTTCAAAAAAGTCTTTCCAAGGTCTAAAGTTCTTCTTTACTGTTATCTTTTGTTTTATGTATTTACCAGTTAAAGTATTAGCATTTGATAGTTCTTTATAGCTTCCTTGAAAAACAACCTCACCACCTTTGCTTCCTGCATGTGGTCCCATATCAACAATATGGTCTGCTATTTTAATTAAATCAGGGTCATGCTCAACCATTAATATGGTATTCCCCTGGTTTCGTAATTCTTTTAATAAACTTGCAACTAAAGCTACATCTCTAGGGTGTAAACCAACACTAGGCTCATCTAAAACATATAGCATTTCTGTTAAGCTATTACCCAACTGTTTTGCTAATTGAACACGTTGTGCTTCACCACCAGATAAAGTTCCTGTTGCTCTAGATAAGTTTAAATAACCTACACCTATTTTAATAAGGTTATCAGTTCTTTTTATTAGCTGTTCTAAAATGGTTTCTGCTTCTTCACTTTTAATGCCCTTAAAGAACTCTAATAATTCTGTAAGTTGAAGTTCACCCAATTCATGAATATTCTTCTGATTGATTTTACAGTCTAATGCTTCTTTTTTTAATCGCGCTCCGTTACAATCTGTACAAGTTGTAGTCTTAACAAACTGCGTTATAATTTTTTGTCTTGACTTTGAAAGACTATTAAAATCTTTCTTGAGAAATCCTCTATTGATTTTGGTAACAATTCCATTAAAATTGGCATCAAAACCTTGTTCTCCTTCGCTTAATTTAAACTTGATACCATCAGCATAAAACAGTGTTTCTTTTTCCTTATCAGAATACTCTTTTAAAGGTTTGTCAGCATCAAAAAAACCTGTGTTTATGATTATTTTCCAAGCGAGAGAATTCACTTTAAAATCAGGAAAAAGTATAGCTCCTTGTTTTAAAGATTTGTTCCAGTCTATAATTCCATTGATATCTAAATCATTTATAGTTCCAGCACCTCCACATTTTGGACACATGCCCTCAACAGAATTTGGTGAAAAGTGATTAGACATACCGACTGCAGGAATTCCTATCCTAGAATATAACAACCTTAAAAAAGCTGAAATTTCAGAAAGTGTACCAACATTAGAGCGCGAATTACCTACAATTCTTTTTTGCTCTAAAAGTATTACAGGCGATAGATTTACTATTGAATCGTAATCGGCTTGGTCGTATTTAGGTAAACGACTTCTGGCAAATGTGCTGAACGTGTCGTACAACTGCCTTTGTGCTTCAGCTGTTATGGTTTCAAAAACTAATGATGACTTACCTGAACCAGACAATCCTGTAAAAACAACCACTTGATTTCTTGGTATCTCAACATCTATATTCTTTAAATTGTTTTGTCGTGCGCCTTTTATTTGTATGTGTTTCATAAAATTTTATACTCTTTGAAGTAGCCAGTTTAATCCTTTGTAAAAATCTTTGATAGTTAATACTCCCAAATCTGTTTTTTCATTTTGAGAAGCTGCAGCTAATACAAAACCATGAGTATAATCAACAATTATGTCAGCAAATAGAATTCCTTCTTTTTCATCATTTACTAATGAAATAGCGTGTTTCCTAATCTCATCGGTTAAGCGAAATAACTCCTGGTTAATTAATGAGTGATCTGTCAATAATAATCTTGATACATTAGGATGTTTAAATACACATTTACAATAGTTTCCTAACAATTGCTCAATCGCTTCTTTAGAATCTTCAGTTGCTGAAATACTATTCACATCTTTATAGACAATATCAACAAGGCTCTTTATTATATCATGACGAGTACCAACATGATGTTTTAAAGCCATTGCAGTAACACCAAATACTTTAGCTAATTTTCTAAATGAAAGTTCTTTTTCACCTTGTTCATCAAGAATTTTAAGCGCTTCTTTTAGAATTTCATCTTTAGATAAAATCAACTTATCATTTGTTGGTCTTCCTATAGTATTGCTTGACATACTTAACTATTTACTATGCGATAATGATTTTGTATGAACCCAAATTTCATTGGTTTTGATGTGATTAATTCTAAATCAATATCCTTTTCTAGCTCTCCGAATAATCTTTTACCTTTACCAATAAGAATTGGTATTTGAGTAAGCGTAATTTCACTTACTAAACCTTTACTTATAAATGACTGAACTAACTTACCACCATCAACATATATTTTCTTTAAATCATTTTCATAAAGAAACTTCATAAGTTCATTAGGATCTAGATTCTTGATAGTAACTTTATTCTGCAGTTCTCCAGGAACGTCATCTTGCGTTAATGTTCTACTCATTACATAGGTATGCATTTTATATGGCCATTGGTCAAAACCAATTACAGTTTTATAAGTGCCACTTCCCATAACAAGCGCATCTATATTCTCTGTAAACTCTTCGAAACTATTGTCATTTTCATCAACTCCATACTTCATTAACCAGTCTAATGAGTTATCCTCTCGTGCTACAAAACCATCTAAACTTGCAGCCATAAAGACATATCCTTGTGAATAACTTTCTTTCATATTTATAAAATTAAAAAGTGTAAATATACAGTGTATAATTTAATTTATATAGATTTGATTAGTTTTAATAAACTTAAATTGCTTTCGAGCTTGTAGATTTACCAATCTTATGCTTTAGAGCAATCATATCTTCACTAACTTTTCGTTCAATTACTCGTGCATAAATTTGAGTGGTTCTAATTTTTGTGTGGCCGAGTAATTTAGATACTGTTTCAATTGGAACACCGTTACTTAAGGTAATTGTAGTAGCAAACGTATGGCGTGCCATATGAAAAGTTAGATTCTTTTTTATGCCACATAAATCTGCAATCTCCTTTAAGTATGAATTTAGTTTTTGATTGGAAATATTAGGAAACAAAGTCTTTGTCTTTCTAGTTTTAATATGCCACCTATATTTATTCATTAAAGTTTCTGCAATTGGTAGAATTGGAATCTTTAAGCTGTTTTTAGTTTTTTGGCGTTTGGTAATTATCCATCTGTTACCATCAATACCTATACTTATATGTTCTTCAGTGAGGTTCATAACATCTATATATGATAAACCCGTATAACAGCTAAATAAGAATAAGTCTTTGACTATAGTTAAGCGCTCTATTTCAAATTCCTTTTCAATAATGGCTTGCAATTCTTCTTCACTTAAAAACTCTCGTTCATTCTTTATATATGTTGGTTTGAATTTTATAAAAGGATCTTTATCTATCCATTCCATTTTATAAGCTAGAGTAACCATCTTACGAAGTCGTTGAATATGCTTCATCACAGTATTGTTTTCCATTGGTTTTTGATGGTCCTCTGGAACATAAGAGCGTAAATACTTTTCAAAATCAACTAAAAAGCGATAAGTCAACTGTGATAAATAAATATCTTGATTTTTATACTTCTTGTTTAAAAACTCTTTGATGTAACGTTGTGTAGTGAAGTAGTTTTTCAATGTACCATAACTTAATGATTCACTCATTTGAGTATTATGATAATCAACTAATGTTAGTAGTGAATATTCTTCGTTATCTTCCCCAAGAAAACGTGCCTTAATAGATTGGGCGCAAATAAAAGCTTTTTCTTTTACTAGTTCATCATAAGCTTCGTAAACTCGATTTTTAACCAGGTCGATATATCTATTAAGTAATCGATTCTCTTGTTTATTACCTTTTGCTTTTCCTTTTTGAGAATCCCAATCGGATATTTTTACTTTTCGTTTTAAACTGATGTTTGCACGTTTGCTATTAACAGTTATTCTTGCGTATACAGGTGAGTAATTATTAATTGCTCTAGTTGCGTTTATCCAAAATGATAAACTGAAGGTGGTTTGTGATTGCATAGTTGCCGTCTTTTAGTTAAACATTTACTCAAGACGAAAGTCAAATCAACTATTTCAATTACATTGTTTTTATCACTTTTCTGGTTCACAGTCTGGGCAGGATTCGAACGTTAACCGATTTGTGAACCGAATTAAATCATATAATATCAATTCTTATGATAGTCTAAAAACCACAAAACCTTGTAAATCATACGATTTACAAGGTTTTAGTTTCTAATGGTATTCATTTTAGTCGGGGTGGCAGGATTCGAACCTGCGACCTCCGCGTCCCAAACGCGGCGCGATAACCGGGCTACGCTACACCCCGAATCTTGGTTATCATTTTTAGGACTGCAAATATATACCTTTTTTTAAAAACTGACACATTTTATCATTAAATTTAAGCTCAAAATCATTTTTATATGAAATTTAAAAAACAGTACATGCTTTTTATAGCATTGCTAGGTGTTTTTGCTTGCGCTCAAGATAAAAATCCCGTAAACACAAACCACGATTACGAACTAGTTGTAAAAGAACTTAATATACCTTGGGGATTTGCATTTTTACCTGATAAATCAATGTTAATTACTGAAAAAAGTGGTGAACTCATTCATTTTAAAAATGGTCAAAAAACTACTATCTCTGGTTTACCGGAAATATATGTAAGAGGTCAAGGAGGTTTATTGGACATTTGTTTACATCCTGAGTATAAAGATAACGGTTGGATTTATTTCACTTATGCATCTCCTGAAGGAGAAGAAAAAGGAGGCAATACAGCCTTAATGAGAGCAAAACTAAAAAACAATACTTTAGTTGATAAACAACTATTGTACAAAGCTAGTCCTAATACAACAAGAGGTCAACATTTTGGTTCAAGAATAGTTTTTGACAACCAAGGGTATTTATATTTTACTATTGGCGAACGTGGAGATAGAGATACAAATCCACAAGACATAACAAAAGATTGCGGTAAAGTTTATAGGTTAAATAGTGATGGGTCAATCCCAATAGATAATCCGTTTGTAAACACACCTAACGCAAAACCTGCAATTTTTTCCTATGGTCATAGAAATCCGCAAGGTATGGTTTTACACTATGAAACTGGTGAAATATGGACTCATGAGCATGGTCCTAGAGGAGGAGACGAAATCAATATTATAAAATCTGGAAAAAATTACGGATGGCCAGTTATAAGTTATGGCATCAATTATAGTGGAACAAAATTTACTGACATTACCGAAAAAGAAGGCATGGAACAACCCTTTCATTATTGGGATCCTTCAATTGCTCCTAGCGGAATGGCTTTTATAACTAGCGATAAATATCCTGGTTGGAAAGGAGACCTTCTAGTTGGTTCATTAAAATTCCAATATCTTGATAAATGTGTCATCAAAGATGGTAAAGTAATTAAAGAAGAACGTCTTTTAGACAACTTAGGTCGTGTGCGTTCAATAAATCAAGGACCAGACGGTTACATTTATGTAGGCATTGAAAACTTAGGAATTGTAAAACTGTTACCAAAAAAATGATAAAAACCAAACCACTATTATTTATTATAGCTTTAGCTACATTAACGTTGTGCAATAGCAAGAAAGAAGATAAAAGCCCAGAAATACAAGAAAGTATACAACGTGGTTCCGAAGTGTACAACGACTTTTGTATGGCTTGCCATTTACCAAACGGACAAGGTGTACCACGCACATTTCCGCCTTTGGCGAAATCGGATTATTTAATGAACAAAAGAGCTGAAAGTATAAAAGCTATTAAGTACGGACAAAAAGGAAAAATAACAGTTAATGGTGTTGAATATGATAATGTAATGACACCTTTAGGACTAAGCGACCAAGAAGTTGCCGATGTAATGAATTACATTACAAACTCTTGGGGAAACACCAATAATAAAATGATTACCGAAGATGAAGTTTCAAAAATTCAGCCTTAATTTTTCTTGTAAATACTTAAATTTGCCTAAATTCTAAACAAAAAATATGCTCATTATAGGAATCGCAGGAGGAACAGGTTGTGGTAAAACAACTGTGGTTAATCAAATATTAGCTCAACTTCCCGAAGGTGAAGTTGGGGTCATCTCTCAAGACTCATATTACAAAGACACGTCTCATTTGAGTTATGACGAACGAGTAAAAATCAATTTTGACCATCCTCGTTCTATCGATTTTGAACTTTTGGAAGAACACCTTAAAGAGTTAAAAAAAGGAAATACAATAGATCAACCTGTATACTCTTTTGTAAAACATAACAGAACAGGTGATGTTGTAAAAACCAAACCAAGAAAAGTGATGATTGTTGAGGGTATTCTTATCCTTACCAATCCTGAATTGAGAGACATGTTTGATATAAAAATATTTGTGCATGCTGATAGTGATGAACGTCTTATACGTCGTTTAAAACGAGATATTTCTGAAAGAGGAAGAGACATTGACGAAGTATTATCGCGTTACCAAAACACATTAAAACCTATGCATCAGCAATTTATAGAACCTATGAAAGAGTATGCTGACATTATCATACCAAACAATAAGTACAATACTGTAGCAGTTGATATAGTTAAAACTATTATTAATCAACGCTTGTAGCTTACAATGCCAAAAAAGAAAAACATAAAATATTTAAAACCTTTCAAAAATCTTTTTGTAATCATACTTGTGCCTTTTGCAATATGGATGCTGTTTTTTGACACTAACTCCTTTTTAATTCATCATGAATTAAATTCAGAAATGGAGGATTTAGAAAACGAAAAAGAATATTATAAAAAGGAAATTGAAAAAGACAATAAAGCTATTAAAGAGCTAAAAACCGAAGAAGGTATTGAAAAACTAGCTCGAGAAAAATACTATATGAAAAAGGAAAATGAAGAGATTTATATCATTGAGTATGAAGATAGCTTAGCAAAACAGAGTAATGAAAAATAATCCGTTATTTTCCACCTTTGATGGTGTCTCATCAAAGCAATGGAAGCAAAAAATTCAAGCTGACCTTAAAGGTGCTGATTATAATGATACACTAATATGGAAATCAAACGAAGGCATTGATGTAAGACCATTTTATCATGCTGATGAGTTTGATGCACTTCCTGAAATTTCAGATGCTGAAGCAACACAATGGCACATTTGCCAAACTATTTTTGTTGCTGACACTAAGAAATCCAACGAAAAAGCTATTGATGCACTTTCTAGAGGAGCCGAAAGCATCAAGTTTATTATTCCTAACACTAAAATAAACTTAGAAGAACTCCTCAAATCAATTGACACCAACACTACGCTACTCTATTTTGAATTACAGTTTTTAGATACTGAATACGTTACTGAAATCCTCAGCAAAACTTCAAAAGACAAGGTTTATATCCTAACAGATATTATTGGTCAATTAGCAAGAACTGGCAATTGGTTTAAAGACTTAAAAACCGATCATTCTATTTTTGAAAGTATTGTAAAAAGTACCAATTCTTTAAGTGTTGATGTTGCTTTATATCAAAATTCTGGAGCAACTATTGTGCAACAATTAGCATATGCGCTAGCACATGTTAATGAATATTTCAATCATCTTGATGCACTACTTTCAACTGAAGCAAAAAAAGAATTCAACATTGTTTTTAATGTTTCAGTAGGCACAAATTATTTCTTTGAGATTGCCAAACTTCGTGCTTTAAGGTTATTGTTTTCAACACTTGCCGAAGCTTTCAATTTTAATCCACAGTGTCACATTTTTGCTACACCTACAAAGCGCAATAAAACGCTTTATGATTACAACACCAATATGCTACGTACTACAACAGAGTGTATGAGTGCAATTCTTGGTGGCGCAAATTCGGTATGCAATTTACCTTATGATGCTATTTATCATAAAGACAACGAATTTGGAGAGCGAATCTCGAGAAATCAGTTATTAGTTTTAAAGCACGAAAGTTACTTTGACAAAGTCAATAATCCTGCCGATGGTAATTATTATGTAGAAACGTTAACTGAGCAAATTTCAGAAAAAGCCTTAGCATTATTTAAAGATATAGAAAGTAATGGTGGGTTTTTAAACCAACTTAAAGAAGGTACTATTCAACGTAAAATAAAAGAAAGTGCTACTAAAGAACAAGAAGATTTTAATGCTAACAAACTCATTTTATTAGGAACAAACAAGCATCCAAACCCAAACGATAAAATGAAGCACGAGCTTGAGCTATATCCTTTTGTAAAACACAATCCTGTAAAAACACTTATTGCCCCAATAATTGAAAACAGATTAGCTGAGTCAATGGAACAAGAACGAATTAATAATGAATAAACACAACATCATGAAGTTTAAATTAATTATTACATGCCTTATTGCAAGTTTAGTATTGTGGAACTGTAAGCAAGAACCAAAAACACCTGAAGTAGATTACAAATATGCTAACAACAACGAATTAAAAGACTGCAAAAGCAAAGACTCTCTTCTACTTAACGAAGCATTAATGTCTTTTGAAAAAGATTTAATAAACGCTTACGATCCAAAAACCCAAAGTCCAAACAGGTCTTATGTTAGGTTTTTAAGCGATGTAAGAGTTAATAAAGTTAATTATATAGCTATCACATCAAAACACACAAAAGAACTGTTTGAAGCTTTAAAATCTAAATCCGATTTATGGAATACTAAAGAGGGTGATTATACTTTAAACTACGCTAACCCTTTAGTCGCTTGTATTGCTTCTAATATGCAAGAAGGTGATTTAAAAATTACTTTCAATGCTTTAGTTGACACTAATAGTATGAGCTACAGAATGTATAGCGAAGAATTAAGACGAAACACCATAAGCATAACAAAAGACAAGTATTTAGCTCTTTTTGTAGCATTAGATTTATACTATGCTAAACTATTTGGTGTAGACTTTAACAAACAACCAGAAGCAAACATAGATTTCAATAAGAAACCTGTAAAAAAAGAAATTGAATCAAAAGATTCGCATGAAGGTCACAACCATTAAAATAACAGTATTATTACTTGTTGTAGTAACATTTCAATCGTGTCTTAATGTTGCCAATGACGTCAAAAGCTGGATAGAATTAAATGCTGAAGACGAAATTTTTGGTAAATACCACATGCTTGAAGACGATGGCATAAAAATATATCTACCTGATGTTTTTAAACGTTACTCATCAGTAGAGTATCAACAATTACTAGATTCTTTAGCCACAAAAAAAGACTATGAGTACGAGTCTAAAAGGCTAAAGTCCATGAGAGAACTGGAAGGTAATTTGTATTTATATTTTGATGAAACCACGCGTTCTACCTATAGTATAAATACAATGCCTTATATGCCACTTTACAAGAGAGACGCTCAATATTTATTAGGAATGATACGTCTTGGCAATGAAAGAGTAGCTGAAAACACCGATTTAAAATTCACTAAAATCACAGCCAAGTATAATGCTAGTAATGGTCCGCAAATTTTCAAAGTTGTACACAGAATTGATAATGAAGCTACACAAACCTCAACCTTTAGTACAACTTATATTATTTCGTCTAATCACAAAACGGTCTTCATTAATCTAACCACACCTTTTGACGTCTATTTTGACCCATTTCTTCAAAAAATGATTTTATAATGTCTAGAAAAAATATTCAACATATTACCTTAAAGAATCAAAAGCCAAGAACCAAGAACCAAGATTCTCTTCCTTTGGGAGAGATTTCCGAAGGACAGAGAGGGCTTTTTACGACTGCGGAAAATATAAATGTTCAGTCAACATACTCTAAAGATGACCTTAAAAATGTTGAACATCTAAATTTTGTGGCTGGAATAGCTCCAAACCTTCGTGGTCCATACAGCACAATGTATGTTCGAAGACCATGGACTATTCGTCAATATGCAGGATTTTCAACAGCAGAAGAAAGTAACGCTTTTTACAGACGTAATCTTGCTGCAGGTCAAAAAGGATTGTCTGTAGCCTTCGATTTGGCTACACATCGTGGATATGATAGTGACCACGAACGTGTTGTTGGAGATGTTGGAAAAGCAGGAGTTGCTATTGATAGTGTTGAGGACATGAAAATTCTCTTTGATCAAATTCCGCTAGACAAGATGAGTGTATCTATGACCATGAATGGTGCTGTACTACCAATTATGGCATTTTATATTGTTGCTGCCGAAGAACAAGGTGTAAAACCTGAACAGTTAGCTGGTACTATTCAAAATGACATTTTAAAGGAGTTTATGGTAAGAAACACTTACATCTATCCTCCTACACCATCCATGAAAATCATTTCAGATATTTTTGAATATACCAGCAAAAACATGCCTAAGTTCAATAGTATCAGTATTTCTGGATACCACATGCAAGAAGCTGGAGCTACTTGTGATATTGAATTGGCTTACACTTTAGCTGATGGATTAGAATACATTAGAAAAGGGCTTGATGCAGGAATGGATATTGACACCTTTGCTCCACGATTGTCGTTCTTTTGGGCCATTGGGATGAATCATTTTATGGAAATTGCCAAAATGCGTGCTGCAAGAATGCTTTGGGCTAAATTGGTAAAACAATTCAATCCTAAAAATTCAAAATCTTTAGCATTACGAACCCATTGTCAAACCAGTGGCTGGAGTTTAACAGAGCAAGATCCATTTAATAATGTAGCACGAACAACTATTGAAGCTGCTGCTGCTGCTTTTGGTGGCACACAAAGTTTACATACCAATGCATTGGATGAAGCTATTGCATTACCAACAGATTTTTCGGCTAGAATTGCACGTAACACACAAATATTTTTACAAGAAGAAACCCATATTACGAAAACTGTTGATCCTTGGGCAGGAAGCTATTATGTTGAAAAATTAACACATGACATTGCTCAAAAGGCATGGGAACTGATTGAAGAAGTTGAAGCATTAGGCGGAATGACAAAAGCTATTGAAGCTGGTATTCCTAAAATTAGAATTGAAGAAGCTGCTGCACGAAAGCAAGCTCGAATTGATTCTGGTCAAGACATTATAGTTGGTGTAAACAAATATAGATTACAAGAAGAAGATCCAATCGCTACACTTGAAGTTGACAACCAAATTGTACGCAACTCCCAAATAGAACGCTTAAAAGCCATTAAAGCAGAAAGAAATACCGGAAAAGTACAAGCAGCATTATCAAAATTAACTGAAGTTGCTAAAACAGGACAAGAAAATTTATTAGCTTTAGCTGTAGAAGCAGCTCGAGAACGAGCAACTTTAGGAGAAATAAGTGATGCTTTAGAAGCTGCTTTTGGTCGCTATAAAGCGCAAATTAAATCATTTAGTGGTGTGTATAGTAAAGAAATAAAAGACGACGAATCCTTTAAAAAAGCTAAAGAATTAGCTGATAAATTTGCTGAACAAGATGGACGACGTCCTCGTATTATGATAGCAAAAATGGGACAAGATGGTCATGATCGTGGTGCAAAAGTTGTTGCTACAGGTTATGCCGATGTTGGTTTTGATGTAGATATTGGTCCACTGTTTCAAACACCACAAGAAGCCGCTAAACAAGCTGTAGAAAATGATGTACATATTTTAGGTGTATCTAGTTTAGCTGCTGGACATAAAACTTTAGTGCCACAAGTTATTGAAGCACTTAAAAGTTATGGTCGTGATGATATTATGGTAATTGTTGGAGGTGTGATACCAAAACAAGACTATCAATATTTATTTGATGCAGGAGCTGTGGCTGTTTTTGGACCTGGAACAAAAATTAGTGATGCTGCTATAAAGATTTTGGAGATTTTGATTGATTAATACTTATATTTGATTTCTAACTTATATTAATCAACTAATGAAAAACACTTTTTTATTTGCATTCCTATTATTTACGTTAATTAGTAATGCTCAAAATGAATTTAAAGATGGTAGTTATACCTCAAAAAATCAAGAAGAATTTAGCGGTTTAATCAAAATAATCTCTGAAAGAGAAATTATTTTTAAACACAGTATTGATAGCAATGAAAAAATATTAAATGCTCAAGCTATACAAACTTTTAGTTTTAAAAAACCCTATAAAAAATATATAAGCCTTTCCGAAAACAATCAACCTGCTAAATTTTTTGAATATGTTATAGAAAGTGATGTTTCCCTTTTAATCCTAGATGACACCTATTATCTCAAAAACGAAACAGAGGGATTGAACAAGCTCGAAGTAAAGAAAATTGAAACATCGACAGATCAAGGTAAATACGAAAGCACTATTAACACTTACATAGGTGTACTGAATAATTATAGTAAGAACTGTAAAGAACTTCAATCCAAAGTTAATGCTGTAAAATATAACCGTAAAAGTTTATCTAAATTTGTTAGCGAACTAAATGCCTGTACAAATAACGATATTAATGACTTTTCTATAGATGAAGAAGTAGTGAATCTCTTTGAAGCTGGAGTTACAGTTGGAGGAAATTATGCTAATTTTGAAGACACAACTACAGGAGGTTATAAAACTGAAAGTCCTAGTATGGGCTTAGGTATTGGAGGATTTGTTAGTTTTTCACCTAACATAAATAAATACAACTTATCCTTTCTTTTTGGAATTGAATACAACCAAAAGAAAGTTGATTATAGCTACAGAGAACCTAACTTTGTAAGTGATAGAAATATTGTACATGATGCAAGTGTAATTGAGCCTTATTTATTAGCTCTTTATCAACCTTTTTATAACAAAAAAGGGCTTTTTAGTCCCTATATTGGTTTAGGTACATCTTATGGTTTTACCCTATCTCATGAAATTCAAGAAAGAGATAATCTTTCTGAGGTAATTTATGAAAGAGATGTTAATCAAACTTTTTCACTTCTCTACAAATTTGGAACATTTATAAACGTAAGCAAAAATAAGTTCATGTTTGAACTAGCTTTCTCTGATTACAGCTACCAAGTTCCAGGTGAAGCAGAGGATTATGGAACAAACTTTCAACTTAAAATAGGTTATGTATTTAATTTAAAATAATTAAATAAACTCAATACTTAAAGCCACTTTAAAAAATTAAAGTGGTTTTTTTATTTATAAAACTGTTAACAACTTCCATTTTATAAACTCGTAAATAATTGTATTTTTACGGGACAAAAAACCAAATCATATTAATGGGTAAAATCATTGCAATTGCCAATCAAAAGGGAGGAGTAGGTAAAACAACTACTTCTGTTAACTTAGCCGCATCTTTAGGTGTTTTAGAAAAAAAAGTATTGCTAATTGATGCTGACCCTCAAGCCAATGCTACTTCAGGTCTTGGTATTGATGTAGAAACTATTGAAATAGGGACTTATCAATTATTAGAGCATACTACTTCCGCTGAAGAATGTATAATGTCTACCGATTCACCAAATGTAGATATCATACCAGCTCATATTGACCTAGTGGCTATTGAAATTGAACTAGTAGATAAAGATGAACGTGAGTACATGCTTAAAAAAGCGATTTCTCACCTAAAATCATCTTACGATTATATTTTAATTGACTGTGCACCATCGTTAGGTTTGTTAACATTAAACGCTTTAACGGCTTCAGACTCTGTGATTATTCCAATTCAATGTGAATATTTTGCTTTGGAAGGTTTAGGTAAACTTTTAAACACTGTAAAAAGTGTTCAAAAAATCCATAATCAAAACTTGGATATTGAAGGTATGCTTTTAACCATGTACGACCAACGTTTACGACTTTCAAATCAAGTTGTAGAAGAAGTTCAAAAGCATTTTAGTGATATGGTTTTTGAAACCATTATTCAGCGTAATGTAAGATTAGGTGAAGCTCCTAGCTATGGTGAAAGCATTATTAACTACGATGTAAGTAGTAAAGGTGCTACAAATTACTTAAGTTTGGCAAAGGAAATTATTAAAAAGAATGGCTAATGGCGAAGGCAACAAAAAAACAAGCATTAGGTAGAGGACTTTCAGCACTGCTTAAAGACCCTTCTAATGATATCAATTCGGTTCAGGACAAAAATGCAGACAAGGTAATTGGTAATATTGTTGATTTAGATATTGAAGCTATTGAGATTAACCCTTTTCAGCCTCGTACAAACTTTAATGAAGAAGCCTTACGTGAACTAGCATCTTCAATTAAAGAGCTTGGAGTTATTCAACCTATAACAGTAAGAAAACTAGAATTCAACAAATACCAATTGGTATCTGGAGAACGTAGGTTTAGAGCTTCAAAATTAATAGGTCTTGAAACTATTCCTGCTTATATTAGAATAGCCAATGACCAAGAGTCGTTAGAAATGGCTCTTGTTGAAAACATTCAACGTCAAGATTTAGACCCAATAGAAATTGCGTTATCTTACCAACGTTTAATTGACGAAATCAATTTAACGCAAGAACAAATGAGCGATCGTGTTGGTAAAAAGCGTTCTACAATTGCCAACTATTTACGTTTACTTAAATTAGATCCAATCATCCAAACAGGAATGCGAGATGGATTTATATCAATGGGTCATGGTAGAGCAATTATTAACATTGAAGATCAAAATACACAGTTAACTATTTATGAAAAAATAATTACCAATAAACTTTCGGTACGAGAAACTGAAAAACTGGTAAAAAACTATCATTCTAGCAATACTGTAACTGTCCCAGAAAAGCAAGAACTTCCAAAATATATTAAAAAAGGCATAAAAGAGTTTTCAGAATACTTTGGCCATAAAATAAACGTTAAGGTATCAAAGAATGGTAAAGGTAGTATTACGATTCCTTTCCATTCTGAAGAAGATTTTAATCGTATACAAAAACTTGTTAAAAGTGCCAAATAAGACATTTTATAGTATTCTATTTTTACTTTTTATAGGTTCTACTTGCTTTTCACAAAGCGACAGCACCAAAGTAGATACTGACCTTATGGTAGTGAACGACACCATAACTCGTGAGCCTATAAACATTCTTGCACCTTCAAAGGCTGCATTTTATTCTGCAGTGTTACCTGGTTTAGGTCAAGCTTACAATAAAAAATATTGGAAAATCCCTATTGTTGTTGGTGCTATTACAACCGGAATTTTAATTTACGACCACAACAATAGAGAGTATCATCGTTATAGAGATGCATACAAAAGCCGATTAGCAGGCTACTCTAACGATGAGTTTTGGGGAACCCAAGCCGATGGCACAACTCCTCTAGCCTCTCCAAGAGTTTCTGACGATGGACTTATTAGAGCTCAAGAATCGCTAAGGCGAAATAAAGAAATTTCATTATTAGTAACCATTGGTATTTATGCTTTAAATATTATTGATGCTAATGTTGACGCACACCTACTACAGTACAACGTCGACGAAAATTTAGCTCTAAAGCCTCATTTTAAATATAATGAGCTTGAAAACACTTCTGATTTGGGTGTGACAGTAAATTTCAAGTTTTAGCTTAGCAATACACAAACGATACTTAAATTATGAAGATAGCTTTATTAGGATATGGAAAAATGGGAAAAACCATTGAAAGAATTGCTGAAGAAAGAGGCCATACCATTGTTATAAAAGCTAAATTAGACACAGCATACACCATTACTGATGCCGATGTTGCAATAGATTTTAGTATTCCTGAAGCTGCTTACAATAATATTTCAAACTGCTTACTCAATAATGTTCCAGTTATATCTGGGACAACAGGTTGGTTAAAAGATTATGACAAAGCAGTTAATTTATGCAAAGCGCAAAATGGTGCTTTTATTTATGCCTCAAATTTTAGCTTAGGTGTAAATATCTTTTTTGAAGTTAATAAAGTATTGGCAAAACTTATGAATGGGCAACCTCAATACAATGTTGAGATGGAAGAAATTCATCATACTCAAAAACTCGATGCACCAAGTGGAACTGCAATTACACTAGCTGAAGACATTATTAAAAATTCCAATTACGACAATTGGACATTAGATAACCCAAATCCAAAAGACATAAAAATAGACGCAAAACGTATTGAAAACGTCCCTGGCACACATGAAATCACTTATCAATCCAATGTAGATACTATTCAAATAAAGCATACTGCCCATAATAGAGATGGGTTTGCTTTAGGTGCTGTTGTTGCAGCCGAATGGATTATTGGGAAAAAAGGTGTATTTTCAATGAACGATGTGTTAAACATTGGTTAATTGCACAAAGGTTTGTAACGTTTTTAAATACTTTTCAACTCATAAAAAAAACATAAAATGACGAGTACACAGTGGTTAATTTTTTTATTTGCTATTCAAATAATACATGGTCTAGGCACATGGAAACTTTATATTAAAGCAGGTAGAAAAGCTTGGGAAGCCTTTATACCATTTTACAATGCTGTAGTATTAATGAAAATCATTAATCGTCCTTGGTGGTGGACCATTTTACTTTTTGTTCCTATTGTTAATCTTATAATGCTTCCTGTAGTTTGGGTTGAAACAGCAAGAAGCTATGGTAAAAACTCAGCAACTGATACATTATTAGCTGTTGTTTTACTTGGATTTTATAATTTCTATCTCAATTATGTAGCAGATGTAAAATATATTGAAAACAGAGACTTACACCCTAAAACTGGTTTAGGAGATTGGGTAAACTCAATTTTATTTGCCATAGTTGCGGCAACTATTGTTCACACTTATTTTATCCAACCTTTTACAATTCCGACATCGTCTTTAGAAAAAACACTTTTAGTAGGTGATTTTCTTTTTGTAAGTAAAGTGCATTATGGTGCTCGTACACCAATGACCACCTTAGCTACACCAATGGTACACGATACAATACCAGTAGCAAAAATAAAATCGTACATTCCAAAATTTGAAATGCCATACTTTAGACTTCCTGGTTTTCAAAAGATAAAAAGAAATGACATAGTGGTTTTCAACTGGCCTGTGGACACTATGAAGAACATGCGTCATACTGACAAATTCTACTATAAGCCAATTGATAAAAGAACAAACTATGTAAAACGCTGTGTTGGTATTCCTGGTGATTCGCTGTCTCTAAAAGATGGATATGTATACATAAATGGTAAGCCTAATGATTTACCAGATAGAGCTAAACTTCAGTTTTCATATGAAATTACCTTTAAGCGTAATCTACATCCAAATGATATTATTTCTTTATTAAATAGATATGATATTACTGATGGTCCAGGATATGGCAGAACACAAGGTTCATATTTAATTCCTGCAGCAACTGACGAAGCTATAGCACGTTTAAAGAACCATCCTGAAGTTGCTAGTGTTGTACCATTAAAAAATGAAGATGGTGTTAGAGATGCTGGTATTTTTCCTAGTAATGTGAATTACAACTGGAATAATGATTATTTCGGGTCGTTATATATTCCTGAAAAAGGAAAAACAATAGAGTTAACCTTAGAAAATTTACCGCTTTACAAACGCATTATCACTGCTTATGAAGGTCATAAACTTTCAGTAAACGGAAATCAAATTATAATTGACGACCAACCAACAACATCCTACACGTTTGCTCAAGATTACTATTGGATGATGGGAGACAATCGCCATAATTCACAAGACTCAAGAGTTTGGGGATTTGTTCCGTTTGACCACGTAGTTGGAAAACCAGTTTTTATTTGGATGAGTTGGGAAAATGGAAAACCTCGTTGGGAGCGTTTCTTTACAACTGTTGGTGGCAGTGGAAAACCAACATCATACCTCATCCCATTTTTAGTGTTACTTTTAGGTTGGTTTGGGTTTAATAAATGGCGTAAACGCAAAAAAGTAAATAGTTAATTTGTTATTTGTTTATTTCGCCAACCATTTTACTAATAAATCAAATGCGTTGAGAAATTATCAAATAAACGCATAAACAAATGAACGTACTACTCCATCCTACATATTTCCCTAGTATAGCTCACTTTGTTGCTATTGCTAAAGCTGATAATTTAACGTTTGAGATTTGTGATAATTACCAAAAACAAACCTATAGAAATCGTGCATACATTTATGCTGCTAATGGAAAGCTGCTTTTAAACATTCCTATAAAGCATACACAAAAAAACCGTCAACTTTATAAGGATGTAAAAATTGCTAATGATAGTAGGTGGCAGGATTTACATTGGAAATCTTTAGAATCGGCTTACAGAACGTCTCCTTTTTTTGAGTTTTATGAAGACGAATTTCAACCCTTGTTTACTGGTAATGAAACATTTCTTTTAGATTTTAATTTGAAATGTTTAGAAGTTGTTTTTGATTGCCTTCAATTACCTTTTGAATTTTCTACTACTGAGCATTTTGAAATAGAACCAAACCGCAAAACCGATTATAGGTTTTTAGCAAACAGTAGAAAAGAACAACCTCATAATTTTGATTCCTACACACAAGTCTTTGATGACAAGCATGGGTTCATTCCTAATTTGAGCATATTGGATTTATTATTTAATGAAGGAACAAATGCTATGAGTTATTTAGAGTCTCAACAGCTTCAAACACCATAAACTACTTTGCTAATTTTAATTTAGCAAGTATAGGATAGTGGTCAGACAATTCAACATCAAAGGTTTTAAAACCGTTTACTTCAAAAGCATCATCAGCTAAAATAAAGTCAATTCTAACAGGAAAAAACTTAAAGTTAAACGTACGTCCAAAACCATTACCTCCTTCAACAAAAGCATCCTGTAAATCGCCTTTTATCTCTTTATACACATAGGAATAGGCAGTATTATTAAAGTCTCCACAAATAACCATTTTATACTTACATCTTGCTTTATGCTGTAAAAACAAATCGGTTTGACTTTCCTGCATTTTAAACGTTTTACTTACACGCTTAAATAAGTTTTCAGAGGACTCATTTGCTAATTTTTCAACCGTTGGATCTATACCAAGCGATTGTAGATGCACATTATAAATTCTTATCGTGTCCTTAGCCTTTACTATATCGACAAAAATGGCATTATTACTAGTGTTTGGAAACTCAATAGAACCCGAGTTTACTATTGGGAATTTAGAAAATATTGCTTGACCGTTTTTCACCTTTTTACCTGAAAGCTCTTCATACTTATAGTACCCTTTTAAGTCAATAGCTTCATCAGGCCTGTATTCTTGCATGCTTAACACATCAGGCTGTTTTTCAGAAATAAAATCGACTATTTGAATTTTAACGGTTTCATCAGGAATCCATTCAAATACATTAAACAATCTCACATTATAATTCATCACTGAAATATTATTTGGATCTTCAATATTCTTGGATGATGAAAATTTATACAATGAAAACAGATAGTTATACCCAATAAACAATATAATAAGTGATAGTAAAAGCTGCTTTTTCACTTTTAAAAGCCAATACACAAAAAATAGAATATTGAGTAGTATTAAAAAAGGAACTGCAAGACTTAAAACTGATAATAAAGCGAAGTTTTTAGGCGACACATAAGGTAAAATATAAGACAGCAGCAACATTGTCGCTACAATGGAGTTAACGAAGAACACCAATTTATCTACCAATTTTAGTCGCTTCATAGACTTTTAATCCTTACCTGATTTAAATAAAAACGCTTTTTCTTCTTTAGTTAAACTTTCATAACCGCTTTTACTGATTTTATCTAGAATGAGGTCAATTCGTTTTTGTTTAGTAAACTCATTAAAATCGTCTTTATTATGGCCTGCAAACGGTTTTTTCTTGCTCTTATGAACTGTTTTTAAAGGCGACTTTCGTTTAAACATACTAGCAACGCTATCCATTATACGCTCAAAGCCTTTACCTATATCATTTCCTTTAGTTAATTGTTGTGCATATAAATATCCTAACAAACTTCCTCCTAAATGCGCTACATAACCACCTTGGTTTATGGTAAACAATCCAAGAATATCAATAACCACCATTGCTACACCTATATACCAAAGTTTAATGTTTATGGTTACCAATCGTGCTTCTTTATTAGGCATATAAGCGCTTAAAAAAATAATTAAAGCCCTTACTCCTGCTGATGCTCCTACCAATGGCAACGTATAGTTAACCAAGCTTCCAGAAAAAAGTGTATGAACCAATACAAATGCAAGTCCGCCAAATAAAATTCCTAAAAAGTAAATATTCAAAGATAGTTTTACACTAAAAAGGTTAACCAGCATATTAGAAATAAAATACAGGATAAGCATATTTAGAGCAATATGCCAAAAACCGTAATGCACAAAACCATAGGTAAAAATAGACCAAGGTTGGTATATAAACTCGTTAAGACTCACAGGTAATTCAAACCAATGCAATACATTGGTAGTGTTTTTAACCTTTGTAAGTATAAACCCAATTATATATATAACAACATTAACACCTATAATCTTTTCAAAGGCATTAAGACGCTTTAGTTTGTCTTGTATGTCTTGAGTAAGTGTTGTCATTTAATCCCATCTATTTTTATTAAACTGATTCTTTTTCCAATACCACATAATTATAAAGCCTGTTAATGCGCCTCCAACGTGAGCAAAATGTGCAACACTAACTCCAAACATAGAATTCCCTCCTGTGAGACCTGAAATCACTTCGTAACCTAACAATAATGGAATAAAATACTTTGCTTTAATAGGAATCGGCAAAAAAATCAACATCAACTCAGCATTTGGAAAAGACATCCCAAACGCAACCAAAAGTCCCATTAAGGCTCCAGAAGCTCCTAAACTATTAGAATAAAATATTTTTTGCAAAGAGTTCCAATTACTTTCTCCTATAGTTTTTACCCAATCAGGGTTGTACTTTTCTTGATTTAAAATTGAAACTAAAGTTTCTTTATCTAATCCATCAGCAAGTAATGGACTTATTATAGAATTAAATTGTACATAGTCAATCAATAATGGAATAAGCACTGCTCCTAATCCACATGAAAAGTAAAAAAACAAAAACTTATTTCTTCCCCACATCTGCTCCAAAGGACTCCCAAACATCCATATACCCAACATATTGAAAAGAATATGTAAATAAAATGTAGGATGATGCATAAACATATGCGTAAAAATTTGCCAAACTTGAAAGTTGTCGTTTTCAGGAAACCACATAGATAAAAGAGCAAAAGCCTTATCTCCAACAACTTGACATCCTATAAAAACCAGGACATTTATAATAATAAGGTGCTTAACCGTTTCTGTAATTCTCATCATAGCTTACATAAATTTTTTGTCGATGTCATCAACACTCATGGTTATAAAAGTCGTTTTATTTGTTGGCGAAACCGTAGGTTCCTTACAAGCAAATAGTGAGTTTACCAAATGCTCTTGTTCTTGTTTATTAAGCGATTGACCTGTTTTTATAGCTAAACTTTTTGCCATAGATTTTGCTAATAAATCTGTAGCACTAAAATTACTGTCTGGTACTTCTTGCTCAACATCACTTATCAGTTGTTCTAAAATAATAGACACTTCACTCTCAGGAACACCTAAAGGAACACCTGTAATCTCTATAGTATGGTCTTTAACGCTAGAAAATACAAAACCTGTACTTTCCAAATCTTCTTTTAACTGAATAAGTATTGGCAATTCTGTTGAGGAAAAATGCAACTGCAACGGAAATAACAACTGCTGACTAACAGCTTCTTTCACAGTCATATTCTTCAGTAAATTTTCGTACAACACACGTTGATGCGCTCTATGCTGATCTATCAGCAACATACCAGATTTTATAGTACTCACAATGTATTTGTTGTGAAGCTGATAAGTAGCTTGTGTAGTTTCGGTTTGCGAATCATCAAACAAGGTTTCATTTTTTGAATCGCTTTCAAACTCTACTTCACTAAAATTATGGTCTTGCTGTGTACTTTTTGATTCTAATCCTACATACAAACTGTCCCAACTAGATGTATTTTGTTTCTTAAAGGCAACTACAGGTTTACTGCTTCCACCTCCATGAGATACTTTTTCCTTAAAAGGATTGAAATCTCTATCAACTTCTATTGTTGGTGGTGTAGCAACACTCTTATCTTTGTAATCGTAAGGCGTGTTTAGGTTAGGATCACTATCAAAATCTAAAACTGGCGCAATGTTAAATTGCCCTAAGCTGTGTTTTACTGCTGATCTTAAAATAGCATACAAAGTATGTTCATCATCAAACTTAATTTCGGTTTTTGTTGGATGAATATTGATATCAATTGTTTTTGGGTCTACAGTAAGATTTAAAAAATAGCTTGGATGCGCTCCATCTTTTACCAAACCTTCAAATGCTGAATTGATAGCATGATTAAGGTAAGGACTTTTGATAAAACGATTATTTACAAAAAAGAACTGCTCGTTCTTTGTCTTTTTAGCAAACTCAGGTTTTCCTACAAACCCTGAAATTTTTAGCACTTCGGTAGTTTCTTCAACAGGAACTAACTTTTCGTTGGTTTTACCTCCAAAAATATTTACTACACGTTGTCTGTAATTACTACTTGGTAGATTAAAAATTTCGCTGCCATTATGATACATTGCAAACACAATACTTGGATGCGCTAATGCGACACGATGAAATTCATCGATAATATGTCGTAACTCTACTGCATTGGATTTTAAAAAATTGCGTCGAGCAGGAATATTAAAAAATAAATGTTTTACAGCTAAAGACGTTCCTTTTGGTGTTACCACAACATTTTGAGCTTTAAGGTCGCTACCTTCAATCTCAATTTGGGTTCCTAGTTCGTCTTGCTCTTGTTTGGTTTTAAGTTCAACATGAGCAATAGCAGCAATACTAGCTAATGCTTCGCCTCTAAACCCTTTTGTATGTAAATTGAATAAATCTTCAGCAGCGCGTATTTTGGATGTTGCATGACGCTCAAAGCTTAAACGTGCATCAGTAACACTCATGCCTTTACCATTATCAATAACCTGAATAAGTGTTTTACCTGAATCTTTTATAATAAGTTTTATTTCAGTAGACTCAGCATCTATTGCATTTTCGAGAAGCTCCTTAACCACTGAAGCAGGTCTTTGCACGACTTCGCCTGCTGCAATTTGGTTAGCAACATGGTCTGGTAATAGTTGAATAATGTCTGCCATTAGCGTTTTGAAAAGAATATTGACAGGTCAAAATCAATAAAAATCAAAAAAACCAAAATCAATACACCTATAATAATCAATACACGTCTGTTGGCTCCAGCCGTATCTTCATTATGCTTATAATCGTCAATGGCATTAACAAACTTGGTTTTTAATCCTTTATTGCTTCCTACAGTTTGCCTGTGTTCGTCAAATTTATGCTTAATTTCGTAAGGACTTCCCTCGCCTTTATAGTATCTTGGAGTGTATTCAAACTTTTTATTTCTTCGTAATTTAAACATGATGTAACGCTTTATTATTCGTAACGACTTAATATGTAAAGTATTACTAATACACCAATCAAAAACAAGACCAAAAAGGGTAAAGTAGTAAAAATACTTTTCTTACGTTTGTTAGCAGCTCTTACCTCTTCCCATTGTGCTTCAACACTTTTCTTGGTAGTATCATCTTGGTCTCTAAGATGTTTAGGCGTATAACTGAAACGTTTATTTTTACGTTGCTTAAAAAACTCCACTATAAAGTATAATCGTTGTTACACTTCAAATGTACTTAAAAAGCTAGGAAAATAAGCCTTTCAACTGCTAAAAATTGTTAACAGTTTTAAAATGAAGAATAGTGTTTTTAAGCTTTTCGTCTAAGCTCTGCCATTTTTATTGCAGCAACAGCAGCTTCAACACCTTTGTTACCATGTTTACCTCCAGACCTATCAATTGCTTGTTGCATATTATTGTCGGTTAACACACAAAATATAACTGGCGTTTCACGCATCACGTTAAGGTCTTTGATACCTTGAGAAACAGCTTCACAAACAAAATCAAAATGCTTTGTTTCGCCTTGTATAACACTACCAATAGCAATAACAGCATTTACCATTTGCTCTTGCATTTTTTTGCTTCCATAAATTAGCTCGTAGCTACCAGGAACTTGCCAATGCACAATATTTTCAGGTAAAGCACCATGCTCAATTAATGTATCGTAAGCGCCTTTAAAAAGGCCATTAGTAATGGTGTCGTTCCATTCAGAAACAACAATCCCAAACCGAAAGTCCTTCGCGTTTGGGATTGTGTTTTTATCGTATTCGGATAAATTTGCAGTTGCCATATGTATTATAAACTTGCTTCTGCTTTTCCTATAAGTACATCTATATTAGAAGCTTCATTTGAAGCAGAAAATTCTTCTTTTATTCTTGTAAAATAGTTTAATGCTTTTTGGTTTTCACCTTGAGACAATGCTAATGTACCAGCTTTGTATAAATATAATGGTGTTGTAAACTCATTATTAGAAATTGCAATAGCTTGCTCGTAGTAATCCATAGCGTCTTTTGGCTGATTCAATTGCACAAAAGCATCACCAATTCCTCCTTTTGCAAGTGGTGCTAACATGATATCATCACTTGAAAAATTGTTTAAGTAAGAAATTGCTTCAGAATATTTATTTAGGTTTAAGTAAGCCATACCTGCATAATAGTTGGCTAAATTACCTGCAGGAGTACCACTGTATTTATCAGCAATATCAACCATACCATATTTACCTTCACCTCCATTTAAAGCTAATGTATATAAAGAATCTTTTTCAACACCATTAACCGCTTGGTCAAAATATTGTTGTGCTTTATACATTTCATTCATAGCTTCTCCAGCTTTTGGTTCAGCAACAAATTTATTGTAACCTAAGTATCCAAGTATAACTGCAACAGCTACACCAACAATAATATAAATATAGTTTTGATTTTTAACAGCCCATTCTTCAGTCTTAGAAGCTGTTTCATCTAAAGTGTTAAAAACTTCAGCTGTTGTTGAGTGTTCTTCAATAGCTTCAACTTTTTCTTCTTTAGTCTTTGGTTTATATCCTCTTTTCTTATAAGTTGCCATATATTCTCTATTTATGCGCCGCAAAAATAAAATTTTTATTGGTAAATAAAAGGTAAATTATTTGTTATTTTTCAATAATTTGCACATCCTTTTCCATAATTGTTAACCAAAAACATCAATATATTGTTTGTTTTATGATTTTAAATTCCCTTTCCCTACTTAATTACAAGAATTTTGAAAGCCAATCTTTTGCTTTTGACACTAAGATAAACTGCTTTGTAGGTTCAAACGGAGTTGGGAAGACTAATGTTTTAGATGCTATTTATCATTTAGCTTTTGGAAAAAGTTATTTTAATCCTGTAGCTACACAAAACATAAAACACGATGCTGATTTTTTTGTTGTGGATGGTGTGTTTGACAAAGATGATAAAACCGAAAAGATTATCGTGTCGCTAAAACGTGGTCAAAAAAAGATGATTAAGCGCAATGGAAAAGTGTACGATAAATTTAGCGACCATATTGGGTTTATTCCTTTGGTAATTATTTCGCCTGCTGATAGAGACCTAATTATTGAAGGTAGCGATACACGTCGAAAATTTATAGACAACGTTATTTCACAAAGCAACAAACAGTATTTAAGCGATTTAATTAACTATAACAAAGTACTCTCACAACGCAATGCGTTATTAAAATATTTTGCACTCAACAATACATTTAATGCTCAAACACTAGAGGTTTATAACGACCAGTTAAATACTTATGGAACCTCAATTTTTAAAACTAGAGATGCTTTTTTAAAAGCCTTTATTCCTATTTTTAAATCGCGTTACAATGCTATTAGTAACAATAATGAAGTTGTAAATCTTAGTTATAAAAGCGATTTGTTTGAAGCACAACTAAGCGAACTCCTTAGCAAAAACCTCAATAAAGACAAAGCTTTACAATATACAAGTGTAGGCACTCATAAAGACGATCTTATTTTTGAAATTGAGCAATATCCTATCAAGAAATTTGGAAGCCAAGGACAGCAAAAATCGTTTTTAATTGCATTAAAACTGGCTCAGTTTGATTTCTTAAAACAAGAAAGTGGTGTTGCTCCTATTTTGCTTTTAGATGACATTTTTGATAAACTAGACGAACAACGCGTAGCACAAATAGTTGGTCTTGTTGACGATGAGCATTTTGGTCAACTCTTTATAAGCGATACGCATGCTGAACGTACCGAAAATGTTGTGAAACAAATTCATCAATCGTATAAAATATTTGAATTATGATAAGAGCCTTTTGCGTTAGCTTAGTGTTTATGGCATTTTTTAATTGCTCTAACAATCCTGAGACATTTGTAGAACATATTGAAGGTTATTGGGAAATTGATGAAGTAACTTTAAAAGATGGTTCAAAACGCGACTACAATTTTAACAGCACTATAGATTATATTGAAATTACTGACAGCTTAACAGGTTTTAGAAAAAAGTTGAAACCTAATTTCTCAGGAACTTTTGAAACGTCCAATGATGCTGAACAACTTAAGATTGTCTTAGAAAACGATAGTTTAAACCTCTATTACAAAACACCTTTTCACAGCTGGAAAGAAACGGTTTTAAACGCTACAAAAGATGAACTTTTAATTCTTAATGCCAATAAAGATATGTATCTTTATAAACGTTACGAACCTATAAATCTTGAAGAATAATGTCCAAACGCAACAACGAACACTCACCTATTAGCGACCTCCTAAAAGAGTTTGTAAACACTAACAACCTACAACAAGGTTTAGATAAGGTAAACGTACGTAATGCTTGGGAAAACATGATGGGAAATGGTGTAAACAACTACACTACCAATATTGTTTTAAAACAAGACACACTTTATGTACAATTAAGCAGTAGTGTTTTGCGAGAAGAGTTAAGTTATGGTAAAGAAAAAATTATTGCTATGCTCAATGAAAGTTTAGGTAAAGACGTTATCAAAAAACTAGTCCTACGATAAATAAAAAAAGCAGCTCAATGAGCTGCTTTTTTTTTATGAATTATATGTTATTAAAACATTTCTCTTCCTGAAAAATGGAAAGCACCTTCAATAGCTGCGTTCTCATCGCTATCACTTCCGTGTACAGCGTTTTCACCAATAGAAGCAGCATACATTTTACGTATTGTACCTTCAGCAGCCTCAGCAGGATTAGTAGCTCCAATTAAAGTTCTAAAATCTTCAACAGCATTATCTTTTTCTAAGATAGCTGCTACAATTGGTCCACGAGTCATGTACTCAACCAACTCACCAAAAAATGGTCTTTCACTGTGAATAGCATAAAAAGCTTTTGCATCAGCAGTAGTCATGTGAGTTAATTTCATTGCTACAATTCTAAATCCTGAAGCAGTTATTTTTTCTAATATTGCGCCAATGTGTCCTTTTTCAACAGCATCTGGCTTAAGCATTGTAAATGTTCTATTTGTTGCCATTTGTTTATTTTAATTTGGTTGCAAAAGTAATGTATTTCTTAACAAAAACAATATAAAGCAATATTAAAAAATTGTATCTTCGCCAGATATGACAAATGAAGATTACAGCAGCATAAAACAACTTTTAAGTTCCAAAAAAAACATTGTAATTGTACCTCATAAAAATCCTGATGGAGATGCTATAGGTTCAAGCTTAGGTTTATACCATTACCTTAAAAAGTACAATCATGAGGTTACAGTAATTGCACCTAATGATTATCCTGATTTTTTAAAGTGGATGCCTAGTGAAACCTCAATTTTAAAATACGAACTACAACAGGAAGATTGTGACACAGTAATTAATCAAGCAGATATTATTTTCACTTTAGATTTTAATGCGTTGAATCGAATTGGAGATATGGAAACTCCTATCCAATCTGCTACAGGTATTAAGATAATGATTGACCACCATCAGCAACCTGATGATTATGCATTGTATATGTATTCTGATGTTAGCATGTCATCAACCTGTGAAATGGTGTATAATTTCATTTGTAACTTAGGTGATGAAAATAGTATAGACCAAGACATTTCAACCTGTTTATATACAGGAATTATGACTGATACTGGTTCGTTTAGGTTTCCTTCAACCACGAGTACAACTCACAAAGTTATTGCCAATTTAATTGAAAAAGGAGCAAATAACGCTCAAATACACAATAACATTTACGACACCAATACTTATAGTAGATTACAATTATTAGGTTGTGCACTCAGCAATCTAAAAGTATTGCCAGAGTACAGAACAGCTTACATAAGTTTGTCGCAACAAGAGCTTAACACATTCAACTTTAAAAAAGGTGACACCGAAGGTTTTGTTAATTACGGTCTCTCGCTAGAAGGTATTGTATTTGCTGTTATTTTTATAGAAAACGAGCAAGAAAACATTGTAAAAGTGTCGCTAAGAAGTAAAGGAGCGTTTTCAGTAAACGAATTTTCTAGAGCACATTTTAATGGTGGTGGACACACAAATGCTGCTGGTGGAAAAAGTGATTTGGGCTTAAAAGAAACTATTGAAAAATTTATTAGTATATTACCCAGCTATAAAGAGGTCCTAAATCATGAATAAAAGCATCATTATATTACTAATAAGTTTTATGGCTTTTAGCTGTAAATCACCTGAAGCTAGACTTCCTAAGACCGTTAAATCTGGTTCATTTATTAATGCTTCAGTAGAACGAAATATTAAACTAAATAAAAAAGAGCAACAGTTTATTGAAGGTATTATTAAAGATAATCCTGAAATAGATTACATTGCTTCTGAAAGTGGTTTTTGGTACTATTACAATACTAAAATTGAACAAGATACCATTACACCACAGTTTGGTGACATTGTAAATTTTGATTACGATGTTAAAGACTTGAATGGTTCACAAATCTATTCTGAAGAAGACATAGCACCTCAAGATTATGCTATGGACAAAGAAGAATTGTTTACAGGCCTTAGAGAAGGTTTAAAACTTATGAAACCAGGAGAAACAGTAACATTCTTATTTCCTTCGCAAAAAGCCTATGGCTATTATGGTGACACCAATAAAATAGGTGTTAACACACCTTTAATGTGTAAGGTAACCGTAAATACAATAACAAAAAAACAAAACAATTAATTAAAATTTTATGAAACTGATTAGTAAAGCCCTACAGTTATTTATTTTATTTATACTAGTAACTGCAACCTCATGCAAAGAAGACCTTTATCCAGATTTAGAAGATGGTCTTTATGCTGAAATAGTGACTTCTAAAGATACTATGGTTGCTAAGTTATTCTTTGAAAAAGTACCAGTTACTGTTGCCAATTTTGTGGCTTTAGCCGAAGGTACTCACCCTTTAGTTAGCGAGCAATTTAAAGGAAAACCATTTTACGATAGTTTGACTTTTCATAGAGTTATGGATAAATTCATGATTCAAGGTGGAGACCATACTGCTACTGGATCTGGTGATCCTGGTTACAGATTTGTTGCCGATTTTGACCCAAGCTTAAAACATGATAAAGCAGGTGTATTATCAATGGCAAATGGTGGAGGAATTGACACCAACGGAAGTCAGTTTTTTATTACCGAAGTACCATACCCAAGCTTAGATGCTTTTGATGCTAATGGTGACTTTAAACCTTGTGACCAACGTGGTGTAAGCTGCCATTCAGTATTTGGACAATTGGTAAAAGGTATTGAAGTACAAGATTCAATTTCTAACGTAAAAGTTGGACGTGGTAACAAGCCTCTTGAAAATGTATACATCTACAAAGTAAACATTATCAGAAAAGGATCAGCTGCAAAATCTTTCAACGCTGCTAAGGTTTTTGAAGAGCAAATGCCTAAGGTAAAAGAAGATTTAGAAAACATGAAAGAACAAGCTCGTATAAGAGCTGAAGAAGAAAAGAAAGCTAGAGAAGCTAAAAATGCTGAAGCTGGTGCTGAAATAAAAATACAATTAGACGAATACCTAACTAAAGCTACCGAAACAGCTTCAGGTTTAAGAGTATATTACATTAACAAAGGTGATGGAGAAAAGCCTGCACAAGGTAAAAGAGCGTATGTAAACTACGAAGGTTATTATGAAGATGGACGTTTATTTGACAGTAATGTTGAAGCTGTTGCTGAGCGTCATGGTATGTTGGACGAGCGTAGAAAAGAAGCTAATATGTACAAGCCTTTCCCTATGAAAATTAGTCCAGATGCACAACTTATTGCAGGTATGAAAGAAGCCCTTGCTGATATGCGTGTTGGTGATAAAGTATATATGTACATTCCTTATCACTTAGCCTATGGCGAACGTGATTACGGACCAATTCCTGCAAAATCAAACCTATCGTTTATTGCTGAAATGACAGGAATAGAATAGATTTCTAAATATTAAGAATAAAAAAACTCCATTTTCAGATGAAAATGGAGTTTTTTTATGGTGTTCAATTTACTTTTTCGGAATCTGTTTTAAGATTTCAAGTACATAGTTCCAATATTTTTGAGCCGAAGAAATTTGAGCACGCTCATCAGGTGAATGTGCACCTTTAATATTGGGTCCAAAACTTATCATATCCATTTCAGGATAATTTTGTCCTAAAATACCACACTCCAATCCTGCATGACAAGCAGCAACATGAGGTTCCTCTCCATTATTAAGTGTTTTATATAATGGTACCATTACTTTTAGTATTTCAGAGTCCATATTAGGCTGCCAACCAGGATAATCACCACTAAACTCAACTTCACAACCTGTTAGTTCAAATGTTGCTCTTAGTGTATTGGCTAAATCCCATTTAGAACTTTCTACCGAAGAACGCGTTAAACAACCTATTTTAATATTCCCTTCTTTTACAATTACACGTGCAATATTATTTGAAGTCTCTACCAAATCAGGAATATCAGCACTCATACGATACACACCATTTAACGCAGCATAAATAGCTCTTGTTAATCCTTCTTGCACACCTAAATCCATAATAGATTTTGGTGTTTCAATTTTAGAAACCACAACTGTTAAATCTGGTTCCATTGTTTTATACTCTGCTTTTATCTCTTGAGCCAATGCTTCTGTTTCAGCAACAAACGCTTCTTCATGAATCGCATCTACAACAACAGTAGCAACACTTTCACGAGGGATTGCATTACGTAAACTTCCGCCATCAATTTCACTAATTCTCAAGCCAAAGTTTTCAAATCCGTCAAACAATAAACGATTCATTATTTTATTGGCATTACCTAAACCTTCATGGATTTGCATTCCAGAGTGTCCACCTTGTAAACCTTTTACGGTTAATTTAAAACCTGTTTTAAACTCAGGAGTTTCTTCTTCTTTATAAGTTCTTGTAGCAGTAACATCAACACCACCAGCGCAACCTACTCCAATTTCGTCATCTTCTTCGGTATCTAAATTTAAAAGTATATCTCCTTGCAATAAACCACCTTCAAGTCCCATTGCTCCTGTCATTCCTGTTTCTTCATCAATAGTAAATAAGGCTTCAATAGCAGGATGCTCAATATCTTTACTTTCTAAAATTGCCATTATGGTGGCTACTCCAAGTCCGTTATCAGCACCAAGCGTTGTGCCTTTGGCTTTTACCCAATCACCTTCAATAAACATTTCAATTCCTTGTGTGTCAAAATCAAAAACGGTATCGTTATTTTTTTGGTGAACCATATCTAAATGCGATTGCATTACAATGGTTTTGCGGTCTTCCATACCAGCAGTTGCAGGTTTTTTTATAATGACGTTACCTACCTTATCAACAACTGTTTCTAAACCGAGTTGCTTTCCAAAATCTTTCATAAACGCGATAACACGCTCTTCTTTTTTAGATGGTCTTGGTACAGCATTTAGGTCTGCAAACTTGTTCCAAAGTTGTGTTGGTTCTAATTGTCTTATTTCTGAATTCATAGTATTTACTTTAAGTTTTACAAAGGTAACCAATAGCGTATGTTTTATAAAACTATTTTCTATTTTTGATTTATGCAGAAATACCTCAAATCCATACTAGCGTTTTCAATTGTACTTCAAATTATACTCTTGAAAATTATAGCACGTTTTCCTGATGTTGTTGAACAATTATACAGCAATGGTCTTTATGTATACATCTCAAAACTGATGCGATACGTTTTTGGTTGGGTGCCTTTTTCTGTAGGTGATGTGTTATACACCTTAGCTACTGTTTATATATTAAGATGGTTGTTTGTAAATAGAAAACGTGTAATAAAAGACACAAAAGCGTGGATTTTAGATGTATTATCAGCCGTATCTATAGGGTATTTTACATTTCATTTACTTTGGGCTTTTAATTATTACAGGCTACCACTACACAAAGCGCTTAATATAGAAAAAGACTATACTACTGAAGCACTTGTAGCAACTACAGAGCGTCTAATTAGTACTGTAAACACTGTTCATATAGCCATTACAAATAATGACACTATTAAGGTTGATATGCCTTACAGCAAAACAGAATTATTACAAAAAACCCCTAAAGGCTATGATAAACTTTCTAAAAAATTTCCTCATTTAGCTTATCAGCCTAAAAGCGTTAAACGTTCTATTTATAGTTTACCACTAACTTATATGGGCTTTTCAGGGTATTTAAATCCGTTTACCAATGAAGCACAAATTGATGGACTGATTCCAACTTTTAAATATCCAACCACTGCAAGCCACGAAGTAGCACACCAATTGGGTTATGCTGCTGAAAATGAAGCTAACTTTATAGGTAGTATGGCAGCAATGCATCATGATGATATTTATTTTAAGTATTCTGGTTATGCGTTTGCATTAAGACATTGCCTACACGAAATTTATAGACGCGATCCTAAACAGTATGAAACTTTGGTTACTAAAGTGAATAAAGGCATTTTGAAAAACTATCAAGAGGTTAGAGACTTTTGGGACAGTTATCAAAATCCAACTGAGCCTTTGTTTAAATCTACTTACGATACATTTCTAAAAGCTAACAACCAAATAGATGGTATGGAAAGCTATAGTTATGTAGTTGCACTTTTAGTAAATTACTTTGAAAATAATACATTCTAAAAAAGTTAAAAAAAGTGTATTAGTTCGTTACTAAAGGCAATATTTCTATCTTTAGCTTTCTATTTTTTAACCAACACTTACATAATGATAAGACCGTATCTCACTATCTTAACATTTTTGTGCTGTTTTTCATTTTACGCACAAGAATATTTTCCAAAAAATGATGGTGTAGTTGCAACAAACACTAACTACACTGCATTTACAAATGCTAAAATTTATGTGACTCCTACTCAAGTTATTGAAAACGGAACACTTTTAATTAAAGACGGAAAAGTCGTTGCTACAGGAACTTCTGTTAGCATTCCAAAAAACACTAAAATTATTGATGTTTCAGGTAAAAGCATCTACCCTTCTTTTATTGACATCTATTCCGATTTTGGTATCAAAGCCCCTGAACGAGACTCAGGAAGTGGCAGAAGTGCACAGTACGAACCTAGCAGATCAGGATATTACTGGAACGACCATGTAATGCCTGAAAACAAAGCAATAGACCGCTTTAGTTTTGACAGCAAAAAAGCTTCAGAATACATTAAAGCAGGTTTTGGAACACTTAACGCACACATACAAGATGGAATTGTTAGAGGTAGCGGAATGCTTGTAGCGCTTGATAGCGAAGGCACCAACGCTAACCGAATATTAGATGATCATTCTGCGCAATACTTCTCGTTTTCTAAAAGTGTGACTTCAAGACAGTCTTATCCTTCTTCTATTATGGGAAGCATGGCTTTACTAAGACAACTGTATATTGATGCTGATTGGTATGCAAAAGGAAACTCTAAAACAAAAGATTTATCTCTTGAAGCACTAAATAAGAATAAATCCTTAATTCAAATTTTTGCTGCAGGTAGTAGAGCTAACTTATTAAGAGCTGATAAAGTTGGTGATGAATATGGTGTACAATATGTTATACTTGGAGGTGGTGATGAATACGAACGTGTAAACGAAGTAAAAAACACAAACGCGTCGTTGATTATCCCAATTAATTTCCCAGATGCTTACGATGTTGAAAATCCGTTTTTAGCTTCAGGTTTATCGCTTAGCGATATGAGAGCATGGAATCAAAAACCAACAAACCCAAAGGTTTTAGCTGAAAACAATATCAAATTTGCGTTAACTACGCATTCATTAAAATCGCCAAAAGAGTTTAAATCCAACCTCTTAAAAGCCATTGAATATGGACTTTCTGAAGAAAAAGCTTTGGAATCACTTACTACTATTCCTGCTCAATTATTAGGAAAGCAAAATACTATTGGTTCTTTAAAGAACGAAACTTACGCTAACTTCTTAATTACTTCTGGAAACATTTTTGATAAAAAAACCACATTATATGAAAACTGGGTACTTGGTCAGCAAAATGTTATAGAAGACATGACTATTAAAGACATTAGAGGCGACTATGAGTTTAGATTAGCTGGTGAAGATTATAAAATGTCATTAAAAGGAGAACTTAGCAAATTGAAATCTGAAATTATCAGTGGTGACAATACCTTAGGTTCTAAAGTAAGCTACAGTGATAATTGGGTTACTATTTCAATGACAACAAAAGATTCTACAAAACAAGAGTTTGTTAGAATTATAGCAAATGTTGATAGTGACAACAACCTTAGAGGTACAACTACAATGCCTACAGGAAACGAAATGTCATTTTATGCTAAATCTTTAAAAAAAGAAGACGACACTAAATCTGACGACAAAAAGAAATCTAAAGACTCCACTGAAAAAGTATTTCCAGTAACATTCCCAAACAATGCGTATGGTTTTACCGAATTACCAAAAGCCGAAACATTATTATTTAAAAATGCTACAGTTTGGACTAATGAAGCTGATGGAATTTTAGAAAACACTGATGTACTTATCAAAAACGGAAAGATTGCCAAAATAGGTCAAAACCTATCAGACAATAGCGCAAAAGTTATTGATGCAACAGGAAAACATCTTACTGCTGGAGTTATTGATGAGCACTCACATATTGCTGCTGCATCTATAAACGAAGGTGGACAAAACTCTTCTGCCGAAGTATCTATAGAAGATGTTGTAGAACCAGGAGATATAAGTATTTACCGTAATCTTGCTGGAGGTGTAACTTCAATACAAATCTTACATGGTTCGGCTAACCCAATTGGAGGTCGCTCAGCAATTATAAAACTAAAATGGGGAGAATCTGCCGATAATTTAATTTATGACAACAGTCCTAAGTTTATCAAATTCGCATTAGGTGAAAACGTAAAACAGTCTAACTGGTCTAGCTACTCAAGATTCCCACAAACACGTATGGGAGTTGAGCAACTCTATATAGATTATTTCACTCGAGCAAAAGAATATGATGCTTTAAAGAAAAGCGGAAAACCTTATCGTAAAGACATAGAGCTTGAAGTACTTGCTGAAATATTAAACAAAGAGCGCTTTATTTCTTGTCATTCTTATGTACAAAGCGAAATAAATATGCTAATGAAAGTGGCTGAAAAGTTCAATTTCAACATCAATACGTTTACACACATTTTAGAAGGCTATAAACTTGCTGACAAAATGAAAGAACATGGTGTTGGTGGCTCTACATTTAGTGATTGGTGGGCATACAAGTATGAAGTAAATGATGCCATTCCTTACAACGCTGCAATAATGCACAACCAAGGTGTTACAGTTGCTATAAATAGTGATGATGGCGAAATGTCTCGACGTTTAAATCAAGAAGCTGCAAAATCGGTAAAATATGGTGGTGTTAGTGAAGAAGAAGCTTGGAAATTCGTAACTCTTAATCCTGCTAAATTATTACATATCGATGATAGAGTTGGTAGTATTAAAGTAGGTAAAGATGCTGATGTAGTTTTATGGACAGACCATCCACTTTCAATATATGCAAAAGCAGAAAAAACCATTATTGAAGGTGTTACCTATTTCGATTTAAAACGAGATGAAATGATGAGAAGCAAAATTCAAAATGAAAAAAGCGAACTCATCAACTTAATGTTACAAGCAAAGAACAAAGGATTAAAAACACAACCTATTAAGAAAAAAGAAAAAGAATTTTTGCATTGCGATTCTATGGATAACGAACACCATGAACACTAAAAAAACAGTATTATGAAACAAATTAAACAAACCCTTATAGTGTTATTAGTGTTATGCTTTTCATCAGCGATAGCACAACAAACACCTGCTCCAAAGCAAACTAAAGACATTGCTATTGTAGGAGCTACAGCTCATATTGGTAATGGTAAGGTTATTGAAAATAGTATTATCATAATTAAAGATGGTAAATTACTTACAGTTGCCGATGCTGGAATTGTAAAAATCAATATCACTAACATGGAAACCATAAATGCCGAAGGTAAACATGTGTATCCAGGATTTATAGTACCTAACACTACTTTAGGATTAGTAGAAATTGATGCAGTTAGAGCAACTGATGACGATGCCGAAATTGGAACTTACAAACCACACATTAGAAGCTTAATTGCCTATAATGCCGAATCTAAAGTGGTTGAAAGTATGCGTCCAAACGGAGTACTTATAGGACAAATAACACCAAGAGGTGGTACTATTTCAGGAACATCGTCTATCGTTCAATTTGACGCTTGGAACTGGGAAGATGCTGCTATAAAAGTTGACGATGGCATTCATGTTAATTGGCCTAATAGTTTTTCTAGAGGTCGTTGGTGGCGTGGAGAAGACCCTGGTTTAAAACCTAACGAAAACTACTCGAAGCAAGTTAAAGAACTTCAAGATTATTTAGACCAATCTAAAGCCTATAACAATGGAGACAAAAAAATCACAAACTTACCTTTTGAAGCACTTAAAGGTATTTTTGATGGTTCTAAAAAACTATATGTAAATGTAGATGACGAAAAAGGAATTAATGATGTTATCAACTTCAAAAACAAAAATGGTATTAAACACATGGTTATTGTTGGAGGTTATTCAGCTTATAAAGTAGCCGATTTACTGAAGCAAAACAATATTCCGGTTTTAGTACAACGTCTTCATAAAACACCTAGTAATGAAGATGACGATTACGATTTACCTTATAAATTAGCAAAACTATTAACAGACAAAGGTGTTACAGTTGCTTTAGAAAGTAGTGGTAGTATGGAGCGTATGAATGCTAGAAATCTTCCGTTTTTAGCAGGAACAGCTGTAGCTCATGGCGTAACAAAAGAGCAAGCATTACAAATGATAACGCTTAATACTGCTAAAATTTTAGGTATTGATGATCAATATGGTTCTTTAGAAGAAGGTAAAAGCGCTACACTTTTTATTAGCGAAGGTGATGCATTAGATATGCGTACAAATGTTTTAACACACGCTTTTATTGATGGTCGCGATGTGAGTTTAGAAAGTCATCAAACTAAATTGTGGAAACGCTACTCCAATAAATTCAAAAATCAAGAATAACTTAAAGCGAACCAAATGGTTCGCTTTTTTGTTCAATAGACATTCGTTACAATAAAATTATCGACTAAAATGGCTACTTTTGTCTGGTTATGACAAAAGAAATTACAAGCATACAAAATCCTTACATTAAACAACTTGTTCAGTTAAAAGACAAATCGCGTGAGCGTAAAAAGTCTGGATTGTTTCTTATTGAAGGCAAACGAGAATTATCTTTAGCACTTAAAGGCAATTATGACGTGGATACCGTTTTGTTTTATTCTGAATTGATTTCGGAAGAAGAACTATCTTCATTAATACCATCAAACATTAAACGTATTGAAATTTCTAAAGATGTATTTCAAAAAATTGCACATAGAGACACAACCGAAGGGATTATTGCTGTTGCCAAAACAAAATCACATCTTTTAGATGATATTATCTTTAAAAGTGAAAACCCTTTGATTTTAGTAGCCGAAGCTCCTGAAAAACCTGGTAACATTGGTGCTTTATTACGTACTGCTGATGCTGCCAATGTAGATGCTGTAATTATTGCAAACCCAAAAACCGATTTATACAACCCTAATATTATTCGTTCTAGCGTTGGCTGCGTGTTTACCAAGCAAGTGGTTACAGGCTCAACAAAAGATATCGTTTCGTTTTTAAAACAACATCACATTAACATTTTTTGTGCTGCACTACAAGCTTCTGTAAACTATCACACACAAGATTTTACATTACCTACTGCTATAGTTGTAGGTACTGAAGCGACTGGATTAAGTGACGAATGGTTGCAAGAGTCTACACATAACATTATTATTCCTATGCAAGGTGAAATTGACTCTATGAATGTGTCTGTTGCTGCAGGAATACTTATTTTTGAAGCTGTTCGCCAAAGAATTTTAAACGGATAATTATTAATTCCTAATATGACTGCCACTACTCTATTTTATATCATAATAGCAATAATCATTGTAAATTTTTTTATTGATAAAATCCTAGATGCGCTTAACGCAAAACATTTTAACGATGCTATACCAAACGAGCTTAAAGATGTTTATGATGACACTGAATATAAAAAATCGCAAGCCTACAAACTCACCAATTATAAGTTTGGTGTTTGGAGTTCAACTTTTTCGGTGGCTTTAACGTTGGCTTTTATTTGTTTTGGTGGTTTCGAATATGTTGATGTTTTAGCAAGACGTTTCAGCGATAACTCAATTGTAGTCGCTTTGGTGTTTTTTGGTATAATCATGTTTGGTAGTGATATCCTATCTACTCCATTTTCTTACTATAAGACTTTTGTAATTGAAGAGCGTTTTGGCTTCAATAAAACTACCGTAAAGACATTTATTCTAGACAAAATAAAAGGCTTATTAATGATGGCTGTTATTGGTGGTGGAATTTTAGCACTCATCATTTACATATTTCAACTTACCCAACAACATTTTTGGTTATACGCTTGGGCCATCATAACCATATTCTCGGTATTTATGAATATGTTTTATGCTAAGCTTATTGTACCACTATTCAACAAACAAACTCCTTTAGAAGAAAGCTCTTTACGTCATAAAATTTCAGAATATGCTCAATCGGTTGGGTTTAATCTTGAAAAAATATTTGTGATTGACGGTTCAAAACGTAGCACAAAAGCAAACGCTTACTTTTCGGGTTTTGGAAATGAAAAAAGAGTTACACTATATGATACCTTAATCAATGATTTGGAAGAAGAGGAAATTGTAGCAGTTTTAGCTCATGAAGTAGGTCATTACAAAAGAAAACACATTATTTACAACTTAGTAGCTTCAGTATTACTTACAGGACTTACCTTGTATGTGCTTTCCATTTTTATAACCAACCCATTACTTTCTAATGCCTTAGGTGTAAGCACACACAGTTTTCATGTTGGTTTAGTTGCTTTTGGACTACTCTACGCGCCTATTTCTGAAATCACAGGATTGGTAATGAATTGGCTGTCTAGAAAGTTTGAATATCAAGCTGATGATTACGCAAAAAACACTTATAAAGCGCAACCGCTTATCACAGCTTTAAAAAAACTAAACAAAAACAGCCTTAGCAATTTAACACCTCACAAAGCTTACGTATTTGTGCATTATTCACACCCAACACTGTTACAACGCATGCGAAATTTAATGGGTTAAATAGCATTTATTTTTAACAGGTTTGGTAACTGTTTTCCATTAAATAAAACCATAAAAAGCAATTGCACATTAAATTTCTAATGCGTACTTTAGTTTTATGACAGAAGTTGAGATAGAAAAAGAAAATGCAGCCATTGCTAAAGCTTACAAAGAACTCCTTAAAGTAAGTTACCAGACATTAACCAATGACGATAAAAAATTAATCCGTCATGCGTTTGATGTAGCTGTTGATGCGCACAAAGATCAACGTAGAAAATCTGGTGAAGCCTATATTTTTCATCCTATAGCTGTAGCAAAAATTGTCGCTTCAGAAATAGGCTTGGATGCTATCTCTATTGCTGCTGCTCTGCTCCATGATGTTGTTGAAGACAATGAGGATTATACCAAAAATGACATCGAACAATTATTTGGAGAAACTGTTGCTCGTATTGTTGACGGACTTACTAAAATTTCGTCACTAAGTAAAGAAACCGATGTTTCCACCCAAGCGGAAAATTTCCGTAAAATGCTATTAACGCTTAACGACGACATTAGAGTTATCATTATCAAAATAGCCGACCGTCTTCATAACATGCAAACCATGGATGCGATGAGACGTGATAAACAGGAAAAAATAGCTTCTGAAACACTGTACATCTATGCACCATTAGCACATAGAATTGGGCTTTACAACATAAAAACCGAACTAGAAGATCTTGGTTTAAAATATACCGAACCTGAAGTTTATCAAGACATTCATGATAAAATAAAGGAAAGTAAAGAAGAGCAAGACAAATACATTGAAACCTTTTCTAAAACCATTAAAGATGCTTTAGATGCTGAAGGCTTAAATTACGACATTAAAGGTCGACCAAAATCTATTTATTCTATCCGTAGAAAAATGATAAAACAAGGTGTCACCTTTGATGAAGTATATGACAAATTTGCTGTTCGTATCATTTACAAGTCAGATGTCGCTAACGAAAAATTCCTAGCTTGGAAAATCTACTCCATAGTTACAGACCACTTCACACCTAACCCAACCCGATTAAGAGATTGGATATCCTCTCCAAAATCTACTGGTTACGAAGCGTTGCATATAACGGTTATGGGACCTAAAGGACGTTGGGTAGAAGTTCAAATTCGTAGTGAGCGCATGAACGAAATCGCCGAAAAAGGCTATGCAGCACACTACAAATACAAACAAGGTAATACCGAAGATGCTCTAGACACCTGGATAAATAAACTACAAGAAGCATTAGAAACTAACGAAACCAATGCTGTTGATTTTGTTGAACAGTTTAAGCTCAACCTATATTCAAAAGAAATTTATGTCTTCTCGCCTAAAGGAGATTTAAAATCGTTACCAAAAGGCGCAACACCTTTAGATTTTGCCTTTAGTATCCATACCGAAATAGGTATGAAAACAAGAGGAGCTAAAGTAAATGGCAAACTGGTGCCTTTGAGTCAAGAATTGCAAAGTGGTGACCAAGTTGAAATTTTAACATCCGAAAATGCCAAACCTAACTCCAACTGGTTAGACTATGCTACCACTGCAAGAGCTCGAAGCAAAATTAAAGGGTCGTTAAAAGACGAGAAAAAAACAATTGCTGAAGACGGTAAAGAGATTTTAAAACGAAAACTAAAGCAACTTAAAATAAACCTTGATGAAAAGGCTGTAAACGACATGGTTGTTTACTTTAAGCTAAAAACAAGCTTAGACTTATTTTATCGTGTTGGCATTGGCACTATTGACAATAGTATGCTTAAGGACTTTGCTTCATCTAGAAGCAATGCTTTAGTTAGCTTTATCAAAAATAAAATCTCTAGAAGACAAAACATCTCTAAGGAAGAGATAGAAAAAGATGAGATTACCTCAAAGTATGATTTATTAGTTTTTGGTAAAGAAGAAGAAAAACTAGATTATAAGTTAGCTAACTGTTGTAATCCTATTCCTGGAGATCCTGTATTTGGATTTTTAACTATTAATGAAGGTATAAAAATCCATAAAAAGAATTGCCCAAATGCCTTGAGCTTACAATCTAATTATGCCTACAGAATTATTCAGGCAAAATGGATAGATTCTTCGCAACAAGAATTTTCAGCTCAAATAAAATTATCTGGTATTGATAATTTAGGATTGGTAAACAACATTACAAAAATTATTTCTTCAAATATGCACGTTAACATGAAGAGTATTAGTTTTCAAAGTGACGATGGTGTTTTCACAGGAAAAATCAACGTTGTAGTTAAAAACAATTCCATGTTAAAAAAACTTATGGATAACCTTAAAAAAATTAATGGTATAGATAAGGTTACTAGAGTGTAAAAAATGTGTAAATTTGCTCCCGAACCTTCGGGATTAATTATGAGTGTAAAGACAGAACAAAGTAATCAAGAAATCGTAAAGAACGTTTTTACGGCTTTCTTAGAAGAAAAAGGACACAGAAAAACTCCTGAGCGTTATGCTATACTTCAGGAAATTTACGATAGTGAAGAACATTTTGATATTGAATCTCTATACATCAAAATGAAAAATAAAAACTATCGTGTAAGTCGTGCTACACTATACAATACTATAGAAATCCTTTTAGAGTGTGGCTTGGTAAGAAAACACCAATTTGGTCAAAACCAAGCACATTATGAAAAATCTTACTTCGACAAACAACACGATCATGTTATTTTAACTGACACTGGTGAGGTAATTGAATTTTGCGACCCAAGAATTCAATCTATCAAAAAAACCATCGAAGAAGTTTTTGATATAAAAATCAACAATCACTCACTTTATTTTTACGGAACTAAAAACAAATAACACTAACTAAATTATAATGGCAGTAGATTTACTACTAGGTTTACAATGGGGAGACGAAGGCAAAGGAAAAATTGTTGATGTTCTCACCTCCAAATACGATATTATTGCAAGATTTCAAGGTGGTCCAAATGCTGGACATACATTGGTATTTAATGGTAAAAAACATGTATTACACACAATACCTTCTGGTATTTTTCATAACGATACTGCAAATGTAGTTGGTAATGGTGTAGTTATTGACCCTGTAATCTTCAAAAAAGAGCTTGATAAATTAGCAGAACAAGATGTGGACTACAAAGTATCACTTCTTATTTCTAGAAAAGCTCACATTATACTGCCTACGCATCGTTTATTAGATGCTGCAAGCGAAGCTTCAAAAGGAAAGGCTAAAATAGGCTCAACCCTTAAAGGTATTGGTCCAACTTACATGGACAAAACCGGAAGAAATGGTATAAGAGTTGGTGATATAGAACTTGCCGATTGGAAAGAAAAATACAGAGCTCTTGCAGATAAGCACGAAGCTATGATAGCATTTTATAATGTTGACATTCAGTACGATTTAAAAGAACTTGAAGCTGAATTCTTTGATGCTATAGAAACTCTAAAAACACTTCAGTTTATAGATTCTGAAGAGTACTTACACCAAGCACAAAAATCGGACAAATCCATTTTAGCCGAAGGTGCTCAAGGTTCGCTTTTAGATATCGATTTTGGAACCTATCCATTTGTAACTTCTAGTAACACTACAGCTGCAGGTGCTTGTACTGGACTTGGAATTGCTCCTAATAAAATTGGCGAAGTGTATGGCATCTTTAAAGCTTACACTACTCGTGTAGGTTCTGGACCATTCCCTACTGAATTATTTGATCAAGATGGAGAAACTATGGCTAAAGTTGGTCATGAGTTTGGAGCAACAACTGGTCGTCCACGTCGTTGCGGATGGTTAGATTTGGTAGCATTACGCTATGCATGTCAAGTAAATGGTGTTACGCAACTTATCATGATGAAAGGTGATGTCCTTTCTGGATTCAAATCGTTAAAAGTATGTACTGCTTATAACTATAAAGGTGAAACCATACATCACTTACCGTTTAATATTGAAGAGAAAAATGTAACGCCTATATACACAGAGTTTGACGGTTGGAATGAAGACTTAACAGAAATGACTGAAGCATCTCAAATGCCAAAACAACTTAATGATTACATCGCTTTCTTAGAAAAAGAACTTGAACTTCCTATCACAATTGTTTCGGTAGGACCTGACAGAAAACAAACCATTGTAAGAAAGTAATTTACAAACCTAAATACTAAGCCTGCTCATTATTTTTAAGCAGGCTTTTTTCTGTTAAAAAATGTGTTAACACATACGAAAGCCTTTAGAATATAGTTATTTTTGAAAAAAATTAATTTTATCTTGAAAATACACAACCTACTCTATTACACTATACTCATACTTTTTGTAGTCACTAAAAGTTATGCTCAAGAAGGTAAAAGAATACAAATTGAGCATGCTGGTTTTATGGTTGCTGATTCTACTGTTGGTAAAGACATTGCAACCTTTGTAAGAAATGACCAGCAACAAATTCATGTTACTCATGATGGTGTAAACATGTGGTGTGATAAAGCCATTTATTATAAAAACGAAAACTTTATTGAGGCATTCAGTAATGTGAGAATGCAGCAAGGAGATACTATAAACATGACTGCTAAGTATGTTGAATATAGCGGAACTACAAAACTAGCTTTTGCCAGTGGAGACGTTGTACTTACCGAACCGCAATCTACCTTAACAACTGACACGCTCTTTTTTGACCGAGCAAAACAACAAGCTTATTATAAGAGTAAAGGAAAAGTGGTTAGAGACTCTTCTGGTACTATTACTAGTCAAATTGGTCGTTATTACATGGACAGCAAAAAATACCGTTTTTTAAAAGACGTGGTATTGGTTAATCCTGATTACACAATTAATTCCAACCAATTAGATTTTTATTCTGAAAGTGGTTACGCTTACCTTTATGGTCCAACAACTATTAAAGGCGAAACTTCAAACATTTATTGCGAAAGAGGATTTTATGACACCAATAACGATGTTGGTTATTTCGTAAAAAAATCAAGAATAGATTATGAAAATCGAATTTTTGAAGGTGATAGTATGTTCTTTGATCGAAACCGAAGTTTTGCTTCTGCAACCAATAACATAAAAGTTACAGATACTACAAATAAAAGTATCATTAAAGGACATTATGCCGAAGTATTTAGAGAAAAAGACTCTGTGTTCATCACCAAACGTGCTTTAGCAATTACAGTACAAGAAAACGATTCCATTTACATACACAGTGACACGCTTATGGTTACTGGTAAACCTGAACATCGAATTACAAGGGCTTATTATAATGCCAAAATTTACAAAAGTGATTTAAGTGGAAAAGCAGATTCTATTCATGCTGACCATAAAACAGGATTGACCGAGCTTATCAATTTATCACGCTTTTCATCAACCGATGCTTTTGCTACTAAGCGCAAACCTATATTATGGAACTTAGGTAATCAAATGAGTGGAGACACTATTCACTTAATTTCAAACACTGAAACCGAAGAACTAGACTCTTTAAAAGTATTTGACAATGCCTTTTTAATAAGTAAAGACACTTTAGGCACAGGATTTAATCAAATTAAGGGGCAAAAACTATATGGCTTGTTTAAAAACAACGAATTATATAATGTTGATATCATAAAAAATGCTGAAATCATCTATTTCTCTAGAGATGGAGAAAATGAACTCATTGGAATAAACAAGTCAAAGTCTGGTAGTATCAACATTCAAATTTCAGATAACACTATTAATGAAATTAGACTAATCAATCAGGTTGATGGAGACTTATTTCCTGAATCTCAATTCCCTGAAAATGCTAGACGACTTAGAGGTTTTGATTGGCGAGAAGAAGAACGTCCAACTAGTGTTGAAGACCTTTTTAAAGACGATCCTCCACTAGAACTTCCTATTATAAAAGGACTAGGAGAGTTTGTTCCTGAAGAAGAGTTTTTTGATGAAGCGTTGTTAGACCGAGTTGACGAAGCTGAAAGCGAAGACCCTAAAAAAGTAAACAAAGCTGCTCGCAATATTCCTAAACAAGTATTGCAAAAAAGAGATTCCATTAAAGCTCAAAACACACCTCTAAAAAAGGTGGTTAAGCCTAAAAAGGATAAGCAATAACATGAAATCGGATTTTTTCACATACCAAGCGCAAACGAGTCCTCATCCTTTAGCTATGGAAATTTCTCATGCTAATGGTAGTTATATTTATGATTCAAACAATAAAGCTTATTTAGATTTTGTAGCTGGTGTTTCAGCAAATAGCTTAGGTCACAATCACCCAAAAGTTGTTAACGCCATAAAAAATCAACTGGATAAATACATGCATGTTATGGTTTATGGCGAATACATTCAAGAACCAGCAGTAGAACTTGCTAAACTTTTAGCTAAACATTTACCTAAGCCTCTTGAAACAACGTATTTAACAAACTCTGGTACCGAAGCTATTGAAGGCGCTTTAAAACTAGCCAAACGTTTTACAAGTAGAAGTCAAATAATAGCTGCAAAACATGCTTATCATGGCAATACTATGGGTTCCATGAGTGTTATGGGTTACGAAGAACGCAAGCAAGCGTTTAGACCTTTATTACCTGATGTCCATTTTATTGAATTCAATAACGAAGTTGACATCAATACAATTACCACAAAAACTGCAGCAGTAATTTTAGAAACCATACAAGGAGGTGCAGGTTTTATTGAACCTACCAATGATTACTTACAAAAGGTTAAAGCAAAGTGTAAAGCTGTTGGTGCTGTTTTAATCTTAGACGAAATCCAACCTGGTTTTGGTAGAACAGGAAAACTATTTGGTTTTGAACACTACAACTGTGTTCCTGATATTTTAGTTACAGGTAAAGGCCTTGGTGGTGGAATGCCTATTGGTGCATTTACAGCTTCTAAAGACATGATGTCTAATTTATCTGAAAACCCAAAATTAGGACACATCACTACATTTGGAGGACATCCAGTAATTGCGGCTTCAGCTTTAGCTACAGTAAAAGAAATTACTGAAAGTAATTTAATGACTGAAGCTTTAGAAAAAGAGCAATTAATACGTAAAAAACTAAAGCATCCTTTAATAAAAGAAATAAGAGGAAAAGGATTAATGCTAGCTGCAATGACACCTTCTGCAGACATAACAAATGAAGTTATTTTAAAGTGTCAAGACGAAGGATTAATACTTTTTTGGTTACTTTTTGAGCCAAAAGCCATCAGGATTACGCCTCCATTAACCATTTCAAACGAAGAAATTATTAAAGGTTGTGACATAATACTTAAAGTTTTAGACTCAATTTCTTAATCTTATTCGCTCTAAAAATACGACATAAACATCTGATACATAGCAAACAAAACCCAATCATATAAAATAAAAATTCACCTGTTAATTAATTTGTTAAAAACATTCATCGCAAAAACTTCAATTGCGCCAATAGAACAGTAAATTTATTACAAGTAACAATTATACCTGCCTATGGAGTTCAGTCGCAGTGACGAAAACAACTTATCGCTTACAAGATTTGAGTCAATGCTAAAAACCAACAATGTGTTGTTTTTTGATTCAAATGAGTTTGAAAACATAATCCAGCACTATCTGGAAATTGGTAAAATTGCCCTCGCAAAAAAAGCCATCAAATTAGGGTTAGAGCAACATCCAACATCAGTTAACCTTAAACTTTTTCAGGTTGAGATTTATGTTATTGAAAACAAGCTAGAACATGCTGACAAGATTCTTGATGAACTTTATGAAATAGAACCTTCTAACGAAGAAATTTATGTTCAAAAAGCAAATGTTCTCTCTAAAAGAGATGAACACGAAATGGCAATCAACACGTTAAAGATTGCTTTAAAACTGAGTAATAATGACGAGGATGATTCTGATTTATACGCACTCATTGGTATGGAATACCTGTTTTTAGATAAGTTTGAAGAAGCAAAAGAGTATTTTATCAAGTGTCTTGAATTAGACATGCACGATTACTCTGCTTTGTATAATATTATTTATTGTTTTGATTTTCTTGACCAAAACGAAGAAGCTATCAACTTCTTAACTCAATATTTAGACAGCAATCCTTATTGCGAAGTTGCTTGGCATCAATTAGGTAAGCAATACTTTGCAATTAAAGACTATAAAAAAGCATTAGCAGCATTTGACTTTGCTATTATTTCAGACGACACTTTTGTAGGTGCTTATCTTGAAAAAGGAAAAGTTTTAGAAAAGCAACAACAGTACAATAATGCTATTGAAAATTATAAAATAACCTTAGCACTTGACGAGCCTACATCATTTGCACTGTTAAGAATTGGTCATTGTTATGAAAAATTAGGCAATGACGACTTAGCGGTTCAATATTTTTACAAAACTGTACACGAAGATCCGCTTTTAGATAAAGGATGGATTGCCATTACTAAGTTTTATAATAAGAAACGAAATTTCCAAAAAGCGCTTTATTACATCAACAAAGCAATAAATATTGATTGTGAAAATGTGATTTACTGGAAACTGTATGCACAAATCAATCATCAGTTAAACTTTTTGGAAGAAGCTGAAAGAGGCTACAAAAAAACATTAGAACTTGGCAATTATGAACTTCAAACTTGGTTATCTAGGTCTGATATTCTAATCAGTTTAGGTGAGTTTGAAGCTTCTATTTACAACTTAATTCAAGCTGCAGAATTTTACCCTGAAACACCAGAAATTGAGTTTAGATTAGCTGGTTTATATTTTACATTACACGAATCAGAAAAAGCGCATTACCATTTAAAAAATGGCTTGTTGCTAGACGATGAGTTTTATTACATACTAGAAGAACTTTTCCCGAAAGTTTATAATAAAATTTCTGTAAAAGAGATTATTTCAAATTCTAAAAAGGCTTAAAGCGAAAATTCCATACCTTTACGTTTCTTATTTTTTAAAATAACAAATGCAAAGACGCTTTTTAGATTATTTCATCCTTTCACTTAAAGGTATTGCCATGGGAGCAGCAGATGCAGTTCCTGGAGTTTCTGGCGGAACAATAGCCTTTATTTCTGGTATTTACGAAGAACTAATTACCACTATCAGCAACGTTAACTTATCCTTAATTACAACTCTTAGAAAAGAAGGTTTTAAAGCCTTTTGGATTCAGCTTAACGGTAACTTTTTGGTGGCACTATTAACTGGTATTATTATTAGTTTTGTGTCCTTTATGCGATTAGCCAAATACCTTATTGAAAATCATCCTATTTTAATTTGGTCGTTCTTTTTTGGGTTAATTGTAGCTAGTATCTTCTTTGTAGGTAAGCAAATACAAAAATGGAATTTAGCAGTTATTATTTCTCTAATAGCTGGAGCCTTAATCGCCTATTATATTACAACACTACCTTCAATGGCTAATAATGATAATCCTTTGTTTTTATTTTTTGCTGGAGCTATTGCTATTTGCGCTATGATTTTACCAGGTATTTCGGGTTCATTCATTCTTGTTATTCTTGGAGCATACAAAACCTTAAGTGATGCTTTGCATGACTTTGACATAAAAAAAATACTAATTTTTGCTGTTGGTGCAGTTGTTGGTTTATTGAGTTTTAGTCGCGTTTTAAAGTGGTTGTTCAAAAACTACCACAATATCACATTAGCTATTCTTACTGGTTTTATTTTTGGGTCTTTAAACAAAATTTGGCCTTGGAAAAAAGTGCTAACATGGAGAACAAACTCTAAAGGAGAACAAATTCCTTTATTAGAAGAAAGCATATCTCCTTTTAACTTTGATGGAGACCCTAAATTAGCAATTGCCATTGTTTTAATGATTGTAGGTTTTTCTACAATTTTTATACTTGAAAAGTTAGGTTCTAAAAAACAATAACAATGCAAAGCACCAGAACTTTTAAAGACAAACTATTTCTGGTCATTAAAGGACTAGCAATGGGAGCCGCGAATAAGGTTCCTGGTGTATCTGGTGGTGTGGTTGCTTTTGTTGCAGGGTTTTATGAAGAGTTTATATACTCACTTCAAAAGGTAAACAAAACAGCTTTTAAACTTTTATTCAACGGTAGATTTAAAAGTTTTTTCAATTACATAAACGGTCGGTTTCTTACCTTACTCCTTTTTGGGATGTTGGTAAGTTATTTTAGCGTATCAAAAATATTGGATTACTTCCTGGAGCATTATCAGCTTTTTGTTTGGAGTTTGTTTTTTGGGATGATTATTGGCTCCATTTATTACATAAACAAAGATTTTAAAGACTGGAATTATAAAACAATACTCTCTTTAATTATAGGTATTGCCTTAGGTGTTGGTATTAGTTTTTTAGATCCAGCTAAAGAAAATGACAATCTTTGGTTTGTATTTTTCTGTGGAATCATTAGTGTTTCAGGAATGACACTTCCTGGATTTTCTGGTTCTTTCATATTAATTCTCTTAGGAAATTACGTATTACTTCTAGTGGACTCCGTTAATGCTTTATATGATACTTTTTCTGAAATTTTTAGCGGCAATTTTGAGTTTGTTCACGATGCAAATAGAATAAGAATGCTAAAAGTTTTAGGAGTGTTCACTTTAGGCTCAGTTACTGGATTAGTAACATTTTCGCACATACTTAATTACATTTTAAAACATTATAAAAGTATTACCACAGCAACAATAATTGGTTTTATTATTGGCTCTCTTGGTGTTGTTTGGCCTTGGAAAGAGATTGTTTACAAACAAAACGCTTCAGGTGATTTTATTTTAGACTCTACTGGACAAAAAATTATAGAAAACTACACACGATTTATTCCTGAACTTAACAACGAAACATACATTGCAATTTTGTTTGTTTTAATAGGAATTTTAATAGTTTTGGCGTTGGAATGGTACGGACAAAAAACCAGAAAGATAAATGCATAAATTAGGATTAGTAGGTAAGAATATCTCCTATTCATTTTCCAAAAAATATTTCACTGAAAAATTTGAAAATGAACAACTTCCGTTTGAATACGAAAATTTTGACATCAAAGCAATTTCTGAATTAAAAGATATTATTGCTTCCAATAAAAAGTTAGTAGGATTAAACGTAACTATACCTTACAAAGAGGCTGTAATCCCTCTATTAGACGATATTAACAAAAGAGCGAAAAAAATTGGAGCTGTAAATACTATAAGAATTTCTCCTAAAGGAAAACTTAAAGGTTACAACACGGATTATTACGGATTCAAAAAATCGTTACAACCTTTATTAAAACCTCATCATACTTCTGCTTTAATTTTAGGAACAGGTGGAGCTTCAAAAGCTATAGCATACACGCTAAAAAAATTAAAAATAGATTTTGATTATGTATCTAGAACTCCAAAATCTGGAGTTAAATTTTTGTATTCAGATTTAACCGATCAAATCATAAGCTCATACTCAATTATTATTAATTGTACTCCTGTTGGAACTTATCCTGACGTTAACACATGTCCTGATATTCCTTACGATGGCATCACATCAAACCACATACTTTACGATTTAATCTACAATCCTGATCAAACAAAGTTTTTAACTTGTGGTGACATAAAAGGTGCACAAACTTGTAATGGCTATAAAATGCTAGAGCTACAAGCCGAAAAAGCTTGGAAAATTTGGAATCTTAAATAAAGTACCAAAATTTCTATTCCTTTTTGTAATTCAGTGACTTGTTAGTATATTAGCTTTTTAAGTATTTAGAACTAAAAACATTGTAAAATGTCAGAGAAAGATAACCTGCAAAATGCAGATGGAAACGAAGAAACAAAAGCTACTGCAAACCAAGCTACTGAAAGTACTGGAGCTGAAACAACTCAAGATGCTACGTCATTAGAAAACCCAACAACTGATGAGAATACTAATTCTACTTCAGAACAGGTTGAAACTAATGAGGAAACCAAAACTGAGACTGTTGAAGAAAAATCCAACTCTCATGTAGATGAAATTGACGAGTCTAATGCCGAAGATGCTGAAGACGAAAGCAATAGTGAAAGACACACACTAGAAGAAAAAGACTACCACGCCATGTCAATGGAGCAGTTGGTAAAAGAATTTGACAGTTTACTTAAACAACAAAAAGTTCAAACTATAAAATCTCATGTTGATGAGATAAGATCTGAATTCAATGCTAAATTCAGTGAACTTCTTGAAGAGAAAAAAGAAGAATTCATTAACGATAGTGGTAATGAAATAGACTTCAAGTACTCTACTCCAACAAAAAAAGAGTTCAATTCACTTTATAAAGAGTATAAAAGCAACCTAAACGCTTACTACAAAAATCTAGAAAGCAGTTTAAAATCTAACCTAGAAAATCGTTTAAGAATTATTGAGGAAATTAAGGGACTTATTAATGTTGAAGAAAATATAAACACAACATACAAGCACTTTAAAGAACTACAAGAAGAATGGCGAAATGCTGGTCCGATTCCAAGAGACAAATACAATAACGCTTGGAATACATACCATCACCATGTTGAGATTTTCTATGATTTCCTGCATCTCAATCGTGATTTGAGAGATATGGATTTTAAACACAACTTGGATCAAAAACTTAAAATTATTGAGCGCGCTGAAGAACTTGCAAAAGATGACAACGTAAACAGAGCGTTTAGAGAATTGCAAGTGCTACATAAAATGTGGAAAGAAGACCTTGGTCCTGTTGCTAAAGAACATCGAGAAGACATTTGGGATCGATTTAGCAATGCAACTAAAACCATACATGATAAACGACAAGCGTATTATGCCGATTTAGATAAGGCCTATGAAGCTAACTTAGAGCGTAAAGAAGAAATTATCGCAAAGATTGATGCAGTAGCTCAAGACAACGCCAACACACATCAAGCATGGCAAAAGAAAATAAAAACTATTGAAGCCTTAAGACAAGATTTCTTTAATGCTGGAAAAGTACCAATTAAAGTTAATGAAGCTACTTGGGCAAAATTTAAAGCATCAGTTAGAGCTTTTAATAAAAAGAAAAATTCCTTTTATAAAAACTTAAAAAAGGAACAGTATGATAATCTTCAGAAAAAGCTAGACCTAATAAAAATTGCTGAAGACAATAAGGACAGTGAAGACTTTGAAACTGTAACACCTTTAATGAAGAAAATTCAAAGTGACTGGAAAAAAATTGGGCATGTTCCAAGAAAAGACAGTGACAAAATTTGGCACAAGTTTAAAGCTGCTTGTAATCATTACTTCGATAAACTTCATGCTGAGCGTAATGCTGCTAATAAAGAATTATTTGAAGCCTATGAAAAGAAGTCAAAGTTTTTAGAAGCCTTAAAAGATTTAAAATTATCAGGAACACCAGAAAGTGATATTGAAACTTTAAAAGCTAAAATAGACGAGTGGAAATCATTAGGCAATGTTCCTCACAGCAAACGTTATATTGAAGGAAAGTTCAATAAGGCTTTAGATGACATGTTCGGTAAACTTAAAATGGATAAGACCGAAATTGAAATGATTAAGTTTGAAAATAAACTTGAAGCCTTATCGCAACCTGATGATACTAGACTTCTTGATAATGAACATAATTTTATTCGTAAAAAAATAGACGAAGTAAAAGGAGAAATCAACCAACTAGAAAACAATCTTCAGTTTTTCTCTAATGTTGATGAAAGCAACCCTATGGTAAAAGATGTTTTAAACAATATTGAAAACCATAAAAACAATCTGAGCATTTGGGAAGAAAAACTTAGAAAACTTAAGGATATGTATTAAAAATCAAATCCTACCTGCTAAAAACAGGTAGGATTGTGACCCCTAACTAAACTAAATTTTGAATCTTAATCACATCCGCTTAAAATATAATTAAGACTACCTACTTATGATTATGAAACTATAATTTCAAGTTTCTATCTGTATTATATACGTATTATCTTACATGTTTGGATCACGCAAAGTGAAAAAAAATTATATTTTTTTTGCTTCTTCCCAATAAACGTCCATTTCTCTTAGGCTCATGTCCTGTAAACTTTTGTTTAGTGACTTCGCTTTTTCTTCTAAATACTGAAATCTTTTAATGAATTTTTTATTGGTTTTCTCTAAAGCATTCTCAGGATTAATTTTTAAAAACCTTGCATAGTTTATTAAAGAAAATAAAACATCTCCAAACTCGTTCTCCATATTTTCTCTATTTCCACTATCTACTTCATGCTTCAATTCTTGGATTTCTTCCTCAACTTTTTCCCAAACTTGATGAGGCTCTTCCCAGTCAAAACCTACTCCAGCAACTTTATCTTGTACTCTACTCGCTTTTACCATTGCTGGTAAACTTCTTGGGACACCTTCTAATACGCTTTTCTTTCCTTCTTTTAGTTTTAACTGTTCCCAATTGCGTTTTACATCCTCTTCATTATCGACACTTACATCTCCATAAATATGCGGATGACGATCAATAAGCTTATCGCAAATGCTATTACAAACTTCAGCAATATCAAAATGGTTGGTTTCGCTTCCTATTTTTGAATAAAATACAATATGTAAAAGTACATCACCTAGCTCCTTTTTTACTTCATCTAAATCATTATCCAAAATAGCATCACCTAACTCATAAACTTCTTCAATGGTTAGGTGTCGTAAGGATTCCATAGTTTGCTTTTTATCCCATGGACATTGCTCACGCAACTCATCCATAATGATTAACAAACGCTCAAATGCTTTTAGTTGTTGGGTTTTATCTGTCATGATTTGATAATATTAAGACCCAAAAATACGATTAATAGCTATTTAATAAAGCATGTATTACTACATGTTTATTAAAACATATTAACCAAAAAATGTAAGTTGTTATTCTTCTTCTTCAGAAGTTGAATCTTCAAGAGCTTCAAGGTTTTCCAACAGGTTGTGTTGGTGAAGTAAATTGTACCATTGTACAATCTTTTTTATGTCGCTTGCATATACTCTATCTTCGTCATAGTCTGGTAAAACTTCAAAGAAATATTCTTCTAAAGCATCTTTACCATCTTTATGACTTACTGATGTAGTTTGCCCGTTTTCTTTCTCTTTTATTTTAAGAAACACTTTGTATAGTGGCAATTCTTCTGATAGTGTATAAATAGCTATTTCACTAAGTACACTTACATTGCTGTGTATGTTAACTGATAGTCTTTTTTTATCAATTAATGATTCGGCAATTAATCCTCCACGTGTTTGCGTTACTATTTTAAATAATCCAGGTTTTCCGGAAATAGAAAGAATTTTATCTAAACTCATGTGTTAAACAGGCTTTTTTTTGTTGTGGGCAAATATAATTTTTTGTGAATAAGAATTAAAACTATTAACGTTTCTTTTTCATTAAAGGAAACTTCATTTTATAGTCAATCTTTATTTTTCCTTTTGATATGTTAGCTAGCTTTCCTTTTATAAGTCGCTTTTTAAATGACGATAACTTATCAGTAAATAAAACACCTTCAATATGGTCGTATTCATGCTGAATAACTCTCGCAATTAAACCATCAAACTCTTTGACATGTGTTTCAAAATTTTCGTCCTGATACTGAATCTTTATTTTTGGTTGTCTAAACACATCCTCTCTTACATCTGGAATACTTAAGCAACCTTCGTTGAAAGCCCATTCATCTCCTTCTTCTTCTAAAATTTTAGCGTTTATAAAAGTTTGTTTAAAAGCTTTTAATTGTTGCTTTTCTTCTTCAGTATGCGATTCATCTTCTGAAAACGGTTCAGTATCTACTAAGAACAAACGTATTGGCAACCCTATTTGTGGTGCTGCCAAACCTACACCATACGCACCATACATAGTATCGTACATATTATCAATAAGTTCATTAAGATTAGGATAATCTTTAGTAATCTCTTCTGCTTTTTTTCTTAAAACAGAATCGCCATAGGCAACAATAGGTAAAATCATAAATTCTTATTTTCGGATGCAAAAATACAATTCTTATGCCTTTTTTGAAGTTTTTAAGCACAAAAAAACTCCTTACATGGTAAGGAGTTTAATATTTGAGTTTGAATATTTTTTATCTCATTACTACAACCTTCTTTGAAATAGATAGATTGTTAGATGTAATTTGAACCATATAAATACCGTTAGGTAAATTAGAAATACTTAAAGGTTTCACACTTAAATTATCAGTATTTTCAGTTAAAACCAGTTTTCCTGTTACTGAATATATATTGATACTTGCTGAAACATTAGATTGAAACTTTACATTTAATGTATTTCCAGTAGTTACTGGGTTTGGAAATACTCTTAAAGAATTAAAAATTGCTTCAACTTGTTTTATCGATAATGTTTCGTTAGTAAGTGTTCCGTCAGTGTATTCGCAAGTTGCATAACCAAAATCAGCAGTAAAAGTGTTTGGTGGAGCAACTGGGTCTCCTGATGTTAATCCATAAATAGAATACTCGTCATCACAACTAGATAGTGTAAAAACACTAGATCCTACATTTACAGTAGTTGGTCTGTTCTCACATAGAGAAGTTCCTGAGTCATAAAAGAAATACAATGAAGATCCGTTAGAGAATCCTGTTGGAGGGCAAGATTGCGCGTTTACTTTATTAAAACCAAATAGGCCTATTATAAGTAATAAAAATAAATAGTAGTTGTTTTTCATAGTTTGGGGTTTTAAATAATTACCAAGCCAAACATATATCTCAGGAGCAAATGCCTAAAATAATTTAGTTGAAATGCCTTAATTTACTGATAAAATACACTTTATAGCCTTTTTTTATCTTGAATAAAGGTAACTTTGAAGTATTATTGTAGCGCTAATTTCATCTACTAAGGCTTTATTTTTTCGTTGTTTTTTAGTCAACCCACTATCTATCATGGTTTGAAACGCCATTTTAGAAGTAAAACGTTCATCAACTCTTGTAAATGGTATATCAGGAAAAGTCTTCTTAAGCTTATCAATAAATGGTTTAATAGCTACCTCACTTTCAGAGGCTTCATTATTTAAACGCTTAGGCTCTCCAATAACAAATAGCTCTACAGATTCATTAGAGACATACTCTTTTAAAAAAGCAAACAAGTCTTTAGTTTCAACAGTTGTTAACCCAGAAGCTATAATTTGCAACTCATCAGTTACAGCTATTCCTGTTCTTTTAGTACCAAAATCTATTGCTAAAATTCTTGCCATATTGATTGCAAAGGTAACATAATAAAAAACTCTCCCTTTATAAAAAGGAAGAGTTATTAAAATAATTAGCTATTAATTAACTGATGATTTAATTTCCCTCTAACTAAACAAAACCACTCATTAATCATTTTTAAGACACACACACAACGGATAGGTCACATATTATTTTATTTTTTTCTCTTAAAATTATAGAACTATCTTTGTAGCTAGTTTAAAACTTAAATTATACCAATGACAGAATTACAAACCATTATTGAAAATGCTTGGGAAGACAGAGCACTTTTAAAAGACCAAAACACAATTGACAGCATTAGAAAAGTAGTTAACTTACTAGACGCTGGAGAATTAAGAGTTGCTGAACCTACCGCTAACGGTTGGCAAGTTAACGAATGGGTTAAAAAAGCTGTAGTATTGTATTTCCCTATTCAACAAATGGAAACGCTAGAAGTTGGTATTTTTGAGTATCATGATAAAATTCCTTTAAAACGTAACTACGCTGAAAAAGGCATAAGAGTAGTACCACATGCTGTAGCAAGACATGGTGCTTATATTTCATCTGGCACTATATTAATGCCTAGTTATGTTAATATTGGTGCTTATGTTGATGAAGGCACTATGGTTGACACTTGGGCAACTGTGGGTAGTTGCGCTCAAATAGGAAAAAACGTTCACCTTTCGGGTGGTGTTGGTATTGGTGGAGTTTTAGAACCTTTACAAGCTGCTCCCGTAATTATTGAAGATGGTGCATTTATTGGTAGTCGTTGTATAGTTGTTGAAGGCGTTCGTGTTGAAAAAGAAGCTGTACTTGGTGCTAATGTTGTACTGACTATGAGTACAAAAATTATTGATGTTACAGGAGATGAACCTGTTGAAATGAAAGGTATTGTTCCTGCACGTTCAGTTGTTATTCCTGGAAGTTATACCAAAAAATTTGCTGCTGGCGAATACCAAGTACCATGTGCATTGATAATTGGTAAGCGTAAAGAAAGTACTGATAAGAAAACTTCTCTTAATGATGCTTTAAGAGAGTACGACGTTGCTGTGTAAATTTAAACTGAGTTAGCGTTTCTGCTAATGATTTTTAGAAAGCTTAAAGTTTGAAAGTTTTAATCATTCAACAAAAAATGATAGGTGATGTTTTAGCAACAAGCATTTTGTTTGAGGCTATAAAGCAAAAACATCCTGATGCTGAAGTGCATTACATTATCAACTCTCAAACCTATCCTGTTGTTGAAAACCATCCTTTTATTGATAAGTTTCATTTTTTTACACCCGAACTCGAAAAAAGCAAGCTAAAACTATATCAATTTGCGAAACAGCTAAAAAAGGAACATTATGATGCTGTAATAGATGTTTACTCTAAAATATCTAGTAATATAATAAGTTATTTTACGAAAGCTAAAATCAGAATTTCATTAGACAAAGGTCCTAACGCATTAATTTACAATCATCTTTTTAAAAATAAATTGAAAGCTGATACTAATGCAGGATTAGCTATAGAAAACAGGCTGCAATTATTAGCGCCTTTAGGAATTGACCCTTTACATATTGTTAGACCAAAAATTCACCTTACTGATTCTGAAAAACAAAACGCTAAAGACTTTTTACTAGGTCATGATATTAGTTTAGAGAAACCTTTATACATGATAGGTGTTTTGGGAAGTGGCAGCTCCAAAACATATCCTTTTGAGTATATGGCAAAAACGATAGATACTATTGTTAATGAGCAACCTGAAGCTCAACTATTATTTAATTATATCCCTAAGCAAGAAGCTGAAGCCAAAGCTATTTATGAGTTGTGCAATGCACAAACCAAAACGCAAATCTATTTTGAAGTGTTTGGGAAAAGCTTGAGAGATTTTTTAGCAATAACATCTCATTGCGATGCTTTAATAGGTAACGAAGGTGGTGCAATTAATATGGCCAAAGCATTACACATTCCAACGTTTACTGTATTCTCTCCATGGATAAAAAAAGAAGCTTGGAATATGTTTGACGATGGTAAAACCCATGTTTCGGTTCACTTAAAAGATTATAATCAAGAGCCTTATTTAAACATAAAACATCCTAAGGAATTAAAATCTAAAGCTGCAGAATTATACTCTCAATTTAAACCAACGTATTTTGATGAGGAATTAAAAACGTTTTTAAAACGTTTAAACTAACCTTTCTTAATTCCGTACTCTGTCCACTTTAAGTTTTCCTTTTTCACTTTAGCTCTAATGGCTAAATTACGATCTAGCGACTCTTGCGTTTTATAACCTCTAGCATGATCCAAATGTAAACAAATGGCTTTATAGCGTATTTGTTTTGTTTTAATTCCATTATTAACTAGGCGTTCTCCCAATTCTCTATCAGGACCACCATATTGCATGCGTTCGTCATAACCGTTAATGGCAATTAAATCGGTTTTCCAAGCAGAAGAATTACAGTTATTAAATGTTGCTCCTGTTGGTGTTATCTTATCCATAAAATCAGCATATCCATTTTTAGCAGAAAGCTTCAACTTGTTTTTCCAGTTAAGTTCTCCTTGAGATTTTAACCATTTTACTTCAAAACAACGTTTTGATTTAATATCATCTTCAGCTATGGTTTCGCTAATATCCATTGGTAATTTGCAATAACCACCAGATAAGAAATACCCTTCTTCAGCAAATTTAGCATGCGTTTCTACAAAGTCTTCTCTTGGAATACAATCACCATCAGTAAATAGGATATACTCGTTTTTTGCCATTACAATGGCTTCATTTAATATTTTTTGGCGTCTATATCCTTTATCTTCATGCCATGCATGAGTAATTTCTACAGGATAATCTGCTTTAAACCTATCAATAAGCTCTTTGGTTTCATTAGTAGAGCCATCATCAGCAATTATAATATCAAAATCCTTATAGGTTTGCACACTATAACCATAAAGTACTTTCTCTAACCAATCGGTTTTATTGTACGTAGCGATTATAACTGTTATTTTAGGAAATGCCATTTAATTGGGTTTTTCTTGTGTAATTAATTGGTGCAAATATAAGCAAATAGTATACATTATATTTTGAAAAAGGGGTTTTAAAACTATTGATATGGCTATTGAATAATTACAAAATACGTACTTTTACAACATCAATATTTTTTAAATGATAAAACTATCTGGTGTAATAATTACGTTTAACGAAGAACGCAAAATTGAAGAATGTCTTCAATCGTTAAGCAATGTAGTTGATGAAATAGTAGTTGTAGATTCGTTTTCGACTGATAACACTAAAGCTATTTGCGAAAAATTTAACGTAAGGTTTATTGAACAGAAGTTTTTAGGCTATATCGAACAAAAAAACTTTGCTATTGCGCAAGCAAAACATGACTACATTGTTTCTCTTGATGGTGACGAAGCCCTATCTGATAAGTTGCAACAATCTATTTTAGATGTAAAATCGAATTGGAAATATGATGGATATTACAGCAACCGTTTAAATTGCTTTTGTGGTCAATGGATAAAGTACACAACATGGTATCCTGATAAAAAATTGCGTGTTTTTGACCGAAGAAAAGCAAAATGGTCTGGTATTAATCCGCATGATAGAATTGCTCTAACTGATAAAAACAATAAGACAGGTTTTTTAAAAGGAGACATACTGCATTGGAATTATGACACCTACTCTGAGTACAATAAAAAAGTAGAATTATTTACCTCAATTTCGGCTGAAGCCTATTATAAATTAGGAAAAAAAGCACCTTTATATAAAGTACTTTTTAATCCAACTTGGGCATTTTTTCAATCTTACTTTTTAAAACTTGGATTCTTAGATGGCTTTAATGGTTTTTTTATTTCAGTACAAACCGCCAACACACGGTTTTTAAAGTATTCAAAATTGCGTAACCTATACAAGCAAAATCGTTAGCGTTTTTTCTTCCTCCAAAAAAAGTATTTCTTTTTAAAAGCTTCTTTCTTTTTAAACCCTGAAGAAAATTTTTGAGAATAAAAGTACATACGTTCTCTAACTTCATCATTAGGCTTATTCATTAGTTTAGCATACTCATCACTTATTATATCTAACATGTAATCTTTTGGAGACAAGCGTGCAAAATTAGCTAAACGCTCTTGATAGTTTAATGTTTTAAAATCCATTCGGTTAAGGTCTACTAAATAAAACTCATAACCAGAATTGGTCTTTTTTATAAGTGTATTTCCTGGAGAATGATCTAAAAAATGAATTCCCTTTTCGTGCAAGTCATAGGTAAATTGAGTAAATTGTCTTAATATGTTTTCGTAATCCTCATATTTAGGCTCATCAATAAGTTTTCTTATAGTGAAATCATATTTTAACTGCTCACTAATGTAATAGCTTCTTCCAAATGTAAAAATAGATTTATACTCTACAAATGCCACTGGAGTTGGTGTTAAAACACCCATTTTAAGCAAACGCTTTGCGTATAAAAAAGAACGTTCAGCTTTACTTTTTCTAAAAAAACGATAGACAATTTGGTTAACTACATTAGGGTTTTTAAAGGACTTAATATTATACTCTGCATCATCAATTGTTATCTTTTTAATTTTATTTCTAGAACCGTAACCTATTAATTTCCCTTCGTGGTCAAAATTATCAATTGCCTTAAGAACTTTTTCCTTATTCAATTTTGAGTTATCTGCCAATACTATTGTAATTCCCATAAACCTGCTCAATAATTTCGTATTTTTATATAAGAGTATAAAAGTAACATATAATCATAAAGTGTTTAATACTTTTATATAATTTATTTACTTTGCCAATTGTATGAGCTACCTTAATTTTTTCAAGAAAAAACTATCACACTTTGAGAGAGCGCGCAATAAAAAAGAAGTTATTGAGCGAATAGTTTCCAATCCGTATCAACACAATAACGATGTTGTTAACCTACATAGATTAGACCCAAACAATGTTGGCGACTTTTACTGTGCACCTCACCATTACTTTGATGAACTAAAAGGAAAAGCTCTCGATTTGTTTGATTACAAAAATAATGACGATAGCGTTAGAGACAATTGGCACAAAACTATTTGCGATAATGCTCTTATTATTGGAGGAGGTGGATTGCTAAACCGACCAGGTTTTAACATGCACATGAATATGCTTGAAAAACTATCTCAAACCGATAAAAAAATTGTGTTTTGGGGAGTTGGTCATAATAGCAAAAGCTCAAAACTTTACGGAAAACAAATTAAATACAATATTACACCTAGCAATTATGGTTTAGTAGGTGTTAGAGATTATGGTAGAACTGAAGAATGGGTACCTTGTGTAAGCTGCATGCATCCTATTTTTGATACTTCGTTTGATGAAACCAGAGAAATTGGTATTGTTTTTCATCAAAAAACACTCAGAAACAAAAAGGTTATTTCAAAATTTTCAGACTTTGAAAGTATAGCAAACAACTCCACTTTTGAAGCAATGGTTGAGTTTATAGCTTCATCAAACATAGTTTTGACCGATAGCTACCATGCTATGTATTGGGCAATGTTGTTCAATAAAAAAGTTATGGTGTTTCCTAATTCAACCAAGTTTTACGATTTTAAATACCAACCTGTTATTTCAACCTTTTCAAACTATAAAGACGATTTAAACAAACTTCAATCCTATGATGGAGTTCTAGAAGAATGTCGAACAGTTAATAATGCATTTGCTGAAAAAGCATTTAATTACTTAAACTTATAACACCAATGTTTGAGCATTTCTTAATCACAAGATTTAACCTTACTAATCCTGATTGGACCACAACAAAAAACAATGAGTTATTGCTCAATGACTCTTGGATGGAACAACGCATATGGTTGTTTAAAAGTTTTTGTCTACCATCAGTTGTTAATCAAACCAACAAAAACTTTACTTGGTTAATTTTTGCAGATACAGCAACAAAATCTGATTATAAAACCATACTGAATGATTTGGTTAAAGACCATGACTTTATTCGATTGGAATATATTGATGGTATGGCAAAATTTCAAAGTTCAATAAACACTATAGTTTCTAAAATGTCGCAAGGCAAAAATCATATCATTTCAACCAGAATTGACAATGACGATGCCATACACAAAGATTTTATTGATGAAATTCAAAGCCAATTTAATTCACAAAAATATCTTGTTATTGATGTTATTAAAGGGTACTCCTTACAAATAAAACCTCAAATAATGCTCGGAAAAAAGGAGCATATTTTCAATCCTTTTTTAAGCTTAATTGAAGAAAACAACAACCCTAAAACCATTTGGCATAATAGTCATACCGATTGGAAAAATGAAACACGCATTAAGTACTACACAAAAAAGCGCTTGTGGATTGCTATCATACACGACAAAAACAAAATAAACAACTTTAATGGTTACGGAAATATAAGCTGGAAAAACCTATCAAAAGAGTTTATTCTTTCTGATGAAATGAGCAACACTATATTAAATAATGCCATTGATAAAAGCCAATGGAGAAAATTGAGTTTAAAAAACCGCATTATCGTAAAGTACAAAGTGGTAAGCAAAATTTTCAAAAAGAGTATTGGCGTTTATAAACTAAAATCTAAGTAACATGACTGATGAAATTAACTCAGCACTAAAAGTTTTAAAACAAGGAGGTATTATCCTTTATCCTACAGATACGGTTTGGGGAATTGGTTGCGATGCTACAAATTATGAGGCAGTTGAAAAAGTTTTTAAACTTAAACAACGTGCCGAAAGTAAGGCTATGATTTGTTTGGTTAACGATTTTAAGATGCTCAATCAGTATATCGAAGATGTACCAGAAGTAGCTTATGATATTTTAAAATACGCTGCAAAACCTACTACAATTATTTACGACAGACCATTGCGTGTTGCTGAAAATTTAATTCCAAAAGACAATACACTAGCCATAAGAGTTGTTCGTAAAGGGTTTGCCAATGCACTTGTTAAAAAACTTAGAAGACCCATTGTTTCAACATCTGCTAATATTAGTGGACAACCTACACCAAAATCGTTTAAAGAAATAAGCGAAGACATTTTAAAAGGTGTGGACTATGTTGTAAATTTGCAAAATGTAAAATCAGCATCAAAACCATCTGCAATTATTAAATTAAGTAACGATGGTGCTGTAGAAGTTATAAGAAAATAATTTTCTACAAATAACAGCATTTGGTGTTTGAGATTATATGAGTATGAATTACAAGCAAGCACTTCAACACCCAATATTCGAGATTGTTTCCCAATCGGCTAAAGAACTTAATTTAGATAGCTACGTTATTGGTGGTTATGTACGAGATTTTCTACTTAAAAGAGATTCAAAAAAAGATATTGACATTGTAGCTATAGGAAGCGGAATAGAACTTGCTAAACAAGTTGCTAAAAACCTTCCTAACAACCCAAAAGTACAGGTTTTTAAAACCTATGGTACTGCCATGTTGCGTTATGACGATATTGAAGTTGAATTTGTAGGAGCTCGTAAAGAAAGTTATAACGAAGACAGTAGAAATCCTGTTGTTGAAAATGGTACCTTGCAAGACGACCAAAACCGTCGTGATTTTACCATTAATGCTTTAGCGCTTAATTTATCTCAAGAACATTTTGGTGAATTACTAGATCCTTTTAATGGTGTAAACGATTTAAAGAACAAGTGTATAAAAACACCTTTAGATCCTGATATCACTTATAGTGACGATCCTTTAAGAATGATGCGTGCCATACGTTTTGCAACACAATTAGATTTTGAAATTGAAAAAAAATCTTTGCAAGCCATTTCTAAAAACAGTCATAGAATACAAATTATAACTAACGAACGCATTACTGTTGAGCTTAACAAAATTTTGGAAAGCAAAACACCTTCTATCGGTTTTTTACTTTTAGAAAAAACAGGATTGTTAGAGCTTATCTTACCTGAACTAACCGCTTTAAAAGGTATTGACGAAGTTGAAGGACAACGTCATAAAGATAATTTTTACCACACTCTAGAGGTTGTTGATAATATTAGCAAATACACCGACAACCTATGGTTACGTTGGGCTGCATTATTACACGACATAGGAAAAGCACCTACCAAACGCTTTAGTAAAAAAGTGGGTTGGACTTTTCATGGTCACGAGTTTGAAGGTTCAAAAATGGTGTATCATTTATTTAAAAGACTTAAAATGCCATTAAATGACAAAATGAAATTTGTTCAAAAAATGGTATTAATGAGCTCTAGACCTATTGTGTTAGCAAATGAAGAAGTTACCGATTCGGCAGTACGTCGTTTAGTATTTGATGCTGGTGATTATGTAGACGATTTAATGACGCTTTGTGAAGCTGATATTACTACCAAAAACCCTAAAAAGTTTAAAAAATATCACAACAATTTTAAAATTGTTCGCCAAAAGATAGTTGAAGTTGAAGAACGCGACCATATAAGAAACTTTCAACCGCCTATTTCAGGAGAAGAAATCATGCAAACTTTCAACCTAAAGCCTTCTAAAGAGATAGGAATGATTAAAGAGACCATTAAAGAAGCTATTCTTGATGGTAAAATTCCTAATGAATATGAAGCAGCTTATCAATTAATGTTAGATAGAGGTGTTCAGTTAGGTTTAACAATTCAAAAATGAAAACACATTTCAATACTATAGCAAAAGTAACCTTAGTCCTAACCTATTTAGTAATAATAGCAGGAGCTGTTGTACGTATGACAGGTAGTGGAATGGGTTGTCCTGATTGGCCTAAATGTTTTGGATACTACATTCCTCCTACTGAAAAGGTTCAACTAGAATGGCATGCTAACCACGATTACAAAAAAGGTCAAGTTATTATTGTTGACGAAACTTTACAAGTGGCTAAAAGTAATTTTACGTCTTCCAATGAGTTTATAAAAACCAATTGGGACACCTATACAAAACATGATTATGCAGTATTTAATCCAACACACACATGGGTTGAGTACATTAATAGATTATTTGGTGCACTTGCTGGTTTAGCAACTTTAGTCATGGCATTTGCATCTTTAAAGTATTGGAAACGCAACAAAAGCATTACGCTCCTATCGTTTTTTACTGTTTTTGCAATGGGCTTTCAAGCTTGGTTAGGAAAAACCGTAGTCGATTCAAACTTAGCGCCTTTAAAAATTACTATTCACATGGTAATGGCATTAGCAATAGTAGCTGTAATGCTCTACATAATCTTTAAAACCAAACAAAGTAATACGTCCTTTACATTCAACATACAATTTAAAAACGCATTAATTGTAGCGTTAACTTTAACCTGTATTCAGGTAGTTTTAGGAACTCAGGTAAGAGAATTTGTAGACCATCAAATAAAAGCTCTAGGAGAAGGCAATGCCTCAAACTGGTTAAACGATCCTACCACAAGTTTTTATATTCACAGGTCATTTTCTATACTTGTATTATTAGTTAATGGCTACTTGCTGTTACTACTTAAAAAACACCAATTGCATTACAAAAAAGTATATTGGGTATTTGGTATTTTATTGGTTGAAATTGCTTCAGGAATTGCCATGGCAAACTTTAGTTTTCCATTTGGTTCACAAACCTTACACCTTATATTAGCTAGTATATTATTCGGAATTCAATTCTACTTAATATTAGAAGCTACAAACGCTAAAAACAAAGTCTAAACTTTGTAACTTTGCACATTATTGAACATTTATGATTTACAGATTTAGAATAATACTTGACAACGATACAGAAGACGACGTATTTCGTGATTTAGAAATTCGTGAAGATGACACACTAGAAGACCTTCATAACATTATAACCCAATCTTTTGGTTTTGATGGCTCTGAAATGGCTTCTTTTTACCTAAGTAACGATACTTGGGAGCAAGGTGAAGAAATCTCTTTGTTTGATATGAGCGATGGTGTAAACCCAGTAAAATTAATGAACACAACATTAATTAACGATGTGGTGCACGAAGCGCAAACCAAATTGATTTACGTCTATGACTTTTTGAGTATGTGGACCTTTTTTGTAGAGCTTGCTGAAATAGTTGATGAAGCTGAAGGTTTTGACTACCCTAACCTTATGTTTGTACATGGACAAATCCCTGACCAAGCACCTGACAAAAACTTTGAAGCTGAGGATTTTGATGACTTTAATGAGTTTGATGACGACCTTGATATTGACGACTACGAGAGTCTAGATTTTGATGAAAACTGGAATTAATTTTCCAATTTCCTAAATTTTTTACGCAACCATTCGGTTACTTTTTCATCTAAAGAGTATAACTCTAAATTATTTATTATGAAAAAGCAACCTATTTTTAAATTAGTATTACTAGTATGTATTGGTGTATTGGCACTTAACTGTACCAATGATGATGACAACCAAAACAACATTCCTGCTGATACCTACACATCACTCTCTAGTTTAGTTGAAGCTTTAAAAGAAGAACCTCAATCTCATGACATTACAGACCCATCTGTTGCTACAGTAATTACTGGAGACGATGGTACAATATTTAATATTGGAGCAAATACTTTTACTGATGACGACAACAATGTTATTACTACTCCTGTTGTCGCTAAATTATCAGAGTATCTTACATTAGATAAAATGTTTCTTAACAATGCGCAAACCTCAAGCAATGGTCAATTATTGATTACTGGAGGAAGTTTTAACTTAACCTTTGAAGATGAAAACGGAAACCCTGTAAATGCAAATCCGTTTAACATTCAAGCACAAATGACTATCCAAACAGACACTACTGGTTTAGGATTAACTAATATGGATTACTACGTAGGATCTGTCGTTACACAAGATGGTAGAGAAGTTGTAAACTGGGATTTAAACCAACAAAACGAAAACTGGTTTAATGATGGTTATTTTAATATTCTTGGGCTAGAACAAGGTCTATCAAACTGTGATGTACTTTATGATATGGCTGGTGAAACGGCAACTCAGTTTGAAGTTTCAGTGTCTGATATTACTGATTACTCTCAAACTACAGTATGGATGTTTATTGAAGACTTTCCTTCAGTTGTTATGATTACAAGTTTAAATGATGCTGAAACTGCTTTAGAAACTTATGCTGGCTCAATTCCTCTTGGTTTAAATGCAACTTTAGTTGCAATTACTATTGATGAAAACAGCTATTTAAAGTTTGGTAGTTTACCTATTACTGTTGAAGGTGATGACACTTTTAACGTTACTGTTGACTATGGTACAACTGAAGAACTAACACAATTGGTAAGCTCTATTGTAAACTAATATAAGTATTGAAAAAATATAAATTTAAAAGCATCCTCTTTGGGATGCTTTTTTTGTTAGAAAAAACCATTGATTGAACCAAATTAATTTCAAAAAGTCAGTTCGAGTGGTTTTTGATAGAAAAACCGTATCGAGAACTATTTAAAAAAGACTAAAATTCTTATTCTCGATACATATCGACTATAAACGTCGATATACTCGAATTGACAGAATTTAGTCAAAACACAACCAACAATAGGCTAGAAAAAGTTTTTCATGTTCATTCCTTGATAGTTTCGTTTTACAAAGGCTAGAGCGTTTTTCATAATGTCTCCCATTGTTTTGCTCTTCTTAAATTCAATATCTAGTGTATAATCATAAATTTGCTCTCGAAGCAGTTTTATATGCTCAGGAATTGATATTGTGTCGTCTTGCATACAATCTAGCAACTCCACTATTCTATCATGATAACTAATCATTCGACGTGCAACAATTGAGCGTTCTTCAATTTTATACTGCTCAATAGATTCTTTTTGAATTTTCTCGCGCACCAACTCTACCATTTTAAAATTCTCTTTAAAAAATTGAGGCCTGTACACATTAAACTTACCTTCATAACTCTGTTGGTCAAAATCGATAGCTCTAATTTTAAAAACCACATGATCAAAATCGTGTGTTGGTACAATTACATAGTTGTATGATCTCATATCACCAAGTAATCTAATCATACAACGTTCGTTAAACTTTACAAACTCTTTAGCTATTTGCGATTTTTCAGAAGCAGTACATTCTGGCAACATGTTTTTAATAAACTCATCACCAGGAATACCAGCAATATGCTCTTCTATCAATGTATTTTTATAAACTAAAAAGTTAAGGTTATAAGGTGAAAGCATATGCTCAAACTCTAGTCCATACACCCGAGAAGCATCGGCTTTTTTTACATAAAAATAGGTGTAGTTATCGTTGAGTATATTTCTAATTTTCACTCTAAAAGGCTTTGAGTTCCCGAAGGTGCAAAAGTCAATAGCATCAACACTTAGGTACTTAAAAATACTTTCATTACCATCAGAAATTAAAATAGAATACACTCGCTTTAAGCTCAAATCTATCTCTTCGCGTTCAAACTCGTTATAGTACACACGAATCCAAAGTGTGTCTTCGTCATTCTTATCATAAACCACTACCGAACCTTGAAAACGCAATAGGTCTTCATAAAAAATAGGTAAGCGAATATTCCTGTTATAGTCTTGTAAATAGTTATGTAACTTACTATTTATTGGGTAAGATGGTTTCTTTTTCGATATCTTTAAGTCGTCCATAGCATTTAAAATCATTACTAATTTAATGTTTTATAAAATACTATGTAACAATAAGCGGTAATACTCGTCATATTTTTAACTAATCAATCATATTATATTTTGGAACAAATATTAACAATCAACAATCTCACCAAGAAATTTGGCTATTTAACTGCTGTAAAAGACCTTTCTTTTACCATAAATAAAGGTAATGTTTACGGAATTTTAGGACCTAACGGAAGTGGAAAATCAACCACTCTAGGTATTGTACTTAACGTAGTTAATAGAACTTCAGGACAATTTAGCTGGTTTGATGGTAAAACATCTACACACGAAGCACTTAAAAAAGTAGGCGCTATTATTGAGCGTCCTAATTTTTACCCTTATATGACTGCACAACAAAACCTAAAACTGGTGTGCAAAATTAAAGGTGTTGACTATGCAAAAATTGACGAAAAGCTTGAAATTGTTGGTTTACTAGACAGAAAAGACCATAAATTTAGAACCTACTCTTTGGGTATGAAGCAACGTTTGGCAATCGCATCAGCATTGTTAAACGATCCTGAAATATTAATACTAGATGAACCTACTAACGGTCTTGACCCTCAAGGAATTCATCAAATTAGAGAGATTATAAAAAAAATTGCTGCTAATGGTACTACAATTCTTTTAGCATCTCACCTTTTAGATGAAGTTGAAAAAGTGTGCTCTCATGTAGTAGTACTTAGAAAAGGTGAAAAACTATACTCTGGTCGTGTTGACGAAATGATTAACAGTCATGGCTTTTTTGAGTTGAAGACAGATAAAGAAGATGAATTGGTTAAACTACTTGAAAGTGATACTTCTTTTGGTAAACTAAAGATTGATAACGGATTAATTACTGCGTTTTTAAACCAACCAATGGATGCCTCTTCCTTTAACAAGCTCATGTTTGAAAAAGGAATTGTGTTATCACACTTGGTAAAACGTAAAGAAAGTTTGGAAGAACAGTTCTTACAATTAACAGACAACAACTAATCAAAATCAATCAAAAAAAACACAGTATCCATGTTACGACTTATAAATTTAGAATTACAGAAACTTTGGCTAAACCGAACAAGCAAAGTATTAATTTTTGTATCGTTCATCCTGCCATTTACAGTACTCGTATTATCTTCAATTAAAATAAACTTTTTCGGATTTTTCACTTTAGAATTAGGTGAACTTGGAATCTTTAATTTCCCTATCATTTGGCACATTACCACATTTTTTGCATCGCAATTCAAGTTTTTCTTTGCAATAGTTGTGGTAAGTATGATAGGTAATGAATACAGCAACAAAACCATAAAACAAAACCTTATTGATGGACTCAGTAAAAAAGAGTTTATCTTATCAAAGTTCTACACTATTGTATTCTTTTCTTTAGTAGCAACATTACTTATAGGTATAGCTTCTTTTTGTATAGGCATGTACTACTCTAGCTATACTGAAGCATCTATTGTTTTTAGAGAAACCGAATTTTTACTCGCCTATTTCGTGAAATTAGTAGGATTCTTTAGTCTATGTTTATTCTTTGGTATGCTAGTAAAACGCTCAGCTTTTGCTTTAGGGTTTTTATTTGTACTCTATATTGTTGAATGGTTAATTTTTTGGGGAGCTTATGAAGTTTTAGGAACAGCAGATTCAGCATTTAAAGTAAAAAACTTTTTACCGCTAGAGTCCATGTACAAACTTATTGACCAACCTGTACAGCGTATAGTAATGACAAAGTTTCCTGAAAAGACCGAAATCGCTTATGACTATGCAGTGCATTGGTATGAAATTGTTACTGTAATAGGTTGGACTGCTCTATTTGTCTTTTTATCGTACAGATTATTAAAAAAGCGAGATTTGTAATATCTTTAGTGATTCAGTATTTGTATATACTTCTTGTTAACTTAACTTTAAATTTCTAAAGTTTTAATAGGATTTTCAGCATTTAACTTGTTGTATATACAAACGCTTTATCACTAATATTTCATGAAAAAGAACATCTTATTACTCTGCTTTAGCATTTACTGTACATTAAATATGTACTCCCAAAACGAAGCTGCAAATTGGTATTTTGGAAAAAATGCAGGTTTAAGATTTAACACAACTACTGGTACTGTTACAGCTGTTACCGATGGACAATTAAACACTTTAGAAGGTTGTACATCCATTTCTGATACTGATGGTAATTTACTGTTTTACTCTGATGGTAGAACCATTTGGAATGCCAATCATATACCAATGCCCAACGCAAGTGAAGCATTTGGAACAGGACTTAAAGGTGACGACTCTAGTACGTCTTCAGGATTGATAGTACCAAAACCTCAAGATTTAAATCAGTACTATATTTTTACTGTTGATGAACCTCATCATTTTAATTCATCGGCATTTCCTAACCAACAAGATGGAGATGGCGTAAATGATGGTTTAATGTATTCTTTGGTTGATATGACTTTAGAAGGAGGCTTAGGTGATGTAGACCCATTAGAAAAAAACGTTCCCCTAATCACCTATGACACCACAAACCAAACCGAATCTGAATTTAAATGTTCTGAAAAAATAACCGCTGTAAAAGCTGATGATTGCTTCTCCTTTTGGGTAATTACTCATTTTGTAGATAAATTTTATGCTTTTAAAGTAGACCAAAACGGTGTTAACACTACTCCTGTAGTATCTACTGTAGGACCTGTAGTTCCTGCCGAAGGTTATAGAAGAAATGCTTTAGGTTACTTAAAAGCATCTCCTGATGGTACAAAACTAGCAGTGGCACATCATGGGTTTGCTACTGTGCTTCAAGGCGAAACAGGTGGTGGTGTTTACTTATTCGATTTTGATAATGACACAGGTGTAGTTTCTAATCCGCTAACCCTTTTTGGTCAAGAAAATAATGATAGCCCTTATGGTGTTGAGTTTTCGGCTGAAAATAGAAAAGTATATGCAACCATTAGCGATGGTATTGCTGGTAATGGCTCTAGCCATGTATTACAATGGGATCTTGAAAGCACAGATATTCCTGGTTCAATGACAGTTATTCATTCGTCAAATTCTTTTAGTGCTGGCGCATTACAACTTGGGTTAGATAAAAGAATTTACAGGGCTCAAGTTAGTTTTGCTAATATAAATGGAACTGGAAGACATATTGGAGTGATTCAAAACCCTGAAGCTGATGGAAACGCAGCTGGTTATAACGAAACAGGTGTTTTACTAGATATTAATGGCAGCTTTCAAAACTTAAGTCGTATAGGCTTACCACCTTTTATTCAATCGCTTTTTAATAGTCAAATAGATATTATTCAAAATGGGATAAGCACTACAGAACTTTTACTCTGCGATGGTGATAGTTACACACTTATTGCCGAAGACGTTGCTGGAGCAACCTATAATTGGTCTAAAGATGGTGTACCGCTTACCGAGACCACTTTTGAGCTTTTTGTAGATACACCAGGTTTTTATGAAGTATTTATTGAACCTAACAATGGTGAATGTCCTATTGAAGGTGAAGCTATTGTAAGTTACCACGACATTCCATTTGCAAGCCAACCAGACGATATGGTGATGTGTGACATTACTGAAACCTCAACTTTTGACTTCACACAACAAGATGCACAAGCATTAGACACGCAAGATGCTACTGAATATAATGTACACTATTATGCTTCACAAGAAGATGCTGATAATAATGAAAATGAAATTATAGGTGTGTACAACAACACTTCTAATCCGCAAGAAATTTTTGTCCGTGTTGATAATGCATCTAATCCTAATTGTTATGCAACCTCTTCGTTTTTTATAGAAGTATTTATTACACCACAAATAGAAACTTTAGAAGATATTACAGTTTGTGATGAAGATTTTGGAGGAAATGTAATGGATGGTATAACAACTTTCGATTTATCAACATTGTACACCGACATTTATGGTAGTCAAGATCCAGCTTTATACACCATAACATTTCATTCCTCGCAATTAGATGCTGACGACAACTCAGACGCTTTAAATACAGACTACACTAACACAACGCCTTACAGTGAAAATATTTTTGTTAGAATTGAAAATAACATCAATCCTGATTGTTACAGTACTGGAAGTTTTACTTTTATGGTAAACGATGCTCCAGAAGCTGTTAATTCAACCATAATCCAATGTGACGAAGATGGCATTCCTGAAGGATTTACAATCTTTAATATTAATCAGATTTTTGATGATATTACTGCAGGAGCAGCAAACCGAACTATAAATTACTATCTTTCATTGAATGATGCTCAAGGCAATACAAATGAAATTGATGGTAATGCGTTTGAAAACTTTTTCAACCCTCAATTGGTATATGCCAAAGTAACCGATGAAATTACTGGTTGCTATAACATAGCTGAAGTTACATTAGAAGTCAGCACAACTTCAGCAAACAATACAACAATAGAGGTATGTGATGACGATGGAACTGAAGATGGTTTTTATGCTTTTACATTAAACGATGCCAATGATGCTGTGTTAAGCGGTTTACCTGATGACTTGGAACTTAGCTATTACGAAACCTATGAAGATGCGTTGCTAGAAACAAATGTACTATCAAATACATTTACTAATACTATAGCTTATTCTCAAACAATTTATGCTAGAGTTGAAAATTCAAATGCTTGCTATGGAATAAGTGAAGTAGAATTGGTGGTTTTTGAACTTCCTAATATTGAAACCGAAGCTGAAACTATATATTGCCTTAATTTTTACCCTGAAACCATAACACTAACAGGTGGTCTTATTGACGATTTACCTAATAATTATTACTACGAGTGGTCAACAGGTGAAACCACCACTACAATTGAAGTTAACGAACCAGGAACTTATACTGTACGTGTTATAAATACTGATGGTTGTTATAAAGATAGAACCATTACTGTACTACCATCAAACATTGCTTCTTTTGACAATATAGAAGTTATTGATGCTACACAAAACAACATGGTTACTGTTTTTGTTTCTGGTGAAGGCGATTATGAATATGCAATAGATAATCCTGAAGGTCCTTACCAAGACAGCAATGTATTTGATAATGTAGCTGCAGGTTTGCATACCATATATGTAAGAGATAAAAACGAATGTGGTATTGTAGATGAGCTTATTTCGGTAATAGGGTTTCCAAAGTTTTTCACACCAAATAATGATGGTTACCATGATTATTGGCAAGTTTATGGTCTTTCAGAAGAATTTCAGCCTCAAAGTGTCATTTATATTTTTGATCGTTATGGTAAATTGTTAAAAGAACTAGATCCTGTTAGTCCAGGTTGGGACGGAACATATAATGGGTTTCCTTTGCCTTCAAGCGATTATTGGTTTCATATTACCTTAGAGGATGGAAGAGTGTTTAAAAGCCATTTCACTTTAAAACGTTAAATCCGATTGAGCCAGTTAATGTTCAAAAAAGTCATGATGATAAGGGTAACCCAACTCATATTACTTTTCTTTCTTTTTTATAATCCTACTACTGTTTTGGGTCAAGATGTTGAGCTGTACCAACAGTTCAATGGTAGGTACGATTACACTGCAATAGGAAACACATTAAACTTAGCTGAAAATGGAACAGGAGCTGATTGTATAATTTCAACAGAATCTTCAGCTACTTTATCTTTAAACGCAAATCAAACTATTGTTGCTGCTTACTTGTATTGGGCTGGTTCAGATACTGGTGATTTTAATGTATCTCTAAATAATAATCCTGTTACTGCTGAACGCACTTTTAGTGACGCTTTAGATGCCAACAGACTGTTTTTTGCTGCATTTGCTGATGTAACCACTTTAGTACAAAGTATTGGTTCTGATGAGTATACTTTGTCAGATTTAGACATACAATCTATAATTTCACCATATTGTCCTACAGGAACTAACTTCGCAGGTTGGGCAATTACTATTATTTATGAAGACGATAATCTACCTTTAAACCAATTGAATGTGTATGATGGTTTACAAAGTGTACCTGATATATTAACTATTACTTTAGACAATCTAAATGTATTGGATAATGAAAATGCCAAAATTGGGTTCATTGCTTGGGAAGGTGACCGCTCATTAGCTGTTAATGAACAACTAACTATTAATGGAAATATTATAGGAAATCCGCCACTCAATCCTATCAATAATGCTTTTAATGGTACTAACAGTTTTACTGGAGCGTCAGACCTATACAATATGGATATTGATGTTTACAACATTCAAAACAACATATCTATTGGTGATACTTCGGCAACTATTCAACTTACGTCTGGTCAGGATTTTGTTATGATAAACAACATCATTACGGTTTTAAACAGTCAGCTACCTGATGCAACAATAAGTCTTGACAATTATATCGTGGAATGTGGCAATAGAAACATTGAAATTGAATACACTGTAAATAATTTCAACAGTACAGACGTACTTCCCAACAACACTCCTATTACATTTTATGCTAACGGAATAGTTGTTGGGCAAACCACAACCTTAAATACTATTGAAATTAACGAATCGGAAACCAACTCCATAGTTTTGACCATTCCTGAAACGGTTGGAGAGGATTTTATTTTAACGCTTTCAGTAGATGATATTGGTGACAACTCAGGTATTGTAATTGAAATCAATGAAAATAATAACATGTTTGAGCAAACCATCAATTTACTTGTTGCTCCTCCTATTGAAACTTTGCCTGAAACCTTGCTCTGCGACGAAGGGTTTAATTCAGCAACATTTAATCTCAATGAAATTTTTCAGCAATCAACAAACATTAATGATAATGTAGCGTTTTACACTAGTCTTTCAGATTTACAAAACCAAGAGAACGAAATTTTTGACCCAACAGCTTACAACAATACTACAAATCCTGAAACTATTTATGCCAGAGTTGAAAGCGACCCTTGTTATGATAGTTACCAATTTAATATACTAGTAGAAAACTGTCCACCATACATTCCTGATGGGTTTTCACCAAATAATGATGGTCCTAACGATTGGTTTAATATACAAGGTCTGTATGATATTTTTGAAAATCACAAACTACTCATCTACAATCGTTATGGCACTTTAATATTTGAAGGAGATAATTCCAAACCTTGGGATGGAAAAGCAAACAGAGGAATTAATAATTTAGGTAAACTATTACCTGTCGGCACATATTACTATGTGCTTCATTTAAACGACCCAAACTACAAATCTATGGCAGGTTGTGTCTATTTGAACTACTAAATGTTAATATTTTGCGTATTTCGTCGTATTTTTTTGCATTTCATCCTTGATTGATTTAGTTTTCACAGCAAAATAAAAGAATCACTATTCAACATGTCCCAAAACCATGTGTCGCTGTGAGTAAAACTTAACCTATTGATAATGAAAACCATCAAAATTTCCCTCCTTGTATTTGCATGTTTTTTATGTAACCAAGTATTCTCTCAACAAATTACTGTTGATAATACACTAACTGAACAACAACTTATCGAAAACACCCTTACAGAAGGCTGTGTAGAGATTACTAATATCAATTCGCAAGTTAATGGTAGCGTGAATGGATTTGGAAGTTTTGGTTATTTTGAAAGTGCGTCTTCGAACTTTCCTTTTGAAAATGGAATTATTCTTTCAACTGGTAATGCAGCTTCTGCAGGAAACACGCAAAACAACGACATACTTAATGAAGGTGAAGACAATTGGCTTACCGATACCGATCTTGAAACCGCTTTAGGAATTTCTGGTACATTAAACGCAACTTCTATTGAATTTGACTTTATTTCAATTTCAAATCAAGTACAATTCAATTATATCTTAGCTTCCGAAGAATATTTTGGTAATTTCCCATGTGAATATTCTGATGGGTTTGCATTTCTTATTAGAGAAGCAGGAACCAATGATCCTTACACAAATATTGCAGTAATTCCTGGAACATCTACTCCTGTCAACACAAACACTATCCATGATGAAATTGCTGGATTTTGTGCTGCTGAAAACGAAGAGTATTTTGAAGGCTATAGCATTGGAGACACAAACTATAATGGTCGTACTGCTGTAATGACTGCAACTGCAACAATTACGCCTTATGTACAATACCATATAAAAATGATTATTGCTGACCAAACTGATGAAAACTATGATTCGGCTGTTTTTATTGAAGGTAACAGTTTTGATGCTGTTGTAGATTTAGGTGAAGACATTTCAACTTGTGCTGAATCTTTAACCCTTAATGGAGATATCCAAAATGCTCAGGCTACTTACAGTTGGTATTTAAACAACACCTTAATTAATGGTGAAACTCAACCTGAACTTCATGTAACGCAATCTGGAACCTATACAGTTCAAATTGAAATTCCTATTTCAAACACAACTTGTATTATGGAAGATAGTGTTGACATTAGTTTAAGCTCTACACAATCTGCCGATCCAATTTCAGATTATGAAATTTGTGATGATTTAAGTGGTGATGGTATTGAAACTTTTGATTTATCAACTAAAGACGCTGAAGTTTTAGCATCTGTACCAAACTCAACCTACAATTACTCATATCATTTAACAAATGATGATGCCATAAACAATACAAATGCTATTACAACACCAATACAAAACACCTCTAACCCACAGGCTATTTTTGTAAGAATTGAAGATGTCAATAACGGTTGTTTAGCTTTTAGTACGTTCAACTTAATAGTTAACGAGCTACCTAATATTACAGCTCCTACAGATTTAGATGTTTGTGATGATGATACTGCTGATGGTTTAACTTTAATTGATTTAAGTGAAAAGGATGATGAAATTACTTCCGGACAAACTATTCTTGATGTTACCTATCACTTTACTCAAGCCGATGCTGACTCAGGAGCAAATCCAATTGCTTTACCTTATAGTAACACTAGTCAAACAGAACAGTTATTTGTAAGAGTTACTAATTCGCAAACGGGTTGTGCATCAACTACAACACTAACTTTTAATGTGTTGGATAATCCTGTTATCAATACTGAAGACCTTTACATTGACGCTTGTGACCCAGAACATGATGGTTTTGCAACTTTTGACCTCAACACAATAACTGACGAGGTTTTAAATGGAATTACTGGAGTTTCAACTTCATTCCATGAAACTTACGAAGATGCATTAACATTAAGTAATCCAATAGCAAACCCTACTAGTTACGACAATACTACGTTTGAAGAACAAACATTATATATAAGTGTTGTAGATGATGTTTCAGGATGTATTTCGGTTGCTCCTTTTGAAATTCATGCAAACCTTTTACTAACAGGAACTACAATTAGAAATTTTTCGTTGTGCGACCAAGATAATGATGGTGAAGAAGCTTTCGACTTAGAAAATATAGCTATTTCAATTATAAACGACATCCCAAACGTAACAGTATCTTTTTATGAAACTGAAAGCGACAGAGACAATCAAATAAATGAAATAGATGTTACTGTTGCGTATGTACCTAATGAAATTCCGCATACATTATATATTGCATTACATAGCGACACTTGCACTGAATATGAAGACATAGAACTTAATCTAAACCCAATTATAGAATTTGACACCATAGGTAGTGTTAATTATTGTGATGACGACCAAGATGGTTTTACGCTTGTCGATCTTTCAATTTTTGACAGTATGGTTACTGAAGGGCAATCAGGGTTTACGGTTATGTACTATGAATCTGAAAGTGATGCTAATAGCAATACCAATGCATTACCTACTATGTATAACAACATTTCTAATCCGCAAATACTATATACTAGGATTAGATATGACCAAACAGGTTGTGCTGATGTTAACTCGTTTGAGTTAAATATTATTCCTGCTCCTATTACAGCAACACCAACCGATGTTATAATTTGTGACGACAATCAAGATGGTATTTACACCATAGATTTAAATTCTAAAATTTCTGAATTGGTTTCAGATACAGCAAACAGAACATTTTCGTTCCACACCAGCTTATCTGATGCTGAAGCTAGTGCCAACGCAATTACTAACCCTCTAGCATACCCAAGTAATACTCAAACAATTTTCGCAAGGGTTGAAAATGCTACAACAGGATGCCATACTATTGAGTCTTTTGAAGTTATTGTAAACACACTTCCTACTTTTATAAACATAAGCAATTACAGTATTTGTGAGCAAAACAGCGACGGTTTTGGCGACTTTACATTCAATACAAAAGATGCTGAAATTCTCAACGGACAAGCAGGTAAAGAAGTGCTTTATTTTGAATCTCAAAACGATGCAGACAACCGCACAAACGCTATTGATAAAACTGTAGCTTATCAAAACTTAAGCAACCCACAAACCATTTTTGTGAGGGTTGAAAACACAACAGATCAAGATTGTTATGGCACTGCATCATTTACTATTGAAATGGGAAGCAATCCGGAGTTCAATGCACCAACCGATTGGTTTGTTTGTGACGATATTTCAAATGATGGCAGCGAAGTATTCGATTTATACGAAAAAATAACTGAAATCTCTCAAGGCATTCCTGAGAGTTTAGACATTACATTTTACACCTCTTTGGTTGATTCTGAAAATGGTACAAACCCTATCGCTTTAAACTATGCCAATACTTCAAATCCGCAAACTATTTATGTGAGAATTGATAATGGTACAATTTGTAATTCATTAACCGCTTTTGAGGTAAATGTTATTCCTGCTCCTGAAGCTAGTCCTTCAGAACCATTAGTGTCCTGTGATGTGGATTATGATGGTATCGTAACTTTTGATTTAACCGATGCTGAAGTTGATATTTTTGACGTAAGACAAGACGATATTGTTATTGCTTACTACGAAACACTTAACGATTTAGAAAACGAAACCAACCCAATTGCAGACCCTGAAAACTATAACAACATTTCAAACCCACAAACGGTTTATGTAAGAATTACAAATACGGTTTCTAACTGCTATTTAGGTTTACCGCTAGAGCTAATTGTAAACCTACCTCCTACTATAAACGATTTTGAGTCAGTTAGTATTTGTGATAATGTTGACAGCTACTACAACCTTAATGAAGTGAATGCTTTAGTAACTTCTGAAACTGATGCTGTAATCACCTATTACCTTAATGCTAATGATGCCTTAACTGCAAATAATGTAATTGCTACAGACTACACGTATCAAACCAACAACGACACAATACACGTTAGAATTGAAAATAATACAACAGGTTGCTTTACTACCTATGCTTTTCAATTAGAGGTAAACCCATTACCTGTTGCATATCAACCAAGTGATTTGGAAGATTGCGACGATGATTTTGACGGATTTTTAACCTTTGACATATCGCAACAAAACGCAACAATTTTAGGAACACAAAGTCCTAATAACTTTACTGTAACATATCACAACAGTGAAACTGATGTAAATACAGGAGACAATAATTTACCAGACTTGTATGATGCTATTGATGGAGAAATCATTTACGTGAGAGTTGAAAACAATACAACAGGATGTTACATTACCACTCAATTTACAACTCATGTTTATGCAAGACCTATTGTCGATATTGATGACCAAACCTTGTGTTTAAACAATTCACCTTTATACGTAACTGCAGAAACAAACAACCCTGGAGACGAATACATTTGGTCCACAAACCAAACCACTCCAGATATTGAAATTACTGAAATTGGTTCGTACTGGGTTACTGTAATCACACCTTTTGGATGCTCTACAACCAGTGAGTTTGAAGTCATAGAATCTGAAACTGCAATTATAGAGTTTACTGAAACTTTAGATTTTTCTGACCCAAATTCTATTACTGTTAATGTAAGCGGAATTGGTGACTATCTGTATATTTTAGATAATGGTGTACCACAAGAATCTAACTTTTTCAACAATGTTACTTTAGGATACCATACCATTACTGTAATGGATATTAATGGTTGTGCTGAAGCTACTAGAGAAGTTGTTGTGGTTGATGCGCCTAAATTCTTTACACCAAATAACGATGGCTATTTTGATACTTGGCACATCTCTGGTATAGAAACCTTACCTGGTTCCATAGTATATATTTACGACCGTTATGGCAAACTTATTAAGCAATTAACCTCAAACTCTGCTGGATGGAATGGGTTCTATAATGGAAACCGAATGCCTACAAGCGACTACTGGTTTGTTGCTAAAATAATAAGTGATGATGGAGAGTTTGAAGTTAAAGGACATTTTACGTTAAAAATCTAAAAATCACTTCACTTCATTTATTATTCTTTTAAAGTTTAAACTATCAGAAGGATGTGGAGCACTTCTTAAAACTATTTGGTTGTTCTTATTTAAAATCACATATCTAGGAATAGCAGTAATCTTTAAAAATTTTGCTAATGAAGAACTAGTTCCATTTAATAAGAAATACTGATTTCTAACTGTTAGGTATTCACTTAATTCTTTAGACATATCCAACCATTTACTTTTATTCTCATCTATAGATAAATAAATCCACTCAACATTATCTTCAACAATAAGCTTATCTTTAAATGATTTTGTTGTTTGAATTTCTGAAATACAAGGTCCACACCAACTCGCCCAAAAATTTAAGACTCTTGTTCGTTTATCTGATCGTCCAAAAATTTCTCTTAACGTTAATGTATCTCCAAATTTATTAATCAACTTGGAATCTAAAGCTCTATCAGACAATTTATAATCGAAAGAGCTTAAATCTTCTTTCATTTCCTGAATTTTTTCTCTGTAGTCCTTCTTTGAAATTTTTACTTCGTATTCATCAAGTATATTTTTCATAAAATCTACATTTTGAATGCTGTGTCCAAATCCATGTAAATTATAATCATATAGCATTCGAGTTATCGCATAATTTTGTATTTCTCCTTCAAGATTAGTCTCTATATATTCTTTTTCTGCTATAAGTTTCTCTCTGGAATAATCTGGATGATTTGAAGTTTCAAAATAATGACTAATAAAAGCGTTTAAAGTATTCTTATAACGAGGAATGTATAAAGAATTTGGCTCCTTAAAATCTTCAATTGTAGTATTGTTTAAATATTCACTACTGTTAAAGATAGTCTCTTTACTTGCGTACTCTTGTTCTATAAAAGTTTTTAACCCATCTAAAGAATTATAATAAGCTCCTTCCCAACCTCCTACTTTTTCATATCGTGGACAGATAAGATTATACAAATAAGTATATTTTAAATAATCTTTTACGATTTTTATTTCACTATTTGATGTTACATTATAATCATCAATATAGTTTTCAAATAATTTATTTCTTTCATTATTAATAGAATCAACTCTATTTTTATAATCTTTTATGTTTCCTTTATAAGGGTTTCTACCATACTCTAAATTAGAGTAGCTATTTATTTCATACAAAAAATTATTAATAGCTGCATTTTTTCCTTTAAACACAATCTTATGGTCTTTTATTTCGTAAAAAACCGTGTCTCCTGGTACATATAAAATATCTGTGTAATAAAAGTGTTCATCATTTCCCCAAGACATTGTTTCCATTATCAATGGTTGACTTATTGAGTCTAATACCATAATCATTGTGTCTTGGTTTACTTCTTTTTTTGTGTCTTTATGATTTTTTCCAAATGAATAAGTGGGATTTAAAGGCACTAAAAAATTGAAAACATTCTCATCATCAGACACGCACTTAACAACTACTTTTTCTGAGTTATACTCTACTTTTTCTATAGCATCATTATTTACTTTAGTAGTCTTTTTTTCTTTAAGACAACTAGTAAAAAGTAGAATTAAAACACATATAATTCTATACCTCGATTGTTGAATTCTCATATTTATCATTAAATCCTTCTAAATATAAGAATTTCAGCTCTCTATATCACATTCCTTTCTTTAACATTTCTTCAACGAAATACATTAAAGCATTATGTATCTTTGCAATCGGAAAAATTGCAAATGAACAAAGTAGTTATTATAGTATTGTTGTGTATGTGTACGTTTACCTATGGCCAAAACATTCAGGTAGACAGTCAAACCTATACACCTCAACAACTCATTGAAGACATTCTAATTGACAGCAACTGTATTGATAACGTTGTGGTGACCAATGTTTCTGGTGGCGATTTTGGAAACACCGACCAAAGTTACGGCTATTTCGATGCTGCTGGAACAACTTTTCCCTTACAAAGTGGTATTGTCCTTAGTACAGGACGTTTATCAAATGTACCTGGACCTAACACTTCATTAAGTGATGATGATGCTCCAAACTGGCTTGGAGATACTGATCTTGAAAATGCATTAAACGAGTCTAACACTACTAATGCTACAATTATTGAATTTGAATTTTCTTCAGTAGCTTCACAAGTAAGTTTTAGATACTTATTTGCTTCAGAAGAATACCAAGAAGGCAACTCTAATACCTGTCAGTATTCTGATTTGTTTGGGTTTTTAATCAAACCTGCAAACCAACAACAATATACTAACATTGCTCTAATACCTAACACGCAAACGCCTGTAAAAGTAACTACAGTACATTCAGGAATTCCTGGAAGTTGCGCTCCTATTAACGAAACGTATTTTGGAAGTTGGAATGGTGCTAACACTCCTATCAATTTTAATGGTCAAACTACTGTTTTAACTGCAACTGCTGACATAGTTCCTAATGAAACGTATCATGTAAAACTTGTCATTGCCGACGAGGAAAACTACAGGTACGACTCTGCTGTATTTTTAGAAGCTGGAAGTTTTGAGCTTTCAACAAACTTAGGTCCTGACAGATTATTAGCCAACAACAATGCTGTTTGTGAAGGAGAAACCTTAGAATTAAATGCTTACCAAAATGGACAAAACACCTACGAGTGGTATAGAGATGGTATATTAGTTCAAGGTGCTCAAACAGGTTGTGGAACCTGTGGAACATATACTGTTTCTCAACCAGGTACATACACTGTAGAAGTAGGATTGGCTAATAGTTGTATTTCTTATGGTGAAGTGGTTGTTGAATACTCACCCAACCCAATAGTTTTTGATTCGGTATTAATTGAATGTGACCAAAATCAAGATGGTATTACTTATTACAACTTGTTTGATGCCTCACAAGATGTTACTAATAATGACGCTTCACTTCTTGTTACTAATTTTTACCTTTCGGAAAATGATGCGCTCAATGAGGTCAACGAAATACCAAATGCCAGCAATTTTCAAAATAGTAATCCTTTTCAAACAGTTTATGCTCGTGTAGAAAATGAAAACCGATGCTCTAACATTGCTGCTGTAGAATTACAAATATCCAATAACACCTTATCTATACCTAATGCCGAAGCTTGTGATGGTGAAGTCATTGATGGTTTTGGAGAATTTGATTTAACCGAAATTTCAACCTCTTTTGAAGATCAAATTCCAACTGAAGCAACAGTTCAATACTACGAAACTGAAGCTGATGCCTTTAGTGAAACCAATGCGTTGAGCTCTCCTTATCAAAATAGTACAGCATACAATCAAACGCTTTTTGTTAAAGTAACAACAGCCAACAACCAATGTTATAGCATTGGCACTGTAGCTTTAGAAGTACTTTATACGCCTACCCTTTTAGAAGACGAAACGTTTATTTACTGCCTCAACACCTATCCTGAAACTTTAACATTATATGGAGGTGTTCTTAACGATTCTCCAAGTAACTACTATTATGAATGGCTATTTAATGGAAATTCAACAACAGTAAATACCTCTTTTAACAACATTAACGAAGTTGGAACATATACTGTTATTGTAACCGACCCTAATGGATGCTTTGCATCAAGAACTATTACGGTTGAAGCTTCAAACATAGCTACAATAGAAAATATTAGTATTGAAGAAGGCACATTTAACAATACAATATCTGTAACCGTTAGTGGTGAAGGCATGTATGAATATGCTTTAGATAATGGTGCTTATCAAGACGAATCTGTATTTTATGATGTTCTTCCTGGATTTCACACAGTTTATGTTAAAGACAAAAATGATTGTGGAGTTGCTGAACAAGTTATTTCAGTACTTGGTTTTCCTAAATTTTTCTCGCCAAATGGTGACACAATTAAAGACACATGGAAAGTATATGGAACCAATGAGCAATTTAACCGAGGTATTGATATAAAAATATTTAATCGCTATGGTAAGTTATTAGCTTCAAGAAATCACCTTACTAATGGTTGGGATGGTACTTTTAAAGGTAAAGCTTTACCAAGTGACGACTATTGGTATCTTGTGACTTTACCTGACGGAAGAACTTACCGAGGACATTTTGCATTGCTTAGGTAATTGTGTAATTTTAGTTGACTTAAACCAACCATATTGTTAAAAGAAAAAAAAGTCAAATATAAAGTCAAAAGTGGTGCTAATCGTATGAATGAAATAATACGAAAAGGAATAAAGCACGAGACTTTTAGCAAAAGGTATAATATTTGGGCTTAATATTCTCATGATGGCGGATTTGATCTTTTCAATAGTCTCTCTCTAATATCTTTTGAACCTAATTTAGGTTCTCTTGTAAAGCTAAATTTGAAATCTGCAAATTCTAATAGTCAAGCAACAGAAAGTGTTTTAATTTTGAAAAGAAAAAACACACTCACTTATAACATACATTTTGGTTTTGCTATATTCTTTTTTTGCTTAACATTTGTTATTGCAGCCTATCATAATTTTCTTAATGAAATTAATAGTTTACAGATGTTCATTCTCCCATTTTTTGGAATAATCTATATCCTACTAATTGAAATATCTGCAAAATCTAAAATATCTAATTTAATTAAGCAAGTTGAAAGAATAATGGAAATGGAAAAAATCGAATATGAAATAGTTTAACGAAAACCTGTGCAACTTGAGAAAAAATTAGTTCAGCAAAGAGATTTTGCATTGCTTAGGTAATTAGATAACCCTAACTTAACAAAAGAATCAACTTACATTTATTACTTTTGCTCGTTCAAAAATAATAAATGAAAAAGCTCCTATTTATTTGCTTTACTGTAATGGTTTATTCTTTTGCAGTAAATGCTTCTCCAAAAAGCAATTCTAATTCTACTTTTTACTGTCCAAGTCCTGTTATTAATTCCTTTAGTCCTTCTCAAGGTCCAGTTAATACTCAAGTTACTTTAGTAGGAAGTAATTTTGAAAACACCGCATCAGTTAATATAGATGGCATTAGTGCTAGTTTTACAATTGTTAGTAATAATGAATTGTTAGTCACTATTCCCGAAGGAGCTGAAAGTTCAACTATTACTGTTTTAACAACTGGAGCTTGTTCTGGTACTTCCGCAAACAGTTTTACCGTTTTAGAAGATTCTTGTAGTATTGGAGAAGTTTACATTTCTGAGGTTTATGACTCCGAAACAGGAAGCTATGGTGCTGTAGAACTTTATAACCCTACCAACACTGTAATTAACTTAAATGGTGTTTACGAATTACAACGTTTTGGCGATATTGGTGATGCTACTCCAAGCGCAATTATTCCACTAACAGGAACTATTGCTCCACAAAGCACATACATGATTGTAATGGGAAGCACAGGTAATACATGTAGTGGATTTCCTATTGGAGATGCTGTTGCTGCTGGTATTAATGATAATGATGAAATTAAACTCGTAAAAAACAGTACTGTAATTGATGTCGTTGAAGCTATTGATGAAAGAGGTTACACTATAATTAGAAATGCAAACGCTACTGCTCCTTTGGATACTTATAATGTTAGTGATTGGAGTATTAGTACTTTTGAAGACTGTAGTAATTTAAATACCCACACTGATACTGCTAACAATACTATTCCTGAAATTACCGATCCTATCTCACAAACAATTTGTGAAAATGGAATGGTAACTTTTTCCACATCTTTAAACAACAGTATTTTTCAGTACCAATGGAAAGTTCTAGATACGTCAGGAAACTGGGTAGATGTTCCTAATAGCAGTCCTTATTCTAACCCACAAAATAGTTGGCTAGATATTACAAATGTCCCTCTAAGTTTTAATGGTAATCAGTACTATTGTGAAGTCACTTACAATTCATGTACATTAATTACCAATGCTGCTCAAATTACTATAGATACACCAGAAGTCGACACACTTCCTGATGTTGAAGTTTGCTCTGAATACACATTACCAACACTTACAAACGGAAACTACTTTACTGAAACTAACGGAACAGGAACACAGCTTAATGCTGGTGACAACATAAACACTAACCAAACTATTTATATTTACAATGAAGTTGGCACTGCTCCAAACAACTGCTCTAACGAAAGTAGTTTTGAAATAACCATTACTGGAACAC
>NZ_SOQZ01000005.1 GCF_004366715.1 Meridianimaribacter flavus
TTTATTTTGATTTTGACAAGTCTAACATTACCTCACAAGCAGCATTTGAGTTGGATAAGCTGGTACAGGTGATGCAAAAGTATCCAGAGATGGTTATCTCAGTATCGTCACATACAGACAGTAGAGGATCAGCATCATACAACATGGCCTTATCGGACAGGAGAGCAAAGACAACAGTATCTTATGTAGTCTCTAAAGGGATAGACAGATCAAGAATAACAGGATCAGGCAAAGGAGAGAGTGAGCCTAAGGAAGACTGTGGCTCAGGATGTACAGAGGAACAACACCAGATGAACAGAAGGTCGGACTTCATCATCGTTAGTGGTGGACCTATGTAATATTGCTTTAAGTAAAAAATAAAAAAAGCTCTATCTTTTACGATAGAGCTTTTTTTATGAAATTTTTATCAGAAATAGTATGGCAATAGCTATGGTTACAATTGGTAAAAGTATTAAAGAGACAATACTATATTGAGGATTGTTACTCTTTGTTTTAGTATTAAGAATTTTTCGTTTTTTGCCACTATAGTACATCCAATTTCTAAAATAAAGTGCTATTGAAACTAAGATAAAAAGTGTCCAAGCTTTAGAGGATGACATAGTATTTACTTTCATTTGAGCTAAGAATTCAGAAAAGAAAATACCTAAAAGCAATACTAATGAACATTGTACTAAAGAAATGTAGGCAACACTAATTGTGTTTGAACGCTGTTTATACCTTTTTTTAATTTGATTAAAAAAGGAAAAGAATAAAGTATCAAAGGTTGTCATTTATTAAATATAAAAAAACCTGCTAAATAATTTTAGCAGGTTTTTAATAAGTTATCTAGCTTAATTAATCTACAGATATTTTTACATTATCAACATGTAATGTCATGTTTTGGTTTGATGTATCACTTCCTGTATATCTAAACGCTATATAAGCTGTTCCTGTATAAGAAGAAAGATCTACAGAACCAGAGCTTACCCAAGTAAACCATGTATCAAAATCTACAATATAACTTTTGTTTACTGTTAAAGTTGTCCAAGTTGCAGTTGTTACTCCATCTTCAGTACCATCAAAATCAGTTGAGATTAGTACTTCTAATGGGTCATGACCTGCATCAGGATAAGCATGCTCAGTTGCAAAAGTAAATGTTTCACCTGTTTGAGCATCCATATCAATTCCTGGAGTGATTAACCAAGCAATATTAGAAGAATCTCCAGAGTTATAAGGATTAAGCTCAGCATAACCGTTTCCAGAATATACTTGCTCAGTCCAAACTACACTACCAGCTTCAGCATAGTTAATCCAACCATCAATATTAAGTTCAGTATTATCGATTGCCGAACCAAATCCTTCTTCAAAAACAGGATCGCAACGTTGATCGTTAAAGTCAATATCACTAGTATCATTAAGGCTTAATACTATTTCATCTCCTCCGTAAGTTTGGTAAACAACTCCTGATATAGTTCCTCTGAATTCAGTTGGAACAGGTAAGTCAGAAAAACTTGCAAATGAGCTAGTAAATACATCAAATTCATAACCTGATTCACAACTAGACATTGCTCTTTGTGTATCAAAATCATCATAAGGATCAACAAATGGTCTACCTTCTAAATCACTTAAAAACTGCATGTTTTCTAAAGATACAAACATTCCTAAGTGTGAAGAGTTAATGTCTGAAGGATCTACAACTAAAGGAACAATGGTTTCAGTAACATCAGATCTAAAAACATAGTCAGGCACCATAGCAGCTGTTATTTCAGTTACTTCATCGCCATCTTCTAATCCAATACTTAACAGTTCGTTAGAGTTTTCTCCAATGTATAATCCATTTAAAGAAACATAAACTTCTCTACCCTTATTAAATTGATTGTATGAATCAACTTGATTTAAAAGTATACCTATTGCTGCTGTAGGGTTTTCAGGTGCATCTTGCATGTAAAACTCTTTATAGAAATTTCCTGTTAAATCTGAAGAAGATACATAACCTTTAACAACAATGTTAGATTCTATTGCAGTAGGTGCTCCATTATATAAGTTTTTTACATCTGCAATACTCATCATTGACCAGTTGTCTGACATAGCTACAGAATCTAAAATACGTTGAAGACCTAAGTTTTCTTCAGTTCCTAAATTACTAGGAATAGTAAAGTCGTCATCTTCTACACATGAAGTAATAGTAAATAATACCATTAAGCTTAATGCGTACGTTAATAATTTGTTTGTTTTCATAATTTGTTAATTAATTTTATTTAATTTTTCTTTTTCTAGAATCTAAAATACACATTTACAAAGTAGTTAGTACCACGACCGTACCAATATTTTGGTCCAAACACTCTTGTTGGGTTTGCAGTGTCGTCTCTAAGCTCTCTATAATTAGCGTTTCTACCTTGTTCAAAACCTCCAGTTTTGTACTCTTTGTCTAATAGGTTACCTACACTTGCAAAGAAACCAATGTAGTAATCGTCAATTTTCCAAGATTTTCCTCCTATAAGGTTAACTACCATATAATCGTCAAATTCTTCTTGTTTTAATAACTCAGTAGCAATAGCTTCATCATAGTCATTAAATGGTAATCCATCAGCATCTAAATAGAAATTTTCAGTTCTTGTTAATGGATTAATATCTAAGTATGCGTTTGAGAAAAAGTTTGCTGTTGCACCAAACCACCAGTAGTCTGGATCACGATATTCAAAACCAATTGAAGCAGCACGTTGTGGTCCTCCAGCAATTTTATAATCTTTTAAGTTAGCTTCTCCGTAAGAGATTGAACCATCTTCTGAAGTGAAACTAGCAGATGTTAAGTATAAATTAGGATTGTTGTCGTATGTGTATTGTCCTACTGAAGCAGCACCTTTTAACTTAATTGTAGGTGTTACTTGCGCTTCAATACCAAACTCTGCTCCTATATGTCTTTTATCTATACCTTGTAATACTTCTTGAACAAAAGCAGAAGTTTCGTTATCCTGAATATCAAAACCACTTAAACCATCAGCATAGTAAAAAGATACTTCGTTAGCATCTTCTATTTTTGAATAGAAACCTGTAAGTCTAGCTTTTACAATTGGAGATCTAAAAATATAGCTTGCATCAACTGAGGTTACTTTTTCTTCTTCAATACCTCTTACGATATTGTGGTTTTCTCTTGAGTTAGAGTACGTGTTTCTTAAAGAAGGTGCTCTTGTAATGTAACCAGCGTTAACATCAAATAAGTGTTTACCTGTAATTTTATAAGTAAATCCACCTTTAGCACCAAAACCAGTAAATGATAGTTTTTCACCTTTACCGTATGAACCGTCTCCAGCAAACCTACTGTGTTCCCAAAGACCTTCTCTTTGGTATTGTGTGCTTGTTAAGCTACCAGCAACATAAAAATCAACTTTGTTGTATTTAAATTGTGCTTGAGCATAACCTGAAACGATATCGGCATGTAAGTTATAGTTATATCTAAACTTGTCTCCTTCACCTACACTTCGGTCAGGGTTTTGAGCATCAAATTGATAACCATCAAAAGCATCTACGTTTAAAGCTCCAACAGTAGAACCTAAAACATCAATGATTTCACCAAAATTTTCTGATTTTAATTTTCTGTAATTAACAGAAGCATTTAATAATATATTTTGAGAAAGCTCAGAGCTTAAAATAGTATTAGCTGTAATTTGTTTATCGTCACTTCTGTCTTCATATAAAACATAAGCAGCATTATCACCATTAATATTATTGGTAAGGTTGGCGTCTATAATTCTGTTCCAGTCTAACTGACCATCGTTAATAAATTCTTGTTCAGCTGTATAAGCACCTGCATAATCAGGACCATCATTATCTGCTAAAAAGTAACTTGGTAGTTTTTGGTAATAAGCAGGACTTGGGTTAGCTCCACCTGAGAAATCTAATCTACTATTTCCTAATTTACCAAATTGGTAAGCAACATTTGTGTTTAAAGATGTTTTGCTGCTAATATCCCAATAGTGGTTTAACATTAAAATTGGTTCTTCAACTTCTTTTACACGAGAGTTACGCTTTTCACCATCTAAATAACCCCAATATTCATTATACTTAATTCCTTTTAAATCATAAATTTCTTGTGTGTTAGGAGAAGATTTTCCTCTTCTGTTAGGCGCATAAATTGAAGTAAAGTTTATGCTGTGCTTGTCATTTATTTTTTTCTCTATAGAAGCAAAAAATGAATTAGCATCATATAGTGTTGCATCTTGGAAACCTTCATTTCCCCAACGTCTTCCTACCATAAAAGTGTAAGCCCAACCACCTTTTACTAAACCAGAAGCATAACTAGCCATTAAACGGTTAGTGTAACTTCTGTTTGAAGATGAATACGTAACACGAGCACCTTTTCTGTAGCTAGAAGCTCTTAAATTAATATTTGTAGTTCCTAAAACACCACCAAAGTTGTAAGCAGAAGGTGTTAAACCAGTAGTTAATTCTTGGTTACGTAACACGTCATTAAGTCCACCCCAATTACTCCATTGTGGTCTTCCGTCAAAAACTTTGTTCATTTCAATTCCATTAAGTAATATGGAACCGTTTTCAGAATCTAAACCTCTTACTCTAAAGAAAGAAGAACTAAATTCAAAGGCAGCAGTACGCTGAAAGATGTCTTGCGATGATTGTAAAAGACCAGAAATGTTGTCGGCAGCACTGGTATCATCGTTTAACTCATCGTCAGAAAGAGTGATAGTAAATAAATCAACAGAGTCAGAGACATCAATATCTAATGTCATGTCTGTAATATTCACTGTTCTTCCTTCATTTACTACAATAGGATATCTTTTAGTAGTATATCCATTTTTTGAAATTCTTAAAACTTGCTCACCTAGTGGCACGTTTGAAGAAAATGTAAACTCACCAAGAGCATCTGTAGTAGTTGTTTGTTGTGTTTCTTCTATTGTAATCGTTACACCAGGAATTGGTTCAGATGTTACTGCATCTTTAACACTACCTTTTACAATTGTGCTTTGAGCATACATTGTAAGAGATGAAAAAATTCCAAATAGAAAAATTAATAAACTTTTTTTCATACTAAATTTTAAGTTAATTGTCTTGTCTACATTAAATAATTATTATTTAAGGCGTGCAAATTTACATTATTTATAATAAATATATACTTTTGGCCTGAGTTTTGTACTCATATTAATGATAACATAACATAGCTATAAATGAAATACTTGAAAATTTGTGCTGCATTACTACTTGTAGCATCTTTTTTTACCGCTAATGCGCAAGAGAAAAAGAAATTTAAAATTCACACAGTTGCTTTTTACAATTTAGAAAATTTATTCGATACCATTAATGACCCATTAAAGTTTGACGAGGCGAGTCCAATTATGGAAATGAGCGCTAACAGACAAGAGGTTTATGAGAAAAAGGTTAAAAATATGGCGAGAGTAATTTCTGAAATTGGTGCAGATGTTACAGGAAACGCTCCAGCTATTATTGGTGTTTCTGAAATTGAAAACAGAGATGTACTTGAAGATGTTGTTAACGATCCTCAATTATTAGATAAAGACTATGGTATTATTCATTACCATTCACCAGATGCTAGAGGAATTGACGTTGCTTTATTGTATCAAAAAAAGTTATTCAGACCAATAAGCACAAGTTCTCACGAGTTGAAACTCTATGATGATATTAGTAGAAAGCGTGTGTATACTAGAGATCAACTTTTAGTGAGTGGAGAATTAGATGGAGAGTTAGTGCATGTTGTGGTTAATCACTGGCCTTCTCGTAGTGGTGGAGAAGCACGTAGTAGACCAAAGCGTGTTGCAGCAGCTAAACTTAGTAAGCGTATTGTAGATTCGCTTCAGTCTATCGATCCTTATGCTAAAATATTCATCATGGGCGATTTAAATGACGATCCTACCAATGAAAGTGTAAAAAAGGTTCTTAAGGCTGAAAACAATAAAGACAAAGTAAAACTTAAAGGAATTTATAACCCTTATGAAGATTTTTTCAAGAAAGATGGCTTAGGAACAACAGCATATAGAGATGCATGGAGTTTATTTGACCAAATTTTGGTTACTAAACCTTTAATTGAAAAAGATTACGATTCATTTAGAATGTACAAAGCAGGTATTTTTAACAAAAACTACTTAACTAATAAATATGGACGTTATAAAGGATATCCATTAAGAAGTTTTGCAGATGGTGGATTTACCGATGGCTTTAGTGACCACTTTCCAGTATATGTTTATGTCATTAAAGAAGTAAAAGAATAAGAAGAATTTTCTTCAAATAAAAAAAGCGCAAATATTTATTTGCGCTTTTTTTATTTAAGCTATACCCAACCAAATTTTCCATGGTATCATATACAATACAAATGCTAACGCAATAGTATAAAATATAGCCAAAAGTTTAAACTTAGGTTTAGAAGTTAATTTCTTTTTATGTTTAGAATAGCCAATTGTAATAAGTACAACAGCAATAATCATCGCAAAAGGATGCTCAATAATTTTAGAACGTAAATCATCATTTCCCATAATACTACCCATTCCCATATCACTAATCAAAGCCATATAATCAGATACAAAAAAGAATATTAACCCTAATAAGAGCTGTATATGAGAAGTAATAAGAGTGAATAATGAAACTCTAAAATCAAAGGCTTGAAATTCTTTGTTGCCAAAAAACTTAACAAGAGCATTAACAGTAGCAATGATTAAAACCAAAAGCACCAAGTAAGCCCAATAGGAATGTAAAAATTTAATAGTATCGTACATAGTTAGTATATAAAATGTTTGTAAGACAAAAATAGCGATTTTATGGCATCAATAAGCATAAGCTTATTCTGAAATTGTAAAATGTCGCTTCGCTTCATTACCAAATTCATCTACCACAGTAATTAAGTGCTTACCTTGTTTAGGGATAATGGCGAGTTCGTGGATGTCTTTCGTGCTTCCCATATAAATATCATTAACATACCAAAACACAGTAGTTTCAGGTTTTGAATGGGCGATTTGGAGCACTAAATCGTTGGTTGAACCGTCAAAATCTTTTGGCAGAAAAATACTGTTGTTTTCCTTCGGATAAATAAATGCCATTGAAATACTGTTTTCACCCAAACAATCACTTCTAAATTTTGGCAACGGCTTGTAAAACGGATTTTTGGTTTTGTAATAATACCCCATCAAAGGTGGCAGCACAAACCACGATTTATGCGTGATATTGCTTGTGCTCTCGCAAGAAGAATTCACTTGAAACGTTTCAGTCTTATCCAAATGCACCAACACATGATACGGACAAGGTTTGGTTTTCAATCCGCTAATTTGAATAAATTTATTTTCGGTATCATCACAATTTGGTGATGCTCTATGGCCACTTTTTTTGCAGATAGTAACTTCTTGCATTTCATCAAAAGGTTTTGCAAACCATGGGCTGTTTGGTAACACATCAAACACGTCAAATAAAATAGGAGCTGCTGCTTGTACTCCAACCAAACCTGGTCTGCCTTCGCCATCAGCATTTCCTACCCAAACACCAACCACGTAATCTGTTGTTGTGCCAATAGCCCAAGCATCACGAAAGCCAAAACTGGTTCCTGTTTTCCAAGCAATTTGTTTAGAACCATCAAAAAACTCCCAGTTTTCGTCGCCTTCTGGTCGATTTACTTCTTTTAAACTTTCGTAAGTGAGATAAATGGAGCCTGCATCAAAAAGTATTTTTTCACTATTTTTTTTTCCGAAGTCAACCGTTTCCGAAGCTAAAAATGTAGGTTCACAAAACTCGTTGGAATAATATTCACTCGACGTTTCAGAAAAATGATTTAAGGTTGAAGACAATGCCGCGTAGCTTTTGCACAAGTCCCAAAGGTTGCTTTCGGCACCACCAAGAATGAGCGATAAACCGTAATGATTAGCGTTGTATTTTAAATCTTTTAGCTGAAGCGTTTTTAGGTAATGATGAAATCGATCCAACCCAAACTCCTGAAGCATCCTCACCGAAGGTACATTCAACGAACGCGATAAAGCCCTACTTGCTGGTATGGCGCCATCGTAAGTTTTGTTGTAATTCTCGGGATTGTAACTGCCAAATTGTGTCGGTACATCTGCCACTAAAGTGTTGGGTAAAATATCGCCAGCATCAAGCATTGCAGCATATAAAAACGGTTTTAAAATACTACCTGTACTTCTTGGTTTGTCAATAATATCCACATCTTTTTGGTGGGATTTATCGGTAGGCGTGTTGCCCACATAAGCCAAAACCTGTCTGGTTTTTACATCTAGAACCAAAACTGCAGCATTGTAAATTTCATTCTGACTTAATTCATTGTAATGTCTTTTTACAATACGATTAACCTGCTGCTGCAATGGTGTGTTGATGGTTGTTTTTATGTGTTTACCAGAATAATTTTGAGTCACTTTTTGCAACAAATGAGGTGCGATTTGTGGCAACGGAAACGGTTTTTGTGGCAAACTTTCGGCAACGGATAAATTATAAGTTAACGAATCAATAATTTGGTTTTGAAGCAATTTTGCTAAAAGACGGTTGCGTTTTTTAAGTAAGCGCTCCTGATTTTTCCCAGGGTAAATTAAACTAGGAGCATTAGGTAAAACAGCTAAAGTGGCACTTTCAGCCCAAGAAAGTTCATTCGAATTTCTGTTAAAATAACGCCACGAAGCAGCATCTAAACCAACGACATTGCCTCCAAAAGGTGCATTGCTGCTATAGTAAGAGAGAATTTTATCTTTGGAAGTTCGTAATTCTAAACGTGTTGCCAGAACAATTTCAATGGCTTTTTCAAAATAGGTTCTGTTTTTACCTTTTCTGGATAATCGAATCACTTGCTGCGTAATGGTGCTTCCACCACGTTTTATACCATCAGATTTTAGATTTTCGCGTAAAGCTTTAAAAATGGAAACCGGATTAAAACCAGGATGTTTGTAGAAATATTCGTCCTCAAACTGAATAATGCAAGTTTTGAATTTCTCTGGAATACTATCGTTATGCGGAAATCGCCATTGACCGTCTTTTGCAATTTGAGCACCTAATAATTCATCGTTTTTACTGGTGATAACCGTTGCGGTTGGGTCTTTGAAAAGTTGTTTTGGCAAACAGAAATAGTAGGCAATCAGCAATACAAAAAGTGCCACTGACTTTATTTTGTTGTTTTTTATGTAAGATAAGAGGCGTTTCAAATTAAGTGCTAGATTTTGTCATTCTGCGCTGCGACGCAGAATCTATTTTATTTGGATTCCGCATCAAGTGCGGAATGACAGCTTTGATTATATTTCTCCAAACTTATACTCACGCTCTACCTTACAAATTTTCACATTATACCAACTGTACCAATCTTGTCTGCCTTTTTGTTGTGCTATTAAATGTTCGGTGTTTTGCTTCCAGTTTTTTATAGCTTCCAGACTTTCCCAATAGCTCACTGTAATTCCAACTTCGTTTCTTGCGCTATCCATACCTAAAAAGCCGTCTTGAGTTTTGGCAAGTGCTTCCATTTGGTTAGCCATTTCAGCATAACCTTCAATATTTTCTTTTTGAGTTGAAGTGAAAATGACTGCATAATAGGGTTTAAAATCTTTCTTCATAGCGTGAGCTTTCTTTTGTCCCAAGTTAAAACTTGGACACCTTTAGAGTAGTGAATTCTATCAGGTTTGTTATTGATTAAGTGATTGAATTTAGGGTAATCTAGTTCTAACTTTTTTATTGAAATAGATTCCATTGGCCATTCAACGTGATGCACATCGTACTCAATAATATGGTTTTTATAATCCTGAAAAACCGCATAACGTTCGGTTAGCCAAATATCAGTTTCATCTTTTATAATCTGTTTGTTGTCAAAACGATATTCAGTGTAAAATGAATTGTCGTAATTCTTGTTTATGCAAGTAAAGCTAAAGTCCGTTCGTTCCATTTTAGAATAATAATACGGAAATTTAGACATTGCTTTTAAGACTTTGCACGAGGAGCGTTTACTGCCTTCCATACTTAAAAAGTAAACACTGGGTTTGCCATTGCAAGTAATATAAACGCGTATGTTTATTTCATGAAAATCTGATATATGTGGGACTTTAGGCAAACTTCTTACACCAATATTATTCATATTAAAAGCCACCAAACTAACCCAAGTTTTTCCGTTAATCGTATCTACCGATAAACCTTTAGGTAGAAAAGGTGTTATTTGCTCTGGAGTAACTTCCCAATGTAAAAAAATGGCTTTGTTCCACTCTTGGTAAAACTTCCAAGAGCGTGAAGGGACTTCAAAAGGCCTGTGTTTGGTATGTTTTAATATTTCTTTTGCTTTCAAAACGAGATTAATGATTTATATAATTATACAACTTCGGGAATTCATCTTTAAAACGTTTATCATCCATTTTACCATCATAATCATTATCGCCATATTATAATCCTACATCGATTAATCCTTCGAAATCTTGTTCGTTTTCAGGAAATCTTTTAACTAAACTTATAAATTCCTCCTCACCTAGTCTGTAAATAATTTGTGTTATTACATAGCCTAAATCATAACTACTAGCAGCACCTCCATTAGGAAAATTTTTCAAACTAACTAAAGCATTAGTATCCTTGTTCAAGGATTGTTGAATCAACTTTTTCATTTTTTTGTTTCTACTAAAGCTTTGATGAACAAATAAAGTGTCACCTATAACAATCCCATCAACATTATCAGTTTTACAACCGACTAAAAGAGAAGTTGTAAATGCAAAAATTAAATAACAAATTACCTTTCTCATATTATGAGTTTAATTTTGTCATTCTGCGCTACGACGCAGAATCTATTTCATTTGGATTCCGTATCAAGTACGGAATGACAATTACTTCTCAACAGTTATCCATTGTCCTTTAGTTCTCACTAAATACTCATTGTCATACATCGCTTCGGCTTGAATTCCTGGTAAATAATAGGTTCCTAAATAGGAAGCGTTCAACATCACGTTAAAGGTTTTGGCGCCATGTTTTCCTTTTTTACTTAAATCGAAATAGAAATTCACACGGTCGTCTCTAATGTCTGTATAACGTGCTTGACTTGTAGTCGTGTCACCAAAATCGGTAAAGCGTGTATTGACGATTTCCCAACCTGAAGGGAAAATTTGCGTTAAAGCTACATCGTTTACGTTTTCATTTTTAAGATTACTAACGCTAACAGTTGCTACAAAATCCTGACCTTGTTGCAGCTTGGAAACATCTATTTTGTTGCCTTTTAAATCTTTGTATTGCACCGAAACGCTTAATCCACGTTGTTCTGAAATTTCTTCGCCTAAAGGTAATTTCCCTGAATTCAACACACGTATATACACCACATTATCAATGTTATTGGTAAACGAAAGTGCATTATTGCCGTCAATAACGTTGAGTTCGCGTTGCGCAATGGCACTTTTGGTGTTTATGGTTTCGGTTTTGCCATTGTTGGTATAGCTTATGTTCAAAGCTTTTCCGCCATTGGCTTCCACCATTTTTGCCATAGCCAACAAACTGTAGGCTGTGGTTTGAGTGCTCATCCAACGATTTCCAGACAACTCTTTGGCAATATATTGTGCCAATTCGCGCTGTTTTGGGTTTTTGGTCAAGACCATAGTTTCCAATGCCATGGCTCTATTTCTATCTATCGAACCGTAAGTATAATAGTTGTATCGAGGCGGTTGAAAATTAATATTGGCACGTTGCGAAATGCTTTCACTCGCTTCTTTTTGTCCTGCCAAGGCGTATGCTGCTGCCAATCGCCATTTTGCTTCGTTTGAAATTTCGGTAAACTCACGCAAACGGTTCATGCTTGCTAAATCGGGTTCACCAGCCAATGCCAAAGTGTATAATCGGTAGGCTTGCGCTAAATCAGAGTTGTAAGTTCTGTAACTTGGTCTCCAATCGCGAGCAGCTTGTTTTTGATAACTTAACCAATTGCTTTTGAAGGTTAGCGGCAACACAAAGCCTTTCTTTTCGGCTTCCAACATAAAATGTCCTGCATAACTGGTGCTCCAATCGTTAGCGGTATTTTCTCCCATCCAATAACTCATTCCGCCATTGGGCTGCTGAAAATGGGCTAGTTTTTTAATGCCATTTTCAATGTTGGATTGAATGTTTTGCTTTTTATCATAAGTTAAATCGAAAATATCACTCAAGAATAACTGCGGAAAAACAGCCGAAGTAGTTTGCTCCAAACAACCGTGAGGATATTGAATTAAATACTGCAATCTGCGAGTGAAATCCATTGGAGGTAAGGTTGAAAATTCTATCGTTGCGCTATTGCTTCCTACAACGCCAAAGGTTGAGAAATCCAATGTGCCTGTGGCTTTAGCTTCTAAAGTTTTGTCGATAGATTTTGAAGTAATTGGATTCGGATTCACGACATCCAATTCTACTTTGTAAGTCGATTTTTCGCCATTTCCGGAAGCAATCACTTCAACGGTATTGATGCCTTTTGCTTTACTTACGTCCAATTCAAAATACGCCATTTGCTCATCAGGTTTTGCAAAACTCAAGTTTTGGGTTTGCGCACCAACTACGGAAATGCCATCGCTTAATTTCAAGCTAATATTGACGTTTTTTACTTTGTTTTCCATCGCAAAAACAGTAACCGGAAGTGTTACTTTTTCGCCAGGGCTTAATTTCCGCGGAAGCGAAGCCAACACCATCAACGGTTTTTTCACTTGTACGGTTTTGTCGGTACTTCCGTAAGCTTCTTTGGTATTGTCTCCAGCAACCACCATAGTGCGTACCGAACCAATATAATTTGGCAGTTTGATGCTGTGCGTGTTGTTCTCACCAGCTTTTAAAGTAAAAGGACCTAAATAGGTAACCACAGGTTTAAAACGGTTGGCTTTTTTGTTTTTTCCAGCCAATGCGCTACCATCACCACCAATGGCAAACACTTGGTCAATACTGCCGGAATATGCGCCAATAACATCGTCGAAAATATCCCAAGTTTTTACACCCAAAGCTTGACGTTTGTAAAATTCGTCCCAAGCATTTGGTGTTTTAAAACGTGTTAAATCGAGTAAACCTTCTTCCACCATCGCAATGGTGTAAGTCATGGATTTGTTGTTTTTTTCCGAAACCGAAACTTTAAATTCTTGTTCTGGTTTTAACACATCAGGCATTTTTAGTTGAGGTTCCAGTTTGGTATTTGGGTCTTCCACCATGATTGGAATGACGCCATACAAGCGGATGGGTAAATCGTTTGCCGAAATAGCGTGCGGTTGCAACAACGAAATATTAACGAACACATTTGGCGTCATTACATTGGTTATCGGTACATCCACAACCGTTTCACCTTGTTGGGTTTTTACCCATCTGTAATCGAGAACTTCGGTGCCATTTTCTATACTTACCAAAGCACGTCCTTCGTTACCAGAATTAAAAGTGATTTTTGCCGTTTCGCCAACATTGTACTGTTCTTTATCGGCTGAAAACACTAACATTTTAGCAGCTTCTTTATCGTTTGAAGGTGCTTTTTGCCACCAGTTTTTATAGAAATAAGCGGTTCGTCCTGTGGCGTGACCACTTTTTGGGTCAACCACTCTAATGAGGTAACGACCACGTTCGTTATCGGGAATTTTTATACTGAACGACCCTTTTCCGTTGGCATCGGTATTGACTTTGGTGTCTAAATACGGTCTGTGGTAGCTGCTTGATACGTAACTCGACAGGTTGTCGTAAGAGGAATTCCACCACCAACGCCATTCAATTTTATAGACTTTTACTTCAAGATTGTCACGTTTAATAGGTTTACCATCTTTATCGACCACAACCACATCAAAGGTTTGGTTTTCATCTGTAAAAAATGAGCCGTAGGCATTTCCTTTAGGTGATTTCAAACCAACAAACGACTCGTAAGGCGCATATTGTTTGGTGAAAGCATCCATTGAAAAATCTCCGCCATTTTCAAAGGCACGAACCAAAAATTGTACGTTCAGCATGCCTGGAGCATTTTTACCGACTTCCAACTTTTTGTTGATGCTTGCTAAACCATCAGCATTTACATTGCCTTCAAACACGTTGATTTCTTCGGCGTTGAATTCGCGAGTTGGGTCGTTAAAAACGTAATCGGTATAATTTTTAAACCCTGAATACGATGTGCTGAATTTCGCCTTCACTTCAGCTTTTAAGTTTTTTCCAGCAGCTCCGTGAAGCCATTTTACATCTAAAGTTCCGTTTAATGGTTCGTTGCTGGTTAAAATGTCGTTTTCAAAATCGACTTTAAGTTTTAATCGGTTTGGTTTTACGGTTTCAATTTTCAATCCTTTATGGAAAGTCGCACCACCAACCGAAACTTTGGCGTTGTAATTTCCGGTTTTATCTTCGGTTGATGTTGGTACAGTAAACGTGTAAAAATTGTTGAGGTTATCCGCAGTAATATTTTTGTAAACCAACTTGCCGTTAGGGTCAGTCATTTCCAGTTTTACAGGATGTCCTTTTGGGAGTTTGTTGGCAACGTCATTCAACATAAAAGTTAAATGCAGCGTGTCTCCAGGGCGCCACACACCACGTTCGCCATAAATGTAGCCTTTAAGTCCGCGTTGTAATTTATTTCCTGAAACATCAAATTTGCTTAACGACAACGAATTACCATCAGCCAATTTTACATAGGTTTTGTTAGCACCTTTGGTGACAATGGCAAATGACGCGTGTTTTTCGGCATCAATAGTTACGAGTCCGTCTTTGTCGGTAAATAAAGAAGCGATTTCTTGCTGCTGAAAGTTGTAAATTTTAACCGACGCATTGGCTTCCGGATTGGTGGTTAAAATATCGGTAACTGCAAAATAGTAGGAATTGTTGGTGCTTTTTTTGGCAATCACACCCAAGTTTGAACCTAACAGATTTTGAGATACGATACGGTTTTCGTTGTAATACGCTTCGTGACAAGGGTTATCGCGTTCACGCCAATTGTAAGTGTAGTTTCGGTATCTGTACGTGAGGTTGTCCCAATATTCTTCTTCTTTTAATTCTTCGTCTTCGGTAAAAGTCTCATTGTAATCGCCTTCGTAATAATAGTCTTCTTCGTAGTAATAATCGTCGTATTCATCATCTTCTGCATTGGTAATAGAGGTGTTTGCAGAACAATCGTATAGTGAATAATTTTTGTTGAAACTCAATTCCACGCGATACATTGCACCAGCATCAGCCTTAAAATAATGGGATAAATCGATGCTGTAGGCTTTCCATTTCCCAGTGTTTTCGGCAGCAGTTTGTAGTTGAATGGTTTGTTTGGCAATGCGACGACCAACTTTTTTAATGTTGTATTCGTTGTTACTGTTGAGGTTGTTATCTTGTAGAAATTGTAAAATATTATCTTCAAAAATCTTGATGATGCGTACATCAACAGCACTTAAATTTACCGCTTCAAAGTTGAATTTTAGTTCCTGTGAATTTGGTAAAATGGTACCATTGCTGATTAATCGAACTTGCGGTTTTAGAGCTTCAAAAGCAATGCTTTCAGAAAATGGTTTTTTGAGTTTAAAGCCTTCATCGTTGGAAATGCCTTGAAACACATCAACCAGAATATTGCCAACCAACTTGCTGTCTGGATATACTTTTAACACGTTGCCATCAACAATATATTTTGGGTTTTTTACATTTTGAATAGTAACCAATCCATCAAAGTTTTGCTGTTTTTTTAATGGGTCGGAAAAGTTTATGGAAAGGTATTGTTCAGGCGATTGAATCACATCGACATCAATAATGGTGAAGTTGTTAATACCTGGAATAAGCACTTTGTTTTCGCCTGAATTATCAGCTTTTATAGCTTTTCCGTTCCATTTAACGAGAATTTCGCTGTCCTCAATTTTTCGATTGATGCTATCTATTCTAAATTCAAAAACTTTTGAACGCATGTTGTTTTCATTAAAAACAATGGACAGATTTTTTCCGTCTTGAGAGGCTTCAACTAATTTTTTGGCATCTTCTAAATTAATCACATCTGCCGAACGTAAAATAGACTCTAAATACTGCCAATTTTTGCTGTAGGATTGTAGGTTATTGGTAACGATACTGAAATTTGGCGTGATAGTTTTAAACTGAAAGGTGTAATCTTCAAACCCTTTCGGAATGTTGTCGTAAATCTTGTTCAGCTTTACTGAAACAGTGTATTCTGTTGCAGGTTCTAGAGGTTCGTCTGGAGTAAAAATTAGTGTGTGTTTGTTGGCTACTGTTAGTTTTCCTTCAGAATGTGGTGAGATAGACACGATCTTATCGGTAATTTCTTGTCCCATTTCCCAACCCTCGACATCGTTTGCCAAATTAATTTGAATAGGATCAACCACCGAAACCAACCCTGAAGAGGTGTAACTTATATAGTCTCTAAATTTAAAAATGTTGTCGGTTTCTACTTCTTTCTTTTTGCAGGATGCGACTAGCGTAAGCACAGCTACGATAGCCAAAAATTTTCTTAATGGCATAGATTGATGGTTTTAAAAAATTGAACTTAATAAAAAGAAGTGTAGGTAATTCCTTATAAAATAATTACGCTCAATTTTTAAGTTTTAGTCTTTGGGTTACTGTTAAATAAGTCTTAAATTTTTAATTAAACTTAAAGTTTTAAAGTTACGTTTTTTAAAAATGAACTCTCAAGTTAAAACGACAATTTATTAGTATCTTCGCATAAAAATTTAATAATTCATAAAAAAACGACAAATATGGATGCAATCGCTACCGATTTCGGAATAAAAGAAGCGTTACAACAATTAGGAGTTAAAGATATAAATGAAGGTACATCTACAGGTGTAAATAACTTCTCTAATGGAGATGTTATTGAAAGTTATTCTCCTGTTGATGGAAAATTGATAGCCAAAGTAAAGGCGACAACAAAAGACGATTATGAAAGAGTGATGCAAGCAGCTACTTCAGCATTTAAAACTTGGAGAGTAATGCCTGCGCCACAACGTGGAGAAATAGTACGTCAGTTTGGAGATAAATTAAGAGAAAAGAAAGAAGCTCTTGGTAAATTGGTGTCTTATGAAATGGGTAAATCTTACCAAGAAGGTTTAGGTGAAGTTCAGGAGATGATTGATATCTGTGATTTTGCTGTAGGGTTATCTCGTCAGCTTCATGGTTTAACGATGCACTCTGAAAGACCAGGACATAGAATGTATGAGCAATATCATCCGCTTGGTGTTGTTGGGATTATTTCTGCATTTAATTTCCCTGTAGCTGTTTGGTCATGGAATACAGCTTTAGCTTGGATTTGTGGTGATGTATGTGTTTGGAAACCTAGTGAGAAAGCTCCAATTTGTGGAGTAGCTTGTCAAAACATTGCAGCTGAAGTTTTTAAAGCTAATAATTTACCAGAAGGGATTTCTTGTTTAATAAATGGAGATTATACAGTAGGTGAAATGATGACTAAAGATACACGAGTGCCTTTAGTATCTGCAACCGGATCAACAAGAATGGGTAAAATTGTAGCTCAAGAAGTTGCAGGACGTTTAGGTAAAAGCTTATTAGAATTAGGAGGAAACAACGCAATAATTGTTACACCAGATGCTGATATTAAAATGACTGTTATAGGAGCAGTGTTTGGAGCTGTAGGAACTGCAGGACAACGTTGTACTTCTACAAGACGTTTAATTATTCACGATTCAATATACGATAAAGTAAAAGACGCTGTAGTAGATGCCTATAAGCAATTACGAATTGGTAATCCATTAGATGAAAACAATCATGTTGGACCATTAATTGATACTGATGCAGTAAAAATGTACCAAAATGCATTAACACAAGTTGTTGAAGAAGGTGGAAATATTGTTGTTGAAGGCGGTGTACTTTCAGGAGAAGGTTATGAAAGCGGTTGCTATGTAAAACCAGCAATTGCTGAAGCCCGAAACGACATGAAAATTGTACAGCATGAAACTTTTGCTCCAGTGTTATATTTATTAAAATACTCTGGTGATGTAGAAAATGCTATTGAGATGCAAAACGGTGTAGCTCAAGGATTGTCTTCAGCGATTATGACTAATAACTTACGCGAGGCAGAGCGTTTCTTATCTCATGCAGGAAGCGATTGTGGAATTGCTAATGTAAATATAGGAACGTCAGGAGCTGAAATTGGTGGAGCCTTTGGAGGTGAAAAAGAAACTGGAGGAGGACGCGAGTCTGGTAGTGATGCTTGGAAAGTGTATATGCGTCGTCAAACAAACACTATAAATTATACTACTGAGTTGCCATTAGCGCAAGGTATTAAGTTTAATTTATAAACTGTTTTTTTAAATAAATTAAAGCCACATCAAACGATGTGGCTTTTTTAGTTTTAACACTTTTTGACGCAACCTTTTCTTACAAAATACATCTTTTGTGTATATAAATATTTTATGGCTCAGCTAAAGATAATTTTAAGACGCTTAATACTATTTCTGTTAATCACTTTACTTATAGCTTGTGAAACACGGTTTGAAGATAATACCAGAATTTTAGTTAAAGGGAGTGTGAAAGATCAATATGATTTAGCAATACAAAATGCACAAATAAATGTCTACACAAGCCGTGTTACTTCTTTTTTAGGTGGAGAACAAGAGTTTTTACTTGGAAGCGGTTTTTCAGATTCAAATGGTGAATTTTCTGTAGTTTCTCTTTTTGATAAAGATGAAGACTTTTCGGTTGAAATAGATGCAGGACCAAACCATTCTAAATATGTTTATAAAACCAGTACAATTAATTATGAACCTACAAATTTGACTTTTGATTTAGGAAATAGAATTCTATTAGAGTTGACTGCTGTAAACTATACTATCAATAGAATTAGCGAAGAGGGAAATAACATTCAGTATTCATTTAGATTTACTAGTGAGTTTTGCTCAGAAGTATATGATGAAGGAGTGTTAAATATTGAAGATTCTCAATGTAATACGCAACAGCTTTTAGATGGTATTTTAAATGACAGTACACCTGATATAGAGGGAGATTTTTATGCTCCCACTGGTACTGAAGTTGTATTTATTTATTCAGTTAATGAAGCTCCTGAAAGCACTGAAACATTCATAGTTGAAAACAATAGTAATAATGAGTTTGTATTTTCCTATTAAGACATTTTATGTTGCTGTTTTTGTGTTGTTTGCGTTAAATGCTTTTTCCCAGTCAAGTTCTGAAAAGGATAGCGTGAGTTCAAATATTTCTTATGAAAATAATAGACAACGTTTTGGGTTTTTTTCTATGGGTTATCATAATCCAAACACAACAGGAGATAATTTCATGGGAGATGGTTTACAAGGTAAATCGGGTTTTGATTTTAAATTTCAAATGTATGTTTACAAACAATTCTTTTTAGGTCTTTACACAGGTGCAAGTTATTTTGATGTTAAAGATGTTGAATTGGTTGGCAATTATAAAAAATCAACATTAAATGAAAGTTATCTATATATTGGGTATGAGTTTTTGCCAGCTGATAGAATGCGATTAGGAGCATTAGCTTCGTTTTATGGAGACTCAAGATTTAAAAATTACTATTCCAAAACAAGTAATGTGTATCAAGTAGACAAAGGAAATCTTAATACTTTTGGAGTCTATTTCAATTATGAATTAAGTAGTCACTTTATGATTTATATTGACTATGCTTATAGAACTACCAAAACGGAAATAAATACTTCAACTGAGCTGAACCAATTCTTCGAAAAAGGCAAATACCATAGCATAGGAATAGGCTTAATTTTTGCATTAGGCAGTAAAGATGTGTTATCTGCCTTCATAGACTAGTTTGAAAGAATTCATTGATTAAAAATCAGTGATATTGTTAATCTATTAAGTAAAAATTGAAAGCTTTAACAAACTTTTAGTGTTGTTTTTAAAATTTTTGGAACTGTTTTTGAGTTATTGTTTTAAACGTTTCAGGTTTCTGTAAGTCAAACATATATGAATCAAAAGCACATTCTACACCTGTACTGGAGAGCGGGTTTTGGTATTACACCAAAGCAAATAGAGCAACTTATTGGTAAAACCAAAACACAGGTAGTTGATACGCTCTTTAGGCAATCTTCAAAGACTACTCCTTTAGTAATCGACTTAATTGAACTCGAAAGCTTTTCTGTTGATAGGCTTAAAAAGAGTAAATCCACTAGAATAGATTTCAATAAAATAAGTCGAGAAAAAATACTTGAATTTAATGGTGCTTGGATGCAAAGACTCACTAATACTAATGAGTTGCTACGAGAAAAAATGACTTTGTTTTGGGCAAATCATTTTGTTGTAAAAGAAGATAATGCAGTATTTGTTCAGCAATATAACAATGTTTTAAGACAACATGCTTTGGGTAATTTTGGCGATTTTGTGAAGGCCATATCCAAAGAGCCTGCAATGATAAAGTACCTTAATACCAAACAGAACCGAAAACAAAGCCCTAACGAGAATTTTGCCAGAGAATTAATGGAACTTTTTACTTTAGGAACAGGCCATTACACTGAGCAAGATATTAAGCAGAGTGCAAAAGCATTTACAGGATATAATCATGACTTTGAAGGTGATTTCAATCTTAGACAAAGACAGCATGACACAGGGTTTAAATACTTTTTTGGTAAGGCAGGAAAGTATGATGGTGATGATATAATTGACATTATTTTAGAACAAAAACAATGCGCTAAGTTTATATGTGAAAAGGTGTACAAGTATTTTGTGAATGATAGAGTAAATTCAGTTCATATTGAACAGATGGTGAATCAATTTTATCCTAATTATAACATTGAAAAGTTAATGCGTTTTGTTTTTTCAAGTGATTGGTTTTATGCTGAAGAACATATTGGTTCAAAAATAAAATCACCAGTTGAATTAATTGTTGGGATAAATAATACTGTACCATTTAAGCTGAAAAATGAGCGCGATTCTTTAAAAATTCAACGTGTTTTGGGTCAAGTATTACTTTCTCCTCCTAATGTTGCTGGCTGGAAAGGTGGAAGAAGTTGGATAGACAGTAACACAATTATGATTAGGCTAAGATTAGCTTCGGTTTTATTGAATAATGCGTTTATATCTAGTAAAGAAGATGGTGATTTTGTTGATGCTTATAAACAGCGTTTATTAAAAAGAAATAAAAACAAGCTACCTTTTCAAACAGATGCTAAATGGTCGGTTTTTGAGTCTAATTTCAGCAAAACAAAGGTCAATAACCTTAAAGAGTATATTATTCAACAACCTTTAAACAATGGTACGCTGTCTTATCTTAATAATTTAAACAAATCTTCAAAACAAGATGTATGTATTCAACTTATGTCGTTGCCAGAATATCAAATGTGTTAAGTTATGGATAGAAGAAAATTTATAAAAAACTCAACCTTAGCAAGCAGTTTGTTTTTTGTTCCAAGCTTTGTAAAAGCCTTTGAAACAGTAGCAAGTTCTAAACTAGGCTTTAAACGATTGGTCATTATTCAACTGTCAGGAGGAAATGATGGATTAAATACTGTTGTTCCTTTTAGAGATGATTTGTACCATAACGCAAGACCAACAATAGCATTAGGAAAAGACGATGTTTTAAAGTTGAACGATGATATAGGATTACACTCTAGCTTGGGTCCTTTAAAACGATTGTATGATCAAGGTTACTTGTCTATAATAAACAATGTTGGGTACCCAAACCCTAATCGGTCACATTTTAGAGCTACTGACATTTGGCAAACCGCAAGTGGCTCTGAAGAGTATAAGCAGAGTGGTTGGATAGGTCGTTTTTTGGATAATTATGGCGAACATCCTTACAATGCTATTGAAATAGATGACAGTCTTTCATTGGCTTTAAAAGGTGAAGAGTATAATGGTATTGCAACTAAAAACCCTGAAGCATTATTTAAAACCGCAAACGACCCATATTTTAGAGGAGTACTTAACCACTATAATGATGAACACTTAAGTGAACACAATTTGGGCTATTTGTATAAAAGTATGATAGCTGCAGAGTCATCAGCAAAGTACATTTATGAAACTACAAAAACGATTAGTTCAACTCAAGAATATCCTAATAACCAATTTGGAGCGCAGCTAAAAACAATGGCTAAATTTATTAATTCAGGTATTGATACTAAAGTGTTTTATTCCTCTTTAGGAAGTTTTGATACTCATGCAAACCAAAAAGGCACACATAGTAGATTGTTAGAAATTTATGCAGAAAGTATTGAGGCTTTTGTAAAAGATTTGAAACAGCAAAACACCTTTAAAGACACGCTTATTTTAACGTTTTCTGAATTTGGGCGACGCGTAAAACAAAATGCAGGACATGGTACAGATCATGGTTCAGCAAACAATGTATTTATTGTTGGTGAAAACCTAAAGCGACAAGGACTTTACAATGATATGGCTAGCTTATCTAACTTGGATGCCAATGGAGATATAAAATTTGAAATCGATTTTAGGTCTATTTATGCTACAGTATTAAACAAATGGTTAATGGTAGATGACACTAAAATTTTGAACAAAAACTTTATGAATCTAAAGTTTATATAAAACAAAAACCTTACTTCAATGCCGAACTTTTATCGGGAGAAATAAGGTTGATTTGTAATTGATTAATAGCACTGCTAAAATCATAAAAATTAAATATATAGGTAAAAAAATACTATGAGATGCAGAAAAAAATGTATGAACGGTAAATTCAATAAAAAACTAGCTGTATTTCACTTTTCTTAAAATTCTCATCGTGTCTTTATAAAGTGAATACACGTTGCTTTTATGTGCTTTTAAAAATGGTTTAGCTTCGTCAAGTTTATCAATAGCTTCATGAAAAAGGTTGAGGTAACATATTAAGTATGTTGCTGGTAAGTTTAATAAATCTTCTTCTTCATTTTTATTTAAAAGAAGCCCTTTTTTTAGTTTTTCAAGAATTTTATTGTTGGTGTTGTATATATGATGAAGTACTTTTTTGTCGTATTGTGGAGGCTGAAACAGTAGCTGTGTATTAATGTTGTAGTTTGCGTTGTTTTCAAAACTAATTATGGTTTCCTCTAGAGGATAATACTTATAAGAATTTTGAAGTCCAAGGCTAACGTATTCAATTATTTTAAAAGAACTTTCAGTGTATTCAATAGAAACTTCATCGAGTGTTGAATAAAACAAACGTACTTCTTCGTTTATCAATTTAATATCTACTCTTGAAAAGAATATTTCATTTTTCACTACTTTTTTTTGTCCTGACCAACACACTACAAAATATTCTTTAAACACCTTATATTGAGGGTTAAAATCTTTTCGTTTGACCATAAAATCAAACACGCCATCAAGTGTGTGTTCTATATTGTTTTGCGCATGGGATTCAATTGCTTCAACAAGTTTTGAATTAACATCCTTTATTTCAATATCAAACACTTTAGGCATGCTCATGCTACCATCTCTAAAAAAGACTGAGCCACCATAATATTTCCAGATGTTTTTTCTTAATGAGGTAATTTTATCGTTGGGTCTAATGGTTACTAGACCCACAACTTTGTCGTCAGGTAAATGAGGAAATGGAATGTTTTCGTATTGTACAATAGGAGGATTTGTAAGATAAGCGTTGATGAGGTTTTGAATTTTACTATCGTCAAAAAAATCAACGCCAATAATAGCGTTATCTGAATCTTCAACACCAATAACTATATAAGAATTGTTTTTAGGGTTGCTATTAGATAAGGCGCAAATGTGTTTTAAAAATTTAGCTTTTCCTTCCTTTTGACTAATATCAACTTTTCGCTTTTTGTCATAAAAACTGTTCTCATCGTTATGAGCTAGTAGGTTTTTTATGAGTAGGCGTTTATTAATCATAATTTAAATTTCCTGTGAAAGCAGGAATCTATATTATAGTTCAATGTTCTTTTTTCACAATAGTCGAGCTCGCTTGAGCAGTAGGAAATACAAGTAAGTCAGCAATATTTACATGAGCAGGTCGTGTTACTGCAAAATAAATTATCTCAGCAATATCTTCAGCTTGTAGTGCCTTGTAACCTTTGTAAACAGAGTCTGCTTGCTCACCTCCTTTAAAGCGTACTTTAGAAAACTCTGTTTCAACCAAACCAGGATTTATAGCAGTTACTTTTATTCCAAATTCGTTTAAATCTATTCGCATACCTTCGGTAATTGCTAACACTGCATGTTTGCTGGCACAATACACATTGCCTTTTGGATATACTTCTTTTCCTGCTGATGACCCAATGTTTATTATATGACCTGATTTTCGCTCAGTCATCTGTGGAATAATCGCTTTGCTAACATAAAGTAAACCTTTTACGTTTATATCCATCATTGCGTCCCAATCGTCGAGACTTCCATCTTGTATTGGGTCAAGTCCATGGGCATTTCCTGCATTATTGATTAATATATCAATGGTTTTAAAACTTTCAGGTAACGAAGCAATAGCATCTAGTGTTTCGTTTTTGTGTCTTACATCAAAGTTAAGAGTCACAACATCGGTTTCTTTTTCTAAAGCCTTTTTTACAATCTCTAAACGTTCTTGCCTACGACCACAAAGTATCAAGTTAATACCATGTTTAGCAAATAGGTGTGCTGTTGCTCGTCCAATACCACTTGTGGCTCCAGTGATTAACGCTGTTTTTTTCATAGTCTTTTTTTTTATTTTCTGGCGGGATTAGATACTTAGAGTTTTCAGTTTTATAATATGTGTCGATGATGAAAAACATACAAAAACTAAAAATGCAAGTGATACAAATATGCCACGAAAATGAAACAATTTTACTTTCTGTTTTGTCAGGAAAAAATCTAATGATTGCTGCGGTTAATCCCATTAATAACATTACAGACCAAAAGAGGTATATACTTTTCTGATAGGGAAGTTTAACCATAAAAAAGCCTATAACTATTGAAATAGAAAAATAAACTAATAACCTAAGCATTAATTTAAAGGCTTTTTTCTTCATTATATTTTTTGTTTTAAGGTACTTTATGGCCTTGGCAAGCGGTTAAAACTAAAAACCAATCTTCAAGCTCTAAATCAATAGCAGTAGCCTTTGAGGCAGCAACAATGCGATTTTTATTAGTAGTGCCAACAACAGGTGTTATTTGAGCAGGATGCTTTAATATCCAAGCCAAAAGCAGTTGGTCTTTTGAGGCGTTATATTTATCGGTTAATGCTTCTAGTTGCTTGTGTATGCGTTGGGTTTGGTCAGTTTCATCTTTAAAAACCGTTCCTAGAGGAGACCAACACATTGGCTTTATACCGTTGGTTAACATATAATCTAATGTGCCATCGTGCATAGCTGTGTGTTGTGTAAGTGAAAACTCAATTTGGTTTACATCTATATCTATTCGTAATCCAAGAAGTTCCATTTGTGAAGGTGTAAAATTTGAAACTCCAAACGATTTTATCTTTCCTTCTTTTTTTAAGATTGTAATAGCTTCAGCAATTTCATTAGGATGCATTAAAGGACTTGGTCTGTGTAATAATAATACATCTAAATAGTCGGTTTTTAAATGCTTTAAAGAGTTTTCGGCAGACCAGATAATGTAATCTTTACTGTAGTTATAATGCTTCACTTTATTATTGCGGTTTTCAGTAATATACTGTATGCCACATTTACTTATCAGTTGTATGTGTTCTCTATCAATGCCACTTTCTGCAAAGGCATCACCAAATTGAGATTCATTGGTGTAACCTCCATAAATATCAGCATGATCAAAAGTTGTGATTTGTTGTTCTATGCAATGGTGCATAAAGGCCTCCATTTCTTTTTTAGAAAACTGTTTTCCCCAATTTCCCCAGGTCATCGTACCTGCAATAATTTTAGAATAGTTCAAGAGATTTTAATGTTTATTGTAATTATCAGATAAAAGTACTTAAAACACATTTATTATTAAACTTTTGTTGGTTTATATATTTATTATGAATTGATTATTAGTTGTTTATTTGTGATTTCATAAGGAAAAACATCTAAAGCGCTATTTAGTGCGTACATATTTATGTAACCAAAAAACAATTAATATGATTTTTATGAGACAAGCTAAATTAATTTTAATGTCAGTTTTAACACTAGGTTTTTTAGCATGTAGTGATGATGACACAACAAGTTCTCCACAAGGAACATCAAAGATTTCAGTAAAATTAATGGATGCACCTGGAGATTATGACAATGTATTTGTTGAAGTAGTTGACGTTATGGTTAAAGTAAATGACGACAGTGATGATGATAGTGGATGGGTAAGCGTTGAAGCTATAAATACAGGAGTTTATGATTTACTAGAACTCACAGGAGGAATTAATGTGCTTTTAGCTGATGATTATGAAGTGCCTTCAGGAACACTTAATCAAATACGCTTGGTTTTAGGTGATGACAATACAATTGTAATTGATGGGGAAACACAACCATTAAATACACCTTCAGCGCAACAATCGGGTTTAAAAATTCAAGTAAACGAAACACTGCTTCCGGATTATGAGTATACTTTTCTTCTAGATTTTGATGTAGATGAGTCTGTGGTAATTGCAGGAAACTCAGGAAATATTAATCTAAAGCCTGTTATTAGAGCTTCGGTTGAAGCTGAAACAGGTATTATTAGCGGAAGTGTTTTACCAATAGGAATACAAACAGAAGTTAGTGCAACCAATGGTGTTGATACTGTATCTGCCTTTGTAGATGAATCAGGTTATTTCCAATTAGTAGGATTAGCTTCAGGAAGCTATACTGTTACAATAACTCCTGATGTAAGTTCTGAATTGCCAATACAGACTATTGAAAATGTTGAAGTCAATGTAGGCTCAAATACTGATTTAGGCGTTGTAACCTTGGAGTAAATTATTAAAACATATAAATATTTGTTAAAGCGTAGTGCAATTGGCACTACGCTTTATTTTTTAACCAATTATTAACAACAGCACACAAAAAATTTTAACAATTTGCATCACTCAAATAAGCATACTATATTCGAGCTTTTTAAAAACCAAAAAATGATGGAAGATACAAGTACAATTGATATTAAGTCAATTAACGAGAAAATTGAAAAAGAAAGTGCTTTTGTTGATTTACTTACTTTAGAAATGAATAAGGTAATTGTTGGGCAAAAACACATGGTTGAACGATTACTTATCGGATTACTTGGACAAGGTCATATCCTTCTAGAAGGAGTTCCTGGGTTAGCAAAAACATTGGCTATTAACACGCTTTCTCAAGCGGTTGATGGTAGTTTTAGCAGAATTCAGTTTACACCAGATTTATTACCTGCCGATGTTACAGGTACATTAATCTACAACATGAAGCAAAACGACTTCTCTATAAAAAAAGGACCAATATTTGCCAATTTTGTACTTGCTGATGAGATTAACAGAGCACCTGCAAAAGTGCAGTCGGCATTACTAGAAGCGATGCAAGAAAAGCAAGTAACTATTGGTGACGACACCTTTAAATTAGATAAGCCGTTTTTGGTTATGGCAACACAAAACCCTGTTGAGCAAGAAGGAACTTATCCGTTACCTGAAGCGCAAGTTGACCGTTTTATGTTGAAAACAGTTATCGATTATCCTAAAATTGAAGAAGAACAATTAATTGTTCGTGCTAACTTAAAAGGTGCTTTCGAAAAAGTAAACCCTGTAGTATCACTTCAACAAATCCTTAATGCTCAAAAAGCAGTTAGAGAAGTGTATATGGATGAAAAAATAGAAAAGTACATCCTCGATATTATTTTTGCTACACGTTATCCTGAAAAATATAAACTAGCCGATTTAAAACCACTAATTTCTTTTGGTGCATCACCTCGTGGAAGTATCAATCTTGCAACTGCTGCAAAATGTTATGCTTTTATAAAGCGTCGTGGATATGTCATTCCTGAAGATGTTAGAGCTGTGGTTTATGATGTGTTACGTCACAGAATTGGAATTACTTACGAAGCCGAGGCCGAAAATGTAACTTCAGTAGACATCATTAATAAAATCGTAAACGAGATTGAAGTACCTTAATTAGTTGGCAGTATTCAGTCGTGAGTCTTCAGTGTAAAACTGAAAACTAATTACTGGATGCTATTTTAGGACTGCTTACTGCATACTGAACACTGCATACTAAAAAAAATGGATACTAAAGAATTACTAAAAAAAGTACGAAAAATAGAGATTAAGACACGTCGATTGTCTGATCATATTTTTGGTGGTGAGTATCACTCAACCTTCAAGGGTCGTGGTATGACTTTTTCTGAAGTAAGGCAGTACCAATATGGTGATGATGTTCGTAATATAGACTGGAATGTAACTGCACGTTATAACGAACCATATATCAAGGTTTTTGAAGAAGAGCGAGAACTTACCATGATGCTTATGGTAGATGTTTCAGGTTCTGAATTTTTTGGGACCGAAGCTCAGTTTAAAAATGAGGTTGTAACCGAAATAGCTGCAACACTGGCCTTTTCTGCAACTCAAAACAATGATAAAATCGGACTCATTCTCTTTTCAGATGATGTTGAGCTGTATATTCCACCTAAAAAAGGACGATCGCATGTACTACGTATTATACGAGAGCTTATAGAATTTCAACCTAAAAGTAAACAAACCAATGTTGCTGAGGCGTTAAAGTTTCTTTCTAACGTAATGAAAAAGAAAGCCATAGTTTTTGTGCTTAGTGATTTCATTACTGATGACTATAAGCAAACCTTAAAAATTGCATCAGGAAGACACGATGTTACTGGTATTAGGGTCTATGATAAACGCGAAGAAGACATACCAAATATTGGTATGGTACAAATGCAAGATGAAGAAAGTGGCGAGTTAATGCTTGTAAACACTCAGTCTAAAACCGTAAGACGTAACTACAGCAAATATTATAAAGAGCGTGTAGACTATTACAAGGACAGTTTTACAAAATCTGGTGCAGGAACTATTGATTGTCGAGTAGACGAAAGTTATGTGAAAAAATTGCTAGGGTATTTTAAACGTAGAGGATAAAACAATTTATGATTAACGATTTTAGAAATATGAATTTTAAAATAAAGAACAGAACAATGTTATTGTCTCTGTGCTTTGTGCTTTGTTCTGTATTCTCTTTTGCTCAGGTTACATCATCAATAGATTCTACTAAAATAAAAATAGGTGAGCAAATCACTTATAAAATTCAAGTTGAGGCAGACACCACTGCACTTGTGGTTTTTCCTGAAGGTCAAACATTCTCGCCTCTTGAAATGATTGAGTCTTATAAAGTAGATACTACAAAACTCGATGCTAAATATAGTCTCATCAAAAAATATGGTTTAACGCAGTTTGATTCTGGTCACTATACCATACCAAGACAAAAAATTGTTATTGGAGATAAAACTTTTTTTACCGATTCGTTAAAAGTTGAGGTTTCCAATGTAGTTGTTGATACGACTAAACAAGGTCTTTATGATATTAAACCGCTTATAGGTGTTGAAAAAAGTAAACCCAATTGGATAACAACTCTACTTATTGTAATAGCTATTTTAGCATTAGTTGCCTTTTTACTGTATTGGTTTATATGGCGAAAAAAGCCATTAACCGAAGAAGAGGAAATTGCATTACTTCCGCCTTATGACAGAGCAAAACTTGCTTTAAAAAAGCTAGATGAAACTAATTACCTTCAAAACGCTGAGTTAAAAGAATACTATTCAGAATTGACCTTTATTATCAGAAGGTATTTAGATGAAAAGGTCTACGATAAAGCCTTAGAAAGTACAACGGATGAGCTGATTTCAAGATTGAATCTTTTAAAAGATGCTAATCAAATTGACATTTCAAAAGAAGACATTAAAAACCTTGAGAATATTCTTAAGCGTGCCGATTTAGTAAAATTCGCAAAATCTGCTCCAGATGTTGCACTAGCCGAATTAGACCGAAATACTATTGATCTAGAAATAGACCATGTAAAAGAAGCCTTACCAGAACCTTCTGAAGAAGAAAAACTACTAGATCAACAATATAGAGAATCGCAAGAACGTAAGAAAAAAAGAAAGAAGATTATACTAACTGCTGCAATAGTTTTAGCACTTATGGCAGCAATTTTTACGGGGTTTTCAATTAAATATGGGTTTAACTATGTTGTGGATACCATTATTAGAAAAGAAACCAAACAACTTCTAGAAGGTAATTGGGTAACTAGTGATTATGGTGTGCCTCCAATAAGAATTTCAACACCAGAGGTTCTTAAACGCATAGAAGTTCCTGTTCCTGATGAGATGAAGGATAAAATGAAATTGACCACTTTTGGTTATGAATTACCTAAAGAACTAACTATAGTCATTTCAACCACAACTTTAGCTCAAAAGCAAGAAGGTATAGATTTAAACTTAGCTGTTGAAGGCAATCTAAAAACGTTAGAAGGTAAAGGCGCAAAAAATATTATCACTAAATCAGATAAGTTTACCACACCTAATGGAGCAGAAGGCTTAAAAACCTATGGAACTTTAGATTTTCCTAAATCGCCAACCGATTTTATACATGGTAAATACACGATTTTGAGTTTTACCAGTAATGGTGTAGTTATTCAACAAGTACTTATCACTTGGGTTGAAGATGATGAGTATGCAAATCAAATTGTTGATAGAATAATTAATTCAATTGAATTACAACAAAAAGAAACCGAATAGATGTTTGAAGGTATTGAGTTTTTAAATAAAGAGTTGTTTTGGTTGTTGTTATTACTACCATTGTTGTTGGTTTGGTATATCCTTAAACACAAAAAACAAACAGCCGAATTAAAAATATCGAGCCTTAAAGGGTTTAAGGTAACTAGTTCATGGTTGCCAAAGCTTAAGCATCTCTTATTTGCGTTTAGGTTAATAGCATTAGGATTATTAATTACTGCATTAGCAAGACCACGAACGGTTGATGTTTCAACAAAAACCAAAACCACTAGAGGTATTGATATTGTAATGGCTATTGACGTGTCGGCAAGTATGTTGGCAAAAGACCTATCACCTAACCGTTTGGAAGCCTTAAAAAAGGTAGCTGCTCAATTTATAAAAGGTAGGCCAAATGATAGAATAGGGCTTGTTGAGTATGCAGGAGAAAGCTATACAAAAACGCCTATAACAAGTGACAAAGCTATAGTGCTTCGTTCGTTAAACGAGATTAAATACAATACCATTATTGAAGGCGGAACAGCAATAGGAATGGGTTTAGCAACCTCAGTTAACCGTTTAAAAGATAGTAAAGCCAAGAGTAAAGTTATCATCCTATTAACCGATGGAGTAAACAATTCAGGGTTTATCGATCCAAAAATTGCTAGCGAATTAGCGGTTGAGTATGGTATAAAAACCTATACTATTGGTTTAGGAACCAATGGTATGGCATTGTCTCCTGTTCAAATTTTATCAAACGGAAACTTTCAATACGGAAGAGTTCAGGTTGAAATTGACGAAGAGCTGCTAAAAGAAATCGCTGAGGTTACAGGCGGAAAGTATTTTAGAGCAACTAACAATAAAAAGTTAGCCGAGATTTATGACGAAATCAATAAGTTAGAAAAAACCGAAATAGAAGAATTCAAGTTTTACAATTACGAAGAAAAATACCGTCCGTTAGTACTACTGGCAGGATTTTTACTATTGTTAGAATTCTTATTAAAAAATACAGTTTTTAGAAGTTTTATATAGATGTTTCAATTAGAAGAAAAAATATGGTTTTGGTTGCTACTGGTTATTCCGGTAATACTACTGTTCTTTTTGTTACTCCAATTATGGAAGTATAAAACCCAACGTAAATTTGCCAATAAAACACTTTTAAAACGATTAAGTCCTAATCAATCATTATTCAAGTCAATTCTAAAAGTATTAGTGCTTTGTTTGGCATTTACGTTTATTACAATTGCATTGGTAAACCCAAAAATTGGTACAAAACTAGAAACCGTAAAACGCTCAGGAGTAGATATTGTTTTTGCAGTTGATGTCTCTAAAAGTATGCTTGCTGAAGATGTTGCTCCTAATAGATTGGACAAGGCAAAACAGCTGGTAACTCAAATCATAAACAATTTAGCAAGTGATAGAGTAGGTATTATTGCTTACGCAGGAAAAGCGTTTCCGCAATTACCAATTACAACCGATTATGCTTCGGCAAAAATGTTTCTTCAGAATATGAATACTGATATGCTATCCTCTCAAGGAACAGCAATCAACGAAGCTATCGAATTGGCTAAAACCTATTATGATGATGAGGAACAAACCAATAGAGTGTTAATCATTATTTCTGATGGTGAAGACCATAGCGATATTGCTACTAATGTTGCCGAAGAAGCTAGTGAAGAAGGTATCAGGATTTTTACAATTGGTGTAGGAGACGAAAAAGGAGGTCCAATTCCAATAAAGAGAAATGGAGTGGTTTTAAACTATAAAAAAGATAACCAAGGCGAAACGGTTATCACGCGTTTAAATGAAGACACTTTAAAAGAAATTGCCAAAGAAGCAAATGGAGCTTACATCAATGGAAAAAATACAAACGAAGTTGTAGATAGCATTAGAGATATTCTTAACAAGATGGATAAAACCGAGTTTGAAGCAAAAGAATTTGCCGATTTTAAAGACCAATACCAATGGTTTTTAGCCTTCGGAATTTTTCTATTGGTTTTTGATGTTTTGTTGTTTGAACGTAAGACAGGTTGGTTAAAGAAGTTGAATTTATTTAACGAAAACTTATGATAGTAAATGTCAAAAAATTAGTAATATTCGTTGATTTTGAAGCTTATGCCATGAAACAGATTACTTTATTCATACTTATATTGACAGTTTTTTCTGTCTATTCTCAAGACAAAGAAAAAGAACAGTTATTGGCTTTAAAAAAAGCTAACGACCATGTATATGAAGCTAACGATTTAATAGAAAAAGACGATTATATTTCTGCTGAAATGGAATATAGAAAAGCTATTTCAGAGCAGCCTTCAAATGTAGTTGGAGCTTATAATCTAGGAACATCTTATGTTCAAAAAGGAAGTTACGAAGAAGCCTTGTATCGATTAGAACAAGCCACAAAATATTCAACAGATAAAGCAGCAAAACATAGTGCGTTTCACAATATTGGTAATATTTTAATGGAAAACGAACAATGTAAAGAAGCAGTTGAAGCTTATAAAAATGCATTACGAAATGACCCAACCGATGATGAAACACGTTACAATTTAGCATTGGCTAAAGAATGTGCAGAAAACCAACAAGGTCAAGATCAAGATAAAAAAGACGACGAAAACGGAGAGGAAGAGAAGAAGGAAGATCAAGAAAAAGAACAGGAGCAGGAACAAGAAGATCAAGATAAAAAAGACGAAGGCGACCAAGACAAGAAAGAAGGTGACGATAAGAAAGATGAAGAAGGCAAGCCTAAAGATGAAAAACAAGAACAAAAAGAAGGAGATAAGGAGAAGCAGCAGCAAAAGCCACAACCTGGTCAATTATCACCTCAGCAAATAAAGAATTTGCTTGAAGCTATGAATAACCAAGAACAGAAAGTTCAAGAAAAAATGAATGCCGAAAAGCAAAAAGGAATAAAAGTACAAACAGAAAAGGATTGGTAAAATGATCATGTTTTCTAAGTTCATAGCATTTTTTTTAATAACGTTATCATCTAGCGTTTTTCAAACTGATGCAGATAATAAGTTTTTAGAAAGCGTACATCTTGTTGCCGAAGTATCAAATACCAATCCTAAAAAAGGAGAAGCAATAACAGTTGTTTACAAACTTTATGTATCGCATGATGTTGGTATTTCTGGTTGGGAAGAGTTAAAAGAACCAACTTATGCAAAGTTTGATAGTGAGAACATTGAGTTTGAAACAGTAAAAGTTGAAAACGATAATTATAAAGGTAAGCCTTATCGTTATGTAATTTTTAGAAAAACAAACCTTATACCAACGGATGTTGGTAGTTTACAGATTGAGCCACTTCAACTTAAAGTTACTGCCGATTTACCAAGCAAAGAAAAAAATGATTTTGGCATGTCAGTATTGAAGTCTTATACCAAAACATTGCAAACGAATACAGTAACTATAAACGTTAAATCATAAAATCAAAGAGTTTTACACCATGAAAATCTTAAAAAACATAACATTGTTAATTGCTCTACTTATTACAAGTATTGGGATTTCTCAAGTTAAGTTTGAAGCTAAGGTGAGCAAAACTAAGTTAGGTATTAATGAACGCTTACGTATTGATTTTGAAATGAATAAAGATGGAGACAATTTTACACCTCCAGATTTTCAAGATTTTACAGTTATTGGTGGACCAAACACATCAGTAAGTAATACATGGTTAAACGGTAAACGTTCGTTTTCTAAAACCTACAGCTATTTTTTAGCACCAAAAAAGCGAGGTAAGTTTACTATTAAACAAGCAACTATTGAAATTGATGATCAGGTATATAAAACTCAAACGGTTTCAGTAGAGGTTACTGCTGCTGTGAGTAGACCTAATGATCCTGATAATGCCGAAAATGTTGCGAATGAGAATATTCATCTAGTTGCCGAAATTTCTAAAACCAACCCTTACCTTAATGAAGCAATAACTGTAGTTTATAAGCTATATGTGTCGTCTTCAACAGGAGTAAGTAATTGGCGTGAAATTGATAATCCAAGATATAATGATTTTTGGAGTCAAAACATCAATATCAAAGGATTAAAGGTTCAAAACGGAACGTACAATGGTGAAGACTATCGTTATGTAGTGCTTCGTAAAACAGTGCTTTATCCTCAAAAATCAGGAAAGCTTGAAATAGAACCTTTGTCGCTAGATGTTACTGTAGATGTGCCAACAAACCGAAGAGATATATTTGGAGGAAGATTAATGACCTCTGTGCATAGAACAGTATCTGCAGGTAGCAAAACTATAAACGTAAAACCACTTCCTGAAAGTACTAAACCAGCTGATTTTACAGGAGCTGTTGGTGATTTCGATTTTAATATTTCAGCATCTAAAAGTCAATTAAATGCTTCGGAATCTTTACAGTTAAAAGTTGAAGTATCAGGAAACGGAAATTTAAAACTATTTAACCTTCCTAAAATTACAGTACCTAGTTCATTAGAAATTTATGAGCCAGAGCATTCTGAAAATGTGAGAACCAATTTAGATGGTACACAAGGAAGCATTTCTGATAGTTACACAGTTGTGCCACAATTTAAAGGAAAGTATCCTATACCAAGTGTGTCGTTTTCGTATTTTGATTTAAAGACTGAAACTTACAAGAGAGTATCTTCAAAAGAGATTATAATTGATGTTTTAGAAGGTCCTACAAACAATTCAGCATCAGATAACAGCATTACTACTGCTGCAAGTAACAAACAGAAGGTTGTATTAAGCAACGACCAATTTGCTTTTGTAAAGACTGAAACAAATCTTACGCCAACAACTACTACTCATTTCTTCAAGTCTACAGGATTTTGGAGTGCATTGTTGTTACCGCTTTTAGCAATTCCTTTAGCAATAGTTTTTAGAAGAGAAAAAGAAAAGCGTAATGCAGATGTGTTCGGTAATAAAATTAGAAAAGCCGATAAGCTAGCTAAAAAATACTTAAGCGAAGCGAAACGTACTTTAGGTAAAAAAGAAGCCTTTTATATTGCTTTGGAAAAAGCGCTTCATAACTACTTAAAAGCAAAACTGCACATTGAAACAAGCGATTTAAGTAAAGATAAAATACAAGCATTACTTGCTGAAAAAAGTGTAGACGCTAGTGTTGTATCAGAATTTATTGAAATCCTTAAAAACTGCGAATTGGCAAGATACACACCAATTTCTAATGTGGAGATGCAACAGGATTATGATAAAGCTGCAAAAACTATTTCGTTAATTGATAAACAAATGCAATAAGATGAAAAAGATATTGGTAATTATAACAGTATTGGTGTCTTCTTTTGGTTTTTCTCAAAACGAAGCATTGTTTGATCAGGGAAACACGTTATACAATGAAGGTAAATATGCCGAAGCAATAGAGAAGTATGATGCTATTTTAAAAAGCGACAAACACTCAGCCGAATTGTATTTTAATTTGGCCAATGCGCATTATAAACTCAATAATGTAGCTCCTAGCATTTATTACTATGAAAAAGCATTACAGTTGTCGCCAAACGATAAGGATATTAAAAACAATATGGCTTTTGCAAAGAATATGACCATTGATGCTATCGATGTAATGCCAGAAGTTGGTTTTTCAAGACTAATGAAAAGCGCAACAAATACATTTAGCTATGATAATTGGGCTTATTTATCGGTAGTAGGAATTATATTGTTTGTAATACTTTGTATTGTATATTATTTTAGTCAATCTACCGGTAAAAAGCGAATAACTTTCGTTTCTAGCTTATTGTTTTTAGTATTATCATTAGTGGCTTTAGCCTTTGCATTTCATAAATTTGAAATCGATAAAAACAATAAACCAGCAATAGTGTTTGCTCAAGAAAGCCAAGTTAAGAGTGAACCTAATTTAAGAAGCGAAGAAGCCTTTAAACTTCATGAAGGCACTAAAGTTCAAATTTTGGATACAGTAAACGATTGGAAAAAAATTAAACTTTCAGACGGAAAACAAGGCTGGATTCAGAATAAGGATATCAAAGAACTATAGTTTTAAAATATATTTAACGAATATTTAAAGTTCAAGTTTTATATTTGCAACTTATGTAATTTTCCTTTATGGGTAAGAAAGTCACATCATTAGCTATACTAATAATCTTTTCAGCTTTTTTAGCTGCACCTACAATTATTTCTATTGTGGACAAAGATTTTAATGTAGCTGCTTTCTACAGTGTAAATGAAGAGGAAAATAGCCAAAGCGAAATAAGTAAAAATGTTGAGGTTAAGTTTTTAGACAATTCATTATACGATGATTTAATTGTATTTGATAATAGTATAAAACACAACTCGCATTACCAAATTAACTATTCTTCTCTAAGCCTAGAGAACCTCTCTCCACCTCCCGAACAGCACATATTATAATTAGTTTTTTTACCTATTAGCTTAGTAATAGGTCACATTTTTATTATCAAATTTTAAAAATAAATTTTAATATGTTTAAAACAATTAAAAGTGATTTGCCGGCAAGTATTGTCGTGTTTTTTGTTGCCTTACCATTGTGTTTAGGTATTGCTCTAGCCAGTGGAGCACCATTATTTTCAGGATTAATAGCTGGTATAGTTGGAGGTATTGTTGTAGGAGGTTTAAGTGGATCTAAAATTGGAGTAAGTGGTCCAGCAGCAGGTTTAGCAGCTATTGTATTAACTGCTATTGGAACTTTAGGCGGTTATCAAAACTTTCTTGTAGCTGTTGTAATTGCTGGTGGTATTCAAATTTTATTTGGAGTTTTAAAAGCTGGAGTTATTGGGTATTATTTCCCGTCTTCAGTAATTAAAGGAATGCTTACAGGTATTGGTATCATTATTATTTTAAAACAAATCCCACACTTTTTTGGGTATGATGCTGAGCCAGAAGGAGCTGATAGTTTTTTAGAAGCTTCAGGAGAAAACACATTTTCTGCATTGCTTAGTATTTCTGATAATATTATTTGGGGCTCTTTTATTATTGGAGCTGTAGGTTTAGCAATTCTTATCCTTTGGGACAAAGTTTTGTCTAAAAAAGGTAAAATATTCCAATTGATACAAGGACCTTTAGTAGCCGTAATTTTAGGTATTATATGGTATGTGTTTACTAAGGATAACGAAAGCTTATCTATTGCTGAGTCGCATTTAGTAAGCGTTCCAATACCTGAAAGCGCATCGGACTTTTTTGGTCAATTTAGTTTCCCTAATTTTTCTGCTATCACTAATCCTGATATTTGGGTTGTAGCATTTACAATTGCACTTGTAGCAAGTTTAGAAACTTTGCTTTGCGTTGAGGCAACTGATAAGTTAGACCCTCATAAAAATGTAACACCAACTAACAGAGAGTTATTGGCTCAAGGTGCTGGTAACATGATTTCTGGTTTTATTGGAGGATTACCAATTACTCAGGTAATTGTTCGTAGTTCTGCCAATATTCAATCTGGAGGTAGATCAAAATTATCGGCTATTATTCATGGATTCTTCCTTTTAATATCTGTAATTCTTATACCTCGTTTGCTTAATATGATTCCATTATCAGTATTAGCAGCAATATTACTAGTGGTAGGTTACAAACTTGCAAAACCAGCATTGTTTAAACAAATGTATAAACTAGGATGGAAGCAATCTGTACCATTTTTTGTTACTGTAATAGGTATTGTATTTACCGATTTGTTAGTTGGTATTAGTTTAGGTCTTGCAGTTGGTATAGTAGTTATTTTATTAAAGAGTTACCAAAATTCTCATTTCCTTCATATTGAAGACAAGAGCAATGGAAAACATAAAATAAAAATGACACTTGCCGAGGAAGTTATCTTTTTAAATAAAGGAGCAATCCTTAAGGAGTTGGACAGCATACCAAGAGATACATATCTTGAAATTGATTTAATTAAAACAAGATATTTAGATTATGATATTATTGAAATTCTTGAAGACTTTATCTTAAAGGCTGAAGAACGAAATATTGACATGAAACTAATCTCTAAACGTGGTGTGGTTGAAAACCCTTCGAGTTTTATTAGGTTCTTTAATGAAAGACCTAAATCGAAAATAAGTTTAAGCTAAAAACACCATGTCAAAACAATATAAAATATTAGTACTTACCGATCTTAAAGATTCACCAAGTACTTTACTCAACAACGCTGTCAACCTTGCAAAAAAGGTTGATGGCGAAATTGATCTCTTCTCTGTACAAAAATTTACTGATGTGGTTGAAAGAGAAAGTCAACTTTCAGCCATGAGAACTTTAAATGAGAAGTACAATGCATTTGAAAAAGACATAAAAAATACTGTCGAGCCAATTTCAAAAGCATGTGATATAAAAATCAACTATCAGTTTTCTTTTGGCAATGTTAAAGACGAAATCAAAAACTATATAAGTCAGCAACAACCTGATGTAATAGTTTTAGGTAAGAAAAAAAAAGCCTTTAGCGTGGTAGGAGATAGGATTGCTAATTATGTATTAAAACAGCATAAAGGAACCGTTTTAATTGTACCTTCAAAGAGTACTTTAGAGCCTAATCAAGAATTGTCATTAGGTTTGTTACAAGACTCGGGAGATACAGTAAACAATGCTTTTGTTAAAAACTTGTTTGAGAAAAACACCCAACCATTAAAATCATTTAAGTTGGTTGATGGCGAAATGCATTCCACCACTTCAAATACACTATTCAACTCTAAAGTAATTGAATACGTATTTGATAAGAGTGATAATGCAATCAGTAACTTGTCAAATTATTTAACAAAAAGCAATGTAAATCTTTTGTATTTCAACAAAGAAGAAACAAGGTCTGGTAACAGTTCAAAATCGTCTTCAATGTTTAATGCAGAACGATTAATAAATAACCTTAATGTATCACTTTTAATTGCTTAAGTGAATATACACAAGGATGTATATTTTGGTAAAAATAAGCCACAAAAAACGATAATATAAAACCAAAGCTAATGTTTAGAATTGCTTTTTTCTTTGAGAAATAAAGGTTAAATTAGAAAGCAAACTTTTAAAAACTGCTAAATATGAAGCTTTTTTCAAACATAAGAGGAGATGCATTTGGAGGTATTACTGCAGGTATTGTAGCATTACCATTAGCATTAGCATTTGGAGTATCGTCTGGTTTAGGTCCAAGTGCTGGATTGTATGGCGCAATCTTTATAAGTTTTTTCGCAGCGCTTTTTGGTGGAACTAATACCCAAATATCAGGACCAACAGCACCTATGACAGCAGTTAGTATGGTAATTATTGCTGGTATTATTGCTGCTAACGATGGAGATGTTGAAAAAGCTCTACCAGCTATTTTAACAGTGTTTTTATTAGCTGGTTTAATGCAAATTGGTCTTGGTGCTCTAGGTTTAGGAAAATACATAAGGTACATTCCATATCCTGTAGTTTCGGGTTTTATGACTGCAATAGGTGTTATTATTTTAATTACACAAATTTTACCTGCTGTTGGGTATTACCCTAAAGAAGACCAAGAGTATGTAAATAAGTTTAAGCCACAAGCTGAAGAAGTGATTCTTGAAAATATTCTTAAAGAAGAAGCTAAAGAAGAAATCTTGGTTCTTGAAGACTTTAAAGAAACCATTAGAAGAGCAGAATTAGTAACCGAAGCTGACATACTCAAAGAGTCTAAAACGCTAGCAGCTAAAGAAGCTTCAGGTGTTTTAGGAACATTTAAGGTTTTAGGAAGAGCTTTAAAAAACATTAGTTTACTTGAAGTTTTATTGGCATTAGGCACAATACTTATTATTTATGGTTTTAAACGAATTACAAAAGCGATACCAAGTACACTAGTTGCTTTATTGGTGATGTCTGGGATTGCTGTAGGATTTGGTTTAGACTATAGACCTATTGAGGAAATACCTAGCGGATTTCCAATGCCTAATATAGAAATCATCACTCAGTTTAAACTCAGTAGTATAACACCTTATATTTTTACAGCTTTAACTTTAGCGCTTTTAGGAGCTATCGATTCACTTTTAACAAGTGTAGTAGCTGATAATATGACCAAAACCAAACACAAACCTAATAAAGAACTTGTGGGACAAGGTATAGGTAATACAATTGGAGCTATTTTTGGAGGTATTCCAGGAGCAGGTGCAACCATAAGAACTGTAGTTAATATTCAATCTGGAGGAAAAACAAGATTGTCAGGTATGATTGCAGGTGTAATGTTATTAGTAATACTATTGGCATTAGGTCCAGTTGCATCAAAAATTCCTGCTGCTGTTTTAGCAGGTATTTTAATAACAGTTGGTATAGGTGTAATGGACTATAAAGGACTTAAAGCAATACCTGTATTGCCAAAAGACATAAAAATAGGACCATTAAAATTAAGTTCAGAAGTATTGATAATGTTAGTTGTGTTAACACTTTCAACCTTTTGGAATTTAGTTTACGCTGTTGGAATAGGCTTAGTAATAGCATCGTTGATGTTTATGAAAAAACTTGGGGATTTAACAGCACAACGTTCTGATGTTAAAAAACTTGGAGAAGAAAAAGCTTGGGCAGATGAGGTTGATTTTCCTGTAAAATTGAAAGAAGAAGTCTTTATTAAACACATAAAAGGCCCTTTGTTTTTTGGCTCAACTAGCGATTTTCAAAGTTTAGCAGCTCAAATACCACATACAGCTTCAACAGTAGTCATTCGTTTAGGGCGTATGCAATATATGGATCAATCTGGTTTATATGCTATGGAAGATGTATTACAAGAGCTAAGAAAAAATAATGTTCAAGTTCTTTTTGTAGACTTATTAAAACAACCAAAATATATGATGGAGCGTATTGATATCATACCAGATTTAATACCTCGAGAGCACATCTTTAAAAATTTTAAAGAGTGTACACAATGGATAAAAATTAACGTAAAAGACAAATATTAAAAAAACAGAAAATTATGAAAGCACATACAAAAGAATCTCAGGCAACTATGACTCCTGAAAAGTCTTTACAATTCTTAAAAGAAGGAAATATAAGATTTCAAAATAATTTAAAAGCAAATAGAAACTTACTAGAGCAAGTTAACGATACTAGTGATGGACAGTTCCCTTTTGCGACTATCTTAAGTTGTATTGATTCTAGAGTGTCAGCAGAGTTAGTATTTGACCAAGGTTTAGGAGATATTTTTAGTGTTCGTATTGCTGGAAATTTCGTAAATGAGGATATATTAGGAAGCATGGAGTTTGCATGTAAACTTGCAGGAACTAAGTTAATAGTAGTTTTGGGTCATACAAGTTGTGGAGCTGTAAAAGGAGCTTGTGACCATGCTGAAATGGGTAATTTAACAAAACTTATACAAAAGATAACACCTGCTGTTAATGCAACTGAAGAGCCTAAAGATGAAAGCTTAAGAACATCTAAAAACTTAGATTTTGTGGATTCAGTATCAAAAAAGAACGTGGAATTAACACTAGAAAGAATTCATGCAGAAAGCCCTATCCTTTCAGAAATGGAAAAGAATGGAGAAATTAAGATAGTAGGTGCAATGTATGATATCAATACAGGAGGAGTAACTTTTTATGAATAGTTATTTATTATATTAATCTTCAGAAACAAAAAGCCACTCCAATTGGAGTGGCTTTTTTAATTAACTAATTCTAAATATGAGAAAAATTAAAATGTAATCTCACCTTCGTTAGGTTGATATACATAGTTAAAAGTATAGTATCTATATTCGCTCTCCATACTTGGACTATCAGGAGCGTCTTTGTAATAGCTTAAAATTTCTACTTTTGCATATTTGCCATCGTGGGTTTTAATAACCAATACTCTTCCAGCAGTTGGGTTAATAACATGGTTTACTGGGTCGTAACTGTACCAATCACTAAGTACATAGCCTTCTTCAGAGTCTTGTGTTAATAGTTCTGTATTTACAGATGCAATATCATTAAATGTACCTTCTATTATATATCCAGCAGCTTCGCCACTTCTTGCCGGCTCATCAATAGTACCCATAGAAGAACCACCATTTAAGATTATTGATGTACCTCTAAAAGCAATATCCCACTCGGTTTCACTAGTTGTTGTTGTTCCTAAAGAAAAGCTGAATTTTGTAAATTCTCCAGAGATATCTTCTCCACTACCTTGTCCTCCTGTTTGCGGTGCGTATAAATTTGATACAGTTTCTGCCTCAACGTCTAATAATTGTTGACCTCCATTGTCGTCATCGCTACTACAAGATGAGAATCCTATTAAAACGATTGCTAATGCTAAAAATTTAAGTGTCTTCATGATGTTTAAGTGTTATTTAATGTTTATTAAATTTGAATATTAAGTTTTCCGTATATAATGCGACCTGAAATATTGCTTATGTTTTGTGTATCTGTAAAGCCAAAAACATTGTCAATACCAAAGCCTAATGTGTAATTCTTATAAAGTGTTTTGTTAAACGCGATGTCCCAAGTAGAATAACCATCTACAAACTCATCGTATTTATCTAAATAAGTGTTTCCGTTAGTGTCGTAAAGTCCGTATTTACTTCTGTAAGTTCCTCTAAGGTTTGCATCGAGTTTCCAGCGTTCAAACGTGTAGAAAATCTTAAAATTAGCCATGTGTCTCGAACGGTTGTACAACCCAAAGTAATCTTCTTTTTTAAGCTGAAATGAAGGTGAACTAGGAGTTAATCTTGCATAAACTTCACCATTTTCAAAGGCATCAACAGCTGCTTTGTCTTTAGCAAATAGTAATTGATAACCTCCCATTAATTTTAAATTATTGCTAGGTTTCCAATTCACATTAAACTCTAATCCTTGTGTAAATACCTTATGAACATTATAGTAGCTAAATACATTTTGCCCATTGGTTTTATTAGCGATTACTCGAGTATCAATTAAATCTTCAATATTGTTTCTAAATACATTAAGGTCTACTTTTACTGTATTCGAAAGTCTGTAATCTGCACCAACGTTAATACCAATTGAGTTTTCTGGGTTTAATTCGTTTTCAAATTCTGAAATAGGAACAACAATGTTAGCAAGCTCTCCATTAGCTTCCATTTGCGGAATTGCAGTAGTAACAGCATTGTAACCTAAAACTGTATAACCTACTGATGAGTTTGTAAAGTCGAAGTACAACTGTCTAAAATCAGGAGCTTTAAATCCATAACCTACTGATCCTTTTACAGCAATTTTATTAGATAACTTATACCTTAATGCAGCTTTAGGGCTAAACTGTGATTTATATTCGCTATGGTTGTCAAAACGAGCACCTAGGATAACGTTTAGTTTTTCGGTTGGATTGGTGTCATACTGTAAGTAGGCATAAGGAGAATTAAACTCAGGGTTGGTCGAAAAATCAGTACGTTTTAAGGTTTCATGATTCCAACCAATACCACCAATAAAATCACTTTTTTCTGAAGCTTTATAACTCGCTCTAATTTCTGGTCTTAGTAATAGTTGGTTAAAATCACTTTCACTAAATCTAGAATTGTCTGTATTGTTTAAGTATTCATCTGCCATGTAGCGTGTCGCGTAAAACTCAAAATAGCTGCTCCATTTTTCGTTATAGGTATGGCTTAATTTAGCATGAGCATTCCACTCATTAATATCACTTTCGCCTTTTAAATCTTCAGATGCTACATAATCTTGATTTTGTGTATAGTATCTTCCTGATAAAAACAGGCTAGTATTTTCGTTAAAATTATAAGTAAGCTTAGTGTTGAACGTGTGGTTTTTAAAAGGTTCAACAGTGTTTAAGGCATCATTTGCATTAAGGTCGTAACCATCACTACTAAAACTATTTACAAAAGCACTTACAGAAAACTTTTCTTTTCTGTAACCTAAATTAAAGCTGTTGTCTAGTGTATTGAAGCTTCCAACTCTAGAGTTTAGCTCTCCATTAAACCCATACTTAGGGTTTTCAGTAATTATATTTATAACACCACCAAGAGCTTCACTTCCATATAAGCTAGACGAAGCACCTTTAACAATTTCTATTTGTTTAATGTTCCCAACGGTAATTCGGCTAATGTCTAGTGTTCCTGCTGAACGACCAATAAGAGGTACTCCATCAATTAAAACTAATGTGTATTGAGAGTCTAAACCTTGTAGTTGTATGCCTTCACCACCACCAAAATCAGGCACTGTAATTAATCCTGTTTGCTCGTTTAATATGTCACTTAATCGTAATGAGTTTACACTTTTTATTTCTTTTTTTGAGACTAACTGAGCTGGTAATGGCAAAGAAGATAATTGTCTTACTGTACGTGTTGCAGTAACAATTACTTCGTCAAGTTGCTTGGTTTCAGTAGAATCAGTTTCAACTTCTTGAGCAAACGCTATCAAGCTAAAAAAAAGTGAAAAATAAATACAGATTTTATTTTTATTTAGACTCATTCTTGATTAAATTTGCTGCAAATATAAAATGTTATTTTAAATCAGTCTAAATAAGAACAAAATTTTTTCAATAAAATTTAAAACAGTAAAACAAAACTTTAATAATGAAACAATTAGCCTTAACAACAGTTTTAGCGTTTGCATTTATAATTAATTTAAATGCTCAAAGCACAAAAAAGCAAGACCAGGACGCCATAAAGAGTATGTGTGGTTGTTATGAAGTTACTTTTAACTTTGCTGAAACTTTTGAATATTCAGGAGATTCAACTTATATACCCTCAAAAGTAAAACATGATAAAGGTTTAGAGTGGGTTCAATTAGTTGAAGATGATAAAGACAAAATTTCTATGCAACACTTATTAATTGTTGGTCCTCCTAATAATAAAATGATTGTAAAACATTGGAGACAAGATTGGGAATTTGAAAATACCGATTTGTATGAGTACAACTATGATAATAGCTGGAATTATGTTAGTCTTCCTAAAAGTGATGTTAAAGGACAATGGACTCAAAAGGTATTTCAAGTAGATGATAGCCCTCGTTATGAAGGATCTGCTTCTTGGGTACATGTTGATGGTAAGAGCTATTGGGAAAACACAACGTCTGCACCATTACCAAGACGTGAGTACACTAAACGTAGCGATTACAATGTAACTATTAGAAGAAATCGTCATGAAATCGTTGATAATGGTTGGATTCACGATCAAGATAACGACAAGGTAATTCGTGAAGAAGGAAAAGCTGATGTAGTATTAGCTCAAGAAAAAGGGTTTAATACTTACGTTAAAGTTGAAGACAGTAAATGTAAAGCTGCTCAAGATTACTGGAAAGAAAACGAAGCTAAATGGGCTATTGTACGTGCTAAATGGAGTGAAGTTTTTGCAAGACATACAAACTTGTCTTTGGAGGAAAAAGTTGATAATAAAGGACTCTTTAAATATTTATTTGATGAAGAGAACTATAAAACAGCTGAAGAAATCAATCCGTTAATTGAATCATTTGTAAAAAAATAAGATGCAAAATTTTAAACTAAAACTCCTTGGTTTAGCACTTCTTTTAAGTGTTCAAGGATTTTCACAAGACAATATTTTTTTAAGCCGTGATTTTTGGGATACTAAACCTACACCTAAGGTTATTGACCAAAAAATAAAAGAGGGCAACAATCCTGCTGAGGCAAACAGGAATAATTTTGATGGTGTAGTGTATGCGATTTTACAAAACGCACCATTAGAAACCATTATTCACCTTCAATCTCAAGAAGGAAATGATGCTAACAAATTAACTCACGATGGTAGAACGTATATTTTTTGGGCTGCCTACAAAGGAAATATAGAGTTTATGAAGCACCTTTTAAAACAAGGGGCTAAAACCGACTTAACTGACGATAAAGGAAACACCATTTTAAACTTTGCCGCTGGTTCAGGTCAGCAAAACACTGAGGTATACGAGCTTTGTATTAAAAATGGAGCAAACCCAAAAGTAGACCTAAATCCTGATGGAGCTAACGCTTTATTATTGTCGGCTCCTTATGATTCAGATTTTAAATTGTTAGACTATTTCGTGTCCAAAGGTGTAGATTTAAAAAGCACTGACGCCAATGGTAATGATGCCTTTAACTATGTTGCTAAAACAGGAAATATTGATCTAATGGATAAGCTTATAGCTAAAGGGATTAAAGGAAACGACCAAGCATTTATGTTTGCTGCTTATGGAACACGTGGAAAAACCAATGGTTTAGAAGTGTATAAATATCTAGAAGAAAAAGGATTAAAGCCTAATTCAACAAACCACGAAGGTGTTTCGCCCCTGCATGTGCTTGCTTCACGATCAAAAGATACTGAAGTCATTAATTACTTTTTAGAAAATGGATTAAATGTAAACGCTAAAGATCACAATGGTAATACACCATTTTTAAATGCAGCTTCTAGAAACGACTTAGCTATAGTAAGCTTGTTGTACGATAATAAACTTGAAAACATTAATCAAGCTAATAAAAAAGGAGAAACCCCTTTAATGCTTGCAATGCAAAACAATAGTCCAGAGGTTGTCAATTTCTTGATAGAAAAAGAAGCTAATTTAGAACTAGTAGATGCTGATGGTAACAATCTAGCTTACTATGTTATTAGTGGTTATTCAAACAGAAATAAAGACGGTTTCTTAAAAAAGTTAGACCTAGTAAAGACTACAGAGTTAGACCTAAAAGCACCTCAAAAAAATGGAAATACTTGGTATCATTTAGCTGTTGAAAAAAACAGTTTAGAGCTTTTAAAAATGGCTACTGAATTTGGTCAAGATATCAATGCAAAAAACAAAGAAGGGAATACAGCTTTGTTAATTGCAGCGATGAAAGCAAAAGACGATAGTATTTTAAAATTCCTGATAGAGCAAGGAGCTGATAAAAAAATCACTACCGATTTTGATGAAACAGCTTACGATTTAGCTTCAGAAAATGAGCTACTAAAAGAGAATAATGTTTCAATTAAATTCTTAAAATAAAATTTATTGTCTGTTCGAGCGCAGTCGAGAACTTTTAGTTAGGTCTCGACTGCGCTCGACCTGACACTTACTAATAATTAAAACATGAAATTAAAACATATAACCCTTTTAAGCATTTTAGTTTTAGGATTGGTATCCTTTACAACCTTAACAGAATCTACCAAGTATAAGTGTATGATTCAAATGACGAATTATACAGGAGAAGGCGCTTACATTGTGATTTCGTTAATCAATCCAGAAGGCGCTTATGAAAAAACCTTGTATGTAAAAGGTGATGACGATGAGTGGTACAATACGGTTGAAGAATGGTGGCAATTTTATGGCAAAAAACGTCATAATATTGATGCAATCACAGGCGCAACAGTTGCTGGTGGCGAACGCGCTATAGAAGTGATAGATATTGAAGACTCTAAAATAGATGCAGGTTACAGCATCCGTTTTGAAACCGCTGTTGAAGATGATGAATATTTTGTTGATGATGTACAATTCCCATTAACAACAGAAAACATCAAAGGAAAACACGAAGGTAAAGGCTTTATTCGCTATATTAGAATGATGCCGAATTAATAATAAATTATGACCATATCCATTTGGAGATACAGTCACCTTGCGTTGGCTGTATCTTCTTTTGTTTTTATCGTTTTAGCTTCTGTAACCGGAATTCTTCTGGCATTTCAGCCTATTTCCGAACAATTAGAACCTTACCATGTTGCCGATTTAGACAACATCACACTTGCTGAAACTCTTACAGTTTTTCAAGAGACTTATCCTGAAATTATTGACATAAAAGTTGATGGTAATGATTTTGTGGTTGCCTCTGTATTTACTGAAGAAGGAAACGATTTAAGTGGTTATTTTAATCCTGTTACTGCCCAATATCTTGGCGAAGAGCTAAAACCATCACCTTTTTTTCAATGGGTAACCAATTTCCATAGGTCGTTATTCTTAAAAAGCGTCGGCCGATTTTTTGTAGGTTTATGCTCATTCTTATTGTGCTTAATTGCTGTTACTGGAACTGTCCTAATCATAAAGCGACAACGTGGTTTTAAGCGCTTTTTTTCAAAAATAATTAATGAAGATTTTAACCAGTATTGGCATGTCGTTTTGGGGCGTTTGTCTTTAATTCCAATCATCATTATTACGGTTACAGGTGTGTATTTATCGTTAGAAAAGTTTGATGCTTTACCAGAAGCTGAAATGTCACATCAAGTAGATTTTGATGCGCTTTCTGAAACGCCAAAACAACCGTTATCACATTTTGAAGTGTTTAAAAACACACCACTTTCTAAAGTAAAAGCTATTGAATTCCCTTTTTCTAGTGATGTAGAAGATTATTTCACAGTAAAATTAAAGAATAAGGAGTTGCTTGTTAATCAGTTTACAGGCGATGTTTTAAGTGATATACAACTACCTAATGTCACGCTGTTTTCTAATTTAAGTGTGAATTTACACACGGGAAAAGGCAGTATTTTATGGTCTATTATTTTAGCCATTGCTACGGCAAATATTCTGTTTTTTATCTATTCTGGGTTTGCCATGACTTTAAAACGTCGTAAAAGCCGATTGAAAAATAAGTTCAAACCTCAAGATGCCGAAATTGTTATTCTTGTGGGTTCAGAAAACGGAAGTACGATAAACTATGCCAATGCATTTTACAAACAACTTATTGCTACTGGAAAAAAAGCAGTAATTACCGAAATGAATACATACACGCAGTATCCAAAAGCAAAGCATTTGGTAATAATGACAGCGACTTATGGTCAAGGCGATGCACCAACAAACGCCAATATGTTTTTACAAAAACTACAATCGGAAACCAATGCAAGCACCTTGCAGTTTTCAGTAGTTGGATTTGGCTCGTTAGCATATCCTGATTTTTGCCAATTTGCATTTGATGCTGATAAAGCCTTACAGCAATTATTTCAACAAGATGTTTCTGTGTTTACCATCAATGACAAGTCGGTTGAAGCGTTTAATCAATGGGTCAATCAGTGGTGCGACGCTACAGGAATTACTGTAAATATTCCGCAAGAGCAATTAGTGACCAAACCCAAACAGCTTAAAAAATTTAAGGTAGTCAGCAAAACAGAAACCAATACTGATGACACGTTTTTTATCACCTTAAAACCTAAAAAGCACCATCAATTTACTTCGGGCGATTTATTGGCTATCTATCCAAAAAACGATTATAGAGAGCGTTTGTATTCTATAGGAAAAGTAAACGGAAATGTTCATTTGAGCGTGAAGTTACATAATAAAGGTTTAGGTTCTGGATTTTTATATAACGCTGAAATAGGCTCAAAACTAAAAGCGCGTTTGGTGAAAAATTCTGCATTTCATTTTCCTAAAAAAGCAAAACCTGTGATTATGATTGCAAACGGAACTGGAATTGCACCATTTCTTGGAATGCTTCAGCAGAACAAAAAAACAGAAACCCATTTATATTTTGGACTGCGAACAACGGAATCATTTAAGATGTATAAAACGCAAATAGATGACCTTATTTATGAAAAAAAATTAAGTAATTTTAAGTTAGCTTTATCTAGGGAAGGAATGAGACAATATGTTCAGGACAAATTACATAATGACGCAAAATTTATTGCAGAAACGCTTTACAATAATGGTGTGATTATGATTTGTGGTTCGCTAGCAATGCACAAAGGTGTAATAAGTGTTTTAGAGGATATTGTTACGACTTACAATAACAAACCGTTGAGCTATTATCAAAATAATCAACAAATAAAAAGCGACTGCTATTAAGTATCGCTTTGTTCTTGAGTGTCTTCAGGGACAGCTTCTTCATCAACGTCTTTTCCTTTGTTTAAAATACTTGGAAACAACATAGGAGCTAAAGATTTTACAGGTTTGTAAAGAATAGACGTTTCTAAATCTTCTTCATCTGCAAACGGAATGGTGTTGTTCATATTGTCAAAAACAATAAGCAATATGCTTAATATTAACCCAATTTTAAGTGCACCAAATACACCTCCCAAAAGTTTGTTTAAAATTCCTAAAGCAGCAAAATCAGCTAGTTTAGTTAAGGCTTTTCCTGCTAAAGCAATTGCCAAAACAATAACTACAAACGTAATGGCAAAGGCAAGAATGTTTACATATTTTTCATCCCAATCTACACTATCTTCAAAAAAAGAAGCAGCATAATCACTAAAATGAATGGCGCCATAAACACCAGCAACCAAAGCTACAAGTGAAGCAACTTCAACAAAAAGCCCTTTAAAAAGCCCTCTTACAAGTCCAAAAAGCAACAATGCTCCTAAAACAATATCAATAACAGCCATTATGTTAATTTTTTTCAAATATAACTTTTTAATAGTTAAAAATATTGTGCCTTAAATTTGTTAGTTCTAGCCAAGTCTAGAACAGCTAGATTATAAGTAAAACTTTTTTTAAGGTTTCTGTTACCTTGTAGGTTTAAATATCAAGGTTTTTTAACTTTGCAACTTAATTAAATTGAGATTCCTGCTTTGGTAGGAAAATATATATGTCTAGAGACGAACAGTTAAAACAACGATGGGAACTTTTGGTTAACAAGCTGTCTGTACAGTTTGCTGATGGCGACACGTTAGATTTAGATGCCATTATATACCTTATTGGCGTTCAGGAATTAGGACAAATACACCGTCGTTTTAAAAAAGACCACAAACTAGATTTAATGCATATTGCCATATGTAGGTTGTTAGAACCTTATGGGTATTATGAATTTGATTTTTTTGATGACGATGGTTGGCCACATTATAAAGTAAAAGAACAATTGCCTCACCTTAAAGCAGGTGAGCAAAGTATTTTAATGAAAGAAGCCATTGTCAATTATTTTTTGGAAGCTGAGTTTATTGAATAGATTTACTAAATTTGCACTCATTTTATTGATATCATGATAGACAAGATTAAAGCGCTTATTGCTGAAGCAGAAGCATTCAAAGCTGAAACTAAAGATGAAGTTGAAGCATTTAGAATTAAATACCTTGGAAAAAAAGGGTTGCTTAATGATTATTTTAAAGAATTTAAAAATGTAGCTAACGACCAGAAAAAAGAATTTGGTCAAGTTATCAATGCTTTAAAAAAGACTGCTGAAGATAAAGTAAACGCTTTAAAAGAAGAGCTAGAGAGTAAAGAAGAAGATAAAGGTATTTATGGTGATTTGTCTCGTCCTGGAGAACCTATTGAAATAGGTGCGCGTCATCCAATATCTATTGTAAAAAATCAGATTATTGATATCTTTTCACGTATTGGGTTTAATGTAAGCGAAGGTCCAGAAATTGAAGACGATTGGCACAATTTTACAGCGTTGAACTTGCCAGAATACCATCCAGCACGTGATATGCAGGATACGTTTTTTATTCAAACCAATCCAGATATCTTATTGCGTACGCATACCAGTTCGGTACAAGTGCGTTATATGGAAAACAATAAACCACCAATTCGAACTATTTCACCAGGTCGTGTTTACAGAAACGAAGCAATATCTGCGCGTTCGCACTGCTTTTTTCATCAAGTAGAAGGTTTGTATATAGATAAAGACGTGAGTTTTGCTGACCTTAAGCAAACGCTTCAATATTTCACTACTGAAATGTTTGGAAAAAGTAAAATACGTTTACGTCCGTCGTATTTCCCGTTTACAGAACCAAGTGCAGAAGTAGATGTATATTGGGGACTTGAAACGGAAGTAGATTACCGTATTACAAAAGGAACAGGTTGGTTAGAAATTATGGGTTGCGGTATGGTAGATCCTAATGTGTTAGAAAACTGTGGTATTGATTCTAAAGAATATTCAGGGTTTGCATTTGGTATGGGAATAGATCGTATTGCCATGCTACTACACCAAATAGGTGATATACGTTTGTTAAGCGAAAATGATGTGCGCTTTTTAGAGCAGTTTAAGTCTTCGATTTAAAGTTTAGGGATTCGTTGCGTAAAATCTGATGGATTTCCTATGAATAAATCGGAAGCAATGAACTATACACGTTGTTGTGTGCAGTTATTATACATTAACGAATATAGACCAAAGTACCAAGGGTAGAAGCAATATTGATTGTATTTTCATTAACAACATAAATTTGCCCACCACCATTACTTGTTGAATAAGTATATGTATTGTTACCATTTGAATTATAATTACCAGCAAGTAAAAGTTGATTTGGATTATTAAAACAAAAGTTAGTATCCGCACATTCATTATTACTGCAAAAATTAAAAATTTGGTTAAATCCGACAGAAAGAGAAAAAGTGTTTTGAGAAAATATTGCTGGTGTGCCATAATATGTAAATCCACCATAGGTTGTGTTCCCACTTTCATCACAAGACTGAGTGCTATTATATTGATTAGCAAAATAATTACTTACCTGAACTAAAGTCCATTGACCTGATAAGTCAATTTCTCCGCATTCTTGTACATCGTTACCGATAGCATTATAACAACATTCTGAAATACTTGTAGTCTGTGCCCATTGGACAGAGAAATTAAACGTATTGGCTCCATTCGAAATAAAATTAAAGGCAGTATTAATAAAATTCCATTGTTTTATAAATTTATTAAACCAACTATAATTAATATTAATACCCGAGTTTGTTCCACAAGTTACTATTCCATCTAGATTGTTTAATATAGTGCTATTTGCGGAGTACAATATTGTCCCTATTCCAGCATTGGAATTGCTTGAGACGTCTGATATAGTTTGTACAGTTGATAAGATATTGTTCCTGATTGTCGACAAACATGCAACGTCGTTGTTATCCAACAATGGTATTAAAGTAAGAAGCAAATTATTGCTGAAAGTACCTAAGTTTTCATAAAATGCTTTATCATGCTCAGTGCTACCATCTCCAAAACCAGGTTTACCTGTATAAAATTTGAATGTAAAATCACCATCTCCCTCAAGTGTATAAATTACTTCGACTGGATCGTCAAATGTTCCTCCATTGCCTGAGAGAATATCCTCCACAGAATTCGGAACTAGTTGTACACCTTTTACCAACAACTCATCTATTTTAACATCATCTTTTAGAACACTTATAACGGTTGAATAGGCATTCGGTAAATTTCCTTGTCCTGGGCTAAAGGATAAAAGTCTTCCGGCACTGTTTACCAAAACAGGAATACCTTCTTGATTGGCTGATCTTGAACTTGCAGATTGAAAAAGTGAAGTTAGAGCATTTTGCAGCTCAGAATTAGTTTGATCGAACAAAGGTCTATTCGTAAGTAGGTTTTCTTCGATTTCTTGAAGCAAAGGCGTGAAGTTACTATCATTTAAAACAGAATCTATAAAATCTTGTTTGCCATTTTCTGACAGAAAGACTATACTTGGAGACATCATCACCAGTGCCAATGCAGTGGAATTTGCATCTATGTTGTTATTCGGTCTGTTTGGATAATGGTATCCCATTAAAATAGTTTCGTTCAATTCGTTTTCAACGTATATACCTGTGAAATCATTACCAATCTTAGTTTGAAATTCCCCATCAACTACATTAGTTTGATCAATAGAGGTACTTACTGTTAATGAGTTCACATTTATCGAACTTTCAGGTGGTAGAATTATCTCACCATTGAAACTTAATAAATTATTATCTGTATTATCCATCGATTTATCATCTTCAGAACAAGATGTTAGAACAACTGATATTAGGATAAAAAGTAATTTTTTCATTATTCAATTTATTGATTAATAGCTCATTAAAAGTAATAAAAATATTAATAACTTAAATACGCCTAAGAGGAGTACTGTCACTCAAAATTGCACACAACGGTCTCGGCTATGATTTCGTTGTGGAATCATTCGCAGGATTGTTCCACTTAGAAATCAGCTTTTTGATTAATAGTTTTATTTTGGTGTGGCATAAAACCGCAATGAATTATAGCCATTGTTGGGCATAGTTTTATTTAAATATTGAATTTTATTTATTTGAGCCCTAATTGTTCCATTTCATAATTCCAATATTCTTTTTCAGAGTTAAATCCTAATAGTTTTAAATTACATGCTAACTCCATGTTATTGTCATTTGCGTTACTTGTGTAATAATTTATATCATCGGAAGTTGCTGTCCAAATTAGTTTTAACTGGTTATCCTCTTTTTGAAATTTAATTTCATTGTTATATAGTTCGCGTGGACTCCAAATTCCATAATGAGCTGCGGAATCATTTTTGGAATTAATTTCATAACCTCTTTTAATTTTAATCGTAGAATTATTTATATCTTCAATGTCCTTAAATTCTGTATGAAATAGTCTAAGTTTTATCCAACATTGATTTGCATCAGTGTGTAATTCCGTATTTAAATATTTCTCTAATGAGGCTTTTTCATTTTCGGAACGATCAAATGAGTCTGCTGAAACATTAATATTTATTACGATTTTATTATTGGGTTTTTTATAATATACAAGCTCCGTTTTATCAAACTTGTTGAAATAAATTAGGCCATCTCTATTTTTGATTTTTATATAGTTATTCATTTAGTCTTACAAGGTTTTGAAATAATTATGCCCAACGGTCTCGGCTATGATTTCGTTGCGGAAAAATCCGCAGGATTCTTTCCGCCGTAGCCGAAAGATAGCAAATTTGCGTTGAATTCCGATTAGGAATTCAACCGCAATGAATTATAGCCATTGTTGTAACCAGTGCTTTTTATTTTATTGATATCAATATACTTAATTTACCTGAACCTTTATTTGTCTCAATTTTTAAAGTAAAAGTTTCAAAGTCCCATATTCGTCCATACCATTTATTGGATTGAATCAAATCCTTTTCTTTTTCCCATTCAAATCTTTCTTTAAAATATTTATCCGCTCCAAAAATTTCAACCGCATTATTAACAACTAATTCGTACTCTCTTATAAATGTGAAGTTTGAATAATTATTGGTTTTTCGATAAAAATAAAGGTAGCTTTTACCATCCTCAAGGATTTTATCAATTCTATTAAAGAATCCCAAATAATTATGAACAGGCTTAATTGTATTTGTCTCTCTATTTATATCAATAGATTTATAAGAATCTACAATCAATCCATTTTTCAAATCATTCATTAAAAGTTCGGAAAAAGTATTTTGGTCTTTTTCTTCCTTTTCGACAATAAAGTCAAAAGATTGGATGAATTCATCAGCGTGAATAACTTTTGTGTCAATTCCAAGTAACTTATAAAGTGCTCTGGTTTTTTTCAAAAAACCATTATCGTCTGAAACAACACAATCGCAGTAAGCTCCATAATAACTATGAATCCCATCATTTAGCATATTATTGAATCTAACACTTTTAGATGGTTCTTTACTTATGCCTAAAAGGTCAAGAGTAAAGTATGCGTTTGTAAAAAAGTCATATTTTGATATTTCCTTGTCTCCATTTGGATTTAAATTACTATTCACATATTCTATAAACGTCTTTTGAAGATGAGAATCTTTCAAGTCTTCATTGAAATCTATCTCGTCATAGTCAATAGTAAACTTTCCATTGTTAATATGCTTGTCTGTAACGTTTCTCAATCCCTTATACACAGATTTATCCTCCTGCATATTTTTAAGCATTCCCATAAAATGTTCACTCCATTGCAATATACTCATTGGTTCTTTGCCAAAAGGAAGAAAGTTTTTTAATGGGTCAGTTATTGACGAGTCCAAGTTTTCCATTCCTGGAAAGTTGAAATCTAACTTTGTTTCGGTTAAGAGAGTTTTTGCATTTTCAAACTTTTCTTGGTCTTCTGGATTTAGGTCGCTCGTGTCAAAATCAAAGATGCTTGAGAAATCAATATCATCTGTTTCTTTTTCAATATCTGCAAATGCTTCTAAAGGTCTTGCTAAATAGCAAGAGGTTTTCTTTTCAATTGCGTGGTATGATAGGTAATTATCATTCACAATTGAATCCATAAATTCTAATTCGGAATATTTAATATTTGTTTTATCGTTTTTTAAATCTCGAAGATGTGCGTGAGAGTAACAGAATAAACTTGCCTTTTGTTTCCTGATTTGATTCAATAGTTTGACATATTGAGCTTTTTCCTGTTTGAACAGGTGACTGAAGATTTGTTTGTCAAAATATATTCTTACCATTCATTTTTTCGGCATTGGTTACAACAATTGGATATACGTATTACGTATATTCATACTATATGTCTAAGATAGCAAATCTTTTATTCAGCCAAAGATTAATTTCTCTATCAATATTGAGGTCACGTTTAAAAGTTGTAATTATTTCCTCTAAACTTATTGAATATACTTTCTCAAAAAATCAAACCGTTTACTCCCTCAACGTCTCTTGAAACAATTTAAAAATGCGTCGGTACTCATCGCTCCAGCTAGAGCTTTCTACAAAGCCATGACCTTCTAGTGGGAATACAGCTAATTCCCAGTTTTCTTTTTTCAGTTCAATTAAACGTTGTGATAGACGTACCACATCCTGAAAATGTACGTTAGTATCAATCATACCATGTAGCATCAATAAGTTGCCTTTTAAACCATCGGCAAAATAAATTGGTGAACTTTGTTGGTAGGCTTTTGGGTCATCAACAGGAGTGTTTAAAATATTTGCGGTATAGCCATGGTTGTAATGTGCCCAATCGGTCACTGAGCGTAAAGCTGCACCACTTTTAAAAGTATCAGGATATTTAAACATAGCCATAAGCGTTATAAAACCACCATAAGAACCACCATAAATTCCTAGTTTATCTGGAGAAACTCCATGTTCTTCAACCAGGTATTTTGCACCATCAATTTGGTCGTTAAGGTCTTTTCCTCCCATGTGACGGTAAATGGCTGTTCTCCAATCTCTACCATAACCTTTACTTGCTCTAAAATCTATAGCTAAAACAGTGTATCCATTATCGGTTAAAATATTATGGAACATGTATTCTCTATAATAAGACGACCACCAATTATGAACGTTTTGTAAGTATCCTGCACCATGAACAAAAATTACTGCTGCACCATTGTTTTTGTCAGGACTAGGCTTGTAAAGTGTTGCTGGTACTTGTGCGCCATCTCTAGCAGTAAAGTTTATAATTTCGGCTTCAGTCCAGTTGTAGGATTTAAAAGCATCGGTTGTAGACTCAGTAAGTTGTGTCATTTTTGCACCAGCTTTGTTATCCATAACATACAATTCCCAAGGTTTATTGGTGTATGAATATCTTACAGCCAGTTTACGTTCGTCTGGTGAAATAGAAACTTCATGACCACCTTTTTGAGAGGTGATTTGTACCATTTTTCCTCCTTTTACTGGTAGGTGATAAAAATGGGTTTGATGCGCACTTTCTTTATTGCTAATGATGTAAAAGGTTTTTTTGTCTTTAGAAAGTGTTACTTGCTGAATTTCAAAATTACCTTCGGTAAGTGCTTTTGTTTTTCCTGAGTTTACATTGGCAGTGTACAAGTGTGCATATCCTGTTTTTTCTGATTTAAACCAAATAGTAGTATTGTCAATCCACTCAACAACACCATTGGCAAACCAACCAATTTCTGGTCCACCAATCCAAGCATCGTCATGTTGATGATCGATAAGTTTTAAGTTTCCGTTGCTAAGGTCTACTAGCATAATCCAACGGTCTTTATAATCTTGCGAAGTAATGTTTACTACAGCTTTCCCATCTTGCGAAAATACAGGAGAATCTACATAAACAGGTCTTGGGTTTTCGTATTCAGGATTGTAATCTTCAGTAGTTTCGGCATAGTCTTTTAAAAATGCAGGTTTGTTTTTAATGCCTTCAATAGTTTCGGTTTTTAGTTGGTGTGTTTCTCCTGTTTTTAAGTTTAAAACCCAAGCTTCGGTAGTGTATTGAGGTCCGCCAACTTTTGCGCGAGCGTTAAGATCTGTAGTGTAACCACTATCAGTAACATAATCAGGTACTATAGTGTTTTTATCGTTTGCAGGACTGTAAAGCCTGTAAATAGCATAGTCTAAATTTGGAGAAAGGTCAATATCAAAAAGGCTTTTATCACCTATGTAAACTGCTTCAGGACGATTAAACTGTCTTTGCTCTCTACGGTAACTGCTGGCATCACTTTCGTTTTTACGTTTTTGCAGAATGTCAAAATGCGCCAATTGGTCATCGTAAAGCCATTGGTCTTGCGCGTTGCGTTTACTTTCAGGACGCTCGTTTCCGCTTTTAAAATTAGTAAGTTGGGTAATGCTTCCATCTGCAATTGTCCATTGGAAAAGATTATTGTCTTGTTGGTAAACAATGTGTTTTTGGTCTCCCGAAAACATTGGGTTAGACTCTCTGTTTATAGTATTGGTAATTTGTCGTTTACTAAAATTTGACATGTTAAGTAAAAAGAGGTCTCCTCCTTTTTCGTAAACGCTCCATTTACCATCTTTTGAGAGCGCTCCAGCATTACTGCGTTGTTTTTCGTCTTCAAAAGAAAGTGCTTCTATTTTTTGGGTGTTGATATTTACTTTATAGTTAGAACGAATGGTGTCGTTATTAGGATTCCAACTGAAATAAATGTCTTTGCTATTGTCTGACCAACTAATATTTGTTGGTAAATAACCTACAAAGTCTTCGCCTTGCATAATCTGGTCAATAGTAAGAGGAGAATTGTTGTTGGTTTGTGCTGTAGAAAAGGAAGAAACAAATAGAATAATTAGGGCAGAGAAAACGTGTTTCATTGTATTTTTTTAAAGTAATTTATCTATTCACATTTTAGACTTAATTCGTCAATTCGAGTAAATTTCAGGATTGAAATGAGTGAAATTTGTATCGAGAATAAGAAATAGTTCTCGATACTATTTTTCGTTTCTCAAAATCACTCGAACTGACAACCTTGTCTTTTTTTAATAAAAAATGCACAATAGATAGTATTGTGTTAATTTTGCGTCTAATTTAAAGGTTTTCTGTAGAAGCAAGAAATAAGATGAAAAAAGATATTGAAATCCCAGAGGTGGAAGGTGTTTATATAGCAGTAGTAAACGAGTTTAATGATGTTTACAAAACCCAAGACTGGAATGCATATATTATTAATGATAAAGACCAAGACCTAGATGTGGTTTTAATTGTTACTAATGGATATTCTGACCAAAAAATAACATCTACATTTAGAAAAAAGATAGATAAGCTACCTGCAAAAAGCTATGCTAAAATTGAATTGTTACAAGAGGAACTTTTTGCACTTAACAATCAGTTTAAAGTTACTTTTTTTGAAGGCAATACTATGTTTGAAAAAACCTATGTGTTTAGAAAAAACACTATTAATGAACGTGCCTTACAAGCTATTCCGTTAATGAAAGTAAAAGGGGTTTTAAAAAAATAAGCCTCGTTTTAAACAAGGCTTATTTTTAAAGGTAATTATGCAGCTTTAATATGCTGATTAATGGTGTTTACCCATGTATTGGAAAATTGAATTTCTCCATCTAGCATAAAACCATCTTCATTATCAAAAACGGTTAGTTTTTGATGTTCTTTATTAGAGAGATTAAAACAAATATCAATAGTACTTATTGATTGGGTTTTGCTTTTTTCTTCATTAATATAACAATAGTTAGCTTGTTTTAAGTCTACAATTGTTGTTTCGTTGTTTTTAACAAATAATACCTTTCGGTTTGTTTTATCAATACCAATGGTATTTGTATTTAAAGTTTCAAATTCATCAATTTGAATGTTGTGTTCTAACGCAATAGTTTTAAATGTTGCTATTGTTTGCTTTTGCTTCTTTTTTCTAGAAAAGTATATAAACGCATAAGGCATACAACATAATAGAGCTATTGCAACTCCTATTATAGTGCTGTTTGTATTCATTGTTATTTTAAAATAAGTGTGTAATAAATTACTGCTGCTTAGCTTTAAAAGCTCGCAGTGTTTAAATTTTTAAATGCAGTAAAATGTGTTTACCAATGCGTATGGAAAGGGAAAATAATATCAATAGCTCTAAAGGGAACTATGGTTTTATTATGGTGTTTAAACTGAACAGTACTTGTTAAGGCATAGTGTAAACTAAACGCCTTGTTTTGAATATATGTAGAGTTTTTAAACCCTAAAGGTGAAGGTCCAGTTCTTGAGTCTGAAAGAAAAACAACATTGGTTTCAATGCTGCTTGCTAAAAGTGCAGGTTTTGAAGGTGAAGTAACTGTTTCTTTTTCAGCTTTAGAAAAAAGCAATACCGAATCGGTTATAGTTTTTTCAGGGACAGCAGTCGATGAAAAACTATAACTAAATAAGGAGCAAGCTAATAAAAGAAAAGATACTAACTTTTTCATGGCACAAATGTAACTTAAAGAATTGAGGTGTAAAGATTAAATACGTTAATATTAATCTAATTTTTCAGTAAGTTTTTTAAATACTTTTTTAGGGTTTTTACCTTCATATAGTATTTCGTAAACCGAGTTTACAATAGGTAAACGTGTTTTCTTTTTATTTTTTTCGTTCAATAAATGTGCACTTTTTGTGGCATAGTAACCTTCGGCAACCATGTTCATTTCCATTTGAGCCGATTTTACAGTGTAGCCTTTACCAATCATGTTACCAAACATTCGGTTTCTAGAAAATGTAGAATATCCTGTAACCAACAAGTCTCCTAAATAGGCAGAGTTGTTGATGTTGCGTTTCATTTTGTGCATTTTTTTAATAAAACGCTTCATTTCTCTTATGGCATTACTCATCAATACACTTTGGAAATTATCACCATAACCTAAACCATGTGCAATACCAGCAGCAATAGCGTAAATGTTTTTAAGCATTACAGCATATTCGGTACCAATAACGTCATCGCTAATTTTGGTTTGTATGTAATCGCTAGAGAGTTTATCGGCAATGTCCTGTGCTTTTTTACTATCAGCACAAGAAATGGTTAGGTACGATAATCGTTCTAAAGCGACTTCTTCTGCATGACAAGGACCAGCAATTACAGCAATGTTTTCAAAAGGAATATGGTAAATATCATGAAAATGTTCACCTACCAATAAACCAGATTCAGGAATAATACCTTTTACAGCCGAAACAATGGTTTTTTTAGTAATATCTACAGTGAGTTTCTCTAATTCAGAATGCATAAAAGCCGAAGGCACTACAAAAATAAGTACATCAGCATAATTAGCCATTTCATTAATGTCGTTGCTTAGCTTTAATTGGTTTATATCAAACTCAACCGAACTTAAATAACTTGGGTTGTGTTCTTCTTTAAGCAAATGCTCTTTTATGTAAACACTACGCATGTACCATCCAACTTCATCAAGGTTTTCGCATAACATTTTTACAATAGCAGTGGCCCAACTTCCTGAACCAAAAACAGCATATTTTAAAGGGTTGTTCATATAATTATTTTCAAATTCTATATTCAAAAATACACAAAATATAAGTCTTTAAGGTTAACATTGTATAAAGCACAACTAATTTTTGGCACGCGTTTTGAAACCTTAAAATTATTAACCCTAAAATTGTTGGATTATGAAGACTATAAAATTATTCTTAACACTTGCTTTTACAGCAACTTTATTGACGTCTTGTTACAGAGAAGAAGTTATTGTTGATAACTATAATAACACACCAACAATTTCATTACATCAATTATTGAGCTCGTATGAATTGTGGTATGTAGATATTAACCAAACTATAGGTTATGGCGAAACACCATTTTTACAAATAGCATTTACAGTTTCGTTTAGAAATGGAGTAATGTATGCTAACAACAACCTAGTTGGTTTTGGTAACCAAGGTAACGGTTTTGGAATTCCAGTAGCAGATTATGATGCTTATAACATGATATTGGATGTGTACCACGATATTGATGGTTACGAAACTTTTGATGTGTACCAAATAGATAATAATACCATTGAGCTTTACAATCCGTTTAATGATACTTCATATTTTTTACATGGTTACCAACGTAGCACGTTTGATTATGACTATGTGTTTTATGACAATATCCACTATTTTCTTCAAGAGTATGAAGCTTGGGAAAAGACCTATACAAGTCAACAAGGAATGCTAAATGAGTTTGATAATGAAAATTATCTTCAGTTTTTAGCTGGTGGAAATGATTCAGAGTTTAGAAGTTCTCAAGACGTAAATGTCTCAAACCCAAACAATATTTATTGGGATTATACAGGTGTTTATGGAGTAGGAGACATCTCAAATAACATGTATCTAAAAACATTAACATTAGATTATGATTATTTTGACAATGAATACTTTGAATTAAGCGTTTTAAATGATGCAACTATAGAGCTGTACCATCCATCTTCTGGAACAATTTATGAATTTACAGGTAATGGATATATACAATTTATGAGAGAAGCAAATGCAGAAGGAAGAATGGTTAAACAAACCAATGAAGCGAAAAAACGTAAACAAAAAACAGATAAAAAAGAGAACCCAAGAGAAAATACAAGGAGCTAAATTTTGGTTGGTTATTTAGTTTCCATAGCGCTCAACTAGATAGTTCTAGTTGAGCGTTTTCTTTTGGATTTTTATGTGACTTTAAGGTGATATTGTGTGTCATATATATGAAGATTTGTTTACATTTTAATTACTAACATTAATTGGATTTAAAACATATTTTTTTAAACTTTACAAGAAACAATAACTATTAACACTTAAACATTATAATTATGGGTTTATTTTCATTCATTAAAAATGCTGGAGCAAAAGTTTTTGGCATAGGAAAAACAGATGCAGAAGAAGCTGCTGAAGCGGCAGAGGCAGCAGCTGAGGCAAAACTAAAAGCAGAAACTGCAGCAGCAGGCAAGCTAGAAGAAACAATTTCTGATTTGCAATTAAAAGTAGAGAATTTAAAAGTACATATTAACGACGATTTAGCTACCATTTCAGGTATGGCTTATGACCAAGCAACAAAAGAAAAAGTAGTATTAGTTGTAGGTAATACTGAAGGTATTGCAACTGTTGATGACCAAATGACTGTTGAGCATGTAGAGCCAGAAGCTCAGTTTCATACAGTTGTAAGTGGAGACACTTTAGGTAAAATTGCTAAAAAATTCTATGGAAATGCTATGAAGTATCCTGTGATTTTTGAAGCTAATAAACCAATGCTTAAAGATCCTGATTTAATTTACCCAGGACAAGTATTGCGTATTCCGCATTTAGACTAAGCATAATACTCATACATAAAAAAAGCCAACGCAATTACGTTGGCTTTTTTATACAGTATATTAAAGTATTATTTCAAAAGCGTTGTTAGTGCTTCAACGTCATAAGGCTTTGCCGTAATGGTTTTGTTTTTATCCAAGACAAAATACGAAGGTGTTGACCCAACACCATAGGCATTAGAAATTGGGTTGTCCCATTTTCCTAAACCAAGCACATGGATAAAATCAGGATAATTAGCAATTTGTTTTTGCCAGTTCGTATTCTCATCTTCTAAACCAACAGCAATGACTTTGTAATCAGGTTTTGAAGCCATTAATTGTTTTAACTTAGGAAGTTCCTCCAAGCAATGACCACAAGTGCTACTCCAAAAAACAACAATGTAATGCTCTGCATTATTTAAATCGTGTAATGAAGTGGTTGTAGTTGTTCCATTTTTAGAAATAGCGATATCAAAATCATGTGCTTTTTTCCCTATTGAATTGTTTTTGTAAACACTAATGTATTCAGCGAGTTGGTCATTGTGAGTTGCTTTTGCCAAATCAAAAAGGTACTTGTCAGTAATTGCATTGGCAACATCGTCATTTTGTAAGGTTGAAAAACGATGCCAAATCAGCTCTAATAACGATATTTTTACAGTAGCATCAACACCATTCATATACGACATTAAAGTGTCAATATCTTTTAAATGAGTTTCGTTACTAGTACTTGCCGACATACCAAAAACATAAGCCAAAACTCTATCAGTTAAAAAATCTGAACTTTGCAACAACACACTTTTAAAATCTACATGTTTTAAATAAGATGCTTTAAGGTTTGCAGAGTAAGTAGAGATGTCTTCATACTCTGTTGGTACGTAAGGCCTATTGGCAACAATAAATACATTTGCCATTGTCCCTTTTGAGGCATCTTCAAAAGCAGTTTGAGTATCTTTTAAGGTTTTAAAAATATCTTTAAACGCTTTTTTGTCGGTACTTTCTTGAGTGTAAAAATTGCTAATTGTCATGTTCACCAATTCCATACTTTTGGTATAAGACGACCACAATTTATTTTCGTTTGAAGCTGTAAACTCTAAGCCTTTGTCATCACTATAGGTAAATGAAATATCTTCTTTTCCGTTGTAGATAAAGTCAAAATTATTTTCTTCAGGTGGTAAAGCATACACTATTTTATAGATTCCTGGACCAGTAGTAGAATCAAAAGAAATACTGAAATCACCTTTTTCATCAAGTTCAGCTCTATCTATATAGTTTGAACCTGTTGGTGTAGAATGGTATAAAAAGGCATAAGTATAATCTGTTACTGGTTGAAAGTTTCCTTCAATTTTATGTTGTGAAACCATTAAAAAAGGACATAAAACTGCAAGTATAAATAGTTTTTTCATGTGTTTTTAGTTTTCAAAATAAGTACCAATTATCAAGCCAAAATAGGCTTTAAAGCAGCTAAAGCTTGATGAACTGATTTTATATTATCAAATGTAAGCAATAATCGTAAACCATTTCTGGTTTGCTTTTCTTTCATCTTACAGGCTTTTGGGTGTGTTTGTGCAAATTGTAACACTTTGGTAAATCCGTTACTTTGATAAAAACCACTTTGTTGATCGTTAATAAAATAACCTACAAGTTTACCGTGTTTCATCACCACTTTTTCTAAACCAATTTTTGTCGCAATCCATTTTATACGAACACTGTTTATTAAATCGATAACTTGGGTTGGTAACTCACCAAAACGGTCTATAATTTCTGATTCAAATTTATCTAACTCAGCTTCGGTTTTAATATCGTTTAACTTGGTATACAGGTTTAAACGTTCGGCAATGTTATTGACATAATCATCAGGGAACAAGAGTTCAAAATCACTATCAATAGTAATGTCTTTTACATAGTCTCGTTCTTTACCTTCGTCTTTGTATAAATCTTTAAACTCGTTTTCTTTTAATTCATCAATAGCTTCGTTTAATATTTTTTGATAGGTATCAAAACCTATATCATTTATAAAACCACTTTGTTCGCCACCTAATAAATCTCCAGCGCCTCTAATTTCGAGGTCTTTCATGGCAATATTAAATCCACTACCTAATTCGGTAAACTGCTCTAAGGCAGTAATACGTTTTCTTGCATCATTAGTCATAGCCGAATATTCTGGAGTAATAAAATAGCAAAATGCTTTTTTGTTGCTTCTTCCTACACGACCACGCATTTGGTGTAAATCACTCAACCCAAAGTTATTTGCATTGTTTATAAAAATGGTGTTAGCGTTTGGTACATCTAATCCACTTTCAACAATGGTTGTACTTACAAGAACATCAAAATCGCCATTCATAAACCCTAACATAAGTTGCTCTAGTTTTTTACCATCCATTTGTCCATGACCAATACCAATTTTAGCATCAGGTACTAAACGCTGAATCATGCCAGCCACTTCTTTAATGTTTTCAATACGATTATGAATGAAGAAAATTTGACCACCACGTTGTATTTCATAAGTTACAGCATCTCTTATGGTTTCTTCGTTAAACCTGATTACGTGACTTTCAATAGGATATCTGTTTGGTGGAGGAGTTGTAATAACCGATAAATCCCTTGCAGCCATTAAACTAAACTGAAGCGTTCTAGGTATAGGTGTTGCTGTGAGTGTGAGCACATCAACATTATCTTTAATGGTTTTTAATTTTTCTTTTACTGCAACACCAAATTTTTGTTCTTCATCAACAATAAGCAATCCTAAATCCTTAAAGCTTACATTTTTATTAACCAATTGATGTGTGCCAATAATGATATCTACACCTCCTTTTGATAGGTTTTCTAAGGTTTCACGTTTTTCCTTTGCAGTTCTAAAACGGTTGAGGTAATCAACAGTTACAGGAAAATCTTTTAAACGCTCTTTAAACGTTCTATAATGCTGATAAGCCAAAATAGTTGTAGGCACTAAAACTGCTACTTGCTTACCGTTGTCTACAGCTTTAAAAGCAGCTCTTATGGCAACTTCGGTTTTACCAAAGCCTACATCACCACAAACCAATCTGTCCATTGGACGCTCGCTTTCCATATCTGCTTTTATATCAGCAGTTGCAGTACTTTGGTCTGGTGTGTCTTCATAAATAAAAGATGCTTCTAGCTCGTGTTGCATATAGCTATCAGGATTGTATTGATAGCCTTTTTCTAGCTTTCGCTTAGCGTACAGGTTTATAAGGTTAAAAGCAATTTCCTTGACTTTAGACTTGGTCTTTTGTTTAAGAGTTTTCCATGCTTTGCTTCCTAGTTTGTAAACTTTTGGAGGTTTCCCGTCTTTACCATTAAACTTGGTAATTTTATGTAGCGAATGAATGCTTAAATACAGCACATCACGTTCGCCATAAATAAGTTTGATGGCTTCTTGTTTTTTTCCTTCGACATCAATTTTTTGTAACCCTCCAAATTTCCCAATACCATGATCAATATGGGTTACATAGTCGCCAATGTCTAAATTGGTCAGTTCTTTTAAGGTAATAGCTTGCTTTTTAGCATAACCATTTTTAAGATGAAACTTATGATAGCGTTCAAAAATTTGATGGTCTGTATAGCAAGTTATTTTAGCAACATGGTCAACAAAACCTTGAAATAAAGACAACACAATGGTTTGATAGTGTACTTCTTGTTCTATACTTCGACTGCGCTCAGCACTAGCATCTTCAAAAATATCGTGAAAACGTTTGGCTTGCTGTTCACTTACGCATGCAATATAGTTGGTGTAACCTTTATTATGATTTGAGTTTAAATCATCAATTAACAGATTAAATTGCTTATTGAATGATGGCTGAGGTGACGTGTTAAACGTAATAGTACTATTACTTTCAGACGCATTACTAAAGAAAGCTTCTGAGCCAAATTCTACTAAAGTAAACTCTAATAATTGTTTTTTAAGCAATGCCGAATTGCAAAACAGCTCTTCAGGTTCAGCATGTTTAATGTCTTTTGAAAGGTTTTGGAAAGCGTCTTCGGCTTTACTAAAAAAGTCATCAATTCTTGAAAACAGAAGGTTAGTGTTTTTAGCAAACACTACTGTTTTTTGAGCAATGTATTTAAAAAAACTTTGTCTAGTTTCTTCTAAAAATTTATTGGCAACATTGGGTATAATGTTGATTTTTTTAACTTGTTCGGTTGAAAGTTGAGTTTCTACATCAAAGGTTCTAATGCTGTCTACTTCATCACCAAAAAACTCAATACGATAAGGCTCGTCGTGCGAAAATGAAAACACATCTACAATTCCACCACGTACCGAAAATTCTCCAGGTTCGGTTACAAAATCAACACGTTTAAATTTATATTCAAAAAGAACTTCGTTTACAAAATCGATAGATAAATTATCATTAACCTTAATTTTTAAGGTGTTTTTTTCTAGCTCTCTTCGGGTAACTACTTTTTCAAATAAAGCATCAGGATAGGTCACAATAACTGCAGGTTTTTTTTGCGAGTTAATGCGGTTTAAAACTTCTGCACGTAAAAGCACATTAGCATTATCGGTTTCTTCAATTTGATAAGGTCTTCTATAGCTTCCTGGATAAAACAAAACGTCTTTATCATTGAGCATCAATTCTAAATCGTTAAGGTAAAAGGCAGCTTCTTCCTTATCATTAAAAACCAGTAAAAAGGGTTTGTCTGCTTGTTTAAAAACTTCTGTAATTACAAAAGATAAAGAGGAACCAATAAGTCCTTTAAGGTGTGTTTTACTTTGGGATTGGGCAATAGCAATCTGCAGATTTTGCGTTTGCAAAGTCTGTGCATAGGTTTGCGAGAGGATGGATTTACTCAAGACAATGTATTTTGTGGTGCAAATATAAAATTTTGTGACTTAGTTTATGTTTAAAAACTATTAATAAATAGTATATTTACTCTAAGTGTATTTTATTTAAAATTAAGGAAGAAGTCAACCTTTTTATTAGTCTTTTATGATTAAAAAAAGAAAAATAATATGTAGGTTTGCACGACTTTAAAAAACAAGAATATATGTCAATTTCAGATTTATTTGATAGTGGTTTTAGAAAACGTAATGAAGACCATTTTGCAGCCATAGTAAGAGTTGCAATGAGTGACGGAATTATCACTGATGGAGAACGTGCTTTTTTAGATAGATTAGCTAGAAATTTAGATATTAGTGATAGCGATTATAAGCAAATATTAAAAGACTATAAAACGCATCCTATTAACCCTCCAACATCTTACGATAGACGTTTAGAGCGTTTGTACGATTTGGCACGTATGGTATGGGTTGACCATATGGAAACAGAAGATCAGGTTATTATGCTTGAAAAACTTTGTGTTGGTCTTGGATTTAGAGCAGACAACGCTAAGTATGTTACTGATAAAGCGTTAAGCTTAGTACATGAAGGTGTTGATATTGATACTTTTATGGATGAAATTAAAACAATGAATAGATAATATTCAGTAGTTATAAAAAAAGAAAAGCGAACAATTTTGTTCGCTTTTTTTATGTTTTAATTTTCAGGATTCCTCATAAATTCTTCGGCTTTTTCAACCATGTTTTTACTACCACATATAAATGGTACACGTTGGTGGAGTTCAGTTGGTTCAATGTCCATAATTCTATTAAAACCATCACTTGCTTTCCCGTTAGCTTGTTCAGCTAAAAAAGCCATTGGGTTACATTCATAGAGTAAGCGTAGTTTTCCGTTTGAGTTTTTAGAACTTTTAGGATACATGTAAATACCACCTTTAATCATGTTTCTATGAAAATCAGAAACTAAAGAACCAATATATCTACTAGTGTAAGGTCTGTCGCCTTCTTCCATTTGGCAGTATTTGATGTAGTTTTTAATCCCTTGAGGGAAGTGAATGTAATTTCCTTCGTTTACAGAGTAAATTCTACCATCAAGTGGAAATTGCATGTTTGGATGCGATAAATAAAATGTACCAATTGCTGGGTTTAAAGTAAAGCCATTAACGCCATCACCTGTAGTGTAAACCAACATGGTTGAGGTACCATAAACCACATATCCAGCTGCAACTTGCTGACTTCCTTTTTGAAGAAAATCGTCAATGGTTACAGGAGTTCCAACAGGAGTAATACGTCTGTAAACCGAAAAAATAGTACCTACAGAAACATTAACATCAATATTTGAAGAACCATCAAGAGGATCGATTAAAACCACATACTTGTTTTGGTTGTTTTCATCCTGACTGTTTATAGATACATAGTCATCTTCCTCTTCACTGGCAATACCACAAACAATATTTCTATTGGTTAAGGTTTGGATAAATTTTTCATTGGCATACACATCTAGTTTTTGTTGATCTTCACCTTGAATATTTGTTTCGCCAGCAGCTCCAATAATATCAACCAAACCAGCTTTGTTTACTTCATGATTTACAACTTTAGCAGCTAATCTTACGGAGTTAATTAATCTTGAAAGTTCTCCTGAAGAGTATTTAAATGAAGCTTGGTTTTCAATAATAAACTCTCCTAAAGTTTGATTTTTTTGAGACATGAAGTGTGTGTTGATTGTTTGTACAAATATCTTATTTTTTACGATAACTACAACGTTTTCGTGTAAGTTTATATAATATAATCCTTAAGTTTAGGTTATCTTTGAGTATCAAAAATTAGGTTATGGAATTTACTATTCGATCTGCAAATAAAACTGATATGCCTCAAGTACTTGAGCTCATAAACGAATTAGCGGTTTATGAAAAAGAACCTGATGCTGTTGAAATAACGGTTAACGATCTTGAAAATCATGGTTTTGGCAATCATCCTTCGTTTCATTGTTTTGTAGCTGAAGCAGAAAAGGATATTGCTGGTATAGCATTGGTTTACACTCGATTTTCAACTTGGAAAGGTAAAGTGTTGCACCTTGAAGATTTAATAGTAAAACAAGATAAAAGAGGTTGTGGCTTAGGAGGAGCGTTGTTGGATGAAGTGGTTAAATATGGTCAAAAGTTAAATGTAAAACGTGTGAGTTGGGAAGTACTAGATTGGAATGAGCCTGCAATTGATTTTTATGAAAAAAAAGGAGCGAATGTAATGAGAGATTGGGACGTAGTACATCTAGATGAACAAGCCATTAAAAATTATATTTCAAAACTATAGCATGCAGGTATTTAAGTTTGGAGGAGCATCAGTAAAAGATGCTGAAGGTGTTAAAAACCTAGTAGAAGTATTACAAAATGTAGGTTATAAAAATACGCTAGTAGTTATATCAGCAATGGGAAAAACCACTAATGCTTTAGAAGTGGTTATTGGCAATTACTTTAATAATCCTAGTGAGTTACAAAGTTCTATTCAAGATGTTCGAAAAATTCACAATGCTATACTTTTAGATTTGTTTGATAATGAACAGCATGTGGTTTTTAAAAAAGTAGCAAACCTATTTGATGAATTATCATTGTTTTTTGACAGAAATAAATCTCCAGATTACAACTTTGTGTACGACCAAACTATAGGTTATGGCGAGTTGGTTTCTACCACAATTGTAAGCGAATACTTAAATACTTCAGGGATTAAAAACACTTGGTTAGATGTTCGCGACTACATAAAAACGGATAACTATTATAGAAGAGCTAATGTTGATTGGGAAGCGACTCAAACCAATATTACAAAACAGTTTCAAAACAATGTCTTAAACATTACACAAGGATTTTTAGGAAGCGATGCCAACAATTTTACGACCACTTTAGGTCGAGAAGGAAGCGATTACACAGCAGCTATTTTTGCCTATTGTTTAAATGCCCAAAGTGTTACCATCTGGAAAGACGTATTAGGAGTTTTAAATGCTGATCCTCGTTATTTTGAAAATGCACAGCTACTCAATACCATTTCCTATAAAGAAGCTATTGAGCTAGCGTTTTATGGAGCTTCAGTAATTCACCCAAAAACCTTACAACCATTACAGCGAAAGGAAATTCCTTTACATGTAAAGTCGTTTTTAAATCCAAATAACAACGGAACCACAGTATGCAAAACCAGTGGTATTGAGCCTAATATTCCGTGTTTTATTGTTAAAAAAGGACAAGTGCTCATTTCGTTATCGTCATTAGATTTTTCTTATATCGTAGAAGAAAATATCAGTGATATATTCAATTTATTGCATCAGTACAAAATGAAAGTAGATGTCATACAAAACTCTGCTATTAGTTTTTCGGTATGTGTAGATGATGGCTATCGCAACCTAGAAAACTTATTGCAGCATTTAAAAGCAAAATTTAAAGTTAATTGTACCGAAAACGTATCTTTATACACCATCAGGCATTATAATGAGGTTGCAATTAACCAATTGGAGCAAGATAAAGAGGTGTTATTAAAGCAATTAACACAAGAAACCGTTCAAATAGTTACTAAATAAACATTTTATTACATTTGTAAGTATGACCAAGCAACCAAAATCTGGATTAGTAACAGCTAAAGAAGTCGCTAAAGCCATACAAATGGATAAGTATGGATTTATAGGAACATTTGTAGGTTGGTTGCTAATGAAGACCTTAAAGATTTCCACGCTCAATAAAATTTACAACCGTAATAAGCACCTTGAAAAACTTGAGTTTTTAGACGGTATTTTAGAAGAGTTTCAAATTAAGTTTGAAATTCCTGAAGAAGACTTAAAACGACTGCCTAAAGATGGAGCTTATATAACGGTTTCTAACCATCCGCTAGGTGGTATTGATGGTATTTTGTTGCTAAAATTAATGCTAGAACAACGTGAGGATTTTAAAATTATAGCCAATTTTTTATTACACAGAATTGAGCCTTTAAAACCTTACATTATGCCTGTAAATCCGTTTGAGGATAGAAAAGATGCCAAGTCTAGTATTACAGGATTTAAAAATGCTATTATGCATTTAAAGGATGGACATCCACTTGGTGTATTTCCTGCTGGAGAAGTATCTACTTACAGAGACGGAAAGTTGGTTGTAGATAGACCTTGGGAAGAAGCAGCAATGAAGTTGATTCAAAAAGCTGAAGTGCCAATTGTACCTATATATTTTCACGCAAAAAACAGTCAGTTGTTTTACAAACTGTCTAAAATAAGCGACACCTTTAGAACCGCTAAGTTACCTTCTGAATTGTTAACCCAAAAGCGAAGAACAATTAAAGTAAGGATTGGTCGTCCTATAACATTAAGCGATCAAAAAGAGCATAAAACACTCGAAGAGTTTTCTGAATTTATACGAAGAAAAACCTATATGCTTTCTAATTCCTTTGATGAAAAAGGAAATTTATTAAGCAACATATCTTCAACGTTAAAAGTGCCAAAACCACCAAAACGTATTGTAACTCCTATTGCTTCGGACGTGATGATAAAAGAGGTGGAAACCTTAAGAGATAACGATTTAAGATTGCTACAAAGTAAAAACTACGAAGTGTTTTTGGCTCAAGCTAAAGATATCCCAAATATACTTAGAGAGATAGGTCGTTTGCGAGAAATTACTTTTAGGGAAGTAGGAGAAGGTACTAATGAAGCTATTGATTTAGATACTTTTGACACTTATTACCACCACATGTTCTTATGGGACGATGAGGCAAAAGTCATTGCTGGAGCGTATCGTATGGGATTAGGCTCTAAAATTTATGAAAGCTATGGTATAGACGGATTTTACCTTCAGGATTTATTTAGATTTGAACCTGAACTTTATAAAATGATGAGCGAATCTATTGAAATGGGAAGAGCGTTCATTATTAAAGAATATCAACAAAAGCCAATGCCTCTCTTTTTACTTTGGAAAGGTATTGTACACACTACGTTAAGGCATCCTGAACATAAGTATTTAATAGGAGGTGTTAGTATTAGTAATCAGTTTTCAAACTTCTCAAAGTCGTTAATGATTGAGTTTATGAAATCGCATTATTACGATCCATATTTAGCGCAATACGTTCACCCTAAAAAAGAGTTTAAGGTAAAACTTAAAGATGCTGATAAGGATTTTGTGTTTGATGAAACCGAAGCCGATTTAAATAAATTTGATAAAATTATTGACGAGGTTGAACCAGGAGCACTTAGGCTACCAGTACTACTTAAAAAGTATATTAAACAAAATGCAAGGTTAATTGCTTTTAATGTGGATCCGTTGTTTAATAACTCGGTTGATGGCTTGATGTACATAAAAATTGCCGATTTACCTGAAAGCACAGTAAAACCTGTAATGGAAGAATTTCAGGCTGAATTAGAGCGTAAACTCACTGAAAACAATGGCGAAGCTTAAACACATTGTCTTAACAGGACTTTTGTTTTTAAGCTATTTTGCTGTTTGTTCTCAAACCATAAGCGGACTTGTTTTAGACCAAGCTACAAACCAACCTATAGAAAGTGCAGCTATATATTTTGACAACACTACAATTGGCACTTCTACTAATGATAAAGGTGAATTTAGTATTGAGTATCAAGAAGGAGTTACCTCGCCTTTAGTTATTTCTTTTTTAGGTTATAAGCGAATGATTATAACCAATTATCAAGTTGGTAAGTTTTACAAAGTGTTGCTTCAAGAAGATATTGATGCTTTAGATGAGGTTGTGATTACTACAGATGATGGAATGCCAAAAGAACTAAAACTACAACAGTTTAGACAGCAATTTTTAGGGTTTTCTGATAATGCCAAATCGTGCACAATACTTAATGAAGAAGACCTTATTTTAAGATATAATAAGAAAACTCAAACCTTAAGCGCAAGTTCTAAAAAACCTATTTTAATTAAGAATGAAAAATTACAATATTTGGTGTCTTTTGAAATTAAGGATTTTGATATAAGTTATCATCATATCAACATTAAGCGAGACCGTTTTTTCATCAATTCAGTAATTTATACTGGGACATCTTTTTATAAAGAGTTGGAAGAATCCAATTCTAAAAAAACTACTAAATCTAGGAATAAAGCTTATAAAGGTTCTGTACTTCACTTTATGAGAGCGCTTTCTAAAAAACAACTTGAAGAAGAAGGTTATCAAATTTTTAGTGGTGGATTTAAAGTCAACCCTTATCGATACATCAATGTAAAACAAATAGATAGCAGTAAAGCTGTAGAAGTTAAATTATTGAATAAACTAAGCATTTTGTATGATAACGAACAGTCTGCAATGGAGTCGAGGGTTGACGAGTTTATTATAGACCAATATGGTAATCACTCTCCAATACATCAAGTGCTTTTTGGAGGTCATATGGGTAACCAACGTATTGGAGACTCTTTACCTTTCGATTTTATGTTATCTGAATAATTTTAATGCAAAAATTTGCTCACAAAAGACATTTATCGTAATATTGCAATGAATAAATAAAACGATGGGTTTAACAAAGTCAGAAATATTTACAGATAAGCAGAACCAAATAGCACAATTAGCTAAGGCTTTTGGGCATCCTGCTCGTGTAGCTATTTTAGAATACCTATTTAAAACCAATAGCTGTGTTTGTGGTGACTTGGTAAACGAAATAGGTTTAGCGCAACCTACCATTTCTCAACATTTAAAAGAACTAAAACAATTAGGTTTAATTAAAGGAACAATTGAAGGCACAAGTGTGTGTTACTGTATTGATACTAATAATTGGAGCCAAATGAAGCAATTACTTGCAGAGTTCTTAGATCAAGATATGGATGATGCATCTAATTGCTGCTAAAAAAATTTATTTCAATTAATCGCAATATCGCAATAAAACAATATTAAAATGAAACTTTCAGAATTAAAAACAAATTTAAAACCATTACAGCAGATTGCATTTCAACTGCCAAATGGTAGTTTAGTACCAAGCCATTTTCATGTGACTGAAGTAGGGCAAATTGATAAAAAATTTATCGATTGTGGAGGCACATTACGTAACGAGAGCGTTATAAGTTTACAGCTTTGGAGTGCAAATGATTATAATCACAGGCTGCGTCCAGAAAAGTTAATCCATATTATAGAACTTTCTGAAGCTAAACTAGGTTTGGAAGATTTAGACATTGAAGTAGAATACCAAGGAGAGTCTATTCAAAAATATGGATTACAGTTTGATGGTACCCACTTTTTATTAACCACAAAACAAACCGATTGTTTAGCAAAAGACAATTGTGGAATTCCTGTAAAAAAACCAAAACTAAAACTAGCCGATTTAAGTAACGAACCATGTTGCTCACCAGATGGTAATTGTTGCTAATACAATAATAATTTTACCTGTTGTGCCTTTTGAGAATTTTTTCAGGAAAATTGTCAGTTCGAGTGAAATTCTAAAAGAATTTTGTATCGAGAACAAGTTTTTAGAAGCTTAAATTCTATTCTCGATACGATTTTTATCACTTTGTTTCAAAAAATCACTCGAATTGACAAATTTATTCTCAAAATGCACAATGATTTAACTTTTTAAAATTTAGTTATGTTTGAAAAACTAACCTCAGTAATTGAAAGTTTAACTACAAATTCAATTTCAGAAGACCGAAAAGAAACACTGCAACCACTTGTAGCGTTTATTCAAAGTAAAATTGATAATGGACAACCTGTTAATATTAATTTTATTTGCACCCATAATTCCCGAAGAAGTCATTTAGCACAAATTTGGTCGCAAGCTATAGCTCAACATTTCGGTTTTCATACAGTAACCTGCTATTCAGGAGGAACAGAAGTTACTGCATTGTTTCCTATGGTAGTAAACGTATTAGAGCAATCAGGTTTTGAAATTCAAAAATTATCTGAAGCAGAAAATCCTGTATATGCCATTAAATATGCTGAAAATGCGCAACCTATTATTGGCTTTTCTAAGCGTATGGATAATACTTTTAACCCAACTTCGGGTTTTGCCGCAATAATGACTTGCTCGCAAGCCGATGAAGGTTGTCCTTTTGTACCAGGAGCTGAGAAACGTATTCCTATTACTTTTGAAGATCCTAAAGCTTTTGATGGTACTCCAGAACAAGAAGCAAAATATAAAGAGCGTAGTTTGCAAATAGCAGCAGAGCTATTTTATGTGTTTTCTAATGTAAATCAATAATTATGAGTGCAAAAAAATCACTTAGCTTTTTAGACAAAAACTTAACCCTTTGGATTTTCTTAGCCATGGCATTAGGTGTTGCTTTAGGATACTTTGTGCCAACAATTCCTGAGCGTATAAATACTATGAGTAGTGGAGCTACTAACATTCCCATAGCTATTGGGTTGATTGTAATGATGTATCCTCCATTAGCAAAAGTTAACTATGCACTGTTACCAAAGGTGTTTAAAAATGTGAAGATTCTATCCATTTCTTTGGTGCTCAATTGGATTATTGGTCCTGTGTTAATGTTTGCCTTAGCCATTATCTTTTTACAAGACTATCCTGAATATATGGTTGGGTTAATACTAATTGGGTTAGCACGTTGTATTGCTATGGTTTTAGTTTGGAATGACCTTGCAGAAGGTAGTAGCGAGTATGGAGCAGGATTAGTAGCCTTAAACAGTATTTTTCAGGTGTTTGCCTATAGTTTTTATGCTTGGATATTTATAACTGTATTACCACCATATTTTGGATTTGAAGGAGCTATTGTAGACATATCAATAGCTACAATTGCTGAAAGTGTAGCTATTTATCTTGGTTTGCCTTTTGTTTTAGGAATATTAAGCAGAGTAATTTTAGTAAAGCTCAAAGGAGAAGATTGGTATAACAATACATTTATCCCTAAAATTTCACCATTAACTTTAATCGCATTATTATTTACAATTATAGTCATGTTTTCTTTAAAAGGAGAATTGATTGTTGAAATTCCAATGGATGTTGTTATTATAGCTATTCCGTTGCTATTGTATTTTACCATAATGTTCATTATTGGCTTTTTTGTAACAAAAGCTATGGGAGCAGATTATAATAAAACCACAGCTGTGGCTTTTACAGCAGCAGGTAATAATTTTGAATTAGCAATTGCTGTTGCTATTGCAGTGTTTGGGCTAAATTCAGGTCAAGCATTTGCAGGTGTTATAGGTCCATTAGTTGAAGTTCCTGCATTAATACTATTAGTTAAAGTAGCCTTTTGGCTCAGAAAAAAATATTTTTAGAATAAAAAAGCCGCAAACATTGTTTGCGGCTTTTTGTTTTTTTAAGGTATGATTAAAACCAAGGTTTTTTACCCACTTGGTATGTGTTGTAGAATTCTTCGTCAGATTTTGTAAGGTAAATAATACCTTCAATTAAACCTATAATTCCAGGAATCCAAACGATTAAAATACCAATACCTACACAAGATAGTATTGCTCCTAATAGCCAAACACCTAAAAGGATTCCTCCTTCTTTGTTGTAACCTAGAATAAATTTATGAACACCTAAGCCTCCAAAAATGATACCTAAAATACCAGCTAGTAGTTTTTTGTTATCTCCTGATGCTTTACCAAAAGCTTCTTTGGCTCCATCAGAAAATTCTTTTGCAGTTTCTTTTGCTTCGCTAGCAAATTCTTTTGCTTTTTCTTTAGCGTCATCAGCAATATCTTCTGCTTTGTCTGCTGCTTTTTTTGCACCATCTTTTGCGTCGTCTAACATATCGTTAAGGTCGTCGCTTAAATTTTTTTCATCTGACATTTGTAAATTTGTTTATATGGTTAGAAGTCTAAAGGTAACAAAAAAATATAATGGTTTACAAAAAAGCTTTATCAATAGGTTCCCAAAGTTCAATTTTGTTGCCATCGTTATCCATAATCCAACCAAATTTTCCGTAGCTGTATTCTTCCATTTCTCCAATAATGGTAACACCTTCGTCTTTTAATGTTTTTAGTAATTCTTCAAGATTTTCTACGCGATAATTAAACATAAAATCTTTTTTTGAAGGCTGATAATACGCTGTGTCTTCAGTAAACGGACTCCATTGTGTTGAGCAATCGTTACCTTCTTTATCTTTCCACCAAAAGGTGCAGCCATAATCATCGGTGTTAAACCCTAAATGCTTTTTGTACCAGTCTTTTGTTGCTTTTGGATCTTTTGTTTTAAAGAATAATCCGCCAATGCCTGTAACGCGTTTTTTCATTTTATTTCTTTTTAAGGTTGGTTTCGTATATGTCTATCCATTGATCTGGAGTTAGTTTTGTGCAGAGTTCAGCAATTAATTCCATTGGAATATCATTAATACGCTTAAAACGAACGCAACTTTTTCCCATGTCTAGCTTGTACTTACTGTATTTTGGGTATTCGTTTACAAACCAATCGTGTATTTCTGGTACAGCATAAATACCACTATGGTAAAGATTTATTGAATTTTTTTGTGAAGCAAAACTCATGAATGGTAATGGTTCTTCTGGTGTGCAATGATAACCATCAGGATATTTGCTATGTGGCACATAATAGCCTATCATACCATATTGAATACCTTCTTCAAAACCTTTTGGTAAGTTGGTCTTAATGGTTTTGCGTAATGTTTTTAAAACATCTTGACGTTCTTCAGGAACTTGACTTATATAATCTTCGGGAGATGATGCTTTGTATTGCATAATGATTTATTTTTTTCGTTGTAAAATTAAAGCAGATATTAAAGATAGTACAAACCCAATTAACACAACGGTTACAAACATTAAGGCAGCCATAAATCCAGAGCCACCATAATCTTGCATTTGTTGTGTGAGTTCAGCTTTTTTAGCTTCTAGTTCTTCACCAGAGTAAGTGCTTTCATAAGTTTTTAAAGTGACTTCTAAATATTCTGAAGCAAAATCAGGATTAATTACGGTTGTATAAATGTAATCTACCATAGCAATTCCAAGTCCAGTTAAAGCTGAAATTAATAAGCCAATGACCAAAGCTTTTCCAAAACTTACAGCACCATTATTTACTTTATCGCGATAGTGTTTTATCCCAAAAAATATAAATGATAATGATGCAATCATTGACGCATAACCAATAACTTCTTGAGCCGAATAGCTTAAGTTTTTACCAAAGGTTAATGCTAAAAAGAATAAAACAGCGGCAGTTATAAGTCCGTAGCCTCCATATTTTAATACAGTTTTTTTCATGTTGTTAGTTAGTTTTAAGAGTTAAAAAAGGGTTTTAAATATGTTGATCAATTAATATGGTATTACCATCAGGATCGGTTACAACCAAACTTGCAGGTCCTGAAGTTGTTTCGTCTGCTTCACTTTGCAACGCTAAGTTTTTACTTTTTAAATGCTGCTGAATTTGCCTAACATCAGTAAACGTATCTAATGTTTTTGCGTTTTCGTCCCAACCAGGATTAAAGGTAAGTATGTTGTTTTCAAACATACCTTGAAACAAGCCTACTAAAGCCTTCCCATTTTTCATGATGAGGTAGTTTTTTTCTAAATCACCAGCAAAAACGGTGAATCCTAAATTTTCATAAAATGCTTTTGAAACAGTAATGTCTTTTACGCTTAAACTAATTGAAAATGCGCCTAATTCCATAATTGTGTGGTATTGATTAATTATTGAGATACAAAACTATGAGAAGCCTTTAAAAATAGACTCATACTAAAGTACCAAACCGTTAGTACTTCGGTCTAAAATACATAATTTTATAGTATTTGAAGTTCTTTTGCAACTTGAAGTGCTTGCGTGCGTCTTTTGGCATTTAGTTTTAACAATAAGTTAGACACATGCGTTTTTATAGTGCTTTCTGATAGGAATAATGTCTCGGCAATTTCTTTGTTTGATAATCCTTGAGCAATATGTTGAAGTACTTCATATTCTCGTGATGTAATATCTAATTCTTTTATTTTATTGTAATCAATTTCGGTCGTATCAACAGTTTCTTTTTGAAGGCTTTTTTTGTTGAGGTAAATACCAACAATTAGGAAAACAATCGCAATAGCAGCAATTATAATTTCTATGTTTACATTTCCAGATATGATAGCGTATTTGCTAACCTGAAAAAGTAGTAACAAGGCAAAAATTAAACCAGCAAAAACAGCTATTGTTTTTTTCATAGTTGAAAGTTAACAAAATCTAGCTTTAATTTTATCAACGATGGTTTGCGCTAGTTTTTCTTTGCTTTCAACTGTCCAACCAGCTACATGAGGTGTTAGTAATACATTTTCGGCTTGAATGATGTATTGAAATGCCTCTGGCATATCAGAAGAAAATAGGCTTTCAAAAGAGGCTTTTTCATATTCTAAAACGTCTAATCCTGCACCTAAAATTTTACCACTTTTTAAAGCTGAAACCAAATCGGTAGTGACAACACTTTTTCCGCGAGCTGTATTAATGAGCCAAAATGGTTTTTGAAACCCGTTAATAAAATCAGCATTAACCATATTGAGCGTTAGTGGTGTCTGTGGTGTGTGTAAACTTAAAATATCTGCGTTTTCTTGTAAAGTTTCAAGAGATACTTGTTTGCAGTTGTCGTCGCCAACATTAGGTTTTATATCATAGCAAAGAACTTCAACATCAAAACCACGAAGTTTTTTAGCAAAGGCTTTTCCCATGTTGCCATAACCAATAAGTCCAACAGTTTTGCCATCTAGCTCAATACCTCTATTGGCTTCACGTAACCATTGACCATGTCGTACTTCGTTATCAGCTTTATTGAGCTTGTTGAATAAGGAAAGCAACATTCCTAAAGCGTGTTCGCCAACAGCATTGCGGTTGCCTTCTGGTGCTGAAATTAAATAAATGCCTTTACTTTCGGCATAATCACAATCTATGTTTTCTAAACCAGCACCAACACGACCTATAAACTTTAAGTTTGTGGCAGCATCAAGAAACTGCTTGTCTATAGTAAAACGACTTCTTATTACAATACCATCATACTCATGAATTTTTGCTTCAACATCAGTTTTTGATGCCGTGTAATCTTCATGATTTGTAAATCCTAATGTATTAAGTTGATTAATGAGAAGCTCGTGATTGGTATCTAGATGTAGGACTTTCATAAGTTAAATCCCTAAAATAAGTTTAGCTATGGTAAAGTAAATTAAGATTCCAAAAATATCATTACTGGTAGTGATAAAAGGTCCAGTTGCAATAGCAGGATCAATACCACGTTTGTCAAGGAATAATGGTACAAAAGTTCCTATTAAACCAGCTACTATGATTACTACAACTAACGAAATTGAAATAGCAAAAGCAGTTGCGGCATCTTGTTGGGTTGCCCAAACAAAAAGAAACAAGAAAATAGCCAAAATAACTCCATTAAGAGCTGCTAAAAGCATTTCTTTCATTAAACGACTGTTAATACTTCCCTTTATATCATCATTTGCTAAACCTTGTACAATAATTGCACTAGATTGTACACCTACATTACCAGCCATTGCTGCAATAAGTGGTGTGAAAAAGAATAGGATTGCATATTTTGAAAACGCTTCGTGAAAACCTTCCATAATTAAAAAGGCTCCAACACCACCAACAAGTCCTAAAAATAACCAAGGTATACGTGCTCTGGTAAGCTTCCAAACGCTATCATCAGAGTCTACATCTTGAGAGATACCTGCTGCCAACTGGTAATCTTTATCGGCTTCTTCTTTTAAAACGTCAACAATATCATCAATAGTAATTCTACCTAAAAGTGTTTGATTGTCATCTACAACAGGAATGGCTTCCAAATCGTATTTTGCCATAACTCTTGCCACATCTTCAACATCGTCTTGCACATGAACCCAATCCACACTGCTGTTAGAGATATCGGCTATTTTTTGATCACTTTTAGCAACAATTAAATCTTTAAGTGAAAGTCTGCCAATAAGCTTGTCTTGTTTGTTTACAACGTATATTGAGTGTACTCTTGTAACCTCTTTGGCTTGTCCACGAATGCGACGTAAGCATCCAGCAACAGTCCAGGTTTCATACACTTTTACAAGCTCTTTTGCCATGAGTCCACCAGCTGTATCTTCGTCATAAGCCAAAAGTTCTTCAATTTCGGCTTTATGCTCTTGGTCTTCAATTTGAGAGATTACCTCGGCTTGACGTTCTTCAGGAAGTTCGGCAATAATATCTGCTGCATCATCAGTATCCAACTCTTCAATTTCGTCGGCAATTTCTTTGGCAGAAAGATTACGGAGTATTTTTTCTCGATTGTCTTCATCGAGCTCCATTAACACATCTGAAGTGGTTTCAGAATCAAGAAGTTTTATAACATAAGTCGCATCTTCAAGATCTAGTTCGTCTAAAACTTCGGCAATATCAGCATAGTGAAACTCACTAAAAAGCGTGTTGAGTTCCTTATCGTTTTTCTCTTCGATAAGAACTTCTACTTGCTCGATGAGTTCATCTGTTAGTTCAAATTGTATGTGCTCTTTTTCCTCTTGCATAAAATTTCTTGTCGTTGCACACTGTTGAAGTGACAAATTGTGTTATTCTTGAGTGTCGTTTTCAATTAATTGCGCGAGAGTTATAAATTCTTCAACGCTTAACTGCTCAGGACGTTTGCCAAATATAACATTTGCTTTTAAATTATCTGACAAATTGAATGTTTTTAAACTGTTACGAAGTGTTTTTCGGCGTTGTTGAAATCCTTGTTTTACGACCTTGAAAAATAAAGTTTCGTCACATGGCAAGGTGTAGTTTTCTTTTCTTGTTAATAAAAGCACACCAGAATCTACTTTTGGTGGTGGATTAAACACCGAAGGTGGAACTGTAAATAAATACTCTGCATCGTAAAATGCTTGGGTTAATACAGATAAAATACCATATACTTTACTGCCTTCTTTAGAGCAAATACGTTGCGCAACTTCTTTTTGAAACATCCCTGAAAATTCAGGAATTTGGTCGCGCATTTCTAAAGTTTTGAATACAATTTGTGATGAAATATTATATGGGTAATTACCTATGATAGCAAAAGGCTGCTCGCCAAAAACTTGTGTGATATCGTACTTTAAAAAGTCTTGTTCTATAACTCTATCAGCAAGATTTAGGTAATTGGCTTTAAGGTATTCAACCGATTCGGTATCAATTTCAATAACGTGGGTTGTGATGTCTTTTTTGAGCAAATATTTAGTGAGTACACCCATTCCTGGACCAATCTCCAAAACGTGTTTATAGTCTTTAAGCGATAAGCTATCAGCAATTTTTTCAGCAATAGATTCGTCGGTTAAAAAATGTTGTCCTAAATGTTTTTTTGCTTTTACAGACATTGTTGTTAGTTAAAAGTTACTGAAAATTCATCAACTATTTCTAGTTCGGTTCTAAAGGCTAGCATTTTGTCAGCAAAACGTTTTAGTCCGTCTTGACGTAAAGCATCAGCATGATTGTTGTAATAATCTTCTAAATCGGTTCTTGATTTTGCACGATACTGAATGGAGTAGGTTGTGCCTCCCATTTCTTCTTCAATAAGTACTTTGGTTAACTTAGCTTCAGTGAAATGACCTGTTGCCAAAACCAATGCAATGTGGTTTTTTATCCAATTGAGCCACTCTTCATGTATGCTTTCGTCAATATTAACGGTTACGTTGTATATTATCATGGTTGTTATTTTAATGGATTCCGAACTGGTTACGGAAAGACAAAACTTGTATTATAGTGTTTTTGCAAATAACAGGAGTTCTTCATCATCTTCAAAAGGTTTTACTCTTTTTTCATAAGATAAGCCTAATTTTTCTAATAGTTTAATTGAATTTGTATTAGTAGGCAATGTGATTGCTGTTATTTTTTTTAGTTTGAATTGGTCTTTGGCAAGTTTTATAATTTCAGAAGACGCTTCAAACCCATAACCTTTACCTTCATAATTAGGAAGTAGCGAAAAACCAATATCTACATATTCTAACTCATCGCGTTTTACCAAACCACAAGTGCCAATTGATTTTAGATTTTCATCTTTTAGTTGAATTTTATAAAACCCAAATCCATGAGTATCATAACTTTTTAGGGTTCGTTCTTTTAAATAGTCTTCAGCTTGAGCAACAGTTCTCACATTTCGGTCACCAATATATTTCAACCAATGAGGGGAATTCATGAGTTCTAAAATAAAAGGAGCATCTTCTAAAGTGATTTTAGAAAGCTGAAGACGGTTGGTTTCAACAAGCATAAAATTTAGTTTATAGTATCACCACGTAGCATCCTGAAGTTTTTCCTGGCTTCAACAAAATAAATACTGTCTTGATGATTGAATATGATTTTTTCGTAAAGTGCTTTAGCTTCTTCGGGTTCGCCTAAAATATTATTGTAAAGTTCAGCTAAAAAATAGTAAGCATCGTCAATTAAAATACTGTCACTAAAGTCTGTTATAATTTTTTGATAGTTAACCGTTGCTTTTTCATACTGTTTCTTTTTTTCGAAAAGTTGTGCTTGCATTAACAAAGCTTGACCTTCAATACTTTCACCTTCATGCTCTGTAAGAATCTTGTCTAAAAGTGTAATGGCTTCATCAGTTTTATTTTGAAATGCCATAAGGTCTGCTTTTGCATAAAGCTTTAACGCTACGTGTAAAGAATCTTCATATTTATTGTCAGAAATAAGTAGTTTTAAATCTAAAGCATCATTAGCAATAAGCTGCGATGTTGATGATTTTAAAATTTTAAGCTGCGATTCAGCCCAATCAAAATCACCTTTATAATAACTAGTTTTGGCAACTTTAAAACGTGCATCTTGCGAAATGGTACTGTTTTTTAAATTGGCTTGTATTTGAGAATAGTAAATAAGCGCTTCATTAAATTTTTCTTGATACACCAAAACATCACCAAGTTTTAGCTTTACAGTAGCTTTTTGAAATTCAGAAACATTAAGGTTTAAAGTTTCTTTTAAAAACTTGCTAGCATCTTCAGGTTTGTGTAAGTGAAACGCCAAAAAATCGCCATAAGCAATTTGTAAAGAAAGGGTTTGCTCATACCTACCATATTGATTAAAAAGCGCTAGATACTTATCGTTTATCGCATTAAAATCTTTTTTAGTAGCATTTATGGTTTCTATCTCCAATAAAAATTGATGTGCTCTTAAAAGACTAGAAATATCTTGTGAATTTTCTAATACAAAATTGAATATTTCGGTTGCTATGCTGTATTGTTTTTCATCTAGAGTTGTAAGTGCAAGTTCAATAATTCGGTCTAGACTTTCAGGGTTTCTTCTATAAAGGGCTTTCTCTTGAGTAAAGGATTTGTTATACTCTTTTTCTTGAACAAACAGCCAGCTCAGTAACTCATACCAATACACATCAGGATTGGTTTGCAACTTTTTAAGTAATAACCGTTTTAAGAAAATGTTGTTTTCGTTTTCGCTGTTTTCTGAGACAAAATCGCTAAAAGCGCGCTTTGAGTTATTTAAAAAGCTAGGGTTGGTTTCTATATAATCTATATAGTTAGAAAACATTTGCTCCACATTACCTTGCTCACCATAAATTCGTGCCAGTTGAATGTTATAGTTTTGTTTAGGATTAAGTTCAGCACCTTTTTTATAGGCAGAAATGGCATAATCTAAAAGGGAATGATTTTCAAATTGTCTAGCAATACTACTTGTATAAATAGGTTTTTCATCGATTTTTAAAAGCGCATCGTTATAATGTTTTTTTGCAATTTCTATACTGTCTTGTAGTTGATAGTTGTAACCCAGTTCTACCATAAGGGTTGGAAAAGTACTTTTCTCTAAACGTTGGAGCAATAGGTTTTGAACTTCGGTATAGCGCTCTAGCTGTTGTAATGTTTCAACTATTTTGTAAAGGTAAGTTGTGCTTGGTTTTTCAGTATATAATTTTTGGTATTCAATAAGGGCTTTTTCAAATTCACCACGTTTAAAATAATCACTTGCCAACTGCTCACTTTGGGCAAGCATTAAAGTGCTAAACAGTATTAGGGCAAAAGTTAATATCCTCTTCATAAAGCTATTTTAAATAAACAACCTAAATACAGGTTTTGGTGCGCTTATTTCGATTATTTAGTAAATATAACAAATGCTAGCTTTGGATATTGTAAATGTTTTGATAAAAAAAATGCCTAAACGCAAGTTTAGGCATTACCAACCAAAATAAATGTGCTATTAACCATTATTTTAAAAAAATGATTCAGTTATTCTGCTCTGGCATTTTTTATTGTTAACCAAAGGTATATTCTAAAAGAAAATTTTACTGACCATAACGACCAGTGAAACCAGTATTATAATGCGTTTGATATTTTTCATAAGTAGGTTAGCTTTTAATACTTTACTAACATCAAAAAATTTTATGAAAAAACAAAAGAAAACGCTAAAAATTCGTTAAACAACGTCTTTTTTTAGCGTTTTATCGAAATTTGTAGAAAAAATACTACAGATTTTAGATTTTATCAAATCCAGTATAAGGAACTAGAACATCAGGGATTTTTATACCATCTTCAGTTTGGTAATTTTCTAAAATTCCTGCAAGCACTCTTGGTAGAGCCAATGAGCTTCCATTTAGGGTATGTGCTAATTCATTTTTACCTTCAGAATTTTTAAAACGTAATTTTAAGCGGTTTGCTTGAAAGGTTTCAAAATTAGATACTGAAGAAATCTCTAACCAACGGTCTTGAGCAGTTGAGAATACTTCAAAATCGTAGGTTAATGCTGATGTAAATCCTAAGTCACCACCACATAAACGTAAAATTCTGTAAGGTAATTTCAGTTCTTTTAAAATGGTTTTTACATGCTCTACCATTTCGTCTAGAGCTGTATAAGAACGCTCAGGATGTTCAACACGTAGAATTTCAACTTTATCAAATTGATGTAGTCGATTTAACCCTCTAACGTGTGCGCCATAACTTCCTGCTTCACGACGAAAGCAAGGTGTGTAGCCTGTAATACCTATTGGTAAATCGCTTTCGTTAAGTAAGGTATCTCTAAATAAATTGGTTCCAGGAACTTCAGCAGTTGGAATTAAATATAAGTTGTCACCAGTAACGTGGTACATTTGCCCTTCTTTATCTGGCAATTGTCCTGTTCCAAAACCAGACGCTTCATTAACTAAATGTGGTAACTGGAACTCCGTATAACCTGCTTCGGTATTTTTATCTAAAAAGTAAGCGATAAGTGCACGTTGTAATCTTGCACCTTTACCTTTATACACAGGAAATCCTGCTCCAGTAATTTTATTACCCAATTCAAAATCGATAATATCATACTTTTTGGCTAATTCCCAATGTGGTAGTGCGCCATCAATTAACTTAGGAATATCACCTTCTCTATACACTTCTTCGTTATCCTCATCGGTATTTCCTTTAGGAACGCTTTGGTGAGGTACGTTTGGAAGTTGGTATAAAAGCGCGTTTAGTGCATCAGCTTTATCATTAAGCTCTTGCTCTAATTGTTTAGTGTCTTCTTTAAGTTGAGTTGTTTTTTCTTTTAAAGCATTGGCTTCTTGTGCTTTTCCAGCTTTAAACAAGTTCCCTATTTCTTTGGAGATACTATTAGATTCAGCTTTTAAGTTATCTAAAGTTGCTTGAAGATTTCTTCGGTCTTCATCTAAAGTAATAACATCGTTTATAGATTGTTCAGCATCAATATTACGTTTTGCTAAACGCTCAATAACCAACTCTTTGTTTTCTCTAATAAAAGGGACTTGTAACATGGTGTGAAAAATTTAAGCGACAAATTTAATGAATTGCCAAAACATTTAATCGAGTTTTGAAGGTAAAATCCACGAGCTGTGTTTAAAAACATCCCATTTTACATTGGCAAGGTCAATATTAGGATCTATAAGCTGTTGTCTTGGTCTTCCATTTACGCTTATGCTACAGTTTACAAAGACTTGCACGTCAAATCCTTTTTTTGCAAAATCTTGTTTTAAATGTTGTGCAAATTGCCAGATGACATCTGGTTTGGTGGTTGCACCTCGTTGTTGTTTTCTGGTTAAATAGTCGTTTAATTTAACAGGTAATACATTGTTAGTGTTTTTGTCAATGACTTTATAAGTGCAAAACCCACTTTTTGAGCGTAGCATCATTCGCCATGACAGTCTGTGACCTTCTTCGGTCCAAAGCACATTATCTTGAATAAAATGATGACGAATAGGTAATAGTACTTGAATGATAAAATACACTGAAAATAATCCTACATAAAATTGATTTCCTTTAGGGATGATAACTTCAGCTTCATTATAAAACGGTTTCTTTTTAAAGAATATATTTTGAATGGTTTTAGGCTCAAAAAAGAACAAAATAAAGGCTAAAGACAAATATGGAAATATACCTACATGGAAAATAAATGAATTGAACAGATGAAAGAAAATAGAAATGATAAACGCAAATTTCCTTGTTCTTTTCCATAGCAATAACGGAATGATAAGTCCGTCAAACAAAATGCCTCCATAAGCCAGCATATAGTGTAACCACTTGTATTGTAAAATATCACCAACTAAAACAAAATGTTGTTTGGCTTTCATCATGAGTTCAATAGTAGTGGTGTTTAACCAATCAGGATATATCTTGGCAATTGAGGCGTATGTGTATACAATAAAGAGCTGAATAACAAATACATATTTGCACCACTGTGGCATTGAGCCTCTTTTTAATTTCGGGTTTTGTTTGGCATCAACCGAAAGGTAAGTGTGCGCAGGTTGAAACACCATTATGGCACTCAATAACATTAATAAGTAGTAGTGATTGTTATAAGACGATTTTTGCATAAAGTAAGTGGCAGACCACATGATGGTAAATGCAAACATGCTCCATCTGTATTTATAACCTATCATTACAAAAAGGCCAAATATTCCCATAATTGCATAATAGAGATACATCCAGTTTCCTGGTAAAGGCTGTAACCATTCAAACCCTATAAATGTAAAAGTAAATTCAGGTTCAATAAGCGTTCGTTTTACCCAACCAGTAAAGATGGCTCCAACACTTTCTAAGAAAATAAGTAGTCCAAAAATAATTCGGAATACAATTAATGCACTGTTGTCAATATGTTTAAATAAAAACCTGTTCATCTAATTAAATAAAGTCAATGCTTTTTCTTTGTCTTTGTTGAGTTGTTCTTTAAGTGATTCAACCGAATCAAATTTTTGCTCGTCTCTAAGTCTGTCAATTAATTCCACTTGTATTGAAGTGTCATAAATATCTTCATTAAAATTGAAAAAGTGTACTTCAATAGATTGCGTTTTTCCATTAACAGTAGGATTGGTTCCAATATTCATCATCCCATAAACTGTAGTGTTGTTAATATTAGATTGCACTACATAAGCACCATTTTTTGGGATGAGTTTATAATCTTCAGGTATTTTAACATTAGCAGTAGGAAATCCTATTTTACTACCAATTTGTTTTCCTTTTACAACGTTACCTGATAAAAAGTAATTGTAACCTAAATACGTATTTGCGGTTTTAACATCACCATTATTTAAGGCATTTCTAATTTTAGTTGAACTAATAGCAACATCTTCAATGTCTTTAACAGAAATTTCTTCTACTTCAAAATCAAATTGAGCACCATAACCTTTTAGGTCTTCAATGTTTGCGCTTCTATTTCTTCCAAACCTATGGTCGTAACCAATGATAACGTGTTTAACGTTTAATTCATCAACTAAAATATGCTTTACATAATCGTTAGCTGATAGTCTAGAAAAATCTTGAGTAAACTTTTTTATAATAAGATTATCAATACCAATTTGAGACAAAATAGTTTTGCGCTCATCAATAGTATTCAACAATTTAATATCAGCATGAGTTTGCAATACCATTCTAGGATGCGGAAAGAATGTTAGCAATGAAGATTCTAGGTTTTTTTCTTTTGCAACAGTTATTAACCTATTAATTATTTTTTGATGTCCTAAATGGACACCATCAAAAGTACCAATAGTAAGTACTGATGGCGCTTTAGAATAGGAAGTTAGGGAATTATATATTTTCAAAAGATTTTTTTGTAAAAATAGCTAATAAGCATTGAAATAAAAAGGAAGGCTTAAAAGGTAATAACTTCACAAATATTAGAGTTTATTTATGTTAAAAAATCACATTTTGTTAAAGAAAACTTAATATAACAATTGATTTTGATTAAATTTGGAGGATGTTTATAGATATTATCCTTTTTTAATTAATACAATTTATATGAAAATGAACTTTACTATTAAATCCCTTTTTGCAATGCTTATGCTAATATGCGTTGCTAATAGCTACTCTCAACAAAGGACTTGTGGAGTGGATGAGTATATGGAAGAAATGCTCAAAAACCCTGAGTTAGCTAAAAAATATGAAGAAAATCAAAAGAAATTTCAAGCAGAGCTTGCTAGAAGAGCTAATGGAGACTATAGTGCTAGAGGAGCTTCAATAGTTATACCTGTAGCTGTTCACTTTCCAACAGGAAATGAGGCAGATAGAGACTGTCTTGTTGCATTGGCTCAAAGTCAGGTAGATGTTTTAAATGCTGACTATACAGCAATGAATGCTGACATTTCTAATTGGACTGCAGCAAGTCCGTTTTATCCAGGATTACAACCTGGAGTGGCAAATATTTCTTTTTGTTTAGCAGTTTCCGATCACCCTGTTGGAGTTGACCCAGAATTACTTGAAGGAGAGCCAGCTGTTACTATTGGTTATAACTTTGCAAATGGTTCTGGATTTCCAGAGTTAGACTCTAATTGGGCTGGATATATGAATTTTCTGATCAAACCATTAGATGGTACAACTCTTGGGTATTCACCATTAGGAGGTAGTATTGAAAATGGAGGAGCTGTTGTAATGAATCTTAGTACTTTTGGAACTGGATCTGGTTGTCCTGGTTCTGGAATTGTACCTGGAGCACCTTTTAATCTTGGTAGAACAGTGACGCATGAGTTAGGGCATTTTTATAATCTAAATCATACATTTGCGGACTTTACATGTACAGGTGATGATGGGCTTGCCGATACGCCAAATATTGACACAGAATCTTATAACTGTCCACCAGCTGGATCAGTGAATGCTTGTACACCAGGTCAATATTCATTAACGATGAATTATATGGATTATGTTAACGATGCTTGTATGTATATGTTTACACCAGATCAAATGAATGTTGTTGATGCATATGTTTCAAGTGTTTTAGCATCTCAAATAAAACCAGGAGTTTGTGAGCCAGCTACACCAGGTTTTAATTTAGCAACAACAGATAATGAAATATTCAGTTGTCCAAATACAGACACAGAAGCTGTATTTACGTTTAATTATTCAACAATTTTAGATTTTAATGAGACTACAACTTTTTCTGCTTCTGGCGTTCCTGCTGGAGCAAGTGTAGCCTTTAGTCCAACGTCATTAAATAGTAATGGAAGTTTTACTATGACTATTGGTAACTTAGGAATGACTGCTCAAGGAGATTATACAATAACTGTTACGGGAACTTCTAGTTCAGTAACTAAGAGTTTTGACGTTGTTTTAAATAATAATTGTACAGAAATACAGTGTAATACATATGAGTCAGCTCCAAACTTGAATTTAACAATAACAGATGGTGCTGGTGGTTCGGCTGGTCAACCAATTTTAGAGCATGTAATTAATATTCCTGATTCAGGATTAATAGAAAGTATGACAGTGAATGTTAATGTTTCTCATACTTATGTTTCTGATGTAAGAGCTGTTTTACTTCACCCTAATCAAACAGATTTTATCTATCTATGGAATTTAAACTGTGGTAATAACGATGACTTTGATGTGACTTTTGACGATGAAGCTAGTGCTATTACTTGTGGTTCTCCTACTGTAGGAACTTTTCAGCCTGCTCAAGCATTAAGTGCTTTTTCTGGGTTAGAATCTCAAGGAGATTGGACATTGATTATGTTAGACTATTTTGCAGGAGATGAGGGCACATTAAATAATTGGTCAATTGAAATTTGTTCAGAACAACAACTTAGCGTAGATGAGTTTTCAGCTAATGAGTTCTCAATTTTCCCTAATCCAAACAATGGTGAGTTTACTATCAAATTAAACTCAAACTCAGGAAACAACATCGCTGTTGATGTTTTTGATATTAGAGGAAGAAAAATATTTAACAACTCTTATTCTAGAAATAATTCAGATTTCTCTCAATCTATTAAGCTTAATAGTGTAGAGGCAGGTATGTACTTAGTAACCGTAAGTGATGGAGCTAAGAAAATAACTAAAAAGATTATTGTAGAATAATAATTTTTAAAATTTATAAAAAGAGAGACACTAACGTCTCTCTTTTTGTTTAATACCTTTACGTAAATAAAAATTTTTTCAATATTATGAGAATTAAATTACTTTCCATCAAAGCCCTTTTCTTCTTATTGTTACCATTAATGTTGTCTGCTCAAAATAACGAGTGGCAGCGATTAAAAGAAGTTAGAAAAGTAGAAGACGTCAGTCTCGAAAATTTAGACAAAGATAATTTTAGCATTTTTCAGCTAGATATAGAATCTTTAAAATCAAAACTTGTTGATGCACCATTAAGAAGTGAATACAGTGGGACATCAAACACAGTGGTTTATTTTCCTGATGTTTTAGGTAATTTGCAACAATTTAGAATTGTTGAAACAGCAATCTTTTCTTCACAAGATAATGCTGGTCTTCATAAAAATATAAAAACTTATTTGGGTTCTAGGCTTGATAATTCAGGAACTCGAATTCGTTTTAGTGTTACACCTTTAGGCTTTAATGCAATGGTTTCTGAACCAGGAAAGGAAACTTACTTTATTCAACCAGTAACTAAGGTTTCTAACGGACAATACCTTGTATATAACAGAAGTGCAAGAAATGAAACAACTGTTAATAATGCATTTGAATGTTTAACAGAAGACCTTCATTTATCTTCTAGAGAGACTATGAATACATTGTTAGCAAGAGATGCTAATGACCAGTTATTAAGAACTTTTAGAATAGCTGTTTCAGTTACTCAAGAGTATACTAGCTTTTGGGATGATGGAAATGACGCCAATGGTATTGATAGAGAAGATGCATTAGCTCAAATGGTATCAACTTTAAATAGAACTAATGAAGTGTTTGAAGTAGATATGGCTATTACATTTCTATTGGTTGATACTGTAGATGATCCTGCATTAGATCTTATTTATTCACCTACTTTCCCTGACCCTTATGGTAGTGACTTAAATGGAGGTTTACAAACAAATTTAACAGCAACAGTTGGTGAGTCTGATTATGATATAGGTCACTTATTAGATTATGGTGGAAATAATGGTAATGCAGGTTGTATTGGCTGTGTTTGTGAAAGTGGAAAAGGTAGTGGGTTTTCTTCGCATTCGTTTTTAGATAATGGTGGAGGTCCATACATGTCTGATTTTTTTGACATTGACTATGTACCACATGAAATTGGTCATCAAATGGGAGCTAACCATACTTTTTCTTATGGATCTGAAGGTACAGGAGTAAATGCCGAACCAGGAAGTGGTACAACAATTATGGGTTACGCTGGTATAACAGGAGCTAATGATGTTCAGGATCATAGCGACCCTTACTTCCATTATTTTTCAATTAATCAAATTTTGACTAATGTTTCGTCTGCTCCAAATAATTGTGCAGTAACAACAAACATTACTAATAATCCACCTGTAGCTAATGCAGGAACTAATTATACAATTCCTCAAGGAACAGCATTTATTTTAAAAGGAAGTGCTACTGACCCTGATGGAGGAGATATATTAACCTATACTTGGGAGCAAATTGATAATGGTGTAACCACATCAAGCAATTTTGGACCTACTAAAACTACTGGAGCACTTTGGAGATCAAGACCTCCTAGTACATCTCCTAATCGTTATATGCCAATTCTTCAAAGAGTTTTAGACGGAGAACTTACCGAGAGCAACCCTGTTGAATCTATAGATAATACAACTTGGGAAACTGTTTCTACTGTAGGAAGAAACTTAAACTTTGCTTTAACTGTTAGAGACCGACAAGAAACTGGAGGAGTTGGGCAGACACCTCAAACAAGTTACGATACCATGACAGTTACAGTTGATGGAAGTTCAGGGCCTTTTACAGTTACATCTCAAGATTCAAATGTTACTTGGGATGCTGGTTCAACTCAAACTGTTACCTGGAATGTTGCAGGAACTGATGCAGGTTCTGTAAATACACCAACAGTAAATATTTTATTATCTGTTGATGGTGGGCAAACGTTTCCTTATACTTTAGCTTCTGATGTGCCAAATGATGGATCACATGATATTACTGTTCCTTTAACAGGAGGAGATACTTCAACTGCAAGAGTAATTGTTGAAGGAAACAATAATATATTTTATGCAGTAAACTCATCAGAGTTTAGTATTCAGGAGTCAGAGTTTGTTATAACGGTTGATGAGGTTTCGTTAGATGTTTGCCAACCGAATGATGCAGTATATTCTTTTACTTACAATACATTTTTAGGGTTTAGTGATACAACAAACTTTAGTGTTACAGGGCTACCTGCTGGTGCAAGTGCAACGATAAACCCAACTTCAGCTATTGCTGACGGAACCACAGGTACAATTACTATTAGTGGTACAGGGTCTCTTGCAACAGGAAATTATCCTTTTACACTTGAAGGAGTTTCAGGAGCTATAACTCAAACTGTAAATTTAGAAATGAATGTCTATAGTGCTACAGTAGCGCCTGCAATACTTACATCACCTTCTGATGGTGCAACAGGTGTAAGTTTAGAAGCAGATTTGATGTGGAATGGAAGTGACAATGCACAAGAATATTTTGTTGAGGTTTCTACCGAAGCAAATTTTGCATCAATAACTGAAAGTGCTACAGTACAAGGCACATCTTATACAGTAAGTAATCTGTCAACTAACACACTGTATTATTGGAGAGTTACAGCATCTAATTTATGTGGAACAGCAAATTCATCGGCTGTGTTTAGTTTTACAACTGCTAATATTGAATGTAACTTTTATAGTGCAACCGATTTACCTATAGATATTCTTGAAACAGGTAATGGAACGGATAATTACACATCAATCATTAACGTAGCAAACGACGCTCCAATTACTGATGTTAACGTAACCATCAATATTCAACACGACTGGAATAATGATTTAGATATATTTTTAATAAGCCCATCAGGAACAACTGTTGAACTTTCAACAGATAATGGTGCAGATGGAGATAATGATTATGTTGATACAGTTTTTGATCAAGAAGCATCTACACCAATAACAAGTGGAACATCACCATTTACTGGAACGTTTATTCCAGAGGGAGATTTATCTACACTTTATGGTGAAATGTCTGGAGGAGATTGGACCTTATCAGTAGATGATGATTTTGGTCTTTTTGATGGAGGTCAAATTACTGAGTTTACTCTAGAGCTTTGTACAGAAGGCTCGTTATCAATTGATGAGTTTACTACAAGTGAATTTACAATTTTCCCTAATCCTAATCAAGGAGAGTTTACAGTGAAGTTAAATTCAAATTCAGGAAGAGATATTACAATTGGTGTTTATGATGTTAGAGGTAGAAGAATTTTTAATAACTCTTATGTTAACGCTTCTGATTTTACACAAACTATTAGGTTAAATAGTGTAGAAGCAGGTATGTATTTAGTTACCGTAAGTGATGGTGTAAATAAAACCACTAAAAAGATTATTGTAGAGTAGTCGTTTTTTAGTTTGAAATAAAAAAAAGAGGAGCTGTAAGCTCCTCTTTTTATTTTCCGTTAAAAGTATTCATAGTATTGTTTACACCTGCTGTAGCAAATGATTTTATAATCTCAACCGATTTTTCTAAGCGTTCTTTTAGTTGAGTCGATTCTTCTTCTGTCCATTCTCCTAAAACATAATCTACTTGCTTGCCTTTGCTAAAACTATCGCTTATTCCAAATCTAAACCTGTTGTATTTGGTGGTTTGTAATTTGTTTTGAGTGTCCTTTAATCCGTTATGGCCACCATCACTACCTTTTGTTTTAAGACGTAGTGTTCCAAAAGGAAGGTTTAAATCATCAGTAATAACTAATAAATTTTCAAGAGGAATTTTTTCCTTGGTCATCCAGTATAGTATGGCTTTTCCGCTTAAATTCATGTAGGTATTAGGCTTTAATAATAGTAACTGTCTGCCCTTAATTTTATAAGTGCATAAATCACCTAACTTTTGAGTTTCAAAAGTAAGCGACTCGTTTTCCGCTAAAAAATCTAAAATCTTAAACCCAATGTTATGGCGTGTGTTTTCATACTCGCTACCAATATTTCCTAATCCAACTATTAAAAATTTCTTCATTACTTGTTCTTCTTCGTTAAAGGAAGTTTGTTTTTTCTTAAATATGTTAAACAGAAATTTACACATTTTTATCAATTTCTGTAAAAGTAAAAAAGCATCCTGAGTTATCAGAATGCTTTTTATAATTTAAACTATTAAGTTTTTTAAGCTTCAGCAGGAGCTTCTCCTTCTGCTGCTGGTGCTTCAGCTCCTTCTTCTAGTTCATCTTCGTCTTCATCATCAGTCATAACTGATGCTCTTGCACGTTTAACTTGACAAACAACAGTGTTGTCTGGGTGCATGATTGTAAAGTCGTCACTAGCTAATGCGGTTACATATAATTTACCACCAATCTTTAAAGGTGTAATATCAGCCTCTAAAAAGTCTGGTAAGTTTGCTGGTAAAGCTTTTACTTTTAACTTACGATTGTTCTTTCTAAGAACACCGCCATTTAATACACCTCTAGAAGTTCCTATAATGTGAACAGGAATTTCCATAGTAATTGGTTTGTCTGGGAATAACTGGTAAAAATCTATGTGTAAGATTTTATCTGTTACTGGGTGAAACTGGATGTCTTGTAACACAGCATCGAAAGTGTCACCATTGTCTAAAGCAATCACAACTGTATGCGCGTTAGGCGTATAAACCAGTTTTGAGAATGCTAATTCATCTGCAGAGAAATGCACTGGTTTATCTCCTCCGTATAATACGCAAGGAACCTGACCAGCATTACGTAAGGCTTTTGTTGCTTTTTTGCCCACGCTTTCTCTTTGAGATCCGTTGATTGTAATTGATTTCATAATTGTTTATTTATTATTACTTATTTGTGTTATGGAAACTTCGTTGATTAAAAATCAACTTGTTTTCATTATTTATATAATTATTAAAAATTACATTACAAATTTTGAACTAATTGATTTGTTGTAATGTACATTTTGCATTACATCAGCAAAAAGTTCAGCACAGCTTAAAATTCTAACTTTTTCACAAGCTTGTTTAGAAGGGATTGAATCGGTAACAATTAATTCTTCTAACTTAGAATTTTCTATTTTTTCATAAGCACTTCCAGATAGAATAGGGTGTGTACAAATAGCTCTTACACTTTTTGCGCCTCTTTCCATCATCAAGTCAGCTGCTTTTGTTAGCGTTCCTGCTGTATCTACCATATCGTCTACAAGAACAACATTTTTACCAGTAACGTCTCCAATTAATTCCATATGTGAAATAACATTGGCCTTAGCACGTTGCTTGTAACAGATAACCACATCACTTTCTAAAGCTTTAGAATAAGCATAAGCTCTTTTTGAACCTCCCATATCAGGAGATGCAATGGTTAGGTTATCTAGGTTTAAGCTTTTTAGATATGGTAAAAATATTGTAGATGCAAATAAATGGTCTACAGGTTTTTCAAAGAATCCTTGAATTTGATCAGCATGCAAGTCCATGGTAATAATACGTGTTGCACCAGCAGCTTCTAACATTTTTGCTACTAATTTTGCAGCAATAGGAACTCTAGGTTTGTCTTTTCTGTCTTGTCTTGCCCAACCAAAGTAAGGTAAAACAGCAGTAATGTGTCTTGCAGATGCGCGTTTTGCTGCATCTATCATTAACAACATTTCCATTAAATTTTCTGGACCAGGATGTGTAGATCCAATAATGAAAATTCGGGTTCCTCTTATTGATTCTTCGTATGATGGTTGAAACTCACCATCGCTGTAAGTTGATGTAATAACATTACCTAATTTCACTCCAAAATTAGCTGCAATTTTCTCAGCAAGTTCTTTACTTTGAGTACATCCAAAAATCTTTGCTTCTGTGCTTACATTTGGCATTTGTAAAATATTGTTTTGTAACGTATTAAATCGCCTTTGTTAAATGAGGTGCAAATTTAGGAATTTATTTGAACTGAAAAAGCATAAAACCCACTATTTTTGATTGTTGGTATAGAATTATTTTATAATTTTGCAATCCAAATTTGCTCAAGTGGCGGAATTGGTAGACGCGCTGGATTCAAAATCCAGTTTCTTCGGAAGTGTGGGTTCGATTCCCACCTTGAGTACAGATAAAAACCTCAACTATTTAATAGCGAATAGATTGAGGTTTTTTCGTTTTAGAGTTTAGTAAATATTTTTTGATTGAATTAAAGTAAAGGCTTAATAATAAATGAATATATCAACCCTAGAATAATACTAACAATTGCTAAGATGAAGCAGTAAATAAACACTCCAAACAAAAAATTATGATATTTACCCTTGTCTGGCTCATCGTCAAACCATGGTTTCCAAAGGTTTAATAAAACGCCTAATCCAACAAGTATTAGATAATAGTAATTCTCCAATTTTTATTAAATTTTTAGTTGCATAAAACTATCAAATATATCTCAGGATATTTCTCCTTAAGTACAGATGAAATCTGTAATACAATTGAAATTAAATTGTTTACGGTTTTTTGTTTTTAAATAGTCTTCTTAATCACATGCGTCACGATACCCCAAATTTGAAAATCGTTATCATTGGTTACTAATAATGGCTCGTAAGCAGGGTTTTCTGGTTGAAGGTAAACCCCTTCTTTAGTCACTCTCAAACGTTTTACAGTAAATTCGCCATCAATAAAACATACTGCAATTTTATTGTGTTGCGGTTCTAAACTTTTGTCTACAACCAGTAAATCGCCATCATCCAATCCTGCACCAATCATGGATTGACCACTTACTCTAGCATAAAATGTAGCTTCTTTGTTTTTAACTAAAGTCTTGTCTAAACTTATTTTAAATTCTTTAAAATCATCAGCAGGTGATGGAAATCCAGCAGAAATACCTGTTTGCGCAAGCACAACTTCTAAATCGTGAGAATCATCAGGAGAGTAGAACTCTAATGCGTTTTTTGGTGTTAAGAATTTTAATGACATTTTACAGTAAGTATTTCGTTAATATTTGTGGTGTATCTTGGAGATAATCGTTCTTGACGCATTTTCCAGGTGCGTTTTAAATCTTGATTACCTATTTTTATTTTGTAGGTTTCATATTTTTGGTTTAATACATCAATAGAGTGCATTAATGAAGAATGTTTTGGGTTTTCATGAATAAATAAATCTAGTTGATGATTGTCAGTTGGTACCAAGCCAGTAACAATAACACCAGCGCGCTTGTACTTAATTCCAGATTTATAAATTTCAGAAACTGCTTTTACAGCACATTGGCTAATAGTTAACGAGGAATCAGTTGGGTAGGGTAATGCAACCATTCTGCTCGCTTTATGTTGTGGTAGTTCTTTTTTATGTCTGTCGCTACTCAGTAATACTATTATTGCATGACAACGCGATTTTTGTTTTCGGAGTTTTTCAGCACAACTAGTAGCAAATGTAGAAATACGCTCTTTTATGTTTTCTAGGTCTGAATAGGTGTATTCAAAACTTCGGGTTGTAGCAATAGAGCGTTTAGGTTCTCTGTATTCTAAAGGTATTTTAGAGATGCCTTCTAAATCTTTTTTTAATCGCCATTCAGTAATTGAAAAATTAGATTTAACCCATTCATCTGAAAGTTGAGTGAAATCAAAAGCGGTATGACATTGCTTTGCTTTTAATCGTTTTTGTAGCCTGTAACCTATTCCCCAAACATCTTCAATCTTTAGCCATTTTAAGGCTTTAATGCGTTTTTCTTCAGAGTCAATAACATAAACGCCTTTGGTTTGCTTAGGAAATTTTCGTGCTATTTTATTGGCTACTTTAGAAAGTGCTTTTGTAGGTGCAATACCAACACAGGTAGGAATTCCTGTCCATTTTAATATGCGTAGCCTAATGTCATTTCCGTAGGAATTAAAGTCATAGTTTTTAAACCCTTTAAATTGTAAAAAGGCTTCGTCTATACTATATACTTCTACATCTGGAGTAAATTGTTCTAATATCTTCATAACACGACTACTCATGTCGCCATACAATGGATAGTTTGAAGAAAACACATGAATATTGTTTGCTTTAAAAAATGCATCATATTTAAACGCAGGAGCTCCCATGGGTAAACCCAATGCTTTGGCTTCATCACTACGCGATATTACACAGCCATCATTGTTTGATAATATTGCAACAGGCTTATGATTTAATTGAGGTTGGAATACGCGTTCGCAAGAGGCATAAAAATTATTACAATCTACAAGTGCAAACATGTGTATAAAATTAATGCAAATGGCTTTATAATTATAATTTTTTGTGGGTCAGTTATGTTAAAATTTGTTTTGCAGATACGTTATTAATTGTAACTTTGAATTAACCCAAATGCAATAAACGATGCTTGACGATTTTCTGTCCAACTTACAACATGGAATTTACCATATCCTAAACGTAAATGCCTACGAACACATTGTTTTTTTAATTGTGTTAGCAGTACCTTATTTGTTTAAGGACTGGAAACGTATATTACTTTTAATAACAGTTTTTACTTTAGGTCATACCGTTTCTTTGCTGTTAGCTACTTACAATGTAATTAGCGTTAACAGTAGTTTAGTTGGTTTTTTAATACCACTTATAATACTTGTTGTAGCACTTTATAATGTATTTACAGCAGGTAAAAAAGCGCATAACGAAAAGGTTGGTATACTATTTTTGTCAACGTTATTTTTTGGTTTAATACATGGCTTAGGTTATGTAGGCACTTTTGAGTCTCTTATAAAAGCATCAGATAATAAATTACTTTCGGCATTAGAGATTTCGTTAGGTATAGAAGTAGGGCAAATTATAGTTGCTTTTATTGTTGTGTTTTTAGGATTCTTATGTCAAACCATTTTTAGGTTTTCTAAACGCGACTGGGTTATGGTTGTTTCTGCTATAGTTGTTGGGTTACTTATACCAATGCTTATTCGAAGTAATATATTTTCGTAGAAATTATATTTTTTTTGATAAAATTTTAACGCATAATTATTATAAATTAAACTGCGAAGCACTTATATTCGTTAAATGTTTGATTTTAAACGCACAATTCAAATTAATTAATGCCAAAAGAAAAACAATTAAGATACGATAAAGCTTATCTTAGAATAGCAAAAGAATGGGGAAAACTGTCACATTGCAAGCGTAAACAAGTAGGCGCTTTAATAGTAAAGGACAGAATGATAATTTCTGATGGTTATAATGGTACACCAACTGGTTTTGAAAATTACTGTGAGGATGATGAAGGCTACACAAAATGGTATGTATTACATGCCGAAGCTAATGCTATTTTAAAAGTAGCAGCATCAACACAGTCTTGCAAAGGAGCAACACTTTACATTACGTTGTCACCATGCAAAGAGTGTAGTAAACTTATTCATCAAGCAGGTATTGTTAGAGTAGTGTATAGTGCTGCATATAAAGATGATTCAGGTTTAAAGTTTTTAGAAAAAGCAGGAATTGAATTACAATTAATAGAAGATGTAAAGGCATAATGTCATTTCAAAAAAAATACATACCACTTATTATAGGTGTTGCTGTTGCAGCAGGTGTTTTTATTGGAGGTAAATTAAACTTTACAGATACTTCAGATAGATTATTTACATCAAACAGTAAAAAAGACAAACTCAATAGGTTGATAGATTATATTGATTATGAGTATGTTGACGAGGTAAATACCGATAGTATTGTTGATGTAACTGTAAATGGGATTTTAGACAATCTCGATCCACATTCTACTTATATTCCAAAAAGCGAATTACAACGTGTTACCGAAAACATGAAAGGTGATTTTATTGGCATAGGTGTGAGTTTTTATACTTATAAAGACACTGTTACAGTAATAAGACCAACCGAAGGAGGTCCGAGTGAGAAAGCAGGAATAAAAGGTGGTGACCGAATTATTATGGCTGATGGCGATTCTATTTTTGGAAGAGAATGGAGTAATGAAGCTATTATTGAAAAACTTAAAGGCGAGAAAAACACTAAAGTTCATTTAAAAGTTTTAAGAAAAGGAGAGGACGAACTTCTAGATTTTACTGTAAAACGAACCGATATTCCTATTAAAAGTGTTGATGCTGCTTATATGCTTACCAACAAATTGGGTTATATAAAAATCAATCGTTTTGCAGAGTCCACTTACAAAGAATTTAAAAAAGCATTAGATAAACTACAAAATCAAGGAGCAACCCAATTGGCATTAGATTTAAGAGATAATCCAGGAGGTTTTCTTGGAGTTGCTGAACAAATTATAGATGAGTTTTTAGAAGACGATAAACTGATTTTATTTACTAAAAACAAATCGGGAAAAATTGAGAAAAGCTACGCTACGCGAAGAGGCGATTTTGAAGAAGGCGAAGTCTATATTCTTATTAATGAAAACTCAGCCTCAGCAAGCGAGATAGTTGCAGGTGCTTTACAAGATAATGACAAAGGAACCATTGTTGGTCGTCGTTCTTATGGAAAAGGACTGGTACAACGCGAAATGGCTTTAGGAGATGGTAGTGCTGTGCGCTTAACGGTTTCAAGGTATTATACACCTACAGGTCGTTCAATACAGCGACCATATCATAATGGTAGTAGTGACGATTACTATAACGATTATTACAAGCGTTTAAGTAGTGGAGAGTTGAGTGAACAAGAAAATATAAAGGTTGCTGATTCTTTAAAATTTACAACACCTAACGGAAAAGTGGTATATGGTGGAGGTGGCATTATTCCTGATATTTTTGTGCCACTAGATACTAGTATTCAAAACGAAACTTTAAACTACATAAGACGTAGAGGTTACATAAGTAATTTTGTGTTTGAAGAATTAGATAGAGATCGAAGTGTCTATGAAAAAGTCACTAGAGACGATTTTATAAAGAATTTTGAAGTAAGTGATGACATTGTTATAAAGTTTCAGGATTATCTAAACCTAAAAGAGCGTACTAAAATCACATTTGTGGCGTATCATGATGCTATGAAGCAACTGATAAAAGCAGACTTAGCAGACCAATTATATGGTGGTAATGCTAGTGAGCAAATTATAAATGAAAAAGACGAAATGATTTTAGAAGTGATTAAGCTTAGTGAAGATGAAAACTTCTAAACCTTATCATGTACATGGCTTTGTTTACCATTATTCCATAACGTAAGAATATCAGTCGCTACTTGTGCGCCACTACCTGATGCTATGGCGAATTGACTTCTCCAACCAGCTAATGTGCCAGCAACATACAAACCTTCTTCTACTAAATGATCATCGTTTTTAAGCCAAATACGGTCTTTTTCTATAGCAGCTCTTGGGTGAGGTTCTACATAGCTTTCCAATCCTTTAATAGATAAAAGATTGGTGTAGCCAACAGCTACAACCACAGTTTTGGATTGGTAACTACCTTTATTGGTAGTAACAGTAAAATAGTTGTCAGTTTTAGAAATCTCTAAAACTTTTTCGTTGTCTATCTGTTCAACATGAGGATAACGAGATGCTAAATGCATTTTACCATTTTCTAGAATAGCTTCTCCTGTAGTGCCTTCGGCTAAACCAAGTACATTATAAAATAAAGCGTTTTGTAAATGAGACGCTTTTTGATGCACAATAATACCTATTTTTTTGTCTTCAGCGTAGGGCTTTAATTTAGCAGAACCTAACACTAATGCACAAGACATACCTGCTGCTCCACCTCCAATAATTAAAGTGTCAAACATTATTTATTCTCTTTAGTTTTTTTCTCAATTAATTTTGAGGTTCTCAATATTTGTAACAAAACAATTGCGCAAAGTGAGGTTAAAATAGTGATAAGAGCAATAACACTTTGTCCTTCAAAAGGAGCATTAACATCTACTTGAGTGATATTAAAAATTATTAATGCAATAGCAATAACAGTTACTATTATGGTGAAAATTTTCATTTAATATAAGTTTTAAACAACTTCAAACAGCGCTTTAATGTTGTGAGCAAAGAGTTTTACAGCGATTGCTAATAATATAACACCAAACACCTTACGGATAATATTAATTCCGTTTTGGCCAATTAAACGCTCAATTTTAGAAGAGGTTTTTAATACTATAAATATAATAATTACATTTAGTACTACAGCAATTATAATATTTTCAATTCTATATTCAGCACGTAAAGAAAGCAGTGTGGTTAAACTTCCTGGTCCTGCAATTAGCGGAAACGCCAAAGGGAACACCGAAGCTGTCATAGCAGTGTTTTCATCTTCTTTGTATAAAGTGATACCCAAAATCATTTCTAAGGCAATAAAAAATAAAATAAAGGCACCAGCTACTGCAAATGAGTTAACACCAACGCCAATTAATGATAGAATTGTTTTTCCTAAAAACAAAAACATAATCATTATAATACCAGCAATTATTGAAGCCTTTTCACTTTGAATATGACCTACTTTTTTACGTAAGTCGATAATGATAGGAATATTACCAATAATATCTATTACAGCAAATAATACCATAAAAGCCGTAAATATTTCTTTAACATCGAATTGCATCAGAATAGGGTTTTAAATTTTTTGCAAATTTCGGTAATTATAAATGAAATATGCTATTAAATAACAGTAAAGTTTATTTGCTTTTTTTATGCTGAATATAACCTATATTTGCTGCATGTTTCAGTTAGGAAAAACCATAGTTTCAGAAGATATTATAGAAAATGACTTTGTTTGTAACCTTTCGGCATGCAAAGGTGCATGTTGTATTGATGGTGATGCAGGAGCTCCATTGGAGGAAGATGAGACAAAAATTTTAGAAGATATTTATCCTAAAGTAAAGCCTTTTTTAAGAAAAGAAGGGATTGCGTCAATAGAAGAACAAGGTACTTTTATTACCACAGAAGATGGTGAGTTTGAAACGCCTTTAATTGATGGCGCTGATTGTGCTTATGTTATTTTTGATAAAAAAGGAACTGCACTTTGTGCTATTGAAGAAGCTTACAACCAAGGAGAAATCAACTGGAAAAAACCAGTGTCTTGTCATTTATATCCTATTAGAGTTAAAGACTACAGCGAGTTTTCAGCAGTTAATTATAATAGATGGCACATTTGTGATGATGCGTGCACGTTGGGAAAAGAACTTCAGGTTCCTATTTATAAATTCGTAAAAGAAGCACTAATACGAAAGTTTGGAGAAGATTGGTATATGGAGCTCGAAAAAGTAGCTCAAAAACAAAACAGATAACTTTAAGCAGTTCTTAAAGCTTGAGTTTGTATAGGGATATCAATAATTACTTTTGTACCAACAGGTTTTTGTTGGTTGTCATAAAGATCATCAATCTTTAATTTGTACTGACTGGTATATCCTTTTGAAAAGTTTGATAATCGTGCTTTTGTTATAGCAATACCTACCGATTTCCGTTTTAATAGTTTACTCTTATTAATTTTTTCAGATTCTTTTCTACCTATTCCATTATCAGAAATAGTAACAGTAACATAATCATTAGAAGATTTTGTAACATGAAGGTCAATTTTTTTATTGTCCTTTTTGGTGGATAACCCATGCCAAAGTGCATTTTCTAAAAAAGGTTGAAAAATCATTGAAGGCACTTTTACACTTGCGGTATTTATCGTGTCGTCAATATGAATTTTAAAATTGATTTCGTTAGAAAAACGAATGTTTTCAATATTCATGTAAAGCCTCATAGTGTCCAACTCGTCTTCTAAAGAAATTTCCTTTTCAGTTGAAGCAATGAGTATTTTTCTAATAAGCTTTGAGAATTTGTTTAGGTAGTAAACAGCGTTTTCTTTTTCGTTGTTTATAATATAGAGCTTTATTGAGTTTAGGGAATTAAAGATAAAATGAGGGTTCATTTGACTCCTTAACATGTCTTGCTCTAAGGTTAAAATTTGTTTTTCTTGCTCTAGTTGTCGTTGTCTGTTAAGTGTAATTATAACTCCAGCAACAAGTATTAGGCCTACTAGTGTGTACCAAAATATTTTTTTGTTTTTCTCAAGCTTGGATTTTACCATTTCATTTTCGCTAGCAAGCGCACGAATTTGATTATTTTTTATTTCGTTTTCATACTGAACAATAATATCATTAACATACTGTAGGTTTCTTTCGTTTGAGATGGTTTCTTCAAGCTCTATAGAGGTTTTGTAATGCTGCATAGCAGTTTTATAGTCTCCTTTTTTGGTGTATAAATCAGATAAATGTTCATTGGCTTCAACTACTGCAGATTTTAATCCGTAAGTTTCTCCAACTTTTAATGCTTTTTTTAAGTTGTCTTCAGCTTCAGTGTCTAAATTTAACTCTATTTGAGCCCAACCTAAGTTGGTGTAAGACGAAGCAATATAAAATTGGTCTCCAACCTGAAGTGCTTTTTCCAGAGCATCTTCAAGTATGGTTTTAGCATCGTTATATTTACCTTGTTTGATGTAGATTTTCCCTATACTATTAAAGCAAATTACGCGTCCTATTTCGGAGTCTATTTCGTTATTATACTGTAATGAAGTTTGGTAATCTTTTAAAGCGTCTTCTAAGTTGCCCTTGGCTTCTTTAGCATAGCCAATGTTTTGGTAGTTAATGGCTAGTCCTAACTTATTATTAGCTTCGGTTTCAAAAACTAGAGATTTACTAAACTGAGCAATTGCCAAGTCGTATTGCTTTAACGCTAAATAAATATTACCCATACTATTTTGCGATACAGCAATACTGTGTTTCATTTCTTGTGTTGGGTTTTTGAATGAGTTTGCAATATCCAACGCTTTTTTATGATAATCTAAAGCGGGTTTTACTAAGTCCATCCTACGATACACAACACCTAGCATGTTTAGATTAATAACTTCTAGCTCTTGATTTTTTGCTTCTACAGCAATTTCTTTTGATTTTAAATGAGTTTCTATTGCTTTATCATATAGCGAGACATTTCGGTATATAGTTCCTAGTGCATTTAGTCCATAGCTTTCACCTTCAAGATATTCAAGTTTTTTAGACTTAGAGACTAGCTCTTTCATATTAATGCTGTCGTACTTGGTTCTATAAAATATAGAGTCTAAAACAGTGTAAGAGTTAGGTTTTGTGTCTAAAACATTTTCAAGTAAGACTTTAAAGTCTGTGCTTTTATTGTTTTGGGCGCTTATACTTAAAATACCTATGCAATTAACGCATAGTAACAAGAAAATGACTAGAGCTTTTTTACTGTAAGTTGTATTTGCCAATAAATTGTGCATGCTATAATTTTTCTAAAAAATCAGATTTACGTTGTCTGGCTACAGGTATTTTGTGGTTAGATTGCATAACAACATAGCCTTCATTTTTTATAAATTCTTTTATCTTATTAAGGTTAATAATAAAAGAGTTGTGTATTCTAAAAAAGTAATGTTCTGGTAAAATTTCGTTGACTTCTTTTAATTTTTTTGTAGCTACAATTTTTTGTCCATCGGCTAAAAAGATAGTGCTATAATTTCCATCAGATTCAACAAATAAAATATCATCAAGAGTAACGAATATGAGTTTTCCATCGGTATTAATGGTAATCTTTTTTTGGTCAAATTTAGCATTAAAGTTTATGAGAGCCTTTTCAATTTTTGATGAATTTAAAAGTCTGGAATTAAACTTTTTGATTTTTTTTATTGTGTCTTGAAGATCATCAGAGTCTATAGGTTTTAAAAGATAGTCTATAGCTTCATGTTTTAAAGCTTTAATGGCATATTCATTATATGCTGTAGTGATTACAACAGCAAAATCCTTGTGTTGTAACTTGTCTAAAAATTGAAACCCATCCATTGCTGGCATTTGAATGTCTAAAAACAAACAATCAGGAGTATTGTATTCTAAGTATTCTAGGGCAACTTCAGGGTCAGAGAACGTTTTTGTAATTTCTATCTCATTACTAAAATTAGTTAATTCCCAAGATAAACTTTGAATAGCTTTTGGCTCATCGTCAACTATTACAGCTTTTATCATAATATCAAATATAACAATATATTATCTGCAACTTTAAATATATGTGTGGTTTGACAGTGTTTTTGTGTAATATGTTAAATATTAACGTTAAATAATGCGTTTTTGACAAAATAAATCAAATTCCTACTTACCAACTATACAATTTTCATAACCATTTATACAAACCTAATTTACAAACCAATTTTATTTATAGATATTTGATGTAACAAATTTTATAGAAACCTAACCATAATATAAAGTGATCGTGGGGATTCACTTATCTGATTAAATGCTATTAATCAACAAATAAAAGTCAGGTTTATTCCTGACTTTTATATTTTCCACAGGGTTTAAGGTGACTATCCTTTTAATTTAAATAAAAAGTTTTAGTTAGTTTAGTTAATTATTGGGGAAAAAGAGAGCTTGTCTAGGCTCTCTTTTTTGTTTTGTAAGTTTTCTCGTATTATTTTTGGTTAAACCACAACATGTATAGCTCAACAAAAACAAATCATACCTATGGAAATTACTGAAGACTTACTAGCAAGCAAAGGCAAGCGTTTTGTTAACCATCTTATAGATTTAGTGCCACAATACGCAGTTATATATGGGCTGTCTTATGGGTTTTACTATTTAGGGGAGTTCACAGGAAATTATGCATTGAGTGATTGGTTTAATGGAATGTCTACAGTAATGGACTACGTTTTTACTTATTTACTATTACTTATCTATTACACCTTAATGGAAGGGTATACTGAAAGAACATTAGGTAAATATGTAACAAGAACAAAAGTCATTAAAATTGACGCTGAGCCTATAACGTTAAAAGATGCTTTTATAAGAAGCCTGTGCAGATTAATTCCTTTTGATATGTTATCCTTTTTGGGAACAAATGGTAAAGGATGGCACGATTCTATCTCAAAAACTTATGTTGTTGACATTGATAAATTTGAATCTAAAAAGCAAAGCGAGATTAACCTTGAAGCTATTGGTAATACTCTAATCGAGTAAACTACTACTCTTCTTCAGACGATTTAGATTTGTTTTTGTCTACAGCTATAGTTGCAGGTACAACGGTATCGTCATAAGCCTGATAATACTCTTCTAGTAAATTCATAGTAGCTGTAAGCAAATCTTTAGTTTCTAATAGAATGCTGAAATAAAGTGTCGTGTTTTTAGGACTCGATTCTTCAGTTCGAGTACGCTCCACTTGCTTTTGAATTTTTTGGGTGAGCGTATCAAAAATCACTTTTTTATTGTTAAGCACTTTGCCAATTTCTTCAAAAGTTTCGGAGTCAAATGAAGTTTTTGTATCATCAAATAAACGTTGAATTAGGTCATCAACCTCTTTAAGTTCCTTTATTTGACTAAACTTAAGCTTTTTGTGATTGTTGTTAATGTGTTTGTGGCTTACCTTAGAAATGTATTCTAAAGATTGCGCCATATCTTGCAAGTAGCTTAAAATATTGATGTAGAAATTACTCGCATTAACACTTGGGTCTTCAAGATTTTTAATAAAATAGAAGATGTTATCTCTTAAATCTTCAATCTCAGAAGATAGTTTTTCAATATTCTTTTTATTCTTTTTAAGTGCGTTTAAGTTTTGAGTAGCTAATCCATTAATTGCACCAGAATATATTTTATTTCCTCTTTTAATAACGTTTGAAATGTTACCAGCACTTTCAACGATAACGCCTTGTAGCGAGCTGCTTTCAGCTTTGTTTAAACTATCAGTTTCTTTAATTGATAAAGATTTTTTTCTGTGATTTAAATAGTTTTTTACAAGAAGAATTATGGCAATAGTTAATAATGCAGATAACGCATAACCTTTTCCGTAAAATAATATTACAGCCATAATAGCAGCAGCAGTAAAAGCGCACAAAGCAGTTAAGAACCAACCACCAATAACATTTAAAACTCCAGCAACTCTGTAAACAGCACTTTCACTTCCCCAAGCTCTATCAGCTAATGATGTACCCATTGCAACCATAAATGTTACATAAGTAGTTGATAAAGGTAATTTCATAGATGTTGCTATAGAAATAAGTACACTAGCAACCATAAGGTTTACTGATGCTCTTACAAGGTCAAAAGCTGGTGCATCTTCTTTAGATGAGGTATAAGAAAGTACAGGTTTAACAAACTGTTTTTCAATTTTTTCTTTAGCAGAAGCAGAAAGAAGACTATTGAAGCTACTAGATATAGCAATACTTCCTCTAACGATACTACGCGATAAAAAGTTTGGTTCAAAACGCTCTTTTACATCATCTTGACGAGATAAATCTACTGATGTTTTTACAACAGCCTTTGCCTTACTAGAAAACCATAAGGTAAGCACCATTACTAATCCAGCAATAAGTAAAAGGTAAGGTTCAGTTTTAACCTTTTCAGCTAAAGAGCCCATGCTAAATTCAGTAGGCAAAATACCACTAGCAGACCATTTATTGAAAGAGTCAAAAGCAGCAATAGGAACACCAATAAAGTTTACAAGGTCGTTACCTGCAAAAGCCATAGCTAACGCAAAAGTTCCTATGATGATAATCATTTTGTAAATATTGGTTTTAAATGCAGAGATAACAACCATTGATATTAAAGACCAAGCAATAAGGTTGATGCCTAAAAAAGCAAGAGTGTTTTCTTGTACTAAGTCTAAAAAGTTACCACTCATAAATGTTGCACTTTTTAAACCTTTTATTATTATGAAATAAAGTATTGAAGTTACTGCAAATCCACTAAATACAGCTCCATACCAACTTGGTTTAGATTCGAATTTAAACGACAATAAAATTCTTGATATAAACTGGATTAGTGCACCAACACTAAATGCTATAACTACTGATAGTAGAATACCTAATATAATTTCAATAGCTTTCTCGTTATTGATATATGTCCCAAGATCTAGAATGCTTTGAGTGTCATCAGCATTTATTTTAAGTAAAGCCACACAAACCGAAGCTCCTAATAATTCAAATACAATAGATACAGTAGTTGAAGTAGGTAACCCAAGTGTATTAAAGAAATCTAGCAAAAGAATATCTGTAATCATTACAGCCATAAAAATGACCATGATTTCATCAAACATAAATTGCCCAGGATTAAAGATACCCTTTCTTGCAACTTCCATCATTCCGCTAGATGATAACGCTCCAAGAGCAACACCAAGACTAGCGACTATCATTATAGTTTTAAACGTAATTGCTTTAGAACCTATAGCAGAGTTTAAAAAGTTAACAGCATCATTACTAACACCAACTACAAGGTCAGCTATTGCTAAAAAAGCTAAAGCGACCAACATGTAGATATAAATATTTTCCATTAAGAAAGAGTCAAAATTTAATTAGCAAATTTCTTGTTTTAAATTGAACGAAATGTTACCAAAATGTTATGTTCTTTTTAACTAACATATATTATAGAAGTAGGTTAGCTATTGTTTTTATTATGAAATGTGAACTTTCAATGTTAAATTTTTATTTTTTTAAAAAATTAAACAATTGTAAATCAGCTAATTATAATTTCAATGTTAATTTAATGTTACGTAAGTGTTACCAAAATGTTTTAAAATTGTAAATATATCTTTATATTTGTTACATAATCATTAATTAAAACCCAAAGTAACATGAAAAATATAGTATTAGTTGTATTGATGTTGGTGTCTAGTTTAAGTTTTGCTCAGGTAGATGCTAAGGTAGAAAAAAAAGGAGATTTAACTATGGTTACTTATTATCATGATAATGGTAATGTTGAACAAGAAGGAACTTTTAATGCTAAGGGTGAATTGCATGGTGTTTGGACAAGTTACGATTTAAAAGGTAATAAAGTTGCTGTTGGTAATTATAACAATGGTCAAAAATCTGGTAAATGGTTTTTTTGGGTAGATGATACACTAAAAGAAGTAGACTACAAAGATTCTAAAATTGCTAGTGTACAAGAGTGGAAACAATCTACTGATGTAGCTATAAGAAATTAAGTTTATCCTTATTAAATTAAAGCAAAAAGGCACTCTGAAAAGAGTGCCCTTTTTTATTTTATAAAACTAATTTGATTAAAATTTAAAGCTATAACCTAAAGAAAATTCAATTCCTGGATCTCTTAATGAGAATATTTGATCATCTGCTCTAAAAGATTCTGATAAGCTTTCTTTCTTATCGTTTAATAGGTTGCTTATTTTTAATTCTATAGAAGAGTTTTTGGTCTCTCCAAAAGCTTTGTTTAATGTAAAGTTTAAACTGTTAAAAGGCTGTGTGTAAACATCAGGAACAATTCCTGTTCCAACAACCTCAAGTGTTTTACCTTGTACATTATAAAATAATCCCGTTTGTAAACCAATGTCTTCGTTGTTATAGTCTAAACCAATATTTAATAAAAATGGTGATTGTCCTTGTAGGTCACGCTCTCTATCTATTGATTCTCCTTCTCTTGCAGCAAGTACTCTACGGTTGTATTCTTGCTGAGACATTTCAAGTTTTGAACTTATTACAGATACGTTAGCATTGAATTTAAGGTCATTTAAACTTTCTAAAATAAAGCCTAATCGTTGTCTAAATTCAAACTCACCACCTATTACAGTAGCATTACCTAAATTAGCAGGTGTTAATTGGTTTGCTGCTGATTCGAAAAATGTAATTTCGATAGGGTCTTTAAAGTCTTTATAAAAACCACTTATTGCAAACATTTGACCTGAATCTCCATAACGCTCATATCTTAAATCAAAGTTGTTGATGTAAGAAGGAACCAAGTCTAAATCACCAATAAACAGTCTGTTAGTAATTGGGTCATAGATTTGTGAGTTTGATTGTTCCTTAAATGATGGTCTAGCTGTAGTACGATAGTAAGAAGCTCTTAAATTTACATTGTCATTTAAAGAATAAATTAAGTTTGCTGATGGGAAAAAGTCAAACTTATCTTGAACTTCTTCTCTTTCATAAACAATGTCTTCTTGAGTATCTGCACCAGTATAATAAGCTTTAAAATACTCAGTTCTTAAACCTAAAACGGTTTTGAATTTCTCAGTAATGTTAAACTCATTAGAAATGTAAGTTGAAGCAATGTTATGTTCACCTTCATAAGCGTTATCTGGATTAAACGTATCACCAAAGGTAATATGAGTTCCGCTATCAGAGTCAGGTGTCCAAATGTTTTGTGTAGCTAATAAGTTATCTACATTTCCGTTTTCAATAAATGAATCGTCTCCAGTTATTTGAAAAGTGAATGCATCAATACTAAAATCTCTAAACTTATATACATAGCTACCACCAAACTTTAATTGCGCAGGACTATTAAAAAGGTTGTATTTTTTCTTTAAGTCAATTTTACCAACCCAGTTTTCTTCTTGAAGCCATCTCCAAATTCTTATTGGGTATGTAGCAGTACTAGGACTAATAACAAATGTGTTATTGTCTGAAGGTCTCAATGGTGTAATACGATGATCTTTGTCGTACACTTTAGAAAAGGTAGGAGAAAGTTTCCAATCTAAATTCCATGCATTTTCGTCATTGCTAAATCTATGACTACCACTAAGCAAAAAGTTAGTTACAGAACGCTCAGTATAAGTAAGTGCATTTTTATAGATAGGAGCTTGAGCTCCACCAGTTCCATCTTCAGAGATCTCTTGGTTATATACACCTGCAGTTGATTCACCATTTTGAATATGTAGTGCATTAAATTTGTACTTTGACTTTTTAGTCTTAAGAGATACACCGGCAAGTCCATTTAAAATAATATTGTTAATACCTTCAGATCCTCTTGAGCTTAATGTGCTGTTAAGTTGGTATTCAGATGGGTCACCATTTTGTCTTATCCAAGCTCCATCTATTCTTTCTTCATAAAATGTTGTTTCATTTTTGTAAGAAAAAGAGGTTTGGTAACCTAGTTTCATATCATTACCTAAATCATACTGATCACCAAGTGTAAAACCTAAGTCAAAATTCATTCCGCTATTTTCTTGCTTAGCGGCTAATTCTTTATTGAATTTATCTGTTAAAGAAGTCAATAACAATCTGTTTTCAAAAGTACCAGGTATAGGTTGGTATCTGTTTATTGGAAGATTTCTTGTGCCATCGTCATAACCAAAAAAATCAGTATCACTACCAGTATATGTCAAGTATTTGTCATTAAAGTGCATATCAGGATTGTATCCCATACCTAGAGAAATTGAAGACTCAAATTTATTTGGGAAATCTTTTGTGATAATATCAACTACACCACCTGTAAAATCAGCAGGATACTCAGCAGAAGCAGACTTTAAAACTATTACATTATCAAGTATACTTGTTGGGAATAAATCCATTTGAATTGTGTTTCTGTCTGGATCTAAACCAGGAATATCAACACCATTTAAAATAGATTTGGTATAACGGTCTCCAAGACCTCTAACATACACATATTTTCCACCTTGAATAGAAACACCAGGTACACTTTTTACTGCCGTAGCTACTGAACTTGCTCCACTACTTTTAATGGATTGAGCAGAAAGACCATCTAATAAAGTCACAGACTTTTTTTGCATGTTCAATACTGCATTTTCAGTATTTCTTTTTACTGTTGTGGTTACTACAACGGTTTCAAGTGAGTTTGTACTTAAGGTAACATCAATTACAGTAATTTCGTTAGACTTGATAACAATTTCACTTATTTCTTGAGTGTCATAACCAACAAAAGAAAATATTAAAGTATAAGTTCCAGGTTCTAATTCTAATTCATATTTTCCATCAAAGTCTGAAGTTGTACCAGTAGTAGTGCCTTTTACAAGTATGTTTGCAAAAGCCATTGGTTCAACAAACTCACCATCCATTACTGTTCCGGCAACTTTACCCTTTTGAGCATAAGAAAAAGAAACTGCAAGAAAGAAAAAGAAAATAAATGTAGATATATTTTTTTTCATAATAAATATTCTATAAACAATTGTCCACCCTATTTTAGTGGACAATTGTTTTTTTTAAGGGAGTTAAAACGTTGTCTAGATTAATGTCTAGATTTATTGCAAAGCACCAGAAGCGCTAGCATAAGTCCAGTCAAAGTCTGATAAATCAGCTCCAACTGTTTGAGATCCTAGAGTTACAGCAGTAGCTTCAGATCCAAAACCTGTTACTGTTACAGTTTCAGCTTTATTTACAAAGATGTCTTCTACGTTAGCAACACCTGTAGGTAAAACAATTTCCCAGTTGCTAAAAGTTACTAAACCATCGTTGTAATTAGTTGCAACACCATCGTTGTCTAATTCAACATCTGACTCAGCTTTAAATCCGTAAGCAAGAATATTGTTTGTAGCTCCCATTGCATTACTTCTATAGTCAGCATACTCACCATCAGCAGTTACAGTGTTACCAATAATAGTTGCGTTTTGTAAAGTAAAAGAACCTGTTAAAGAACCTTCAGGACCATCAATTTCAAATGCGTGGTCAGAAGCTTCCCCTAATACTACAACAGCGTTATCAATAGTACCAGAGTAAGCTTGATCAATATCTAAAGCGTCATCTCCTTGTCCCCAAACTAATAAGTTAGAAGCGTTAACTGAACCACCAAAGAATTCAATACCGTCGTCTACGTTAGCAACAACTTCAATATTGCTAATAAGAGTTCCAGTTCCAACACCACCTAGAGTTAAACCGTTAATTTCGTTACCTTCTCCAATTAAAGCTCCACCATGACGAATAGAAATATATTGTAATACACCAGAGTTGTCAGCAGCATCAGAACCACCATAAAGACCAAATGTGTCATCAGCAGGAATACCTTCTATTTGAGCTTCAGTAATATCTCCAGAGAAAGAACATGGAGCATAACCCATAACTAATAATCCTCCCCAAAGACCTCTATCGTTTACATCTAGGTTAGTACCAGCAGTTTCTCCACAAGTAATGTTATCACTTGTAGAAGTAAAGATAATTGGCTGAGAAGCAGTCCCTACAGCGTTTATTTTAGCACCTCTAGCAATAATTAATGCAGAAGCTAATGAACCAGTTCCTGGAGAACCTTTAATTATTGTACCTGGTTGGATAGTTAAAGTAGCACCATTGTCTACCACTACTTTTTGGTTTAAAACATAAATGTTGTCGCTAGACCAAGTTGTGTCTGAAGTAATTGCTCCTGTTACAGAAACAGTAGGACAAATATCTCCTCCACCATCTCCACCACCTTGATTGATGATTGTAGTTTCCTCAATAATAATAGGAGTATCGTCATCTTTAAAACAGCCAGTAAATACTAATGATAGCATTGTTAATACGGCTAAAGTTAATTTTCTCATTTTACTTTTTTTTAAAATAGTTTTGTTATATTAAATCGATGCTGCAAAGAAACTGTTGAACTGTAAAGACAAGGTTAATCAGAAGTTAAACATTGGTAATAAAAAAGTTATTTAAATGTTACCAAACCTTGATTTTTTGAGTTTCTCTAAACATTAAATTAACATTGAATTAGCTATCTTGCGAGCACTTAATATTTTGTTATGAATTGGGAACAATTACTCTCTTTAAAACGATTTGGTGATACTAATAAAAGGCTAAGAAAGGAGCAGGATGAGACTAGATTAGGGTTTGAGGTTGATTATGATAGGGTTATATTTTCTTCGGAGTTTAGAAGTCTTCAAGACAAAACTCAAGTTATTCCACTTTCTAAAACCGATTTTGTTCATACTCGTTTAACGCACAGTTTAGAGGTAAGTGTCGTGGGTAGGTCTTTAGGTAGAAAGGCAGGACAAAGGTTAATAGAGAAGCATCCTTATTTACAAAATATTCATGGTTATCAAGCAAATGATTTTGGAGCTATTGTTGCCGCAGCTGCTTTAGCGCATGATATTGGTAATCCGCCTTTTGGACATTCTGGAGAAAAAAGTATAGGTGAGTTTTTTAAAACAGGAAAAGGTGTAAAGTTTAAAGATAAACTTACGCAAAAAGAGTATCAAGATTTATGCGACTTTGAAGGAAATGCCAATGGCTTTAAAATATTAACCGAGAGTAGACCAGGTAGAGAAGGAGGTTTAAGGTTGAGCTATGCTACCTTAGGTGCTTTTATAAAGTACCCTAAAGAGTCATTGCCTAAAAAGCCAACAACTCATATTGCTGATAAAAAATATGGCTTTTTTCAAAGTGAAAAATCAGTGTTTTTAGATGTTGTTAAAGAACTAGGTCTTGTAAAGCGTAGTAATGATAATGATATTAGTTTTAGTAGACATCCACTAACTTACTTGGTTGAAGCCGCTGATGATATTTGCTACACTATTATTGATTTTGAAGATGGTATCAATCTTGGGTTAATACAAGAAGAATATGCGCTTGAGTATCTTATTAATCTTGTTAGAGGCTCAATTAATACTTCAAAATATCACGAATTAACGACCACACAAGATAGGGTTAGTTATTTAAGAGCTTTAGCTATTAATACGTTAATTAACGAAGCTGTTGAATTATTTATTGAAAATGAAGGAGCTATTTTAGATGGAACATTTTCCAAAGCTTTATTGGATTTGAGTAAATACAAAGCCCAGATAAAGGATATTATTCAAATCAGCATTTCAAATGTTTACCAGTCTGAAGAGGTAATTGATAAAGAGATTTCTGGTTATGAAGTTTTAAATCAGTTACTGAACGTATATACTGATGCAGTCGACAATAAATTGAATAATTCACTTTCTAGTTTTAATAGTTTAGTTTTAAAATCATTACCAAAAACTGTTAATTTGAATGATGATAATCTTTACAGTTGCCTAATGGCTGTATGTAATTATATTTCAAAACTTTCTGACAGTAATGCAATTTTAACCTATAGAAAACTTAAAGGTAATCACCTATAAATACTCAAATTGTTAATATAAATGTTGATAATTTTCAACTGTTTTTTTTAAAGTGGTTGAATTAAGCCTGAACTTTGAGAGTATAGATGGGAAATTAAATAATTGCATTTCATCGATAAAATTTGTGTTTTAACGATGATTTGTTATATTTGTTAACACAATCCCATAAATCTACTAAGATGAAAAAAAATCTATTAGGTGCGATAGTTATATTTTTTGTAACAGTAGCGTTTTTGCTAATGATAGACGATATCTCTAAAAGCAAAAATTCACAGCATGTACAAAACATTGATATGTACAATGTAGATCAGCAACCAGATTTAGCTACTACTGATACTGAGGAATAGGTCTTCAATAGTTTTAACCAAGCTATCTACATCCATTTTAGAAACCTTTTGTAATTGGTCAACCGTTCCATGTTGAATAAATTCATCAGGAATACCAACAACTTCTGTTTTTGCTGAGTAATCATATTTTGACTTAAACTCTAAAACTGCACTACCAAAGCCACCAACTACTGTTCCGTCTTCAATTGTTATTACAGCTTTAAATGTTTTAAAAATATGATGCAATAAACTCTCGTCAAGTGGTTTTACAAAACGCATATCAAAATGAGCAATTGTATCAGTATACTTGCAGTTTTCAATAGCATTTTCAACGTTTTTGTAAATAGAACCAATACTTAAAACAGCAACGTCTTTACCTTCTTTTAGTTGAATACCTTTACCTATTTGTAAAGTTTCAAAAGGGGTTTTCCAATCTATTACACTACCTCGTCCTCTAGGATACCTTATGGCAATTGGATGGTCTAAACCTAATTGCGCAGTGTACATAATATTGCGTAATTCAATTTCGTTTCTAGGTGCAAAAACAATTAAATTAGGGATACATCGTAAGTAAGCCAAATCAAAAACACCATGATGTGTCGCTCCATCTTCACCAACCAATCCTGCTCTATCCAAGCAAAAAATGACAGGAAGATTTTGAGTAGCAACATCGTGTATTACTTGATCGTAAGCACGTTGTAAAAATGTAGAATAAATATTACAAAATACAGTAAAACCTTGGGTAACCAAACCTGCAGCAAAAGTTACTGCATGTTGTTCGGCAATACCAACATCAAAAGCACGTTTAGGAAATTCTTTCATCATGTATTTTAAAGAACTTCCAGTAGGCATCGCAGGAGTAATCCCAATTATGTTTTTGTTGTTTTTTGCAATCTCAACAATGGTTAATCCAAATACATCCTGAAATTTAGGAGGTTGGCTAGAACCCGATTTAACAATCAGTTCGCCTGTTTTAGCATTGAACTTTCCAGGAGCGTGATATTTTACTTGATCGTTTTCAGCTTGCTTTAACCCTTTTCCTTTAGTAGTTATTATATGAAGGAACTTAGGTCCTTTAACGGTTTTTAGTCTGTTGAGTTCTGAGATCAAAAGTGTTAAATCATGGCCATCAATAGGTCCTGAATAGTTAAAGTTTAGAGCTTCAAAAATATTGTCTTGTTTTTGAGTACCTTTTTTTACATTGGTTAAATACTGTTTTAAAGCACCAACACTTGGGTCTATTCCAATAGCATTGTCGTTTAAAATCACCAACAAATTAGCATTAGTTACTCCAGCATGATTAAGACCTTCAAAAGCCATTCCGCTTGCAATTGATGCATCGCCAATGACTGCAATATGGTGTTTGTTTTCATTCTTTAACTGAGAAGCAATTGCCATTCCTAAAGCTGCTGATATTGATGTAGAAGAATGCCCAACACCAAAGGTGTCAAACTCACTTTCGCTACGTTTAGGAAACCCACTAATACCACCAAATTGCCTGTTGGTGTCAAAAACGGTTTTTCTACCAGTTAAAATTTTATGCACATACGCTTGATGACCAACATCCCAAACCAAAATGTCATCAGGAGTATTAAATACGTAGTGTAACGCTATTGTAAGTTCTACCACACCAAGACTAGCACCAAGATGTCCTTCTTTAGTTGCGACAATGTTAATGATAAATTCACGTAGTTCTTTAGCAAGTTGAGGTAAATCATCAACTGATAATTGACGTAAATCCTTAGGAACGTTAATATGGTCTAAATGTCTTTTTTGCACTATACAAAAGTACAAGAATTAATTAGTCTTTAATATCAAAAATAATAGGTAAAGAGTATACTGATGCAACATTTTTATCACGCTGTTTTGCTGGAATAAATTGAGGAAGTAGCTTCATAACTCGTGTGGCTTCTTTATCAAAATAAGGATGAGGTGATCTTACTTTGATGTCTTTTGTAGTTCCTTGCTCATCTATAGTGAATTGGACATGAATTCTTTGTTTGCCAGATAAACCTAAATCTCCTTGCGGTATTTTAAAAATCTCATTCACAAATTCACCGATTTTTTTATTAAAATAATCTCGTTTTTCAACAACACTTAAACTTTTAGGTGTGTTTTTAAACTCAGGAGGATTTTCAACTTGAATAAAACCTAATATTATATTTTCTTCAACTTCAATAATTTCTCCAGTTACATTAGGAATAGGGCAAAAAGGAGGAGCTGTAATTTCTGTAGAATCTTTTTTTGATGTCTTTGAGGAAGTTTTATCGGTTTTTGGGTGTTCATCAATTTCAATAACTATACCAGTTAACACAGGTTTTGGTGGTGGTTTAATGCCTTTAATAGTATCTTTTTTTGATTTCTTTTCTAGAGTTTCATCAAGTATATGTTCAATATCTTTATCAATTTCTCCCATTTTTTCAATAGTGTCTGTTTTTGCATCTATCAACTCAATGCTTTCAATTTTCTTTGTATTGCCTTTTTCATCAGCACAACTAAAAATAGTGGTTCCCATGGCTAATAATAATGCCAATAAGAACATTTTATGAAAACTTAGTGTTTGATCAAAAACACTTTGAGACACTTTTAGGTTAATGGTATCTAATTGACTTTGTTTAATGTGTCCACAAATGCGCTGGTGTTTGTTGGCATGGATAAAGTCTTGAATGTCATCAGTGGTCATGTTTGTAAAGTCGACAACGGTTTTGGAGCAAGATTGACAAAAACGTCCTTTTTCATTAGGCGTCATTTTCAACCAGTTTTCATGACATGGTTTGGGAATAGAAATTGAATAGTGAGGTTTCATAATTAATAGCTTTGTAGTTTGAATATCAAATTTCTTGCCGATTTGTTTTTGATTCAATTAGAATTGTATTTTTACAACCATGGAAAACCCTTTTGACGATACCTATTTTATGAAAAAAGCTTTACAGGAAGCTGAAATTGCTTTTGAAAAAGGCGAAATTCCTGTTGGAGCTGTTATTGTAATTGAAGATAGAATTATAGCAAGAGCACATAACCTTACTGAGTTGCTCAATGATGTTACTGCTCATGCCGAAATGCAAGCTATTACTGCTGCAGCAAATTTTTTAGGAGGAAAATATCTGCACAACTGTACATTGTATGTTACTCTAGAACCTTGCCAGATGTGTGCTGGTGCATTGTATTGGAGTCAAATATCTAAGATAGTGTATGGAGCTAGTGATGAAGAACGTGGTTGTATAAACCTAAAAACAAAACTACATCCAAAAACTAAAATGGTAGGAGGTGTACTGCAAGACGAAGCTTCGCAACTGTTAAAGCGTTTTTTTATTGAAAAACGCAATTTAAATTAGGGCATAAAAAAACGCCCAACATTTCTGTTGAGCGTTGAAACTGTGATAAATAAAGTATATCGCTTAGAGAACTTGCACGTTAGCGGCAACCATCCCTTTTCTTCCTTCTTCTTCTGTGTACTCCACATTATCGCCTTCACGAAGTTCAATACCGTTTAGGTTTGAAACGTGTACGAAAATGTCTTTTCCTGTTTCGTCGTTGGTAATGAATCCAAATCCTTTTGAATCATTAAAAAATTTAACTGTTCCAGTCATTGTAAAAAAATATTAATTAAAGGACAAAGGTATAATATTAAATGAAGCAATATGTTAACAAATTGTATTTTTATTAAAAAATTGATAATCAGCGTTTTTTTTCACGATTTCGCATTTTTTCTAAATTCTCATTGGTAATCATATAGTCTTTAAGGTTTTTATCTTTCCATCTGTAGTATGAAAACAACGGAAACACAACAAAAAACAACCCTACCACACCTAATCCAATGAGTTTTTGAGAGTATTCTGCATCAATAGAAAAACCACAAATAATAGATGCTAGTGAAGCAAAAAACGCAATGCCTGTGAAAATTTTTATAAATCGAATCATGATGTAAAATTAATCAATTCGCGTCTATAGGCAGTGAGTAATTTAGATTTTGACACAAACCCATAGTACTTTCCATCTTTTATTACAGGTAAGTTCCAAGCTCCAGAATCTTGAAAGCGCTGCATTACCTTTTGCATGGAATCTTCATTGTAGTTTATATAATCTGGTGGATTATGCATAAAAGTTTCAACCGAAGTAGTGTTATATAAACTTTGGTCAAACATCACATTTCTTATATCGTCCAATAGAATAATACCAACCAATCGTTTGTCTTCATCTACAACAGGAAATAAATTCCTGCTTGATTTTGCAACACCTTTATGAAGCATTTTGCCTAAAGACATTTCAGGATGTAAAAGCGTAAAATCATTTTCAATCACACTATCTAAAGTCATTAATGTTAATACACTTTTGTCTTTATTATGAGTTAACAAAGCACCTTTTTCAGCCAATTCTTTAGTGTAAATAGTGTGCTCAACAGCATTTTTGGTAATAATGAACGACATAGAAACTGTAATCATTAAAGGAACAAAAAGTTCGTAGCCACCAGTAATTTCGGCAATTAAAAATATAGCAGTTAAAGGCGCGTGAAGTACACCAGCAATTAATCCTGCCATTCCTATTAAAGTGAAATTAGATTCAGATACATTAAAATTCAGTCCTAGATTATTAATGATTTTTGCCACAACATTTCCCAAGGCACTACCCATAACCATTGTTGGGATAATAATACCACCAGCTCCACCAGCTGCAAGAGTTGTGGTCATGGCAATGGCTTTAAAAATTGTAATCCCTATTAATAAAGCAATAACAACCCAAATGTTATCAATAAAAGCGTCAAAAGGAGTTTTTCCTAATGCTTTTAGATGGTTGTCGTGTAATAAATCATTTATAAAACCAAAACCTTCACCATATAAAGGCGGAATAAAATAAAGCATAGTACCTATTGCTAAACCACCTATAATTAACTTTTGACCATTGGTTTTAAACCGATTAAAAAATGCATAAACGCCAAAGTATATTTTAGAAAAATAGATAGAAGCTATTCCTGTTCCAACACCAAGTACTAAGTAAAACAGCGTGTCTTTAATGGTGAATTTATCAACAACGGTAAAGTTGAACAGCACTTCATCACCTAAAAAGAAATAAGATGTCAATACCGAAGATACCGAAGCAATTAAAAGCGGAAGTAATGAAGCAAATGTGAGGTCTAAGCTAAAAACTTCAATAGCGAAAATAATTGCTGCAATAGGCGATTTAAAAATAGAAGCTATAGCACCTGCAGATGCACAGCCTATTAATAAAGTTCTTGTTTTCCTATCAATATGAAATAGTTGACCAATATTAGAGCTTATAGCAGAAGCAGAGGCTATTGCAGGACCTAATAGTCCTACCGAACCACCAAAACCTACTGTTATTGGAGCAGTAATTAGCGGTAAGTAAATTTTACTTCGCTTTAATAAACCATTCTTTTTGGAAAGTGAAAATAGTATGGTTGGGATAGCGTGTTCAATAGGTTGTTTTGAAATATGCTTAACAAACAAATACACTAGCCACAACCCAATAATTGGAAAAATGAAGTAAAAACTACTTTGAGAAAAGGTAATAGTTTCTAAAAACCACTCAATACCATAGGTAATATTTTTTATGATTACTGAAACAATTCCAGCTAGTAAACCAATTAAAATACTTAAAAGGAATACAAAGTTTTTATGGGAAATATACTTGTATCTCCATATATGTATTCGTTTTAAGAATGATTTTGCTGGCATAAATTAAAACTACTAAAAAATCCTGCAATTAGCAGGATTTTATTTTTATGATTTTAAATTGAGTTTTAAATTGAGTTCTGTGAGTTGCTCTTCATCAATAGGAGCAGGAGCATCTATCATAACATCTCGACCAGAATTGTTTTTTGGGAATGCAATAAAATCTCTAATGGTTTCTTGACCTCCAAGAATAGCCACTAGTCTATCTAGTCCAAAAGCTAAACCACCATGAGGAGGAGCTCCATATTCAAAGGCATTCATAAGGAAACCAAACTGCGCTTTTGCTTCTTCTTCGGTAAACCCTAAATAGTCAAACATTAAGGCTTGTGTTTTTTTATCATGAATTCTTATAGAACCACCACCAATTTCGTTTCCGTTTAACACTAAATCATAAGCGTTTGCTTTAACAGCTCCAGGGTTGGTTTCTAAAAGTTCCAATTGTCCTGGTTTTGGAGAAGTAAATGGATGATGCATTGCATGGTAACGCTCTGTGTCTTCATCCCATTCTAATAATGGAAAATCCATTACCCAAAGTGGTGCAAATTCATTTGGTTTTCTTAATCCTAAACGTTCAGCAAGCTCCATACGTAAAGCACTTAACTGTGTTCTTACTTTATTTGTGTCACCAGATAGCACACAAATTAAATCTCCTGCTTTAGCTCCAGTTACTTCAGCCCATTTAGCTAAATCGTCTTGGTCATAAAACTTATCCACTGAAGATTTGAAAGTACCATCATCATTACAACGACAATACACCATTCCTAAAGCGCCAACTTGCGGTCGCTTTACCCAGTCAATAAGTTTGTCTATCTCTTTTCTTGTGTAACTGTTTCCTCCAGGAACAGCGATTCCTACTACTAATTCAGCGTTGTTAAAAACACCAAAGTCTTTATGTTGTGCTACTTCGTTAAGTTCTCCAAACTCCATTCCAAAACGAATGTCTGGTTTGTCGTTTCCATACAAGCGCATAGCATCGTCATAAAGCATTCTTGGGAATTCTTGAATATCAACTCCATTTACTTCTTTAAGTAAATGACGTGTTAAACCTTCAAAAGCGTTTAAGATATCTTCTTGCTCTACAAACGCCATTTCACAGTCTATTTGTGTAAACTCAGGTTGTCTGTCGGCACGTAAATCTTCATCTCTAAAGCATTTTACAATTTGAAAATACTTATCCATTCCACCAACCATAAGCAATTGCTTAAAAGTTTGAGGTGACTGCGGAAGCGCATAAAATTGACCTTCGTTCATACGAGAAGGTACCACAAAATCGCGAGCTCCTTCAGGAGTAGACTTAATTAAATACGGAGTTTCTACTTCTATAAAACCTTCTTTTGATAAATAGTTGCGAACTTCTTGAGTAACTTTATGTCTGAATATCAAACTGTTTTTTACTGGATTACGACGAATATCTAAGTAACGATACTTCATACGTAACTCTTCACCTCCATCTGTATCATCTTCAATAGTAAAAGGCGGTAATTTGGCAGAGTTTAAAATGGTTAATTTGCTTACCAATATTTCAACGTCGCCTGTAAGTATGTTAGGGTTTTTAGAAGCACGTTCAATAACAGTTCCTGTAACTTGAATGACAAACTCACGACCTAGCTTTTGAGCTTGTTCCATCATGGTTTTAGAAGTGCGTTCTTCATCAAAAATAAGTTGTGTAATACCATAACGGTCGCGTAAGTCTACCCAAACCATAAAGCCTTTATCACGAACTTTTTGAACCCAACCTGAAAGTGTTACTTCTGTATTAATATGTGATGCTCTTAACTCACCACAGTTATGACTTCTATACATACTATAAATTTTGATGTGCAAATTTAATGAAGTTAAATGATTATCAAATAAAAAAAGCCTCAACATTTGTAGAGGCTTTTCTGCTATTAATCAAACTACTTAAACAGGGTTAAGATAGTACTTTCATTATTCTTCAATGCGTTCATTCATAGAAAACGCTACTTGCTCTTCTTCTTCATTGCCAGATGATCTTTTTCGGAGCCACATTTTAAACTTAGTGACTAAGAAGAATAGAACAGGAACTATAATAAGGGTAAGGAACGTTGCAATAAGTAATCCGTAAATTACTGTCCAAGCTAATGGTCCCCAGAAAATAACGTTGTCACCACCAATGTATACATTAGCATCAAACTCTTTAAATAATGTAAAGAAATTAATGTTTAATCCAATGGCTAATGGTACTAAACCAAATATAGTTGTGATTGCAGTTAATAGTACTGGACGTAAACGTGCTTTACCTGCTTTTACAATACTTTCGTATAAATCTTCTTCTTCAAGGTAATCGTCATCTTCAAGATTAAGATTTACCTTTTTTCGGTCAATTAACAGTTGTGCGTAATCTAGGAGTACAACACCATTGTTTACCACAACTCCTGCTAGTGATATAATACCAACCATGGTCATCATAATTACAAAGGCGCTTCCTGTTATAACAATTCCTCCAAATACACCTATTAAACTTAAGAAGATCGCTAACATGATAATTGTTGGCTTTGAAATAGAGTTAAATTGGAATATTAAAATGAAGAAAATTAAACCTAAACCTGTAAAGAATGCACCCATTAAAAAGGCCATTTGTTTGTTTTGCTCTTCAATTTGACCAGTATAATCTACTTTAATATTATCAGGCAAACCTTCGTAAGCCTGCATTTCATTTTGAATTTGGGTTACCACAGCTCCTGCATCAGTAAATCCTGGTGCTAATGCTGAATAAACTGTTACCACACGCTTGGTGTCTTTGTGTTTAATAGCACTAAAACCTGAAGTATTTTCGGCATGAGCAATGGCAGAAACAGGTATCTCTTTAATTTGCCCACTTGCCATATCTCTAAATGTGATTTTTTGATTGAAAAGTGCACTTTTATTGTAGCGGTTATCTTCATTAAATCTCACATAAATATCATAATCGTCACCACCTTCTTTGTAAATACCAGCTTTAGACCCAAAAATAGAATTACGTAATTGCTGCCCAACTTGTGATGCAGATACACCTAATTCACCTGCTTTTTCTCTGTCAACAATAACACGCATTACAGGTTTGTCTTTGTTAACATCAATTTTAAGCTCATCAATACCAGCTACGTTTTTACTGTTGATAAACTCACGCATTTGCTCAGCAGCATTGATAAGTTCGTTATAGTCTTCACCTTCTAATTCGATATTAATTGGTGCTCCTGCAGGAGGTCCATCAACATTTTTTTCTACAGAGATTAATACACCTGGGAATATGCCAACTAAAGCTTTTTGAACTTTTTGACGCAGTAACTCACTGTCTTCACCTTCACGATATTTAAATTCACGCATTGATGCGGTAATTTTTGCTTTATGAGGCATTTCGGCAGCTGAACCACCATCGGTTTGTGGGTTTCCAGCACCTTCACCAACTTGAGATACAGCACTTTCAACCATAAAGTTGTAATCGCCATTTTTATATTGGTCGTCATCTAAAACATCGTAAACAATCTTTTCAATTTCTTTGGTTATAGCATTGGTTTTTTCAATTGCTGTACCTTCAGGATATTCAATGTAAACAATGATTTGATTCGGGATGTTATCTGGGAAAAACTCTACTTTGGTACGTTGGGTAGCTAATGAAGCTCCAAAAGCTATAAAAGCAATAATAAGCAGTAAAAATGTTCCGACAGCTAAACCGTAAGGACGCCAACCTTTTAAGGCTTTACGCAATTGTCTTTCATACCAGTTTTCTAGTTTTACTAATGTTTTGGTTTGGAAATTATTTGCCCATTTACGTAAAAACAATCGATACACCCAAAGCATAACAGCTGTAAATACCATTAAGGTTCCTAAAGCTCTGTATTCTCCACCAACAATAAATATAATAATACCAATAACAGCCATTATAATTGTTGTTCTTATGATTTTGTGAAGAGGCATGTCTTTGTCTTCGGTATTCATAAATTGAGATACTAAAACAGAGTTAAAGAAAATAGCCACGAATAATGATGATCCTAATACTATAGATAGTGTTTGAGGTAAAATCATCATAAATTCTCCCATAATTCCAGGCCATAATCCTAATGGAATAAAGGCAGCTACTGTAGTTGCTGTTGAAATGATAATAGGAAACGCAATTTCACCAATACCTTTTTTAGCAGCTTCAATTCGGCTCATACCTTCTTCGTCCATTAAACGATAGACGTTTTCAACAACCACAATACCATTGTCTACCAACATACCAAGTCCCATAATTAGTCCAAATAATACCATGGTGTTTAGGGTAATACCAAACATACTTAGTATCATGAGCGACATAAACATAGACATTGGTATTGCAAACCCAACAAATATGGCATTTTTAAATCCTAAGAAGAACATTAAAACGGTTACTACCAGAATAACTCCAAAAATGATATTGTTTACTAAATCATCAACTTGACCGATAGTAACTGAAGATTGGTCGTTAGTAATGGTAATGTCTAAATCTTGAGGGAAAACATTTTCTTTAGATTCCTTAACTATAGTATGAATTTGTTCTGCAGCATCCACCATATTTTTACCAGCACGTTTTTTTACATCAAGCATTACTACTGGATGTCCATACTCACGTGCATAAGTGGTTTTATCTTCTTCTTTAAAGCTGACCGTTGCAACATCTTTTAAATAGATAGGATAATCGTTTTCAGATTTTACAACAAAGTTTTCCAATTCTGAAGGTGTTTCGATTTCACCTAAAACTCTAATCGTACGACGTTGTCCACTCGCTTTGATGTTACCAGCAGACATAGTTACGTTTCCACCATTTATGGCATTAATGATATCGCTAAAGGTTACTTTAGCTGCGGTCATTTTATAAATATCTACAGCAACTTCAACTTCTTTTTCTTGCGCACCACGAATAGCAACTTCTTTAATTTCTAGTAAGTCTTCAATTTCATCTTGAAGGTACTCACCATATTCTTTAAGTTTTTCTACAGGATAATCACCAGAAATATTAATGTTTAGAATTGGCATTTCTTCTGAAAGACTTAGCTCAAACACATCAGGTTCTACTTTTGCACCATTAAATGTTGGCCAATCCTCGCCAGCAGTTTCAGATTCTATTTCGTCTTTTACCTTCTGTTTGGCTTGTTCAACGGTTAAGTTTTCGTCAAACTCAACAATTACCATAGAATAATCTTCGGCTGAGGTAGAGGTTATTTCTACTACATTACTTACGGTTTTTAGCTGGTCTTCTAGTGGGTCTGTTACTAGTTTTTCAATGTCCTCAGCTGTGTTTCCTGGAAAAACAGTGCTTACATATATTTTGGTTTCGTTTACTTCTGGGAAGTTTTCTCGTGGCATATCAAAAAATGCCGAAACACCTAGATAAAAGAATACCAATATAAGGACATACATTGTCGTTTTATTGTTGATTGCCCATGAGGACAACCCAAATTCTTTATTGACTTTTTTCTGTTTGTCAGTCATAACTTTGGTTGATCGTTAATTGATTGAGTCTTTATTGATATTAATTACCTTAACTGTTTGCTCGTCTTTAACACTACGTGCACCTTCTTTAATGATTTCAGCACCTTTTTCAATTCCTGAAAGGACTTCAATAACATCTCCTTGTGTTTTACCAGTTTTGATAATTACTTTTTTAGCAACACCTTCTTCTTTGTCATTTTTATCTTCAACAACATATATGTATTGCTCGCCTTCAGCATTTTCGGAAATGACACTTTGAGGGATTAAAATGGCACTCTCATTAGTGTAATCGTTGATTTTTAACTTCGCTGTTAAGTTTGGTTTAATAGTATTGTCTCCTTTAGGTAATCCAATTTCAACTTTAAATGTTCTGTTAGCAGCATTGATAAAATCTCCTGCTTGACGAACATTACTTTCAACAGTTTTACCAAGTACAGGAAACTCAACATCTACATGTTTACCTACAGTAACGTCTTTAATGTAACGCTCAGGAACCTCAGTTTCTATATACATATTACTTAGGTTTACAATTCGCATTAAAGGCGATTGACCAGCAGCTACAACACTACCTTGTTCGGTAATAACGTCATCAATAGTTCCAGAAAATGGAGCTCTTACAGTAGTTTTAGCTACTTGTTGTTTTATTTGGTCAACAGCTTTTTGTTGCGCTTCGTAATTAGATTTTGCTTGTAAAAATTGAATTTCACTACCTATGTTTTGATCCCATAAACGTTTTTGACGTTCGTAAGTGGTTTTAGCTAAATCTGCTTGAATTTGAAGCTGAGATAATTGTTGGCCTAATCCACCATCATCAATTTTAGCTAACACTTGTCCTTTAGTTACCTTTTGTCCTTCTTTTACATATACATTGGTAAGAATACCATTATACTCTGGTGTGATTACTAAAAGGTTTTTTGTTGTAACATTACCTTGAACTTCAAAATAGTGGTTAAACACTTCTTGTTTAGCTGTGATTGTAGTAATAAGTGGTACTTTTTTTACAGTATCTAATTTTGAAATAACAGCATCTAGTTGTTTTAGCTTTTCATCTGCTTCGTGTTGTTCTGCAACAACTTCAGCACGTTTTTGGCGTAATAATTCTAGATTGTTGGAGCTTAAAACATTCTCCATAGAGTTCTTTTTGTTTTCGCCTCCACATGAGACTAAAACTAAAGCTGTAATTACTAATAAATATATTTTTTTCATGATGTGGTATTACGTAATTGATTAGTTTGATTGAATATTGTTAAGTGTGGTTTCTAATTCTGCTTTAGAGTTAATTACGTTAAGCATAGCTTGTAAAAACTCTTGTTGAGCAGTGTATAGTTGAGTTTGAGCTTGACGTAACTCAAAGCTAGAACCTACACCTTCAAAAAATTTGGTTTGGTTTTTACGCTCGATACGTTCGGCTAGATTAAGATTTTCTTTTTTGTTGTCGTATTCTTCAATAGCAAATTGGTATTCGCTTTTAGCATTAGCTATTTTAAGTCTTATTTGTTGTTCGGTTTCGGTTAAATCAGCTTTTGCTTTTTCAAGATTTATTTGAGCACGTTGTGTTGAAGCACTTCGCATACCTGAACTAAATATTGGAATGTTTAAGCTTACACCAAATAATGAAGAACCAAACCAATCTTGTTCCTTTTCTAAAAAGGAAAAATCATCGCTAAATGCAGAATAGCCACCATTAACAAAAGCGTTTAGTGTTGGTAATGCTTTGCTTTTTTCTAGTTTAACTAAAAGCTCTTTTGAAATCATATCGTTTTCAGAAATTTGAAAATCAATAGTATTTTCAACAGACTCGTCAGCTTCTAATAATTCTAAGCTTATATTTTGTGCTGTTAAGGTTTCTAAATTATCAGTAAGTGTTGTTTGAGAATTTAAGTCAATACCAAGAGTTATATTAAGCATTTGGTAGGCTAATGTTTTTAAACGCTCAGTATTTCTTAAGTTACTTTCTACACTAGATAATGTGATTTTTAATTGCTCAACGCTCTCTTCTTCTTCAAGACCATTTTCATAAATCTTAGTAGTCTCGTCAAGGTTTTTAGTTAGTACTTCTAAGTTTCTTTTTAAAATAGAAATACTTTCTTCTGCAAGTAATACATTTCCGTAAGCGTTAATTACTGCTTTTCTTACTTCTAAATCGGTTTTAACTTTAGCATTTTCAGAAATTTGTAAATACACTTTTGCCGATTGTAAGCCAACAAGATATGACCCATCAAAAAGTAATTGAGATAAGGTAGCTGTTGCTGTTACGCTTTGCTTTGTTCCAAAACGTAAAGGAATAAACCCTTGAGGAGTAGTAACATTGAAGTTATCTTGAGTTACATCAAAATAGTCATTCACTATATCAATAGTACTTTGAGTATTGTCAAAAGCAGCAGCAGGTAAAAGCTGAACTTGTTGTTTTAACCAGTTTTGATAATCTACACCAACATTAACTTGTGGTAATCCTGCAGCAGTGGTTTCCCATTTTTGCTTTTTGGCTGCTTCTATATCTCGAGTAGCATTTTGTGCCGATCGATTGTTTTCTAGAGCATAATCTATAGCTTCCTGTAGGCTGAAATTATAGACATTCTCTTCTTGAGCAAAAGCTGACCAAGACAAGAATAACCCTAAAAGGATAATTGAGATGTGTTTCATTAATTATTGTTTTGATTGATTTGTAAATAGTTGTTTAAGTGTTCTAGTCCTTTGCTTGTGCAAATACCTCGCAAATGGTATTCTAGATAATTGTTCATAAGCATTCTCATAGAAAAATGTTCTAATGGAAATAATGACTTGTCTTTTAAAGCCATCATACAATTAAAATAGATTTTTGATATGAAATCTGAATTCAAATCTTCTCTAAATAATCCCATTTTTTTACCACGTTCTATGTTGCACCCAACACAATCTTCCATAACGCACATTTGTTTTTCTTTAATGTTATGGAAAATTTTTGGGTAGTATTTTTCTAGTTGATATTGAGGAGAAGACTTTTCATCTTTTAAGTTTTTCATCAAAAACTGTTTGATTTCATAAATCTCTTCAATAGGGTTTTTTTCTTGGGTTCTAATCTCTTCAATACCAGTAGAAATAATTTGAAACAAAAGCATTACTGATTCTTCAACCAATACGGTTTTGTTTTCAAAATACTGATATATCGTTTTTTTAGAGATGCCTTGCGCATTGGCAATATCATCCATAGTTACACTCTTAAACCCATAGGTTAAGAACAAATCGACTGCTGTTTTTAAAATATCTTGCTTCATAATTCTGAGGCAAAACTACGATAGGAAACTTTAAAAACAAAAAAAGTTTCCAAAGTTTTAACAATTATTTAATATTGAAGATTGTGCTTGTTATACTGACGACAAATACCGATTTTTGTTTCATGCAAACAGTACAATATTATCAAGAGCAGTTTATAGCTTATTTGGAAGAGTTTACAAAACAACGTGAGCCAGAAAACCTTTATAATCCAGTTAATTATATTTTAAAGTTAGGAGGAAAGCGCTTGCGGCCTGTTTTAACTTTAATGGCAGCCGAAGTTTTTAATTGTGAATACCAAAAAGCGCTTGATGCTGCTTTGAGTGTTGAGGTGTTTCATAATTTTTCATTAGTTCATGATGATATTATGGATGATGCACCTTTGCGAAGAGGTCAAGAAACTGTTCATGAAAAATGGGATATTAACACAGGTATTTTGTCTGGTGATGCGATGTTAATTTTAGCATATCAGTTATTCGAAAACTATGAGGCTACTACTTTTCAGGCTTTGGCAAAGTTGTTTAGCAAAACAGCTTTAGAGGTTTGCGAAGGACAACAGTATGACATTGATTTTGAAACACGAGATGATGTTACTATTCCCGAGTATTTAAAAATGATTGAATATAAAACTGCTGTTTTGGTTGGTGCTGCTATGCAAATGGGAGCAATTGTAGCGCAATCTTCTAAAGAAGACCAAGAAGGTATTTATGCTTTTGGCAAAAACCTAGGTATAGCTTTTCAATTACAAGATGATTATTTGGATGCTTTTGGAGACCCAAAAACGTTTGGAAAGCAAGTAGGTGGTGATATTATAGAAAATAAAAAGACCTTTTTATATTTAAAAACCCTAGAGTTTTCAAATGCTAATGATAAGTTACAGTTGCAGCATCTTTTTAGTATTAATCCAACAGACGCTAAGGATAAAATAGAAACCGTAAAGCAGTTATTTGAGTCGAGTGGTGCTTCTGAAGCTACAAAAGAAGAAATAAAAAAATATACCGAAAAGGCGTTTTCAGTTTTAGAACATCTAAATATTTCAAATGAAAATAAAGCTATCCTTAAAGCATTTGGGGAACAATTAATGAACAGAAATGTATAATGCAGCTACCAGCAACTTTTGAAGAATTAATTGATGAAGCAAATAAGCTTGAGTTGTATTCTAAATTAGTAAAGCAATTAAACAAGGATTTCTTATTTGCTAATATTGATTTAGATTTTGATGAAGCTATTTTGCCAACAAGTTTAAAGCTACTGCTTCATGAAACCGTTTACAAACTCATCCAAGAAAAATTTGCGGAGTACCTTAACTTACTTTACATCATTGATGTGCCAGAAGATAAAATAAAACAGCTAAATGGTGATGATACTTTAAAACTTTCAGAAGAGGTTGCCTTTTTAATTTTGCTTCGCGAATGGCAAAAAGTATGGTTTAAGCATAAATACTCTTAAAAATAAAACCTAACAAAAGGCATCCAAGGGTCAGCATAAATGCTTTTGTCTTCATCATATAAAACGTCATACCGAATACCAAAGGTTACATTTTGAGTTCTGTAACCAGCACCAATAAATAAAGCAGGATACCAATAGTTTTGGTCTTCAATACCTAAATTATCTTCCCATTTTCTGCTTACGTTGAGTTCTTCAAATTCTGCAGAAAGCTGAATTTCATTTATAGGTTGAAAAAGACCAATTAAACTACCTCCAAAAATGGTGGATTTATAAAAGTTTTTTCTAGAGTTGTAAGTTCCATTAAGACCAAGCCCTAACGCAAATTGATTATTGAATTCATAAATAGCACTTGGTGCTAAAGTGCCACTAAAAAAGCCATCACCAAAGCTTAGTCCTACTCCTCCTCCAAATCGCACATGATTCCAAAAATCGCTAGTGTTTTCTTGGGCATTTACAGTGTTAAAACAAACCGAAATAAGTATTAATAAGATGATTTTTTTGAGGTTAAATTTTGTAGAAAAGGTCTTCATAGTATAAATAGTTGAAAAAGAGATGTTATAAATATAATAAAACATAAGTGTATTATAGTAAAAGTTGTACTTTTGTATAAATTTTGTCGGAACGATACAGTTTTTAACTACTTATGGATAAATATTCCTTTTTAAACGCAGCACATACAGCATATTTTGCTGATTTATACGAACAATATTTACAAAACCCAGACTCAGTTGAACCAAGTTGGAGAGCCTTTTTTCAAGGTTACGATTTTGGTAGTGAGAGTTACGGAATGGAAGGTGAAATTGTTGAAGGCGTTTCTACCCAAATTCCTGAGCATGTACAAAAAGAGTTTCAGGTTATAAAACTTATTGATGGTTACCGTAGCAGAGGTCACTTGTTTACAAAAACTAACCCAGTAAGAGCAAGACGTAAATATGTTCCAACGCTAGATATTGAGCATTTTGGATTGTCTAATAGTGATTTAGATACTGTTTTCAATGCAGGTGAAGTATTAGGGATTGGAGCACAAACTTTACGTGAAATCATCAAACACCTAGATAGTATTTATTGCGATTCTATTGGTGTTGAATACATGTATATTAGAAAACCTGAGGAAATCAATTGGATTCAGGAAAAATTAAATATCAACGATAACCAACCAAATTTTTCAGCAGAACAAAAAAAGCATATCCTTAAAAAACTTAATGAGGCTGTCTCTTTTGAAAGTTTCTTGCATACAAAGTATGTAGGTCAAAAGCGTTTCTCTCTAGAAGGAGGAGAGTCTTTAATTCCTGCATTAGATGCTGTAATTGAAAAAGCAGCAGACTATGGTGTTAAAGAGTTTGTAATGGGTATGGCACATAGAGGTCGTTTAAGTACGCTTACAAATATCTTTGGAAAATCTGCAAAAGACATCTTTAGTGAGTTTGATGGTAAGGATTATGAAGAAGAAATTTTTGATGGCGATGTTAAGTACCATTTAGGTTGGACAAGCGATAGAGTTACCGACTCTGGCAAAAAAATAAACCTTAACATAGCACCAAACCCTTCACACTTAGAAACTGTTGGAGCAGTTGTTGAAGGAATTACTAGAGCAAAACAAGACGATAAATATCCTGAAAACCCATCTCAAGTACTACCAATAGTTGTGCATGGTGATGCAGCTATTGCTGGTCAAGGATTGGTATACGAAGTTGTGCAAATGGCACAATTAGACGGTTATAAAACTAATGGAACCATTCATATTGTAGTAAATAACCAAATTGGTTTTACTACTAACTATTTAGATGCAAGGTCAAGTACCTATTGTACTGATGTTGGTAAGGTAACATTGTCACCTGTATTACACGTAAACGCTGATGATGCCGAAGCTGTGGTACATGCCATGTTGTTTGCTTTAGACTTTAGAATGCAGTTTAAACGCGATGTATTTATAGATTTATTGGGTTACAGAAAGTATGGTCATAACGAAGGTGATGAACCTAAGTTTACACAGCCATTACTTTATAAAGCTATTGCAAAGCATCAAAACCCAAGAGATATTTATGCTCAAAAACTAATTGACCAAGGTATTATCACTAAAGACCATGTATCACAATTAGAAGAAGATTACAAAGCATCTTTAGAAGAAAAATTAGAAGACTCTCGTAAAGAGGATAAAACAGTAATTACTCCATTTATGCAAAATGAATGGACTGAATATATTACTGTTGATGAAAATAAAATGATGAAACCTGTAGATACTGCTTATTCTGCTGAAGGATTAAAGCGTATCACAGAAGTAATTTCTTCATTGCCAAAAGACAAAAAATTCATACGTAAAATAGAGCGTTTAGTACAATCCAGACAAACTATGTTTGATGAAAACAAGTTAGACTGGGCTATGGCTGAACACTTAGCCTATGGTAGTTTACTAGAAGAAGGTCACGATGTTCGTATATCTGGTCAAGATGTAGAACGTGGTACATTCTCTCACAGACATGCCGTTGTAAAAGTAGAAGATAGCGAAGAAGAAATTGTATTACTTAATAAGTTGAGTGATAAGCAAGGAAAATTCTTTATCTACAACTCACTATTATCAGAATATGGTGTGGTAGGTTTTGATTATGGTTATGCTATGGCAAGCCCTAAAACCTTAACCATTTGGGAAGCGCAATTTGGAGATTTCAGTAATGGAGCTCAAATTATGCTAGACCAATATATTTCTGCAGCTGAAGATAAATGGAAACTTCAAAATGGTTTGGTAATGTTATTACCTCATGGTTATGAAGGTCAAGGTGCAGAGCATTCATCAGCACGTATGGAACGTTACTTACAACTATGTGCAAAAGATAATATGTATGTAGCAGACTGTACAACACCTGCTAACATGTTCCATTTATTACGTAGACAAGTAAAAGCAAAATTCCGTAAGCCTTTAATTGTGTTTACGCCTAAGAGTTTATTGCGTCATCCATTGTGTGTGTCAACAGTTGATGAGTTTGCAAATGGTAGTTTCCAAATGCTAATCGACGATGAGTCTGTAAAAACTGATGCTGTAAAAACGCTAGTGTTTGTAACAGGTAAGTTTTATTATGACTTATTAGAAGAACGCGAAAAACTAGAAAGAAACGATGTTGCTTTAGTAAGAATAGAGCAATTATTCCCATTACCAGAAAAAGAAATTAAAGCTGTTTTGGAAAAATACAGTCATGTTGAAGATATGGTTTGGGCTCAAGAAGAACCAAGAAATATGGGAGCTTATAGCTTTATGTTAATGCATTTAGATGAAGCTAAAAACTTTAGAGTAGCATCGCGAAGAGCTTATGGAGCACCTGCAGCAGGAAGCTCAGTACGTTCTAAAAAACGTCATCAAGAAGTTATTGATTTCGTTTTCGATAAAACAAAAAACAACCAACGATAAAATAAAAACAAATCCAAAAACATAAAATTATAGAACAATGATTTTAGAAATGAAAGTACCTTCACCAGGAGAGTCTATTACTGAAGTAGAAATTGCAGAATGGTTAGTGCAAGATGGTGATTATGTAGAAAAAGATCAGGCCATTGCTGAAGTAGATAGTGATAAGGCGACTCTTGAGCTTCCAGCTGAAGCTAGCGGAACGATTACCTTAAAGGCAGAAGAAGGTGATGCAGTTGCAGTAGGAGAAGTGGTTTGTTTAATTGATACAAGTGCAGCAAAACCAGAAGGATCTGATGCACCTGCAAAAGAAGAGAAAAAAGAAGAAGCACCTAAAGTTGAAGAAAAGAAAGCAGAACCAGTTGCAGAGAACAAAACGTATGCAACAGGAACAGCAAGTCCTGCAGCAAAAAAGATTTTAGCTGAAAAAGGAATGGAAGCTTCTCAAATACAAGGCACAGGTAAAGACGGTAGAGTAACCAAAGACGATGCTGTAAACGCAAAACCATCTATGGGAACTCCAACAGGAGGAAGTCGTGGAGAGTCACGCTCTAAACTATCAATGTTACGTCGTAAAGTAGCAGAGCGTTTAGTGTCTGCTAAAAACGAAACAGCAATGTTAACCACTTTTAATGAGGCTAACATGACACCTATTTTTGAATTGCGTAAACAATACAAAGAAGAGTTTAAAGCAAAGCATGGTGTAGGTCTTGGGTTTATGAGCTTCTTTACGTTAGCAGTGGTAAGAGCATTAAAAGAATATCCAGCTGTTAACTCTATGATAGATGGAAAAGAAATGATTTCTTACGATTTCTGTGATATTAGTATAGCAGTGTCAGGACCAAAAGGACTTATGGTTCCAGTAATACGAAACGCTGAAAACTTAACCTTTAGAGGTGTTGAAGCTGAAGTAAAACGTTTAGCATTAAGAGCTCGTGATGGTCAAATTACTGTTGATGAAATGACAGGTGGTACATTTACAATTTCAAATGGAGGTGTATTTGGTAGTATGTTATCTACACCAATTATCAACCCACCACAAAGTGGTATTTTAGGAATGCACAATATTATTGAGCGTCCAATTGCTGTTGATGGTAAAGTTGAAATTCACCCAATGATGTATTTAGCATTATCTTATGATCACAGAATTATTGATGGTAGAGAGTCTGTTGGATTTTTAGTTGCAATTAAAGAAGCACTTGAAAACCCAGTTGAGTTATTAATGAATAATGATGTTAAGAAGGCTTTAGAGTTATAAAGTAATAGACATATCATATAAAACAAAAAGCGCAATTCCCCTTAAATTGCGCTTTTTTCTTGAAAATAACTAACTAATAACTAAAAAAAATTGACAAGAATATTTATAGATATTATTAAAATGACACTAATTACTAAACCAATAATAAAAAGCTTATTAGAAGATTTTAAATTATGTTTCATCTTAATCGAGTCAATATTTTCACTCAAAATCCCTGGGCAATTAAGCCCAGAGCTTTCAAGTTTCCCTTATAAAAAATTAATAGCACTGTAAAGGTCTAGAATAATTGAAAGCCAAACAATACGTAACGTTACGTATATTTTGGTTTTTTGTAATAAAAAAAGTGCAAATTTTGAGGGTTTGCACTTTTTTCAATCATCATAGTATGGTTAAGTTCATTGAAAACAGACTAAAATATTTAATGTTATTGTTAACACGACACTTAAAACTAGAGTAACAATCAAAGGTGAATTAAAGAGTGACAACTTCTGTTTCATTTTTTTGTAATTTTTAACTTCGAGAATAGTTGTTAAAAACAAAAAAGCTCCTAGTTAAGCTAATAACCAAGAGCTTTTTATCCCCTAAGTAGTTTGATTAATAGCACTGTAAAGTTGAGCAATATATCAATGCCAAACAATACGTAACATTACGTATTTTTAAGTAAGAAATTCCTGATTTTCCTTTGCCCAAATCAATAAACTGTTTTGAAACGGAGTGATATCAAGCTTTTTAATGATGTTGCTTTTGTGTTTTTCTACAGTTCTGTTAGAGATAAACATTAGTTCTCCAATTTCTTTTGCAGTTTTGTTTTGCGCAATATGTTTTAATACTTCTTTTTCGGTTGGAGTCAACTCTTCAAGTTCTTTTGGGACTTCTTTAATTTCTAAATGCGAAATAAGTTCAGGACTAAAATACGGTGTGTTTTTTAATACCGAAGAAATACATTGCTCAATTTCAACTAAAGCAAATTCTTTAAGGACATAACCAAAGATATTTAGTGCTTTGGCTTCGTAATAGGTTTCTTCGTCCTTTTCAAAAGTTATAAGGACAATTTTTGTTGGTAAATTATTATCGAAACACTTTTTTGCGATTTCCAAACCTGTCAAATGTGGCATCCTAATGTCTAGTATGGCAATTTCAGGTTGGTGAGTTTCTATAAGGTTGTAGGCGTCTCTGCCATTTTCGGCACTACCTATTATATTGTAGTCCTTTTCTTTTAAAAAATCATTCAGACCTTTTAGGATCAATGGATGATCGTCTGCTATTATTATAGAGGCATGCATTTGTGCTATTAATTAATTGAGGGATTGACTATAAATATAAGCACAATTTTGAAATATTCAGAAAGAATTATACTACAATTTTAAGTATAAATATTTTTTTTGATAATCAATCACTGCTTTTCCCTTTTTTAAGATGTCAGCACCAATAATGCCATCAACTGGTTTTGAGTTATGACTTGTTAGTGCAGTATTTACATGTGCTAGGTTAAATAAGATTAAAGCTACTTTGTCTTTTTTCCATTTACCAATTTTTACTTTATTCTTTTTGGAAATTTGCGTTTCCATATCAGTTGCGCCAGCTCCTGCAGCTCGTATAGGAGAGTCTTTTGCTTTTAAGTTGAACCTCTCAACAGCATCAAAGCCTACGCAAGAGTTTGAAGCACCAGTATCTAAAATAAATAAACCTTTTACTCCATTTATTGTAGCGCGAATTTCAAAATGATTGGTTCTAGTTAGGTGTAGCTTTATTTTAGTAAACCCCTTTTCTAACAGAAACTCTTGAAGACTGTTTTCCATAACTTTTTTTACAAATATAGTGGTATAAAAGAATTATTTTAGCAAAATGATTATTACCGATACACATACTCATTTATACAGTGAGGCTTTTGATGAAGATAGAAAGGAAATGATACAACGTGCTATAGATGCCAATGTTTCTCGTTTTTTTATTCCAGCAATAGACTCTAGCTACACAACGTCTATGTTACAGTTGGAACAAGAATTTCCCAATCATGTGTTTTTAATGATGGGTTTGCATCCTACTTCTGTAAAAGATAACTATAAAGAAGAATTACAACATGTTGAGGAGTTAATGGCAAAAAGACACTTTTATGCTGTTGGCGAAATAGGGATCGATTTATATTGGGATACTTCTACTTTAGAAATTCAAAAAAAAGCATTTAAGCATCAAATTCAGTTAGCAAAAAAATACAAGTTGCCAATTGTGATACATTGTCGTGATGCTTTTGATGAAATATTTGAAGTTCTAGAAACCGAAAAAGACGATGCGCTTTTTGGTATCTTTCATTGCTTTACTGGTACTTTTGAGCAAGCACAAAAAGCAATTTCTTACAATATGAAATTAGGAATAGGTGGTGTTGCAACATTTAAAAATGGAAAAATAGACCAGTTTTTAAATCAAATAGACTTAAAACATATTGTTTTGGAAACCGACTCGCCATATTTAGCACCAAAACCATATCGAGGGAAACGTAATGAAAGTAGTTATATAATAAAGGTGTTAGAGAAACTATCAGAACTGTATAATTTTCCTCAAGAAACCATTGCAGAAATAACAACACAAAACTCAAAAGACATATTTAATATATAATAGGTATGGAAAGCAATAGCCCAAAAATACTTTTAATATATACTGGTGGAACTATTGGGATGATTAAAAACCCAAATACTGGAGCATTGAAGTCCTTTGACTTTAATAATCTGTTAAAACGTATTCCTGAATTAAAACTATTAGACTGTGATATAAGTACAATATCCTTTAAAGATCCAATAGATTCTTCAAACATGAATCCTGACTATTGGGTTCAAATAGCCGAAATTATAGAAGACAATTACGATAGCTTTGATGGGTTTGTAGTACTTCATGGCAGTGATACCATGAGCTATACAGCTTCAGCATTAAGTTTTATGTTAGAAAACTTAGCTAAACCTGTAATATTAACAGGGTCGCAATTACCAATTGGTGATTTGCGTACCGATGCCAAAGAAAACTTGATAACCACAATTCAAATGGCATCGTTGCAAACTAGGAACAGACCATTAATAAGAGAGGTAGGGTTATATTTTGAATACAAATTATATAGAGGAAATCGTACAACTAAAATAAATGCAGAACATTTTGAAGCATTTGAGTCCTTAAATTATCCTCATTTAGCCGAATCTGGAGTACATATTAAGGTAAACCATGAAGACTTGTATAAACCAAATGCTAGAAAAAAGTTGGTTGTGCATAAATCTTTTGATAACAGTATTGCTTTAATAAAGCTGTTTCCAGGTATTTCGAAATCGGTTTTGGAATGCATGACACATAATCCTAATATAAAAGGTATTGTTTTAGAAACCTATGGAGCTGGTAATGCTACAACCGAAGATTGGTTTATAGACTTAATGGAATCTGCTATAAAAAAAGGGGTGCAAATTATAAATGTAACACAATGCTCAGGAGGAAGTGTCAATATGGGACAGTATGAAACCAGTTCGCAGCTTAAAAAAGCAGGTGTAATTTCAGGAAAAGACATTACAACCGAAGCTGCAATAGCAAAATTAATGTATATGTTGGGAGAAAACATTTCTGCTAAAACGTTCAAAACCATATTTGAAACGCCTTTACGTGGAGAAATGTCTTAAAATTAACTTTCAAAATTTTAACATTCAAAGAATTTTTTGTTATTTGACCCACTGTAATTAAAGATAAAGTTACAGAGAGGTGGCCGAGTGGTCGAAGGCGCACGCCTGGAAAGTGTGTATACGTCAAAAGCGTATCGAGGGTTCGAATCCCTTCCTCTCTGCTGTTATTTTATTTTTAATTGTAATTTTTTTATATCTTTAACACTTTAACTAATAAAATTAAGAATAAGAACAATGAAAAGACTATTTTCTATCCTAGCCATAGCAGGAACCATGGCTTTCGGAACTGTTAATGCAAACGCATTTACTACAACTACAACTGCCGCAACAACAACTGTTGCAACTGTAACACAAGAAGAAGAGGCTGCAGCTCCTGCTGAAGAAGACCTTGGATTTCACCAAGAATTAAAGAAACGTTTTATTGAAGGTGGACCTGGGTTTATGGGAATTGTATTGCTATGTTTAATTTTAGGTTTAGCAATTGCAATTGAAAGAATTATCTTTTTAAACTTATCTACTACAAATACTAAGAAATTAACTCAAAATGTAGAAGATGCATTAGCATCAGGTGGTATCGAAGCAGCTAAAGAAGTTTGCAGAAACACAAAAGGACCTGTTGCATCTATTTTTTATCAAGGATTAGACAGAGCAGACGAAGATATCGATGCTGCTGAAAAAGCTGTTGTTGCCTATGGTGGAGTACAAATGGGACAATTAGAGAAAAACGTATCATGGATTTCATTATTTATCGCATTGGCACCAATGCTTGGGTTCATGGGTACAGTAATTGGTATGATTCAAGCATTCGATAAAATTGAAGCAGCTGGTGACATGCAACCTTCTTTAGTAGCAGGTGGTATTAAAGTTGCCTTATTAACAACTGTATTCGGTCTTATTGTAGCAATTATACTTCAAATTTTCTACAACTATATTATTGCAAAAATTGATAGTATCGTTAACGATATGGAAGATGCGTCTATTACATTAATGGACATGTTAGTAAAGCACAAAAAATAATAAGCAATAAATTATAGAAAAATTATGCATAAGATTTTAAAAATAGTAGCAGCTGTACTTAGTTTACTAGGTATTGTCTTCCTAATTAGAATTATTTCTAAAGGAGACGAAGCTATTAAAGCAGCTGCCTTAGAAGGAGATACAGCAATTGTAGATCCAATGGCAATAGTTACTTATATTGTTCTTGGACTCGTATTACTATTTGTTGTAGTGTTTGTGTTAAAAAATCTATTCACAAATACTGGATCCTTAAAAAACACGTTAATAGGAGTAGGCCTTTTTGCTGCTGTACTTATAATTGCATACGCAGTATCTGGTGGAGACACTAATACATATATGTACAATAACAAAGTAGCAACTGAAGGACAATCTCACATGGTAGGAGCTGGTTTAATTGCCTTCTACATATTAATAATTGGAGCAGCTGCGGCAATGTTATTTGCTGGAGCAAAAAAAATGATTAAGTAATTATGGCAAAAAGATCAGCACCAGAAGTTAATGCAGGCTCAATGGCTGATATTGCATTCTTACTTCTTATTTTCTTTTTGGTTACAACAACTATTGAGACTGATACAGGTTTAAATAGAAAGTTGCCTCCAATTGAAGAAAGTGAAGAAGATGTAATCATCAAGCAAAAAAATATTTTTACCGTACTTATTAATGGTAAAGACCAATTGCTTGTTGAGGACGAATTGATGGATCTTAAAGATTTGCGTAAAGCTGCAGTAGAATTCCTTGATAATGGAGGAGGAACTGGAGAGGATGGATGTGACTATTGTAAAGGGAAAAGAGACCCTAAGTCATCTGACAATCCTGATAAAGCTATCATATCTTTAAAGAACGAGCGTGAAACTACTTACAAGACTTATATTTCTGTTCAAAATGAGTTAGTAGCAGCATACAATGAACTTAGAAATCGTAGAGCGCAAGAGCTTTACGGAACTTCATTTTTACAAATGCAAGCTAACTATGACGACGTAAACTGGGTTGGAAGTAAAGACAAGCTTAAAGAAAAGATTGAAAAGATAAAGATTGAGTACCCTCAAAAATTATCTGAAGTTCAACAAAAGTAATTTAGAAAACATAAGATATGTCTAAATTTAATAAGAAAAAATCAGGCGATTTACCAGCTATTTCAACTGCGTCTTTACCTGATATTGTATTTATGTTATTATTCTTCTTTATGGTTGCTACCGTAATGAGAGATAATACCTTAAAAATTAAAAACGAATTACCAAGTGCTGACCAAGTTGAAAAGCTAGATAAAAAAGATTTGGTGATGTACATATACGTAGGACAACCTACAGAAAGATATCAAAGCCAATTTGGTAAAGAATCACGTATACAGTTAAATGATAAATTTGCTGATGTAAGTGATATAAAAGCTTTTATAGCTGCAGAACGAGCATCTAAAAGAGAAGAACTAATCCCGTTTCTTACAACTGCTTTAAAAGTAGATAAAGAAGCAAATATGGGATTAATTGGAGATATTAAGCAGGAACTTAGAGAAGAGAATGCTTTAAAAATTAACTACACCACTAAACAAGGTGATATCTCTGCTAATAGAAAATAATTTTATTTGTTAAATTTCTAAAACATCCTGGTTATTTTGATCAGGATGTTTTTTTATACATTATATTTTAATCATTACCATATATTTGTATAAATGAATCTCAAACTCCTATTTGCATTTCTATTGTTGTCACAATTTGTATTGGGACAAACTACTAACGATTCTACTCTAGTTGATTCTCGTTATAGAGAAGACCAATTTTATGTTTCGGCAACTTATAACTTACTAGCAAATAAACACGAAGATGTTTCTCAAAGAGGCTTTTCTAGTGGTTTTCATTTGGGCTTTATAAGGGATATGCCTATCAATAAAAAGAGAAATGTAGCTGTTGGTTTAGGTATTGGTTTATCAGCCAATTCTTATAATCAAAATCTATTAATCGATGAAATTCCTGGAGGATATACATATACTGTTTTAGATGAAGACGAAACGTCTTTTTCAAAGAATAAATTTACTACCTATGTTCTTGAGGTACCACTAGAATTTAGATGGAGGACATCTGACGCCTCTACATATAAGTTTTGGAGGATTTATTCAGGACTGAAATTTGGTTACGTTTTTGCTAATTCTACAAAGTTTAAAGGCAATTCAGAAACCATTAAGCTTACTAATGTTTCTGACTTCAATACAATTCAATATGGCTTGACCTTTAGCGCAGGTTATGACACTTGGAATATTCATTTTTACTATGCTTTAAATCCAATCTTTGAAAGTAGTGCGAAAATTGAAGATTCTACTATTGACATGTCAGTTGCCAGAATTGGAATAATGTTTTACATTTTATAGCCAATAATTAAGTAAGATTAATTGTGGAATTAATCCAATAAAAAAGCCTATAATTAGTTCTATGCTACTATGCGCTTTTAAATGCAGCCTAGAGCTTGCAATAGCGCCTAAAATGATACACATAAGTGCAATAGTACCATTAATATTTATTTTAAAATGAATACCTATTGCAACTGCAAACATGAAAAAACCAGCTGCAGCTATCATATGTATACTTGCTTTAAATTTTAGAAAAGCCAAAATAAGACACGTTATGGTTGAGCAAAGTACACCTACAAAAAAGTAGTATAATTCAGGAATTTCATTATAGGTTAAAACCCTATTTAAAACAAGTATTATGATTGCACTATTAAGAATTAAAGGGATAATACGTTCTTGAGTTGTTTCAAGGTAAAAAGAGTCTATTTTTTTAATGGTTTTAAGTAGATAAAATAGCAATATAGGAAGTGCAATAGTGAGTATTGAAACCGAAAATAGTTTAGCTTTTACTATAGGAACAGGAATAAACCTAGGTGTTTTTGAAAAGTAAAAGATTACACCTAATAAAGGCATTAAAACAGGATGGAAAATAAATGATATGGCTCTAAGAATATGGTTTATCATATCTTTTTTCTCAATCGTGCCACAGGAATATCTAGTTGCTCTCTGTATTTTGCTACAGTACGTCTAGCAATTGGATAGCCTTTTTCTTTTAAAATTGAAGCTAATTTTTCATCGGTTAGTGGTTTTCTTTTGTTTTCTTCTTCAATAACCGTTTCTAGAATTTTTTTAATTTCTCTAGTTGAAACTTCTTCACCTTGGTCATTTGTCATCGACTCAGAGAAAAATTCCTTAATCAATTTAGTACCATAAGGTGTATCTACATATTTACTATTAGCAACTCTTGATATTGTTGATACATCCATGTCTATTTCATCAGCAATATCTTTTAAAATCATTGGTCTTAACTTACGTTCGTCACCTGTTAAAAAATACTCTTTTTGATAATGCATAATAGCACTCATGGTAACAAAAAGGGTTTGTTGACGTTGTTTAATAGCTTCAATAAACCATTTTGCAGCATCTAGTTTTTGCTTAATGAAAAGCACAGCATCTTTTTGTGATTTGCTCTTGTCTTTAGATTCTTTATAGCCTTTCATCATGTTGCTATATTCTCTTGAAACATGAAGCTCAGGAGCGTTTCTTCCGTTTAAGGTAAGCTCAAGTTCGCCATCTACAATTTTAATAGCAAAATCTGGTACTACGTGTTCAACAATCCTATTATTACCAGCATAAGAACCACCAGGTTTTGGGTTAAGATGCTCAATTTCATCTATAGCATCTTTAAGCTGTACTTCGGTAATGTCAAATTTTTGAAGTAGCTTTTTGTAATGCTTTTTGGTGAACTGTTCAAAAGCTTTATCAATAATATCAATAGCAAGTTCAACATCAGGTGTTTTTTCTTTTCTATGTAGCTGAATGCTTAAACACTCTTGAAGGTTTCTTGCGCCAACACCAGCAGGATCTAGTTGATGTACTTTATGTAGTACTTTTTCAACCGATGCTTCATCAGTATACACACCTTGAGTAAATGCTAAATCGTCAACAATATCGTTTAAAGAACGACGTATGTATCCACTCTCATCAACGCTTCCAACTAAAAATTCAGCGATTTCATATTCGTTATCATCTAGTCGGAATGTGTTTAACTGATTGGTTAAATGCTGAGTAAAAGAGGTTCCAGCAGCATAAGGTACATTTTTTTCTTCATCGTCGCTACTGTAATTATTGGCTTGAGTCCTGTAGTCAGGAATATCATCATCACTCAAGTACTCATCTACATTTATGTCTTCGGCATTTATAGATTCGTTGTCATTATAGTCGTCAGCAGAGTTGTCAAATTCATCATATTTATCATCAAATTCATCTGATGATTCTTTACCACTTTCTAAAGCTGGGTTTTCTTCTAATTCTTGCTTTAATCTTTGCTCAAACGCTTGTGTAGGCAACTGAATCAATTTCATTAATTGAATTTGTTGCGGAGACAACTTTTGTGATAATTTAAACTGTAAATACTGTTTAAGCATTGTGTTATTTGGGTTTAGAGTAAAAATAAAAAAAACAATCTACATTATGTTAGAACGTAGATTGTTTTATTTCATTATTTATTTTGAAGTGATACATTTAATAAACATCTAGCGATATAAATTAAAAATCTCAGTGTCTTCTGCAATTAGAATTCAGCATTTTGAGGTGTTCTTGGGTAAGGTATAACATCTCTAATGTTACCCATTCCTGTAGCAAACATAACTAAACGCTCAAAACCTAATCCAAATCCAGAGTGAACAGCAGTTCCGTATTTACGTAAATCTAAATACCACCATAGTTCTTCTTCTTCGATATCAAGTGCTTTCATTTTTTCTTTTAAAACGTCTAAACGCTCTTCACGTTGTGAACCACCTACAATTTCTCCAATTCCTGGGAATAAAATATCCATAGCTCTAACGGTTTTTCCGTCTTCATTTAAACGCATGTAAAATGCTTTAATGTTTGCAGGATAATCAAATAAGATTACTGGGCATTTAAAGTGCTTTTCAACTAAATAACGCTCATGTTCGCTTTGCAAGTCCGCTCCCCATTCTTCAATAATATAATTGAATTTCTTTTTCTTGTTTGGCTTACTATTACGTAAAATATCTATGGCTTCAGTGTAACTTACACGCTTAAAGTTATTGTCTACAACAAATTTCAACTTTTCAATTAAGCTCATTTCGCTACGTTCAGCTTGAGGTTTTGTTTTTTCTTCGTCAAGTAAACGGTTTTCTAAAAATTTTAGGTCGTCCATGTTGTGTTCTAGAACATAGCTCAACACCGATTTCATAAAATCTTCGGCTAAATCCATGTTGCCAGCTAAATCCATAAAAGCCACTTCTGGTTCTATCATCCAGAATTCAGCTAAGTGACGCGATGTGTTAGAATTTTCCGCTCTAAATGTTGGTCCAAATGTGTACACTTTACCTAATGACATTGCATAGGTTTCGGCCTCTAACTGACCAGAAACGGTTAAGTTGGTTTCTTTTCCAAAGAAATCTTCTTTGTAGTTTACTTTTCCATCTTCAGTCAATGGAGGGTTTTTAGCATCTAGAGCACTTACTCTAAACATTTCACCAGCACCTTCGGCATCACTACCTGTAATGATTGGTGTGTGCATGTAATAAAAACCATTTTCATTAAAGTACTTGTGAATAGCAAATGATAATGAAGAACGCAAGCGCATTACAGCGCTAAATGTACTTGTTCTTGTGCGCAAGTGTGCATTTTCACGTAAAAACTCAAACGAGTGTTTTTTAGGTTGAATAGGATATTCGTCTGGGTGAGAATCACCAAGAATATCAATGGTTTTAACCTGTATTTCTACACTTTGTCCTTTTCCTTGGCTTTCTACAAGTTCACCTTTTATATGTATTGCAGCACCAGTAGTTATGCGCTTTAAGGTGGCTTCGTCTGTGTTTTCAAAATCAACTACACATTGTATATTATTAATTGTAGAACCATCATTTAAAGCTATAAAACGATTAGCTCTAAACGTTCTAACCCATCCTTTAATTTCAATGTCTTGTAGTGTAATGTCACTTGACAATAGTTCTGCAACAGTGTGTAATTTCATTTGATATTAAATTTAAAATGCAAAGATAATTTTTTATGATTATTCTGAAGAATTTTCTATTTCATCATCTTCTTCAGGAATAATGTTTATTGCTGGTTTTCGTAATACTTCTTTATTGGCAATGCTTCTTTCTAACGATAATAATAACGATGGTAAAAGCAATAGGTTAGACAACATTGCAAAAAGTAATGTAGCCGAAACTAGAGCTCCTAAAGCAACTGTACCTCCAAAACTAGATATGGTAAATACCGAAAAGCCAAAGAATAATACTATTGAAGTATAAAACATGCTTACACCTGTTTCGCGCAATGCTGCATAAACCGATTTTCTTATTTTCCAGTGGTTGGCTTGAAGCTCTTGACGGTATTTTGCTAAAAAGTGAATAGTGTCATCTACCGAAATACCAAAAGCAATACTAAATACTAGAATTGTTGAAGGTTTTATAGGCACTCCTAAATAACCCATTAAACCTGCGGTTACTAGTAATGGTAATATGTTAGGAATTAAGGATACAATAATCATCCTAAAAGATCTAAACATATAAGCCATAAATAATGAGATTAAAATTATGGCTAAGGATAATGATATTGCTAGGTTTTTTACTAAATACTTTGTTCCTTTTTGAAATACCAATGCTTTACCTGTCATGGTAACTTTATAACGCTCTTCAGGAAACACTTTGTTGATTTTGTTTTGAAGGTCTTCTTCAATACGCTCCATTTTATCAGTACCAATATCTTTCATAAAGGTTGTAATACGCGCATATTGACCTGTACTATCTACAAAGTTATTCAGCAAATCTACATTTGAAGATGAGTTTTTTGCATACGATAAAATAAAACTGTTTTCTTGACTGGTTGGGAGTTGGTAATATTTTGGGTTACCATTATAGTAAGCTTGTTTAGAATATTTTACCAAACTAACTACTGATATTGGTCTTGACAGTTCTGGCGTTTCAATGATGAGTTCCTCTAACTCGTTCATGCGTTTTAAAGTACTTAACTTCATAACGCCTTTTTTACGTTGAGTATCTACCATAATTTCAAGAGGCATAATACCATTAAACTCACTTTCAAAAAAGCGAATATCATGGAAGAACTCTTTTTCTTTAGGCATGTCTTCAATTAAACTTCCCGAAATTTTTATTTGGTAAATACCAATAATACTGGCAGTAAGTAAAACAACCGAAGTTGCATAAATAGCAATTTTGTGCTCTCTTACCATGCGTTCCATCCAATCTACAAAAGTTCCAATCCAACGTTTGTTAAGATGTTCTAAGTGACGTTCTTTAGGGTAAGGTAAAAAGGTGTAAATAATGGGAATTACCAAAAGGCACAATATAAAAATAGCTAAAATGCTAAGCGAAGCCACAATACCAAACTCTTTAAGCAACGTACTTTCAGTAAGAATAAAAGTAGCGAAACCAGAAGCAGTAGTAACGTTAGTCATTAACGTAGCGTTACCAATTTTTGTAATAACACGCTGTAGCGACTTTACTTTATTACCATGTTTTTTAACCTCGTGTTGGTATTTATTTATTAAAAAGATACAGTTAGGAATACCAATAACTATAATAAGTGGCGGAATTAAAGCTGTTAAAACAGTAATTTCATATTTTAACAACCCAAGTATACCAAAAGTCCACATTACACCAATACACACTACAATAAGAGAGATAAATGTGGCTCTAAACGACCTGAAAAAGAAAAAGAAAATTAACGAAGTTACTAGTAAAGCTGCTCCAATAAATAGTCCTATTTCATCAACAATGTTTTGTGAGTTTAGGGTACGAATGTAAGGCATACCTGAAACCCTAACATCTAAGTCATTTTCACTTTCAAACGTGCTTATTTTATCTTGAAGCGTTTCAATTATAAAATCTTTTCTTGCAGGTGTATTTACTATATCTTTTTTAAGATAAATAGCTGTTCGAATGGTTTTTGTGGTCTTGTTAAACAGAAAATTATCATAAAAAGGATACTGTTTAAACAGTTCGTTTTGAAGCGTATCTATTTGCGCCAAAGAATGAATAGAATCTTTTATAAAAGGCTCTAATTCAAATTTTTGAGCATCGTTGTTTTTTACAAGTTTTTGGAGGTCTTTAATTGATACAACGGTTTCAACTTCATCATAAGCTTTAAAATCTTCAGAAAGTTCATTCCAAGCGTTAAGTTTTTCAACCGAAAAAAGTGTTGAGTCTTTAACACCCAAAACAATGAGGTTACCTTCTTCACCAAAAATATCTAAAAACTCGTTGTAAGTAACATTTACCTCATGATCATCAGGTAATAAATTGGCTTCAGTATAGGTGAAGCGCATATATTTCCACTGATAACTAAAGAAAATTGTAGCAAGAATTATGGCAATAAGTATTGCTATTTTATTACGCAAAATAACTCGCGCAACAACTTCCCAGAATCCTGTTGTAAATAGTTTAAACATAGTGTTACAAAAACAGCGACAAAGGTAGAAAAAAGCTAAGGATTAGCTAAGAAAAACAAGTTTATTATTGTGTTTATAACGAAACGTTAAAGGTAAATTTAAAAGCTACGTTATCTTCGGTTTTTGGTAGGTGGTAAGCTCCATAACGATACGCAAAGCTAAGTCCGAAACCAAAGAGAAGTTTATTGATTTCAAAACCAGATTCAGAATAACCATCTTCTAAGGTGTTGAATGTTATATTTTGATGTCTGTCAATATTGCCCATGTTTCCAATTGCATACCTTGTTATTAAAACCAATTGAGGTTTGTAGCGTTCAGAAATATTAAAAGGTTGAAAATAATGCTTCAGCTGAAAGGTTGAAAACCTATCAGAGAAAAATTCATTAAAATACATGGTTTCAAAGCTATTTATACCTGCAACCGAAAATCGTTGTAATATGGTCTCTTTGGTGATATTGTTTGGATAAGCATGATATAAATGCGTTAAGGGTGTATCGCCACTTACCATTCCAGCAACTACTGTTGCTTGTGTGTACGACTCTTTAGTATAATTTAACTGATATACAGTTCTAAAGTCTAACTTTGAAAAGTTAATATTGCTTCTAAAAACATCTTCAAAAGCATGTGTGTATTGTAGTGTGAATTTAGGATAGCCAGATTTAATTTCTTTTATTAAGTCATCTTCTGAAACTTCAAACTTACTAAACGGACTCCATTGCAATGCAACTTTAGCTGTACTTAAGTGAAATTCGTTTAATATTTTGTCATTTTTTAAATATTCATAGCTATACGTAGGGTTGATGTTGCTAACGGCAAATTGCGTTTCGGTAAGTAAATGTTTACTTAGTTTATGCTCTAAAGTTATAGCTTTAGTAATGTGTTTATGAAACAAGTTAATATTAAGCAATCGAGGTTCAAAGAACTGAAAAAAACGTTTGTCGGTTAAAAAAGCAGAACTTCCTGTTTCCTGAAGATCATCAGTATATGATAAGTTTAGCCAAGTGTTAGATTTTGACGCAAGTCTAAACCCACCACCAATACTGTATTTAAAATTATGGTCTAAAAACCCATAAACAAGATAGCCATTAAGCCTATAATGTTCTGAAAAGCGTTTGTTTGTAATGCCACCTAAACCTGTTCTTACACCTTCATATTGGTTGTATTTAAAAAGGTATCGTAAATCTATGTTTAAGTAATTGGTTGGAAAAAAACCATTGCCTATTTGTTTAAGAAATTCGGTTTTTTTAATAGAATCCTGACTAACTTTAATAGAATCTTTTAAAGTTGTTTGCGACTGTGTAGTATAAATACAGAGTATAAAAAAAATAAAAACACAGTGTTTATGCATGTAAGAGGGAAGGGTTTTAAAAGGATAAGAAAAAGCGACATAATTGTCGCTTTTAATTATACTGTCATTATCTCTTTTTCTTTGACTTCTAAAATATCGTCAATTTTTTTAACGTATTTATCGGTCATTTGTTGTATGTCAATCTCTGCATTTTTTTGTAGGTCTTCCGATGCATCATCTAATTTTTTAATTTCGTTGTTAGCATCTTTTCTTGCACTTCTAACACCAATCTTAGCATCTTCAGCTTCGGCTTTAGCTTGTTTAGCAAGGTCACGACGACGCTCTTCAGTCAATGGTGGTACATTAATAATAATCATTTCACCATTGTTCATAGGGTTAAAACCAAGATTAGCAATCATTATTCCTCGCTCAATTTCTTGTAGCATTCCTTTTTCCCAAGGTTGAACAGATATGGTTCTACCATCAGGAGTGTTTACGTTTGCAACCTGATTTAATGGTGTTTGAGACCCATAATAGTCAACCATTACACCTCCCAACATTGCAGGACTAGCTTTTCCTGCTCTAATGTTTACTAATTGTTTTTCTAAATGCTTTATTGCAGCATCCATTGATTCTTTAGCAGAGTCTAGTATAAATTGTATGTCTTCGTTCATCTTTAAAAGTATTTTAATTCTTAAAAAGCCATTTCAAAAAATGAGCCAAACCTTTAAAATTATTATAAGTTTACTTTAGTTCCAATCTTTTCTCCAGAAACTACTTTTAGTAAGTTTCCTTTTTTGTTCATATCAAAAACAATAATTGGAAGTTCATTTTCCTGACTCAATGTAAAGGCTGTAGTGTCCATTACTTTAAGGCCTTGGCGCAATACATCATCAAAAGAAATATAATCAAATTTTACAGCTTTTGAGTCTTTTTCAGGATCAGCATTGTAAATTCCATCCACACGAGTACCTTTTAAAATAACATCAGCTTCCATTTCAATTGCTCTTAATACAGCAGCAGAATCTGTTGTAAAATATGGGTTTCCTGTTCCACCACCAAAAATTACAACACGTCCTTTTTCTAAGTGGCGAAGTGCTTTTCTTCTAATAAAAGGTTCAGCAACTTCATCAATACTTATTGCCGACTGTAAACGAGTAGGTACACCAGCATCTTCTAAGGCACTTTGTAAAGCTAAACCATTAATGACGGTTGCTAACATACCCATGTGATCACCTTGAACCCTGTCCATTCCATTGCTTGCACCAGCAACACCTCTAAAAATGTTTCCACCACCAATAACGATGGCTACTTCAACACCTTTTTCAATGATTTCTTTAATGTCGTTTGCATATTCTGATAAACGTACAGGATCAATACCGTATTGACGTGTTCCCATTAGGGCTTCACCAGATAATTTTAGGAGAATTCTTTTGTATTTCATTTTGATTTTGAAAGTTTAGCAAAACTACATAATTTTTTTGTTTTTGAATTATAAAAAAAGCCTCTCGTTATGAGAAGCTTTTTAATGTTTTGGAAAATTGGATTTTAATTATCCAACAGTTACACGTTTAAAACTTGTAACTTCAACATCTCCATAAGATGCAACATATTTTGCTACGTTTATTTTTTCGTCTTTAATGAAGTTTTGATCCAATAAGCATTGTTCTTGGTCTAAAGTTGTGTTATCAGAAATGAAACGCTCCATTTTACCTGGTAAAATTCTATCCCAAATTTGCTCTGGCTTACCTTCAGCTTTTAATTCAGCTTTTGCATCTTCTTCAGCTTTAGCTAAAACTTCAGGAGTTAATTGTGCCATTGAAATGTATTGAGGTACATTTTTTAAAGTTTTACCTAAACGACCTAATTCAATATTGTCTTTTTCAATAACAGCAATTCTAGCTTCAGTTTCAGAAGCGATAAATGCAGGATCAAAATCTTTGTAAGATAATGTAGTTGCTCCCATTGAAGCTACTTGCATTGCAACGTCTTTTACTAAAGTATCAGCGTTATCAACTTTTGCAGATAAACCTACTAAAGCAGCAATTTTATTGATGTGAACGTATTGTCCAACATAAGGAGCTTCTAACTTTTCAAAAGCAGTGATGTCTAATTTTTCACCAATAACACCTGTTTGCTCAGTTAATTTATCAGCAACAGTCATTCCACCAAAATCAGCAGCTAAAAACTCTTCTTTTGTATTGTAGTTTATAGCGATATCAGCTAAATCGTTAGCTAATTTCACAAAGTTTTCGTTTTTACCAACAAAGTCAGTTTCGCAACCTAATACAATAGCAACACCTACAGTATTATCATCGTTAATTTTTGCGATAGCTGCACCTTCAGATGAGTCACGGTCAGCTCTTTTTTCAGCAACTTTTTGTCCTTTTTTACGTAAAACCTCAATAGCTTTGTCAAAATCACCACCAGCTTCCACTAGGGCTTTTTTGCAATCCATCATTCCTGCTCCTGTTGCTTGTCTTAGTTTATTTACTTCTGCGGCTGTAATTTTTACAGTATTTTCCATGAGTTTAAAATTTAAAAAAGTCGTCCAATTAATTTTCAACAAAGAAAAGAACTAAACGACTTATTTATGTTTTGAAATTGTTATTTATTCTTCTTCTTCAGCTACTGCTTTCTTTTTTGCAGTTTTAGCAGGTTTAGCTGCTTTTTCTGATTTATCAGCTTTATCAGATTTTCTTTCTGATAAACCGTCTGCAATTGCAGATGTTACCAAAGAAAGTACTTTGTTGATTGATTTTGAAGCATCATCGTTAGATGGAATCAAGTAATCAACTTGTCTTGGATCTGAGTTAGTGTCAACCATTGCAAAGATTGGAATGTTTAATTTTTGTGCTTCTTTAATTGCAATGTGTTCACGCTTGATATCTACAACAAATAAAGCACCTGGTAAACGAGTCATATCAGAGATAGAACCTAAGTTCTTTTCTAATTTAGCTCTTAAACGGTCTACCTGTAAACGCTCTTTTTTAGAAAGTGTGTTGAATGTACCATCTTTTTTCATTCTATCAATAGAAGCCATTTTTTTAACAGCTTTTCTAATAGTTACAAAGTTAGTTAACATTCCACCTGGCCATCTTTCAGTAATGTAAGGCATGTTTACTGCACCTGCTTTTTCAGCAACGATGTCTTTAGCTTGTTTTTTTGTAGCAACAAATAAGATTTTCTTTCCAGAAGCTGCAATTTTGTGAAGAGCTTGAGAAGTTTCTTCAATTTTGGCAGCAGTTTTGTAAAGATTGATAATATGGATACCGTTACGCTCCATATAAATGTAAGGAGCCATGTTTGGATCCCATTTTCTAGTCAAGTGTCCAAAATGTACACCTGCTTCAAGTAATTCTTTTACTTCTACTTTTTCCATTTTGTAATAGTTTACGTTCTGTTGAATTAGCAATGATTGAGTGGTTGCTTTCGCTCGCCTTAATCATTTAGATGCTAAACTAAACCCTGACACAAAGGCCATGGGCAACAATAACTGGTTTAAATGTTTTAAATAACTTGATTGTAAAACTGTAAATACAGATCCCGAAATCAAGTTGGGGATTTTAACGTTTAGAGAACTGGAATTTCTTACGAGCTTTCTTCTGTCCGAATTTCTTACGCTCTACCATTCTTGGGTCTCTAGTTAATAAACCTTCAGGTTTTAAAATACCTCTGTTGTCAGCATCTACTTCGCACATAGCACGAGATAATGCTAAACGGATTGCCTCAGCTTGACCTGTTATGCCACCTCCATATACATTTACTGTAATATCAAAGTTGCCATCATTGTTAGTCATAGCTAAAGGTTGGTTTACTTTGTACTGTAAAGTTGCAGTAGGAAAATAAACCGCCATGTCTTTTTTGTTAATCGTGATGTTTCCTTTTCCTTGGGCAACATACACACGAGCAACAGCCGTCTTTCTACGGCCGATTTTGTGAATTACTTCCATTAATTGAATTCGTTTAAGTTAATTGCTTTTGGTTTTTGAGCTTCATGAGCATGCTCAGTACCAACAACAACTGTTAGGTTACGGAATAAATCTGCGCCTAATTTGTTTTTAGGCAACATTCCTTTTACTGATTTTTCTACTAATCTTGCTGGATCTTTTCCAAACATTTCTGTAGCAGATAAACTTCTTTGACCACCTGGATAACCTGTGTGACGAATGTAAGTTTTGTCGTTCCACTTGTTTCCTGTTAAGTTGATTTTTTCAGAGTTAACAACAATTACATTGTCTCCGCAATCAACGTGTGGTGTAAAGTTAGGTTTATGCTTACCTCTTAAAAGTTTTGCAACTTTAGAAGCTAAGCGACCTAAAGTCTGTCCTTCAGCATCAACTAAAACCCACTCCTTATTTACAGTGGCTTTATTTGCTGAAACTGTTTTGTAGCTTAATGTGTCCACACTTTCTAATTTAATAATTAAACATTCTTCTCTCAAAAAGAGTTTGCAAATTTACGATTATATATTTGATTACCAAATTCTAATTAGATGTTTTTTTTCGTTGAAAATCAGGCTGTTTAAAAAGGTTGAATTAAGGTTTGTTTTATACTAGGTTGCAATTTGTCATTTATAGGTTTTTCTATTCATATAATTATAGAATAGTTTTGATATACAAATGTTTAAAATAAGAGGTGATTTTTGATTGATTATTTAAAGTATACCAAACATTATAATGTCAATTTTCTTAGAGGTTTTGAGTGTTTTTATTAATGTCATCTATGTAATACCGTAAAAACTAACATTACTTCAAAAAAATCAAAGATTTATCTTTCGGCTTTTAGTAGTTTTGCGCCTTTAAAATTAAAGCTATGATTTCTGTAGATAATTTAGTTGTAGAATTTAGTGGTCACACCTTATTTAGTGATGTGTCTTTTACTATAAATGAAAATGATAAAATTGCCCTTATGGGTAAAAATGGTGCTGGAAAATCTACAATGATGAAAATTATTGCAGGTGTACAAAACCCTACTAAAGGACATATGCGAGCTCCAAAAGATGCTGTAATTGCTTACTTGCCTCAGCATTTATTAACCGAAGATGATACATCTGTTTTAGAAGAAACATCTAAAGCATTTAGTCATATTTTTGAAATGCGAGATGAAATGGATGCGCTAAATAAGCAACTTGAAACTAGAACAGATTACGAATCTGACGAGTACATGAAAATCATTGAGCGCGTATCAGATTTGGGTGAAAAATACTATGCTTTAGAAGAGGTTAATTACACGGCCGAAGTTGAAAAAGCGTTGAAAGGTTTAGGCTTTAAACCTGAAGATTTTAATAAACCAACAAGCGAGTTTTCAGGTGGATGGCGTATGCGTATTGAGTTGGCGAAAATTTTACTTCAAAAACCTGATTTAATTTTGCTTGATGAGCCAACCAACCATATAGATATTGAATCGGTAATTTGGCTAGAAGATTTTTTAGTGAATAAAGCTAAAGCAGTGGTCGTGATTTCGCACGATAGAGCGTTTGTAGATAACATTACCAATCGAACCATAGAAGTGACTATGGGTCGTATTTACGATTATAAAGCAAATTATACTCATTATTTACAGCTTCGTGAAGATAGACGAGCGCATCAAATAAAAGCTTATCAAGAACAACAAAAATTTATAGCCGATAACCAGGCGTTTATTGAGCGATTTAAAGGAACATATTCTAAAACCAACCAGGTGGCATCTCGAGTGCGTATGCTAGAAAAACTTGAAATTATTGAGGTTGACGATGTTGATACTTCAGCTTTAAAACTGCGTTTTCCAAAAACACAGCGTTCGGGAGATTATCCTGTAACGGTAAAAGATGTCTCTAAATCATACGATGATCACGTAGTGTTTAAAAATGCAAACATGTCGATTGCGCGTGGCGAAAAAGTATGTTTTGTAGGTAGAAATGGTGAAGGGAAATCAACGATGATAAAAGCCATTATGGGACAAATTGATGTAGAAGGCACTTGCTCTTTAGGTCACAATGTTCAAGTAGGTTATTTTGCACAAAACCAAGCTGCACTTTTAGATGAAGACTTAACTATTTTTCAAACGGTTGATGAAGTTGCCAAAGGCGATATTCGTACGCAAATAAAAAATATTTTAGGTCGTTTTATGTTTAAAGGCGACGATATCGACAAAAAAGTTGGTGTGCTTTCTGGTGGTGAAAAAACCAGATTAGCCATGGTAAAATTACTATTAGAACCTGTAAACCTACTGATTTTGGATGAACCAACCAACCATCTCGATTTAAAATCTAAAGACGTTTTAAAAGACGCTCTAAAAGAATTTGATGGTACCTTAATTTTAGTATCTCACGATCGTGATTTTCTTCAAGGCTTATCAAAGAAAGTATTCGAATTTAAAAATCAACGTGTTATTGAACATTTTGAAACTATTGATGATTTTCTAGAGCGTAATCGTATAGAAAACATTAAAGCGCTCGATTTATAATTTTTCACCAAAATATACTTCTATTGTGTTGCATTTGTGTGGTTTAACAGGTGTGTTTGCAATTAAGTAGTAATTTCTATTTACCTTTGTGTCGTTATGCAAGAAGAATTAAGACTTTCTAGTTGGTTACCTACCACAAACAAAGAGGTGAAAATTCGCGGATGGGAATACTTAGATGTTATCCTGTTTAGCGGAGATGCCTATGTAGATCATCCAACCTTTGGTCCAGCAGTAATTGGACGTTTGTTAGAAAGTATGGGTTTGCGTGTTGCTATCGTACCGCAACCTAACGTTAACGATAATCTTCAAGATTTTGTTAAGTTAGGTAAACCGCGTTTATTCTTCGGTGTTACTGGTGGTTGTATGGATCCTATGATTAGCAACTATAACGCCAATAAAAAACGTCGCGATAAAGATGCCTATACGCCAAATGGTGAAATTGGTTTTAGACCAGATTATGCATCAACCGTTTACAGTAAAATATTAAAAGAAAAATGGCCTGATACACCAGTTTTAATTGGTGGTATTGAAGGCTCGTTGCGTCGTGTAACCCATTACGACTATTGGAGTGACCAATTAATGCCAACTATTTTAGAAACCTCTAAAGCAGATATGTTGGTGTATGGAATGGGCGAACAACCACTTCGTGAAATTGTCCGTTTACTTGAACGTGGAGTCCCTTTCAATAGTATTAATACGGTTAACCAAACAGCAATTCTTATTAATGATGAAAACGATATCCCAAAAAACAAAAATTGGGAAGATGTTGAAATCGCTTCACACGAAACCTGTTTAAAAGATAAAAAGGCTTACGCATCTAACTTTAAAGTAATAGAGCAAGAGTCTAATAAGTTAGCTGCAAGACGAATTTTTCAGCGTGTTGGTAGTAAGATGTTGATGATTAATCCGCCTTATCCTACAATGACGGAAGCCGAAATTGATGCCTCTTTCGATTTGCCTTACACACGTTTACCACATCCAAAATACAATAAGCGTGGGCCAATTCCTGCTTACGAGATGATAAAAACGTCTATAAACATTCATCGTGGTTGTTTTGGTGGCTGTAGTTTTTGCACCATTTCGGCACATCAAGGAAAATTTATAGCGAGTCGAAGTAAAGAATCTATTTTAAAGGAAGTTGATAAAGTGGTTAATATGCCCGATTTTAAAGGCTATTTGTCTGATATTGGTGGGCCAAGTGCAAACATGTACCAAATGAAAGGTAAAGTACAATCTATTTGCGATAAATGTGTTGCACCAAGTTGTATTTCACCAGTAATTTGTAGCAATTTAGATACGTCTCATAAACCGTTAACCGAATTATATCAAGCAGTTGATAGTCATCCAAAGGTGAAAAAATCGTTCATAGGCTCTGGTATTCGTCACGATATGTTAGTGCCTGAATTTAATAAAAACGCAGACCCAAAAGAGTTAGACGATTATACAGAAGAAGTGATGACAAAGCATGTTTCTGGTCGCCTTAAAGTAGCGCCAGAACATACCAGTGATCCTGTTTTGAAATTAATGCGAAAACCATCGTTTAGTTACTTCCATAAGTTTAAAGAACGTTTTGATAAAATCAATATCAAGAATAAACTGAACTTACAGTTAATTCCGTATTTCATCTCAAATCATCCAGCATGTGAGGTTGAAGATATGGCAAATCTTGCCGCCGAAACTAAAGATATGGGCTTTCAGCTTGAGCAAGTTCAAGGTTTTACGCCAACACCTATGACAGTTGCTACAGTAATTTATTACTCTGGTTATCATCCATACACTTTAAAGAAAGTAAATACTCCAAAAACCAGAAAAGAAAAAGACGAACAACACCGTTTTTTCTTTTGGTATAAAGATGAAAACAAAGCCTGGATAAAAAACACGCTTAATAAATTAGGAAGACAAGATTTACTTGATGTTTTATTGCCTAAAAAAGATGAAAAATGGCGTAAAAATAAACCTGGTAAAACTAAAAACACCTTTAACGATGCTGTACCTTTTAACCAACGAAAAAATAAGGTCAAGTATAAGAAGAGAAAACGTAAATAGGTTTTCTAATCCAATTCTTCGCAATAAAAACCAAGACTTTTAAAGGCCTGTGAAATAGCATAAGGTGTAATGGTTTTGGTTTCAACTCGGAAGATATTGTCACAATCTTCCAAGTCAAAATTCCAATATCCATTTTTGGCAATTAAGCTATTTAAAACAGGCTTTAACTGTTTAATTTCACGATTTGAAGTGATAGATGTTTTAAAGACCAAAACAGAATTCATGCTGTAAATTTTAGCGTTCGTAAAAGAAAGGTGGTTCAATATTTAAAGCACGTAAATACACATAGGCTTGTCCGCGATGATGAATTTCATTATCTATGAAATAAAAAATTGAAGACCAAACAGTACCTTCATATTCACCAAAACTTTTAATAGTGTCATGAAATTGTTCTGGCTTTATTTGCGCCCAATATGTATTGATATCTTCGGTTGTTTTATCCCAAAGCTCAAGCAGTTTTGCCTTCTTATTTTCATGGTTAATGTCTTCATTAAACGCTGCAGTTTTACCAGTAACAATTTCTTTGATACCAGGTGCTGCAATAGCTAAAAGTTCAACAACCATTTCAGAGAAAGGACGCATGCCACCTATTGAAAAATTGAATAAGTCTTTTTCTGTAAAAGCTTCAATAACACGTCGAGTTAAGTTACGATGTCCTTGCCATTGCGCTAATAATTCTTCAGGTGTAATTACTGTTTGTAATGTAGTGTTGGTGTTTGTTTCCATGTTTTTTGTTTTTTGATGTTCTTGTTATTTGAAATCAAAATTACAAGTGCATAGTGACAGCTTTGTGTCAGTAGTAAAAAATAAAGTTTTAAAAAATTTCAACTGACAAACCCTTGTCATACACCACATCTATTTTTGTGTCTTATTAATGATTAATAATTATGTTGAAGGGTAAATTAAATACAAACTTCAACCTGAAAACCTATCTTTGGGATATATGTTACAGCATTATGAGTTTAGACACTGTAAAACGTTTTGATAGAATTGTAGCTATACTTATTCAATTGCAATCCAAACGCATTGTAAAAGCACAAGAATTAGCCGATAGGTTTCAGGTAAGTTTACGAACCATTTATCGCGATATTCGTACGCTTGAAGCTTCGGGAGTGCCAATAGTTAGCGAAGCAGGTGTTGGCTATTCAATAATGGAAGGCTACCGTTTGCCACCAGTTATGTTTACACGCGAAGAAGCAGGTAGTTTTGTTGCTGCCGAAAAACTGATGCAGAAATTTGTAGATAAATCGTTAGGAAATTACTACGAATCAGCAATGCTGAAGTTGAAATCGGTGTTACGTGGACGTGAAAAAGACTGGATTTCTGCTTTAGAATCTCAAATATTAGTCGACCCTTCTCATAAACTATTTAATGATGATTTGCCCAATGCACTAGAGGTACTTTTTGAAAGTATTGCTGAAAAGCGTCAAGTGCATTTAAAATATCAGGCGCTTAACAACGAAAATCCTACCGAACGTTTTGTAGAGCCTGTTGGTATTTATCACGAAACGGGATTTTGGTATGTTTTGGGTTTTTGTCATCTTCGGAAGGATTACAGACAATTTAGAACCGATAGAATGCAAGCCATAAAACCAACCCAACATAGTTTTACAAGAGAGCACATTACCTTAGATGATTACCGTAATAAATTGAATGACGTAGAAAAAACAAAAGTAGTTATTCAAGTAGATAAATCTGTCGTTCGATTTATAAACAATAGCAAATGGCAACACGGATTTGTATCAGAAAAAGTAAAAGGCAATTATGTTGAAATGACGTTCTTAACACCTTATGTAGAACATGGTTTTTCAAGATGGTATATAGTTTTTTCAGATTATGCAAAAATCATAGAACCTGAAAGTTTAAAGCATCAGATAAAAAGTATTCTAGAAAAGGCTATTTCTAAACTTTAATTCAAATAACACTTAATTCCGTTTAGAATGTTTTGAAGCAATCACGCTTATAGCTAAAATTTGAAATGCGTGAAACATCATAATTGGTAGTAAAATAACTCCTAAAAAAGAAGCGTTTTGAAATAGTATTTTTGAAAATACCGTACCATGAACTAACGATTTTTTGGTGCCACAAAATTGAGCTGTAATGCGATCTTCAATATTGAAATTCAGTTTTTTACTTATAAAGCCTATTAAAAAATATACGAGCCAAAACAATACAACAGCTAGAAGAAAAACTCCAATTAAGTTGATAATACTTAAGTTGTCGAAAATGCGGTCTAAAAAGGATTTTGAAAAACTTTTATAGATAATTAATAAAATCACGCTTTTATCAAACAGTGTTATTTTTTTACTGTGCTTTAAAGCAAAAGCACCTAAAAAACGTCTTAATAATAAACCAAGAATAACAGGTGCTAATATTTCCAATAACAATTTTTGATACACATCGATTAAACTATAATCGGTATTGGTAGAAGTCATAAAAAAACCAATCCAAAGCGGTGTGAGCACAACTCCAATTAGTCCCGAAATACTCGCATTAAAAATAGCAGCAGGAATGTTACCCTTTGCAATAGATACCATAACCACTGAGGACGAAACGGTTGAAGGTAAAGCTGCCAAAAACATAAAAGCTAACCACAACGATTTATTATCGGAAGAAATAAAGGGTTGCACTGCCAACACAATTAAAGGGAAAACTACAAACGTTATACTTTGAATAAGCACATGTAATTTCCAGTTTTTTAACCCTAATTTTATCTGTTCTGGACTCAATTTTAATCCGTAGAAAAAAAAGATGAGTGAAATACCAATACTGCTCAGCGTATTTAAAAGTTTTGCGCTTTCACCAGCACCTAAATGTGGATAAATATATGCTGTTATAACAACGATTATAATAGCAAGAACAAACTTGTCTATTTTCAAATTATAAAAAGATTAAAAAATTAATGCGCCTCTAACCAATTATCACCAGTATCTAACTCAACATCGAGCGGTACAGACAGTTTATAAGCGTTTTCCATTTCGGCTTTAATTAAGGTTGAAATGGTTTCCAGTTCTGGTTTGTAAACGTCGAAAACCAATTCATCGTGTACTTGCAGTAGCATTTTTGTTTTGTAATTGCCAGCTTCAAGTTTCTTGTAAATGGCAATCATAGCGAGTTTAATAATGTCGGCTGCACTACCTTGAATTGGTGCATTTACCGCATTTCGTTCTGCTGCACCACGCACCACAGCATTTCTAGAGTTGATGTCTTTTAAATATCTGCGACGGCCTAAAACAGTTTGCACATAACCATGGTCGCGTGCAAAATCGACTTGCTTACTGATGTATTTTTTTAACTTCGGATAGGTTTCATAATACGTATCAATTAATTCCTTTGCTTCACTACGAGACAAGTTAGTTTGATTGCTTAATCCGAAAGCAGAAACGCCGTAAATAATACCGAAGTTTACAGTTTTGGCGTTGCTACGTTGTTCGCGTGTGACGTCTTCAATAGCTACATTAAACACTTTTGCAGCGGTTGAAGCGTGAATATCTTCACCGTTGTTAAAGGCTTCAATCATGGTTTCTTCTTCACTTAAGGCTGCGATAATGCGTAATTCAATTTGAGAATAATCAGCAGCTAAAAGGGTGTAATCTTCGCTTCGCGGAATAAACGCCTTTCGCACTTGACGACCACGCTCGGTACGAATAGGAATGTTCTGTAAGTTCGGGTTGTTACTACTTAAACGACCTGTGGCAGCAACGGTTTGCATGTAATCGGTGTGTACGCGTCCTGTGGCTTCTTCAACCTGAAGCGGTAACGCATCAACATACGTGCTTTTAAGTTTGCTTAAACCTCTAAAATCAAGAATGTTTTGAATGATTTCATGGTCTTTAGCCAAATAACTCAATACGTCTTCGGCAGTAGAATATTGCCCAGTTTTAGTCTTTTTAGGCTTGTCAACCAGCTTCATTTTTTCAAATAAAATTACACCTAATTGTTTAGGTGATGCAATGTTGAATTCTTCGCCAGCAGCTTCGTAAATGCGCTTTTCAAGTGTAGCAATGTCGTTGTTTAGTTGCTCTGCTAGTGATGCTAAAAAGTCTTTGTCAAGGTTTATGCCTTCCAATTCCATAGCCGCTAAAACGCGCAGTAACGGAATTTCAATGTCATCAAACAAGGTTTGGGTATTGGCTTCGCCTAATTCGTTTTGAAAATGTTCTTTTAATTGCAAGGTGATGTCAGCATCTTCAACCGCGTACTCCGTTTGTTTTTCCAGAGGAACATCGCGCATTGAAAGTTGATTTTTTCCTTTCTTGCCAATTAACGTTTCAATAGAAATTGGTGTGTAATTCAAATAGGTTTCTGCCAACACATCCATATTGTGACGCATATCTGGATTAATCAGGTAGTGCGCTAACATGGTATCGAACAATTTACCTTTTACCTCGATGTTGTATTTGGCTAAAACTTTAATATCGTATTTTAAATTCTGACCGATTTTTTCAATGGTTTCACTTTCAAAAAACGGACGTAACTGTTCAATAAGTTCTTGTGCTTCGGTTTTATCCTCAGGAAATGGCAAGTAAAAGCCTTTACCAACTTCCCATGAAAATGCAATACCAACCAATTCTGCAGTTAACGGATTTAAACCTGTGGTTTCGGTATCAAAACACACCGAAGTTTGATTCATTAAATTTTTAATGAAAAGTTTTGTTGCCATACCAGAGGCGACGCTTTGGTAAAAATGGCTTGTGCTTTCTGCGGTTTTTCGGGTATGCGATGCTGGATTTGTTTCGGTATCTATATCATTAACATCGCCACCAAATAGAGAAAATTGTCCTGCACCAGCTGTTGAGGTTGTTTTTGGTTTTACTTTTTCCTCCGTTTTCGATGCTGTTTCAGCAGTTGCTTGAGTATCTTCCGCAGCAAAAGTTTTTAAGAAGTTTTCAGTGAGTCTTCTAAACTCTAAATCTTGAAAAATGGTTTTAACCGCTTCAATGTCCGGATCGCACATTTCAAAATCTTTTTCATCAAATTCCACAGGAACATCAAGCATTATGGTAGCCAGTTTTTTCGATAGTAAGCCTAATTCTTGATTAGCTTCAACTTTCTCTTTCATTTTACCTTTCAGTTCGTGGATGTTTTCAAACAAACCTTCTATACTTCCGTAAGCTTTCAAGAATTTTTTCGCAGTTTTTTCGCCAACACCAGGTAAACCTGGGATGTTGTCGCTGGAATCTCCCATCATTCCTAAGAAATCAATTACCTGTAACGGATCTTCAACTTCAAATTTTTTCTGCACTTCAGGAATGCCCCAAGTTTCGTAACCACCACCAAACGATTTTGGACGGTACATAAAAATATTTTCAGACACTAACTGCGCAAAATCCTTATCAGGTGTAACCATAAAGGTTTGATAACCTTGTTTTTCGGCTTGTTTCGATAGGGTTCCTATAACGTCGTCGGCTTCATAACCTTCCTTCACCATAATAGGAATATGCATTGCTTTTAAAATCTCTTGAATGTAAGGTACGGCAACTTTTATGGCTTCTGGCGTTTCGTCGCGATTGGCTTTGTACGCCTCAAACATTTCTACTCTATCTGTACTTCCGCCTTTATCGAAACATACGGCTAAATGGTCTGGACGCTCACGTTTTATAACATCTAAAAGTGAATTCATAAAACCCATAATGGCCGAAGTATCGATGCCTTTTGAGTTGATTCTTGGATTTTTAATAAAGGCGTAATACCCACGAAAAATTAACGCGTAAGCATCGACTAGGAAAAGACGTTTTTGGTCTGACATTTTTTGAAATTTTGTAGTCTATAAAACTACAAAACTTAAGAATACTAATAAAAAAAGCCGAAACAATTGTTTCGGCTTTTTTTATAATCTTTATTTATTCTAGCAAAGCTTTATGGTCTTTACTTTTATTTGTAAACTTTTTCTGTAAGCTTTAATACTAATAATATCATTGCTTTTTTTGTGGTTTAAGTTCATTAATTCTGATTTGAATTTAGAACTATCTGTAGTCTCTTTTTTAGACTGAGTATCTTCTTTCTTAGTTGTAGTTTCAATAGTATCACTATTTTTGTTAGTAGCGATATCATTTTGTCCTACAGAAAGTAGAGGTAAACTTAAAAAAACTAAAAATATTAAAACTTTTTTCATGACCTTGTTATAAAGGGTTTATTTTAAAATTCTTGTCAAAGAAACGTAACATTTAAGGCTAGTTTAAATATTTTAGATGAAAACAGTCGATTACTAGATAAGATGAAAAGCATGGTAAAAAACATCGGTGAAATGCACAAAATGAGCTTTGAGCCCAATAAAAACGTTGTTTAGAAATGGTAAATAAGAGTGAGAACGCCTATTTAAATCTGTTTAACAGTCAGAAAATCAATCAGTTTTCTGTTGGGAATACAACATACAAAGCACGTATTATGAAACTTAACCGTTTAAAGAACGCATTAGAGTTTACCTATAAACAAAGGCTTAGAGATGCATTGTATAGTGACTTCAAGAAACCACAGTTAGAAACTGACTTAACTGAGATATATCCTGTTATCGATGAAATTAATTTTGTAAAACGAAATCTGAAATCTTGGTTAAAGCCTCAAAAAGTAGAAACACCCATTTCTCTTTTAGGAAGCTCATCATACATTAAAAACGAGGCAAAAGGTGTTTGTTTAATTATTTCACCATGGAATTTCCCTGTCAATCTTACTTTTGGACCGTTAGTCTCTGCAATAGCAGCAGGCAATACTGTGATTTTAAAACCTAGCGAAATGACACCTCATACTTCTAAAGTGATGAGAGATATAATTGAGGAGCTGTTTGACGATAATGAAATTGCGCTAGTTGAAGGAGAGGTAGAAGTTTCTCAGGAACTTTTAAAGCTACCTTTTAATCATATCTTTTTTACAGGTTCTCCACAAGTTGGTAAAATAGTAATGAAAGCAGCTTCGGAGCATTTAACATCAGTAACTTTAGAACTTGGAGGGAAATCGCCAACCATAATTGATGATACCACCAATTTGGATAAAGTGGTGAAGAAAATAATTTTTGGAAAATTTATGAATGTTGGTCAAACCTGTATTGCTCCAGATTATGTGTTCATAAACGAAACTATTAAAACAGCATTTATAGCAAGTTTTAAAAAGCATTTAGATGAATTCTATTCAGAAAAAGCCTCTGAGTCCAACTCTTTGGCAAGGATAGTAAACAGAAAACATTTTGAACGATTAAAGTCTTATTTAGAAGATGCATCATTAAAAAATGCAACTATAGAAATAGGAGGAAGCTATAAAGAAGAAGATAATTATATAGAACCTACTTTAGTTTTTGATGCTTCTGAAGATAGTGCACTGATGAAAAACGAAATTTTTGGGCCAATTCTTCCTGTAAAAACTTACGGTAATATTGATGAGGTTATCGACTATATTAATTCAAAAGAAAAGCCGCTTGCCTTATATGTTTTTAGTAAAAACAATAAGACTATAAAACACATTATTGACAACACAAGAGCAGGAAGTACTTGTGTTAACCACAATTTGTTACAGTTTTTAAACCATAACTTGCCTTTTGGAGGCTCAAACAATAGTGGCATTGGGAAATCGCATGGGTATTTTGGTTTTTTGGAATTTACCAATCAACGATCTGTGTTAAAACAACATACTATTGGAGCTGTAGATTTACTAATGCCTCCTTACAATAACTTTAAGCAGAAATTAGTAGACTTAACTATTAAATGGTTTTAAAAAGGAACAACCTCATAGATTGTTCCTTTTTAACTAACTAAACTAAAAAACACTACTCAACCATAATCTTTTTTATAAAACTTCCGGAGAGCGTTTCAATTTTAAGCAAATAAAGACCAGATTTTAAATAACTAACATTAATTTGTTCTTTGTAGGTTGAATTGAAAATTTGTTTTCCCATTAAGTCATAACATTGTATTGCTGTTATTGTTTGATTGTTTGCAATTGAAATATTGATGTAATCCCTTACTGGATTTGGGTAGATGTTAATGGTGTTTTCTAAAGATTGATCCTCAATTCCTAAAGTATTATCTACCCAAATATCAAAAAACGCATAGGGATGAAACATTTCGTTTTGTCTTTGAAAAGCTCTCAAAATATAGGTTTCTCCAGGTATAAGGCCTTCCACTTGGTCTGATCCTTGAAAGCAATGTATTTCATTACCATTGCAAGCATCAAAAACTGCATAATGGTTGTAAACATAACTTGTGATAGTTAGATTTCCGGGAAGGTTGGGCATAGTGAACTCAAACCAAACATCAACATAATCTTCTAGATTGAATGTGCCACAACCGTATTCTTCATTTATCTCTGAACCAAATGTGTAAAAATTTATTTCTTGTGCAGTATCTGTTATTGTTGGAATGGTTTCCGCATTTGCACAAGCGTCATTTTCAGCTCTTTCAAAAACTCTTAAATTCATGGAATGAAAATCAGCAGGACCAAATAGAGTTGATTCTGTGTTAAAAAAGCGAATTAAATACGTGTTGCCTTCAATTAAATTGTCAATGAGTTTAAAAGCTGATGAGGTTTCTAAAGCACAAAATAGCTGATTACCATTACAAGCATCATAAACAGCAATACCATTCCCTCCAGGAGTGTCAACAAATAAGTTTCCTGTTATAGGCATAGTGACTTGCCACCAAGCATCTAGAATATAATCTGAATCACCTATACAGGTTTCTTCAGTGCTAACACTTGCACCTCCTAAATTGAAGTAAATTGCTGTATTATCTGAAGTTAATGTAGGTAATACTTCGGCATTACTACAGATATCATTTGATATACGCTCATAAGCTCTAATTGCAAACTGGTTCCCGTCAGGATATATAGTTCGAGGTCTGTAAATACGTAACAGATATGTTTGTCCCTGTACTAAATCATCTATGAGTTTATTTTCTGAAAAACAATACAGCAAATTGCCGCCACAAGCGTTGTAAATAGCTGCTTTGTTGTAATTATATGATGTAGATGGATTTATATAAAGATTGCCGTTTACTGGCATTGTAAATTCATACCAAAAATCGGTGTAGTCATCAATATCTGTATCATCACAACCTATTTCATGATTATAAACTGCTGAATCCAAGTCTAAATCGATAGTGGTTTCAGTTGTTGTAACCGTAAGAACTTCTGGAGATGAGCAATCTAAAATAGTTGGGTCAGTCGCTTTTAAGGTAAAGGAATTGTAAGACATATTATCCACTTGGTCTTCTTCTCTATATACCTTTAATATATAACTTTCTCCTTGCTCAAGTTCATCAACATATAATGGGATAGAAGTCTCGTAAAATAAAGGTGAACAATAGATTAAAGTACCATTACAAGCATTGTATAATGAAAACTTATTGATGGTTGAGGCACTCATTATTTCTAATGACCCATCAACAGGCATTGTAAAACTGTACCAAAGATCAGCATAATTATCAGCGCTACTTTCATTACAGGCAATTTCATTATTAATAGTTGCTCCAAGCATACTGAAGTTTACTGTTTGAGTGTTTGTTGTAAGGTTGATGTTTTCTGCATTTAAACAATTGTCATTAAGGCTAAACTCATAAGCTTGAACAGTAAAACTTAAACCGAGATGCGAAAGGGTTGCTGTTTCACTTCTAAAAATGCGTAGTTTATAGTTTTGCCCTTGTGTTAAAGTTGTTAGTGTTTGTGATTGGTTAAAGCATACTATTTCATTGCCACCACAAGCATCATATAATACAAAGTTGTTAAATGAAGAGTTACTTTCAATGTTGAAATAACCAGTAACAGGCATTGTAAAATCAAACCATACATCAGTATAATCGTCAGGAGAGTCTCCATTACAGGCAGCCTCATTGTTTATTACAGCACCTCCTATATTAAAGTCTACTGATTGAACAGTGTTATCAACAATAATCGTTTCAGAATTATTACAGGTGTCATTTGCTGGAGTTTCGTAGGCTCTTATTAAAAAAGATTGATTATTACCATCGTTGTGTGGCAGCCATCTACGAACTCTTAATATATAGGAGCTTCCTTGTATAAGGTCATCAATAAGCTTGTTGCTGGTAAAACAGTGCAATTCTGTACCATTACAGCTATTATAAATATTAAATCTGTTTTTAGTAACTGAACCATTAATGTAAAGTTTACCTGTAACAGGCATTATAAATTGATACCAAACATCTACATAGTCATCTGCCGGATCTCCAGAGCAACCAGATTCATTATTGACAGTTGCGTTAGTTAAATCAAAATCAATATTTTGAAATGATGTGTTTATAGTAATAAATTGTGCGCTAGTACAGGCATCATTACTCGGTTGTGCAAATACTGCTATTCCAAAAAGAACATAAAAAGCCAAAAAAGTAAATCTTGTTTTCATAAGTAATAAAGTTGTGATTAATATAGCGTTGCTAAATTCTTATAATACAGGCAACTCTATTTCATACTTTTGGGTGATTTTTTGAAGAAATGGTTTTGTAAATTTGTTTCACTAACTTGAAAATCAATGTGTAAATTTTTTAGTTTTTGCCTTTTCGTAACCTTAAGTGGTTTGTATTCGTATGCTCAAGATGCCAAACCAGACGCTTATCAGGATAGTTTGCAAACGATTATTGATAGCAACGTTTCTAAAACTTTAAAAAAGGATGCGCTTTTTTTGCTAGGTGAGCATTTGGTACAGCGTGATCCTGATAGAGCTGAAAACATAGCAAATAAACTTCAAGAGGCTTAGATTAAATCAACTGATAGTAGTGCGGTAATACGAAATAACTACATTTTTGCCGCTAGTCATCGTTGGCAAGGTGATTATAAAACGGCTTTAGATTATTATCAGTCTATTTACAATTATTCTAAACGAAAAAAAGATTCTATTGACATGGCTAAAAGCGGTCATTTTATAGGAACTATAAATATGTTTTTGGGTAATAATGTTATTTCTCAAAACCACTTGATTGAGGTTGCTAGCATTTATGATAAGCTTGGAACTGCCGAACAAAAAGCTGATATCAATAACTCTTTGGCTGGGTTTTACCTTAATATGGATCAAATTGAAAAAGGTAAAGACAAATACCTTTTAGCTTTAGAACAATATGAGAAACTCAATGACAGTGCTGGTATGGCAAGTGCTAATGCCAATTTAGGGATGCTTTATACTGAATTGGGTGAGTTTGATAAAGCTGAAATGCACCTAATGAAACAAAAAGCGCTGAATGCAGTGTTTCCTACGTTGCGTGAAATGGGCTTTCATTATGATTTTTTAGGTGTGTTAAGGCAAGAACAAGGTAGGTTAAACGATGCTTACCAAGAACATTTAAAAGCTTTAAAAATTCGAGAGAACTTAAGTAGCACCTATAATTTGTGCGAATCAAAGCTAAATATGGGTGAAGTACTCATTAAGCTGAAACGTTATCCTGAAGCTATTTCACACTTAAAAGATGTATTTAGCTATGATGAGCATCAATCATTGTATCAGCAACAAGCGGCTTATCAATTACTATCTGAAGCTTATGAAAAAAATGGCGATTATAAATCGTCTTTAGTCAATTTTAAAGCCTTTAAAAGGTTGAGTGATTCTATTTATTCGGAAGAATCTATCGAGATTATAGCTGAAAAAGATGCGCGCTACAATCAGCAAAAAAAGGATGCTGAAATTACGTTGCTCAATAAAGAAAAAGAGCTTTCTGAAACTAAATTATCACGATCAAAATCTATTCAACTCATATCGCTTGTAGCTTTGTTATTGTTGAGTATTGCAGCCATTGCTTTATATCAACTTTATCGAAAAATTAAAAGCAAAAACAACACCATTTCCAAGGCGTTAAGTGATAGAGAATTGTTGCTTCATGAAACACATCATCGTGTAAAGAATAATTTACAGATGATATCTAGCTTACTCAATTTACAGTCTAAATATGTGGAAGACCCGAAAGCGCTTGAGGCACTTCAAAATGGAAGAAATCGCGTGCAATCTATGGCAATTCTTCATAAAAATTTATACACTGGCGAAGATTTAACAACAGTTAATATTCAGAGTTATTTTGAAGGATTGGTTGATAGTATTTTTAGTTCGTATCACAAAACAGGAAAAGAAATTACTGCGACAGTAAAAGCAAAAGATATCGTGCTAGATATAGAAAAGGTAATTCATATTGGGCTTATTGTTAATGAGTTGGTAACTAATTCTTTAAAACATGCTTTTAATAGTGTAGAAGCAAATTTAGAACCAAAAATTCAGATTGAAATGACTGAAACAGCAATGAACTATAACCTTGTTGTTTTTGATAATGGTGTTGGTATTTCAGAAAAAATAATAAAAAGAGGTAAAGAAGAAACCTTCGGGCAACGATTAATACGCTCGTTAACGCAAAAGTTGAAAGCAACTATTGAGACTAATAATACTCACGGAACGCATATAAGTATAACAATTCCTAAAACTAATAAAGTAGCTCGTTAAGAAGTGTAATAGTTTCTGACCGTGTATGTGTATTCAGTTTTTCGTAAATATTTTTAATGTGGGTTTTAATAGTATTGACACTTACAAATTGCTCATCGGCTAGTTGCTGATTTGTTTTTCCACTGTAAAGTCCTTTTAGCACATCAAATTCTTTTTGCGTTAAAGGTGTTGTTATTAAATTATTTATTGTGTCGCGATTAAGTGCTACAGGAAGCACAAACTTTGAAAAATTATGTAAGGCAATTTCAATGCTAGAAAATAGTTCGCGCTCATTAAAAGGTTTAACAATATATCCCATAGGAAATGTGTTTTTTGCGCGCTCAATAATGTTTTTGCTAGAGTACGAAGTCAGATATAAAAACGGTATTTTACGTGTTTTATTTATGTGTTCAGCAATTTCAAAACCTTCATATTCACCTTCTAAATTTATATCTAAAAGTATTAAGTCAGGTTGCAATTCATCTACTGCTTGTAAAGCGTCATTTTTATCATAGGCAATACCAACCACAAAATAATCTGCACTAGTAAGCATATCTTTTATGTCATCAGAAATGATTGGGTCGTCCTCAATAATAAGTACACGAATGGCTGACATAAGGCATTGTTTTATAATTTAAAGATAGCAATACCTATTTTAATTAAAGGTTAAGTTGTTAAAAAAGTGCTTATTCTGTTTTTATAAAATGATTAGATGTTTGATTGGTATTCTCTCCATTTTGAAATTTTGTCATGCTAAAACCGTTATGAATAGAATAACTTCCTGTTTCTCCTTGTTTGTTTACAGCAATGTACCCAACCTGAAAATCCTTGTAATTACTATTAGGTTTACTAACAATACGATTTATAGCTTCTTCACAAGCTTCTTGCGGCGATTTGCCTTGGCGCATCAGTTCAACCACCAGAAAGCTACCAACTGTTTTTACAACTTCTTCACCCAATCCAGTAGCTACACAAGCACCAATTTCGTTGTCTACAAATAAACCAGAACCAATTATTGGGCTATCACCAACACGACCAGTCATTTTATAAGCAAGACCACTTGTTGTACAGGCACCAGAAATATCGCCATTTTCATCAATAGCAAGCATGCCAATAGTATCGTGATTTTCAATATTAATAATAGGTTTGTACTCGCTTTTTACTTTCCATTCCTCCCAAGCTTTTTTTGATGATTCCGTTAGTAAGTTGTCCTTTGGCATTCCTAATTCATAGGCATATTGTTCAGCGCCTTTTCCAGCAAGCATAACATGTGGTGTGTCTTCCATAACTTTACGGGCTACTGAAACAGCATGTACAATATTTTCAAGATATACTACTGAACCACAATTACCATGCTTGTCCATAATGCACGCATCTAACGTTACGTGACCATCACGATCTGGTAAACCACCTTTTCCTACGGAAGTATTATTGACATCAGCTTCTTCAACCATACAACCTTTTTCAACGGCATCTAATGCAGAGCCTCCATTTTTTAGAGTTTCCCAAGCTTTTGAAGTAGCATTAGGTACATTCCAAGTAGCAATAACTAAAGGAAGTGATGCTTTCGGGTTTGCAACAACTGAAGTTTTTTCGGTTTTTGAATTCTCTTGAGCACATGCAATTATTGATGAACCAACGGTTAATCCAACTCCAGTAAGTGAAGCGTTTTTTATAAAGTGTCTGCGTTTCATAGATTAAAAGTTTTTTTAGAGTTTCGGTAACCATAATACAAGATGTAAGCATAAGCACAAATCACCAAAAATAAAGCAGGTTTAAATCCGATGTTATCTGTTAGAAATCCGTATGCAGGCGGAATAATAGCACCACCAACAATAGCAGTACATAAAAGCCCTGAACCTTTTGGTTTTAATGACCCAATACCATCAATAGCCAATGTGAAAATGGTAGGGAACATAATAGAATTGAATAATCCTACCGCTAAAATACTCCACATTGAAACCAATCCTGTTGTACTAATAGATATCAAGATTAAAGCAACAGCACAAGTAGCAAATATACCAAGTACTTTTCCTGGGTTAATGATTTTGGTTAAGTACGAACCTATAAAACGTCCTATCATAGCACCTGACCAATAAAAGGTAACAAATACACCAACAACTGCCTTGTCATCTTTTTCAGCTAAACCAGAATTTAATAGTGATTCAGCGATTGATTTCATAAACCCTTCTTCTTTGATGAGTGATACTAAATTCATATCCATGAAATAATTTACCAAGTAGCTACCTATAGCAACTTCGGCTCCTACATAACAGAAAATACCAAATACACCAAGCATAAGGTTTTTCTGTTTTAAGGCATCTTTATATGTCCCTGTTTCGGTTTCACTAATAAGTTTTGGGAGTTTAGCAAAAAAGAAATAGACAGCAATAAGTATGATAAATATCGCTAAACCAATAAAAGGTGTTTGAACAGCTGATGCTTCAGCAATTAAATATTGTTCTTTGGCAGTGCCAACCAAAGCATCTATTTCGTCTTTAGTTTTAATTTTATCACTTAAAATGAATAATGCACCAATGGCAGGAGCAATTGCAGTTCCTAATGAATTGAAGGCTTGCGATAAGTTTAATCGACTAGATGCACCATCTTCAGAACCCAAAACCGCAACATACGGATTTGCCGCTACCTGTAAAATGGTAATACCTCCAGCTAAAATAAAATAAGCCAACATAAATATTCCGAATACACGATAGGAGGCTGCAGGATAAAACAACAAGCAACCTAATGCCATAGTAACCAAGCCTAGAATAATTCCTTTTTTATAACCAATTTTTGATAGAATATAACTCGCAGGAATTGACAGTAAGAAAAAGGCACCAAAAAATGCAAATTGAACCATACCTGCTTGAAAGTAGGTGAGTGTGAAAAGCTCTCTTAATCGAGGTATGAGGGAATCGACTAAAACTGTTATAAATCCCCAAAGAAAAAATAATACAGTAAGTAGAATGAATGAAGAACGATAGGATTTTTGTTGGGTCATGATTAAATGTTAGTTAGTTTTATTTAATAGTAATTTCGTCAGCAAATAGCCAGCTTCTTCCATCGTGTTCGTAACCTAAATGCCATTCAGGGAGTTCGCCCAGTGTTTTGGCTTTTATTTTTATGTAACGGTATTTTTTTGGCACTTGTTTAAAGTGAAATTGTTTGATTTCTACGTTTTCATTTGGAGAAATGTTTTCTGATACGCGAGGTGAATCAATAGGTGTAAATGTTTTACCATCAATGGAACCAAAACAAGCGACTTCAGTAGGATAAAATATCCAAGAGCGTTGATCTTCCAGAAAGTTTATGGTAACCAGATTAACAAGGGTTTCTTTTCCTAAATCTACTGTTGCTATCAAATCAGTATTATGATACCCTTGCCAAGTACCAGTTCTGAAATCTTGGGTTCCAAGAATACCATCAATTAAAGCATCGTTGCCACCACCATTGTATTGATTGGCGTATTCGGTTTCAAGAGTAATAGAAAGGTTAGGGTCTATTTTATAAAACTTGGTTTCAACCGTTGCGCTTTTGATTTTGTTTTTTTCTGAATACACTTTTAAGTTTGTAGCTTCTGAAATTGTAAAAGGCGCATCGTATAATTTGAAATCTTCATCATTCAAACTATAAAAAATGGAAGCGCTTTTATCTACATTTTCTAGAACAACTTCGGTTTCACCTTTAAAAGCGACATCGCCTTTTGCAATAAAAGGTACAGGAACAACGAGATGTTCGTCAATGCTTGTATTAGGTTCTTGTCCTTCTTGACTTCCCCAAACAGCTGGATTGTCGGTCATTTTAAATTCTAATGTATCACCTTCTGCAATTTCGTTGTGATAAATAAATGTTCTGTCAAGCGATTTTCCGTTGAGGTAAACATGCTCAATGTAAATGTTTTTGTCACTTAAATTGGTAGCAATAACATTAAATTGCTTACCATTTTCCATATTGATTGTGGCTTTGTCAAATAAAGGTGTGCCTATAATATATTCATTACTTGCTGGCGTAACAGGATAGAATCCCATTGATGAAAATACATACCATGCGCTCATTTGTCCGCAATCTTCATTACCCGAAATACCATCAGGTGTGTTGGTGTACAATTCGGTTAAAATTTGGTGAACGCGTTCTTGAGTTTTATGCGGTTTATTTACAAAATTATAAAGGTAAGCCATGTGATGACTTGGTTCATTGCCATGTGCATATTGACCAATGAGACCTGTGATATCTACTTGATGACGTCCAGAAGTTTTGTCGTTTGCAGTAAATAACGTGTCTAATTGGGTTTCGAGTTTGTCTTTTCCTCCTAATAAATTCATAAACCCGGAAATATCTTGAGGCACATAAAAACTGTATTGCCAAGAGTTAGCTTCGGTATAATTGAAGTTCACTTCATAAGGATCAAAAGGTGCAAACCAAGTATTTCTAAAACGACCACGCATAAATTTGGTTTCTGGGTCATAACTGTTTTTATAATATTGCGCGCGTTCCGTATAAGTTTTGTAGTCTTCGGTTTTGTTCATGGCTTTTGCCATTTGAGCAATGGTCCAGTCGTCATAGGCATATTCCAAAGTTTTTGAAACCGATTCACTTTCTTCTTCTACAGGAATAAATCCAAATTCTTTGTAGCTTTTCAATCCTAATTTATCTCGTGTCGCACTGTGCTTCATGGCTTCAAAAGCTTTTTCGGTCTTGTACCCACGAATCCCTTTTAAGTAAGCGTCAGCAATTACAGGAACTGCGTGATAACCAATCATGCAGCCCGTGTAATTAGCGCTTAAATCCCAAATTGGCATGATGCCGCCTTCATCATATTTTGCTAAAAATGTATTGATGAAATCGTTCGTTCGGTCTTCTTCAATAATGGTGTAAAGCGGATGCGCTGCACGATAGGTATCCCAAAGCGAGAACACTGTGTAATACTCAAAATCTTTAGTTTCATGAATTTCCAAATCCATACCACGATATCTTCCATCAACATCTTGATATAAGTTTGGCGCAATCATGGTGTGATATAATGCTGTGTAAAAGTTGGTTTTGTAGTCATTATTTGTGCTTTCAACCACAATTTTTTCTAGTTGCTGCTCCCAAGTGTTTTGAGCTTCGGTTTTAATATTGTCAAAGGTTTTGTCTCCTATTTCAGTTTCCCAATTAAGTTTTGCGCCAGCTTCATCAACTGCACTAATACCTATTTTAATATAAATAGGATCATTGTTTGGTTTTTTGAATTTTATAGCAGCCTTTTTGCTTTGGTATTTGTAGTTTTTTGAAACTTCAGTGTCATTTTCAACATAAGAAATACTTTCAATAGGTTTTGAAAAATACATGTCAAAAAACAAACGTTGGTCTGTTGCCCAAGCTTTGGAATGTCTGTAACCTTTAATCGATTGACTATCGACCATCTGAATTTTATAGTCCAAAAGTTGGTCGCGATGGTCTAAATCTAAAATCACATATTGATTTTCAGAAGAAGGAAATTGGTATTTATGTATACCACTTCGTTTGGAAACAGTGAGTTCTACATCAATTTCTGTAGAATCTAAATGTACTTTATAATAACCAGGTTCAGCAATTTCGTTGTCATGAGAAAAATGTGCTCTGTAACCTGATTTTCCGTTAGCTCCATTATTAAAAGCAACCTTGTTTGTTGGCATTAATAAAATGTCACCATAGTCAGAAACTCCTGTTCCGCTTAAATGTGTATGCGAAAAGCCATAGATATATTCATCTGAATAATGATATCCAGAGCAACCATCCCAACCATCAAGTCGCGTATCTGGAGACAGTTGCATCATACCAAAAGGTATAGTTGCTCCAGGATAGGTATGGCCATGACCACCAGTACCAATAAACGGATTAACATAAGAAATTAAAGATTTGTCTTTTTGAGCAGGTTCAAATGGTTTGTTTTCAGTGCATCCGAAAAAAAAGGATGTCAATAAAACAATAAAAAAGCAACGTTTCATGCTGAGGTATTAAATTGGAGGCAAAAGATACTAAATCTTAACATATAGTTAAATATAAAATGATTGAAGATAAAAGATTTTAAATTCGGTTATCTTTGATTAAATTTAGTTTATGTCGAGATGGATTATTAGGCTTGTGATACTTTCAGCTATTATTTTGGTAGCTGAAATTTATGCTTTTCAAGCCTTAAAAACGGTTACTAAAAGTCGTGTTGTTAAATGGAGTTGGCTAGGTGTTTCTGCATTAGTTTATGCCAACTTAATATATGTAATGTTTTCTACTCCAAGAAGTTTAGGGCAAACCATGCAATTTCAGTATGCAGTTGGCTTTATGCTTACAATTCTTATCCCAAAAGCAATATTAATTATAATGATGTTTGGCGAAGATATTGTACGAGTTATTCTAAAACTTGTTTCAGTATTTTCAAGTGGAGAAACGCAATCTTTTGTTGGTAGGCGTGTTTTTGTTTCTAAGCTGGCTTTAGGGTTGGCAGCCATCCCATTTGCTTCATTTTTATACGGAATTATTCAGGGAAGATATAACTACAAGGTTTTAAAATATCAATTGTCTTTTGAAGATTTACCTGAGGCTTTTGATGGTTTAACCATTACACAGATTTCCGATATACATTCAGGGAGTTTTACCAATAAGAACAAAATACAGTATGGTGTTGATTTAATTAACGAACAAAAATCAGACATTATTCTTTTTACTGGTGATATTGTAAATAATAAGGCTGATGAAATGGATACTTGGGTTGATGTTTTTAAGCAGCTAGATGCACCAATGGGTAAGTTTTCAGTATTAGGAAATCATGATTATGGCGACTATGTTGATTGGTTAACAAATGAAGATAAGATTAACAATTTTAAAGCGGTAAAAGACATTCATCCAAAAATAGGATTTGAATTATTACTGAATGAGAACCGTTACATAGAGAAAGACGGTCAGAAAATTGCTATTGTAGGTGTTGAAAACTGGGGAAAAGGGTTTAATCAATCAGGTGATTTGGTTAAAGCTTCCGAAGGAATAAATAAAGACGATTTTAAAATATTGCTATCTCACGATCCATCTCATTGGGAGTACATGGTAAAGAAAGACGATTTTAATTATCAACTTACGCTTAGTGGTCACACTCATGGATTGCAGATGGGAATTGAAATTCCAGGGATTTTCAAATGGAGTCCTTCTCAGTATGTTTATAAACAATGGGCAGGTTTATATGAAGAGTTTGGAAGATATATAAATGTTAATAGAGGTTTTGGTTATCATGCGTTTCCAGGACGAGTTGGTATATGGCCAGAAGTAACAGTTATAGAGCTCAAAAAGGGAACAAAAAACGCTTAATTGCAAGGAAATGTTATATTTACTCTTAAAATTGCTTATTTTTATAAATAAGTAAGAGTGAATCTACTAGATGATATTAGTTAAATCATACCTAAAATCATCTAGGTTTAATAACAACATTTGACTTAAAACTTTAAAGTATGTCAAAATTTGGGGAATTAATAGATGTTAACATTCCTGTTCTGTTAGACTTTTTTACAGAATGGAATGAGCAATCCAAGGCAATGCATGCTGTGTTAAGAGACGTTGCAGCTGCTCTTGGTGATAAGGCAAAGGTCATTAAAATTGACGTTGATAAAAACAAAGAGCTTGCTGAAGCTTTAAGGGTTAAAGGCTTACCAACACTAATTATCTACAAAGGTGGTGAAATGAAATGGCGTCACAGTGGTGAGCAAGACGCTAATACTTTAATAGGTATTATTCAAGAGTATATCTAATCAGGTATAACTATATTCTTAAAAGAAAATCCAAGATTGCTGTAGTGTTCTAAAACCTTAGGTAAAGCATATTGCAGATTTGAAGCAGCTTTGAGGCTATCATGAAAGACAATAATGCTCCCTTTTTTTGTTTTGGAGATTACATTTTCTAAACAAGCTGCATTAGATATTGTAGCATCCCAATCAAAAGACAATACATCCCACATAATAATTTTATAACCCATTTGAATTAACTCGTTAGCTTGCTTGGGTTTTATTTTTCCATAAGGAGGACGAAATAACTTAGATGTTTGTTGATGTTCTATTAAAGATTGGGTTTTTAAAACATCGTCTATATATTCTTGTTTTTGGGTTTTCCAGCCTTTTAAATGGTTGTAGGTATGGTTACCAATGCTATGACCTTCATTGATTATATCCTGAAAAATATCTGGATGCTTTTCAATATTACTACCAATACAAAAGAACGTCGCTTTTGCATTGTATTGTTTTAATGTGTTTAGAGTCCAATGCGTTATTTCAGGTGTTGGACCATCATCAAAAGTGAGATAAATTGTTTTTTGTTCAGTAGGAATGTCCCAAATGTAATTTGGAAACATCTTCTTTACCACCAAAGGTGTTTTAGTAGGAGTTATTTTCATACGAAAACCCTAACAATTTATTCCATATTAAAAAGACTATCAACCGAGTCGTTTGATATAATATCTAAGTCATCCATTAAAGGCTGATCATCATCTTCAGGTTCGTCTCCAGCAAAGTGATTGAAAAGCTTAAGATAATTGTTAAACCTTTCAGTTTCTTCTAAAGCAAAATCACCATCTTTATAAATCACTAATATATCTACTAAAGCACGATAGCGCTCAATATCAGTAACAATTTCGTCAAGATAACGTGTTTGATTTTCAATAGATAATCCACTGTAATAGGTTAAACTTTCCTGGTATTTTTTACTTACCTTTTTAAATAGGTCTCTACCTTTTTCCACTTTGTCTACTTCGTAGTAAGCACTAATGTATGGTTCTAAAAGTGTGTAATACCCAAAAATATCAACAGGCATTTTTTCCATAGCTAAATCAGCTACTTTTTCAGCTTTATCGTACTCCTCTTCATTAATTAGTTGCTCCACCAAACGCGCAAGATTGCCTCTGTAAGTTATTCCATTCTTTCTAGATTCGGTATCATGGTATACGTTTTCGTTACCACTATTTCCCCAATCCCAAGCCATAACTTTTTCGTACATTAATTCGCTATCTACACGTCCCATATCAAATGGGTTTGCTCTGTCAACAGGTGTTTTTATTGGCACAAGTTTGTAGCATAAACCGTCTAGTTGCAGGTAGTCTTTCATCCAGATATAATCATCGTCACCAAATGCACCTCCAGTAAAATAAATTGGACGTTCCCAATTGTTGTTAGCTACTATATCTAGCATTAGCAATCTGTTTTTATATAAAGCGCCTCCTTTTATTTCAACGTCTAAATAAGGTAGTATTTTATCAGCATCTTTAGGTTTTACGATACCATGTTCTAAAACAGAAGTTTTGTCAACAGGAACTCTAATGTGAGATGTTGGAAAATAGTTAGAGTTTAATAAATTACTTGGGTAGTAGCTAAGGTCTTCACCTTCTCGTTGAAGAATATATTTTAGCTTGTATCTAGGATCGTCACTACTTACAAAGTTCATAAAGTCTTTTATCATAAGCGTGTCTTTGGTAATTTCCCTTCTCATGATATAGTCTCTTGTTCCAAACTTATATTGGTCATGCGTTAGTTGAGAAGGAATTGGGTCACTCTCATACGCTTTTCGTTTCATTTGATCGATATACCAATCGGTTTGGAATAAACTTGTATTTACAACTCTTACGTCAGTTCGTATTCCTTCAATTTCTTGAGCATACCAAAGCGGGAATGTATCATTATCACCAATAGTGAATAAAATGGCATTTGGCGCACAAGATTCTAAATACTTAATAGCCATTGCATGGGCTGTTTCTCTTTCAGACCTGTCATGGTCATCCCAATTGTTTGCCGCAAGAATTCCTGGTACAAGAATTAAACACACAAGGGTTATTGATGGCGCTAAGAATTTTGAAGACGAATACTTTTTTAAGCCTTCAAAAATAGAGTACACTCCAAAACCAATCCAAATGGCAAACACATAAAACGAACCAACAACCGAATAGTCTCTTTCTCTAGGCTCAAAAGGTCGAATGTTTGTATAGAACTGAATTGCTAAACCTGTAAACAAGAAGAAAACTAGCATAGTCCAAAACAGTTTTTTGTCTTTACTGAGTAAAAATAAAAACCCTATAAGCCCTAAGATAAGCGGTAAGAAATAGTAGGTGTTTCGTGCTTTATTGTTTTCTACATCGCTTGGTAAGTTTTTTTGCGACATGCCTAAATGCATTTCGTCAATAAAATCAATACCACTTATCCAGTTACCGTGTAAATCGTCATACTTTCCTTGAATATCGTCTTGTCTTCCTACAAAGTTCCACATAAAATAACGCCAATACATATAACCTAATTGGTACTCTAACATGTATCCAGCATTTTGAAGTAATGACGGTTTTTCAATGTCTAAAAATTCTTGACCGTATCTTTTAAGGAATAAATGGTAATCTTCATAATCAATTCTACCTTCAGCAACTTGCTGTCTAAAATCATTAACCAAAGCTCTTACTTGGTTTTCCATTTGATATTCGGGCTTGATTTTAAAATCTAGTAAGCCAGTAAACATCATATAGTTTTCGGCATGCTCTGTACTCCACATTCTTGGTAAAATAGAAGCTTGCTCAGAATTGTAGTTTTGTTTGGCGTTTTTCCAATCGTTTACAACAATATACTTTCCAGACTTTTCGTCTTTTTCGTATTTAGGTTTATCATCAATAAAAGGTTGATTGGCATCATAACCAGTGTATTGCTCGGTAAACAATGGTCCATAGAACAAATGAGTTTCTGGGTACTGCTCTAAGTTATAATATGCTAAAAGTTCTCTGGCACTAGAAGGGTTGTTTTCGTTAATGACAACTTGAGCATTGGCTCTAATTGGTAGCATTAACCATGAAGAAAAACCAATGATAATAAACGTTAAACAAAGAATTCCTGTGTTTAAATACTTGTAGTTTTTTTGACGTGTATATTTTAGTCCGAAATAAATAATAGCAATTAAAACAATACCAGCAATAATTGAACCTGAGTTAAAAGGTAATCCTATGCTATTTACAAAAAACAATTCCGAAGCACTAAACGCTCTCATAATGTTTGGAGCTAATAGTTTAAACACAAAAAGTAATATAGCTACTGCTACAACATTGGCAATAATGAAGTTTTTAACCGTTATTTCTTTGTAGTTTTTAAAGTAATAGATAAGTCCAATAGCAGGTATGGTCAATAATCCCATAAAGTGAACACCAAAAGACATACCTATAACAAAAGCTATTAAAATTAACCATCTGTTACCTCTAGGAGTATTCATGTCTTGTTCCCAACGTAACCCTAACCAGAACATAATAGACATAATTAAGGCAGCCATTGCATATACTTCTGTTTCAACAGCATTAAACCAAAATGAATCGGTAAAAGTAAAAGCTAAACTCCCTACAAGAGCACTTCCTAAGATGGCAACGCTTTGTTGTTTAGACAATAAAGTAGTGTCATATTCATCATTGATAGCCTCTTTTTTAGGTAGTGAAGCAACTGCTAGTTTCCTTAAAAGTAGGCTTATGGTCCAAAACATAAACAAGATTGTAAATGCACTTGCTACAGCACTCATCATATTTAACATCATACCAACTTGAGAAGGTTCAAGAGCAAACATTGAGAAAAATGCACCCATCATTTGAAAAAATGGAGCTCCAGGAGGATGTCCAACTTGTAGCTTAGAAGAAGTTAAAATATACTCTCCAGCATCCCAAAAGCTAACTGTTGGTTCTATGGTTAGCGCATATGTAATAAGGGCTACGGTAAAAGCAAACCATCCTAAAATGGTATTCCATTTCTTGAAGTTGAAATGTGTCATATGTGTTAAGTATTGTTGCGGGCGAATTTAATAATAAATATGATAAACACTAAGGTTTTTAAGTAAACGTTAAGGTTTTTAAATTATTTTCTTGATTTTTTTTTGTGCAAATGAAACTTTGTTATAAATTTGCATCCTCATTTGAAATGATGGCCTATGGTGTAACTGGCAACACGTCTGGTTTTGGTCCAGAAGAGTCTAGGTTCGAGCCCTAGTAGGCCAACAAAAAAAGTCTTCCAATTGCGGAAGACTTTTTTGTTTTAGGGTTTTGAGATTATATCTTAAATGTAATCACAGGTCTTTTAGCATGATTCACAAGGTCTTCACTTATACTGCCGTTAAAAAAATGAGCAATTCCTTGTCTCCCATGAGTGCTTATTCCTATTAGGTCTGCGTCAATATCTTTAGAGAAGTTTAAAATGCCACTTTCCACAGTGGTGTCGTTGTATATGTTTAGCGTGTAATTGTCAAATTCATAATCTTTTATAAAATCTAATATTCGTTCTTTAGCTTTTGCTGTAGTTGTAAACGTATTTGCGGTATTTACCATGAGTAAATGTATTTTTGAACCAAATGCACTGGCAAAATCGGTTGCTTGCTTATAGGTTTCTTTGTTGTCGTTTTTAAAATCAGAAGCAAACACAAAGTTTTTAACATTAAAGCTAGTGTGCTCGTTTTTAATCACCAATACGGGAATATCAGACGTTCTTACAACCTTTTCAGCATTTGAACCAACAAACATTTCTTTAAAACCACTAGCGCCATGTGAGCCCATAACAATTAAGTCTATGTTTAACTCATGACACTTGTCAATGATGTTGCCAAAATTGGTGTCAGATTTTACAGTTTCGTGTACAGTAATACCTTCTAAATAATCGCTAGCCATAAGGTTTTCAAACTTTTGATGCGCTAATTTCATGAAGAACATTGCTTCGGGTAATGCGCTATGAGAACTCATAGCATCAACTTCCTGTAATGGAAGTTCTAACATGTGAAGTAGGTAGATTTCACTATTCTCTTTTTTGGCTAATTGAGCAGCAACTTTTAATGCGTTTTCTGCTTCTTTAGAAAAGTCGGTTGGTACAAGAATTTTTTTCATATTGATGACGTTGAATGTTATAACATAAATTTAATAATAAAAATCGACTTTACCCTATTTGCAGAAATCAATTAATTTGTTGTATATTTGCAGCGTTGTAAGGAAAAAGAAAATACGAGGGGACGGGAAGTCCCCTCTTTTTATACTAAAAATGTTTAGAGATACCGTAAAAGAATTACTTGATAAAGCCTTAGAAGAACGACAAGATTTGTTCTTGATTGATTTTGAGGTGTTAGATAACAATGCCATTAAGATTATTATTGATGGCGACAACGGAGTACTTGTTGAAGATTGCATATTTGTAAGTCGTGCAATTGAGCATAATCTGGACAGAGAAGATCAGGATTTTTCTTTAGAAGTAATGTCATCTGGTGCTACAACACCACTAAGCCATATAAGACAATACAAAAAAAATATAGGTAGAGTTTTAGGTGTAAAGACAAAAGCTAGCGAAAAATTTGAAGCAACACTTGTTAATCAAGATGAAGAAGGTATAATGCTAGAGTGGAAAGCAAGAGAACCTAAGCCAGTAGGTAAAGGAAAAGTTACTGTTAAAAAAGAAGCCAAGATAAAATACGATGATATTTTAGAGGCAAAAGTTATAATAAAATTTTAATTCATAATAGATATGGAAAATGTTGCGTTAATTGATTCTTTTTCAGAATTTAAAGACGATAAGTTAATAGATCGTGTAACGTTAATGGCGATTTTAGAAGATGTGTTAAGAAATGCATTAAAAAAGAAGTATGGAGATGACGATAACTTTGATATCATTATAAACCCAGATAAAGGAGATTTAGAGATATGGAGAAATAGAATTGTTGTAGCAGATGGAGAAGTAGAAGAACCAAACCAAGAGATTGAATTAAGTGAAGCACGTAAAATAGAACCAGATTTTGAAGTAGGAGAAGATGTAGCAGAAGAAGTTAAACTTATAGATTTAGGAAGACGATCTATCTTAGCATTAAGACAAAATTTAATTTCAAAAATACACGAACACGACAATACTAATATCTATAAGCAATTTAAAGATTTAGAAGGTGAAATTTATACAGCAGAAGTACACCACATTCGTCACAGAGCAATTATTTTGCTAGACGATGAGGGTAACGAAATTATTTTACCAAAAGACAAACAAATTCCTTCTGACTTCTTTAGAAAAGGAGAAAATGTAAGAGGAATTATTGAAAGTGTTGAGCTTAAAGGAAATAAGCCAGCAATTATCATGTCAAGAACAGCTCCTGTTTTCTTAGAGAAGTTATTTGAACAAGAAATACCAGAGGTTTTTGATGGATTAATCACCATAAAAAATGTAGTAAGAATTCCAGGTGAAAAAGCAAAAGTAGCTGTAGATTCTTATGATGATAGAATAGATCCAGTTGGAGCATGTGTAGGTATGAAAGGATCTAGAATACACAGCATAGTAAGAGAATTGGGTAACGAAAACATTGATGTAATCAACTTTACCAACAACTTACAATTATACATTACAAGAGCATTAAGTCCAGCAAGAGTAACATCAATAAAAATTGATGAAGAAGCAAAACGTGCTGAAGTACTTTTAAAACCAGAAGAAGTAAGTAAAGCTATTGGTAGAGGAGGTCATAACATACGTTTAGCAGGACAATTAACAGGTTATGAAATTGACGTGTTTAGAGAAGGAACTGAAGAAGATGAAGATGTAGAATTAACTGAATTCTCTGATGAAATCGAAGGATGGATTATTGAAGAATTCAATAAAGCAGGTCTTGATACAGCTAAAAGTATTCTAGAGCAAGATATTGAAGACCTTGTGAAGAGAACAGATTTAGAAGAAGAAACAATAATTGATGTTATCAGAATTCTTAAGGAAGAATTTGAAGAATAACATATATTTAAGTTATATTACAAGCAATTTATGGCGCAAACAATTAGATTAAATAAAGTATTAAGAGAACTCAATATTTCTATTGACCGTGCAGTTGATTTCCTAGAATCAAAAAACGTGGAGATAGAAAAAAGTCCTAATACAAAAATATCAGAAGACGTTTATGCAATTCTTTCCAACGAGTTTCAAACAGATGCAAGTAAAAAAGTAGCGTCTCAAGAAGTTAGTGAAGCAAAGCTTAAGGAAAAAGAAGAGTTGCGTGAACAACGTGAGCGCGAGCTTGAAGAAAAGGCGAAAAAAGAAGAACGAGCTAAAGTCGTTAAAGCCAAAGCTGAATTAAGCGGTCCGAAACAAGTAGGTAAAATTGATTTAGACAAACCTAAAACCGAACCTAAAAAAGAGACTCCTAAAGTAGAGGAAACTCCTAAAGTTGAAAAAACTGAAAAGGTAGAAAAAGTAGACAAGGTTGAAAAGGTAGAAAAAGTCGAAAAAGTCGAGGTTAAAAAAGAGACTCCTAAAGTAGAGGAAACTCCAAAAGTCGAAAAAACTGAACCTAAAAAGGAAACTCCTAAAGCTAAAGAAGTTCCAACCGAAGGTGCTGTTGGTGATGACAAACTAAAAACACAATACCAAAAACTTTCAGGACCTAAAATAGCTGGTGATAAGATCGATTTATCTCAATTCAATAAGCCTAAGAAGAAAAAAGAAGATAAAAAACCTGCGGCTTCATCTGATAGAGACACCAATAAAAAGAAAAGGCGTCGTATTAGTAAACCAGGATCAGATAATAACTTTAACAGAAACAATAACCAAAGAGGCGGTTTCAAAGGTAAAGGAAAACGTCCAGCTGTTGTTAAAGAAGAACCAAGCGAAGCAGAAGTTCAAAAGCAAATTAGAGAAACTCTAGAAAAGCTTCAAGGTAAATCCAACAAAGGTAAAGGAGCTAAATATCGTAGAGAGAAAAGAGAACAACATAGAGAGCAAACTGAAAAAGACTTACAAGCTGAAGCAGCTGAAAGTAAAATTCTTAAAGTAACCGAGTTTGTTACTGCAAGTGAAGTTGCTACTATGATGAATATTTCTGTTACCGAAATTATTTCGGCATGTATGTCGTTAGGTATGATGGTAACAATGAACCAACGTTTAGATGCTGAAACACTATCGGTTGTAGCAGATGAATTTGGTTATGAAGTTGAGTTTGTAACTGCTGATATAGAAGAGTCTATTGAAGAGGTAGAAGACAAACCAGAAGATTTAAAATCTCGTGCACCAATTGTAACTGTAATGGGTCACGTAGATCATGGTAAAACATCGTTACTAGATTACATTCGTGAAGAAAACGTAATTGCAGGTGAGTCAGGTGGAATCACACAGCACATTGGAGCTTATGGAGTTACTTTAGAAAGCGGACAAAAAATCGCGTTTTTAGATACTCCTGGTCACGAAGCCTTTACAGCTATGCGTGCTCGTGGTGCTCAAGTAACTGATTTGGCAATTATTGTTGTAGCAGCTGATGATGATATCATGCCTCAAACCAAAGAGGCAATTGCACATGCGCAAGCAGCAGGTGTTCCAATTGTATTTGCAATTAATAAAATTGACAAGCCAACAGCAAATCCTGATAAGATTAAAGAAGGATTAGCAAACATGAATTTATTGGTTGAAGATTGGGGAGGAAAAATTCAATCGCATGATATCTCTGCAAAAACAGGACAAGGTGTTAATGAATTACTTGAAAAAGTATTGCTAGAAGCTGAATTATTAGAGTTAAAAGCAAATCCAAATAAACCTGCAAACGGAACTGTTGTTGAAGCATTCCTAGACAAAGGTAGAGGTTATGTATCAACAATTTTGGTACAAGCCGGAACACTTAAAATTGGAGATTATGTACTTGCTGGTAGAAACAGTGGTAAGGTAAAAGCTATGCATGATGAGCGTGGTAATGACATTACTGCTGCAGGACCATCAACTCCTGTATCTATTTTAGGTTTAGATGGAGCACCACAAGCAGGTGACAAATTCAACGTATTTGAAGATGAACGTGAAGCTAAACAAATTGCAGCTAAACGTACACAATTACAACGTGAGCAATCAGTAAGAACACAACGTCACATTACCTTAGACGAAATTGGTCGTCGTATTGCACTTGGAGATTTCCAAGAGTTGAACATAATCTTAAAAGGTGATGTTGATGGATCTGTTGAAGCGTTAACTGATTCGTTCCAGAAATTATCTACCGAAGAAATTCAAGTTAATATCATACATAAAGGTGTTGGAGCCATTACCGAAAGTGATGTGCTTTTAGCAACTGCCTCTGATGCAATTATTATCGGATTTAACGTAAGACCAATGGGGAATGCACGTCAAATTGCAGATAAGGAAGAAATCGATATCAGAATGTATTCTATTATCTATGATGCTATTAATGACCTTAAAGATGCAATGGAAGGTATGTTATCTCCAGAGCTTAAAGAGGAAATTACTGGTACTGCAGAGATAAGAGAACTATTCAAAGTGTCTAAAATTGGTACTATTGCAGGATGTATGGTAACTAACGGTAAAATATATAGAAACTCAGGAATAAGGTTAATTAGAGATGGAGTTGTTGTTTATACAGGAGAGTTAGCATCGCTTAAACGTTTTAAAGATGACGTTAAAGAAGTATCTAAAGGATATGACTGTGGATTGCAAATCAAAAACTACAACGACATTAAAGAAGGTGACGTATTAGAAGCATTCCAAGAAGTAGAAGTGAAGAAAAAATTGAAGTAATTACTCTTTCAATTAGATATAAAAAAAGCGACTTATTTAAGTCGCTTTTTTGTTTGATATAATCTTTCGTTTTAGCTTTTATCTCTTTTAGGTTTAAAAATAAAAGCATTGTTGTAGTTCTTTTTAATTTTAAGTAAAGCCTTGTCAGCTTCAAGTCTACTTCTAAAATTTCCTACCCAAATCTTGTAGTTGGGTGTCTCATATTCCATGCTTACAGGCCATTCGCTGTAAGTTTTCATAAAATCAGCCTCAGCTTTTTGAGCTCCAGAGTGATTTCCTTGATAAACTTGTATTTTATACAAGTCAACAGTTTTAGCATCTTTTTTAAACTGTAATAACTTTTCAATGTCTTTGTCTTGTTCAACAGTAACAACACCATCTTGAGCATTTCCTATTGAGGAAAATCCAATAAAAATTAAAAAGGCGAGTAGTGATTTTATGTTCATTTTTGTCATACGTATCTATTATTAAGAGTATTAAAATTTTCAAACGCAAATACTAAACCATTTAGTATTAACAACTTTTCAATTCGGTAAAATTAAAAAATTTATTTCAGCAAAAGTATATCTGTGTTTAATTAAGTAAAATGCAAGCTTCAATATTATTTAGAATCTTTATAAATTACCAATTAACACTTCTGTAACATTTCTAAAATGGACTTTAAGTATTATTTTTGCGTGAGATTTTATAACTGTATTTTTTTCTTTTTAAATGAAAAAATCATACCAAAGTTTGGAAGATAATTCAACTAACAATATGAAACAGGTGATATACCGTAAATTAACCGCTAATATACTTCAATTAGGGTTTATTCTTTTACTCACGTTTTCAACAACACTTAACGCTCAAGAAGGTGATCCTGCTAAGGGTAAATCTATTTTCAATACCAATTGTGCTTCTTGTCATAACCTAGATCGAAAGATGACTGGTCCTGCGTTACGTCATGTAGAGCAAAGATTAGCAGATGACCATGGTTTGGATAGAGAGTGGATTGCTGCATGGATTCGTAACAGTGCTGGAGTTGTTAAATCTGGCGATGCCTATGGTAACCAAATATTCAATGAATATAGTGGTACACCTATGACGGCTTTCCCGCAATTAACTGATCAAGACATTTCAGATATCTTAGCGTATACAGCCCAAGAAGCTGTGGTAAAGAAACCTGAAACTCCAGAGAATACTAATAGTGAAGGTGCTGCAAATGGAGGAACTTCAAACAAAATAATCCTTTGGGCATTAGCATTGTTATTTGCATTGTTGGCTTTTGCTTTAGTATTGGTAAGACGTACACTAAATAGATTTGCTGAAGCGAAAGGAATTGAGATTCCTCAAAAAGACAAAGGATTACCATTATGGAAAGCGTTTGTGCAAAATCAATTTTTAGTATTGGTTACTGCAATCTTCTTTTTATTGACTAGTGGTTATTTTGTGTATGGTTATTTAATGCAAGTAGGTGTTGATCAAGGATACCAACCAGTACAACCAATACACTTTTCTCATAAAATACACGCAGGAGATAACGGTATCGATTGTAAATACTGTCACTCATCTGCAAGAGTAAGTAAAACTTCAGGGATTCCTTCATTAAACGTTTGTATGAACTGTCATAAATCAGTTGTTGAATATACAGGTGAAACTACTGCTGAGTATAGCAAAGAGTTTTATGATGGAGAAATTCAAAAATTATATGCAGCAGCAGGATGGAGTGATGCAGATCAAAAATACACTGGTCAAGCACAACCTGTAAAGTGGGTTAGAATTCACAACCTACCAGATTTTGCATACTTTAACCACTCACAGCACGTGTCTGTAGCAGGAATTCAATGTCAAACATGTCATGGTCCTGTAGAGGAAATGGAAATTATGTATCAACATGCTCCACTTACAATGGGATGGTGTATTAACTGTCACAGAGATACAGAGGTTAAAGTTCAAGATAATGGCTATTATGAAAAAATTCATGAGCAGTTATCTAAGAAATATGGAGTTGAAAAATTAACAGCTGCTCAAATGGGTGGACTGGAATGTGGTAAATGCCATTACTAATTTAATATTAATAAAGAGTAATTCAATTATATAATATGTCATCAAACAAGAAATACTGGAAAAGTGTTGAAGAGCTAGACCAAAACAGCTCTGTTGTTGAGACGCTAAAACAGAACGAGTTTGTTCAAGAAATTCCAACTGATGAGTTTTTAGGAGATAAAGCCTCATTAGAAAGTTCTTCTACAACACGTCGTGACTTCTTAAAGTACGTTGGTTTTAGTACAGCTGCAGCATCATTAGCTGCCTGTGAAGGACCAGTGATAAAGTCAATCCCTTATGTGGTACAACCAGAGGAAATTATTCCTGGTGTTGCTAACTACTATGCAACTACAATTGCTGACGGATTTGATTTTGCAAGTGTTTTAGTTAAAACTCGCGAAGGTCGTCCAATTAAAATCGAAAACAACACAATGGCAGCTACCAATGGTAGTGCTAATGCTAGAGTTAATGCTTCGGTTTTAGGGTTATATGATAGCCTTAGAGTTAAAAAACCAATGAAAGGCGACGCTGAAATTTCTTGGGAACAATTTGATGCTGAAACCAATCAAGCCTTAACAGATGCAATGAATTCTGGTAAAGAAATTGTGTTATTTACACAAACATTTGCTAGTCCTTCAACATCTAGATTGATTGCTGATTTTAAAGCAAAATATGGTAATGTACGTCATGTGCAATACGATGCTGTTTCTGAGTCGGCTGCATTAGATGCTTTTCAAGCAAAATATGGAGAACGTGGATTAGCGGATTACGATTTTTCTAAAGCAATGACAATTGTATCTGTAGGAGCAGACTTTTTAGGTGATTGGCAAGGTGGTGGATTTGATTCTGCATATGCTAAAAAGAGAATTCCAGATCATGGAAAAATGTCTCGTCACATTCAGTTTGAATCAAACATGTCTCTATCAGGAGCTAATGCTGATAAAAGAGTACCAGTAACTCCAACACAACAAAAAATGGTATTGGCTAAGCTTTATGCCGAAGTAGTTGGTGGTTCTGTTTCTGTTGATTTACCAGAAAATATTTTACAAGCCGTTACTAAAACAGCGTCTGAGCTTAAAAGCGCTAAAGGAAAAGCTGTAGTTGTAACTGGACTTAACGATATAAATGCACAAACCGTTGCATTAGAAATTAATGAGTACTTAAACAGTGAAGCATTCAATACTGCTTCACCAATAAAAACTAGACAAGGTAGTGACAAAGCTGTATCTACTTTGGTTAGTGATATGAAAGCAGGAAAAGTTGGAGCAATTATAATGAGTGGAGTTAATCCATTATATACATTACCTAATGCTGCTGACTTTGCTGAAGGACTAAAAAACACTAAAGTGTCTATCGCTTTTTCTATGAAAGCTGATGAGACGTCAACTAACTGTACATATATTGCTGCTGCACCACATTACTTAGAATCTTGGGGTGACGTAGAAATGAAAAAAGGACATTATGCATTAATGCAACCAACAATTCGTCCTTTGTTTGATACAAGACAATTTCAAGATGCATTATTAAAATGGTCTGGAAGTGATGTATCGTATCATGATTATGTAAAAGACACTTGGAATTCTTCAATACTTAATGGAGGATCATTTAACCAAGCGTTACATGATGGTGTTTTTGTAAGTAATGTGTCAATTGATGTTGTTGAAGAAGCTACAACAGAAGAAGATACTGCTGAGGCACCTTCAACTAATGCAGCAAGAGCTTTAGCGTCTTCTGCAAAAGCTGGTTCAGGATTAGAACTTACATTATATAGCAAAACAGGAATGGGAGATGGTCAACAAGCCAATAACCCATGGTTACAAGAGTTCCCAGATCCTATTTCTCGTGTGTCTTGGGATAACTATTTAACTGTTTCTAAAGCTGATGCTGATAAACTTGGACTTAAAAATGTTCATGTTGCAACAGGAGCTTTAGATGGAAGTTATGCTGATGTTACTGTAAACGGAACAACTTTAAAGAATGTTCCTGTATTAATTCAGCCAGGACAAGCTAATGGTTCTGTAGGTTTATCATTTGGGTATGGTCGTAAGGCTGGACTTAAAGATGAAATGAAAACAGGAGTTAATGCTTACCAATTATACAGTGATTTTAATAATATTCAAAGTGTAACTGTAGCTGCTGCTGCTGGAATGCATGAGTTTGCATGTGTTCAGTTGCACAATACATTAATGGGTCGTGGAGACATCATTAAAGAAACTACACTTGAAATATTTAATACTTACGATAAAGAAGACCACAAACACGGTTGGAATAAGATACCTGTTGTTTCTCTTAACCATGAGGAAACTCCAGTAACTTCTCCAGATGTTGACCTTTGGGATGAGTTTGATCGTTCAATTGGACACCACTTCAACTTATCTATCGATTTAAATGCTTGTACAGGTTGTGGAGCATGTGTGATTGCTTGTCATGCAGAAAATAATGTACCTGTGGTAGGTAAAGAAGAAGTTCGTCGTAGTCGTGATATGCACTGGTTACGTATTGATAGATATTATTCTTCAGAAGACTCTTTTGAAGGCGATAATGAAAAGAAAGATAATATCTCTGGTTTAGGAAGCTCATTAAGTGAGTTTGGTGAGATGGAAAACCCATCAGAAAATCCTCAAGTAGCTTTCCAACCAGTAATGTGTCAACACTGTAACCACGCACCTTGTGAAACAGTTTGTCCTGTGGCAGCAACATCACATGGTCGTCAAGGTCAAAACCATATGGCTTATAACCGTTGTGTAGGTACAAGATACTGTGCTAACAACTGTCCTTATAAAGTACGTCGTTTCAACTGGTTCTTATATAGCCAAAACGATGAGTTCGATTATCACATGAATGACGATTTAGGACGTATGGTATTAAACCCAGATGTTGTAGTACGTTCAAGAGGTGTTATGGAAAAATGTTCTATGTGTATTCAAATGACACAAAAAACAGTTCTTGATGCTAAACGTGATGGTAGAGAGGTTAGAAAGGATGAGTTCCAAACAGCATGTTCAGCTGCTTGTAGTAGTGGAGCAATGATTTTTGGAGACATTAACAATAAAGAAAGTAAGGTAGCTCATCTTAAAGAAGATGACAGAGCATATCACTTACTTGAACATATTGGTACAAAACCAAACGTTGTATATCAAACTAAAGTTAGAAATACAACTGAAGCTTAACAAAAGAATTAATAAGAAACAATTATAAACAAATTATGGCGTCTCATTACGAAGCACCTATTAGAAGACCTTTAGTTACAGGTGAAAAATCATACCACGATGTTACTGTGGATGTGGCAAGACCTATTGAAGGTAAAGCAAATAAGCAGTGGTGGATAGTTTTTGGAATTTCACTGGTAGCTTTTCTTTGGGGAATTGGATGTATTTTATATACCATATCAACAGGTATTGGAACTTGGGGTTTAAATAAAACCGTAGGTTGGGCTTGGGATATCACCAACTTTGTATGGTGGGTAGGTATTGGTCACGCAGGAACACTTATTTCTGCAGTACTTCTTTTATTCCGTCAAAAATGGAGAATGGCAATTAACCGTTCTGCGGAAGCGATGACAATCTTCTCAGTAGTACAAGCAGGATTGTTCCCTATTATTCACATGGGTCGTCCATGGTTAGGATATTGGGTATTACCAATCCCAAACCAGTTTGGTTCACTATGGGTTAACTTTAACTCACCATTACTTTGGGATGTATTTGCAATTTCAACTTACTTATCAGTATCATTAGTATTCTGGTGGACTGGTTTATTACCTGATTTCGCAATGATTCGTGATAGAGCAGTAAAACCTTTCCAAAAGAAAATATATTCTCTAATCAGTTTTGGTTGGACAGGACGTGCTAAAGATTGGCAACGTTTTGAAGAAGTATCATTGGTATTAGCAGGTTTAGCTACACCACTTGTACTTTCTGTACATACCATTGTATCTTTTGACTTCGCAACTTCAGTAATCCCAGGATGGCATACTACAATTTTCCCTCCTTACTTCGTTGCTGGTGCGATTTTCTCAGGATTTGCAATGGTAAACACACTTCTTATCATTATGAGAAAAGTGTGTAACCTAGAAGACTATATTACTGTACAACACATCGAGTTAATGAATATTGTAATCATGATTACAGGATCTATAGTAGGTGTGGCTTATATTACTGAGTTATTTATTGCTTGGTATTCTGGTGTAGAGTATGAACAATATGCATTCCTTAACAGAGCAACAGGTCCTTACTGGTGGGCATATTGGGCGATGATGACTTGTAACGTGTTCTCTCCACAGTTTATGTGGTTTAAGAAACTACGTACTAGTATTATGTTCTCGTTCTTTATCTCTATTGTTGTAAACATAGGTATGTGGTTTGAGCGTTTCGTAATTATCGTTACATCATTACACAGAGATTACTTACCATCTTCATGGACAATGTTCTCTCCAACGTTTGTTGATATTGGAATTTTCATTGGGACAATAGGATTCTTCTTTGTACTATTCTTATTATACTCTAGAACATTCCCAGTAATCGCTCAAGCAGAGGTTAAGACTATTTTAAAATCTTCAGGAGAAAGATATAAGAGAATAAGAGAAGCTGGTGAAAGTTTATCAGGTACTGGAGCAGATGAAAGAACATCAGGTAAAGCTGTTGAAGTAAAATCAGCACCAAAGGCTGAAGTAAAGGACAATACTGATAAAGTAAATAGCTTATTTGAAAGTATAGGTAAGTTCGACCCAAGTACACAAACTGCTGATGACCTTAAGGTGATTAATGGTATTGGTCCAAAAATGGAAGACGTACTTAACAGTATAGGTATTTTTACTTATGTTCAGGTAAGTAAAATGACAAAGAGAGAATACGACTTGTTAGATGAAATTACTGGTTCTTTCCCAGGAAGAGCAGAACGTGATGATTGGTCTGGACAAGCTAAAAAACTAATAAACTAAAAGTAGCATATGGAATCTTCAAAAGTAATTCACGCTATTTATACAGATGATGATGTATTAATGTCTGCGGTTAAAAAAGTTAAAGCAGCAAAACATCATATTGAAGAAGTATACACACCTTTTCCAGTTCATGGATTAGACAAAGCTATGGGATTAGCACCAACACGTATTGCAATTGCTGCATTTATGTATGGTTGTGTAGGGTTAACTGTTGCTATTACCATGATGAATTTTATCATGATTAAAGATTGGCCTCAAAACATAGGTGGAAAACCAAGTTTTAGCTACATAGAAAATATGCCAGCTTTTGTGCCAATTATGTTTGAGTTAACAGTATTCTTTGCTGCCCATTTAATGGTAATCACATTTTATTTACGTAGTAGAATGTGGCCATTCAAAAAAGCTGAAAACCCAGATCCAAGAACTACTGACGACCATTTCTTAATGGAGATAGCTGTTCATGGAAATGAAGAAGAACTTGAGAGTTTACTTAAAGAAACAGGTGCAGTAGAAATTAATTTAGTAGATAAAGAAGAAGCACATTAATATGAAGAGCTTAATTAAAGTAGCAGTTATAGCATTAGTATTAGTAGCGTTTGTCTCTTGTAAAAAAGATTCAAGACCTAATTACCAATTCATGCCTAATATGTACGAGTCTGTAGGTTACGAAACATATTCAGAGTCTGATGCATTTAAAAACGGAAAAGAAGGTCAATTGCCTGTAGAAGGAACAATTCCAAGAGGACATACTCCTTTTGATATTGATAACACAACTGAAGGATATGAGCTTGCAAAAGCTACACTGACTAATAAATTAGATTCTACTCAAGTAGATTTCACTAGAGGAAAAGAACTTTATGATATTTATTGTGGTATTTGCCATGGTAATAAAGGTGACGGACAAGGTAACCTTGTAAAGCGTGAAAAGATACTAGGTATACCTAGTTATGATGATGTTGGAAGAGCAATTACCGAAGGTAGTGTTTACCATGTAATATACTATGGTAAGAACGCAATGGGTTCTTATGCAAACCAATTGAACGAAGAAGAGCGTTGGCAAGTAGTTGCTTATGTAATGAAATTAAAAGCTGATTTAGAAAAATAAGACAGATAAAGATTATATATAGATATGTACACATTTTCAAATAAATTAAAGACACTTTCTATTGCATTAATGATTATTGGGGCAATAGGCGTTGTTTATGGTTTTATGACATCTCATAAATCTTTTGAAGACGTTGAAACCATGTTAGTGGCTGAGTCAGCTTCACATCATGGTGGAGGTCATGGAGAAGATGCAGCGCATGCTTCACCTGCTCATGATACTCATAACACTACAGATGCTCATGCAACTAACGCTCATGCTAATTCAGATGTAAGTCATGGTGACGACCACAAAAAACATGTTGAGCATGTAATGCACCAAATACACAATAGACCTTGGGCAGCATTATACGTTGCAGCATTTTTCTTTTTCATGATAGCTTTAGGAGTACTTGCATTTTATGCAATTCAATATGCAGCTCAAGCAGGATGGTCTCCAGTACTGTTTAGAGTTATGGAAGGGATAACATCTTATGTATTACCTGGTGGATTAATAGTATTAGCAATTGCAGTTGCTTCACACTATTTAGGACACAATAGTATTTTTGTTTGGATGAATGAAAATATGACTAACCCAGATCACGAAGATTATGACAAGTTAGTTGCAGGTAAATCAGGATTCTTAAATATGACAGGATTTATAATTCGTGGATTAATATTTATAGCTGGTTGGAGTATTTACCGTCATTTTGCTCGTAAGTTCTCGATAGCTCAAGATAATGCTGATATTAATGATAACAGTAACTTTAAAAAGACATTCCGTATTTCTGCTGCATTCTTAGTATTCTATATTTATACTGAATCTATGATGTCTTGGGATTGGATTATGAGTGTTGACCCTCACTGGTTCTCTACCTTATTTGGATGGTATGTTTTTGCAAGTATGTTTGTAAGTGGAATTACAGTAATTGCAATGATAACTATGTACTTAAAGTCTAGAGGTCACTTAGAGTTTGTAAACGATAGCCATTTACACGATTTAGCTAAGTTCATGTTTGCAATCAGTATTTTCTGGACATACTTATGGTTCTCTCAATTTATGTTAATCTGGTATTCTAACATTCCAGAAGAGGTAACTTATTTTGTAACGCGTTTCCAAGATTACCAATTACCTTTCTTAGGTATGGTAGTAATGAACTTTGTGTTCCCATTATTAGTATTAATGAATAGTGATTACAAACGTATTCCTTGGTTTGTAGTTATGGCTGGTATAGTAATTCTTTGTGGGCACTATTTAGACATATTCAATATGATTATGCCTGCAACAGTAGGAGATAGATGGTTTATTGGTGTATCTGAAATTAGTTCAATAATGTTATTTGCAGGACTGTTTATTTTCGTAGTATTCACTGCATTGACTAAAGCACCTTTACTTGCAAAAGGAAACCCATTTATTAAAGAGAGTGAACATTTCCATTATTAATTAAAATAAATAAAGAAGAGAAACGACAATGACTGCTTTTTTAACAACTATAATAGTACTTTTCATAGCTGTTGCAATTTGGCAAATGGTTAAAATATTTGACTTAGCTCAAGTAGGTAACACCAATAGCCAAGTAGCAAATGATAAAGACAATACAATTAATGGCTATTTAATGATAGGTTTCTTAATCTTCATTTATGTAATAACAATTGTTTGTTTTGTAAAATGGGGAGATTTACCTCTAATGTCCAATTCAGCTTCAGCTCATGGCCCTCAAATAGATAACTTAATGATTATCTCAATGGTAATCATATTTATAGTTCAAACAATAACTCAGTTTTTACTACACTACTTTGCTTACAAATACAAAGGAGAAAAAGGTAGAAAAGCATTATTCTATGCTGATAATAACACATTAGAGGCAATTTGGACTATTATTCCTGTAATTGTTTTAGCTGGTTTAATTATCTACGGATTATTTACTTGGACTAGCATTATGAATATTGATGAAGACGAAGATCCTTTAGTTATTGAGTTATATGCTCAACAATTTAATTGGACTGCTAGATATGCTGGAGACGATAATGTTTTAGGTATGGCTAACGTTAGATTAATTGATATTGATAAAGCTAATGTTTTAGGTATTGACGAATCTGACCCTAACGGACACGATGATGTAATTGTTAAAGAATTACACCTTCCAGTAGGTAGACCAGTATTATTTAAAATGCGTTCTCAAGATGTATTACACTCTGCATACATGCCTCACTTTAGAGCACAAATGAACTGTGTTCCGGGTATGATTACTCAGTTTGGATTTACTCCAACCATAACAACCGAAGAAATGAGACAAAACCCTGATATCATTGATAAGGTTGCTCACATTAATGAGATAAGAGTTGAAAACAGCGAAGCTGTTGAAGCTAGAGGACAAGATTTAAGATATGAGTTTGACTATTTATTATTATGTAACAAAATTTGTGGTAAGTCGCATTACAACATGCAAATGAAAATAATAGTAGAAACTCAAGAAGAGTATGATGCTTGGATGAAAGAGCAAAAAACATTCAAAGAATCTTTATAATAAACCAATTAAAAAGTATTAAAACGATATAAGATTATGTCAGCACACGCAGATATTCACGCACACGACGACGATCACGGACATCATCATAAAGAAACATTCGTGACTAAGTATATATTTAGTCAGGATCATAAAATGATTGCCAAACAATACCTAATTACAGGTACTATAATGGGTGTTATAGGTATTTTAATGTCTATGATGTTTCGTATGCAAATTGCATGGCCTGAAGAGCCAAATGTACTTTTTGAAGCATTATTAGGTAAATGGGCACCTGAAGGTGTAATGGATGCTGATATCTATTTGGCATTAGTGACCATTCATGGTACTATAATGGTATTCTTTGTACTAACTGCAGGTTTGAGTGGTACATTTAGTAACCTTTTAATTCCGTTACAAATTGGTGCTAGAGATATGGCATCAGGATTCTTAAACATGGTATCTTACTGGTTATTCTTTTTATCTAGTGTTATCATGGTGTTGTCATTATTTGTTGAAGCTGGACCAGCTGCAGCAGGATGGACAATTTATCCGCCATTATCTGCATTACCAATGGCTCAAGGCGGTTCAGGTGCAGGTATGACTTTATGGTTAGTATCTATGGCAATATTTATTGCGTCATCATTATTAGGATCATTAAACTATATTGTTACAGTACTTAATCTTCGTACTAAAGGAATGTCTATGACAAGATTGCCTTTAACTATTTGGGCATTCTTTATTACAGCTATTATTGGTGTAATTTCATTCCCAGTATTATTATCAGCTGCTTTATTATTAATAATGGATAGAAGTTTTGGTACATCATTCTTCTTATCAGATATATTTATTCAAGGTGAAGTACTGCATTATCAAGGTGGATCTCCAGTATTGTTTGAGCACTTATTCTGGTTCTTAGGTCACCCTGAAGTGTATATTGTATTATTACCAGCATTAGGTATTACTTCAGAAATTATAGCAACTAACTCACGTAAACCTATCTTTGGTTATCGTGCCATGGTAGCCTCTATTTTAGCAATTGCATTCTTATCTACAATTGTTTGGGGTCACCATATGTTTATTTCTGGTATGAATCCATTCTTAGGGTCTGTATTTACATTTACTACTTTATTAATCGCGATTCCTTCAGCTGTTAAAGCATTTAACTACATCACTACGCTGTGGAAAGGTAATCTGCAAATGAATCCAGCAATGCTGTTTTCAATAGGATTAGTTTCTACATTCATTACAGGAGGTTTAACAGGAATCATCTTAGGAGATAGTGCGCTTGATATTAACGTACACGATACGTATTTCGTTGTAGCTCACTTCCACTTAGTAATGGGTATTTCTGCACTTTACGGAATGTTCGCTGGTATTTACCACTGGTTCCCTAAAATGTTTGGACGTATGTTAAACAAACGTTTAGGTTATGTTCACTTCTGGACAACTGCAGTATGTGCTTATGGAGTATTTTTCCCAATGCACTTTATAGGTATGGCAGGTCTACCAAGACGTTATTATACTAACTCTGCATTCCCATTGTTTGATGACTTAGCAGATGTAAACGTTATTATTACTGTATTCGCCTTAGTAGGTGGTGTATTCCAGTTGGTATTCTTATACAATTTCTTCTCTAGTATTTTCTTTGGTAAGAAAGCTGAGAAAAACCCATGGAAATCTAACACTTTAGAATGGACTACTCCAGTTGAACATATACATGGTAACTGGCCAGGAGAAATTCCTCATGTTCACCGTTGGGCTTATGACTATAGTAAACCAGGACATGATGAAGATTATGTGCCTCAAAACGTGCCAATGAAAGATGGCGAAGAAGAACTTCAACATTAATGAATTCTTGATAGAGCAAGAATCTTAAAAGATATTAAAAAGCCTTTCTGAAATAGAGAGGCTTTTTCTTTATATTTGTTTAGTATGAACGAAAACCTAGATCCAACAAACGAAAACTTCACACCAGAAGAGCTGGATGTTGAAAAGAAATTAAGACCCTTATCTTTTGAAGATTTTACTGGTCAAGATCAAGTATTGGAAAACCTTCAGGTCTTTGTTAAAGCAGCTAATTTGCGTAACGAAGCATTAGATCATACACTATTTCATGGACCTCCTGGATTAGGGAAAACAACTTTAGCACATATTTTATCTAACGAGCTTAATGTTGGTATCAAAGTAACTTCAGGACCTGTGTTGGATAAACCAGGTGATTTGGCTGGTTTGTTAACCAATTTAGAAGAGCGTGATGTACTGTTCATTGATGAAATTCATAGATTGAGTCCCATTGTTGAAGAGTACCTTTACTCTGCAATGGAAGACTACAAAATTGATATTATGATTGAGTCTGGACCCAATGCAAGAACAGTACAAATCAATCTTAATCCGTTTACATTAGTTGGTGCAACCACTCGTTCTGGGTTATTAACTTCACCTATGCGTGCGCGTTTTGGTATTAGTAGTAGGTTACAATATTACAATACCGAATTATTAACAACCATTGTACAGCGTAGTGCATCAATATTAAACGTGCCAATTTCTATGGAAGCTGCTGTAGAAATTGCAGGTAGAAGTAGAGGAACTCCTAGAATTGCCAATGCTTTATTACGAAGAGTTAGAGACTTTGCTCAAATAAAGGGTAATGGAACAATTGATATTAAAATTGCACGATTTGCTTTAGAAGCTTTAAATGTGGATGCGCATGGACTCGATGAAATGGATAACAAAATTCTATCCACTATCATTGATAAGTTTAAAGGTGGACCAGTTGGTATCACTACTTTGGCTACTGCAGTAAGTGAAAGTGCCGAAACTATTGAAGAAGTTTACGAACCCTTCCTTATTCAACAAGGATTTATAATGCGTACGCCTAGAGGACGAGAAGTGACTGAACAAGCCTATAAACACCTTGGAAGAGTAAAAGGCAATATACAAGGTGGTTTATTTTAGATGAGTGTTGTAAAAAACATACCAGAGGTTTCAACCTTTACTTTTTTAAGGCAAGCAATATCTATACTTAATAATCCGCTACCATTTCATCATAAAAACTTTGAACGTTATGGAGACACATTTAAACTAAATGTAGGACCCAAAAATTATGCTATATTTTCTCGTGATGCTGAACTAGCTGAATATGTATTGCAGAAAAACTGGAAGAACTATAAAAAATCACCTATTCAAACTAAAGATCTTGCAAAGTATTTAGGTCAAGGATTACTCACAGCCGAAGGTGATCATTGGCGAACGCAACGAAAACTTATTCAACCAGCATTTCATAAAAAGCACATTGAACATTTACTAACAGTCATAAAACAAACTATTGTAGATGAATTAACAGCAATTGAACCTAATAAGGATATTGATGTTTTACCAATGTTTAGCAATTTAGCGTTTAAAGTAGTTGTAAAGGCATTGTTTAGTAATGCAGCATCTGACAGTGAAATTAAACTACTCCAAGATGTAACCGAAGAAAATCAAGAAATGTTAGTGAAAGAATTAAGACAACCTTACTTGTCTTGGTATTTTAAACACTTCGGAATTATAGAAAAACACTTATCACGATCGAAAGCTTCAAGAGATGTTTTACAGACTATTATTGATAAGCGTAGGAATTCTTCCGTAGAGTATAACGATTTGTTAGATATGCTCTTGCAGACACGTTATGACGATGGCTCTCAAATGAGTGACGAACAACTTATAGATGAGATTTTGGTTTTGTTTGTTGCAGGACATGAAACAACAGCAAATGCCCTAAGCTTTGCAGTACAATTATTAGCACAACATCCTAACTGGCAAACAAAAGTAGTAGAGCAGTATCAACAAGTATTAGAGCAACATGATGCAGATTTAATGTCTGCAATTGCTATGTCAGCTTATGCTAAACAAGTGGTTGAAGAAACTTTAAGACTGTATCCACCAGCATACTTTATAGATCGTGTTAATATTGAAGATGATAGTTTTAAAACCTATCAGTTTAAAAAAGAAAGTAGTATTTTATTATCTATTATAGAAATTCATAAACATAAAGACCTGTGGGAAAACCCAGAGGAGTTTAATCCTAATCGTTTTTCTCCTGAAAAAGCTAAAAGCTACTCCTCACAGTATTTTCCTTTTGGAGCTGGACCAAGAAAATGTATAGGAAACAATTTTGCTATGTATGAAATGATTATAGCCATTTCAGAAGTATTACTTAGGTTTGAAATTCTTTCAACTAAAGATACCATTGAAATAAATCCATTAATAACGCTTAAGCCTAAAAATGCCATTGTTAGGCTTCAACCGAGAGCTTAATGAACAGCCAAACTTCAAAATACACAAAGCTTATAAAAGAGGAATCTAAAAGGCTAGGTTTTTTATCGTGTGGTATAAGTAGAGCAGAGTTTTTAGAAGCAGAAGCACCTCGTCTTGAGAAATGGTTAAACGCGAATATGCATGGTGAAATGCGTTATATGGAAAATCATTTTGACAAACGTTTAGACCCAACAAAACTAGTGGATGGTTCTAAAAGTGTAGTATCGTTACTGCTTAATTATTTCCCTTCCCAAACTCAAAACACCGAAAGCTATAAACTGTCAAAATATGCTTATGGAACTGATTACCATTTTGTAATAAAAGATAAATTAAAACAACTATTACAATTCATTCAAGACGAAATAGGTGAAGTGTCAGGACGTGCCTTTGTAGATTCAGCACCAGTTTTAGATAAGGCTTGGGCAGCAAAAAGTGGATTAGGTTGGATAGGTAAACACAGTAATTTACTAACCCAAAAAGTAGGCTCGTTTTATTTTATTGCTGAATTAATTATCGATTTAGAATTAGATTACGATTCACCAACTACAGACCATTGTGGGAGCTGTACTGCCTGTATAGATGCTTGCCCAACAGAAGCCATTGTAAAACCATATGTGGTAGATGGCAGTAAATGTATTTCGTATTTAACCATTGAGTTAAAAGATAATATACCATCAGACTTTAAGAATAAAACCGACGATTGGATGTTTGGTTGCGATGTGTGTCAAGATGTTTGTCCATGGAATCGATTTTCAAAACCACACAATGAACCATTGTTTAATCCACATCCAGAACTATTAGAAATGACCAAGAAGGATTGGGATGAAATTACAGAAGACACTTTTAAAAAGGTGTTTAAAAAATCTGCAGTAAAACGCACCAAATTTTCAGGACTTACACGAAATATTAAGTTTTTGAAAGATTAGAGTTTCATAGAAAGGATTACTACATTTGTAAATTCATATTAATCCAATTTTTATATGAGTAAACAAAGCAAACGTCGAGAGGCTTTGGTGTATCACGCCAAACCAACTCCAGGAAAAATTAAGGTTGTACCTACCAAAAAATATGCAAGCCAAAGAGATTTGTCATTAGCATATTCACCAGGTGTTGCAGAGCCTTGTCTTGAAATTGCAAAAGATAAAAACAACGTCTATAAATATACTACTAAAGGTAACCTTGTTGCCGTAATTTCTAATGGAACAGCGGTTTTAGGACTTGGTAATATTGGTCCTGAGGCTTCTAAACCTGTTATGGAAGGTAAAGGTTTACTGTTTAAAATATTTGCCGATATTGATGTATTTGATATTGAGGTAGACACCGAAAATATTGAAGAGTTTATTGAAACGGTTAAAAATATTGCGCCAACCTTTGGAGGTATTAACCTTGAAGATATCAAAGCTCCCGAAGCCTTTGAAATTGAACGTCGTTTAAAAGAGGAGTTAGATATTCCTGTAATGCACGACGACCAGCATGGAACAGCTATTATTTCTGCTGCAGCATTAATAAATGCATTGGAGTTAGCAGAAAAAAATATTGAAGATGTTAAAATAGTTATTAGTGGAGCAGGAGCTGCTGCAATATCATGTTCGCGTTTGTACCAATCGTGTGGTGCAAATCTTGAAAACATGGTTATGTTAGATAGTAAAGGTGTTATCAGAAAAGACAGAGAAAACCTTACAAAAGAAAAAGCTGAGTTTGCTACACACAGGAAAATTGACACCTTAGAAGAAGCAATGAAAGATGCTGACGTGTTTATAGGACTGTCTACGTCTAACATCGTAACTCCTGAAATGCTTAAGTCTATGGCAAAAGACCCAATAGTTTTTGCTATGGCAAATCCAGATCCTGAAATTGCTTACGATTTAGCAATAGCTACTAGAGATGATATAATTATGGCTACTGGACGTAGCGATCATCCTAATCAGGTAAATAATGTACTTGGCTTTCCTTTTATTTTTAGAGGAGCTCTAGATGTAAGAGCTACCAAGATTAATGAAGAAATGAAAATGGCTGCTGTGCTTGCATTAGCACGTTTAGCAAAGGAGTCAGTGCCTGAGCAAGTTAATATAGCCTATGGAGAAACGCACTTAACTTTTGGTAAAGAATATATCATTCCAAAACCTTTTGATCCAAGATTGATTGGAGAGGTTCCTCCTGCTGTGGCAAAAGCAGCTATGGAAAGTGGAGTTGCTCAAGAGTCTATCGATGATTGGGATAAATACAAAGAGTCACTATTAGAGCGTTTAGGAGCAGATAATAAGATTGTACGTTTACTTGTCAATAGAGCAAAACTAAACCCAAAACGAGTTGTGTTTGCTGAAGCTGACCAGCTAGATGTATTAAAAGCTGCTCAAATAGTTTATGATGAAGGAATAGCACACCCTATTTTATTAGGAAGACGAGATGAAATTGAAAAACTTAAAGAAGAAATTGAGTTTGATGCTGATGTTCCAATTATCGACCCTAAGTCAGATGAAGAGTTAGAGCGTAAAAATAAATATGCCGAAGTCTATTGGCAACAACGTAAACGACGTGGTGTTACATTATATTCTTCTCAAAAAATCATGCGCGAGCGAAACTATTTTGCAGCAATGATGGTTAATACAGGAGATGCTGATGCTTTAATTTCTGGTTACTCTAGAAGCTATCCGTCAGTAGTAAAACCTATGTTAGAGCTTATAGGTTTAGCTAAGGGAGCATCGAGAGTTGCGACTACCAACTTAATGATGACGCAACGTGGACCAATGTTTTTAAGTGATACTTCAATAAATATTGACCCTTCATCTAAAGACTTAGCAAAAATTGCTCAAATGACTTCTAAAGTGGTAAAGATGTTTGGGATGGAACCTGTAATGGCAATGGTATCGTATGCCAATTTTGGTTCGTCAACAAATGAGCGCGCATCAAAAGTAAGAGAAGCAGTGTCTTATTTGCATCGTTACTATCCTGATATGATTGTAGATGGAGAGTTGCAAACCGATTTTGCTTTAAACAGTGAGATGCTACAAGACATCTTTCCGTTTTCAAAATTAGCAGGTAGAAAAGTAAATACACTCATTTTTCCAAATTTAGATTCTGCAAACATTACCTATAAGCTGCTTAAAGAACTTAATAAAGCGGACTCAATAGGACCAATAATGATGGGAATGCGTAAGCCTGTTCATATCTTACAATTGGATGCAAGTGTAGATGAAATTGTAAACATGACAGCTATTGCGGTAATTGATGCTCAGCAAAAAGAAAAGTGGGAGTTAGAAAACCAATCGACCAAGTAGATTTGTAATGCAAATAATTTTATTACATTTGAGAGGTTAATTAAGGATTAGTTAATGATTACACATATTCAAGGGAAACTTGTAGAGAAAAACCCAACTGATGTTACGATAGACTGTAATGGAGTGGGCTATTTGCTTAATATTTCGCTACACACGTTTTCTCAAATTCCAGATAAAGAGCATCTTAAGTTGTACACGCATCTTCAGGTTAAAGAAGATTCGCACACGCTTTTTGGATTTTCATCATTAGCTGAACGTGAAATTTTCAGATTACTTATATCGGTAAGTGGTATAGGAGCTAGTACTGCACGTACTATGTTGTCTTCGTTAACACCAAAACAAGTTAGAGAAGGAATAGCTATGGAAGATGTGGCTCTAATCCAATCTATAAAGGGTATTGGAGCCAAAACAGCTCAACGAGTTATTTTGGATTTAAAAGATAAAATTTTGAAAGTGTATGATATTGACGAACTTTCGGCCCCAAAAAGCAATACAAACAAAGATGAAGCGTTATCTGCTTTAGAAGTTCTAGGATTTGCTAAAAAACAGTCTGAAAGAGTTGTAGATAAAATTATATCCAATCAGCCAGATGCAAGCATTGAAGCAATTATAAAAGAGGCTTTAAAAAATTTATAATCAATTTGAGGACAACTAACTATACTTTTAAACCGACATTATTACAATACCTGCTTTTTAGTTTAGCTATGCTGTGCAGCACTTTTGCGTTTTCACAAGAAGATGCTGAAGAATCTGATACTACAAAAACAGGGTATGCCTTAGGAAATATAAAAATGCCAAATCCTAACAGCATTGTTTCAAAGTATACTTACGATCCTTTAACTGACAGATACATTTACACTGAAAAAGTAGGCGATTTCAATATCAATTATCCAATTATTCTAACACCTGCTGAATATCAAAGATTAGTAATACAAGAGCAGTTAAGAAACTACTACAAACAAAAAATTGATGCTGCTGAAGGTAAAAAGGAAGGGACTGAAGAAGAACAAAAAAATTTATTACCAGAGTTTTATGTAGACTCAGGTTTTTTTGAAACTATTTTTGGAGGTAATACCATTGAGGTAGTTCCTCAAGGTTCGGTTGAAATGGACTTAGGAGTATTGTTTACAAAGCAAGATAACCCTTCGTTTTCACCAAGAAACAGAAGTAATTTCACCTTTGATTTTGACCAACGTATAAGTTTAAGTTTATTAGGTAAAGTAGGTACAAGATTACAGGTAACTGCAAATTATGATACCGAGTCAACATTTGATTTTCAAAACTTAATCAAGTTAGAATATACACCAACCGAAGATGATATTGTAAGAAAAATTGAAGTTGGTAACGTTAGTATGCCGCTTAATAGTTCATTAATTACTGGAGCGCAAAGTTTATTTGGTGTAAAAACCGAACTTCAATTTGGTAAAACAAGAGTTACAGCAGTGTTTTCTGAACAGAAATCACAGTCGCAGTCAGTAGTAGCCCAAGGAGGAGGAACACTCGAGGAGTTCTCGTTTTTTGCTAGAGACTATGACGAAAACCGACACTTTTTCCTTTCGCAATATTTTAGGGAAACGTATGATGCGTCTATGATGCGTTACCCATACATAAATAATAATATTCAAATTACTAGAATAGAGGTTTGGGTAACTAACCGAAGCAATCAAACTGATAACGTAAGAAACATTGCTGCCTTTCAGGATTTAGGAGAGTCTGAAATTGTCGGTTCTGGTGTAAACATACTAAATCCAGGCGCACTGCCTGATAACAGTAATAATGGTTTTGACCCTACAAATATAGGTGGAGCTGGTTCTAACCTTAATGATTTAGTAAGAGATATTACCACTGTAGAGCAAGGTATTAATATTCCAGCAAACGAAGGTTTCGACTTTGGAAAATTAGAAAACGCACGTAAGTTAGAAGAAGGATATGACTATACGCTAAACACACAACTGGGTTACATCTCATTAAACCAAAGGTTGTTAAATGATGAAGTGTTAGCAGTTGCTTTCCAATATACTGTAGGAGGCCAAGTGTATCAAGTTGGTGAATTTGCTAACGATGGTGTTGAAGCTACAGGAGTAACAACTGATACAGGTTCAGGAAACCAAGTAGTTAGTAACAATAGCTTGGTGCTAAAAATGCTTAAAAGTGCAATTACTAGTGTTGAGGAACCTATATGGGACTTAATGATGAAGAACGTGTATGACACTGGCGCTTTTCAATTAAGTCAAGAGGATTTCAAACTAAACATTTTTTATACTGAAGCGTCTCCTGTTAACTACATTTTACCAGTTGAAGGAACAGCTTTTCCATTGTATGATAACAATACAACCGATCCAACAGACGATTCAGTTATTAACGAAACACCTTTAATTAGACTATTTCATTTAGATCGACTTAATTACAATAATGACCCACAATTGCATGGTGATGGGTTCTTTGATTTTGTTGAAGGTCAAACTGTTTTAATGCAAAACGGAAAAATAATATTCACTAAGGTAGAGCCATTTGGTAAATACCTATTTGATGTGTTAGACGACCCAAGTAACCCTGGTGACTACGATGCTGATATCTATACCAACGCCAACCAAGAAAAGTATGTGTATGATATTCTTTATAAGAAGACTAAAACTGCTGCTTTAGATGAAATTGAAAAGAATAAATTCCAGATTAAGGGAAGTTATAAATCATCAGGAGGTGATGGTATTCCTCTAGGAGCATTTAATGTGCCAAGAGGTTCTGTAGTAGTAACTGCTGGAGGACGTACACTAGTTGAAGGTATTGATTATACAGTGAATTATCAATTAGGACGTGTTCAAATTTTAGATGAAGCACTTAAAGCATCTAACACTCCTATTAATGTGTCTGTTGAAAACAATGCAGTGTTTGGTCAGCAAACAAGACGTTTTGCAGGTGTAAATGTAGAACACCAGTTTAATGAGAATTTTGTGTTGGGCGCAACCTTTTTAAATTTAAGTGAACGACCAATAACACAAAAAGCAAACTACAATACTGAACCTATAAACAATACCATTTTCGGATTTAATGGAAATTATTCAACCGAAGTTCCATTCTTTACAAGATTAGTAAATAAACTTCCAAATATTGATACTGATGTGCCTTCTAATTTATCAGTTAGAGGAGAATTTGCTTATTTAGCTCCAGGAGCTCCAAAAGGAACCGACTTTAACAATGAAGCTACAGCTTATGTTGATGATTTTGAAGGTACTCAAGGAGCAATAGATTTACTATCACCTCAATCATGGTTTTTATCGAGTAGACCAAGAACTGTAAATGGAGCGGCTGAAAACGATCCTATAAACGCACCAGGTTTAGAAAATGGTTTTGATAGAGCCTTTTTAAACTGGTATACTATTGACCCAATTTTTTATAGTAGCCAAAGACCAAGTGGTATTTCAGATGATGATGTGTCAAACTTATACTCAAGACGTGTTTTTATTGACGAAGTATTTCCTCAGGTTGATATTGTACAAGGTCAAAGTACCATTATCAATACATTGGATTTAAGATATTATCCAACCGAAAGAGGACCATACAATTTTGATCCTTCAACATCTGATGGAACAATTGATAACCCAACACAAGCTTGGGCAGGAATTACCAGACAAATAACTTCAACCGATTTTGAACAAGCCAATGTAGAGTATATTGAGTTCTGGGTTCAAGATCCATTTTTAGATAACGAAAACAGTACAGGAGGAAAGCTCTATTTCAACTTAGGAAATATCTCTGAAGATATTTTAAAAGATGGTAAAAAGCAGTATGAAAACGGACTTCCTGAAAATGGTGATGTATCAGCATTATTAAACTCAGGAACCGATTGGGCTGTGCCACAAAACCAATCATTAATCTATACGTTTTCAACTCTAGGGCAAGAAAGAACAAACCAAGATGTAGGTTATGATGGATTTGATGATGCTGAAGAAGCGCAACAATTTCCTGCATTCGCTGGATTAGAAGATCCTTCAAATGATAACTATACCTATTTCTTAAATACATCAGGAGATATTTTTGAGCGTTACAAGAAGTACAATGGTACACAAGGAAACTCTCCTGAAACCTTTACTGAAACAAACAGAGGTTCTACAACACAACCAGATGTTGAAGATATCAATAGAGACAATACAATGAATACTATTGATAGTTATTATGAGTATGAAATTGATATTACTCCTGCGAGTTTAGTTGCAACTAATGAGCAAATCAATGATATAAAAACAAGAGATGTTGTATTGCCAAATGGAGATACAAGAGAAGTAAAATGGTATCAGTTTAGAATTCCAATTTCTGAGCCAACTTCAGCGGTAGGAGGAATTACAGATATTAGATCTGTACGTTTTGCAAGAATGTATCTTAATGGGTTTAACGAAACTACAACATTGCGTTTTGCAACTCTAGATCTTGTACGTAGTGATTGGAGACGTTACACATTAGATTTAGATAACGACTCAAATAATAACAGTGCTAACCCTGAGTTTAGTGTTGGTATAGTTGGTTTGCAAGAAAACGAAGGAAACTATGTGTTGCCTCCAGGAGTTGAGTTAGAGCAGTTAAATAATAATAACAATATCATTAGACAAAATGAGCAATCATTAGTTTTAAATATTTGTAATTTAGAACCAACCGATTCTAAAGGAGTTTTCAAGAACATAAATGTTGACATGCGCCAGTATAAAAAACTGCGTATGTTTATGCATGCCCAAGATGGAGAAAGTGGAACTTTAGATGATGAAGAATTAGTTGGGTTTATTAGAATGGGTAATGACTTAACTCAAAACTTCTACCAAATTGAAGTGCCTTTAAAAGTATCAACAGGAAGTGTGTCTGCTACTGATGTTTGGCCTGAAGAAAATGAAATTAATATTCAGTTATCAGTACTTCAAGAAATAAAATCAAGAGGAATTTCAGCACAAACATTAAGTAACCTTGACCCTACATTCTACGATGTTATAAATGGAGAGTTAAGTGTAGATCCTGTTACTGAATTTTCACCACATACTTTAGGTCAACAGCGTGTGGCAATTAAAGGTAATCCTAACTTTGGTGACATTAGAGTGTTGATGGTTGGTGTTAAAAACATCAATCCTAACGAAGATGTTTGTGGAGAGGTTTGGGTAAATGAATTGCGTTTATCTGATTTAGAAAACGAAGGTGGTTGGGCAGCTATTGCTAGTGTTGATACCAATTTTGCAGATTTTGCAAACATTAGTGCAACAGGAAGACAGAGTACTTCAGGATTTGGTTCGGTTGAGCAACGTCCTAATGAGCGTAGTAGAGAAGATGTGCAACAGTATGATGTGGTTACTAATGTTCAGCTTGGTCAATTATTACCTAAAAAATGGGGAATTCAAATACCATTTAATTATGCTCAGAGTGAAGAGCTTATTACACCAAAATACGACCAGTATTATAACGACCTTACACTAGAGTCAAGAATAGATGCTGCAGAAACTGAAGAAGAACGTGAGCAAATTAGAGTACAATCAGAAAATTACACTAAGCGTAAGAGTATTAACTTTATTGGTGTTAAAAAGCAACGTTCAACTGAAGCTAAACCACATTTTTATGATGTTGAAAATTTAACGTTCAACTATTCATATAACAAAGTAGAGCATCGAGATTTTGAGATTGAAAGATCTTTAGACCAAAACATTAGAGCAGGTGTTAACTACAACTACAGTTTTACACCAAAACCTATTGAACCTTTTAAAAAGAACGATTCATTATTTAGAGGGAAATACTGGAAGATACTTAAGGATTTCAATTTTAATGTGTTACCAACAACATTCTCTGTTAATACTGATATTATTAGACAATTCAACAAGCAAAAGTTTAGAGATGTTGAATTGGGAGGAGATAACATAGGAATTGAAGAGTTATTTAGAAGAAATTACACGTTCAACTTCCAATACGCTATTAACTATAATATCACTAATGGTTTAAATTTAAACTTTAGTGCAGCAAACAAAAATATTGTAAGAAACTATTTTATTGATGACCAAATTAACGGCAGTCAAGACCCAACTCTAGATGTTTGGGATGGTTTCTTTGATCTTGGAGATCCAAATATTCAAGCACAGGATTTACAGATTAACTATGACATTCCATTGTATAAAATACCAACATTTAGTTTCTTAAAGGCAACGTATTCTTATACAGCAAATTTCCAGTGGCAAAAGGGGTCTGATCTTAATACCGATTTTGAGTATACTGATGATAACGATGTAACTAGAACCTATAATTTAGGGAACTCAGTACAAAATGCAAATACCCACTCTATAAATTCTACATTAAATATGGAGAATTTATATAGATATGTAGGTTTGGTTAAAAAACCAACTCGTACAAGAGCAAGAACTAGAGCGACACCTGCAGCAATAGGGAAAGATGGTAAACCAGCCCAAAATCAAAGAAATAATAGTTCTACTTCTAAAGCTGGAGCAGGAACCAAAATACTTAATGCAGGAATAGACCTTTTAACAAGTATAAAACGTATTCAAATTAATTATACTGAAAATAACGGAACATTCTTACCAGGTTATTTAAGAACACCAGGATTTGTAGGAACACTTAAGCCTACGTTTGGATATACCTTTGGTAGTCAAAGAGACATTAGAGATGTAGTTGCAAGAAACGGGTGGCTTACTGTATTCCCAGAGTTTAACCAACAGTATATGGCTACTACCAATAAAATATTGGATTTAGCAGCCAATATGGAACCTATTAATGATTTAAAAATTGACTTTACTGGAAGTAGGACTTACTCTGAAAGTATGACTGAGAATTTTAGAGTTGAAGATTTAGATAATGATGGAGAGTTAGACTATAATTCATTAATTCAAAATTCATATGGTAACTTTAATATTTCTACAGCATTAATTAAAACAGCGTTTAGTAAGAGTGACGAAAATCAATCAGAAGCTTTTGATAATTTTAGAGAAAACAGACTTGTAATAGCTAATAGATTGGCGAGAAACTTTTATGGTAACTCAACTTATGATGTAGATGATGAAGGTTATCCATTAGGATTTGGTAAAAATAGTCAAGCTGTATTATTACCAGCATTCTTATCGGCATATCAAGGTACTAATCCTGATAATATTAAACTAGGAGCGTTTAGAGATGTTCCAATTCCAAACTGGCAGTTAAAGTATACAGGTTTCATGAAGTTTAACTGGTTTAAAAAGCGCTTTAAACGTTTTTCTGTAACGCATGGTTATAGGTCTAGTTATACAATCAATCAGTTTAGAACTAACCTAGACTATCAAGCTGCTGACCCAACTATGGATTATACAAACCAAGATCCAAATGTGTTAGACCAATCAGGAAACTTCAAGAATAGAACAGTATTTAGTAATATAAACCTAGAAGAGCAATTCAGTCCATTAGTAAGAGTGGATTTTGAAATGAAAAACTCAATAAAAATTCTAGCCGAAATTAAAAAAGACAGAGTACTGTCATTAAGTTTTGATAACAATCTACTTACTGAAATTCAAGGTAAAGAATACATTATTGGTTTAGGATATAGAATAAAAGATGTTAGAATACGCTCTAAACTTGCAGGACCAAAACAAATTATTAAAAGTGATTTAAATATGTCGGCAGATATCTCAATAAGAGATAATAAAACCATAATTAGATATTTAGACTTAGATAATAATCAAATTACTTCAGGTCAAACCATATTAGGGTTTAAGTACAATGCAGATTATGCGTTTAGTAAAAACCTAACAGGAATATTCTATTTTGATTATACGTTTTCTGAGTATGCTATTTCTACAGCATTTCCACAAACCACAATACGATCTGGTATTACTCTAAGGTATAATTTTGGTAACTAGACATATAAAGGCTGTTAATAAAAAATAAGAGAAAACACCTGAAATTCTTTATTTAAAAAATTACATTTGCTGTAATTAATATTTTTATACAAGATGAATATACCATCAGATTTAAAGTACACTAAAGACCACGAGTGGGTTAAAATTGAAGGGGATGTAGTAACTGTAGGAATTACAGACTTTGCTCAAGGCGAATTAGGAGATATTGTTTATGTTGAAGTTGAAACTTTAGACGAAACTCTAGAAGCCGAAGAAATTTTTGGAACAGTTGAAGCTGTAAAAACAGTTTCTGATTTGTTCTTACCTGTATCAGGAGAAATCATTGAATTTAATGAAGCTTTAGAAGACCAACCAGAAACAGTAAATACGGATCCTTATGGAGACGGTTGGATGATAAAAGTAAAGTGTTCAGACGTTTCTCAATTCGATAATTTAATGTCTGCCGAAGATTATAAAACACTAATAGGTGCTTAAAAAATTCGCATTAATTTTATTTGGCGGTTACGTTATAGCTTTAACAATACTTAGCCTTATAAATGTTAATGGATTACCAAGCTTAGGCTCATCAATGGATGATAAGTTTTATCACATCGCAGCCTATGTTGTGTTTACCTTACTTTGTTTTAATTACCTACGCACATTAAGCCTTAACTATAAAATAGGTGTAACAATTGCTGTGGGAGTAATTTATGGCATTATAATTGAGGTATTACAAAATACAATTACAACTTTAAGAACATTAGATTTTTATGATGTAGCAGCCAATGCAATTGGTATCCTAATAGGAGTAGTCATTATAAAGTCTAGTAAAAGCTTAAAGTTAAAATAAAAAAATCACTTGCTTTTTTAACAATTAATTGGTTATTTTAGCAATCCTTTTAAACCTTTTAAGATATGGAACCTAAAAAGAGTACTAAAGCAGATGTAAGTAGAAATAGTTCAATCTATTTCGCTGTAGGTCTTGCTTTAATGTTATTGTTTGCTAATGTGGCAATTAACTATAAAACATATGATAAGTCTGATATTGATATAGGTCAATTAAACTTAGATGAAGAATTAGAAGAAGAAATTCCAATTACTGAACAAATACAAACCCCACCACCACCACCACCACCACCTGCAGCTCCTGAAGAGATTGAGATTGTAGAAGATGAAGAAGAAGTTGAGGAAACTGTAATTGAATCTACTGAAACTGATCAAGAAGAAGAAATCGTTGAAGTAGAAGAAGTAGAGGTTGAAGAAGTAGAAGAAGACATCGAGGTTCCGTTTGCTGTTATTGAAAACGTACCAGTTTTTCCTGGTTGTGAAAACGAAAGTGGAAACAATGCTAAAAAGCAATGTATGTCTGAAAAAATCAGCAAGTTTGTAAACAAGAAATTCAACACTGACTTAGCTGGAGAATTAGGTTTATCAGGAAGACAACGTATTAACGTAATTTTCAAGATTGATAAAAGTGGAAACATTACTAACATTATGGCTAGAGCTCCACATCCAGGATTGGAAAAAGAAGCTAAGCGTGTAATTGGATTGCTTCCTAAAATGAAACCAGGTAAGCAAAGAGGGAAAGCAGTAACAGTTCCATATTCGTTACCAATCTTATTCCAAGTACAAGACTAAAAAACAGTTTTAATATAGATTTAAAAATCCCGTTCAAATTAATGAGCGGGATTTTTGTTTTTGGTATGCTTATTGTGTTTTTATCATAATATTAACATTTTAAATTTAAAGTATTATGAAAAATTTTAACGAAACACACAGTAATGCTGGTCAGAGCACTACCAATGTGAAAAAACCACAAAAGCATGATGCAAATTTACAAAAAAATTCAGCCTTGTATTTTCAGGTTGGACTCATTCTTTGTTTGCTGGGAACTTACCTGCTTTTTGAAATGAACTTTGCAACACATGTTCCAAAAATTGATCAAGCTTTAGTGGCAATTGATGATGAAACCGAAATTATTGTCCCAGAGTTTAAAATCTATGAAGAACAAGCGCCAAAAGAAGAGGTCAAACAAAAACAGAGAAGGATTGTAGATAAAGAACCTACAATCGTTGAAGACGACTTCAACGAAAAACAGGTGACCGAAACTATAATTACTGAACCTGTAGCAACATCAACTCCTGTTGATCCTGGAGATATAGTAATTGATAAGGTTGTTGAAGATATTCCTGTGCCTTTTTTCAGAATAGAAAAAGCACCAATTTATCCTGGTTGTGAAAATGAAACAACCAATGAAGCACGTAAAAGATGTATGTCAGAGAAAATTACCAGATTGGTAAATAAAAAATTCTCTACAAGCATAGCTTCAGAATTAGGGCTGAGTGGTGTTCAAAAAATTTATGTTGAGTTTAAGGTGGATAAATCTGGTAAGGTTTCAGATATTAAAACTAGAGCACCACACAAAGGACTTGAAAAAGAAGCTGAGCGTGTGGTGAAAAAAATCCCAGAAATGACTCCAGGTATGCAAAGAGAAAATCCTGTTGAGGTAATCTATACCTTCCCAATCATTTTTCAAGTGATGGATTAGTAAACCTTAAAATTTATTAATGTATCAACCGTTATCATTTACTGATAGCGGTTTTTTAATTATAAATGAATTTCAGTTTTATACCTTTATCAAGAAATTCTTTTATTGTCCGCATTTTGAAAAAAATAGTATCTTTCGCCTAATAAAAAGGTAGTTACCATCTTATGAAACAACTCTTCTTGTTTATTTTCGTTTTAACACAATCCATAGTATTTTCTCAAACTAGCGATACTTACGAAAAATCACCTGTTTTTCCAGGTTGCGAATCTCAACCAATAGAGAATTTAAAATCTTGTTTTAATAATAAAATAAACACCCATATTTTTAATACTCTAAAAGTACCACAAGTAGCTATTGATGATGAGTACAAAGGTGATGCAAAAGTGTTGTTTGAAGTAGATAAAGAAGGAACAATACATGTGCTTTATGTAGATGCAGTTTATGATGAATTAAAGGATGAGGTAAAGCGTGTTTTTAATGAACTACCAAAGACAACTCCTGGGACTTACAATGGCAATCCAACCTATTATCAATATTCTTTGGCTATAAAAATACCTTTGGTAAATCCTCAAGAGGTTACTCCGCAAACAGCTAAAGAAACTATAGTTGATGTTAAAAAAACGGTCGATTTAAATGAGGTTGTATCTAATGAGTACGATAGCATTAATGATAACATTGTAAAGTATCAAAAGTTAGAGTATAAGAGTCAGCTTAACATTCCATTTACGCATACCTATTATGCAAGGTTTGATAGAGAAATGAATGAGCTTGGTACCAATAGTCATACTGCAGCAAAACCGTTTATGTTTGATGAGGTTTCAAAGTATTATGATTTTGAAGCTGAAAAAGAAGCTTTAGTAAAAGACTCTGAAAGTTGGTGGGCAAGAAAACTGTGGAATGAGCACTTAGTACAAGTTCAAGGAGAAGATTATTGGTTTACCATTGATCCGGTTTTTGACCTTCAGGTAGGTAAAGATACTGATGCCGATTTTAGCACAACATATAATAATACTAGAGGATTTTATATTCAAGGAGGATTAGGGAAAAAATTCAACTTCTCAGCATCAGTTTATGAAAGTCAAGGTCGATTTGCTCAATATTTTAATGAGTATTCTGAAAGTTTAAAAGCCTTTGGTCCAGATCCTGCTATAATCCCTGGTCGTGGTATTGCAAAACGGTTTAAAACCGATTCTTACGATTATCCAGTAGCTGAAGCATATTTATCATATTCACCAGCAAATTTTATCAATGTACAATTTGGTCATGGTAAAAATTTCATAGGTGATGGTTACAGGTCTTTGTTGCAAAGTGATGTAACTAGTCCATACCCTTTTTTAAAATTAAACACCAAATTCTGGAAAATAAAATACACCAATACTTGGATGTGGTTAAAAGACGTACGAACCGAAGTAACCGAAGATGGTGCGTTTTTAACCAAGTATATGGCAAACCATTACTTAAGCTGGAACGTGTCTAAACGACTTAATATTGGATTGTTTGAATCCGTTATGTGGGCAAAGACTGATAATAGAGCGTTTGATGTAAATTACCTTAACCCAATAATATTTTTTAGAGCTATTGAGTTTGAAACAGGACAAGATGCTGGAAACGCTGTGGTTGGTGCATCTTTAAAGTATAAGTGGAACAATAAAGTTAACCTTTACGGACAATTTATTTTAGATGAATTTTCTTTAAACGATATTAAAGGAGGCGAAAAAAGTTGGAAAAATAAATATGGCTATCAGTTAGGAGCAAAATACTATGATGCCTTTAAAGTTGATGATTTACTACTACAAATTGAATATAACAGGGTTAGACCTTATACCTATTCTCATAATACAGTAGCTTTAAATTATGGGCATAACAACCAGTCAATGGCACATCTTTGGGGAGCAAATTTTAGTGAGCTTATTTTAATAGGTCGTTATAATTACAAACGTTGGTTTGCTGATGCTAAACTTGTATTTGGTGTAAGAGGATTTGATATTAATGATGGTACAGACAACTTTAGCTATGGAGGCGATATTTACCGTAGTTATGAAGAGCGACCTTTTGATACAGGAGTAGAGGTAGGACAAGGTATAAAAACCAATACATTTAATGCCGAATTACAAGGCGGTTATATTATAAATCCTGTAAGTAATCTTAAGCTATTCACTAATATAAGCTTTAGAAACTTTGACCCAAACGCTAATACAGCTGCATTGGTAAAAAGTAATACAACCTGGTTTAGTTTAGGGGTAAGAACCGATTTGTTTAATTGGTACTACGATTTTTAGTACTACTTTTTTACTTTTAAAATAGATTCAACAACAAAAACCGAATTACTTTCACTAAGCGTTGCCCATAAGTAATTTTCAAAGTATCTTTGCAGTCGCAATAGCGAGCAACAAAACAATAGAGTTTGAGTACTAAAGTGTCTTCGGTTTCAACAGCATCAATAATTTCAGATTTTAAGGAAATTACCAAAATCAGGCTTTCTGTAAGTGTGGTGTTTTCTTCCATTGCTGGTTATTTGTTGGGAGCTCCAACTGTAGATGTTTACACATTAATATTATTGGCTTTTGGAGGCTATTTTATGGTAGGTGCTTCTAATGCCTACAATCAAATTATTGAAAAAGATTTAGACGCTTTAATGGAGCGTACCAAAAACCGTCCAATTCCTGCCGGAAGAATGTCGGTAAGAACAGCATTTATAATTGCAGTTGCATTTACACTATTAGGAATAGCAACACTGTACGTTATTAACCCAAGAACTGCAATGTATGGTGCAATTTCAATTTTTTTATACACGAGTGTTTACACACCATTAAAAACCAAAACGCCTTTAGCAGTTTTTGTTGGAGCCATTCCAGGAGCCATTCCATTTATGTTGGGATGGGTTGCAGCTCGAAACGATTTTGGTATTGAACCAGGAACCTTATTTGCGGTACAGTTTTTTTGGCAATTTCCTCACTTTTGGGCTATTGGCTGGTTTCTGTTTGATGATTATAAAAAAGGAGGTTTTTTTATGCTTCCAACAGGAAAAAGAGATAAAGGAACAGCAGTACAAATTATAATGTATACTGTTTGGACAATATTGGTTTCAATAATACCAGTATTTGGTTTTACAGGAGACTTAAAACTCTCTATTGTTGCAGCAATAATTGTGTTTTTATTAGGGCTTGTGATGTTGCGTTACGCATTAGTATTGTTTAAAGAACGAACAGCAAAAGCTGCTAAACAATTAATGTTGGCAAGTGTGTCTTATATTACGTTGCTGCAAATAGTTTATGTTATAGATAAGTTTATTAGATAAAAAATGGATTTAACACAGGGAACGCTAGAGGAAAAAAATGAACGTGCAAAAAAAATGATGCTATGGTTTGGTATTGGCTCATTAATTATGTCTTTTGCAGGTTTAACAAGTGCTGTAGTTGTAAGTAGTAAGCGACCAGACTGGTTAAAAGATTTTCAATTACCAGAAGCATTTGTAATAAGTACAGTAATTATTATTGTAAGCAGTATTACGTTTTATCTGGCTAAAAGAAGTTTAAAAGCTAACAACAGGCAAGCAACAACACTATGGTTGTTTGTAACATTTGCATTGGGTGTTGCTTTTATATGGAGTCAATTATTAGGGTTTCAACAAATAATAGATTTAGGTTATAATTTTACAGGACCTACAAGTAATATTACCATGAGTTTTATTTATGTTATAGCATTTGCACATATAATGCATGTTGTGGCAGGTTTAATCTCAATAATGGTAGTAATTTTTAATCATTTAAGACAAAAGTATACAGCAACTAAAATGCTTGGTTTAGAGCTATCTGCAACATTTTGGCACTTTGTAGATATACTATGGCTGTTTTTGTTTTTGTTTTTATATTTATTTAGATAGACTATATTGCCTATCAAAAGGATAAAGTAACATCGCTTTTATATTTATTTAGAGTCTGTATAATTTATTACTTGATGTTTCTTTAGATGAATAAAATGATTATTTTTGTGCAACTTTTAAAAACTAAACGCTTTATATGGATACTACAGTTGTAAATACTGGTACAGAGGGCAAAACTTGGGGAGGTGGAAATCAGCCTCTTAAAGCTAGCTATGGTAAAATGATGATGTGGTTTTTTATATTATCTGATGCCTTAACGTTTTCTGGGTTTTTAGCAGCCTACGGATTTTCAAGATTTAAGTTTATTGGTTCATGGCCAATTGCCGATGAGGTTTTTACTCACATTCCATTCTTTCATGGGAATTACCCTATGATTTATGTGGCATTCATGACCTTTATTCTTATTATGTCATCAGTTACAATGGTACTTGCTGTTGATGCTGGTCACCATATGAAAAAAGCAAAAGTGACAATTTACATGTTCTTAACCATTATTGGTGGATTAATATTCGTTGGTTCGCAAGCATGGGAATGGGCAACATTTATAAAAGGTGATTATGGTGCTATCCAAACTAATGGAGGAAACATTTTACAATTTGTAGATACTGATGGTAATCGTGTTGCTGTTAGAGATATTGCAATTAGTGAACATGGAGAAAGAGTACAGCATGAACGCAAAAGCGGACTTTGGTTTGTAAGCGAAGGTACATTACCAAGCTATACTATTGATGAAGTATACAATGGTCTTGAGGCAAACCCAAATGTGTTGGTTAGAACTCAAACTTTAACAGAGGACGGAAAGAAAACAGTTTTATCTAGAGAAGAATCTTTAAAACAAATTAAAGAAAATGGTAAATTGGTTGTAGAAGGAGCAAATCTTCATGTTAATGAATATGGTTCTCCTTTATTTGCAGATTTCTTTTTCTTTATTACAGGATTTCACGGTTTCCACGTATTTTCAGGTGTAGTAATTAACATTATTATATTCTTTAATGTTATTTTAGGAACTTATGAAAGAAGAGGAAGCTACGAAATGGTTGAAAAAGTAGGTCTTTATTGGCACTTTGTAGATTTAGTTTGGGTATTTGTATTTACTTTCTTCTACTTAGTTTAATTCATTTAGAAACTTAATTAAAATGGCACACGCACATAAATTAGAAATATTTAGAGGATTATTAAAGTTTAAAAGCAATACTCAAAAAATTTGGGGTGTTTTAATCTTATTGTCTATCATTACAGCAATTGAAGTTGTATTAGGTATTTACAAGCCTGAAGCTTTAGAAGCAAAAGTAATTGGGATGAAACTCTTAAACTGGATATTTATCATCCTTACCATAGTAAAAGCATATTACATCACTTGGGACTTTATGCACATGAGAGATGAAACTAAAGGACTAAGAAGAGCTGTAATATGGACAGGAGTATTCTTAATTTGCTATTTAATATTCATCTTACTACAAGAAGGTGGATATATTGAAGGAGTATACTCTTCTGGTTTTATAAAAAGAGATTTTTAACATATAATTTATTTGTTAAATAGATTACTTAAAGGCGGTTTTTAAACCGCCTTTTTTTAATTTTGCACTAGTAGTAAAAACAAGAAAAATTCCAAAATCCCTAATGGAGAAAAAATCATACAAAAAACCTTTAATTCTTGGAGTTTTATTTTTCCTTCCAGTTTTTTTTGTTCTTATAATGTCAATTTCTAAAGAAAACTACAACACATTAGACATTGTAAAAGAAAATGTAAGAGAGCTTCCTGCAACTAATGAGTTACAAATTCAGTTAAAAGACCACCTTACTGTTTTAGCGTTCTTTGGTAAAAAGCCTATGGAAAAAGCTACAGAAGCATCTAACCTTAAAGAACTTATTTATGATAAGTTTAAAGGCTTTAAAAAATTCCAAATTGTAGTTTTAGTTACTGAAGAAGCAAAAGCTGAAGCACAACAACTATATAAAGAAATAGCACTTTATGAAGATTTGAGATTTTGGCATTTTGTGTATTTAAAAGAAGGTGAAATTAACAACTTGTTTAATAGCTTAAAAACCAATACAGTTTTAGATGCTAACTTAGCAACAAGTAACGTATTTATAGTGGATACTGATTTATCTCAAAGAGGACGATTGGATGATAGAACAGATAATGAAATTGCTAGTAATAAACCAGTTTATGGATTATCATCATACAATTGTATTGAGGTAGACCAATTAAAAAATAAAATGGGAGCCGATGATTTGCGAGTACTATTTACTGAGTATAGAGAAAAACGCAAAGGAAACTTTGACTCCTCGCAGCGAAGAGCTAACGAAATAAACAACAATGAGCAAGAAAACTAATTATTCTTACATAGGTATCGCATTTATAATTCTAGTTTTTGGTATTTATTTTATACCAAGAATTATAGATAGAATTTCAAACGATGATGTAACCAGAAATGAAAGTCGTAGTGACCAAACAAAAGAGAAAGATGCTTATACCTCTGATTTAATATTTATAAAAAATCCTGATGGTTCACCTAAAAAAGTACCAGATTTTAGTTTCACTGACCACAATGGTAATACAGTAACCAACAAAGATTACGAAGGTAAAGTGTATGTTGTAGAGTTCTTTTTTACTACTTGTCCTACAATTTGCCCAAGAATGAATAGAAACCTTGTTCAAGTTCAAAATACATTTAAAGGGTTTGATAATTTTGGTGTAGCATCATTTACTATAAATCCTGAAAATGATACACCTGAAGTTTTAAAAGCCTATGCTGATAATTACGGGATAACAAACCCTAATTGGCATTTAATGACTGGAGAACGAGATGATATTTATAAATTAGCAAATGAAGGTTTTTATATTTATGCTTCAGAAAATAAAGAGGTAGAAGGCGGTTTTGAACACTCAGGTAATTTTGCTTTAATTGATAAAAACGGATTTATTAGATCTAGAGTTATTGAAGGTAATCCTTTAATCTATTACGAAGGTATAATTTCAGAAGAAGAGCAAACTGACGAAGACGGTAAAACACAACAAATAACAATGTTAAAAGAAGACATTGCTAAACTATTAAAAGAATAATGGGAAATACTAACCTACAAGCAGAAAAAAAGTATAATAAGTTGATAGTAATTCTGTCAATTGTTATTCCAATAGCAGTTGCAGCCCTTTTTGGAATTAATCTAAGAGAGCTTGGGTTTGATGTTGAACCACTCACATTTTTGCCTCCAATTTATGCTGCTATTAATGCAGTAACTGCTGTGGTGTTACTTATAGCTTTTTGGGCTATTAAAGGCAAAAGAATAAAGCTTCACGAACGCTTAATGAAGTTTGCTATCTTTTTATCAGTACTATTTTTACTTATGTATGTTGCTTATCACATGACTAGTGATTCTACAAAGTTTGGAGGAGAAGGAGCTATTAAATATTTCTATTACTTTATTTTAATAACACACATTTTACTATCAATAATTATCATTCCTTTTGTGCTAATTACTTATGTAAGAGCAATTGCTAAAAACTTTGATAGACATAAAAAAATAGCACGAATCACATTTCCTTTGTGGTTGTATGTTGCAATTACTGGTGTTATTGTGTATGTCATGATTTCTCCATATTATGTCTAAACTTAAGCTTGCTTTTATACTGTTCTTTGCTACTGTTTTTTATCAAACAGTAAATGCACAATGTGCAATGTGTAGAGCAGTTTTAGAAAGCGAAGAAGGGCAACAAGCAGCTCAAGGTGTTAATGATGGCATTGTTTATCTTATGGCTATTCCTTATATTTTGGTAGCAGGATTAGGCTTTATTATTTACTGGAAATTCTTTAGACAGAAAAAAACTTCATAAAAAGATTTATCTGCAACTGTAACATTTTTAGATTTCAACAGTCTTATTTAATATCAATCAAAATTATTCTTAACAATTTGTTAGTATAAAACAATTTTAGTTTTGTGTAACATTGTATAGAATTAACCATCTATAAATGATACAGATAAAAGATTTACATAAATCTTATCACATGGGGAGCAATTCTCTTCACGTTTTAAAAGGCATAAATTTTGAAGTAAAAGAAGGCGAATTGGTTTCCATTATGGGATCTTCAGGATCAGGTAAATCAACCTTACTTAATATTTTAGGAATGTTGGACGAGGCAGATACAGGACAATATATTCTTGATGGCTTTCCAATTAAAAACCTAAACGAAAAAGTTGCCGCAAAATACCGTAATGAATTTTTAGGATTTATATTTCAATCGTTCAACTTAATAAACTACAAGAGCGCTTTAGACAATGTAGCATTGCCATTGTATTATCAAAATATAAAGCGAAAAGAGCGTATTGAAAAAGCTGAGCATTATCTAGAAAAGGTAGGACTAGCACAATGGTCGCATCATTTACCTAGCGAACTTTCTGGTGGTCAAAAACAACGTGTAGCAATAGCAAGAGCTCTTGCAAGTGACCCAAAAGTACTTTTAGCCGATGAGCCTACAGGAGCATTAGATACTAAAACATCATATGAAGTTATGGAGTTAATACAAGGTATTAACGACGAAGGAAAAACCATATTGGTTGTAACCCATGAGAACGATATTGCTAATATGACTAAGCGTATTGTAAATCTCAAAGATGGTGTGATTATTGATGATAGTACTGTTGAACAAGTAAGAGCATCCCAATATGTTTGATATTGAACGTTGGCAGGAAATTTTTGAGACATTAAGAAAAAACAAACTTCGTACCTTCTTAACTGGTCTTTCTGTGGCTTCTGGTATTTTTATTTTAGTCATTCTTTTAGGCTTTAGTAAGGGTATTGAAAATGGAGTGACTTCTCAATTTCAGCAAGATGCTACAAACATGATTACAGTGTGGACAGGTAGAACTACTAAAGAGTATAAAGGACTTAACCCAGGAAGATACGTCCAGCTTAAAAACGATAACTTCGATATGATCTCTCAGAAGTATGAAGATTATATTGAATATGAAACCTCATTGTACTCTATTTGGGGAGGAACCATTTCTTATAAAGGAGAGTCAGGTAATTATCGTATTCGAGGTGTAATGCCAGATCACCAATTTATTGAAAATGCTGATATTTCAGTGGGACGATTTGTAAATCAATCAGACTACAACGAAAATAAAAAAGTAGCAGTAATTGGAAACAAGTTAAAAACCGACTTATTCAAAGACGAAGACCCAATTGATAAAAACATCTCTGTTTTTGGAATGAACTTTAAGGTTATAGGTGTATTCTATGATCCAGGAGGAGAACGCGAAGAAAACCAAGCCTATATTCCTATTTCAACGGCACAAAAAGTATTCAATGCAGGAGACAATATTAGAAACATGCTGTTTACAGTTAAAATGTCTGATAATTTTGATGACGCTGTAGCGCTTTCTCAAAGCATTTCAAAAGGTATTGAAGATCAAATAAAACAAATTCACACTGTCGCTCCTGATGATACAAGTGCAGTAAGAGTGTATAATACCCTTGAGAATGCCAAACAGATTTACTCATTAATAGGTATTATAAATGCTGTGTTTTGGTTTATTGGAGTTTTTACTTTAGTTGCAGGAATTGTTGGAGTAGGTAACATCATGTTAATTATAGTAAAAGAGCGTACAAAAGAAATTGGAATTCGAAAAGCCTTAGGAGCCTTACCAATGTCTATTGTAGGAATGATTCTTCAAGAGGCTGTATTTGTAACCATGTTTGCAGGTTTATTTGGTTTGATATTTGGTTTAGCTTCTCTTGAAATATTCGGGCCTATGGTAGAGACTTTTACTGATTTTATAAAGTACCCTCAAGTGGATTTTAATACAGCACTAACTTCGGTATTTTTATTAGTATTTGCTGGAGCAATAGCAGGATTTATTCCAGCTTATCGAGCAGCAAAAATAAAACCAATCATTGCATTAAGAGACGAATAGTATGTTTAATAAAGACCGTTGGAGTGAAATCATTGAAGCTTTAAATGCTAATAAATTCAGAACGTTTTTGACCGCTTTTGGAGTGTTTTGGGGTATTTTTATTTTTGTCGTTCTATTAGCATTAACCAATGGATTAAAAAATGGGGTAATGTCTGACTTTGGTGATTTTGCAACTAATTCCATGTTTATGTGGACACAAGGAACATCTAAACCTTATAAAGGACTTCCAAAAGGACGTTATTTCAATTATAAATTAGATGATGTTGCAGCATTAAAATCTGAAATACCAAATCTAAAATATGTATCTCCAAGAAACCAATTAGGAGGGTTTCAAGGTGCAAATAACGTGATACGAGGTACTAAAACTGGAGCTTTTGAAATTTATGGTGATTACCCTGAGTATATAAAGCAACAACCTATGGATATCCTTCAAGGGCGTTTTGTAAGTTATTCTGATATCAATTCTAAGCGTAAAGTTTGTGTTATTGGTACAGATGTTATTAAAAGTCTTTATGATAAAGATGAGGAAGTATTAGGGAGTTATGTGAAAATTAATGGTGTAAACTTTATGGTGGTTGGTACTTTTAAAATGAGTAACAGCCAAGGCGACAATGAGCAAGATGCCAATACCATTTATATTCCATTTACAACGTTTGGTCAAGCATTCAATAGAGGAGATAGAGTAGGTTGGATGGCTATTACAGCTGTTGATGGAGTTCCTATTACTTCAATAAAACAGCAAGTTTTTGATTTAATGAAATCGAGACATACAGTAGCACCAGATGATGATAGAGCAATAGGACACTGGGACTTATCAGAGCAGTTTGCTCGAATGAATGGCTTGTTTATTATTTTGACTGTCGTCGGCTACTTTGTGGGTGCACTAGTGCTAATGTCAGGTATTATAGGTATTAGTAATATTATGCTTATTGTGGTCAAAGAACGCACAAAAGAAATAGGTGTACGTAGAGCATTAGGTGCTTCTCCATGGACTATAAAAGGACAAATCTTACAAGAAAGTTTAATATTAACTATCCTTTCAGGTATGGTTGGTATTTCATTTTCAGCATTTGTTATTTGGGTGTTAAATTACCTTTTGGATATGAGTGGACCTGTAGATAGTTTTGCCAACCCTAGTGTTAGTATGACAGTTGTTTTTACAGCTTTAATAATATTAGTGGTTTCAGGACTTTTAGCAGGTTTAATACCAGCAAATAGTGCCACAAAAATGAAACCTGTAGACGCTTTAAGAATAGAATAAAAAAATAAATATCAACCATAATCATGAAAAGAACCAAAACCGTAATCGCTTTAGTAGTTATTGTACTTGTATTTGCTGCAGCATTGTATTATTTGTGGCAAAAAAATAGAGAAAACCCAATAACGTATGCTACTGAACTTCCATCTGAAGAGACTATTGTGGTAAAAACCGTTGCAACAGGAAGCATTGTGCCTAAAGAAGAGGTCTTGATTAAACCTAATATTTCTGGAGTTATAGAAGAAGTTTTTATTGAAGCTGGTGAGTATGTAAAGTCAGGTGATTTAATTGCTCAAATTAGAGTAATACCAAATGTATCTTCTTTAACAAGTGCAAAAAACAGTATTGCTACAAACCAAACTGCACTTCAAACTGCACAAATAAACCTAGAGACGCAACAAGCTAATTACGACCGTCAAAAAGCGTTGTTTGAAAAAGGAGTTATTTCAGCAAATGATTTTGAAGCTGTAAAAAACACGTATCTACAAACTAAACAAAGTGTTGAGCAAGCAAGAATTAATGTGAATTCTGCTAGACAAAACTATGATATTATCAAAACAGGAACTACTAGTGGTTTGGGTAATATTGCACAAACTCAAGTTAGAGCAACAGTTTCAGGAATGGTGTTAGATGTTCCTGTAAAAGAAGGAAACCAAGTTATTGAAGCTAATAACTTTAACGAAGGAACTTCAATTGCATCATTGGCTGATGTTAAAAAAATGATTTTTGAAGGAAAAGTAGACGAAAGTGAAGTAGGGAAAATTAAAGAAGGGTTACCACTTGAAATTACTGTTGGAGCTATCGAAAACAAAAAATTTGATGCTGTTTTAGATTATATTGCTCCAAAAGGAGTTGAAGAAAATGGCGCTATTCAATTTGAAATAAAAGGCTCTTTAAAAACTGTCGATTCTACTTTTATTAGAGCAGGTTTAAGTGCGAATGCATCTATTATTTTAGAAAAAGCTGAAAAAGTTTTAGCGGTTAAAGAAGCTTTGGTGCAATACGATTCTGAAACTAAACAACCATTCGTTGAGATTGAAACTGGTGACCAACAGTTTGAGCGCAAAGATGTAGAGCTAGGAATTAGCGATGGTATTCACGTTGAAATTAAAAAAGGAGTTACAAAAGATGATAAAATCAAGGTTTGGAACCAAATTCAAGGCGTTCCAAGCTATGCTCAAAATAATTAATTCAATTTTTTGTAACACTTTAACATATCTATAGACATATATTTTAATTATGAAAAAAGCAATTTTTGTATTTACGGTATTATTGACGTTTTCATTCCAAGCGCAAACCAAAAAGTGGACGCTTGAAGAATGTGTAGATCACGCATTACAAAACAACATTACTGTAAAACAAAGTGAACTAGACTTAGAACAATCAGAAATCAATAAAAAAGATGCAATAGGTAACTTTTTGCCAACTTTAAATGCTTCTGTTTCACACTCGTGGAGTATTGGTTTAGGGCAAGATCCTGTTACTTTTGATGCTGTTAACTCAACTACTAAAAACCTTTCAGGAGGTATAAGCTCTAGTTTAAACATTTATGATGGATTACGTAACATTAATCAATTACATCGCTCTAACTTAGAAATTTTAGCCTCTAGATATCAATTAGATAAAATTAAAGATGATATCTCGCTACTTGTGGCTAATTCGTTTTTACAAATCTTATTTAATAAAGAGCAGTTAAAAGTATTACAAGCACAACAAGTTGTATCGCAACAAGAATTAGAAAGAACTAATGAGCTTGTCGATGCAGGAGTGTTACCAAGAGGCGATTTGTTAGAAATACAAGCAACAATTGCTACTCAAGAACAACAAATTGTAAATGCCGAAAACACAGTTTTATTGTCTAGAATTCAGTTAGCACAATTATTATTAATACAAGAGTATGAAACTTTTGATATTGTAGATATAGATTATCAAGTACCTACAACTATGATATTAGAACAGTCACCTGATGCTATAGTAAGTAAGGCAAAAGAAACTAGATACGATATTAAAATTGCTGAGACAAACCAAGAAATAGCAAACGATAATTTAAAAATAGCTAAAGGTGCTTTACAACCAACGTTAAGAGGATCGTATAATTTTGGTTCAAATTATTTTACATCACAGCTATTTGATACTCCTGATTTTGAAACTCAGTTAACAGATAACAAAAGCCACAATTTTAGTTTAAGTTTAAGTATTCCTATTTTTAATGGATTTGCTGCAAGCAACAATGTTAAAAGAAATAAAGTAAATTTGGAGCGCGCAAAAGTTCAATTAGAGCAAGCCAATTTAGATATGGAAACAGCAGTTTACCAAGCCTATAACGACACTAAAGGTGCGTTAAAAGCCTATGAAGCTGCGCAAAAAACACTTGAAGCAAGAGAAGAAGCTTTTAATTATTCTAGAGAGCGTTATAATGTTGGATTGTTAAATGCCTTTGATTATAATCAATCTCAAAACAGATTTGAAGCAGCGCAAAGTGATGTGATTAGAACAAAATACGACTATATATTCAAATTAAAAGTATTAGAATTCTACTTTGGAATTCCTATTACAGACATAAACTAATAATTTACCATGAGTAAGACAGCCAAAATTTTAGTACTATCAGCTATTGCATTAATAATCCTTTTAATTATTGGGTCAAAAGCAGGTTTATTTGGCAAAAAAGGAAACTTTAAAGAAGTAGAAACTAAAAAAGTAGCCTTAGTTGATATTATTGAAACTGTTTCAGCTACAGGTAAAATTCAACCAGAAGTAGAAGTAAAAATATCTTCTGAAGTATCTGGTGAAATTTTAGAACTACCATTTAAAGAAGGACAAGAGGTAAATAAAGGAGATTTATTAGTAAGAATAAATCCAGATTTAATTCAATCTGCAGTAAACAGGTCTCAAGCCTCTTACCAAAATGTAAGAGCAGGTTTAGAGCAAGCTGAAGCAAATTTAAAACAAGCAAAAGCTGATTATGACCGAAACAAAGTGCTTTTTGAAAAAGGCGTAATCTCTAAAGCAGATTGGGACAAAGCTATTGCAACTTACGAAACTGCTCAAGCAAATAAGAGTTCAGCTTATTACAGTGTGCAAAGTGCTGCAGCTACAGTAAATGAAGCAAAAGACAACCTTACCAGAACTACTATTTATGCACCAATGAGAGGAACTATTTCTATGCTTAATGTGGAATTAGGCGAAAGAGTAGTAGGTACTCAACAAATGGCTGGTACCGAAATTATGCGTGTTGCTAACTTAAGCAATATGGAAGTTGAAGTAGATGTAAACGAAAATGATATTGTTAAGGTTCAAATTGGTGACTCTACTATTGTTGAGGTTGATGCTTATTTGAAAAAGGAATTTAAAGGTGTGGTTACTGAAATAGCAAACTCAGCAGCAGGAACATTAACAGCAGATCAGGTTACAAACTTTAGAGTAAAGGTTAGAATTCTTGAAGAATCTTATAAAGATTTAATTGAAGGAAAGCCAGAGCATTACTCGCCTTTTAGACCAGGTATGACTGCTACTGTAGATATTATTACAAACAAAAGAGAAAAAACAGTTGCTGTACCAATTAGTGCAATAGTTGTTAAGACAGATACTAGTTCTACTAAAAAGTCTTACGAAAAAACGATTAATAAAGTTGAAGGTGAAACTGAAGAAAAGTTTGAGTGTGTTTTTGTAACTAATAACGGAGAAGCTAAATTGCGAGTTGTAAAAACAGGAATACAAGACAATTCAAATATTGAAATTATTTCAGGTCTTAAAGAAGATGATGAAATCATTACTGGACCATACAACGTAGTTTCAAAAACGCTTAATTCTGGAGATAAAATAGAAGTTAAGCAAGACACAAAAGATACAGATAACTCACAAGACTAAATATTTGGCAGTTATACTAAACATAGAAACCACAACAACAAACTGTTCAGTCTCTCTTTCAAAACAAGGAGAGACTTTGGTTTTAAAGGAACTTAATGACAAGAATTATTCACATGCTGAGTCTTTGCATGTGTTTATTGACGATGTCCTTAATAGCGCAAGCGTTAGTTTGTCTCAAATTGACGCAGTTGCAGTAAGTAAAGGTCCAGGATCTTACACAGGTTTAAGAATAGGTGTTTCAGCAGCAAAAGGACTTTGTTTTTCTTTGGAGAAACCGTTAATCTCTGTATCAACATTAAAAGCTTTAGCGCATCAAGTAAAAGCTACTAATGGTGTTATTGTGCCTATGTTAGATGCTAGACGAATGGAAGTCTATTCAGCTGTGTTTGACAGTTCATATAACGAAATAAGAGCTATTGAAGCGCAAATACTAGATGAAAACTCTTTTAAAGACTATCTCGCAAAAGGTAAAGTCTATTTTGTTGGTAATGGCGTTGAAAAAGCGCAAACTATAATACAGCATGAAAATGCAGTTTTTATTGAAGATAGATTACCTTCAGCAAACGAAATGAGTATGTTGGCTTATGATAAGTACAAAAAAAACGACATCGAAGATGTCGCTTATTTTGAACCTTATTATTTAAAAGATTTTATTGCGTTAAAGCCTAAAGCTTAACTTTCTTTATGTATTTCAACTTGGTGTGGGTAAGGTATTTCAATACCAGCAGCATCAAGAGCTTCTTTTACTTGTTCGGTCACATCAAAGTAAACATCCCAATAGTGTTCAGTTTTACACCATGGTCTTGTAGCAAAGTTTATTGAGCTATCTGCTAACTCTAAAACAGTTACAGCAGGAGCAGGATCTTTAAGTACTTTTGGATGTGAGGTAAGCACATTCATTAATACTTCTTTAGTTTGTTTTATATCAGAGTCATAACCTACACCAAAAACTAAATCTACACGTCTAGTTCCTTCAGTAGAATAGTTAACAATGTTTCCGTTAGACAAAGCTCCATTAGGAATTATAATTTCTTTATTAGACAAGCCAGTTAATTTAGTGGTAAATATTTCAATTTGTTTTACTACACCTATTTCACCTTGAGCTTCAATTAAATCACCGATTTTTATAGGTTTAAAAATCATGATTAAAACACCACCTGCAAAATTACCTAACGATCCTTGAAGTGCCATACCTACTGCTAAACCTGCCGCTGCTAATACTGCTGCAAATGATGTGGTTGGTACTCCTAAAACGCCTAAAAGTGTAATGACTAATAAAATTTTTAATCCCCAACTTAATAGGTTTAATAAGAACTTTTGAAGACTTTCATCATAGTTGCTTTTGGTCATTAATTTTCTGGTTGTGTTCATGATTTTTTTAATAATCCACGAACCTACAATCCAAAAGACAATTGCTCCAATTACCTTTAGTCCATATTCTGTTGCAAATTCAACAGCTGTGTTTGTCCATTTTTCAATATCCATATTGTGTGTTTTTAAATTTCTATTAAATTAATTATAATGATTTTGAAGTGAAAATCAAATTCTTTTATTAACGATTATTTAATTTGAAGGTATAAAAAAAAGCACTTATTGTAAGTGCTTTTATAAATTTTATATTCATGAGAAAATTATAAAGTACTCATGTAGTTAACCAGTTTAATTAAATCTTCTTCTCTTGAGGTTTTAATCTTGTTAGTTTTAATATAGCTTAAAATATCTTTTGAATGCTCAGGAATTAATTTAGCGATGTCTTTTTTTCTTTTAGGCATTAATACAGCACCTTGTTCTTCAGAAATTTTAATGTAGTAATCATCACTTACTCTTTTAAATTGAGCAGGTCTTGCAGTATGGTAGCTAGTTAATGCTACTTTTTCTTCAATAAAGATTACTCTTTCTTTCTTAAGAAGTTTGATGTTAGATTCTGGGATTAAATCAACAAAATACCCTAAATTAGGTAATTCGTTATCGTCAACATAGTCGAATAATCTGTAAGTTTTACTGTTAGAAACTAACTTTATAATAATATCTTTTCTATATTTATTTAAAGCAAAAGCTTGATTGTTATCTCCTTTTACTTCAATTTCATCCTTAATTGCATTATACCTTACGTAAAAAATATTGTCATCAGAGGCAGATATTCTTGCTGGTAGAAAATCACTTGTTATGTATGGTGTGCCTTCAACATCGTCGTTTAGGACAACAGGTGTTGTTGTGATAAGACCACTACTACCATTAGCAGAAGGTGATAATGAGCGACTAAGCACTTCTTGTGCAATACTTAGATTTGAGGTTAAAATTAGTGCAAGGGCAACAATTACTTGGTTTTTCTTCATGATTTGTGATTTTGTCGTAAAAAAAAGAAAATATGTTTAATAATAAAAGCTGAAAATGTTAAGATTGAGATAAATTAACTCTTTTTTAAGATAAATCTAATTTTTGAAAATTATGAAGTTTTATAAATTCAAAACAATACTTTTTAGGAGTAAGTTTAACCATTTATAGCTTCAACTGTAGAGACTTTACCGTTCAACATTTCTTTTAGCATGTTTTCAATGCCATTCTTTAAAGTAAATGTTGATGAAGGGCATCCACTGCAAGCACCTTGTAGGATTACCTTTACGGTTTTTGTGTCTTTATTATAGGAGTCAAAATGTATGTTTCCGCCATCACTAGCAACAGCAGGTTTAACATACTCTTCAAGTATATTGATGATTTCTTTTGAAGTGTCATCAAGCAATTCAAAAGCTTCATCTAATTGCTCTGTAGTTTTTTGTAGTGTTGCTTGTGCATTAGCATTCATTACTTCTTTACCATCTTCAATGTACTTTCTAATAAACTCACGTAACTCCATAGTGATGTCATTCCATTCTGCCATGTCATACTTAGTAATTGAAACATAGTTTTCGTCAAAAAAAACATTTTTCACAAAAGGAAAATGAAATAACTCTAAAGCTAATGGCGATAATTTAGCATCGTCTATTGAAGAGAATTCGTAGTTTGTTGTAACCAATTTTTTATTAGCAACAAACTTCATTGCTGATGGGTTAGGTGTGCTTTCAGCATATACAGTTACAGGAACTTTTTTAGGAATAGCAGTTTCTTCTATTAACACTCCGTCGCTATTTAAATAGTTTTCAATTTGTTCAGCAACCTCGTTTTGTACATCTTCCCATTCAACAATATTATATTTTTCAACCGCTATAAAATTACCAGAGATGTAAACTTTCTTTACAAAAGGTAAATAAAATAACTGTTGAGCCAAAGGCGATGGTTTAGCATCATCAATGTTATTAAACTCATAACTTTTATGTTGAGTCAAAAAAGTATTTGCTTCAAACTTAACAATAGAGGGATTGTTGGTTGTTGTAATTTTTATTGAAATATTTTTCACTGTAAATCTATTTTAGCTACAAAGATACAAAAGCAGTATTGAAGAGAGGTTTTCTAAATTTCTTTTTAAGTCATTTTTAACTCAAAAAGTAATCATAATCAGAAAATCAATTTTTTAATACTTATAACTGTTAAAACTGGTATTTTTATTACAATTTAAAAGATGTAATTAGTTAAAATTTATTAAATTTCCGCTTTTATTGTAATACCTACTTGAATGTTGTTAACATTAATTTTGTTTTTAACAACGCTGTTTAAGAATAAGGTGTTAACATAACTGGTTGAGGAACATGTTGGTATATCAAAGACCTGTTTTTGTAAGGTAGTATTTTGATGTATAAAACTGTTATATTTTAAAAGTTAAATACTTTATAAAATAATATCAATTAGTAAAAAGTAGGTAATTATGAAGCAAGTTTACTTATTAGTAGTTTTTTTAATATCTCTAAATGTTTTTTCACAAGATGTTCTCATGCAAGATGGGACATTTAATAGGTGTCAACCTGATATGTTCTACGATTCAGGTGGAGCAGCTGGATCTTACTCAAGTAATGAGAGCTATGTTACAACAATCTGTCCAGAAAACACTACGGATTTCACCATAGTGAACTTTACTGAATTTAGTACACAATTAAATACTGATATTTTAACAATCTATGATGGACCTGATACTTCATCGCCTGTTATAGGTTCATACTCTGGAGTTGTTAATCCAGGGTTTGTAGAAGCATCAGATACTAATACGAGTGGTTGTTTAACTTTCGAGTTTGTTTCTAATGCAACAGGAACTACTACTGGTTGGGTTGCTGAAATATTTTGTGCTGAACCTTGTCAAACTATAACTCCTTCTATAGATAGTACAACTCCTGAAGCAAGTGCTGGAGTCGTGAGTATTCTTCCAGGAGAGACTGTAGATTTTGAAGGAAGTGCAGGTTTTTCTGTAGATGGAACAGGAGCAACCTACACATGGAATTTTGGCGATGGAAATACTGCTATTGGTCAATCTGCTTCTAATACCTTTACTACAGCAGGAACATATACAGTTACACTTATAGTAACTGATACTAACCCACAAGGCTGTACAGAAACAACAACCATAACAGTTTTTGTACTTGGACCAAATGTAGTTGTCGACCAAACAACATATACAGTTGAAGAATTGGTTTTAGACGTGTTAATTGATAGTCCTTGCGCTGAGGTTTCAAATATAACCTACTCAACAGGAACTAATTTTTCGCAAGATAATGGTATAGGTTACTTCTATGGAGATGGAATTAGTTTTCCTTTTCAAGATGGTTTATTAATGACATCTGGTGACGCGAGTAAAGCAAGAGGTCCTAATAATAATGCAATGAGCGACGGTTCTTCGGCATGGCCTGGTGACCCAGATTTAAATGCGGCAGTTGGAGTAGCTACAACTAATAATGCTTCAATAATAGAATTTGACTTTGTGCCTTTAGCAGATAGTATAAGCTTTAACTTTTTAATGGCTTCAGAAGAATATAATGGAAGTACAGGAGGAACCTTTGAGTGTACTTATTCTGATGCATTTGCATTCTTACTAACCGATTCTGGAGGAACAACAACTAATTTGGCTGTTTTACCTGGAACAACAACACCTATTCTTGTTACAAATATTCACCCAGCAAATCCAGGATGTGGCGCTATTAACGAGCAATACTTTGGTGGCTACACAGGAAATAACCAACCACCAATTTCTTTTGATGGAAGAACAGAAGTATTTACAGCACAATCTCCAGTAACACCAGGAGAAACTTATCATATAAAATTAGTAATAGCTGATGCTTCCGATTCTGCTCTAGATTCTGGAGTGTTTTTAGAAGCGGGTAGTTTTAATTTAGGAGGTGATTTAGGAGATGATATCACAGTACAAGCTGCTAATACTACTTGTGAAGGAGGTGTAATAACATTAGATACTGCAGCACCAGCAGCTACGCATACTTGGTATTTAAATGGTGATGTAATTCCAGGCGAAACATCTTCAACGCTAGATGTAACTGAAAATGGAGAATATACTGTTGAAATTGTATTCTCTGCATCATGTCAAGCCACAGACTCTATTATAATTGAGTTTTATCCTTCTCCTGTTGTTGAAGACGTTCAAAATTTAAGTATTTGTACTCCTAATTCAACAGCAAATTTTGATTTAACTCAAAATACACCAGTAGTTATAGGTAGTCAAGATGATACTGTGTTTGATGTAGTATATTTTGAAACTTTAACAGATGCTGAAAATAATACAAACCCAATAGCAGATCCAACTAACTATACTAGTGCTGATGGACAAATAGTTTATGTAAGAATTCAAGATATATACAGTGAAGCTTGTTATGCTACATCTCAGTTTACACTTTTTGTAGGAAGCCCTTCTTTTAATAGTGTTCCAGACCTAGAAGTCTGCGATGACGACAGTAATGATGGATTTGAGGATTTTGATTTAACGGTTCAAGATTTAGGTATTTTAGGCGCACAACCTTCTACAGATTTTGTAGTGACGTATTACACTAGTTTTGCTGATGCCGATTCAGGGGCTAATGCACTAGTGAGTCCTTACACCAATACCGTTAACCCACAACCAATCTATGTACGCGTAGAGAGTGCAGGCGATTCCAGTTGCTACATAGCCTCACCACTTCCGGTGTTCAATTTAGTAGTTAACTATAGAGCCATAGCAACAGAGCCATCAGATATGGTAGTTTGCGATGACG
>NZ_SOQZ01000006.1:0-232500 GCF_004366715.1 Meridianimaribacter flavus
TGCCATCAAGTGATTACTGGTTTGTAGTAGAGTACGACGAACCAATTGGTGGGCAGAGAAAAGAGTTTAAAGCTCACTTTACTTTGAAACGATAATTTATTGATATGAACTTAAAAAAGTATTGTTTAATAGCAATTTTAGCATTAGTTACAAAATTTGGAGTAGCCCAAGAAGGGCTTCCAGTTTACTCAGATTATTTAACGGATAATTATTATCTTATTCATCCTTCAATGGCTGGTGTTGCTAATTGTGCTAAAGTAAGATTAACAGCACGACAACAATGGTTTGGTCAAGATGATGCCCCAAGTTTACAAACATTAAGTATTAATAGTAGAATTGGAGATTCTCCATCTGCAATTGGAGGTATTGTTTATAATGATAAGAATGGTTATCATTCTCAAACTGGAGCCTATTTTACGTATGCTCACCACATTATGTTCTCTCGTAATGAGATAGACTTAAACATGCTGTCATTTGGTTTAAGTGCCGGATTAATTCAGTATAAATTAGACGAAACTGCTTTTTTAGATGAAGGTTTTGACCCAATTATAGCAGGTATCGAGCAAAGTGCTACGAACTTTAATGTTGATTTTGGGTTCTCATATCATTTATATGATTTTTATGCGCATGCAACTATAAAGAATTTACTTAAAAACGAGGGAATAAACTTTAATGAGCAAGGATTGAGTTATGATAACTTAAGAACGTACTTATTTTCAGCTGGACATGTTTTTGGAAAATATGGTAGCGAATGGAGTTATGAGCCTTCTATAATGTTTATGTATCGTGATGCAACTGAAGAGTCATCTATCGATATAAACGCTAAGGTTTATAAAGAAATGGACTTTGGTAAAGTTTGGGGTGGTTTATCTTACAGAAGAAGTTTAGATGGTGCAGAGTTTTTAGATGGTTCTGGAGTGAGCAGTCAAAAACTACAATATATTACACCGTTTATAGGTGTTGATTATAACAACTTTGTATTTGCTTACACGTATTCTTACCAAGCAAACTCTGTAGTGTTTAACAATGGAGGTTTTCACCAAATTACTTTAGGGTATAACTTTGGTTGTAAACGAGAAAGATATGAATGTAATTGCCCTGCAATTAACTAAACATAAAAAAATAAAAAAGTCTCGACAAAATCGAGACTTTTTTATTTGTGTTAGTGATTGAGGTAGTTGTTGGAGCTCATCTTTGATAGCGACTACCGAAAGCACGTTGCATTGTAATCCTATAAGTTGCAATGCAAACACCATAATTACCATTTATACTTTTTGGCTTTGGCTTGTGTTTTAATGGCTTTAATCATTGCACTTTCCAATCCGTTGTCATTTTCTTTTTGTTGTGATTGAATATACACTCTTCTTTTTTCGTTTAGGTCTTGTATGTTTTTTTGAATGTCTTCACGCTCTTGTTTTTTCTTAGTAACATAAGCCTTAATTTCAGATTTGGTTTTGCCTTTTAACTCAGCAGGTAAATCGGATTCTTTTAAATCGTCGAAACTAAAGTTTTTGTCGCTTAGAGCATCAACTAAATCCCAAGTTGAATTTAGATACAAATGAGAGCTTTTGCTTACAGTTCTGCTTACAGCATTGGCACTACTGTAGCTTTCGGCATTAGTATCTTGTTCTCTTTGAAGTGCCATTTTTTCTTTACCGTAATTGCCATAAGCTACATAGGTGTTGTTAAGTTTTTGATTGAGTTTTAAAATATCGTCATCAAAAGGTGTGGCAACGTAGGTGGTTTTTATGTTGTGGTTTATTGCCATATAATCACCATGGGCTAAGTCTGCACCATCTTTCCAATATCCTGAAATACCTTGGTTATAATCTCCACAAAAAATAGTGTTTATAGTTACGTCTTTATCATGAGCTAATTTTGCAGCAGTTTTATAGTTAACTCTACCTTGAGTAAAAGGTTCGTTTCCTGCAATAAAAATGAGCTTTAGGTCATCTGCATTTGAGCCCCATTTTAACTGATTTAATGAAGTTTGAATAACGTGTCCGCAGTATTCATTTCCACCATTGGTTGTTAGTGAGAATAGTTGCTTTGAGATTTCGTCTAAGTCGTTACTAAATGCTAAAACTTGTCTTATATAACCTTCATCTCCATTAAGGTTGTCGTTTCCATACTCGTAAAGTGCAATTTGTAAGTTTGGTTTGTTGTCATCACACTTTGCATATGAAAGCTCATTAACAATTTCCCAAAGTTGTGCTTTAGCCTGATCAATCAACCCATCCATACTGTTACTGGTGTCTAGTAGAAGTGCTACTTTTATAAATTGCTTACTAGGTTGATCGGTTACTTTATGTTCTGCAATTGCAAGATTGCTTTCTTTTTTAGTGTTGGCATTGCAGGAGGTAAATGCTACAATGCACAAGACTAATGCTACTGATTTTAAAATAGTTCTCATTTTTTATCCGTTTTTATGATTAATGCTGTAAAGCTGGAATCAACTTTTTTACAGAAAAAACAACAATGAGTAAACACGTATTATAAATGAGTAAAGAGCTTTTAAAATTGAGTGAAACTGTCATTTAAGAAGCGGATTTATGAACAAGTGAGCAGTTTTGATTTTAAATACTCAATTAAAGTATGTATGTTTATTCAATTGAATTTTTTGAATGAAAAAAATAGTAACATATTTAGTCATTATTCTATTTACTAGTTTTACCAGTTTTACGATAGCTCAGGTTAGTAAAAATAAGGTTGATGAACCAACTTTTTTAATAAGAGGCGAGGTACGTGAAAAAGCTTCGTTTGAGCCTATTGCACGAGTTAATATTGAAGTAAATGGAGGCGCATATACCATGACTGATGTTGATGGTAAATTTAGAATACATGTTAAAAAAGGTGACGAACTTGTTGTAAGGCATAAAGATTTTGAAACAGTTTACCACACTATTACTTCTGGTGATAGGATTATTATTGAAGTTGAGCAAGCAGTTTCTCCCTACCAAAAGAATTTAAATAAGCGAAAAAACAATTTAGTTACTTATAACGCAATGATTGATTCGGCTTCATATTATTTAAAGAAAGATGCCGAAAAGGGGATTCAATTTGTTACTGAAGCATTAGAAAATAGTAATTCAGTAAAACAAAACGCAGAGGCTTATGAACTTCTTGCTGATATTTATAAAGAATGGAAACAGTACGATCTTGCAACTACCAATTACCGAATAAGCCTTCAAAATTTTGAAACCAATGAGGCCAAATTAAAACTAGGTTTAGCCTATAGACTAAACAAGAACTATCAAGAAAGTTTAGAAACTTTTAATGCTATTAATAAAGCAGAATTATCAAATTATCAGTTGGTAACATTGTATGAAGGGTTTGGAGATACGTATATGAATATCAAAAATTACAATGCTGCTATTGACAACTATAAAAACGGATTAAACGTCGCTCAAAAGCACTTAATCACTCCAAAGGTTACAGATTTAAACTCTAAAATTGCACAAGCCTATAACGCAAGTGGGCAAGTTGATAAAGCACAAGGGTTTTTCTCTAATTCACTTAATCTTGCTTCACAGGAGAATATAAAACGATCGGTTGAAGAAAAAGTGGTAGTGGCAGAGTTCAATAATCTTAATCAAAATTATACTGATGAAATTGAGCTTAGAAAACAAGCTTTAGAAGATATTGAAGACATTGCAAAAGATTCAATAATTGAAAATGAAAGTGCGATTACACCCCAAAAGCAAAACTATAAAATAGGAAATGCTTACTTTTTGAAAAAAGATTACGACAGTGCTATTACCTATTTTGAAAAGAGTATAAAAGAAGCTGACTCAAAAGAAGATTTAATTGTAAAAAAAGACGGATTAAGACGATTGTCTGATGTGTATGAAGACGCAGGCGATTATGACAAGGCAAAAGCTGCTTTTGAAGAATATACGCAAGCTGTAGACGAACTTTATATAAAAAAGGAACAGGAAATTTCCCAAATAGCACGTTTTAATAGAAACATTGCCGAAAAGCAAAACCGTATTAGTAGTTTGGAGAGTGACAGAGAACTTTCTGAAAGTAAATACCAACTTACTATTGAGCGTAACAAGCGTCAACAACTTATAATTTACTCATTAATTGGTGGTTTGGTATTGCTGTTGGTAACGGCTTATTTTATGTTTAAGTACATCAAGCAACAACGATTAGCAAACAACTTACTCGCTTTAAAATCGTTGCGAAGTCAAATGAATCCGCATTTTATTTTTAATGCGCTAAACTCGGTAAATAGTTTTATAGCTTCAAATGATGAACGTACTGCTAACAAGTATTTATCAGATTTTTCACATCTTATGAGAGCTGTTTTGGAGAATAGTGAAGAAGACTTTATTCCGTTAGAAAAAGAAATAGAATTGTTACAGCTATATACAAAGCTAGAGCATTTTAGATTTAAAGATAAGTTCGATTACAGTATCAATGTAGATGAAGCCATTAATGTTCACGATTATCAAATCCCTCCAATGTTATTGCAACCTTATATTGAAAATGCAGTATGGCATGGACTAAGGTATAAAACCGAAAAAGGACATTTAAGTATAACAATTTCACCTAAAAGCAATGACGAAATCACTATTACAATAGCCGATGATGGTATAGGACGTGAGCGTTCAAAAGCTTTAAAGACAGAGCATCAACAAAAACAAAACTCAAAAGGTATGGGTAATATTAAAAAGCGAGTTGCTATTTTAAATGCTATGTACAAAGATAAAGTTGATGTTTTTATTGACGATTTTCAAGATGCTGAAGATGCAGGAACAAAAGTAGTTGTAACTTTAAAAAAAGATTGAAATTAGAAGATTTACTTCTAATTTTAAACTTCCAACATATACAATATGAAACTAAAATCAATTATAGTAGAAGACGAAGAAACCAGTAGAGATATTTTAAAAAACTACTTAAAAAAGTATTGCCCAAATGTAGACGTATTGGGTGAGGCAGCAAATGTTGATGAAGCTTTGGTACTCATAAGAAATAATGACTTGGATTTAGTGTTTCTTGATGTTGAAATGCCTTATGGTAATGCTTTTGACTTATTAGATAAAGTTGGTGATATAGATTTTGAAACCGTTTTTGTAACAGCATACAACCATTATGCAATTGAAGCTTTAAATGCTCATGCTTCGTATTATTTAATGAAGCCTATTTCAATAGATGAACTTATAAAAGCGGTAGATTATGTTACTGAAATTAAAACTAAAGAAGACGCACTCCAAGACCAAGTTTTGGTTCCTAAAACAAATAGCGTCAATGGAAAAATAACCATTCCGCAACAAGATGGATTTGAAGTTTTGAACACAGCAGATATTTTATACTGTAAAGCTGATGATAACTATACCGAAATCTATTTGAATACTGATAAAAAGAAATTAGTGAGTAAAACTTTAAAGTATTTTGAAGATGCATTAAGTGATAGTAGTTTTGCTAGAGTGCATAAAAGCTATTTGGTAAATGTCAACGAGGTTACCAAATATGTAAAAGGAAAAGGAGGTAGCGTTATACTTAGTAACGGAAAGCAAATAATGGTTTCAGCATCTAAAAAGTCTGAATTGTTATCATATTTTAAATAAGAAGTTATGCCAATCATAAAACCAGTAAAAGGAAAACAACCTCAAATACCAAGCGATTGCTACATCGCAGAAAACGCGACTATTGTTGGAGAAGTTACTATGGGTAATCAATGTAGTGTGTGGTTTAATGCTGTTATACGTGGCGATGTTCATTTTATAAAAATGGGTAATAAAGTAAATGTGCAAGATGGAGCTGTAATACATGCAACCTACCAAAAGTCACCAACCACTATAGGAAATAATGTGTCGATTGGTCATAATGCTATTGTTCATGGATGTACCATTCATGATAACGTACTTATTGGTATGGGAAGTATTGTTATGGACGACTGTGTTGTGGAAAGCAATAGTATTATTGCAGCAGGAGCAGTAGTAACTCAAAACACTAGAGTAGAAGCAGGAAGCATTTATGCAGGCGTACCAGCTAAAAAAGTTAAAGACATTAGTAAAGAATTAATTTCAGGAGAAATTGATAGAATAGCCAATAATTATGTAAAGTATTCTAGTTGGTTTAAAGAAGATTAAAAGTCTAATTGCTCAGCAGTATAATCACCATTTAAAAGTGTTTTCATAACACTTGTATCTGTATTACTATAAAACTCATAGTTAGTCGAAATAGGGATTTGATTAAGTAACTGTTTGGTCTCTAAAATAAATTTTGTTTGTCGTGCAACAGCCTCACCAGAGTCTATAATTTTTACATGCTTAGGAAGGATCTCAAGCAGTAAAGGCATAAGATAAGGATAATGTGTACAACCTAAAACCAAGTAATCTATATTAGCTTCAATCATTGGCTGTAGGTAAGTTTTTAAAAGTGATTTCATAGCCTCTGATTGTATTTCACCTCGTTCAATAAGCTCTACGAGGCCATTTCCTACTTGTTCAATAATGGTTATGCCACTACTGTATAAGTTTGTGGTTTTATGAAATAACTCGCTTGAAAGTGTTCCTTTTGTAGCTAAAATACCTATAGCTTTTGTTTGTGTATTTAAAGATGCAGGTTTTATTGCAGGTTCAATACCAATAAAAGGTATTTGGTAGTTTTCTCTTAAAACTTTAATAGCATTTGTAGTAGCTGTATTGCAAGCTACTACAATTATTTTGCAGTTTTTTTTAAGTAAGTACTCAGTGTTTTTTATACTTAAATCTATAATTTCAGACTTGCTTTTTAAGCCATAAGGAGCATTTTTACTATCAGCTAGATATATAGTGTTTTCATTAGGCAAGAGCAAATTTATCTCTTTCCATATAGAGGTGCCACCAACACCAGAATCAAATATACCTATAGGTTGTGTACTCATTATTACAAAAATAAAAAAGCCGCTTTTATAAAAGCGGCTTTCTTTGTGTTTTTATTAGTGATTATTAAAATCCTAACTCTTTCTTTACGTCAGGTAAAAGATTTTTTCCTTTAGATACTAATACGCCACCACCTTCACTAGCGTCTAGTACATAATCAAAACCTTGAGCAGCAGCAACTTTTTCAATAGCTTCCTTAGCTTTAGTAAAAATTGGTTTTAACAATGCAGCCTCTTTTTCAGCAAGATCTTTTTGAGCTTGCCCTTGGTACTGACGAATACCTTGCTCCATAGTTTGAACTTCTTCAGCTCTTTTCATGTTCTCTTCTTCAGTTTTAGTTTCAGCTTCAGCATTGTATTGCTTCATTTTGTTTTGAAGTTCTGTTGCCATTGTTTTTATCTCAGCCTCATAAGTTTTAGTAAGCTTTTCAATTTCAGCTTTAGCAGCTTTCATTTCTGGCATATCTTTAATTAACTCATTTGTGTTAATATGAGCAACTTTACTTTGCGCTACTGAAAAAGAAGTAGCTCCTAAAAAAAGTATAGCTGCAAATAAAAGGGTCTTAAATTGTTTCATTTTTAAAGTATTACGTGTTATAATTATTGTTTGCTTTTAGTTATTATCATTATCACTAGGTACAGAGTCTTTTTCTTTTTTCTGTTCCTCTCGTTCTTTTTTAGCTTTTTCTCTATCGGCTATTATTTTTTTTCTTCTTTCTTCTAATGCCTTTTTTCTAGCTTCTCTATCTGCTATTTTTTGTTGTCTTTTCTCTTCGGCAATTTCAGCAGCTGTTTTACCAGTTGTATCTCCATCAGTCTTTACACCTTCTTTTTTACTGTTTTTAATACTATCGTTTTTAGCTTTTGCTTTAGCGCGTTCTTCTAGCATTTTTTCTCTTTTAGCTTGTGCTGCAGCTTTTATTGAATCTCTTCTAGCCATTTGCTCTGCTCTTCGATCTTCAATTGCTTTTTCACGAGCAGCTTTTTTCTCTTCTAGTGCTTTTTCTCTTGCTTCTAGCTCTTCATTTATTTCAGGAACTACATCTTCATCTTCAGCAGCTCTTCGTTCAGCTTTGTTTTGAGCTTGAGTTCTTTTTGCAGAACGTGTAATACTTCTTATTACAAGTTCACTAATATCAAAACGTTCAGCAGAATAAAGCATAACTACATCAGCTGATTTGTCAAATACAAAATCATACTTTCTATTAGCAGCTATTTCTTGTACAGCTGCAAAAATTTGATCTTGAATAGGCTGAATTAACTGTCGCTTTTGAATCATTAAATCACCATTTGGACCAAAACGTTTTTGTTGGTAATCTAATATTTCATTTTCTTCAAAAGTAATATCTTCCAAACGTTCTTCATACAGTTCTTTTGTTAAAAGCACACGCTCATTATTAAGCTGAGTCTTTTTTTGCTCGATCACATTAAGACGTTGGTCAATTTCGGTTTTCCATTGTTGAACCTTTTTGTCTAGCTGTAACGTTGCATCTTGGTACTCAGGGACGTTTTGTAAAATATATTCGGTGTCTATATAGCCAATTCTAACACCACGTTGCGCATTAGAATTAAGGCTTATAAGACCTATAATTGCCAGTAAAAAAAGAACTTTATTTTTCATCTGTTATATTTTTGATTTATTGAAAGCATCTATAAATTTAAAATGACAGATTTTATTTGTTATTCCGTCATTTAAACTAATATTATTCAAATTAACGAAATATATTCTTAAAAATTTTAACACTCTAGTTAAAACCTTCAAAAGGATATTAGAAAATATCGTGCCAAAGTTAAAATTGCTGTCCAATAATAAAGTGGGTTTCCCATCCATTTTTAGTAGTTTCTCCTGGAAGAGCATCAAACCCGTGTCCGAAATCAATACCTAATAATCCAAATGCTGGCATAAATATTCTTAGACCAAAACCTGCAGATCTGTTAATGTTAAAAGGGTTATAATCTCTAAAGTTATCAAAAGAAGCACCACCTTCAATAAATCCTAATCCATAAATTTTAGCCTGTGCACCCAATGTGATTGGATAACGTATTTCCATAGAAAACTTATTGTAGATAGTTCCTCCATCAGTAGATGATAATGATTGGTTAGGGTAACCTCTAAGCTGAACAACTTCTCTTCCGTCTAAAGAGTAGTTACCTAAACCGTCTCCTCCTAAGAAGAAGCGTTCAAATGGAATAACACCTCTATCATTATTATATGCTCCTAAGAAACCAAATTCTAAACCAGACTTTATTACTAGTTTATCAACGATTCTTGTATACCAATCTCCTTTAAACTTTACTTTGTAAAACTCTAACCAATTATAACGCTGTTGGTCAATTTCGCTAATTCTAACTGAATCATCTTCATCAGTTGGATCTAAGCCATCTCTTTCTTCTTTTAAGGCTTTATAATCTACATTGTTAAACAAAGAATATGGTAAAGATAGTTTAGCAGAAACTGCAAAATTTGAACCTCCCATTGGATATATTGGGTCAGCAGTTGTGTTATTTCTACTTAAACCAACAGTATAGGCTAAGTTGTTTGAATAACCGTCACCAAATGTAAATAATCCTGTGTTGTAATTTTTTAGGTTATAATGCTGAAAGCTGATTGCTTGAGATAAATGGAAATAATCATCAGGGAATGTTAAACGTTTTGACAGACCCACTGAAACTCCTGTAATGTTAAAACGTCTGTCTTTATCAGCATCTCTTGTCACTGCATTATATAAAAACTGTTTAGTATGAGATATAGATGTTGATAACTGTAAAGGACGTTTACCACCTAACCAAGGCTCAGAAAATGAAAAACTATAGGTTTGGAAAAATCTACTTGCTTGTAGTCTTAAAGCTAAACTTTGACCATCTCCCATTGGTACAGGTTTGTAGGCATCTTTTTTAAAGATATCTTTCATTGAGAAATTATTGAAAGACAATCCTAAAGTACCAATGAAGCCTCCACCACCATAACCACCTTGTAGTTCTATTTGGCTTGATCCTCTCTCTACAACTTCATATTCAATATCAACAGTACCATCTACAGTATTAAAATTTTTCATGTTAGGAACTAGTTGTTGAGCATCAAAAAATCCTAATTGACCAAGCTCTCTAATAGTTCTAATTACATTTTGCTTGCTGTAAAGTTGACCTGGCTTAGTTCTAAGTTCACGATAAACTACATGGTCGTTTGTTTTGTCGTTTCCAGATACTGAAACGTTATTAAAATATGCTGGTTTACCTTCAGAGATTCTAATTTCCATATCAATAACGTTACCATCAGCACTTACTTCAACAGGGTTTATTGTTGAGAATAGGTAACCATTATTTTGATATAGGTTTGTTAAATCAATAGCATCAGGTTTAGTATCGTCAGCAATACGTTTTCTTAATTCAACACCATTGTATGTAGAACCTTCTTTTATCTTAAGCACACTTGCTAATTGCTGGTCAGTATATACACTGTTACCAACAAAGGTTATTTTACCAAATTTGTACTGTTCTCCTTCTTCTACATTTATATTTAGAGAGATGGTTTTGTCATCATTAATAATTATAGAGTCAGATAGTATACGAGCATCTCTATAACCGTTTTCTTTATACTTATCTATAATACTCACAAGGTCTTCTTTGTAATCTTCTTGAATGTATTTAGAACGTTTTAATATACGTATTGGGTTTTTTTGCTTAGTATTCTTCATGGCTTTTCTTAGCTTTTTATCAGCTATTTTTTCATTGCCTATGAAGTTGATTTTTTTGATTTTTACCTTTTCACCTTTATCAATTTTTATTGACATATCAACTCTACTTTTTTGAATAGAGTCAATTACTTCTTTAGTGTTTACAGTAACTTTTGTGTTTAAGAAACCGTTTTTCTTGTATTTATTGGTAAGGTAATTTCTTGTTGTAGTAATTAAGTTTTCAGTAACCTTAGCACCTTTGGTAAGCTTGTTTTCAGTAATAACAGCTTCTTTTTTAGATTTTTTAATACCATCAATAGTTACTTCGTTAAGCTCTGGTAAGTCTTCTAAGTTTATTTCTAGATAAGCAGTGTTTCCTTCTAGTCTTACAAGGTAAATATCAATACTGCTAAACAAATTAGAACCCCATAACCTTTTAATAGCGTTACTTATTTTTTCACCAGGAATTACAATTTCATCACCTTTATTTAATCTTGAAAATGAAATAATGGTTTGAGAACCAAAACTAGTATTACCAGTTACGGTAATATCTCCAATTATGTACTTTTGACCTGTGTTGTAAGTTGGCTCTTGCGCTATTGCTACACTTGAAAAAAGAAAGAAAAGTGCAATAAAAAATATATTAGTAAAGGTTTTCAAGGGTAGTTTTTTAGCTAATTTGTTCACTTGTTTTTCCAAATCGTCGTTCTCTATTTTGATAATTAATCAAAGCTTCGTAAAAATCTTGTTTTTTAAAATCAGGCCAAAGTATATCGGTAAAATACAATTCGGCATAAGCAATTTGCCAAAGAAGAAAATTACTGATTCTTTGCTCACCGCTAGTTCGAATCAATAAATCTACGTCAGGTAAATTTTGCGTGTAAAGATGCTTATTTATAATTGATTCGTCAATATTTTCAGAAGAAATTATATTATTTTTAACTTTATTTGCTAAATCTTTAATAACACTCGTTATTTCTTCTCTAGCGCCATAGCTAAGGGCTAGAGTTAATGTCATTCTAGAATTATTTTTGGTTTTTTCTATAACATCTAACAGTTCGTTATGTGCTTTTTTTGGCAAATCATTAAGATTTCCGATAGCGTTTAGCTTTATGTTGTTGTCTTGAAGTGTTTTGATTTCCTTTTTTAAGGATTTTACTAATAACTTCATTAAGGTTTGAACCTCAACTTTTGGTCTGTTCCAGTTTTCAGTAGAAAAAGCATATAGGGTTAAGCAGTTTATGCCTAACTCAGCGCTGGCTTCAACAACTTCTCTTACAGATTTAGTACCGTTTTCATGACCAATTACTCTAAGCATTCCTTTTTGTTTTGCCCAACGACCATTACCGTCCATAATTATGGCAACGTGCTTAGGAAGCTTATCTGTAAGTATTTTTTCTTTTAAACTCATACTAAAAATCGCAGTAACAAGGTCTTCTACCAAAAGTATATGTTAACGTAAAACCTGTAAAAACATACCAGTCGTTACTATTGGTGTTTCCAAAAGATAGTGGGTGTTCGTTGTCAAAATCAGGAACACTTCCATCTAACTCATCAGAAAACGTATAGCGTGCGCCAATTTCAGCACCTAAAATAAGGTGATCTGTTAAGGTTGTTTTTACGCCCAAAACCATAGGTATACCAAAAGCCCAACTGTAAGTGCCTTCTCCAACTATTTCTCCATTATTGTCAAAATAAAAGTTGCTATGTCTTCCAGATGTAATTCCTGTATATAAATATGGTGTGGTTTTATTATCGTATTCATGCAAATTAAAATCAAAAAACGTAAACTCCATTCCTGCTGAAATTTCAAATATATTATTATCAAAGGAATAATCGCGTTCTTGTCGTCTTGGGTCGTCAGATTTAGCATCGATACCTTCCAAACCAGCATAAATTACTGATACTCTCCATGAGTGTCTTGGGCTTCGGTTCCATTTTAAAATAGCTCCAAAAGCACTTTGGTTTGGTGAGATATAATTAGTTTTACCAACGTCTCCAATAAAATTACTTCCTCCTCCAAACACGCCAATTTCATAGATTTGAGATTGAGCCGTTTGCGAGAAAATAATACTAAATAAAATTATGGTTAAATACCTCATAAATTTTTAAAAGTTTGCAAATATAGTAAATTGATTAGCCTATAACAATTTGTATTACAGATAAACAGTAATTATGAGGTTTTATTGTTTAATTACGCTTGTCTTCTCCCCAAAGCATCTTTTTTCTAAGTGTATCAATAAAGCTTTCATCAAGCAGTTCAACCATTTTTATTTTAAAGTCGGCTTTTTTTATGGTAACAATTGTTGAATTGTGCAGTGTGGCAATTCTTGAGTCTAACGAAATTAAATAATGGTCTTCTCTTCCGTCAATTTTTAATTGTATGTCAGTGGTGTCAGGTATAACAAAAGGTCTTGCGTTTAAATTATGTGGCGCAATAGGTGTTATTACCAAATTGTTTGCTCCAGGTGTTATTACTGGTCCTCCACAACTTAGTGAATATCCAGTAGAGCCTGTAGGTGTTGAAATTATTAAACCATCAGCCCAATAAGATGTTAGGTATTCATCGTCTAAATGCGTTTCAACAGTAATCATAGAAGTTGTGTTTTTTCTACTTACTGCTATTTCATTTAATGCAAAATTAGTTTCCACTAAATCTTTGTTTTCTGGTAAAGTGGTAACGCTTAGTAATGTTCTTTCAGAAATTTTATAGTTGCCATTTAATATTTCGTCAATGGCATGTTCAATTTCATTTGTTTGAATAGTAGCCAAAAAACCTAAGCGACCTGTATTAATACCTACTATTGGGATTGAAAGATCTCTTACATGGGTTATAGCACGTAAAATGGTTCCGTCACCACCAATACTTATTAAAAGATTGTAACTGTTATCTAAGGTTTTAAAAATCTTAAACGCTTTTATGTCTTTTTCGTTTTCTTCTTTTAGAATGTTGAAGAAATCCTTTTCAATATATACCTCAACTTCTTTTTTAGACAGAAAGCCAAACAAGGTTTCAATACTCGATTGCGTATTGTTATGATAATATTGACCGTAAACAGCTATTTTCATTGACTATATATTGAGGTATTTTTTTAAATATTCTGAACGCTCTTTAAGGTTTTCAATATAAGTGTCTTCTTCATGTCCAGAAACTATATTGTAGCTGTACCTTCTAAAGGTTTGCATCACATCATTTAAGCCAGCGTTTCCAATTTTTAAAGTGATTTGAGCAACATCACTTTCAATTTTAGAAATAAAAGCACCTAAAAGTTTAGCATCATTAGATTCAATAATTTGGCTTATTTCACTAAAAGAATAATCGTTTATGCCTTTTTCAATAATTAAAATTCCACCTGGTTCAGCAAAAAAAGGAGTTTCGTTAAACAAGCCGATAATGTCATTTAGTTCGTAATATCCTAAATAGGTGTTCTGCTCATTAAGTACTGGCATAATATTGCACGAATTTTGAGCAAAAGCCTCTAAAACATCTAACCAAGTAGTAAAAGACCTAACAAAAAAACCTTCAATAGCATAGTTGAATTCTGATATTTCTTTACTATTATCAAAACAATGTACATCAGTTTCAGAAACACAACCCAAATAAACACCATCATTTTCTACAGGAATATGAGAGTAGGTTAGTTCATTAAACAATAACTTAAAATCACTCACTTTGTCATGAATGTTTAAAGGTTTAATATCGTTTATGATGTATTGTTGTAATGGCATTTTTGCAAATTTTCTTATTGCAAATTAATTAAAAATAACTACAAAAAGCACTAAGTAGTTTGTATTTTTGCTAGTCCAAAAAATAAAGTCAATGACAAAGTTAAGTGTAAATATTAATAAGATTGCTACGTTACGAAATTCTAGAGGAGGCGATGTTCCTAATGTGGTTCAGTTTGCTAAAGACGTACAGCGTTTTGGCTCTCAAGGAGTAACAATTCACCCAAGACCAGATGAAAGACATATTCGTTATCAAGATGTTTATGATTTAAAACCTGTGGTGCATACTGAGTATAATATTGAAGGAAACCCAATCCAAAAATTTATAGATATCGTTTTAGAAGTAAAGCCTACACAAGTTACTTTGGTTCCTGATGCTGAAGATGCTATAACTTCAAATGCAGGTTGGGACACTATTAAGCACAAAGAGTTTTTAGTAGATGTTATCAAAGAATTTAAAAACAACGGAATACGAACATCAATTTTTGTAGACCCTGAGCTAAAGCAAATTGAAGGAGCTAAAGATACTGGTACTGATAGAATTGAGTTATATACCGAAGCTTTTGCGCATCAATATAGTTTAGGTAACGAACAAGCAATACAACCTTATACTGAATGTGCAGTTTTAGCAAATGAATTAAATTTAGGTATTAATGCAGGACACGATTTGTCATTAGAAAATATTAAGTTTTTTAAAGATAACATACCAAACCTTTTAGAGGTGTCTATTGGACATGCATTAATTGCTGAAAGTCTTTATTTAGGAATAGAAAACGTGGTGCAAATGTATTTGCAAAGACTTAAGTAATTATAACTTTTTTGTCGGTTTTAGCGTAGGCGAGACCTCTCATTATAAAAACGAAAATATGAAATTACACTCCAATATATTAGGTCAAGGAAAGCCCTTTGTTATTCTTCATGGATTTTTAGGAATGAGTGACAACTGGAAAACGCTTGGTAAAAAAATTAGCGAAGAAGGATTTGAAGTTCATCTTGTAGACCAACGAAATCATGGTCATAGTTTTCATGATGACAATTTTGATTATGAAACCCTATCAGAAGATTTGCGTCATTATTTTGAAGCGCATAATCTTTCTGAAGCAATTGTGTTAGGGCATTCAATGGGAGGAAAAACAGCAATGCTATTTGCAACACAAAACCCCAATTTGGTCTCAAAATTAATAGTTGCAGATATTTCTCCTAGATTTTACCCAATACATCACGATGCTATTTTAGAAGGATTAAGTAGTTTAGATTTTTCTGAAATTAAAAGTAGAGGAGCAGCCGATAAACAGCTAGCAAACTATGTGTCTGATTTTGGAACACGTCAGTTTTTACTTAAAAACTTATATTGGAAAGAAAAAGGTCAGTTGGCATTACGTATGAATCTTCAAGTGTTAAAAGAGAATGTTTCAGAAGTTGGCGAAGCATTACCGCTTCATGCAAAGTTTGAAAAAGAGACGCTTTTTTTAAGAGGAGACAAGTCTGAATACATCGCTTTACAAGACGAAACTATCATAAAACAGCATTTTTCTAATGTAAACATTGTAACGATTGCTAATGCGGGACATTGGTTGCATGCCGAAAACCCAGATGATTTTTTTAATGAAGTTATGCAATTCATCATTTAATATTTGTAACTTTAGTAAAAACATATAATTATGAATCTCTTATTTAGATTATTATTAACTGCTGTGGCAGTTTTTGTCTTGGCATACTTTTTACCAGGAGTAGATTTAACAGGAAACCAATTTGTAACAGCACTTATTGTGGCTGTTGTTTTGGCGGTTTTAAACCTTTTGGTAAAGCCAATTTTGGTTATTCTAACTTTGCCAATAACAGTGGTGACCTTAGGCTTGTTTTTACTCATTATTAACGCGTTAATGGTGCTTTTAGCAGATAAACTCATTGATGGTTTCGCAGTAAATAGTATATGGACAGCCATTCTATTTAGTATACTTTTGTCGATACTTCAATCTATACTACATTCTATTTTAAAAGAAGATAAAAAATAGTCTGAATTTCAACATCTTAAAAACTTTGTTGGGTTGTAAAAAATATGTACTTTTGCAACCCAATTTTTATTTGATTCTATAATGAATATTACAAGAGAAAACATTGATGCATTAAATGCTGTTGTGAAAGTAGATATCGCTAAAGAAGATTACAGCGATAAGGTAGAAAAAATCCTTTCAGATTACCGTAAGTCGGCTAACATTCCTGGATTTAGAAAAGGACATGTGCCAATGACAATGGTGAAGAAGCAATACGGAAAAGCAGTTTTGGTAGATGAAGTTAACAAGCTTTTACAAGATTCTTTAAACAAGTATTTAACTGAAGAAAAACTAGACGTTTTAGGTAACCCATTACCAAAACCGCAAGACGATTTGGATTGGGATGCTGATAATTTTTCTTTTGAGTTTGAATTAGGTTTAGCACCTGAGTTTGAAGTAAACTTAAAATCTAAAAAAGCAATTACACAATACAATATTGTTGCTAATGATAAAATGTTAGATGACCAAGTTGAGCATATCAGAAAGCAGTATGGTAAATTAGTATCTCAAGATACTGTTGCTAAAGATTCTGAAATTACAGGTGTATTTGTAAACGAAGAGAAAGAAATCAACAATACAGCAACTATTACTTTAGATAAGTTTAAAGGTAAAGCAACCGAAAAGAAATTTGTAGGTTCTAAAGTTGGTGATGTTATTACTTTAAAAACAAAAGGATTGTTTAATGACGACCACGATTTAATGCACTTCTTAAAAGTATCTCATGATGATGCTCACGGATTGGACATTGAGGTAACATTTACAATCAACGAAATTAATACTCGTGAGTTGGCTGATTTAGACCAAGAGTTATTTGATAAATTATTTGGTAAAGATGTAGTAACATCAGTAACTGAATTAAAAGAGAAAATAAAAGTAGATTCTGAAAAGCAATTTGCACAACAAGGTGATCAAAAATTACTTAACGATGTTACTGAGTATTTAGTTGAAAATACTAAGTTTGATTTACCAGCGTCTTTCTTGCAAAAATGGATGCAAACTGCAGGTGAAGAGCAAATGGATGCAGACCAAGCTAAAGAAGAGTATGAAAAGTCTGAAAAAAGCATGCGTTACCAATTAATTGAAGGTAAACTTATTGAAAAGCACAACCTTCAAGTAACGTTTGACGATCTTAAAGCACACGCAAGAGAAATGATTAAAGTGCAAATGGCACAATTTGGTCAAATGGATCCATCAGATAAAGAATTAGATGATATTGCAGCTCGTATTTTATCAAATCAAGACGAGGTTAAACGCTTGTCTGAGCAGTTAATGAGTCAAAAACTGTTAAACCTTTACAAAGAAGAAGCAAATCTTAAAGTAAAAGAGATAACTTACGATGATTTTGTAAAAGAATTTTACAGTTAAGCATTACAGAATAAATGATTATATTTATAGCGTAAAACTGTGAGGTTTTACGCTTTTTTTTTACTAAATAATTTATTGAAAAAATATATGGATTTCGGAAAAGAATTTGAAAAATTCGCAATAAAAGACCAAGGTATTAGCAGCACATATTACAATAAGATAATTAGTAGTATGTATCCTACAAACTTAACGCCTAATATTATTGAAGAGCGTCAAATGAATATCGCAATTTTTGATGTGTTTTCTCGTTTAATGATGGATCGTATCATCTTTATGGGTACAGCTATCAACGATCAAGTAGCAAATATTATTCAAGCGCAATTATTGTTCTTAGAAAGTACAGATGCTTCTAAAGACATTCAAATATATATCAATTCACCAGGAGGAAGCGTATATGCAGGTTTAGGTATTTATGATACTATGCAGCTTATTAAACCAGATGTAGCTACAATATGTACAGGTATGGCAGCATCAATGGGAGCAGTATTATTATGTGCTGGTGAAAAGGGTAAGCGTAGCGGATTAACACACTCAAGAGTGATGATTCACCAACCATTAGGAGGTGCGCAAGGTCAAGCAAGTGATATTGAAATTACAGCGCGTGAGATTTTAACCTTAAAAGAAGAACTTTATAAAATTATTAGTAAGCATTCAGGTCAAGATTACGACAAAATTTACGAAGATAGTGATCGTGATTACTGGATGAAAGCTGATAAGGCTAAAGAGTATGGAATGATTGACGAAGTATTAGGTTCAACCAAATAATCATTTCATAATAGTTTAAGAAAATTAATAGCACATGGCAAAGGAAGAATTAGAATGTTCATTTTGTGGTAGGAAAAAGCCAGAAACCAATCTGTTAATAGCAGGATTGGATGCGCATATATGCGATAGGTGTATTGAGCAAGCTCATGGCATTGTACTAGAAGAATCTAAACAAAACAACAATGCTGAGTTATCATCTGAATTGATGTTGAAAAAACCTCAACAAATCAAGTCGTTTTTAGATGAATACATCATTGGACAAGAATATACCAAAAAAGTGATGTCTGTTGCAGTATACAACCATTACAAACGTTTATTGCAACCACCAAGTGACGATGATATTGAAATTCAAAAGTCAAATATCGTTATGGTTGGTCAAACAGGAACAGGAAAAACCTTAATGGCTAAAACAGTTGCAAAAATGCTAAATGTACCATTAGCAATTGTTGACGCTACAGTGTTAACCGAAGCAGGTTATGTTGGAGAAGATGTTGAAAGTATTTTAACACGATTATTGCAAGCTGCTGATTACAATCTAGAGAAAGCTGAAAAAGGTATTGTATTTATTGATGAAATAGATAAGATTGCTCGTAAAAGCGATAACCCATCAATAACTAGAGATGTTTCAGGAGAAGGTGTTCAGCAAGCTTTATTAAAGCTATTAGAAGGAACAGTTGTTAATGTGCCACCAAAAGGAGGTCGTAAGCATCCTGACCAAAAATTTATTGAAGTAAATACAGAACACATATTATTTATAGCAGGAGGAGCTTTTGATGGTATTGAAAAGAAGATTTCAAAGCGCCTCAACTTAGCTGCTATTGGTTATAAGGCAGTACAAGAAGGTGTAACTTTAGATTCTGATAATTTATTGCAATACATTATTCCAAAAGATTTAAAAGACTTTGGTTTAATCCCTGAAATTATAGGTCGTCTTCCAGTGCTTACGTATATGGATCCTTTAGATGCTAAAACATTAAGAGCTATTTTAACTGAGCCTAAAAATGCCATTATTAAACAGTATAAAAAACTGTTTGAAATGGATGAAATTGAATTTACAATTACTGATGGTGCTTTAGACTATATAGTTGAAAAAGCTATTGAGTATAAATTAGGAGCTCGTGGTTTAAGATCATTATGTGAAGAAATTTTAACCGATGCAATGTTTGAGTTGCCAAGTGGTACAGAAAAGAAACTTAACGTTACAAAAAGTTATGCCGAAGATAAGCTCACCAAAACAACATTAAAGAAACTAAAAGCAGTTTCCTAAAAAATAAAAAGCCACTCGAAAGAGTGGTTTTTTTATTCGGATTATTTGGTAATTAATAATTGCAATACAATTTTTTTATCTATTTTGATATAATTGATCTTGCTTTGTGTGCTATTAGTTAATCAAAATTTTAAAAAGGGGTTTTTGATTATCGAGGTGTAAATATAACAGCATTAATGTAAGATAAAAACTACTTTTAGTAGGTTTTGGATAAAGGTCTCTAAAAATTCGTTATGATGTTTTTAACATTGTCGTTTATCGGATTTATTCGCATCGACTTACCGTTCGTCTAAGAAGTGCCATTCAAAGAAAGTAATTCGTCAATGTATTCTCTAGTGTTTGAAAGTCTAGGAACTTTGTGTTGGCCTCCTAACTTATTATGTTGTTTTAACCAATCGTAAAATAAACTTTGACGCGCTACATGTATTTGCGGTTTATTAAGCGTCATGTTGTTGTAACGTTTAGCTTCGTAGTCAGAGTTTAATGCTTTAAGTGCATTGTCAAAGAGTTCGTTAAAGTAATCAATGTCTTTAGGAGGCGTTTTAAATTCAATTAGCCACTCATGAGCTCCTTTTTCTTTGCCTTTCATAAAAATAGGAGCAGCTGTATAATCAACAATTTCAGCTTTGGTTTTTCTACATACTTTTTTAAGTGCATCTTCTGCATTTTCAATAATTAATTCTTCACCAAAGACATTAATATGATGTTTTGTCCTTCCGGAAACCTTAACTCTGTATGGATTTATAGAAGTAAATTTAACTGTATCACCAATTTTATAACGCCATAATCCTGCATTGGTAGTAATAATAACTGCGTAGTTTTTGTCTTTTTCAACTTCGCTTAGCGGAATTATTTTTTCTTTAGGAGTTCCGTAAGTATCCATTGGGATGAACTCATAAAAAATTCCGTAGTCTAGCATTAGTAGTAGCTCGCTTGAATTGTTTTGGTCCTGAATAGCAAAAAAGCCCTCAGAAGCATTGTAGATTTCGTAGTATTTAAAATTTTTATTTGGAAGTATGCTTTTATATTGATCTCTATATGGTACAAAACTCACGCCTCCATGAAAATAAACTTCTAGATTTGGCCAAATTTCAAAAATGTTCTTTTTCCCAGTGGTTTCTAAAATGTTGTTAAGTAGCACAAGCATCCATGAAGGAACACCAGCAAGACTTGTTACATTTTCATTTATGGTTTCGTCAACAATGGCTTGCATTTTTACTTCCCAATCACTCATTAAAGATACTTTGCTACTTGGTGTACTGCTAAATTCAGCCCAAAAAGGCATGTTGTCAATTAATATAGCAGAAAGGTCGCCAAAAACAGTTCCGTTTTCTTTATAAAGTTCTTTACTACCTCCAAGTCTTAGACTTTTTCCTGTAAAAAGTTGAGATTCTTCGTTATTGTTGAGGTACATGCAAAGTAAATCTTTACTCGCAGCATAGTGGCAATCTTCTAAAGATTCGTAACTAACAGGTATAAATTTACTTTTAGCATTGGTAGTTCCGCTAGATTTAGCAAACCACTTTATAGGACTAGGCCAAAAAATATTATGCTCACCATTTCTGGAACGTTCAATAACTTGATGATAATCCTCGTAGGTTGAAACCGGAATTCTTTCAGCAAAAGTGCTGTAATTTTTAATTGACTCAAAGTCGTATTTCTTCCCTATTTCGGTGTCTTTAGCCATAGTAACAAGTTCTAAAAGCAACTCGTTTTGGACTTCGTTAGGGTATTTTAAAAACAGTTCAATTTGATGAAATCGCTTTTTTAAAAACCATGAAGCAATGGAATTTACTAAAGGAATTGGCATATTTGCATTATATTTATTGAACTAAAAATAATACTTTTTTTTATGACCTACCAAGGTGTGTTAACAAAAATGGAAAGCGAATATGCTAATCCTATTCAATATTATTTGGTATTTGAATCTGACTTTTTGAATATGAACCAGTTGTTGGATAAAACTATTACCATTCAATTTATAAAATACCAATGTTTAAATTGTGGTTTAGATAAACCTATTTATAGACAAGGGTTTTGTAAAAGCTGTTTTTTTGATATTCCACAGGCTGCGGATTGGATTATGCGACCAGAATTAAGTACTGCACATTTAGATAAAGAAGATAGGGACTTGGAGTATGAGAAGAAAGTACAATTGCAACCACATATAGTGTATTTGGCAAACTCAAGTAATGTAAAGGTTGGAGTTACTAGAAAATCGCAAGTGCCAACACGATGGATTGATCAAGGCGCTCATGAAGCTATTGAAATCGTTGAAGTACCTAATCGTTATTTAGCAGGTATTACCGAAGTCGCTTTAAAGGATCATGTAAGTGATAAAACCAATTGGCGAACCATGTTGAAAAACGAAATAGTTGATGAAAACTTAGTAGAATGGCGAGAGCGATTAAAACAATACATTCCTGATGAAGCCAAAGATTATTTCATCGAAAGTAATACTGAAACCAATTTAGATTTTCCTGTAATTAAATACCCTGAAAAGCCAAAGAGCTTAAATCTTTTAAAAGCTAAAAGCTATACAGGAACTTTAAAGGGTATAAAAGGACAGTATCTTATTTTTGAAGACCAAACCGTTTTCAATATAAGAAGTAATGAAGGGTTATTTGTAGGTATTAGCGTTTAAGCTAGTATCTACTAATATTCTTCTTGATCTCTTAAATGCTGAATGTAAGAGGCTTTTTGAATTTCGCGTCTGCGTTTTACAGAAGGCTTTGTAAAGAATTGACCATCTCTTAGGTTTTGCATAATCTTTACATTTCTGTGTTTACGCTTGTAGCGTTTTAAAGCACGCTCTATACTTTCTCCTTCTTTTAGTACAATTTTTATCATTCTTTGTGTTTAAATGTGAACCTACAACTTAACTTTTTTATTGAGTTACGCAAGAAAATACTTGTTTCTTTCAATAAAAATTAAAAAACACCTTAAAAAACTACTGCTGTTTGGTACTGTCGGTTTTCTTTCGGTTTTTTATTAGTCCATTTAAAAGGCTCTTAACACCTTCTTTAACAGGGTCTTTTGTAGTGGTAGTGTCTGTTTTAGTAGCTGTTGAGTCTTTTGTTGTTTCGTTAGTGGTATTTTTATCACCACCTAAAAGATTTCCAAGTAAGTCATTCACTTTATCTTTTCCAGAGTTAAGTAATTTTTGCTTTTCAATCTCAATAAGTTGTTTTGTAAGATTAGAAACACCACTTGTTAAATCGGTAGAAACTTTCGGACTCGTATAAGAACCAGTAATGTTTGCAGTAACAGGAATAGTGATTTTGTTAACCTCGTTGTCGTTTATTTTTCCAATAAGTCTGTTTACATCACTTCCTAAGTATTTTGCAGGTACATTAAATACTGCGTTATACGACATGGTTTTTTCAAAACTATGCGAACCAGAAACCTCAATACCTATATCTTGATAGGATAGTTTAAATGGCTTTACAGTGACATTCCCATTTTCAAATTTTAACTGTGCTTTAATGTCATTAAGGTTGAGTTTACTGAAGTCTACAAAGTTTAAAGCGCCTTCTAGCTTACTTAACAATTCGCCTTCTTTTGGGTCTATTTTAGTGGTCAGCAATTCTGCAAAAGCATCACCTGAAATTGAGCTTAATTTTGGCGAAAACTCGTTGTCAAGACTACCAGCTAAATTAATAGTAGTATTAAGTTTTCCTTGCAATGCTTTTGCAATTGGAGCTAAGCTTTGCAACAATTGTAAATCTTTAAATGATTTTGAAATGTCAAAACTATCTGCACCTAAACTAAGATTAAAAGTTGGTATATCAGCTTTGGTAGAAACGTTTCCAGTTACTGCCAAAATACCATCAAAAATGGATGAGGTTAGGTTTTGCAGTTTTGCTTCTTGGTCTTTTATCACTAAAGCACCTTTTACATCTTTAAGGTTTAAGTTATCATAAACAACAGTTTTAGCATTAGCGTTTATGGTGCAATCTAAAAAGTCAGGTATTTTTAATGATTCAGAAGCTGGAGTAGTTTTATTGGTGTCTTCTGTTTCAGAACTAGCAACCATAAAATCACTAACTGCAAAATAGTTAGAATTTACATTAAAGTTTCCTTGTAGTTTTTTGTCGCTTAGTAAAAATCCAATAAGGTTTTTAATAGTTCCTGTGGCATTTAGGTCGCTTTCTCCAGTTTTTGCATTAAAATTGTTAAGGCTTACAGTTCCTGGGTTAAAAGTAACATCGGCTTTTGAAATATGAATTGGATTTACAATATCTTCTGAAGAAAATATAAAATCTGAAACTGTTACCGAACCGTTGTTTTTTATACGTTCGTACTGGTTTTTTTCAATCGCTTCCATATCAAAAGCAGTATTTAGGTTTCCTTTTAAAATACCACTTAACTCATTTTCTAACTCAATTGGGTATGCTTTAGTAATGTTGCTCAGGTTTAAGGTTCCATCAAGATTAGCATTTACCAACATGTTTTTTGTAATGTTTTTTATAGTTGCCGAAGATTTAAACACGTCTTGATCTATTTTAAAATTCAAGGTGTTTATAGCTACAAAAGTATCATCAACATTTCCTGTTGTGTTTTTTATAGCTGTGTCAATGGTAATGTTTTCAACACGTTTTGGCAAATCAGGATACTTAAACGATGCATTGTTAGATAAAATACTAATATCTAATGTTGGTATAGTGGTTTCTGAAACCAAACCTTTAATAACACCAGAAACTTTAAAATCTCCAGAGGTTTCTACATCATCAATGTTTTTGGAGTAGGTTTCAGGTATTACTGCTAAGAAATCCTTGAATGACGATTGCGGATTTTCAAAAGTAATATCAATTTCTTGACCTTCGTCTACCATCTGAACATACCCTTTAAACTCAAGTGGTAACTGGTTAATGTAACCTTTGTTGTCCTTAAATGTATACTTTTGGTTGTTGAGGTCTAAGCCAATTAAGGCATCTAACTTTATGTGGTTATTATTTAAGTATTTTGTGCTATCCATACTTAAACTCACATTGGCTTCGGTTTTAGTGTCTAATTCAGAAGCTTCAGCTGAAAATGTTCCTTTTCCGCTATGGTTAAGTTCAGTAACATAAATTTCGGTATTGGCACCTTCATCTAAATAAGTTAATGCACTACTGTTAATACTATAATCTTCAATGTCAAACGAAAAACTAGAGCTTTCAGTTGAAGAGTCAGTGTTATTTGTTGTGTCGTCTTTTTTGGCTAAATCGTAGTTTGTGTTTCCAAATTTATCGGTTTTTAATGTCAATAAAGCTTCATCGACAGTTATAGAGTTAACCACAATTGGGTCTTCATCGGCTTTTTTGAAAAGTTCTTTTACTGACATGGTAAACGAAATATTCTTTGCAGTTGCAAAGGTTTCGTCTTTAAACGGTTCAAAATTGGTAATCACCAAATCATCAACATTTACATGGGCTTGCGGGAAACTCCTTATTAAGCTTAAGCTAACATCGCTAAACTCAACATGAGCATTTAAGTTTTGGTTGATAAAGTTTTTCACCATATCCTTTATTTGAGATTGAAACGCAAACGGAATGGCTAACAGGAGTAGAAATACTATAAGAATTACTATACCCAATATTTTTAATGCTTTTTTCATCAGATGATTTTTAGTGTTTGTTGTTGGTTATATGCAATGCCTCAATGTTATTATTGATAATTTGTAATCTATAAAAACTGGACATGTCATAAGTTGGTTTATGTAAGTATATACGTATAAAATAGCAGATTGGTTGATGCAAAGCAAATTTAACAATCTTTAAGTTAGACACGCGTAAACTTAATAAGTCAAAAGGTTAAATAAACTTTAACATTTTTAGAGCAGTTGAAGTTCTTCATTGGTTTTAAGCTTAAACCTTCTTTTAAACAAGTATACTCCAAGGTATAAAAATGGAGTGTCAAATAAAGCGACGAGTACTTTAAACAAAAAGCCAGCAACCAATAAGCCTTTGAAGTTTTCCCAAGGAATAATATCAAACGAACAAAGAAGCATTAATACTGTAAAAGTATCGACAAATTGAGAAAACCAAGTAGAAAAATTGTTTCTTAACCATAAGTGTCTGCCTTTAGTAAGGCGTTTCCAGAAATGATAAATTTGAATATCGATAAACTGAGCAAATAGATATGCCATCATACTAGCGCAGACAGCAATGGCAGAATTCCCGAATACTTTTGAGAATAATGCATCGTCAACATAAGACCAAGAAGTAGCAGGAACAGAGTTGGCAGCAAAAATTATTAATAACGAAAATACCGAAGCAAAAATACCAGTAACTACAACTTGGTTAGCTCTCTTTTTTCCATAGATTTCACTGATAAGGTCGGTAATTAAAAACGTAACAGGATAGGGTAAAATACCAACCGAAATTTCAAAAAGCTTTGTTCCAAAAACCGAAACATCTACAGGATACCAATAAAAAAACTTCTGAAAAATTAAATTAGAAACCACCAAGGAGGTTATAAACAAAGCAGCTAGGAGCAGGTAAATTCGTTGTGAAGCAAGTTTGTCTTTTAACGTCATTTTAAATTGGGATATTATGGTTTTTGTCAGTTCGAGTGTCTAGTCAGTAATGACTGGATGTATCGAGAACTAAGACTTATTAAACTTCTTTTTTGATAAATTAGGTAGCTTGTCATATTCATTATTAATTAAAGCCTCCTTTTTTGCTTTTGACCACTTTTTTATTTGTTTCTCTGTACTTATTGCTATATCAACATTTGTGAATTCAGCAAAATAAACTAAATCAATAGGTCTTCGCTTATAAGTATAGCTGTCTAAATGTTTTCCATTTTTATGCTCATTAATTCTCTTTTCTAAATTAGAAGTTATACCTGTGTAATAGGTTTTGTCAGAACACATCAATATATAAACATAATAAACCTTCATTTTAATCCTGTTAAATTACTTCTCGATACATACCAAAGATTCCTTTGGTATACTCGAAGTGACATCTCTTTCTAATGAACAAATGTTAATCATTTTAAATTGTGAATAAATAGGTTTAGTAAATATAAACTATTAAAATTTCTTTTACTTATTTTGAAGCCTGTTATGAGCAATACCAACAAAGTTTACATCGCATTAGGGAGCAATAAAGGAGATAGATTAAAACATCTGCAAGATGCTGTAGATCTTATTTTTAAGCAATTAGGAAAGGTAAATATTATTTCAAAAGTGTACAATACACCTGCTTTAGGCTTTGAAAGCGACGACTTTTTAAACACATGTTTGCTTATTGAAACGCCTCTTGAAGCTCAAGATGTGTTACAGCAATTGTTGCAAATTGAAACACAATTAGGACGTCAGCGTACTGAAAATTCTGGATACGAAGCACGAACTATCGATTTGGATGTCTTGTTTTTTAATGACGAAATAATTGAAAGCAAAGACCTTGTTGTACCTCATAAAGAGCTGCATAAACGTAAGTTTGTGTTGCAGCCATTATTTGATATTGCGCCAAAATATCAACATCCTGTTTATCAAAAAAGTATTACCGAATTACTGCAAGACTGTGACGATAAAAGTGCTATTGAGGCCATAAATATTTGGTTGAAAAATCCAATAAAGCAATACAAGTTGTCAGGTTACAACTATATTGCTGTTGAAGGAAATATTGGAGCAGGAAAAACCAGTTTGTCTACTCAAATTGCCCAAGATTTCAATGCTAAACTTATTTTAGAGCGTTTTGCTGATAATCCGTTTTTACCAAAGTTTTACGAAGATGCGCAACGCTATGCCTTTACTTTGGAAATGTCTTTTTTAGCAGATCGATACCAACAAATAAGTGATGATCTTTCTCAGCTAGATCTCTTTAAAGATTTTATAGTTAGTGATTATGATATTTATAAATCGTTGATTTTTTCAAAAATCACATTACCTGAAGACGAATTTAAACTCTACCGAAAGTTGTTCTACTTAATGTATAAGGACATTGCAAAACCTGAATTGTATGTCTATTTGTATCAAAACACTCAACGCTTACAAGAAAACATAAAAAAGAGAGGTAGAGATTATGAGCAGAATATAGATAACGACTATCTCGAAAAAATTAATGCTGGATATTTAGAGTTTTTAAAAAACCAAACTGAGCTCAACGTAAAGATTATTGATATTTCAGATAAGGATTTTGTGAGCAGTAGAGAGGATTATTTATGGGTTTTAGAGCAGATTTCTAATGGATTGTAAGGTTATAACAGCAAAAGATGTTTTGGTTATTGGTATGAAGGCTTCGGTAACATTTCAAAGTATGTCTATGGAAATGAGTAAGCTAGCTAGAACATTTATGCCTAGGAAGAACGAAGTTTTAAATAGGATAGGAGAACATGCGTTTTCGATACAGGATTATAAACAGCAAGATTTAAAAGTAATAACACCTCAAGCTACTTTTGATAAATGGTTTGCAGTTGAAGTAGCTAATTTTAACAGTGTACCAAATGGTATGGAAACGTTAGTTTTAAAAGGAGGTGATTACTTAGTAATTAACTACAAGGGAACATTAGCAAATTTCCCTAAAGTTTGGCAGTTTGTACTAAACGATTGGTTGCCAAAACATAATTACGAGTTGGACTACAGACCGCATTTTGAAAAATTGCCAGCAAGTTACAATCCTATGAATATTGAAAATGAAGAAGAAGTATGGATTCCTATCAGGTTAAGGTAGTGTTTTGGGTTTAGTAATGCTTAGAGCCTTTATTCGTAGTATTCTATTTCTCTGTAGAAAGTTTTAACAAGCTCTTTTTTTACATAAAGTTTTTTTACTATCCAATTGTTGTGTTGGTCAAATGAATATTTATATGAAGTTGTTTTAATAAAACTTCCATTTTTATCATACTCTTTTTCCTTTGTGATCAAATTTTTTCTATTCCACTTATACTTGTATTTGTTGTACTTGTATGAGCTGTCAGACTTAGTCCAATCCATTTCTACACATTTTTCATTTTTATCGTATAAGCTTTTAACTTTGAGATTTGTTTGACAAAAATCGGAGTCTATATCTTTTTTCGAATAAAAATATAGGCTGCTTATCAGTTTATGATTTTTATTATAAGTGTAAGCTTCAAAAAATTCATTTTCTTTTTCATTTTCAATAAATCGAAAACTTTTTTTTGCTAGCTGATTATTTTGGTAATCATAATTGGTAAAATATTTTAAAGAATCTTCGACGACAAAATTATTTTCAAGTTTTATTCTTCCGTTATCGTCATATTGATAATCTGTAATTAGAGTTTTGTAAGGTTTACCGTTAAAGTACGTGTTTCTAATATTTGATATTTTTTTCCCTTCCCTATTATATGTTGTTTGATTAATTTCTGATGTGAAAACATACTTTTTCCCATCGGAAGAAGTGTTTGTGTAAGTTTCAGTTTTAGTAATACTCTTGATTTTGATTTCAGAAGAATTGTTTTGAGAAAAACTAAAATTAATAAAAAGGGCGAGGTAAATAAAGAGAGATGTTTTTTTCACGGTAAATATTTTGTCAATTAAAAATTGAACTTAAAATCATATCAGATATTGTGTTTCGCAACTTTAATTTAGTTTTTTTAGCTTTGAAAACACATCCCAAACCACAACACCACAACTCACCGAAATGTTTAAAGAGTGTTTGGTGCCATATTGAGGAATTTCAATAACAACATCACTTTTGCTAACCACATTTTGAGCAACACCTTTTACTTCGTTGCCAAAAACCAAAACGTAAGTAGTGTTAGCTTCAGGTTGAAAGGTGTTAAGCATAGTGGCATGTTCAGCTTGTTCAATAGCACAAACTTTTACCCCTTCAGATTGCAATTTTTCTATAAGTGAAAGCGTATCTTTAACATACTCCCATTGTACAGTATCTGTACTCCCTAAAGCGGTTTTATGGATGTCTTTATGTGGTGGAGTTGCTGTAATACCGCAGAGATATATTTTTTCAATTAAAAACGCGTCACTAGTTCTAAATACTGAGCCAATATTGTTTAAGCTTCGTATGTTGTCTAACACAATAATGATAGGTGTTTTTTTACTGTCTTTAAATTCGTCTACACTTAGTCTGTCTAGTTCGCTATTTTTTAGTTTTCGCATCAAAAATTTATGTTTTGTTTCCGCGTAAGCAAAAAACCTTCTATTTAGTTACACTTAACCTTGTTAAAATCTCGCTATAATTGTAAATAACTTATAGTTACAAGGTTTTAAAAACCCTTAAAATATAAGTACATTAGCAATCCTTTAATTTTAGGTGTTTTCGATACAATTTTCAATGTTTTGAAAATCACTCAAACTGACATAAATTAAAAGAACGTCAATTCGAGTGTTTTGAATGTAATTCAAAATGTATCGAGAATTATACGAACAAAAATAACATTTAAAAACCATTTTACCATTGGCAAAAAAAGCTAAAAAAGAAACGCCTTTGATGAAACAATACAACGCTATAAAGGCAAAATATCCTGATGCGTTGCTGTTGTTTAGAGTTGGTGATTTTTATGAAACTTTTGGAGAAGATGCTGTTAAGGCTGCAAAAATTCTGGACATTATCTTAACCAAACGAGGTGCAGGTAGTGAAAGCGAAATAGAATTAGCTGGTTTTCCGCATCACTCCATGAATACTTATTTGCCAAAACTGGTTAAGGCTGGAGAGCGTGTTGCTATTTGCGACCAGCTGGAAGATCCAAAACAAACCAAAACTATTGTAAAACGTGGTGTTACTGAACTTGTAACTCCTGGAGTAGCTCTAAACGATGATATTTTACACTCCAAGACCAATAACTTTTTGGCTGCTGTATGTTTTGGTCGAAATAGTATTGGTGTATCGTTTTTAGATGTGTCAACAGGTGAGTTTTTAATTTCTCAAGGCAATACAGAGTATGTAGATAAACTACTTCAAAATTTTAAACCTAGCGAAGTGTTGGTCGCTAAGCCAAAACGTCAAGAGTTTAAAACAGTTTTTGGTGACAATTTTCATACGTTTTATTTAGAAGATTGGGTCTTTCAAGACGATTATGCCAATGAAACACTGTTAAAGCATTTTGAAACCAAATCATTAAAAGGTTTTGGGGTACAAGATTTGTTTGAAGGTATTGTTGCTTCTGGAGCTGTGCTTCATTATTTAGGAGAAACTCAGCATCATAAATTACAGCATATTACATCCATTCAACGCATAACGCAAAACGAACATGTGTGGATGGATCGATTTACCATAAAAAATCTAGAACTTTATCAGTCAACCAATGCTCAGACAGTAACTTTGGTAGATGTTATAGATAAAACTATTTCTCCAATGGGAGGACGTTTGTTAAAGCGTTGGTTAGCGTTGCCATTGGTGAATATTGATAAAATAAGGCAACGACATGAAGTAGTAAACTACTTTTTAAAAGAACCTGCTATACTTGCCAAAATACAGTCGTATGTAAAACAAATAGGCGATGTAGAGCGATTGATATCTAAAGTGGCAACCACTAAAATTTCACCTAGAGAAGTGGTGCAGCTTAAAAATGCTCTTGAAGCCATTGTGCCTATAAAAGCAGTAACAATGCAAGCTGAAAATAAGGCATTGCAACATATAGGAAATCAATTGGAGGCCTGTGAAGAGTTGAGGCAACGTATAAAGTCAACGCTTAATGAAGATGCTCCTGTAAATATTTTAAAAGGAAATACGATTTCTTCAGATTTTTCTTCAGAATTAAAAGAACTTAGAGATTTATCTACGTCTGGGAAAGAATACCTAGATAACATGCTTGAGCGCGAAAGTGAACGCACAGGAATTACCTCTTTAAAAATAGCATCAAACAATGTATTTGGTTATTATATTGAGGTTAGAAATACGCATAAAGACAAAGTTCCTCAAGACTGGATACGTAAACAAACTTTAGTAAGTGCAGAACGCTACATTACAGAAGAGCTTAAAGAGTATGAAGCCAAAATATTAGGTGCTGAAGAACGTATTTTAGCAATAGAGCAACAATTGTTTGCCGAATTAGTAAGTTGGATAGGATTGTTTATTCAACCGGTTCAAAAAAACGCAGCTTTAATCGCTCAGTTAGATTGTTTGTCTGGTTTTGCACAGTTAGCATCAGAAAACAATTACGTTCAGCCTCAAATAGATGATACTTTTGCTTTAGACATAAAAAATGGAAGGCATCCTGTTATTGAAAAACAATTGCCTCATGGAGAACCTTACATTGCTAATGATGTGTTTTTGGATAGAGAAGATCAACAAATCATTATGATTACAGGGCCAAACATGTCAGGTAAATCAGCCATATTAAGGCAAACAGCTTTAATTGTTTTACTTGCTCAAATAGGAAGTTTTGTACCTGCTGAATCAGCAAACATAGGATTGGTTGATAAAATATTTACACGAGTAGGAGCAAGTGATAATATCTCTATGGGAGAATCTACTTTTATGGTAGAAATGAACGAGACGGCTTCTATCTTAAATAATATTTCTGAACGTAGTTTGGTATTATTAGATGAAATAGGTAGAGGAACTAGTACTTACGATGGTATTTCAATTGCATGGGCAATAAGTGAGTATTTGCATGAACATCCTAGTAAAGCAAAAACATTATTTGCAACCCACTATCACGAGCTTAATGAAATGACCGAAACTTTTGAACGCATTAAGAATTTTAATGTTTCGGTAAAAGAGTTGAAAGATAATGTATTGTTTTTAAGAAAACTAGTTGAAGGAGGTAGTGAACATAGTTTTGGAATACACGTTGCAAAAATGGCAGGAATGCCTCAGCAAGTCATTCATAGAGCAAATAAAATATTAAAGCAACTAGAAAAATCGCATTCTAGTGAAGAGTTAACTGATAAGGTGAAATCGTTGGATAACGAAATGCAGTTAAGCTTTTTTAATTTAGATGACCCTCTTTTAGAGCAGATTAAAGAAGAAATTGTCAATACTGATATTGATACCTTAACACCTGTTGAGGCGCTTATGAAACTAAATGAGATAAAACGTATGTTGCTGAAAAAGAAGCGCGCATAAAAAAGTTTCTTTTTTTTTGCAAAAAGGCTTTGAGTTTCTGAGAAAAGTTTTAAATTTGCCCTCGCAATTATAACAAACGTTCTTTTAAATAATTGCTATATTGCGAAAGTAGCTCAGGGGTAGAGCATCACCTTGCCAAGGTGAGGGTCGCGGGTTCAAATCCCGTCTTTCGCTCTAAACCTTGAAAAAAATACCATGCTGAAGTGGTGGAATTGGTAGACACGTTGGACTTAAAATCCAATGACCATTAGGTCGTGCGGGTTCAAGTCCCGCCTTCAGTACAAAAAAAGCCTTACAGAAATGTAAGGCTTTTTGTATTTTAAAAAAAACAGTTCTTCTTTTAAACTGTAATATGATCCTGATCTTTAAATCTTTCATAAAGACTAGGATAATTTGATTTAAATGTGTCCTTTATAAATTCTAATGGCACATCTTCAAAATGACCATAATCTTCAATGTAGGTCATAAATTTATGGTCGTCTTTATTGTATTCTTGCAACACTGCATCTTCGGTACCATTAAAATCTAAAACATCTACATTATAAATAGTACATAGTTCTTTATTAAACGCAGGCGAACATTTAACCCATTTACCATTATAAAATACATCTACCAAACCATGAGGTGCCAGCTCGTTAGTGCCAATCACTTTTTCTAAGCGCTCTGTAGCAATGTGGTTAGATACTTTAGCTAAATGTAACCTTGCAGGAACATTAAAGGCGCGTAAACAAGCAATGTATAAAATGGCTTTATCAATACAATGTCCATCTGGTTTTTTTGCAATATTACTAGCTTTAAAATGTTCTTTAGTTAAACCAATATTAAAAGGTAAATAACGCCAACCATCTCTAACCTTTAGATACAATTGTTCTATAATATATTGTTGAGAAGTTAAATGTTTGACGTCTTTTATAATATCTTTTATGATAGGACTGTCGTAATCGTAGTAATATGTTTTTTCGGTGTAATTCATATTACAAATTTATAACATTTCGCCTCTTGCAGGATAACCTGAAGACACAATGTAATCTACAGCCTTTACAAATGACGGTAAATAAGGTCTTCCCCAAGGATTACTATTTATAGCAGAATAATAGACTTGATTGTTATTATCTATTAAAAATAGTCCTGGTTCACTAAATGTGTCTGGTTCACCGTCTTTTACAGCTTTACTTAAATATAATCCCCAGTTTTTAGCAGTTTCTAAATCTAAGTTATAACCTAATTGTAATTCTGATAGTTCCCATTTTTGACGTGATAAGCGTGCTCTAGACTCAGAATCCATACTTACAGCAATAACGTTAACGCCTCTTTCTTTAAATTCTGGTAATAACTCTTCTAACTGTTGTAAATATTTTTTGCACAATGGGCAATGTAAACCTCTATAAAAAACCACTAAAGTGAAATTTTCTGGTTGCTGATTGTTAATCTGCCATTCGTTACCATCTAATACTGGAAAAGTTAAATTTGGTGCTGTGTGCTTTGGTGTTGGTCTATTCATTTTATATCTGTATTAGTTATGATTTATTAAACGTGAAAACTCTTAATGGATTATAGTTTTTGAAGTAACTCTTCATTTATATGTTTTTCAAATCTTGCAAAGTCATTTTCAATATCTGGATTTTTCATCACATCGTAAGCAAAAAAAGTTTTTAAAGGCTCTAAACCAAACCATTTAAAGTTGAGATGCATTGGTAATAACAAGTCGTCTTCACTTTTACCAGCAAAAAAAGCTTCCTCAGGATTGTTAAAAGCCTCTTTAGGCGCATTTGCAGTTACAGACATCATATATTTGCCTTTTAACAAACCACCTAAACCATAATTCTTTTTTGGTGCTTCAGAAGTACGACCATCACCTTGCGATAGTTTTCCCATCATACCTGCAGTAAATACATCATCCATATATTTTTTAAACGACCACGTAATCCCCATCCAGTTTAAAGGCGTTTGTAAAAATACCACATCTGCCCAAAGAAATTTTTCTACTTCCTCATCTACATTATATTCATTTTGAGTTACGGTAGTTTTTATGTTTAAGTTAGCCTCTTTTAATTGAGCTGATAGCTTTTCAACAAAAGATTGATTTAATTTTCCTTCTGCAAAGGGATAATATTGATGACCATTAATAATTAAAATATTTTTCATTGTTATAAAATTTTAAATTAGTATTGCAAAGAAACTAATAATAGTTTATTTTTGAAACCAATATAAAATAAACCACCTTAAATAGTGGTTACAAAATGGTAACTAATGGGAAGAAAGGTAATTGACAATCCGAATGTATGTTCTTTAGTTCATGCGATGAACGTAATTGGAAATAAGTGGAAACCGATTTTAATTTACCTACTAGCAAACGGTAGTTTACGCTTTGGAAAACTCTTAATGTTTACACCTACCATATCAAAAAAAGTATTGACAGAACAATTACGAGAGCTTGAAGAAGATGGCATTATTATCAGAAAGAAATATGCCGAAATACCACCACGTGTAGAATATTCTTTATCTGAAAAAGGCAAAGCTTTACTACCAATTCTTAAAAGTTTGAGCCAATGGACTCAAGACAGCTATAATGAAATAGAGTTTGAGGCATGCAGAATTGTAACTTTATAATTTCTATTTTTGAAGTATGCAAGACAAATACCAGCTCTTAAGGCAGCATTTTGAAGAAATTATAACACTTACAGATGAAGAGTGGAATTTTATTGCACCTCATTTTGAACATAAAAAACTTAAAAAGCATCAGTTTTTAATTCAAACAGGACAACCTGTAGATTGCGAATTTTGGATTATCAACGGACTTATAAAATCTTATGCTGTAGATGAAAAAGGTAGTGAGCACATTCTTCAGTTTGCAATGGAAGATTATTGGGTTAGCGACTACTACGCATTTCAGCATCAAATACCTGCCACAATTTTTGTAGATTGTATTGAAGATTCTGAGTTTTTCTGTCTGTCTTTAGAAAGTCGTGAAACCATTTGTCAAAAAATTCCAGCTATGGCAAATTTCTTCCGAATAAAATCTAATTACGGATTTATTGGTTTGCAGCAACGTATCCTGTCTTTATTAACACAAACTGCCGAAGAACGTTACGACGCTTTATTATTTAAACTGCCAAAATTAGTACAGCGTGTACCTAAAAAACTGATTGCAGCCTATTTAGGTGTATCCAGAGAAACCTTAAGCCGTTTTAAAGGTTAAAAAAGTGATATACATCACATTTTTTTGTTGCGATACATCACTTTAAAATCGTGACATACATCCTCGCACAAGTAGTGCTTTTCATTGAATTTTGTACCAGAATTTTAAACCAAAAAACAAAACAATGAAAACAAGATTTTATTTCTCAGCAATCGCTTTGCTTTTTAGCATTGCCTTAATAGCACAAAACAAACAAGATAAACCAAGCGTATTAATGGTGCTTTCAAGTCATCAAGAATTAGGTGATACAGGTAAAGACACTGGTTATTATTTAAGTGAAGTTACTCATGCTTACGAGGTTTTTGAAGCTAATAATTATGAAATCACCTTAGTAAGTCCAGAAGGCGGCAATCCACCAGTAGATGGTTTTGATCTTAAAGATGAAGTGAATAATAAATATTGGAATGATGCAACATTTCAGAATAAACTTCAAAACACATTAAAAGTTTCAAAAGTAAAAGCTAAAGATTACGATGCCATTTATTATGCAGGTGGACATGGTACAATGTGGGATTTTCCAAACAATAAAAAGCTAGCAAAAATTGCTGCAAAAATTTATGAAAACGATGGTATTGTAGCAGCTGTTTGTCATGGTCCTTCGGCTTTGGTGAATATTAAATTATCTAATGGTAATTATTTAGTCGATGGTAAAACGGTAAGCGTATTTACAAATGAAGAAGAAGCCAATGTAGAACTAGAAAACGTGGTACCATTTTCATTAGAAGACAAACTTATTGAACGTGGTGCAACTGTAGATAAAGCAGCTATGTGGCAAGAAAAAGTAAGCGTAGATGAACGTTTAGTAACAGGTCAAAATCCTGCTTCTGCAAAATTAGCAGCAGAAAAAATTGTAGAACTTTTAGAGGATAAACACTAAAAATGGAAACGCAAACAGCAACTTTAAAAACTAAATCTAAACGTAAAAGTTTACCAGCTGCATTATGGGCATTAACCATAAGTGCATTTGGTATAGGAACTACAGAGTTTGTTATTGTTGGCTTACTGCCAACAGTAGCAAACGATTTAAACACCTCAATATCCTCTGCAGGTTTATTAGTAAGTCTATACGCAGTTGGTGTTGCAATTGGTGCGCCAGTATTAACTGCTTTAACAAGCCAGATCGCAAGAAAACGACTGCTAATTGCAATAATGCTATTGTTTATAATTGGTAACGGATTAGCAGCTATCGCGCCAAGTTTTATCTTACTAATTTTAGCTAGAATATTAACTGGTTTTGCGCATGGAGTGTTCTTTTCAATAGGCTCAACAATTGCAGCTAGTTTAGTACCGGAAGATAAGCGTGCTTCTGCAATTTCTATAATGTTTGCAGGTTTAACTGTAGCAATTGTTACAGGTGTACCATTAGGAACCTATATAGGGCAAAATTTTGGATGGCGTGCCACCTTTGTAGGTGTAGCTATCTTAGGAATTATTGGTGCGGTAGCAAGCTACGTTTTGGTACCAGCGTCGATTAAAACATCAAAACCACTTCGTATTGTAGATCAGTTAAAAGTACTTAAAAATCGTTCTATTTTACTGGTGCTTTCTATCACAGCTTTAGGCTATGGTGGTACTTTTGTAACCTTTACTTATTTAGCACCATTATTAGAAGAAGTTACTGGTTTTTCAGCAAATATGACGAGTATTTTATTACTAGTTTACGGTATTGCTATAGCGTTAGGAAATGTAATTGGCGGTAAAGTATCTAATAAAAAACCTGGAAAAGCTTTAATGGTGATGTTTGCCTTACAAGCTATAGTATTATTAATACTTTATTTTACAGCATCTAGCCAAATATGGTCAGTGGTTACACTATTTTTTATGGGCATATTAGCCTTTTCTAACGTGCCAGCATTACAATTGTATGTGGTAAAAATGTCTGAAAAATATTTACCAGGAACCGAAGATGTTTCATCTGCTTTAAATATAGCAGCCTTTAATGTAGGTATTGCAATTGGCGCTTATGTTGGCGGACTTATTATTGAATCTTCACTTGGTGTTGGTGCAACACCTTGGGTAGGTAGTATATTAGTAATAGTCGGCTTTTTAATCACTTTAATTTTATACAAAAAAGAAAAACTTTAGAACAATGAAAACTTTACAATTTAGAAATAGCGACGAAATGCCAATTTTAGGTCTTGGAACCTTTAGATCAGAACCTAATGAGGTGTACACGTCTGTATACGAAGCTATAAAAATTGGATATAGACATATTGATTGTGCATCAGTATATGGTAACGAAAAAGAAGTAGGAAACGCTATTGCAGATGCCATTAAAGAAGGTATTGTTACACGTGAAGACTTATGGATTACTTCAAAATTATGGAGCGATTCTCATGGAAGAGAAAACGTTATTCCGGCGTTACAAAACACCTTAAACGATTTACAGTTAGAGTATTTAGATTTATACCTTATCCATTGGCCAGTTGCCTTTAAAAAAGGTGTCGAGTTTCCTAAAACAGCAGAAGAATTTATTCCGCTTGAAGACAAACCTCTTACAGACACTTGGAAAGGTATGGAAGATGCTTTAGAGCAAGGTTTAACTAAGCATATTGGGATGAGTAATTTCAACCAAAATGATTTAACAGACATTATTGATCATGCTAAACATTTACCAGAAATGCTTCAGGTAGAAGTGCATCCGTTTTTACAACAAAACAAACTGTTAGAATTCGCTAAAGCACATCGCATTCACATGACGGCTTATGCGCCAATTGGTTCTGGTGCAAATGAAGATGACGATTTAAATCTGTTGAAAAACAAGACTATTAACGACATCGCAACCGCTAATAACATGACAGCAGCTCAAGTACTTCTAGCTTGGGATATACAACGTGGTGTTTCGGTAATACCAAAATCGGTTAACCCAAAACGTCTTCAAGAAAATTTTGATACCATTCATTTTGAATTGAAAGAAGACGATATGAAACGTATTGAAGCTTTAGATAAACATCATCGCTTTATAGATGGTACATTTTGGGAAGTTGAAAACGGTCCTTATACCGCAGACAGTATTTGGAATGCTTAATAAAACAACATCAGGTAGCTGTATAGTTACCTGATGTTATTGAATTGAAAAAATTGCTATGAAAAATTTTGATAAACTATATACACCAGGTAAAATGACGCTTGGTATTGAATTTCCTTTAGATAACGATTGGTCTTTAGAAGGCGATAAAAAAAGAAAAGAAGACGGTAGACCATTTGGTGTGCCAGATATTAGTAAGCATTTACAGTACGTTAAACAAATTGATAAGGCTGGTTTTGCTGCTGTTTGGATTAGAGAAGTACCCGTTTACGATCCTAATTTTGGTGATGGCGCACAGTTGTTTGACACCTTAAGTTATTTAGGGTATTTATCTGCCGCAACTAAAAATGTGTTGTTAGGTACAGCTGCAATAGTTTCACCATTACATCAACCTATAAAACTAGCAAAAGCAACCGCTACGATAGAACATCTAAGTGATAGCCGACTTATTTTAGGCTTGGGTTTAGGTGATAGACCTGTTGAGTTTCCTATGTATGGCATAGATTATCAAGATCGACCAAAATTGTTTAGAGATCATCTTAATATTATGCAAGAGGCTTGGAAAACCAACAGCGATTTATCTACCATATATCCGTTTTTAAATAAAGGTGTTGCCGTGTACCCAAAGCCAAAACATCAGATTCCGTTAGTTGTTGCAGGACATTCCGGACAAAGTCTCGAGTGGATTGCCAAAAATGCTAATGGTTGGTTTAATTACCCAAGAACACCAGAGGAAACCTATTTAAACCGTAAACGATGGTGCGAAGCATTGTACGATACAGATCAGGCTTGCAAACCTTATATTTCGGCATTTCATTTAAATCTATTACAAGATGATAATGCGACTTTTAAACCACATCGTTTTGGTGGTGCAATTGGTATTAATCATTTAACCGAATTATTAAAAGCCTACGAAGAAGCAGGTGTTAATCACATGGCATTACATTTACGAAAATCAGACACACCTTTAGATGAAGCGATAAATAAAATTTCCGATATTGTTTTACCAAATTTCAATTCATAATGCAGTTACAGTCCGTTCATCATATTGCCATAATCTGTTCAAATTATGAAGCGTCAAAAGCTTTTTATACAGACATTCTTGGTTTTAGCATAAAAAATGAAGTCTATCGCAAAGACCGAGATTCTTACAAGTTAGATTTAGCATTAAATAATCAATATAAAATAGAGTTGTTTTCGTTTCCTAATCCACCAAAACGCGTATCGCAACCAGAAGCGGCAGGATTACGTCATATTGCTTTTGGTGTAAAAAACTTAGAGGAAAGTTTACAATACTTAGATTCAAAAAACATAACACACGAAGGTGTTAGAATAGATCCTTTTACCAACAAGAAATTCACGTTCTTTAATGATCCAGACAACTTACCTATTGAATTATATGAGTTATAAATTTTATATTGATAGTAGTTCTTAAAATAATGACAAATAAAAAAAGCCTTACAGAAATGTAAGGCTTTTATTTTTAAAGACATTAAAAGAATTAGTGTCCTTTAACTGCTTCTTTTGCTTTGTCTGCTGCATCGTTTACAGCGTCTTTAGCACCTTCTTTAACTGAATCAGCTGCTTCTTCTACTGCGTCAACAGCATCATCAATAGCTTCTTCTGTTGCATCAGCTGCATCGTCCATAGCTTCTCCAGCCTCTTCAACAGCTTCTTCAACTGCGTCACCTGTAGCTTCAGCTGCGTTTTCTATTGCATCTCCAGCTTCATCTGCTTTCTCTTTTGTTTCTCTACATGCTGTGAATGACAATCCAAGTGCCAAAACAAGTAATAATAATTTTTTCATTGTTTAAAATAGTTTTAAGTGTTAAATATGTTACACGAAATTAATAACTTATAATGAATAATCAATGAAAAATTTTAACAAATATTAACATTTTTATTAAGATTATTCAAAATATTAGTCTATTTACGTATGTAATTGATTATTTGGATTACAGCACCTTTATTTTTTTTAATAAAGTTGAGATTTAGTGTGCCTTGTTGTAGTCTTTTGTCTTTATTTTCTATTAGCAACTGTAATTTATCTTCTAATTCATTGAAATTTTTGATAGAAATCAACCCTCCATTGTCAATCATTTCATATGCTTCTGGGAAGTTTTTATAGTTACTTCCAATGATTATAGGGACACCAAAAACAGCAGGTTCTAAAATGTTATGAAGACCTGTGTTGCCCATTGCACCTCCAACATAAGCAATATCAGCATAAGCATAAATTTTACTTAATAGTCCAATAGTGTCTATCACAAATACCGAATAGTTAGAAAGTAATTTGCCCTCTTTTTGTGAGAATAAAACGGTTTCAGTATTTAGGTTTTTAGTAATATTTTGAATTTGAGCAGCTTTGATATTGTGAGGTGCAATAATATATTTAACATCGAGATTTTGATTGTTATTTATGAACTTAATGAGTAACTCTTCATCTTCTGCCCATGAGCTGCCAATAACTACGCAGAGTTTGTCTTGTTTAAAGTTTGAGATAAAGTCTAAAGTGTTATCTTGATTAAGTTGATTGTTAACACGATCAAAGCGAGTATCACCTGCAACTGTTACATTTTTTAAACCAAGAGTGTTTGCTAGAGTTTTTGAACTTTTGTTTTGAACAAAAATGTGTTCAAATGTATGTAAAGCTTTTTTAGTTTTTGAACCATAAAACTTAAAGTAAGATTGGTTTTTTCTAAATGTAGCCGAAATTAAAATAGCTCTTAATTTACGTTTGTTTAGAGCATTCAACATATTCGGCCAAATGTCGTATTTTACAAAAATGGTCAGTTCAGGTTTTACTAAATCTATAAACCGTTTTGCATTACTTTTTGTGTCTAAAGGTAAGTACACAACAAGATCAGCAACGTCGGCGTTTTTTCTTATTTCATAACCTGAAGGAGAAAAAAAAGATAATACGATTTTATGGTTGGGGTAAAGTGTTCTTAGTTCTTTAAAAACTGGTAAGCCTTGTTCAAATTCACCTAACGAAGCACAATGAAACCAAAGTGTATTGTCTTCTTTTTTAAGGTGTTGGTTTAGTTTTTTAAATGTTTCATTTCGACCTTTAACACCTAGCCTTATTTTTTCATTAAATAAAGCTACAATTTGTAATATAAAACCTAAAAAATAAATACCAAGATTGTACAATATTCCCACGTAAATTATGTTTTTGCTAAAATACATTACTTTACACTAAATTCATTGGCTGTCGTTATTGAATTTTGTAAATTCGCTACTCGTCAAATGTTTTTTTGACACTTTCTACAACTCATTACAAATTTCGAATGAAAAAAATACAAATGGTTGACCTTAAGGGTCAATATGAAAAAATTAAAACTACAGTAGATCAATCTATATTAGAAGTTTTAGATTCTACAGCATATATTAATGGGCCAAAGGTTCATGAGTTTCAAAGTAATTTAGAAAATTATTTAGGCGTAAAACATGTAATTCCTTGTGCTAATGGAACAGATGCTTTGCAAATTGCAATGATGGGACTAGGATTACAACCAGGAGATGAGGTTATAACAGCTGATTTTACATTTGCGGCAACAGTTGAGGTTATTGCGTTATTGCAGTTGACACCTGTTTTGGTAGATGTTGATGAGAAAAATTTTAATATCGATATTGAAGCTATTAAAAAAGCGATTACTCCTAAAACCAAAGCTATTGTTCCTGTGCATTTGTTTGGACAATGTGCAAATATGGAAGCGATTATGGAAATTGCTCAAGAACATAACCTTTATGTAATAGAAGATAATGCTCAAGCTATTGGTGCAACCTATACTTACAGTAATGGTAAAAAAGCTAAGGTTGGTACAATAGGTCATGTGGCTTCAACTTCATTTTTTCCATCTAAAAATTTAGGATGTTATGGCGATGGAGGTGCAATTTTCACTAATGATGATGATTTAGCGCATACTATTAGAGGAATTGTAAATCATGGTATGTATGAGCGTTACCATCATGATGTTGTAGGTGTTAACTCGCGTTTAGATTCTGTTCAAGCTGCAGTTTTAAATGCTAAATTACCAAACTTAGATACATATAATTCTGCAAGAATAAAAGCAGCTAATGCTTATGACAAAGCATTTGAAGGTCAAGAAAAAATTGTTACTCCTCATAGAGATGGAGCAGAAGATAATCACGTGTTTCATCAATATACATTGAGAGTTTTAGATACTGATAGAGATGCTTTGGTTAAACATTTAAATGAAAACGGAATACCATGTGGTGTGTATTATCCAATTCCGTTGCATTTACAAAAAGCGTATAAGGATTCTAGATATAATGAAGCCGATTTTAAAGTTACCAATCAATTGGTGAAAGAAGTGATTTCGTTACCAATGCACACCGAGCTTGATGATGAACAAATAAGCTTTATTACAAATACAGTTATAAATTTCATAAACAACAATTAATGAAAGTATTAGTTACTGGAGGACTAGGATTTATAGGCTCGCATACTGTCGTTGAATTACAAAACAAAGGTTTTGAGGTTGTAATAATTGATGATCTTTCAAATTCCTCAATAGATGTGCTTGAAGGCATTACAGCAATTACAGGTAAAACACCAATCTTTGAAAAACTAGATTTAAAAGATAAATTAAAAGTTGAAACATTTTTTAATGCTCACAAAGATATTGTAGGTGTAATTCATTTTGCAGCAAGTAAAGCGGTAGGCGAAAGTGTTGAGAAACCTCTGTTGTATTATGAAAACAACTTAAATACGCTTATTTACATGCTTAAGTCGGTTTTAGGTTTACAAGCATCTAACTTTATTTTTAGTTCTTCATGTACAGTATACGGACAAGCTGATGCTATGCCGATACTTGAGAATGCACCAGTAAAACCAGCTGAATCTCCTTACGGAAACACAAAGCAAATAGGAGAGGAGATTATTAAAGATACCTGTAAGGTTAATGATAATTTCAATGCAATTTCCTTGCGATATTTTAATCCAGTTGGAGCGCACGAGAGTGCTAAAATAGGAGAGTTACCTCTTGGTGTTCCTCAAAATTTAGTGCCTTTTATTACTCAAACAGCTGCTGGACTTAGAGAGCAACTTTCGGTATTTGGAGATGACTATCCAACGCCTGACGGTACCTGTATACGAGACTATATTCATGTGGTTGATTTGGCAAAAGCTCATGTTATTGCGTTGCAACGCCTAATTGATAAAACCAATGCTTCTAACTACGAAGTCTTTAACATAGGAACAGGTAAAGGCAGTTCAGTGCTAGAAGTTATTAAGTCTTTTGAAAAGGTGTCTGGAGAAAAACTTAATTACAAGATTGCTCCTAGGCGTGCAGGTGATATTACAAAAGCTTATGCTGACACGTCAAAGTCTAATAATGAATTAGGTTGGAAAGCTGAACTAACTTTAGACGATGCTATGCGTTCTGCATGGAATTGGGAAAAAAAGATAAGAAACCTGTAATACGTGTGTTGTTATTGTTGTAAAGTTTAACAGTAACTAAGTCAGTGTATTAACAATTTTTTAAGAGCGTTTCATTATTAAATTGAATAACTTTAAAAAGGCTAATTCAATCTAATGAAATTTCATTTAAAAATAAAAAGGTTGCTTTTATCTATTGGTTTTACTTTGTTTATAACCAATTGTTTTTCAATGACTGCTATTGATGTTGCACAATTAAGTGACTCCTATAATTTAAAGTATGGAGTTTTAGACTTTTTATATTTCTACGTTGCACTTATTGGTTTTTATGTTGCTATAATCCTCAATTTTACAAAGAATACTGATAGAGTTAGTACAAGTTTAATGAGTGGTTTTATTCTTGTTCATACTTTTTTTATATTGGATTTTGTGCTTTATAATACCAATTATCAGCTTAAATATGCACATACCTATTTAATGTCTGCTTCTGTAGCTTTACTTTATGGTCCATTACTGTACTTTTACTTTAAAAGAATTAATAATCAACATAAGTTTAAAGCATTAGATGCTTTACACCTCTTACCTACAGTGGTATTACTTTTCTTTTTATTCCCATTGTATAGTTTGCCTTTAGAAGAAAAAATGAAAATACAATTAGGGACAAGTAGTGTTTACACTGAAAGTTCGTTTTTTTATATAGTTTTTATCCCAAAGTTAGTGTCGTTAATTATCTACGGATTTTTGATAAGTAAAAATCATTTAAAGAGTACAAAGTCTAAACTATACAAGAATTTAGAAGCAATCGCTTTTTGGAAGAAGGGAGTGTATAGAATGCATGTGCTTTTTGTAGTGTCTTATTTTATATATGGTATATCAATTAGTGGCCTGTTTTTTAATGCATATAGTTTTATTTATCAAATTGTAGTGGTAGCTATGGCTTTAATGGTGCTTTATATTTCCTATATGGCTCAAGTGCAACCTAAAGTATTTAGTAAAGAAATAATTTTAAAGAATACTGAGTTTTTTTCAAAGTATCAAAAATCAGGATTAACAAAATCGTTGTCCAATGAATTGAAGCAAAATTTGATTACGCTTATGGTAGATCATAAAATATTTATGGATAACAGTCTAAACCTAGAAAGCCTTTCTGAGAAACTCGAAACATCTCGCCATAATACATCTCAGATTATAAATGAGCATTTTAATATGAACTTTTTTGAGCTAATTAATAAATTTAGAGTTGAAGAAGCTATCCAAATGCTTAAGCTAAGCGATAAGAATACTCAAATTATTGATGTTGCTTATGCTGTTGGTTATAATAATAAGGTTACATTTAATAAAGCATTCAAGAAAGAAACTTCTCTAACACCTTCACAGTTTTTGAAATCAGTAAATGAAAAATGAGTAAACTATTATAGGCTTTACCTTTTTTTATCGACAAAATAGCTTCATTTGTGATGCAATTGCAAAGGTAGTTTGTATACATCAAACTAAAACTAAATTCTATAGTTTCATTAGGCTTTGTATTCATATTGTGAAAAAAATAGATTTGAATTAGCCTTTAAAAATATTTATCACCTACCTTTTTGCAGTTGTATTTTTAATTATTTCAATAGTAATATAGTTATCAACGTCTCAAGGAAAAAGTATCAACTTAACCCTGACTTCTGTTAGTTAGGAATGAGTTAAGTTCTTTTATTGAGCATGTCTAACTCAATACAAGTTTTAGGTAAAATCTGAAAGATTAAGTAATTTCCTTGAGGCTTTTTATGAAAGACCAGTATTTTTTGAATTTTCAATAGATGCTGGTTTTTCCTACAAATATCATAACGATATGCGCATTAAATTATCATATTCGTATTTAATAAATTGATTAACAATGATTTAACCTCAATTATTTTGAATTGGGATATAAGATGCCTTTCTTTGCCTTGAATGATAAATGAATAAAATGAAATTGATAAGTATAAAAAGACAGACAAAACCCGAAGCACGATTCACTCCAAAAATGGGTTTATTACAAACAAATGTAACGTATATTAAAAAGCAATTTTTAAGTATTCCGTTTAAAACCCTTCACAAATATAGAGAGACATACTATGGTGAAGTAAAAGATTGCGAAGACTGTATTTTAGCTAAATAAAAAAAAGCCTCTTAATAGAGGCTTTTACTTTTTTATTCTACTGTTGTTTTTTTCTTAGTAAAAAAACTTCCTAAAAGTAATAATATCATCCCAGATGTAACTGATATATCGGCAAGATTGAAGATTCCGGTTCTAAATACTCCACCAAAATCTAAATGAAGAAAATCTATTACTTTGCCATAAGCAATACGGTCAAAAATATTAGCAATTCCACCTCCTGCAATACAACTTAGACCAATAATTGCTAATTTATCTAAATGTTTGTTTTTGAAAATATAAAAAACAAGATAGCTTAATACTAAAACGGGTAATAGTATTAAAAGTATAATACGTAATGTGTCGTTTAGTTCGCTACCCATTCCTAAAAAGGCACCTGAGTTTTTTACATATTGAAGAATAAAAGTGTTACCAAAAACTTCAATGGTTTCACCTAAATTCATTTTACTATCAACTATCAATTTAGATATTTGATCTACAGCAATGTTTACTACAATAAGTAGTATTATAGCTAAATTTCTAGATAGTTTCATAAGTTATGAGTTAGTCTCAAAAGTTGCTGAAACCGTTTCAGCTTCTCTATTTATTTTTTTAACTAAACCTTGTAATACTTTTCCAGGTCCAACTTCAGTAAATAATGTTGCACCATCAGTAATCATTTGTTGTACCGATTGTGTCCATCTTACTGGAGCTGTTAATTGAGAGATTAAATTGGTTTTAATGGCAGCTTCATCAATTACTGCATTTGCTGTAACGTTTTGGTATATTGGGCAGTTTGGTTTTCCAAACATTGTATTTTCAATAGCGGCAGCAAGTTCTTCTCTTGCTGGTTCCATTAAAGGTGAGTGAAATGCTCCACCTACAGGCAATACTAATGCACGACGAGCTCCTTCTTCTTTTAAAGTTTCACAAGCTTTGTTAATAGCTTCAACTTCCCCTGAAATTACCAATTGTCCAGGGCAGTTATAATTAGCAGCAACTACAACACCTTCTGTCATTGCACATACTTTTTCAACTACATCATCATCCAATCCTAATACTGCAGCCATTGTGCTTGGTTGTAATTCGCAAGCTTTTTGCATTGCCAAAGCACGTTGCGATACCAGTTTTAAACCATCTTTAAAAGTTAAAGTACCATTTGCTACCAAGGCCGAAAACTCTCCTAAAGAGTGGCCAGCAACCATATCAGGTTTAAAACTATCACCTAAGGTTTTAGCTAAAATTACTGAGTGTAAAAATATTGCAGGTTGAGTAACTTTTGTTTCTTTAAGGTCTTCTGCAGAACCTTCAAACATTATATCAGTTATAGAGAATCCAAGAATATCATTGGCTTGTTCAAAAAGTTCTTGAGCAAGAGGTGAATTTTCATATAAGTCTAATCCCATTCCAGTAAATTGGGCACCTTGACCAGGAAAAATGTATGCTTTCATGTATTAAAATTTTATGTTGCAAAAATAGGAATAATATCTTTAAAAGATATTAGCATTAATTTTGAGATAGGTATACTTTTTTACTGTCTTACATAGGTTATAAAAGAAAACGCATGATTGTGCTTTTCATCTTTTTCATGGCGTTCTCTATCTATTTCTTTCCAAGTGGTAGTATCTATTTCTGGAAAAAATGTATCAGCACCTTCAAAAGTGTCATGTACTCTTGTAAGTTCAATTTTATCAACAAGATTAATGGATTGTTTGTAAATTTCTCCGCCACCAATTATAAACGGTTGTGTGTCACTTTTAGCCGCATCAATAGCGTCTTCTAAAGAATTAACTACAATTACTCCATCTGGTACTTTATAGTTGTTTTGTCTTGTAATTACTATATGTGTTCTGTTAGGAAGCGGTTTAGGAAAGCTTTCAAAAGTCTTACGACCCATTATAATATGATGACCAGAGGTTAAACTTTTAAAACGTTTAAGGTCGTTACTTAAGTGCCAAATAAGGTCATTGTCTTTTCCTATAGCATTATCTTCACCAGCAGCAACAATTATGGTAAGTTGACTAGCCTTGTTGCTTTTTTTAAGTTTTTGAACTTCATTATATGCTTGGGTTTTTGCCATATGTGTTTCTTCTTTCAAAAAACCTTGTTTTAGTTGTTCAATACGCTCTTGTTGTTTAGCAACCAATTTGTCTAATTGCTGTTGTTCCCAGGCTGTTCCCATAAATTTTTGGGTTACAAACACATTGAAAAGGTGATATATAAAAAGAAACAACCAAATAAGTATTGCATATACAAACCAGTCTATACCAAAAAAGGTAGTGTCTTTTCCAATACCTAAAACAGTATTTGCAACAATTAAAAACACAGCTCCAATTAAAAACACAACAAAGTGAGCATATAAGCGCTTTTTTTGTTTAATGCGTTTTTGAGCGTTTTGTATAAGCTCCAATTGTTCTTTATCTATTTGAGGTTTTTGTTTTTTCTTTCCGAACATAATCATGAAATAATTGAAAGGTAAATTTACGTCTTTTTTATAATATAGTTTTTAAGATTTTATAGGTCTATTTTTTAAAGTAATAGAGTTTAATTGATGTAAAAAGTCGCGAAATCGTTGTAACATAAGTGCAGGTAATTGAGGTATTTGAAAGTGCAAACGTTGTAGTGGTAAACGCTCTGAAAATCAAACGATAGCAATGTTGAATATCTGCCAAAAAAGAATATGTTTTTTTTCTTACTTTAAATTAAAATGAACTCATTTTTAACGAAATGATAAATCGTGTCTCAAATGCAAAGAATTGTTTGTAGCTAGGATTTTCTTTTATAGCTTTGAAATAGAATTAAATACATTTAATTATGGCTATTAAAAAACAATACTTAAAAAGCAAACCAGTATGTAAAGTCACTTTTTCTGTACCTGCTGAAGAAGCTAAAAAAGTAACAGTAGTAGGAACCTTTAACGAATGGAAAGAGAAAAAAGATTTTCAGCTTAAAAAGTTAAAGAACGGGACTTTTAAAGGTACTGTAGATTTAGAAAAAGACAGCTCTTATGAATTTAGATATATTGTAGATGGTACATATACTAACGATGAAGCTGCAGATGCCTACGCATGGAATGACTATGCAGGAGCTGAAAACAGCGTTTTAAATTTATAATTTTGAAAAAACAGATTAGAAGAAAAGCTTTCAAAAATTGAAAGCTTTTTTTGTTTTGTATAGTTTTATCTATTACTAAGATAAACAGGTATTGAATAAGGAATAATAACAGGTTTCCCTTTAATTTTACCAGGAGTCATTTTTGGTAAACTATTAATAACTCTTACAGCCTCTTTTTCAAGTTTTGGGTGAGGACCTCTTGCTTTAGCTTCTATAATTTCCCCTTCTTTATTTAATTTGAAAATAATATAAACAGTATAATCACTTGTTGGCAGGTCAAGGCTTTTAAATACATCAAGATTGTAGTTTTTAGTGATGAATTTTGAAATTTTATCTGACATGCATTTTTTTAGTTTTTTATTACTTCGTTTTCGCTCACAACCAGGATAAATAGGAATTTCATCAAGCACTATAATTTCAGATTCGTTTTCGCTCTCAGGTTTAGTGATTGAATCTTGAGCATTGCTTAGACTAGTAAGAAATAAAAAGCAAGTAAAAAAGACTAGTGTTTTAAGCATGTTTATACAGCAACAGCACCTTTAATATGTGGGTGCGGATTATAATCCACTAAAGTGAAATCGTCAAAAGTAAAGCTAAAAATATCCTTTACTTCAGGATTCAAAATCATTTTTGGTAGTGGTCTTGGGTCTCTAGAAAGCTGCAATTCTAGTTGCTCGAAGTGGTTGCTGTAAATATGAGCATCACCAAAAGTGTGTATAAATTCTCCAGCTTCATAACCACACACTTGAGCCATCATCATGGTAAACAATGCATAAGATGCAATATTGAAAGGAACGCCTAAAAATATGTCAGCACTACGTTGATAAAGTTGACAAGATAGCTTTCCGTTTGCTACGTAAAATTGAAAAAACGCATGGCAAGGAGGTAATGCAGCTTTACCGTTTGCAACATTTTCACTAAAGCTTTTAGAAGTGTCAGGTAGCACTGAAGGATTCCAAGCTGAAACTAACATTCTTCGGCTATTTGGGTTGGTTTTAAGTGTTTCAATCACTTCCTTTATTTGGTCAATTTCGTCACTATTCCAGTTGCGCCATTGATGACCGTAAACAGGTCCTAAGTCTCCATTTTCGTCAGCCCATTCGTTCCAAATACGAACGCCATTTTCGGTTAAATAGTTAATGTTTGTATCACCTTTTAAAAACCACAGTAACTCATGAATTATTGACTTAAGATGTAGTTTTTTAGTTGTTACCATTGGGAAACCTTCACTTAAATCAAAACGCATTTGATAACCAAAAACACTTTTTGTTCCTGTTCCTGTTCTATCTCCTTTTTCGTTTCCGTGTTCTAAAACGTGTTTTACTAAATCTAAATACTGCTTCATAATTTCTGTGACTTTTCGAAAAATAAAAATAGAAAAAAGGGTTAAATCACGATGACTCAACCCTTAAATAATATTAAAAGTTATTAACTGTTTTTAACCTATAATCATACCAGCAATAGTTGCTGAAATCAATGATGCAATTGTACCTCCAATTAAAGCTTTCATCCCAAATTTAGATAAGGTTTTACGCTGTCCAGGAGCTAAAGAACCAATACCTCCAATTTGAATACCAATAGATGCAAAATTAGCAAAACCACATAGCATGTAAGTTGCCATGATTATTGATTTTTCGTATGTTAAATGAATTGAGTTTCCTGCGTTTTTAAGGTCTGCTAATTGAATGTACCCAACAAATTCACTTGCAGCTAATTTAATACCTAGCAACTGTCCCATAAGCGCCATGTCTTCTTTGGCAACACCAATTAACCACATTAAGGGAGAGAAAATATAGCCCAAGATAAACTCTAATGATAAACTCTCATATCTAGTATTTTCAACAATCCAAGAGTTTAAACCAGTAAAATATCCTATTTTTCCAAATCCATAGTTAATCATAGCTATAAACGCTACAAACACCAAAAGCATAGCGCCAACATTAACGGCAAGTTTTAAACCTTCGGTAGTTCCGTTAGCAATAGCGTCTAATATATTTGAACCAATTTTATCTTGAGATACAGAAACATCTGTATTTACCTCTTCAGTTTGAGGGTAGAGTATTTTTGAAATAACTATAGCACCTGGAGCAGCCATTACTGATGCCGCTAAAAGGTGTTTTGCGTAAAATAGTCTTAATTCAGGATCGTCACCACCAAGAAAACCAATGTAAGCTGCAAGTACAGCTCCAGCAACGGTAGCCATACCACCAATCATGACAAGTAGCATTTCGGACTTGTTCATTTTTTCTAAGTAGGCTTTAATTAATAAAGGTGCTTCGGTTTGTCCTAAAAAGATATTTCCTGCAACACTTAAACTTTCAGCTCCTGAAATTCTTAGGGCTTTTGAAAGTAACCAAGCCATTGCCTTAACAACTTTTTGAATAATCCCTAGGTAAAATAAAACCGATGTAAGTGCCGAAAAGAAAATAATTGTTGGCAGTACTTGGAATGCAAAAATAAATCCAAAGGTATCCATATCAACCACTAAGCCTTCAAATAGAAACTTACTTCCTGCTCTTGTGAAATCTAATATTTGAACAAATATTTTTCCAATAAAGTCAAAAATAGTTTGGACAAATTCAACTTTTAATACACCAACAGCAATTAGTAATTGAAAAGCTAGACCAATGCCTACGATTCTCCAGTTAATGGCTTTTTTATTACTACTGAATAAAAAAGCAATAAAAACCAAACTTATCATACCTAATACACCTCTCCAAAGACTAGTGAAAGAAAACCCTTGACTAGGAATAATTGTACTTTCAGGTGTAGCGTCTTCAGTTGTAATAGCAGTGTTTTCGGTGTCTATTACTTCTTTAATTTCATTAATTGAATTTATAGAGTCTGTTACAATTTCTGTAACTTGTTCAATTGTATCTAATTGAGTTGCTGTTTCTGGGTTTTGTGATACGGTTAGGGTTGTAAAAAGAAAAAATAGGGCAACAAAAAACAAAAACTGCTTTCTCATAATTTAAAATAGGTATTACTCTCGTTTTGAGATTTCGTCACGAATATTTGCTGCTTTTTCATAATCTTCATTATTTACAGCTTCGTCTAAAAGTGAATGTAATTCTTCAATAGATTTATCTTTGTAGCTTTCATGAACGCTAGCTTCAATTTCTTCAGCAACTAATTCATCCATTAAGATACTATCTTCTTCTTCGTCTTTTTTAGGATTTACTTTTAAGTAAATACCTGCTTTGTCTAAAATATTTTTGTAAGTAAAAATAGGAGCGTTAAAACGTAAAGCTAAAGCGATGGCATCACTGGTTCTTGCATCAATTATTTCCTCTATTTTATCACGTTCACAAATTAAACTTGAATAAAACACTCCATCTACCAATTTGTGAATGATAACTTGCTTTACAACGATATCAAATCGGTCAGCAAAATTTTTAAAAAGGTCGTGTGTTAAGGGTCTAGGAGGTCGTATTTCTTTTTCTAAAGCAATGGCAATTGATTGTGCTTCAAAAGCACCAATAACTATTGGAAGTTTTCGGTCACCATCTACTTCGTTTAAAATCAAAGCGTAAGCGCCATTTTGAGTTTGGCTGTACGATATGCCCTTTATGTTAAGACGAACTAAGCTCATAAATTTAAAAACACAAAGAACTGTTTAAATTAGGACTTTACCAAACTGAAATTAACAGATTTGGAGATTTAGACCAAATTCAAACAGTCCTTTAACAATACAATTTATAAAAAAATTATTTATTGCTGAGCTTTAAATTCCTTTAATTTCTCTATTAATTTAGGTACAACTTCAAAGGCATCACCCACAATTCCGTAATCAGCAGCTTTAAAGAAAGGTGCTTCAGGATCTGTGTTGATAACTACTTTTACTTTTGATGCGTTGATACCTGCTAAATGCTGAATAGCTCCAGAAATTCCAACTGCAATATATAAGTTTGATGCTACTGGTTTTCCTGTTTGTCCTACGTGCTCACTGTGTGGTCTCCAACCTAAATCACTTACAGGTTTAGAGCATGCTGTAGCAGCACCAAGAACATCTGCTAATTCTTCTATCATTCCCCAGTTTTCTGGACCTTTTAATCCACGTCCACCAGATACTACAACTTCAGCATCTGCAATAGTAACTTGACCTGTAACTTTATCTACAGCATCAACTTGTACTTTTATTTCTGGAATTGAAGCTGAAAAATCTTCAGCAGCTGCACTTGCAGTATTTTCTTTTAATCCGAAAGCATTTTTTGAAACAGCTACTAATTTAACATCAGAGTTAATTGTAGTCATGTTAAATGCTTTGTTTGTAAATGCAGTACGTTTTACTGTAAATGGCGAAGTGCTTGATGGCGCTTCAACCACGTTAGATGCAAAACCTGCATTTAAATCTACTGCTAAAAGAGGTGCTAAATACTTGCTGTCTGCACTTGAGCTTACAATAACAACTTTGGCATCTTCTTTTTCTGTAGCTTGTTTTATAATGCTTGCATAGGCATTGGCATTAAATTTATCTAAACTAGCATCGTTAACTTTTAATACTTTGTCAACGCCATAGTTTCCTAAAGCTGATGTGTCATCGGCATTTATAGTAACTGCAGTTACTGTTGTTCCCATTTGGTCTGCAACAGCTTTTGCATAAGAAGCAACTTCAAACGCTACTTTTTTAAATTTTCCTTGTTCTGATTCTGTATATACTAAAACTGACATCTTTTCTTTTTTGTACGTTAATTAAATGACTTTTGCTTCGTTGTGAAGTAGGTTTACTAATTCACCAACATTATCTGCATCTACTAAAGTAACAGCACCTTTTGGAGCTGGTTTTTCAAACTTAACTGAAGCTGTTTCAGCTGATGCATCAACAGGTTCTACAACGTTAAGAGGTTTTTTACGAGCCATCATAATACCTCTCATATTAGGAATACGTAAGTCACTTTCTTCAACAAGTCCTTTTTGACCACCAATTACTAATGGTAAAGTTGTAGACACAGTTTCTTTTCCTCCATCAATTTCTCTTACAGCTTTTGCGGAAGTTCCATCAACCTCAAGGCTAATACAGTTGTTTACAAAATTTGCGCTAGTTAATCCAGCTAACATTCCTGGAACCATACCTCCATTGTAGTCAATAGATTCACGACCAGCAATTACTAAATCGTAACCACCATTTTTTACAACATTTGCCAATTGCTTTGCGACTGCAAAACCGTCTGTAGCTTCAGTGTTAACTCTTATAGCTGTATCTGCTCCAATAGCTAAAGCCTTACGAAGTGTAGGCTCAGTTTCAGGACCACCAACATTTACAACATCTACGCTAGCACCTTGTTTTTCTTTAAACCACATAGCACGAGTTAATCCAAATTCGTCATTAGGATTGATTACAAATTGTACACCATTTGTGTCAAATTTTGTGTCGCCATCCGTAAAATTAATTTTTGAAGTCGTATCAGGTACATGACTAATACATACTAATATTTTCATATCGTTATTATTATGTTTTACACTAAAAATTTTTTGAGGTTACGAAGTTAATTATTTTAATTTGAATATTTACTATGCACGCATAATATTTTTTCCTTTTTAAAGATAATTTCAAGATCGATTGATGAAATTTTGAAAAAAGATGCACAAATTTTAAGAATTCTTTAAAACAAAATACGATTTGAGTGTTTTAAAATAGCATCAATTTAAAAATGAAGACCCAATAAGAAACAATGTATTATTATAAGGTGTATTTTTTATGAAATATTCCTATTTTTGCTTTCCGATTTAAAGAGATAATAAATGAAAACTATTCAATTTAGAGAAGCAGTTTGTGAAGCCATGAGCGAAGAAATGCGTCGTGATGAAAGCGTTTACTTAATGGGTGAAGAAGTTGCTGAATATAATGGTGCATATAAAGCATCAAAAGGTATGTTGGACGAGTTTGGTCCTAAACGTGTTATTGACACACCAATTGCTGAGCTTGGTTTTGCAGGAATTGCAGTAGGCTCAACAATGACTGGTAATAGACCAATTGTAGAGTATATGACATTCAATTTCTCTTTAGTTGGTATTGACCAAATTATAAACAACGCAGCAAAAATCAGACAAATGTCTGGTGGACAATTTAAGTGTCCAATTGTATTTCGTGGACCTACAGCTTCTGCAGGACAGTTAGCTGCAACACACTCTCAAGCTTTTGAAAGCTGGTTTGCAAATACTCCAGGTTTAAAAGTTGTTGTGCCTTCAAACCCTTATGATGCAAAAGGATTATTAAAATCTGCTATTCGTGATGACGATCCAGTAATTTTTATGGAAAGTGAGCAAATGTATGGTGATAAAGGCGAAGTTCCTGAAGGCGAATATTTAATTCCGTTAGGAGTTGCAGATATTAAACGCGAAGGAACTGATGTTACTATCGTTTCTTTCGGAAAAATCATCAAAGAAGCTTACAAAGCAGCTGATGAATTAGAAAAAGAAGGGATTTCTTGTGAAATTATCGATTTGCGTACTGTACGTCCAATGGATAGAGCAGCAATTATAACTTCTGTAAAGAAAACAAACAGACTAGTAATTCTTGAAGAAGCATGGCCTTTTGGTAATGTGTCTACTGAAATTACATATTTAGTACAGTCTGAAGCGTTTGATTATTTAGATGCTCCAATTGTAAAAATTAACACAGCCGATACGCCTGCTCCTTACTCTCCAGTACTTCTGGAAGAATGGTTACCTAACAGTAACGATGTAATAAAAGCAGTAAAAAAGGTAATGTATAAATAAATCGCATTTTTTTGCGTTATATAAACTTCATTGGCAGTATTGTTGATGAAGTTTTTTGCTTATGAAGATAAAATTAATAGCCCTATTTTTTTGCCTAGGAATTGCTAACGTATTGGCACAGACCAAAGTTAGTGGTCATGTAGTAGACGAAAACAACGACCCTGTTGCTTTTGCTAATGTACTTTTTAAAGGATCTACCGAAGGTACAATCACTAACGAAAATGGTAAATTTTATCTTGAATCTGAAACTACTTGGGATGCTCTCATCGTTTCTTTTTTAGGTTACGAAACTTTAGAGTTGCCACTTGCCAAAAGAGTAAACTACGAGCTCAATTTGGTTTTAAAAGAAGAGGCTGATGCACTTGATGAGGTTGTAATTGTTACAGGAAAGCAATCTAAAAAAGCCGAAGAAAATCCAGCCATTGCCATTTTAAAGAAAATATGGGAACACAAGCGTAAAAACGGACTCAATCAGTTTAAGCAATACGAGTACGATAAATACGAAAAGGTTGAGTTTGACTTAAACACTATTGATAGTGCACTTATAAAAAGCAAGCTGTTTAGAGGTATGGAGTTTGTTTTTGAAGAAGTAGACACCTCAAGAGTAACAGGAAAAACCTACTTACCAATATTTATTAATGAAGCCGTAAGTAGAGTTTATGGCGATAATGTGCTAGACAAGGAGAAAGAAGATTTAAAAGGAAATAAAAACTCTGGTTTTAGCAACAATCAGGTGATTATCGATTTTGTAGACGACCTATATTCCGATTATAACATTTACGACAACTACCTTAAGTTTTTTGATAAAAGCTTTGTAAGCCCAATTTCTAAAACAGGAATTAACACTTACAACTACGTGCTTTCTGATAGTTCGTTTATTGATAACAAATGGTGTTACAACATTATTTACTATCCACGTAGAAAAAACGAACTCACTTTTAAAGGTGATTTTTGGGTTGCTGATACTACCTATGCTATCAAAGAAATTAATCTGCAAGCCTCTAAAAGTGCTAACATAAACTGGGTAAAAGAAATTTATATAGAGCAAGAGTTTGAAGTCCTTAATGACTCGTTGTTTTTGATAAAGCGCGATTATTTTATGTCAGATTTTGCGCTGAACAAAAAAGAAAAATCTCGTGGAATTTACGGTAAGCGTACCACCTTGTATGATAATTACGAGTTTGATAAACAAAAAAACGAAAAGTTCTATAGCGAAGAGGTTTACAACTACAATGAAGACGTTTACAATCGTGATGATTCCTTTTGGGAAGAAAACCGACTAGAGTCGCTCAACAAAGACGAAAAAGGTGTTTACAAAATGTTAGACACTTTAAAAACCGTAAAAAAGTTTAAACGACTTTACAATATTGGTAGCGTGTTAGCTTCAGGTTACATTGAGTTTCCGAGTATTAATTTTGATTATGGACCTATCTTTTCAACGTTTGGATATAATGAAGTAGAAGGTGTAAGGGTAAGAACAGGAGGACGTACCTATTTTGGACCAAACGACCTTTGGAGGCTCGAAGGGTTTTTGGCTTATGGTTTTAGAGACGATAAGTTTAAATATGGTATCTCAGGAAAATGGTTGGTAGATAAAAAGAATCGTATTATTCTCTCTGGTGGAAACCGAAGAGATGTAGAGCAAATAGGAGCGAGTTTAACCAATTCAACCGATGTTTTAGGACGTAGTTTTGCCTCATCAGCTGTGGTTGGTACAAGTCCTAACGATAAGCTGTCTAGTATTAATTTAACAACGCTTTCGTTAGAAATTGAGCCAGTAAAAAACCTTGTGTTTAGGCTAGGAGCTAACTATAGAACTTTAGAGTCGGCTTCAGAAACTTTTAGTCTCGATTATTTTGATGAAGAATCTCCTACAGGAATTTCATCCGAAATAAGACAATACGAAAGCACGCTTTCGGTATCGTATTTCCCAAAACGAAAAATGACAGGTTTTGGTGTAGAACGCAGAAATGCCAATGATAATTACGCAAGTTTATTTGCTCAATTAAGCAAAGGAGATCGTACTGTTTTTGGTAGCGATTTTGACTATACCAAATTGCAGTTTTCATACATACAACCATGGCAAGTTGGTGGTTTTGGTCGCTTAACCACAACTATTGAAGCAGGTAAAACCTTTGGCGAAGTTCCGCTTGGGTTGTTAAGTGTAGTTCCTGGTAACCAATCGTATTTTTCTATTTACAACACTTTCTCGCAGTTAGATTTTTATGAGTTTGTAACTGATACCTATTCGTCATTACATTTAGAGCATAATTTTAACGGTCGATTATTTTCGCGTATACCATTTCTTAAAAAGTATAATCTAAGAGCTATTGTTGGCGTACGTGGTGTTTGGGGAGAAATTTCACAAGAAAACCGCAACCTTAATGCTTCAGGTTTAATCTACAACGCACCTAGTGATGAGGTGTATTACGAATACAGCGTTGGTGTAGGTAATATTTTTAAAATACTACGTATAGACTTCAATTTTAGAGGAAATTATCTCGATACACCTGACGCACGAAAGTTTGGTGTTACAGGAAGCTTTGGGTTTTATTTTTAAGAGGTTCGTTTAGCGTGTTCGTGTTATGGCTAGTTGCGTTGGCAATAACTAATAATTACTTTTAGCCATTGTCAGCTGTTGTTTTTTTCGTTAAACGTATATTTTCCAAGTCTCAAAATACAGAAAAAAACTAAAGTCACAGCCTGTAAATTGTAATCAGAAAATTCTAAAAATGAATGAGCTATATTATTCCTCAAGTTTTTTCCTTTTCTAGTGAATGTATACTTAAACAATTCAATGTCCTTTTCTGTAAAGTACTTTTTTGTTGTTTGGTTTTCTAATAATTCCTCAAGTAATTGTTCTTTTAATTCTCCATTTTTAGAGGTAGATGTATTACCTCCAGACAATCTGATAAAGTCTCTTAATGCACCTTCGAATTTTAAAGTCAAAGAATCCATTGCTAAAATGAAGTTGTTGATTTTATTAGTATTCATTAAAACCGAGAGTTCAAATTGAGAAAAAAGATTATGGATTCCTGGTGCAAGCATTGTTAACCAGTTCGAGTTTTGGTCAATTTCATTATCGGTCATTCCTCGTTTGAATTTAGTACCATACCAAGTTTGAGATTCAAAAAAGTCATAGATTTTGTAATAATTGAGTTTACCTGTTAAAATTCCGTCTACAAAAACTTTTAGGAAGAGACTGAAACATTTAACTCCGTGGGAAATCGTATAACTCTGGATGACTTCTTTATCAATTTTTTCTGAATCCTTTAAATTCTTGAAGTTGCTGTTTATATCAAAAACACTTGTGCTAAATAAATTATGAATTGAGTTTTTAATACTTTTCTTGGCATTTTCTAGATTTTCAATTGGGTCAACTAGAATGTCTTCATTAATTGAGAAGAAAGCAAGTATTCCCTCTGTTGGCATATCCAATATGACTTTTGATTTCATATCGAGATAACTATTAAACATTTCTGTTTCCTTTTCTCCAAGTTGCCAACTTACTTTTCCGAGTTTTACCGTTTGCTTAAGGCGATTATACTCTTTAAGATTTTCTTCTGCTTCTTCCAGCTTACCTGCAAGTCTTAAATATTTTGCCTTTGTTCCAATTGTGGTATACTTTGCAAAGTCTGTATCCTCTTGATGCTGTTCTAGAATTAAGTCTTCGTTTTTGGCTAATAACTCATACAGTTCATTTAACGGAAGTTCTAGTAAATTATAAAGTCGTATACCAGTTTCTAATTTTTGCTTATTTGAAAAATATGATACAGGATTTTCTTCTTCAATCCAACTTGGTAATTTTAAAGCAATATCATTTAGTTCCTGTTTAGTAAGGATATTATTTTCTAGAATAGAATTTAAAATATTTGGTTTAAACCAATTTGGTAAGTCATTAACAAGCGTAATTGCGACTTCTTTGGCGACTTCTATTTTCTTCTTTGTTTTCTTTGATATATGTAAAATTGCAGAAAGAATTATGGGCAACTCACGAGCTTCCTCCGATTTGATTCTATTGATTGTAGCAACATAATTATCAATAGCTATTTCAGCATATTTATGATGCTTAATTTCTTGCCAGAGTAAATGAGAATATCTTGATTTTAGCCAAGTATTTTGTGTAAATTCTAATCGCTGTTTAAGATATTCTATGTCCTCCTTTTCTAAACCAATTGTTGTAATTTGACCTTGTGAATCTGTGACTTGAACGTTTGTCACTAACTCGCCTTTATTTAGATTGTAATTGAGTGATTTTCTTTCTATAATAATTTTCTTTTCCCACTCTCCTTTGATTTTAGCGGTTGCTTTCAGTTCTCGATGAATGTTCCATATACTTAATGAGTTCAAATTTTCAATTGAGGCATAAAAGTCTTTTAATTCATTTGGAATCTCATTCATAGGTTTTGGTCAAACTAATAGCTAATAATAAAAATATGGATTGACCTAATAATTCATATCCACTGTTAAATTACGGTTATTTTTTTGATAAAGTCAAGGGTAATTAATTGCCATAACTCAAACATTACATTATATTTGCAGCCCGAAAAACAAATATAAAAATATGACAGCAGCAGGAAAATTGACCTTTGATGTACTAATAGAAATCCCTAAAGGAAGTAGAAATAAATACGAATACGATTTTGAACTAAAAAAAATTAGATTTGATCGTATGTTGTTTTCATCAATGATGTATCCTGGAGATTATGGGTTTATTCCTGAAACTTTAGCTTTAGATCAAGATCCTCTAGACGTTTTAGTATTAGGAACAGAGCCAACATTTCCAATGTGTGTTATGGAAGTAAAACCAATAGGTGTGTTTCACATGACAGATGAAAAAGGACCAGATGAAAAATTAATATGTGTGCCAATTTCTGACCCAATCTGGAATAAATACAACGATATTGAAGATTTAAACCCACATAGAATTAAAGAAATTGAACACTTTTTTCAGGTTTACAAAGACTTAGAAGAAAAGAAAGTTGATGTTGGTGGTTGGGGAAATGCTAAAGAGGCATACGAAATCCTTAACAAATGTGTGGAGCGCTACGAAAGCAGTGAGCACAAAGCAAACGGTAACTTTACAATATAAAATAGCTTGTAACATAGCAATTTAGAGCCCTTACACTGCAGAAGTGTAAGGGCTTTTTAATATTAATCCATTTTGTTACATTTGTTAAGATACAAACTAATCAAATTAATAAAATATGGAATCAAATATGATTTTTGTGCCAATGATATTGGCAATTGTAGGATTACTGTTCATGTTCGTAAAGATGTCTTGGGTTAAAAAACAAGCACCTGGAAACGAAAGAATGCAAGGCATTTCAAAATCAATTAAAGAAGGTGCACTAGCCTTTTTAAATGCCGAATACAGATTGTTAGCAATATTCGTTGTTATTGCATCTGTAGCTCTTGGAGCAATATCTTACTTTGTTGATACTACACATTGGATTATAATAGTAGCTTTTATTATAGGAGCTATTTTTTCAGCTCTTGCAGGAAACATTGGTATGCGAGTTGCAACCGAAGCCAACGCACGTACTGCCGAAGCTGCAAAAACAAGCTTACCACAAGCGCTTAAAGTGTCGTTTGGTGGTGGAACAGTAATGGGACTAGGTGTTGCTGGTTTAGCAGTACTAGGACTTAGTTTACTGTTTTTTGTTTTTATGAAAATGTTTATTGTTGGCGAAGCTTCTTTTTATGATGAAATGACTATTGCTCTAGAGGCATTAGCAGGTTTTTCATTAGGAGCTGAATCTATTGCACTATTTGCACGTGTAGGTGGTGGAATTTACACTAAAGCTGCCGATGTTGGTGCAGATTTAGTTGGTAAAGTAGAAGCTGGTATTCCTGAAGATGATCCTCGTAATCCTGCAACTATTGCAGATAACGTAGGAGATAACGTTGGTGATGTAGCTGGTATGGGAGCCGATTTGTTTGGTAGTTATGTAGCAACAGTATTAGCAGCTATGGTGTTGGGTAATTACTTAATTAAAGATATGTCAGTCAATACACCTTTTACTGACGACTTTAATAATATGGGACCAATCTTGTTGCCAATTGTTATTGCAGGTGTAGGTATTTTAGCTTCAATTATAGGAACGTTTTTAGTGAAAATTTCTGGTAATAATGCTAAAGAAGCTCAAGTTCAAAAAGCATTAGACACAGGAAACTGGGTAGCTATCATTATAACTTTAGCAGCTAGTTTTGGCTTAATTAAATATATGTTACCTGAAACTATGAGCATGAAGTTCTTTGGTGAAGGTTATGTAGAGGTATCATCGATGAATGTATTTTGGTCAGCGTGTATAGGATTAGCTGTTGGAGCACTAATTTCGGTAGTTACTGCTTACTTTACATCATTAGGTAAAAAACCAGTTTTAGATATAGTACAAAACAGTTCAACAGGAGCAGCAACAAACATTATTGCTGGTTTAGCTGTAGGGATGAAATCTACATTTGCATCAGTAATTTTATTTGCAGCTGCAATTTATGGATCGTATGAATTAGCAGGATTTTATGGTGTTGCTTTAGCAGCATCTGCTATGATGGCTACTACAGCTATGCAGTTAGCTATTGATGCTTTTGGACCAATTGCAGATAACGCAGGTGGTGTTGCTGAAATGAGCGAGCTAGATCCTGAAGTGCGTGAGCGTACAGATATTTTAGACTCAGTAGGAAATACAACTGCAGCTGTTGGTAAAGGATTTGCTATTGCTTCTGCTGCATTAACTGCATTAGCACTATTTGCTGCGTATGTAACGTTTACAGGAATTGATGGAATAAACATTTTTAAAGCTGATGTATTGGCAATGTTATTTGTTGGAGGAATGATTCCTGTAATCTTCTCAGCTTTAGCAATGCAATCAGTAGGAAAAGCTGCAATGGAAATGGTGCATGAAGTGCGTCGTCAGTTTAAAGAAATTCCTGGAATTATGGAAGGTACAGGAACTCCTGAGTATGCAAAGTGTGTTGATATTTCTACACAAGCAGCATTAAAAGAAATGATTTTACCTGGTTTAATCACCATTATTACTCCTATACTAATTGGTTTAATTTTTGGAGCTGAACCATTAGGAGGTTATATGGCAGGAGTATGTGTTAGTGGTGTAATGTGGGCAATTTTCCAAAACAATGCTGGAGGAGCTTGGGATAACGCTAAAAAATCATTTGAAGCTGGAGTTGAAATTAATGGTGAAATGACTTATAAAGGAAGTGATGCGCATAAAGCTGCTGTAACTGGTGATACTGTTGGAGATCCTTTTAAAGATACATCAGGACCATCAATGAATATTTTAATTAAGCTAACATGTTTAGTAGGATTGGTTATTGCTCCAATTTTAGGAGGTCATACTGCTGAAACTGGTTTAGCAGGTAACGATGATATTACTAAAGAAATTACCGTTGAAATTAATGATGATGGAACCACAGGGAATGCTGTAGCTGTTTTAACTAAAACAACAACTGTTAATGGAGAAACCACTACTGAAGAAAAAATTATTGAAGGTACTCTTGAAGAAGTTGAAGCTAAAGTAGAAGCAATGAACAATGATAAGACTGTTGATGATGTTGAGGTTAAAATTAAGAAAACAGTTACTGAAGAAATTGAAAAACAAAGTTAGTTTTCAAAAGTTATACTACAAAAAAGCCACATCAATTTGATGTGGCTTTTTGTTTGTCTTTTATTCTTTAGAATAAACCGTTTATTTCGGCATCTATTTTATTAATGATAAAACCAAGGTCTTCAGGGTTAGCAACAAAATCTAGGTTGTCTACATCAATGATAAGTAGTTTTCCTTTGTCGTAACCATGTATCCAAGCTTCGTAACGTTCATTTAATCTACTTAAATAATCAATGCTAATTGAGTTTTCATAATCGCGTCCACGTTTATGAATTTGTGATACTAAGTTTGGAATAGTGCTTCTAAGGTAAATTAACAAATCAGGACCTTGAACAAGAGATTCCATCAAATCAAAAAGTGAACGATAGTTCTCAAAATCTCTATTGGTCATCAATCCCATAGCATGAAGGTTAGGTGCAAAAATATGAGCATCTTCATAAATGGTTCTGTCCTGTATAATGTCTTTTCCGCTTTGGCGAATTTGTAATACTTGTCTAAATCTAGAATTTAAAAAATAAACCTGCAGGTTAAAACTCCAACGCTCCATCTGGTTGTAAAAATCATCTAAATACGGATTGTCTACTACGTCTTCTAATTGTGGTTCCCAGTTAAAATGTTTGGCTAATAATTTGGTGAGAGTTGTTTTACCTGCACCAATGTTTCCTGCTACTGCAACATGCATGTTTATTTAATTTTTAGTTGGAATTTACTTAGGATTTTGCTGTCGTAAATATACAAGGTTTCATTGGCCAATAAAAACTGATTTATTAACAATTTTGACCTTTGAATTGGTACAACATCTTGACTATTGCTTGCTAAAAAGTAGAGTTGATTATCAGTTTTTAAAACCACATTTTCATTATTTAAAGCCATTTCAGTGAAGCCTTTATTCTCCATTTTAGAAATAAGACTTCCTAAATAATTGTACTTGTACAAGTACTTTTCGGTAAGCATCCAGCAATAGTTGTAGTTGCTTTTTAGATCGAGTACATTAGATTGTACAGGAAGCGATCTTACCTTAACCTTGTTCATTTTATAATCATAAAGTTCAAGTTGTTGTAAATCTTGATTAAAAACCCAAAGCGAATTGTCAAAACCAGTAGTAATATGTGATACATTTTTATAAGGTTGCATCATATTAAAATCTATTTTGAAAATTTCGGCTAAACGATTATCAAGAATAACAACAGTATTAAAACTCTTGTAAAACAGATTAATTTTTAATGGGTTAAAAGCATTAGCAGAAGTAATGTTTCCTAATTGAACATTGCTGTAGTTTATTGATTTATTATTTGAAGTTTTATAAAACGTATTGTTTTTAATATGGTAAAGCGTTTCAAAATCGTCAATACTAATAATCGTTTCCTTTTCAAGTTTTAAGCTATTTATAAGCTTTATCTGTATACTATCTTGAGCATAACCAGAATATATAAGGAATAAAAAAATGTAGTTAATCCATTTCATTGCGAAATGAAAAGTACAAAAATCAAACCATATTGCATAAATAAAAAAACACCTTTGTAAACAAAGGTGTTTTTTAAAGTTGCTATTAATCTAATACTACTCTTTTAAAACTTTAAAATTAGTTGAAGTTTCTCCAGAGTTAACGGTTACAATGTAAATTCCAGTAGCAAGACTAGATAAATCTACACTTACATCTTGTGCATTGGTTTCTTTAGTTAAAACAGCTTTTCCAATAATACTGTTTACTGTTACTTTATTAATGTTTTGGTTGTATTTTATATTCAATACATTATTAGTTGGGTTTGGATAGTATTTAAAACTGTTTAAGTCAAACTCGTTAACACCTAAAGTAGCATCGTAGGCAGCAATTCTAAATTTGCCAAATTGATAAGCCCAACCCCAAACTCTTATTATTACTGTTTCTCCTGGAGTTTTATTAGTAAATAACATACCAGCAAATTCGTTACCTCCAATTACAAATTGATTGCTGCAATAAGCAGTTCCTGTGTTTGGTGGAGGTAGGTTGTAATGAAATGGTTCTAAGGTTTCTGTTCCACAAGAACCAGTATAAGTTTCAATGGCAGTGTCACTCAAATTAGTTTCAGTTGGTTCTGCTCTAGTTTCAATAGTAAAGCTACCTGAAGCAGGAACCACTACCGAAAACCATACGTCTTTACCATAGATGCCAAAATCTGGTAAGGTTCCGCAGTTAGGAAAATTAGAATTTCCCGGATTAACTGACGCAGATGTATTGGTAGCAACTATGTAACTGTCTTCAAAAGACTGACCAATTGTTAGTGCTATAGGGTTTGAACAATCATCGTTCGATGGCGCATCAGGTGACTTGTATGCACACAATTCAAAATAAATAGCTTGTGATGAATTTGATGATGTTACGCTTACATAATAAGTTTCTCCAGCAGTTAAATCGGCTAAAACAATATCTTGACACTGTAAGGTTGGAGATGTTGGTTCTTCAAGGAAAGGGTTTAAGAATCCAGGAGTTCCGCCATATACTCCTATGTATAAAGGAGTAGAACCATTTACAAGGTCTGCTCTAAAAGTATACTCTCCAGTTTCAGTTGGTGTAAAGCTGTACCACACATCAGGATTTGAAGTGCTGCATTCAGCTTCACTAGTATAAGTTGCATTAGTTGTGTATCCAACAGATGCATTTTCGCAAACATCAAAAGTAGACTCTAACAACACATCAGCGTTTGCAGGTTCGTCGTTTGATGGCGCATCAGGAAAAGGATAAACGCATAATCTATATTGTGTAGATGCACTCGCTCCTCTGGTGTTAATGTAATAAGTTTGACCCATAGTTAAAGTAGCGCTAAAATACCTTGTAGCACAACCAGTCATACTATTTAAGTTGCCTATAGTTCCAGAAAAAACACCTATTCTAACATCAAAAATGCTTCCTGTTAAAGCTTCAATTTCAATGGAATATTGACGCGTTTCAGTTGGTGTAAATGTATACCAAGAGTCAACCCAATTATCATAACCTGGACAAGTTGCAAATTCTGGAGATTTGGTAAACCCAACAAAATTGTCGGTTTCTTCATTTTCACAAACATAAGATGTTGAAGCAAGTATAGCAGGAGCTCCAATAGGCTCATCAGTTTGTCCGTTTACAATTTGGGAAAAAGCAATAACAAAGAGTAAAAGTAATTTTCTAGTCATGATTCATATTTGTTTTAGTCTTGTAACAAAAGTCAAAAAAAAAGACTTTTTTTCAATGTGTTTAGGTACCGTTAACTTATCGTTAACCTTAGTTTACTTTGTTAAATAAGTAATAGTGAATAAGTTTACACTCAACTTAGAGTTGTCTTAAGATAGCTAAGTTAATTCAGAATTAAAACTAAAAGACTAATACAATGAAAAAAAATTACTTATTTCTTGCCCTTATGTTCTTTAGCTTTTTTGCTAATGCACAAACGGTATCAATTAATGAAGTTACGCTTGGTGGTCTTACAACAAGTACATTTCAAGAATTGCCTATTGATCCTGACGATAATTATTCTTACTCACAGAGTATTTATTTGCAGTCAGAAATTAATCAAGCTGGTAGTATTTCAAAAATTACATATTATACTGATGGAGTTTTAGAAAATTCAAATGACATAGTTGTATATATGGCTGAAACTGCTAATGATACTTTTGCTTCTAATTCTGATTGGATTCCTTTAGCTAACTTAACACAAGTGTTTGCAGGCACATTTACAGTGTATAATAACGAGGTGTCTATAATTTTGGATACACCATTTAGTTACTCAAATACAGCAAACTTAGTTATAGTAGTTGACGAAAATCAAGATGATAATGACTCTAAAGATTTTATTGCACACAACTTAGGATTTTCAGAAGCTAGTGGAAGAGTGCTGCATTATGGAAATAATTTTACTAATCCTGATCCTGCGTCACCACCTTCTGGAATTTTAGATTACTACAGAGCGAATATTGAATTAGATTTTAACGCAATTACATGTTATCCTCCAAGTGCTATTAGTGTGGATGATACTTATGAAACTTCAGTAAATGTTAGCTGGACCTCAAGTGCTTTAGAGTGGCAATATGTTGTGCAATCACCAGGAACTGGTAATCCTGACGCAGCTACACCTGTTAGTGTTTCGTCTAGTTCGGTAAACGTTCCAGGATTGACTAATAATACTGAATATGAGTTTTATGTGAGATCAGATTGTGATACTGATGGTGTGAGTGATTGGATTGGTCCAATATTTTTTAGAACTGCTTGTGGTATAGTAGATGATTTTTCTGAAAATTTTGAAAGCATGCCAGATGAACTTGTAACTCCTTATTGTTGGACAACAATTTCAAGTTCAACAGGAACAGAGCCTATATTTAAAGTAAATACTAGCTCTACGCAATCATACTCTCCTGATAATTACTATGAAATTCAAATGAGTAATGATGATACTATGCTTTTAGTTTCTCCTGAGAGTACAACTATTGCCGATGGTATGCATAGAATAGAATTTGCAGCTAAAGTAAACTCAGTAGGTTCAGATGAAACTGTTATAAAAGTTGGTTTAATGTCTGACCCTAATGACGAAAATACATTTGTAGAACTTAACAGTTTTGCGTTAATCAACTCTTCTGAAAACACTAATAACTATTCACTTTACTATGTAAATGTACCGTTAAATGCATCAGCAAGTCATTTAGCATTTAAACCAGAAACAACCGCTTCGTTTAATAAGATTGTTTATTTAGACAATATAGTTGTTACTACACAGCCTTCTTGTTTTGAGGTGCTAGATGTAGAGGCAAGTAATATTACCGATGTTTCTTTTGACTTAGAAATTACTCCAGATATTCAAGTGCAAACGGAATGGGAAATGGTAATTGTTCAAACTAGTTTAAACTTTAATCCAGCATTAGAAACTCCAATAGTAACAAGTTCCCTTACAAATAATATTACATTGGATTCTGATGGACAAGCAATTATACCAAATAGTCCTTATAGAATTTTTGTTAGAGCTAATTGTGATGCAGCAGGTAGTGATGGTTCTGGTTATAGCACTTGGTTTGGACCTTACGATATAAGAACCGCTTGCGCGCCATTTGCAACTAATTTTACTGAAGACTTTGATTTATATTCAGATGCTGATTTTCCTTTTTGCTGGAACAAAAACGTTACATCTTCTGGGTCTCCTCTAGTTGAGGTAAATACTTCTACATCGTATGCTAACTCAGGAGCTAATGCAATTATAATGAATACAGGTAATGATGCTAGTGCAAATGTGTTACTTATTTTACCTCAACATACTACTGCTAATGATGGTATGCATAGACTAGAGTTTTATGCTAAAAAGAATAGCGAGAATGCTGATGCTAATATAATAGTTGGTACTATGAGTGATCCTGTGGATGCTAACACTTTTCAAGAAATAACTGAACTTCCAATAACAACTGGTGGCTTCTCAGGTAGCTTTCTTCAATATTTTGTGAATTTACCAGCAAGTACTGATGAGTATGTAGTGCTTAAGCATGGAGCAGGTACTGGAGCAAGCATTGCTTTTTATATTGATGATGTCACAATTACAGATCAACCTGCTTGTACTGAAGTGTATAATGTTGTAGCTGAAAATGTAACAGACGCTTCTGTTGAGGTTAGTTGGAATTTTCTTGGAGGACAAAACAGTTGGGAGTATGTTGTGCAACCTGCAGGAACAGGTGAGCCAGCATCAGGTGTTGTAACTTCTTCTAGTACTTCAAATAGCGATTTTAATAGTCTTACAGATAATACTGCTTATGAAATTTATGTAAGAGCTGATTGTGATACAAATGGTACAAGCCCATGGGTTGGACCAGTTTATTTTACGACATTATGTGTGCCAGAATCAGGGACTTTCACTAACGGTTTTGAGGGTAATGCTAACAATGCTGAAATAGAACCATGTTGGTCTAGTTTAATTAATCCTGCATCAACAAGCCCATACGTGAGATACAGTACTTTTCAAGCTCAAGAAGGTTCTATTAGTGTGAGAATGTATAGTGGTAATGATGAAACTTCAGATATCTTTTTAATTACTCCTATGTTGTCTGATTTTGATAGCACTAAACAAATTCGTTTCCATGTTTATGACGATCACAATGGAGGTTTAGAGATTGGTACTATGACTGATCCTACTGATGCTTCAACATATACTACATATCAAACATTTTTAGATGCAGATATGACTGATGATGCATGGGATGAGAAAACTGTGACCTTTGATAGTTATGCTGGATCTGACAACTATATTGTGTTTAAGTACAACGCTGCAACAACTTTTGATAATTTATACATAGATAATTTTACTTATGAGGATAATCCTTCTTTAAGTGCTAATGATTATGATTTTAACAGCTCAGTTAAAATATATCCAAACCCAGTAAAAAACACATTACATGTAAGTGGTAACACTATTGAGACAGTTGATGTTTATAGTATTAATGGGAGCCACATATTGTCGCAACAGTTAAGTACACAAACTATTGATGTATCTAATCTTGCTAATGGAATATATTTTGTAAATCTTAAAGATGCAAACGGAAATACAGCTATTAAAAAGTTTATAAAAAATTAAACGTAATACTTTTTACTAAAAAGTAGTTTTTTTCATGGAAAAGGCCAGTAATTTAGTTTACTGGCTTTTGTTTTTTTAATCTTTAATTACAAACTCTAGTCCAACACCTCTAACGCTATTAATACTAATATTAGGGTCTTCTTTTAGATGTTTTCTTACCCTTGTAATAAATACATCCATACTTCTCCCAGAAAAAAAATTGCTTTGTCCCCAAACCTTTGCGAGTATATCATCTCTAGGGATAAGTTTATTTTTGTTAGTGAATAAAAAATAAATAAGCTGCGCTTCCTTTTCAGTAATCTTAGCGCTTTTACCATTTATACTTAATGTAAGATTTTTGCTGTCAAATAAATACTTGCCAATAGCAATTGGCTCTTCTTTATCAGTCTCTAAGCTAATGGTTTGTTGCTGGTTAGTTCTTTTAATGATGTTGTTTATTCTTAAAATGAGTTCCTCAACATCAAATGGTTTTGAAATATAATCATCAGCACCTAAGCTTAAACCTTTTATTCGGTCTTCTTTAGCTTTACGAGCAGTTAAAAATAAAAAAGGTGTTTCGGGGTTTTTCTTACTGAGTTTTTTTGAGAGTTTAAAGCCATCTAGCTTAGGCATCATTACATCAATAATGCATATGTCAAAAGAGTGCATTTTAAATAAATCTAAAGCTTCAGAGCCATCTTTTGCCCAAACAACTTCAAACTTATTTAGCTCCAAATATTGTTTTAGGGTAGTGCCAAAATCAATATCATCATCAGCTAATAAAATTCTCTTTTCCATTTTCTACGGGAATTTTTATATAGAATGTTGAGCCTTCTTTTACTTTGCTTTCAACGTCTATTATTCCATGGTGAGCTTTAACAATTTGACTACAGTAGTAAAGGCCTAAGCCTAAGCCTTTGTAGGTGTGCATGTTTTTTTCGCTCACTCTATAGAATTTATCAAAGATAAGTTTTTTATTTTTTTTAGAGATGCCTATGCCATTATCAGAAATTGCAATAGTATGCATGTTGTTAGTGATGTTATACTTTATTTTAAGCACTGTGCCATCAAATTTTATGGCATTATTTAAAATATTAATTATAGCTGTACCAAGAAAAAACTTGTCAATTTCAACTTCGGTATCATTAACTTCAACATCTCTTAAAAATTGAATATTAGTAGGTAGTGTTAATGCAAAGTCATCGCACACTTCATTAATAAAATCTGGCAGACTAACTTGTTCGAGATTTAAATTAATGTCGTTATACCCTAAACTGTTATCTACTACCTGATCAATTAAATTTTGAAGACGTTTATTTTGTCTGTTAATAGTGTCAATAGATTCTTTAGCAATATCTGTATTGTCTTTTGCAAACCTATTGGTTAAGGTTTTGGTGGCAATTGATAAAGTTGAAAGTGGTGTTTTTAGTTCGTGAGTAATATTATTGATGAAGTCAGTTTTAATATCAGAAATGCGCTTATGTTTAAATAAGTTTCTAATAGAGTATGTTACTAGGGATATTACAAAAAGAAACAGTAAAAATGCAATTAAGAAAAGAAACAGCAGTTGTTTAAAAATGATTTTATCCCAATCTACAATTTTCATGTAAATACTAGCTCTATATTTAACTGTTACAGATTCTAGTTGATGATTGTCATTTATAAACCCTTTGTCAAATGTCCAGTTCCAAGCATTAATGAGTAATCCTTCTTCAAGTAGGAAATCAGTACCAATTAAAAATATTGGTGAATCTTTGTCTTCTATAAGAAGGTTTTCGACGTTTCCATTTTCATCAATAAGCTGAATTGAAGATGCTACTTTTTTAAATAATATATTTTCGTTTAAACCCAAGCGCTCAGCTTCTTTATTGAAGTATTCTGTAAATTCGTCGTTCCTGTCGTTGGCAAAAAACTTTAAATCTGCGAGGAGTTCTTCTTTACTAATTCGGTTTCGTTTATAATCAGGAATTTTGTCTACAAAATCCATACGATAATGCCACGATAATGAATCAACATATTTGGTTTTTATTATGTCGCCTATTTTGGTTCTAGAGTCAACTGCAAAGCTTTTTTTTCTAAGATCAAAGGTGTTGAACGTTAAATACCCTTGCATGCTCGTCAAGGCTATTAAGGCAATAATTGCTCCAGCAATAAGGAATTTCGATTTTATTTGCATAGAGTTAAATTACCATAAAAAGATGAAAACAGTTTAATACAATACTCTATTAACTTATTGTTAACCGAGAATATTTCTATAAAAATAGGAAAATGAAATTAACCAATGAGTTTATACCCAAAGCCTCTTACGTTTATGATTTGGATAGTGTCGTCTTTAGATAGTTTTTTTCGAAGTTTAGTGATAAAAACGTCCATGCTTCTTGCAGAGAAAAAATCGTCATTTCCCCAAAGTTTATTCAAGATGATAGACCTCTCTAAAACCTGGTTTTTGTTTTTAATTAAATGAAATAGTAAATGCGCTTCTCTATGTGTGAGTTGTGATTTTTCTTCAGCGTTAAATTGAAGTGTTTGCTTTGGGAAATCAAACGTATAATCTCCAATTTTTAATACTTCTGAAGTTTTTTGTGCCTGTGTTCTGTTTAGCAAATTGTTAATTCTTACAATAAGCTCTTCCATGCTAAACGGTTTTTTTAAGTAATCATTTCCACCTATGGTAAAACCCTCAACAACATCTTGCGTTTGCGATTTGGCAGTTAAAAAAATAATAGGAATTGTATCATCAATTGCTCTAATGTCTTTAGCTAATGTAAATCCATCTTTTTTGGGCATCATAACGTCCAAGACTAAAATTTCTGGAGTTTCAGACTGGTATTTTTCAAATGCTTTTTCACCATTATCACACAAAATAACATTAAAGTCTCTGGTTTCAAGACTTTCCTTAATAATTTGACCAAGTGCTGGCTCATCTTCGGCTAATAAAATGGTGGTTTTAGGCATTAGGTAATGTTATTTTAAATGAGGTGATGTTATTTTTTAAATCAACAGTGATAGTTCCGTTGTGTTTTTCTGCAATTTTTTTGGTGTAATACAGTCCAATTCCAAAACCTTTAACATCATGAGTGTTGCCCTTAGGAACTCGGTAAAATTTCTCGAAAATCTTGTCTTTATTAGCTTTGGTTAGCGTGTTTCCATTGTCAGAAATAGTAATGGTAAACGCAAAATGATTTTGCTCGAGCGACATTGAAATCGCATCTCCACCATATTTTATAGCATTGTCAATAATATTATTGATGGCATTTTCAAAATGGAACACATCTACTTTTGCCGAAATGTTTTCAGGTATACTGAAAGTTATGGTTTTGTCACTGTTAAGTTGATGTTTTTCAATACTCGTGGTCAAAATTTCCGAGATGTTATAAGTGTCTTTGTTGAGCTCAAGATTTTCACTATCAAGTGTAGCGGTTTCTAGTAACTTTTCAACCATAGTGTTTAATTTTGAAAGCTGCGTGTTTGATAAATCTAAATACGTTTTTGTTTTAGCTTTATCTTCAATAACATTAAAGTTTTGAATGCTTTCAAGTGCAACACCAATGGTTGCAATAGGTGTTTTGAATTCGTGTGTAATGTTGCTAATGAGGTCATTTTTTACTTCAGCTAATTGTTTTTGGTGCTTGATGATTTTAAGTAAATAAAACAAACAGCTTATCACTGCCAGAATTAACAATGTAGAAATTAAAATACCACCAAAAATGCGTTTTAAAATAAGCTTTGTTTGATTTTCAAAACTTAAATTTAGAGAGCTTCCTTTAGGTAATAACGTAGATTTTGAAACAACGTTTAAAATGTTTTTTGAATCGGTTATTGTGTCTTTTATCCTCTTTGTTTTGTCTCTATTAAAATCAAGTGTGTAATCAATAGTGATGTTTTTTTGAGATAAGTCAGTAGTTATTAAACTGTCAATTTTTTTAACATCAAGCGTGTGATTTGAAATAGAAATAACAACTTTAGATGTAAGCAATTCAAACCCTTTTACTTTTATAGAGTCTTTTTTTATGTCAATAGAATTCAGCTTTTTGTGATCCCATTTTGCATTTAAAATTGAATCTACATTAGCGCCTCTATAAATAGAAATGCCATCAGTAGTTTCAAGATTAAGGCTATCAAGGTTTTTAAACTTTTTTTGGGTAATATCAATTTGCTTTAAAATGGAGTCAAACTTATGATCTTCGGCAAAAAAGTCGTCCTTGTCATTGCCTTCAAAAGCAAATCCAATGGTGGTTTGTTCAGCAAGATTAACATAGTAATCATCAACAGCTTTATCTAAACTCACCTGAACATCTTTAATAAGTTGCTGCTTGTTGGCTAAATAGTTTTTATAATTCCAATACACTTGTATCGCAATAGTACTGAGTATTACGGTAACTATGAAGTATAATATTATTCGGTATCTAGAATCATTCATAGGTCAAAAGTAAATGTTAAAGTAGATAAAAACTAATCGGTTAACACACGTTAACACTGGTTAACTTAATACTCATTTGGGTTGGCTTAAGTTTGTAAAGTATTAATCAAAAAACGAATATAGAATGAACACATTTATTAAGCTTACGGTTTGTGTTATGATGTTGGTTGTAACAAAAGTAAGTGCTCAAGAGTTTACAGGAGTTGCAACCTACAAGTCAAAACGAAAAGTAGATATTAAGCTAGACAGTACTCAGGTAAACTCTGAAATGCATCAAAAAATGATGGATATGCTTAAAAAGCAGTTTGAAAAAACGTACATACTTACGTTTAATAAAGAAGAATCGGTTTATAAAGAAGAAGAATCGCTTGGAGCTCCTCAACCTGGTGGGATGGAAGTAGTAATGATAAACACAGGAGGAGCAGATGTGCTGTATAAAAACACAAAAGAAGAACGCTACACTAATCAAAATGATGTGTTTGGAAAAATCTTTTTGATAAAAGACGAGCTAAAAAAACTTGATTGGCAATTTGGCTCAGAGACTAAAAACATTGGCGAATACACTTGCTATAAAGCAACCATAACTCGCGAGCGACCAAAAATTGTTGGAGGTATTAGTGTTAATGGTGATAAAGATCTAGATGAAGAAAAAGAACCTGAAATGGAAACCATAACTATTACAGCATGGTATACGCCTCAAATTCCTGTAAACAATGGTCCTGGTAATTATTATGGGCTCCCAGGTTTAATTCTTGAGGTAAACGATGGGTCAGAAACTGTCATTTGTAGTAAAATAGTGCTCAATCCAAAAAATGAAGTTGAAATCACTGAGCCTAAAAAAGGTAAAAAAGTGACTAAAGAAGAGTTTGATAAAATTATGGAAAAGAAAATGGAAGAAATGAAAGAACGTTATAGCCCAAGAAGAGGAAAAGGTGATGGACAAGAGATTGAGATAAGAATAGGAGGTTGATTTTATTGGATTTTAACATTTTACAATTAAACTTTCAATTGTTTTAGATGTCTAACAATAGTTAAAACTGTATTTTTAACACAAACTCTTTAGACATAAAACAATGAAATCAATCTCAATTAAACTTTGTGTTGTATTAATTACACTATTCAGTAACACGCTTTTAGCTCAAGAATTTCAAGGTAAAGCAATCTATCAATCTAAGACTACAGTCGACATGGATAATTTTGGAGGTCGACAAATGAGCGAAGAACAAAAAAAGATGATTACTGAGCGTATGAAAAGCATGCTTGAAAAAACCTTTATACTAACCTTTAATAGAACAGAATCTACATATAAAGAAGAAGAAAAGCTAGAAACACCAGGTTCTGGAGGAGGTCCATGGAGAGGAATGATGAGTAGTTTTACAGGTGGTCCGCAATACAAAAATGTGAAGGAATCTAAGCTTTTACAAGAACAGGAGTTTTTTGGAAAACAGTTTTTAGTTGTTGATGAGCTTGAAACTCTAGAGTGGAAAATGGAGGGAGAAACCAAGCAAATTGGTCAATACACTTGTTATAAAGCTACAGCTGTAAAAAAAGTAGATGAGATGGATTTTATGAATATGCGAAGACGAAGAGATAGAGGCAATGACGAAAAGGAAAAAGCAGAAAAATCTAAAGATTCAGTAGATAGAGATGATCCAATGAGTGAGTTGGAAGTGCCAAAAGAAATAACCATTACAGCTTGGTATACACCACAAATCCCAGTGAACCAAGGTCCAGGAGAATATTGGGGATTACCAGGTTTAATTCTTGAGGTTAATGCTGGTAGAACAACAATATTGTGTTCTAAAATTGTAATGAATCCTGAAGAAAAAGAAGAGATTAAAATGCCTTCAAAAGGTAAAGAAGTAACAAGAGAAGAGTACAACCAAATCATGAAAGATAAAATTGAAGAAATGCGCGAAATGTATGGAGGCAGAGGAGGTCGTGGTAACAGACGTTTCTAATCAATTCACGTTTAAATAATCCCAACTAAAAAATCAAATGAAAAAAATCTTTATGTTCATGCTGCTCTTAGCAGCAAGCAATTCCTTTGCTCAAATAAAAGTAGAAGGTGTAGTAAAAGACAGTATAGGAACTCCGCTTGAACTTGCTAATGTTGTTGCAATTAATCAAGAAACAAAAATTCTGGAGTCTTATGCTGTAACTAATGATAAAGGACTTTTTAAACTTTCGTTAGATAAAAATTCGGCATACAAAATTCAGGTGAGTTATATTGGAATGAAAACTTACGAAGAGCTGTTGAACACTAAAGAAGCCGATTTAAAAAAAGACTTCACTTTAAAAGTTGATAATAGTTTAGATGCGGTTGAATTGGTTTACGAAATGCCAGTAACAGTCAAAGGAGATACACTAATTTATAATGCTGATTCCTTTAAAAATGGAACCGAACGGAAGCTAGAAGATGTCCTTAAAAAACTACCTGGAGTTGAGGTTAATGACGACGGAACCATTGAGGTTGAAGGGAAGGAAGTGAGTAAGTTAATGGTAAATGGAAAAGATTTTTTTGATGGTGACACAAAATTAGCGACCAAAAATATTCCTTCTAATGCAGTAGATAAAGTTCAAGTACTCCGTAACTATTCTGAAGTTGGTCAGCTTAGTGGTGTTCAAAACAATCAAGATAACGTTGCAATTAACATTAAGTTAAAAGAAGGAAAAGAGAATTTTTGGTTTGGTGATGTTACATTAGGAGCTGGTACTGCACCTTCACCTAATGATGAGTTGTATTTGGTGCAACCAAAACTATTTTATTACAGTCCAAAATACAGTGTCAACATCATTGGAGATATGAATAATGTTGGTGAAGTTGCTTTAACTAATAGAGATTTAAGAAACTTTGGAGGTGGTTTTAGAATGCCAAGTAGAACCAGTGGAACGAGTATTAATTTAGGAGATAATGGATTAGGAGGATTGACAAATATCTCAAGAGCTCAAGAAGTTGTTACAAAACTTATTGCAACTAACTTTAGCTATTCGCCTAAAAAATCATTGGATTTTAGCGGTTTTCTTATTTACAATAGTTCTAGAATGCGAACTAGAGAAGAGAGTTTTATAGATTATATTGAGTTTGAAGACGACCCAAATACACCAATAGACGAGTCGGCAAATATTCCGCCAGATGAAGCTACTGTACAAACAGGAAGAGAGGCAACAAACCAGTTTTTGGCAAAGCTTAGCGCTAAATACCAACCAAACGTTAATAATCAATTAGATTATGACGTGTTGGCACGATTTTCTGATGATGAAGAGCGCCAAAATTTATTTTCATCTGTAGTAGGTAATACTGATCAGGTTGACACAGCTTCACCATTCAGTATTAATCAGAATTTTAACTACTACTACACGTTAAACGAGAATAATATTTTTGCTCTAGAAGCACAACATTTAATAAAAGACGAAGATCCGTTCTACAATGCGCTATTGGTTAACGACCCAACAAACAATGATGACGAAGAAAACCAAGATGCGTTTGATACTACAGCATCAGGATTAGGGCTAGATTTAGACCAGTTTTCATATAATTTAAATCAAGACCGTCGTGTAAAATCCAACCAATTAGATGCTAAATTGGATTACTACAATATTTTAAATTCAAAAAGTAACATCAACTTTACCTTAGGAACGATTTTAAGTAATCAAAAGTTCAATTCTAATATCTTTCAGTTTTTAGATGACGGAACACAATTAGACCCAACACCTCAGGTTACTGATGCAGAGGGCAATATGCTGACTGCAATAAATGATGTAGAGTATAATTTTTCTGATATTTATCTTGGTGTACATTATAGGTTAAAATCAGGGAAATTTACCTTTACTCCAGGACTGTCGTTACATGCATACAGCAATAAAAACACACAAGCAGGCGAAACCTTATTTGACGATAATTTCTTTATGGTTTTACCAGATTTTGAAACCAGAATTCAATTTAAAAAGAGTGAAAGCTTAACCTTTAATTACCGAATGAATACATCGTTTACTGATGTTACTAATATAGCTGAAGGGTTAGTGCTTAATAATTACAATAGTATTAATTATGGTAATGCAGAATTGCAAAATGCCCTTTCGCACAATTTGAGCTTGTTTTATCATAGTTTCAATTTGTTTAATTATACCAATGTGTTTGCTGGAGCAAATTATAGTAAAAACATAGATCAAATACGTTCATTAACCAATTTTGAAAATGTAATTAGAACAAGTACTTATTTCAATTCTGGATTTGCCGACGAAAGCGCATCTCTTTTTGGTAGAGTGCAACGTACCTTTGGTAAAGTAAGAGCAAGTTTAAGAGCAAATTTTAATTACAGTAAAAACAACCAATTTGTTCAAGGAACTCAATCTGTAAATGAGAGTTTTTCACAAAGCTATACTCCAGAAATTAGAACAAACTTTAGAGAAGCGCCAAACGTATCGTTTAGATATGCATATAGTGTGTCTAAAAATGACCAAGGAACAAATAGTGTAACTTACACCACAAATGCACCTTCAATCGAGTTTGATGCTTATATTTGGAATTCGGTATCGTTTTTAACAGACTTTACCTATAACGAACAAGATAATGGCGAAGGACAAAAAGATGTTTTTAGAACTTGGAATGCTTCATTACGCTATAGAAAAGACAGAGATGCTAAATGGGAATACTCACTAATAGCTTCAAACTTATTAGATATTGATTCTAATGTTAGCAATGGAGCAGGAAGTATTTCGGTATTCAGTTCTGAAACGTTTATTCAACCGCGTTTTATAACTTTTAGATTGCAATATGAGTTGTAAAAAGTAATATTTTTTACAAATTGATAAATTATTGTTTGTTCAGAACAAAAACAATAATATATTTGCCAACGGTTTTGGGGAGATACTCAAGCGGCCAACGAGGACAGACTGTAAATCTGTTGTTTTTTAACTTCGCAGGTTCGAATCCTGCTCTCCCCACGAATAAATACAAAGAGCAAGCAAAACATAAAGCTTGCTTTTTTGTTTTGTGGGTCTTTGTGTTTTCAAAGCGTAGCTTTGCAGGATCAACGCAGTTAATCCTCAATAAAAAGAGCAGATTCCCCTATGAATCTCATTAAATTATTCTAGCAAGCAAAACATAAAGCTTGCTTTTTTTGTTTTGTAGGTCTTTGTGTTTTCAAAGCTTAGCTTTGTAGGATCAACGCGGTTAATCCTCCATGAAAACTTACTAGTTTCTCTCCAGTCTTAACGTTTATTTAGAGGCACAATTTTAAAAATAGTTTTAACTTACGGTTCTTAAAATTAATAGCAAATCCATAAATGTATGATTTCAAATAAAATAATTAGAAATACTTTTCTAGCCTTGTTTTTAATGACATTTTCAGCGTATTCTCAAAATAAAGAGGAAAACAAAGTAGTTGAGGACATTATTAAAGAAGCAAATGAAAATTCACAATTAGAATCCTTAGCACACCATTTATTAGATGTAATTGGTCCAAGATTGGTTGGGACACCTCAAATGAAACAAGCCAATGATTGGGTGGTTGATACCTATGATGATTGGGGAATTTCTGCAGAAAACGAACAATGGGGAGAATGGAAAGCTTGGGAAAGAGGTATTACTCATGTGGATATGGTATCACCAAGAGTGCAGTCGTTAGAAGGAATGCAGTTAGCTTGGAGTCCAAGTACACCACAAGAAGGTATTACGGCTGAGGTAATTGCTATACCTAGAATTAAAGATTCTTTAGATTTTGTAAAATGGCTGCCAAATGTAAAAGGGAAGTTTGTACTAACTTCTATGAAGCAAATTACAGGTCGACCAGATGAAAATTGGGAAGAATTTGCAACCGAAACATCCTATGAACGTATGAAGCAACAACGTGATTCATTGACTAAGGAATGGTTGCAAAATATAGCAAGAACAGGTTATGGTAGAAGAGGTATTATTAAAGCTTTTGAAGATGCAGGAGCAGCAGGAATATTGTCTTCATATTGGTCTAAAGGGTTTGGTGTGAATAGAATTTTTAGTTCACGTACTGATAATATTCCAACTTTAGATATTGAAATGGAAGATTATACAATGCTTTACAGACTTGCTGAGAGTGGTAATACGCCAACTTTAAAAGTAGTTGCACAATCCAAAGATTTAGGAGTAGTACCAACTTTTAATACAATAGGTAAAATAGAAGGAAAAGAATTGCCAAACGAATATGTTATTCTTTCAGCGCATTTAGATTCTTGGGATGGTGCAACAGGAGCAACCGATAATGGTACAGGTACTATTTTAATGATGGAAGTAATGCGAATCCTTAAAAAAGTATATCCTAACCCAAAGCGTACCATTTTAGTAGGGCATTGGGGAAGTGAAGAACAAGGTCTTAATGGATCAAGAGCGTTTGTTGAAGACCACCCTGAAATTGTAGAACATGTACAAGCTGTTTTTAATCAGGATAATGGTACAGGTCGCGTTATAGAAATTTCTGGTGCTGGATATTTAAATGCATACGACTATATTTCAAGATGGATGTATCCTGTTCCAAGAGAAATAAAAGACCAAATAAAAACCGATTTCCCTGGTTCGCCTAGTAGTGGAGGCTCAGATAATGCATCTTTTGTGGCGGCTGGTGTTCCTGCATTTTATTTGAGTGCTTTAGATTGGTCATACCGAAAATATACGTGGCATACCAACAGAGATACTTATGATAAAATTGTTTTTGATGACGTAAGAAGTAATGTTATTTTAACTGCAATTATGGCTTATATGGCATCAGAGGATCCTAATCTAGCTTCTAGAGAAAAAATTGTATTGCCTATTGACCCAAGAACAGGAGAACAAAAAATATGGCCTGAGCAACGTTCACCAAAACGAAGAGGAGGTTTAGATGATTAAATCTAAATTAAAAGTATATGCGTTAGTTGTTGCTTCTTTGTTGGTTTTGACCTGTAAGGAAAAAGAAGTAGCAGCACCTTTTCATGTAGCAAATCTTTTTGATAGTAACCAACCCAATACACTTGGGCTTACTGAGGCTAAAAACAAAGAAACAGTTACTATTTTTGCACCTACAGAGAACGAAAACAAATACAATCATGGAGTGGTGTTATTTCCTTTTAAACACATGCTCTATGCGCAATGGCAGAGTTCTTCGGTAGATGAAGATGGAGAAGATACTCAAGTGTTTTATTCTAGAAGTTATGACGGAAAAGTTTGGAGCAAACCTATTGCGCTAACATTAACATCTAGTTCAAAAATCACTACAAGTGGAGGTTGGTGGAGTAATGGTGAAACACTTGTGGCTTACATTTGTGTATGGCCAAAAGACGAAGCTAATCCTAAACAAGGTTATACAGAGTATATGACTTCAAGTAATGGAGTAGATTGGTCAACTCCTAAAAAAGTTACTGATAAATTAGGAAATCCTATTTTAGGAATCATTGAGCAAGATGTACATGCAGTGCCTAATAGAAGAGTTGTAACTGCTTTTCATATGCAACCTGGTTTAAAAATCACACCTTTTTATACTGATGACCCTTTAGGAATATCTGGTTGGCAAGCAGGAAAGATGAAAAATTTGCCTTCTGATAAAAATATGAGTAGAGCAATTGAACCTAGTTGGTTTTACAGGAAAAAGGACAAAGCTATAGTTATGGTGTTTAGAGATCAAGAAAGTACGTTTAAAAAATTGGCATCAGTAAGTTATGACAATGGAGTAACATGGACGATGCCTCAATTGGTTGATACTCCTGATTCCAGGGCAAAACAGAGTGCAGGTAATTTACCAGATGGAACTGCGTTTATGGTCAATAATCCTTCAGGAAGCAAAACAAGAATTCCATTAGTTGTAACACTTAGTGAAGATGGTTTTTTGTTTGATAAAGCCTTTTTGTTGCGTAGCGGAAACGAATCTGATTTACAACCTATGCGATTTGAAGGTAAATATAAACGAGTAGGTTATAGCTACCCTAAAAGCGTAATTTGGAATAATTACCTTTATGTGTCTTATGCTACAAATAAAGAAGATGTAGAATTAACGAGAGTTCCTATTGAGAGCTTGAAAATAGATTAATAAAAAAACCTCATAATTTAATTATGAGGTTTTTTTTGAGCTTCAATATGTTATAGTTTATAAGCCAAAAGCAGTTTTAACTTTGTCTACATAATCAAGTTTTTCCCAAGTAAACAATTCAACATCAACTGTAATTGGTTCACCATTTGGTTGTTCAAAGGTTTTGGAAACAGTTTCAGGAGTTCGTCCCATGTGTCCGTAAGCAGCTGTTTCGCTATACATTGGTTGTCTAAGTTTTAGTCGAGATTCAATGGCAGCAGGACGCATGTCAAAAATTTCAGAAACCTTATTGGCAATTTCTCCGTCAGTCATATTAAACGGACAAGTACCGTAAGTGTCAATGAAAATTCCCATAGGTTCAACCACTCCAATAGCATAACTTACTTGCACTAAAACTTCATCGCAAACACCAGCTGCAACTAGGTTTTTGGCAATGTGTCTGGTTGCGTAAGCTGCACTTCTGTCTACTTTACTTGGGTCTTTTCCGCTAAAAGCACCACCACCATGGGCACCTTTTCCACCATAAGTATCAACAATAATTTTTCGTCCTGTTAAACCAGTGTCACCATGTGGTCCACCAATAACAAATTTACCAGTTGGGTTAATGTGGTAAGTAATGTCATCATTAAACAAGGCTTGAATGTCTTCAGGTAATTTTGAAATAACTCTAGGAATCAGGATATCGATAATATCTTTCCTTATTTTTGAAAGCATTGCTTCGTCATTATCAAAATCGTCATGCTGTGTAGATATCACTATAGAGTCTATGCGTTGAGGTATATTGTCATCACTATATTCAATGGTAACCTGACTTTTAGAGTCTGGTCTTAAATAGGTAATGTCTTTTTGTTCTCTTCTTAAATCAGCAAGTTCTTTTAGTATTCGGTGAGATAAATCTAAAGCAAGAGGCATGAAGTTTTCAGTTTCTCTTGTTGCGTAACCAAACATCATTCCTTGGTCGCCAGCACCTTGTTCTTCTTTAGAAGCTCTGTCAACACCTCTATTGATATCATCTGATTGCTCATGAATAGCAGATAAAACACCACAAGAATTTCCGTCAAACATGTATTCGCCTTTAGTGTAGCCAATAGCATTAATAGTATCTCTTGCTATTTTTTGAACATCTAAATAAATATTCGATTTTACTTCGCCAGCAAGTACTACTTGTCCTGTAGTTACTAAGGTTTCGCAAGCTACTTTAGACTCAGGGTCAAAAGCTAAAAAGTTGTCTATTAGTGCGTCGCTAATTTGGTCTGCTACTTTATCTGGATGTCCTTCTGATACACTTTCAGATGTAAATAAATACGCCATAAATAATAAATGTAATATTACGAAGGGATTTGACGAAAGCGTCAAAGGAAGTTTACACTGTCCTTTAGCATTTTTTAATGAGGTTGCAATCAGTCAAATCTCTCCTCTAAATTTGGCTACAAATGTACAGATAAAATTATAATGGCAAAACGCTTTGTCTAAAAAAGAAACCTTTGGTTTTTATTCATTTAATTAAAAGGTGGTACATTATTGATGAATAATGGTTTTCAGAAAAATGGAATAGAATCTCGATTTTAAAAAATAATTTTCAGTTTAATAGCTTTTAATTCATAATTCTGTAAAATTCAGAAAAGGCTCTTGTCTTTTGCTCTAGCTTGAGTATTTTTATAGTTACCATTTATAAGATTTAAAATTATGTCTACACCACCTAAATTAACCCGATTTAAGCAAAATGTACTCTCTAAGTATCAGATATACAATAGTATATTTATGACTTTGCCGTTTGATGCTATTTCAAAAACAGGTGTTTTATTGCCTCTGTTTCATGAAACCTGTAAAAAGGGCTTTGAAAATGGAGATAACCCAACAACCATTGTAGATACTTTTTTTAAAAAATATCAAGCGAGACGTTCGCACGAAAGCCAAATAAATTTGCTTTTTAGGTTTATACAATACATTGAGAGGCAAGTGGTGCTTTTTGATGCTATAGAAGACGCAGCGTTTCCAATTGTGAATAATATGGATGGTATTGGTACGCTGAGAAGCTTGAAAGAGTCTGTAGTGTCAGAGCATAATGCTGAGATGCTTCAAAAATACCTCGAAGAATTTAAAGTGAGAATAGTGCTTACAGCGCATCCTACACAGTTTTATCCAGGTTCGGTTTTAGGGATTATTACCGATTTATCAGCTGCTATTAAAAACAATGATTTGTTGTTGATTAATGATTTGTTGGCGCAACTAGGTAAAACACCTTTCTTTAAACATAAAAAACCAACACCTTATGATGAGGCTGTAAGTTTAATATGGTATTTAGAAAACGTGTTCTATCATTCCTTTGGAACAATTTTCGATTATATTCAACAGAATATTTTTGATGATAAACCTGTTAAAAACGATATTATAAATATTGGCTTTTGGCCTGGTGGTGATAGAGACGGTAACCCGTTTGTAACTCCAGAAATTACGAAACAAGTTGCAAAACGTTTAAAGCAAACAGTGCTTAAAAACTATTACAGAGATGTAAGAAAGTTGAGAAGAAAACTAACATTTAAGGATGTTGAAGATAAAATCACGAGTTTAGAGCATAGACTATATAATGCGTTTGTTGATGCCGATTCAAAGTCTATCATTCAGTTAGATGAGTTTGTGTCTGAACTTAAAGACATCAAAAATATTTTAAATAAAGAGCACCAGTCTCTATATGAAAAAGATGTAATTAGTCTTATCAATAAAACGCATCTTTTCGGTTTTCACTTTGCTAACTTGGATATAAGACAGGATAGTAGAGCGCATGATAAGGTGTTTACTGCAATGGTGGATAGGCTTATTGAAAGTGGTAGTGCTATTTTTCCAAAAGATTATAATACGTTGTCTCCTGAAAAGCAAGTTGAAGTGCTTTCTAAAGTTGAAGGAAGTGTCGATTTAGGCTTGTTTGAAGATGAAGAAGTGCTAAAGACTTTAAATACCATTAAAGCAATAAAAGAAATTCAAGATAATAATGGCGAAAGTGCCGCAAACCGATACATTATCAGTAATAACCAAACGACTTTAAATGTAATGCAGCTATATGCTATGTTAAAATTGGTTGCGTTTCAAGATAAACTTACTGTAGATATTGGCCCTCTATTTGAAACCATAACAGATTTAGAAAATGCGCATTTGGTGATGGAGGAACTCTATACTAACCCAGCTTACAAAGCGCATTTAAAATCTAGAGGTAATAAACAAACGATTATGTTAGGGTTTTCTGATGGAACTAAAGATGGTGGTTATCTTATGGCAAATTGGGCAATCTTTAAGGCAAAAGAGCGATTAACTAAGGTCTCTAGAAAGTATGATGTTACGGTTATTTTCTTTGATGGTAGAGGAGGTCCACCTGCTAGAGGTGGTGGAAAAACACATCAGTTTTATGCATCTTTAGGTCCAACGATTGAAGATAAAGAAGTGCAGTTGACTATACAAGGGCAAACCATAAGTTCAAATTTTGGAACCTTAGATTCGTCGCAATACAACTTAGAGCAATTGATAAGTTCTGGTATTTATAACAGAATGAACGAGAAGAACAATTTGTTATCTGAAGCGAATACAGCAGTAATGGATGATTTGGCAAAAATAAGCCTAAAAACTTATATGGATTTTAAAGGTCATCCAATGTTTATTCCTTATTTGGAACGTATGAGTACTCTAAAATATTACGCTAAAACCAATATTGGAAGTAGACCATCAAAAAGAGGGAAGTCTGATGCTTTGGTGTTTTCAGACTTGAGAGCAATTCCGTTTGTGGGTTCTTGGAGTCAGTTAAAGCAAAATGTTCCTGGATTTTTTGGGGTTGGTACGGCTTTGAAACACTATGAAGATAATGATGAGTTTGATAGAGTAAAGAAACTGTACAATGAGTCTAGCTTTTTCAAAACTCTTATCGAAAACAGTATGATGTCATTATCTAAATCTTTTTTTGATTTAACAAAATACATGGCTGAAGACGAGGAGTTTGGAGAGTTTTGGAAAATTATTTATCAAGAATATGAAACCACTAAGAGGTTGTTGTTAAAGCTTACAGGATATAAAACTTTAATGGAAAATGAACCGTCTGGTAAGGCTTCAATTGAAGTTAGAGAGTCTATTGTGTTGCCTCTGTTGACTATTCAGCAGTATGCACTTAAAAAGTTGCAAGAACTTCAAAAAGAAAAAGTAAAAGATGAGGCTCAAATTCAAATTTTTGAAAAGATAGTTACGAGGTCCTTATTTGGTAATATAAACGCTAGTAGAAATTCAGCTTAATATTTCTTCTTAATATATGATAGTAAAAAACCTCGAAGAATATCTTCGAGGTTTTTTGAGCAATTAATAATTAATAGTAATCAATTGTTGTAGGAATTTCATGTAGATTTCGATGTGTCTATTCATCGTATTCTCTCTGTCTTTTTCCTGGATAGGCAATTGAGCCATGTTCAGAAATATCTAAACCTTGTATTTCTTCTTCTTCTGTTACACGTAACCCAAAAGTATATTTAAGAATACCAAATACAATTATAGATAAAACGATTGCCCAAACTGCGTAAGCTAATACTCCAATGGCTTGAGCGCCTAATTGCGCAAATCCACCTCCATTAAATAGTCCAATACCAGTATCACCATCAACTCCCCAAAGACCAATAACTAAAGTTCCCCAAGCACCAGCTACACCATGCACTGATGCGGCTCCAATTGCATCATCAATTTTGAGTTTCTTTTCAATAAATTCAATAGAGAATACTACAATAACACCTCCAATTAAACCAGCTAAAAGAGCTCCGCCTGCTGTCATGTTTCCGCAACCAGCAGTAATACTTACTAAACCAGCCAAAGCACCATTTAAGGTTTGAGCTAAGTTTGGTTTTCCGTACCAAATCCATGTAGTGATAAGTGCTCCAAGACCACCTGCTGCAGCTGCAAGGTTAGTAATTAAAACAACTGTTGAAGCTGCTGAAGAGTCATCTCCTCCCCAAGCTAGTTGAGAACCTCCATTAAATCCAAACCATCCTAACCATAGAATAAATACTCCTAAAGTAGCTAGTACTTGGTTGTGACCTGGAATAGGGATTACTTTTCCGTCTACAAACTTTCCAATTCTTGGACCTACCATAAAAGCAGCAACTAAAGCTGCCCATCCACCAACTGAATGTACAATAGATGAACCTGCAAAGTCAATAAACTCAGCTGGCATAGATTCGCTGTTTAACCATCCTCCATTCCATTCCCAGCCACCTGCAATTGGATATATAAAAGCTGTCATAACTATCGAGAAGATAGCATAAGTTGTGTATTTTGTTCGTCCTGCAATAGCTCCAGATACTATTGTTGCTGCTGTGGCAGCAAACATGGTTTGGAAAAATAAGTCAGCACCTTCGCCTTGCATTAATCCGCTCCAAAAAAACCATCCGTTTTCAGAGTCTCCATACATTAATGAGTATCCAATAAACCAAAATGATATTGAACCTACGCAGATGTCTAAGAGGTTTTTCATTGCTATGTTTACAGCGTTTTTAGATCTTGTCATTCCGGATTCTACTAGAGTGAATCCAGCTTGCATAAAGAATACTAAGATGCCTGCAAGAAGCATCCATAGCATACTCATGTCTCCTTTTATTGCGCTTACAGCATCTTCCAGATTTTTTGTGGTAGCTGTAGCATCTTGCGCTAATAAAAAGTGTGTAATTGAAAATAAAGTTGTCATTATAAAAAAATTAAATATTATTTAGTTTAAGAGTAGTAGTTAAGTTCATGGTGGATTTAAAATGCGTAAATCGCAGCTAAAACAAATGAGCTAAGGCTTTTTGTTGGCATTAAATCGGTATCAACAAAAGCGTCATCAGAAGCACTGTCGAGTCTTAGCTCAGGTTTTATAGTTAGGTCTCCAACAACGTAGCTTCCTGTTAGTGTAGCGGCAATTACGCTAGAGTCTTCAACACCTGTTCCAATAGCTCCAAAATCGCCACTTTCAACAAAATATTCGCCTCTTAGTCCAATTGTAAATTTGTCAGAAGTAGAGTATTGAGGGTAAATAGCTCCACCTGCAAAACCAACTCCGTCGTTGTCAAAGTAAGCACCATTGATTCCTAAGTAAAAATCATCAGACAGATCAAAACCACCTGTGAAGTCAATTTCAAATGCACCATCATCAGTAATGAAGTTTAAGTACTGTCCTTTGTACCCTACTTGAGCGCCAAAAGCATATTTTCCATTTGGATTATATTCTGTGGCATCTGTTGGATTCATTACAGCTAGCATAAAGCTAAAGTCGTCTGAAATGGCAAAGTCGGCTTTAAGACCTGTATGGCTAAAAGGGCCATAAGAAAATAGGTAAGAAGTACTATAGTTGAAATTTCCTGTTGGAGAAATAACTTCATAGCCTAAAAAAGTGTTGAAATTACCAAAAGTAAGAGTTACAGTTTCGCTTACATTCCAATAAGCATATAGCTGATTTACAATATTGGAACTTCCTCCTGGTCTTAATAAAGGAGAATTGAAAATAGCGTCTTCACCTCTTGGTCCAAAGACTAAATCGGCAACAAAGCCTACCTTTGCGCCTTCGTATGAAGCTACAACATTAGCCATACCTAAGGCAAAACCAGGTAAATTAGCAAAAGAGGAACCTGGATAAATGGCGTTTTCGTCGTTGGGTGCTCCAAAATTAACTCGATAGTATGCGTCGATACTACCATTAAATGAGAATTTTTTCTTGTCCTCAGTTTCTTCTTCTTGAGCTTTCAAGTTAAAATTCACTACAGTCATTAATAGCAAAACGAGAGTAATTCTTTTTTTCATAATAAGTTAGTTTTGTTTAGAAAAGTAAAACTATGCAAAAACATTATTTGCCCCTAAAAAAATAGGGTGTGTAAGTGTATTTTTATTATATAATGAATTTATACCCTAAAAAAATTAGGGTTAAATAATTTATATTAATTTTTTTGAGAATTTGAAAATGTATTTTTTAATAAAAATTTAATATTATTCAAAAAAAGATGAAAATATAGCATGTAAAATTCATTTTGATTGATTGATATTCATTAAAATGAATTTTTTATTGAAAAATAATCATTGCGAATTTTATATTTTAAGAGGTGGTTTTTTGAGATATTCTAATTATAAAACCTTTAAAATATGGATATCGTAATAATAAAGCAAGCGTTATTATTTATGGTGAAATACCTTATATATTAGTAAGTCCTAAGTTTAAAATTAGCAAAAAGTAGTAGGTTATTATGGAAAAACAAGGACTATATTTACCAGAGTTTGAACACGATAATTGTGGAGCAGGATTTATTTGTAGTTTAACAGGTAATCGCTCTAACGGTATTATTCACAAAGCATTAGAAATTCTTGTTAAGCTGGAACATCGAGGAGCTGTAAATGCCGATGGTAAAACAGGAGATGGAGCAGGTATTTTAATTGATGTGCCTCATGTGTTTTTTAAGGAAAGCTGTGATTTTAATCTTCCAGAGTTAGGTAGTTATGCTGTTGGTAATATGTTTTTACCAAAAAAGGAAAACCAAATGCAATATTGTATTAATGTTTTCGAGGATGCTATAAATAATCAGGGACTTAAAATTTTGGGCTGGAGAAATGTGCCTGTAGATAGTTCGGTTTTAGGGCAAGTTGCTGCAACTGCAGAGCCTTCTATAAAACAAGTGTTTGTTGGTAAAGCAAGCGAGGAACAAACCGAGTTTGAGTTCAACTTAAAACTTTTCGCTGCGCGTAAAATTGCAGAGCATGATATTTATGGGTCAAAACTATCACAAGCGTCATATTTCTACTTTCCAAGCTTATCTACAAAAACCATTATATATAAAGGACTTTTAAAGCCCGAAGACATCAGTTTATATTATAAGGATTTAATGAATCCGTTATTGGATGCTAAACTGGCTTTGGTGCATCAACGATTTTCAACCAATACATTTCCAACTTGGGATTTAGCACAACCGTTCCGTTATATGTGTCATAATGGTGAAATCAATACACGTCGTGGAAATGTGTCGCGTATGTTTTCTCGTGAAGAACTTATGCAAAGCGATTGGTTTGGACCAGATATAAAAAAGATTTTCCCAACGGTTTTAGATGGGAAATCCGATTCTGCTCAAATGGATATGGTTGTAGAATTGTTATTAATGACAGGTCGTTCGCTTCCTGAAGTTATGATGATGTTGGTGCCAGAAGCTTGGGAAAAATACAAGGACATGTCTGACGAGAAAAAAGCCTTCTACGAATTCAACTCTTGCCTTATGGAACCATGGGATGGTCCTGCGTCTATTCCGTTTACGGATGGAAATTATATAGGTGCGGTTTTAGATAGAAACGGATTGAGACCATCAAGATATACGGTTACAAAATCGGGTTACGTGATTATGTCTTCTGAAACCGGAGTTATGGATATTAAGCCTGAAAATGTTGAATATCATGGACGTTTAGAACCAGGAAAAATGTTTTTGGTTGATATGAACGAAGGTCGTATTGTAAATGACGAAGAAATCAAAAATAAAATTGTTAGTAAGTATCCTTATCGTAAGTGGTTGGATGAAAATTTAACCAGATTAAAAGATATAAAGTATAGTGATTATGAAATCACACATAACGAAATTGAACTAAACACACGTCAGCATATATTTGGATACACGCAAGAAGATGTAAATACCATTATTCTGCCAATGGCTTCCAAAGCAAAAGAGCCAATTGGTTCTATGGGTTCTGATACGCCAGTTGCAGTGTTGTCAGAGCGTCCGCAGTTAATCTATAATTATTTTAAGCAGTTGTTTGCACAGGTTACCAATCCGCCTTTAGATGGTATTCGAGAAGAAATGATTACAGATATCAGTTTAACACTTGGTAGCGATTACAATCTGTTTGATATTAACGAAAAGCACTGTCGAAAATTAAAAATTCAAAATCCGGTTATTTCAAAACAAGATTTAGATAAACTCATTAATTACAAAGGCAAAGAAGATTATAGTGTTGAGGTTATTTCAATGCTTTATGATGTTAATGAACGTGCAAATGGTCTAGAAAAAGCACTTGAAAGATTGGTGCAACAAGCATCAAAAGCTATAGATAATGGTGTGAGTATTATTGTACTTTCTGATAGAAATGTCACTCAAGGAAAAGCGCCAATTCCAGCTTTATTGGCTTGTTCTTATGTAAACCATGGTTTGTATGGTTTAGGTAAACGTTCAAAAGTAAGTTTGATAATTGAGTCTGCCGAACCTCGCGAAGTGCATCATTTTGCATTATTGTTTGGGTTTGGAGCTAGCGCAATCAATCCGTATATGGTAAATGAAATTATAGAAAGTCATTTGTCAGATTTAAATTTAGAGTTTGAAGAAGCAATTCAAAATTACAACAAAGCCGTTGGTCAAGGTATTTTAAAGGTGATGAACAAAATAGGGATTTCAACATTAAATTCTTATCGAGGCGCGCAACTGTTTGAATGTATCGGAATCAACTCAAATGTCGTAAATAAATATTTCCCTAATACACCAACGCGAATTGAAGGCGTTGGACTTATGGAGCTTGAAAAGGAAATCTACAAACGCTATCAAGTGGCTTTTGAAACGCAGGATATTGCTGGCGATTTAGACTTGCAAATTGGTGGCGAATACCGTTGGAGACGTAATGGCGAAAAGCACATGTTTAATCCGTTATCGGTTGCAAAATTACAACAAGCAGTTAGAGAAAATAATCCAACAACCTATAAAGAATATTCAGAGTTAGTAAACAATCAATCTAAAGCATTAATGACTATTCGTGGATTGTTTGAATTTACAAATTACGACCCAATTCCTATTGAAGAAGTTGAGCCTTGGACAGAAATTGTGAAACGTTTTAAAACAGGAGCTATGTCTTATGGTTCTATCAGTAAAGAAGCTCATGAAAATTTAGCCATTGCAATGAATCGTATTGGTGGTAAAAGTAACTCTGGAGAAGGTGGTGAAGATGAAACACGTTTTTATAAAGATGCTGCTGGCGACTGGAAAAACAGTGCAATAAAGCAGGTGGCTTCAGGTCGTTTTGGCGTGACTTCTAACTATCTAACCAATGCCAACGAAATACAAATTAAAATAGCGCAAGGTGCAAAACCAGGTGAAGGCGGACAATTGCCAGGACCAAAAGTAAATCCGGCAATTGCCAAAACAAGAAATTCCACACCTTATGTAGGATTGATTTCACCACCACCACATCACGATATTTATTCTATTGAAGATTTATCGCAACTTATTTACGATTTGAAATCTGCTAATAGAGAAGCACGTGTTAATGTGAAATTAGTGTCAGAAGTTGGAGTAGGAACAGTTGCTGCTGGTGTTGTAAAAGCTAAAGCAGATGTTGTTTTAATTTCTGGTTTTGATGGCGGAACAGGAGCATCACCACTAACATCTTTAAAGCACGCAGGTTTACCTTGGGAATTAGGAATTGCTGAAGCGCAACAAACGTTGGTGATGAATGATTTGAGAAATCGTGTGGTTTTAGAATGCGACGGACAATTAAAAACAGGGCGAGATGTAGCGATAGCGTGTTTGTTAGGAGCTGAAGAATTCGGTTTTGCAACAGCACCTTTGGTAGCTTCGGGTTGCATCATGATGCGCGTGTGTCATCTTAATACGTGTCCTGTCGGCATTGCAACGCAAAACCCAGAGCTTCGTAAAAAGTTCAAAGGAAAACCAGAACACGTTGTGAATTACATGTATTTCATTGCAGAAGAATTACGTCAAATCATGGCAAAACTTGGTTTTAGAACTGTAGATGAAATGGTTGGTCAAGTGCAAAAATTAAGTCGAACAAAAGCTATAGAGCATTACAAAGCCAAAGGTTTAGATTTAACACCAATTCTTCATCAAGTACCTGCAAAACCAGGAACAAAACTATATAATACAACAACGCAAGATCACGATTTAGAAAAGCATTTAGATTTTAAAATTATTGAGAAATCGCATCCAGCGTTATTCCGTAAGGAGAAAACATATTTAGATTTCAATATCCGAAATGTAAATCGTGCTGTTGGTGCAATAATAAGTAACGAAGTGTCCAAAATTTATGGTGCTCAAGGCTTGCCTGAAAATACGTTAAATTTAAACTTTACAGGTTCAGCAGGACAAAGTTTTGGAGCTTTTGCAACCAAAGGATTGACCATGATTGTCAATGGAAATACCAATGATTATATGGGGAAAGGGTTGTCAGGGGCTAAATTAGTTGTTCGTGTTCCTGAAGATTCAACCATTGTTCCGGAGGATAACATTATTACAGGAAACGTAACCTTGTATGGTGCAACTTCTGGTGAAGTTTATATAAACGGAAAGGCAGGAGAGCGTTTCTGTGTTAGAAATTCTGGAGCGCAAGCGGTTGTTGAAGGTATTGGCGACCATGGTTGTGAGTATATGACAGGTGGAGTTGCTGTGATTTTAGGTGAAGTAGGAAGGAACTTTGGCGCTGGAATGAGTGGTGGAATCGCTTATATTTTAGACGAAAATAAAACTTTTGAAAGTAGATGTAATGGCGAAGGATTAAATATCGATCCAGTTACAAATGTAGAAGACATCAAACAGTTAAAAGAATTGATTGAAAACCACTACAATGCATCGTTAAGTCCTTTAGCGCAACGCATTTTAGAACAATGGGAAAACTACTTGCCTAAATTTTTAAAAGTACTTCCAGAGGAATATCGTCAGGCATTAATCAAATTAGAACAAGAAAAATTAGTAACGCAATAAATCATGGGAAAAGTAACAGGATTTTTAGAATATAAAAGAGAGGTTGAAGATTACAAACCTGTAGAAGAGCGTTTAAAAAATTATGAGGAGTTTGCTGTTAAAATGGCAAAAAGTCGAGTGGAAAATCAAGGCGCTCGCTGTATGGATTGTGGTATCCCTTTCTGTCATAGTGGTTGTCCTTTAGGAAATTTAATACCAGATTTTAACGATAAGGTTTATAACGGAAAATGGAAAGAAGCAGCCGAAATTTTACATGCAACCAATAACTTTCCAGAGTTTACAGGGCGTTTGTGTCCAGCGCCTTGCGAAGAAGCTTGTGTGCTTGGAATTAACGAAGATCCAGTAACTATTGAAAATATTGAAAAAAACATTGTTGAAGAAGCCTTTAAAAATGGATGGATTACAGCAAAACCACCAAAATCTAGAACAGGAAAAAAAGTTGCGGTTATAGGTTCAGGACCTGCAGGTTTAGCAGCTGCGCAGCAGCTTAATCGTGCTGGTCATTCAGTGACGGTTTATGAGCGCGATGCAAAAGTAGGAGGCTTACTTCGTTATGGAATTCCAGATTTTAAAATGGAAAAGAACATCATTGATCGTCGTGTTGAGGTTATGAAAGAAGAAGGTATTCTTTTTGAAACCAATGCGCATGTTGGTGTTAATGTAGATGCAAGTGCGTTAAAAAAAGAACATGATGCTGTCGTGCTTTGTGGTGGTGCAACGGTTCGTCGTGGTTTGCCAATTCAAGGAGCTGATGCAAAAGGCGTTTATCAAGCTATGGATTTTTTAAAGCAAAACAACAAACGTGTTAGTGGTGAAAATTTTGAAGAAGCTGAAATTTCTGCAAAAGGAAAGCGTGTTATTGTTATTGGTGGTGGCGATACAGGAAGTGACTGTATAGGAACAAGTAATCGTCATGGAGCAGTTAGTGTAACTAATTTTGAAATATTAAGTAAGCCAACTATCGATCGTCCAGAAGCTCAACCTTGGCCTTTTTGGCCTATGCGTTTACGAACAAGTACATCACATAAAGAAGGTGTTGAGCGCGTGTTTAGTATTTCAACAAAAGCATTTAAAAAAGATATCGATGGAAACTTAACAGGTTTGGTGACTTGTGAGGTAGAATGGGTAAAAACTCCAGGGCAAAGACCTCAATTACGAGAAGTTCCTAATAGTGAAAAACATTGGGATTGCGATATGGTACTTTTAGCGTTAGGTTTTACAGGTTCCGAAACAACTTTGGTAGAACAGTTTGGACTAGAAACCGATATGCGAACTAATATAAAAGCGCCAGAAACCAACTATCAAACCAATGTTAATAATGTGTTTGTAGCTGGTGATATGCGTCGTGGTCAGTCGTTAATAGTTTGGGCGATTTCCGAAGGAAGACAAGCAGCGCATCATGTAGATAAATATCTTATGGGAAAATCAGATTTACCACTTAAAGGCGATGGTGATTTACCTAGAATTTAATTCTTGATTTGCTTTTTTTAAATAAACGTGTCATATTTGATAAGACAAAAATGAACAGACAAATTATTAATATCATTTCTATTATTATCGTTGTGATTATTTCGCATCGATGAGGAATGGTATTGTTGTAATATTTTATAAAAAAATGCCTTCCTCTTTTCGGAAGGCATTTTTTTATGCATCAAATTCAAATTTTGAACATCATAATCACATTAAACTAAAGTATTGATTTTCAGTTATTTAAATACTTGTTAAAAGTGTTGAGTTTAGATGAAAATATTACAATGAAAAAGAAAGAACATTGCAAAAAATTACTTTAGAACAACCAAAAGGTTAGAAGATTAATAAACATAATGAGTAAATTAAACAAATACAGTAAAACCGTAACACAAGATCCAACTCAACCTGCAGCACAAGCCATGTTGCATGCCATAGGATTGACAGATGCTGATTTTGAAAAACCAATAGTAGGTATAGCAAGCACAGGTTATGAAGGGAACCCATGTAATATGCATTTGAATGATTTGGCGAAATTGGTAAAACAAGGCACGCAAAATGAAGATGTTGTTGGATTGATTTTTAACACCATTGGTGTTAGTGATGGTATTTCAATGGGAACACCTGGAATGCGTTATTCATTACCTTCTCGTGATATTATTGCCGATTCTATGGAAACAGTGGTGCAAGCCATGAGTTATGATGGTTTGGTAACTGTTGTAGGCTGTGATAAAAATATGCCTGGGGCTTTAATGGCGATGATTCGTTTAAACAGACCTAGCATTTTGGTGTATGGTGGAACTATTGATTCGGGTTGTCACAACGGACAAAAATTAGATGTAGTTTCAGCCTTTGAAGCTTGGGGCGGAAAAGTAGCAGGAACATTACCAGAAACTGAATACAAAAGCATAATTCAAAAAGCGTGTCCAGGAGCTGGTGCTTGTGGCGGTATGTATACAGCAAACACAATGGCTTCGGCTATTGAAGCATTAGGTATGGCGTTACCGTTCAACTCATCCAATCCTGCAACAGGGAATGAGAAAAAAGAAGAGGCTGTAAAAGCTGGAGAAGCTGTTAGGTTATTGTTGGAAAAAGATATAAAACCATCAGATATTATCTCTAAAAAATCTTTAGAAAATGCGGTGCGATTGGTAACGATTCTTGGCGGATCTACAAATGCCGTTTTACACTTTTTGGCAATTGCTAGAGCAGCAAAAATAGAATTCACACTCGAAGACTTTCAGCGTATAAGTGATACCACACCATTTTTAGCCGATTTAAAACCTAGCGGAAAATATCTTATGGAAGATGTTCATGCTGTTGGAGGTATTCCTGCGGTTATGAAATATTTACTAAAAAAAGGACTGCTTCATGGTGATTGCTTAACGGTTACTGGAAAAACTGTGGCTGAAAATTTATTGGATGTTGATGATTTAACCGAAGGGCAAGATGTTATAAAGCCACTAGAAGAACCTATAAAACCTACAGGACATTTACGTATGCTTTATGGAAATTTAGCCACTGAAGGAAGTGTGGCTAAAATCACAGGAAAAGAAGGTTTAAAATTTATCGGAAAAGCAAAAGTGTTTGAAGGCGAATATGCAGCAAATGATGGTATTCGCGATGGAAAAGTAGAAAAAGGCGATGTGGTTGTTATTCGATATGAAGGTCCTAAAGGTGGTCCAGGAATGCCTGAAATGCTAAAACCAACTGCGGCTATTATGGGAGCTGGTTTAGGAAAAGAAGTCGCTTTAATTACCGATGGTCGTTTTTCTGGTGGAACTCACGGTTTTGTTGTGGGACATATTGCCCCAGAAGCTCAAGAAGGTGGCACAATCGCTTTGGTTAAAGATGGAGATATGATAACCATCGATGCAGAAACCAATTCCATTTCATTAGAAGTTTCAGAAGAAGAATTAGCAAAACGAAGAGAAAAATGGGTCGCACCAAAATTAAAGTTTGATAGAGGTGTACTTTACAAATATGCAAGAACTGTATCATCTGCTGCACAAGGTTGCGTAACAGATGAGTTTTAAATACGTAGACTATGGAGAATACTCAAACAATCACAAAAGACGAAAAACAAGTGGTAACATCAACGCGCATTTCTGGAAGTGAAGCTGTGGTGCGTTGTTTATTAGCAGAAGGCGTCGAAACGGTCTACGGTTATCCTGGTGGTGCAATTATGCCAATTTATGACGAATTATATAAGTATCAAGACAAACTACATCATGTACTAACACGCCATGAGCAAGGAGCAACACACGCGGCTCAAGGTTTTGCACGCATTTCGGGAAAAGTTGGTGTGGCAATGGCTACGTCTGGTCCTGGTGCTACGAATCTAATTACTGGTATTGCCGATGCGCAAATAGATTCAACACCTATGGTTTGTATTACAGGTCAAGTCGCATCACATTTATTAGGTAGTGATGCGTTTCAAGAAACTGATATTATTGGTATTTCTACACCAGTAACCAAGTGGAATCATCAAATCACAAAAGCATCTGAAATTCCTGAAGTGATTGCAAAAGCATTTTACATTGCTAAAAGTGGAAGACCTGGACCTGTGTTAATCGATATTACTAAAGATGCTCAATTTGAAGAATTCGATTTTGAATATAAAACTTGCGAAGCAATTCGTAGTTATAAACCTGTTCCAGAAACGCAACCAGAGCAAGTAAAAGCAGCTGCGGACTTAATCAATAGTGCGAAAAAACCAATGATTGTTTGGGGCCAAGGCGTTATTTTGGGTGAAGCTGAAGAAGAATTAAAAGCAGTGATTGAAAAAGCAGGAATCCCTTCGGCTTGGACTATTTTAGGTGCTTCTGCAATTCCAACATCACATCCTTTAAATATTGGTATGGTTGGTATGCATGGTAATTATGCACCTAATAAATTAACCAACGAGTGCGATGTGCTTATCGCAATTGGTATGCGTTTCGATGATCGAGTTACAGGAAATTTAGCAACCTATGCAAAACAAGCTAAAGTTATTCATTTTGAAATTGATCCTGCTGAAGTTGATAAAAACGTGAAAACTGACATTGCTGTTTTAGGTGATGCCAAAACAAGTTTAGCGGCTTTGTTGCCTCTTTTAGAAGCAAAATCACATGATAATTGGCACAATGAGTTTAAAAAGCTATATGATGTTGAATTTGAAAAAGTCATAAAAAACGATTTGCACCCAACCAAAGAAGGCTTAACAATGGGTGAAGTTTTAAAGCAAATCAATACTGAAACCAAAGGAGAAGCAGCTATTGTTAGCGACGTTGGTCAACATCAAATGATTGCTTGTCGTTATGCCGATTTTAAAGTTTCTAAAAGCAACATTACTTCTGGTGGCTTGGGTACAATGGGATTTGCGTTACCAGCTGCAATTGGTGCAAAAATGGCTGCGCCAAATCGTGAAGTTGTGGCTATAATTGGAGATGGTGGTTATCAAATGACCATTCAAGAATTAGGCACTATTTTTCAAACGCGTGTTCCTGTGAAAATAGTTGTTTTAAATAACGATTTCTTGGGAATGGTTCGTCAATGGCAACAACTGTTTTTTGATAGACGTTATGCATCAACCGAATTGGTTAATCCAGATTTTGTTCAGATTGCAAAAGGCTATCATATAGATGCTAAACGCGTCACAAAACGAGAAGAATTAGCTGATGCCGTTAAAGAAATGATCGCAAGCGATTCGGCTTACTTCCTAGAAGTTTGTGTAGAAAAAGAAGATAACGTATTTCCAATGATACCAACTGGAGCTTCGGTTTCAGATGTAAGATTAAGTTAATTATGAGTCAAGAAAACCAAATATATACTGTATCTATTTACACCGAAAATAATATTGGATTGTTAAACCGAATTTCGGCAATTTTTCAACGTCGTCATATCAATATTGAAAGTATTGTGTCTTCTGTTTCCGAAATAAAAGGCGTATCGCGCTGGACAATCGTTGTAAAAGTTACCGAAGAACAAATCAAGAAAATCATCGGTCAAATAGAAAAGCAAGTTGAAGTCATTAAAGCGTTTTATCATACAGATGATGAAACCATTCATCAAGAATCTTGCTTGTTCAAAATAAAATCAGATTTGCTATTTGACGAACGTCAAATTCAAAACATCATTAAAGACAGTAACGCTAATATTGTTACTGTAAATAAGAAATTCTTTGTCCTTGAAAAATCAGGAAGACGACAAGAGTTAGACGAATTACATCAAAAATTAAAACCTTTTGGCATCATGCAATTTGTACGATCAGGACGTATTGCTGTGACCAAAGACGAAATGAAAATATCAGAAATGCTACTAGCGTTCAAAAACTAAAACACACATCATGTCAAATTATTTTAACACATTATCATTAAGAGAACAGTTAGCACAATTAGGAAAATGTAGATTTATGGAAGCGTCAGAATTTGAAGATGGCGTTGAAGTTTTATTAGGAAAGAAAATCGTAATCGTTGGTTGCGGTGCACAAGGACTTAACCAAGGCTTAAATATGAGAGATTCTGGATTAGATATTTCTTATGCTTTAAGACCACAAGCCATTGCCGAAAAGCGCCAATCGTATGTACAAGCAACCGATAATGGTTTCAACGTTGGAACTTACGAAGAGTTAATTCCAACTGCCGATTTAGTACTTAACCTCACACCAGATAAACAACACACCAATGTGGTTAACGCTGTCATGCCTTTAATGAAAAAAGGAGCGACATTAAGCTACTCGCACGGATTTAATATTGTTGAAGAAGGTACGCAAGTCCGTGAAGATTTAACCGTAATTATGGTGGCACCAAAATGCCCTGGAACCGAAGTTCGTGAGGAGTACAAACGTGGTTTTGGTGTGCCAACACTTATTGCGGTACATCCAGAAAATGATCCGCAAGGAAAAGGGTTGGCACAAGCAAAAGCCTATGCTGTGGCTACTGGTGGCGATCGCGCTGGTGTTTTAGAATCTTCTTTTGTTGCTGAAGTAAAGTCCGATCTTATGGGTGAGCAAACCATCTTGTGTGGTGTGTTGCAAACAGGTTCTATTTTATGTTTCGATAAAATGGTTGAAGAAGGTATCGAGCCAGAATATGCAGCAAAATTGATTCAATACGGTTGGGAAACTATTACCGAAGCCTTAAAACATGGTGGTATTACCAATATGATGGATAGATTGTCTAACCCAGCAAAAATTGAAGCGTTTAAACTTTCTGAAGAATTGAAAGTGATAATGGCACCATTGTTCCAAAAGCATATGGATGATATCATTTCTGGTCATTTTTCTAAAACCATGATGGAAGATTGGGCAAATGATGACATTAACCTTTTAACGTGGCGTGAAGCTACAGGCGAAACAGCTTTTGAAAAAACACTTTTAACGTCTGAAACTATTTCAGAACAAGAGTATTTTGACCACGGAACATTATTGGTTGCGTTTGTAAAAGCAGGTGTTGAATTAGCTTACGAAACAATGGTTAGTGCTGGGATTATTGAAGATTCTGCGTATTACGAATCGCTTCATGAGTTACCATTAATCGCAAATACCATTGCTCGTAAAAAGTTATACGAAATGAATCGTGTGATTTCAGATACTGCCGAATATGGTTGCTATTTATTCGATCATGCAGCAAAACCATTATTGGTAGATTTCATGAAAACTGTTTCAACCGATGTTGTCGGGAAACCATTTGCAACTAAAAATGATGTTGATAATATTGAATTGATAAAAGTAAATGAAGCTATAAGAAGTCACTCTATCGAAACTGTAGGTAAACGTTTACGTACAGCAATGACAGCCATGAAAGTGATAAAAACCGAAGCTATAAAAGCCGAAGCTGTTTTATCTTAATACAACAAATGAAAGATACACAAACCACATATTTTCCAACATTAGAAGCGGTAATTGCTGCTGCTGATAAATTGAAATCGGTAGTAAATCAAACACCGTTAACCTCAAATTTATACTATTCAAAACTGTACGGTAGCAACATCTTGTTTAAGCGCGAAGATTTGCAAATGGTACGTTCGTATAAAATTCGAGGTGCTTACAATAAAATGGCTTCATTGTCTCAAAGTGAAGTAAAAAATGGTGTGGTTTGTGCCAGTGCAGGAAATCATGCGCAAGGTGTGGCTTTATCTTGCAAATTGCTTAAAATTCACGGTACAATTTATATGCCTTCGCCAACACCAAACCAAAAAATTGAACAGGTAAAAATGTTTGGCGAAGATTATATTAATGTCGTTTTAGAAGGTGATACGTTTGATGATTCTTACCATGCTGCTATGCGAGAGCAACAAGAAACAGGCAAGGCTTTTATTCATCCATTTAATGATGAAAAAGTTATTGAAGGACAAGCAACCGTAGGTTGGGAATTGTTTAACCAAGCGCCAAAACCTATAGATTATGTTTTTGTGCCTGTTGGTGGTGGCGGATTAGCATCTGGTTTGTCAACTATTTTTAAGCAATTGTCTCCAAATACAAAAATTATTGGTGTTGAACCTACTGGAGCACCATCAATGTCAACATCAATTAAAAATGATGAGAATACAGAGCTCGAACACATTGAGAACTTTGTAGATGGCGCTGCAGTAAAAAAGGTAGGTGATAAAACTTTTGATATTTGTAAGCAGAATTTAGACGATATGATTACCATTCCTGAAGGGAAAATTTGTCAGACTATTTTAGAGCTTTACAATAAAGAGGCTATTGTAGTTGAGCCTGCTGGCGCGTTGAGTATTGCTGCTTTAGATGTGTTTGCCGAAGACATCAAAGGAAAAAATGTTGTTTGTGTAATAAGTGGTAGCAATAATGATATAACACGTACTGCTGAAATAAAAGAGCGTGCATTGTTGTATTCAAATTTGAAGCACTATTTCATTGTGAAATTCCCACAACGTGCTGGAGCTTTAAAAGAATTTGTGGTAGATATTTTAGGTCCAAACGATGATATTGCGCATTTTGAGTATACAAAAAAATCCAATCGCGATACTGGTTCGGCAGTGGTTGGTATTGAGCTAAAATCTCAAGAAGATTTAGAACCATTAATCACCAAAATGAAAAACAGAAATTTTTATGGTGACTATCTCAATAATAAGCCTGATTTATTTCAGTTTTTAGTCTAATTTTTTAAATTTTAAGCAATTAAAAGTGCTTATTTTGACAAAATCATAAAATTTGATTAAAATCAACAATTTTTAAACCGTCGTATTTAATTTATTTATAGTTTAGCACTATGAATTTAACAAAAAATAGAAATAGGGAAATTCAACCCACACGCTCAACACTTCGTGAGCGACGTCGCTAATGCTCAAAACCAAGCAAATTAGTTACACATTTTTATTTTTTACCACATTGAACAACCCTTTACAGATATCATTTTTAAAACATCAAGTTATTACTCTTAATAACCATGTTTTAGTACGTCGACGTTTTCCACGTCGCCCGTAAGGGTATGTCTAATTTTTCGGAACTTTAGGTGTGTCCAGTTCCTCTTTCAAAAAAATAATTCCTGATAAAACAGGAATCTCAAAAAAAAAACAAAAACTAGAATTTATTAATAAAATATAACCGTTATCACGGTCTGTATTATGGAAATTGTTATTGCTAACAAATCGCATAGCGTTTATGCCGAAATTATTTGTGAAACCATTGCCGAAGCTGCAAAAGTAAGGGGTACAGGTATTGCAAAACGAAAGCCAGAATATATCATTACCAAGATGGAAAATGGTAATGCTGTCATTGCTTTAGATGGCGATAAATTTGCTGGTTTTTGCTACATAGAACAATGGAGTCACGGAAAATTTGTAGCAAATTCTGGACTAATTGTTCATCCAGATTTCAGAAATATAGGATTGGCTAAACAAATCAAAAAGAAAATTTTTGAGCATTCGCGTACCAAATTCCCAAACGCAAAAGTATTTAGTATCACAACAGGTTTAGCTGTAATGAAAATGAATAGCGAATTAGGTTATAAACCTGTGACGTTTTCAGAATTAACAGATGATCAAACCTTTTGGAATGGTTGTCAAACCTGTAAAAACTATGACGTTTTACAACGTACAGAACAAAAAATGTGTTTGTGTACTGGTATGCTATACGATCCATTAAAAGAGAAAAAAACCAGTAATCATAAATTCGATAAAAAAGTCTGGACGCGATTAAAAAGCATTAAACAAACCAGATTTCTAAAAAAAGAAAAGCAAAATGAGTAAAAAATTAGTCATAGCATATAGTGGCGGATTAGATACATCGTATTGCGCAGTTAGCCTATCAAAAGCAGGTTACGATGTGCATGCGGTAAGTGTAAATACAGGCGGATTTACAAAAGAAGAAATTAACAAAATAGAAGCAAACGCCTTTAAAATGGGTGTAGCTACTTACAAAAATATAGACGCTATTGCGTCTTACTATAATAAAGTAATTAAGTATTTAATTTTTGGAAACGTACTTAAAAACAATACGTATCCATTATCGGTAAGTGCAGAGCGTATTATCCAAGCAATCGAAATTATTAAATACGCTAAAAGTATAGATGCAAAATATATTGCGCATGGTAGTACTGGCGCAGGAAACGATCAAGTGCGTTTTGATATGATTTTTCAAACTTTAGCACCAGAAACCGAAATTATCACACCTATCAGAGATCAAAAATTAACCAGACAGGAAGAAATTGATTATCTAAAAGAAAATGGTATTGATATGTCTTGGGAAAAAGCAAAGTACTCAATCAATAAAGGACTTTGGGGAACAAGTGTTGGTGGATCAGAAACCTTAACTTCGGAAAAACCTTTACCTAGCGAAGCCTATCCTTCACAATTAAAACATTCTGATCCAGAAAAAGTCTCGTTAACCTTTTTAAAAGGTGAATTGGTTGCTGTAAACGGAATCGAAAACAGTCCAGAAGTTAATATTGAAGTCTTAAATACGTTAGCGTCTGCCTATGCAATTGGTCGCGATATTCATGTTGGAGACACCATTGTTGGTATAAAAGGTCGTGTAGGTTTTGAAGCTGCTGCTGCCTTAATCATCATTAAAGCACATCATTTATTAGAAAAACATGTGTTAACCAAATGGCAATTACAGCATAAGGATTATCTGTCTAATTTTTATGGAATGCATTTACATGAAGGTCAATATTTAGATCCTGTAATGCGAAACATGGAGGCCTTTTTAGAAAGTAGTCAAGATAAAGTTTCTGGTGAAGTGGTTGTGACTTTAAAACCATACCATTTCACATTAGACGGTATTTCTTCAAAACATGATTTAATGAGTGCGAAGTTTGGAAGTTACGGAGAAGAAAACAAAGGTTGGACTGCAGAAGACGCTAAAGGATTCATTAAAATCTTTGGTAATCAAAACAAAATCTATCAACAAGTAAATCAAGAGTTATGATTAAAGCAGGAATAATTGGTGGCGCAGGTTACACAGCAGGCGAGTTGGTTAGAATATTAATCAATCATCCTGAAGTGAATATAGATTTTGTGTACAGCACATCCAATGCAGGCAATACTATTGGTAAAGTACATCAAGATTTAATTGGTGAAGATGTATCGTTTTCAAATGAAATTAATCCAAATGTAGATGTTGTCTTTTTATGTTTAGGTCACGGAAATTCTAAAGCGTTTTTAAGTAAAAATGAATTTTCAGCTGAAACCAAAATTATAGATTTAAGCAACGATTTTAGACTCGAAAACGATAAAATTTTCGATGGTAAAACATTCGTTTACGGTCTACCTGAATTAAATAAATCGGACATAACACAAGCGGATTATATTGCAAATCCTGGTTGTTTTGCAACTGCCATACAATTAGCATTATTGCCTTTAGCAAATGCAAGATCATTAATCGAAGATGTGCACGTAAATGCAGTTACAGGTGCAACTGGTGCAGGAACATCATTATCTGCGACTACGCATTTTACATGGCGAAATAACAATTTTTCGTATTACAAACCTTTTACACATCAGCATTTAGGTGAAATTAATCAGTCGGTAAAATTGTTACAAGATAATTTCAATACACAGATCAACTTTATGCCAAATCGAGGTGATTTTTCAAGAGGAATTTTTGCAACGCTTTACACAAAATTTGATGGTAGTATAGAAGATGTCAAACAGCTGTTTAATGACTTTTATAAAGACGCAAAATTCACTTTGATTTCAGATGAAAACATTCATTTAAAACAAGTAGTTAACACCAATAATTGCATACTTCATTTACATAAACACGAGGATAAATTATTGGTGACGAGCATAATTGATAATTTACTAAAAGGCGCATCAGGACAAGCCGTGCAAAACATGAATTTAATGTTTGGTTTTGAAGAAACAGCTGGTTTAAAATTAAAGGCGAGTTATTTTTAAAACGACGTCAGTGCGTTAGCGATTGAAGTGGCATCCTTTTTATTTGTCTCTTCGAGCGCAGTCGAGAAGTTGTCAAATAAAAAGATATAACGGAAAGCGCGACCCTTGTGGTAACGCCAACAAGAACAATTTGAAAATAGATTCCTGCCTGCGCAGGAATGACAAAACAACCAAACAAATGAAAATAGCAATCATAGGTACAGGAAATTTAGGGAAATCGATAGCCAAAGGATTAATCACCAACAATGCGATTACGACGTTGTATTTAACCAAACGAAATATAGATAGTATATCTGAATTTGATGGTTATAAAAACGTGACGATTACAACTGATAACGTTTTGGCTGTACAACAATCGGATATTTTGATTTTTGCGGTTCAGCCAGCGCATTTCGAATCGATTTTAAATGAAATTAAACCTTTTTTAACCGAAAAGCATGTCGTGATTTCTACAATTACAGGTTATACGATTCCTAAAATTGAAGCACAAATTGGGACTGATCAGTTTATCATTCGCGCTATGCCAAATACAGCAATTGCTGTTGGCAAATCTATGACCTGTTTATGTAGCAATGCACAAGGTGAAAAACGGATTAAAATTGCTCAAGCTATTTTTAATCGTTTGGGACATTCGTTAGTAATTCCTGAAGCGCAAATGCAAGCAGCTACAGTAGTTTGCGCTAGCGGAATAGCATTTTGGATGCGCTTGATTAGAGCGACGACACAAGCGGCAATTCAGTTGGGATTTGACTCAAAAGAAGCGCAAGAATTAGCGATGTACACTTGTGAAGGCGCAGCTAATTTACTAATCACAAATGGCAATCATCCAGAAGAAGAAATTGATCTTGTGACTACGCCAAAAGGTTGTACCATTGAAGGTTTAAATGAGATGGAACACAAAGGATTAAGCTCGTCTTTAATTCAAGGCATGGTCGCGTCGTTTAATAAAATTAACAACATTAAAAAGGAACAAATATGAGTTTGTTTAACGTTTATCCACTTTTTGATATTACACCTGTAAAGGCTAAAGACGTCTATGTTTACGACGAAAATAATGTAGAATATTTGGACTTATATGGTGGACATGCAGTGATTTCTATTGGACATTCGCATCCAAAATATGTGTCTGCAATTTCTAATCAAGTGTCAAAATTGGGTTTTTACAGTAATGCAATTCAAAATCCGGTGCAAGTAGCTTTGGCAGATAAGTTAGAAGCGCTTTCAGGTTGTAAAGATTATCAACTGTTTTTGTGTAATTCTGGTGCAGAAGCGAATGAAAACGCTTTGAAATTAGCATCATTCCACAACGGAAAAAGTAAAGTGTTAGCCTTTAAAAATTCATTTCATGGTCGTACTTCTGCAGCAGTTGCATCAACAGATAATCCTAAAATTGTGGCGCCAATCAATGCCCAACTAGAAGTTGATTTTGTAGAGTTAGGCGATTTAATTTCAGTTGAAAATATTTTAAAGGAAGATAAAACTTGTGCAGTAATTATCGAGTGTATTCAAGGTGTTGGCGGATTAGACGAAAGCACTACTGAATTCTATCAAGGTTTGGAAGCGTTATGCAAGCAATACAACACGATTTTGATCGCAGACGAAGTGCAATCTGGTTTTGGTAGAACTGGCGATTTTTTTGCTTTTCAAAAGCATAAAATTTCACCAGATATTATTTCTATCGCAAAAGGAATGGGCAACGGTTTTCCTATTGGTGGTATTTTAATTCATCCAAACATCAAGCCTAGCTTTGGTTTGTTAGGAACAACCTTTGGCGGCAATCATTTGGCTTGCGCAGCATCACTTTCGGTTTTAGAAGTTTTAGAGGAAGAAAAACTGCTTGAAAATGCAAATGAAATTTCAGCTTATTTTATTGAAAAAGCTAAAGAATTACCAAGCTTGAAAAGTATTAAAGGTCGTGGATTAATGTTAGGATTAGAGTTTGATTTCCCTGTTTCAGAATTAAGAAAACAACTGATTCATAAACATCACATGTTTACTGGAAGCGCCAAAAACCCTAATCTTTTACGAATTCTTCCACCATTAACCATTCAGAAAAAACACATTGATGACTTTTTTGAAGCATTGAAAATTGAGTTAAATACATAAAAACCTCTCGACTGCGCTCGAGGAGACATTTTACTGTCAGGTCGAGCGCAGTCGAGACCTAATTATTATGAAAAAATACACCGAAATAAAAGACATTTCTAACCTAAACGAAACTATAAAGGAAGCTATTTTATTAAAAATGAATCCTTATGAATTTCAAGATTTAGGTAAACATAAAACCTTGGTCATGCTATTTTTTAATGCCAGTTTACGTACCAGATTAAGTACCGAAAAAGCAGCAAAGAATTTAGGAATGGATGTGATGGTTTTAAATGTAAACGATGCTTGGCAATTAGAATTTGAAGACGGAACCGTTATGAATGCCAACACATCAGAACACATTAAAGAAGCAGCGCAAGTGATTTCGCAGTATGCAGACATTATTGCGGTTAGAGCATTTCCAACATTAACAGATAAAGCCAAAGACCAAAGCGAATACATTTTAAAAAGTTTTGAAAAATATGCTACAGTACCAATCGTTAACATGGAAAGTGCGACAGCGCATCCATTACAAGCTTTGGCAGATGCGATTACGATTACTGAATTGGCAGAAAAACCAAAACCTAAAGTTGTATTGTCTTGGGCACCACATCCTAAAGCGTTACCACAAGCTGTGGCGAATTCGTTTGTAGAAATGATGCAAAATTTAGAGATTGATTTCACCATTACACACCCAAAAGGTTATGAGTTAGATAAAAATATTACTAAAGAAACACCAATCAATTACAACAAAAAAGAAGCGTTGCAAGATGCCGATTTTGTGTATGTGAAAAACTGGAGCAATTTTAATGACTATGGAAAAGTATTAAATCAAGATGAAAATTGGATGATGACAAAAGATAAGTTGGGCAACGCCAAATTTATGCATTGCTTACCAGTAAGACGTAATGTTGTTGTTGAAGATGCAGTTTTAGATAGTGAAAATTCAGTGGTAATTAAGCAAGCCAATAACAGAACATTTGCAGCTCAAATTGTGTTGAAGCAGATTTTAGAAGGTTTAAGATGAAAACACTAAAAGTCATAAAAATAGGCGGAAACATCATCGATAACGAAGATGCATTACAAACGTTTTTAAAAGAGTTTTCCAAGATTGAAGGACTAAAATTATTAGTTCATGGTGGCGGAAAATTAGCAACAAAACTTGCGAATCAAATGCAAGTAGAAGTAAAAATGATTGATGGCAGACGTATTACCGATGCTGAAACTTTGGATATTATTACGATGGTTTACGCAGGTAAAATCAATAAAAATATAGTTGCACAATTACAAGCAAATAACTGTAATGCAATCGGGTTTTCTGGTGCAGATGGCAACACAATTGTATCAGACAAAAGACCTGTAAAAACAATAGATTACGGTTTTGTTGGAGATGTAAAACAAGTGAATACAAAAACTTTAGAATTACTTTTAGAAAATGACGCAACACCAGTGTTTTGCGCCATTACACATGATAAAAACGGACAATTATTAAACACCAATGCAGATACTATTGCATCAGAATTAGCTATTAGTTTATCTCAAATTTTCAAAACAGAATTGTATTACTGTTTCGAAAAAAACGGTGTTTTAAAAGATATTAATGACGACCATTCAGTGATAGAATCAATAACTTCAAAAAGCGTTCAGCAATTGATAGACAATCAAATTATATCGGAAGGTATGCTGCCAAAAATTAATAATTGTATGCATGCTGTCAATCATAATGTACAAAAAGTATGCATTGGAAAACCAGAGATGCTTTTCGATAAAAATTCAACCTACACAACCATTTCAAAATGATTTCAACGTTAACAGAACAAGCCATTTCGTTGTTAAAACAACTGATAGAAACACCTTCGTTTTCATCTGAAGAAGACCAAACTGCACAACTTATTGAGCAATGGTTTCAGCTTCATAACATACCATATCAACGCACAAAGAATAACGTTTGGGCAATCAATAAACATTTTGATGAGACCAAACCAACGTTGCTTTTAAACTCGCATCACGATACGGTAAAACCAAATAATGGTTATACTAAAGATCCGTTTAAAGCAATTGTTGAAGATGGGAAATTGTATGGTTTAGGAAGCAACGATGCTGGTGGTTGTTTGGTAAGTTTGCTTGCAACATTTGCTTATTTCTATGGGCAAAAAAATCTGAAATACAATTTAGTTATTGTTGCTTCAGCCGAAGAAGAAAGCAGTGGTGACAATGGTTTGAATAGCATGTTAAGTGTTATTCCGAACGTTGATGTCGCTATTGTAGGCGAACCAACCTTGATGCATTTGGCTGTAGCCGAAAAAGGTCTGGTTGTGTTTGATGCTGTAGTAAAAGGCACACCAAGTCATGCAGCACATCCTAACGATGACAATGCAATTTATAACACGATTTCAGTATTAGAATGGTTTAAAAATTATGAGTTTACAAAAACATCAGAAGCTTTGGGTGTTGTAAAAATGACTGTGACGCAAATCAATGCTGGTAAGCAACACAATGCTGTTCCTGCAAATGTTGATTTGGTGGTAGATGTTCGTGTGAATGATAAATATTCCAATCAAGAGATTGTAGATGTTTTACAACAAGAAGCGCCTTGTGATAGCATCATTCCTCGAAGTATAAAACTGAATTCGTCGTCTATTCCAATTGATCATCCTTTGGTAAAAGCTGGTATTGAAATTGGAAGAAACACTTACGGTTCGCCAACTTTATCAGACCAAGCAGTGTTGAGCTGTCCGTCGTTAAAACTAGGACCAGGAGATAGTACACGATCACACAGTGCAGACGAATTTATTTATATCAATGAAATTGAAGAAGGCATAAAGATTTATATTGAATTGTTGAATCGCGTTATTTTATAAAAGGTTTGTCATTCCGCACTTGATGCGGAATCCAAAAAAGAAAATTAAACTAAAAAGAAAGCAGAGATTCCTGCTTTCGCAGGAATAAATTATGAAACTCTGGGATAAAGGCATAAGCATAGACAAAAAAATAGAACAATTTACAGTTGGTAATGATCGTGAAATCGATTTGCATATCGCAAAGTACGATGTTCAAGCCTCATTAGCGCATGCTAAAATGTTGCAAACGATTGGTGTTTTAACTGCTGAAGAATTACAACAATTAGAAAAAGGACTTCAGGATTTAGCATCACAAATTGAAAACGGAACATTTACCATAGACAATCAGTTTGAAGATGTACATTCAAAAATTGAATTTGAACTCACCAAAACCTATGGTGACGTTGGTAAAAAAATCCATACAGCACGCTCTAGAAATGATCAAGTTTTGGTGGCATTGCAATTGTTTTATAAAGCTGAATTAATCAATATAAAATCTAAAACAAAAGACTTTTTTGAAACGCTTTTAGAGTTAGCTGAAACGCATAAAAAAGCACTATTACCAGGTTACACGCATTTACAAGTTGCCATGCCATCATCTTTTGGGTTATGGTTTTCAACCTATGCAGAAGTCTTAATTGACGATGTGTATTTGTTAGATGCTGCTTTAAAAACTGTTGATCAAAATCCGCTAGGTTCTGCAGCTGGTTACGGAAGTTCATTTGCAATTGACAGACAATTAACAACAGAACTTTTAGGGTTTTCAACTTTAAAATACAACGTCGTTGCAGCGCAAATGAGTAGAGGAAAAAGTGAACGTACCATTGCATTAGCATTAGGTAGTTTAGCCAATACATTGGCGCGTTTTGCTATGGATATTTGCCTATATATGAGTCAGAATTTTGGTTTCATAAGTTTTCCGGATGAGTTAACTACAGGAAGTAGTATTATGCCTCATAAAAAAAATCCTGATGTTTTCGAATTGATTAGAGGAAAGAGCAATAAAATTCAAGCCTTACATCATGAGATGGTTTTGATTACCAATAATCTGCCAAGTGGTTATCACAGAGATTATCAATTGTTGAAAGAAAATATGATTTCTGCCATTATGGATATGCAAGATATTTTAGAGATTTTCAACTATTCTATAAAACAAATAGAAGTAAAATCTATTGACTTAAACGATGAAAAATATCAGTATTTATTTACGGTGGACAACATCAATACACTAGTTGAAAACGGTATGAGTTTTAGAGAAGCCTATCAAAAAATTGGTGGTGATGTACAAAGCGGAACCTATAGTCCAGACACCTCAAAAGAGCATACACACATTGGAAGTATTGGTAATTTGTGCCTGAACAAGATAAAAGAGAAGTTTCCGAAATAAAAAAAGCACCTTTTTTAAGGTGCTTTTCTGATTTTAATCAAAAATAATTAATCACTCTAAATAATAGTAGATTGACCCAAATGAATATTCGCGAAATTTAGGTTACTATCTTTAGGGTTATTAATAAAGTCTTCAATAAAGTCTCCAACTTTACTTGTTGTTATAGTATTGTTTTTACTGTTTAAATCAGGTGTTGTGATTTCTAGTTGTAATGATTTTTCAACAGCTTCTCTAACCATTTCAGCTTCTTCATGTAACTCAAAATGATCAAGTAACATAGCAGCCGATAAAATAGAAGCTATAGGGTTTGCAATACCTTTTCCGGTAGCTTGCGGATACGATCCATGAATAGGTTCAAACATCGCGTGTTTATCACCAACCGATGCCGAAGCTAATAATCCAATGCTACCACCAATAACACTGGCTTCATCACTAATAATATCACCAAACATATTTTCGGTTAAAATAACATCAAACTGTTTTGGATTTAATATCAATTGCATCGCAGCGTTATCTACAAACAAAAAGTCTAATACTACATCAGGATAGTCTTCAGCAACTTGTTTTACAACATTGCGCCATAAACGAGACGTTTCCAATACATTGGCTTTATCAACAAGTGTTACCTTTTTTTGTCTTGTTTGTGCAGCTTTAAAAGCTAAATGCGTAATACGCTCAATTTCTTCACGAGAATATTCACACAAATCTGAAGCGATATTACCATCTTCACTTAATTGTTTTTCACCAAAATAAATACCACCAGTCAATTCACGATAAATACTAATGTCAGTACCTTTAATGTTTTCTTCCTTCAATGGCGACTGACTTAAAAGCATGTCGTAAGCCTTAACAGGTCTAATGTTTGCATACAAACCAAGCTCTTTACGTAGCTTAAGTAATCCCTGTTCCGGACGCACTTTTGCATTAGGATTATTATCATATTTTGGGTCGCCAATGGCACCAAACAATACAGCATCGCTGTGTTTGCACAAATCTAGCGTAGCATCAGGAAGCGGTTCTCCAGTTTCATCAATAGCAATAGCGCCAACTGAAGCCGATTTAAAATTAAACGTATGGTCAAACTCTTGAGCTATCGCTTTCAATGTCTTGATGGCTTCTTTTGTAACTTCTGGACCAATACCATCTCCTGATAAAACTGCAATATTTAATTTCATAGTCATTTCCTTCGAAAGCAAATCACGCTGCTCTCTTTATTTAGTTATTATTTTGTTGCTTTTTTGGGCGTTACCACAAGGGTCGCGCTTTCGGCAGTCGCTTCCAGATTGTAACCATCTGGAGAGCTTCAACAAATGCCTCAATCGCTAACGCGATAGTTCAAAAGCTTCTATTTGTTCTTTTTTACTTAATAGATAATCAATATCATCATAGCCATTAATCATACAAGTTTTCTTGTAAGGATCAATGTCAAAATCGGTTTGCAAATTTGAGCCATCAACCGTTAAGGTTTGCGCTTCTAAATTCACGGTTAATACTGTTTCAGGATTGGTTTTAATAACCTCAAACAAATCTTTTAAAAACCCTTCAGAAACTTGTAAAGGCAACAAGCCATTGTTTAAAGCATTGCCTTTAAAAATATCGGCAAAAAAACTAGAAACAATTACTTTAAAACCATAACCAGCAAGCGCCCAAGCAGCATGCTCACGACTAGAACCGCAACCAAAATTGTCTCCAGCAACCAATATGCTACCATGATATTTTGGGTTGTTTAAAGCAAAGGCTTCGTTGATGTTTCCTTGTTTATCAAAACGCCAATCTCTAAATGCATTATCGCCAAAACCTTGTTTGTCGGTTGCCTTTAAAAAACGCGCTGGAATAATTTGATCGGTGTCAATATTCTCAATTTCCAACGGAATGGCAGTACTATGTAAAGTTGTAAATTTTTCCATGTTTAAATCAATTCTTCTTCTAGGCTTAACGCTTTAGTGACATCAACAATTTTTCCTTCTACAGCAGTTGCAGCGGCAACTAGTGGACTTGCTAAAATAGTCCTTGCGCCTTGTCCTTGTCTACCTTCAAAATTTCTATTTGATGTTGAAACACAGTATTCGCCTTCAGGAATTTTATCATCGTTCATGGCTAAACATGCACTGCAACCAGGTTGTCTTAATTCAAAACCAGCAGCTTCAAATACTGTTTTTAAGCCTTCTTCTTCTATTTGAGATTCTACTTGCTTACTTCCAGGAACTAACCAAGCAGTTACATTTGGGGCTTTTTGCTTACCTTTTATATAGTTGGCAGCAACTCTAAAATCTTCAATTCGGGAGTTGGTGCAACTTCCTATAAACACGTAGTTAATAGGTTTGTTTAGCATAAGTTCTCCTTTTTTAAAGTCCATATATTCCAAAGACTTTTCAAAAGAAGCATCGCTTAAATCTGGGATTTTGGCATTTATTTTTATACCCATTCCAGGGTTGGTACCATAAGTAACCATAGGTTCGATGTCTTCAGCATCAAACGTATATTCTTTATCAAAAGTAGCATCGGCATCAGTAGGAAGTGTTTTCCAGTAAGCAACAGCTTTCTCAAAGGCTTCACCTTGAGGCGCAAACTCTTTCCCTTTTACATAGGCAAAAGTAGTTTCGTCTGGCGCAATCATGCCACCACGAGCTCCCATTTCAATACTCATATTACATACAGTCATTCTGCCTTCCATACTCATGTTTTCAAAAACATCACCAGCATATTCACAGAAATAACCAGTACCTGCATTTGTACCAATTTTTGAAATGATGTATAAAATAACATCCTTTGGTAATACACCAGGTTTTAGGGTTCCGTTTACAGAAACACGTAAGCTTTTAGGTTTTGTTAAAAGCAAACATTGACTAGCAAAAACTTGTGCAACTTGACTTGTGCCAATACCAAAAGCAATGGTTCCAAAAGCACCATGCGTTGAGGTGTGACTATCGCCACAAACCATAGTCATTCCAGGTTGCGTAATACCAAGTTCTGGAGCCATAACGTGAACAATACCGTTGTATTTATGACCAAGACCGTAAAGTGTAATGTTGTTTTTATCGCAGTTTTCAGCCAATTGTTTTAATTGGTTTCTGGATAATTCGTCTCTTACTGGTAAATGTTGGTTTTGTGTTGGTGTATTGTGATCTGCAGTTGCTACAATTTGATTTGGTCTAAAAATAGGAATGTTACGTTCTTCAAGCTCATTAAATGCTTGCGGACTCGTAACTTCATGAATTAAATGTTTGTCTATATATAAAATTTGAGGGCCGTTTTCAATAGAATCGACCACATGTGCATCCCAAACTTTATCGAATAATGTTTTTCCCATAGTTGTTTTCCGCGAAAGCGGTACTCTTTTTTAATTAAGCCGAAATGATTTGTTGATACACGTTGCTTGTTTCAATAATTTGATGAATATCGCTATCATTGACTTCCTTTTTCTTATCTGCAAAAACCAAGAAGTTTTGATAAATATCATCAAGCTGTAATTTGGTTAGTTCGTAACCAATATTTTTTGCGCGATACGCTAAAGCAGCTCGACCACTTCTAGCTGTAAGTACAATAGCAGACTCGGTAACACCAACATCTTTTGGGTCTATAATTTCGTAAGTTTCACGGTTTTTTATAACGCCATCTTGATGAATTCCAGAGCTGTGAGCAAAAGCGTTACTGCCAACAATCGCTTTGTTAGGTTGAGAGTAAACACCCATTTGTTCTTGTACTAATTGGCTAATGCCATAAAGTTCTTGTGTTACAATACTTGTGTCTAAATTTAAATAAGGGTGTTGTTTTAAAATCATGACGACTTCTTCAAGAGCTGTATTACCAGCACGTTCGCCAACACCATTAATAGTGCATTCTATTTGGCGAGCACCATTAATAACACCTTCTATAGAATTTGCTGTGGCTAATCCTAAATCATTATGGCAATGACAAGATAAAATAGCTTTGTCTATGCCTTTTACATGTTCTTTTAAATATTTTATTTTGGCACCATACTCACTAGGTAAGCAGTAGCCTGTAGTATCAGGAATGTTTAAAACCGTTGCTCCAGCACTAATGGCAACTTCACAAACTTTAGCAAGGAATTCGTTATCAGTTCGTCCAGCATCTTCGGCATAAAACTCTACATCTTCTACAAACGATTTAGCGTATTTTACAGCATTATATGCACGTTCTAAAACTTTTTCGCGCGTAGAGTTGAATTTGAATTTTATATGTGAGTCTGATGTGCCTATTCCTGTATGTATTCTTGGTCTAACAGCTGTTTTTAAAGCTTCGGCAGCGACCTTAATATCATTTTCAACAGCACGTGTTAGTCCACAAACGGTAGCGTTTTTTACAATTCTTCCTATGGCAGCAACAGCTTCAAAATCTCCAGGGCTAGACACAGGAAAACCTGCTTCAATAATATCAACACCCAACATGTCTAGTCGTTCAGCAATGACCAGTTTTTGACTTGTGTTTAATTTACAACCTGGTACTTGCTCACCATCGCGAAGTGTTGTATCGAAAATTTGTACTTTATCTTTAGACATTAAAAAATAAATTTTTGTATTGTCTTACGAATTTATACTTTGGATTTATGATAGCGTATAAACTCGCAACTTTGTTTACGATGTTCAAACGTATTATTTTAATTTAAAACACTGTATTTCAATTAGTTAATATTTATTTTGTTTGATGACTAAAGACCAAAAAGATAATTTGTTTTCGTTGGTAAAATCCATGACCAAATCTGAAAAACGCCAATTTAAATTGTATGTTGGCAGATTGGGTGTGAATGATGATTCAAAATTTTTGAATTTGTTTAATGTTATGGATAAGTTGTCATTGTATGATGAGGTTGCTATTTTAAAAAATGCCAATATTAAAAAGCAGCAATTAGCTAATGTAAAAGCACATTTGTACAAGCAAATTTTAATTAGTTTGCGTTTGAGTCCGTCTCACCAAAACACACGTTCTCAAATAAGAGAACAGCTGGATTTTGCGTCTATTTTGTATCATAAAGGTTTGTATAAGCAGGCATTGAAAATTTTAGATAAAGCTAAAGATGTTGCGATACAGCATGAAGAAAAAAATCTAGCTTATGAAATTGTAGAGCTAGAAAAGGTTATTGAGTCACAGTATATTACACGTAGTATCAGTGGTCGTGCAGATGAACTTACAATACAAGCCAAAGAGTTAAGTCAAGCCAATGTGATTGCCAGTAAACTCTCAAATTTATCTTTGCAGTTATACGGACTTTTCCTAAAATTTGGTTACGCTAAAAATCAAGATGATGCTAAAGAAATACAAGACTATTTTAACGCCAGATTACCTAAATATGACATTTCACAGTTAGGTTTTAGAGAAAAACTATGGTTGTATAAAGCCTATTTGTGGTATAGTTTTTTAATGCAAGATTTTTTAAACTGCTATAAATTTGCTTTAAAATGGGTGTCTCTTTTTGAGCAAAATCCTGAAATGATTCACCTAAATCCTGTGTTTTTTATAAAAGGAAATAACTATTTGTTGGAGTCACTTTTTTACATAAAAAACAAAGATAAATTTAAAGAATACCTCGATAAATTTGAAGATATTATAAATACGCCATCTTTCAATAAAGATGAGAATGTAGAAGCCTTATCATTCTTGTATTACAATGTAAATAGTGTGAATTACTATTTTGTAGATGGTAGTTTTCACGAAGGCTTGCAGTTAATTCCTAAAATTGAAAAAGCACTACCAAAATATCAAGATAGAATAGATGAACACCATACCATGATTTTCTATTACAAGTTTGCGAGTATGCATTTTGGGGCAGGAAATAATCGAGAATGTATTCATTATTTAAATAAGATAATTTCTAATAAATCGCTTTCTATGCGTGAGGATTTACAGTGTTTTTCTCGTGTTTTAAACGTTGTGGCGCATTATGAAGAAGGTTTAGATTATCATTTGGAGCGTTTATTAAGAGATACTTATAAGTATCTACTGAAAATCAACGATTTAAACGAGGTTCAAAAAGAAATGATTAGGTTTATTCGAGGACTTCAAGATATTTTTCCGCATGATATTAAAAAAGCATTTGTTAAGTTTCATAAACAGCTTAAGCAATACGAAAATCATCCTTATGAGCGTCGTGCATTTTTGTATCTTGATATTATTTCTTGGTTAGAAAGTAAGATTGAAAACAAGCCTGTAGCACAGATTATTAAAGAGAAATATTTAGAACAATACGCCTGATTTTTTAAAGAGATTTTATAAAAAAAATCAAAATTATTTGGATATTAAAATTTTCTAACTGAATATTTGCACTCACAAAGTTCAAATTACTTATTGAAATGTTATCAAGAAAGGTGGAGGGAATAGACCCTATGAAACCTTGGCAACCCTTAAATTCCTATGGAAATAGGAATCTTTATTTAAGAAGGTGCTAAATTCTACTTTTTGTTATTTCGAGTATAATCGAAAATTTCAATTAGATAGATAACACAAAACTAATTACAGTCCTGTAATTACGTAATTTCTTTTTAACATATTCTATTTAAGTCCTCACAAAAGAGGTGTTTTGACTTTTTGATTTTTTAAAATTTATAAATCAAACATGAGCAAACTTAAATATGTTTTATTAGACAATGTCTTGCTAGAAAGCAATGTGAGCATTACAATTAAATTGTCTTATCAAACCTTTGGAAAACCTTTAGGAGAAGCACCCATTGTAATGGTAAATCACGCACTTACCGGAAATAGTAATGTTGCTGGTAAAGATGGTTGGTGGACAGATTTAATAGGTGATAACAAAGTTATCGATACTCAAAAATATACCATTTTAGCATTCAATATTCCAGGAAATGGTTACGACGGATTTGTGGTTGAAAACTACAAAGATTTTGTAGCAAGAGATATCGCAAACATATTTCTTTTAGGTTTAAAAGCACTACAAATTGATAAGCTTTTTGCGTTAATTGGAGGTTCACTTGGTGGTGGAATTGCTTGGGAAATGGCGTTTTTGTCACCAAATCTAGCCGAATATTTAATTCCTGTGGCAACCGACTGGAAATCTACCGATTGGTTGATTGCCAACTGCCAAATCCAAGAGCAATTTTTGGTAAACTCTAATAATCCGGTTCACGATGCACGCATGCACGCGATGTTGTGTTACCGAACGCCACAATCGTTTAAAGAGCGTTTTCAACGTAGTAAAAATGATGATTTAGAAATCTTTAATGTGGAAAGTTGGTTGTTGCATCACGGAAAAAAATTGCAAGAGCGTTTTCAACTATCGGCTTACAAACTCATGAATCAATTACTAAAAACCATTGATGTTACACGTGGTAGAGGCGATAATGTAAATGTATTGGATATTATAAAATCTAACATTGCCATTGTTGGTGTAGATTCCGATTTGTTTTTTACCGCTGAAGAAAACCGCGAAACACAACGCCAATTGGCATTAACGCATCCTAATGTGACCTATAGTGAAATTCATTCCAGTCACGGACACGATGCATTTTTAATAGAATTTGAACAATTAGAACAGATTATAGAAGGCATTTTTAGACCTGAAACCAAAAATAAAAGAATGAAAGTATTAAAATTTGGAGGGAAATCGCTTGCTAATGGCGACGGATTAAACCGCGTGTTGTCAATTATAGAGCATAAAGTAAAAGAAGGCGAGCGTATTGCGGTTGTGGTTTCGGCTAGAGGGAAAGCAACTGATACTTTAGAAGCTATTTTGGAGAAAGCTGCCAAAAAACAAGACTATCAAACTGCTTTTGAAACGTTTAAAAGTTATCAAACAGAACCGTTGTCAAGTATTGATTTTACTGAAGAATTTTCAGAATTGAACAATATTTTTGAAGGCGTTAAGCTGCTTGGTGATTATAGCGATAAAATTAAAGCGCAAGTACTATCCTATGGCGAATTATTATCTGTGAAATTGATTTCAGAATTATTAAAATCAAAAGGTATTAATGCCAACCCAACAGATGCTAGAGTTTTGATAAAAACAGATGCTGATTATATAAATGCACAACCTCAAGATAAGCAATCTAAAGACAATGTTTTGGCGCATTTTAAAAGCTATAATGGTACAACTGTAAACGTTGTAACAGGATTTATCGGCTCTAATCAAAATGGAGAAACGACCTTGTTGGGAAGAAATGGAAGCAATTATTCAGCGTCATTATTGGCAAACTATTTAGATGCCGAAGAATTGCAAAACTACACACATGTAAATGGTATTTATACAGCAAATCCAGATTTGGTAGAAGATGCCCAAAAAATCAGGGAGTTATCCTTTAACGAAGCTAACGAATTGGCGAACTTCGGTACAAGCGTTTTACACGCTAAAACTATTATTCCGCTAGTTGAAAAGAATATCAATCTTCGTATTTTAAATACGTTCAATCCTGAAGATGAAGGGACGTTAATCACATCAAAATCAAGCAACAAAGAGGTTACGTCTTTGTCAGTTCTAGAAGATGTTGCACTTATAAATTTAGAAGGTCGTGGTTTGTTAGGTAAAGTTGGTGTTGATGCGAGGATTTTTAAAGCGTTGAGCAATTACGGAATTAGTGTGAGTATTGTATCTCAAGGATCTTCTGAAAGAGGTATTGGTTTGGTGATAAATTCCGCGCAAGCTACACAAGCGGTTATTGCTCTAGAACGTGAGTTTGAAACCGATTTTTACTCAAAAGATGTCAATAAAATTGAAGTGGTAGATGACGTTGCGGTGATTTCTATAATCGGTATCGAGTTAAGTTCGTTTCATAAGCCATTCAATGCGTTAATTAAAAATCAAATTACACCGTTGTTGTTTAACAATACGGTTACAGGACGTAATGTGAGTTTGGTGGTTAAAAAGACACAATTACATAAAGCTGTAAATGTAATTCATGGGGAAATTTTCGGAATTTCAAAAAAGATAAACATCGCTATTTTTGGTCACGGATTGGTTGGTGACGCTCTGATTAATCAAATTTTAAAATCAAAAACAGAGATTGAAAAGCGTAAAGGCATTAACTTAAATGTGTTCGCCATTGCCAATTCTAAAAAACTATTGTTGGCTAAACATGGCGTTTCAGAAAACTGGAAAACCGAGATTACTTCAGCTGAAGAAAATTATAGTATTCAAGATGTTATTGAGTTTGCCAAAGCCCATCATTTTGAAAATCTTATTGCTGTTGATAATACAGCAAGCAAAGCATTTCATGAGAATTATAAACCGTTGGTAGAAGCAGGTTTCGATTTGGTATCGTCTAATAAAATTGCCAATACCATTTCGCATGATTTTTATGCAGATTTACGTCAACATTTAAAAGAAAACAACAAGCAATACTTGTACGAAACTACGGTTGGCGCAGGTTTACCGCTAATTGATACTATCAAATTATTACATGAATCTGGTGAGAATATTACACGTATTCGTGGTGTGTTTTCAGGAACGTTAAGTTACTTGTTCAATAACTTTTCGGTTCAGGATAAACCATTTAGCACCATTGTTCAAGAAACGATTGATAAAGGCTTTACCGAACCAGATCCACGTGAAGATTTTTCAGGAAATGATGTGGCAAGGAAACTACTTATTCTAGCTCGCGAATTGGATTTGATAAACGAGTTTGATGATGTTGCTGTTCAAAATTTAATACCTGAAGCATATCGTGATATTTCGGTTGCAGAATTTTTACAGCAATTAGATGTTCTTGATTCAGAATTTCAGAATGTAAAAGATAAACAACAACCAAATCATGTACTGCGATATGTTGGTGATTTATCTGGAGATTTACAACAAGACAAAGGAAATCTAGAAGTGAAATTGGTGTCAATTCCTGAAGATAGTGCTTTAGGGCAAGTAAAAGGAGCTGATGCTATTTTTGAAATTTTCACCGAATCGTATGGCGAACATCCTATTGTAATTCAAGGAGCTGGAGCAGGCGCAGAAGTTACTGCAAGAGGTGTTTTTGGAGATATTTTACGCCTTTCAAAACATATTAATTAAAAGAAAAAAACTAAAGATAATGAGCAAAGAAAACCATTTTGAAACCCAAGCGATACGCACACAAATGGAGCGTTCGCAGTATTTAGAGCATTCAACACCATTGCACTTAACCAGTAGTTTTGTGTTTGAAGATGCCGAAGATATGCGTGCTTCATTTGCCGAAGAAAAAGAGCGTAATATTTACAGCCGATTTACAAACCCAAACACGTCAGAGTTTGTAGATAAAATTTGCAAGTTAGAAGGTGCTGAAGCTGGTTATGCATACGCAACAGGAATGTCGGCTGTGTTTTCAACATTTGCTGCTTTGTTAAATGCTGGCGATCATGTGGTGTCTTGCCGAAGCGTTTTTGGATCAACACATAGTTTGTTTACCAAATTTTTACCAAAATGGAATATTGAAACGAGCTATTTCAAAGTAAATGAAATTGATAAAATTGAAAGCCTTATTCAACCAAATACTAAAATTCTCTATGCCGAAACGCCAACCAATCCAGCGGTTGATATTTTAGATTTAGAGTTGCTGGGAAGCATCGCTAAAAAACACAATTTACTATTGGTTATAGATAACTGTTTTGCAACACCATATTTACAAAACCCTATTAGATTTGGAGCAGATTTGGTTATTCATTCAGCAACTAAATTAATAGATGGTCAAGGTCGTGTTTTAGGTGGTGTTACTGTTGGTAAAGCCGATTTGATTAGAGAAATTTATTTGTTTTCAAGAAATACAGGTCCAGCATTATCACCATTTAATGCATGGGTATTATCAAAAAGCTTGGAGACACTTTCTGTTCGTGTTGATAGACATTGTGAAAATGCGTTAAAAGTAGCAGAGTTTTTAGAGTCGCATGAAAATGTGCAATTGGTAAAATATCCGTTTTTAAAATCGCATCCACAATATGACATAGCTAAAAAGCAAATGAAAAAAGGCGGTAATATTGTAGCTTTTGAAATAAAAGGAGGTGTTGAAGCCGGAAGACAGTTTTTAAACAAATTGCAACTATTGTCATTATCAGCAAATTTAGGAGATACCAGAAGTATTGCAACGCATCCAGCATCAACAACACATAGTAAATTGAATGAAGTTGATAGACTTGAAGTTGGAATTTCAGATGGTTTGGTACGTGTGTCAGTAGGGTTGGAGCATTATGAGGATATTATTGCCGATTTAAACCAAGCGTTAGGTTGATAACAGATTTTGGTTATCTTTGAATTTATGCTTTCAAAGAAAACCAAATATGGCCTAAAAGCGCTAACGTATTTAGCACGACAGGAAGGAAACAAACCTGTTCAAATCAGTGCTATTTCCGAAAGTGAAAATATCTCTAGAAAATTTCTGGAGAGTATTTTATTAACGCTTCGTAAGAATGGGTTTTTAGGATCTAAAAAAGGTAAAAATGGAGGTTATTATCTTCTTAAAGATCCCAAGGATATTAAAATGGCACCAATCATGAGAATCCTTGAAGGTCCTATTGCTATGGTGCCATGCGTGAGTTTGAATTTTTATGAAAAATGCGATGATTGTCCAGACGAAACAGCCTGTGCTGTTCATAGCTTAATGATTGAAGTTAGGGATAGCACACTGCAAATTTTCAACAATAAATCATTGGCAGATTTACTGTAAATCAACACTTTTTTAATTAACGCAAAGGATAACTTTAACGATTTTATTCAAATTTTAACCTAAATAATACCTGCTAGGTAAATATTTTTATATAGTTTTGTTTTTAATTCCTACTATTCCGATAGGAGTATAGTAAAAATAAAAAAATAGATGATAGGACAAACGATAGATATAGCATATTGGAACCGAGTATTAAAAGATAAAACACCTGATGAAATCATTGATTGGGCATTGAGATTAACAAACAATAACATAGTAACAACAAGTTTTGGCGTATACTCTGAAGTTTTGTTAAGTACCATAACCAAGCATAGTAAAGACATAAAGGTTATTTGGTGCGATACGTTATACAATCAACCAAGTACTTATGAACATGCTAAAAATATTACAGAGAAGTATCATTTAAATCTTCGCAAGTATCAATCGTTATTGAGTAAAGAAGAGGTTGAAAAAACTATAGGTTTTCCATCATTAGAAGATGATAATTTCGATCAGTTTTCAGAAGTTGTAAAATTAGAACCCTTCAAAAGAGCTTTAAAAGAACACAATCCTGAAGTATGGTTTACGAATATTCGTGTAAGACAAACCGAGTTAAGAAATAAGAAAGATATTTTAAGCTTAAGTAAAAACGGCATTTTAAAAGTGAGCCCATTTTACTATTGGACAGATGCCGATTTAGACGCTTACGTAACAAAGCATAATTTAACCAAAAACGTCGATTATTTCGACCCAATAAAAGCACTTCAAAGTAGAGAGTGCGGAATTCATTTACAATAAAAAAAGCGACGCACCATGCAGAGTTTTAGAACAGAAATAGAAAATCCAGTTGTAGAGAAAGACATTATAGAATTAGCCAGAAAAATTGAGCTATTCCATAATGGAAACATTGATGAAGAAAAGTTTAGAAGCTTACGTCTTGCTCGTGGTGTTTATGGGCAAAGACAGCAAGGTGTTCAAATGATTCGTATAAAATTGCCTTACGGAAAGGTGTTAAGTAAACAATTACGCCGAATTGCAGATGTTTCAGACGAATATTCTCGCGGAAGGTTGCACATTACAACTAGACAAGATATACAAATTCATTACGTAGATCTTGATAGAACGCCAGAGCTTTGGGCAGAATTAGAACGTGACGATGTAACCCTTCGTGAAGCTTGTGGTAATACGGTAAGAAATGTAACAGCAAGCGAAACTGCCGGAATTGACGTAAACGAACCTTTTGATGTGTCTCCTTATGCAGATGCTTTGTTTAAGTTCTTTTTGCGTAATCCAATTTGTCAAGAAATGGGACGTAAGTTTAAAGTGTCTTTTTCAGCTTCAGAAGAAGATACAGGATTGTCTTACATGCACGATTTAGGATTTATCGCAAAAGTTGAAAACAATGTACGTGGCTTTAAAGTAATGCTTGGTGGCGGATTAGGTTCGCAACCACGACATGCCGATGTGTTTTATGAATTTTTGCCTAGTGATAAAATTATTCCAGTAATGGAAGGTGTTTTGCGCATCTTTGATCGTTATGGCGAACGTAAAAGTCGTGCAAAAGCACGTATGAAATTCTTAATAAAAGATATTGGTTTAGAAGAATTTAAGCGCCTTGTAGCAGAAGAGCAAAAAGCAATAGAATTTGAATCTGTTCCAATTGATGCAGAAAATTATCCAGTTTCAAAACCAGTAAATGTTACTGCTCCCGAAGTTGATATAAAAGATGAAAAAGCTTTTCAAACTTGGAAAAACACCAATGTTATCAAACAAAAGCAAGATGATTATGTCGCGATAGGAATAAAGGTGTTGTTAGGTGATTTTTATACAGACAAAGCACGATTGTTAGCTAATTTAGTCGAAGATTATGCAGCAGGAGAAATACGGTTAAGCTTACGCCAAAACATATTAATTCCGTTTGTTAAGGAAGATTTATTGCCACATTTCTATCAAGAATTATCCAAATTAGGATTTGCAGAAGCTGGTTATAACAAAGCAGTAGATATTACAGCTTGTCCAGGAACAGATACTTGTAATTTAGGAATAGCAAGTAGTACAGGAATTGCTGAAGAATTAGAGCGCGTCATTAAAACTGAATATCCGCAATACTTAAATAACAAAGATCTTGTAATTAAAATTAGCGGTTGTATGAATGCTTGTGGGCAACACAATATGGCAAATATTGGATTTCAAGGTATGTCAATTCGTACGCCAGATAAATTAGTTGCACCAGCATTGCAAGTACTTTTAGGTGGAGCAAACAAAGGTAACGGTCAAGGTGTTTTTGCTGACAAAGTAGTAAAAGTACCAAGTCGTCGTGCACCAATAGCGCTACGTCGTTTGTTAGACGATTTTCAAATTAACGCAAATAACCTGTCGTTTGAAGATTACTATCAAGACAAAGGACAAATGTATTTTTATGATATGCTTACAGACTTATCGGACGTAAGCAATTTAACTCAAGACGATTTTATCGATTGGGGAAATACCGAAGTTTATGAAAAAGCAATTGGTATTGGCGAATGTGCTGGTGTAGTTATCGATTTAATTTCAACTTTATTTTTAGAAAGTGAAGAAAAACTTGAGCTGGCAAAAGAAGCGTTAGAGAACAACGTGTATTCTCATGCTATTTATCACACGTATAATGCGTTTGTAAATTCAGCTAAAGCAATATTGCTAACAGAAAATAAATCTACCAATTCTCAAGCAGGAATTATTAAGCAGTTTGATGAAGATTTTGTAGCAACAAAGCGTATTCCGCTAGACGTATCATTTTCAGAGTTAGTATTTCAAATTAAAGAAAATGCACCAAGTAAAGCATTTGCAGAGCAATATTTTAAAAGTGCCGAAGCCTTTTTAAAAACAGTAAAAACCTATCGTGAAAACGATCAAAAAGTAGCATGATGATGAAGACAATAATTCCAAAATTAACAATAGTTGGTGCAGGACCTGGCGATCCAGAATTAATAACGCTTAAGGCTATTAAAGCAATTCAATCGGCAGATGTAATTCTCTACGATGCTCTAATAAACAAAGATTTGCTAGACTATGCGTCAAAAAAAGCAGAACTGATTTTTGTTGGTAAACGCAAAGGTTGTTATGCTTATCAACAAGAACAAATTAATGAGTTAATCGTTCAGCGAGCAAAAACAAAAGGACATGTTGTAAGACTAAAAGGAGGCGATCCTTTTGTGTTTGGTCGTGGAGCAGAAGAGATAGATTATGTAAAACCTTTTGGTTTAGAAACTTTTGTGGTACCTGGTATTTCTTCAGCATTGGCAGTGCCAGCATTTCAAGGTATTCCGTTAACAAAACGTGGTGCTTCAGAAAGTTTTTGGGTCATTACTGGTACAACCAAATCACATAATATGTCTAATGATATTGTACTTGCAGCAAAATCTACCGCAACAGTGGTAATCCTTATGGGAATGGGAAAACTACAGCAAATTATGGACGTGTTTTCATCCGAAGGTAAATCAAATACTGCAGTAGGAATTATTCAAAACGGAACAACAAAAGATGAAAAATTTGGTATTGGAACTGTAAATACAATTTGCGATGTAGTTAAAAAACAGCAACTGTCTAATCCAGCAATTATTGTTGTTGGTGATGTTGTAAAACAGCGTGTTGCGCTTAATTCAATCGCTAAACAAGTAGAAACTTTAAAAGTAGCATAACTATGAATGAAAGAAATAATTTATATCCAATTTTTATAAAAATGCATAGCATTAATACGCTAATTGTTGGTGGTGGTTATGTGGCTTTAGAAAAACTAACGTTTTTATTAAAATCTAGTCCAAATGCTAAAGTAACAATGGTAGCTAATTTTTTTAGACCAGATGTTATAACATTAGCAAAGCAGTTTGATGTTAAGTTAATCAAGATGTCTTATCACGATTCGTTTTTATTGGATCAAGATTTAATTATTGCAGCGACAGACAAACCAGAAGTAAATAAGCAAATCTATAACGATGCAAAAGCTAATCATATTTTGGTAAATGTAGCAGATACACCAGAGTTGTGCGATTTTTATTTAGGAGGTATTGTTACTAAAGGTCATGTAAAAGTAGCTATTTCTACCAACGGAAAATCACCAACAACAGCAAAACGTTTAAGACAGTTTTTTGAAGATGTCATTCCAGAAAATATAGACGATTTGGTGCAAAATTTAAACCGATTTAGAAAAACAATTAAAGGCGACTTTGAGCATAAAGTTCAAACCCTAAACAATGTGACTAAAACATTAATTTCAAACAAACAGATTTAAACATGATTAAAACCGATATATTAATAATAGGCGCAGGACCAACCGGATTATTTACCGTTTTTGAAGCAGGATTATTAAAATTAAAATGCCATTTAATAGATGCATTAGCACAACCAGGTGGACAATGTTCAGAGATTTACCCAAAGAAGCCAATCTATGACATTCCTGGTTTTCCTGAAATTTTAGCAGGCGATTTAACCAAAAATTTATTGGAACAAGGCAAACAGTTTGAACCTGGTTTTACGTTAGGAGAACGTGCAGAAACCATAGAAAAGTTAGAAGACGGTTCGTTTATTGTAACAACAAATAAAGGCACAAAACATCATGCACCAGTAGTAGCAATTGCTGGTGGATTAGGAAGTTTTGAACCTAGAAAGCCTAAAATTGAAAACCTAGAATTTTACGAAGATAAAGGTGTTGAATACATGATTAAAGACCCAGAAGTGTATCGCAACAAGAAAGTGGTGATTTCTGGTGGTGGTGATTCGGCTTTAGACTGGAGTATTTTTCTTGCTGATATTGCGTCTGAAGTGACTTTGGTTCACAGAAGAAACGAGTTTCGTGGCGCTTTAGATTCTGTAGAAAAAGTAAAAGAGTTAAAACTTTTAGGAAAGATTAATTTAATTACACCAGCTGAAGTTACGGCCATTCATGGTAATCAAAATGTTGAAGGTGTAACTATCGAAAAAGAAGGTGAAAACATACTTTTAGAAGCAGATCATTTTATTCCGCTGTTTGGTCTATCACCAAAACTTGGGCCTATTTCAGATTGGGGATTAGAGATTGAAAAAAACGCCATAAAAGTTGATACGTTAGATTATCAAACCAATATTCCTGGAGTTTTTGCTATAGGAGATGTTAATACCTACGAAGGTAAATTAAAGCTGATTTTATGTGGTTTCCACGAAGCAACATTAATGTGTCAATCAGCTTATAAAATTATCAATCCTGGTAAAAAATATGTTTTAAAGTACACAACCGTTAGTGGTGTTGATGGTTTTGATGGAACCAGAAAAGAAGCGCCAAAAGCAGTTGTGCAAGCAATAGATTAATGATTAGTTGCTGTATATTTAGTTGTAATTCCTCGTGGTGAAATTTTTTTACTACGAGGTTTTATTTTAATAAAATCTTAAAGCTTGTGATAAACTAAAAATGGAATAGTAATTTTAGCATTCATAAGAAAAACATGCAGATAAATTTACGAATTAAAGAGACCGTTTCAGATGTAACAAAGCAATTGTTCTATGCATTGTTTGATGATGAAGTAAGACAAAAAGAACAACTGAAACAGCTAAAGCCTATATTTAAAACAGTTGTTGAAGACATTACAGATAAAGACTCTGAAGTCATTTGGAGTACTTTTGAAAGTATGCTTCCAACGATAAAAAAGAAAATTGAGTTAGATGCCAAAGCTGCCGAAAAAAATGATCCAGCTTGTAAGAGTTTGCAAGAAATTTATCTAGCATATCCAGGCTTTCATGCCATAGCAATTTATAGGATGAGTCACGAATTATTTAAAATGGATTTACCTATTATTTCTAGAATGATGAGCGAGTGTGTTCATGGAAAAACAGGTATCGATATTCATCCAGGAGCAACCATTGGCGATTCATTTTTTATAGATCACGGAACAGGAATTGTAATTGGAGAAACTAGTATTATCAAAAACAATGTCAAGATATTTCAAGGTGTTACTTTAGGTGGATTATCGGTTAAAAAAAGTTTGTCGCAAACCAAACGTCATCCAACCATAGAAGATAATGTAACAATATACGCCAACGCAACTATTTTAGGAGGCGATATTGTAATAGGAAAAAATAGCGTAATTGGTGCCAATGTATGGATTACGCAATCTGTTCCGCCAAACTCATTAGTGACCTATAAGTCAGAAATTAATATAAGCACAAGACCATCATGATACAAAGTCAATCAATAACTAATTTAATAGGAAATACGCCGTTAATTGAAGTGCAAAACATCCTAAAAAAAGATGGTGTAAGACTATTTTTAAAACTTGAAGGAAAAAATCCAGGCGGAAGCGTTAAAGATCGTGCTGCATTTAATATGATAAGCGAAGCTTTAAAACGTGGAGATATTAAACCTGGCGATACTTTGGTTGAAGCAACTAGTGGTAATACAGGTATTGCATTAGCTTTTATTGCGAAATTATTAGGCGTAAATATGATTTTAGTAATGCCTGAAAATTCTACCGAAGAGCGAATAAAAACCATGCGTGCTTATGGTGCCGAATTAATTTTAACGTCTTCCGAAGTTGGTATTGAAGGCGCTCGTGACGAAGCCGAAAGACTTCATAAAGAAAAAGGCTATTTTATGCTAAACCAGTTTGCAAATGACGATAACTGGAAAGCGCATTACAAAACTACAGGTCCAGAAATTTGGCGCGATACCAATAAACAAATCACACATTTTGTTTCTGCAATGGGTACAACAGGAACTATTATGGGCGTATCTACTTACTTAAAAGAACAAAATCCAGACATAACTATAGTTGGTGCGCAACCTAAAGATGGTGCAAAAATTCCGGGAATTAGAAAATGGCCAGAAGCTTACAGACCTAAAATATTCAATCCTAAAAAAGTAGATCAAGTTGTAGAAATAAGTGAAGAAGACGCAAAAAAAACAGCTAATTTACTAGCAACACAAGAAGGTGTTTTTGCAGGTATGAGTAGTGGTGGTTCTGTAGCATCAGCTTTAAAAATAGCGCAAACTATAGATAAAGGTGTTATTGTGGCAATCATTTGCGATATAGGTGATAGATATTTGTCTTCAGATTTATTTGAATAAATATTGCTATTCAATTTTTTATTACGTTACTTTGTCCCATAGTTCATAATTAATATTGTTTGTTATCACGAAAGGCAGAGGGAATAGACCCGTTGAAGCCTTAGCAACCCTTAATTTTCTTTAATAAGAAATTTAAGAAGGTGCTAAATTCTACCCATTTTTTTGGGACAGATAACCCGAGAATTATTCTTCTCTCTTTTCATGATGACATTTTAAAAATTATAAAATGTCAGACATTTTCAAAATATTACAACACCGAATTTTAGTTTTAGATGGCGCAATGGGAACCATGTTGCAGCGCTATAATTTTACTGAAGACGATTTTCGTGGTTCAAGATTCAAAGATTTTAAACATCCATTAAAAGGAAATAACGATTTATTATCGCTAACACAACCAGAAGCTATTGCCGAAGTACATAGAAAGTATTTCGAAGCTGGCGCAGATATAGTAGAAACCAATACATTCTCTGGTACAACTATTGGTATGGCAGATTACCATATGGAAGATTTGGTGTACGAATTAAATTATGAATCCGCTAAAATAGCTAAACAAGTTGCTGAAGAATTCACAAAAGCCAATCCTGAAAAACCGCGTTTTGTAGCTGGAAGTATTGGTCCAACAAACCGTACGGCAAGTTTAAGTCCAGATGTAAACAGACCAGAATATCGCGCAGTAACCTTTGATGAATTACGCATTGCTTACAAACAACAAGTCGAAGCTTTAATTGATGGCGGAAGTGATATTTTGTTAGTCGAAACTATTTTTGATACGCTAAATGCCAAAGCAGCCTTATTCGCCATTCAAGAAGTTAAGGAAGAACGTAATATTGACATTCCGGTTATGGTATCAGGAACCATTACTGATGCTTCTGGTAGAACTTTATCTGGGCAAACTGTAGAAGCATTTTTAATTTCAATATCACATATTCCGTTGTTAAGTGTAGGTTTTAATTGCGCACTTGGTGCAGACCAATTACAACCGTATTTAAAACGCTTATCTCACGAGACCGATTTTTACACATCAGCACATCCAAACGCAGGATTGCCAAATGCTTTTGGCGAATACGACCAAACAGCCAAACAAATGCAACAGCTTATAGAAAACTACCTTAAAGATGATTTAATAAACATTATTGGTGGTTGTTGCGGCACAACACCAGAACATATAAAAGCGATTGCCAAAGTTGCTGCTAATTACAAACCACGTGTCATTCCTGCGCAGGCAGGAATCTCTTAATCTATGTCAATGAAAGAAAGTGACTGTAAGAAATACCTAAAACTATCAGGTCTAGAACCGTTAATCATAACACCAGAAAGTAATTTTATAAACGTTGGCGAGCGTACTAACGTTACTGGTTCGCGTAAATTTTTACGATTAATAAAAGAAGAAAACTATGCCGAAGCATTAGATGTTGCGAGAGACCAAGTAGAAGGTGGCGCGCAAATCATAGATGTCAATATGGATGAAGGTATGCTTGACGGAAAACATGCAATGGTAACCTTCTTAAATCTAATTGCATCAGAGCCAGATATTGCACGTTTGCCCATTATGATTGACAGCTCAAAATGGGAAATTATAGAAGCTGGCTTGCAAGTCGTACAAGGTAAATCGGTTGTAAATTCTATTAGTTTAAAAGAAGGCGAAGCGACTTTTATTCATCACGCAAAACTAATCAAGCGTTATGGTGCAGCTGTGATTGTTATGGCGTTTGATGAAGATGGTCAAGCCGATACCTATGAGCGTAGGATAGAAATCTGTAAACGCTCTTACGATATTTTGGTAAATCAAGTTCATTTTCCACCAGAAGACATCATCTTCGATCCAAATATTTTTCCCGTTGCAACCGGAATGGAAGAGCATCGTTTAAATGCTTTAGACTTTTTTAATGCAACAAAATGGATTAAAGAAAATCTACCTTACGCCAGCGTTTCTGGTGGTGTAAGTAACGTATCATTTTCGTTTAGAGGAAACAATGTCGTGCGTGAAGCCATTAACGCAGCATTTTTATATCACGCGATTCAACACGGAATGAATATGGGAATCGTTAATCCAACCATGTTGGAAGTGTATGACGAAATTCCGAAGGATTTATTAGAACACGTTGAAGATGTACTTTTTGATAAACGAGACGATGCAACCGAACGTTTACTAGAATTTGCCGAAACCGTAAAAGGACAGAAAAAAGACGATGTAGCAAAGGTGCAAGAATGGCGAAGCGAACCTTTGCAAGATCGTATTACACACGCTTTAGTAAAAGGTGTTGATGCCTTTATTGTTGAAGATGTAGAAGAAGCGCGACAAGCAGTAAACAAACCTATTCAAGTTATCGAAGGTCACTTAATGACCGGAATGAATGTGGTTGGCGATTTGTTTGGAAGCGGAAAAATGTTTTTGCCTCAAGTGGTGAAATCCGCTCGAGTGATGAAAAAAGCAGTCGCTTATTTACAGCCTTATATTGAAGCTGAAAAAGACGATTCGCAACGCTCTAACGGTAAAATTTTAATGGCAACCGTAAAAGGCGACGTACACGATATTGGTAAAAATATTGTGAGTGTAGTTTTGGGTTGTAATAATTACGAAATTGTGGATTTAGGCGTCATGGTTCCGCCAGAAAAAATCATTGAAACTGCCAAAAAGGAAAACGTCGATGTTATTGGTTTAAGTGGCTTGATTACACCATCGTTGGACGAGATGGTTTACGTCTCTCAAGAAATGGAAAAACAAGGTTTTAACATTCCGTTGTTAATTGGTGGCGCAACAACTTCTAGAGCGCATTCTGCAGTGAAAATTGCACCACATTATTCCAACACAGTTGTGCACGTCAACGATGCGTCTAGAGCTGTAACTGTTGTTGGAAATCTGTTGCAAAAGGATAACACTGTTTACAAAGAACAGATTCGTGAGGAATATGAAAAATTCCGTGAGCAGTTTTTAAAACGCGGTAAGCAAAAGGAATATGTCTCTATTGAAGAAGCGCGTGATCGAAAGTTTAAAATCGATTGGAAAACAACCGAAATTGTAAAACCAAAACAATTAGGAATACAAGATATTCAAGATTTTGATATTACGATTTTAGAAGATTATATCGATTGGTCACCATTTTTTAGAAGTTGGGATTTACACGGAAAATATCCAGATATTTTAACCGATAATGTTGTTGGCAATCAAGCTGTCGAATTGTTTAAAGACGCTAAAGTATTGCTTCAAAAAGTATTTGATGAAAGGCTATTGAAAGCAAAAGCGGTTTTTGGATTATTTCCTGCAAATACTGTAAATGATGATGACATTGAGGTGATAATCGAAGATTGTCATGCTGAACTTGATTCAGCATCTACTAAAGATTTCGACTGCGCTCAATCTGACACAGTAAAATTCCTAACCTTACGTCAGCAATTAAAAAAGCGCGAAGGCATTCCAAATTTTGCGTTGGCTGATTTTATCGCACCAAAAGACACAGGTATTCAAGATTATGTAGGCTGTTTCTGTGTGTCGGCTGGTTTTGGAACCGAACAATTGGCCAAAGCATTTGAAGCGAATCACGACGATTATAATTCCATAATGATTAAAGCATTAGCCGATAGATTAGCTGAAGCTTTCGCAGAATATTTACACAAAGAAGTACGTACCAAACATTGGAACTACGCTTCTGAAGACCATTTAACCAACGAAGATTTAATTGCCGAAAGTTACAAAGGTATTCGTCCTGCTCCAGGTTATCCAGCTTGTCCGGATCATTTAGAGAAAAAGACCATTTGGGACATTTTAAAAGTTGAAGAAACTATTGGTGTAAAATTAACCGAAAGTCTTGCGATGTGGCCAGCAGCCAGTGTAAGCGGTTATTATTTTGCAAATCCAGAAGCTAAATATTTTGGATTAGGAAAAATCACTGAAGACCAATTAGAAGATTACGCCAAAAGGCGTGGTATGTCAACCGAAGAAGCTCAAAAGTGGCTGAATCCAAACTTGTCAGAAAATTAACTAATAATTACAAATAAATTAATATTCGATATTAAATAAATCACTAATCTTGCAGCAACAAATTTGCTATAAAAATGACAAAATTTAAAGTAGAAATACGATTTGCTTTTCAGTTGATTTTAATCACTGGATTGTCTTTGTTGGTTGCATATTTATCGGCTTAAAATACGATAAGATTGGTGCCAAACATAGACTATGAAGGTAACCGAACATATAAAGCAAGCCAAAGGAAAAACCTTGTTTTCTTTTGAGATCATTCCTCCACAAAAAGGAAGTAACATTAAAGAGTTATACAACAATATTGACCCTTTAATGGAATTCAAGCCACCATTTATTGATGTAACAACGTCTAGGGAGCAACATGTTTATATAGAAAAAGACGGTTTGTTAGATCGAAAAATCACGCGTATGCGACCAGGAACCGTTGGTATTTGTGCGTCTTTAAAATACAAATACAACGTTGATACAGTTCCGCACGTGTTATGTGGCGGTTTTAGTAGAGAAGAAACCGAATATTTACTTGTAGATTGCCACTATTTAGGAATTGATAATGTTATGGCATTACGAGGTGATGCTATGAGTCATCAAAAGTATTTTGAGCCTTCAAAAGGAGGTCATCAATATGCTAGCGAATTGGTTGAGCAAATTCAAAATTTGAATAAAGGAAAATACTTGCACGATGTTATTGAAGCTAGCGATAAAGCTGACTTTTGCATAGGTGTTGCTGGTTATCCAGAAAAACACATTGAAGCACCTTCGTTACAAAGCGATTTAAAACGCTTAAAACACAAAGTAGATTGTGGTGCGGATTACGTCGTGACACAAATGTTTTTTGATAATAAAAAATATTTTGAATTTGTTGAAGCTGCGAAACAAGCAGGAATTACAGTGCCAATAATTCCAGGGATAAAACCAATTGCGACTAAAAAACATTTACAATTATTACCACAAGTATTTAAAATAGATTTACCAGAAGACTTAATTGATGCTGTTGAGGATTGTAAAGACAATAAAGCTGTGCGACAAGTAGGTGTAGAATGGGCAATTAAACAATCTAAAGAATTACAAAATGCAGGTGTACCAGTATTACATTATTACTCAATGGGTAAAAGTGATAACATAAAAGCCATTGCGGAGCGGTTGTTCTAAATATTCTGTTATTTTTGCTTCACTAAATTAAACTATGAAGCAGCTTGTTACCTATACTTTTTTGTTTTGTTGTGCTTTTATTTTTGCACAGGAAAAGCAAACAACATCTACTTTTGATGTCAATTATTTTAAAGGTAATATTGCGCTTCATAATGATGATATTCTTCATTTAATCAATGGGCATCCCGAAGGTTTTATTTTAAGTTGGAATAAAAAAACCTTTGGTCATCAAGCTTGGGAGCAACGTTACAACTATCCTGATTATGGTGTGTCATTTGCTTATCAAAATTTAAAAAATGAGGTCTTAGGAAATAATTATTCATTGTACGCGCATTATAACTTTTACTTTTTTAAAAGGAATTTAATGTTGCGAATTGGTCAAGGGTTAGCCTATACAACCAACCCTTATGATAAGGTTGATAATCATAAAAATATAGCGTTTGGTTCTCGTTTGTTGAGTAGTACCTATTTAATGCTCAACTATAAAAAAGAACGCTTGTTTGATAGGTTTGGGTTTCAAACAGGGTTAAGTCTTATTCATTATTCAAACGCTAATGTAAAAGCACCAAATACTAGTGTTAATTCCATAACCTTTAATGTTGGATTGACGTATAATTTAGAAGAAGAAACTCCTGAGTATATCTATAACCTTTTAGAAGAAAAATTCACAGAATCCATAAAGTTTAATTTTGCTTTAAGAAGTGGAATAAACGAAAGTGATGTAGTTGGTAGTGGTCAATATCCTTTTTTAGTTGTGTCTGCTTATGCTGATAAACGTTTAAGCCATAAAAGTGCAGTGCAGTTAGGAGTAGATGTGTTTTTCTCGCAATTCTTGGAAGAATTGATTTACTATAAATCTGTTGCTTTTCCTGAAGATAACGTTAGTGGAGATGAAGACTGGAAACGTATTGGTGTTTTTGCTGGTCATGAGTTGTTTATTAATAAACTGTCTGTAGTAACCCAGTTAGGGTATTATGTTTATTATCCATACGATTTTGAAGGTAGAACCTATTTTAGAGTGGGAATGAAGCGTTATTTTGGAGATAAAATATTTGGAGCACTAACTTTAAAATCTCATGGAGCAAAAGCCGAAGCTGTTGAGTTAGGTGTAGGAATACGATTGTAAGATGAAAAAAATAGTTTACATAGTAAGTTTTATAATGCTTTTTGCTTGTGATAGAGAGGATGCGAGCGACTGTTTTCAAACCACAGGAACCATTGTGCAAGAAGTTGTAGAAGTTGCAACTTTTGATAAAATTTTGGTGAATAGAAATGTGCAGTTGATTTTAAAACAAGATGCTGAAACCACTATTATTATTGAAACTGGTGAAAACTTACTGTCTGATGTTGAAGTAAAAGTTGAAAACGCACAACTTATACTTTCAGATAATAATACTTGCAATTTAGTAAGAGACTACGCTGCAACAAAAGTGTATGTTACTGCACCAAATATTACTGAAATAAGAAGCTCAACTCAGTTTGAAATACAGTCTGAAGGTGTTTTAAACTATAACAATTTATCGCTGTTGTCAGAAGATTTTAACGCACCAGGAACGTTTACAGTTGGCGATTTTAGAATGGAACTTAATAGCAACCAAGTTAGAGTTACATCTAACAATATCGCATCTTTTTACCTTTCAGGAGTAACTAACAATTTATTTGTAGGTTTTTATTCTGGAGCAGGTCGTTTTGAAGGCGAACAACTTATAGCTCAAAATGTTGATGTGTATCATCGTGGAAGTAATGATATGATTGTGAATCCGCAAGTAGAGTTAACAGGTAAACTTCTTGGTACAGGAAATTTGATTTCAGTAAATCAACCACCAATTGTTGAGGTGGAAACGTTGTATACAGGAGCGCTTATTTTTTGAGTAGTATTAAATTCCTTCCCTTTGGGAAGGTTAGGAAGGGCTTTTTTAACTCGTCAACTCCCTAAACAAACTTTCCAGACTCGCATTTTTTTGGTTAAGCTGAAGGATTTTCAACTGGTTATCATGCGCAAAGTCAAATACATGAGAGCGCATATCTTCAGTAGTTGAAAACGTGATTTCGTAAATAAAATCAAAAGTGTTTTCAACTTTTGTAACCTTTGGGAGCTTCAACAAAAACGCTTCTTCAACTCTGTAATCAAATTCAACAATAACCGTTTGAACTTTTTCGTCTCTTAGGTCTTTAAGTGTTTTGTCGGCTACAATTTCACCTTTATTGATAATAATAACTCTATCGCACATTGCTTCAACTTCTTGCATAATGTGAGTAGATAGGAAAACTGTTTTTTCTTTACCTAAAGACGTGATAAGGTGACGTATGTCAATTAATTGGTTTGGGTCCAATCCTGTAGTAGGTTCATCTAAAATTAAAACCTCAGGATTATGCAACAATGCATTGGCTAAACCTACACGTTGCCTGTAACCTTTAGAAAGTTGACCTATTGTTTTATGCGCTTCGGGAGTAAGACCTGTAAGTGCTATAACTTCGTCAATTCTAGATTTTTCAACTTTATAAACACCAGCATTAAAACTTAAATACTCTTTTATATACATGTCTAAATACAAAGGGTTGTGCTCAGGCAAGTATCCAACGCGCTTTTGAACTTCTTTAGAAGCTGTGTTTACATCAAAATTGCTCACTTTAGCAACACCATCAGAAGCTTCAATATATGTCGTAAGGATTTTCATCATCGTCGATTTTCCTGCTCCATTAGGACCTAAAAAACCAACAATTTCACCTTTATTGACTTTAAAAGACACTGCGTTAAGCGCTTTTTGGTTTCCGTAAGTTTTTGAAATGTGTTCAACCTCTATAGACATAAAAGAAATGTTTATTCAAAAATAGCAATTATATAATTTATGTAATACATTACTGTATAATCTTTAAAAAGTTAAATAATAACTGTAAAAAAGTTTTTTAAGTATTTTGATTTGTGAAAATATTAATTACATTAGCAACTTCATAAACACAATGAAGACAAACAATTATACATATTACAACTGGTTTTATTTCTTTTTTAGCGAAAAGAGCGAGACGTTGTATGTATAATTTAAGGTAACTAAATTTAATATGAGTCTCGATGAAAATCGGGATTTTTTTTTATGATAAAGTCAGTAGCAATACAAGGTATTAAAGGGTCATTTCATCATATTGTATCTAAACAATTTTTTGATGATACTGTGGCTATCGATGAGTGCTTGTCGTTTGATATAGCAGTAAATAGCTTACTTTCAGGAAAAAGTGATACGGTTATTATGGCTATTGAAAACTCTATAGCTGGCTCAATTATACCCAATTATGCATTAATTGATACTCATAATTTACACATTATTGGAGAGCATTATCTTGATGTGCAACACAACCTTATGGCATTACCTAACCAATCGTTAAGTGCTATTGAAGAAGTGTATTCGCATCCTATGGCGTTGTTGCAGTGTAAAGAGTTTTTTAAAGCATATCCTCATATAAAGCTTATTGAGGATAAAGATACAGCTGAGGTTGCGCAACGCATAAAAGAGCAAAATTTAAAAGGCGTTGCAGCTATTGCTAGTGGGTTGGCTGCTGAATTGTTTGAATTGGAGATTTTAGCAGAAAGTATACAAACCATAAAACATAACGAAACACGTTTTGTGATTGTAAAGACGCAAAACTCTGAGATTTCTGAAAGTGATATCAATAAGGCGTCTATCAAATTTGAATTAGACCATAAACGAGGTAGTTTGGCAACTGTGCTTAATGTAATGAGCGATTGTAAATTGAATTTAACCAAAATACAGTCGTTGCCTAAAATAAATTCACCTTGGAAATACGCCTTTTTTGTGGATGTAACTTTTGAAGCATACGAAGACTTTAAAAAAGCAAAATCTATTTTACAGATTATGGCACAGGATTTAAAAATATTAGGAGAATATAAAAATGCAAAGTTATGATTTCAGTAGCTGACAGATTGCATACCGTTGAAGAGTACTATTTCTCTAGAAAGCTTAAGGAAGTTAACCTTTTGAAAGAGCATGGTAAGCCTATCATTAATTTAGGAATTGGTAGTCCAGATTTGCAACCACCATCTAGAGTGGTATCAGCTATTGTTGATAGTATGCATGATGCTACAGCGCATAAATATCAAAGCTATCAAGGTTTGCCAGAGTTAAGGCAAGCGATGGCAGATTTTTATAAAAAACACTTTAGTGTGTCGTTAAGCCCTAAAACCGAAATTTTACCATTAATGGGAAGTAAGGAAGGGATTATGCACATTTCAATGGCATTTTTAAATGAAGGCGATGGCGTGTTAATACCAAATCCTGGATATCCTACATATACTTCGGTAACTAAACTTGTAGGAGCTACACCTTTGTTTTATGATTTAAAGGAAAAAAATAATTGGTTGCCAGATTTTGTTGAACTTGAAAAAACACACGATTTAAGTAAAGTGAAAATCATGTGGATTAATTACCCACACATGCCAACAGGAACTGTTGCGCCTAATAAGTTTTATGAAGATGTTATTGAGTTTGCAAAACGTCATAATATTCTTGTAGTTAATGATAATCCGTACAGTTTTATTTTAAACCAATTTCCAAGAAGCATTCTTAAATATAAAAATGCCAAAGACCATTGTTTGGAGCTTAACTCGTTGAGTAAAACGTTTAATATGGCTGGATGGCGAGTAGGTATGGTTATGGGAAAATCAGAGTATTTAGACAGTATCATAAAAGTGAAAAGTAACATGGATTCTGGTATGTTTTATGGTATCCAAAAAGGCGCTATTGAAGCGTTAAACTGTTCTGATATATGGTACTTAAGCCTAAATAGTGTGTATGAAAAAAGAAGAACACTAGTTTGGGAACTAGCCGAAGCATTGAACTGTACGTATGATAAAAACGCAACAGGAATGTTTGTTTGGGCAAAATTACCAGAGTTTGTAAAGTCAGAAGAATTTATAGACACAGTTTTAAAAAACGATTCCATTTTTATTGCACCAGGAACCATTTTTGGAAGTAATGGAGAAGGATACATAAGGTTTTCGTTATGTGCAGAAACCGAAGAAATTGAAGAAGCAATTGCAAGAGTAAAATGAAAAAAATAGTTGTAATAGGAGTAGGATTAATAGGAGGTAGTTTTGCGCTAGATATAAAGCGTGTTTACAAAGATGCTGTTATTTATGGTGTTGATGAAAGTGATACGCATCTAGACGAAGCATTAGAACTTCAAGTAATTGATAAAAAAGCAGAATTAAATGAAATCTCAAATGCCGATTTGGTTATTGTTTCAATTCCTGTTGATGCTACTGTAAAGCATATTTCAAAGGTGCTGGATTTAGTGTCAGATACCACATTGGTTATTGATGTAGGTTCTACCAAAGAAGCCATTTGTGAAGTTATAGATACACATAAAAATCGTAGAAATTTTTTGGCTGCACATCCAATTGCTGGTACTGAGTTTTCAGGACCTAAGGCTGCAAAACAACATTTATTCAATGGTAAAACTATGATTATTTGCGAAGTAGAAAAAACAGCATTTAAGCTACAGGAAAAAGCATTGCAATTGTTTTCTAATGTTGGTATGCGTATTCGTTATATGAACCCAAAAGCGCATGACAAACACATAGCTTATGTGTCGCATTTATCTCATATTAGCTCGTTTATGCTTGGAAAAACAGTTATTGAAAAAGAAAAGAATGAACGCGATATTTTTGATATGGCAGGAAGTGGTTTTGAAAGTACTGTGCGTTTAGCAAAAAGTTCACCAGATATGTGGACACCCATTTTTAAGCAGAACAAAGCTAACGTAGTTGAAACTCTAGAAGAGTATATCAACAACCTGTCAAAATTCAAACAATTTATGGAAGCTGACAATTTTGAGGCTATTCACAGCGAAATGAAAAATACAAATCATATAAAAGATATTTTAAACGGAATTATATAAAAAAGGAAATGTTATGGAAAACAAGAAAGAATTAAGATCGTGGTTAGATAATTTCGGATTAGACCATCCGTTAGTAATTGCAGGACCATGTAGCGCAGAAACCGAAGAGCAAGTACTAAAAATTGCACACCAACTTAAAGACAGTGATGCAACAGTACTTAGAGCAGGAATTTGGAAACCAAGAACGCGACCAGGAAACTTTGAAGGTGTTGGAGCTTTGGGTCTTAAATGGTTACAGAAAGCTAAAGAAGAAACAGGAATGTTAACCACAACTGAGGTTGCAAATGCACACCATGTTGATTTAGCATTAAAGCACGATGTTGATATTTTATGGATTGGTGCAAGAACAACTGTTAGTCCTTTTATTGTTCAGGATATTGCTGATGCTTTAAAAGGAACAGACAAAACCGTATTGATAAAAAACCCTGTAAATCCAGATTTGGCTTTATGGTTGGGAGCTGTTGAACGTTTTTACACTGCAGATGTTAAAAACTTGGGTGTAATTCACAGAGGATTTTCAACTTATGAAAAAACAAGGTACAGAAACAATCCAGAGTGGCAATTGGCAGTAGATTTACAAAATCGTTTCCCTGATTTGCCATTAATTTTAGATCCTTCGCATATTGCTGGAAGAAGAGATATTATTTTCGATTTATGCCAAACAGCATTAGATCTTAATTACGACGGAATTATGGTTGAAACACATCACGACCCAGATAACGCTTGGAGTGATGCTGCACAACAGATTACACCTGAAACGCTTGTTCAGTACACAAAGGACCTTAAAATAAGAAAGGAATCTGAAGATGCTGCGGAGTTTAATAACAAGCTTAATACCTTACGTACGCAAATAGACGTGGTGGACCATCAACTTATTGAAATGTTAGGCAAACGCATGAAGGTTGCTGATGAAATTGGAGCACTTAAAAAATCTAAAAACGTGGCAGTACTTCAGTCTAAACGATGGAACGAAATATTAGGAAAAATGATTTTACAAGGCGAAGAAAAAAATCTTAGTGAAGAGTTTATCTTAAGAGTATTTAAAGCTATTCACCAAGAATCGATTAACCATCAGGAAAAAATCATTAACGGATAATTAATAAAAAGCCTCATCAAGAGGCTTTTTTTATGCGTTTTCTCATTCAAAAGTAGTGTTTACTCATTATGGGTTTTAGATAGTTGTAATATCAATTAGGTTTGAATCATTAATCAAACTATCACTATTATGAAACCAACAGTATTCTTTTTATTTTTCAGTCTTTCTTTCTCTTTTTTTGGTCAAAACAGTATTAGCGGAACCGTTTATGATACAGAAGGAGTGTTGCCTTTTGCCAATGTTATAGTAAAGCAGACCTCTAAAGGTGTTATTGCTGATGAGAACGGTAAATTTACAATTGAAGCTAAACCTACTGATACATTACAGGTTTCCTTTTTAGGCTACTTACCTAAAGACGTGCATTTGCAAAACATTAAAGACTTTGATGTGGTTTTAGATGGTTATGAATCTCTTGATGAGGTTGTAGTAACGGCATTTGATTCAAGTTGTAGAACAATCCTTACGTGCTGTGTATGTTATATTAGCTGTGAACACATTTGTGAAGAAGCTAAGGGTGTTGAACCAAAAATTTATCCAAATCCTTCAAGTACTGGTGTTTTTAATTTTGTTTCTCAAAGAGACTACCAAACCGTTGAGATTTTAATTCATGATTTTTCTGGAAGACAAATACAAAAATTGCAATGGAGTAACTTTAACAAAAAAGGGCAAATCGACTTATCAGGATATCAATCAGGAATTTATTTAGTAAACATAAAAGCCGATGGAACTTGGCTAGAAACCAAAAGGATAATTAAAGGATAAAAAAGACCTTAAAAATTACGTTTCAGCTAATTGAAATATGTAGCAAAGCACTATTTTTTGTTCAACTTGTTAAGTTCAATAAAAAAACTATTTTTGAAACTCTGAAAGAAAAATCTTTCTACTCAACAACTAGACTTACACATTATGATTAAAAAAAACATGCTTTTTTTGCTGTTAGCTATCATTAGTTTTTCAGTAAATGCACAAGGCAAATTAGGGCCTATTACTATTACTCATGGAAAAGAAATTGAAGCTGATAAAGAAAAAATAGTTAGGATTGCTGGTGAAACAAATGGTAAAATTTACACTTTAGCTACAAAAGGGAAAAACTTCTATATAAAAGTATTTGACTCAGCTGATATGGCTTTAATTTCTGTAAATGAAATTGAAATGGATGATTTTATTAATAAGGAGCCTGTTTTTGAAGAGATTGCGGTTTTAAACAATAAAGTATATATCATTGGAAGTGTTTACGATAAAAAAAGTAAAGTATACAATTTATTATCAGTTGAAATCTCTGAAGATGGTAAGTTGACAAAAAACAAGAAAAAATTATTTTCAACTCAAGTTACTAAAAATAGAGAAAAAGGAGCGTTTTATTTTAAACATGCACCTTTAGGAGATAAATTATTAATCATGCATGCATCATTGTTCGATAAAGAAGAAATTATGCAATATGAAATTAAGCTAATTGACCAAAACATGCATGTTGTGACGTCTCATTTGGAACAAGTAGAGTTTACCGATAGAAGAGATTTAGAGTTTACAATTTCAGATTTTGATGTGACGTTTGATGAAGATATATTTCTAGTAATTAACGAAAGTTATAGAGATAAAAAGGCAAAAAAGAATATTGAAAAATTTGAAGTTCACGCATACAAAAAGAAAAATGCTTATACTAAAGAAGTAATTAATGTAGACTTTGAAGGCAAAGAAGTTATTAATTGTGAAATGTTAATGACTGCAAATAACACCTTAAATCTTGTAGGGTTTTATTCTAGTGTTAATAAAAGAGGAAGAGCAAATTGGAAATTAAAAGGTGTTTATTCTGGCACAATTGATATGTCTTCAAATACAGTAACCAATTTAAAGTTTAATGTTTTCGATTTTGATACTAAAGTAAAACTTATAGGTGAGCGAAGAGCTAAAAAGGATAAAGACATTCCGCCATTTTATGTTACGCACAGTTTAATTGAAAAGGAAGATGGAGGCTTAATTTTTCTAGCTGAGTACAGGCAATCTATTATAGGAAGTTCTTCAGGGATTGGTATAGGAGGTTTAGGTGTTAATTTTACGCCTATTACATTTATAACAAATGAAATTATTGTAACATCTTTAAATGCTGATGGTTCAGTAGAGTGGGCTAATGTTATTGCAAAAGATCAAAAAGCAAGTTTTACTACTATGTCAGTTGGTGTGTATGGCTTTTCAGGAAATTCTAATTTTACTGTTGGTGTTGGTGTGATGATACCAGTAGCTGTATTAGGTAAAGGTCCTGAATATTTAGGAGCAATTCCTATTTATACTAATGGAGAGCTTATAGTTGTTTTTAATGATAATAAAAAAAATATGGGAATTACCGATATTGAAAAAATAAGAGCCTTAGGAAACTATAATAAAGCAATACCAACAGCCTTTGTCTTTGATAAAGATAATGGAGAAATCAATAGAGTTGATCCTGAAGAATTACAAAAGGACCAGTTAATTTTAAGACCTGGAGTTTTTTATTTAAAAAACAATAAAGAATATATCATTTACTCTTCAAGAAAATCTAAAGACAAGTTAGGAAGAATGATAGTTGATTAAAATCACATTACTTAATAAAGACTGTCATTTGGCAGTCTTTCTTTATTAAAATGATACACGAATAGATTATCTTTGTATTAATGACAGGAACAGTTTACAAATCTACAGGTAGTTGGTATACCATAAAAAACAACTTAGGCGAAGCTTATCAATGTCGCATAAAGGGTAAATTTCGTATAAAAGGGATAAAAAGTACTAACCCAATAGCTGTTGGCGATGTTGTAGATTTTGAACTGGAAACCAATAACGACGAAACTACAGGTATTATCAATAACATTCACGATAGGCAAAATTATATTGTCCGTAAATCGGTTAACCTGTCTAAACAAACACATGTTATAGCGTCAAATGTTGACCAAGTGTTTTTATTAGTAACTATTGATAATCCACCAACATTTACAAGTTTTATAGATCGATTTTTGGTAACAGCCGAAGCTTATTCAGTAAAAACTATTTTACTCTTCAATAAAATCGATTCTTATAGCGACGACACACTAGACGAAGTAAAATACCTAGCGCATGTGTACCGAAAAATAGGCTATGAATGTATCGGTATTTCGGCAACTACAGGAAAAAATATTGATAAGGTTAAGTCTTTGATGAAAGATAAAACGAGCATGTTTGCTGGTCATTCAGGTGTTGGTAAATCAACATTAGTTAATGCAATTGAACCTGATTTGGATTTAAAAACCAAAGAAATTTCAACACAACACATGCAAGGTCAGCATACTACAACTTTTGCTGAAATGTTCGATTTAAGTTTTGGAGCTAAAATTATCGATACTCCAGGTATCAAAGGGTTTGGAGTTGTAGATATGGATAGGGAAGAAGTTGGCGATTATTTTCCTGAGTTTTTTGAGTTGAAACAAGACTGTAAATTTAATAACTGTTTACATCTCGAAGAGCCTAAATGTGCTGTAAAAGACGCACTCGAAAATGATGAGATTGCCTACTCAAGATACCGAAGTTATTTACAGATTTTAGAAGGTGAAGACGAACATTACCGAACTGATAACTGGGATAACGAATAGTTTATGAAAGCAGTAATACAAAGAGTATCTAAAGCAAGTGTAACGATTGAAGGAGAAAAAGTTGCCAATATAAATCAAGGGCTTTTAATTCTGTTAGGAATTGTTGATGAGGATACCAAAGAAGATATTGATTGGTTATCTAAAAAGATTGCTAACCTTCGCATTTTTGCAGATGAAAATGAAGTTATGAATAAGTCTGTCATGGATGTTAAAGGTAATGTAATTGTTGTGAGCCAGTTTACCTTGCATGCAAGCACAAAAAAAGGAAATAGACCAAGCTATATAAAAGCAGCAAAACCTGATGTGGCTGTTCCTTTGTATGAGGAGTTTGTAAAACAAATGGAAACTGATTTAGGAACAACAGTTCAAACAGGTGAATTTGGTGCAGACATGAAAGTAGAACTGCTCAATGATGGTCCTGTTACAATTATTATAGATACTAAGAATAAAGAGTAATGGCTTCAATATTTGGACATGGTATTGCAGCATTTACAATTGCAAAAGTAGCTTCCAATAAAGCTTCAATTGGCTTGGTGGTTTTAGCAATATTGTCTTCAATTCTTCCAGATATAGATGTGTTAGCTTTTAATTTCGGAGTTCCATACGAATCGCCTTTTGGACATAGAGGATTTACTCATTCCATTTTATTTGCAATTATTTGGGCTTTATGCATTTGCGTGTTGTTTGGTAAGCAAAGGAAAATGCTGTATTTCTTAGTGATACTCTTCAGTACATTGTCTCATGGGATTTTAGATGCATTAACAACAGGTGGAAAAGGTGTTGGTTTTTTTATTCCGTTTGATAATGAGCGTTATTTTTTTTCGTATCAAGTGATAAAAGTATCTCCAATAGGAGTGGAAAGATTTTTTTCAGAATGGGGATTACAAGTCATTTTTAGCGAACTCAAATATGTGTTTTTACCATGTGCTTTAATACTGATTTTTAAATTATTAATAAATAGGTTATTAAAAGAAGATTAATCTTTTGCGCTTTGGTAAATATTTATATTTTTGGTTTTTAACAATTTATTATGCCTACAAAAATTCTTCTTGCCATTGCCTTCTTCTCTATTTCATTTTTTTCAAATGCGCAGAACGAAAGCTTATTGGTTGTAGCAACTATTCCATCTGAACTTACAACTGAAGCAAATGCGGTTGTTAGATATAATCATAAAAAGATTGAGATTTCTTCTTTGAAAAGTTTAAGTGTAGCTCATAAAAGAATAGTTACAATTTTAAATAAAGCTGGTAACCGTAATGTTGAAGCTTATGTGAGTTATGATAAAGGAATAGATATTAAAAAAATTGAAGCTAAAGTTTATGACCAATTTGGAAATCAAATAAAAAAGTTTAAAAAATCTGATTTTGAAGATGTTTCTGCAGCAAACGATTTTTCACTTTATGAAGATAGTAGAGTTAAATATTTAAACTACACACCAACTGAATATCCATATACCATAGAGTTTTATTATGAGACTAACACAAATAATACTGCATTTATACCTAGTTGGTATCCATTAGAAGGGTATTATGTAAGTACGCAAAAAAGTGTATACGAAATTGCTTATGAAACAGGGATTGATATTAAACAAAAAGAGTATAATTTTAAGGGTTATGAAATAGTAAACAATAGCCAAGACAATAATTTACTTTACGAAGTAGATAACATAAAAGCGATTAAATCAGAGATTTATAGTCCTGATTTTAAGAACATTAGCCCTCATTTAGGAGTTGCTTTAAATAAGTTTTACTATGAAGGTTTTTATGGAGAGTCTAATGATTGGACAAGCTTAGGGAAATGGATGTATGATGAATTGTTAGTAGGTAGAACTGAACTTCCTGAAACAACAAAATCTGAAATAAAAGCATTGGTTATGGGAATAGATGATCCTATTGAAAAAGCCAAAGTAGTATACAACTATGTTCAGCAAAGAACAAGATATATAAGCGTGCAAGAAGGTATTGGAGGCATACAGCCCATTGAAGCCTCAAAAGTAGATGAGGTTAAGTATGGTGACTGTAAAGGGCTAACCAATTACACCAAAGCTCTTATGGATGTAGTGGGTGTAAAAACAAATTATTCAAGAGTATATGCTTCTAGAAGTACTGTTGATATTGATAAGGAGTTTGTGACTTTTTTGGGTCAAACAAATCATGTAATATTAAATCTTCCAACACCAAATGGAGACATTTGGTTAGAATGTACAAGTCAAACCTCTCCATTTGGTTATAATGCAAATTTTACTGATGATAGAGATGTATTTGTCATTACACCAGAGGGAGGAAAAATAGTTCATACTCAGGTTTACGATGCAGAAAAAAATCTTTTAGAAACAAATTCTACCATCAATTTAAACCCTAATGGATCTATTGATGCCAAAATTACTTCTAGTGCATTTGGTGCTAGATACGATTATCTAGCTCATACTCGTGGACTTTTAGAAAAAGACCAAAAGCTTTTTTATAAAGAAAAATGGGGATATTTAGGTGATTTGACCATAGACTCAATGAGCTATAATGATGACAGAGATAGCATTGTTTTTACTGAAACTATTCAAATGAAAGCTGAGCGTTATGCTACTAAGGTAGGGAATAGGCTCTTATTGCAACCAAATTTTTTTAATAGAGAACAATCAATTCCGAAGCGTTATTCTAAAAGAAAGCTTCCTTTTGAAATTGAAAGAGGCTACATTAACAGGGATTCATACATAATTACTATCCCAAATGGTTTTATGGCTGATGCATTAATTGATTCGGTATCTATTGAAACTAAATTTGGAAGTTATTCAATGTCAATTTCAAAACATTCAGATAGTGAGCTGTTCTACAAAAGAGAACTTAAGCTAAATAAAGGGATTTATTCACAAAGTGAGTATAATGATTATAGAGATTTTTGGATAGAAGTAACTAAAAATGATAAAGCAAAAATAGTATTAAAACCTAATTTATAAAAAATGAAAAAAACAGTTATTATTTTCTTGTTATTTATAGGACAATTAACGTATTGTCAAAACTATAAGTTTGGGAAAGTTAGTGAAGAAGAACTTTTAGAAACTCAACACCCAGAATATCCTGAAGCAACTGCAGCTATTCTCTATAAGAAACAAAAGATAATGTTTGACTACATACAAGGTAAGGGATTTATTCAAAGCACAGAAATACAAGAGCGAATAAAGATTTATAATAAAGAAGGTTTTGATTATGCTACAAAAATGATAAGTCTTTATGATGGAGCAAGTAGTGCTTCCTCTGAAAAGTTAATAGGACTAAAAGCTTACACATACAATATTGAAGGAGGTAAAATCATAAAAGATAAACTAAAGAATAGTGATGTTTTTGATGAAGACACCAATAAGTATCGTAAAACAACCAAGTTTACAATGCCAAACCTTAAAGAAGGCTGTGTTATAGAGTTAGAATACACTATAGAATCACAATTGTTTTCTATAGATGATATTGCATTTCAACAAATGATACCAACCAAAAATTTTGAACTGTCACTAAACACACCTGAGTATTTAATTTATAAGACATTTTTAAACCCAAGAGCAACTTATATTCCGCAATTAACTGAAACAAAAAAGCGTAGAAGTGTTACTATAACAAGTAGAGAAAGATCTCAATCAAGAGGTGGTGGATTAGCTAACTATAGTTCTTCAAAAATTGATTTTAACGATAATGTGGTTGAAGCAAATCTTTCTAATATTCCTCCATTAAAAGATGAGAATTATGTGGACAATTTGGCAAATTACCAATCAAGATTATTGGTTGAGTTAGAGCGTATAGAGCTTCCAAATCAGCCTATAGAATACCTTTCTACAACATGGGAAAAGGTAACAAATACAATCTATGACGATTCAGATTTTGGAGATCAATTAAGTAAAAATAATTACTTTAAAAAAGATTTAGAGACATTAATGTCTAGTAAGCCTACGGATGATAAAATAGAAAAGGTATCCATGATTTTAGATTTTGTTAAGTCAAAAGTAAAATGGAATGAATATTATGGTTATACTGCTGAGCAAGGTGTATCAAAAGCATATAAAGATGGAGTTGGTAATAGTGCTGACATAAATTTAATGCTAACCTCAATGCTAAGATATGCAGGTATGGATGCTAATCCGGTTTTAGTAAGTACAAAAAATAATGGAATTCCATTAGTCCCAACAAGATCAGGATTTAATTATGTTATATCTGCTGTTAATGTTGATGGCAAAATAATTTTAATAGACGCTACAAGAAAACATGGTACCATTGATATTTTACCTACAAATACTCTTAACTGGTTAGGTAGATTAATAAAAGAGGATGGGAGTTCTGATTGGATTAACCTAATACCAGAAGTAAGCTCAAGCGAAATGGTTTCTTTAAACGCCAAATTAGAAACAGACCTTTCAATAAATGGCAAAATAAGACATCAATATACGAACTATCAAGCCAACAGGTTAAGAAATAAATATGATGGATATGGTGATGAGAAAGTTATAGAAACATTAGAGAAAAATAAAGGGCTTATTGAAATTTCAGATTTAAATCTTAGCCAAATAAACGAAGTAGATAAGCCAGTTTTATTATCATATGACTTTAATATTGATGAAGCTATAGAGGATGTTGGAGGAGATTTGTATTTAAAGCCAATGCTATTCTTAGCTTCTAAAGAAAACCCATTTAAGCAAGACACAAGAATATATCCTATAGATTTTGTGTATCCAATTTCAGATAAATATATGGTGAATATGATGATTCCTGAAGGTTATGAATTAGATGTATTGCCAGAAAGTGTTAAGTATCAGTTTAATGGTTCAGACGGAGTATTTACTTACATGGCTAATAAAAATGGAAGTTATATTCAGTTTGTTATAACGTTTGAACTTAATAAAACCTTAATTTTGCCAACCGAATACAAGCAGTTTAAAGAGTTTTATCAATTAATGATTGAAAAGCAAAATGAACAAATAGTGCTTAAAAAAATATAACAATGAATATTGAAAACGCTCAAAAAATAGTTGACGATTGGATAAAAGAACATGGAGTGCGTTACTTTAACGAACTTACCAATATGGCACAACTTACTGAGGAGGTAGGTGAAGTAGCTCGTATTATTGCACGTCGTTATGGAGAGCAAAGCGAAAAAGAAAGCGATAAGGATAAAGATTTAGGTGAAGAATTGGCTGATGTGGTTTTTGTTGTATTATGTTTAGCAAATCAAACAGGAATAGATTTGCAGGCAGCTTTTGATAAAAAAATGGATAAAAAAACCAAGCGAGACCACGATAGACATCACAATAATCAAAAGTTAAAATAAAAATTTATAATTGACACATCGAGTTTTCTCGATGTGTTTTATCAGTTCAAAATGAACATCAAATTACTCAAATCACAAATAAAAACAGTTTCTAGTATCACAATAACAGGTTCAAAGAGTGAATCTAATAGATTGTTGCTACTACAAGCGTTATATCCTGAAATAAAAATTGAAAACCTATCCAATTCCGATGATAGTGTAGTAATGTCTAAAGCGCTGAGTTCAAATTCGAATGCAGTAATAGATATACATCATGCTGGTACAGCAATGCGTTTTCTTACAGCGTTTTTTGCCACTCAAGAAGGTAAAGAAGTGACTTTAACAGGGTCACAACGTATGAAAGAACGACCAATACAAATTCTTGTAGAAGCTTTGAATCAGTTAGGGGCTAATATTTCTTATTTGGAGAATTCTGGTTGTCCACCATTGCTCATAAAAGGTAAAGCGCTTACTCAAAATAAAATTAGCTTAAAAGCTAATGTAAGTAGTCAATATATTTCTGCACTATTGTTAATTGCATCTAAGCTAGAGCAAGGTTTAGAGTTGACTTTAAATGGCGAAATCACTTCAATTCCTTATATAAACATGACCTTGAATTTGTTAAATCAAATTGGAGTTGAAACATCTTTCAAAAATAATGTCATTACAGTAAATCCGTTAAAGGAGGTTTCAGGGGATAAAACAATAGTTGTGGAGTCCGATTGGTCTTCAGCATCGTATTTTTATAGTATTGTTGCGTTAAGTCCTATTGGAACTCAAGTTGAATTATCTTCATATAAACAAGATTCTTTACAAGGCGATTCAGTTTTAGCTGAATTATACCAAGCATTTGGTGTTAAAACCCTTTTTAAAGGGCTTTCAATAGTTTTAGAGAAAACATCTCAGCATCAACCAGGTATTGCTTTTGACCTTGTAAAATCACCTGATATAGCACAAACCATTGCAGTAACAGCATTAGGTTTAGGTGTAAAATGTGATTTAGAAGGATTGCATACCCTAAAAATAAAGGAAACAGATAGATTGGTTGCGCTTAAAAATGAAATAGAAAAACTAGGAGGAGATATAGAAGTAACCAACGAAACGCTTCACCTAAAACCGTTTGATGGCAATTTTAAACTAGCAACTATACAAACATATAACGACCACAGAATGGCAATGGCATTTGCTCCATTAGCGTTAAAAACTGAGCTAAAAATTGAAGATGCTATGGTAGTTTCAAAGTCCTATCCAACGTTTTGGGACGATTTAAAATCTATAGGTTTTCAAATAAACCAATAATAATCTTTGAATTACTTGACAAACCCTATGTTGAGATTGTATATTTGCCACTTGCAAAAAATAAAACATTGAAATGAAATTATCGCACTTTAACTTTAAACTCCCTGAAGAATTACTAGCCGACAGACCATCTGATATTAGAGATGAGGCAAGATTAATGGTACTTAATAGAAAAGAACAAACAATCGAACACAAACTATTTAAGGACGTTATCGATTATTTTGATGAAGGAGATGTGATGATCTTAAACAATACAAAAGTGTTTCCAGCACGTTTGTATGGTAATAAAGAAAAAACAGGAGCAAGAATTGAAGTGTTTTTGTTAAGAGAGTTAAACGAAGAACAACGCCTTTGGGATGTTCTTGTTGATCCTGCTCGTAAAATAAGAATTGGAAACAAATTATACTTTGGTGATGACGATACTTTAGTAGCTGAAGTTATTGATAATACAACATCTAGAGGTAGAACATTGCGTTTTCTTTACGACGGTTCTTATAAAGAATTCAGAAATAAATTAACTGAGCTTGGTGAAACTCCATTACCAAAATACATTAAAAGAGATGTTGAGCCAGAAGACGAAGAGCGTTACCAAACTATTTTCGCTAAAAACGAAGGTGCTGTAGCAGCTCCAACTGCTGGTCTTCACTTTTCAAAACACTTACTTAAGCGTTTAGAAATTAAAGGTGTTGAGTTGCCAGAAATTACACTTCATGTTGGTTTAGGTACATTTAACCCTGTTGAGGTTGAAGACCTTTCTAAACATAAAATGGATAGCGAGGAAATTTTTATTGGTCCTGATGCTGTGGAGACTATCAATAAGGGAATTTCAACTAAAAAACGTGTATGTGCTGTAGGTACAACATCTATGCGAGCTATTGAAAGTTCAGTATCGTCTAGTGGTACGCTTAATGAGTTTTCAGGATGGACAAACAAATTTATTTTTCCTCCTTACGATTTTAGTATTGCTAACTGTATGATTACTAATTTTCATACACCAAAATCAACATTATTAATGATGGTTTCTGCTTTTGCAGGTCATGATTTCATGAAAAAAGCTTACGAAGAAGCTGTTAAAGAAAAATATCGTTTTTACACTTATGGAGACGCCATGTTAATTCTTTAATATATTATATAAATCGATAATTATTAAAGCCTTACTAAATGTAAGGCTTTTTTATATGTAGCTTTTATTACTTTTGCAGTATCTATGGAGATTAAAAAGAAAGACATACGTGCGCTTACCAAAGAACAGCTTAGAGACTTTTTTGTAAAAGAAGGCGATAAAGCATTTCGAGGAAACCAGGTGTATGAGTGGCTTTGGAACAAAGGAGCTCACACATTTGAAGATATGACCAATATTTCCAAAGACACCAGAAATATGTTGGAGGATAACTTTGTTATCAATCATATTCAGGTGGATCAAATGCAACGTAGTAGTGATGGTACAGTTAAAAATGCTGTGCGTTTACACGACGGTTTGGTTGTGGAGTCGGTTCTTATTCCTACCAAAACAAGAACTACTGCATGTGTGTCTTCGCAAGTAGGTTGTAGTTTAGACTGTAGATTTTGTGCTACTGCTAGATTAAAGCGTATGCGAAATTTAAATCCTGATGAGATTTTTGATCAGGTTGTTGCTATTGATAATGAAAGCAGACTGTATTTTGATAGACCTTTGAGTAATATTGTATTTATGGGAATGGGAGAACCACTCATGAATTATAATAACGTACTAAAAGCAATTGATAAAATTACTTCTCCAGAAGGCTTAGGGATGTCTCCAAAGCGAATTACAGTTTCTACTTCAGGAGTTCCTAAGATGATTAAAAAAATGGCTGATGAAGAGGTGAAGTTTAAGCTAGCCGTTTCACTTCATTCAGCAATTGATGAGGTTCGTACTTCTATTATGCCGTTTAATGCAACATTTCCATTAAAAGATTTACGTGAAGCATTAGAGTATTGGTATGCTAAAACCAAAAACAGAATCACTTATGAGTATGTGGTTTGGGATGGTATTAACGATACTAAAAAAGATGTAGATGCACTTATTGAGTTTTGCAAATTTGCGCCAAGTAAAGTCAATTTAATTGAATACAACCCAATTGACGACGGTGAGTTTCAGCAAGCAGATAATAAAGCATTGCAAATGTATATTGATATGCTCGAAGCCAATAATATTACTGTTACAGTAAGGAGATCTAGAGGTAAGGATATTGATGCAGCATGTGGGCAATTAGCAAATAAAACATAAAAAAAAAGAGCGACTTAATAGTCGCTCTTTTGATTTTTCATAAGGTTTTAAAACATTACTGCTTTAAGACTTTAATAGTTTTGGTGTTTCCGTTTATAGTAACTTTAGTTAAATAAATTCCGTCTTTTAAATCAGACATATTAATTGTCTCTCTATTTAAACTTAAGTTATTGTTAATTACCTGTTGACCAAGAATATTAAAAATTTCAACATGTTCTAGTGGAGTGCTAGAAGATTCTAAAGTTAAAACGTCTGTGTCTTTGTTGTAGAAATGTGAGAAAGTATCGTTTGTAACTTCATCAATAGAAGCGGTAGGGTCAGCTTCGGTTGTAAAACTCCAAATTTCAGAAGCGGTTTCGCCACCAATATTTACAGCAATAATTTGCCAGTAATAAGTTGTGTCGAAAGAAATATTGTATATGAAATCTCCATTAGGGAAATTGTTAAATTCTTGTACAGGAGGGTTTTCTGTACCAAGAACTAGTCTGTAGCTAGTTGCTGGATCTCCAGTAGTAGGCTCTGTCCAAGAGAAATATATTTTGTTGGGATAATCAATGTCATCTTGTACAAGAGGAACATCAGTTGCTTCATCTGCAGGACTTGGTTCGATAACAGCATCAGGAGCTGAAACAGTTGGTTGTTGTACAACAACATTATCAAAACCCCACCACCAAGAGTAGTCTCCTACCCATCTAAACCTTACTTGGGCATTAGATACGCCAGCTAATTCAGTACTAACATCAATAATTTCGCTTCCATAAAGGTATCCATCTGTTGCGGCGGCAGCATCATCATATGTTGCAACTGTTATCCAGCTAGATCCATTGTAAACTTCAACATAACCATAACCACTATATCCAGATAGGTAAAAGTGATTGTAGCTTAATTTGATAGTTGTTAATGTCGAACAGTCAAATGTAGGGCTTTCTAATGCTGCTTCTTCTGGGCCACCACCATAAGCGTCGCTATTAAAAATGGCATAAGAGCCAGAAAAGCCAGCAGGATCATAGAGGTAGCTGTTTGGAGTTGTAAAACCAGCAGGAGTTTGACCTGTGTTATCAAAGGTCCATACATTTCCTCCTCCGTTTATATCATTATTAACCCAACCAGTAGGTACTGTAAGTCCGCCCTCAAAATCTTCAGATATTAATACCTGTCCAAAAATTATAGAGGAAGTAAAAAATAAAGTAAGTAATAAAGTAATTTTTTTCATAAGCTAGTATTTATATGATTAATAGAATTTTTAAAGCTACCAAATAATGAATAGTTATCCTACTCTTTTATGTTAAGAAAAACTAAAAAACACCTAAAATAGCATATCACAAGCTTTTTTAGTACGTTTGTTGTTATCAATTTTAGTAGCTTTTTAATTGAAAATTACAGAACAAATAAAACAACCTATCGCTTATGAAATGGATCTTTTCGAAGAAAAGTTCCGTTTGTCAATGTCTTCTAAGGTTGCATTACTCAACAGAATTACACACTACATTGTTAATAGAAAAGGGAAGCAAATGCGACCTATGTTTGTGTTTCTAGTAGCTAAAATGATTAAAAATGGCGAAGTTAGTGAGCGAACTTACAGAGGTGCTTCGGTAATTGAATTGATTCATACTGCTACTTTAGTGCATGACGATGTTGTTGATGATAGTAATAGACGTAGAGGCTTCTTTTCTATAAATGCACTTTGGAAAAATAAAATTGCAGTACTTATAGGTGATTTTTTATTGTCTAAAGGATTGTTGCTGTCAATTGATAATAATGATTTTGATTTACTTAAAATTATTTCAGTAGCTGTTCGAGAAATGAGCGAAGGTGAGTTGCTTCAAATTGAAAAAGCGAGACAGCTTGATATTACTGAAGATGTCTATTACGAGATTATCCGTCAAAAAACAGCAACACTTATTGCGGCATGTTGCAGTTTAGGTGCAGCTTCGGTAAAACCAAATTCACCCGAAGTAGAAACCATGAGAAAATTTGGTGAGCTTATTGGGATGGCATTTCAAATTAAAGATGACTTGTTCGATTATGGAGATGAAGCTATCGGTAAGCCTACAGGAATCGATATTAAAGAGCAAAAAATGACTTTGCCACTCATTTATGTGCTTAACAACAGTTCAGATAAGGAAAGAAAATGGTTAATAAACTCCATCAAAAATCATAACAAAAACACAAAGCGTGTTAAAGAGGTTATAGCTTTTGTGAAAGCTAATGGAGGATTGGAATATGCAATTGATAAAATGAAACAGTTTCAAACAGAAGCACTTCAAATTCTTGATACATATCCAAAATCTGAATTTAAAGATTCACTAGAACTTATGGTGAATTACGTGATTGACAGAAAAAAATAATTTTTTTTCATACTTCAGGCAACCATTTTAAAAAAACTTTCGTCTTTATAAATAGAAGACCTTATGAAAGCTATTTTGAAAGTTATTCAATTGCATAATAATAACACTGAGCTTATCAGTAAAGCTGCGAAAAACAATCGCGAAGCGCAACATGTGTTGTACGAAATACATGCGCCTAAAATGTTGAGTGTTTGTAGGTATTATATAAAAGATGTTCAAAAAGCGGAAGAGGTAATGCTAAATGGGTTTTTTAAAGCATTTACAAATTTAAAGAGCTTTAAAAACCTGGGAAGTTTTGAAGGTTGGCTGAGAAAAATAATGGTACGAGAAGCAATATCATTTTTAAGACAGCAAAAGCAAATTGAGTTTTCGGTTGAAGAGGTAACAATGCCTCACGATTATGCAAATAATATCAATACCGAAATTGAAATGGCTGAACTACAACAGTTGATTGATGAATTACCTGAAGGTTATAAAATGGTTTTTGTAATGTATGCTATAGAAGGTTATAAGCACCACGAAATTGCAGAACTATTAAATATATCAGAAGGAACATCAAAATCGCAACTCTTCAAAGCAAGACAAATGCTTCAAGAAAACATTAAAAAATTAAACACATCTAGTTATGGCACCAATTAAGTTTGAGGAAAATTTTAAGGAGAAGATTGAGGAGCGTACCATACAGCCATCTGAGGCAAGTTGGGATGTTTTGGCAAAACGTTTAGACAATCAAGATAAAAGAAAACCCAAAACAGTATATTTTTGGGTTGGTATTGCAGCAAGCATTGTAGGTGTTGCTTTAGTAACGGCATTGTTTTTTAATAATTCAGAATTTGAAAACAGCACACCAGAAATTGTAGATACTGAAACTAAAGAAGAACAAGTAAAAGAAGAAGTTTTAAATCCTGTTGAAAGCAAAAAAGAAGAAAATACTGTTGCTGTAGAACAAGTTGAAGACATAAAAACTTCAACTGAAAAAATAATTCCTACCCCAAAAAGTGGAGCAGTAGTGCAAAAGTCAACAAGAATTGTAAGTCCTAATACAACGGTTACAATTAAAGAAGCTGTGGCTGCAACCATTACTAAAGAGCAAGAAAAAGTTAAGCACTTAGAGACTCCTTTAAACTCACTAGAGTTTGAAAAAGCTAAAATAAACGATGTAATTGACGAAATAAAAAAGCTCAACCTCGAAGATGTTACAGTTAGTAATGCCGAAATTGATTCGCTTTTAAAACAAGCAGAACGAGAAATGCTTAAAAACAGATTATACAACGAAACCACAAGAACGGTAAGTGCTGATGCTTTGCTTCAAGACGTTGAAGATGAGCTAGAGCAATCGTTTAGAGCAAAAGTATTTGATGCTCTTAAAAATAGTTTCGACACAGTAAAAACTGCAGTTGCTGAACGAAATCATTAACACTTAAAAAGAAACATTAATCACAAAACGAACAGTTATGAACACTATTACAAAATGCGTAGTGCTAGTAATCTTATGCCTAGTTGTAGGTAAAATGAACGCACAAGACACAATTCAAAAGTCTAAAAATCAGTTTAAAATTGAGAGCCTTGATGAGTTAAAGAAAAAAATTGAAGAAGAAGAACGCGAGTATCTTAAAAAAGAAGTTGAGGCTATAAATCTTCGATTGGAAAATGGCGAAATTACTCAAGAAAAAGCCGATGCGCTTAAAAAAGAAGTAGCCAAAAAGCGTGCGCTTAATATTGAAAATCGTATTGCAATTATAGATAACAAAATAGAGTTGCTAAAGCGTAATGAAATAGGTTATGATAATTTGGACGACGATAAAGGAGATTATTTTGGATTCAGTTTTGGAGGCGATGGCGAAAGCTTTGCAGGTTTTAGAATAAAGAACAGAAAAAAGTTTCGAAAATACGACAAACGCACAACTAGCGACCTAGTGTTTGCAGCAGGTTTTAACAACGCTATTGGTGACGGACAAAAAATAGGTGATGAATATGGTTTTATGAACTCAGGATTTGTAGAGTTAGGTTGGGCTTGGAAAACCAGAGTATTTAAAAACTCAAATGCCTTACGTTTAAAGTACGGATTCTCTTTTCAGTGGAACAAACTATCGCCAAAAGATGATAGGTACTTTGTGCAGGATGGTAACGTAACTACATTAGAGGAATTTCCGTATGAATTAAAAGAGTCTGAATTTAGAGTAACTAATTTGGTAGTGCCAGTGTATTTTGAATTTGGTCCATCTAAAAAAATCGAAAAAGACGATTATTTCCGTTATTCAACACACAACAAATTTAAAATTGGTGTTGGTGCTTACGCAGGATTTAACATTGGTACGCAGCAAAAACTAAGATACAAGCAAGATGGAGATAGAGTAAAAGAAAAAATAAAGCGTAACTACAATACTTCCGATTTTGTATATGGTCTTGGCGCTTATGTTGGTTATGGCAGTATGGGATTATATATGAAATACGATTTAAACCCTTTATTTAAAGACCAAGCGTTTGACCAACACAATTTATCAATGGGTTTACGCTTTGATTTAGATTAAAACAATTATTTGAGTTAGTAAAAAAGCCTCCTTAACTGGAGGTTTTTTTAATATATGATAATGCTGAAGATTTGGTTTCGTTTAACGGTTTTGTGTATGGCTCGTTGCGGGAAATCCGCGAGGATTTTCCGCCGAAACCGAAAGATAGCAAATTGCAATGAATTCCGATTAGGAATTCAGCCGCAATGAGCTATACACGTTGTTGCCACACGTTTTTTTTATTCGGTTGGTTTTATTTTTTCCCCTTTTTTATTTAGATAGTGAACTCCACCACCGAAATGAGGTGCTCCATAAAACTCAATTAACTCTCCTTGAAATCCTAAATAACAATGCATTTCTATTTCATTGAGAATTTCTCCACTCTCATTTATAATAGCATCAAGGAAATAGTCATTAGCAGTTTCAAAATCACGCTTATTTACTCTAACGCCACAAACTCCATTTTTAAATTTATCTACTTTATAAAACTTTGGCTTAATCACGACATTGTCTAAACTGTCTTTGAAACCCCAAAGTTCATTTTCTTGAAATGGAACATAATTATCAGATTTATATTCTGATTTATCTTTTGTTCCCATACTGTCTTTTTTTCTTGAGTTGTAAATCTCTACTCTTGAAAAAGTTTTTGTTCCGATTCTTTCTCCTTTTGTATTTATTGGATAAAAATCAGAGAATTCTTTGTCGCTCACATATGCAATTCCGTTTTTAAATTCTCCGTGTCCATCTTTCCAAGTTTTTCCAAATTCATTAACTCCGTTTCTATTCACAAACCATTGTTCTTCAAAGCTTGAAATTCGAGCAAATCCTTCGCTAAATTCTGTTTCTGGAAAATTATCTTTAATGTCGAAAACTTTATTTCCTAAAGTGTCAATAAAAATCCATTTGTAACCTTTTTTTATGACCTCTTTGGAAACGTAGCAAAGTCCTTCGCTGAAATCTCCAACATTTAGATATTCCGCTTTAACTATAATTTTTCCGTTTTTGTCCATAAATCCGTATTTGCTATTTTCGGATTGGAACTTATATAGTCCGTTTCCTTGTCCAAATGAAAGGCTCGAAACTAAAATCAGAAGTACTATTATTGTTCTCAATGTTTTTCTCAAATGTGTGGCAAAATAAAGATATGAATTGTTTTAATAATTTATATCGTCTGTTAAACGAAGTTCGGTTTTTTATTTTATAAAGTCAAGTTTTTACTCTCAGCTTAAATTTTTTAGACAAGGAGTTTTATAGTACATTTACAGTCTGCAAATTTTTTTCAACGTTGATATCAAAATCTACCATAGAACATGTCTTTGAAACCGCTCGTGTAGAGGAGGTTATTGGCGATTTTGTTACCTTAAAAAAATCAGGCACTAACTTTAAAGGGTTGAGTCCTTTTAGTGACGAGCGTACACCTAGCTTTATGGTGTCACCTGTAAAACAAATTTGGAAAGATTTTAGTAGTGGTAAAGGTGGTAATGTAGTAACGTTTTTGATGGAACACGAGCATTTCACTTATCCTGAGGCTATAAAATACTTAGCAAAAAAGTATAATATTGACGTTGAAGAAACCGAACAAACCAATGAGCAAAAAGAAGAAGCCAACGAAAGGGAAAGCATGTATTTGGTTAGCGAGTTTGCAAATGACTATTTTCAAAAAGTCATGTTTAAAACAGACCAAGGTCAAGCCATTGGATTAAGCTATTTTAAAGAACGTGGATTTACCAACGAAACCATTAAAAAGTTTCAATTAGGATACTCACCAGATGACTGGCAAGCCTTTACTGACGAAGCTGTAAAAAAAGGCTATCAAATGGAATTCTTGGAAAAAACAGGACTTACCATTGTAAAGGACAATAAAACTTTTGACCGTTTTAAAGGTCGTGTGATGTTTCCTATACATAGTATGAGTGGTCGTGTTTTAGGATTTGGAGGTAGAATACTCACTAACGATAAAAAAGCTGCAAAATACCTAAACTCGCCAGAGAGTACCATATATCACAAGAGTAAAGTGTTGTATGGTTTGTATCATGCAAAACAAAGTATTGCTAAAGAAGATAATTGCTTTTTGGTTGAAGGTTACACTGATGTTATTCAATTTCACCAAACAGGAATAAAAAATGTAGTGGCTTCTTCTGGTACTGCGTTAACACCAGAGCAAATAAGGCTTATAAACCGATTAACAAAAAACATAACTGTGCTTTTTGATGGTGATGCAGCAGGTATAAGAGCATCGCTTCGAGGTATCGATTTAATCCTTGAACAAGGAATGAATGTAAGGGTTTGCACATTTCCTAATGGTGAAGATCCTGATAGTTTTGCAAAGCAAAATACTTATGAAGAGCTCAACACGTTTTTAAATGAAAATGCTAAAGACTTCATTCAGTTTAAAGCCTCTATTTTAGTTGAAGAAGCTAAAAATGATCCAATAAAAAAAGCTGAAACCATTAGAGATATTGTAAATAGTATTTCTAAAATTCCTGATAGTATTAAGCGAGAAGTTTATGTCCAGGAGTGTTCTAGAATTATGGATATTAGCGAAAATGTACTGTTTAGTACTTTGGCGCAAATAAGTAAAAAAGAACATCAGCAAGCCAATAAAGATTTCAAAAAGGAACAAAAAGCTTTTGAAGTTGTAAGACAAGAACAACCCAAACAAAAAATTGATATTCAATATGAGCTAGAACGTAAGATTATTGAAATTCTACTTTTGTATGGTAATGAAACCGAAGATTTTGAAGATTTGGTATTAAAGGAAGATGAAAATACCAATGAGTTAAAGCTAGAACCTGTAATTAATACTAGTAAAGTATTTGAGAAGATTTACCTCGATTTGCAGGAAGACGAAATGCAGTTTACTAACCCAAACTTTAAAAGTCTGTACTATACTTTAATTGATAATTTACATCAAAACCAAGACTTTTCAACACGCGATTTTGTGAGTAAACTTAGTCAGGATATGGCTAGTGAAGTCACAACTATTTTAATGAACGACGAGCGTTACAATCTTCATGATTGGGAAAGAAACCATATTGTACCTAAAGACAAAAATGAAACTATAGCGCAATTGGTGAGTCAAACCATTTTGAGTTTACGTTGTTATTTAATTGATAAAAAAGTAGCTGAATATAAAAACGATACATTACGAGAAGATGTCAATGTAAAAGGCGTGTTAGAAGATGTTAGGGATTATTTAGGGCTTAAAATGTTACTGTCTAGAAAACTTGGAAAAGTGGTTGGAGGTAAAATTTAAGTAAGCTCCAAATGTTTCGCTTGATGAATTAAATCTACAAGGTTGGTAACTTTCAATTTTTTAAAAAGACGTGCTTTATAAGTGCTAACCGTTTTTTCGTTAATGTCCAATTCCATTGCAATTTCCTTATTCTTTTTACCTGAAGATAATAACTTTAAAACTTCAACTTCTCTTGTAGATAAACGCTTGTAGAGTCTGCTTGTGGTTTTTTTAGCTTCATCAAATGTAAGATGTTTAGCCATATTGTTGCTTAAGTAAATATCACCTTGATGCACTTTAAGAATAGCTTCTTTAAGAGTGTCAGTATCTACTGTTTTAGATACATAAGCCGATGCACCTGCTTTAAGTACGCTTATAGCATAAATTTCTTCAGGATGATGACTGTACATTATTACCTTAAGGTTTTGATGCTCTTTTTTTATGGCGCGTAACGCAGTTATACCATTAAGCTCTGGAAGGTCAATTTCTGAGATAATAACGTCAACAGGATAGCGTCTCACAAATTCAAAAATCTCGATTCCACTTCCAACACCACCAATAACATCAATCTCATGACTGTGCTCAAAAAGTAATTTTAAGCCAGTTCTAATAATAGGATGATTGTCTACAACTAATACCTTTATCATAATGAGTTGAATTATAAATTCGTGTTAGAACTTAAGATGGTTAAGCTCTATAAGGGGAGATTTATGATATAAAAATAAGGAAAAAATCAACAACTTTAACATTTTTAAGGTTAAATCATTAAAAATTATTTTAAATTTTTAGGAATTTCGCAAACAGGAATCGGTATCATTTTATGCATATTCGAAGAGTTAAATCTCATAAAGATTTCAAACACTTTTTGCTCACGACCTTCAAAGTCAGCAATTGTTTTTCCTTCGTCTTTCATTTGCATTGCCCACTCTAGTTCTGGATAAGATGCACCTATTTGATCTTCATCACTTCTAGCATCACCAAAAAGTCCGTCGCTAGGAGCAGCATTCATTATAGATTCAGGTACTTGTAATAATTCACCTAGTTTGTAAACTTCCGATTTCATTAAATCAGCAATTGGGCTTAAATCAACACCTCCATCACCATACTTAGTGTAAAAGCCAACACCAAAATCTTCAACTTTATTTCCAGTTCCTGCAACCAAAAGTCCTAAAAGTCCAGCATGGTAATATAAAGTAGTCATTCTTAAACGAGCTCTGGTGTTTGCTAATGCCATGTCAACTGTAGCTTGTTTGCCTTCAAGAGAAACTTCGGTCTTAAACTCTTCAAATACAGGAGTAAGGTCTACTCTAGTGTCTTTTACATTAGAAAAACGTTGTTTTAGTTGTGCTATGTGTTCTTGTGCGCGAGTTACATGGCTTTGCGCTTGGTGAATAGGCATTTCTATACACAAAATATCTAATCCTGTTTTTGCGCATAGCGTAGAAGTTACAGCAGAATCAATTCCGCCAGAAATACCTACAACAAATCCATTTACTTTTGCGTTTGTTGCATAATCCTTTAACCAATTTACAATGTGAGTGACAACTTTTTCTGTTTGCATTTTGTATACGATTTAATTCTAAGAATAGTACCTTTGCAAACAAAAATAAACTAATCGCATTAGTAATAAAAATAAACAAGGTTTAAGTTTTTATGAAGAAATTGATTTTACTTTTTGTGGGTTTTGCTTTTGTGTTTTCATGTGCAGATGAAAGCAAAGTTGAAAAAGAAATTGCTGCGATAGATGTTGATGTTGTTGTAGAACGATTTGATAAAGCGTTTGCTAGTTCAAAACCCGAAGACTTACCTAAGTTAAAAGCGGCTTTTCCGTTTATGTTTTCAAAAACCGAAAACGATTCGGTCTTAACGCATAGAATGTCTGATACTTTACAACAGCAGTTGTTTGTTGAGATTGATAAAGTGTTCAATAATTTTGCGCCTCAGGAGCACGAAATCAAAAAACTATTTCAGCATTTAAAGTATTACGACAAAACATTTTCAGCGCCAAGAGTGGTAACTTTTTCTGATTATGTAAGGTATAGAGACAAAGTGTATGTAACTGATACAATCGCTCTGGTGGCTCTTGATACTTATTTGGGTGCTGACCACGAATTTTATGGTGGAATTCCAAAATACATTTCAGAAAACATGAAGCCTTCTCAAATCACACCAGATTTGGCTGCTGCTTATGCTGACAGGTATATTTATCAATCACAACGAAAAACTCTGTTAGACGAAATGATTTATTTTGGTAAGGCATTGTATTTTATGGATAAGATAATTCCGTTTAAAACTGATGCAGAAAAAATTGGTTACACCAAAGAGCAACTAGAGTGGGCAATTTCTAATGAAGATCAAATTTGGAGGTATTTTATTTCAAAGGAATTATTGTATAATACCGATTCTAGCTTGCCTGCAAGATTTACTGCGCCAGCGCCTTTTACTAAGTTTTATCTAGAACTAGATACTGAGTCTCCTGGTAAATTAGGGCAATTTATAGGTTGGCAAATTGTAAAATCCTACATGGAGAATAATGACGATGACTTCATGGATATGCTGCAAAAAGATGCAGTTGAAATTTTTAATAATGCAAAATATAAACCGAACAGATAATGAGTGAAAATAAAAAATCAACTATAGAGTTAAGTGTTGAATTAGACGAAAATCACATTCCTGAAACGCTTCGATGGACTGCTAAGGATGGAGGTGTTGAAAACGAAGAGGCAAAAGCAATGTTGCTATCGGTTTGGGATAGTAAAGCTCAAGAAACACTAAGAATTGATTTGTGGACAAAAGACATGCCTGTTGATGAAATGAAAGTCTTTTTCCATCAAACCCTAGTTGCGATGAGTGATACTTTTAATAGAGCAACTCAAGATGAAAAAATGACAGCGACAATGAAAGATTTTTGTGATTATTTTGCTGAAAAATTAGAACTTAAAAAGTAAATTTAATACTACTTTAATCTTTTTATAACTTAAGAAAATAAGTTAATAGTTATGTTTGTAATGCTATTAATCTATTAAGGTATTTAAAGCATTGGTTAGGCTTCAATGTCGAAGCAACCAGTGCTTTTTTGTATTTTAGAGGTATGAGAAAAATTTTATTTGGAGTCATAATCACGCTTATTGTTCTTTTTACCTTTAAGTATTGTGGTGATAAAAAAGAAGAGCAAATAATCCTAAAGGAAAATTCAGCTTTAATACAAGAGCAGTTAAAAAACGTCAGTAAACTGGTGGTGACCGAAGGTCATTTTAGCGAAGTCTTCTCATATGAAAATTCCAAGCGTATGTTTGGCGATTTAATTGAGGTTGAAAAAAAAGCTTTGGTAGTTGTAAATGCTGATGTAACTATAGCTTACGACTTGTCTAAAATTGAATATAATATTGACGAGACTACAAAAACACTTCAAATATTAACTATCCCAAAAGAAGAAATAAAAATCAACCCAGATTTCGAATACTACGATATACAAGCTGATTATCTCAATCCATTTGAAGCAAAAGACTATAACGAAATTAAAAAAACGGTTAAGCAGCAATTAATGAAGAAAATTGAAGTTTCCGATTTAAAGTCTAATGCACAGAATAGATTGCTAAGCGAACTCTCAAAGTTTTATATTTTAACTAACTCTTTAGGTTGGACTTTAGAGTACAATCAAACACCAATTGAAAGTTTAGAAGTGTTCAGTAAACTTAAATTATAGCTTGTTTTTCAAAGAAACCCAACCACCTCCATTTGTAGCGTCAATGTTATTGAGGTTTAAAAATTTTGCTGCCTTAGCAGAACGAACTCCACTTTCGCAACAAACAACAAGAGGTTTGTTTAATGCTTTTAATTCGTCAACATGATTTTTTAAGTCGTCTAAAGGTATGTGTCTGGAGCCTTCAATATGACCATTGTCCCATTCACGTTGCGTTCTCACGTCTAGTATTTGGGCACCATTCTTCATGTAAAAGTCAACTTGTCTTTTTTTTGCGCCAAAAATAAAATCCAAAAATCCCATAGTTTTTCTTTTTGTATAAATTTACGGTTAAATATTAACTTTTGAAATTGAAAAACGAAACTCGTAAAGACGAAATCATAAAAACTGCAGCTAAACTATTTAAAGAAAAAGGATATAGTGCTGTAACTATGCGCGATTTAGCAACTGAAATGGGCATGAAAGCGGCAAGTCTTTACAATCATATAAATTCTAAGCAACAAATTCTGAAAGAGATAATAATTTCCTTGGCAGAAGAATTTACTACTGGATTGCAGGAAATCCAGAAATCCAATAAGTCAAATATCGAAAAGCTTAGAGATATTGTTAAACTGCATGTGAACATTACCTCTCATAACACCTACGGAATGGCTTCTCTTAATAACGATTGGATGCATCTTGAAGAAAAGTTGGAGTATTACTTGCAACTGCGTTCTAATTATGAAGATGAATTCAGAAATATTATCCAACAAGGCATCAAAAAGGAAGAGATAATTAATGAAAATATCGAAGTCATGCTCTTTTCAATTTTATCAACCTTACGCTCTTTATATCTCTGGATTCCTAAAAAAGAAGACTTAAACCCTGAAGAGTTGTCTCAACAATTAAGTGAAGTGTTAATTAACGGTATTAACAAAAAAATCGATTAATTTTTGTAAATTTGTCAAGCAAACTAACAAGTGTTAGTTTTAAGATCAAGACTCGAAATCGTTTTCGGGTAATTGTGTAAAACAGACCTTAATTAAAGATAAAATAAATTCTTCCCTTTTTGGGAAGATGTCCGAAGGACAGAAGGGGCTTATGGCAGATTTTCATAAATTAAGAATAAAAGATATTTACAAGGAAACAAAAGATACATCAGTTGTAACTTTTGATATTCCTGAAGCATTGCAAGACGAATTTAAATTCTCGCAAGGGCAACATTTAACGCTTAAGGCATTAATTAATGGCGAAGATGTACGTCGTTCGTATTCGCTATGTTCTAGTCCGTTTGATAACGAATGGAAAGTGGCGGTAAAAGAAATTCCAGGAGGAAAATTCTCAACCTTTGTCAATAGCACATTAAAAGCAGGAGACGAGCTAGATGTTATGGCACCTAGCGGAACATTTGGCGTAGATTGTAATGCAGATAATGCTAAAAACTACTTGTTTTTTGCAGCAGGAAGTGGTGTTACGCCAATTCTTTCAATGATTAAAGCGCATTTGGCAGCAGAGCCAAACTCAACTTGTAAGTTGTTTTATGTCAATAGAACAGCAAAATCCATTATCTTTAAGGAAGAGTTAGAGCAATTAAGAAATGCCTATTTCGGTCGTTTGGAAATCTATTATTTTCTAACCAAAGAAAAGCGAGATATTGAGTTGTTTAATGGTCGTTTTGATGATGAAAAAATGAAAGTGCTCACCAAGACATTCATTGATATTCCAGATACAAGCGAAGTGTTTTTGTGCGGACCAGAAGATATGGTTAATTACGTGAGTAATTATCTAGCTGAAGCCGGTTTGCCAAAAGATTTAATTCATTTCGAATTATTTGTAAAAGGTCTAACCGAAGAAGATAAAAAACGTGTTGAGCGTTTATCAGAACAAAAAATTGATGGTGTCGAAGTTGTTATTATCGATGGCGGAAAAGAATTCCGTTTTACAATGCAGCAAGACGATGATAATATTTTAGATGGTGCACTAACTGCCGGAGCAGATTTGCCATTTGCTTGCAAAGGAGGCGTTTGCAGTACCTGTAAGTGCCAAGTAATGGAAGGCGAAGTTGAAATGAAAATCAACTACGCACTAGAAGAAGATGAAGTCGCACAAAACTATGTGTTAAGCTGTCAAGCCGTTCCAACTACTAAAAAAGTGGTGGTCGATTTCGACGTGTAAATAGAATTTGTTATTCCGCACTTGATGCGGAATCCACTAAACATTAAAAACTATTCACTAAATACTAAATTATGAGTGAAGAACAAATAAAAAACCTGGAAGAGCAATTTGAAGCGCGTATCGCTCGCGACGAAAAAATTGAACCTAAAGACTGGATGCCAGAAAAATATCGTCAAACGCATATTAGGCAAATTAGTCAGCACGCGCATTCCGAAATTGTAGGGATGTTACCAGAAGGTAACTGGATTACTCGTGCACCATCCTTACGTCGTAAAGTAGCTTTATTGGCAAAAGTACAGGATGAAGCTGGTCACGGATTATACCTATACAGTGCTTGCGAAACATTAGACATCTCGCGAGACGAGTTATACGAGCAATTGCATTCGGGTAAAGCAAAATATTCTTCCATATTCAATTACCCAACAGTAACTTGGGCAGATATGGGAGCTATCGGCTGGTTGGTAGATGGTGCAGCCATTATCAATCAAGTGCCACTTTGTAGTACGTCTTTTGGACCTTATGCAAGAGCTATGGTGCGCGTGTGTAAAGAAGAAAGTTTTCACCAGCGTCAAGGTTACGAAATTATGCTAAAGCTTTGTAATGGAACACCAGAACAAAAAGAAATGGCGCAAGATGCACTTAACCGTTGGTGGTGGCCAAGTTTAATGATGTTAGGTCCAACTGATGATATGTCTGTTCATACCGAACAATCAATGAAATGGAAACTGAAGCGAAAAACCAATGACGAGTTGCGTCAGCAGTTTATTGATCAAACCGTGCCACAAGCTGATATTTTAGGATTAACAATTCCAGACCCAGATTTAAAATGGAACGAAGAGCGTCAGAGTTATGATTTCGGAGAAATTGATTGGGATGAATTCTGGCAAGTCGTAAAAGGTCACGGACCAATGAACAAAGCAAGAATGAAAGCAAGAGTTGGCGCATGGGAACGTGGTGAATGGGTTAGAGACGCAGCAATGGCTCACGCAGAAAAGAAAGCAACCTCTTTGAAAAAAGAGGTCTCTTAATCAATAAAAATGTACGTGTTTATTGGTTTTTAGAATACGTTGGCAAAATGTCAGCACGTTGAAATGCAGAATAAGAAAATGAAATCGTTAAAAATTTCTGAAGCCTTGGAAGAAATTTAGATTTCATTTTAAGGTTTTCAATCTGTAGAGCAAGATTGAAAAATTCCTCATTTTAACTTGAATTTTTGGTTCGTTTTGTTTCAAGACAAAATGAACGTAAGAAGAAATAAAATAGAAGTATAAATAATAAGATACCTGCTTTCGCAGGCATACAAATTATGTCAAACAAAAAAAACTGGCCACTTTGGGAGGTTTTCGTAAGAAGTAAAAATGGATTAGAACATCGTCATTTCGGAAGTCTTCACGCAGCAGATGCAGAAATGGCTTTAGAAAATGCAAGAGACGTTTACACAAGACGTAACGAAGGCGTAAGCATTTGGGTTGTAGAAAGTAAGCATATTACAGCATCAAATCCAGAGCATAATGGCGAATTATTTGAACCAGCACAAGACAAGGTGTATCGTCATCCAACATTTTATGATTTACCAGACGACGTAAAACATATGTAACAAAGCAAGGCTTTGTCATCCTGAACTCGTTTCAGGATCTCTTTATTTATGTTAAATGTCACCTTGAGCGCAGTCGAAAGGTCTCAATTTGATTAAAAATGAAAAATAAAAACCTATACAACTACATCCTAGGAATCGCAGACAACAGCCTCATTCTCGGTCAGAGATTAGGAGAGCTTTGCGGTCACGGACCAAGTTTAGAAACCGATATCGCGTGCACTAATATGTCACTGGATTTATTAGGACAAGTGCGTAGTTATTATCAATATGGAGCGAAGATAGCAGGAGACGGCAGAACAGAAGATGATATCGCGATGCTTCGTAAAGAACGCGAATACTTCAATGTTTTGTTGGTGGAACAGCCAAATACCGATTTTGGGTACACAATGGCAAGACAATTCTTATTCGATGTATATCATTTTTTAATGCTAACCGAATTAGAAAAGAGTACCGATTTAAATCTGTCTGCAATTGCAAAAAAATCTATTAAAGAAGTGAGTTACCACAAGCGTTTCTCATCAGATTGGATAAAGCGATTAGGAGACGGAACCGAAGAAAGCCATAAGCGTATTCAAACCGCAATAAATGATTTATGGACGTATACCGATGAATTATTCCATCAAACCGAAGCTGATAAAGCTATGGTTGCTGAAGGCGTTGGAGTAGATGTCACTAAATTAAAAGATGCTTATTACGAAGAAGTAAATGCAGTTTTAGAAGAAGCAACGTTAAGCGTTCCAGAAAGCAAATATTTTCAAAAAGGAGGAAAGCAAGGCATTCATACCGAACATATGGGTTACTTGCTAGCCGATTTACAATATATGCAACGTACCTATCCAAATATGGAATGGTAACCAATTCCTGCGAAAGCAGGAATCTCTTTTAAAATATGACAACAACAGAGCAACATATCAATCCAAAACTGGTAAAGGTTCTGGAGTCTATTTCAGACCCAGAAATCCCAGTGTTATCCATTATGGATATGGGTGTTGTGCGTTCTGCTGTTATCGAAAATGATATTGTAAAAATCGAAATCACACCAACTTACAGTGGCTGTCCTGCAATGGATGTTATCGGAGACGATATCAAACGCGCAATGCAAAAAGCAGGTTATAAAGCTGAAGTAGATTTGATTTTGCATCCAGCTTGGACAACCGATTGGATTACACCAAGAGGCAGAAAGGCACTCGAAGATTATGGAATCGCAGCACCATTAGATGAAGAAGCTGACAAGTCCGTGTTGCTGGAAGGAAAACAATTAGTAAAATGTCCGCAATGCGGAAGCACAAATACAAAAATGATAAGTCAATTTGGTTCAACAGCTTGCAAAGCACAATTTCAGTGCAACGACTGCCAAGAACCATTTGATTATTTTAAATGTTTGAAGTGACAACTTTTGTCATCCTGAACTCGTTTCAGGATCTCATTAAGATTAATAATTATAAAATTATGAGTTCAATAGAACTAAAAATAGAAAACAACATAGCCTACATCACACTAAATCGATCAGAAGTTTTTAACAGCTTCAATCGTGAAATGGCATTAAACCTACAGCAAGTTTTTGACGATTGCGAAAGTAATTCTGAAGTAAGAGCAATTGTGCTAACCGGAAACGGAAAAGCATTTTGCGCAGGTCAAGATTTAAAAGAAGTAACAAGTCCGGAACTAAATCCAGGATTCAAGAAAATTCTAGAAGAGCATTATAACCCAATTATCACCAGAATTAGAAACATTAAAAAACCAATCATTGGTGCGATAAATGGTGTGGCGGCTGGTGCAGGAGCTAACATTGCATTGGCTTGTGATATCGTTGTGGCTCACGAAAAAGTAAGTTTTATTCAAGCGTTTAGTTTAATAGGTTTGATTCCTGATAGTGCAGGAACGTTCTTTTTGCCGCGATTAATAGGTTTTCAAAAAGCATCTGCATTAGCGATGTTAGGAGATAAAGTGTCTGCCGATGAAGCTGAAAAAATGGGAATGATTTACAAAGTGTTGCCATTAGAAAGTTTTGAAGAGGAAGTAAATAAACTAGCCTTAAAACTCGCTAATATGCCAACATTAGCTTTAGGGAAAATCAAGGAAGCGTTTAATCAATCCTTAACCAATAATTTGGAAGAGCAATTAGCATTAGAATCAAAATTACAGATCGAAGCAGCTCAAACTAAAGATTACGAAGAAGGCGTTTCAGCTTTTGTAGAAAAACGTAAACCAACTTTTAAAGGAAAATAATGAACGTAGGAATAATAGGTTCAGGAACAATGGGAAGCGGTATCGCTCAAGTAGCGGCAACTGCAGGTTGTTCTTTGAAATTATACGATACAAATCAAGCGGCTTTAGACAAAGCTAAAGCAAGCCTTGAAAAAATATTAAATAGACTCATTGAAAAAGGTCGAATAGATGCTGAAGAAAAAAACAGAATTCAGTCAAATATCAGGTATGTCGATAGTCTAAAAGCATTAGCAGATTCAAATCTTACGATTGAAGCTATTGTAGAAAATATCGATATCAAGAAGAAAGTTTTTTCAGAATTGGAAAGCTATGTTGCGGATGATTGTATCATTGCATCAAACACATCGAGTTTATCCATAGCATCCATAGCATCATCATTGCAAAAACCAGAACGTTGCATCGGAATTCACTTTTTCAACCCAGCACCATTAATGAAGTTGGTTGAGGTTATTCCAGCAGTGCAAACCTCAAAAGCGGTTTTAGACAAATCGGTTGAAACCATAAAAAGTTGGAAAAAAACAGTAGCTGTTGCCAAGGATACACCTGGTTTTATCGTAAACCGTGTAGCGCGACCATTTTACGGAGAAGCCTTAAGAATTTACGAAGAGGGTATCGCTGATTTTGAAACCATTGACCATAGCTTGAAAACATTGGGAGGTTTTAGAATGGGACCATTCGAATTAATGGATTTCATAGGTAACGATGTCAATTACATAGTAACGGAAACCGTATTTACAGCCTTTTATTTCGACCCAAGGTACAAACCAAGTTTCACACAAAAGCGTTTAAGTGAAGCAGGCTATTTAGGGAGAAAAACAGGAAAAGGTTACTATGATTATTCTGAAGGATCTGTAAAGCAAGAACCAAAAGAAGATAGCGAATTAGCACAAACCATTTTCGACCGAGTTTTAGTAATGTTAATCAACGAAGCAGCAGACGCTTTGTTTCTAAACATCGCATCAGCAGAAGATATAGACAACGCAATGACTAAAGGTGTTAATTATCCAAAAGGATTATTAGCCTGGGCAGATGAAAAAGGAATGGATTGGTGTGTAACAAAATTAGATGAATTATACAATGAGTACCACGAAGACAGATACCGTTGCAGTCCGTTGTTGCGTAAGATGAATAAAGAAAATAAAACATTTTTTTAACAGAACGTCAGTTCGAGTGAAATTGCTTTTTCTGCAATTTTGTATCGAGAACAAGCAAAACTTCTCGATACAATTTTCTGTCAAAAATTACTCGAAGTGACAAATTGAAATATGAAAGGAGAACAAATTCCACATAAAATGTTAAGTCAAGATGCATTCAGCACTTGGCTAGGCATCGAAATCCTAGAATGCGAAATCGGTCGTTGTCGCGTGGCAATGACAGTTCGCAAGGAAATGCTTAATAGTATGGGAAAAGCACACGGCGGAATCAGTTATGCATTGGCAGATACCGCTTTTGGTTTTGCGGCAAATACACACGGAAAATTTGCTGTGTCTATAGAAACCAGCATCAACCATATAGAAGCTTTAGAAGAAGGAGATTATTTAGTCGCTGAATCTGTGATTGAAAACGTAAAAAATAAACTCGGATTTAATATCGTAGAAGTAAAACGAGGAGATGAACTGGTAGCCCTTTTTAAAGGTGTTGTTTATCGCACTCAAAAAGATTGGGAGTAAAATTCCTGCGAAGGCAGTAATCTCACAACAAAAAATATTTAAAAAAGATAATTCAATTTATTGAGCGATGAATAGCTCAAAATATTAAAATTAATAACTAAAACAAGTTCCCTTTCCTTTGGAAAGGGCTAGGGAAAGGCTTATGGAAGCATACATAATAGACGGCATAAGAACACCAATAGGAAATTACAAAGGCACATTATCGGCTGTACGTACAGACGATTTAGCAGCTTTAGTAATTAAAGAAATCGTAAAACGAAACCCAAGCATTCCAAAAGAAGCATACGACGATGTTATTCTGGGTTGTGCTAATCAAGCTGGAGAAGACAATCGTAATGTCGCTAGAATGGCATCACTTTTAGCAGGATTGCCATTTACAGTTCCAGGAGAAACTGTAAACAGACTATGTAGTTCAGGTTTGTCAGCAATTATTCACGCAAACAGAGCGATAAAAGCAGGAGATGGCGATGTCTTTATTTCAGGAGGTGTTGAGAATATGACACGCGGACCATACGTTATGGCAAAACCATCAAGCGCTTTTGGAGGAGATTCAAAACTTTACGATTCCACATTCGGATGGAGGTTTGTAAACCCAAAAATGCACGAAATGTATGGCACAGACGGAATGGGAATGACAGCCGAAAATCTTGTCGAGAAATATAACATTTCACGAGAAGACCAAGATGCATTCGCATACTGGAGTCAGATGAAAGCATCACAAGCACAAGAAAACGGACGATTAGAAAAAGAAATTCTACCTGTCGAAATTCCTCAACGAAAAAAAGACCCAATCGTTTTTGCAAAAGACGAATTTGTAAAACCAACAACGTCAAAAGAGATTTTAGCCAAATTACGACCAGCCTTTAAAAAAGAAGGCGGAAGCGTAACCGCAGGAAACGCATCAGGTTTAAACGACGGAGCAGCAGCAACCATTATCGCTAGTGAAGAGGCTGTGAAAAAATACAATCTAAAGCCTTTAGCGCGCATCGTGAGTTCGGCTGTCGTAGGTGTAGAACCTCGAATTATGGGCATTGGTCCAGTTGAGGCGTCCAACAAAGCTTTGGCAAAAGCCGGATTAACAATGGACGATATCGACATCATAGAACTCAACGAAGCCTTTGCTGCACAAGCATTGGCATGCACCAGAGCTTGGGGATTGGCAGACAATGACCCAAGAATCAACCCAAATGGAGGCTCTATCGCAATAGGCCATCCGCTTGGCGTTACAGGCACCAGAATCACCTATTCAGCGGCTTTAGAGCTCAAAGAGCAAAACAAGCGTTACGCATTGGTAACGATGTGTATTGGCGTGGGTCAAGGCTATGCCGCTGTGATTGAACGAATTCCTGCGTAGGCAGGAATCTCTTAGCAAAAAGAAAACAAATTTTGATAAAGAAATAAACATAACAAGTAAGTGCGTTAGGGATTAAAGTGGCATCCTTTTTTGCGTCAGTTCGAGTGTCCCGACATAAAGGTCGGGATGTATCGAGAACAAGTAAAAAAGATATAACGGAAAGCCCGACCTTTAGGTAACGCCAACACAAAAAGAAGTTTAATTTAAATAGATACCCACTTTCGTGGGCATTAAGATGAACAAAATTCAACACTACGTCCAAGGACAATGGACCACAGGAAAAGAAGAAGGAGCACCAATTTACGACGCCATAACAGGCGAACACTTCACAAATTGGGCTGTTGAAGGATTAGATATTCCTGAAGTCCTTAACTACGGACGCACAAAAGGAGGCGAAGTACTTCGTAAAATGACCTTTCAAGAACGAGGTAATATGCTTAAAAAGTTGGCACTTTACCTTACAAAACGCAAAGAACAATTTTACGATTTAAGTTACAGAACTGGCGCAACTCATGTAGATAGTTGGATAGATATAGAAGGTGGTTTTGGTAACCTGTTTGCTAATGCTTCATTAAGAAAACTATTTCCTAATCAACCTTTTCACGTAGAAGGAGATCCAATCGATTTATCTCGTGGTGGACGTTTTATGGCGCATCATATTATGGTGCCAAAAAAAGGTGTTGCGGTTCATATCAATGCGTTTAATTTCCCAGTTTGGGGAATGCTAGAAAAGTGTGCTGTTAACTGGATGGCAGGTGTTCCAGCAGTTGTTTTACCTGCGCCATCATCGGCTTATTTAGCTGAAGCTGTAGCGAGAGAAATCATCAATTCAGGTATTTTACCAGAAGGCGCACTTCAAATCATAAACGGAACCGTAAAAACTGTTTTAGATACCGTTGAATCTCAAGATGTCGTAACCTTTACAGGTTCGGCGGCAACAGGTCGTTTATTAAAAGCGCATCCAAGATTAATTGAAGAATCTGTGTCTTTTACTATGGAAGCCGATTCACTTAACGCTTCTATTTTGGGCGAAGATGCAGTTCCTGGAACACCAGAATTCGACTTGTTTGTTAAAGAAGTTCGAAAGGAAATGACCGTAAAAGCTGGACAAAAATGTACAGCCATCCGACGCATTATTGTTCCAGAAAATTTAGTTGAAGATGTTCAAATTGCATTAGCAAAGGAACTCGATAAAGTTACCATTGGAGACCCAAGACTTAAGGAAGTGAGAATGGGCTCATTGGTAAGCAAACAACAAGTTGAAGCTGTTAAAAGTTCTATTGCAGATATCAGTAAAGAAGCTGAAATGGTTTATGGCAATCTCGATAATATCGAAACCATTGGTGCGGATGCTAATAAAGGTGCATTCATAAGTCCTGTGGTGTTTAGAACTGATAATCCTTTCCAGAATAATGTGGTTCACGAGCGCGAAGCATTTGGACCAGTAAGTACTATTATGCCATACAAGTCAATGGACGAAGCTGTGCAATTAGCGCAAATGGGTAAAGGCTCATTAGTGTCTTCTATTGCAACTTACGATGATAACATTGCAACCGATTATGTTGTAAATGCAGCAAGTCATCACGGAAGAATATTGGTGATTAATCGCGAAATGGCAAAACAAAGTACAGGTCACGGTTCGCCATTACCTTACTTGGTTCACGGAGGTCCAGGACGTGCTGGTGGTGGAGAAGAAATGGGTGGAATGCGTGGTATTAAACACTATTTGCAACGAACAGCGATTCAAGGAACACCATCAACAATTACCGAAATCACTGGCATATATCAGCAAAATGCAAAATATAAGGAAGCTGAAGACCATCCGTTTAAGTACCATTGGGAAGATATTCAACCAGGAATGTCTTTAAAAACGCATAAGCGTACACTTACGGATACTGATATTCAGAATTTTGCCAATTTAACTTGGGACCATTTTTACGCACATACAGATATTACCTCTTTAGATGGAAGTATTTTTGAAAAACGAACAGCGCACGGTTATTTTATAATTTCGGCTGCAGCTGGATTGTTTGTGTATCCAAATAAAGGTCCTGTAGCGGCAAATTACGGTTTGGATTCTATCCGATTTTTAAGACCGTTATATCACAATGATACCATTTATGTGCGTTTAACCTGCAAGGAAAAAGTGGATAGAGATGTTTCATCAACCGAGCACCCAAGTGGTATTGTAAAATGGCACGTTGAGGTTTTTGATGCTAATTTTGAAAACCGACCAGAAAGTCAAAAAACAGACAAAGACAGTCCGTTGGTTGCAGTGGCTACCATCCTGACAATGGTTCAGAAAAAGCAAGAAACATTTGTTGAAATGACCGAAGGGAAAATCAATGAATGCTTATCAAAGTTAAAAGCAGATGCTAAACCAAAATGGGGAATTATGACGCCTCAACATATGATTGAGCATTTAGAATACACTTATAAAATTGCGTCTGGCGAAATTCAAGATTTTGAAATTGCCACACCAGAAAAGATTTTAGACAAGGTGCACGCAAGCTTGTATAACTATAAAAAGTTTCCACAAAACTCTCAATTTCCACAGTTAGAAAAAGACACGCTAGACGATTTAAAGCATCAAGATTTAGAAACAGCGATTGAGAAGTTTAAGGAACAACGCAAAAAATACATCGAGTTTTTCAAGGAAAATCCAGATGCTAAATTGAAGAATTTAGTATTTGGCGAGTTGAATCGTTACGAATCTTACTTGCTCGAAAGAAAACATTTAAATCATCATTTTGAACAATTTGGATTAATATAATTATGTCAGAACAACAACCATACGTAAAACAAACCATAGAAAACCAAGTAGGATACATTGAATTCTTTCATCCTGCGCATAACTCGTTACCAGGAAATATTCTAGCTGAATTAGCACAAACTATTACCGATGCTGGCAATAATAACGATATCAAAGTCATCGTTCTTAAAAGTGGAGGAGATAGAACATTTTGTGCAGGAGCAAGTTTTAATGAACTCATAAATATCAATGACGAAGCCACAGGAAAAGTCTTCTTTTCAGGATTTGCCAACGTGATTAATGCCATGCGTAAATGTCCAAAATTTATCATTGGTCGCGTGCAAGGAAAAACCGTTGGTGGTGGAGTAGGAGTGGCATCGGCAACTGATTATTGTATGGCAACCAAGTTTGCAGCTATTAAATTAAGTGAACTAAATGTTGGTATCGGTCCGTTTGTAGTTGGTCCAGCAGTAGAGCGCAAGTTAGGTTTAAGCGGAATGTCACAAATAGCCATTGATGCCAATACATTTTATCCAGCAGAATGGGCAAAACAAAAAGGCTTATTTACACAAGTGTTTGAAACTACAGACGAATTAGACGAAGCCGTTAAAACCTTTGCTGAAAATCTTTGCAATTACAATCCAGAAGCAATGAAAGAAATGAAGAAAACCTTTTGGCAAGGTACCGAAGATTGGGATACGCTTCTAGCTGAAAGAGCAGCCATTAGTGGTCGTCTAGTATTAAGTGATTTTACAAAAGAAACATTAAAACGATTTAAATAGTGATTTACGCATTCCAAGGATACACACCAGTCGTACACGAAAGTAGTTTCGTGCATCCGTTGGCAGCAGTCACAGGTAATGTCATCATTGGCAAAAACTGTTACATCGGTCCAGGTGCTGCCATTCGAGGAGATTGGGGACAAATCATTTTAGAGGATGGCGTTAATGTGCAAGAAAACTGTACAGTGCATATGTTTCCGGGTAAATCTATTACCCTAAAAGAAAGTGCGCACGTTGGTCACGGAGCTATCATTCACGGAGCCAATTTGGGTCGTAACTGTCTTATTGGTATGAATACCGTAATTATGGATGATGCCGAAATTGGAGATGAAAGTATCGTTGGAGCCATGGCATTTGTTAAGGCCGAAACTAAAATTCCACCACGTAGTTTGGTGGTTGGTAATCCAGCAAAAGTCATCAAGCAGGTAAGCGACGAGATGATTGCTTGGAAAACTAAAGGAACGCAGTTATATCAACAGTTACCGCAAGATTGTCACAACAGTTTAAAAGCCGTTGAGCCATTACGCGAAGTTCCAGAAAATATGAAAATCCAAGAAGGTGCTTATGACACCTTAAGGGATTTTATGAAAAAGTAAAATAATTTGGGCGTTACCACAGGGGTCGCGCTTTACACTATATCTTTTTTGCTTTTAATAGCAAAAAAGGATGCCGTTTCAATCGCTAACGCGTAAGAAATAAAAACTAACAAACGCTAGTTAATGCGTTTAGTCATTCCGCACTTGATGTGGAATCTAAATTGAAGATAAAGACTATGTCTAAATTTGAACTAAAAATGCCCAAAATGGGCGAAAGCATCACAGAAGGAACCATCATTAATTGGTTAATCAATGAAGGCGATTCTTTTGATGAAGGCGATATCATATTAGAAGTAGCCACAGATAAGGTGGATAACGAAGTGCCTGCACCAGCAGCAGGAACGTTGCTAGAAACCAAATACCAAGCAAAAGATGTGGTAAAAGTTGGTGAGATTATCGCTGTTTTAGAAGTTTCTGAAGAAGTAAAATCAACAAAGAAAAATGATGTCATTCAGAACGATAGCGAAGCATCTAAAAAAGATAAAAAGCAACAAAAAAAGAAGCGTTCTATCACATCGAGCACAGTTGAGGTATCCACTTCAAATTCATTTTCAGTAAATAATACAAATACATTCTTCTCACCACTAATTATTTCCATAGCCAAAGAGCATCACATTAGTTTTGAAGAATTAGCAAGAATCCCAGCAACCGGAAACGAAGGACGATTAAGAAAAAGCGATGTATTCAATTATATCGAAGATGGCAGACCTTATAAGTTTGCACAATCAGTGGTTCAAGATCCAACAGCTTATCGCATTCCTCAATTAACGTTTGATAAAGGCAAAGGAAAGATTGTAGAAATGGATCGTATGCGTCAAATGATTGCCGATCATATGGTGTATTCCAAACACACGTCACCGCACGTAACAGCTTATGTTGAAGCCGACTTAACCAATATGGTAAATTGGCGAAATGAAAATAAAGTTGCTTTTCAGGAAAAATATGGCGAAAAACTAACCTTTACACCATTGTTTGTAGAAGCAGTAGCTAAAGCGGTCAAGGATTTTCCAAATATCAATGCGTCTGTTGATGGCAGTAATATCATCGTAAAAGAAGATATTAATATTGGTATGGCAACAGCATTACCAAGTGGAAACTTAATTGTGCCAGTAGTTAGAAATGCCGATATCAAAGACTTAAAAACGTTAGCCGAAAACGTAAACGAGCTCGCTGGAAAAGCAAGAGAAAACAAGTTGAGTGGCGACGATATTAAAGGTAGTACGTTCACTATTTCTAACGTTGGGACGTTTGGAAGCGTTATGGGAACACCAATAATCAATCAACCAGAAGTTGCCATTTTAGCATTAGGAATTATTAAAAAGCGCGCCGAAGTCATCGAAACTGAAAAAGGCGATGAAATCGCTATCAGAAGTATGATGTACTTATCGCTGTCTTTCGACCATCGTGTTGTGGATGGTTTCCTGGGTGGAAGCTTTGTGCGAAGAGTTGCTGATTATTTAGAGCAATTTGACACGAATAGAACAATTTAAAAAAGACGTCACTTCGAGTGATTTGTGAGGAACGAGCAAATTGTATCGAGAAGCAGTTAAATCATTATCGATACAAAATTGCTAAAGTCAATTTCACTCGAACTGACGAAAAAACATAAATATGAATATTTCAATCAAAAAAATAGAAAAATCAAAAGTCGATACTATCGACTTCAACAACATACCATTAGGAACCTCTTTCACAGATCATATGTTTATCTGCGATTATAAAGATGGCGAATGGCAAAACCCAAGAATTGAACCTTTAGCTTTAATTCCAACGCATCCAGCAGCAATGGCGTTGCATTACGGACAAGCCATTTTTGAAGGCATGAAAGCTAATGTAGATGAAGACGGAACACCAATGCTATTCCGTGCCGATAAAAATGCAGCGCGTTTAAACTTTAGTGCTGACCGAATGGGAATGCCAAATGTTCCAGAAGAATTATTCGTAGAAGGTTTAAAACAGCTCGTGGCTATGGACAAAGCGTGGATTCCACCACAAGATGGTAGTGCATTGTACTTACGTCCATTTATGTATGCCGATGAAGCCTTTATCGGTATGCGTGCAGCCACAAGTTACAAGTTTATCATTATGGCATCGCCAGCAGGACCATTTTTCAGCAAGCGTATAAAATTGTGGGCCGAAAAGAAATTCGTTCGTGCCGTAGATGGTGGTACAGGCGAAGCAAAAGCAGCTGGAAATTATGCAGCAGCAATTCGTCCAACGGAATTGGCAAAAGCAAAAGGCTACGACCAAGTATTGTGGTTAGATGCTGTTGAGCACGAGTACATTCAAGAGGTGGGAACAATGAATATTTTCTTTAAAATCGATGGAAAATTCATCACACCACGTCGCGATGGCGCCATTCTCGATGGCATTACCAGAATGAGCGTTATCGATATTCTAAAAGATAAAGGTTTTGAAGTTATTGAGCGTCCAATCACGCTTACCGAAATCCGAGAAGCATCAGAAAAAGGCCTTTTAGAGGAAGCTTTCGGAACAGGAACAGCCGTTGGTATTGCTTACATTCAGAGTATTGGCACAGAAAATGGCGACATTCACGTCTCTGACGAAAGTCCGGTAGGATTAGAGGTTAACGACATGCTAAATGCCATAAAAACAGGAAAAATTGAAGATAAATTCAACTGGATGATAAAGGTTGAAAAGGAATTAGTGTAAAGATTACGTTACTTCGAGTGATTTGTGAGGAACGAGCAAATTGTATCGAGAAGTAAGTATAAAGTTCTCGATACAAAATTGCTTAAGGCAATTCCACTCGAACTGACGAATAGATATAATGATGAATAAAGACATATTAAAAAAAGGGTTTACCAATTTAGTAACCGCCAAAACAATGGCAGAATTGTATGAAGCCAACTTCAAAGTAGTTTCAAAATACGTGCACGCCACATCACGTGGTCACGAAGCCATTCAGACGGCTTTAGGAATGCAATTGTTACCTCAAGATTATGCATTTCCGTATTACAGAGACGATGCAATGTTGTTAGCTTTTGGTATGACACCTTACGATTTAATGCTTCAGGTATTAGCTAAAAAAGATGATCCATTTTCTGGTGGAAGAACCTATTATTCGCATCCAAGTTTAAAAGATGCTGATAAGCCTAAAATTCCACATCAATCATCAGCAACAGGTATGCAAGCGATTCCTGCAACTGGTGTTGCAATGGGAATGCAATATTTGGAAAAGCAAGGACTTCAAAATTCAAATGTTGTTCAGAATGATAGCAAAGAATCGCAATTAAATCCAATTACGGTTTGTAGTTTAGGCGACGCATCAGTAACCGAAGGTGAAATTGCAGAAGCCTTTCAAATGGCTGCTTTAAAGCAAATGCCAATTCTATATTTGGTGCAAGACAATGGTTGGGATATTTCAGCCAATGAAGCCGAAACCAGAGCGCAAAATGCTGCAGAATATGCAAAAGGTTTCCACGGATTAGAGGCTATTTCTATAGATGGTGCTAACTTTATTGAAAGCTACGAAGCATTGGAAAAAGTTATAAAAACCATACGAGAAGAGCGTCGACCATTTTTGGTGCACGCTAAAGTACCGTTATTAAATCATCATACGTCTGGTGTTCGTATGGAATGGTATCGTGATGACTTGGAGGAAGCAAAATCTCGTGATCCATATCCTGTTTTAAAACAGCAAATGTTAGATAATGGTTTCAACCAAAAGGATATTGATACCATTGAAGCGGAAATAAAAACGTTGGTTGAAAATGATTTTCAAAACGCCTTAAAAGCAGAAGATCCAACACCAGAAGATTTATTTACGCACGATTTTGCGCCAACACCAATTACCGAGGAAAAAGGCGAGCGTTCGCCAGAAGGTGCAGAAAAAGTAGTGATGGTAGATTGTGCCTTATTCGCTGTAGAAGAATTGATGCGAAAGCATCCTGAATGCCTGCTTTATGGACAAGATGTTGGTGGACGACTTGGTGGTGTATTTAGAGAAGCGGCTACATTAGCACAGAAATTTGGTGACGACCGTGTTTTTAATACACCAATTCAAGAAGCTTTTATCGTGGGTTCTACGGTTGGTATGAGTGCGGTTGGTTTAAGGCCCATTGTTGAGGTTCAGTTTGCTGATTATATTTGGCCAGGACTCAATCAATTATTTACCGAAGTGAGTCGTAGCTGTTATTTAAGTAACGGTAAATGGCCTGTGAGTATGATTTTGCGTGTGCCAATAGGTGCTTATGGTAGTGGTGGACCTTACCATTCATCTTCTGTGGAAAGTGTGGTCACAAACATTAGAGGTGTAAAAATTGCATACCCAAGTAATGGTGCTGATTTAAAAGGTTTAATGAAAGCCGCATATCACGATCCAAATCCTGTGGTTATTTTTGAGCATAAAGGTTTGTACTGGTCTAAAGTGCCAGGAACACAAGGTGCAACCTCTGTAGAACCTGCTGAAGACTATGTGTTACCTTTTGGAAAAGCTTGGGTGTTACAAGAAATTTGGAAGCAAGACGATGTAGAAACCTGCACGATTGTAACCTACGGAATGGGTGTGCATTGGGCAATGAATGCTTCAGAAGAATTGGGTTTAAAAGACCAAGTAGAAGTTATCGATTTAAGAACATTATATCCTCTAGATGAAGAAACGATAATGAAATCGGTTAAGAAAACAGGTAAGTGTTTAGTGGTGACTGAAGAGCCAAGTAATAACAGTTTTGCAAGAGCATTATCTGGGAAAATTCAAGAAGAATGCTTCAAATATTTAGATGCACCAGTAATGACTATTGGTAGTGAAAATATGCCTGCAATTCCACTGAATTCAACATTAGAGCAAACAATGATTCCTTCAACTGAAAAGGTGAAAGCTAAGATTGAGGTTTTACTGAATTATTAAAATAAAAAAGCGACTCAATAGAGTCGCTTTTCTTTTATAAATCGTATTCCGAAAGTGGTTTTGTAAATTCTTCAGGATTAGCAGCCAAATAATAACGAGGATCGTTAATGTCTTCGACAATAACCTCTTTAAACTTAGGGCTTGCTTTATACATTAAAGCTTTACAGTCTTCACTAAGATGTTTCAATTTTAAGCTCTTACCAGCAGCTTCATATTTATTCACTAAATTGAAGATAGCTTCCAAAGCAGAATGATCACTTACACGAGATTCAACAAAATCTATTTCAACGTTTTCAGGGTCATTTTTTACATCAAACTTAGAATTAAAACTCTGAATAGACCCAAAGAATAACGGTCCCCAAATTTCGTAAGTTTTAGTGCCATCTGGTTGCATACGCTTACGCGCTCTAATCATCGTTGCATTTTTCCAAGCAAATACCAATGCAGAAATTATTACACCAGCGATAACGGCTACTGCTAAATCTTTCCAAACGGTAATTGCAGAAACAGCAATAAGTACAATGGCATCAGCAATAGGTATTTTACGAATGATTCTAAAACTAGACCAAGCGAATGTTCCGATAACCACCATAAACATTACACCAACAAGTGCAGCAATAGGAATTTGTTCAATTAATGGTGCGGCAAATAGAATAAACCCTAATAATGCTACTGCGGCAAATGCGCCAGATAAACGACCACGACCACCAGAATCGACGTTGATAATCGATTGACCAATCATCGCGCAACCACCCATTCCACCGAAAAGACCATTTAGCATATTAGCACTTCCTTGAGCAATACATTCGCGATTTCCGTTACCTCTAGTTTCAGTGATTTCATCAACAAGGTTTAAGGTCATTAGAGATTCGATTAAACCTACAGCAGCCAATATAAAAGCAGTTGAAATAATCATATCCCAATGTCCAGCGAGTGTTCCGAATAATCCGAAAATTTGATCTTGAAATGTTGGTAATCCACCTTCTAAACCTTTTCCGCCGCCTTCTGCAATAAAAGAACCAACAGTGCTCATTTCAATTCCACCAAAAATCGTAATACAAGCTACAACAAGGATTGCCACTAAAGCTGCAGGAATTTTTTTGGTGAGTTTAGGTAGTCCGTACATAATTCCCATTGTCAATCCAATGAAGCCCATCATTTTCCAAAAAGCAGCATTTGAGAATAATGCAGAAAACCACTCAGAAGTATTGCTAAAAAATGAAATATCTTGTGGAACAGCATTAGGGAATAATTTTAATTGTGATAGGAAAATGACGATGGCCAAACCATTTACAAAGCCCATCATTACAGGATGCGGAATAAGCCTAACGAACTTTCCGAGTTTAAAAACACCTGCCAAAATTTGAATGCCACCAACAAATAGTAAGGTAATAAAAAGCCATTGAAGCCCAAGGTTTTCAATAGGTGTATCTAAATTAATACCAACTTCATTTCCTTTTTGAATAAGGTGCACCATAACTACAGCCATTGCGCCAGTAGCACCAGAAATCATTCCTGGTCGACCACCAAACAAAGCGGTAACGATTCCCATCATAAAAGCACCATATAATCCAACTAAAGGGTCTACGCCAGCAACAAAGGCAAAAGCAACAGCTTCAGGCACTAATGCTAATGCAACTGTAAGGCCTGATAAAATATCGTCTTTAGGGTTTTGGGTGAAATTCTTTCTTGTAGTTTGACCTAAAATCATAATTTACTTTTTGAAGCCGCAAATATAAGTTTTTATAGGTTAAGCCTAAAATGGGTATTATTGAAGAATTAATAAAAAAGCATCAAACGTTAGTTTGATGCTTTATAAAATTATATAAAAAGATTTTACTGATTTAGCTCAGGAGGATATTTTTCCATGATTTTAGCAACAAACTCATTGATTCGTTCTTCTTTTTTATCAATATTTTTAGTCAAATACCCAGTTCCCATACCTTGCCAAACTAATTCTTTTTTGTTGGCATCAATTAAATCGATATAGAGCGTTCCTTCTGTTGAAGTTGAAACAGAAGTGTTGTTGTAAGGTCCCCAATACCACGGATTCCAGCCCCAGCCATATCCATAAGGTCCCCAACCATTGTTGTAAACATTTACTTTTTCTCTTGATTTGGTAAAGATGCTTACTAGGATATCAGGGTTTTCAGATTTTGTGTATCCTTTGGCCAAAAGTTCACTTTCAATAGCTCGTAGAATACGTTTTTTGTCAATGTCATTAATCTCTGCTTTATCAATACCTGTTTTAAAAAAGGCAAACGTTTTATAGTTGTCAAAACTTGCTCTTTTATCATAGTCGGATGCAACTCTCACTGAGCTACATGATGTGAAGATTGTAGTAATAACTACAAAGCTTAATAGTTTTAATGTGTTTTTCATATTCTTTTTTATTTGAGTTTATAACGAGTCCATTAGTTTGTCGTCAACTATATTAGGAACCGTAACTTTTAAATTAGGCTCTTGTTCCATAGCGCGTTTTATAGCAAAAACAGCACCTTCGTTTCTTGCCCAACTTCTTCTAGAAATACCATTGTTTACATCCCAGAAAAGCATTGATTTTAAGCGTGTTTCTGCTTCATTAGTACCATCAAGAACCATACCAAATCCACCATTGATAACTTCTCCCCATCCAACGCCACCACCATTGTGGATACTTACCCAAGTCGCGCCTCTAAAACTATCACCTATAACATTATGTATAGCCATATCTGAAGTGAAACGAGAACCATCGTAAATATTGCTGGTTTCACGATAAGGTGAATCTGTACCTGATACATCATGGTGATCACGACCTAGAACAACGTAGCCTATTTCACCTTTTGCAATGGCATCGTTGAATGCTTTAGCGATTTTCATTCGACCTTCGGCATCTGCATAAAGAATTCTGGCTTGTGAGCCTACAACTAATTTGTTTTCTTGAGCACCTTTAATCCACTGAATATTATCAGCCATTTGCTGTTGGATTTCTTCAGGTGAGTTTTTCATGATTTCCTCAAGGACTTCGCAAGCAATAGCGTCTGTTTTTGCAAGGTCTTCAGGTTTTCCAGAGGTACATACCCAACGGAAAGGACCAAATCCATAATCAAAACACATTGGTCCCATAATATCTTGCACGTAGCTTGGATACTTAAATTCACGACCAATAGTTGGGTTTTCAGATATAACATCTGCACCAGCACGAGAAGCTTCGAGCAAGAAAGCGTTTCCGTAATCAAAGAAATAAGTGCCTTTCTTTGTGTGTTTATTAATAGCAGTTGCATGACGACGTAAACTTTCCTGAACTTTAGTCTTGAACAGGTTTGGATTATTTGCCATCATCTCGTTAGCATCTTCAAAAGATACTCCAACAGGATAATAACCACCAGCCCAAGGATTATGCAATGAAGTTTGGTCACTTCCTAAATCAATATGAATATTAGATTTATCAAATTTTTCCCATACTTCAACAACATTTCCTAGATATGCTATTGATATTGTTTCTTTGTTTGTTTGCGCTTTTTGTACTCGTGTTACTAATTCATCTAAATCTGAAATTTTTTCATCAATCCAACCTTGATCTAATCGGATTTGAGTGATTTTAGGATTCACTTCTGCACAAATCGTAATACAGCCAGCAATGTTGCCTGCTTTTGGTTGCGCACCAGACATTCCGCCTAAACCAGAGGTGACAAAAATATGTCCTTTAGGAGATTTGTTTATTTTTCTAAATCCGTTTAAAACGGTAATTGTTGTGCCGTGAACAATGCCTTGAGGTCCAATATACATGTAGCTTCCGGCTGTCATTTGTCCGTATTGTGTAACGCCAAGAGCGTTGAATTTTTCCCAATCATCTGGTTTGGAATAATTAGGAATCATCATGCCATTGGTGACAACTACACGAGGCGCGTTTTTATGTGATGGAAATAAACCCATAGGATGACCAGAATACATAACAAGCGTTTGCTCATCTGTCATGGTTGCTAAATATTGCATGGTTAATAAATACTGCGCCCAGTTAGAAAACACAGCGCCATTGCCGCCATACGTAATTAATTCATGTGGATGTTGTGCAACAGCATAATCCAAATTGTTTTGAATCATTAGCATAATCGCGGCAGCTTGCTTTGATTTTGCAGGATATTCATCAATTGGGCGTGCATACATTTTATAATCTGGACGAAAACGATACATGTAAATGCGTCCATAAGTCTCTAATTCTTCTTTGAATTCAGGAAGAAGTGTTGCGTGGTGTTGCGGTTCAAAGTAGCGCAACGCATTTTGAAGCGCTAATTTTTTTTCTTCATCAGAAAGAATCTCCTTACGTTTAGGTACGTGATTAATAGAAGCTTCATAAGGTTTAGGATTAGGTAATGTGTTTGGTATTCCTTGCAGTATTTGTTCTTTAAAAGATATGTTAGTTGTTGTTGACATTAGTTTCTTTTTAATTGCTTTTTATTGAATCCGTATGGGCAGTGTCTGCATCCGCTTTCGCAGCAATAGCCGCGTTTTAGGTGGTATTGCTCTGTGAAACAGCGATAGCCTTCAGGAGTTAAGTAATAATCTCCTTCTTCAATAGGAATGATTTTTTTCATAATCTAACAAAGATAATGTAATTTGGATTGATTTTTGAAGTTTCAAGACTATGATATTGGTTTCGAAATATATAGTGCCTAAAGGTTATGTTGGGGTTACAATTTTCCCTTTTGTATTCTTAAAGTATAAAGCTTTGAAAGAAGATGTTGTGCTTTTAAATCATGAAAAAATTCATTTAAAGCAGCAGTTGGAGCTGTTGATTATTCCTTTTTTTGTGATTTATAGTTTTGAGTTTCTTATAAGACTTTTGCAGTATAAAAGATGGAGTTTAGCTTACAGAAATATTTCTTTTGAGCGAGAAGCTTACTTTCAGGAAGCTCAGCTTGATTATTTAAAGTATCGTAGGTTGTATAGTTTTTTAAAGTATTTATAATTTTATTCAAGTTAGATGCAAAAAAAAAGACCTAACGTAATTGGATAGGTCTTTTCTAGAGAAGTGCTATATATTAATTTTTTACTGTTTTAAAATGATTCTTTGGATTTTTTGTTTTTTAGATTCAGTAAGAGTAGCTTTTACAATATATGTGGCATCCGAAAGATTACTGTCATGTATGATAAATTCTAATTGGTTAATATTCTTTTGCTCAAATAAATTTCTGCCTAATAGGTCGTAGATAATTACAGAATCTATAGTGTTTGTTTCGGATTTTACTTTAATATAATCACCGTTAGGAGCAGAGATACTTAATTGATCTCTAATGTCATCTTTGTCGATGTCAAGTGTTTCATTGGTGTATCTTAAGATAAAACGGTCGTCAAATGTTGTTGGTTGACTAACACTAAAGATATAAGGCGAAATTTTTAAATCATGTATTGTATTGGTGTAAGTGTCTTCTAGATATATGTTTTGGTCTTCATTAGTGAATAAGCCATCTACATTGCTAATAGTTATAGTGTGAATCCCTGGTTCAGTTAAAACTGTACCTAGATGTACTTGGTCATTTTGGTCGAAAGGTAAAGCTCTTCCTTGTATGATCATTCCTTTGTCATCAATTTTAGAGTACAAGTTTAATGCATTGGACTCTTTATTGTATGCGTCATAAAGGCGGTCTTTTTGATTTGTAGCTCCTTCAATGTAACCTACTAATATGCTAGAGGATAATTGACTAGGAGATACCAAGTTTAACCAAATACGATGCTTTTCTAGGCTTGATTCAGTATTGTAATTTACATTGTTGCTTGATTGTGTTCGATAAAACTGACTATTATCATAGCTTGCTGACAGTTGTCTCATGCTATTGTTGAATGTAACGCTACCAGTTTCACTATCATTAAGTGCTAAAACAAAGAATCCTTGACCAGAGGCTATTTGTCCACTAAATGATTCGTCTTGATAGGTATTGGTTCCAGAGAAATTATATGTTACATAGTCAGAGATATTATAGTTTAATACATAGTCTTCATAAAATGAATCGGTATAAGTTCCTAGAATGCTGCCATGAGTCCATATATGAACTGCTCCTTCAATAATGGTATTATTAGGATGGGTTAAAAATGCTTGAGCATCAAGGGCTGAAGGGTAAGGGTTTCCTAGTAAATTCCAATTGTCATCAAATGGAGTTACGGTTAATAAATCATTGCCATACGGATTGTATGTGAAATTACTATTTGTGTTTGTGTTGGTTCCGCTATTAATGGTTTTGGTAATGATGCCATTATTAGCTACACCATTGAATGTTGCAGTAAAAGTTGTAGGAGTGTTGGTAAAAGCATCTGGACCTCTTACAATATATCCTTTCCCGTTTTGCATTAAGGATCCTGCTGAATTTGACCAGTTTCCAAAACAAATAGGAATAACAGGAGGAGGTGTAAAACCATTAGGTATAGTTGTAATCCATTCGTAAATATAATTTGTTGAAGTGCCTGGGGAAACATTATTTACATTAAAATTATTGACTGGAGATGACCAATATACGTAATCAGTGCTTCTTATATTAGCATCCCTGTTCATTGTGATGTTGCCTGTATTTGGAACAGTTGGTACATCATTAACTTGAATTAAACTGCCGCTACTATTGATTTGAATTGTTCCTACCCCTTGTATGTCTACAAAGTCAACAATTGTAACAGAGGCGTCAGATTGTACTGTTAAAGTTGCTCCATCGTGTACTGTAAGATTTAATCCATCTCCATCGTCATTGGTGTAAAGTACTGGGTCATTTCCTGTGACAGGAATTACTACACAGTCTGCTGAAGTAGGAATAGTGTCATCAGACCAATTGAGTGGTTCCATCCAATCGTTAGTAGCTTCAGAGCCATCCCATATTTTTACACCATTAACAGTAACGATGAAATTATCTGTTTCAACAATTGTAGAGCTGTTGCAAAGATTATAGGTTACTTCGGCTATGTAAGTTGTTGTAGATGTAGGTGAAACGGTAATGACACCATCATCATCTGGGTCAATAATTTCATTAGCAGATGAAATTGAATTAGCATACCATTTTAAATCAGTGATAGAGCTTCCAGATGGAACAAAACGCCATGCCTCGTTAGTTGCAGTCCAATCTCCATCGGAAACATCTCTAGCTACTGTGGCTTGTGTCCCGTCAGCATTTTGCAAGCCTATTTGAGCATTTCCGAAGTTCCAAATGTCAGCATATCCACTATCATAAGCGTCTATGTTTTTTTCTTCAACATATACTTCAATTACGTTTGTGTCTTCGTATAGGACTATCATACCTGTATATAAAGTGCTTGTGTCGTTATACATTGGTACATCTTTCCATGAAGCCACAAGAGCTCTGCAGCCAGTGTTAAGAGTTATAAGTTCCCAACCTACTTCGCCTCCAGCTGTTGGATCAATGTCGTGATGTACACCATAAATTGAGGGGCCAAAGAAATAGTCAAATTGTAAACCGAAGAAGTGCTCTGTAGAGTTGACCAAGCTAGGTAAATTGTTGTTTATTTCCCAGCCTATGTAGTTATTAGCAAGCGAAGTGTCAAAAGAAATGACACCATTTGAGCTAATGGTGCAAGTGTTATATGATGCGCCATAAAAACAAAAGTTAAAAGGAAGGTTTACCACAGGGGAAAATATATCATCATCATTAACGCTTACAGGGTTAGCTAAGCAATCAAATTGATAAGGTGGGTTGTAAGCTATACTTTCAACGTTATAGCTTGTGGTTTCTCCTAGTTCTAGATAGTTAGCTTCTAAGTCTACGGAGGAAGGTGAAGTACAATTAATAGTTATAGTGTCATTTCCTCCACTATCCATAACATCAACACTTGGGCAAGCTAAAGCTGTGGTGCCTGCGCCATTACCAGGAAGGCAAGGGTGAGTGATACATATATCAAAAGTACCTTGATTGCCATTTCCGCCATAACTATAAACTCTAATATAATAGGTGTTACCAATGGTTAAACCTGTTGCATTTATAGTTTCTGCAGAGGTAATTGTATTGTCGGCACAGTTAATTGAAGATCCGTTGCAGCTGCCACTTCTTAAGTCGACGACTATATCATCGATGGTTCCGGGATTTACAGTGATATTGTGGCTTGTTGAAGTAGCAATAAAAGAAAACCAAACATCATCGTCGGCATTTCCAGTAAAGCCGCAGTTTACTGCGGTTGTGCTTTGGGATGCTCCAATGGTTGAACCATTAGTTGGGGTGCAACTTGTGTTAGATGTTAATGTTATTGCTCCGTTACAATTGTCATTGGATAAAACGGGGGATATTATAAATGAAGTAATATTCATGTTGTTGTTATAGGCATTACCTATTCTTACAAAATAAGTGTTGCCAAGAACTAGACCAGTAAGGTTTAAAGTTTCGGTTTGACTTCCACCTCCTCCAACACCTGTAGGGAAATTATTTGAGCACCCAATGTTAGTCAACGCTCCACAGGTTCCAGAATAAGCGTGTAAAAGTGGTCCTCTGTTGGAGGTTACAGAAATATTTACTTCAATAGAAGATGCTACAAAACTAACCCATCCATCCCGTAACATGGTTTGTCCATTGCATGCTGACTCTGTTGGGTCTGTTACTGTGCTATCAGTTATATTTCCTGTATAGTTTACTCCAACAGTTGCGTTAAAAGCAGTGCCGCATGTAGCGCCTTGTGAATATGCTTTAAAATTTATAAACAGAATGAAAAAAAGTGAAAAACAAAGTAATTTTCTTATCATAAACCTAAACATTAAATTAGCCATAACATTACTTGTTGTAAATGTTAGATTAGCTATTTAAATGATAGATTTGGAGTGAGTTATAATGTTAAATTTATGAAAAATAATTATAGTTTTAACGTTTGTTTTTGAAATTTTATTGAAAAACTGTTTGAATGCAAAAAAAACCTATTAAAAATACTTTAAATATTGATAATCGTTTGCTTGTGAGAGCTGAGTATCTCAATCATAAATTTGTGTCTGGAAATAAACTAAGAAAGCTAAAATACAATCTAGAGTTTGCAAAACACCAAAATATTGATACGCTACTGACTTTTGGTGGTGCTTTTTCAAATCATATTTCAGCAACTGCAGCAGCTGGTAAAGAATTTGGGTTTAAAACCATAGGGATTATAAGAGGAGAGGAGCTTAAAACTAGTTTTAAGACTAACCCTACTTTGTCTTTTGCTTACGCTTGTGGCATGCAGTTTAAGTTTGTTACAAGACAGCAGTATAGAGAGAAGACTAATGAGGATTTTATAAAAAACTTAAAAGAAGAGTTTGGGGAATTTTACCTTCTTCCTGAAGGAGGTACTAATGAACTTGCTGTAAAAGGTTGTGAAGAAATTTTGACTGAAGCCGACAGCGTTTTTGATTACATCTGCTGTCCTGTTGGAACAGGAGGTACTATTTCTGGGGTTATTAATTCTAGCAATTCACATCAAAAGATTCTAGGATTTCCTGCGTTAAAAGGTGATTTTTTACAAGAAGAAATTGCTAAATTTGCAACACAAAATAATTGGGAGTTAATAACCGATTACCATTTTGGAGGTTACGCAAAGACTAATGATGATTTAATAGAATTCATCAATAACTTTAAGAGTAAACATAATGTGCCTTTAGATCCTATTTATACAGGTAAAATGGTGTTTGGTATTTACGATTTAATTGAAAAAGGCTATTTCCTGAAAGGTTCCAAAATATTAGCAATTCATACTGGAGGTTTACAAGGAATTGAAGGAATGAACCAAAAGTTAAAGCAACAAAATAGGCCTTTAATCGTTTAAGAATTTATGAGAAAACTACTTGCTGTACTATTATTATGTTCCATTGCTTTAAGCTGTGGTTCAAAAAAGAAAATTGTTACAAAAAAGAAACGAAATACTACAAGAACAGAACAAGTTTCAAGGCCAACAGAAAAAGAACCTACTGTAGTTAATCCGTCTGAAAAGGAAGACACTTCTCCAAAAACTTATGCTAGTCCTACTGATGCATATATTGCAACTTATAGTGGAATAGCAATGGAGGAGATGCGAAAATATAAAATACCAGCAAGTATTACTTTAGCTCAGGGAATACTGGAGTCAGCATCAGGAAAAGGACGTTTGGCAGTTGAAGCAAATAATCATTTTGGGATTAAATGTCACGGATGGACAGGTGCTAAAATTTACCATGATGACGATGCTGCCCAGGAATGTTTTAGAAAATACAATCATGCAAATTCTTCGTTTGAAGATCATTCTACGTTTTTAACATCAAGAAGTCGTTATTCAAAATTGTTTCAGTTAAAGATTGATGATTACAAAGGTTGGGCTAAAGGGTTAAGAGCTGCTGGATATGCAACCGATAGAAAATATCCCGAAAAACTGATAAGTTTAATTGAACGCTATCAGCTTTATCGTTATGACGAAGAAGTGCTTGGTAGGCCTTCAAACAAATATGATGACGTTGTTGAGGAAAAACATGTTACGCATCAAGTTGTAAAAGGAGATACGCTCTATTCACTTTCTAGAAAATACGATACAACTGTTGAAACTCTTAAGCGGTTGAATAATATGAGTAATAATGACCTTGCGATAGGTCAGGTGCTTATTATAAAATCTGAATAATTTATGTTATATAAAAGAAGTAGTGCTTTATTTAAAGAGGCGCAAGACGTAATTCCTGGAGGAGTAAACTCACCTGTTAGAGCATTTAAAGCTGTTGGAGGGACTCCAATTTTTGCAAAATCAGCAAAAGGCGCTTATGTTTTTGATGAAGATGATAATCAATATATAGATTACATTAATTCTTGGGGACCGATGATTTTAGGTCATGCACATAAACCAGTTGTAGATGCTGTGGTTGAAAAAGCGAAACTAGGAACGTCGTTTGGTATGCCTACTGAGATTGAAACTAAAATTGCTGAATTGGCAATTAGTATGGTCCCAAATATTGATAAAATTAGATTTGTAAACTCAGGTACCGAAGCTTGTATGAGTGCGGTAAGACTTGCAAGAGGGTTTACAGGCAAAGAGAAAATAATAAAGTTTGCAGGATGCTATCATGGACATAGCGATGCGTTTTTAATACAGGCAGGAAGTGGAGCAGTAACTTTTGGTAGTCCTAATAGTCCTGGAGTAACTGAAGGTACAGCAAAAGATACCTTGTTGGCTAGGTATAATGATATTGATAATGTTGAAGCGCTTATAAAAGCAAATGCAGATGAAATAGCGTGTATTATATTAGAGCCTGTTGCAGGGAATATGGGTTGTATTCCACCAAAAGATAACTTCTTACAGAAACTAAGAACATTATGTGATGCTCATAATATTCTATTGATTTTTGATGAGGTTATGACAGGTTTTAGACTTGCTAAAGGTGGCGCTCAAGAGTTGTTTAATGTGGATGCAGATATTGTTTGCTTTGGAAAAGTTATTGGAGGCGGATTACCAGTAGGCGCTTTTGCTGCGCGTAATGAAATTATGAATCACCTTGCACCTTTAGGAGCTGTTTATCAAGCAGGAACATTGAGTGGAAATCCATTAGCTATGGCTGCTGGTTTAGCAATGTTAACCGAAATTAATTTAGATGATGAGCTGTTTACACGTTTAGCTGAAAAAACAGAATACCTTCACAAAGGTATGACAAAAATACTCCAAGAGCATAATATAGATCATGTAATCAATAGAGTGGGTTCAATGATTTCGGTTCATTTTTGTAAAGATGAGGTTTATGATTTTGAAACTTCGGCTAAAGGAAATAATGCTAGTTTTAAAGCCTTTTTTCATGGTATGTTAAACGAAGGTGTTTATATTGCCCCAAGTGCTTTTGAAACTTGGTTTTTATGCGATGCTTTATCTTATGAAGATTTAGATAAAACTATAGAGGCTGTTAGTAGAGTAGCTAAAACATTATAAAATAAAAAAAGCGGTTTTTAAACCGCTTTTTTTTATTCTTCGTCTTCTACGTTGTAGAGTTCTTTGTATCTCGTGTATTGTTCTTCGTTTAGTATTTTTTTCATTTTTTGAGCCAATACTAAGTCAATCTTTTGCTTAAGCTCTTTATTGTTTTCCATGTCAGAGCTTATTCTTTGATATACTTTTTCGTACTCTTGAAATGCTTGATACACTTCTTCTTGTTGAATGTTATCAAATTTGAGGGTTTTTTTCAGTTCCTTTGCTTTTTCAGAAGCTGCTTGATTTATTTGAAGTTTGTTTTGTGCACTTAGTTGAGGTGCTCCAAGTAACATTGCAAAAGCAAATAAGCAAAGCGTAATTATTTTTTTCATTATAGATAAGATTAAAGTATTTAAAAAAATAGATTGACTAAATTAATGATTTTTGTGATATAATCACAAACAAAAAGCACCGAGTTTTATCTCGATGCTTCAATTAACAAAAAAACTATACTCAACCAATCAAAAATGTTAATCTCTATTGTGTTCTTTTTTCATCATTTTACGCTTTCCTCTTTTGTCTTTATGCTTAGCTTTTGACTCCTCCCATTTCTCAAACTGTTCAGCGTTTAAAATGTTTTTTACTTTTTGTTTTACTTCTATTTGATGATCTAATCTGTCGTTCATTCGTTTTACCATTTCATCTTTAGAAGGCTTTTCGGCATCATCACTATCTTTTAGTTTTTGACGTTCTTCCATTTGTGCTTTTCTAAGTTGTGCTTCTTCTAGATGAATAGCCTGCATTTGCTCTTGCTGTTTTTCGGTTAAATCCAACTCAAGTGTCATGCGTTTAGTTTGTAATGTTGCAAACTCTTCAGGAGTCAAATCCTTCATCATTTCCATTCGTTCTTTTCTTTCTCCTTTTTTAAAATCTTTTTTTCTTTCCTGTGCATTGGCTTGAAAAGCGACTAGTGCCAACGCAATGATTATTGCTTTTTTCATCGTGTCTATTTTTAAAGTTATTTGTTCTTTTGACTTCTGTTGTTTTAAAAGGTTTAATATTGAGATGAAATTTAACTACTAATTAACAGTTTGAGCCTTAGTGATTAAGTTGAGTGTTGTGGTGTATAGTGGTTGGTGTTCCATCTTACTTTTTAACCAAGAATAGAAGCTCATAACAAAAATGTCTTCCTGTTTTGCGTCTAGCCAAACAAATGAGTTTTCTACTTTGTTTTTAAACGTTGTTGTGGTGACTTGCTCTGGGTTTTTATAGTAATACTCCACAAGATTTAGGTATGTAATTACATGTTCTTGGTTGATGTTTTTTAGGTAACTACGATACGTTCTTTTAAAACTTAATAAGCGCGATTCTACTAGGTTAATATTTTTGAGTTCAATATGTAAAATAATTTCAATTAAATTCTTTTTAATAACCCATTCCTTTCCTGCTTTTTGCATATACCAATTGTCAGTATGGTAGAATTTTGAAAAGATATTTAAAGCACTTTTGAATTCATTTTTTTGAATGTAAAACATCACTAAACTTAAATAGATGTCTAATAACGATTCTATATCAGGATGTTTTGGTACTCTAAAACCTTCTAGTAATGCTATGGCTTTGTCTTGTTGGTTAGTGTAATTATAGTTTAAAGCAGTAAGCAAATTGTATTTCAGTTTAAAATTATTGTAGTGTTTCTTTTTATACTGTAACATTTGTTCATGCATCAGGTTTAAATACTCTAATGAGCTATTAAATTTTTTGTTTCTGAACAGTGTGTTGGCTATTAAATAGAGCACTTCAATGTGATAAAACGGTTGCTTGTTTTTGGTTTTGTGCGATTTAATGCTTTGGTAAGTATTGATGATAAACGGTTCAATTTTTAGATAGTCGTTAGTAACAAAAGCTGAAATGCTTACAATGGTCATGAGCTGATATAACGATTTAAACGACATAGATTCTGAAACGCTTATGTTGTGTTCGTTTAGTGTTGAATTTAATAAGGTTTGAAAATCGACAATCTCACCTTTGTAGGTCATGTTGTGTAATGTTTGTCTAATTTTTGCATACACAATATTGAGTTCTTCTTCTAAAAAGTGATTTTTTTGGTTGATTTTAAACTTGGTTATGAGTGTATTGATATCAACTGTAGGATTGGTGTAGGCATACTGTATTTTGGTATGGTAAATTTCATTAAGAATAGGGAATAGGTAGTGCTCTTGTGCTAATAATTCGGCTTTGTCTAATAGTTTGTAAGCAACTTTAGGGTTGTTGTGTAGTAGGAATGTTCTAGAAGCTAAAATGTATTTTATAATTTGCATATCTACAGAATTTTCTTCTTCTAGATTTGCATTCGCAATAAAATCGATTAAAGATTGAAACAAACGCTTGCGCAACGCATGATAGGCATCTGCTTTGTTGCTCTTATAAAGTTTTATGCAGATATCTTTAGATGTTAAACCATCCTTGGTTAATAGCTTAAATAACTGAATGTTTTTAGTGTCGTTGCGTTTGTTCTTTTTTTCTAAATACAAAACAAAACGTTGTTGGTCTTCGCTTGAAAATGTAGAAATAATAGATTTTAAGTCAGTCATTTAATCGTCAGTAAATAATTATTTGTAATACTAAATATAATAATTTTTAACTGTAAATTATAAAATATATCGTCAGTAATATTTTAAAAACGTGTTTTGATATTTTGTGAAGTGTCGCAGATTTGCTGTGTAATCAACAAAACAAAATATTATGAAGTCATTCTTAAAAGTAAGCGTATTTGTAATTGTATTCGGTACAATTACAATCTTTTCAAAATCTATTTCAAAAGAAGTTGTAACCCAATACAATAACTGTGTCACCTTTATGGCAAATAATACTGTTGCAAGTATTAACCAATAATGGCTGTAATGAAACTCAAAAATTTAAATACAGCTTTTATTGTTACTACAGGAATTTCGGTAGTGGTGTTTATTTATTTGGTGTTTTTAGGATACGACGAAATAAAAACCTTAAAAGATGTTATTAAAATTATAGCATCAATACTATTCCCAATTCCAATGTTGTTTTTTGTGCGTTTTATTTTAATAGAACATTTTTTACCACAAAACACAGACGAATACAAAGCAAAAAACCAAAAACCAGCAACAGTGTTGCTTGTTGCTACTATTGTTATAGGTGTACTGTTTATGCAGTTTGTAGAACTAATAACAAATCAAAAACTTGAAGATAATTTAATTTTTGCGCACTTAATAAACTCTACAACTATTAGTAGCTATGTGCTTAATTACATTCTGTATAACAACTTAAGAGCTAACGGTATTTTAAGTGGTGTGTTATTATCATTAGCGATACACATATTCTTTTTATCAGCTTAAATCAAAACAAAGTTTAATCATCAAAATTTAATATTATGAATCCAATTATGAATACTCCAAAACCAACAAGTAACTCAGGAAAAAGAGAACTACTATTCACATTTCAATCTATAATTGTTACAGGTCTCTTAGCGTTTACCGCAATTGCGTTTTTCTTTTACAACGATTTGTCTATAGTAAAAGGCATCAAAGTTGTTTTTGCACCATTTTTATCAGTAGTGCCATTGCTTTTTATACTCTCAATATTAAGAGATTTACGCAAAGGATTTATTGAAGGTAATTATAGCAAACAGGAAATAATAAAGTTTTGCATCATTACAGTAGCAATTACTGTAGCCTTTACTGGTATTACATTTTTACTGTCTAAAATAGGTGCTTTAGAAATTTTATTGGCAGCTATTATAGCGATACTAAGTACAGTATTCTTTTTAAAAACCAAGATTAAGGACATTTTAGGAATGAGCATCGTAACAGGAATTGCCGAAGGTATCATTGTATATATGATTTTTTTGTTTTGATGATTGGTTAGTTAACCTCAAGCCTCGTAGCTAAATTTTTGGTTGCGAGGTTTTAAAACAAAATCATATAGGTTTATTTTTTAACTTAATATCAAAAAATAAAATGAACTCAAAACTCATAAAAGAATTACCACAATTGGTAAAAGATCAAGTCATTACAGAAGACGTGGCTCGTAATATTGAGGTCTATTACCAGTTGAAACAAGACGATAAACCAAATAAATTATTTACAGTATTTGGTGTGTTGGGATCCATTTTGGTTGGCTTAGGTGTTATTCTCATTTTAGCACATAATTGGGACAATTTTACAAGAGCAACAAAAACCATTTTTGCATTTTTACCTTTGGTAATAGGTCAGTTGTTTGTAGGCTATTCTATTTTTAAAAATAAGAGTGCCACTTGGAAAGAAGCCTCAGGAACATTTCTGTTTTTTGCAGTAGGCTCTAGCATAGCTTTGGTAAGCCAAATTTATAATATACCAGGTGATTTAAGTTCTTTTTTACTCACTTGGATTGTACTATGCTTACCACTAATTTATTTGCTCAAATCTAATGCGTTGGCAATGCTTCACATAGTATTTGCAACATATTATGCATGCAACTATGGTTACGGTTATTTTACAATGCAACAAACGCCTTGGTTGTATTTAGGGTTAATGGTTTTGGTATTGCCGCATTACTGGCAACTATTAAAAAACCACCCAAAAGCCAACGTTACTTCAATATTTAACTGGATATTACCCTTAAGTTGTACTATCATCTTAGGTGCTTTTGTAAACAATCAAGGTGATTATGGGTATTTAATGTATGTTATCTTGTTTGGTTTGTTTTATAACATTGGTAAGATTCCGTTTTTTGATGATCAAAAATTGAGACGTAATGGATACTTGATTTTTGGTTCTGTAGGAACGGTAATTTTATTATTGTGGACAAGTTTCAACTGGATTTGGGAATTTAACGAAAACAATTTAACGTTTGCCTCTCAAGAGTTTTTTATAGCCTTGTTTTTGTTTGTAGTTACAGCAATGGTTTTAGGGTATTCGTATTCAAAAAAATGGATTAAAGGTTTCAATTTGTTCCACATCGTGTTTATTATGTTTACTGTTCTGTTTTTTATAGGAACAAGCAACAGTATTATACCAACAATTGCCATTAACTGTATCATTTTTGCTTTAGGATTAATAACCGTAAAAATTGGAACAGATAAATTTCACTTCGGAATTTTAAACTACGGTTTACTTATTATAACAGCCTTGGTTGTCTGTCGCTTTTTTGATACAGATATGAGCTATGTTATTAGAGGTTTGCTTTTTGTGAGTGTTGGTGCTGGATTTTTTATAACTAATTATGTAATGCTTAAAAAGCAAAAGTCTAAACTTAATTCTAAACATTAAATCATGAAAACGATACATATATTCATCGTGTTTATTTTGGTTGCTGTTGCGCAATTGATACTGCCAGCTCAAATGATTTTTAACCAAGAAGATATTTTAAAAACAGGAACAGCTTTTAAATTTAAAACTCAACCTGTAGATCCTTCAAACCCATTTAAGGGCAAGTATATTTACTTAAATTTCGAAGCTAATACTATAAAAACTACTGATTCTACTTGGTCAAGACATGAACCGGTTTTCGTGTCGGTTGTTGAGGATAGTTTAGGGTTTGCTATGGTTGATAAAGTAACTAGAGTTAAACCTAGTAATGGGGATTTTGTAAATGCAAAAGTGAGTTATTATAGCAGTTATGATAAAACACTTCGTTTAGACTATCCGTTTAATGAGTTTTATATGAACGAAACCAAAGCCTTTGACGCTGAAATTGCTCATGCCAATGCACAAAATGACTCAATACCCAATAACACTTACGCTTTAGTGTTTATAAAAGAAGGCGAAACAGTGTTGGATAATGTGTTTATTGATGAGATTCCTATTGCTGATTATGTTGAATAGTATATTTGAAATGACTAACTTTGAAACAATCAAAATTAACTCATTAAATTTTATGAAGAATATACTCGCAATGCTTTCACTTATGGTGATTGTATCGTCTTGTAAAGAAGACAAAAAAGAAGTTGTAAGTGAAGAACCAACGCAAACCGAAATGCAAAAAAACTTAGGTAAATACGTAAGCGTTAAACTAACTTCAGATGTAAATAAGCTTTCCGAAAAAGAACAACAAATGTTGCCTTTGCTTATTAAAGCTGCTGAAAAAATGAACGACTTATTTTGGTATGAAGCCTATGGAGACAAAACAGAGTTGTTGAACTCAATTGAAGACGAAGACACTAAAACTTTTGTAAAAATCAATTATGGTCCTTGGGATAGATTAGATGGTAATAAACCATTTGTTGATGGTGTAGGAGAGAAGCCTTTAGGTGCAAATTTCTATCCAAAGGATATGACCAAAAAAGAATTTGAAGCTGCTGATATTGAAGATAAATCAAGTATCTACAACTTTGTACGTAGAGACGAAAACGGAAAACTGTATTCAATTCCTTATCACAAGCAATTTGAAAATGAAGTTAAGGAGGTTTCTGAGTTATTAAAAGAAGCAGCTAAACTAGCAGAAGATGAAGGTTTAAAAACATACTTAGAGCTAAGAGCACAAGCGTTATTAGATGATAACTATCAACCAAGTGATTTAGCTTGGATGGATATGAAAACCAATACGCTTGATATTGTTATTGGTCCAATTGAAACTTATGAAGACCAAATGTTTGGTAATAAAGCAGCACACGAAGGTTATGTGTTAATTAAAGACCAAGAGTGGAGTGCTAAATTAGCGCGTTTTGCTAGCTTTTTACCAGAACTTCAAAAGGGAATTCCTGTAGCTGATGCTTACAAACAAGAAACTCCAGGAACAGATAGCGATTTAAATGCTTACGATGTAGTGTATTATGCTGGAGATTGTAACTCTGGTAGTAAAACAATTGCTATTAACTTACCTAACGATGAGGAAGTACAGTTGCAAAAAGGAACTAGACGTCTTCAGCTTAAAAATGCTATGCGTGCTAAGTTTGATAAAATTTTAGTACCAATTTCAGATGTGTTAATAGATGAAAGCCAAAGACAACACATCACTTTTGATGCTTTTTTTGCTAATACAATGTTTCATGAGGTGGCACATGGTCTTGGTATAAAAAATACTATAAACGGTAAAGGAACAGTTAGAACGTCGTTAAAAGAGCTTGCAAGTGCTTTAGAAGAAGGAAAAGCAGACGTGTTAGGACTTTATATGGTACAACAATTACATGAAAAAGGCGAAATTGATGGCGATATGAAAGACTACATGACTACGTTTATGGCTAGTATTTTCCGTTCTGTTCGTTTTGGTGCATCATCTGCACATGGTAAAGCAAACATGATTCGTTTTAATTTCTTTAAAGACAAAGGCGCATTTACAAGAAATGCTGACGGAACTTATAAAATTGACTATGCAAATATGATTGTTGCAATGAAAGATTTATCTAGTCTTATTTTAACACTTCAAGGGAATGGTGACTATGATGGTGTAGCAAAACTTGTTGCTGAAAAAGGTAAAATCTCAGAGGAATTACAATCAGATTTAGACCGTTTAAGTTCAGCTAATATTCCTGTAGATGTTATTTACGAACAAGGAGCAGATGTATTAGGACTGTAATTTAAACTCATTAATATAAAAGAAAGCTTTAGGGAAACCTAGAGCTTTTTTTGTTTCAATACTTAAGTTTTATTTATTGGTATGATGCAACTAATAAAGCGTGGTCAGATGAATTTTGAAAGTAGTGTTTGTTTAGCTTTATAGGGTTGAATTTCTTTGAAATCCAAATTTGATCTAACTCCAACAATGGAATACCAAAAGGCCATGTAGCTGTAAAACCATTGCTTTTTGAGTGGAAACTAGTAAAGTTGTTTTTAAGCTGTTTAAAATGAATGCTTTCATAAGGTGTATTGAAATCACCTAGAATAAAATCAAATGAGTGTGTTTTGTTGTAAAGTGCTATTTGTTCAAACGCTTCTGTTTTGTCTTTTAACGGACTTGCATAAAGATCAGTCATTAAAATAGAAAGCTCTTTATTTTTCACTAAGGCTTTAATAATGTTGAACCTGTAGTTATCACTTTTAGAAAGATAATTGGTTTCAATAATTGAACCTTTAATTCCAATGAGCATGTTTCCTTTCAAAACTTTAAATTCAAACTCAGAATGTAATTTGTTAAGAGTGTTTAAGTCATCGTTTGAAACATCTATAGCTTCAACAAATGATAGAATATTTGGGTTATGTTCGCGAATGATATTAGAAATTATTTCAATAGGAAAATGTTCTTTTTTAGCTACATTCCAAAATACTAATGATGTTGTGTTTTTAACGCTTGCTTTATTGTTGAAGTGGTAGTTGTTGAAAAAATAGAAAGTTAATAGAGTTAATAAAGCTGAAAGAAGCAGAGCTAGTTTTCTTTTTCTATAAAAAATAAAGCATAAAGTAATCCCTGAAAAGATAATGGTTATAAGAGGTGTGCTGTAAAATACAGTGCTGATTAAAGGGAAATTGTCTTTTAAAACAAAATGAATTAAAAGCAGTATAACAAAGACTATTAAAAGGAAGTTACGATACTTTTTGATAAGCTTCATCATTACTATTTAACTGTTGATTTATGCTATTATTGTATAAAAAAAACTCCAGATAATTCTGGAGCTTTTTCAGTTATTAATTACTAATGTAAATTATCCATTCGGATTTAAAATTGCATCAATACGCTCTAAGGCATCAGCAATATGAATTCTACTCATTTCATCAGCACCACGAGCCGAACGTAATTGGCTACGAAGTGATTTTAACTCAGCTCTTACAACTGCTCTAATATCTGACTGACTTGTGTTAACAGCAGTAGACTTTTGGTATCCTCCAAAATCAGGAGCTTTTCTTTGACTGTCAGCAGTCATTAAATAGCCTAGTCTATCAATATGAGCACGTTGTAAATTACGTCTGTAAGTATCAATTTTTCTACCTGTACGTAATTCACTCCAAATACCTGAACGCATATCTTTCATCATGTCTGTTAACGAATATGCATTGTTGCCATTGTATGTTTCAGCTTCGGTTAAACGTTGCATTTTACCTAAGCTCATAATGTTGTTTAATGTTCTTACTTGTATTCCTCTAACACGGTCAACAGAACCTGAATACTCAATACGATCAAAAATGTTTTTGTCAATTAACCAGTCTGGAGTATCAAATAAGTTTTCTTGTATAAACTTCATTGCACGTTTTTGGTGGTCTTTAGGTACTGCAGTATAAACAACACCATCTTGTTCAGCAGTTTTGTAATGCTCATATACACCACCAATATTATTAGATACGTGTCCCATGTAACGGTTAAACTGAGACACTACATGACCGTACATTTCTTGTAAGTCATCATAATCTTCTCCAGCTTCAGTTGTCCATGTGATTAAGTTTGGTACAATACGTTTTAAGTTTTTAATACCATATTCACTTGCTAACATAGCGTCGTCACCTAAATCTTCTGTTTGAGAGCTTGGGTCGTGAATATCACCTACTTGTTGGTGTCCAAATCTGTACATTGGGTCACCAGCATGCTTAGTAATCCAACTGTTTAAGATTGGTTTTTCTTCTTCAGCAGTTTTATCTAAAATAGGTCTGTAACCCCATTCAATAGCATATTTATCATAAACACCAATGTTTGGCATTAATGCAACACCTTCATCTCCTGGTTGCGCAACGTAGTTAAAACGTGCATAATCCATAATAGAAGGAGCTGTACCATACTTTTGAGTAAATTCAGCGTCTCTTAATTTTTCAACTGGGTAAGCAACACTACTTCCCATGTTGTGTGGTAATCCTAAAGTATGACCAACCTCATGAGCAGATACGAAACGAATTAAACGTCCCATAACTTCATCTCTAAACTCTGGGCTTTGAGCATCTGGGTTGATAGCGGCAGTTTGTACAAAGAACCAACCACGTAATAAAGACATAACGTTGTGGTACCAGTTAATATCACTTTCTAAAATTTCTCCTGTTCTTGGGTCACTTACGTGAGGTCCATTTGCATTTGGAATTGGAGATGCTAAATAACGTACTACAGAATATCTAACGTCTTCAGGACTCCATTCTGGGTCTTCCTCAACAGATGGAGGATCTTTTGCTATAATAGCTTCTTTAAAACCGGCTGCTTCAAAAGCTACTTGCCAATCTTCGATTCCTTGTTTAATATATTTTCTCCACTTTACAGGAGTTGCTCTATCAATGTAGTATACAATTTGTTTTTTAGGAACAACTAATTCTCCTCTTTTAAACTTTTCAATGTCTTCGTCTTTTACTTCTAGTCTCCAACGGTCTAAGTATTCAAGAGTTTTACTTCTTTGGTCACCAAGTCCGTAATCTGTTTGAGTGCTTGTAAACCATCCAACACGCTCGTCAAAATAACGACGCTTCATTGGGTTGTCTGGTAACAAAATCATTGAGTTGTTGATTTCTAATGAAATAGTTCCTGTGCTAGAGTTTGAAGGCGGATTTCCAGCTGCATACGTTTTTACGTGTCTAGCTTCAATGTTGTGAGGGTAACTTTTAATAGATTCAATAAAAGATTTGTCGCTTTCCATTCTAGAAACTTTATAACCACTTCTTCTAAACTGTGGTAGTCCTAAAGCTTTTACATCTTTTTCAAATAAAGGAGATGCGTCAATTACTGTACTTGTAGAGTCTTTTCCAATAGCTTTTACAGGAAACGTAAATAATACAGGCTCAAAGTTTGAGTTTACTACAGCTTCATGCACTGGAAGTGAGTCAGCAGCAACAACATTGTAAGATACTACTCTTAAAATTACTTTGTTACCTTTCTTTTGCCAACGTAATACTTGTTCGTTTTGTTTTCCACCACCAAAACCTAGTCCACTAGCAGTTTTAGCTATTCTTGTTACCATTAACATTTCACGCTCAAACAGAGAATCTGGGATTTCATAAAAGAAACTTTCATCAACTTGATGAACTGTAAATAGACCAGCATCACTTTTAGCATCTTTTGTGATTACTTTACTGTAAGGTTGTGGGTCGTTTTTTCCTGGTTTTTTAGAAGGTGCTTTGGCTGAAGCACTTGCTGAGGTTTTTGATTTGCTTGCTTTTTTTGTTGTTGAACAAGAGAACGCTAGGAACGCTGTTGCAACAAAAAGCAATTTAATAGAAAATCGTTTCAAAATATGTTGGTTTTAAATTAAGATGCGTGAAAATACGGAATACTTGAAAATTTTTAGAGGTCTTTTAGAGTTTTTTAGTATTTTTTTAACGTTAAATTAGTGTTATATAAAAAAAGCAGCTATTGATTTATAGCTGCTTTTTTATTTGTGAAGTTTATTTTTATTCTAGGGTTTCTAGGTATGGTATAATTAAATCTAACGCTTCTTGATGAGGTGTTGTAACACCTATAAAAGGCATGCTGTAACCTTCAATTGAAGTTTGAATTCTTGCCATTATGCTATAGCGTCTTTCGTAAATAAAAGTATCTTCAAAATCTGATTCGTAGTCTAAGTTTAATGCTTCATAATAACTTTCGTTATGGAAACCACCAGCTGAATGACAATGCGCGCAGTTTACATCAAAGTAAGCTCTAACACGCTTTTGAGTTGATAAAGAAGAGTCTTCCCAATTAGGTAATGTGCTTACTGTACTAGGGTCAGAAAGACCTGCAAGAAACATTCTGTCTTTTAATGCTTGAAGTTGGTTAACATCATCAACGCTAAAATTAAGTGTTCTTAATTTTGGTCCTATTGGAGTCATTGCTCCATAAGTTTGGTGACAAGTAAAGCAATCATCATAAGATGGTACTTTATAATTAACATTTTTAGTATCTCCGTTATTGTCAATCCAACTTACAGGAAGTTCTAAACCATCATTGTCTAGATAAGCTTCTGTTTGTGCTTCATTCCAAACATAATTACCAGCTTCCCATTCGCCATTTAATTTTATAAGAATTCTAGTTTCAATAATGTTTCTTCCTAGAGACTCGTCTCTGTCGTCAACATTGTAATAAAAGGTTTTTGCAATAACAGTATTGTCAGGGAAAAGCGGTAAGCCATCTCCATTGTATATCATTTCTTCACCAAGCGGTAAAGCTATTAGCCTTTGTTTATGAGCGTAATCAGTGTAAAGTGCTGAATGTAATTGGTACTCAAAAGTATAAGTGCTAGGTTGTAAATTGGATAAATTTCCACTAAAAAGATTTAATTCAGAAAGTGTAGGTTTAAACTCAGGAATCACAGGATTAGGTAGCGTAGTAAAACTTTTTACACTGGATAAAATACTCTCGTTACTGACGTCGCAAATGGTTTTTACGTAGTAATCATAAGTTGTATTAGCTGATAAGCCTGTAAATAAGTAGGAGTTATCATAAATTGTAAATGATTGTCCTGTGCCTAATTGAAATCCACTAACACCAAATTCAATTTTGTAAACAGCATCTACATTGTCGTCTTCCCAATGCGCTATAGCTGATTGATATGTAATATTGGTTTCGGTTAAGTTGTAGGGAGTTATACACTCAGGAACTGTAATTTGGTCATCGTCATTATTACACGAAAAAAATAATGACATAAGCATTAAAGCTAGACTAAGTTTTTTCATTGTTTGGGTTAAAAATTGATTAATAGCTGAGCGAATGTAATAAAAAAAGTTGTTAATGAGCAGTTTAAATCGGTGTTGTGCGAGTTTTTTTCCTCAAAAAGAGCTGTTAAAATGTTTTCTTTTAGTTTATACATAAAAAAAGAACCGCTAATAAACGGTTCTTTTTAATAAATTATAGTGTTAGTTTTTTAAGCTAATTCAACCAATAGGCTGTCATCAGTTTTATTAACTTTAGCTAACTTTTTACCAGTTAATCCTTTAATGGTTTTGTCCCATTTTTTGTTGCTAAGTGCAGACTGAGTTTTTAACTCATTAAGGTCAATTGGAGAGTTAGACTTTAGAATATTGAATACTAGTTTTTCTTCCTCAGTCATTTCTACCTGTTTTTTTTCAGGTTTCATTTGAGGGAAGAATAATACTTCTTGAATACTTTGATTGTTGGTTAAGAACATGATTAAACGGTCCATACCAATTCCCATTCCTGAAGTTGGTGGCATACCATATTCTAACGCACGTAAAAAGTCGTAATCTATAAACTCAGTAGCTTCGTCATCTCCTTTTTGAGCTAGCTTTAATTGATGCTCAAAACGTTCTTTTTGGTCAATTGGGTCGTTTAACTCAGAGTAAGCGTTTGCAATTTCTTTACCGCAAACCATAAGTTCAAAACGCTCAGTTAACTCAGGGTTTTCTCTATGTTCTTTACATAATGGGCTCATCTCTTTTGGATAGTCTGTAATGAAGGTTGGTTGTATGTAGTTGCCTTCACACTTTTCACCAAAAATTTCATCAATCAACTTACCTTTACCCATGGTGTCATCAACTTCAATTCCCATGTCTTTTGCAGCAGTTCGAATCTCGTCTTCAGTCTTATTATAAATATCAAAACCTGTAAATTCTAAGATAGAATCGCGCATTGTAATACGCTTGTAAGGTGCTTTAAAGCTTATGTTATGCTCTCCAAAAGTAGCTTCAGGAGTTCCGTTTACTGCAACAGCACAATGCTCTAGTAATTGCTCACAGAAATCCATCATCCAGTTGTAGTCTTTGTAAGACACATAAATCTCCATAGCTGTAAACTCAGGATTATGAGTACGATCCATACCTTCGTTACGGAAGTTTTTAGAAAACTCATATACACCTTCAAAACCACCAACAATTAAACGCTTTAAGTATAACTCGTTAGCAATACGCATGTATAGCGGAATGTCTAAACTATTATGATGTGTTACAAAAGGTCTTGCAGCTGCACCACCAGGAATAGGTTGTAAAATAGGAGTTTCAACCTCAAAATAACCAGCGTTATTAAAAAACTGACGCATAGCGTTAAACAATTTTGTACGCTTAACGAATACTTCTTTTACATGAGGATTTACCACTAAATCAGCATAACGTTGTCTGTAACGTTGTTCAGGATCGGTAAATGCGTCATGAACTTTACCGTCAGCATCTACACGTGGTTGTGGTAATGGTTTAAGCGCTTTACTAAGTAAGGTAAAGTCGTTTACCATTACAGTTTTTTCGCCTACTTTGGTTTTAAAAAGTGTGCCTTCAACACCAATAAAGTCTCCTATATCTAGAAGCTTTTTGTAAACGTCGTTATATTTTGATTTGTCGTCACCAGAGCAAATTTCATCTCTGTTAAAATAAACTTGGATGCGACCTTCGCTATCTTGTAATTCAGCAAAACTAGCACTTCCTTGTATACGACGAGACATTAAGCGACCAGCAATAATTACTTTTTTACCTTCTTCAAAATCAGATTTTATTTGTTTTGAGGTATGGTTTACTGGATATAAATCTGCTGGATATGGGTTGATTCCCAAATCGCGAAGTTTGTTGAGTTTCTCTCTTCTTACTAATTCTTGTTCTGAAAGCTGCATGCTATTTGATTTTGAAATGCAAAATTACATTTTTTAACACAACTAGCACGCAACTTTTTAGGTTGATTTAACATTTTGACTCTAAAAAGTGTCAAACGGTTTTTAATAATTATCCTTCAGTATCACTCTTTAGAACTTCACCTTTAATTTTAAGGACTTTAGTAGGTTGATTTGCGTTAGACATTACTGTAATTGTTTTTTTGAATACTCCTAGTCTGTTAGTAGCGTATTTTACCGTAATTTCACTTGTTTCACCAGGTAAAATAGGAGTTCTTGAATACTCAGGAACTGTGCAACCACAAGAGGTTTTTACATTTGAAATTACTATTGGAGCTTCACCTGTATTGGTAAACTTAAACGTGCGTTCTCCATCAGCATGTTGTGCAATTGTTCCGTAGTCGATTTCTTCTGTTTCAAAAGTAAGTTGACCAGCTTTTGCTGTCTCTTGTGCAAAACCGAATCCTGAGATAAGTAAGCAAACAACTAATGATAATTTTAAAATTAAACTGTTGTTCTTGTTTTGTAATGTTGAATAATTCATAATGTTTGTTTTTGATTAATACTTTCGCAAACATCAACATTACAATTAAAAAAAGAACATTTTTAGGGTTTGAAATGAGTACTAGTACCTGGTTTGAATTTCATTAACTATTTGTTAAATAGCGATTTAGCTTCGTCTCTAGATTGTACGTTTAGCTTTCGGTAAATGTTGTTTATATGTGTTTTTACTGTACTTAAACTCACAAAAAGGCTTTCAGCAATCTCTTTATTAGTGTTATCGTTAAGCAATAAGTCTAATATTTTTTGCTCTTGATTGGTAAGTTGTTCTTTAGTTGTTTTATTGAATTGACTTTTACTGGCTTTCAGTTTTAACCAAAACCATAAGTTCCCAAGGATAGAAATCGCTAATAAAAGATAGAGCAAATAGGTCCAATTAAAGTTAGAATTTTCGCTGGTGTTGGATAGTATGTATTCATCTGAAGTTAGCTCGCTCCTATATTGTTTGGTATAAGGCGAGTTTGGATAACGCGCTTCTAAACGAGTCAATAAATCGTCGTAGTAGTTGTTGTTTTTTAAATCTTCAAGATAGTAACTATGTACACTATTACTTCTTTCTGAGAGGAATGCATAAATGTAAAGCTCAGCAATTGGCTCGTTAAGTTGTTTGCCATAATCCTGTAGTGTTTTAAACCACTTTTTGTTGTTCAGTTTACGGTTGGCTTCACTTCTAAATTCACCAAAAGCAAAACGCATGTCTTCTTTAAGCGAGTCAATTTTTATAAACGCATTAGCTTGTTCGTTGTCAGATTTTACATCGCAAAACATTTGTTTATTAAAAGAAAACGGAAAATTAATGGTGTCGTTGTGTTTAGCGATAAATACAATTTCTTTGCTATCATCGCAATGTCCGCTAAAATGGTTGGCGTCTTGCTCGTTTTCAATGCAATTGTCAACATGAATTCTGTAAATGCGATGTTCGTTTTCTAGCTGATTTCCTGTAAACTGAAAATAACCTAAAGAATCTGCTGTAACCTTAGCTATAATTTGTTCAGGATATACACCTGAAATTTTTCTGTAGTCTTCAATAACAGATAAGTACACATTTTCGTGCCAATGAGCTTTATCAATTTGACCAGAAAATAAATGCTGCGCTTTACCATAAAACGACATCAAAACGAAGGCTACAAAAAGTGCTTTAAACCTCATGTCACGAATCTACTATAAAAAAAATTAAACCTTATTGCGCTTAAGGGCAAATTTGTCAATTCGAGTGAATTTTGCAATAATAAATTGTAAAATTTGTATCGAGAATTAGAATTTGTACTAATAAATAGTTCTCGATACAATTTTTATAAACTAAAAATTACTCGAACTGACACTTCTTTATATTTTATTAAAATTAAGAATGAAGGATAACTGATTTGTAACAAATGCTGAAATAGCACGTCAAATAAGTACATCAATCATTAAAACTAATCATCAATGAGTATTTGGAGAGTAATTTTATCCATAATCTGTCCACCTTTGGCAGTTTTAGACAAAGGTTGTGGCTCAATAATTATCGTGTTTTTATTATGGCTTTGTGGTTGGGTTCCTGGAGTTATAGCAGCTTTAGTTATCTTAAATAATCCTGATCGATAAGCCTTTTTTCTAAAGCAGAATAAACCGTATCTTTGTACCACTAATCATAATCTAAATTCAATACAATGAATAGAATTTTCCTACTAGTGGTATCTCTGGCAATGGTTTGCCTTACAAGTTGTCAATTTTCTGAAAACATTTACATTAATGAAGACGGAAGCGGTAAAATGGAGTTTTCCATGGATGCTTCAGAGTTAATGCAAATGGCTGGTGAAAAAATGAAAGAAGATGGTACTGAACGAATGGATTCTACCATTGTGTTTAAAGACTTTTTAGACGAAAAAAGAGATAGTATTTCTAAGCTTCCGCAAGAAGACCAAGATAAGCTTAAGGCTCTAGAGAACTTTAAAATGCACATGCTTATGGATACTGAAACTAGCGTTATGAAGTTTGATTTACTAACCGATTTTAAAGATGCTGGTGAGCTGCAAGATATGTTTCAAGCTATGAACAGTGTTGGCAATATGCAAGGTGAAGGTGGAATGAAACCTGCCGATGCTTCAAATCCGTTTTCTAGCTTAGGAAGCAATAGTGCTACAGATATTAAATATACTTTCAATAAAGGTGTTTTTAAGCGTTCTGCTAAAATTATTGATACAGAACTACACCAACAAGCTATGGATAGTTTAAGCTCAATGGAAATGATGTTTGCAACTTCAAACTATACATTGAATTATCATTTCCCTAAACCTATAAAATCAGTATCAAACGAAGCAGCCTTGTTTAGTGAAGACCGTAAAAGTTTTACTCTAGAAGTTAACTTTATGGAGTCGTTAAAAAACCCTGCACTTTTAGATGTTGAAGTAATTTTAGAAGACTAATTTTTTGAACAAAACAATAGACATACAAGACTTAGGTTTAAAAGACTACAAAGACACTTGGGATTACCAAGAAGAGCTTTTTAAAAGCATTTTAGACCTAAAGATTCGCAATAGAAGAGAAGCTACTAACGAGCCTACAAGCAATTATTTTTTGTTTGTAGAGCATCCTCATGTGTACACCTTAGGGAAAAGTGGTGATATGTCTAACCTTCTTTTAAACGAGGAGCAGCTAAAAGACAAAGGAGCTACGTTTTATAAAATAAACAGAGGAGGAGATATTACCTATCATGGACCAGGTCAAATTGTTGGCTATCCTATTTTGGATTTAGATAACTTTTTTACCGATATTCATAAATACCTGAGGTTACTAGAAGAAATGATTATTCTTACGCTTGCCGAATACGGTTTAAAAGCAGAGCGTAGTCCTGGTGAAACAGGTGTTTGGTTGGGTGTAGGTACGCCATTTGCAAGAAAAATTTGCGCAATGGGAGTAAGAGCGAGTCGTTGGGTAACTATGCATGGTTTTGCACTTAACGTCAATGCCGATTTAGGCTATTTTGATAACATTATACCATGTGGTATAAGAGGAAAGGCTGTAACGTCGCTTAATGTAGAGTTGGGCGTAGAGCGTATAAGTATGCCTCAAGTAAAGGAAAAATTATTAAAACATTTTTCAACTCTATTTGAGGCAGAACTAAATACGGTTACAGTTTAATATGCGGCTTGCTTAAGCTCGCCTGAAGCTATAGCTTTATCATAATCGGCAGAAACTGAGTTTAAGTAGTTAAAAAACTTCTTTCCGCTTTTTAATTTCAAAGTGATTTTTACAGTGTTGTCTTTGTTTTTAGTTACAGATTCCACTACTGCCAATTCACCAACTACATTTTTGTAAGACGCTACACTACCTCTTTTTACTAAAGTGTTTAAACGTGGAAAATCTACATGTGAGTAGTTTTCGCCACTAGCCTTACCAATACGTAAAACGTCTCCTTCTTTAACAGTGTCTTGAGCTTGAATACTAAACGAAAAAAGTGCTAAAACTAAAATAAGAATTGATTTCATAATGTAAAGTATTGAATTAGTGTTATTTATTGATTTCTTAAAATATGCAAATTGAAATACGAATATACTAAAAAACGCTATTGTTTTTTGTTAATATAACACTAATATTTTCAGGGAAATAGTGGTTTTTAGGGTTGAAATAGAAGTTAAAAAGGGTACTTGTTTATTTTTAATGAAGAAGACAATAAAAAGGTGTTTTTAGAAGTGTAGGCGAGTAGAAGCAATGAATTATACACGTTGTTGTGAGCAGTATTTTATTGAGCAATAATTTCAAAATCTACTCGTCTATTTTCTTTATTTCCACTTTCCATTTTTGGCCCAAAAGGTCTGTCGTACTTTGCATCGAGTATTTCTATCCGATTTTTTTCAATTCCATTTTTTATAAATATAGCTTTTATAAATTCAGCACGTTCGAGTGATAAATTCGGCTTGTTTTCAATCTCAACAGAATCTGAATTTCCAATTATTCGGACTTTTATTTTTTCGTGTTTTATCATTGAACCTATAATATGATAAGTTTCTTTTAATTCAGATTTCGAGTTACAGTTTTGTTCAAAAAACACTGGATTTTCAAAACTAAAATCTATCATAATTCCTTTCTTTTCCATTTCCTCTTTTTCTTTCCACACAAGATTCCGTAATTCAGAAATTGAGTCAGCAGTTTTAATAAGAGTTTCGGTTGGTATTTTTTCTATTGATTTTAATTCCGCACAATTGTATTTTGTTCCTCTGCAAGAAGCGAGGAATAGAAGTGAAATTATCAAGTACAATGCGTTTCTCATATTACTTACAACTTCATAAAGATATGGATTGTTTTAATAAACTACATCGACTGTTAGACGAAGTTAATTGAAAATTTTTATAAAGTCAAGCTTAGCCTTCTTCGTTAAAAAACACTTTGTAATAGTGCATTTTTTTAGCTTCATCATAGCCTCTTTCTAAATATTCGGCAGAAGCATCAGGAGCATCAACATCTAGTTTTATTTGTATGTTGGTGTCTAGCTTTATTTCGGTTTTTATTTTTTGTTTTTGCTTTTTAAGTACGACCTCAGAGACATCAAACTGGTTTCTCAGCAATAGGTTATGGTCGCTTTCATAGGTTTTCTTGTAGTCTTCAAAAAGCTGTATTCTATCTTCGTCATCAAAGACGTCTTCTTTAAAGGTTTCAACGTTTATAATTTCGTTTTCCTTAAAAAAATCAACCGTTTTAGCTAAAAAGTTACTTTGCTCTTGACCTCCGAACTGTGGTTGCATTACATCTTTAGAGAACTCTCGGCACATTTCGATATAGTTTTTAGTGTGCTGGTTAGAGTCGTCAGGATATTTAACGTTTAAAAAGCTTTTAATCCAGTATTGTGTGTCGTAGTTGTTGTTGTCCACACTTAGCACAATTTTACCTTCGGTATCAGCGGTATTAAGTATTATGCAGCCTTTATCAACTTTTTTGGTGGCAATGCCTTTTTGTACAATAATATCGTAGCTATTGTTTTCTAAATAGGTTTGAAAAAAATGCGCTTTGTTTTCAATTTTAAAAATACCAACAGCGTCACACACATAGTCTTCATACTGTATATCATGAAGCATGCACACAATAACATCTCCTGTTTTTATTTGCGCAGAATTACTTTGCTCAAACAAATGTGTAACAATGTGTTTTGACACTTCAATAAAGTTGCTATCATCGTTAAGTAATTGAGACGAGTAGGTGTTGATTTCGTTAAGCTCAATATTAGAATGATGATTGAACCTGTAGGTTTCGGCTATGCTAGTAAAAGGTCTTAAAAGATAAGGTACAATAAGGTCGTAGCTAACTTCGTCAAAATCTATAAGTTGCTCAGAAAACGCGTTTTTTGTGCTGTTGAACTTATTACCGACTTTATGTAAGATGCATTTTGAAATAGATGCTTTGTTGCGCTTTATCATAGTATTTTTTTAAGGATACAATAGTACTAAAATTAGAGTTATTTTAAACAAAAAGCGCCAAAGTTTCCTTTGGCGCAATGAAGACTCAGGGACTTGAGATTTGGTTGCTATAATCTCATAACAAACCATCACCTACATGAGGATTGTCCGCTGTATAGTTAATAAAAGGTGTTTGAAAAAATTGTATTGTAATTGATTGATTAATAGCGTTTTTAAAAGTACAAAATTGATTTTTATATACAAAGAAAATGACGCTAATTAATTGATTTGATACAAAATAATGCTGTTGGTGTCGCCTTTGGTTACCACTTCAAGATTTCGGTCTTTATCAATATTATCCAATACAATAGCTGAATTACCATAAATAGGGAAATTGGCTATGGACTTTGCTTGACTGTCAAACAAGTAAATTTTCTTGGATTGAAGATCGGTAGTGGTGACATAAATCTTATCGTAAATGTAGAAAATTTGTGGTTCAGTGTATTCGCCATAATCTAGCTCAACCGTTTTAGATTTTATGTCTAGTTTATTTTCAGACAAAGTAACTAAGGTCTTACTGGTTGTGGTAAGCTTATGGTTTTCCTTTAAGTTAAGATTAGCACTACTAAATTTACCGTTTTGGTCAATTTGTATTAAAACACCATTGTTTGTTGTAGTGGTAAACTTGTTGTTGTATAGGTAAATATTGTTGTTTGAAAAATCGATATCAGTACTTGCTTTAACTCTTGTTTTTCCTGTTCTGTCTAGGATTTCGAGTTTTTTACCTTGTGAAAACACAATATAATCTTTGTTTCCAATTCTAAAATGTTGCGGTTGTGTATTGATAGTGCTTGGTGCTTTTTTATACGTAAAGCCTTTAACTATTTTTCCGTCTTTATCATACATTAAAAGCGATTTGCCTTGTGTAACCAGCAAACGGTAGTTTTTCTTTTTATCATAGTCAAATACTGAAAGCGGTTGCGTTATTTGGTCATTAAACTTCAACGGAAAACCAGAAACGTCTTTACCATTTCTATCTAAAACATAAACTCTGTTTGAAGTAGCAAATACCAGTTGAAGTCTACCGTTTTTATAGCTATCAATTTGCTCAATAGTACCAAGTATTTTTCCTTCAAGCTGCTTTTTCCAATAAATTTTACCATCGTTAGAAATGAGGTAAAGATTGTTTTTTACATCTTGTACAACAATGTCTTTTTGATTGTTGGTATGGTTGGTAACTAGTTGCGGATTGGTAAGTAAATCATCTTCTAAAGTAATCGTGGTTTCTTCAGAAATACTATTGGAAATACGCTTTGCTTTGTGCTTTTTAATAATAGCGTTTACATGCGCAAAATCGGTGTCATAAATATATTGAATTGCAGACGATTGATAACCTGATAAGTCAAGGGTTTTTTCTTCTGAAAAATTGGTGTTTAAAACAGTGTTAAGTCTTGAAGCATTTCCGTAAATTAAAATAGAAGCTTCGTCACTTAAATTTTGCATAATACGACTGTAATGATCTTGTTCAAAAAGCGTAGTGTTATTTTGATAATTTGAAATGATTTCTTTTAAAAAATCAATGTCATTTGAAAATACAAAAAAGTCCTCAATTTTCACAAAATTTGAAGCCGAAGAATTGGTGATTAAAGGCGAGAAATAATTGCTGATTAATTCAGGTGATTTAAACTCGTAAACATCAATGTCTCTATAGGTTTCAATAGGGTTGGATGTGTCTAAATTAGAAGCAGTTGTTGTAGGGTCTAATGAGTTGAAAAACACTGCTGTTTTATTGTTAGAATATAGTGTGCCAACCTCTATAATATTGTCAAAAATTTCGGTTTCAATTTCAGTAGAATCTTTAGGGTAGAACTTATCTAAATTTTCTTTAAAAATTTTAATGTCATTAAACGTGTAACTTACAAATGCATCAGTATCTTTTGGACTAATTTTACTAATCAAATTTTCTTGCGGAAATGTACCTTTAAAACTGTTTATTAAGCTTTGTGATGAGTCGGTTGCTTTTGTAATTCCGTTGCTTAAAATATCGTCTTGCAACACATCAACATCCAGCATTAAATAATTGCTAAACTGTAAATTGTTTAAAGAATCAGAAACAAAAGCTTTTGGGAAGTAGTTTTGACCTTTAGATTTTGAAATTATTGAAAAGGTTTTAGAGTTGTCGGTTGTTGAGTAAATTTTTCTAAACTCGTCATCAACAGTATTGTTGTTCTCAATAGAGGACTCTAAAATCTTAAGCCTGTTGGATGCAATAAAAATACTATCAACAATTGCGCTGTAAATAATCTTATTGTTAATAGTAGACTTAGTTATAGATTTAGTTTTTGAAGAAACCGTTTCTGAAATTATATTCGGAATAGAGTCGGTTTTAAAAATATCTTTATGAAATCTGCTAATAACAGAAAATTCTAAACTATCGTTAGCATCTTTATTAAGGCAAATTAAAACATCGCTGTTTGGATTGAAATAATCCAGCGGTTTGAAGTTTTGCTCTAAATTTTTGAATTCAGAATAACTTGAGAGCTTATCAATTAACGTATTGCTTTTTAGTCCGCTTTTTAAACCTTCAATGTTTTTTGATTTTATAACAAGAGTAGCATTGCTTGGAATAAGATCAACAAGTTTCTTTGCTTTATTACTGTTGTTGTCACAACTTGAAAATAATACAGCAAACATAAAAAATGCAAATAGGTGTTTCATTAAGAGGGTTTTTGCAAATATAAAAAGTTATAAGTCTAATTTTAATTGTTCGGGTAATAATCTAAACGAAGTTCTATGATGTTTTGTTATACCATAATTTTCAATGGCTTTTCTGTGTTCTTTCGTAGGATAGCCCTTGTTTTGAGCCCAATTGTATTCAGGGAAATCTTCATGTATTTGCTCCATGTACAAGTCCCGTTCGGTTTTAGCGATTATGGATGCAGCAGCAATGCTAAGGTATTTACTATCTCCTTTTATAATTGTTTCGTGCGGAATACTATTATAAGGTTTAAACTTGTTACCATCAACAATTATAAATTCTGGTTCAATGCTTAGGCCTTCAATAGATTTGTGCATTGCTAAAATAGACGCATTTAATATATTGATTTTATCAATCTCATCTTGCCAAACATGAGTATAGCATAAAGCAAGAGCTTCTTGTTCTATAATAGACTTAAGTTTAAAACGATTTTTGTGAGATAGCTGTTTAGAATCGTTAAGTAATGAGTTTTTAAATGATTTAGGAAGTATGACAGCAGCAGCTGTAACAGGGCCAGCTAGACAGCCTCTGCCTGCTTCGTCAGTTCCACATTCAAGAGTATGTTTTGAAAAGGTGTGTATAAGACTCAAAAGTAAATTTTTGTTAAAAATAAAACATTAGAAAGAAATCAAATAAAAATTAAAAATGCTAAAAACTTAATGTAAATGTTAAAATTGCTAAAACATTAAGTTTCATGGTGGTTTTGTTAACATTTTTTTATGAGAAACACTTGGATATTTAATATATTATTAAGATGTTTGCGCTAGACTAACTCAAATAATTGTTTTATGAAATTAAAGTTAACATGGTTAATGACGCTATTTATGGCGTTTGTGATGCAGTTTTCTTTTGCACAAGAGAAGACTATCACTGGAACAGTTACATCAGCAGCAGATGGTTTACCATTGCCTGGTGTAAATGTAATTGTAAAAGGAACTACTAGAGGAGTTCAAACAGATTTTGATGGAAATTATTCTATTCAAGCTAATGTTGGAGAAACTTTAGTCTTTTCTTTTGTAAGTATGAAAACTACCGAATTAAAAGTAGGAGCAAGTAATACTATTAATTTATCAATGGAAGAAGATGTTGCGGTATTACAAGAAGTTGTTGTTGTAGGTTTCAATACGAAATCTAGAGATCAATTAACTTCAGCAGTATCAAACGTAACTTCTGAAGACCTTGAAAGAATTGCACCTTCTGTAAGTATTGATAATATGCTTCAGGGTCAGGCATCTGGTGTTCAAGTAACAGCTCAGAACGGTAAGCCTGGTCAAACGGCATTTATACGTGTTCGTGGTATTGGATCAATTAACGCTGGTAACCAACCATTATATATTGTGGATGGTGCTCAGATTAACGAAGAAGATGTAAATGCTATTAACCCTAACGAGATTGAAAGTATCAGTGTTCTTAAAGATGCTGCTTCTACATCTATTTATGGTGCTCGTGGTGGTAATGGTGTTGTACTTATCACAACTAAAAGAGGTGGTAAAGACAAAGATGCTGTTTTTAGAATTAACTCAAGAATTGGATTTAACAGAAGACTTAAAGACAATTTTGAAATGATGAATGCAGCTCAAAAACTTCAGTATGAAAGAGAATTAGGAGCTTACGGTTTAAACGTAGGTGAAGGTTCTTCTATTAGTTCTGATGCAGAGTATAATCGTTTAGTTGCTTTAGGGCACAACTGGGAAGATGATTTATTACAAGATGGTGTTGTACAATCTATTAGTTTTTCTGCACAAGGTGGAGAAGATAAAACTAGATATTTCTTCTCATTAGGATATGATGAAGATACTGGTATTATTGAAACTTTAGACGCTTACAACAGACTTTCTGGTCGTTTAAACGTTGACTATGATGCTAAAGAGTGGGCAACAATTGGAACAAGTTTATCTTTCTCATCTATTGAGACTACAGATCCAAGAGATAGAAATAACGTTCAAAACCCATTTAGAGCTATTTATGATTACAATCCTTATGAAACTGTATATGTACAGGATGATGCAGGTAATTTAATTTTAGATGCTAACGGTCAGCCACAGTTTAACGCAACTTCTGCAGGTTATCCTGTTCTTGCTGAGCTTACTCAAAATATATCTTCAAGATTCTACAATCGTGTGATTGGTAACTTATTCTTAGATTTAAGATTACATGATAACTTAACATTTAGAACTCAAGGTTCAGGTGTTTACGAACAATATAGAAGAGAAAACTACTTACAACCAGGATCTGTTTTAGATTTAATTGTTAACGGAGGAGTTCCTACAGGTAGTAAAACTGATAATGGAAGCTTTGACTTCACATATACTTGGTTAAACAAGTTAACGTATAACAATACATTTAATGAAGTACACAATTTAGAAGTTACTGCATTAACTGAATATATTGCTAATAACTTCAGATCTTATTCTGCTAATGGACAAGGGTTCACTGTAGGAGGACCATCTGTTTTAGATGCAGCAGCAACTCCTTTTGCAGTAGCTGGAGCACGTTCAGAGTACTCAATATTCTCTGTTGCAGGAAACGTTGATTATAACTACGATGATAGATATATCGTTACAGGTACTATTAGACGAGATGGTTCATCTCGATTTGGTAAGAATACAAAATACGGTACATTCTTCAGTGGTAGTGTTGCTTGGAATATCTCAAACGAAGAGTTTTTAGCAAATAACGATATAATAAGCAACTTAAAGTTAAGAGCATCAGCTGGTACTTCTGGTAACGACCAAATTGGACGTTATGCTTCAATTACCACTTATGGTCCTGTAGCTTATAACAATGGACTTAATGGTATCGTTCCTTTTAACATTGGTGATCCTAACTTAAGTTGGGAGGAGAACTTTAACTACGGTGTAGGTGTTGAGTTTGGTTTATTTAAAAACAGAGTAAGAGGTTTAATCGATTATTATAACAGAACGACTTCTGAATTATTACTTAACGAGCAATTACCGTTTACAACTGGTGGATATGCAGTTACAGGTAACCTTGGTGAAATGGTTAATAAAGGTTGGGAATTTGAATTATCAGCTGATATTATCCGTAACCAAGACTTTAGATGGACAGTATCTGGTAACTTAAACCTTTATGATAATGAAGTTACTAAGTTAACTAACACAGGTGAGGATTTATTTACTACTTCTAACTATTACACAATTCTTAGAGTTGGAGAAGAAGTTAACACATTCTACATTCCTAGATATGCAGGAGTGAATCCAGCAAATGGTGATGCTTTATATTATGATACTGATGGTAATATTACTAATGAAGCTGCAGGTAATGAAGTAGCATTGTCTGGTAAGTCTCCATTTGCAGAATTAGACGGAAGCATTAGCACAACATTAGATTATAAAGGATGGGATTTATCAGCTAACTTTTATTTCAAGCAAGGTAACTATATTTATAACTTGATGGAAATGAACATGTTAAGTGATGGTGATAATGCTAATTCAAACCAAAGAGTAGATGCATTTAACTATTGGACAACTCCTGGTGACACTAACGTACTTCCTAGACCAAATAATGACACTAATCAAACATCTGATAGATTTTTACAAAAAGGTGATTACATTAGATTAAGAAGTTTACAGTTAGGATATAATCTTCCTAGTAAGTTCACAGAAAAAATGTCAATCGATGCTTTAAGAATTTATGTTTCTGGAACTAACTTATGGACATATGCACCTCACTATAAAGGTGATCCAGAAGTTGGTATTGGTTCAGGTGAAACACAAGGAACTAATGTAATTCCTGGGGAGTTCTCACTTTACAGTTACCCTACAACAAGAAACCTATCTTTAGGAATCGATTTAAAATTTTAAAAAATATTTGATATGAAAAAATATATTTATTTGTTAACATTAAGTTTAATCTTTTTCTCTTGCGATGAAAGATTAGATTTGAATCCTTATGGTTCTACAGGTGCAGAGGTTGCTCTTGTAACACCAGCTGATTTTGAGAACGCCATTAATGGTATGTATACTCAAATGGAGTCAGCAAACTATTATGGAGCTAACTTTATGTCTTTTCCAGACGTATTAACAGACAATTTGATTTATAACCCAGATGGGAGACAAACTCAAAGAGTAACATACGAGTGGAGATATAATGCAAATGCTACACAAGGAGCTTTTATGGCTCAAGCATACAGAGTGATTCAACAAGCTAACTTTATTTTAGAAAATATTGACAGACTTGAAGAAGGAAGTCAAAAAGATAATATTAGAGCACAGGCTTTAGCTGGTAGAGCATTATCTCATTTTAACTTATGTAATTTGTTTGGTAAAATACCAACACAATCTGCTGATGCAGGGAGTGCTTTAGGTATGCCTTACTTAACTAGTTCTGATATTCGTCAAACACCGGCTAGAAATACAGTTAGCGAAGTTTATGATAATATCATAACTGATTTACAAACAGCAGCTAGTCAAATTAGCTCTGAAAATGGTATTGAAAGATTTAACAGAAATGCTGTATATGGATTATTATCTAGAGTTCATTTATATGCAGGAAATATGCCAGATGTTGTAACTGCAGCTAATCAAGTTACTGCAAGTGTTAGTACAACTGCAAACTTTCCAAGTATTTGGGATGATTCAAGTGATGACGGTGTGCTTTTTGAATTAAAAAACTTCGATGCTGATACTAATGTATCAACAGGAGTACCATACAGTCAAACATTAACTGACGGAATTTATTCTGAGTACGTTGTTGAATTTGGATTAAACAACTTATATCAGCCATCTGACATCCGTAGATTTGCTTATATTGATACTAGTCCATTTGGTTCTACTGGAATTTACAACCACGTAGCAAAGTATTTATCTAGCTCTGTTAACACTGGTTCAGGTGTAGTAGACTCTAAGGTAATTAGAGCTGCTGAAGTTCAATTAAACAAAGCAGAAGCTTTAGCGTCAATGACAGGACAAGATGGTGCTGCTTTGGCTGCATTAGATTTAGTAAGATCTAACAGATATGCTGGTTTTGTTAGTGGTGGAGAAACTGGACAAGCACTTAAAGATGCTATTCAGTTAGAAAGAAGACTTGAGTTAGCTTTTGAAGGTCACCGTTTCTTTGACGTTAAGAGACAAGGTTTACCTATCAACAGAACTAATGCTGGTGAGTTTTTTGATGGAACAGGAACACCTCCATTATTCTTAACACTTACTGCTTCTGATCACAGATTTCAATTACCTATTCCAAAAAGTGAAATTGATGTAAATCCTAACATGGAGCAAAACCCAGGATACTAATTATAAAAATCAAAGCAATGAAAAAAATATTTTATTTATCAGTCATTCTTTTGTCAATGGTATTAGTATCATGTGATGAAGATGATAACGTACACCAATATACTGGTAACAGTGTTGTATATTTTGATGGAGCAACTACTTCTTCATTATTAGTTCCAACTGCTGGAGCGACTAAAGAAGTTGTATTAGTTGCAACTAATTTGAGTGATGCTGCACGATCTTTCTCTGTGTCTGTTGATGCAGAATCAACTGCACAAGAAGGTGTTGATTTTAATTTAATGACTAACTCAATTACTATTGCTGCTGGTGAGTACTCTGGTTCATTAGTTATAGAAGGTCTTTACGATGGTGCAGATCCTGACGGAACACGTTTAATATTAAACTTAGATTCTGAAAATGCTGAAGTAGCAGGTTTTAGTAATTCTTATAGCTTAGATATCTTTAAGCAATGTGAGTCTGATTTATCAGGTTCTTATTCTGTAACTACTACTTACGGTTATCATGACTTTTTACCAGATTATAATCCAAGTACAATAGATGCTGATATTACTGAAGTTGATGCTGGTGTTTATTCTGTATCTGATTTCTCTGGTGGATTGTATAGCGAAGGTCCTTATGCTGGTGCATATGGAACAGATGCGGCAGATAACACATTAGTTTTTACAGATTTCTGTGGAAATATAAGTTGGGAAGGTCAAACAGATCCATGGGGTGATATTATTCCATTAGATGGTGGAACTAATTCTGTTGATTCAGGAACAGGTGTGATTACATTATCTTGGTATTGTACAGGTTATGGAGAAAATGGAGTTTCAGTTTATACTCCTCAATAACATTTAATTTAACACTATTATTATGAAGAAAATATTAAAAATAAGTTTAGTTCTATTAACATTTATTGGGTTTGTATCTTGTGATAGTACAGATGATGATACAAGCTATTTAGATAATAGAACTCCTGTAGCATATTTTGTGCCAGGAAATAGTGGAACACTTTTAGTTGAAGAAGAGGCACCTGCAGTATACACAGTTACAGTAGGTATATCTGAAGCTCAAGCAACAGATAGATCATATGTAGTTTCTGTAGATCCTTCATCAACAGCTCAAAGTGGTGTAGACTATAGCATTAATCTTAGTAACCTAGTAATTCCAGCAGGTTCTGTTGTAGGAACTTTTACTGTAACAGGTATTTATGCAGGAACTACTTTAGCAGGTAGCTCATTAAAGCTTAATTTAGACAGTGTTGAGGAAACTAGTGTTTTAGCTAGAAGTCAATTCAATTTGTCAATTTTTAGATCATGTCCAGTAGATTCTGATTTCTTAACTGGTTCTTACATGATGCAACAAATATCAGGAACGGCTCCTTTTGGTATCGGTTCTGCTTTTGGAGGTAATCAAATTGTTGACATAACTGCAGATGCTAACACGCGTACATTTAATTATGTATACGCTCCAGGATCTTTCGATTCTCCTTATTTCATGACATTAGACTTAATATGTGGTAATGTATTTGTTTCTGGAACTATTCAACCAGGTAATGGTACATTAGGTTGTGGTAATGGTAGTATTGGTCAATCTACAGGTTCTACACCAGGAACATATGATTCTGAAGACGATTCTGAAGTAACTGTAAATATTTTAGATTTTGAACCAGATTCTGGTTGTGCTACTAATTATGAAGCTGTAATCAAGCTTATTAAGCAGTAAATACAAATCATATTTTAAAAAAACCCACTTTTAAAGTGGGTTTTTTTATACATAATATTCACCTATAATTCTCGTTTTAAATATTTACTTTTGCATCAAGTATATCAAAAGCATATGAAAAACCTTCTTTGTATTGTATTATTTTTTTTTAGTTTAAAAGGATTAGCTCAAGAAATTTCTGTTGATAAAGCTGCATTAAAGAGAAATCAAGTTGTCAATGATACTATGCGAAGTTCAAATAAGAGTACTTCAAATAAAAATATAAAGAACCAAGATGCTACAATTGACTTATATAAAATAATATCTTTTGAAAACGATACCACTATTGTTGATACTACTTTAACAATAAAAAAGGAGTATAAGTTTAACTATTTAAGAAAGGATAATTTTGAACTACTAAACTTTTCTAATCTTGGACAGACATATAATACATTAAGTTCTAATTTTTACTCCGAGAGAACAATGCCTCTTTTTGGAGCAAGAGCAAGACATTTTAATTATATGGAAATTGAAGATATTAATTATTATCACGTTCCAACCCCCTTTACAGAACTTCTTTATAAATCTGCTTTTGAACAAGGTCAACTATTAGACGCCTTCTTTACTGTTAATACTTCTGAACAACTAAATTTTTCTATTGCATACAAAGGACTTCGTTCGTTAGGAAAATACCAGCACATATTAACAAGTACTGGTAATTTTAGGTTTACTACCAATTACACTACAAAAAATAGAAGATACAAGGTTAGAGCTCACATTGTCATGCAAGATTTAATGAACCAAGAAAATGGAGGTTTGCAAGATGAAGACTTAGTAAATTTTGAAACTGGAGATGAAGAGTTTTTAGACCGTTCTGTATTTGACCCAAATTTTGAAAATGCTGAAAGCATACTAGAAGGTAAGAGGTTTCATCTAGAGCACCAATACCAAATCACCAAAGCTCAAGACTCAATAGCAAATAATACCCTAATAATCGGTAACAATATTTCTTTTGAAGATAAATACTATCAATTTACGCAAACTACACAAAACGATTATTTTGGTGACGCTTTTTTAAGCAGTAGTATTAATGACAAAGTAACTTTAGAAGATTTCTACAATAGGTTTTATGCAAGTTATCATAATAAAGATATTGGTCATTTAAGATTAAATCTCGATTACAATAATTTTAACTATGGATATGATACAGTTGTGTTTTTAGATGACAATAGTATCACTAATAGAATAAAAGGAGATGTTTTATCTGTAGGAGGAGCATATAATAAATCTTTCAACAAGTTTAGTATAGAAGGAGAACTAGGGGTTAACGTTTCTGGAGATTTTGAGGGAAACTTTTTTAAAGCTAAAGCCTCCTATAAAATTAATGACAATACTAAAGCTTTAGCAACATTCAATTCAAGTTCTAGAGCACCAAATTATAACTTTCAATTATACCAAAGCGACTATTTAAACTATAATTGGGATAACACTAGCTTATTTAAAAATATTAATACACAACAAATAGCTTTTCAATTACAGTCTAAAAAAATTGCAAACCTTTCTTTTGATTATACTATAATTGATAATTACACCTATTTTCAAAAAGAAACTGACACTACGTTTGTAAAACCATATCAAGCTAATTCCTCAATTAATTATTTTAGATTAAAACTTAATAAAGAAATTAAGTATGGGAAATTTGCATTAGACAACACCATCATGTATCAAGAAGTACTAAATGGAGAAAACATATTAAATGTACCAAAAATAATAACTAGGAATACATTATACTATTCTAATCACTTCTTTAAAAAAGCACTCTATTTACAAACAGGAGTCATATTTAATTATTTCTCCGAATATAATATGAATGCTTACGATCCAATACTTGCTGAATTTTACGTTCAAAACAATACTAAAATAGGAAACTTTCCAAGGCTAGACTTTTTTATCAATGCAAAAGTTCGTCAAACAAGAATCTATTTAAAAGCAGAACATTTTAACTCAGCTTGGACAGGTTATAATTATTACTCGGCTCCCAACTATCCATACCGAGACTTCACAGTAAGATTTGGTATTGTATGGAACTTCTTTCTATAAACTTTTATTACACCTATACTATACATAAAGATAATAGAGATTAATAGTGTAGAGTTATTTTGTGTGTTTTAAGTTTATGTATATATGTGTTTAAAGTGTGTATTTTAGTTTAATGTAGTTTTCCAGGAAGTATAAATGATAAGAATATTACATGTAAAGTATTGGTTTATAGAGTGGGCGAAATTTTTCGAGAAAAACATTAAAAAAAAGTAAAAAAAAGTTTGCGATAAAGAAAAAATAGGTTGTATATTTGCAGCCGCTAAAAACGGGAACGTTGAGGCAAAAAGTTCACAAGAAATACTGATTAAGAAAAGGGTTTTGGATTGTTTCGAAAAAATTTTCAAAAAAAAATCAAAAAAGATTGTGGGATAAAAAAAAGGGTTTTATATTTGCACCCGCTTAACCGATAAGACGGTTTAGAAGAGAAGATAAAAGTTCATTAACATATTGAATTGACAGCGTAAAATTAGCATTGGAAACGATGTTAATTAAACAAAAGAATAGACCATTTTGAGTACTGAATAAAATTCCATATTAGTTGTTAAATAATATTTAAGATTTAACGATGAAGAGTTTGATCCTGGCTCAGGATGAACGCTAGCGGCAGGCCTAACACATGCAAGTCGAACGGTAACATGGAAAAGCTTGCTTTTCTGATGACGAGTGGCGCACGGGTGCGTAACGCGTATGCAATCTACCTTTTACAGGGGGATAGCCCAGAGAAATTTGGATTAATATCCCATAGTATCAAGAGTCGGCATCGGCATTTGATTAAAGATTTATCGGTAAAAGATGAGCATGCGTCCTATTAGCTAGATGGTGTGGTAACGGCACACCATGGCAACGATAGGTAGGGGCCCTGAGAGGGGGATCCCCCACACTGGTACTGAGACACGGACCAGACTCCTACGGGAGGCAGCAGTGAGGAATATTGGACAATGGGCGCAAGCCTGATCCAGCCATGCCGCGTGCAGGAAGACTGCCCTATGGGTTGTAAACTGCTTTTATACGGGAAGAAACACTCCCTCGTGAGGGAGCTTGACGGTACCGTAAGAATAAGGATCGGCTAACTCCGTGCCAGCAGCCGCGGTAATACGGAGGATCCAAGCGTTATCCGGAATCATTGGGTTTAAAGGGTCCGTAGGTGGATAATTAAGTCAGAGGTGAAATCCTGCAGCTCAACTGTAGAATTGCCTTTGATACTGGTTATCTTGAGTCATTATGAAGTGGTTAGAATATGTAGTGTAGCGGTGAAATGCATAGATATTACATAGAATACCAATTGCGAAGGCAGATCACTAATAATGTACTGACACTGATGGACGAAAGCGTGGGGAGCGAACAGGATTAGATACCCTGGTAGTCCACGCCGTAAACGATGGTCACTAGCTGTTCGGATTTCGGTCTGAGTGGCTAAGCGAAAGTGATAAGTGACCCACCTGGGGAGTACGTTCGCAAGAATGAAACTCAAAGGAATTGACGGGGGCCCGCACAAGCGGTGGAGCATGTGGTTTAATTCGATGATACGCGAGGAACCTTACCAGGGCTTAAATGTAAGTTGCATGATTTAGAGATAGATCTTTCTTCGGACTACTTACAAGGTGCTGCATGGTTGTCGTCAGCTCGTGCCGTGAGGTGTCAGGTTAAGTCCTATAACGAGCGCAACCCCTGTTGTTAGTTGCCAGCGAGTAATGTCGGGAACTCTAGCAAGACTGCCGGTGCAAACCGTGAGGAAGGTGGGGATGACGTCAAATCATCACGGCCCTTACGTCCTGGGCTACACACGTGCTACAATGGTAGGTACAGAGGGCAGCCACTGCGTGAGCAGGAGCGAATCCTAAAAACCTATCACAGTTCGGATCGGAGTCTGCAACTCGACTCCGTGAAGCTGGAATCGCTAGTAATCGGATATCAGCCATGATCCGGTGAATACGTTCCCGGGCCTTGTACACACCGCCCGTCAAGCCATGGAAGCTGGGAGTGCCTGAAGTCCGTCACCGCAAGGAGCGGCCTAGGGTAAAATTAGTAACTAGGGCTAAGTCGTAACAAGGTAGCCGTACCGGAAGGTGCGGCTGGAACACCTCCTTTCTAGAGAAAGACGACTAATAAGGAAGTTCAAAAAAGGAATAGTCTGTTCTTTTGCTGTTAATTTAAATGATCTATTATAGTAGAGTCTCATAGCTCAGCTGGTTAGAGCGCTACACTGATAATGTAGAGGTCGGCAGTTCGAGTCTGCCTGAGACTACTAAATTAATAGGAAATTCTGGAAGTTGAGTAGTGGTTATAGTCTAACTACTAACTACTATGTACTAACGACTAGTATATGGGGGATTAGCTCAGCTGGCTAGAGCGCCTGCCTTGCACGCAGGAGGTCATCGGTTCGACTCCGATATTCTCCACAATAGCGAAAGCTAAAAAGTTCATTGACATATTGAAAAAGATACATGAAAATTAGATAGAAATATTTAATAAAATTAAATTATTGTAACGAGCAATAATTGTAACTCATTAAAAAGACAAGAAGTACAATAAGCTAAATAAGAGCGTATGGGGAATGCCTAGGCTCTCAGAGGCGATGAAGGACGTGATAAGCTGCGAAAAGCTGCGGGGATTGGCACATACAAATTGATCCGCAGATATCCGAATGGGGCAACCCAGCATGTTGAAGACATGTTATCCGTAAGGAGGCGAACCCGGAGAACTGAAACATCTAAGTACCCGGAGGAGAAGAAAACAAAAGTGATTCCGTTAGTAGTGGCGAGCGAACGCGGAACAGCCCAAACCAGT
>NZ_SOQZ01000007.1 GCF_004366715.1 Meridianimaribacter flavus
TAATGACATTACTGTTGTTATGGACGACTCTAGTATTAATTATGAGTTTGCTATTGATAATTCCAATTTCCAAACGAGTACTATATTTAATAATCTAAGCGAAGGCTTCCATACTCTTTTTGTTCAAGATACAAATGGATGCGTTATAAAATCTTTACAATTCTTAATTCAAGCAAGTTTACATATCCCTAAATTTTTCACTCCAAATAGTGATGGCTTCAATGACACTTGGATGGTATATGACCCAAACAATAGTGTCAAAGAAATTTTTATATTCAATAGATACGGAAAACTACTTAAACAGCTTTCTCCAAACTCTTATGGTTGGGATGGAACTTACAATGGTAACAATCTAGAATCTAATGACTATTGGTACCTTATTACTTTGTATAACAACCAAGAGTTTAGAGGTCATTTTACATTAAAACGATAGTTGAATACACGCAATCTTTATCGTAAATTTGTGTTATGCGATTTAAGATAGAGTCAGAATTTAAGCCTACAGGAGACCAGCCAAAAGCTATAAAACAATTAGCTACTGGTATAGAGAGTAATGAAAAATACCAAACGCTTCTTGGTGTTACAGGTTCAGGTAAGACATTTACTGTTGCCAATGTTGTTCAAGAAGTGCAAAGACCAACTTTGGTTTTAGCACATAACAAAACATTAGCAGCACAATTATACAGTGAGTTCAAGCAGTTTTTTCCTGACAATGCTGTAGAGTATTTTGTGTCTTATTATGACTACTACCAACCAGAAGCTTACATTCCTGTATCTGGTGTTTACATTGAAAAAGACTTATCAATAAACGAAGAAATTGAGAAGATGCGTTTAAGCACAACCTCTTCTCTGCTGTCAGGTCGTAGAGATGTTTTGGTAGTTGCTTCAGTGTCTTGTTTGTATGGTATTGGAAACCCAATTGAATTTCAAAAGAATGTAATTTCTATTGAAGTTGACCAAACTATTTCCCGAACCAAACTGCTCCATCAACTTGTACAAAGTTTGTATTCGCGTACTGAAGCCGATTTTAATCATGGTAATTTCAGAATAAAAGGCGATACAGTAGATATTTTCCCTGGTTATGCAGATAATGCATTCAGAATTCATTTTTTTGGAGATGAAATTGAAGAGATTGAAGCGTTCAACCCAATGAGCAATGAAATTATTGAACGATATGAAAAGCTCAACATTTATCCTGCAAATATGTTTGTGACTTCACCTGAAGTCTTACAAAATGCAATAAAAGACATTCAAGATGATTTAGTAAAACAACATGATTATTTCAAAGAAATTGGTAAACATTTGGAAGCTAAACGTCTTAAAGAACGTACCGAATTTGATCTTGAAATGATTCGCGAACTTGGATATTGCTCAGGTATTGAAAACTATTCGAGATACTTAGATGGTAGAGCTCCTGGAACGCGACCGTTCTGTTTGCTAGATTATTTCCCTGATGATTTTCTTATGGTTGTGGATGAAAGTCATGTAACCATATCGCAAGTACATGCTATGTATGGAGGCGACAGAAGCCGAAAAGAAAATTTGGTTGAATACGGTTTTAGGTTGCCTGCAGCTATGGATAATAGACCTTTAAAGTTTGAAGAATTTGAAGCTTTACAAAACCAGGTAATTTACGTAAGTGCAACTCCTGCAGATTATGAACTTCAAAAAACCGATGGTATTTATGTAGAGCAAGTGATTAGACCTACAGGTCTTTTAGACCCTGAAATTGAAGTTAGACCGAGTTTAAATCAAATTGATGATTTAATAGAAGAAATTCAGCAACGTGTTGAAAAAGATGAGCGCACATTAGTCACTACGCTTACCAAACGTATGGCAGAAGAGCTTACCAAATATCTGGAGCGCATACAAATTCGTTGTCGTTACATTCATAGTGATGTAGATACTTTGGAACGTGTTGAGATTATGCAAGATTTAAGAAAAGGCTTGTTTGATGTACTTGTCGGTGTCAACTTGCTTCGTGAAGGGTTAGATTTACCTGAAGTGTCTTTAGTTGCTATTTTAGATGCTGATAAAGAAGGATTTTTACGTTCAGCACGTTCATTAACACAAACTGTTGGTAGAGCTGCGCGTAACCTTAACGGTAAAGCTATTATGTATGCTGATAAAATTACCAATAGCATGCAAAAAACCATTGATGAAACTAATTACAGACGTGAAAAACAAATTGCTTATAACACAGCAAACAATATTACACCAAAAGCATTAAACAAAAGTTTGGATAATGCCTTAGCAAAAAACTCAGTGAGTACTTACAGCTATGAATTAGAAGCTTTAAAAGCTGCAGAACCTGAAAGTGAGTATTTAACAAAAGGTGAATTAGAAAAGAAAATACGCGAAAAACGCAAATCAATGGAACAAGCTGCCAAAGCGTTGGACTTTATTGCTGCTGCTCAATTAAGGGATGAAATTAAAGTCTATCAAGAGAAGTTAGAAAAACTAAAAGTAAAGTGATTTGTGTTTAACATTTAGAACAACTGCTAACTGCTTACAAATCTAATTATATTGTACTTTAAAGATGTCAATTAAAAAATCTGGTGGTACAATCTTGTTTGGGAAACTTTCCATTAAATCCAACACTCTATTTATAGATTCATGGCTTAAGCCCATTCTCAATCCAAAATTATGTAACTTTACGAGTTCTTTGGAAGTAAATTCTTTATCCAAATTCATTAACAACACCAATCTATGGAATTGTACAATGCGTTCGCTGTGCGATTTTAAATGCACATAATGTACTGGAGACTTAAATAAATAATCAAAATCTTCTTTAGATATTTCTAATTGTTTAGCGATGCCTAAAAGAAAATTGTATTCAATGGATTTAATATTCTCATCTTTCATAGCGAATGCTATCATCTCGGATAACAAACTCAACTTTTCAACACGATTTATCATACCTGAGGGAGTAATTATTACTTTTTATAAAGTTAAATAGATAAATACTTTTATTGTCGTCGATATTTCGTCGCTTATCGAAAAAAAAGATGTCATTCATCGTAGTTTTCTTACGTTCGTACATTTATTTTATCCAAATAACTGAAAATCAATATGTTAATAACACATGCGCATTTCGTCGATTTTATAGACTTAAAAAAACAAGTTCGATGAAATGCACATTAGGAAATCGTTAAATTTATTGTACTTTGGTTTTTTATTAATGCTTTCAAAAAATTCAGAGAAAAATCACCCTCTCAATTAAGTTAACAGACTATGACAAACAACGATATATTTAAAAAATTACGAGTAGCTCATAAATTAAGAGACGATGAAATTGTTGAAATTTTAGCTTTGGTTGATTTTAGAATTTCAAAAAGTGAACTTGGTGCTTTTTTCAGAAAAGAAGACCATCCTAAATATATGGAGTGTGGCGACCAAATTTTACGTAACTTTTTAAATGGACTTATCATTCATTTACGTGGTCCGATGCCTAAAAAGGAAAATTCAAATAAACCACAAAAAAAGAGTTGAAACTTAAACGCTTCAACTCTTTTTTCTATTTTGTATTTATAATATTCTTAAGCCAATACCTGCTGTACTTTATCTGCAGCTTCTTGGAACTCAGTAGCACTTAGTACATCTAATCCTGAATTATCAATTAATTCTTTAGCAATATCAGCATTAGTACCTTGTAAACGTACAATAATTGGCACGTTTATAGTTCCCATGTTTTTATAGGCATCAATTACACCTTGTGCAACACGATCACAACGAACAATACCTCCAAAGATGTTAATTAAAATAGCTTTTACATTAGGATCTTTTAAGATAATCTTAAACGCAGCCTCTACACGAGCAGCATCAGCAGTACCACCAACGTCTAGGAAGTTAGCTGGCTCTCCACCTGCTTGCTTAATTAAATCCATAGTTGCCATTGCTAAACCTGCACCATTTACCATACAACCAACGTTTCCGTCAAGGTCAACATAGTTAAGTCCAACTTCTTTAGCTTCAACTTCAATAGGGTTTTCTTCGCGTAAATCTCTTAAATCTATATAGTCTTTATGACGGTAAAGTGCATTGTCATCAATAGTCACTTTAGCATCAACAGCCATAATTTTGTTATCACTTGTTTTTAAAACAGGATTAATCTCAAAAAGAGAAGAATCAGACTTCACATAAGCAGTATATAATGAAGAAACAAATTTTGTCATTTCTTTAAAAGCTACTCCACTCAACCCTAAGTTAAATGCAATACGTCTTGCTTGAAAAGGCATTAAACCTACAGCAGGATCAACTTCTTCATGAAAAATTAAGTGTGGTGTTTCTTCAGCAACAGTTTCAATATCCATTCCACCTTCAGTAGAATACATAATCATATTTTTACCTGTACCACGATTTAAAAGCACAGACATGTAAAATTCGTCTGGTTCACTATCACCTGGATAATACACATCCTCAGCAACTAACACTTGGTGTACTTTTTTACCTTCAGCAGAAGTTTGAGGTGTAACCAAATTCATTCCTATGATTTGTCCTGCTATACTTTCTACTTCTTGAAGGTTTTTGGCTAGTTTAACTCCTCCTCCTTTTCCGCGTCCACCTGCATGAACTTGAGCTTTTATAACATGCCAACCTGTTCCAGTTTCTTCAGTTAATTGCTTAGCAGCAGCTACTGCTTCTTGAGCGTTTTGGGCTACAATACCACGTTGTACGCGAACTCCAAAACCTGCTAATATGTCTTTTCCTTGATATTCGTGTAAATTCATAATTCGCTATAAAGTTTAAGTGGCACAAATGTAATTAATAGAGATTACTTACCCTAATATTTACTCGATAATTGAAATTTTAATCCTCTAAAAAAATACAGTCACAAAAGTCTTTTATTCTAGATAAAAAATTATTTGTTAATTATTTAACACAATGTTTAAATTGTGTGATATTTTAAATCTTAAATTTTAATTTAAAGAGAATAAAATACCTTTGGAAAAAATTTGCACCAATATAATGTTAGAAAAGCAACTACTTAATATCGCTCAAGAATTCGGGAGTCCTGTTTATGTATATGATTCTGAAAAAATAACCTCTCAATACAAGAGATTAACTAATGCTTTTAATAAAGTAAAACATCTTAAAATCAATTATGCTGCTAAAGCATTGTCAAACATTTCAGTATTAAAATTATTAAAAGGATTAGGTTCAGGACTCGATACTGTTTCTATTCAAGAAGTACAATTAGGTTTAGCTGCTGGTTTTTCACCTGAGACTATTATTTATACGCCTAATGGTGTATCATTAGAAGAAATTGAAACTGCAGCAAAACTTGGTGTGCAAATAAATATTGACAACCTTTCTATTTTAGAGCAGTTTGGGACAAAATATCCTAAAGTTCCTGTTTGCATTAGAATAAATCCGCATGTCATGGCTGGTGGAAACACTAACATTTCTGTTGGACATATTGATAGTAAGTTTGGTATTTCCATTCACCAAATTCCGCATATACTTCGTATTGTAGAAAACACCAAAATGACCATCAATGGTATTCACATGCACACTGGTAGTGATATTTTGGATATTGATGTGTTTTTATATGCTAGCGAAATATTATTTGACACAGCTAAGCATTTTAAAAACTTAGAATTTTTAGATTTTGGTTCAGGATTTAAAGTTCCTTATAAAGAAGGTGACATTGAAACCAACATTGAAGAGTTTGGTAAAAAACTAACGAAACGATTTAACACATTTTGTAAAGAATATGGTAAAGAGCTCACTTTAGCTTTTGAACCAGGAAAATTTTTAGTGAGTGAAGCTGGTTACTTTTTAGCTAAAGTAAATGTTGTTAAACAAACTACCTCAACGGTTTTTGCTCAAATAGACTCTGGTTTTAATCATTTAATAAGACCAATGCTTTATGGTTCTCAGCACGAAATCGTCAATATTTCGAACCCAAAAGGAAGAGAACGCTTTTACTCGGTTGTAGGCTACATTTGTGAAACCGACACCTTTGCCAATAACAGACGAATAAATGAAATTGCTGAAGGTGATATTCTTGCGTTTAAAAACGCTGGAGCCTACTGCTACTCTATGTCTTCAAACTATAACTCACGTTATCGTCCTGCTGAAGTATTATGGCACAAAGAACAAGCGCAATTGATTAGAAAACGAGAAACTTTTGAGGACATTTTAAAAAATCAGGTAGAGATAGAATTATAAACTATAAATAGATTTTAGTAAATAAAATCTATTTTCACTACCTTTAGCTTACCCTAAAGTCTTAATTAATAGCTTATTTAAGGCTTATGAAACAACTAACCATTTTTTTTGCATTACTATTTGCAATCACCTGTTCTGCACAACATTCTAATTCTCAAAAATTAGATTCGCTGCTCAATTGGTTAGATAATCACATCCATAATTCAAAAGATTCTACGCATATTTCAAAAAATGCGCATAAAGCCATTGCACTATCAAACACTACCAAAAATTCTGATGCACTTGCCAAATCATACAGCTTTTTAATCACCTATCATAAAGACTATTCTCAACTAGATTCGGCTTTTATTTATCTTGAAAAAGCTAAAGACATCTATACTCAACAAAACAACAACAATGCTTTAGCCAATGTATATCTAAAACACAAAGAACTTTTAATGGTAAAAGCTGATTATGCTCAGGCAACAAAAAAAACCTATGAAGCTCTGGAGTTATATGAGAAAACAAACAATAAAAAAGGGATTGCGCAATGCTATGCAGCTATTTGCGACCTAAAATATTACGAACGCAGTTATGCTGAAGGAGTTGAATGGTGTGACAAAGCCATTGCTATATTAGAACAGCTTGACAATGCAAAAGTTGAACTAGCCGAAACCTATCGTTTTAAGGCGTTTGATCAATTATTTTCTACTTCAAACCTAGAAGAAGCACTTGAAAGCGTTAACACTTCAATTGACTTATACAAGGAATTGAACGAATACGGAATTCCTATGATGGCTTCAGTAAACTGGCGAGGAAATATTTACAAATACATGGAACGCTATGATGAAGCTATTGCAGATTATCAAGCTAATTATGACAATTCAACCAAGCTAGGTTTAGAGCGTTATCTCATCCCATCACTTGCAAATACTGGTCATGTATATTATATGCAAGGTAGATATCAAGAAGCATTGCCCTATAATCTCAAAGCCATTGAGCTTATAAAAAAAACAGGTAGAGTTAGAAATCTTTGGGAAAACTATATGCATGTATCTAACATTTACGAGTCATTAGGCAACTACGAATCCGCATTGCATTACCATCATTTATATGCTCAAACTTTAGAAGAGTTTAAAGACAATGTCATTTTTGGGTTAGAATCTGAAGCTCAAGCAAAATATGAAACTGGTCAAAAAAATGCGACTATCTATTTTCAGGATGAAAAAATCGCACAACAAAAGCGCACACAAGTACTCTACATTATACTTGCTAGTTTATTAGCATTTATCCTCTTTGGGTTGTTTTACAATTACCGAAAACGTCAAAAGCGAAATCAAGAACTTCAAATCTTAAATAAAGAACTCGACACCAAAAACAAACAAAACGAATTACTGCTTAGGGAAATTCACCATCGTGTAAAAAACAATCTCGAGATGGTTAAAAGTCTTATCAGTTTACAATCTGCGCAATTAAATGATTCAGCAACTAAAGAAGCTATGATAGCGAGCCAAAACAGAGTGCAATCTATGGGAATTATCCATCAAAAACTCTATCAAGGCGAAAACTTAGGAGCCATAGAAATGAAAGACTATTTTATAAACTTAGGCGATGGTATTTTAGACTCTTTTAATGCTGAAAACAAAGTAAAAATAGAATGTGCTATGGAAAATCTAGAACTTGATGTAGACACAGCTGTACCTATTGGCCTTATAGTAAACGAACTACTCACAAATGCAATAAAATATGCTTTTCCTGATGACGCAAAAGGGATTATAAATATTAGCCTTAAAAAAAATAACGATGCTACGCTTACATTAAAAGTCAAAGACAATGGCATTGGCAAAGTAAAAAATGCACCAGCAAAAGGCACAGGATTTGGCTCACAGCTTATTCAATTATTGACACTTCAGCTTAATGGAAAAATGCAAGAAATCATTGATAAAGGAACAGCGGTTTTATTTCAATTTAAACTTAATACATCAACCTAATGTCACAAACATCAAAAATATTAATTGTAGAAGACGAAATGGTTATTGGAGCTAATATTTCGTTACAACTCTCATCTTTGGGTTATGAAATTACTGGTGTTATTCCTCGTGGTGAAGAAGCTATTATTAATGTAAAACAAGACACTCCTGATATTATTTTAATGGACATTAACTTAAAAGGAGCTCTCGATGGCGTAGAAACCGTAAAACTGATTCAAAAAGAGTTTGATATCCCAATCATTTACCTAACGGCAAATGCTGATGACATCCACTTTAACAAAGCAAAAGCTACCAATCCTCATGCGTTTATATCAAAACCTTTTAAAAAACTAGACCTTCAGCATGCTATTGAACTTGTAATTGCTAAACAAGACCTCAAACAAAACACTACAAAAACTGTAGAAGACAACCCTTCTCCTTTTATTTTAAGCGATTCTATATTTGTGCGCCATCATGAAAAAATGGTAAAGGTGGATATTAAAGATATTCTTTACATAGAGGCCGAACGCAACTATTGTAGGATTCACTCCAAAAGCAAAGAGTACCTATTGGTTATCACTTTAAAGGATTTAGATGAAAAACTTCCAGAAATGCATTTTTTACGTATTCACAGATCATTTATCATTAATATTTCGCACATAGATGAAGTTGCCACAAGCCATGTGGTTATTGCTAAAAAAGCGATTCCTGTTAGTAAAACTTTAAAAGAAGAATTACTAAAAAGACTACATACTATTTAATTTTTCTGCTTAGAAAACTATAACCTACCCTTCGGACAGTATTTATATCCATTCGTCCTAACACACTTCTTTCAATTATTGATTATTAGTTACTTAGACACTGATTCACATGTGATTCGCTATTAATTAACCATTAAAACTATTAATCATGAAAATTTTAAAAACTACGTTAGTATTAGCTTTATTATTAATACTTGCACCAACAAACGCAAGTGCTCAAGACAATACTGTATTTACAGTTACCACTTGGAAAATTACAATTCCAGAAAATGGCTCACAAGCCGAATTAGCTTCATTATTAGAAGAGTTCCAAAAAAAGGTTGTTCTACCTAATGACAAAATCATAAGCGAGCGTGCAATGAGACATCTTTCAGGTAGCGATTCTAGAGATTTAGTATTCGTTACAGAGTATGCCAACTGGAATGATGTTGAAGCTGCAAGTGTAAAGCAAGGAGAGTTAATTAATTCTGCTTGGAAAACTGAAAATGATAGAGATGCATTTTTCAAAAAGTTTGATAAATACTTTTTAATGCATACAGACGAACTGTTTTCAGGGTTACCTCAATTAGACAAAAAATAATTCAAACACTATTAATCATGAAAATTTCAAAAACAATTAGTGCCTCAAACACATTGAAATCTAAACTATTGCTTTTGGCTCTACTTGTATTGCCTTTAGTAACAGTAGCTCAAGTACAAGCTTATCTTGTTCATGAAGATCAAGTAAAACCTTCAAAGCACAATGACTATATTGAAGTCTCTAAAGAGTTTAAAGCGCTTTGTGAAAAGCATAATTTTTCAGAATCCTGGAGTGTTGCACAAATGGATGATGGTACATTTTTAACTATTACTCCTGTTGAAAAATTTGCAGATTTAGATGAAGATCCAATGGAAGATTTTGCTAAAACCGTAGGTGAAGAAAAATTCACCTCTTACTTTGAGCGTTTTAACGAATGCTACGACAAACACGGTAGCTACATTACATTACTAAATGAAAACCTGTCTTACATGCCAGATGGGATGAGTACAACTCAAGAAGGGCAAAACTACCGAAGATGGATTTTTATGGATGTTGCAGCCAAAAATGTAAGTAAAACCAGAGAAGCAATAAAAGCTATTAAAGATTTGTTTGCACAAAAAAATTCCAAAATGCACTATCGCATTTACCAAAACGGTTTTGGGCATGTTGGAGATAGATTTGTTGTGGTTATTTCAGCTAAAAGCGCTTTGGATTATGAACAAATTTCTGAAGACAATTGGAAACTCTTAGGTGAAGAAGCTAGACCGCTTTTTGACAATTTAAATAGTCTTATTTCAAGTTACAGTGAAATATCTGGCTGGATGCGACCTGATTTAAGCTACAGTAAACAATAAAACCTAAACCAATGAAAAAGCTATTTATTTTAAGTATTGTACTCGTTCTATTTACAGCTTGCCAAGAGCAAAGCAAACGCTACACACAACAGTCGCCTGAAATTGAAACAGTAAAAAAAGCGATACAGCAATACAATGCCAAGAATTATGATACCAGCTTTTATGCTGACACTTGTAAAACTTATTTCAACTCTGATAAGTTTATGACTGTAGAAGAAACCATGTCGTTTCATAAAGCTAATGAAAATTACTACTCTAGCAGAGGGTTTACCGACAATGATCCAGAATATGAAATGGTAGTAACTGACGATGGCGAAACTTGGGTAAACTGTTGGCTAGAATGGAAAGGTACAATGAAAGAAACTGGTAAAGAAATTACAATGCCTGTTCATCTTACCTATAGGTTTGCTGATGGTAAAATTGTAAGACAATTAGGTTACTGGGACCCAACAGAGGTTATCTTAGAACTTCAAGCTATTGAAGCTAGTAAAAAAGAATTGTCGAAAGAAGAAGCCGAAGCTTCTAAATAACCAACTCACAAAAAGGTAGATTTTAGTTTTGGTGGAGATGACTAAATCAATGGTTATAAGTAAAACATCATTAAAGTTTAGTGTTAAATATTTATAGAGCTGATCTTATAACCATTGCATCTACCTTAAGTAATTCAAAATCACAAAAATAATGGGTAAAATAATTCTATACTCAGCTTTACTGTTACTATCAAACTTTGGGTTTTCTCAATCAACAATAAACAATAAAGACTTAAACTCCATAACACAGTATTACAACTCGTTACAAGACAACAAACAAACATCAATTCATTTACAAACTCTAGAACAGTTAATGAGTTGGGAGTTTTTGAGAACTGAGACTGAAAACCTAAATAACAGAAACTTTATAACGCTAGAAGCTGTTTTAATCAACCAATGGACACAAATTGAAATCACTAATCTAGAGTTAAAAATTGTTAGTGAAAATAAAATAATAGCTTCAGGTATTTTATCAGGTCGTCAACCAACAGAATGCGATTACATCTCTACAAGTTTTGAACATCTTTGGATTAAAAAAAGTAGAACATTAAACCAAATAACCCAACATGAAAATAGTAGGTATCATAGGTGGTTCAGGATACATAGATGACAATGTTGTATCCCTATTTTTAAATCAAAATTTTGATGTGAAAATTTCAACTTTAGACATTAAAAAGAAAGAAAACTATCATCATTTAATGGAACTAGAACATGCTGAAAACCTTCATGTATGTGAATTGGACACTTCAATAAAATCTGAATTGAAAAATTTTACCAAAGATTGTGATGTGGTGATATTCATAGATCCTACCAACATTTAATCTAGGGTTTTTAACTGTTAATACCTGAAGAATGAAATCACAAAATATAAAACCACATAAAACCCTAAGTAACAATGTCATTACGAGATATGTTTCGTTTTCGATATTGTATTTGGCGCAGGGCATTCCAGAAGGCATTACATTTTATGCCATACCTGCTTGGTTAGCTATGAATGGAAAATCTCCAGCTGAAATTGCCACTTTTATAAGTATTGCTTTAATTCCATGGAGTTTTAAAATAGTGGTTGCACCTCTAATGGATCGTTACACATTTTTAAGCATGGGCAGAAAACGACCTTGGGTAATTTTAGGGCAATTAGGGTTAATCTTAAGTTTTTTGGCTTATGGTATTGTACCTGACCCTCTTAATAACATAACAGGACTTATGGTTGCAGGATTCTGCGTCAACTTTTTTGGTGCTTTTCAAGATGTTGCAACCGATGGTATGGCTATAGATATGGTTCCTGTCAAAGAACAAGCAAGGGCTAATGGGCTTATGTGGGGAACGAAGATAATAGGTACTTCCCTATCATTACTAGTTGGTACATTCTTGATTAATACTATTGGGTTTTCATTAGCTATCTCTTCAGTAGCTATTACTGTAGCATTAATAATTTTAGTTCCTATTTTCATAAAAGAGCGACCTGGTGAAAAACTACTACCATGGACTAAAGGCAAAATATCTTCAGAATCTCTAAATAAACAAAGTAGAAATTGGAAACAACTATTGAATAACTTACTTAAAGTGGTAAAACAACCTACAAGTATGTTGTTTTTAATTGCTGTATTTGTAGTCAGCAATTTGTTTGGTGTGGTAGATGCCTTATTTCCGATTTTTACGGTACAGGAGTTAGGTTGGACTAACACGAGTTTTTCTCAAGTTTTCTCAACAGTCAATATTATTTCTGGTATTGTTGGGATGCTTATTGGTGGTTATTTGGTGGATAAACATGGAAAATTAAAAATGATTAACCACTATCTTATTTTGATAATCATTTCAATACTTATCTTTTCTTTCTTAGTAAATTCATGGAGTAGTAAAATTGTTGTTTATGGTTTTATGTTTCTTTACGGTTGTTTATATGTTTCTTTAACCATAGCTATTTTTGCTGCAGCAATGCATCTTTGCTGGAAAACCGTAGCAGCCAGTCAATTTACTTTATACATGACTATTTCCAACTTAGGAAGATCTACAGGTGCTGCTCTATTGGGAATGCTTAAATCTTATTTTAGTTGGGAAGTTCTATTTTTACTAATCACTCTTATCCCATTACTTACTATTGTAATTTTGAAATTCACCAACTTTAAAAAACATCAAGAAAAAGTAAAAAGCTTTAAAAACATAAACATTAGTTATAGCGATTAAACATAAATTGATTTTATTCAAAAGTTAAAACTAATCAAACAAAACACTATATTTATAAACAATTGTTCCTCAAGTCTTTTGATTAATAGCACTCATTTAAAAGACTTTTATGCTTATTTTAAAACGCAACAATTTAACCCGTTCCCATTTTACTTTTAAGAGATTCATCTACTTCTTATTAAATTTTTTAAAAATGAAACGTTTAGTTATTCTTTTCTCTTTGTTTGGATTCGTTATTCAAACCTATTCACAAGAACAAAAAGCTCCTTCGCCAATTTTATTTATTTACGACGCAAGTGGTTCAATGTGGGGACAACTTGATGGAAAAACCAAAAAAGAAATTGCTTCCGAAGTAATGTCAACAACCGTAAACAACCTACCCGAAAACCAACATGTTGGGCTTATTGCTTATGGACATAGAACCAAAGGTGACTGTGACGATATTGAGTACATGGCAGACATAACCAATACTTCTAAATCAAAAATCACTGAAACTGTAAAAACTATTAATCCCTTAGGGAAAACACCATTAGCACGATCTGCAACTTTAGCTATAAACTCTTTAAAAGAAAACAATGTAAAAGCCACTATAATCTTAGTGACCGATGGAATTGAGTCGTGTGATGGCAATCTCTGTGATATTGTAGCACAAGCTAAAGCAAGTGGCATTGATTTTAAATTGCACATTGTTGGTTTTGGTTTAAAAGAAAATGAAACCGAACAGCTTAAATGTGCTGCTGATGCTGGAGGCGGAAGGTATTATGACGCTTCAAACGCTAGTGCATTAGGAGAAGGTCTTACTGAAGCAACATCAGCAACAGTAGATAAACCCGAAGGCAATTTTTCTATTTATGCAACAAAAAACGGAGAACCTGTAGATGCATGGGTAAAAGCAACAGAAGCTGGAACCAATGAAGCTGTTGATGGATCAAGAACTTATCGAGATTCCGCTTGGGTACATTTACCTCCTGGAAAATACGACATTGCCATTAGACCTCTTGAAGGTTTAGACATTCCTGGAACTTCAATTACAGTTGAGATCAAAGAAGGGGAAACAAAACACGAAACAATCAGTTTTGATGGAGGCACACTAGAAGTTACAGCTACTAATAATGGCGAAGGTTGGGATGCTGTGGTAAAAATGTTTGACTCAAATGGGAAAGTAGCCTCTAATACTCGAACTTATGGTCGTTCTAAAACCATGGAAGTACCAGCTGGAAAATATAAAGTTACTTTTCAGGGCCTTGTAATGAAAGGTATCAACACCTACTTTGAGATAGATAATGTTGAAGTAAAATCGAACACCACAACTCCAATAACCCATAATTTTGACACTGGAAAAGTGATGGTTGGTGTACAAACTTCAAGTGGCGAATTAATTGATGCTACTGTTAACTTCCATGAAGTAGATGCCAATAAAAATGTGGCAGCCTCAAGAACCTATACATCTAGCAGTAGCAACCCTAGAGAATTTTTATTAAGCACAGGAACTTATAAAGTTAAAGTTGTAACCCTTGGAGTGCATAAAGGAAAAACCGAAACATTTACAATTGAAGTGAAAAAAGGCGAAACTGTTACTAAAACAATAACCTATTAATTATGGCACATCAAGCGGTTAAACCTTATAGCTTATTAATGTATTTTTTATCAATAATTGCCTTTTTCTTTTTAGGGTTAATTTATGCAGGTATTACCGAAGCTGGTAAAGGACAAATGCTAGCTGGTGGTGCAATTGTATTGGGTTATGGTGTTATTGGAGCCTTTATTGGGTTACTCTTATCAATACTTACAGCTATAAAATCTAAACGAAATCTAATCATTAAAATCAATATTTTTTTAACGCTCATTGTTATTGCCTCATTTACATATTTCACAATAAAATACCAAAAACGACAACAAGAGAAATTAAAAGATGAGCTCCCTAAAAAGGAACAACCTACTACTCCAACTTTAGATGCTAAACCTATGGCGATGTTAACACGCACAAACGTTGAAAAACAACTTAAAAATGAAATGGGTTTAGGTATGTTCTCTCCTAACTTTTATGAGCACAAAACGCTCTATTTCTATGGAAATTTAACTCATAGGAAATCTGTTCAAGAACATATACCTGTTGATAGCATAACATTTAAACAACGAGAATATGGAGGTTTTGATATAGCAACTGCTCCTTCTTGGTTAATGCCAGAGCATTTGAAACTGGATTATGACATGCTGTATTTCAAAGTAAAATCCATATCACATGATTTTATTGAAGTAGTTGTAAATACTAGAATCAACCAAACTGCTTTTGTAGACAGATACGCTGGAAAACTTCAATATTGGCCAGAGTTTTTATTGGGTGTTCATAGTGTTGAGTTTCGAGAACCTTCTGCCTATAAAGTATATATAAAACCTTTAGAGCATGCTGAAACAGTAACTATACCATATAGCTTTATGCGACCTATAAAAATTAAAAATGAATGGATGTATGTTGAATTACAAGATAATAATTATAAAACCTTGGGAACTGGTTGGATTCGATGGCGGAAAGATGATAATCTTTTAATAAAATACTCTCTTCTTAATTAAAAATTTAAAAAACCAACCTTATGCAAAACCAAACCATTAACCCTGTTGTAAAAAATAATCGCATAGAATATTTAGATATTCTAAGAGGCATCGCTATTATGTTTATTTTCACTGCAAATATTCCGTTTTTTTCTGGACTTTGGTTTGTCAATGCAGATAGCAACTTAAGAGAAATAAATTGTGCTACCGATGAAATTTTCAACTATATAATGTATGTGCTTGTAGATGGAAAATTCTATTCTATTTTCTCATTACTTTTTGGCATAGGTTGTACTATCCAATTTAACAATGTCACTTCACACAACAAGGCATTTGCTCGTTTTTTTAGGAGACGTATGTTTTGGCTCTTAGTGTTTGGGTTAATACACTTGTTTCTTTTATGGCCTGGTGATATTTTAACACTCTATGCGCTTTTGGGCTTTTTCTTGATTTGGTTTATTAAAAAATCAAATAAAACACTTTTAGTTACTGCCATAATCTTAATTTTAGCTCCTATTGTAAATTGGGCATTTATATACTTTACTGGAATATTTTATCCTGAAACTTACTTTCAACTAAGTACAAATATATATCAACATTTTGGAATGCCAGTTATAGAAATGAATGGCCACTTACAACCTAACATTGTAGCTTTTTTAACCAACACAAACCTTCCTGATTTTTTTAAAATGAGTTTAGGAAATGCATTTATTAGGATAGGTATGATTTTAGAAGAAGGTCGCATTTTTAAAGTTTTTGGTATTTTCTTATTAGGCATTTGGGCTGGAAGAAAAATTTTAAATGAAAATTTATTAAACAATATTCCATTTTTAAGGAAGAGCTTACTTATTGGAATTCTACTAGGTTTACCAATGAACTTCATAAGAGGTTATATAGAATTTTTTAGCGTAAAAAATGTGTCACTAGAAATCTTACATATACTAACTTATGCCTTTGGCACTGTACCATTAGCTATGGCTTTTGCTGCAGGAATTGCTTTACTATACAAAAGAAAAGTAAGTTTTTTAAACTGGTTTAAGCCTGTTGGAAAAATGGCATTAACATGCTACCTCACACAAACCATTATTTCAATAATTATTTTTTACGGTTTTGGATTCAACCAAACTGGAAAATATGGTTTTACTATTGTGATGCTAATTGCCTTAACTATTTTTGTTCTTCAAGTTATTCTCAGCAAACTATGGCTTAACTATTTTAAATTTGGCCCAATGGAATGGATTTGGAGACAATTAACTTATGGTAAAAAACTAACACTTAAAAGATGATAAAAAAAGATGAAGGCTTAAAACGCTCCATTGGTGTTTTTGGACTATCTGCCAATATAATGAACATTATGATTGGAGCTGGAATTTTTGCTCTTCCTGCTGTAATTGCTGGCATTATGGGTTCAGCAAGTATTTTTTCTTACATCTTTTGTGGAATTCTTATTGCATTAATAGTACTCTGCTTTGCTGAAGCAGGAAGTAAAGTAAATAATACTGGAGGCCCTTACACTTACATTGAAACCGCTTTTGGTGATTATGCAGGTTTTCTTGCAGGTATTTTTGCTTCAGGTAGTAATATACTTGCATCAGCAGCAGTGGCTAATGCTTTATTAAATATTATAGCAACATTCAACCCTTTGTTTGAATTAACTTCTTACAGAGTTCTTTCGTTACTTATAGTGTATGTATTACTGGTTACAATTAATGTAAGAGGTATAAAACAAGGTATTGGTTTGGTGAAAATCAACACACTTTTAAAAGTTATCCCTTTAATTGTTTTAGTGGTTTTAGGGTTTAAAAACATATCAGTGTCTAATTTGCATATTGAGACATTACCTACCTTAGGTCAACTTGGTGAATCCTCATTAATTCTCTTTTTTGCTTTTTTAGGTTGTGAAACTGGGTTAATTGTTGGTGGAGAAATTAAGAATCCTAAACGCACAATACCTCGTTCAATTTTTTTAAGCATAGGCTCTGTAGTAGTATTATATATTCTTATTCAAACGGTGTCGCAAGGTGTTCTTGGAACTGATTTAGTAAACCACAAAGCAACACCTCTAGCTGAAACCGCAAAAATATCAATGGGAACATTTGGTTATGTTTTACTTACCATTGGAGCCGCTGTTTCAATGTTTGGTATGGTTAGTGGCGACTTGCTAAACTCACCAAGAGTAATGTATGCTTTAGCTAGAGACAAAGTTATTCCTATAAAACCACTAGCTAAAATCCACCCTAAATTTGCTACACCATACATTGCAATTATTGTACATGGTTTTTTGGTGTTTTTATTTGCATCTACAGGAAGTTTTGAACAACTTGTAATTATTGCTACTAGCTCTATTCTTTTACTTTACTTGGGTGTAGCACTTTCAGTTATAAAACTTAGGAAAACTAAAAAATCTGAGGCTGGTGAATTTAAAATTCCTGGTGGACTAACTGTTCCAATTCTATCAATTGGCATTATTATATATTTCTTATCTAATCTTTCTAATAAAGAAATGATAGCTACAGCTGTTTTTATAGGTTTACTAAGTGCTATTTTCTTTGTTATAAGATTTATTAAACGTAAAAAGACCGATTAAATGTTTAAGAAGCATACTCAAACATTGTTAAGTAATCAAAACCATTAAGTTATTAGTAACGGTATAATTGCAAATTTCATTTCAAATTGTATATTTGAATTATCCCAATAATACCTTAAAACTAATAGCTATATATGCAATTCAATGTAAACGACTCTCAGCAAGTTCTCGATTTTATTCAGAAAGCTGCAAAAATTGGAACATGGCAAGTATTACTAGAACCTTATGAAATTCAATGGAGTGATATAACCAGAGAAATTCATGATGTTGGAAAATCCTATAATATAGAACTTGAAAAAGCACTAGATTTTTACAAAGAAGGCTACTCTAGAGATAAAATAACTTACTATTTCAATAGATGTATTGAGCAAGGAGAACCTTATGACGTAGAATTAGAACTTGTAAGTGCTAAAGGTCGAGAAAAATGGGTTCGCGCTATTGGTTTTCCTGTATTAGAGAATGAAAAATGCGTAAAAGTTCAAGGACTATTTCAAGACATTACTGAGAAAAATAAAACTCAAAAAAAGGTTGCACTAAGAGAACAACAGTTTAGAAAAACTTTTGACAGTGCCTCCATTGGAATGGCTATTGTAAGTTTAGAGGGTAAATTCATTAGGGTAAACCAAAGCTTAAGAAACATGCTAGGTTATACTACTGATGAGTTTAAAACCTTTAATTTTAAAGATATAACTCACAAAGAAGACACTACTTTAGGAGATAAAAAATTTGCAAAATTATTAAGTAATGAAATCTCAAATTTTCAAATAGAAAAAAGATATCTTCATAAAAATGGAAGTATAATTTGGGCTAGTCTTAATGTATCTTTAGTTAGTAATGAAGATGGTACACCTCTTCATCTAGTCGCTCAAATAAATGATATTACTAAACGAAAAGAATCTGAGAAAAAAGTTAACACCCTTTTAGAAATCACTAAAGACCAAAATTCAAGATTATTAAACTTTGCTCACATAGTTTCGCATAATTTGCGTTCACATTCTGGTAACTTAGAAATGTTACTAGACTTGATGAAACACGAAGAACCTGAAGCTACAGATAATAGCTATTTTCCTCTAGTTGACACTGCAGTTAATAATTTAAGTGAAACGGTAGAAAACCTTAACCAAGTTGCTATTTTAAACACAAAACTGCATGAAGATTTAACACCAACCAATCTTTATGAAGCCATAAACAAAACAAAAGAAAGCTTAAAAGCACACATCTTAGAAAATGATGGAAGCATAATCAATAATGTACCAAAACATCTTATCATTGATACTGTACCTGCTTATTTAGACAGTATTCTTTTAAATTTTATAAGTAATAGTATAAAGTATAAAAAGCCTGATGTTGCTCCAAAAATTAATATTAGTACTAGTTTTACTGACGATAACCAATATCTTATTTTAAAAATTGAAGACAATGGAATGGGTATTGATTTAAACAGGCACAGAAAAAAATTATTTGGGATGTACAAAACCTTTCACAAACACAAAGATTCTAGAGGTCTTGGGTTATTTATAACCAAAAATCAGGTAGAAGCAATAGGTGGAAAAATAGAAGTTGAAAGTGAAGTAGGTATTGGTACAACATTTTTACTACATTTAAAACATGAAATCAATTAACACACTATATATAATAGACGACGACCCTATTTTTGTTTTTACAACAAAAAAGATGTTCGATAAGGAAGAAATCTGCAAAAACATTTTAGTATTCTCTAATGGAGAAGATGCTATAAATCACTTAACGCCATTAATGGATGCTAATAATGAAGAAGAACTTCCTGAACTTATTTTACTGGATTTGAATATGCCTATTATGGATGGATGGCAGTTTCTTGACGAGTTTGTAAAACACAAAACCGAAAAGAAAATTATCATTTTTATTGTTAGTTCCTCAATTGATCCTAACGATATTCAAAAGGCTAATGAGTACCAAAACGTTTCAAACTACATTATTAAACCTATTACTCGCGAAAAAATAAAACATATAGCTAGTGAAATTACAGCCTTAGTAAACTAATTACTTTTCACAGTGCCTGTAAAATGATTAATATTAGAATTTATTGGGTTTCCTGAAGTTCTTCTATAAGATGCTATTTGTCCTGAATGCCATATTGCATCAGCAATTGGGCCATTAATAGCATTCCAAAAAGGGTTTTCTCTTTCTCCAAAAACAATAACAAATTTTGATACATCATCACTAGCTCTTAAAATATCAGCAGCTGTTTTTAAATTGATTAATGTTCGCTTACGTTTTTCTTCAAAATTTAATTGTGATGTATCTTTTTTATCATATGGTTGATTTAAAGCTGCACTTAAAATCACATAAGAAAGTGTTAAAACATGATCTACAGTTTCTCCTGTAGAGCGTGAGCCACCAATAGGTTTATAACTTAAATCCTCTTCTGTCAATCCATCTGTAGCCCAATAAAACCTAAACCCTAAACCATCTATCATTCTTGCGGCTACAGTTCCTGCAGTGTAAGTATCTGAATATTCAGGGATTTCGTAATAAGGTAAATTATCATCATTATTTTGAGCAACAATAGATAGCGTAAAAAACAAGGATAACGCTGAACATACTTTTTTCATACCTATTAATCTTTTAACTGTTGTTCTGTAGTTATTGTTTCAGTACCATATTTATCAAACAAATAGACCAAAGCGGTCATTGTTGCAGCACCAAGTTCTAACTCTCTTTTATTAACATGCTCAAAAGTATCATTAGCTGCATGATGGTGATCAAAATAACGTTGAGAATCTGGTCTTAAACCAGCTAATACAATATTGTCATCCTTTAAAGGTCCAATATCTGCTCCACTTCCTCCTTTTTCAAAATAATGAATTAAGTAGGGTTTAAAGAGTTCTTTCCAACCTAAAACTTTATTATAAACCGCATCACTGCAATCAAAAGTAAAGCCTCTAGGTGTAAATCCACCCGAATCACTTTCTAAAGCAAAAACGTGCTTCTCGCCTTTTGCCTTTGCAACTTCAGCATATTTTCGTCCTCCTCTAAGTCCGTTTTCTTCATTCATAAACAACACCACACGAATACTACGTTTTGGTTTTATACCACTTTCTTTTAACAGTCGTAACACATCCATAGATTGCACACAACCTGCTCCATCATCGTGAGAACCATCACCTAAATCCCATGAATCTAAATGACCACCTACAATAATATATTCGTTAGGAAATTCACTACCTGTAATTTCTCCAATAACATTATAAGACTGCACATCTTTCAATTGTTGACAATGCTGACTGAAGTAAAACTTAATATCTTTATTTAAACCTAGCATATTACTAAGCAACTCAGCATCGTTAGTGCTTATTGCTGCTGAAGGGATACGTTGTGAGTTAGGTAAATCGCCATAACTCATGCTTCCTGTATGCGGATAATCGTCTAATCTTAAATTAACTGAACGTACAATTACACCAACAGCTCCAAACTTTCCTGCCTCTCTTGCTCCAGCATATCTTTGGTCTACACAACCTCCATAAGCTTCAAAAGTATTGATTAAGTCGGCTTGCATTGGTCTGTTAAAAAATACAATCTTACCTTCTATTTTTTCTTTGCCTAGAGTCTCTAATTCATCTAAACTTTTAACTTCAACTACATTAGCTTTTATTCCTCCACTTGGAGTTGCTATCGAGCCTCCTAAAGCACAAATATTTACACTGGTAGTCTTTCCTGGAGAGGTTTCAATATATGCAAACTCAGGTGCTCCTCTTACCCATCTTGGTACCATAACTGGTTGCAACCATACTTTGTCTAAACCTAATTTTTCTAGTTCTTCTTTAGTATATTCAACTGCCTTTTCAGCATTTAAAGAACCTGAAAGTCGACCTCCAATTTGATTAGATAAATGGTCTAACCATTCGTAGCTTTTTCCGTTGGTTAATGATGTTGAGTATATTTTTTTAATGTTATCAGCATCTTCTTGTGCAGTTACTGAAATGGATACAAGAATACTGAGTAGAAATAAAATGTTTCTCATAGATGGTTAATGTTTTAAAAAGCTAAAGATAAGTTTTAAATGACATTAAACTCTAAAAGAAAACTTAAAAACTTATTCGTTTTCTAATTGCTGTTTGTAAATATGAAGGTTTTCTTTTACGTCATCATCTAATTCAGGCTCCTTGATATCGTCATACTGCTTCAGTGTATTGTATAAAATTTTGGCTACAATATAACGTGCTGTAGGTTTATCATCAGCGGGAATAGTGTACCAAGGCGCATGTGCTTTAGACGTTCTATTAATAGCATCTTCATAGCACTCTTGATAGCTGTCCCAAAGTTTGCGCTCTTTTAAATCTCCTGGAGAAAATTTCCAGTTTTTTTCTTGTTTTTCCAACCTACGAAGTAATCGGTTTTTCTGTTCTTCTTTTGAAAGGTGTAAAAAGAATTTGAAGATAATGGTTCCGTTATCAGCAATGTGCTTTTCAAAATTATTAATTTGCTCAAAACGTTTATCCCAAAAGGCTTCGTTGACATCTTCTACCGAATGAACATCAGGCAAGTTTTCATTTAAAATATAATTAGGATGCACTCTTGTCACCAATACATTTTCGTAATGCGTACGATTAAAAACTCCAAACTTTCCACGAGCAGGTAAAGCAATGTAATGCCTCCAAAGGTAATCGTGTTTTAGCTCTAATTCGGTTGGAACTTTAAAGCTATGCACCACAACACCTCTTGCGTTTAACTCCTTAAAAACCTCGCGTATCATACTGTCTTTTCCTGCTGTATCCATACCTTGAATACAGATTAAAACAGCATATTTACCATGCGCATACATTGCATTTTGAATATCAGCTAGGTCTTCGCACACCTCTTCCATTTCATCTTCAATCTTATCTTTATCTGCTTCAAGGTCATAGGTAGTACTTACATTTTTTAAAGAAATGTTTTGCGTTACCTTAAAATCGTTGATATCAATGTTCTTTTTCATACGGTTAGGTTTTATTTTGAAGCAAACAACTTCACGTCATTTTCGCTCACTATTTTTTCTCCAAGAATAATTAAACGTTCTACTACGTTTCTTAACTCTCTAATGTTACCTGTCCAATCATATTCTTGTAACAGTTTTATAGCCTTATCAGAGAACTCCTTTTTGGTTGAGCCTTGTTCTGTTGCTATTTTATTGGCAAAGAAATCTACCAATAACGGAATGTCTTCTCTCCTATCATTTAAGGCAGGCACTTGAATTAATATTACCGCTAACCTATGGTACAAATCTTCTCTAAACTTTCCGTCAGCGATTTCCTTTTTCAAGTCTTTGTTAGTTGCAGCAACAACTCTTACATCTACTTTTATGTCTTTATCGTTACCTACGCGCTGAATTTTATTTTCCTGTAATGCTCTAAGAACTTTAGCTTGAGCAGACAAACTCATATCACCAATTTCATCAAGAAAAATAGTACCTCCATTAGCTGCTTCAAACTTACCAGCTCTGTCTTTAACAGCACTAGTAAACGCGCCTTTTACATGACCAAATAATTCACTCTCGATAAGTTCTGACGGAATTGCAGCACAGTTTACCTCAATTAAAGGACCTTTAGAACGGTCACTTTTTTGATGTAACCAATGCGCTACGAGCTCTTTTCCTGTTCCGTTTGGTCCAGTAATAAGTACACGAGCGTCTGTAGCAGACACTTTTTCTATCATTTCTTTAATATGAAGAATCGCCTTACTCTCACCTATCATCTCATAGTTTTTGCTCACTTTCTTTTTAAGCCTAGTGTTCTCAACCACAAGTTCTTTTCTATCTAAAGCAATACGAACAGTATTCAGCAACCTATTAAGATCTGGTGGTTTTGAAATATAATCAAACGCACCAAGTCGCATGGTATTTACAGCAGTATCAAGATCTCCATGACCAGAAATCATAACCATAGGAGTTTCAGGTTTTAACTTTTTAACAGCTTCTAAAACCTCAACACCATCCATTTTTGGCATTTTTATATCGCAAAGTACTAGGTCAAAATCGTCTTTTTTAATCTTTTCAATTCCAACAAGACCATCTTCAGCTTCAAAAACCTCATAAGTATCATTTTCTTCTGAAAGTATTTTAACCAATACTCTTCTAATAGCTGCTTCGTCTTCTATAATTAATATTTTAGGCATGTTTTATTCTTTAGGTTTTGATATAATGTGAATATCTCTTTGCGGAAATGGTATAGATATATTATGCTCTCTAAATAATCGGTCAATTTCAAAACGAATATCGCTTCTCGGAAATTGTCCTTTAAAACTATCATTAAGCGTAAAAACCACTTTAAAGTTAAGCGAACTATCGCCAAAATCGGTAAAAACAACAGCTGTTTCTGGTTCGCTTAAAGTATCAGGATGCGAATTGGCAGCTTGTAACAACAGCTTTTTAACCAACTGTACATCACTCCCATAAGCAACACCAACAGACACGCTATCTCTAGTTATAGTTCCGTTTTGGGTCCAATTGTATAAAGTATTGGTTAAGTATAAGTGATTAGGAATAATTAACACTTTATTATCTATAGTTACTGCTCGAGTTGTTCTTAATTTAATTTCCTCAACACGTCCTACTTTTCCATCTATTTCAATAATGTCTCCAACGTGTACTGTTTGATCTATAAGTATAAAAACACCTGAAATAATATCTTGAAACAGGGTTTGGAGCGCAAGACCAATACCAATTAAAAGTGCTGCAGATGCTGCAAAAATACCAGTAACATTTACACCTAAAGTGTGCAGCGTTATTAGCATTATTACAACATATATAAACCATCTTCCGTAGGAAAAAACAACTTTAAATTTTTGCTTGTCAGAATACGGTAGGTTTCTAGTAATTAGCTTACGAATAAGTCTTAATATTACACTTGCAATAACCAAGACTACAACCAATATAATAACATCCATGATGCTTATGGAGATATTATCAGTAATCTTGTAAGATTCTTTTAAAGCTTTTAAAAAATCTTTCATGCAATTAGTATTTCAACCATTTATAAAGCTCTTTGTAGCTTGGTTTTTTACCATACATTAAAATACCTACTCTGTAAATTTTTGCTGCAAACCAAACCGTAAACATAAATGTACCAATTAATAATGCCAATGACAACAGTTGTTGCCAAATTGGTACTCCAAAAGGAATACGCATAAGCATAACCACAGGAGAGGTTAACGGAATAAATGAGAATACTGTTGAAACAGTTCCGTGTGGATCTTCAATTACTGTGAATACACCAACATATACTGCCAAAATTAAAGGCATTAAAATAGGCATCATAAACTGTTGTGTATCTGTTTCGTTATCTACTGCTGCTCCAATGGCTGCATATAGAGAACTGTACAGTAAATAGCCTCCAACAAAGAAAAAGATGAATGCAAGTATAAGGTTAGCTATTGGTAAGTTTTGAAATGCTGCAAAAGCAAGTTTTAGTTGCGACTCAAACTCAGGACTCTCCATAGCTTGTTGCATTAGCTGTTGTTGAGAGGATTGCATCTCACTAAAATCAATTCCGAAAATTGTAGACACAATAAGCATCATTAAACCTCCTAAAATCACCCAAATTACAAATTGAGTAATTCCTGCTAAGGATGTTCCAATAATCTTACCCATCATAAGCTGAATAGGCTTTACTGAAGAAATGATGACTTCAATTATTCTACTGGTTTTTTCCTCGATAACGCTTCTCATAATCATGTTTCCATAAATAATGATAAACATAAACAGTAAGTAACCAGCTATACCACCAAAGGCTAATTTTAATACATTATCAATTTTTGAAGTGGTTTCTCCTGAAAAGCTTTCCTGCGAAATATCAACACTTGTTTTTGAAGATTTTATCTTCTCTAAGTCTACTCCATCTCTTTCCAATTTTATATCCTGAAATTTCTTTTCGAGTTTGTTTTCTAAAGAAGATATTACAGTTAAAGATGGTGTGTCTTCTGAGTAAAACGTAACATTGTTATAAAACTGAGTGGTATCTACACTTTTGGTGATGTACAATAAACCATAAGTTTCATTAGTTTTTACGTCTTCTTTAGCGGCTTCAAGAGTAGTATTAGTTAAAACTTTGTAAGTGGTATGTTCTGTATCTTTAAAAATATCGCTTACCAATCCTGACTCGTCCAAAATGGCAATAGTACGTTCTTTATTATTGTTAAGCTGAGTCAAATAAGCCACCACAGCAATAAGAGCAATCATAATCAACGGACTCAAAATTGTCATGATTATGAATGATTTATTCTTAACTTTTGTAAGGTATTCTCTTTTTATTATAAGTGATAAATGATTCATTCTTAATTATTTTTTACAGTTTGAATAAAAATATCATTAGCACTTGGCACAACTTCAACAAAGTGGTGAACTTCTGCTTTAGATGTTAAAAACGATAGTAGGTCGTTAGAGGTGTCGTTTGCGTTTAGCTTGATATTTAGCTTTAAATCGTCATTAAGATTTTTAAACGTAGCTGGAAACACTTCAAACTTATCTTTTATTAATCTAGTCACCTCATTAATGTTATCTGTTTGTAGCCCAACCTCAAAAGTATTGGTTTTAAACTGACGCTTAATATCTGTTAATTTACCATCCAATATTTTATTAGACTCGTGTATTAACGCAATGTGGTCGCACAACTCTTCAACCGATTCCATTCGATGTGTTGAGAAGATAACAGTTGCTCCTTCATCTCTCAATTGTAAAATCTCGTCTTTAATCAAGTTGGCATTTATAGGGTCAAAGCCTGAAAATGGTTCATCAAAAATCAACAGTTTAGGTTGATGCAAAACTGTGACTATAAACTGAATTTTTTGAGCTTGTCCTTTACTGAGTTCTTGTATTTTTTTATTCCACCAATCACCAATATCTAATTTATCAAACCAGTATTTTAAACGCTCTTTAGCAACAGATTTTGATAATCCTTTCAGTTGTGCCAAGTATAATGCTTGTTCACCAACTTTCATGGATTTGTATAGTCCACGTTCTTCAGGTAAATAACCAATATCCTGAATATGGTGAGGTTGTAATGCATCTCCATCTAACATTACGCTACCTTCATCTGGCATTGTAATTTGATTGATAATTCTAATAAGTGTTGTTTTCCCTGCTCCATTAGGTCCAAGAAGACCAAATATACTTCCTGTAGGTACAGAAATGGAGACATTGTTTAGTGCTTTAAAGTTTCCAAAACTTTTAGAAACAGAATTAGCCACTAATAAATTGCTCATATATGTTGTTTTGTGAAATATATTTATTTGTTGCGTAAAGATATTAAATGTTACACAAGTAGCATTTTTATAGGCATTTAAATATCAACAATTGTGTCTAAAAAAACAAAACCCACCCTTAAAAAATTAAGGATGGGAAAAAATTGCTATGAAAAAGAAAAATTACCACTAAAGTTAATTAGTGATATTCAAATATAGTGTTTTTTATTAAATTAAGAGTTTTTTAAGAAAACATATCTTTAACTTTTTCAAAAAATGACTTGTCACTGCTTTCTGGTTTTGGAGCAAAGTGTTCATCTTCTCTCATGTTTTCAAAAAATTCTTTTTGCTGTTTATTAAGCGTTTTTGGAGTCCATACATTCACATGAACTAGCAAATCCCCTTTACCATAACCATTAATACTTGGTATTCCTTTTCCGCGTAAGCGAAGGATTTTACCAGATTGAACACCAGCTTCTATTTTTATTCTTACTTTACCAGTAACGGTATCAATCTCAGTAGAGGTTCCTAAAACCGCATCAGGAAGACTTACATATAAATCGTAATGCAAATTGTCGCCTTCACGTTTTAAGGTTGGGTGCTCTTCTTCTTGTATAGCAACCAATAAATCACCAGAGATACCATTACCTGGAGCATCGTTACCTTTTCCAGTAACTTTAAGTTGCATACCATCTACTACACCAGCAGGGATTTTTACTGAAACGGTTTCTTCTGCAACTTTTAAACCTTGTGCATCAGCATCAGCAGGTTTTTTATCAATAGTTTGACCAGCTCCTCCACAGGTTTGACATGGTGCAGAGGTTTGCATTCTACCTAAAATGGTATTAGTTATTCTGGTAACCTGACCTGTTCCATTACAAGTACCACAAGTTTTATAGGTTGTTCCAGGTGCTTGAATTTTACGCTTTACTTTGATTTTTTTCTCAACACCATTAGCAATCTCTTCTAGTGTTAAAGTCACTCTAATTCTTAAGTTACTTCCTTTAACGCGTCTTTGACCTCCACCAAATCCGCCTCCAAAACCAGAGAAACCACCTCCACCAAAAGCACCTCCAAAAATATCACCAAACTGACTGAATATGTCATCCATATTCATGCCTCCACCACCAAAGCCTCTAGCGCCTTCAAATGCTTGGTGACCAAATTGGTCATAACGTGCTTTCTTGTCAGCGTTACTTAAAACCTCATAAGCTTCGGCTGCTTCTTTAAATTTAGCTTCAGCATCTTTATCATCCGGATTTTTATCAGGATGGTATTTTAATGCCATTTTACGGTAAGCTTTTTTTATTTCTGCTGCAGTAGCCTGTTTACTGACTCCTAATACTTCGTAATAATCTCTTTTTGCCATATCTTTTATTGTCCAATAACCACTTTAGGAAAACGTATTACCTTATCTCCTAGCTTATATCCTTTTTCAACAACGTCTATAATTTTTCCTTTTAAATCGTCGCTTGGAGCAGGAATTTGGGTAATAGCTTCATGGTCATCTGCATTAAACATATCTCCTTGTTCTACTACAATAGCGCTCAACCCCTTTTGCTCTAGGGTTTTTAATAGCTTTTGATAGATGAGCAATACGCCTTTTCTTAAATCTTCAGCTTCTTTATCTTCTTCAATATGCGTTAAAGCTCTTTCAAAATCGTCTAAAACTGGCAACATTGCCAACATTACATCCTGACTTGCAGTTTTAAATAAATCTAGACGCTCTTTGGCAGTACGCTTTTTGTAGTTTTCAAATTCAGCAAAAAGACGCATAAACTTGTCTTTTTCTTTTGCTAAATCTTCATTTAGTTTTTCTTCTATGCTAAGTTCTTCTACCTGAGCTGTATCAGTAGTTACTTCTTCTTGTATTTGTTCTTTTTCAGCGTGTTCGCTTTTATCTTTTTTACTCATTGTTAAGTGCGCTTTATTCTTCGAATAATAGTTGGCAAAAGTACTGCCATTATTATTAAAATGTCAAAATGTCACTAAATATTTTTTACGCTTTTTTAACAAAAGTGTCTTTTTAAATATTTAAATTTGTTCTTTAACACAAAAACTTAAACTTTATATGAAAACTAATTTTTTAAATATTTTATTTGTAGCGTTTTTAGGACTTGCAGTTGTTGGTTGTAAAGATAAGGCTAAAGAAGCTGAAACTACAGATGCTGAAACAGTAGCTGAAACTACTGCAGAAGCCACTAAATACTCAGTGGATGCTGCTGCTTCAACTATAACTTGGAAAGGTTACAAACCTACAGGAAGCCATGACGGAACTATTGCTGTTGAAAGCGGTGTAGTTACTGTAAAAGATGGAGCTATTGAAAGTGGTACGTTTTTAATTGACATGAATTCTATTACTGTTACTGATATTCCTGCTGAGGAAGAAATGAACGGTAAATTAGTTGGTCATTTAAAAAATGCTGATTTCTTTGACGTAGAAAAATACCCTTCTGCTGGTTTTGAAGTAACTGGTTTTGAAAACGGAAACTTATCTGGAAACTTAAAGTTAAAAGAGAAAACTAATAACATTACTATTCCTGTAACGGTTACTGAAAGTGGAGATTCTGTTACTATCACTAGTGAAACATTTACTATTGACCGTTCTAAATGGGACGTAAAATACGGTTCAAAATCGTTCTTTGATAACTTAGGTGATAAGTTCATCAACGATGATATTGAATTAAAAATTACTGTTAAGGCTAACAAGTCTTAATTAATTTTCAAGATAAAATTTGAAGCCACTCTTTTTGGAGTGGCTTTTTTTTATATGTTCTATTTTAATAAATCTTCAAGTGTTGGTTGTAGATGATGATGCTTAAAATGAAACCCTTCATCTTCTATTTTCTTACTACTCACTCTTTGACTTTCAAAAAGCAGTATATGCATCTCTCCTAATAGAAGTTTCATAATGGATTTTGGAATATTAGGTAATAACAAAGGTCTCTTTTTTTGTTTTGCAATAGCTTTAATCAACTCATTATTGGTGACAGGGTTTGGAGCTACGCCATTATAAACACCTTCAAGTTCTTCGGTAAATGTATACACAAAAAGTCTAGCTAAATCCTTTACATGAATCCAAGATTGCCATTGTGTGCCTTCGCCAAAAGCTGCTCCAGCACCAAACTTTACAGGTTTAACCATTTCTGGTAACGCACCTTCCTTAGCATCTAAAACCAAGCCTATTCTAACTTTGGTTACTTTTATGTTTAACGCTTTAAAAGCATCAACTTTATCTTCCCAAGCATTGACCACCTTTCCTAAGAATGTTGGCGAAACTTCATCAAAAGTTTCTTCATAATAATTGGTTAAAGAATCAGGATAAACACCAATAGCACTTGCCGAAATAATTTGTTTTACACTGATATTTTCATTTGCAAGGGTTGATTTCAACAACTCTAAGGACTGAATTCTACTGTCTAAAATTTGTTGTTTGTAGCTTGGTGTCCAACGTTTAGAAATTGAGGCTCCTGCTAAATTAATTATAGCATCTACACCCACAAAACACTCACTATCAATTTCATTGTTTTTAGGATTCCAATAAAATCCTTTATAGTTACTTGCTGTACTTATTTTATTTTTAGAAGTTGTTAAATAATGAACTTCAATACCTTTTTTATGGCATTGCTTCACTATTGCTTTTCCTATCAAACCTGTTGCGCCTGTAATTAAGACTCTCATTTACAATTTTTTAATAAAATTACGAAATAGTTTACCCTTAGACTTGGTATTTAATTAAGGTTTAACAGATTTAACTAAACTTTAAACTTCTAACTTAGTAGCTCTAAGCATTTCACGTTTTCCTGGTGGTCCAGGAAGCTTTTCAACACTAAACCCTACAGTTTGCATTGCGCGTCTTACACTTCCTTTTGCGGAATAGGTAACTAATACGCCTTTGGGTTTTAATGCTTTATACATTAGTTCAAAAACAGTTTCTGTCCAAAGTTCTGGTTGTACTCTTGCTCCAAAAGCATCAAAGTATATGAGATCAAATTCTGCTACAGCATCAATATCTTTAAAAAACTTCTGCTGCTTGGTTAATGAGAATTTAGGTGTAATATGATGTAATACTTCCCAATCGCATTGGTGTAGTTTAGAGAATAAAGTGTTGTTAGTTTTTAACTGTTCGGTATAATTTAGAGCATCAACTTCTTCTTGTGTTACAGGATAAGCCTCTACTCCTGTGTAATTGATATGAAGGTTGCTTTTTTCACTTTCTAAAAGTGTAATAAATGCATTTAGTCCTGTACCAAAACCTATTTCAAGGATAGAAATTGGTTTATGGCTATCTAAAAAACAAAAAAGACCATGCAGTATAAAAACATGCATAGCCTCTTGTATAGCACCATGAACAGAATGGTATTGTTCGTTCCAATCTTCAATTTGAATGGTTTTAGAACCATCTGCTGTGGTAATAATTTTTCGCTTCAAAACTAGTTGATAAGCAACTTTTTTATTCTAGGTATTGGACCTGTACAACTGGTTTGGTGACATGCCACACACAGGTTTACAGCGTTGTTAAACCTTTCTTTGACATCTACTGTAGATTCGTCATTGAATATTTCCTTTTCTGTTGCTATAAACAACTTTGAAAAGCTTTCAAAAGTTTCATTTCTATCAGATGCTTTGGTCATTTCAGCAGAATGGATTTTAAGAAAATCCATTGGAAATTGTGTTGGTGTTTTACCCTCCAAAATATCTTGCTTTACCTTCATGTTGTGTTCATACATTTGATTCATGAGGATAGCCATTTCAGACGGTTCGTACATATCATACACAATCTCCTCTTTTTGCTCAGTGGTTTCTTTTTTATCAGACTCACCACACCCAAAAAGCACAAAAGTCAAAGCTATGCAAGCAAATAGTCTCATTTACTCTTCTTTTAACAATACACCATCAGCTAAAAAAGCATATTCTTTTTTAGGCTCAGTTATTGCTTCAATTTCTTCAGTTGTTTTTCCTCCATCTTCAGCAATATGGCGTAATTGATCTACTGAAGTTTCAGTAACAAAAGCTTGTCCGTTTATGATTACTTCTTTACCTGCAATATTTTTAGGCACAAAAAAAGCATAGTCTTTAAACTTCACCATAACTTGGCTATCATCTTCTAGTTTTAATTTCATCCAACAACCTTTAGCTTGACATACTTCTTCAACAGTAGCAATCATTTTAGAAGGAATACTATCTCCTACACTCATGTCTTTATAATGCTTTGCCATAGATTTAGCATCAACGGCATCATCAGCAACTATTTCTTTTCCAAAAGAAGCATAAGTCACTTCTTCTTTTACAGTATCATTTGCAGGTTCTTTCTTTTCACTTTTACACGCTGCAAAAGCAACTAACACAACCAAAAGGGCAGCTATTTTTCTCATAATTTTAATAAATTTTAATAACGCCACTAAGATACTTGTTTTTTTTGTTAGAATGTTTCTAAACTTTTTAATTTAAGGTATAATACAAAGAGTATTGCGTAATAATCATTTATAAAAGTTAAAAACACAATCACTTTTATAAAATCAAAAGTGCATAAAAATCAATACTTTTTTAGCCAATTGAAAAAGTTTAGACGAGTTCTTAATCCAATACTAAATTAAATACCATTATATTTTCATAATTTTGCAAAATATACTCAAAACATATCCATGGAAAATATAATCAACAATATCCCTGTAACTAAGTGTGAAAAAAGCAAGATAAGTGATGTAGATTTTAACAATTTAGCATTTGGTAGTGTGTTTTCAGATCATATGTTGGTTTGCGATTATAAAAATGGCGCTTGGGAAACTCCTAAAATTGTACCTTACCAACCTATTACTTTAGACCCTTCTGCTAAAATATTTCATTACGGACAGTCTATTTTTGAAGGCATGAAAGCCTATAAAGACACTAATGAAGACGTGTGGTTATTTCGCCCAATGGACAATTGTAAGCGTTTAAATATTTCAGCAAAACGTTTGGCAATCCCTGAATTACCAGAAGCGTATTTTATGGAAGGCTTAAAAGCACTTTTAAAACTGGATAGCAATTGGATTCCTACAAACTCTGGCGGTTCTTTGTACATAAGACCTTTTATTTTTGCTTCTGGAAATGGTTTTCATGCGTCGCCTGCCAATGCGTATAAGTTTATTATCGCAACTGCACCTTCTGGCGCTTATTTTTCTGGTAAAGTTAAAGTGGCTATTGAAGAAAAATACTCGCGCTCAGCTAATGGTGGTGTAGGATATGCTAAAGCTGGTGGTAACTATGCAGGTCAATTTTACCCAACTCAGTTAGCAATTCAAAAAGGATACAATCAAGTTATTTGGACTGACGATAACACTCACGAATATATTGAAGAAGCTGGCGCAATGAATATTTTTGTTAGAATTAACGACACGTTAATGACTGCACCTACTAGCGATAGAATTTTAGATGGGATTACTCGTAAGAGTATTATTGAAATTGCAAAAGCCGAAGGTATAAATGTTGAAGTCAAAAAAATATCGGTGAACGAAGTTGTTGAAGCTGCCAAAAATGGATCACTTAAAGAAATGTTTGGCTCTGGTACTGCTGCTGTTGTATCTCCAATAGCTGCTTTTGGATATAAAGGAACTGATTACGACCTGCCAGAACTAGAAAACAGCTACGCTTCATTATTGAAAAAACGAATTACAGACATACAATATAACAGAACTGACGACCCTTTTGGTTGGAGAGTTAAGGTTTAAAAAAAAGAGAAGCAACATTGCTTCTCTTTTTTTATTTATCTAAAATAGATGCGATATCAGGTTTAAAATAATTAGGACCTTTCAACACTTTACCATCTTCTCTATAAATAGGCTCTCCATCTTCACCAAGCTTACTCATGTTACTGCGTTGTATTTCTTCAAAAACTTCTTCTATTTTATATTGCAAACCGTGTTCAATAATAGTTCCGCATAAAATATAAAGTAAATCACCAAGCGCATCTGCAACCTCAACTAAATCATTGTTATTTGCTGCTTCTAGATACTCTTCATTTTCTTCTCTCATCAGTTTATAACGCAACATATTTTTTTCTAAACCTAAATCGGCTTTTGGGGTTTCTCTATGTCCTATTTTAAATGCTGAGTGAAAAGCTTTTACAGCTTCAATTTTATCTTTCATTAGTATATTAGTATTATTTTATGCTTTTTTTAAAAATTTTTGAAATATAAATATTTAATTTTACATAAATTTAATTTTATGTTTACTAAAGGGCAATGGGTTTTTGGAATTTTATTTGCAATAGCATTTATTATTGTATTAATTTTCACCTACAAAAAAGACCTTAAGCTACATAAACGTTATTACAAAGGCGTTATTTGGGTGCTAATAGCTTTTATTTCTTTCATCTTTTTTATCTCCACAATTAAATTTGTATTCATGTAGTTTCTTGATGCTATATCGATAATAATAGTATCGCTTTTTTAATTATCTTTGGTAAAACAACTTTAAAACCAAAGATGAAAGCTTTAAAATATATATTCTTTTTACTTCTTATACTCATTATAGGTATTGCTATTTACATTGCTGTACAGCCTAATTCTTTTGAAGTTAAAAGAGAACGTACAATCAATGCGCCTGCTGCTGTTATTTACAATAATGTTATTGATTTTAAAAACTGGGAAGCATGGTCGTCTTGGGTTGAAAAAGATCCAGAAACAGTAATTACTCTTAGCGAACAAACCAAAGGTGTTGGAGGTGCTTACTCATGGGTGGATTCCCACGGAGAAGGCAATATGAAAACCTTAGCAACCAAACCTAATACTTCTATTGATCAAGAATTACAATTTGGTGATTTTGACCCTTCAAAAATACAATGGGAATTTACTCCTACCGAAGATGGTAAAACTAATGTAGTATGGAAAATGAACAGCGACAATGTTCCGTTCATCTTTAAAGCTTCTGCATTAGCTTCTGGTGGTTTTGACAACATGATTGGTCCAGACTTTGAGCGTGGTTTAGAAAAACTAGATAGTTTAGTTGTTGAGTCTATGAAAGTCTATTCAATTAAAGTAAATGGAGTAACGCAGCACAGTGGTGGCTTTTACCTATACAATACTACATCTTGTAAAATTAGTGAGTTAGACACTAAAATGCAGGATATGTTACCTAAAGTTGGTGCTTATGCTATTACACACAATATAACTATGGCTGGACCTCCTTTTGTATATTATCACAAATGGGACGAAGCCAATAATGCTGTAATGTTTTCGTGCTGCATACCTACAACATCTCAAGTAATTACTGCTGATGATAGTGATATTTTAACAGGACAGTTACAACCATTTAAAGCAGTTGAAACAACTCTTACTGGCGATTATGCTAACTTAAAAGAGGCTTGGGATACTACTATGAAGTATATCACCGAAAATAATCTTGAATTCACCGATGAAAACGGACCAATGCTTGAAACGTACTTAACCGATCCTACAAGCACACCTAATCCTGCTGATTGGATAACTAAAATATACATTGCTGTAAAATAGATGAAAAACTTACTTCTTGTGTTTGTTGGTGGTGGTTTTGGAAGTGTTTTAAGATACATCCTAAGCAAATATCTTAACAGCACCGAAACTGGAATTCCTTATGGTACATTTGCAGCAAATATTTTAGGGAGTTTACTCATTGGCATTATTTTAGGATTAGCAGTTAAAAACAATACACTGTCTTCAAATCAAACACTGCTTTTAGCCACTGGTTTTTGTGGTGGATTCACCACATTTTCAACCTTTGCTTACGAAAACCATGTCTTTTTAAAATCAGGTGATTTTACAAGTTTTGCGCTATATACAATTGCTAGTTTTATAGTTGGATTTTTAGCGGTTTTTGCAGGCATATACCTAACTAAATAATTAACATCCAATCATATAATTAAATATACGACATATATCGTATGTTTTTTCTTACTGACAATTAGGACTTTTGAAATGTTATTAATCAAACCTAATTATCATGAAAAAACTATTTACTGTATTATCAATTTTTGTACTTAGCTACACCCAAGCTCAAAACATTCTTATTGTTGATAACGACCCTGTTATTGACACGTCTCCTGCTCATATGTTTAATAACATTACTGATGCTATTTCAGCAGCTAATAATGGAGACATTATTTACGTACAACCGTCTTTAACAAGTTATGGAGCTGTTACTATCAACAAAGAAATTACTCTTTTTGGTTCTGGTTATGCACCGGAACTAAATGATGGTAGAAGATCTGAATTATCTAGTGTTAGAATTGATGCTGATAACATTAAAATTAGTGGGTTTTACATCAGTACTTACATCACTTACAACTCAAGCACATCTACATCTGATAATATTATTATTGAAGATAACTTTGTTAACCAAACTATTTTTGTGGGCTCTACAAATGCTGGCCATACCACTACCAACAACAACTGGATTATAAGAGGTAATGTCATTAATTTTGGTATCACACTTCATGCAGACCCAACAAAATGTATAAATACCGTAATTACCAATAACCACATTACATTATTAAACGGTAATGCAACTGCTAGTTACGCCTTACGATACTTTAACGACACAACCATTTTTAACAATAACATTGTTAGAATCAACCATACATGGGGAAACACAAATATTTTCCCAAACATGACTGGTGATGTAACTGCTTTCAATAATATATTTATCTCAAACGGAATAAACACTTTATTTACACCAACTACAGGTAGAACACTAACTCTTAACAACTCTATTAGCTATATGTCAACTGGTGGTACGCTTACGCTTGCAATGCCTGGAACAGGTAATTTCGACAACCAAAATCCATTTTTTACCAGTGTAGCATCATCGGCTTTTGATATTGCTCCTGAAGATGATTTCACGCTTTCTCCAAGTTCTCCTGGTCTAAATGCTGGTTCTGACGGAAATGACATCGGTATCTACAATGGTGATTACGATTTTGATATGCGTGGTTACCCAACCGAATTACCATACTTAACAAGCTTTACTATCAGCAACAACTTAATTGAAGCTGGTGAAAACATCAACGTAAACGTAAAGGCAAATGCTAATAAGTCTAATTAATAATCAAAAAATAAACTGATTATGAAACGACTTATTCACATAACTTTTTTGCTTACCGCTTACCTATCGTTTGCTCAAGGTGATATTTCTGAAATAGAATATTACTTTGACACCGATCCTGGTATTGGCAATGGCACAAGTATAGATATTGATCCAGATGCTGAAGTGCTTAATCAAAACTTTAGTATTCCTACAACAGGATTATCTGCTGGCAACCACAAGCTATTTGTACGCGCTGTAAAAGATGATGGCAGCACTAGCTATTACTATTCTCAAAGCTTTAGTGTTAAAGCAGCTAACGCAACGTTTAATACAGCAAACATTGATGGTTTTGAATATTATATTGATACAGATCCTGGTATTGGAAACGGCACACAATTATCTGTAGCTGCTATGGAGACTATTGACCAATCGTTCAATATTCCAACAGCTGCTTTAAGTTCTGGTAGTCATAAATTATTCATTAGAGCAAAAAATAGCGATGGAACTTATGGCGCATATGACAATGTAGCTTTTAGCATTAACCATAGTCCTGCTGTATTAAACAATTATGATATTACAGCTGCTGAATACTATTTTGGTACTGACCCTGGAACTGGAAATGCAACAGTAATTACAATACCTACAGGCGAAACCTTGGATGAGAATTTAGCATTTCTTACAAACACATTACCGCAAGGTAGCCATAGAGCCTTTGTAAGAGTAAAAAATGCAAACGATGTATGGTCTTTATATGACCATATAGTGTTTTCAGTTGTACCACTAGCAGAGATTAATATAGCTGATATTAACAGCATAGAATATTATTTTGACGCTGATCCTGGCATAGGTTTAGGCAATCAAGTAACAATCACTGATACTGAAACCGTAGACCAAAATCTTGCCATTCCAACAACAGGTTTACCTACAGGAAGCCACAGATTATTTATACGTGTTGGTAATACTGCTGGCAACTATAGTGTTTACACACATACAGTATTTTCTGTAAGAACACCTACGTTTTTCAATAATGCATCTATTGTAGCTGCTGAATATTTTATTGACGTAGATCCTGGAGAAGGTAACGGAAACTCAATAACGACATCTGGTGATAGTATTGACGAAAATGTTATTGTGGCTACATCTGGTAGTTTAGCTCAAGGCGATCATTACGTATTTGTGAGAGTACAAAATGCAGATGGCACTTGGTCACTTTACGACAAGCAATATTTTGAAGTAAGTGGTACATTAGGTATCGAAACTGAAGAATTATCCAAAATAAGTATCTATCCTAATCCAACTTCCAATGTAGTAAATATAAAACTACCTATTCATATTACTATAGAAAGTATTGAAGTAATTGACATAAACGGAAGACTTATATTTCACTCTCAAGAGTCGCTCTCTAAAATCGATTGCAGCTCGTTTTCCAATGGAGTATATCTATTACAATTAAAAACCAGTAGTGGAGCACTCTCCAAACGAATAATAAAACAATAATCTTAAATAAAAGCGTCGTTTAAAATGGCGCTTTTATTTTTTATATGCCTTCACACCTGCTTGTATGTTGGTATCTAAGTAATTTACTCTTGGCACAATTGGGCAAGAGTAGTTCTCATTGTAAGCACAATAAGGGTTATAAGCTTTGTTAAAATCAACCACAATAGTGTCGCCTTCAGGAATTTTTAAATCAATATAACGTCCGCCTCCATAAGTCGTCTCTCCATTTGTGTTGTCTAAAAAAGGTAAAAACAAATAATCTTGCTGATCTTCGCTAGTAATAGAATCTTCGCCTTGGTATACATTCAACTGATAAGTTTGCCCTTGTAAGTCAAACGTCAAAACACCATAAACACGCTCTCTAGATAAACGGTCAGTATTCGTTTTCATATTAAACCACTTAGAGTCTGGTGTACGTTTTAATTGAGCAGTAACTACATAAGCCGAGTCAAACTTAAAAAAATCAAGTCCTTTAAAATTCTTTTTAGCTCTTCCTTTAAGTGGCGAACTTGTTGCATCTCTAAAATCAGCATTCATCTTCTTTTGAAACTCGGTCTCACCAACAATCGGTTCTTTTCCTTGATGACAACCTAAGACTAATACCAACACTAAAAATGCAATAACTTTTCTCATTTGGGTTAATTTTTTCAATTCAAAAATACAACTTAAACTTTTTTTACCTAGCTTTGAAGAGCAATAAAGAAAAAATCATGTTCAACTGTAATACAATTGTAAAGCAAAAATATACCTCTTCTCAACGAAGTCGGGCTTGCTATATATTGTAGTGATAGTTGAATACAATTAATCAATATAGAAAAGTCCGACGCTAGCGTCGGACTTTTTACTTTTATAACAATCAATCAAACAATGAAGTTTATTTATTTTTTAAACAACAAGTTATTACAACCCTACCTAAACACATTTAGTGGGTTGTCTAAAGAAGTATGGTGGTTATCGCTCATTACACTCATTAACAGAGCTGGTACCATGGTTATTCCGTTTTTATCATTATATCTCAATAAAAGCTTAGACTTTAGTCTTTCTGATGTTGGTATGATTATGAGTGCTTTTGGTGCAGGTTCAGTAGTTGGGTCTTGGCTTGGTGGCAAACTCACCGACAAAATTGGGTATTACAAAGTAATGGTAATTAGTTTAGTATTGTCAGGGCTTCTATTCATTGGCTTACAATTTATAAGCACCTACTATGGTATCATGCTAGGTATATTTTTACTCCTTGCAGTAGCCGATATGTTTCGTCCTGCAATGTTTGTAGCATTAAGTGCTTACAGTAAGCCTGAAAACAAAACACGCTCAGTAACACTTATTCGTTTGGCTATTAACCTTGGATTTTCTGCTGGTCCTGCCATTGGCGGATTAATTATTGCTACATTGGGTTATGGTGGTTTGTTTTGGGTAGATGGTATTACTTGTATAGCTGCAGGTTTCCTATTACTCAAGGTACTCAACCCTAAAACTGCCAGAGTTCAGGATAACATCGTTTCTCAAAACCCTAAATCGGCTTATAAAGACGGAAAGTACATTATCTTTTTAGTAGCTATGGTATTATTTAGTATTGCCTTTCTCCAGTACTTCTCAACAATGCCACTGTACTACAAAGACGTACATGTATTATCAGAATTTAAAATAGGATTACTCATGGGAATGAACGGTTTATTAATTGCTGTATTTGAAATGCCTCTAGTAAAATGGCTCGAATCTCCTAAATACACCAAAACAGGTTTAGTAGCCTTTGGAGCTGTATTAACACTTATAAGCTTTATTGTGCTTAATGTTACCACTTGGGTTGGTGTATTGGTTATTGGGATGTTGTTTATGACCATTGGCGAAATGATTGCCTTTCCTTTTTCTAATGCTTTTGCCTTAAAACGTGCAAAACAAGGCAACCAAGGCGAATACATGGCTTTATACAGTATGGCGTTTGCTATAGCACATATCTTTGGGCACAATTCAGGAATGCACATGGTGGAATTGGTAGGCTTTACCAACACATGGTACATTGTGTCTTTAGTGATGGTAGTATGTATTGCCATACTTTTAATGTTAAAGCGTAAAATGAGATTTCAAAAAATAGAAGAATAACCTTAATTTAGTAGCAACACAATATTAATGACACAAACAGATATACTAATTATTGGAGCAGGTCCTATTGGAATTGCCTGCGCTTTGGAATGTGAAAAAAGAGGTTGGAATTATATCGTGCTCGAAAAAGGAGCACTCACCAACTCTTTGTTTAACTACCCTTTAAACATGACCTTTTTCTCCACTTCGGAGCGTTTGGAAATCGACAACATTCCATTTATAAGCAATAACCCAAAACCAAATAGAGACGAGGCCTTGGAATATTACCGTCGTGTAGCAACATCTAACACGCTCAACATAAACCTGTATGAAGAAGTAACAGCCATACAAAAGCAAAACAACCAATTTCAGGTTACCTCAAACAAAACCAACTACAGTGTAAAAAAAGTAGTGATCGCCACAGGGTTTTACGACATCCCAAAACTTTTAAATGTTCCTGGTGAGTCCTTACCTAAAGTGTCACATTACTACAAAGAAGCGCATCCTTTTAGTATGCAAGATGTTATTGTGGTTGGCGCTAGCAATTCTGCAGTTGATGCTGCACTTGAAATTTGGCGTAAAGGTGGAAACGTTACTATGGTAGTGCGTAAAGGAACTATTGGCGAACGTGTAAAATATTGGGTAAGACCTGATATCATTAACAGAATTGAAGAAGGTAGCATTAAAGCCTATTTTAATTCCGAAATCAAAGAAATTACACCACATCAGGTAATCATTTCCACACCTAAAGGCACTGAAACCATTGCTAACGACTATGTAGTGGCTCTCACAGGCTACCAACCTAACTTTCAGTTTTTAGAACAAGCAGGAGTTACCTTGTCTAATGATGGAAATTTCTTTCCGAAGTACAATCCTGACACCATGGAAAGCAACGTACAAGGACTCTACCTTGCAGGTGTAATTTGTGGAGGAACCGAAACCCACAAATGGTTTATTGAAAACTCAAGAGTACATGCTAAACTAATTGCTGAGCATATGGAAACTAACCTATAACGATAAGGCCATTACTTCAATGGCTTTATCGCTCCATTCTTTACCACTTGCGAAAGCACTATTTGCGTTTTGGTTTCTCCATATATAATCAACTGGTCAATAAAGGTTTCTAAGTGCTTTTGGTTTTTAAGGACCACTTCCATTACAATATTTTCGTTTCCTGTAATACGATAGCAGTTCAACACCTCATCATAGGTTTTTACCTTCTCAAAAAAAGGCTTTAGCTTTCCCATAAAAGCGCGTAAGGTAATAATAGCCTTTAATTGATAACCTGCTTCAAAATAAGAAACTGATGTGTAATAGTCTTCAATAATACCTGCATCTTCCATCTTTTTTATACGTTCCGAAACTGCTGGCGAAGTAATACCAACTTGCCTACCAATTTCAGCGTTAGACTGTCTTGCATTGTCCTGCAAACACTTTAAAATCTTCCAGTTTAATCTATCTATACTCATTTAAAGAGAAATTAAAAAATAACTTAATATTTAAAGCAAATATAACATATTGCTTTAATATCAAAAGTAGAATCTCATTTCTTGTGCTTAATTTTGATATAAATTGCTATTACATACTATGTTACCTCATTTACCATCTCATCTATCAGAATTGCCTATATATCAAAAGGCTATGGATATTTTTGTACTGTCTAGAAGCATCTCTACCTACTTAAACCACGATTTGTCATATTTGCATAAAGATGGTTCAGAAAACGAACACATCTACTTCTCTGGAGACATCGTACAACAGTCTATTTCTTTAGCACCTGAAATCGCTAAAGCCGAACAAGAACGTCACACAGATAAAAAACACAAACACATGGCATCGGTAAGACAGCTTACCAACCGTTTGTACAGCAACTGTCGTCGTTTGGAAAAATGCAACAGTAACGGTAAAGATTACATTCCGTTATTAAGACGCGAGCTTAAAACCTTTAAAAAGCTTCAACATACTTGGATGCTGACGTTGTAATTAGGTGTTTAACAATCGATAAGAACAAACGATTACGTATCTAATATTTAGTTTTAGAACTCTGAGTTTAAGAGAGTGCTAATAACTCATTATTTTTGTTCTAAACCATCTACAAATGTTTTTGTTTCGGTTAGTTTACCGTTTTCATCATAATAATTTACAGTACCATTACCATGTACCAAGGTGCCTTTGTCTAGTTTATTGCCTTTATTATCATAACAAGAAATAATATCCATAAACTTACCATCATCCCATAGTCTTATTTGGTAAAGAGCATTGTTTCTATGATAAATTTTCCACTCTCCTGTGGCTTTACCGTTAGTAAAATTCCCAAATTCCTGTAACTGCCCATTATCGTGATAATGTTTCCATTCGCCATCTTTTTTATAATTTTCACGTATTCCGACAGCTGATAATTGGCCATTTTCATGATAGGACTTCCACACTCCTTGTGATCCTTCAGCGTCAAAAGTTCCTTTTTCAGATAATTGACCATTGTCATAGTAGAATTTCCATTCACCTATTTTTTTACCATTTTCTATATATCCTATTTTAGATAATTGACCGTTTTCATGGTAGGACTTCCACACTCCTTGTGATCCTTCAGCCTCAAAAGTTCCTATTTCAGATAATTTGCCATTGTCATAATAATATTTCCATTCACCTATTTTTTTACCATTTTCTGTATATCCTATTTCAGATAATTGACCGTTTTCATGGTAGAACTTCCACAGACCTTCATGTTCACCAGCTTCAAAAACTCCTACCTCAGCTAACTGACCATTTTCATGATATACTTTCCATTCCCCTACCTGAACATTATTTTCAAAGGTTCCTACGGTAGACAATTTACCATTCTCATGGTATTTTTTATATACACCATCTAGTTGTTTATTAGCATTATATAGTACTACTTTTTCTAATTGACCTGTTTCATAATAATACTTCCATTCACCTATTTCAATGCCATTTTCAAAATAACCTTCACCAGATAATTTACCACTTTCTGTATAGCTTTTCCACACACCAACAGTATTACCGTTTTCAAACTTTCCTGCCAATGCTAATTTTCCATTCTCATGATAAAATTTCCATTCGCCAACGCGTTTATCATCCTTATAGTAACCCGTTCTAGCTACTGTTCCATCATCATAATATTCCTTGTGCGGTTCTTGAGCATAAAAAACATGAGTAGTAACTACAAGCATTAATAAAAATAATAAGGACTGTTTTTTGTTGTATAAGTATTTCATAGGGTTTGTTTTGGGTTAACAATTGTACATTCAAAAAAAATCTAATATATAGCAAATGAATTAGTTATTTAGTAAATTTCTTACAAAATCAAATTATTTTTTGGTCAGTAAGGTGTATATGGATGTTAATAGCTTTATGCAAGATTAAGTAGTTATATAAATTACTCGTGTAGCAAATTAAAAACTCCAACATAAATTTACAAACAACCCTTTATGTTAGGTTAATTCCATAAAAAATCCCGAGCAAACACTCGGGATTCTTATATCTTAAGGTGTAAAAATACACTACATATTACGTCTATACTGTCCGCCTACTTCAAATAAAGCTTCAGTAATTTGTCCTAAAGAACACACTTTACAAACGTCCATTAAGGCTTCAAAAATGTTTTCGTTATTAATCGCTTTATGCTGAAGCGCTTTTAGCAATGCCTTGGTATCATTACTCTTATGTAGGTTCTCAAGGGTTTGTATTTGGTATTGCTTCTCCTCTTCTGTAGCTCTTATAACTTCAGCAGGTTGTACCGTTGGCGACCCTTTACTACTCAAGAAGGTGTTTACACCAATAATTGGAAAATCACCATTGTGCTTTAAAGTCTCATAATACAAGCTTTCCTCCTGAATTTTACTACGTTGGTACATAGTTTCCATAGCGCCAAGTACACCACCACGTTCTGTAATTCTATCAAACTCTAGTAATACCGCTTCTTCTACCAAATCGGTAAGCTCTTCTATAATAAACGACCCTTGTATTGGGTTTTCGTTTTTAGCAAGCCCTAACTCCTTATTAATAATCAACTGAATAGCCATTGCTCTACGCACACTCTCTTCGGTTGGCGTAGTAATTGCTTCGTCATAAGCATTTGTGTGCAACGAGTTACAGTTATCATAAATAGCATACAAGGCTTGAAGTGTCGTACGAATATCGTTAAAGTCAATTTCTTGAGCATGCAAACTACGACCTGAAGTTTGTATATGGTATTTCAACATCTGTGCTCTTGGGTTGGCACCATACTTATGCTTTAAGGCTTTTGCCCAAATTTTACGCGCCACACGACCAATAACAGCATATTCAGGATCAATACCATTAGAGAAAAAGAATGATAAGTTTGGACCAAACTTATTAATATCCATACCTCTACTTAAGTAATATTCTACATAAGTGAAACCATTAGATAATGTCAATGCCAATTGCGTAATAGGGTTGGCTCCTGCTTCTGCAATATGATATCCAGAAATAGACACCGAATAGAAGTTACGCACATTATTTTCAATAAAGTACTCTTGTACGTCTCCCATTAAACGCAGTGCAAATTCCGTAGAGAAAATACACGTATTTTGCGCTTGATCTTCTTTTAAAATATCAGCTTGTACAGTACCACGAACTTGTGCAATGGTACGTGTTTTTATATCATGGTAAACATCCTGTGGCAATACTTGATCACCAGTAACGCCTAATAAAAACAAGCCTAAACCATCATTACCTTCTGGTAGCTCACCATTATATTTAGGACGCTCTACGCCTTTTTCCTTATATATTTTGGCAATCTTTGCTTCAACCTCTTTCTCTAAACCGTTTTCTTTGATATAAAGCTCACATTGTTGGTCTATGGCAGCATTCATAAAGAACCCTAACAACATTGGCGCAGGACCATTAATAGTCATACTTACCGAAGTCATCACATCAGCTAGGTTAAAACCAGAGTAGAGTTTTTTTGCATCGTCTAAACAGCAAATAGATACACCTGCGTTTCCTATTTTACCATAAATATCAGGACGTAAGTCTGGATCGTTACCATAAAGCGTAACACTATCAAAAGCTGTTGATAGTCGTTTAGCTGGCATACCTTGACTTACATAATGAAAACGTTTGTTGGTACGCTCTGGACCACCTTCTCCTGCAAACATACGCGCAGGATCTTCTCCTGTTCGTTTAAAAGGATACAATCCTGATGTATACGGAAATTCTCCAGGTACATTCTCTTGAAGTGTCCATCGTAAAATATCGCCCCAAGCTTGATACTTTGGTAAAGCAACTTTTGGAATTTGTGTATGTGATAAAGACTCGGTATGCGTGTCTATTTTAATTTCTTTGTCTCTTACTTTAAATGTGTAAACAGGGTTTTTGTATTTATTGACCTTCTCATTCCAACCTATTACAACTTCCCAGTTGTAAGGATCTAAATTCATTTTCACACGGTCAAACTCTTTGATTAATAGATCTAAAAACGCTTTATCGTTATCACTCTTAACCAATTCAAGAATCTCATCTTGATTAATGCCTTTGTTATCTAAAAATGCGTATTCCTTTTCGTTTGAAATTCCTGCAACCGAACCAATAGTTTTATAAATACCATATAGTTTTTGAGCTACCTCAACTTGCTCGTTAGCTGTTTTATCATACGCACGATTGTTTTCTGCTATCTCTGATAAGTAACGTGTTCTGTTTGGTGGAATTACAAAGATTTTCTCACTCATTTCTTTTGAAATTTCAAAAGTTGAGTTCAGGTCAGCATCAGTTTTTTCAACCACCTTATCCATTATCGCTTTGTAAAGCGTGTTCATTCCTGGATCGTTAAACTGCGAAGCAATTGTTCCAAAAACAGGTAAATCATCTTGATTGGTATCCCACAATTGGTGGTTACGCATGTACTGTTTTTTCACATCACGAAGCGCATCCAATGCACCACGCTTATCAAATTTGTTAATCGCAACCAAGTCAGCAAAGTCTAACATATCAATTTTTTCCAGCTGTGTTGCTGCACCAAATTCTGGTGTCATCACATACAAGGACACATCGCTATGCTCTAAAATTTCGGTATCACTTTGCCCAATACCAGACGTTTCTAAAATAATGATATCGTAGTGCGCTGCTTTTAATACTTCAACAGCTTCGTTTACATATTTTGACAAGGCTAAATTAGATTGACGCGTTGCCAAACTACGCATGTATACACGTGGTGAATTAATAGCATTCATACGAATTCTATCACCTAAAAGTGCACCACCTGTTTTACGTTTTGACGGATCAACCGAAACAATGCCAATAGTTTTTTCTGGGAAGTCAATTAAAAAACGACGCACCAACTCATCTACCAAACTAGATTTTCCGGCACCACCAGTTCCTGTAATTCCTAATACAGGCGTTTTAGACGTTTTATTTTTCTCATGAATTTCGTCTAAAGCTCCTTTAGCAACTTCTGGGAAGTTTTCAGCAGACGAAATAACACGTGCAATAGCTTTTGGGTTTTTCTCTTCTAAAGTCGCTACTTCACCATTTAGTTGGTCACCAATAGCAAAATCTGATTGCTGTACCAAATCGTTAATCATCCCTTGAAGTCCCATTTCACGACCATCATCAGGCGAATAGATTCTAGCAATCCCGTAATCCATTAACTCTTTAATCTCTGAAGGAAGGATTACTCCTCCTCCACCTCCAAAGATTTTAATATGTCCTGCTCCTCGCTCTTTAAGCAAGTCATACATATATTTAAAATATTCATTGTGACCTCCTTGGTAGGAAGTTAAACAAATAGCATTGGCGTCTTCTTGAATAGCTGTATTTACTACTTCTTCAACACTTCTGTCATGTCCAAGATGAATAACCTCAACACCTGTAGATTGGATAATACGACGCATGATATTTATTGAGGCATCATGTCCATCAAATAAAGAGGCTGCTGTGACAATACGTACTTTATACTTTGGTTTATATGGCGGAATTTGTTTCATTGACAAAAAATCTAATTATAAGAGGCACAAATTTACGGAATATTCAAAAAAATACTCGATTTATACCAAAATATCTAATACAAAAATTGAGAGTAGGTATATAATCATCAATAGCATCTAGAAAATGAATTAAGAGGCCTTATTAAAGTCTTCGTTCTAAAAAATCATCAAATCACTTATCACATCAAAGCAACAAACCTCTAACTCTATAAATTATAACCTTTTACAATTACACTCCACTTAAAGCTAGAGTCTAGTGCGAATTTTAATACAAAAGCAACCTATTGATTTACAATTGCATAAAAAACATTTTTTAACACTTCCGACTATTTTTTTAATTAAAAACCATCAAAAGCAAACATTTATTAAATTTTATTAAACAATTTAACACTAAATATGAGAAACAATCAATTCAATAGTTGTAAAAATAGATAATTAGTGATTTAAAAAAGTGACGCATCAGTTATTTATGGGTCTAATGAATGCGGTCATTAAAAAAACCGTAAAAATTAAACTATAACCATTAACTAATTTTTATTCTATGAAACAAAAATTATTATTAGGCTTATTCCTTTTAGCAGGTATAAGTTTTTCTCAGGCTCAAGCCTACCGGAAAATCCTGAACCAGGTAAATGCTACGTTAAGTGTATCACTAAGGACGAATTTAAAGAAGTAGAAGAAACGCTACAAGTTTATCCTGCTTACACTACATTACAAGTTGTTCCAGCTGTTTACAAAACTGTTGAAGAAACTGTATTGGTTAAAGAAGCATCAAAAAAGTATGTTTACACACCAGCAGTTTATGAAACCGTTGAAGTTCCTTATGTAAAAAAGGAAGGAAGAACTGACTTAAGAGTTGTACCAGCAACCTTTGGAAAAGACTCTAACACATATGAGGTTTACCCAAAAACTTCAGGATGGGAATACAAAATACTAGAGGATTGCCCTTCAGTTAACAAAGAAGACTGTGTTGCTGCTTGTTTTGTGGAGTATCCTGCACAATTTAGAGATGTGCCTTTCACTACTTTAGCTAGTGACGCAACTACTAACGGAATTCCTGTTGATGAGCAATCAACAACTTACAAAAAGCGTGTGATTAAGACTCCTGCAAGAATGGACGAAATTGAAATTCCTGCGGAATATACTACTATTACACGTCAAGTAGTTGAAACTCCTGCTACAACAACTAGCGTAACTGTGCCTGCTAAATACGAAACAGTAACCAGAACAGTTTTAGCTAAAAAAGGTGGTATTACAACTTGGGAAGAAGTTGAATGTGAATTATTAAATCCAACTGTTTTACCAATATTTTATGAACTTGCAAGTGCTCGTTTAACACCAGCATCTAAAAAAGTAATAGACGAAACATTATTACCATTACTAAACGACTCTAACGTAAGCATAGAAATTATGTCTCACACTGACTCTAGAGGTAACGATGACTACAACAGATCTTTATCACAGCAACGTGCAAACTCTGTAGTAAACTATTTAGTATCTAAGGGTGTTTCTAGAAGCCGATTAACAGCAAGAGGTTTTGGAGAGTCTAGACTTACTAACCGTTGTTCTAATGGTGTTGATTGTTCAGAAGCTGAACACCAAAGAAATAGACGTACTGAGTTTAGAGTAATTAACAACTAATTTCTTTTTTATAGAAACAAAAAAAGCTCCTTTAAGGAGCTTTTTTTGTTAGCGTATATAACTTATAACTAGTTGTTTTTGCTTCAGCTTTAATCCCGTAATTATCCAATAGATCCGATTGCATCAAATCATAAAACTTGTAATGAATAGACCAATCGTGCTCAGCAGTATCAGTAATATCTTGAACCGTTACAACTGGCTTCTCTAAAACTTGTGATAGTTGGTACAACACCTCCTTAAAAGTTACATTATCTGCCTGTATTTGATACTCATCGATTAAATATTTAGCTGTATCTCTTCCCCAATCTATCTGATTTGTATCCCAAAACGTGATACTCTCAATATCAAAAACCATTGCTTCCCCTTTTACTTCGGAATGGTACATCTCTAGTTTTAAAGCATCAATAATTTCAGCTGTATGGTTACCATAAGGATTGTTGCTTTTTGAAATACACATATGATATTGCTGGTCTAAATCGTCAGACAACTTCACTTGGCTTTTATAAACCTTTAGGTTGTAAGCCAGAATATCTTTAACACTCCCCTTAAATTCAACATAATTTGAACGTTCTTGAATTTGTAAAAAATCGAAAGATTCCTTTTTTAATGTTTTAATTTCAAAAGCTGATTTGGGCTGGTAAACAGTCTCAATATTTTCAGTCTTTGCACCTTTATCCTTAAAGAACTTGTCCACATGCTTCTTCTTTGTGTTACTGCGTAAAAATCGTGCTAAATCTGACGCTTTAAAATCAGTAGGACTACCCTCCCACAAAACATCTCCATCAGCATTCATAAGAATTCCATGAGGCAATAGTCTTATATTATGCTTATTAAATGTTTCACCTTCATAATCCACAAAAACCGCTAAATCTGTAGGGCGTTTTTTCAAATATTTTCTAACCAATTCAGGGTTTTCCTGCGAAATTGAAACCACATAAAAATCATTAGGATATTGTTTTTGAAGCACACCTAAATATTCTTTGGCATACACACATGGTCCACACCAAGTAGCCCAAAAATCAATAAAATACAACGCATTTTCAGAGTTGTTTGCAGACTTAGAGACTTGAACCTTTTCAGAAACATTTATTTGTCCCAACGCCATAACTGGCAATACAATAAATGCAATTAAAAAATTCTTAAGTAAATAATCAATTTTCATAATAAATAACAATATAACACTAGTGTCATAACAACTATTGTGCTAAAATAGTGTTTTAATTATATTTTTTAATTTTAATTGAATGACTACTAAATAATTGGTGTGTTAATATTTTCAATAATACTTGTATTATAAAAAACTGCTTTTGTAAATTTGACCAAAAATCATACCTATGAAAAAGTCACTTTTTATTTTACTTGCAATTTTTACTCTTAACTCTTGTGCCGAATTACAAAACGTAATTGACCAACTTCCTCAAGATGGTAGTGTACTTAGCAATGCTGATATAGCTTCTGGTTTACGTGAGGCACTTGACCAAGGAATAGACAAACAGGTTAGCAAGCTGACACAAAAGGATGGTTTTTTCAAGAATGAATTGGTAAAAATTGTATTACCTGAAGAACTTCAAAAAGTAGATAAAGCTTTACGCGATATAGGTTTAGACAACCTTGCAGATGAAGGTTTAAAGGTTTTGAATAGAGCTGCTGAAGATGCGGTTAGCGAAGCAACTCCTATTTTTGTGAGTGCAGTTAAAGACATCACCTTTAATGACGCTAAAAACATTTTACTTGGTAATGACGATGCTGCTACTCAATATCTAACAGGCAAAACCCAAACTGCATTGTACGACAAGTTTCACCCTGTAATTAATAATTCGTTTACTAAAGTTGGTGCTGACCAAATTTGGGCAAATCTTATTAATAAATACAACAGCATTCCTTTTACTAATAACGTAAACCCTGATTTAACTGATTATGTTACAGGCGAAGCACTAAAAGGTGTTTACACAATGATTGCTGTTGAGGAAAAAGAAATCAGAAATAAAGTGTCATCACGTACTACTGATTTGCTTAAAAAAGTATTCGCTTTACAAGACTAAGCAATTCTTAAAGCACTTATTTTACCTTTTTATACAAACCATCAAAAGCAACGGTTACTGAATTGTCATTGGTAATAGTTTCCCATAATTGCCTAACGGTTCCGTCGTCATTAGCAGTCCAAGTCACACGATGGTAATAAGGTTGACCAGCTTTGTTTGTAGCAACATCCGATTTTAAAATCATTTGATTTCCTACCCTATTCCCTTTTAAGTGCAAACTCTGTCCTTGGTTATCAATCCAAAGTTGTTCCCATTGTTTGGTTGTAGTGTTATAAAAGTTATTGCTAGTACCTGTATACCCTTTTGTTGCACTTGTCCAGTTTTCTCGTAAAATACAATTGTCTTGTATTTTATCTATAACATTTGTGCCTGCAGGTGTTCCATCAGGTTTTATCACTTCCCAATTACCAATCCAAAAATCAAACTCTGTATGCTTTTCGGTACAGCAATTACACGCATTGTTTTGTGCGTTTATATAAACCGGAGAAAAGACAAGTATTAAAAAAAGCAGTAGTTGTTTCATAGTGAGAGTTTTAGTTCTTTTAAATTTATTAAATGATTCTTAATCCAAACCTAATATTAACATAACATTAGTCTTTAGATTAAGCCGCATCTTTGCAGTGTTAGCAAAAGAGAATATCCTTCACTAAAATTAAATTAGAAAAGTTAGTTTGAAAAATCGACCTGCTCCTAGGGTCGATTTTTTTATTAACAATTTTAAGTTTTAAGTTGCCGAATAATTTTTTTTTGAATATATTTAACACTCTAAAGCTGTAGGAATGAAAGATTTATCCAAAATAAAAAAGCACCAGCTAAAGTTGCAAATTCGCTACAAGCAACTTATTGAACAAGCCTACAATTTACGTCAAACAGATTCTGCAACCAGTGACATTTCTGAATATAGAGCTATAAAATTACTTGATAAGCTCAATAAGTTGAAATATTTAAACAGATAATTCACTCCCACTTTTTACTATACTTATAAAAACATTAATTTTATAAGAACTCACTATTTTATACTATCTATAATTAACAAATCAACTAATAAATAGTTAAAAAAATTACAGATACAAAAATCAATTATTATTTTTAGTTTTTATTTGGATTAATTCTAAATAGACTTAACTTTGCAGCGTTTTAACGCCTCAAACATAATAAATGACTCGTTTTTTTAGCTTTGTTTTCTTTTTATTTTCTGCTCTAGCATACTCTCAAACCAGTACTATTACAGGCACAATAACTTTAAAAAATGGCGCTCCAGTAATTAATGCACATGTATATATAAAACAACTCAATAAGTTTAGCACCACAAATGATAATGGAGTTTTTGAATTTAGAAAAGTTCCTTATGGAGTTCATAAAATAGAAGTAACATCAATAGAGATTACTGACACAACATTTACAATTGAAGTAAACACCAAAAATAAAACTGTAAATTATACTGTAGAGTCAAGTAAAGACGTAGAACTTTCAGAAGTTCTAGTTGTTGGTAAATCCAAAGAAAAAATTGTTGAGACGCAAGGATTTGCTGTTGACGTAATTAAAACTAAAGAAGCTGGTATTAGAAACATACAAACAAACGAGCTTCTTAATCAAACTGTAGGTGTTAGAATACGACAAAATGGAGGTTTAGGTTCTGCTGTTAACTACAATATAAATGGATTGTCAGGTAATGCTGTACGCATATTTATTGATGGCATCCCAATTTCCACTTATGGCTCTTCTTTCAATTTAAACAGCATCCCTCCTTCAATGATTGAGAGAATTGAAGTTTACAAAGGTGTTGTTCCTGGGCATTTATCAAATGATGCTCTAGGAGGAGCTATTAATGTTGTACTAAAAGAGGATGCCAAAAACAGCTTTACGGCATCCGCTTCTTACGGTTCATTTAATACCTCTCAATTAAATTTTAATGGGCTTTACCGTTTTAAAAATTCAGGCTTTACTATCAAAGCTTCTGGGTTTTTTAATTATTCAGATAATGATTATGAAGTTTGGGGATCAAATGTATACAACATACAACCCAATGGACAATTACAGTATGTTCGTGCCAAACGTTTTAATGATGCCTTTAGATCTTATGGCGGAATTATTGAAGCAGGTTTTACTGATGTTAAATGGGCTGATAAATTCTTAATTGGTTTTACAGGTTCAGACTCTTACAACGAAATACAACATGGTGCTTTTATGACCATTCCTTACAAAGGTCGTTTTACTGAAGCTGATGCAAGCATCGTAAGCTTAACATATTCTAAAAAAGACATCTTAACTAAAGGCTTAGACTTCAACTTACATGGACTTTATGGAGAACGAAATCGAGTAATCAACGATACCGTAAAATGGAACTATAATTGGTATGGCGAAAAAAGCTTAGACCTGAATGGTCAACCTATTTTAAGACCTCAAGGCGCTCAACAAGGCGAGCCAACTATTGCAAACATTAATCGAAAGGTTTCCTCTATACGAATTGGTCTTTCCTATAGTTTAAATAAAAACCATAAGTTTTTATTAAACCACCTATTCTCAGCTGTAGATAGAAAGGATGATGATGAAATACGCTCTGTTCTAGAAAGAAGGTTTATGGGTACTCGTTATTTACACAAAAATATAACCTCATTGAGTTATGAACTTAATGCATTCAACAACAAGCTAAAAGCTTCTGTTTTTGGAAAAAACTATCAACAACATATTGAAAGAACAAACCCAACGGTTGAAACTATTGATGACGAACCAACTTATGTTGAAGATGTTGTAAGTAACAACACCAGCATTCAAGGTTATGGTGTCGCTACATCCTACCAAATATCACCTTTAATTACAGTTTTAGCTTCAGCAGAAAAGGCTGTACGACTCCCAACCGAAAACGAAGTATTTGGTGATGCTGGAGATAACATTATTGAAAACCCAAACATAAGACCTGAAACAAGCAACAATATTAACTTAGGCTTAAAACTTGGGACATTCACCATAAAAAAACACGACTTATCATTAGCTACCAATTTATTTTACAGAAACATTAAAGATAGAATTGGCACACAAGTACAAACATCATTAAATAGCAATGTTCAAGTTTTACCTTTTGAAAATCAAGGTGATGTTATTTCAAAAGGAATAGATGCCGAGTTAAACTATACATACAACAACAATTTAAGAATAGTACTAAACGCTTCAAAATTAGACCTTACTTATAAGAATCAATTTAACGAACGAAAAGTACCAAACGAGCCAACATTTACAATTAACACAAACGCTCAGTACCAATTTAAAAACATTCTTCAAGAAAAAGCTGAGCTAAACCTGTTTTATAATTTCATGTTTGTTGACACCTTTAATTACTTGCTAGAACCTTACGGAAACAACGCTGGAACAGATTTTTTTGATGTTCCTCAACAGTTTATTCATGATGCAGGAGTAAGCTATATGTTTCCAAGTAAAAAGGTAGTATTAAGCTTAGACATGAAAAACATATTCAACAAAAGAGCTTTTGACAATTTTGCAGTTCAAAAACCAGGAAGAGCCTTTTACATAAAATTAAATTATACAATCAATAACCTTTAATATATATACAATGAAAAGAAATAGTTTTAAACTTTTAACTTTTGCAGTAGCATTAAGTACGTTATTTTTCACAACTAGCTGTAGTAGTGACGATGATAATGGTGGTACTCCAGATGGTTCAGGCCAAACTGAAGACAGATGGATTACTGTTGCTGGAGCCATAATGGGAACAGATGATGGAACTCCAGGAGATGGTAATGGAGGTACTTTGGTATACTCTATAAGCAAACAAGATGCACAAGACCCAAATAAAACATTTGATGTTTTTGAAAACGGATATTTAGTTCAATCTGCTAGAACTGCACGTTTACAATCTTCAGTTGATGGTTCTACTTTTTTCAATATTGCTTATGGTGGTAGCAATGGTGGTGAGTTCCAAAAATATGTTGTTGGTGGCGGACAAGACTTTAGTCCTATTGGTGGTACTGTAAATATTTCACAATATGCAGGGACAAACCCAAGATGGGCAAAACTTTTTGATGGAGATCAAACAGGTGTTGCTGTTAATGTTACTTCACCACAGGTAAATTCAGACAATGATGGTAACTACCTATACACAAGAGGTACTGCAACTGTATTATCTTTAGATCTAGTTAACGCTTTAATCTCTGAAACTAAATCTTATGAAATTCCTCTTTCTGCGGAAGAAGAAGCTTTAGGTCATTACATTTTTAGATTAGATTCACCAGTATTAAATGCAGCAGGCGACAAATTGATTATTGGTACTTGGATGCGTAAAACTAATCCTGAAACAGGAAATAGCGAATCAGATTATGAACGTTTAGGCTCTAAGTCAATTGTTGTTGATTATCCTTCTTTAGACAACCCAACAATTATTACTTCTACTGTAGGTTATGGAGATACTAGTGGGTACAGAAGTTTTAATGCTTTTGTTGCTGAAGATGGAAACGTTTACCAAGCGACTCAAAGAGATTCTGGAGGTTCTCACATTTTAAAAATAAACCAAAACAATGAGTATGATAACACATTTGTTTTCAGTCTTGACGCTGCTTTAGGTGTAACTGGATCATATATTCAAAACTGGAGATATGCTGGAAATGGAATTGCTTTTGTTCATTATACTCATGATGGAGCACAAACATCATCACTTTCAAATCAACAACAAAGCTATTTAGCTCGTGTAGATTTGAACTCTGCAACCGCTCAACAAGTAGATTTACCTTACCATGTAGACTTATACGCTTTTCAATATCAAGGTTTTGTAGTTGATGGTAATGATGTGTATGTAACAGTTGCTCCTGTAGGTCAAGATGGAAACATCTACATCATCAATAGCATTACTGGTGAAGTAACTGAAGGCGCAAAACTAATTAACAAACCAGGAAATCACTTTATTGGTGCTTTCTAAAATTATTGCTTTTTAGCCTTAAAAAAATCCGTAGATGAATTTCTCTACGGATTTTTTTATTCAATAATTTTTCGCTCTTAATTTATATTTCACAATTATTTAACCTTTACCGCTAGTCTAAAAGGTTCATTGACTCGTATTTATATAAAAACAAGTTTATGAACACACATTTTTGTAAAGTAGGAAGAATTAGACCAAACCTTGGGAAGGTTTTGAATCTAAAAGAATTAGAAAGTACGTATTTAAACTTTATTGAGGAAGCGTATAACGTTACCCAAACCGACTCTGGTTTGAGCGACTTTTTATACCATGAAGCTTCTAAACTCAAAAAAAGAATATTGAGCTTAAAACGTTCTAATTCAAATACTCTTGATGCAGCTTTTTAAAGTAATCAAAAGCTTTAATGAGTCTTGAACCATACCACGAAAACAGTTCACCATCTACCAAAATCACTTTAATATTTGGGTACGATGCTTGGATAGCTATGGCATCACTTTCCTTAAAAGGATAAGGCTCTGTAGATAAAAAAACATATTCTGCATCCTTAAACTTTTCATCTTTCAAATCCACTTCAGGATAACGCTGTAACGCGCCAAAAACATTCTCAAAATTATTTATTGAAAGCATATAATCAATAAACGTTTGTTGTGCAGCCACCATCCAAGGGTTTTTCCAAATTAAATAAGCAACTTTAGGTTTAGGTTTATTATCTATAGTTTTTAAAAAATCTGCTTTTTTTGCAGTTATCGTTTTAACCAATTCTTGTGCTTTTTGTTCTACAGCAAACAATTCACCATACATTGTAATTAGCGCTAAGCAATCATCAATGGTGTAAATATCACTTATGTGCACTTGAGCAACTATAGAACAGTTCTCAACAATATCTTGGGTATTTTCTTCCTTGTTACAAAGAATTATATCTGGTTGAAGCGCTTCTATTTTATCAATATGAACTTGTTTTGTTCCTCCTACTACAGCAACATTAGTCCTTATATGCTGAGGATGCACGCAAAACTTAGTAACACCTACAAGAGATGCTTCCAACCCTAAATCGCAAATTAACTCTGTAAGACTTGGCACCAAAGAAACTATTCGCTTTGGTGTTGTTGTAAACTGAAATGTTCTATTGAGTTGGTCTTTATACATCATGATAAGATACTTAAATTAGAAATAAGTTAACTTCTAATTTAAGATACTCTCCATTTGTTCTTGAAGTTCTTTAGCTTTTGCAGCAGAAGCCTGGGCAAAATCTTCTCCATTAGACGCATATATAATCCCTCGTGAAGAGTTTATAAGCAAACCTACATTGTTGGTCATTCCGTAGTTACAAACCTCTTGCAAGCTTCCGCCTTGAGCACCAACTCCTGGCACTAAAAGAAAACTCTCAGGAATAATCTTGCGTATTTCAGCTAGATATTCAGCTTTTGTAGCACCAACCACATACATTAAGTTTTGGGAATTATTCCAAGTTTTTGAGGTTTCTAAAACGTGTTTGTACAACTCAACCTCATCAATCTTTTTGGTTTGAAAATCAAAAGCACCTGCATTAGAAGTTAACGCCAAAAGTATAGTGTGTTTATTTTCAAAAGCTAAAAATGGCTCTACAGAATCCTTTCCCATGTAAGGTGCTACGGTTACACTATCAAAAGCAAGGTCTTCAAAAAAAGCTTTAGCATACATGGTACTTGTGTTACCAATATCACCACGTTTTGCATCAGCAATAGTAAAGATTTCAGGATGCTTTACGTTAAGATACATTATGGTTTTTTCAAGCGCTTTCCAACCTTTAAGTCCATAAGCTTCATAAAATGCTGTATTGGGTTTATAGGCAACACACAAATGGTGTGTAGCGTCAATAATGGCTTTATTGAATGCAAAAATAGGATCTTCCTCTTGTAGTAAGTGTTGTGGTATTTTGTTTAAATCAACATCTAATCCTATACATAAAAAGGATTTCTTTTTTTTGATTTGCTCAGTGAGTTGGTGTGTTGTCATTATGCTATTACTGGTAAATATAAATTATTGTTCCTAAAATATTCTCTTCAGAAATTAATCCAAGATATCTAGAATCATACGAATTTGAACGATTATCTCCTATTGCAAAATATTTGTTCTCAGGTATATGTATTGGCCCAAAATTATCAGAATTCCATTTCTTGCCATACTCCAAACTCACTAACTCATCAATAGCATCAACACTCATGACTTCTGGATTAAGCTTCAAATTTAGTTCTTCTACTTTATTGTCATCAATAAAAACAGAAATTGAATCCGAATAAATTGAATAATAAAACTGATTACTTTCAATATGCGGAGAAATTTGAGAATCAAAATAATTTCTTTCAAACTTATACAATCTCCTTAAATCAAGACCCTTATCAATATTGATATTATTCACAAACAAAGTTCCTTTTTTTATCTCTAAAACATCATTAGGCAAACCAACCAGCCTCATAGCAACCTCATAATTCGATGTATCACTTTTTACTTCAAAACAGATAAAATCTAATCTTTCAGGTTTAACAAAACTTGACCAAACAAATTTAGCTCCTTGTTTTAAATTAGGTTCGTTAGCAAGGGTTGGATAATTATAAAACCTAAGTATATCAAACATCCAAAGAAAAGTTTTCAATACTGCTAGGACAATAAAAACTATTACTATTTTTTTCTTCATAAAAAAAGCCTCAAAAAAAGAGGCTTGTTGTTATATGGTTTCGTCACTAGCTTTCAACTTTTCAGTGTTTTCAGCCAGCATTAATTCGTCTATTATTTTTTGGATATCTCCATTAACGATGTTCTGTAAATCGTAAAGTGTTAAACCAATTCTGTGGTCAGTAACACGTCCTTGTGGATAGTTGTAAGTTCTAATTTTAGCACTTCTATCTCCAGATGTTACCATACTACCACGTTTTGCTGCATCTTCTTCTTGCTTTTTCGCAAGCTCTAAGTCATACAAACGCGAACGTAATACTTTAAAGGCTTTTTCCTTGTTTTTGTGCTGTGACTTTTGGTCTTGACACTGAGCCACCAAACCTGTTGGGATATGCGTTAAACGTACAGCTGAATAGGTAGTGTTTACCGATTGTCCTCCTGGTCCTGACGAACAGAAATAATCAATACGCACATCTTTTGGGTCTATTTCCACATCAAATTCTTCGGCTTCTGGGAATACCATAACCGTTGCAGCGCTTGTGTGTACTCTACCTTGTGTTTCGGTTTGCGGTACACGTTGCACACGATGTACACCTGCTTCAAATTTTAAAGTTCCGTAAACATCTTCACCAGACACTTCAAACTGGATTTCCTTAAACCCACCATTTGTTCCTTCGCTAAAATCAACAGTACTTACATTCCACCCTTTTCCTTCGCAGTATTTAGTATACATTCTAAATAAATCTCCTGCAAAAATACTAGCCTCATCTCCACCAGTTCCTGCACGTAATTCAACCACAGCATTTTTAGCATCTTCAGGATCTTTTGGTATTAGTAAGAATTTAATTTCGTCTTCTAAAACAGGTATTCTTGCTTTAGCTTCATCATACTGCATTTTAGCCATTTCAACCATTTCTTGGTCACTTCCATCAGAAATGATTTCTTCAGCTTCAGTTATATTATTTACAAGCTCTTGGTACTCATCACGCTTATCAACAAGCACTTTAAGATCTTTGTATTCTTTATTGAGAGCAACATAGCGTTTTTGGTCTGAAATAATATCAGGTTGAATGATTAGGTCACTAACCTCATCAAAACGCTGTTTTACTATTTGTAATTTATCTAACATTTATCTTCTTAAAATTGTGCCGCAAAAATACGATAATTTATGAATTTAAAATGTTTAAATCTGCTCGATATACATTGCTAGATAACTCTACCCTTTTCACTCACGCTTTTTGCTATATATTTTTTTGAATATATTATAGTAAAACAAAGTCCCATAGTATAGAAAAAACGTTCAAAGTAAGACAAATTATCATAACCAAGATAGTACCCAAAGGATGAAAATATGTCTGAAAAAAGGAACAACGCTAAAAGAAATGCAAAATACTTAGCACCTTTAAAGTCAGTACTATTATACCTAAAAGCTATAATCAGAACAATCATTAAACATAAACCATGTATATAAAACAATAAGCTTAGACCTGCTTCTAGATTTTGTTCAATAGAATCAATAAGTAATTTAATTATACCGAATCCTAAAAAAGACACAAATATATAAGACAACCAATCTAAACGGGTTATTTTGACATTTCTCTGAAGCGGAATTACATGCCACATTAACACAACATAAAAGAGAAGTTTAAATATGTTAACTAAAAAAGAAAACACAATGTTTTCATAATATATAAGTGAAATATTGGCTAATAATGCCAATACAAATGCCAGAAGTAGTTTAAAATTTAAGTAGCATTTGTTATACAAAAACACTACAAATAAAAGAAACACAACAACACAATTAGTTTCATCAAAATATTTTAATCCGAATTTATATATAGATAAAAAATTGAATAAAATTAAGATGATGGTAGTTATAAATACTCCTAAATTTGTTTTAAGCATTATAAAAATAGTATGAAAAAATTACTGTAACCTTTCTTACTTAAAAGAAACTTTAAACATACAACACTTACTCTTTTATCCAAGTATTTTTTCATAAAATATTTCTTTAAATTGAATTTACAATGATTTATGAATCCTTAAATTTTAATATGCACTATTAGCTACGAATACTGCTTCAAAATATTTTTATTAAAAATACGTTTTCTTAGTATTATGCAGCAATTTGGAGCTATACTTGCTTTTTACAGACCTTATTTTATTTGGTCTTTTCTTGTTAATATTGGCATTACTATATTTAACCCACACATTGTTCCTGCTGTAATTACTAAACTCTTCCTTACTGTGTTTTTATGGTATTTAGTCACCGAAACTAATGCTAGACGAAAGCTTATTTTCTACAAAAACTTAGGTATCTCATCTTTTAAACTTTTCTCGTCCCTTTTTATAATAGACATATCTATAATGATTGTTTATATTATACTCATTAAAGAGTTTATATGACGTTAGAGGTAGATAATGTTGAGCTTTATTTTAAAGACAAATGCATTTTAAACGGTATTTACTTAAAAGCCGAAACTGGAAAAGTCACAGGTGTACTTGGTAGTAATGGTTCTGGAAAAAGTTGCTTGTTAAACATTATTTTTGGCTCGTTACAATCAAAATATAAACTTATACGAATTGATGGAAAGCCAATTACATCTGCTTTATATAAAACAAAACTCGCAAGCTTTTTACCTCAATTTAATTTTACTCCAGATCGCGCCAAGTTAAAAACTGTCTTCAAACTTTTAAAGATAGACTGGAATGATTTCGTAGCAGAATTTGAATCGTTTTCGTCTTACAAAGACAAAAGGTTCAATAAACTTTCAGGTGGAGAACGTCGTGTAATTGAAACTTACCTAATACTAAAAGGAAAAAACAAAATTGCTTTATTGGACGAACCTTTTTCGCACTTATCGCCTTTACACATTCAAAAAATTATAGGCTTAATTTCTGAAGAAAAGCACGAAAAGATAATCATCATAACGGATCACATGCATAAAAATGTAATTAACACAAGTGACAACCTATATCTAATAAAAAACGGATGCAGTAAGCCTATTAATGATCTCAAAGAACTTGAGACCTACAACTATGTAAGCACAGGAAGTCTAGATTAAAAGTCTACAACAACGCCAACGCCTAAAAGTTGTTTCCATTGTACTCTAGCTCCTTTTTCAACAAACTCGTCTTCTACTTCGGTTGGTTCAATGATTTTTACATCATTATCGTATTTTAGATGAGACCCTAAAGTTGCTCTCACATAATTGTTTACTTTAAAATCGAAGACAACTTCCCAATCGACATCTACATTTCCAAAACTATTGAGATAGTCTGTGTAAAAACTCACTAAATTCACTATTGATATATTTTCCAGCAATGTCGTTTCGTAGGCATTAGTTATTAAAACTCCCATTTCGGTTCGTACTCGTTGACCAGGAATAAGTACATTACCTTCGTCATCAAATTCAGCAGGTGTAACACCAAAAGAACCAGCATTAGCTAAATCTTCATCCAGAACAAATGTTGATTTAAAGGTTAATGGCGATAAATACAAATTAAGCTTCTCCATATTTTTACCATACTCTGCTCCAACACCAAAAAACAAATAACCAGGTGCCATAAACTGAGAAATAGGATTATTTCTGTCAGGATAGTTATATCCATTGGTAATTTGTGTTTTAAAGTTAAACCTTGCAGAATAAAACCAGTTATTTAGGGTATCTTTTCTATAGCCTAAATTTGACGCTAACTCAATAACATCTTCTGTTTTTCTTACTTTTTGACTCTCTTGCTTATTAATTCCGTAACGTACAGAACCAATACTCTTCCAAACAAAATTTTTATGTCTATAAGTTAAATTAGAAGTTACACCTACAAGCGCAGATATTGAGTTACTACCACCAGCACTCCAGTTTACAAATGCCACTTCACTTAAATCTAAACCTGCCCTATTTACCAATTCCCATTTGGGAGCAATCTCTTTAATTTTCTTCTTGAAAAACAATGAATCTGGTTGTGAGTATGAAAATTGAAATACTAATAAAAAGATAAGGTAAAAAAGGTTTTTCATTATATCATAGGGTTTTAAGCGGATGTGAAAATTTTAGTAGTTAAAGGTTCCGTATTCACTCTCAATAGTTAGTTTTTTAGTTGAAGACGCTTCAACTCTTCCAATAATTTGAGCGTTTACGTTAAATGATTTTGAAATTGTAATAATGTCTTGTGCAACTTCAGGAGATACATATAACTCCATTCTATGTCCACAATTAAACACTTGGTACATTTCTTTCCAGTCTGTATTTGATTGCTCTTGAATTAACTTAAACAACGGAGGAATTTCAAACATATTATCCTTAATTATGTGAAGGCTGTCTACAAAATGAAGGATTTTAGTTTGTGCTCCACCAGAGCAATGTACCATTCCGTGAATGGAATCACTATTGTATTTTGACAAAATATTCTTAATAATTGGAGCGTAAGTACGTGTTGGCGACAGTACTAATTTACCTGCATCAATTGGCGAATTTTCAACAGCATCAGTTAACTTCACATTACCAGAATACACTAAGTCTTTAGGCACAGAGGCATCAAAACTTTCAGGATATTTTTCTGCTAAATAATTATTAAAAACATCATGTCTAGCCGATGTTAATCCATTACTTCCCATTCCGCCATTGTACTCTTTTTCATAAGTTGCTTGACCAAAAGACTCTAAACCAACAATAACATCACCTGCTTTAATATTAGCATTATCAATGACATCTTCACGTTTCATTCGAGCAGTAACAGTAGAATCTACAATAATGGTTCTTACCAAATCACCAACATCAGCAGTTTCTCCACCTGTAGAATGAATGGTTACTCCAAAGTTTTTTAATTCAGAGATCAGCTCTTCAGTTCCATTAATAATAGCCGAAATAACTTCTCCTGGAATTAAGTTTTTATTTCTCCCTATAGTTGAAGACAGCATAATATTATCAGTAGCACCAACACATAGAAGGTCATCAATATTCATGATAAGTGCATCTTGCGCGATACCTTTCCATACTGAAACATCTCCTGTTTCTTTCCAATACATATAAGCTAAAGACGATTTTGTACCAGCTCCATCTGCATGCATAATCAAGCAATGACCTTCATCGTTTGTTAAATAGTCTGGTACAATTTTACAGAATGCTTTAGGAAACAAGCCTTTATCAATATTCTTGATAGCGTTATGCACGTCTTCTTTAGAAGCTGAAACGCCTCTTTGCGCATATCTTTTACTTATATTTTGACTCATGGATTTGTTTTGAGCCACAAAAATAAGGATTGTAATTTATTTTTTACCCCAATTTTGTTTCTCAATTATAGAATTGGTGTTAATAACTGTTGGTAATTTGGCTAAAATCTTTTCTCTTTTCTTAGTTCCACCTAAATAAAAGTTAATTCCGAACCCAATTCTCCAGTATACATCATCAGCATCACCAAACTCAAAACCGTCAAGTTCATCGGTAAAAACATAATTATAGTCAGCGTAAAGCTTTAACCCCAAACCTTCAATAACTATATATTCTACGCCAAGTCCTGCTTGTGCCTTCATATCTGTACGTTCAAAATAATTAGCCGCATTATAACCTGCTCCTACAAACACATAAGGTGTGAATTTTTCATAAGGTAGCATTGTATACTCTAAGTTCAAATCGAAAGACATAAACCCTTCATTAAAAATATCTTTATATGCAAGATTGAACTTGTTGTACCCGAAATTGATATTTAAATAAGGAAAGATATAACGTTTATAACCAACATGAAAAAACACTTCAAATAAGGGATCGGTAAAATAATCTCCATTCATTACTGAAGTTCCTCCTGCAATATCAATAACATTATCACTTCTGTAGTCATAAAATTTTAGCTTTTTAAAAGCTTTACTGTTATCAAGGCTTTCGCTTTCCTGACCAAAAGATATAGTCGCGTAGAAAGTTAGGAATATTAAGACAAGCGTCTTAATACATTTGAATTTTGCTATCATCAATTTAGTATTAATTAAACGTTCTTTAATTAATAACAAAAGAGATTTAAAGTTCTAATTATGAGGCAATAAGGAGCGCAATATAACAAAATAAAATTCAAAGAATCAACTTATTAGGTATTTCTGAAACAAAAAAGACAGATGATTTTAAAATCACCTGTCTTTTTCCTATTAAATGAGTGTGAAACCCATTTAATAAAACAGTTAAGTATTTACGAAAGAATATTATGACTCTTTCGTTACTTTCATTTCTGTCTTAACAACACTTGTGTCATGTGTTAATTCGTCATTCTCTACATTAGAATCATCTTGAGAAAATAATAATGTAGCAAACATCAAAGCAGCCACACTTAATAGTAACTTCTTCATTTTACAAATAATTGATTAATAGCGTCACAAACTTACTAAATTAAGTAGCTGACCTGACTATGTTTAACCAAATAATCGATTATTAGTAAAATTTAGCGTTGAAATGCTATCCCACTCATTTTCATGTACGTATACCTACTTATCATTTTTTACAGAAAAGAGCCACAAACACAGTATTTACTACTTAGTAAAAAGTAGCTCTCTGTATTTTGTAAGTGGCCAAAGCTCATCATCAACAAGTAATTCTAACTTATCACAATGGTATCTTATATCATCAAATATTGGTTTAACTTTATTACAGTAAGCATGTGCTTTCTTTTCTATATCTTCAATTTTATTTGAGGTTTTACGTTCTTCTGTCATTTTTGTAACATTAGAATTTATAGATGCAATGTGCCCAGAAATTTCTTCGATTAAATTCAACTGTTCTTGAGCTAATTTTTTATAGTTTGTTCCATAAATTTCTTTTAACCCTTTTACATTATCAATCAAGATATTTTGATAACGTACAGCAGTAGGAACCACATGATTTCGAGCTATATCTCCTAATACACGACCTTCAATTTGAATACGCATAATGTATTCTTCCATTTCAATTTCATATCGTGCTTCAGACTCTACTTTATTCATAATACCCAACTCCTCAAAAAGGTCGATTGCCTTTTTGGTTACTTTAGCTTTTAATGCTTCAGGAGTGGTTTTATTATTACTTAAACCTCTTTTCTTAGCTTCTTTTTCCCATTCGTCACTGTAGCCATTACCTTCAAATAATATGTTTTTGGATTTTTTAATATACTCTCTAAGAATATTAAATACAGCCTCGTCTTTTTTAAGGTTTTTCTTATCTATAAGCGCATCTACTTCTTTTTTAAACTCTATTAACTGTTTTGCCATAATAGCATTGAGCGTGGTCATTGGGTTTGCACAATTCGCTTTAGAACCTACAGCTCTAAACTCAAACTTATTACCTGTAAAAGCAAAAGATGAAGTTCTATTTCTATCAGTATTATCCAATAAAATCTCAGGAATTTTCCCAACCACATTAAGTTTAAGGTCTGTTTTTTCTTCTGGTGACAGTTTACCATCGGTTACATTTTCTAGTTCGCTAAGCACTTTAGTTAGTTGTTCACCAATAAATACCGAGATAATTGCTGGTGGAGCTTCGTTTGCTCCTAACCTATGATCGTTACTTGCCGAAGCTATTGCTGCTCTTAACAACTCCTCATTATCATTAACTGCTTTTATAGTATTGATAAAAAAGGTTAAAAACTGAAGATTACTCATTGGTGTTTTTCCTGGACTTAATAAGTTAACCCCTGTATCGGTTCCTAAACTCCAGTTGTTATGTTTACCTGATCCATTAACTCCTGCAAAAGGTTTCTCGTGCAGCAACACCTTAAAATTATGACGTTCGGCAATCTTACCCATTACATCCATTAATAATGAATTATGGTCTACTGCAAGATTAGCTTCATCATATATTGGTGCCAACTCAAACTGATTTGGCGCCACCTCATTATGTCTAGTTTTTACAGGAATTCCCAACAACATACACTCGTGCTCTAAATCGCGCATATACGCCATAGCTCTATTAGGTATTGTACCAAAATAATGATCGTCTAATTGCTGTCCTTTGGCCGAAGAGTGACCTAATAAAGTTCTTCCTGTTAAAACAATATCTGGTCTAGAAGCTGCCAAACCACTATCTATTAAAAAGTATTCCTGCTCCCAACCTAAAGACGCATTTACTTTTTTCACATTTTTATCAAAATACTTACACACATCTACAGCTGCATTATCAACTGCTTGAAGCGCTCTAAGCAATGGTGTTTTATAATCTAAAGCTTCACCTGTATATGCTACAAAAACTGTTGGAATACATAATGTAGTACCATAAATAAATGCTGGCGAAGTTGGATCCCAAGCGGTGTAACCTCTTGCTTCAAAAGTATTTCTTATTCCTCCATTTGGGAAACTAGATGCATCTGGTTCTTGCTGTACAAGTTGACCTCCTCCAAATTTTTCAATAGCTTGACCTCCTCCTAATGGCTCAAAAAAGGCATCGTGTTTCTCAGCTGTAGTTCCTGTTAAAGGCTGAAACCAATGTGTATAATGCGTTGCTCCTTTAGAAATTGCCCACTCTTTCATTCCTGTTGAAATATGGTCAGCAACAACCCTATCTATTTTTGTCCCTTTATTTATAGCATCCATAACGCTCATGTAAGCTTCTTTTGTAAGGTATTGTCGCATTGAAACCTCATTAAAAACATTAGCTCCAAAGATTTCAGAACGTCTTTCTGTTTCTTTAATCTCTAAAGGTTTTCTTGTTAATGATTCTTTTATCGCATGAAATCGTAATGTGGACATAACGTATGTTTTTGTTTGTTAATAAAGTACAAACTTATAGTTATGATGAATTTTAAAAAAGCGAATTAACATTAGATTATTAACAATTTAACAATTAAGACGCTTTAAAATGATTATTTATTAAAATCACCCCTTAAATTTAAGGGTGTAAATAAAAAAATATCACTTGTTAATAAATTAACCCCTCAAAAATGACACTTAAAAACAAAAAAATTATATTTGTAGCTTAATTACAAAAACTATTTACACAATGGCAAAATCTAAACTTGAGTACATATGGCTGGATGGTTACTATCCTACTCAAAACATGAGAAGTAAAACAAAGATTGAAGAAGACTTTAGCGGTAAACTAGAAGACTGTCCTATTTGGTCTTTTGACGGAAGTTCAACACGACAAGCAGAAGGTGGATCTTCTGACTGCTTATTAAAGCCTGTTGCAATTTTTCCTGATCCTGAAAGAAAAAATGGATACTTAGTAATGACTGAAGTTTTAAATGCAGATGGTACTCCTCACGAATCTAACGGAAGAGCTACAATTGATGACGATGATAATGACTTTTGGTTTGGATTTGAGCAAGAATATTTCATTATGGACACTAAAACACAATTACCTTTAGGTTTCCCTGTAGGAGGTTATCCTGCGCCTCAAGGATTGTATTATTGTTCAGTTGGTGGAAAAAACACTCATGGTAGACAGCTTGTTGAAGAGCACGCTGATTTATGTATTGCTGCTGGTTTAAACTTTGAAGGTATCAATCAAGAAGTTGCTTGTGGTCAATGGGAATTCCAGTTATTTGCCAAAGGTGCTAAATTAGCTGGTGATGAATTATGGGTTGCACGTTATCTTTTAGATAGATTAACTGAAAAATATGGTTACTATATAGAATACCACCCAAAACCATTAGGAAAAGATATGGATTGGAATGGATCTGGTATGCACGCCAATTTCTCTAATACCACTTTAAGAACTTGTGGTAGCAAGGAAACTTATGAAAAAATATGTGAAGCTTTCAGACCAGTTGTTAAAGAACACATTGAAGTTTATGGTGAATTTAACGACCAACGTTTAACAGGAAAGCACGAAACTGCAGCTATAACTGATTTTAGTTATGGAGTTTCAGATAGAGGAGCTTCAATTAGAATACCTATTATTACTGTTGAAAAAGGCTGGAAAGGCTGGTTAGAAGACAGACGTCCTGCTTCCAATGGAGATCCTTACAAAATTGCTGGTAGAATTGTAAAAACAGTTAAGTCGGCAAATGTTTAATTAGACATTATCTTGTTTTGTTCATAAAAACAATCACAAAAGCTTACATTAATTTGTAAGCTTTTGTTTTTTATACCACTGCGTAATAGATAAATATCAAATACGCACCAAACAACAAAAAGCCTTTTAAACGTCCAAGTTCGTAACGTTTAGGCAAAAACACTAATGGAATTAATACAGCCGCAAAACCTATCATCCAAAAGATATTGGTCGATAAAATTTCTGGAGTATTTGGATTTACTGCTATTGGCTTTATAATAGCTGTAAGCCCTAAAACCGATGCAATATTGAAAATATTTGAACCTATTAGGTTTCCTAAAGAAATTGCTTTTTCCTTTTTAAGTGCTGCGATAACTGATGCTGCTAACTCAGGAACACTTGTACCAATTGCAATAACAGTAACCGAAATAGCATACTCACTTACTCCAACCGCTGAAGCTAAATCTTTTGCGCCTTTTACCAACCACTCACTACCAAAATACAATGCAGCAGCTCCTATTAATAACCAAAGTATAATTTTAAAATTAGATGTTTCTTTAAGCGAATCGTCGACCTCATCTAAATTAACTTTAGTTTTTCTTCTAGAATCTTTAATAAGCACAACAAGGAATATTGTAAGCATAACAATAAAAAGCACACCTTCCATCAAGCTTAAGTAATCATCATTTTTCAGAAAAACATAAAGTAACACAGACATTAGCATCATCATTGGCCAATTCAATCTGTAAAAGTCTTTATCTACTAATAACGGAGAAATAATTGCGGTTATACCCAAAACCAAACCAATATTGGCAATATTTGAACCAATAACATTTCCTAAAGAAATATCAGAAGAACCATCTAAAGCAGCTTGCAAACTCACTAATAATTCAGGTGCAGAAGTTGCAAAAGACACAACTGTCATACCTATTACAAGCTTGGATAATTTTAATTTAAATGAAAGTGCAACCGATGAGCGTACTAAAAACTCACCTCCTACCACTAAAAGCAATAACCCTAAAATAACCCAAATTACACTCATAAAAACTATTTTTTGGCGAAGATACTATTTAGTTTCAATCTGTGCTAAAAACTAAAAATTTCGTTAAAAAACTATATTTGTAGTTGTATAACTAGAAAAATAGTTATAAGTTTGAGTATTCAATCAAATTAAAATCCACTATGCAAAAGTTAACCAATAAGGAAGAAGAGATTATGCATGTACTCTGGAAACTTGAAAAAGCTTTCGTTAAAGATGTACTTGCTGAAATAAAAGACGACAAACCTCATTATAACACACTATCAACCATAATTAGAAACCTTGAAGAAAAAGGTTATGTAAGTTATAATGCTTATGGTAAAACGCATCAATACTACCCTATTATTTCTAAGGAAGCCTACAAGAAACGTTTTATGAACACAGCAATTGAAAACTATTTCAACAACTCATACAAGAATGTTGTATCGTTTTTTGCTAAAGAAGAAAAGATAAGCGTTGATGAACTTAAAGAGATTATTGCTTTAATTGAAAACAAGAGCTAGTTATGGAATATCTTTTAAAATCATCAGCCATAATTGTACTTTTTTATTTGTGTTATAAGCTATTCTTACAACGCGAAACCTTCTTTACATCTAATCGTTGGTTTTTAATTACAGGGTTATTTACAGCAATCGCTATTCCATTTATTGTTATTCCTGTTTATGTTGAATACACTCCTGTAACTCAAAATTTTATTACTGTTGGAAAAATTATTGAAACGCAACAAACCGAACAAGCTTTTAACTACATGCAACTACTCCCATTAGCTTACAGCATTGGAGTTGTAGTATTGTTACTAAAGTTTGGAATAGAATTATTCTCTTTATTCTCTTTATTAAAAAAGAACAGCCTTGAAAAAAGTGAAAATCATTATTACATAAAAACAAGTAAAAGCATCGCTCCTTTTTCATTTTTCAACTATATCGTTTACAACCCTTCTCATTTTAATCCTGAAGAGCTTAAACATATTATCAATCATGAAAAAGTGCATTCAAAACAATTTCATTCAATTGACATAATAATTACCCATCTTGCCACTATACTCTTTTGGTTCAACCCTTTTATGTGGTTGTACAAAAACGCGCTACAGCAAAACCTAGAATTTATTGCAGACCAAGAAGCTCAGCATGTTTCATCATGTGAAAAAAGTTATCAAATGCTATTAATAAAAGCAAGCACAAACAGCAATCAATTGGCATTAGCCAACAATTTTTATACTTCATTAATCAAAAAACGAATAGTTATGTTACACAAATCAAAATCGAACAAATTAAGAGCTTGGAAATATATATTAATACTTCCTGCTTTAGCTTTATTTTTAATGAGCTTCAACACTAAAACTGTTTATATCGAAAAAGTAATTCCTATTGAAACACCAATAATTGATTACGCTACAGTTGAAGGTTTAGACGCTATTGAACAACCTAAAGTTGCTACAACACAAAAACAAACAAAAGCAATAACTGCGACTGCTAAAGAGACATCAACCAAGAAAGTAGCTGCTGTAAAATCAAAAACCACTAAAAGTACAACATCTATCTTAGCAGATACTGAAATGTTTTTAATTACTAAAGATTTCACTGATGCTGATTTTGACAATTTAAAATCTAAGCTGGAAAGCAATGGTGCTTCGGTAAAATTTAAAGGCATAAAACGCAACAAAAGCAATGAAATAACTGCCATTAAAATTGATATTGAATACAAAAATTCAAATGCTAATTATCATGTAAAAGGAGACGAACCAATAGCAGATATTAAAATTGCACTTGACGAAGACGGTAAAAGTGTTGCAATTGGCCATGTAGAAAACAGCTTAAAAAACATCCATTTTGTATCTGATGATGGTAAAGTAAAATTCAGCCAAAACAATAGTAACAATGTAGTTTTCATTTCAAAAGATGATGATAACGTACATGCTGACAAAAAAGTTATTGTAAAACAAAACGTTAAAACAACCACCAACGGAAAAAGCAATACTGTTATTGAAATTAAAACCGATGATGACAATGTTCAAGTTATAGAATTAAACGAAGACACAGATAACGAAGAGAATGTTTTTGTTGTTAAAAAAGATAAGGACAATGTTTGGGTAACAAAAGATGTAAAAACTATTGTATTAACTGATGAAGATGGTAAAGATGTTGAAATTATAGCTTCTGAAAACGGTAACAATACTTTTGCTTATAGCAATGGCAATCCTTTATTTATTTTAGACGGAAAGGAAGTTTCAAGAAAGGAATTGAAAGACATTGATCCAAAAACAATAAAAGAGGTTGAAGTTCTTAAAGGCGAAAAAGCTGTAGAAAAATATGGAGACAAAGCCAAAGATGGTGTTGTCATTATCATTACAAAGAAAAACTAGACACCCTTATACAAACAAAAAAGCCCAAACTTAAATTTGGGCTTTTTTGTTATTCTACTATAATTTTCTTAACAATTGTTAGTTCCTCTGAGACTATGTTAAGCAAATACATACCAGGAGAAACGTTAATATTCAAATACGAATTCCCTCCTGAAATACTTTCAGTATAAACCTTACGACCATCAACAGCAAACACCTCAACACTTGCAGGATTATTAATTCCTGAAATATGAACACCTCTGCTTGTTGGGTTAGGATACACCTTTACTTGAGTGACATCGACATCATCTATTCCAAGTTCTTGATTCCAAACTTGCCCTACCATATTTCCCCAAATGTATTCCACTAAATCAGGTTGATCTATAAATGGATTTCTATTAAATTGCCATTGATACACCACATTGTTTCTGTTCATTTCAAAATCATCAGGTGGATCATTTCTGTGCCAATCTAAAAGCGTAGCTAAGTCCCCAAATTGTCCTGTCAACCCTTCTGGAAAACCATTTACAATTTCTAAACCATTATATCTAACAGCCATGTAAAATACGCTTCTTGCAACATCTCCTTTAAAGCCACCTAAAGTTCCTGAAGGTCCATTGTACTCTCCATAAAATTGGTTTCCTCTACTACTATTTTCTGGTCCATCAACTGCTCGTAGTGCATGAGCATCTGAGTTTCCATGACGAAGAGAATCTGCTGTGGTGTTCCAAAATATATCAATTCCGTCACCAACTTCATCTTCTTCAATACTATCAAACCCTCCTCTAGACCTTGGAAAAGTATGTTCTCTATTCCAAGTTCCTACATTATTAGAAGTGGTTTGAAAATCTAATTTCGCTCTTCCTTGTTCTAGATACACTAACCAAACCTGGTTACTGTTTTCAGGGTTTTGGTCGGCCTCTTTTAAAATATCAATTACATCAGTATACGTTTGAGCTCTGACCACACCTTCTTCAGCAATAATATCTTGTAACGCTTGTCTTAACGCTGTATCAGACAACTCGTCTAAACTATTGTAATATCCACTAGGCTGTGTACTTTCTACAACACCATATGTTGGGTTTATTGGAGTTCCAAAAGGAGCAACAGTAAAATCATTATCAATAACTCTAATTTTTATAAAATTATTAAATGGGATATAAGGAGGTTCTAGACCTAAAAATCGAATTAATAGCTCTTCATCACCTTCATCAATAGCATCGTCAACAATAGTTATTGTAGTAGTTACAGCGTTTTGTCCATTTGGAATAGTAACAGTTGTGGTTCCTGTAAAATCTGAAGTATCAAAAGTTCCATTGTTTAAAGTAAAATTAAACTGAAAATCTTCAGTAACGTTTTCTTGCGCTGTAAAAGTGATATCAAACGTGTCTCCTTCTCCATACTGCGTTAGCGCAGTTGAAATACTAATCGCATTAAACACAACTCCTCCACCTTCATTTAAAGCTCTTGGAGTTGGTGTTGTTGCTGTATACGAGCCATCATCATTTCTTTGAATAGAATTTGTATTGTTTGAAGCACCTTCGCTAATCTGTTCAGTTAAACCTAAAAGCGCCATTAAATTAGTATCGTCACTATCATTAGTATCATAAGCCAACGCATCAATTAAATTGATTTGAGTTGCTAGAGTACCTTCAGGAAAATCGGTATCGTCTCCTAAATAAATAGCAACTGCATCAGCTCCATTTTGAATAACATTAGGTGAAATTAAGAACTGAGGAAAAGGAGTTACAGTACTACTACCTATTAACAATAAACCATTAACATCAGTAACTGCACCATCTAAATCAATAGTCATATAACTAGAATCTCCTCCAGAAGAAGAACCATTAAAAAACACCAAAACATAACCGTTTAAAGAAAAGTTTGGTGTATCAGACTTTAACTCAACAAACTCTTGGTCATCTATTCCTGGTGTATCACAGTCCAACTCATTAATCACAACTTGACTAAATAATGTTGTACATGCAAAAAAAAGTAAAATGACTGCTAGTAATTTTTTTTTCATATTAGGGAGTTTTTGCAAATGTACGCATCAATTTAACTAGAATACATTTTGGGGTTTACCAAATCATTAATTTTAACATAAAATGAGCTAAAAACTACATCTATCTTTATTGGTTCGTATTTATATTTTTACTAACTCAAAAAGATGAAAAGCTAAAAAAACAGCCTTTTTATAACCAAAATCCCCTTGGTTTTATTTTTCACCTTCAAAAAAGCCCTACAATTATTACAATTTAAAACAAAAAACCATTTAAAAATTACAATATAAAACTTCATTTAAGACAAGTCACATATAAATTGAAACATATATGATTTTTTTACTTATCAATTAGAAGTTAATTTCATCGATTTTCATTAAAACACTTGGAGGATAGATTTCTAAAAATATATATTGAAAACTCAATCAAAAAAACAAAGATTTTTTAACAACCAAAAACCAAGAAATTATGATGACAATTGCTAAAATTTTAATTGATATTATTTTCAGTTAAGTACAACCCTAACAAAAATATAAAACTTAGTTCTAGAATAAGTTTTACTATTTTTGCTAAATGAAAAAGCAAGTCTTCAAAACCTTGGCAACAGTTAACAAAGCTTTACTACCAAGCTTCACTAAGCGAAAACTCGACATTACCAAAGCAAGTAAACTCCAATTAGCAATTATTGCTTGGAGAGCTTATGTTACAAAAAATGCTTTGGGTTAATTAAAAGTACACTCTAAAAACTGCATTGGGAGTTATACCCAACGAGTGTTGAATAGATTGTGTTACCGAATTATTTTCCAAACTGTAAAACTTATTGATTTGGTTTTCTTTGTTGAGAACATTCCATACTGAAAGTCCTAAATGGGAATTTACTTTTTCAGAAATCTTCAAATTATATATAGCAGAAACATCTACTCTTAAATAGTCTTGTAGGTTACTGTTGTTTGATGCTTCGTAATTAATTTCACCATCACTTATTGGATTTAATACCATAGGATTTGTTGTTGGTTTACCTGAATGCCAATTTAAGCCTGCTGAAACCTTAAATCTATTTGAAGAGTACGTTGTGCCAAAAGTAATTGCATGCCTAATATTATAATTACTAGGAAAAACTGTTTCTTGTAAAGATTTGAATTCATAATTGTTATCCATAAAGGAGTAACTCAACCAAGCACTTACTTTATCAAATCCTTTTCTAAGTAAAACATCAAGACCTTTTACCTCATAGCTTCCTGAAGTCCTAGAAAGTTCATATTGATTTTGAAACCCTTGACTGCGTGAAGTTATTCCATCAACATTCTTATAATATCCTTCTAAACTTAATAACCATCCTTTTTTTGAAAAACTTACTCCTGTAGAAACTTGTTTACTTGTAATTACAGGAATATTGTCATCATTAGAAAGTTGCCATCTACGTTTTTCAATTCCAAAAAAATCGTTCTGAACATTTATTACCTGAGACGTGTTTTGGTGTTTAAACTCTCCAAGAATTTCAAACGTAAAATCCTCAAGAAAACGCTGACTAAAACTGAGTCTTGGCTCCCAAATTGTTTTTTTAAACTTGTCAATATAATTAAACCTTACTCCTGCATTTATATTCGTATTTCTATTAGTTGAAGTATAACCAAATTGCGAAAACACACCGTGAGTTCTAACAACCTCTGAGACCAATAGTTTGTATAGCGGATTATCAACATCATCTAGATTAGTTACTTCAGTTTCTACAAAATGGTATCCGCTCAATAACTGCATTTTTGGGTTTAGCTTGTAATTTGAGATTAACTTTAAGCTCGTTTCAGACACCACGTTCTCTTGTAAATATCTTTGCGAATCTAGTATATTTACATTTACGGCTTTTAATTTGTAATCTGTTTCATAAACCTCAAGAGCGGTTTTAAACTTAGTATTCCACTCTCTATCATATCGTATTGCACCAGCAATACTATTTTGGGTTAAGCTACTTTCTCTTGAGTCTTCAACACCATTTACCATAGCATTTTCATTAAACAGCAGCCTGTTTGATACTGTTATAAAATTAAGTCTTAGTTCATCTTTTTCACTTATTTTATAAATCCATCGAAGCGATGCGTCATAAAAGTCAAACTCTTTATCAGAATTAATAATATCTCCCATATTTGTTTCCACCTCAGTATTTTGCGAAATACGATCAAAAAACTCATTGTAAGTTGGTGTTTTTATAAAATCGCTAATTGATTTTCTGGCAGCAAATTGAAAAGACGATTTTTTTCCTATTGGCACATCGGCAAATCCATTAACATCAGTAAGATTAGCTCCTAAGCTTCCTTTAAACTTTGTATTCAGTTCTCTTTCGGTTTTCATATCAATTGTACCCGAAACTCCATCTGTTAAAACCACATCAGTTCCATTTTTAACCAAACTAACGCTTTGTGTAATTTGAGGGTTATACATAGAAATAAGCCCGAAAAAGTGACCAGATTGGTACATTTTTATATTATCCCAAAGCAACAAATTTTGGTCATGTGCTCCACCTCTAATACTTATATTTGACACTGTTTCATTAATACTCTGAATACCAGGAAACGCTTGTACTGACTGCAAAACATCAGTATCTATAACACCTGGTAAAATATCAAACTCGTTAAAGTTTATTTGATATGTTCCGTTATTAAGTTTTTTAATACCATGAGTAATAAAGTTTGAAATAATTACTTCTGAAAGTGATTCAAAATTTGGGATTAACTCAACAGTTTCACAAGTCCTAGAAAGAAGCTCTTTAATTGGCTTTTGTAGTGTTTTACAACCTAGATACCTAACAGTTATAGTTTTTGCTTTTAAAGGCAGCTCCAACTCAAAAAAACCATTATCATCACTAACAATTAAAACAGATTCGCTCTGTATTGTTGCATTACCTAAAGGTTGCCCTTCTTTGTTTTTTAAATATCCACAAATGATAATAGATTGTTTTGCAGTTACTAAAACAAACTGGTTATTTGTGAGTGAAAAGATTAATTGGGTATTATTCTCAAGGTATTGTAATGCATCTTGCAAAGATACATTTTGAGGTGGCGGAGCAATAAAAATATTATCCACTAAATCTTGAGCATAATTGAATTGTACGTTATAACTCTGTTGTAAATTTTGAATTATTTGAGCAAGGGATTGTTGTTCTTTACTATCTTGAGCATTTATGGTAAGAACAGTAAAAAATAGAAACCAAAATAGTAAAAACCCTTTTTTAATTCTTCTTTGCATGAATTACAACAAGGTTATCAGAGCTCAGTTCAAAGGTCATATCCATAGGTTGAGTAATGGATAATAATGCACTTTCTAAATCATTATGCATAAAGCCTCCTGTAAATATACGATTAACATTTACATCTTTAAACGTAACCTCAATATTATACTGTCTCTCTAACTCTGCCAAAACTTCTTTAAAAGGCACTGAAACAAACTCACTAATATTTTCTGTCCATTTTGGTTTTATTGAAGTAGTAGTCGTTTCAGTAAACATATTATTAAGGATTCTATAACTATCTCCTGCTTGTAAAAGTCTTGATATGGTATCTGACACAACCTTAACTTTACCTTCAAAACAAACCACTTCAAAGTAGTTACTACGTTGTTTAACATTAAACTCTGTTCCAACAACAGTTACTAGTCCTTCTTGGGTTTTTACATCAAACTGACCTCCTTTTGAAACTTTAAAATAAGCTTCACCATCCAATTCAACCAACCTGTTCTCCTTCCAATCTTTTTTATTGAATGAGATAGTCGAATACGCATTTAAACTAACCAAAGAAGCATCAGGCAATTCAATGGTAGTCTTTTCACTAGCTAATGTTTCTATTTGAGTATTTGGATTAAAAACAAATAGAAAATAAATACCGAAAGCAATGACTAATACACTAGCTATTCGCATCAAGTATTTTCTAGTATTAAGCATGTAAACAGGTTTTTTATTTTGAGCTTCTAAGGCTTTGGTTTTAAACACTTCAAAAGAATCTACTTTTGAAAATTTTGATGCTTTAAAAGCTTTTGCAGAAGTTATTATTTCGTTATAAAAATCAGCATCTTCTAATTTTGAAAAAGCTTCACGCTCTTCATGCGTCAGTTCATTTCTTAACCATTTATGCAATAGGTAGTCTTTATCCATTAACCATCATTTTATATATAACAACTTAACCCTAATTAATCCTGATTATTTAATTTTAAAATCATCCAATCCTTCTTTCAATTTGTCAAATGCTGAATAAATTCTATACTCAACAACTTTCTTGGTAACGTCTAACATTTCAGCTATTTCAGCATGTTTTTTACCTTCAACTTTACTTAGCAAAAAAGCGACTCGTTGCTCTTCGGTTAAACTCTCCAGTACAGCTTGGTAACGCTCAAAATACTGTTCCTTCTCAAGTAAAAATTCGGGAGTTTCGTTTGTATATTTCTTAGGTGTTTCTTTTTCAAATTTCATCACCACTTTTTGATGCTTTATTTCATTCAACATCATGTTATTGGCAACAGTGAATAAAAAAGATTTTGCTTTACTTAATGTTACTTTTTTACAATTATCCCATAATTTCATAAAAGCATCTTGCGCTTTATCACTAGGGTTGTACTGAGCTCCATATTTATAAAATAAAAAGTCGTTTAAGTCTTTTGAATACTTATTATAAACACGTTCAAAAACAGTTTCTTCGCAGATATTTTCTTTTAAATCTTTTGACAATTTGAGCACTTTAATTGCCTAAATGTATATAAATATTTTTTAAAGTGTTCAGGAGTTTTTAAAACTGAGTTGTTTAATAATAAACATTGCTTATAAAATGAAATTACAATTAAAAACCTTTTTTCTACCACTACTAGCTTTAGCTATTTTAGCTACATCATGCCGAAAAGAAGAAGTAGTATTTGAGCAAGCTCCAGAAGAAGAAACTCTAGTAGCCGGATCAGTCGTTGCCAATTTAATGCAACGCACTGCTATGAATGATGGCTCTAATGATAATATTATTGATAACGCCAATTGTTTTAATGTTGAACTTCCTGTAACGGTTATTGCCAATGGGCAAGAACTTGTAATTAACACTACTGATGATTATGAAGCTATAGAAATCATTTTTGATGATAGCGACGATGATATTGACTCTCTTGAAATCATTTTTCCTATTACAATCATTTTTTCTGACTTTAGTCAAACTACAATAAACAACATAAGTGAACTACAAAACTTTGCAAATGACTGTAATGGTGAAAACCAATATGACGATGACATTGAATGTTTAGATTTTCAATACCCTATTACAGCTTCTTTTTTTAATACAAACAATGAAATTATAAACACTGTTACTTTCACAAATGACTTCATGTTGTTTGATTTTATTGATGAAATAGATGAAGATGATTTAATTACTATTGGGTTTCCTATCACTGTTGTTTTACAGGACAACACCGAGATTACGATTAGCAATTTTACTGAACTCGAAACAACAATAAACGCTTATGCTGAAAGTTGCGATGAAGATGATGACAATGATTACAATGATGACGATTGCGACAATTGTTCTCCTGTTGAATTAGTGAATATACTTACAAGTTGCAATAGTTGGATTGTTGATAAACTAGAACGAAATGATAATGATTATGACGATTTATATGATGGTTATACATTTCAGTTTTATGAAGAAGGCACTGTTTATGCTTATTATTTAGGAACTACATACAACGGAACATGGTCAACTAACGGTAGTGAAAACGATATAACAGTAACAATAAACATTACAGGTTTACCATATTGTAATAACGATTGGGTTTTACATGAAATCCAACAATATTCTGGGGAAACCAAAGTAGATCTTAGAGTTGGTGGTGAAGATAGATTGAGATACGAGAGTACTTGTAATTAAAAATACACTTAGTGATTGTGTTAGCCAAAGGAAAAGATTAATTGAAAAAGAAAAGTTCCACTATTATTTGTTTTTCCTAAAAGCACAACTAAGTTCTTAGATTGATGTTTAAACTGCTTCAACAATGTTGGAGCAGTTTATAAAAAAGTAAAGTCTAGGTTTTAAGCTAATGAGACAACATGAAAAAATGGATCGCCATAATAATCCTCATTATTATTGCTCTTATAGCATATAATTACATCTATCAAGACCATAGAGATATTGGAAATGAAGAAGCTGAATTTGTATTTAAAGCTTCAAATTTTTCAGCCGAATTTTCTATAAACCCCAAAGCATCTGAAAGTAAATACCTAAACAAAACTATTGAAGTGGATGGAACTGTAACTGATTCTGACAAGAACAGCATCACATTAAACAACAGTATTTTTTGTCAATTCAATACACCTCTAGACAACATCGAACGAGATAAAAACATAAAAATAAAAGGACGTGTTATAGGCTATGACGATTTACTAAACGAAATCAAATTAGACCAATGTATAATTATTAATTAACCAAAAATAAATTCAAATGAAAAACAATTACACACTCAAAACAATTATTGCCCTAATGTTCTTTACCGCATTTTGTTTTAATACAAATGCTCAAGTGAGGTTAACAGTTGTTAATCCATCAACAGGAGAAGTTACTATGCACAATTATGGAGGAACTACAGTAGACATTAGTAATTACCAATTATGTAATTTCCCAAGTTACAACCAATTAAGCTCTTTAACAGTTACTCAAGGCTCATTAAACTTAGCAGCTGGTGCTGATGTAACCGTAATAACCACAGTAATCAGTAATCCTAATGATGCAGAGTTAGGTTTATACAATTCTGCTAGTTTTGCATCATCCGTTGCTATGCAAGACTATATGCAATGGGGTTCTGCTGGACATCAACGAGAAGTCGTTGCGGTAAATAAAGGAATTTGGACAGCAGGAACTTTTGTTAATGTTGCGCCTCCATTTGAATATACTGGAAATGGTGGGCAAAATGGAGCTCCTTTTTGGGATACTTTATTAGGACTAGAGGATTTTGAAAACATTTCAAGTTTTAGTCTAACACCAAATCCAACAAACACTGTTTTAAACCTTAATTTTTCTCAAAGTGCTTTTTCAGGAGAAGTCGCGATTTACAACCTTTTAGGTAAGCAAGTAAACTCAAAAAACATAAGCAATACAAACCTAGCTACATTTGATGTCTCTTCATTAAATAGTGGTATGTATATTATTACAGTTACTTCTGAAAGCAATAAAGAGAGTAAACGTTTCATTAAAAATTAAAAAAGTGCTCTATAGAACTCTTTTAATAGTATTATTCCCATTCCTTGCATTTTCTCAAGATAGTTTGCTAGACGAAATCGATACAGACTCTTTAGAAAATCAAAAAACTATAGCGGTTTTTAAAGGACTCAAAATTGTAAATTTTGAGTCCACAAAACTGGTATCTAAAAACGAATTCACTTTTGTAGTTGCTCACAGATTTGGAAGTATAGAAAATGGTTTTGACACCTTTTTTGGTCTTGATGATGCTGTCACTAGATTGAATTTTATTTATGGAATTTCAGATGCATTTAACATTAGTGTTTCTCGTAGTTCTTATCAAAAAATTTATGAAAGCGCAATTAAATATCGCTTAGTATCACAACACGACAATGGATTTCCTTTTACTATCGTTGGTTATAATTCTATTCTTGTAAATACCGCTTTAGAAAAAGACAATTTACCTAAGTTAGAGTTCAAACACCGTTTAGGCTATACAGTACAATTATTAGCTTCAAGGAAAATAAACCATAATCTTTCATTAGAGATTGCTCCTACTTTTTTCCATGACAATTTTGTACAATTTGATGAGCAAGACAATTCACAATTTGCTTTAGGTTTTGGTGGTCGTTATAAACTTGCAAGCAGGTGGTCTTTAAATGTAGATTATGGTTGGCATCTCAACAGAGCTTCAAATTCTCCTTTTAAAAATCCGCTTTCAATAGGTGTCGATTTAGAAACAGGAGGACATGTATTTCAAATGCATTTTACCAATGCACAACCAATGAACACTAATGGGTTTTTAGGACAAAGTACAGGCGATTGGAGTAATGGTAATATTTATTTCGGATTTAATTTAAGTAGAGTTTTTTAAGAATTTAAAATGAAAAAATTAACACTCATTATAAGTTGTCTTTTTATAGTCACTAATAGCTGTACCGACGCTAGCGAAGAAGACTTAATTGATGCTACCCCAATAATAGAGAACATTACCTACGTAAATGATGTTAAACCATTAATTGACAACAACTGTATTTCGTGTCATAACAACCCTCCTGTTAATGGTGCTCCAATGCCTTTACTAACTTATGAAGATGTAAAAAATGCTGTTGAAAACAGAGGCTTAATTAGCAGAATTTCATCAGAAGATACTGGATTTTTAATGCCTTTTGGTGGCCCAAGATTACCTCAAAACATAATAGACATTGTTATACAATGGGAAGTCGATGGACTTTTAGAAGAATAAACATAATGAAAAAAACACTATTAATAATACTGCTTATTAGCTTCCAAAGTTTTTCTCAAGGTAAATTTTTGACTAAAACAGGCATACTAAACTTTGAAGCTTCAGTCCCTTCATTTGAAGAAGTTGCGGCAACCAATAACTCAGTAACAGCAATACTTAACACTGAAAATGGTGAGTTTGCAGCTTTAGCTTTAGTAAAAGGGTTTAGGTTTCAAAACGCATTAATGGAAGAGCATTTCAATGAAAATTATGCTGAATCCTCAAAATTCCCAAAGGCAACATTTAAAGGTAATTTAGTAGATTTTTCTCTTTCAGAAATTGAAACCGAAACGCAAATTAAAATTGAAGGCGAATTAAGCTTTCATGGAGAAACCAAAAAAATTGAAAATATTTCAGCATCAATTCAAAAAAAAGGAAGCACAATTACTTTAAAAGGAAACTTTAAAGTTTTAGCTTCAGATTTTAACATAAAAATCCCCAAAATAGTTAAGAACAAACTGTCCAATGAAATCCTTGTAAGCTTTGATTTAAAACTTATTCAGAACTAAAAACTCGCTTCTATTAGTACTGGTAAATGATCTGAAGGGTATTGCATATTCCAATTATCACTTAACACTGCATATTTGTTTATTTTAACGTCAAATGAAACGAAAACATAATCGATTCTTCGCGTTACAGGTTGGTCAAAATGAAATCCATTAAATGTACCTTCAGGCCCAAAATCTAATTCTGCAACTATTTTAGAATCTTTTAAAGTTTGCGTAATATAATCAACACTTTCGTGATTAGGTTCCATATTAAAATCGCCAGTTAAAAACACAGGATGATTTTCTGTATTTAAGCTTTTAATTTTATCTAAAATTAAAACAGCGCTTTTTGAACGTGCTTCCTTACCTACATGATCAAAATGCGTATTAAACACCCAAAATTTCTTCATGGTAGTTTTATGTTGAAACAAGGCATAGGTACATACACGATTACAAACTGCATCCCAACCCATTCCTACTCTATCTGGTGTTTGCGACAACCAAAAAGTTGAAGATTCTAAAACTTCTAAGTCATCCTTCCTATAAAATATTGCTGAATATTCACCTTCATCTTTACCATCATCACGACCAACACCCACAAAACTATAATTGGTCAATAAAGCATCTAAATCCTTCATTTGATTTGGCATTGCTTCTTGTACACCTAAAACATCTGGTTCATAAAACTTGATTTGATTCATCATAAAAGGCTTTCGGTTAGTCCAACTATTTTTACCTTCTTTCGGGTAATCTAACTTTATGTTGTAGCTCATAATTTTCAGCTCTTGAGATGTAGCCGAAAATGAAATAATTATAGCTATAATGGTAAAAAAACGTTTCATAATCATGAATAAAAATCTTTATATATGTTTAAATCTATGCATAAATAGTTTAGTAAAAAAGCCTCTTTAAATGTATTTGATGTAAACATTTAAAGAGGCTTTTTTCATTGTATAAACTTATGAGTTTATTGTGGAGATATTCTTAAAGCATTAATATAATAAAACTGGTTTCCGTTATTATTAGAATCTCCAGCTGCAACCTTTAAGATAATTTTACCGTTAGCATCAGCTTGTACATTCGATATACAAACTGTATTTGTTGCATTATTTGCAGCGTCTAAGTTTGCAGATTGCTCGTTAGCTCCAACAAGAGTATATTTAGTATCTCTATTATCGCTTACATTATTTCTTGAAGCAAAGAAGCAAAATTCATAAGTATCATTTGATTCAAAACCTGAAAACTCAATAATACTCTCTTCAATTGGGTCATTTGATCCCCAAGCTAAAGCATGAGAATAAAAATTAGATTTTGATACTGAATCATCCATATTTAAATCAGTAGTTGTAGATCCTGCTCCTGAAGTATTATTAACACCTCTAAATCTAGAAGTTGTAGCAGCCTCAATACCTGTAAACTGTCCATTAGTGTAAATCATATTTGGTATTGCAACACCTTCTAAAAAGCCTGTATAAGCATTCCATCCATCAGGATTATCACTAGTAGAAAAGTTAATGAATACTGGTTGAGTTAAAATACCATTTCCACCTGGATCTTGATAATCAGTTAACTCAGTAATTTCATTAGGCGTCAACACTGCTTCGTGTGCTGCTTGTTGAGCCAATTCTATATACAAAGGCAACATACCATCTGGAGAATATGAATTCCCTATAACCGACTCTCCAAACAGGGTTTCATACCAAGTACAAGAAGCAATATATTTACCAAAATCGTTTAAGTGATAACCATCGCTTGTAAATCCGTCTCCTAAAAAGCTTGTTCTTGCATTTTGAATTGCAGTTCCAGCAGGTACAACCATTTCTACAGGAATTAAATTTTCAGCTAAAATGTAAGCATCTATAATTCCGTTAAACATCGTCATTTGGTCATTGTTATAGTTTGCAAAACCAGAATGCGTTGAATTTTGTGCATAAGCCCAAGTTTTATGTAAGATATACTTAGTACATGGGTTACTATTATGACTTCTTACAGCATTATAAACAATTGGAAGTGGGTTTATGAAGGTTTCAAAAAGTCCTGACTCATAACTTGCTTGCTGAAAACTAATATAGTCCCAGTTCTCGTCAGCTACAGCCTCAGAAATAGAAACTCCAGAAGTTACTGTACGAGTTCCATCTAGGTCAATTTTTCTGTAACTATAACTATTTGAATCAGATGATGCGTTTGTAGCATGAGTATCTAAGTTTGCACCACCAATATACATGTTCCCTACAATTACTTGCTTACCTTGAGCATTAGCTAATCCCCAAAAATGCGATTCTAACGCGTCTTCAGAAAAACTATTACCAATAGCTAAGATTTTTAAAATTCCATCATTTTCATCGTCAATAACCACTTGAGTAGATGAAGAAACTTGACCATCATCTGAGTTTAAGCTCAATGTCACAGTTCCCTCCGCAAGTGTTTGAATAGTTATTGCAAATGTTAATGGGTCAACAGTAAAATCAACTAAATTAGAAGGTTCAGCTGACCATGTGTAGCTTCTTGATGGAAAAATAACATTATTAAATTCTGGGACAATTGTATATTGACAACTTGTCGCTAAAGTTAAGTCTCCTTCAAGTAATGCTTCAGTTTCTAAATTTGATGTTGTATAATCGTCAGATGTTCTACTACACGAATAAAAATTGATAACTAAGAATGCACAAAGACAAAAATGTGCCAACTTAATTAATTTGCTGGTTGTGAGATTTTTCATATTTATAATTATTAAGTTAATATTCAGTTTTAAAATAAATTTATTATTGTCTATAAAATTAAATTTGATTCATTTTTTACTCTACAAAAATAGTTTCAGTTTGTTCCGAAATACCATTTTCATTATACGCTTCAATGGTAAAATAATACGTTGTATCTCTATCTAAGCAGCGCATAAAATGCTCATTAGTATCATACACTTGCCAAGACTGGTACAGTTTGTCTGGTGCTATTCCCCAACGGATGTTATAGCCTTGAGCACCTTCAACTTTATCCCAAGAAAATGATGCATCTCTACGGTCTTTTTCGCGGTTGATTTTGAAGTTAGACACCTTGTTTGGTGCTTCACCTAAACCTAATCCGAACACTCTAACCTCTGACATTGCAAAGTTGTTCCCTGGTACTTTGATGTTATTATATCTAACGTATTTTGCTTTTACAGGTTTGCCTAAAACTAGATAAGCGTTTGGTGCGTCAATCTCAGATTTACTTCTATCAACAACGGTTTTCCAGTTTTTTCCATCTTCTGATGTTTCAATAGTAAATTGATGTTTTAATCCTTCAACTCTAGTATAAATTCCAGATTCGTGATCGTGATAGTTTAGCTGAATAGCGTGTACGGTTCCTTCATTTAACAATTCGATTGTAATCCATTGTTTATCGTCATTAGCTTCGGCAACCCAAAAGGTTTTAGGGTTTTCGTCGGTTAAAACTTTTGAAGTTATTTGTCCTTCAGCATTCGTTTCTGTTGGGATTTCTTTGACTTCAACTTCATCATCATTAGACGTAAATTTCATGATTTGTTGAAGTGAAGACGATACAGTTACATTGCCTTTATACGATAATAACATCCAACCGTTATGTTGTCCGGCTTTTGTTGGATGATTAGCACCATAACGCGGATAATCGCCGTACGATGTGTTGCTGTACATTAAACCGTCATCATCAAAATAAGTGGGAAACATACATAAACGACGTTCCCATTGCGCATTAGATGCCAACGCCATCGTTGCAAAATGCCAGTATTGACCGTTGGTTTGCTTTACTGTAATACCGTGTCCTGCACCATTGGTAAATCCTCCAGGTTTAAAACTCATCGGATTGTTTTTCATATAGGTGAAAGGTCCAAGTGGCGAATCGCCAACATATACACCATCTGCGTACACATTAAATTGTGTACCAGGTGCAGCATATTGTAAATAGTATTTTCCGTTGTGTTTAGTCATTGACGCGCCTTCCATATAACCTTCTTTTAAAGTTGGATGAAAGTTGTTTTCGCCAAAACGTTCCCAACCGTGCTTTTCTTCATCTAAATTTATCAGCTCTTTTCTAACACCAGTCTCTAAGAAACGGTCATCTTTGTTCAGCATTTTTACGCGAATTGGATGTAGGTTAGAACTTCCCCAATATAGATACGACTTACCATCGTCATCAATAAATAATTCGGAATCTTGAATGTTGTTTGAAATGGAAGCAGTTGGTGTCCATAATCCTTTTTTAGGGTCATCGGTATATAAAATACTTCCGTAACCAGCAGGATCGCCAGCAAAATATACTAGCGAATCTTTGTAGTTGAAAGCTGTTGGCGCATTGCTGCCTTCAAAAAACCATTGTTGCGGTTTGATGAATTTCCAGTTGACTAAATCTTTGGAATGCCAATACCCAAAAGATCGTGTCACAAACATATAATATTCGCCTTTAAACTCAATTACAGCAGGATCTGCACCAGAACGATACGATTGATTTCTAGCAGAATTGTAAACCATATAGGTATAGTCAATATCAAGCGGATTGATATAGGTTTGCATGGTATCTATTACTGTTGTTTCAGTTTTATTATCTTCTATAACAACAGTATTTTCTTGTTTTTGTTTACAAGATACCATTGCTATAATTACGAATGTGAGTTGTATGCTATGTTTTAATTTCATCTGTTAATTTTTATTGTTTTTCAATCGTCAGATGGAACATCTTAATAATATGTTCACTAAGTGACTTGAGATTAACCAGAGATGTTTCATTTTAATGATGATGATATTTTGATCCTGTGTTACCTCTTAATCTGTCAAACTGCTTGTAAGCATTATCTACACGTTGCTTTGGTGCTTTTTCAAATTCTTTTTCGGTAACCTTGTATTGTTGTTGTAATTCGGCTAAACGTGTTCTTAGTTTGGTTTCAATCTCGTCGTAATTTTCGTCATCGATAAGATTAGTTAATTCTTTCGGATCGGTTTGTAAATCATATAATTCCCACTCATCAATATCGTCATACACGTGAATTAATTTATAACGATTGGTACGAACACCATACATTTTCTTAACCATATGGAATGCTGGGTAATCATAATAATGGTAGTAAACCGCATCTCTAAAATCTTCGTTATTTTCAGTACCATCTAATAAACCTGCAAAGGATTTTCCTTGCATATCATTAGGAATGTCAACATCTGCAAAATCTAAAAAGGTTTCAGCAAAGTCGAGGTTTTGCGTTAAGCCTTCAACAACAGTTCCTGGTTTAATTTTTTCAGGATATTGTATTAATAATGGCATTTTTAAGGATTCTTCATACATAAAACGCTTATCAAACCATCCTTTTTCGCCTAAATAAAAACCTTGGTCTGATGTGTACACAAAAATGGTGTTTTCGGTTAAACCGTTAGCATCTAAATAATCTAAAATCTTCCCAATACCTTCATCTACCGAAGCTATCGTTGATAAATATTCTTGCAGATAACGTTGTCCTTTCCATTCAGCTAACGCCTTTCCGGATAGGTTAGCATCGTGAAAGGCATCATTTTTTGGTTGATAGGCTTTATCCCAAGCAGCACGTTGCTCTGGTGTCATACGTTCAAAATCAGTTTTCCAAGGATTCCAAGCCAATTCTGGACTGCCTTTTTCTTTGGTCATTTTAAGGTCGTGACCTTCGTACATATCACGATAAATAGTTTGCAATTGCTCTTTTGATGCAGTTGAATTTTCGTGCTTTGTAAAATACGTATCAGGTAACGGAAATTGAACCGAATCGTACTTATTAACGTGACGTAACGCTGGCATCCAATTACGATGTGGTGCTTTGTGATGCACCATTAAAAAGAAAGGTTGGTCGCTGTTTTTCTTTTCATCTATGTAATCAATTGCGTAATCTGTTATTAAGTCGGTTGCATAGCCTTTAACCACAGTTGTATCTGGTAACTTGGTTGTCCAATGCGCAGTGGTATCAATGTGTTTTTTGTTGATGTGAACCGTATCTTGAATCTTAATAAACTGCGGATTGTAATAGTTACCTTGGTCGTTTAAAATATTCCAGTGATCAAAACCTTCAGGATAACCGTGTAAATGCCATTTACCTACAATTGCAGTATTGTAACCTGCTTCTTTTAGCAATTTTGGAAGCGTTTGTTGTGAACCATCAAAACGGTCGCCATTCATTCTAAATCCATTAACGTGACTATGTTTTCCTGTTAACACTACAGCACGACTTGGTCCGCAAATAGAATTAGTACAAAAATTATTTTTGAAAATTGCACCGTTTTTTGCCAATCTATCAATGTTTGGTGTTGGCGCCAGTTGACCAATAGGATGACCATACGCGCTAATGGCTTGCGCTGCGTGGTCGTCTGCCATTATGTAAATGATGTTTGGTCGTTTTGAGTTTTCAGTTACATCTGTATTGTTAGCTTCTGATTTGTTTTCTTTGCAACCTACAATCGTCAATAAAAAAGTTAATAGTAGTAATAAAAACAGAGTGTTACCAATACTCTTGTTCTCGATACATTTCGACTTTTGAGTCAAAATACTCGAACTGACGCTTTTATATGTATTCAAAAAATGCATTACTTTTTCGTTTTTATAATTTTAGTTTGAATAACTTCGTCATTAAGTACCGTACGCTCAAAAAAGTTGAACACAATATCCAATTCTTCATAAGGAATTCTGGAAATTTCGTGACGTGCTTCTTTAACAATATTGAAATAAAAAGACGTTTCAAATTCCTCTAATTTATCAGCAATAATTTTAGAACCATCTAGCATTATATAACCGTCTTTTGTTGGTGCGCAATAATGGTGTGGCGCATTTCCGTAAGGTACCAGTTGGTCTTTTGTACCGTGATACAACACAGTTGGCACAGCGTTTTCTGGTGTCATATAACTTGCATCTACAATAGCACCAGCGCAAGAAAAGGCACCTGCAAATTTTACATTGCTGTAATCTTCAGCATTATCTACAAAATACTCGCGCATAAAAACTGCATTTAGAATACCTTCAGCACCAGCGCTACTACCACCAGCAATGATTTTTGTAGTATCGATTTGAAGCTCGTTAGCGTGTTCAACTACATATTTTGCAGCATCCATATAATCGATAGCAGCTTGTTTAAAGGTCTCAAGCTTTTCGTCTTTTGTACAATCGCAACCAAAACCTGTTTTTGTACCTTTTCTTAGCAAACGGTACGAAATGGAAATACCAATGTAATTCTGCTCTTTGGCTGCATATTTTACTAAATTTTCATCGTCTATATAATCTCTATGACCAACTGCAAATCCGCCACCATGCATCCAAAGTAACACAGGTAACGTGTCTGTTTTTTTGATGTTTTCTGGTGTGTAAACATCTAGTTTTAATGTGTCTGCTCCTTTGATGGAATACGTGTAAGTTGCTTTATTTTGTGCAGAAAGTGTTAACACAAAAAAGAATATAAATACGTTTATTACTAATTTCATTTAGTCTAGTTTTTCAATTAAAATGCCGCTAATTACAGGTAACCCTTCAATAGCGTTGAGTTTTAAAGTTAGTCCTTTTTTTGTTTGAATAGTTGCCTGAAGCGTTATACCATATTTTTCTGGATAAGCTTGGGCTAAATTCAATTGCTTTTCGATTAGTATATCGTTAATATACACATCAAAAATGCGTTGTGTTTTATTACTTTCTGATGTTTCTTCTGAGAGGTTATAAATGTTTTCAGTTGGCTTAATTTGTGGTTCTACGAAGTATAATTTAATGTTGTAATTGCCTTCAGGAACGTCTAGTTGATATTTAGTACAACCTTCTAATAAGGCTTGAAATAAAGGTTCCTCATCCGTGTTTTTAATATTATGTGGCAGACCTTGATTTTTATCTTTGGTCATCCCATAAGCTGAACCATCTTTATATCCAAACCATCCTTTTTTATATTCTTGGTCTGGTACAAATGTGATGTTTTGTGCTTCATCATAAAAGTTAAAATGCGCACCTAAATTGATGCCAAAGCGTTTAAAGTTTTTAAAGTCAAAAGCTTCAATACGATTGACTTGCATTGTTTTTTCTTCAGAAAAATTTTCAGTTGAAATTCTAATAGAATTATTACCATTTTTGAAAGGCATATCAATAGAAACAATACCGTTTTTTACTTTAAAACCACCTAAGCTTTTACCATTCAAACTAACATTAACATCATTTTGATTAGAATATATTTGAATAGGAAACAGTTCCTCTTCAAACAAAGTTATTCCTTCTAAATAATCTGTTGCGATATGTATGAATGGTTTTTTATCGTCTAAAACCGATTTGTACCAATAGTAAATGTCTTTTGGTGTTCGGTCGTATTGCACCAGTCCTTTTTGGTTAACGTGCGGAATAGCATCGCCACGAAATTCTGAACCAAAATCGGCAAAATTCCAAGCTGTCATTCCTGTCATAAACGGTCTTTCTGTAATCTGTTTGTAATACGATTGATGCAGTTTTGCTTGATAATTGGTAGAAAAATCGAATTTTTTAGGTGTTTTGGTAAAAATTCTAACATCTGCACCCGGACCATATTCCGACAACAATAACGAGCGTTTTGGAAAACGTTGATGTTGCTGGTCTAAGAATTTACCTAAATCTTCAATTTGTGCATCATACCAACCAAAGTACAGATTCCAACCAAATAACATTGGTAAGTCTGCGATACCTGTTTCGTTATAGACTTCATTTAAATGACCTGCCATAACTGTAATGTGGTTTGGTGCCAATTTTTGGGTTAAATCCTCTAGCTGGTTAGCGAGTTTTAAAGTCGTTGTTTTTAATGCTTCTTTTTCTTTATCCGATGATTTTTTATCAAATGCTAAACGCAGAAAAATTTCATTCATGTACCCAAACATCACAACACTTGGGTAATTGTAATATTGTTTGATGTGCTCGTTTTGCATTGTATTTGAGACCTCAAAAAAGGTTTCAGAATCGGTCACTTTATTTACTATCGGTATTTCAGTCCATACCAAAATTCCAAGTTCGTCACAAAGTTTATATAGTTCTCTAGAATGCGGATAATGTGCAAAACGTATCACATTTGCACCCATATTTTTAATAAGATGAATATCTTGTTTTTGTAGCTCTATGGGTACTGCATTACCATAATCTTTATAATCTTGATGACGATTTACGCCAATTAATTTTATTGGTTTTCCGTTAAGAAAAAAGCCTTTTTCAGGATCTACAGTTGCCCAACGAAAGCCTAAATCGGATTGTTTTCGGTCTAAAATGGTTCCGTTTTTATCACTTAAGGTTAGTTGTAATTTGTATAAATATGGATTGTCTGGTGACCACAATTTTGGGTTTTTAATTTCAGGAAACATGACCTTAACGGTTTCGGTTTTATAGGATTTTAAAGTTAATCCTTGATGTTCTTCTCTAATACGATTTCCTTCGGCATCTAAAATTTCAAGATATAAATGTGCATCGGTTTTGGTTTCAAAATTATCTATCAATATATCAACTTTTACACCAGCTTTGTCGTTGGAAACGTTGTAATAATTGACATAAAAACCATCAGACGCAAAATCCTTTAAACTAAAATGCTGTTTTGGGACTTTGATCAATTCCACATCACGATAAATACCACCATAAAAAGTGAAATCTGCATCTAATGGCGGAATGTTGTCGTTGTGAGAATTATCGACTTCAACTTCAATTAAATTATAAGCATCAAAGTTTAAAAGCGATGTAATTTCAAAATTAAACGCTGTGTAACCACCTTTGTGATTGGTTGCTCTTTTTCCGTTAATAAAAACAGTAGCTTTCTGATTTACAGCATTAAATTTCAAATAGAAAATCTGGTCTTTATCTTGAGAAGACACATAGATTTGTTTTTTGTAATAGCCTAAACCACGACGATAACCAGAGTCATCATCAAAGGCATCTTTATCATTCCACGTATGCGGAATATTTACGGTTTGCCAATGTATTTTATCCTCGGAATATTGCCAACCCGAATTGATGGTTTTTGATAAAGAAAAACACAAAAAAGGGAAAGCCACACATAATATGAGAGAAAGGGGAAGCGTCTTATATTTAATGTGTGGCATCATAGTTAGCTATTAGTCTAAAAGTTTGAATGAATTTTTTAGCGCAACATCAGAGTTTGTGCCGATAGCAACTTTAAATTCACCAGGTTCTGCAACAAAATCTAAATTAGAGTTGTAGAATTTTAAGTCTTCAACCGAAATTTTAAACGTTACTGTTACAGTTTCTCCCTTTTTAATGAATACTTTTTGGAAGCCTTTAAGCTCTTTTACTGGTCTTGTTACACTACCAACTAGGTCTCTTATGTATAACTGTGCTACTTCTTTTCCGTCGTAATCACCAGTATTTGTAATATCTACCGAAACATTAATTGTATCGTTTTGAGACATCGATGTTTTATCTAGTTTAAGCTCGCCGTACTCAAAATTGGTGTAGCTTAATCCGAAACCAAAAGGATATAAAGGTTCGTTACGAACATCTAAATAATTGGTTTTGAATTTTTCAAAATGACCTTCGTCGTTTCCTAATGGACGACCTGTATTTTTGTGATTATAGAATAACGGAACTTGACCAACATTTCTTGGGAATGTTGCAGTTAATTTTCCAGAAGGATTAACATCACCAAACAACACATCTGAAATAGATAAACCAGCTTCGCTACCAGGAAACCAAACATTAAGGATCGCAGGAACAGTTTCATTCTCTTCAACTAACGTTAAAGGTCTACCTGTAAACAGTACTAAGACAACCGGTTTTCCTGTTTTTAATAAGGCTTGTAATAAATCTTTTTGAACTTGCGGAATACCTAAATCTGTACGACTACTACTTTCGCCACTAAACTCAGCAGACTCACCAATAGTAGCTACAATAACATCAGATTTTTTAGCGATTGCTAAAGCTTCATCAAGCATTTGTTGATCTGTTCTTCCATCTCTTGGAATATCTTTACCGAACATTGTAGCGCGTTTTTCTAAATCTAAATCGTAATCTACATTACTTCCTTTTGCATATAACAAATTAACATCGTTACCAACGGTTTGTTGTAAACCGTCCCAAACCGAAATAGAACTTTGATGATCTGTAGATACAGACCAAGTACCAGCCATATTACTATTAGCTTTAGCTAACGGACCAATAACAGCAATAGTACCAGATTTTTTTAATGGTAAAAGCTGATTGTCGTTTTTTAATAATACTGAAGATTCTGCACCAACAAGACGTGCATAATCTCTATTTTCTTGTGTGTAGGTTTCGTTTTTAGCACGTTCTTCGCTGCAATATTTGTAAGGATCGTCAAATAAACCTAATTGGTATTTTGCGGTTAACACACGTGCAACAGCAGTATCAATATCTTCCATAGAAATTCCACCTTGGTCTAACGCACCTTTTAAAGCATGCGTAAAAGAGGCTTTAATATTTGGCGAATCACCAGCCATATCCATATCTAACCCAGCTTTTAATGCTAGCGAGGTCACATCGTATTCGTCACCCATTCCGTGTGCACGCATTTCGTAAATACCAGTGTAATCAGACACTACAAAACCATCAAATCCCCAATCATCACGAAGTAAATCGGTTAATAACCATTTGTTTCCTGTTGCAGGCACACCATCAATCTCGTTAAAGGATGCCATTACAGAGCCAACACCTTCGTCTACAGCAGCTTTGTAAGGCGCTAAATATTCATTATACATACGAATACGACTCATATCTACCGTATTGTAATCTCTACCTGCTTCTGGCGCACCATATAAAGCAAAGTGTTTTACACAAGACATTAAGGTATTATTTGCAGCCATATCATCTTGCTGATAGCCACGAACCATAGCGCGAGCAATAGCGCTACCTAAAAACGGATCTTCACCATTTCCTTCGGAAACGCGTCCCCAACGTGGATCGCGAGAAATGTCTACCATTGGCGAAAAGGTCCAGTTAATACCGTTTGCACTAGCTTCATTAGCTGCAATTTGTGCTGTTTTTTCAATCATTTCCATATCCCAAGAGGCTGATAAACCTAACGGAATTGGGAATGTGGTTTTAAAACCGTGAATTACATCCATTCCGAAAATAAGCGGAATACCTAATCGGCTTTTTTCAACTGCTATTTTCTGAACTTCATAAATATTTTTTGGATCTTTAATATTGAAAAGACCACCAATTTTTCCGTCTTCAATCTTTTTTACAACATCAGTACTTTTTGAAGAACCTGTTGTAATTGGACCTGTAGCTGGAAGATTTAATTGACCAATTTTTTCATCTAAAGTCATTAACCCGATAATGGAATCTACTTTAGCTTGATAAGGGTTGTCAGTATTTTTCGATGTTATTTTATTGCTATTGGTGTTGCATGATACAGCGGTTAGTAAACCAAAACCAATTGCAAGGGATTTTATGTTAGTAAGTTTAAGCGTTGTCATTATTATTTTTTTGATTTAGAGAAAAGCCATGTTAATAATCCAGGTTCTGCAAAAGCAGGATCCCAACTATTGTGGTTTGCGTCTGAGTATAAAGTGAAATTCGGTTTTCCGCCATTTTCTAGAATAGCATTAACCATTTTCATTGAGCCTTTTGGGTCTATAACATCATCGTTTGCACCGTGAAACACCCATAATTCCACCTTAGTAGCGTAATTTTTAGTTAATTCAGCATTACCGTCACCGCAAATGGCAAAAGCAGCAGCAAACATATCTGGTTGTCTTGATAGAATTTCGAATGTTCCCATTCCTCCCATAGACAATCCACCAACATAAACTTTGTCTGTATTTACATAGTCTTTGCTAGTAACGTCTTGCATTAAATCTATAACCAATTGCATTGGTGTTGTCGCTTCTTTATCTTTAGGAAAGATTAACTTTCTTGGAAAAGATGATCGGTCTACATCCGCATTAGACCAAAAACTTTCTTTAGGACACTGAGGAAAAATTACTATTGCAGGAAATGCACCACGATTGGTTTTGTCTGCAAATAATTTGCTTCCGTGTGCTAGTTGTCTTTGGTTATCATCACCACGTTCACCTGCACCATGAAGAAATAATACCACAGGATATTGTTTATCTTCTGAAAAATTTTCGGGATACATAATACGGTACTTAAGCGTATCTCCATCTTTTATATGTTTCTTTTCTTTAAATACATCTTTTTGCGCAAATGCTATTGCTGAAATAAATAACAAACAAAAAGTAATTTGTGTTTTAATGTGTTTCATTTTAGTTGGTTTAATAGGTGAATCCTAGTATATCTAATCCGTTTTGTACGTCTTCGTTTTGCATAAATAAATTCCATAGCAACCCAGTACGATAATTTTCTATCATAATAATTTGTGGCCCTTGATCAATTGCCAAATAGCGCTCAGTCACCCAATTATATTGTGGATTAAAAGCATCATAAAAACCAGCTGGTCCCATTAAATCGTTATTGTAGAAATAATGCATTGCTGCTAATGATTTCTCAGGCGTATATGGAATAGAACTCACAGCTGCTGTTGGCGAAATTGTACCGTTATCATTTTCTGGTTCGTGAGCAGAATAACCTACAGAACCATCGGAATTACGACTATAACTTGCTGTTAATCCCCAACAATCTGGACCATAATCGGCAAAGTTATGAGGGTTACTAACACAATGCTGATAATTAATATTGGTATGATTAACATTTAAGTTCCAATAGTTAGCATACTGGTCGTTTAGGTTTGAAGGGTTTAATCCTAAGTATGAATAATGTGCCCAAAACAAAGGACCAGTCCCTGAACCTGCATGATCTAATATCAGTGGAATACTATATTGACTTAATGAAGACACAATACTTCCACTACTTGCCCATCCTTGATGGTATACATCTGAAGAAATTGCATAGTCAGGTGATGCAGCACCAAGAATAAATGCTATTAAAGTTTCGTTATAACCTTTCAATTCTAGGTTTATGGCAAACTCATTAGTTGGACTCCAATGCCATAGTAATTTATTTTGGTTATTAGTATACCAATCCCACTCGACACCTTTCCAAAGCGCATCAGCTTGGTTTGCTAAAGCTTGTTCTTCAGTTGTTCCGTTTTTAAAATATTCTTTTACGCAAATTAAGCCTTGAGCAAAAAATGCTGTTTCAACAATATCTCCTCCATTATCCTGCGTACTAAAAGGGATTGTAGTTCCTGTTCCATCATCTATCCAATGTGACCATGCTCCATGAAAACGATCAGCATTTTCAAAGAAATTGAGTATTTGTGTTAAACGTTGTACACCTTGAGTTTGAGAAATATAATTACGCTCTATACCTACCAAAATAGCCATAAGTCCAAAACCACTTCCGCCAGTTGTAATTACATTTTGACTGTCTGACGGATTGTTAGGATGGTAACGTTCTTTAGCTGCACCAGAATTAGTACCAGCATAATCCCAAAAATACTTGAAGGTTTCTCGCTGGGTTAAATTCATTATTTGATCATCAGTTAGAGGATTAACTACAACAGGATCATCATCTGTTGGCACTTCGTCATCTACAGGATCATTATTTTCTTGATATGTAGATTCATCGCTAGAACCACAACTAAAAAAAATTAATAATAATATAAAACTGAATGTCTTCATTTAGCTTTTGTTTTCGTATTTAAAACCTAGTTTTTGTAAACCGTTTTGCAGGTCTTTATTTTTCATAAATAAATCCCAGAACAAACCTGTTCTGTAATTTTCAATCATTACTGGAATTGGACCTTGATCAATTGCCAAATATCTTGGCACGTACCAATTATGTTCTAAACTAAAAGCATCATAAGGACCATATTTACCTACCAAACTATCGTGGTTTTTATAAAGGTTTTTAAGCATTTGCATACTCTCTTTTGGTGTGTAAGGAAAAGAGGATAACGCAGCTGTTGGTGATACTACACCAAGATCATCTCCAGGTCTATGACCTGCGTAACCTTTTACGGAATAGCTTGAGGTAAATCCCCAAATATCTTTTCCGTAACCTTTGTAATTTTTAGGGTTATCTATAGCGTACTTGTAATGTATTTTAGCGTGATTTTGAGTCAGTTTCCAGTAATCTCCAAATTGATCTGTTAGACCATTTGGGTTTAAACCCAAGTATGAATAATGTGCCCAAAATAGAGGACCTATTGGTGCATCGCTATGTTCAAAATAGTCTAAAACTAATTCTTCATCATAATATGAATCTTTGGAAACAATAGCTCCGTTTCTTGCCCAACCTTTTTCGTAAGCTTCTTTTGTAATTGGATACGTTGGTGATGCTGCTGCAAGCACATACATAATTAGGCATTCGTTATAACCGCCTACAGGAAAATTCATTTCCCAACCGTATTCTGGCGACCAATGCCAATACAAGACGTCTTCACCTCCTTTGGTATACCAATTCCATTCAACTTCTTTCCAAAGCTTATCTATTTTGGCTACTAATTCTTGCTCTTGTTTGTTTCCGTCTTTGAAATATTCTGAAACAGTAAGTAAACCTTGTATTAAAAATGCTGTTTCAACTAAATCTCCTCCATTATCTTTCTTTCCAAATGGATACATTTTTCCTGTTTCACCATCTATCCAATGAGACCAAGCACCATGAAAACGATCAGCTTTTTCAAGGAAGTTTACAATTTTAGTGTATCTATTGAACGCTTGTTCTCTAGTAATCCAACCACGCTCAACACCAACCAAAATTGCCATAAGCCCAAAACCACTTCCTCCAGTTGTAACTGTATTTTTTGGTGATGAAGGGTATTTATCATCCATATGAATACGCTCTCTTGCCAAACCTGAATTAGGTTCTGCACCATCCCAGAAGTAATTGAACGTCTGATATTGAATAGTGTCTAACAGTTGATTTTCGGTTAATTCAACTTTAGTATTATTAGCTAAAGCTAACTCAGAGTTTTCTTTGTTTTCGGTATTGTTTTTACAGCTAAAAATCGACAAAAGAATAGCTGTCAAAACAAAAATTTTATTTTGATGGATTGATTTCATTAGCAAAGTTAGAATAAGCTTTAGCTACATTTATTAAATGCAGCTAAAGCAATAAAGACTAATTCAAAGATTTCTACACGCTATTAATCATAGGTGTTTTAGGTCATTTTTAAATTTGTATTACCAACCTGGATTTTGAGTCATTTCAGGTGTTTGAATCAACTGAAGGTCTGGGATAGGGAATAACTCATGTTTTCCTACAACAAATGTTTTACCATCTGCAGCCATAGCGCTTTGCGCTTGACCTGTTCTTACTAAGTCAAACCAACGGTCGTGTTCAAAAGCTAGTTCTAATCTTCTTTCTTTCCATACATCGTTAAATGTTGGAGAATTGATTGGAGTAAGGTTAACTCTATTTCTAACTCTGTTTAGAGGTGTTGCTGCATCTTCCCCTACATGTAAAGCTGCTTCTGCTTGAATTAATAATACATCGGCATAACGAAGAATTCTAACATTTTTGTCTCCATCACCAGCTCCAGCATTAGCGCTTGAGTATGCTTTTTCATTATACATTGGGTTTTCAGCTGCAGCACTAACCTGTCTTCCATCCCATAGTGTTTCTCCGGCAAAGATTATTGTAGCATCTCTACGAATTACATCTCCTTCAGCATTAAAAGCATTTAAAAGATTTTGAGAAGGAGTGTTGAAGCCCCAGCCCCAACCTCCAGTACCTCTAGCACCTTGAGTTTGAGAATATTGTTGTACACCATGAGCAATTGACTCACCTCTAGCTTGAACTTCAAAAAGTGATTCAACTCCGTTTTCTTGAGAAGCTCTCCAGATTTCTTCATAATTAGGATGAAGGTTATATTGTGGGTCTGTTGCAACTATTGTTGCCATATTATAAGCTTCTTGCCATTTTTCATGGTACATGTATACTTTAGCTAATAACCCTTGAGCTGCTCCTTTTGTTGCTCTACCTAAATCTGAAGCACTGTACTCACTCTTTTCAGGTAGCATATCGATTGCGTCTAATAAATCTTGCTCTATAAACTCGTATACATCATTTTTAGGTTGGCGTACAACATAATCAACATGCTGTAAAGGTACATCTCCAAAAGAACGTACTAACCAAAAGTAATTTAATGCTCTTAAAAATTTAGCCTCACCAATTAGTCTGTCTCTATACGACTGATCAGTTAATCCAAAGTTTTCAGTATAGTTAATAGCAATACTTGCTCTACCAATACTTTTATACCAATGTTCCCACATAGATCTAATTGAAGGTCCTGTAGTTGTATGCTCTAATGCATCTAACTGGTGTTTATCAGTACCTGTATCAGAAGCAGAACTACCTTTATCAGCGTTATCAGAAATAATTTCAGTAATTCCTAAATAAGAGAAAGCATAATCCCAATCTGTTAGCATTCCGTATATACCATTTACCATTTGCTCTGGTGGTATAGCTTCACCAATATCAGCTGCATCAATTTCAGCTCTACTGTCTACATCTAAATAATCATCACTACAGCTCACTATCATTAATAATGAGGATAGTAGTATTCCAAATTTTATTTCTTTTAGTTTCATAATTCGTTTTTTTTATAATTCAATGTTAACACCAAATAAAAATGTTTTAAGGTTTGGATAAGCAGACAGCTCTATACCTGATGTATTTGCTGCACTACCTCCTGCTCCTCCTACTATTTCAGGAGTGAATCCTGTATATTCAGTAAACATAAAAGGATTTTGCGCTGTTGCATATATTCTTAAAGAATTTACTCCGCTTACAACATTTTTCAATGTGTAGCCTACAGTAATATTATTGATTCTGAAAAAGTCTCCGTCTTCTAGGTAATAATTAGATGCGTAAGAGTCTCTGTTTGCTCCTGGATTAGTATTTGTAGATCCTTCTCCATTCCATCTTGTGTTATACACATTTGCAGTAATGTTCTCTCCTCCATTAATTCTGGTTCCTTTTAATCCATTGTAAACTTTATTTCCTCCAGCTCCATAACCTTCAACAATTAAATCAAAGTTTTTATAATTGAATCCTAAGTTAAGACCGTAAGAAAACGTTGGTAAGTATGTTCCAAAAAACTTTTTATCCTTATCATCAATAACACCATCTTCGTTTTGATCTTTGTAGCGTAAGTGACCTGGTAAAGCTCCTGATATACTAGCATTGTTATTTATTTCATCTTCGTTTTGCCAAACACCTTCTACTTCGTACATCCACCATGCATATAATGGTTGTCCTTCTTCTAATCGTTTTGTTATTTGTCCATTTCCTAAGCTTCCTCCAACTTGTCCATCATAAGCAGATTTTACATTTTCAACTCTGTTTTTATTAGTTGAAAACACTGCACCAATGTTATAAGAGAAATCTTCTCCAATGTAATCTTTCCAACCTAGGTTAATCTCGATACCCTTGTTTGATACTTCAGCTCCATGATCGTAAGAGCTTAAAGAACCTTCGGTTGTATATATTGGCGTTACTAACAATACTGCATTTTCAGTATTTCTGTCATAGTAGTTAAATTCAAAATCTAATCTGTTATCTAATGCACTTAGGTTAAAACCTGCATTTAACTCCTCAGTCACCTCCCATGAAATTGGGAATGTTTCAGCTCCAAATGCTGCTCCAAATGCCAAATCTTGATTTGCTCCAAACACGTAGTTAACACTGTTACTACCTGCACTAGTTGTTATTGTTGTTTGGTTAAATGGTACTCTAGAGTTACCTACACGTCCCCAACCTGCTTTTAATTTTAGATAATTGATTGATGGCACATTAAAAAACTCTTCGTTAGATAACGCCCAACCTAAACTTACTGCTGGGAAGTTGTCATAATACTCTTCGTTATTATCGTTTCTAAAGTTACTAGAGCCATCTCTTCTTACATTTGCTTGGATGTAATATTTTTCATCATAATTATACATTACTCTACCAAAATAAGACTGCTCTCTTGTTGGTGTAGTATAAAACTGGTTTACAACTTTTTCATATCCATCGTCCGCAAAGTTTATGCTCCAATAGTTTTCTTGTAATGGCACACCATAACCAGTTGCATTCATTGTGTACACATCGTTTCTTTGTCCTCTTGAAAGACCAACAACAGCATTTACATTGTGTACACTATTAAAGGTTTTATCGAAAGTTAAAAATCCTTCTACGTTATACCTATAACTTTCAGAGTTTTGATAAAACAAGCTATTGTCTGCCCATGATACTACTGATGGGTTGTTATCTTGATTAGTTTGAAACTCCTCATCTGTTCTAGTAGGATCTCCTGCTAACCATTGACCTCTTGTATCATTAAATGCTCTTGACTTGTTAAACGATTTTGTAGCAGTATATCTAGCCGAAGCTTTTAAGTAATCTGTAATCTGTAAATCTGCTTGAATACTTCCTTGTAAGTCTGTAGTATTGTTTTTTTCATTTGCAAAATCAACAGCCATAATTGGGTTACCTGTAGAGTTTAATCTGTCAATAATTTCTCCTGGGTTTCCTAAGTAAGTTGCAATACCAGTTGATTGATTCCAAAACGATTGACCATATTGTCCTGTTTCATAATACACAGGAATTACAGGTGCTTGTCTATAAGCTGCATTAAATGCTCCAAATGGTTTTGGGAAAGACCTGATAAAAGATGCACTAATATTTGAAGATATTTTTAATCGATCATCAAATAACTCAATGCTATTGTTTGCTCTTAGAGTATTACGGTTATAGTCATCATTATCTAAAATACCATCTTCATTATAATTGTTGAAACTAAAAAAGTAGCTAATATCGTCACTTGCTCCTGAGATAGCTATGTTGTTAGAGTTACTAAACCCTATGTCAGTTAATTCATCATACCAGTCGGTATCATGAGGTTGATTTGGTGATAAAAATGCTGTTTCACCAATAGCTACTTGATTTTCATTAAAATATCTAACATATTGACTAGAGTTAGCCATTTCAACTGGGTTTAGCATTGACTTAGCTCCATAAAAAGAAGACAATTCAATTTTCATCTTACCTTGTTTACCCTTTTTTGTTGTAATAATTACAACTCCATTAGCAGCATTCATACCATAAATACTTGCTGATGAAGCATCTTTAAGTACATCAAAAGACTCAATATCTGCAGGGTTTATATTGGTAATACTGTTAACTTGTACACCATCTACTACATATAAAGGATCATCACCTCCTGCTGCAGTACCAATACCTCTAATAATAATGTTTGGTTGACTACCTGGAGCATTAGTATTTACAATATTAACACCAGTCATTTTACCTTGTATTGACTGTAAGGCGTTAGCAGCTGGTTGTTTTAATAATTCGTCACCAGATACACTTGCAATTGCACCAGTTACTTCTTTTCTGGTTTGTGTACCATATCCAATAACTACAATTTCTTCTAAAGCTTCAACATCATCGGCCAAAACAACATTTAAAGTTGTTTGGCTACCAACTGTAATTTTTTGTGTTTTAAAGCCTATGTAGCTAAATTGCAACACCTCACCTGGTGCTACACTTATGGTATATCTACCATCTAAATCGGTGGATGCTCCTCGATTTGTACCATCGACAATAACACTTACACCTGGCAATGGTAATCCATCACTTGCAGCGGTCACTTGACCATTTACTTCTATTTGTTGACTCCATGAGACAAGAGAGAAAAATAAAAGTAATAATAAACTGAATTTAGTTTTCATAAATTAATAATTAGAATGAGTTAGTTTTCGACTTCTAAATTAATAATCTAAGCGTTTGACGAAATAGTGTTGTTTACATTTTAATTACGCCATTTGAATTAACAAAAGTGAAACTCCGCTTAAAATCAACGTTTGACGTACTTTAAATTTACAAAGAAGTACGCTAAAAGACTAACGAAAACGATAAATGACGTATTAATGACGTAATAAAAAATAAGATTTAGATAAAAATAAGTAGTGATTATTTAAAATTTAGCAAATAATCAGTCAAAGAAATGTCATTTTCTAAATCAAGCTTCTTTTTTAACCTGTATCTATGTGTTTCTACGCCTCTTACCGAAATATTCATCAATGGCGCAATCTCTTTAGTGGATAAATTCATTTTGATGTAGGCACAAATCTTTAAGTCTTTTTGTGTTAATTGCGGATGGTTTTCCTTTAAACCTTTGAAGAATTCTTCGTGAACTTGATTGAAGTTATACTCAAAAACTTTCCATTCATCTTTATGTGCAATTGAACCATCTACTTTTTTCAATAGCTTTTTGTATGAGTAGTAATTGTCAAAACTTGTTTTGTTACCTACTAATTCTTGCTTAATCTCTTGCAAGGTTTCGTTCTTTTTAACTAAAGCCATAGCAGTATTTGCTAATTGCTTACTCTTTAGCTTTATTTCATTTTGAAGCGATTCATTTTTTAACTGCACTATACGTTTCTCGTTTTCTAAGGTTTTTTCTTTGAGTAGTTCTTCTTGTTGCTTTTCAAACTTTAATTCGAGTATTTTTTGCTCTTTAATAATTTTTCGTTTGTGTAAAATGAAAATTACCAATAAGGTTAAGAGAATTAAAAATGTGTATAATGCAAAACCTATATCATCTTTATACCATGGCGGAAGTATGTTAATTTTTAATTCTTTAACAGGCGAAGTTTCGCCAAATCCATTACTTGCTCTTATAGCTATATCATATTCTCCATGGTTAAGGTTGGATAATTCTAGTTTATGATTTTCCATTCTATTCCACTTAGAGGAGTCAATCCCAAGAAAAGCATATTCAAAAAAATGGTTATCAGATTTAGCTGAAGATATAGACACACCAACACTTTGATTAAACTTAAGTTCTATTGGTTTTTCTTCATTAATAGCAACAGGTTCTTTATTAATTTCAACCATTTCTACCTGTGGCTGTTCCATTTTTAGAGTTTCATTTAACCTATCGTCAATAAGCATAAAACCATCAATTAAATTTAAAGCATAGGTAGAGTCACTAATTTTTGAAACATTTTCATAACCTACAATAAGCCTATTTTTAAAATAATTGCTAGTCAATGAAAACTCATCTTCTGCTATTGCCAAGGATTTAAAACTTATAACGTCATTTTCATTTTTTAAGACTAATCGTTTTACGTTGTCTTCAGAAATAATGTGTGTTCCTTTTCCAAAACTTTCATTTAGTAATTTATGAGGAACTATACTATCTAAAAGTGGTTCATATTTTTGCCATCCGTCATTAGTTTTAAAACAAATGTCATTTTTAATTTTATAAACTCTTACATTAAAACTCGACCAAATGCCTTTATTTTCATAACTTTTAAAACTTATTATTTTATCATAATTACCATTAAATTTTACTTTATAAAGTCCTTTATAAGCATGAGAAACCCAAGCTGTATTTTGGTCTTCAAAAACCAAAAAGCGAATTGGCATTGCAATTCCTCCTCCAAGTCGCTGTGAGTTCCAGGTATTATTTTCGTTTTTAAAAGTGACTAAACCAGTATAAGTCCCTTGAATGTAAACATTCTTCTGTTCTGGTACCTTTTTTATTGTTAAGCCTCCTGTGTAGTTACTTATAGGTATAGGCTTTTTATCTTTAATTAAAAATGTTCCATCGTTATGACCGCAAAAAAGTTCCCCATTGATTTCTTTTAAATTCCAGACTTGTCCTTGAGAACCTTCAATAAATTGAAGTTTATTTTTTTTATCTAAATAAAATAAGCCTGTGTTACTGCCTATGTATATATCTCCTTTATAATCTATAACGTCATAAACAGCTCCTAGCTTTCCTGAAACATCATTAAAAAAATAATTATGACTACTTAAATCTAATGACGCCAAACCATTATCTAGACCTAACCAGAGTTTATTAGTCTCATCTAAATGATGCCTTAAAACAGTGTTATTGACAAGTCCATTTTCTTTACTTAAATGAAAAAGCACTTTTCCTTTACTATCGGTTAAGTAAATTCCGTCTTTAATAGTACCAAACACCATTCTGCCATCTGCTAATATTGAAAAGTCATTAAGTTGATGTTGAATAATGTAGTCATCTACTTCAAAGTTGGTTTTAATTAATCCGTTACCATTATATAAGAAGCAGCCTTTTAATGAAGTTGTAAGCAACAACCCTTCTCTATACTTATCAATAGAAATAACTTTTGTGTTAACTAATTTTTCGTCACTAATTATTTGTTTTAACTCATTACCTACTAAGGTAAAAATGCCATTATTAAGTGTAGAGACTAACAATTCGTCATCAACAATACTACAAGACATAATTACCGATTTAGGTCTTATTTTTTCGATACCTACTTCGGGTTTAAAACTATAAATGCTAGAAAATGCTCGAAAAATGATTTGGTTCTTAAAAGGAATAATTTGCCAAATCTCATCATTTGCAGAAATTTCATTTTGTATATCTTGGCTAAGCGATTTGTAGACTAAAATTCCTTTTTCATTTTTTTTCCAAAACCCAAATTCTTCGTAAGAACCAGTATAAATTATGTCGTTATGAGCCAAAACAGATCTAACAGTGGTTTTATTGGGTAACTCATAAAAATTCCACTTAAGTCCATCATACTCTAACAAACCATCATTATTGGCTACATAAAGTTTTCCATTATCAGCTCTAGAAACATCCCAGTTTTGATTACCAGCATTATACTCTGAAAGGGAATAGTTTTGAAAATAAGGTGAATATTGTGCAGAAACTTGTTGTGCTTGAAAACAAAGCACTAGAAGCAGTACATACTTTATTATTTGGGAAAAATTCATAGCAACAGATAAATCCTTTTACAAGGTACTAATTTACCTATTTATATGAATTGTAAAAAGTATTTAGAAATTACCTGTAAATTTATTAAATGCCCAATAAACCAAATAAGTACCCTTTATAACTATCTCCAATAGGAATTCTCATTTGGTCTTCCATGATAATTTGATTGCGTTGAATAGACTCTAAATATTCAATATTGACTATGTATGACCTGTGAACTCTTACAAAATTAGAGGTAGAAAGTTTACCCTCAATAGATTTAAAATTCATCAATGTTAAAACTGGTTTTTGATTTGACAAATGAATCTTTAAATAGTCTTTTAATCCTTGAATATATCTAATTTCAGAAAGCTTTAGCTTAAGGTTTTCATACTCTGATTTTACAAAAATAAAATCTTCTCTAGGAGTTGTAGAAGTTGCTCCTGATGGCACCAAATTAGACAACTCTTGATGCTTTAACTTATATATTTCTTTTACTCTATTGATAGCCATTACAAAGCGAGGAAATGGAATTGGTTTCACCAAATAATCAACCGCATTTAATTCAAAACCATCTAAGGCATACTGTGGATAAGCTGTTGTAAAAATTATAAAAGGCTTTTTATTTTCTATAGATTTAATAAAATCTATTCCTGAAATTTGTGGCATTTCAATATCAGTAAAAACCAAATCAACTTTATTGTTTCTTAAGTAGTCTAAAGCATCAATTGCATTTGTAAATGTTTCTAAAACCTCTAAAGAATCAATTGAGCTACAATAAGAGCTTATAATGTTTATTGCCAGTGGCTCATCATCTATTATTATACATTTCATATTATACTAATTTCAACCTCAACTCTACCTTATAAAAACCGTTTTCTTCTTTTGTAATGAGGCTATATTTGTTTTTGTAAAGAAACTCTAACTGATTATTAATGTTTTGAAGACCAACTCCTGAGTTTACATAATCTTTTTTATGATGCCCAATAATATTATCTACATTTAATAAAAGCTCATTATTTATGATTTCAATCACAACATTTATATTGGTATTACCCTTATAATCTGTTCCATATTTAAAAGCATTTTCAATAAAAGTGATTAAAACTAGTGGATAAATTTTTAACTCATTTGTATTACCATGAATTTGTAATTTAACATTTTCGCTATTTATTAATCTCATTCGTTGTAACGATATATAGCTTTTTATGTAGTTAAGCTCTTTTTCTAGCATTACTTTATTTTCATTAACTTCATAAAGCATATACCTCATTAGTTCAGACAGCATGATAATTGCTTCTGGTGCATCGTTAGATTTACTTCTTACTAAAGAATAAATACTATTTAGAGAGTTGAAAAGGAAATGAGGGTTTAGTTGTGTTCTCAAAAACTGCAATTCCATTTCTTTTTTCTTAGCTTCCATATGTGTTGCAGTACTGTCTCTTTTATAAAAGTCAGTAATCAAAGCAAAAACTCCTCCTAACAAAAATATTGAAAGTGAAAATGTTACCGGAAGCATATATCTAAAACCGTTAGGTGGTGGCGGAAAGCGAAACCCTTTTGTTGCTTCATTAAATTGCTCCATTGTTTCTAATCTAGGTGCTGCAGGAGCTAATTGAACATTCAAAAAATTAAATAAAGCTAAGAAAAGTATCGATGCTAGAACGTACCAAAATATTCTCTTCTTTAAGAGTAGCATTGGCACCAATATTAAATAATTAATATAGAATAGGAAAGGTCCTTGCAGCATTCTTAAATATCTAAATTTAGGAACACCTCCTGTTTTTTGAGGCTCTAACAAGCTCCATAATAAAACTGTTACCAAAGACCAAAAAAGTATATGCAGTAGCACGACACTTGCCTTAAATTTTATTTTCATCTTTTAATTTGATATAATTATGTTACTACTCATAATTTCTTGAAAAGAAACAGTTGGAGGCACTACTCCGTTTTTGAGTTTGTCCAAAACAAGGTAACCTATTTTTTCAGCATCTCCTTTATTTTCAAAATAACATTCACCTGAAATAGCAGGTATTGTTTCTTGTTTTATTAACAGTTTTTCATCTACATATATTTCATAAATCCAACCTTTATCATTCTGAGTAATCACCAATGACTCTTCAAAACCCACATTATCCCTGTTGGTTAAAAATATTACAAGGTTTAAACCTACCACTGCCAATGCTATAGTAAGGAAAGTTACTATATAAATTTTATGCTTTTTCATAGTCTTAGAATTTAAAATAAAAACAAGGAGCCAGGTCTCACTGTCTTTGAAAAACAACTAAACCTGATTGAACAACCTAAGTTGCAAACAAAATGATTTATCAATTAAAAAAACTTAAATTCGCTCCTTGTTTTTTCGCTATCAATCAATTATCATCGTCATCTTGCTCTTGTGTAGGGAAGAATTCCATATTATCATCTAGATAATAAGTACCATTTCTTCCTAGCGCTACAAACGCTCTTAAACCATCATTAAAAACCACAGGATTTTGCCTATCTAATAACTCAAACTCTGTTCTTTCTATCCATTTATCAGTAGAAGGGTCGTATTCCCAAACTGTATTTATTGCTCCATAATTTTCTCCGCATGCGATATACCCTTTCCCCATAATTGTAAAGCCTACTGACGCACTTCTTGTAATTTCATAATCATCGTCATCTTCTAAATCGGATAATTCGGTCCAAGATTCTGTGCTTAAATCGAATGCCCAAAAATCTTCTTGATAAATACCGTTACTAATTCCTGTTGCAATGTAAGCTGTATCTCCTATTACAAAAGATGTAGCGTCTCTTCTTTTTTCACCTCCAAAACCAGCTATTTCTTCCCATTGATCTTGTAATGGGTTATATTTCCAAAAATCTTTTTGGTCATTACTTCCATTATATCCAGTGCCTACATAACCATTTGTTGAGGACGCAAACCCAATTGCTCCACGCCTTACTCCTCCTCCAAAATCAGCTATTTGTTCCCAAGTATTTGTATCGACATTGTATTTGTAAAAATCCTCTAATTCATCGTTTATATCACCATTGTATCCTGTTCCAATATATCCTGTATTGTCAATAGCAAATCCAATTGCTGAACTTCTTTCTAAGCCTGGAAAATCTGCTTTTTGTTGCCAAAAATTTGTTTCCATATCATAAACCCAAAAGTCTTTAAGGTAATCGTCACTATCATATCCGGTTCCCATATAACCTTTAGTTCCTATTGTAAAAAAAGCTGAATTTGCTCTAGCTGATCCATTAAAAGTGGATTTAGCAACCCAATTCCCTATTAAATCATCATTATCATCATCGCTACAACTTACACATAGCACACACGATAATGCACACAAAATATTTAGTCTTAAAAAATTTCTCATAGTTTATTTATATTAATGTTATATTTAATTCCACATCCAAAAAAAATTGTTTGATTTGTTTTAAACTCACTAAACTCTTCTCCTGTTGATAGTTTAAGATTTGCTTCAGGCAAAAACCCTAAGTTCAAAAACCCTTCAAACTCTTTACCTAACTGAAAACCATAGTTTAGGTTTACTTTAATTGCATCATAAGAAAGTTCTAGGTTTTGATAATTGTATAGGTTATTTGCGTCTTTCAATGTTATATCACTTGTATGAAAACCATCTTTAAAAAGACTTAGAGTGAATTGACTTTTTGAATCCACTTTATACTTAAAACTAGTTTTTGGAAAACCTAAAGACAGAAAAAACTTATCACTTACTGCGTAATAATAATTAAATACTGGAAATAATTGAGGCTTACCAAATAACGCACTATAGCCTATCCCAAATTGAAGTTCTTTTTCATTACTTACAGAGTTAATCCACTTTTTTGACAAAAGCACACCTCCACTTAAGTTAACATCGTTAATTGATAATGCTGACTCAAAATTTGAAAACACATTAGGCTCAAAAGTAATTGAAGAACTCCAGTTATTCTTTAGCTCAATGTTATGTTGCAACTTAAAAGCAACATAGTTTAACTTGTTAAAACCATCTGTAAAATGGTCTAGTGAGCCCAAATCTTTAAAAGTGTAGTTATAGTTAGAATAGTTAACTCCATAACTAAAAGTTCCTATTGTTGTTGAGTCTTTATAAGTTGCACCAATTGCAGTTGTTTGCAATTGAACATCATCAAAGTTAGGCGTCATTTCATATTTAAAGTTAATATTACTAACCTCCTCTATATTTAAGTTATTTAGTTGCCCTGACATCTTATAACACATTAAGAATACAATAAAATAAGGTGCTTTAATTTTTTTCATTGAACGAACATAGAATCTTTAAAAGAGTAGAAAAAATAAATTATACGCTTAACACTTATCACTCTACCAATGGAATAATTTTATCTATGAAATAGCATAATTTCATTAATAGATAAATTGTTGGGTTTAGTATATCTATTTAAGAGTCTTGTATATTATTGTTTTATAGGGTTAAGGGAAGCGCTTTATTTGGTCAAAAAAAGACATGACTCTCTTAAGACTTTTATGTTCAATATTAATTTGTTCTTGTTTGTTTAATTGCTCACAAGAAGATGAAGTTTCTAACTTTATAGTTGGTGAAGAATTTACCGATTCTAATGTTAGAGTAATTAGAATAGACACACTTAGTGTAGACTTATCAACATTTAAATTAGATAGTATTACTACTTCGGAAACTGGCCGATTACTATTTGGACAATACAATGACGCTTCTTTAGGAAAAATTTCCACAACACCTTACTTTGAATTATCATCATACACATATTCAATTTCAGATGCTGCAGTTTTAGACAGTGTTGCTTTAATTTTAAATTACGACCAGTATTTCTACAATGATACTACACAATTAATGCAAATGAGGTTTCATCGTTTAAATGAGAAGGTTAAACCATATGATAGCGATTTTTATAATACTTCAACACTTAGTTTTTATGATTCACCAATAGCAACTAAAACATTTGCTCCTAGACCAAACAGCGACTCTCTACATGTCTCTATACCTTTTGAGTTTGGTAATACTATGTTTGACTTTATTAAAGACAACACAAGTGATACTGAGGAATTTGTTCAAGAATACAAAGGGTTTACACTACAAATTGACGAAGCTTCAGATGGGTCAGTCATTGGTTTTTCAACAGAAACAGACTCCACATATTTACGGTTTTTTTATAGGTTATCCGACGACGATGAAGACACAGAGTACACTTATGATTTATACATAACTGAAAGTAGCGATATCCCAAAACACTTTAATCGTATTCAATCAGATGTTTCTGGCTTACCCTTATCTAATTTAACCAATCAAGATTATAATTTATCATCTTTAGATAGTAATAATGAAAGTTACTACCAATCTGGAGTTGGGTATTTTACAAGAATTAACTTTCCTTCCATAAGAAAACTGTATGAAATTGAAGGACAAGGAACTGTTATTGATGCCAAATTAAGGCTAAAACCCAAAATACATTCCTATAACGATAATTTACCCTTAAAGGATAGCTTAAGCCTTTATTACATAGATCAAAACAATAGTATTACAGAACAAGTTTCCAACTCATTAGGAGAAGTCATGTCAACAATTGTTGAATCGGTTGATGGATATGATGACGTTTATTACGAAATACCTGTATTGCAATATATAGACAGAAAACTCATACAGTCTCCACTTATCGACGATGCTATAATTTTATATCACGCAGATTATAACAAATCAGTAGATAGAATGATTTTTAATGATATGTATGAGAACGAGGGAGCAAAACTCATTTTAACTTATGCCATTTATGATACAAATTAAGAATAAATTACTACTACCATTTATATTACTTTTTGCTTTAAGTACAAACATAAATAGCCAAACTAATAATTTAACTGGATCACCTTATTCACTTTTTGGTCTTGGGATTGAAGGAAATTCTAACATAGGTAAATCTAGCGGTATGGGTTATACAGGTATTTCTTTAGATGCTAGTGAAGAGATTAATTTTTTAAACCCTGCATCCTTTGCAACCATAAAAGAGAAAAAATTCATTTTTGATATTGGTTTTTATACTCAAATTGAAAGTTTAAACAATGGAGAAAACAACGAACTAAGACACGTTACAAATTTTTCAAATTTTGCAATAGGGTTTAATGCTAATGGTAAATATGGCCTAGGACTTTCTTTATTACCATCAAGCAATGTAGGCTATACGCTTGTAGGAATTGAAAGTGTTATTGAAGGAAGCAATAACGAAAGCTACTCCACTAATATAACAGGCTCTGGTTCTTTAAACGATTTACGTGTTGATTATGGACAACCTTTGCTTAAAAACTTGAATGTTGGATTACGTTTCTCTTATCTTTTCGGAAAAATTGAAGAAACTGAAAGTGTTCAAACAACTACAAGCCTTCTTGCAATAGAAAAAGATAATTATTATTCAGGTGTTAGGTTTGGTTTTGGTGCTCAATACACTTTTTTAGAAAAAAACACTATAGGGTTAACAATTGAAAGTCCAACATCTTTATCTGCAAGTAGAGATACGACGACCAGTAAAATTACCGAATCTGCATTAACAACAATTGAAGAAACCACAAATGAGAACATTGCTAACTTTAAACTTCCCCTTAAGTTAGGACTGGGAATCAGCAAAAAATACAAATATTTTAATTTTGCTTTAGACTTTAAAAAAAGTTTTTGGAACTCAACTAATCAAAGTGATGAAACTGGAGATTATGTTGATCAAAACATCATTAATTTTGGCACCGAATTTATAAAAGACCCAACAAGTTATAAGTATTGGGAACGTATTAACTATAGAGCAGGATTTAACTACGACAGTGGATATTTAAAAGTTGATGATAAAAATATTAGCAGTAGTTCTTTTAGTTTAGGTTTAGGGTTTCCTCTTGATTTTAATGGTTCAAAATTAAACCTCTCATATGGTTATAAAAAAACAGGAAACATTGACGGTATTTTAATACAAGAAAACATTCATACCATAAACATAAACTTATCCCTAACTGACTTATGGTTTATTAAAAGAAAGTACAATTAATAATTGCCTACTATTCATTAAATATATTTTAAATTGTTTCATATTTAATCCTAAAAAGCAAGCTTTACTAAAATGAGCTTGCTTTTTTCATGGCCTTATAAGTTACTCCAGAGCCTATTTAAAATATAGTATTTCAATTGTTTATACAACTTTTTAAAAAAACAACAATTAAAACCTTAATTCAGTTTACTTTTCTAAACCTCATCACTAACTACAAATTCTATCTTCCAGTAATTGACATTCTATATTATAACTTTTAACTATTTTAATAATAGAGTTAATCTTAATAAGGTTACCTTCTACTCTTAAAACGGAGTGCCCACAAGGATATGTCTCATTAAAATCTTCTAAATCAAAATTAAACTTTAAGCTTGGAAATTTATCAACTAATATTTTTAAAATTTTGTTTGAGAAGGTTTCCGTTCTCTCATTAGTTATTAACACCTCCACCATACTAAAAGCTTTCTTTTGTAAGTTCACTATTAATAACTGCTCCAGTAATATTTCCTCCATAAACAGCTGTAGCTACAGAACGCATCATTGAGCTATTATCACCGCAAGCAAAAATTCCATCCATGGTTGTTTTATGCATAAAATCAACTTCAATATGTCCATGTTCAGTTAGCTTACAACCTAATTCTTCGGGTATTTTAGAGCTTTGTTCAAACGGAATAGAAGCATAAGCACATTCAAAATGTGCTTTACTACCATCTTTAAAAATGATAGTCTCTAATTGTCCTTCCTTGTGCTCAATCTCTAAAACCTCATTTTCTATAACTGTTATATTATGTGATTTGAGCTTAAGAAGTTGATTGTCATCAAAATCTTTTTTTCCAGAAGTTAATATCGTAATGTCTTTTGTTAAGTTATTGACCAAAGAAGCAATATGAAAAGCACGTTCACCATTAGCTATAATTGCTGTTTTTTTATTACGTATTTCGTACCCATGACAATAAGGACAATGCACTACAGATATTCCCCAACATTCTGAAAACCCTTTTATATTAGGCATTAAGTCTTTTATTCCTGAAGCAAAAACAAGTTTTTTTGCTCTAAAAACATCTTGATTAGAAGTAGTAACCTCATAACCTTCAGCTATTTTCTTACCACTAATAGCCAACCCTTCATAAAACCTTATAGTGTCATAGCTTAAAACCTGTTGTTTAGCAATCGTAGAAATCTCTTGCGGTGTACTACCATCTTGCGTTAAGAAATTATGGGAGTGTGGTGTTTGCCTATTACAAGGTTTACCAGAATCTATAATTAAGGTTTTTCTTAAAGAACGCCCTAAAGCCATTGCTGCCGAAAGCCCTGAATAGCTTCCACCAATTATAATTACTTCAAATTCATTTTTATCCATGTTGTTATATTTAGCAAAGAGTGATAAAGGTTTTGGTAACGCTAGCACCAAACCCGATACTCCAAATAGTTTAATTATTTCTCTTCTAGTCATTATTTACATTTAACTCACACCTACAATGCATATTGTAAAATGAAGCAAAACTATAATTAGAGTCAGTAACACTCATAGTTATTAATTTAACATAATAAGCTTAATTGTGTTACAAAATTTTACTACAAAAATACGATTAAATTTTACTTAACGCAACTTAGTTGCATTAAATAATTAATATACTCAAGGTGAATTGCAAAACTCAAAAAGAAAAATAAAATCACTATTTTTTTAAAGCAACATGGTTGCGTTTATAAATAAATACTTAATTTTGCTACTAAGTAGCATTAAATAAATTTCAATTAAAAAATGTGTAAGCTTCAAATCAGCAACTTATCTACAAACTAGTTCTTTTCCTAGACCTATAACGAAGCCCAAACACAAATCATTAACACTTAATTACATAATGAAAAAAACTAAATTAATTCTTATTGCATTTTTAATTTCTTTACCTACTTCATTTTTTGCAAATGAAGGCATGTGGTTTTTAATGCATATCGACAGATTAAATCAACGCGATATGCAAAAAATGGGACTTCAGTTAACTGCCGAAGAAATTTATAGCATCAACAACCAAAGCCTTAAAGATGCCATTGTACAATTTAATGGTGGTTGTACTGCAAGTATTATTTCTGAAAACGGACTGGTTTTAACTAACCATCACTGTGGTTACAATGCAATTGCCGAATTATCAACTGCAGAACAAAACCATTTAAAAAATGGGTTTTGGGCAAAATCACTTTCAGAAGAATTAAAACCTGAGCGCTTATACGTGAGGTTTTTTGTTAGAATGGATGACGTTTCAAACCGTATATTATCTCAAGTTAACGATTCAATGACCGAAGAAGAGCGTGAAGCTGCCATTAACAAAGAAATTGCAAAAATTGAGCAAGAAAATAACGAAGGTGGTAAATATACCGTTTCTGTTCGTTCGTTTTTTCAAGGTAACGAATATTACTACTTCGTTTATGAAGATTATACTGACGTAAGACTAGTAGGAACACCATCTGACAAAATAGGAAAATTTGGTGGAGACACTGATAACTGGGAGTGGCCTCGTCATACAGGAGATTTCTCTATTTTTAGAGTATATGCTGATGCTAATGGTAATCCTGCTCAATATTCAACTAGTAACGTTCCTTTAAAATCAAAATATCACTTACCTGTAAATATTTCAGGTGTTGAAGAAAATGATTTTGCAATGATTTTAGGTTATCCAGGAAGAACTAACCGTTGGATGCCTGCAGAAGGTATTGAGCAAAATGTTAATTATACTTATCCTGCTTGGGTTGAAGGTTCAAAGCTTAGTATGGACGTTATGAAAAAATATATGGATAAAGATGAGTCCATAAATTTAATGTACGCCTCTAAATATGCAAGCATAGCAAACTATTGGAAAAATAGACAAGGGATGATTGATGCCTTAACAGCTCATAAAACTGCTGAAACTAAACGAAAGGTAGAGAAAAAGTTTGATAAATGGGCTAACAAAAAACCTAATAAAGAAACCTATGGAGATGTAATTAGTAACATAAACAACTACTACAACTTAACAAACGAAAAAGCTAAACATGACAATTACCTTAGAATAATGTTACGTTCTAGTACGTTTTCAATGTTACCTTATCGTATAGGAAAAGGGTTTGAAGCCTATATTGAAGCTAATGAAGCAAAGCGTAAAGAATTATTACCTGAATTAACTAAATTCATTGAGAATTCTTATAAAGATTTCCACCTTCCTTTAGAAAAAGAAATGTTAGCAGCTCAATTAGAACTTTATACTTCTAAATCTAATTACGACTTACCAGAAGTAGTATTGAATGTTTCTGAAAGCAATGATTTTAATTCGTTTATTGACACAATCTTTAAGTTAAGTTTATTTTCATCAAAAGAACGCGCAGAAGCGTTTTTAAAATATCCTGATGCTAATTTACTAGCTAACGATCCTCTCTATAAACTTTCATCAGGTTTATTAGAAAAATACAGAGAACAACCTGAACATCTAAAACAACCACTAGAAGACTACCAAAAATCTTTTAGATTGTTAGTTGATGGGTTAAGAAAATCTGAATTAAGTAATATAAAATATCCAGATGCTAACTCTACATTACGTCTATCTTATGGTAAAGTAAGAGCCTTACCTAATGATCCAAGAAACGATGCTACTGTAAATAACTACACAACTTTTAAAGGCTTAATCAATAAATATAAGCCTAATGATGATGAGTTTGATTTACCTCAAGGCATACTAGACATTTACAATAAAAAAGACTACGGTAGATACGCTAATAGTAAAGGTGAATTGCCTGTAAACTTCTTATCAGATAATGATATTACTGGAGGAAACTCTGGTTCTCCAGTACTAAATGGAAAAGGAGAATTAATTGGTTTAGCCTTTGACGGAAACATTGAAGCTATGGCTGGAGATGTTATTTTTGACTCAAGCCTACAAAGAACTATTAATGTTGATATAAGATTTGTACTATGGTTAATAGACAAATACGCAAAATCAAGCCACATTGTTGATGAGTTAAGTATTGTTGAATAAAAGTAAACACTCATTGATAATATAAAAAAAGCAGCTATAAAATAGCTGCTTTTTATTTTTATAAATATTATATTATTTAACACAAGACTCACATTTTCCTTGAATTAAAACATGAGAGACAACTACTTCTCGATTAGGTATTTTTGGAATAGAAACATCAACTGACAAGCATTCTACCTTACCACAATTTAAACATTGAAAATGAGGATGCGCATCATGGTGATGAGCTTCATCACAATCTTTACATTTGGCATACCACGTTAATCCATCTTTACCTATAAATGAGTGTAAATGCCCACTCTCTTCTAAACGTTCCAAAATACGATAAACAGTTGTTTTATTCATTTCATCTTCTAGTTGTTTTACCAACTCTACAACTGACATTGCATTCTCAGCTTTATTAAATAAGGTTAAAAGCGCTTCTACTGATTTGGTCTTTCTTATTATTGCCATAACTCAAAGTTATCACAACTATGTTGTAAAACCAAATAATAAAATTATATTTGCAACCTAGTTGCATTAATAATTATATTAAGTGAAAATTATTTTACAAAAACCAGATACAGTTGGAGCGCTTGCAAGTACGCTATGTTTACTCCATTGTATTGCCACACCTTTGCTCTTCATAGTACACTCTTGTGCTGCTGGAGGTTGTGCTTCAAGTCCTTTTTGGTGGAAAAGTTTAGATTTTATCTTTCTTGCTATTTCATTACTAGCAGTAAAACGTTCTACTCAAAACACATCAAAGCCTTTCATGAAGCCTTTGTTATGGATTAATTGGTCTTGTTTATTTTTTTTAATAATAAATGAAAGACTATTGTGGATTTCATTACCTGAAAGCTTAATGCATATCTCTTCTGTTTCTTTAGCAGTGTTACATATTTATAATTTAAAATACTGCCTGTGTAAAACCGATAAATGCTGTACAAACAGTATATAAATCTTAAGTAGATAATCTTATCTTATGTAAAAACTGTAAGATAAATTTGCTGTACTAATTAACAAACAAATAAAATTAATAAAGTAAAAACAAAAAACCCTAACTCATTATTTTCAAATGAATTAGGATTTTATCTAGTGACCTCGACAGGATTCAAACCTGTAACCTTCTGAGCCGTAATCAGATGCGCTATTCAGTTGCGCCACGAGGCCGTTTTAAAGTGGGTGCAAATATAATACTTTTATTAAAAAACTTCCAAACAATTATTTCAAAAATGTATTTCCTTATTTTTGATGTATGATACAAAAAGAAATTTTAGCGCCTTTTCATTATAATTTTGACGAACAATTGGTAAATAGCATAACCAAGAATGGTGTATTAAAAACGTTTGAAGCTAATGACATTATTATGGATATTGATCAAGAACTCACACACGTTCCTCTATTGCTTGAAGGCAACATTAAAGTATTTAGAGAGGACAACAATGGTAACGAACTTTTATTATATGTTCTCGAAACTGGAGATACCTGTGCAATGTCTCTTACCTGTTGTATGGCTAAATCAAAAAGTAAAATACGAGCTGTTGCTGACAAAACCTCAACAGTTATCATGATTCCTAATGAAAAAATGAGTGAATGGTTTCATAATAATGATAGTTGGAGAAACTTTATTCTTCAAAGCTATCAAATACGCTTTAATGAAATGCTAGAAACTATCGATACACTTGCATTTATGAAAATGGATGAGCGTTTATTTAAATACTTAATTGACCAAGTAAAACTAAATGCATCTACTACAATTAGTAAAACCCATCAAAATATTGCAGAAGACCTTCACACCTCTAGAGTTGTAATTTCTAGACTATTGAAACAACTAGAAAATGATAACAAAATAAAACTCAGTAGAAATAAAATAGAAGTTTTAGACTTTTAAGTAACATTTATCACACAACGATAATTTACTTAAAAGTAACTTTGCAAAAATTAAATTTATGATAGACTATATTTTACAACCTTGGCCTTGGTATGTTACTGGTCCTTTGATAGCCTTAGTAATGTTTACACTTATTTACTTTGGAAAAACATTTGGGATGTCGTCAAACTTAAGAACATTTTGCGCCCTTGGTGGTGCAGGAAAAAAAGTGTCTTTTTTTAATATAAACTGGAGAGACTACAAATGGAATCTTATTGTAGTATTAGGTGCTGTCATTGGTGGTTTTATCGCTCAATTTTATTTGTCAGAACCTACTAATATTGACCTAAACCCAAAAACTATTGAAAGCCTTAATGCTTTAGGTTTCAATAACGTTGGTAAATCACTGTTACCACCAGAACTCTATAGTTTAGACTCTATTTTCACCATTAAAAATTTAGCCATTTTAATTATTGGTGGCTTTTTAGTTGGTTTTGGTACTCGCTATGCTGGAGGTTGTACTTCTGGTCATGCCATAACAGGTATAAGTAGTTTACAATTACCTTCTCTTATTGCAGTTATAGGTTTTTTTATTGGTGGCCTAGTAATGATTCACTTATTGTTTCCTTTAATTTTTGGTTAGTATGAAGTATTTAAAATTTTTATTAGTAGGTATCTTCTTCGGAATTGTTTTAGTAAAGTCTGAAGCTGTATCATGGTATCGCATTTATGAAATGTTCAAATTTGAATCGTTTCACATGTACGGAATTATAGGAAGCGCTGTATTAACTGGTATTTTACTATTACAAATAGCTAAGATTTTAAAACTAAAAAATATTGAAGGCACTCAAGTTAATGTTCCTAAAAAGGATATGGGATTAACACGTTACATTGTAGGTGGTTCAATATTTGGACTAGGTTGGGCACTTTCTGGAGCTTGCCCTGGACCAATGTATATTTTGGTTGGTACAGGTGTTTTTAGTATGCTTATAGTTATAGCTGCTGCTATATTTGGAACTTACATTTACGGTGTTTTAAAAGACAAATTGCCTCACTAAACAATTTCAGCACTTAAACCTGCTTCCAAGAGTTTAGAGCAGCGTGGTTTTAAATCGTCGTAATCACCAGTTTTTACAGTACATTTCCCTTTGTAATGGACTATAATAGAGCATTGCTCTGCTTGTTCAGGAGTATGATCACAAGCAAAAATTAAAGTTTCAATAACATGGTCAAAAGTATTGACATCGTCATTGTAAAGCACAATTTCGTTTTGTCTTAGGGTGTCTTCTTTAAAAAGAACTTCTTCTGATGTTTTTTCTATAGTTCCCATTCTTCTTCTTTTTTTAGACTAATTTAAAAATTTTAGAGCAACCCAATGGTTTTTCTCTAAAGTTTCAACGAGTTTTAACATATGCTTATTACATTCAGCCTCTAAAACTGGTATATCATCTTTATAAAAACCACTTAAGAGCAACATGCCATTTTTGTTCAAACATGCTACATATTTGTCTAAATCGTTTAAAAGGATATTTCGATTTATATTAGCTATAATAACATCATAATGTTTATCTACCAATAAGCTTGCATCTCCTTCTAAAACTGTAATATGCTCACAATTATTACGTTCTACATTTTCTAAACTATTTAAATAACACCAGTTATCATAGTCTATGGCATCAATTGGTTTTGCGCCTTTCATTTCAGCTAAAATCGCTAAAACTCCTGTTCCGCAACCCATATCTAAAACCGATTTATCTTTAAAATCATTATTAAGAATATACTGTATCATCATATGTGTGGTTTCATGATGACCAGTACCAAAACTCATTTTTGGTTCAATAATTATATCGTACTCTGTATTTGGTTTGTCATGAAAAGGCGCACGTACCGAACATTTCTCATCTACAACTATTGGTGTGAAGTTTTTTTCCCATTCTTCATTCCAATTGGTTTGCTCAATGTCTTCAAACGAAAAAGAAATTTCAAACTCATCAGAGTTTAAAATTTGTATATCGTCTAAAATAGTTTCACTCCACTCCTCTTTTTGAATGTACGCTGTAACACCTTCTTCTGTTTCAACAAAACTTTCAAAACCAGCATAACCTAATTCAGCAATCAAAATTTCAACAGCTGGTTGCAACGGTTGTACTTTAAAGTAATAGCCTATGTATATTGTATTTGACATCTTTTTTTTTGCAAATTTACTAATCCTTAATTTAGTTACTCTTACTTTTGTAGCTAAATTGATTTTAAAATGAACAAACTCATTATTGCTTTATGTCTTTTTTGCTTTTGTACAATAACAAATGCTCAAGACAATAACGATATTAAACTTTCTGCACTTCCTTATTATAGCTACGGAAAAGGACTAGGTATTACCTCTCCTGATAGTATTTTTAAGTTGAATATTCGATTTAGAATGCAAAATCGTTTAACGTATTTAAACAACGAAGACGAAGATCCTGCTTATGAAGCCATGATAAGACGTTTACGTTTACGTTTTGACGGTTATGTTGGTGACCCAAAAATAATTTATGTAATTCAGTTATCGTTTTCTCCAAACGATGTTGGAGCTATTGAGGATGGCGAAAACCTCAACATTATAAGAGATGCTATTGTGTTTTATAGACCAGATAATCACTGGAACATTGGTTTTGGTCAAACAAAATTACCTGGTAACAGACAACGTATTAACTCTTCGGGAGCTTTACAACTTACAGATCGTTCTATCAACAACGCTCGTTTTAATATTGATAGAGATTTTGGTTTGCAAGTGTATTATTTAAACGAATTACAAAATCAGTTTTCTTACAATGTTAAAACTGCGATTAGTACAGGTGAAGGTAGAAACTGGACCAAAGACCCTGACAATGGATTAGCATTTACAGGTCGATTAGAATTGTTTCCTTTTGGTGCATTTAAAAACAATGGAACTCTTTTTGAAGGTGATATCAAGCGAGAAGCTACGCCTAAACTAATGTTATCTGGTGTGTATCATTATAATGAAAAAGCAAGACGAACCAGAGGCACTCTAGGTGACGATTTATTTGAGCAGCGCGATATGCAATCTGTTCTTTTAGACGCGATTTTAAAGTATAATGGTTGGGCGTTTCAAACTGCTTATATGAATAGAACAACTAACAACCCTATAACGGTAAACCCTGAAGACAATACTGACACTAGATACGTTTTTGTTGGCCATGGATTTGATGCGCAATTGAGTTATGTTTTTGAAAACAACTACGAACTTATAGGTAGATATTCGTATCAAAAACCTCATGAAGATATTGAAGCCTTAACTCCACAAACCAATCAATACAGTTTGGGTGTAACTAAATACATTTGGGAACACGCTTTAAAACTGCAAGCCGAAGTTACCAATAGCGATTTAAGCTATTTCGATTCTAGCAGTGCTAATAATTGGTATGTGCGCTTTCAGGTTGAAATAGGTATATAAAAAAACGGTCTTAAAATTTTAAGACCGTTTTTTTTATATTATTTACTTTTTAATTAGAACGCGTTAACTATCGCAAAAAAGTCTTCTGCTTTTAGTGATGCTCCACCTATTAACCCTCCATCAACATCTGGTTTAGAGAAAATTTCTTTAGCATTATTAGGCTTTACACTTCCTCCATATAATATTGAAACACTATCAGCTATTTCACTGCCATACTTATTAGCCAATGTTGTTCTAATAAATGCGTGCATGTCTTGAGCTTGTTCTGGTGACGCAGTTTCTCCTGTACCAATAGCCCAAACAGGTTCGTAAGCTAATATTATATTACTAAATGCAGACGTTTCTAAATGAAACAAAGCATTTTTAATTTGGCTTTCAACTACATGCTCATGATTACCAGATTTTCTATCATCTAGCTCTTCACCAAAACAAAAAATAACAGTCATTTCATTGTTTAAAGCAGCATCAACTTTTTTAGCCAAAAGCTCATCGGTTTCATTAAAATATGCACGACGTTCACTATGACCTAGTATTACTGTTTTAACTCCAACACTTTTTAGCATGCTTGCACTTATTTCTCCTGTGTAGGCACCATTTTCAGCAAAGTGCATGTTTTGCGCTACAACTTCAATATCGGTTTCTCTTAATGACTGAAAAGCAGGCCACAAATTGGTAAACGTAGGAGCAACCATCACTTGCGCATCAGATGTTTTTGATTGCGATTTTAAATCGGTTATTAATCCTTCTGTTAACGATAAATCGTTATTCATTTTCCAGTTACCTGCTACTATTTTTTTTCTCATTTTAATGCATTTATAAGTTTACTATCGTCGGCTTTCACTGCTTTAAAGAGTTTGATTGTTCCTGTTTCATCAACTACCATATATCTTGGAATCCAATCTAAGTCAATAAAAGTTCCGAAGTCACCTTTCCAACCTGATTGCATAAAATAATGGTCGCCTTCAACCTGATATTTATCTATTCCTCTTTTCCAGCTATCCATACTCTTGTCCAAAGATAAAAAGACATAGACAACATCGGTATTATTTTCTTGTAAAGTTTTAACTTTTGGCATGCCTTTTATACAATCTTTACACCAAGATGCCCAAACATCAATTAATATGGTTTTACCTTTGTGCTTGGTAAGTATTTCATTAAATGGTATTGTTTCTCCGTTTAAGGTTACAAATGTATCATTTAAGGCATCTTGCGAAAATTGAGTTGGAGTGTCTTTACTACAGCTTAAAAAGCTAATTAGTGCTACTAATAGAATGTTCATTTTTTTCATTTTTATTGCAATTTTACTTTAGGATCTAACCATGTGTAGATTATGTCGACTAAAATATTAATACTTACAAATACAATTGCAATAACTAATACAGCTCCCATAATTACTGGTAAATCTAAAGTATTTAATGCATTCACGATTTCCTTTCCGAGACCATTCCATCCAAAAATATATTCTACAAAAACAGCTCCTGCTAGCATAGATGCAAACCATCCTGAAATTGCAGTAACCACGGGATTTAATGCGTTTTTTATAGCATGACGTTTTATAACCTGAAATTCGTTTAGTCCTTTTGCTCTAGCTGTTCTTATGTAATCTTGATTAAAGACTTCTAATAGCGAGTTTCTCATAAGTTGTATTACTACTGCTAGTGGACGAATTCCCAATACAATAGCTGGTAGAATAAGGTTTTTCCATTTAATATGCATACGCTCGCCAAAATCATCTAACTCATAAAGGCTTCCTGTCATTTCAAGATTAGTGTATTTATGAAGTACAAACCCAAATAACCACGCAAAGAGTATTGCGCTAAAGAAGGAAGGCACACTCATTCCTAATGTGCTTAGAATTTGAATAATTTTATCAATCCATGTGTCTTTGTACAATGCTGATATAATCCCGAAAATAATCCCTAAAACTATTGCAATTACAATAGCAGAAACAGCCAACACAAAGGTATTAGGAAGCGTTTCTCCAATTACTTGTGTCACCTTTTTTCCTTGTTTGGTAAACGATTCTCTTAGGTAAGGAAATTTTAAAACCGTTGTAGTATTACCAATAGTGAATAGTTTTGAAGCTGTGTATTTTCCGTTTCTTAAATACGTGTAATCATTTTTTGAAGTTGAATGAAAAGACAAAGGTGACAAATCATTAAGGTAATATAAATACTGGGTTCCTATGGGTTTATCGAAACCATATTTTGCTTTAACAATTGCTAGCTGCTTGCTGTCTTCGTTTTGACCTAACATCATTTGAGCAGGATCTCCTGGTAAGACATTAAACAGAAAAAAGATTACCGTAACTACTCCTAATAAGGTAAGTATTGCATAAAAGGCTTTATTTAGGAAATAGCTTATCAGATTACTCCTTTTTTAAAACAGCTTCTACAAATGATGTATAGTTGGTTTTATTTGCTGCATTGATTGAATCCAAAACATCTCCTTCGTTTCTTTCCTTTAGAACATACATTGCTTCAATATCATCTTTAGTTAAAGCTTCCACTTCTTCTTTGGTTGATATTTCGCCATCAATTAAGTATACTGTTCCATCATCTTTAATAACTTCCTGCTTACGCTCAACCTTTGGCAACTCAATATCTTCAATATCATTCCAATGTTCTTTTTGAAGTACAGTTCCTTTTTCTAACACCAATACTCCAGGATTAGAACGCACAATAGTTTTTAGCACTTTTTCATCACACAAATAGAAATCGAAATTTAAGTCGTAATCTTTTTTAATTTGTGCTTTTACATCGTTTCCAGATGCAGAAAGCCCAATAACAGTATAACCGTTTTCAATAGCTTTATCTGACACTGCTTTAAGCTTTTTAAGTCCGTCAACTTCAGCAGACTCTAAGCTGTAACTCGTTATCATTACAAGGTGGTCTTCTTCAAGAAATTGAGTGGTTAAATCTTCGTCGTCAGACTCTATAGAGAAATCCAATATAGAAGGTTCATATCCTTTTTCAATAACCTTGGTTTCATAACTTATAAGTTTACCTTCAACAGTTGGATAAGACCCATTAGTCACAAATTCTTTTTCTTCACCATTGACATCAAATAACCATGTCCATTCCATAACTGGTTTTTTAGCGCCTTCAGGAATTGTCATATTATCTTGTATGTTGCTTCCTATTTTGTATGCTCTAAAATCAAATACAGGTAAGTGCATTAACACATGGTAAGCAAACCATAAACATGCTATAAAACTTAATAGCGATGCAACAGTTAGTCCTAATTTTCCAAAAATTGGTTTGATATGTTTTACTCCAAAAAACAGGATTAAAATAAGCACTAGCAGAATAACATCTTTGGTAAACGATTCCCAAGGTGTAAGTTTTAAGAAATCACCAAAGCAACCACAGTCTTTTACTTTATCAAAATAGGCTGCATAAAAGGTTAAAAATGTGAAGAACACAATCATTGCCAAAAGGCTCCAAACAGTAAACTTAGGTTTATAACCTATGAGTAAAAATATCCCTAAAACTACTTCAAAAATGACCACAAAAATGGAAATCCCTAAAGCATAAGGCTCTAAAAAAGGAATATTAAGTACGTCATAACTAAAATACTCTTGGAGTTTATACGAAAACCCTAACGGATCGTTAAGTTTTATAAAACCTGAGAATATAAAAAGTGCTCCAACAAGCAATCTACTAACGTTTACTATAAATTTCATGTGTTATTCTTTTAAGTGAATCATTGCAAAAACAGCGTAGTTTATCATATCTTGATAATTAGCATCTATACCTTCGCTAACCAGTGTTTTTCCTGCGTTATCTTCAATTTGTTTTACGCGCAATAGTTTTTGCAAAATTAAATCGGTTAATGAACTTACGCGCATTTCTCTCCAAGCTTCACCATAATCGTGGTTTTTATCCATCATTAATTGCTTGGTAATGCCTATTTTTTCATCATACAATTCAGTAGCTTCTTCAACTGATAAATCTGGCTGTTCTACAACACCTTTGTCTAACTGTATAAGCGCCATAATGCAATAATTTATTATACCTATAAACTCACTAGTTTCGCCTTCATCAACTTTTCGTATTTCGTTTTGTTGAAGACTTCTAATACGTTGCGCTTTTATAAAAATTTGGTCGGTTAACGACGGTAATCTTAATATTCTCCATGCACTTCCGTAGTCTTTCATTTTATTAACAAATAAGTCTCGGCATGTTTTTATAACGTCGTCGTACTGTTTTGAGGTATCTTGCATTTAAAACATTTAATTTTCCGTAAATTTCGCATAAAAAAGTTTAAAGTTCAAAGTTTAGCCTTTAAAGTTTGCTACTATTAACACTTCAAATTCTTATTTATGACTATTAATTGCAAAGGGCAACTTATAGATTTAAGCACACCTCAAGTAATGGGTATTTTAAATGTAACTCCAGATTCGTTTTATGATGGTGGAAAATACAAAAACGAAAGTGAGCTACTCTCTCAAATATATGTAATGCTTAAAGATGGAGCAAGGTTTATAGATATTGGTGCTTACAGCTCAAGACCTAATGCTGAACATGTTTCTGAAACCGAAGAGTTAAAACGCATACTTCCAATTATTGAACTAACTTTAAAAGAATTTCCTGATGTTTTAATTTCGGTTGACACCTTTAGAAGTGCCGTTGCTAAACATGCTATCAACTCTGGAGCTGCCTTGATAAACGATATTTCAGCAGGCTTATTGGATCAAGATATGCTTAAAACCATTGCCCAATTGCAAGTTCCATATATTATGATGCACATGAGAGGTACACCTCAAACTATGCAACAATATACAAGCTATGATGATTTGGTAAAAGATATTTTATTTTACTTTTCTGAAAGAATAACTGCCGCAAGAGCTCTTGGTATTATTGATATTATTGTAGATCCTGGTTTTGGTTTTGCCAAAACTACCGAACAAAACTTTGAGCTACTGAACAAACTCGACCTTTTTAAAATGCTTGAATTACCATTATTGACTGGAATGTCTAGAAAATCGATGATTTACAAAACCTTAAACAACACTCCAAAAGAAGCTTTAAATGGTACAACCGTTTTAAATACTGTTGCCTTACAAAAAGGAGCAACTATTTTAAGAGTACACGATGTTAAGGAAGCTATGGAATGCATAAAACTTACAAATCTATTACACTAATGAAAATCAAATTTTATATAGTAATACTAACTGCTTTATGCTTATCCTGTGGAAAAGACAAAGTTGTTTTGCTGCCGGAAATTAATAAGGCAAAAATTACAGAAGTAAAAGATGTATCCTCAGCCTATTTGTTTTACGATGAAACCCAACCAGATAGTCTAGAACTCAACCGAAAAAACTTAATTAGCACCACCAATTGGCTGGTTAATGTTGATAAGCGATTAAAACTAGAACAAGCTATACCCAAAATAAAATTTTTACAAGACAAAAAGAGAAATGCTGAAATGCATAAAAATGAAAATGCTAAAAACTATTACAGTTGCAATGATACTAGCATTAAAAACTTAGGGTTTATAGAGTTTACTGATGTGGTCTATTGGGAAGAATCTTCAGTTGGCATACAAAAAAAGACGTCTCAACTTCCTAAAGACAATACTATAGCTATACATCTAAAGTTAGGTTTAGATAAAAAAATTCATATTACTAACACAAATGATGAATTAAGTATTAAAACAATACATTATTCTGAGTTTGAAAATCATCTTACAAACTTAAAACACCAATTCCCTAACAAGACAATTAGCATTAAGCTAAACTTTGATGAAAAATTAAGTTTTCAAGACTACATCACTTTTAAATCGCTTGTTTCTAACATAAAACTAGATTCAATAACAATAGATAACAACGAATTTATTTATTAATCATATTTTGTTACATTTACACAAACACCTTAACCTTGGATAAATTCAAATTTTGGGATTTTACGCTTATAGACTTTATCGACGTGTTTCTCGTCGCTATTTTACTCTACTATGTATATAAGCTAGTAAAAGGTACTGTTGCCATAAATATTTTTATAGGAATTATAGTAATTTACTCCGTTTGGAAACTTACCGATTTACTCAACATGAATATGCTTCATAATATTTTTGATGGGTTTATGAAAGTAGGAATTATAGCCTTAATAGTAGTATTTCAACCCGAAATACGGAAATTTCTGCTTATGGTTGGATCTACGAATTTAGGTGGTAAGCGAAAATTCTTTAGTAAAATACGATTCTTAAAAACCGAAGTTGAAACTGAAACAGATATTGACGCCATTATTGCTGCATGCAACAAAATGGGAACGACTCAAACTGGAGCTTTAATTGTTTTAGAACGCAATAATAATCTTGATTTTTTAACAGGAACTGGAGACAATATGAATATTTCGGTTACTCAAGCCATTATTGAAAGTATATTCTTTAAAAACAGTCCGCTGCACGATGGAGCTATAATTATTGAAAACAATGTGGTAAAAGCAACTCGTGTTATTTTACCTGTAAATAACGAGAAAAATATTCCGCAACGTTTTGGTTTAAGACATAGAGCAGCTATTGGAATTACCGAAAAAACTGATGCCTTAGCGATTGTTGTTAGTGAAGAAACTGGACAAATTTCATATATTAAAAATGGTGAGTTTGTGATGTATAATGACACTGCTAATCTCACTGAAATGATTAAAAAAGATATGGTATAAAATGAATTGCAAAAACTGTAATACTAACCTTGCAGTAGAGCAAAATTATTGCTTTGAATGTGGAGCTAAAGTTATTAGAAACCGCTTAACTCTTGCTAACATTTTTTCTGAAGTAAAAGAGCACCTTTTTCAATATGACAATAAGCTTTTACAAACATTCATTTTGCTTTTTAAAAAACCCGAAGCTGTTATTGTAAATTATATTAATGGCACTAGAAAAAAGTATATTAACGTTATACAGTATTTTGCCATTTCGCTTACACTTATTGGTATTCAAGTATTTTTACTAAACACCTTTTTTAAAGATGTGCTTTTTAACGACTTCTCCTTTTTAAGTAATTTTGACAGTGAAACAACTAGCTCATCTGAATTTATAAAAGACCAAGTTAATATTCAGCAAAATGTCTCTAATTATCAAAACTTAATTTACATTATAACCGTTCCTGTTTCAGCACTTGCAACTTGGGCTGCTCATTACCTTACCAACTACAGACAGTTTAATTTCACCGAGCATATAGTTATTAACCTTTATTATTCGTCACAAGTTATTATTGTTACAGCATTGCTTAACATCATTTTTTTATGTGCTGGAGCTAATTATTACTTAGTTAGCTCTTTAATTTCTTTTCTCTCAGTTATCTATTACATCTATATATTTAAACGAGTTATTGGAGCTGCTTTTTGGCAAACTTTAGCCAATATGCTAGTTATGTTTTTTATATACGCTATCATTTCTTTAATCCTATTATCTCCTATAATAATCAATGGTATAAAAGAAGGAATTGATGCAGCTAATAAAGTAAAAGGCGCATAAGTATGAATTGTAAAAACTGTAATATTACTTTATCTGAAAACAGCGATTATTGCAATGCTTGTGGCGGAAAAGTAATAAGAAACAGACTTAATTTTAAGAATTTATTTGAACACATTAGCGAAACATTCTTTAATTACGACAACAAGCTACTACGTACTATTATCGACTTATTTAAAAAACCCGAAGCTGTTATTGTAAGTTATATTGAAGGTGTTAGAAAACGTTATGTAAACCCTATTAGTTTTTTTGGTGTCGCATTAACCCTTAGTGGTCTTTACGTTTTAGCTTTAAATAAGTTTTTTCCTGAAATCATGGATTTTTCTGCAATAACACCAAAAGGTCAAGAAGAAATGCAACAACGCAACATGAGTTTTTTACAAGAGTATCAATCTATTGTTATGATGCTATATGTACCTATCTATGCGTTAATTGCAAAACTGACTTTTATTGGACTAAAAAAATTCAACTACACCGAAATGGTTGTTGTGTTTATGTACATACAAGCACAAATATCTGTTGTTTCTGCAGCAATAGTAATTATAGGCGCTTTTTTTGGTATAACTTATGGTGTAATTAGCTTGTTTTTGCTTCCGTTAATGATATTATATTCAGCGTATTGCTTACAAAGAATTTATAGACTAAGTTTAAAACATTTACTACTAAGAGGCTTACTATTTATTTTTATTTTAATACTTTTCTTTATTGCCCTTAGTATTGGAATGTTTGTTATAATGTATTTAAATGGTGATTTTCAACAAATGATTGAAACCCAAAAAGCTGCTCAAGGTGCTTAAGCCAGTTCTTCTTTCATAAACTGCACTTCGTATAGGTTTTTGTAATATCCATTTTCTTTTTTAAGAAGCGTTTTATGTGTACCTTCTTCAACAATTTTACCAGCATCCATCACAATGATTTTGTCTGCTTTTTTAATGGTTGCTAACCTATGAGCAATAACTATTGATGTTCTACCTTTAGTAATTTTATCGGTTGCATCTTGTATTAATTGCTCAGAATAAGAATCTACCGAAGAGGTCGCTTCATCTAACACCAAAATACTTGGATTAGTAACATAAGCTCTTAAAAATGAGATTAACTGACGTTGACCTGAAGATAGCATCACACCTCTTTCTTTAACATTATAATGATAACCATTAGGCAAACTCATTATAAAATCATGAATCCCAATATCTTTTGCAGCTTGTTGTACTTCAGCTTCGGTAACGATATCGCTATTAAGTGTAATATTATTTAATATCGTATCAGCAAACAAAAACACATCTTGCAATACCACTGCTATTTGTGCGCGTAACGATTGCAAAGTCATATTTTTTATATTGACACCATCAATACAAATTTCACCTTTTTGAATATCGTAAAACCTATTTAACAAATTAATAATTGTAGACTTTCCAGCTCCTGTAGCACCAACAATAGCTATGGTTTGTCCAGCTTCTACATTAAAAGATATACCTTTAAGAACTTCTTCATTTTCTATATAAGAAAAATGCACGTCTTTAAAAGCTATGTCTCCTTTAAATTGTGTTGCTACCACATTTCCACTATCATCAATTTGAGATGTAGTATCCAATACCTTAAATACTCTATCAGCGGCTACCATTCCCATTTGTAGCGTATTGAACTTATTAGCAATTTGGTTAAGCGGTCTAAACAACATAGGAATCATCATGATAAAAGCAGTAAGCTCACCAAGAGATGCTGTGCTATCCATAATTACATTGAGTCCTCCATACCAAACAACGAGCCCTAAGGTTATTGATGATAAAAATTCTGCAATAGGAAAGAAAATAGAGTTATACCATACGGTTTTTAACCAACCTTTTTTATGACGTTCATTAATTGCCATAAACTTTTTATATTCTGTATCTTCTCTCGTAAACAGCTGAAGTATTTTCATACCAGTAACCCGTTCTTGAACAAAACTATTTAGGTTAGACACTTCCGTTCTTACATCCTGAAACGCTAATTTCATATACTTCTGAAAAATCTTGGTAGCAAACAATACAATTGGTAATGTAGTAAATACAATAAGGCTCAATTTCCAATTCATTGAAAACATCATAATAGCTACAGCTAACATTTTCAACACATCGCTAAAAATCATAAACAAGCCTTCACCAAAAATATCAGCAATACGCTCCATATCGGTAACTGCTCTGGTAATCAAAACACCTACTGAAGAGTTATCAAAATATTTCATTTTAAAACTCAACATGTGTTTAAACAACTTTACTCGTATATCCTTAACTACTGATTGCCCTAGCCAACTTGCATAATAAATAAAAAGGAGTTGAGAAATAACTTCTAAAACTAAAAGCGCAATCATGATAATGATGTAAAACAAAAAGCCATCATACTCTTGCAAAGCAATTTTTGTATCAATAGCTAATTGAAGCACTTTAGGTCTAAAAACTCCAAAAACAGACAGTCCAATAACAAAAATTAAGGTACCAAAAAACACAAGTTTGTAAGGTTTTACAAACTTTAGTAATCGTTTAAAAAGTTTTATATCAAAAACGTCTGCTCCTTTTTTAGACATATATAGTTTTTATTTCTTTATCGTATCAGGATACTTTACTTCGGTTAAATACAGTCCATGAGCAGGAACCGAAAAACCTGCTTCACTCCTATTTTTTGATTTTATAATATCATGCAATTCCTCAACGGTAGTTTTACCTAATCCAATATTCACCATTGTACCAACTATGGCTCTTACCATATTTCTAAGAAAACGGTCAGCAGTAATTACAAAGGTTAACTCTCCTTTATCATTAATCCATTGTGCATGCTTTATAATGCAATTATACGTCTTTACATCTGTATTTGTTTTAGAAAAACATTGAAAATCTTTATACTGCAATAAGACATCGCAGGCTGTATTCATTTTTTCTACATCCAACGGAAGTTGTAACAAGTAAGCATAATCAAAAGTAAACACATTTTTACGATTGGAAACCTTGTAATGATATGTTCTCTCAGTAGCATCAAAACGCGCATGAGCATCGTTAGTCACCAAAAACATGTTGTGTATTGCCACATCTTTAGGTAAAAATGAGTTTAGCTTATAGATTAAATTCTGAGTATTCAATTCTATTTCAGAATCAAAATGGGCATACATTTGCGATGCATGCACGCCTGCATCAGTTCTTCCTGCTCCAACAATATCTGTTTTTTGCTGTAATAACGTTGAAAGTGCTTTCTCTATAACTTCTTGTACAGAAATAGCATTAGGCTGATTTTGCCAACCATGATATGCTTTTCCGTTATATGACAATTCGATAAAATATCTCAATGGAAACTTCTACTTTTGTAAATGACAAAGATAATTAGTTTTCTGAGTTAACATTTTACATTAACATTATATGAAGAAAATTCTTCTACTTTCAGACACACATAGTCACATTGACGATACCATTTTAAAATATGTAAAACAAGCCGACGAGGTTTGGCATGCTGGTGATATTGGTGACTCAAGTGTTACTGATGCCATTAAAGCACTTAAACCTTTACGAGCTGTATATGGTAATATTGATGACGCTAAAGCTAGAGTTGAATTTCCTGAGCATAATAGGTTTATGTGTGAGGATGTTGATGTATGGATAACTCATATTGGTGGTTATCCTAGCAGATATAATCCACGGGTAAAACCTGAAATTTACAACAATCCGCCTAAACTATTTATTTGTGGACATTCACATATTTTAAAAGTAATGCCTGATAAAAAACTCAATATATTGCATATGAATCCTGGTGCAGTTGGCAAACACGGTTTTCATAAAGTACGAACAATGCTTCGTTTTACTATTGATGGAGAAAAAATTGATAACCTTGAAGTTATTGAGTTAAAGCGATAAAAAAAGCCCAAGATCTTCACCTTGGGCTTACGCACTAAATTAATTAAGATATAAGGTTTATCGTAATCTATCCACAGATTTTACAAGATCTTCATCCTTTTTGATGGCTTTATTGGCTAAAACCAAAAATACGATAGAAAAAATAGGTAGAAGAATCCCAATACCTTTCTCAGAAACATCAGCTTCTCCAGATAAGTTTAGCGATTGATATACAAATAATCCTAATAAAATAAAGTTTAATATGATGTTAAGTCGTCCCAAAACAAATTGCGACTTCCTATTTTTATATCTAAATATTGAAACCAAAGATAAAAAAGCTGAAGCCAAAAACAAACCTAAATAAAGATTGTTGTCTTTTACAAAAACCTGCACATCCGAAGCATTAGTCCATAAATGAAACACAAATATTAGACCAGCTGAGATACCAGCAGAAATTAATAAATAAACAGTTTGAATACGTTGAAGCATCTACTTTTTTAAAATTTAAAGCACAAAATTAGTAGTTTCTTTTTAAAACATATACTTGTTTTTAAAATAAAATTGTATTATTGCAGTAGTAATTTGTTACGCACAACAGTTTCAGGTTATTAATCTTCAAGATTTTTTTCTAGTTTTTCCCTTTTATTTCAAAATAGAGAATATTCAGATTAAATCTATTCAATAAAAATTATTCAATAAACATACATGTTTGAAATTTCGCAATTAAAAGAAAAAAAGCTTTCTGAGTTACAGGAAATAGCTCAAAAACTGAACGTTCCTAAATACCGTTCATTAAAAAAATTGGATTTAGTATATCAAATACTAGATTATCAGGCTGCAAACCCTGATGCTCTTAAAAATGAGGCTCCAGCATCTAACGAGAGCAGTAAAAGCAAAAAAACTACCGAAAGAAAACCTAGACAACCAAGGCAGAGAATTCAAAAAAAACCTGCCGATCAACAGTCTAAGGAGCAGCAAAAAATAGAGTTTTCTGAGTCTAAAAAAGAGAACAGCAATAACAATAACAGTAAAGACAACCAAAAACCTACTGCGAAAGACAATAAAAGACAGTCTCAAAAAGACAACACCAACAATAAGCAACAGCGCTCTAAAGACAATAACCAAAATAACAATTCCAATAACAATAATGGAAATAACGGTAATAAAGACAACCGTAACCGTTATAGAGAACCAGATTTTGAGTTTGATGCTATAATACAAAGTGAAGGTGTACTTGACATCATGCAAGATGGATATGGGTTTTTACGCTCTTCTGACTACAACTATTTATCATCTCCTGATGATATTTATGTATCGCAATCTCAAATTAGATTATTTGGATTAAAAACTGGAGATACAGTTTTAGGTCATGTAAGACCTCCTAAAGAAGGTGAAAAATATTTCCCTCTTATTAAAGTGAGTAAAATAAATGGTCAAAAACCTGAAGTTGTAAGAGACAGAGTATCTTTTGAACACTTAACACCTTTATTCCCTCAGGAAAAATTTAATATCGCTGAAAAACAAAGTACTATTTCAACCAGAATTATGGATTTGTTCTCTCCTATTGGAAAAGGACAACGTGGTATGATTGTTTCACAACCTAAAACTGGTAAAACTATGCTTCTTAAAGATGTTGCAAATGCTATCGCTGCAAATCATCCTGAAGTATATCAAATGATTTTACTAATCGATGAGCGTCCTGAAGAAGTAACAGACATGCAACGTAATGTTCGTGGCGAAGTTATTGCTTCAACTTTTGATAAAGAAGCTCACGAGCATGTAAAAATCGCTAACATAGTCCTTGAAAAAGCTAAACGATTAGTCGAGTGTGGACACGATGTTGTAATCCTTTTAGATTCAATTACTCGTTTGGCAAGAGCATACAACACTGTTCAACCTGCATCAGGTAAAATATTAAGTGGTGGTGTTGATGCTAATGCATTACATAGACCAAAAAGATTCTTTGGAGCTGCTAGAAATATTGAAAATGGAGGTTCATTAACAATTATAGCTACAGCACTTACCGAAACTGGTTCAAAAATGGATGAAGTAATTTTTGAAGAGTTTAAAGGTACAGGAAACATGGAACTACAATTAGATAGAAAAATATCTAACCGTAGAATTTTCCCTGCTATTGATCTTACATCTTCAAGTACACGTCGTGACGACTTATTACTGGACGACAATACCATACAAAGAATGTGGGTAATGCGAAAATACCTAGCAGACATGAATCCTGTTGAAGCTATGGAGTTTATTAACGAACGTTTTAAACAAACCAAAAACAATGAAGAGTTTTTAATCTCTATGAATGGTTAATAAATAAAGAACCTAATAATAAAATATAAAAAAACCCATGGAGTTTCCATGGGTTTTTTATTTGCTTTATAGTAACTGTAAACTTAATCAATAAAAAAAGCCTTTTCAATGAAAAGGCTTTTTAAATATCTTTTAAAAGTAATTCTCTTATAGAGAAGCTACATGCTTAGCTAAACCTGATTTTAAGTTAGCTGCTTTGTTAGCATGAATAACATTTTTCTTAGCTAACTTATCAATCATAGAAACTACTGTAGGATAAAAATCCTGAGCATCTTTAGCTGTTTCCATTTCACGTAATTTCTTAATAGCATTACGTGTAGTTTTATGCTGATACCTGTTAGTTAAACGCTTTGCTTCGTTACTTCTTATTCTTTTTAATGCTGACTTATGATTTGCCATTTTACTTTTTCCTTATTAAAAAATTGTAGCCCGTAGGGGAATCGAACCCCTCTTACCAGGATGAAAACCTGGCGTCCTAGCCGATAGACGAACGGGCCATTAAATTTTGAAAGCACAAATTTAATTATAAAATTTAAATATGCAACAATCTTTAAATGAACATGCAATTTCCTCATTGCGGATGCAAAAATACAACTATTTTTAAATGTTGCAATAGCTAATCAATTTTTTTTCAAAAAAAATTAATATGCCTTTGCAAATAGAACTCTTCTTTTTGATGGATTACCAGTAAATACGCACACTCCAGCCTCCTCTTCTCCATCTTGAGGAATACATCTAATTGTTGCTTTTGTTAACTCCTTAATTTTTTGCTCTGTTTCAGGAGTTCCATCCCAATGCGCTGATATAAAACCTGTTTTATTCTCTAAAACGTCTTTAAACTCATCAAACGTCTCAACTTTTGTGATATGATTATTTCTAAAATTTAAGGCTTTATTAAATAATTCTTCTTGTATGGTAACTAGTAATTTTGAGATTAAAGTAGGCAAACCATCAAGGTTTACAATTTCTTTTGTTAAAGTGTCTCTTCTAGCTAATTCAACAGTTCCATTTTCTAAATCTTTAGGCCCTATAGCAATTCGCAAAGGAACACCTTGTAATTCATGCTGAGCAAATTTTGCTCCTGGTCTGTGTGTTTCTCTTCCATCAAACTTGCAGCTTACTCCTAAAGCTTTTAAATCGTTTTTTATAGTATTTGCTAGATCAGAAATCTGTTTTAACTGCTCATCATTTTTATATATAGGAACAATAACCACTTGTGTTGGTGCTAAATTAGGAGGTAAAACCAAACCTTTATCATCACTATGTGTCATTATTAAAGCTCCCATTAAACGTGTAGACACTCCCCAAGAAGTAGCCCAAACATAGTCTAGCTTTCCTTCATTATTTGTAAACTTTACATCAAATGCTTTTGCAAAATTTTGTCCAAGAAAGTGCGATGTTCCTGCTTGTAAAGCCTTACCATCTTGCATTAAAGCTTCAATACAATAAGTTTCTACAGCTCCTGCAAAACGTTCGCTTTCGGTCTTTAATCCTTTAATAACTGGAATAGCCATAAAGTTTTCAGCAAATTCAGCATACACATTGTTCATTTGTTCGGCTTCAGCTAATGCTTCTGCTTCTGTTGCGTGAGCTGTATGTCCTTCTTGCCACAAAAATTCTGCAGTACGCAAAAACAAACGTGTACGCATTTCCCAACGAACAACATTTGCCCATTGGTTAATAAGTATAGGTAAGTCTCTATAGCTTTGAATCCAACCTTTATAGGTGTTCCATATAATTGCTTCACTAGTTGGACGCACAACTAATTCTTCTTCTAATCTCGCTTCTGGATCGACCCTTAATTTTCCTTCATTATCAGGGTCATTTTGTAATCTATAATGTGTTACAACAGCACATTCTTTTGCAAACCCTTCGGCATTCTTTTCTTCAGCTTCAAATAAACTTTTAGGTACAAATAGTGGAAAATATGCGTTTTGATGACCTGTTTCTTTAAACATTCTATCTAATTCAGCTTGCATTTTTTCCCATATTGCATATCCATATGGTTTTATAACCATGCATCCTCTAACTGCTGAATTCTCAGCCATATCAGCCTTTACGACCAATTCGTTATACCATTTTGAATAATCTTCTGCTCTACTTGTGAGATTTTTGCTCATTGTAAGTATTTTGGCACAAAAATTGTGCGTATGTTAAATAAAAAAATAGTTCAACAAAACTAACTATTTTTGTAATGTTCAACAATAAAATTATACAGTTATGCAATTTAAAAATTACATCATATCAAAATTGCCATTTTTTGTTGCACTAAGCTTTGCTTTTGTTTTAGCTTCTTGTGGTTCATACCAATATGTTGGTTATGACAATGATGGTATATACAATTCTGATGGAGTTGTTTATGAAGAAGACACTTATCAAGAAACTACAAGCGCTAGCGGCAGCTACTACAAAAATTATTTTGCTGAAAAATCTCAACAATACGAAAGCATTCCTGAGGAAAATATAATATTCACAGATATTGAATCTTACGAAGGCAATTACACTGAAGAAGAAAATACAACCGATGAGTACAATGGATATGCTGGTTGGGGACAAGATAGCGATAACATTACCATAAATGTGTATTCTAATTATGGATGGAATAATTGGGGTTACTACAATTATTGGGGTTGGAATAGACCTTTTTATTCATGGAATAGATGGAACACTTGGGGATGGAATTCTTGGGGTTGGAACAATTGGGCTTGGAACTCTGGTTGGGGATATTATGGCTACAATTCGTTTTGGGGTAACCCATATTACAATGGCTTCTATTATGGAGGTTATTATAATCGACCATACTACTACAATGGATACCGAAATGGGTATGCATACAATCGTGTAAACTCAAGACGTGGTCAAATTAACAATGCTTACAATTCTAGACGTTCTAATTCTGTAATAAATAATAGCCGTATTGGGAGAACCAATCGTTCTACATTAACTAGACCTAGAAGTACTACTACAAGAACTAGAGTAAATTCTTCTACAACTAGAAGAAATAGTTCTATCACACCAAATAGAACTAGAGTTAATACAAGATCTAACAACTCTGTAAGACCTAGATCAAATTCTACAAGAACAAGAGTTAACTCTTCATCGACAAGAACTAGAGTAAATACTCCATCTAGAAGTTCTTCAGTAAGAAGCTCTTCTGGTTCTTCATCGCGTAGTAGTGGTAGCAGAGGTTCATCTGGAAGAAGACGATAATATTCCCTAAAATATTAAATTAAAAATTGATATGAAAAAGTTAAGTTTACTATTCATAGGCATACTATCTATGTCTAATGTTATGGCTCAAGATATATCTGATGCGTTGAGATATTCTTCAGACGAAATTCAAGGAACAGCGCGATTTAGAGCTATGAGCGGAGCTTTTGGAGCTCTTGGTGGAGATATGTCTGCCGTTAGTTTAAATCCTGCAGGAGCAGCTGTATTTACTAGAAGTCATGCTTCTGCTTCAGTTTCCATTTTAAGCACCAACAACGATGTTAATTATTTTGGAGAAATGCAATCTTCATCTGACTCTAAATTTGATCTTCATCAAACTGGAGCTGCTTTTGTTTTTAATAACACTAATCAAAATTCACCATGGAGAAAGTTTGTATTTAGTATTGCTTATGATAAAGTTGCTAATTATGATAACGATTGGTTTGCAACTGGAACAAGTACAAATTCAATAGATTCTTACTTTTTGTCTTATGCTCAAGGTTTGAGGCTTGATGAAATTTCTGCCTTTGCAGGCGAAAGCTATACTGACGCTTATGCTGATATTGGCTCTGCTTACGGTTTTAATAACCAACAAGCTTTTTTAGGTTATGAATCCTATATTCTTGAACCAAACAGTGATACTGATGATAACACTTCTTATTTTTCAAATATTGCTCCTGGAAGTTTTGAACACGATTACAGTTATCTTGCGACTGGATATAATGGTAAGTTTACATTTAACTTTGCTTCACAGTTTAAAGACAAGTTATATATAGGTCTTAACCTAAATACTCACTTTATCAATTATGAGCGATACACTTATTTGAATGAATTTAATTCAAACGAAGGATCTTTGGTTAACGAAGTTGGGTTTGAAAATTCGCTATTCACCACAGGAACTGGTTTTTCTTTTCAATTAGGAGCAATTACAAAGCTTACAGAAGAACTTAGAGTAGGATTAACCTATAACTCTCCTACTTGGTTTAGTATTGAAGAAGAAACTACTCAATATCTTGCTACAGTTAGAAATGATGGAGGTTCAAACATTACTCAAGTAATTAACCCAGCTATTATTAATGTTTTTCCAAGATACAGATTACAATCTCCTGGTAAATTAACAGGAAGTTTAGCTTATGTTTTTGGAGAACAAGGTTTAATTAGTTTTGATTATTCTAGAAAAGATTACTCAAACACTAAATTCAAGCCAACTTCTGACACTTATTTTTCTGCTCAAAATGATATTATTAGTAATACACTTAAAGCTGCATCTACATATAGGTTTGGTGGAGAATACAGATATAAGCAAATAAGTTTTAGAGGTGGTTATCGTTTTGAAGAAAGCCCATACGAAGATGATTCTTTTTATGGTGATCTTACTGGGTATTCTCTAGGTTTAGGATATAATTTTGGTGATATAAAATTAGATTTAGCTTTTGATCAATCTGACAGAGAGATTAACCATCAATTCTATAGTGTTGGTCTTACAAATGCAGCTCTTTTAGATTCTAAAAACTCTAATGTAACTTTATCTTTAGCTTTCAATTTATAGAAAGAATACAACACATAAAAAAAAGAAAAAGGCTGAATAAAAATTCAGCCTTTTCTTTTTATAAACTTCTTTGGTTTATCGTTTCAAAGTAAAGTGAGCTTTAAACTCTTTTCTCTGCCCACCAATTGGTTCGTCGTACTCTACTACAAACCAGTAATCACTTGATGGCATTGGGTTTCCATTGTAGGTTCCATCCCATCCTTGTCCCGAAGGAGATATCTGCTTCAACAGTTTTCCAAACCTGTCAAAGATATAAATTTTTACGTCAGCTCTACCTGCAAATCCTATAATGTTCCATGTATCATGATATCCATCTCCATTTGGTGTAAAGTACTTTGGATAATCCAACACTGTTATCTCCAACGCTGTCAATCCACATCCATTCTTGTCTCTTGCCACTACTACATGTTCTCCTGAGGTAACGTCTTCAAACAAACCACTGTCTTGCCATGGACCGTTATCTAAACTGTATTCATACTCTCCTGGTCCTGTTGCTTCTGCTTCTATAACGTGATTTTCTGAAAAAGCTTGTGTAGTCACTTCGGCTACCAAGGTTGGAGGTGCACTTTCTATAACTAAAGTCTCATCGGTATTCTCACAGTTGGTCTCTGTTGATGTTGCTTCGTCCACAACAGTTACACTATAAGTTCCGCCTTCTATTGGCATATAACTACCTTCTGTAGCGCCTGCGATTTCTGTTCCGTTAAGATACCATGTAAAACTGTAATCTGGTGTGGTCAGTCCTGTATCTAATACTAAAGGATCTAATACTTCTGTCCCATTAGTATCCACACATAGTATATAACTGTCTTCTAAATCAAATACTGGTAACGGATTCACCTGAAGGGTCAGATCTGTCACATCATAACAGATAGAGTTTGGTGTGGTATCATTGTCTACTCTTACATAAATAACCTGTGGATTAGTGATGTTCTCATAAAGTGTAGGTAATGGGTTTACTCCTGCGTCTGCATCATCAAAACTCGCATAGTACGTTACTGTATAATTTAATGGGTCTTGACCATCTAGTACGTCTTCATCTAATGTTGATAGATCAAATTGTACACTGTCGTTAGTTGGGTCTCCATCTATCTCCATATTGTCATCACATAGCTCATATAGAATTGGCTCCATATCACTATTGGCTTCTGCTGCTTCCTGAACTTCTATGTTAAAGCTTTGTGTGCTTATCGAACATCCTGTTACTGTATTGGTAATGGCTACATAGATTGGTTGTGGATTGATCACATTGGTATATGGACTTACCAATCCGTTCATTAGATCATCAGCATCTGCTTGTGTAGCATGATAGCTTACTGTAAACAGGGTTGGATCTTGACCGTTAAGTACTTCTGCATCTTTACTGGTTAAATCAAACTGTGCAAAGCCATCGGTATTGTCTTCACATATGATAAAGTCCGTTACTGCTACTACATCTGGTAATGGGTTTACGGTTATCGTAAAGGTTACTATGGTATAACATCCTGTTACATCATTAGTCACGCGCACATAAATGGTTTGTGCTGTGTAATCGGTTGGGATGTTAGTGTACATTGTTGGGTCTGCTATAGCATTGGCTCCTGCTTCTGCATCTTCTTCTGTTTCATGGTAGCTTGCTGTTACTCCTGCTTCTCCATTGATGATGTATACTTCGTTTTCGGTAAGATCAAATACCTCTTGTCCATCTCCTGTATTGATGTCATCACATAACTCTAGGTTATCTGGATCTGTACTTGGAGTTGGGTTTGGTAATACTCTAATGGTTAACGTTGTATAATCCACACAGCCTGTATCGGTATCGGTAACAACTACATATAGTGTTTGTGGGTTGGCTGGTGCGCCATTAACCGATGTATTGGTATAGGCTGTAGCGTCTACTGCGTTGGTTCCTGACTGTGCATCGGCATTGGTTTCATAATAGCTTACACTCCAGCTTGCTTCTCCTCCTGTAATTTCACTGTCCTTTACGGTAAGATCAAATACTGTAATCTCATCGGCCACTTCATCATCACACAACTCTAATGGTGTTGGTTGTATTGCTGTTGGTGGAAGCTCCACACGTATTTCAAACTCTCCTGTAGTTACACAGCCATTGGCTACACTTACTAAGCGTATGTAAATGGTCTGTGGATTGATTTGGTTACTATAGTTAGTCGTGTTAGCTATTGGGTTGTTTCCTGAGTCTGCATCTGCCTGTGTTAAATGGTAGGTCAGTACAAAATCTGCTGGGTCTTGGGTACCTAATATCTCTGCTGCTTTGGTGGTTAAATCAAACTGCGCAATCTCATCGGTATTGGTATCACAGATAACATAATCGTCTATGTTTGTTGGAACTACTGGTGATGGTAATACATTTAATACCAATGGTACTATAGTAAAGCATCCTGTTATTGTGTTCTCTGCTCTTGCATAAACGGTTTGTGTATCTGGTACGATATTACTGTAAGGACTTACTAATGGGTTTTGTGCGTTTTCAGCATCTGCCATAGTCTCATGGTAGCTCACAGCAATATCCAATTCACCATTGATGATCTCTACTGTACTACTGTCTAAATCAAAACTTGCAAAGCCATCATTGTCTACATCACATTCTTCTAAGTCTGTTGGTACTGCTGGTGACGGTATTGGGTTTACTCGTAAATCTAAAGTGATCGTACTCACACAGCCTGTAACATCATTGGTCGCTCTTACATAAATAGTCTGTGGGTTTACAGTATTAGTATATGGACTTGTGATTGGGTTGTTCCCTGAATCGGCATCGGCTTGGGTCTCATAATACGTCAGGCTGATTCCTGTTTGACCATTCAAAATCTCATCAGCTGCATCTTCTAATGTAAAGGCTTCTTGCTCATCGCCTGGGTTGTTATAATCACATAACTCCAATGGTGATGGTTGTACCAATACTGGTAATGCATTAACGATAAGCTCTAATGTTGTAAGCTTATAACATCCGTTGTTATTGTCTTCTACTCGTACCCATAGGGTCTGGTTGAAGGCTGTTGTGTTTGTATAGGCTGCTGGGTTCAGTATTGGGTTTGTTCCTGCTTCAGCATTAGCTTCTGTTTCATGATAAGTGACTGTATACTGTGTTGGGTCTGCTAGGTTTTGAAGTACTTCTGCATCCTTGGTAGTAAGGTCAAACTGTGCAAATCCATCGGCTGAGGCATCGTCACAGACTTGTAATGGTGTTGGTCCTGCTCCTAATTGTGGGGTTGGATTTACTATCAATACTAAATCTACTATCGTAGCACAATCGGTAGCTATGGTAGCGCTTTCTACTCTAGCGTAAACAGTTTGCGTGTTTACCACAATGTTATTGTATGGGCTTGCTAATGGGTTTACATTATTATTGGCATCTGCCATAGTCTCATGATAAGTTACTGTAAGTCCTGGAACGCCTCCTGTTATTTCATTATCTGCATCGGTAAGGGTAAACACTCCAAAACCATCACTATCAGGATCACAGTACTCCAATGGTGTTGGCACATTAGCTACTGGTGCTTGTTCCACTACCAACGTTAAGGTTGTAGTAGCATAACATCCTGTGTTGATATCCTGAACACGTACATACACTACTTCTCCATCAAACCCTGTGTATGGTATTGGTAATGGGTTAGTAGCATTGTCTGCATCTAACTGTGTTGGGTAATACGTTACCGAGTAGTTCGGGTTGTTACCACTGATCTCTATATTCTTTAGAGTAAGATCAATGTCTGTTATGCCGTCTGGTACATTATCATCACAAACTTCCAATGGTGTAGGAACTACTAATGCTGGAAGTGGGTTGACCACCAACTCAAAACTACTTACTGAAGCACAGTTTGTAATTGTATTGGTAAGTGCCACATATAGGGTTTGTGGATTGGTTTGATTAATATATGGTACGGTTATCGCATTGATTCCTGCTTCGGCATCTGCCTGTGTTTCGTAATAGCTTACCGCTACATTAACCTGTCCATTGATGATTTCTGCATCTTTGGTCGTAAGGTCAAATGTTTCTTGCTCGTCGCCTGGGTTGTTATAGTCACACAACTCGTATGGTGTTATCGCACCTATGGTTGGTAATGGGTTTACCAATAGGGTAAGCTCTACTGTGTCATGGCAGCCTGAAGCGTCATCTTCCAAACGCACATAAACGGTTTGGGTGTTTGGTACAATATTATTGTATGGACTTGATAGGTCATTGACACCATTGTCTGCATCAGACTGGGTCTCATGGTAGGTCACTGTCATTCCAGTTTGACCACCTAATACTTCTGCGTCTTTTAATGTTAAGGTAAAGCTTGCAAAACCATCGTTATCATCATCGCAGACTTCCAATGGTGTTGGTGCTACTGCTACTGGTAGTGGGTTAACCACTAGCTCTAATGTCGTAGTATTATAGCATCCTGTTGTTGCATCTTCTAAACGTACATATACCGTTTGCGTGTTGATGACAATGTTAGTGTATGGTGAGAAAATCTCATTGGTAGCATTGTCTGCATCGGCTTGGGTTTCATAGTAAGTGACGTTAACACCTGTTTGTCCGTTAAGTATCTCTGCATTCTTATCTGTTAGTGTAAATGCTGCAAAACCATCGGCATCGTCATCACAAACTTCTAATGGTGTTGGCACTAATACTTCTGGTAATGGGTTAACGATAAGCTCAAAGCTTGTGTATCCATAACAGTCTGGTGTGGTAGCATCTTCTACTCTTACATGTATCGTCTGTGGGTTACCTGTATTGGTATAGGTTGCTGGGTTTGCTATAGCATTCATTGGTGCTTCTGCATCTGCTTGGGTCTCGTAATAGGTTACTGTATAAACCAATGGGTCTTGACCACCTAATATAGTAGCGTCTTGTGTGGTTAAATCAAACTGAGCTACGCCATCATTGGAAGCGTCATCGCAAACTACCATATCTGATGGCTCTGTTGCTATGGCTCTATAGTTAACTACTAAATTGAACACCGGAAGTGGTGAGGCTATGTAGCAA
>NZ_SOQZ01000008.1:0-80000 GCF_004366715.1 Meridianimaribacter flavus
AACACAGTAACGTTAACAGTAACAGACAATAACGGAAACGTATCGACTTGTAGTGCAACAGTAACTGTTCAGGATAACACAGCACCAACAGTTCCTAATCTACCTGTAATTTCTGCAGAGTGTAGTGTGACAGTCCCTGTTCCTACAGTATCAGATAATTGTTTGGGAACAATTACTGGAACTACATCTGACCCTTTAACCTATACAACTCAAGGATCATTTGCAATAACATGGAATTTTGATGATGGAAATGGAAATTCTATTAATGTTGTACAAAATGTAGTGGTTGATGATGTTACAGACCCAACAGCTATCTGCCAAGATATTACTGTTCAATTAGATGATACAACAGGTTTAGCTACAATTACTAGTACTCAAATTGATAATGGATCTAATGATAATTGCGGAGTAGTTAATTTATCTTTATCGCAAAGTACTTTTGATTGTACCGATATTGGAACAAACATAATAGTATTAACAGTAGACGATGGTAATGGAAACAGTTCTACTTGTTCAGCTTCAGTAACAGTTACGAGTCCAACTATTACAGGTGGAACTTTGATAGGTCATTTGGTTGATGGTAGTGGTGATCCAATTAATACGAATCCAGATTCTAATATCATAGAAGTAACGGCATGCCCTGATGAACCTCAATATGCTTTGTTGAATTTAAGTGGTTACACTGGGACTATTTCTGGTTATGAAGTTTCAACAGATGGTGGACTTAGCTGGAGTTCTCCTTCAAACGATAGTACTAATGCAACATATACTTCACTAGCAATAACCGAGACTACTTTAGTGAGAGCTGTAATTGCTTTTGGTAGTTGTGAGGCGAGATCAAATATTGTTTACTTAGCAGTCATTCCGCCAGATATTCCTCCAACTATCGTAAGCCATAGTGATTTAACAATTTGTTTAGGAAGTGATATAACTGTTGTGGCTCAAAGTGAGTTTGGAATTAATCCTGATTTAACTGAAGGAGGATTATTCAATACATCTAACCTTAATAATTTAGGGTGGTTAGTTGATGGTATGGCTACTTGGGATGCGAGTGGGAATACAGGAAATGATACGTATTGGAAAGGAACTAATGGTCCGAAAAATTTTAACAATAAATGTTATGATTCGCCAGAAGGAAATAAATTTGGAATAGCTAGTGGTATTCCTCCATATGATAGTCCAAATCATACAATAACACCATTAACAACTCTTGAAACACCAATATTTAATACATTAGGATTAACAACTGCTACTTTAGAGTTTGATCAAGCGTATTTTTTAGAGGCTGGAGCATGGGTGAAAATAGAACTTTCATTAAACGATGGTGCAACTTATCCAATTACTTTAGATCCAGGACCTTCTTATAATTATACTGGTCCTAGCAGTACTACTTTTGGAAATGTTGGATTTGGTGGAGGTGGACCTAATGGATGCAATGGAAGACCTCAGACTTATGTCGATAATCATGTTTCTATTGATCTTCAGGATTATATTGGTCTTGTTGGTTTACGAATTAAATTTACCTATCATGGGACAGCTAATAGTGCTTGGGCATTAGAAAATATTACTATTCCACAAGCTCCTATTGATGAAGTTATAGAATGGACAGATGAAAGCGGAGTTGTTGTTACCACAGGATCAACAACAACAATTACTCCTGTTACTCCAGGAGTACAAACCTATGGTGTTACCTCTTTGATTAATGGTTGTCGTTCTGATGGAGACGAGGGAACTGAGTTTATTTCTGTTAACGCAAGTTTAGCTTATGCAGGCGAAGATATAACGCAAATTGTTGCCGAATGTGGAGAGGAAGTGAGTTTAAACGCTTATGATAATACTATAACTGCTGCTGATAATATTGTTAATGGAGTTAATAATCCTGCAATATTTACTTCAGGTACGTATCCAGGAACTGGTGTTGCTGGTGTTTGGTCTGCAGTTTCTATTTCTGGGTGTGGTAGTAGTTATTCTTTTTCAGATATTTCTAGTCCAAGGTCAAAATTTTTCGCTGAACCTGGAACTTATGAATTGACTTGGACAATACCTTCTGTTGGGTGTTCGGATGTTATGTTAGTCACTATTGAAAGTTGTCCTACTGTGGATTTTGATGGAATTGACGACCATGTAACATTTAGCAATAATTATAATTTATCAAATCAATTTAGTCTTGAGGTTTGGGTTAAGCCAGAATCTGTAGTGGGTACTCAAGCCATTTTTTCTAAGCGTGATGCAAATGATTTATCTACAGGTTATGATTTAAGACTTAACAATTCTATTGTTCAATTTAACTGGAACGCCTCAGGAACTATTCAATCGTCATACCCAATATCAACAGATAGGTGGTATCATATTGCAGTAACTAACAACAATGGTACATATAGAATGTATATAGATGGAATTGAGGTTAGTACAGGAGTTTCTGGTGCTTCTCCTTCAAGTAATTCAATGAAAAGTTTAGTAGGAGCAATGGATCAAGCAAATAATGCTCCTAATAGACCTGTGAATTATTTTAATGGATGGATAGATGAGTTAAGGATATGGAATTCTGCATTAACCGTTGACCAAATTCGTCAAATGATGAATCAGGAAATTGAAGATAATACAGCTGTTATTGGAGCTGTAGTACCACTAGATGTTCCTGGTTTAAATTGGACTGATTTAGATGGGTATTATCGTATGGATTCTAATTGTGGGTTCTTAATTCCTTATAAAGGTATTAGAGGCCAACTTATCAATATGGATACAGCTCAGCCTAACACAGCTCCTTTACCTTATACATCTAGAGTTGATGGTCAATTATGGTCTACTGATAATACATGGACAGAATTTGATGTTTGGGATGCGCCTAATAGCATTGGTGTTGACGGAGTTACTCCAATCGATTGGAATATAGTTGAAACTTCTCATAATATTGATTCAGGTAACAAGGATATAACAGTGTTAGGTTTATTGTCTATAGTACCTAATAAAACATTAAATATTACTGACCCAGGAACCTCTCAAGATGAATACAATGATGGTCAGTTTTTAAGAGTAACTCACTACCTTAAATTGGATGGAAATATAGATTTATTTGGTGAGTCTCAGTTGCTTCAAGATGAAGGTAGTATATTGGATGTTACAAGTTCTGGTCAGTTAGAACGTGACCAACAAGGAACAACTAATTTGTATAATTACAACTACTGGACTTCTCCTGTTAGTGAATTAAGTACAACATCTAATAATAATCCGTTTGCAATTAATAGTGTTTTAAGAGATGGAACTAATTCAAATACACCATTAAGTTTGTTATGGACTACAGCTAATGACGCAATAGGAAGCACAACTCCTATTACCTTAAGTAGTAGATGGTTGTATGCTTATGAAAATTACCCTGAAGATACTTATGCTGCTTGGAGAGACTTGTCTGAAAATGATGCCCTAGCAACAGGTTTAGCATTTACAATGAAAGGAAGTGGAGCAGGAGACCCAGTAAATGATGTTCAAAATTATGTTTTTGTTGGAAAACCTAATAATGGTACTATCACTACTCCAGTTACTATAGGTAACCAAGCCTTAATAGGAAATCCATACCCTTCAGCAATTGATGCTAATGCCTTTATTTTTGATAATATTCCAGGTGGAAATCCAGGAACATCTCAAAGTATAGATGGAACATTGTATTTCTGGGAACATTATGTTTCTAATTTCACCCATATTTTAGAAGATTATGAAGGTGGTTACGCAACGTATAACCTTACAGGAGGAAATCCTGCGGTATCACCTCCTTTAGTGAGTGGTAGCGGAACACCAACCAAGATACCAGGACAATATATACCTGTTTCTCAAGGGTTTTTTGTTACAGCAAGTCATTTAGGAGGAACTATTCAATTTAAAAATAGCCAGCGTGTATTTGTTAGAGAAACTTCTGCAAACTCTCAGTTTATAAGATCTAGCAATTCAAATGCTGGTACATCATATCAGATTGATAGTGATCCAAATCAAGACATTAAACGTGTTAGAATTGAATTTAAAACTACTGATGGTAATATTCGCCCTTTATTATTAGGATTTGTACCAAATAATATGGCTACAGATGGTATCGATGTTGCATATGATGCTGAAAATGCTGATGCGGAGTTTTCAAACGACCTGTTTTGGAGAATAGAAGACAGGAATTTTACAACACAAGGAGTAGGAGATTTTGATGTTAATAGTCAATATCCTTTGGCAATGTTTATAAATACCTTTGGTACTTATGAAATATCGTTAAAGGCTTTAGAAAACTTTGAAACAGATATTGACGTATATGTGTATGATGCCTTAATGGGTACTTATTTTGAAATAAATGATGAAGCTTTCCAAATATTACTAGATCCGAATGATTACTTAGGTCGTTTTTATATCACATTTACAACAGAAAGTAGCCTATCAATTGATGATGAAGTTTTTGCTAAAACAATCATTAATTACTTAAACAATACTCAAGAAATTTACATTAAAACACCTAATGTGTCTGCTATTAAAAATGTCCAGTTAATAAATATGATAGGTCAAGAAATTCAGAATTGGGATAATATACAAGCGTTTGAGTTAAATGGAGCAGTAAGAATTCCTGTGACAAACATTCCAGATGGAAGTTATATTATAAAAGTTAGTTCAGATAAAACCACAAATAGTGTAAAAGCAATTGTGAAAAACAACTGATCATTTTCTATGATTTGAATTATCTTGTATAAAGTAAATTGATAGCTTTTTTTTGTAATTTTAAGCATTGTTAAATGCTATATTATGTCTGAAGAAAAGCTAGGATTAAATACCATTTGTACACATGTAGGTGAAATTAAAGACGAACAGTTTAAAGGAGCTGTATCTCCAATCTATATGTCAACATCTTATCAGTTTGAAGATGTGGATGTAAAACGTTATCCTCGCTATTTTAATACGCCTAATCAAGAATTTTTATCCAAAAAAATAGCAGCTTTAGAACATGCTGAAGCAGCTATGATTTTTGGTTCTGGTATGGCAGCTATCAGTACTACACTTTTTGCTTTTCTAAAAGTTGGAGACCATTTGGTAGTTCAAAACACATTGTATGGAGGTACAACAAATTTTATTAGGGAGGAGTTTCCAAAGCATAATATAGAGTACACATTTACAAATGGATTTAATGTGTCTGACTTTGAAAATGCGATAAAACCAAACACAAAACTTATTCTTATAGAAACCCCTTCAAACCCTCTATTAACAATTACTGATATAAAAGCTGTTGCAGATTTAGCAAAATCAAAAGGTATTGTAACCTGTATTGACAATACTTTTGCGAGTCCTGTAAATCAAAATCCTATTGATTTAGGAATTGATATTGTAATGCATTCAGCTACTAAATATTTAGGAGGTCATAGTGATATTTTAGCTGGAGCTATTGCAAGTTCTAATGAGCACATTGATACCATTTGGAATGTTGGTAAAAATCTAGGAGGAAGTTTAAGCGATTTTACGGTTTGGATGCTAGAGCGTAGTATCAAAACGCTTGGTCTTAGAGTAAAAGCCCAAAACCGAAATGCTAAAAAAATGGCTAAGTTTTTAGATGCGCATATTGACATTAAAAAAGTGTATTACCCTGGTTTAAAAAGCCATCCGCAATATGAACTAGCTAAATCACAAATGAAAGGTTTTGGAGGTATGTTGTCTTTTGAATTAGCTGACGGATTAGACGCTAGCCAATTTCAAAAAGCATTAAAATTGATTAAACCTTCAATGAGTTTAGCAGGTGTAGAAAGCACAATGCTATCACCACATAAAACCTCACATGCATTATTAACACAAGAACAACGAGATAGCTTAGGGATAAGTGATAATTTGATACGTTTTTCTGTAGGAATTGAATCTCGAAAAGATTTAATGAATGATATTGAACAGGCTATTCATTCAGTGAAAAAGAGCCAACTAATAAGTTAAAAAAGAAATGAAATTAGATATACTTGCTATAGGAGCGCATCCTGATGATGTAGAGTTGGGTTGTGGCGCAACAATAGCCAAAGAAATTGCCAATGGTAAAACAGTAGGAATTATTGATTTAACTAGAGGTGAATTAGGAACACGAGGTACTGTTGAAACTCGAAAAGAAGAGGCTGAAAACTCAGCTAAAATATTAGGAGTTTCGGTAAGAGAAAACTTAGGATTTGCAGATGGGTTTTTTATAAATGATAAAAAGCATCAATTGGAAGTCATAAAAATGATTCGTAAATATCAGCCAGAAGTCGTACTGTGTAATGCTATTGATGACAGACATATAGACCATGGTAAGGGTAGTAAATTGGTTAGTGATGCCTGTTTTTTAAGCGGACTTACAAAAATTGAAACAGAAATAGAAGGGAAACCACAGGAGCAATGGAGACCTAAACATGTATACCATTACATACAATGGAAAACAATAGAGCCTGATTTTGTGGTTGATGTTTCTGATGTAATTGATATTAAAATGAAATCTGTATTAGCTTATAAAACACAGTTTTATGACCCTAGTAATACAGCACCAAACACACCAATTTCAAGTAAAAACTTTACTGATAGTGTTAAATATAGAGCTAGGGATTTAGGACGGTTAATAGGAGTAGAGTTTGCTGAAGGCTTTACTGTAGAACGCTATGTAGCAGTAAATAGCATATTTGATTTAAAATAATTTAAAAAAACACTTTGTAGAAAATAGTAAATGAATTACATTTGCAATCCAATTTAAAATGGTGGTTGTAGCTCAGTTGGTTAGAGCGCCTGATTGTGGTTCAGGAGGTCGTCGGTTCGAGACCGATCTTCCACCCAAAAATAAAAGCCTTTCAGTATTCTGAAAGGCTTCTTTTGTATAATGCATTTAGGCTTTAATCTTTTTTGGCTTTATCAACAATAAGTCTTTGCTCTCTATTAGCAACTTCCCAAGCAGTATAAAACACTAGGCGAGTTCTGTTTTCTAATAAATCGTATTCAATTTTATCTGGTGTGTCTGTTGGTCTGTGATAATCTTCATGAGTTCCATTATAATAAAAAATAACAGGAATATTGTTTTTAGCAAAGTTATAATGGTCAGATCTATAGTAGTAACGATTTGGATCAGTTTCATTATTGTATCTGTAGTCTAAGTTTATTTTAGTATAGTTGTTGTTTGCCTTTTGTAAAGCACTATCTAGCTCAGAACTTAACATATCAGATCCAATTACATAAACATAATTTCTGTCGTCTTTGTGAGCATCATCAACTCGACCAATCATGTCAATATTTAAGTTGGCAACCGTATTTTCTAAAGGAAAAATAGGATCACTGTCAGTATAATATTTTGAACCTAAAAGTCCCTTTTCTTCACCTGTAACGTGTAAAAACAATATAGAACGTTTTGGTCCATAGCCATCATTTACAGCGGTTTTAAATGCCTCAGCAATTTCTAAAATAGCAACTGTGCCAGAGCCATCATCGTCAGCACCATTGTATACTTTTCCATCCTTTACACCCTCGTGGTCTAAGTGAGCAGATATAACAACAATTTCATCAGGTTTTTCAGTTCCTTTAATAAAGGCAACCACGTTTTCTGAATGTACTGGAGTTACTTCACTTTTAATATCAATAGACAAACTAGTATTAATAGTCTTAGCTTGGTCGTCTTCAAGGATATTTTCATAAATGGCTTTAGCTGTTGTGCTGTTAACCATAAATTGTGGTAAATCAGAATCATTGTTTATTAATGAGATTCTACCTTTACTTTGCGAATTAGAAACTCGTTTGTAATAAGCTGCATATCTAGGAAAAGTAACATCGTCTAAAATAATAATAGCTTTCGCACCTTTTTCTGATGCAACATTCTTTTTTGCACTTCTAGCTCTTCGACCTTCAGACCAAGTAGTGTTTTCAGTTTTACCTGTGGTAACATAAGTTCCATCTTCGTTTTTAGGTTCACCAGCTTTAATTAATACTACCTTATTTTTAACATCAATATTTTTATAGTCTGAATAATTTTCGGCTTCAATACCATAGCCTGCATAAACAATGTCATTTACCGAAAATGATTGCGTTGTTGGACTCCCTATAGAAATAAAGTCTTCAAGATTAAGTAAGTTCTTATTGTTAAGTTGAATACTTACTTCAGGAGTTTTTCTGGCTTCAAGAGCCACTTCTTGAAAGTAATCATCATCACTTAAAGGAGATGGTATTTCTAAGTTTTTGTATTGTTGTTTTAAGTATTCTACTGCTTTTTTCTGTCCTGGTTCTCCTGTATTTCTACCTTCAAATTCATCAGAAGCATAAATGTAGAGCATTTCTTTAAGTTCTGCAGAGGTAATCGTGTTACCATACTTGGTTGGGTCAGCTGGAGCTTTAGGTTTGGAATCAACTGAGTTTTTTGTTGAGTTACAACTAAATACTAAAGCGCTTAGAGTAACTCCTAAAATTAATTTTTTCATTAGCTATTAATTAGTTTGGAGAGAATGTATGTAATTAAAAATTTAGCGATAATACAAAAAGTTATTTGTAACCTTGATTAAAGCTTAAATCTTTAACAGATTTTAACAACAATTTTTAATATTATTTTTTGTCGGCAACTATACGGTTTTTGGAATTGGCTAAATACCAAGCTGTAGTAAAAATAAGTTGTGTGCGTTTTTGAAGTAACGGATAGTTAATTTTGTCTGGAGTGTCAGTTGGTTTATGATAATCTTCATGCTCTCCATTGAAATAAAAAATTACAGGAATACCTTTTAAAGCAAAGTTATAGTGGTCAGACCTATAGTAATAACGGTTGATATCGCTTTCTTTGTTTAACTCATAATCGAGTTCAAGATTTGTGAAAGTATCATTTGCAATTTCAGAGATGTAATGTAGCTCAGTACTTAATCTATCATCGCCAATTACATATATATACTCAGGGTTTTCAATATGTTTTTCATCTACTCGACCAATCATATCCATATTAAGATTGGCAACTGTATTTTTTAATGAAAAAACAGGATGATCAGTATAATAAGTTGAACCTTTTAACCCAATCTCCTCACCAGTAAGGTGTAAAAATGCAATACTTCGTTTTGGACCAAATCCTTTTTTTTGTGCTATTTTAAAAGCTTGGGCAATTTCCATTAATGCTGCTGTACCAGAAGCGTTATCGTCAGCACCATAATAAACTTGATCTTCTTTTACACCTTCATGATCTAGATGCGCAGAGATAATGATAACTTCGTCAGGGTATTCTGTACCTTTTATATAAGAAATTACATTTTGAGAACTTTTTATGTCATCAGAAAAGAATGATTCTGGAATTTGTTGGTAATAGTTGTTTTCTCCTAAAGGGGAACTTATAGCTTCATTGATATAATAATCTTTAATGTAGTTTGAAGCTTTGTGGTAACCTAACTCTCCTGTTTTTCTTCCTTGAAATACACTAGAAGACAAATCGTAAACCAGTTTTTTTAACTCGCTAGAGTCAATGGTTTTAGAAATTTCTTTGATTTGTTGTGAGTTCTCAAAAACAATATTGTCTTTAATATCTTGAATTTTTTCGCTATATCTTTTTGTTGCACAAGAACCTACTAAAGATAGTGCTGAAGCAAAAATAAATACCTTCATCTATTAACCTCTTATTTTCAGTCAAATAAACTAAAAAAAAAGGGAATACCGAAGTATTCCCAATGATTTTTAAGAGATGGATTTTTAATCTATTTCAAGACCATCGAGTTCTTCCATATCAATATCATCAATCTCTTCAATGTCAAGGTCTTCAAGGATTTCTTTAGAATCTTCAACAGATTCATCTGCACGTTCTTGGAGTTCTTCGGTATCACCAACTTCAACTTCGTTAAATACCGATTTGTAAGTGGTAATTCCTATAGATACAATTGTAAGTATAAAAATATACTGAACAACTTTTTTAGATTGGTTTTGTTTTTTTGATAGGTAAAAAATTGCAAGCCCTAAAATAAATGCTACAATAGCAGGGATTAATGCAATGTTTGATAATGGAGTTACAGCTAAAACTACAGCAAGAATAGCTGCAATAAATCCTAGTATTACTAAAAATTTTCTCATTGATGTTTAATTTTTTAAGCCAGAAGCCGATTTTATTTTTAACTCACCACTTCCTACTGCAATTTTAAATTTAGCGTAAACAGGAATTTTATTTTCATCGGCAGTTAACCATAATAAGTTGTCATTAGAACCTTTAAGTACATTACTGTTATTTATAGAAATAGCTAGTTTATAGCATGTTTTTTTACCAATGTTGGTTGAAATAGTTTCAGTTCCTAAATATTTAAAATTAACAACGTTTTCTTTGTTGTCAAACAAAACAGTAAATGATTTAGAGGTTCCTGTTGAGTAGCTAGAAAAATCTAAAGTTCTCAATTTGTATAGAGTAGATACTAAATCGCGCGTGGCACTTCCTATGGATACATTTTTGTTTTCATCCCAAAAAGTTCCATCTTTTCTCTTTTTTCTTTTTAAACTTTTAACAGTACCAGTTTTATGACTGTATTTGTACTGCATAAACTTGTAATAACCACCTTCGTTTATATCTCTTTTGTAAAGATAAGGCGTAAGCGTTTTAGGGCTTACGTAGCTTTCGTATAAGTCTCTAATTTTAAAAAAATTATCCCATTTGCTATATGTAGCAGCAGTACATTTTAGCCTTAGCAATGTAGCTTTAGAGGTTTTTACTTCACTAGTTTCCATTGTTACTTGGGCTAAGTCAGTCATTAAACCTGACATATTATAAGAAGCAGTAAATGTTAATTTTTCTCCAGCGCCAACAGCATTGTTTTGAGAATAGGTGAGTGATGAGATTAAAATAGCGAGTACTAAAATAATTCTTTGCATAGGTTTTAGTTTGATTTCTATAACGAAGATAATAACATTTATTGTGCCAAATGTATTTTTAATTTATAACAATAAAAAAAACGCTCCATAAAATTATGAAGCGTTTTAAGCGGAGAAAGAGGGATTCGAACCCCCGGAGGTGTGACCCTCAACAGTTTTCAAGACTGCCGCATTCGACCACTCTGCCATTTCTCCGATTGCGGATGCAAATATAGAACCCTTTTTTAATTCTTTCAAATAAAAACGACAATTTTTTATACTAAATATAATACTATAGAATTAATTTATGGAATGTATATCCTCTAAACCTATGCAAGTGTTAACTTTGCACAAAAATTTAAAAATAAATAATGGATATAATAAATAGCCTTAAATGGCGATATGCAACAAAAAAATTTGATGCAACTAAAATTATTTCTAACGAAAAGCTAAATATAATTAAAGAAGCATTTAATTTAACAGCAACATCTTTTGGTTTACAAACTATAAGTATGGTTATTGTTTCTGATAAAGAAGTTAGAAATTCTTTAGTAGAACATTCATACAATCAATTACAAGTAAAAGAAGCTTCACATTTGTTGGTTATATGCATACAAGATAATATTACTGATGAAGATGTTGATAAACATTTTGATAATGTTAGTAATATAAGAAACACACCAGAGCACATTTTAGCACCTTTTAGGTTAGATTTAAAAACCATGATGCAGCGAATGACTGAACATGAAAGACAACAATGGTCAGTTAAACAAGCTTATATTGCTTTAGGTAATTTAATGACTGTTTGTGTTGTTGAAAAGATAGACGCTTGCCCTATGGAAGGTTTTAAAGCTGATAGCTATGATGAAATTTTAAACTTAAAAGATAAAAATTTAAAATCTGTATTGTTACTACCTGTTGGTTATAGAGCAGAAGACGATATGTTTGCTTCGTTTAAGAAAGTTAGAAAGAATGTTAATAATGCTGTTATTGAATATTAATAATATTCGTTAAAAAAGGCTTTGCCTTAATCGCTGAATAATTTATATTTGTTAATCTTATTAATTAATACTTCACTTATGAAAAAGCTTATCGTATTATTCGTTTGCCTAATTAGTTTAAACTTTTATGCACAAGAAAGTCAGTTTAATTGGTTAACAGATTTAAACACAGCTGTTAAAGCTTCAAAAGACCAAAACAAACCAATTTTGTTATTCTTTACTGATACTAATTCAACTGAAAGTCAGAAAATGAATATTGAATTATTCAAATCTCAGGAGTTTAAAGCTATCGCTGATAAAGCAATACTTTTAATTGCTGATAACTCTTCTGAAAACAATATACCTAAGCGATTAATTATTCATTATAATAAAATCAATCAATTTTCATCATTTGTAACTTTAGATTCTACTGGAAAAGCAATTGGTACTCCAACGACTGATTTCAGTACAGAATCATTAAACAGTTATATTTCATTTTTAAATTCGCTTTAAAATTAATACATGCCAGGATTTGAGCTTTTCGGAGATGCAGAACGAAAAGAAGTAAATGACGTTTTAGAGAGTGGTGTTTTAATGCGCTATGGCTTTGATGCTATGCGTAATGGTCACTGGAAAGCAAAAGCGTTAGAACAAGAACTTCAAAGTACATTACAAGTTAAACACGCTCAATTAGTGTCTAGCGGAACAGCTGCTGTATCTATAGCATTAGCTTCAGCAGGAATAGGTTCGGGAGATGAAGTTATCATGCCAACATTTACTTTTGTAGCTAGTTTTGAGGCTATTATGATGTTGGGAGCAATTCCTATTCTAGTAGATATTGATGATACTCTAACTTTAGATCCTGAAGCTGTGAAAGCAGCAATTACTCCAAAAACTAAAGCCATAATGCCTGTGCATATGTGTGGTAGTATGGCAAATTTAGATGAGCTCCAATCCATTTGTAAAACACATAATCTAATATTAATTGAAGACTCTTCGCAAGCTACTGGTGCCACTTATAAAGAAAAACCTTTAGGAAGTATTGGTGATTTAGGTTGCTTATCTTTAGATTATGTGAAAATTATTACTTGTGGTGAAGGAGGTGCTGTATTAACCAACAACGAAAAGTATTATACAAATTCTGATCACTTTTCAGACCATGGTCATGACCATAAAGGAAATGATAGAGGAGCAGAAACTCACCCGTTTTTAGGCTATAATTTTAGAATATCTGAACTCAATGCAGCTGTTGGTTTAGCACAACTGCGTAGGTTAGATGAATTTGTAGCTATCCAAAAGAAAAATTATAGTATTATTAGAGAAGCACTTTCTGTAATTCCTGAACTTACATTTAGAACAGTGCCAGAAGGTGGAGAAGAAAGTTATTCGTTTCTTAGTTTTTTCTTACCTGATTTAGAAACCTCAAGAAAAGCAGTAAAAGCTCTAAAAGACACAGGAATTGATGGCTGCTTTCATTACTATGATAATAATTGGCATTTTATTAGAAAGTGGGAACATTTAAAAGATTTAAAAACACTTTATCCGCTTTCTAAAGAAGTAAAGGATGGGTTAAAGTATCTTCAAACTAAAAATTTTTCTAAATCTAATCACTTTATCGGTAGAAATATTTCTTGCTTAATAAAATTATCTTGGACAGAACTAGAAGTTAAAGAGCGTGCTTCTAAAATGGTAAAAGCCATTCAGTCAGCTCTTTAAATCCCTGTTTTGTTAGGCAATTTCTTCAATGTTACATTTATTGTATACTTTGTTACAATAGTGATACTCCCTTTTTTACTTTGATTATAGTTTTACAATGCTATTAATTGAAGGAGAAGGGAGATGACAATACACAACACTGTTGTTTCCCTTTTATTTTTAAATACTTCAAGGTTAATCTTCTATATCATTATGAAATGTATAACCTTAACTATCAAAACTTTATTTGTTGTTAATACATATGCGGTTTCTATAATATATGGACAAGACATTAAACAAGAAAATAAGACAGATGTAAAGTAACATTTAGTTATAGAGTAAAATAAATGCTGTTTTCAGCTTTTTTAAATAATCGTTTTACAGTCAGTTTTAAGGTAATAGGAGATTTTAGTATAAAGATGTTTTTTGAGCATTTTAAAAACACTCAATTTTGATCAGTTAGACTAATCATGGAAAAGGACCAAATATCAAAACAATTTTATAGTAACCAAACTCAAATTGACGATTCGTCAAGGCGAACGTTTTTTAAACAATTGGTACTTGGGAGTATGGGATTTTATCTTTCACCAATGCTCTTGCAAAGTTGTGGTAAAGATGATTTAGGTAAACCTCCTTTTGGCGTGTGGAAAGACATGATTAAAATTTTAGAGCAAAGTCCAGATCATTTTATTGGAAGACGAAACGCTTTAGTTGCTTCTAAAAACCCAGAAGCAATGACCAACTTTGTTAGAGATAGTTTTCAAATTATTCCTTGGCAAAGCGATTTTCTTCACCATTCTGCTAATGGTACTATTTATGGTAAAGAGATGGCTTTACGCTGCGGACTTGCAACACCTCGCGAAAAAGCTGAAATTTTAAAAGACATGCTAGTAGATGCTGGTTATGAGGCTAAAGTAGTTTTGGAAGAAACCGAAATAACCTTAGATGAAGCAAAGGCAATAGTTTATCAAAAATTAACTCCAGAATTTGCGCCACCAATTACCAATAAAAAAATGCGCAAGTGGCAAAAAATGATGGGAGTAACCAATAAAGGGGAAACTTACAAACAAATACCAAATATTGTAGAAAGCTCCGAAACACTAGCCAATAATCTTTTAAACAATATTGATAAAAAATATATTAGAGATAGAACGGTTAATTTCAGGTTTCATAAAGCCTATGTGCCTTCGGTTGTGTTTTATGAAGAAGGAGCTGAAAAGTATGCGCATGTGTTTGACCCAAAAGTGTCTTTTGGGAACTTGCATCCAACTAACAAAAAAAAGACCTTTAATAAAGCAGGCGAATATAAAGACCCAAAAGATGAAGATGTTACTATTACATTGTCTTGTAGAAACGCCTTAGACCATTGGAGTGAAACAGAGCTGTTGACAGGAACCTGGAAGCTTTCTGAATTATTAGGGAATCAGTTGCAGGTTCAGTTTCTCAATAATATGAGTTTTGAAGAACAGTCAGTAAAATCTATTTCTGAAATTACTTCTTTCACTCCTTGTTTTGCACTTCAAGATATTAATAAGGATGCTACTTATCTAGAGGAGCGTACAGTTTTAGGAGAACCAATAACCTTAGAAGCTGTAAAAATATTTGAAAATTATAATCCTGATAGTTTGCCAAATAATGAAGAGCCAGCAGCTATAAAAAAAGTACACTCTTTTGAAGGAACAGTTTTTCCACAGGCATTTCCAAAAGTACGATTGGAGCTAAGCCCTAAAGATGCTCAAGGAAATATTATTGAAGGTATATCAATAGGCAATTTTGAAATTACTGATAATGGACAAACCGTATCAGGTTGGATGAATCAAAATGTGCTTTCACCCAAAATTTTATTGTTATATGATACGTCTGCAAGTATGCCTGGTGAATATGCAGGTGAAAATATAAAACTGTTTTTACAGAATACCGAAGCAGCAATCAAAAAAACCTATCCAAAAGCTAGAGTAATACTTCAGCAAACGGGTTCAAACATTTATACAGCATTACTCAAATCAAAACAGTTGGATGTAGATGTAATTCTTTATGCAACTGATGGCGATAATAATGATGCATTTGATGCTTCATATACACCAATTTATGAGGCTGGTCCACCTGCTATTTTTCTTAATGTAAAACCTCAAGGTACAGTATATAAACATTTGAGAGAAAATATGGACTTTATTGAGATTGCTGCAGATGATCAAGAGCTTACCATTACTGAGATTACTAAAATTATTGATGGTTTAAAGTTTCCTACTTATGTAGTAACATATTCTGCTTTTGCTGAAAAAGACGCACATAATGTAGAGGTTAAGCTAAAAGATACAACACATAAAGTCAATTTAAACTATAAGTTTCCAGAACCTAGTGACCATCTTTTAGGTAATCGTATGGTTGGACTTTATCTCACCATAAAACGATTAGGAAAAAATCCTATTAAACGTGTGTTAGCAGGTTATGAGCCTCATAACGATTTTTATGCTAATCCAACCCAACTCACCCGAAAAATGATAGATGAAGTGCACGAAATGCTTCTTGGAGGAGCAGTTATGGCTTTTGAACGAGAAGCACCAACACTTTCTATTCAGCTAACGGAGTATTTACAAGCATTAATGAGTAATCAAAACTGGTTTGAAGCCTATCAAGAAGGCAATATTAAAACAGCGGTTGAAGAAATAGCTAAAGGTGGTTTTAGTTATCCTTCTCTATTATTAAGTATGTTGCAGCCTATTCAAAATAATGTAACAGAGCAAGCCATAACCTATCCAAACGGATTTAGATCTTGTATTGTTAAATTTTCTCCAGGATTTTATAATAACGAAACTAAGACTTCTTTCGATTTTTTACCAACTTCAGAATATCAAACTGTAAGTAGAAGTGGAACTGGAAATTTTGAGGAAACCCTAAAGAAAACAGCTCAATTAGCAATTTTAGAAGGTTACGTGTTTGAAGATAGTGCCTATTCTCAACTCAAAGAAAAACCCTTACTACTAAATAAAGCAATGGGACGAGATGAACGTTTCAGTTCGCAAACTCTTGGAAGCGATTATCATTATTATGGAAAACAAATATTTGGAGGAGGTATTTTAAAACTTTTTGATACATCCTTACAAGTAAAATCATTTTGGAAAATAGATCCAATTAAAGGTGAACTCTATGGCATTTTACCAAACCAAACAGGTGGAGGCTCAAGAACCACTTATCAACAATTGATGGAGCTAGATAAGGTTATAGAAGGTTATAAAGAAGTCTTATCTGCCATGAATTTTGGTCTTACTGTTACTGGGCTTGGAAATTTACCATTGGGTCTTGTAGCAGCTTATAGCTTAACTCTAGTGAAATTATATGCGCTAGCATCTCAAGCTTTAATATTGATGAACACAACAGGAATGGATGAAGATTTAACTATTGCACTCCAAGCTTTAGCCTGCGATTTATATAAGGAAATACTATATGATTCTTTTTATGGAGTAGGTACAGCTGCCAGCACCATAGAAAACCTAATTGGAGCTATGGGAGGAATTGACGGAGAAGATTTCTCATTCTTTAAATGCTAAATATTTAATACAATATAAAATCATGAAAGCAAAAACACATATAAAAACATTGATAGCAATTATAATGCTGCTACCAAGTATAATTTTTTCTCAAGAAGATTACGAATTATGGGGAATGACTTTTCGAGGAGGAAAATCTGATATGGGAACCATCTTCAAAACTGATGAAAATGCCGAAAACTTAGAAGTTCAATACAACTTTTTTAAAACTGATGGCTATGATATAGATAGTGGAGTAATAGAAGCCTCTAACGGAAAATTTTATGGACTGTCACCTTATTCGGGACTTTATTTATATGGTGTTTACTATGATAGCGATAATATTGGTGGAGTTTTGTATGAATATGATCCTGTAACTGGAGTGTTTGAAACTAAATTTAGGTTTGGTGTTGATGAGTTTGAGGTGATCAATTCAACAAACGGAAAGCGTCCTGAAGGAGCACTTATTGAAGTTAATAATAAACTTTATGGAATGACTAGAGAAGGAGGAGACCATGGTGATGGAGTCATTTTTGAATATGATTACTTACAAGATACCTTTACAAAACTTCATGATTTTAATGATTTAAATGGTAGAGCACCAGAAGGAGAACTTACATATGCTTCTAATGGAAAACTATATGGAATGACTACTGTTGGAGGCGATTATGATGATGGCGTTATTTTCGAATTTGATCTCAACACTAATACTTACACAAAAAAAATCGATTTTGATGATAATGCACTAAACCCAGGAAGAAGACCTTATGGTTCATTGTTCGAAGCTAGTAATGGAAAGCTGTATGGCTTAACCAGTGAAGGAGGTACAAATGATTCAGGTGTATTATTTGAATATAATTTTCTTACCAATACATTGACTCACTTATTTAATTTTGGATTAGCTGGAACTTCTGGAGCTTATCCGCTAGGAACATTAGTGGAAGGTCCAAATAATTCTTTAGAACTATTTGGTACAACTTCAGAAGGAGGGACAGAAGATTACGGTATTCTTTTCAAATATAATATATCTACAAGTACCTATACTACACTGTTAAGTTTTGCATCTTCAAACAATTTAGGTTATTCACCAGGACCTAAGCTTACACTAGCATCTAATGACAAGCTATATGGCGTTACAGAGTATGGTGGAGCTAGTGGAATTGGATCGTTGTTTGAGTATAATCCTTCAACAGGTCTATCTAGTTTGCTATATGGTTTTAATATAAATTCTGGGTATTATCCATATGCAGGTCTTTTTGAAGCTTCAGACGGTAAATTATATAGTATAGCTAACAAGACGCGTTATGGATTAGTAGACTCTTTCAATAGTATGTTTTATAGTTTTGATTTATCTACAAATAGTTATAGCCCAATTTTTAAATTTAATAGCTCAACTGATGGCGCAGGACCTGATGGAAGTTTAATATATTCTGAAAACAGACAAAAATTCTATGGTTTAACATTAAGAGGAGGAATAAATGACTCAGGCGCAATTTTCGAATATAACCCAATAAGTAATATTTATACAAGACTACATAGTTTTGATGAGCCAGATAGTAGCTTTGAAATGGGAATTTTTCCAAGAGCAAGTTTACTAGAAGCGTCCAATGACAAGTTGTATGGAACAGCATTTAGAGGGGGAAGTAACGAACTAGGTATGTTGTTTGAGTTTGATTTATCAACAAACACTTTTGCTAAGAAACATGATTTTGGTCAGTTGCTAGGAGGAACACCATTAGGTGATTTGGTTCAGGCTTCTAACAATAAAATTTATGGAATGGCATCAGTAGGAGGACAAGGTAATTACATGGGAAGTGAAGTTTCTGTTGGAACTATTTTTGAATATGATATTAATACAGAAAGTTATACTAAAATTCACGATTTTAATGTAGAAAATGGAGCATTACCAAATGGTGGTTTAATTGAGGCAACAAATGGAAAACTTTATGGAATGGCTACTCAAGGAGGATTAAAGGGTGTTGGAGTTATTTTTGAATGGGATTTTGTTACAGGCTTCAACAAACTATATGATTTCGATTTTGAAGACTTAAATGGTTATTATCCTTATGGAAATTTACTTCAATTTGATGCTAATACACTTTATGGATTGACTTCAGAAGGAGGTGTAAATGGTAACGGAATTATCTTTAAATATGATATACAAACCAATACCTTTTCTAAGGTTTTTGATTTTAATGATGTGTTAACAGGAGCTAAACCTCTTGGTAGCTTAACAAAATTAAATAACAAGCTTTACGGAGTTACCTCAGAAGGCGGAACGCACAATTATGGAACTGTATTTGAGTTTAATCCTCAAACTTTAACATTCACAAAAACGTTTGACTTTGATTCCCAGAACGGAAGATTACCTGTTACTACTACATTAGTGGTTTTAGACCGAAATACACTTGCTACAAATATTGTAGATGAAAATAAGATAATTGTTTACCCAAACCCAGCTCAACAAGACATACATATAACGACAGATGCACATATTACCAAAGTATCTTTATTTGATGCTTTAGGTAAAGAAGTTTATTTAGAGATGACTGGAAATACAGTTAATGTAGAACCATTAAAAAGCGGTATTTACATATTAAAAGTAGAAACAGATAAAGGTTCAAACTCTAAAAAAATAATAATTAACTAGCTTTATATCAATAATTTAATAATTTTAATTATGAAAAAATTAAACCAACTAATCTTATTTGTTTTAGTTTTTACAGTCTTTAATTGTAAGAATGACAAAAAAACAGAATCTGTTATTGAAGTTGAAGGACCTGAGGAGACTGTAAAACTACCAACCAAAACAATAGATATTTTAACAAGAAGTATGGAGTTTGTTATGGCAGATACTATTACTTCTGGTTGGAATACTTTTAAGTATGACAATAGAGCAAATGAAACACACTTTTTTAGATTCGTTAAAATGCCAGAAGGTATAACTTCTGAAAATTTTAAAACTGAATCCGATCCAGTTTTTGAAGAAGGTATGGATTTAATAAACGAGGGTAAAACCGAAGAAGGCTTTGCTGCATTTAGCAAATTACCAGAGTGGTTTAGCAAATGTATTTCTACAGGTGGTTCAGGATTGATTGCACCAAAAAGTAAAACCTATACTACACTTTACTTGGAACCTGGTCTTTATAGTATGGAATGTTACGTAAAGATGCCTAATGGCAAATTTCACTCAACAATGGGAATGGTAAAGCAAGTATACGTAAGCGAAACAGATAGTGGAAATGTGGCTCCTAAAGCAACAGACACAATTGATATAAGAGAAGATGGATTTCATTTTAATAGACATATTCCAAAAGGAAAACATATTTTTCAGGTGAATGTTCTTAGTCAAAAACTACATGAAAACTTTGCCTCTACTGATGTGCATCTTGTAAAACTAGAACCTCATGCAAATAGAGACACTTTAGAGTCTTGGATGGTATGGTATGACCCAAAAGGGTTTATTACACCTGTTCCTAATGGTGTTGAGTTTTTAGGTGGTTTTAATGATGCAGTACAAGGCAGCACAGGCTATTTTTACGCCAATTTAAAACCAGGTAAATACGCTTTCATCGCTGAAGTACCAAATGCAAAAGCAAAAGGATTATTTAAAGAATTTGAAGTGTTAGATTAATACTTAACGTACTCAACAATTTCTAAACCATAACCAATCATACCAACACGTTTGGTTTGTTGGCTATTAGAGATTAAGCGTAGTTTATGAATGTTTAAGTCATGAAGTATTTGAGCACCAATACCAAAGTCTTTACTGTCCATTTCAATTCTTGGAGCTTTTACAACTTCACCTTTAACCTGACTATCTCTTAAAGCGCTAAGACGTTTTAAAAGATTCATAGATTGTGATTGCTGGTTGATAAAGATAATAGCACCTTTGCCTTCTTCGTTTATAACTTTAAACATATCATCCAACTTCTCATCGGCATTGTTGGTTAAAGTTCCTAAAATGTCATTATTTACTAAAGTAGCATTAACACGTGTTAATATGCTTTCATCATTAGTCCAAGTCCCTTTGGTAAGCGCAATATGGATTTGATTATTGGTTGTTTGTTGGTAAGCTCTTAATCGGAAACTTCCAAAACGAGTTTCAATGTTAAAGTCTTCTTTTTTATCAATTAAAGAATCGTGCTCCATTCTGTAAGCCACTAAATCTTCAATAGAAATTACTTTCAAGTCAAACTTTTCAGCCACTTTAACCAGTTGAGGTAAGCGTGCCATTGTACCATCTTCATTTAAGATTTCAACAAGAATTCCTGCAGGTTTAAATCCTGCTAAACGTGCTAAATCTACAGCAGCTTCAGTATGACCTGTTCTACGAAGTACACCTCCATTTTTTGCTCTTAAAGGAAAAATATGACCAGGTCTTCCAAGGTCATGAGGTTTAGTGTCATCATCCACCAATGCTTTAATGGTTTTTGCTCTGTCGTGTACCGAAATTCCAGTGGTACATCCATGACCAATTAAATCTACAGAAACCGTAAATTGAGTGTGGTGCAAAACAGTGTTGTTTTGTACCATCATGTTAAGGTCTAAATCTTGACACCTATCTTCAGTTAAAGGCGCACAAATTAAGCCTCTACCATTAGTTGCCATAAAGTTAATCATCTCTGGAGTAACCGTTTCAGCAGCAGCTATAAAGTCGCCTTCGTTTTCTCTGTTTTCATCATCAACAACAATTACTACTTTACCATCACGAATATCATTAATGGCTTCTTCTATAGTATTCAATTCAATTTTCACGGATTGTTTTGCGGTTTTAAGCATAACGAGCATATATTTATGCTGCAAAGATATGGCTTATTTTATATTTTTTATGCTACTTTTTGATAACTCTTCTTTTACTCTGTTTTTTAACAAGAAATAGGTTAAAGCATAAAAAGGCAGACCAATAAGCAGCAAAAAGTAATTGATTTTTTTATCACTCTCTTTGAGTGTGCTGAAAAACTTAGAAATCTTGATTGAAGATACTACAAAGTAAATCGCAAAGAATAATAGTGCAATTAAACCTAAGTTAAGTATAGTAACTGCTAATTCAGGAAGCTTATTGTTTTTAAATACAAAATGAAGTACTATAAAAACAGCAGCAATAGCATAAGACACAAATGTAGTTAACGAGTAGTCGTTAAAGTCTTTTGCAACTTTTTCAGAGGCTATAAAATTCTTATCAATGTTAATGCCTTTTTCAACTATTTCGCTTGTGTTTAAACCTAGTTTTTTAAGCTGCGCATAGGCTCTAGGTTTTACGGTTTCGTCGTAATCGTACGATTCAAAGTTTTTAATAACATCTACTAGCTTATCTTCATTATAAGTTTCAAGCTTCTTATAACTTAGTAGAAGTGGATCATTTTCATCTTTGGGCTTTATTCTGAACAGTTTTTTAAGCGGATCTAATATGGAATCAAACTCAAATAAACCTCTATCTTTTGTGGCACGACGTGTTAAATAAATACTTAAAGGTAACATGATTAATGTTGAAAGCCATGTTGCAAAAACAGGATTGAAAGATCCATCCTGAGAACTGTTTTTAGAAAAAATTCCTATAAAATGGTAAGTCAAAAACAATAATATTGCAATAACCAAAGGTAAACCAATACCTCCTTTTCTTATTAGTGCACCAAGAGGAGCGCCAACAAAGAATAGAATTATACAAGCAAATCCTAGTGCGTATTTTTCGTGTAATGAAATGATGTGCTTGTTTAGCCACTTGGTTTTACTGGTAGCTGCAAATGATTTAGATTCTATAATTTGATTAGTACTATTAACTGTATTTGTCGCCAAATTAAGAAGTTGAACTTTGGTTTTTGTATCAAATAACTCTAGGACTTCACCTGTGTAATTAGAATCTTTTTTGGTTTCAATGTCGTCTTTTAAATTGGCAATAGATGTTCTTTCATAAAGCGTTTTAGAAAAATCTTTAAAGTCATTTGATTTTTCATTGTAAAGACTATCTATAGTGTAGTTTAGGTCGCTAACATCAAGCATGTTAAACCTACTCTCGTAACTCTTTTCTTCGTAGTCAACATCGTTTAGTCCTTCTAAATCAACATTTATAACGTACTTTTCAAAGTAACTTTTTACATGTGGTTTTTTTACATTTTGTTTTGGGTCGTTACTAATAACTTCGTCGTAATAATTACCATTATAGAGCACTAATTGTAAAATATTAGAGTTTTCACTACTTATCAGTTCTCCAGTTTCAGAAGAAATTACAGTATAGTTCCCAACTCTTTTCGTGTTTTTTTTATGTATGTAAACATTTTTTAAGTACTGGCCTTTTTCACCACTTTTTTCTTCTACTTTAATATTGTAGTTACCAACTTCGTTAAACTGCCCTTCGGCAATTGCCATAGCAGGTAGTGTTTTGGCAATGTTTTTTCTTAAGTTATAAAAGTTATAGTTAGCCCAAGGGATAACGTTGTTAGCAAAGAAAAATGTAACTACAGCAAGTATGAGTATAAAAACACTTAAACCTCTCATTGCTCTTTGCAATGAAATACCTGTAGATTTCATCGCGGCAAATTCATAGTTTTCGGCAAAGCTACCAAACACCATTATTGAGGCTAAAAGAATAGTAAGCGGTAAAATTAGAGGAATAAGGGTAGGAGTTACATATACAAGAAACTTAAGTATTACAGAAACCGCTAAATCTTTTCCTGCAAGTTCACTTATATACAACCAAATAGATTGTAAAACAAAAATGAGCATGAGTATCACAAACACGCTCATAAATGTTTTTAAGTACGTTTTAAGTATGTACCTATCAAGTATTTTCATTAATTAAAGCCTAATCCAATTTATTGATGTAGTAATCTTTATACTTATTCTCATCAAAAGTAAATAAGGATTTTGAAATCGGCTCATTAGTTTTAAAAGAATTAACAGTTAAAGTTGTTTTTGTTCCATTTTTACCAACTTCAATAAGGTTGTAAATATGCTTGGTTTGTGCATCAATACCTAATAAAACTTGCTTAATTTCAGAATTAGTATCAATGGGACTTAGTTTTACATATTGAATTTTTCTACCATTTACATTTTGAACAATATCCATTGTGTAAGTGTAACCATCTTCGTAAAAAGATAACATTTTACTAGGTGTGATTGTGCTTTCATCTTCAGAATTATCTGAAGAAATAGTTACTTCTTCATCATCAGGACTTATCGTGTAAAGGGTTTTACCATCAAAAATTCTAGTAGCTCCTAAAATGTTAAGTCTGTATTTTTCACCTTGCATTACAACATCACCACGAGTTTCTTGGTCAATGTTTTCACTTGTGTTTTTTAATGCATATTTAAAGTCAATACTAATGTTTTCATAGCTTTTAATCTTTGCGCTAACTTCATTAAGTAAGTTTTTAGCTGAATTTTGTGCTACTGTGCTAAAACTGATTAAAAGGACTAATGCTATTATAATTTTTTTCATCATTATGTTTTTTGTGCCTAAAGGCTTTCGTTTTCTAATAGTTGGTCTAATGCTGCTAAATCTGGTACTAAAACTTGACGTGCTTTACTGCCTTCAAAACCACCAACAATACCAGCAGCTTCAAGTTGGTCAATTAACCTTCCAGCTCTGTTGTAACCTAATTTTAATTTACGTTGCAACAATGATGCTGAACCTTGTTGTGCAGTTACAATTATTTCGGCAGCTTCTCTAAACAGCTTATCTCTGTCTTCTATATCTATATCAATACTTGTGCCACTTTCTTCACCAACATACTCTGGTAAAAGGTAAGCATCTGGATATGCTTTTTGTGCACCAATAAATTCAGTGATTTTTTCTACTTCTGGTGTGTCAACAAAAGCACATTGTATTCTTATAATGTCGTTTCCTTGAGTGTAAAGCATATCTCCACGACCAATAAGTTGGTCTGCTCCAGCTCCATCTAAAATAGTACGTGAGTCTATTTTTGAAGTTACTCTAAAAGCGATACGAGCAGGGAAGTTTGCTTTAATAATACCTGTAATAACGTTAACCGATGGGCGTTGTGTAGCAATAATTAGGTGAATACCAATGGCACGAGCTAATTGTGCTAAACGCGCAATTGGAGTTTCAACTTCTTTTCCTGCTGTCATAATTAAATCGGCAAACTCATCAACAACCAAGACAATATATGGTAAGTATTGATGACCTTCGTTTGGATTTAATTTTCTAGCTTTAAACTTTTCGTTGTATTCTTTAATGTTACGACACATTGCGTTTTTAAGCATTTCGTAACGATTATCCATTTCAATACACAAAGAGTTTAACGTGTTAATCACTTTAGTGTTATCGGTAATTATGGCTTCCTCACTATCAGGTAGTTTTGCCAAATAATGACGCTCAATTTTATTGAATAAAGTAAGTTCTACTTTTTTAGGGTCAACCAACACAAACTTAACTTCTGCAGGATGTTTTTTATACAATAGCGAAGTTAAAACTGCATTTAAACCTACCGATTTTCCTTGTCCTGTAGCACCTGCCATAAGTAAATGAGGCATTTTTGCTAAGTCTACAACCATGGTTTCATTGCTAATGGTTTTACCAAAAGCAATAGGTAATTGCATGTCAGATTTTTGAAATTTTTGCGAAGCAATTACCGAACGCATAGAAACAATAGTTGAGTTTTTGTTTGGCACCTCAATACCTATGGTTCCTTTTCCTGGAATAGGAGCAATAATACGAATTCCTAATGCTGAAAGCGATAATGCAATATCGTCTTCAAGGTTTTTAATTCTTGAAATTCTTACTCCAGCTTCAGGGACAATTTCATAAAGTGTTACTGTTGGTCCAATAGTAGCTTTAATGTTAGAAATTCCAATTTTGTAGTTATTCAGGGTTTCTACAATTCGGTTTTTGTTTTCTTCTAGCTCTTCTTGGTTTATTGTGATACCTTCAGAATCGTATTTTTTTAACAAATCTAAAGGCGGAAATTCAAACTTACTAAGTTCTAGTGTTGGGTCAAACTGTCCGAAATCTTCAACGAGCTTATTTGATAAGTTATCAGCTTCAGAAATTTCTTCTTCAAATTGTTCAATTTCTATTTCTACGTCTTCTTTAACCTCTTCAGTAACTTCAACTTTTATAGGCTCTTTTTTAGGTTCTGGTTTTGAATGGTTTTCAATAGTTGGCTCTACTGTGTCTTGAACATTAAGCTCAAAAGCAGATTTGATATCTTCAGCTTCGGCAGTTAGGTCATTATCTACAGCAATTGAAGTATCATCATCAGTAGTAGTGTTGAACTCATTTTTAAGGTCTTTTTTGGCACGTTTAAAAAGGTTTACAAAGGTTTGACCTGTAAATTTAAATCGGATAGCTAAATAAGAAATCAACCCAAAAAGTAGGAGTAGAGCTGTACCAATTTTACCAATATAATCTTGAAAATAAGAGTTCATTTCAAAGCCTATGGTTCCTCCAAGTATGTTGAATTTATGTGTAAAAAAACCAAAAAATATGGATAACCAAATAACAATGAGTGTTCCCCATATCCAGTGTTTTCTTAGTTTAGCTTTATTGATATCTAGTGTAACGTAAACACCTGAAAGGAATAGTAAACCTGAAAAGATGAACGATGCAATACCAAATCCTTTAGTGATAAACAATTCGCTTAACCAAGCACCAATAACATTCATCCAGTTTTCGGCTTCTTGCTCGCGAGAAGGAAATTGACTAACGATGCTTTGGTCTGCTTTTCCACTAAATAAAAACGACAAGAAAGCTATAAAGAGTATGATACCAAATATCATCAACAAACTACCAAAAATTAATTTTTGTTGGCTTGTTAATGTTAAATTCGGCTTTTTAAATTTAGAAGTTTTACTGCTTTTAGTTTTGGTTTTCTTCTTCGCCATCAACGCATTGTTAGATTAAAACAAAAATACAAATTACTAACGTTTATCCTAACGTAATTAGTATTAAAACAACTTTGGGATATAAATCACTAAAGCGCCTATAATAGCTGTAACCGATGCGATAAAAACTGCACCAGCAGCTATGTCTTTTATTCTGCCAATTGACTTGTGATGTTCAGGATGAATAAAATCTGCAATATATTCAACAGCAGTATTAACACCTTCAATACTTATTACTAAACCAATAAACGCTATTTGAAATAACCATTCGGTAGTAGAAATATTAAAATAAAATCCAGCAGCAGTAACTAGAATTGCTACTACTATCTGAATTTTTATACTTGCTTCGGTTTTGATTAAGTAAGCAGCACCTTTATAGGCAAAACCTACGCTTTTTAATCTGTTTTGTAAAAAAGACTCTTTTTTGGGCATTTGTAAATTAAGATAAAGCGTCTAATGCAGCTTTGTAGTTAGGTTCGTCTACAATTTCAGCAACTTGCTCAGTATGTGTAACAACACCATCCGCATTGATTACTACAATACATCTAGAGTGTAAAGCTTCTAGTGGACCATCAGTAAAATCTAAGCCATAAGCTTTCCCAAAACTGCCATCTTTGTAATCAGATAAACTAATCACATTATCTAGTCCTTCAGCACCACAAAAACGTGATTGTGCAAAAGGTAAATCTTTAGAGATGCACAATACTTTAGTGTTGTTTAAGCTACTTGCTTCTTTGTTAAAAGTTCTTACAGATTGAGCACAAGTACCAGTATCAACACTTGGGAAGATGTTTAAAATTACATTGCTGCCTTTAAAATCATTTAACGATTTACTGCCTAAATCGTTTGTGGTAAGGGTGAAATCTGGAGCTTTAGAACCAACAGATGGTAAAGTTCCTGAAGTATGTATTGTATTTCCTTTTAAAGTTACGGTTGCCATAATATTGTGATTTTTTATTTATGCTAAAATTAATGATTATTTGAGGCTTAATCATTAAAAAAAGTATAATATTTTTAAAATTGAAGTTTAAATTAAAACGTACCTACTAAACCTATTTGGTTGGTACTGAATTTAATATTCCAGCTGATTTGTTTTTCTCTTTTAGGAGTGTTGTAAGCATTTTCATCGTTTAAAAACTTATCAATACTATCTACAACAACTATACTAACAATTGCACTAAAAGCAATGTCAGTAACCCAATGCGCATCATCAATAATTCTTGATATTGGAGGAATTGCTCCAACGGTATAAATACCTGCTTTGACCCAAGGGTTTTTAAATTGTTTGGCAATTGAATGTGCCATAGTTACAGAAAGAATAGTATGTCCCGAAGGAAAGGATCTAAAAGCCGCTTCTCCTGAAAAGGATTTAAAAGTGTAGTTGTCATAACCAGAACCAGGACGAGCTCTACCAATTGCAGCTTTACTAACAGTTTGTATTAAACCTGTAGTTATAGATGAAGATATGATTAAAACACTAGTTTTACGGACTTTTTCATTTTTAGTAAATATCCCAAACGCATATAAACCTGCATTTGCCATAAAGTAGTTTTGTGGACTACCAAAATACCAACCAAAATCTCTTAATGGTGTGGGAAAGTCGTCTTTATTGTTTAAAGCAAAGTCGCGAATAGGCTCATCCGCTAAACTAAGTGCAGCAGTACCTGCAACAAATAAACCAAGCTTTTCAAAATCTTTAGACTTCCAATGTAGCGGTCTAGTAAAAGAATGTCCTACACCTTTTAAAGTGTATTTAAAATCATGTTTTGCTAATTGCCATATTGAAGTAGAATCTTGCTCTTGTACATCAATAACAAGCTGCTGCGCTACAGAGTTGTTGTAGGTAAACAGCATTATAGCTAGAACTGTTATTACTTTAAATCTAAAAAGCACTTTCTTTATTACAATTAAGCGTGATGGTATTGTTTTATCTTAATTCGGCTCCAAGTTGCTTTTCAAAATTAGATTGCAGCTTGTTCATGATTTTGTCTATTTGCTTATCTGTAAGTGTTTTGTGCTCGTCTTGTAATGTAAAACTCACAGCATAACTCTTTTTACCTTTTGGAAGGTTTTTACCTTGATATACATCAAACAAATCAACATCTTTAAGAAGCTGTTTTTCAGTTTGCATAGCAATAGTATCTATTTGCTCAAAAGTAACATTGTCATCAAGTAACAACGCAAAATCTCGTCTTACTTCAGGGTATTTAGGAATGTCTTTAAAAGTAATGTTATTCTGTTTAACAGTTTCTATAATATTATCCCAATTAAAGTCAGCAAAAAGTACGCTTTGGGCTATTCCAAAATGTTTCAATACTTTTTTACCGATTAATCCAAATTCTACTAATTTGACTTTTCCTTTAGATAAGGAAATACCTTCACTAAAAACATCATTTTTAATAGGAGAAACTTTTAACGAAGTTATACCAAGACGTTCTAAAACAGCAGTAATAGTTCCTTTTAGGTAAAAGAAATCACTTTGTTGTATTGGAGCGTTCCAACGTTCAGTATTTCTGTTTCCGCTAACAAAAAGAGATAAGTGTTTGTGCTCTTCACGATTACCATTGTAGTTGTGATAAGTTTTACCAAACTCATATAATTTAAGGTTGTCTCTTTTTCTGTTGATGTTATGGCTTACAGCTTCTAAACCAGAAAACAGTAAGCTTTGACGCATAACGCTTAAATCGTTACTCAACGGATTAAGCATTTCTACATTATGCTCGTCGTTTAAGTTTTGCGTTAAAGCAATGTATTTAGGATTTGTAAGTGAATTTGCCATAATCTCATAAAAACCTTGAGCAGACAATTGATTACCTACAATATTTTGCAATTTATAATCTTCAAAACGCGATGAGTTCGAAATCGAAGCATTTAATTTTTCGGTAGTTTTAATGTTGTTGTAACCATAAACTCTCAAGATTTCTTCAATAACATCGGCTTCACGTTGTACGTCATTTCTATAGGCAGGAACTGTTAGTCCTAAGCCAGCTTCAGTAACGTTATTTACTTTAATGTCTAAGGACGTAAGTATTCTTTTGATGACTTCTTTAGGAATTTCCTCTCCAATAAGTTTTTTAGCGTTTTCAAAACTTAAACGTACCTGAAAATCTTCAATTTTATTTGGATACATGTCAATAACGTCACTCGTTATTTCACCACCAGCAATATCTTGAATTAATAGAGCAGCACGTTTTAGTGCATATTCAGTAATATTAGGGTCAATACCACGTTCAAACCTAAAAGAAGCATCAGTATTTAAACCGTGTCTTTTAGCAGTTTTTCGCACACTTACAGGATTGAAATAAGCACTTTCTAAAAAGATACTAGTTGTACTTTCGGTTACTCCAGATTCAATACCACCAAAAACACCAGCAATACACATAGGTTTTTCGGCATCACAAATCATTAAATCTTCTTCATGTAACTCGCGTTCTACTTCGTCTAAGGTTGTAAACTTTGTGCCTTTAGGAAGTGTTTTTACAATAACTTTATTTCCTGTAATCTTATTAGCATCAAAAGCATGTAAGGGTTGACCAAGTTCATGAAGTACATAGTTGGTGATATCTACAACATTGTTTTTTGGCGTTAAACCAATAGCTTTTAATCGGTTTTGTAACCAAGCAGGAGATGCTTCAACTTTTATTCCAGAAATTGTAACTCCGCAATAACGAGGAGCTAGTTCTTTATCATTAACTTCTACATCAACTTTTAAAGTTCTGCTATCTACATGAAATGCACTTACTGAAGGTGTTATCAACTCAAGGTTAATATCCTTTTGCAGTAAGCCAGCTTTAAGGTCTCTTGCAGTACCAAAATGACTCATTGCATCAGCTCTATTAGGAGTTAACCCAATTTCAAAAACATGGTCGTTTTCTACTTTGAAAATTTCAGAAGCTAATGCGCCTACCTTTATTTTCTCATCTAGAACTAAAATACCTTCATGAGACGATCCTAGACCAAGTTCATCCTCAGCGCAAATCATTCCGTGGCTTTCTTCACCTCTAATTTTTCCTTTTTTTATTTTCCAGGCTTCACCTTCGCTTGTGTAAAGTGTAGTTCCTATAGTAGCGACAGGTACTTTTTGACCAGCAGCAACATTAGGTGCTCCACAAACAATTTGTAAAGGCGTTTCTTCACCAATATTTACAGTAGTAACTTTTAGTCTGTCAGCATTTGGGTGTTGTACACAGGTAAGAACCTCTCCAACAACTATACCTTCAAGTCCGCCTTTAATAGATTGAAACGACTCAATACCTTCAACTTCCAAGCCTAAATCAGTTAGGAGTTCTCCAGTTTTTTCAGGACTCCAATCTGTTTTTATAAACTGCTTTAACCAATTATATGAAATCTTCATGTGATGTTTTAAATAGAATCGACAAAGATAAAACATTGCTGCAATGATTCAAATATTGCTAACTAATTTCTGTTTTTATTATTGTGAATAAGAAATTTGTAGTTAGTCACTTACTTTTTGGGTAATAATTGCTCTTATATAAAAGATTTTAGTCTGCTATTGAATTTTTTAATGCTCGATGTTTGTTTTTGTGTTGCACCTTGTTTTTCTTTGGAGAGTATATAATTAATCCATTTTATTTATGCAAAAATACCTCACTTTGCTACTTATATTGCTTATAGTGTCGTGTAAAGACAATCCTGAAAAGCTAAAAACAGGAAACTATAGAGCAACGCTTAAAGTCAATGACACTTTAAACTTACCGTTTAACTTTGAAGTAACTGCACCTAAGTCCATTAAAATATTTAATGCTGAAGAAGTTATTTTAGTAAATGAGATTACTTATGTTAATGACTCGGTAATTATTCAAATGCCAGTTTTTGACGCTTATTTAAAAGCAAAGATAGAAGGCGATATGCTTAAAGGATTTTATGTAAAAGAGGACTTGAATCGAGTAGTTGATTTTGAAGCGGAGTTTGGCAACTCTGAGCGATTTGCTACAAGTGAAAGAGGCTCTAAATATACAGTTGAAGGGAATTGGGAAACGGTTTTTAGCCCAAACTCTGAAGAAGATAAATACATAGCTAAAGGTGTTTTTAAGCAAGATGGAAATAAAGTAACAGGAACTTTTAGAACCACAACTGGCGATTACAGATATCTTGAAGGTGTTGTCAATGCTAATAAATTAAGTTTGTCAACCTTTGATGGAGCACACGCGTTTTTATTTACTGCTAAAGTAACTGATAGTACAATGGAAGGTATGTTTTACTCTGGAGCACATTGGAAAGAGCCTTTTATAGCAAAACGAAATGACACTTTTGAATTACCTGACGCTAACGATTTAACCTATTTAAAAGAAGGTTATGAAGCGTTGGAGTTTTCTTTTCCTGATGCATCAGGTGCAATGGTGTCTTTAGCTGATGAGCAGTTTAAAGATAAAGTGGTTGTGGTGCAAATTATGGGGAGCTGGTGTCCTAACTGTTTGGATGAAAGTAAATTTTATTCTGAATATTATAAGAACAATCAAGATAAAGATATTGCTTTTGTTGCACTTGCTTTTGAGTATGCTAAAACCGAAGAAAAAGCCTTTAATAGTATAAAACGATTACAAAACGATGTTGGGATTGAATATCCTATACTATTAGCACAATACGGAACGTCCAATAAAACCAAAGCGCAAGAAAAACTACCAATGTTAAACCATGTATTATCTTATCCAACATCCATTTTTATAGATAAAAAAGGAGCAGTAAGAAAAATTCATACAGGATTTAATGGTCCTGCTACAGGTGAAAAATATATTGAGTTTAAAACCGAGTTTGGCAGTTTTGTAAATGAGTTGTTAGCAGAAGACACTAAAATTATATTATAACTCTTCGTAGTTTATATAGACCGAAGTAGTGAGTTTTCCTTTTTTGTCAAAAATCTCTAATCGTTTAAGTTGGTCTTTTTCGTCATTTTTGGTTATAGAATAATATCCTTTTTTCTTAATAATTGTTATTCCATAATTTATGCCTCTAGCTTCAGTATGATATGTTTTTTTAATAACTCTATGAGCTATTTCTTGAGTTTCGGTTTGTAGTTCTAAGTTGCCTTTATTGTTGGTTTTGAAGTATTTTTTAGTTTTTCCATCATCTGAATAAATAAACTTTTCAATTTTAATTATGTCTTGGTTAACATTATACCAATGTCTTTGTGTAACTTCACCATGCTTGTTATAGTTGGCCTCAAAGCTTAAATAATAGTTGCCGTTTTTTTTATTATAAAGTTTAGTATTGTTACCAAACTCATCATAAGTTCTTTTTTGGTCATTTAGAGTGTCACCTTTTCTTATTTGGTAATAATTAGTTCTGTTACCTTTGTCATCATATAGATAGACTATGTAATCTAATGTGTCTTTTTCAGAAGTAATTATTGCTGATACATATTTCTTATCAGTATCTATTAATGTTACTGTTTTAGAACCTTTGTCTAAAGCTGAAGAAAGTGTATTGGTATTATGTAGGACATTCCAATTTTCATCGTAATATGTAACAAGCTTTCTGTGTTCAAGGGTGTCTTTCTTTTTATAAACAGTCGATAATATTGTTTTTATATGCTTTGTGCCTTCAGGATAATCTTGTGAAAAAGATGTTTTGAAAATAAATAATACACAACAAAAAAGTAGTAGTCTCATAGTTTATTTTCTTAACCCAAACCCTTTAGGCGCTTTTAGTTTTGAGGAATCATACATGTTTATATATATTGAGACAGTATCCTTTGAACCTTCCCAAGTCACTCTGTAATTGTCTAACATAGCATGACCCATTATTCCATTTTCACTTTTTACAGGACAGCAGCTTCCTGCTCTGTAATAAGAAACGGTTTCACCATTTGGTCCTGTTAAGGCATTAAGGTATCTGCGTTCATTCATCGGACCTTCATTTTCACTCACTCCTCCAACTTCAACAGCATTTTTAGGGGAATATCCATAACTGTCATCGGTTGAAATTTCAGTCACCAAAAACATATATTCGTTAACTAAAATTTGAGCTTGATTTTTAGAAGTTTCCTTTATTGCACTTTTGGATGAAGAGCAAGCAATTGTAGCAATGCAAACTAAAATGAGTAAAACAATTTTTTTCATTCTATACTTTTTTTATTCAGGACTATAACCTAGTAGCTTGTCAATTGTACCAGCAGTAACCGAGTGGTAATTAGGTCTTGCTTTTTTGTAAATAACAAGAGCTTCATCAACTCTGTTGGCATTCTTAAACGCTCTAAATAGTGTTTCAACATACCAACGTCTTCCTACACGAGTTAAAAAGCTGTCAATGTTTTTGTCTACATTATTGTTGTGGTAATTGTGTTTTATGGCTTGCTCAAACCATACCATAGCTATGTGCGAATTGCTTGCGTTTGAAAAATCAAAAGCATTATCAAGCATTGCTAATTGGTCTGTGGTGATGTCTTCAGGTAAATTTCTCACAAAGTGAACCCATTCTTGTGTAGTCCATTCCTTTGTAACTGAATCTTCAACTGAATTTTGATCTAAATATTTTTGAAGTGTTGCTTCAACGTTATTAAATTTATCTGATACAATTTTAGATTGATTATCAGGAACACCTGGTTGATAAATCCATTCTTCAACATTAAAAGTGATATTGTTTTTTTGTAACAAGTTAGTATTAAGATACTCTACAAAATCTTCGGTTGTAAGTGTAGAAAAAGCATGTGTGTTAAAATAGTCTTTAATGAACGCATCAAATTTTTCTCTTCCTACGGTTTCTTCTAGCGTTCTTAAAAACAAATAACCTTTATCGTAAGCGATACTGTTCATGCCATCATCAGGATTTTGTCCTTTTAAATCGAGTTTTAGTTTTGTGGCTTCAGGAGTATCTTTTAAAGCTTCAATTTCTTCGGTAAGATCTTGTCTTCCTATGAGTGCAATCATATTTGCTCTGTCTTTTCCATAAAGTGCTTCCATGATTCTTATTTCAAAATAAACTGTAAAACCTTCGTTAAGCCAAAAGTCGTTCCATGTAGCATTGGTTACTAAATTACCAGACCAAGAGTGTGCTAATTCATGAGCGATTAAAGAGGTTAAGCTTTTATCTCCCGCAATTACTGTAGGTGTAGCAAAAGTAAGTCTTGGGTTTTCCATACCACCAAAAGGAAAACTAGGAGGTAGGACAATAACATCAAACTGATCCCAGTCATATGTTCCATATAAATTTTCAGCAGCTGCAACCATGTTTTCCATATCAGAAAACTCATAGTGAGCAGCTTCAATCATAGATTTTTCTGCATAAACTCCTGTTCTGTCGCTAACTGGTTTGTATTCAATGTCACCTACAGCTAAAGCTATAAGGTAAGGCGATATGGCTTGTTTCATTTTAAAATGATAAACGCCATCTTTGGTCTTTTCTTTTGGGTTTTCGGCACTCATTACTGCCATTAACTCAACTGGCACTTTTACTGTAGCATCATAAGTAATTCTAACTTGAGGACTGTCTTGAATTGGTATCCAAGTGCGTGTTAATATGGCTTGACCTTGAGTGAATAAAAATGGATGATTTTTGTCAGCTGTTTGTTGAGGACTAAGCCATTGTAACGCTTCTGTTTTGTTGGTAGTATTGTAATTAATACTAATGGTTTTAGTGTCTTCTTTAATAGTGATAGTAAGAGGTTTACCAAGTTGCTCATTAAATTCACCTAATGAAAACTCGGTTGGTTGTCCATCAGCTAAAACCGATTGTACTTCAAGGTATTTAGTGTCTAATACAATGGTGTTAGAGTTATTGTTTTTTATATCATAAGTAGCGGTTCCTGAAACTCTTTCAGTATTAAAGTCTACTTCAATGTCTAAATTTAAATGTGTTATTACTGCTTTGTTAGGTTGAGCAAAAGAGTGTGGTTCTTCAACGTAAGTCTTGGTAGGTTCTTGTGCTTGTTCTGGCACTTTTTCATTTTTGCAATTTGTAAACAAAGCAAGTACTGTAGATAATAGTAAAAAGGTTTTTTTCATGGGTAAATATTAATTATTGTACACTTGACCTCTATGAGGTTTTAGTGCGTCTCTTACAGGTTTCATGTTGTTTTCGTCTATAACTAAAAATGCAATTGCATGCATGTCGTTAATGGCTTCAAAACCTGTTATTGTAACGTTAAGTTTTTGAATGTTAATATATTCTTTTAAGTGAATTTCATGGTGCTTAGCAGTTTGCAGTGCAGCTGGACCTCTAAAATCCCAAATGAGTTTTAGTTTACGCATTGGCAACAGATGTTCCGTTTTCAACAAAATTTTTAAAATCTTGCATGTAGAGTAACGATTGTTTTTTAAACGCTTTTGGCATAAGTTTAGTCATAATTTTCATAAAGAAGTTTAAAGGGATAAACTCACTTTTAGATGTCCAAATAGTATGGCCTTCGCTATTTTCTTTAAAGTAATTTTCCTGGATGTTATTCATGCTATTGGTAGCATAAGTTGCATGAAATTCATGAGGTAGGTTTCTATAAGTAATGGTTTCAATAAGCTCCATATCTCGTTTACCCATTTTGTATTTCAGCTTCATTTTTGCACCAAATTCTCCAGGAGTACCCGAAATATGTTCGGCAGATACCAAACCACGTTGCCAATGTTTAAGGTTTTCAGGATTGTCTAGTTTTCTGATAACCGTATCAATAGGACTTTCAATAATGATTTCGGTAGTATACTTCATGATAGTATAATTTATACGGACTAAATATAGTTAGTTTTTTTAAGTAAAATGTAAAAGTGATGTAAAAGCATGTTGTTTAATATTCTAATTGTTTTATTTTTGCTCAAATCACATAATAGACTACTAAATTTATGAATTTAAAGTTATTTGTACTGTCTGCTTTTTTTTGTTTCACAGCATTTAGTGTTGCCCAAACAAATAAGCAAGATGTATTGTTTACAGTTGATGGAGATCCTGTAAAAGCATCAGAGTTTATTAGAGTTTACAATAAAAACCTTGAATTGGTAAAAGACGAATCTCAAAAAGATGTAGATGAGTATTTAAAATTGTTTATCAATTATAAGCTTAAGATAAAAGAAGCAAAACGATTAGGATTAGATGAGAATGCTAATTATAAAAGAGAATTTTTAAACTATAAAAAACAACTTACCAAAAACTATTTAACCGATAATAAAGTAACTGATGCTTTAGTTAAAGAGGCTTATGATCGTTTGGCTTACGATGTAAAAGTATCTCATATTTTATTCAGGTTTGATGCTTCAAATACTGATACTACTGCTGTTTACAACGACTTGTTAGAGCTTAGAAAACGTGCACAAAAAGAAGGTTTTGAAACGGTTTTTAACGATTTAAATGCTAACTACAAGCAGCAAAACTCACGAGCGTTAAATTATAAAGGTTACGAAACTTACGCTGAGCATTTAGGCTATTTTTCGGCATTTAAAATGGTTTACGATTTTGAAAATGTAGCTTACAATACAAATGTTGGAGAGGTATCGATGCCATTTAGAAGTAGTTTTGGATATCATATTTTAAAGGTAGAAGACAAGAGACCATCAAGAGGAGAGGTTACAGTTAAGCATATAATGGTGTCAAACAAGCAAATGGATTCTACTTTAAAACCAGAAGTACGTATCAACGAACTATATAAAAAGATTGAACAAGGAGAGAGTTTTGAAATGTTGGCTAAGCAATTTTCGGACGATAAAAGTTCATCAGGAAAAGGAGGATTGTTATCACCATTTAAAAGCGGTCAATTAAGCTCAACAGCTTTTGAAGATGGTGCATTTGCTCTTAAAAATGCTGGTGATATTTCTGAGCCTTTTCAATCAGAATACGGTTGGCACATAGTTAAGCTAGTGGATAAAAAACCGTTAGATGCTTTTGATGTTATGAAACCTGAATTAGAACAAAGGGTTAAGCGCGATTCTCGTTCAGCATTAATAAATACAGCATTAACCGAAAAATTGAAATCCAGTTACAAGATTACTGAAAACGAAAAAGCCTTAACTTATTTTGAAACCTTAATTGTTGATGACTTTTTCAAAGGCGCTTGGAATGTTCCTTCAGGTTTTGATGCTAAGAAAAACTTTCTAGTTATAGGAAATACTGAGTTTAGTTATGGCGATTTTGCTAACCATCTTAAAAGTGTACAAAGAGGATATTTAGGGAAAAATGTTTCACCAAAAGATGTTATTTTAAAAGAATACAATGCTTTTTTAGATGCTAACCTTATTAAATACAGAGAAGATAATCTTGAGTTTGAAGATGAAAATTTTGCATTTATTTTAAACGAATACAGAGATGGATTGTTATTGTTTGACCTTATGGAAAAACAAGTGTGGAATGCAGCAGTAAAAGATACTGTTGGGCTTGAGGCTTATTACAATAAAAATTCTTCAAACTACGTTTGGGAAAATAGAATTGATGGAGTAGTTGCAACTGCTGCAAAAAAGAAAGATGTTTCTAAAGTGATAGACCTTTTTAAAGCTGGTAAAACTGTGGATGAGATAAATACTCAACTTAATACTGATAAAGAACAAAAAGTGATTTTTACAAGAGGTATTATGGACACACAACACCAATCTTTACCAAAAGATTTTGAATACAAAGAAGGACTTTCAAAAATTTACAATTACAATGGAGCTTACCATGTTATAAAAGTAGATAAAGTGCTTCCTAAGAGTACAAAAACTTTTGAAGAGGCAAAAGGTATGGTTATAAGCGATTATCAAAACTACATTGAACAAAACTGGTTACAAAGCCTAAATAAAACTTATAAAGTAGAAGTAGATAATGCTGTTTTAGAAAAGGTAAAATCTCAAATTTTAAACTAGTTTTGATTAAACGTTTTAGCGTTATTATATTAACTTTTGTGTGTGTTTTGTCTTGTGATTTTTTTAAAAAGACAGAAGATAGAACTCCTATAGCTCGTGTTAACGAAACCTATCTTTATGAGGAAGATATAAAAGATTTAGTGGCTGAAGGAACTTCGGTAGAAGATAGCACGCTATTAGTTAACAACTACATTACACGTTGGGCAACCCAATTATTGTTGGTTGAAGGTGCTGAACGTAACTTGCCTGAAACCACACAAAATAATTTCAATAAATTAGTAAGTCAATATAAAAAGGACTTGTTTACGAAAGCCTATTTAGATGCTTTAGTAAAGAAAAATATTGATACAACAGTAAGTCAGTCTGAAGCTGATACAGTGTATTCAAAAAACAAGGAAACATTTAAGCTTAACGAAGAGCTTGTAAAGTTTAGATATATAAATATTCCTCAAAACGCAATTAATCTTGACGATATAGAAACGCGCTTTAAACGTTTTGATGCTAATGATAAAAGATATTTAGATTCTATTTCGGTTCAGTTTAAATCCTACTCGTTAAACGACTCTGTTTGGGTAAAAACCTCACAAGTTATTGAGAAGGTACCAGTTTTAAATGCAGAGAATAAAAAAGAACTGTTAAAAAAATCTAATTTTTTACAACTCAAAGATTCATTACACCTATATTTGATGCAAATTAATGATGTATTACTGCAAAATGATTATGCTCCATTAGAGTATGTAAAACCTACCATTAATCAAATAATAATAAACAAAAGGAAGTTAGAGCTTATAAAGCAACTTGAAAAAGATATTACCAAAGATGCAATTAAAAACAATCAATTTGAAATTTTTAACTAATACAAAGTTTCTGTTTACAGTAACAACACTGCTTGGATTTACATTTGCCAATGCTCAAGAAATTATCGAAGAAAAAGAAGAGGTAAAGTCTGTAGATACTGTTAATACTGCTAACCAACGTAAAAAAATAGATGGTGTAGCAGCAGTAGTTGGAGACTATGTGGTGTTAGACTCCGATTTAGACAAAGAAATCATTCAGTTACAACAAAGAGGAGTTTCAGCTAGCGAAATGCCTTCACGCTGTCAGTTGTTTGGTAAGCTGCTAGAAGATAAACTGTATGCACATCATGCTATTCAAGATAGTATTGTGGTAAATGAGTTGGAAATCCGTTCTAACATCGACCAGCAAATGAGCTATTTAATGGAGCAAATTGGTTCAATGGAAGAGATTTTAAAATTCTATAATAAAGACTCTGAAGAAAGCCTAAGAGAAGAAATTTTTGAAATCAACAAAAACGGAAAGCTTGCAATGGAAATGCAGCGTAAAATTGTTGAAGATATTGAAGTAACTCCAGAAGAAGTACGTGAGTATTTCAACGAAATCCCTGAAGAGGAACGACCAATTTTTGGTACAGAATTAAAAGTGGCTCAAATAGTAGTGATCCCTAAAGTATCTGAAGAGGAAAAACAAAAGGTAATTGACAGATTAAGAGAATTTAAAGCTGATGTTATCGAAAATGGAGCGAGTTTTACAACAAAAGCTGTATTTTATTCTGATGATGTTGCCTCTCGTAAAGATGGTGGTAAATACTCTTTAAATAAGAAAAGACCTCAAATGGTAAAAGAGTTTAGAGATGTTGCTTTCTCTTTACAGGAAGGTGAAATTTCTGAGCCTTTTGAAACCGATTTTGGATACCATATCATTTACCTTGAAAAAATTAGAGGTCAAATTTACGATGTAAGACACATTCTTTTACGTCCTGAAATTACGCAAGAAGCAGTTCAAGAAGCTAAAGATAAAATAGAATTAATTAGACAACGTATAGTTGATGGCGAAATCACTTTTGCTGATGCAGCAAGAGAAATGAGTGATGAAAAAGAAACCAGACAAGATGGTGGACAGCTAATTAATCCAAAAACTCAAGATTTCAATTTTGAGTTAACTAAAATGGATCCTGAATTATATACTCAAATTCAAAACCTAAAAGACAACGAAATAAGTTTAGTGTATCAAGATGAAGATAGAGTAAACCGTATTAAGTTTAAAATATTGACGGTTACTGATAGAATTGATGAGCACAAAGCCGATTTTGCTAAAGACTACTTGAAAATTAAAAGTTTAGCTGAACAAGACAAGCAGTACAAAGCAATTGACAAGTGGCTAGATGAAAAAATATTGGATACTTACATAAAAGTTAATGGTGAATATAGAGATTGTGAATTTAGCAGCAATTGGTTAAAAAAAGAAGAATAATATGTCTGACGTAGCAGCTGTAGAACAGTTTGTAAAAAAATATCAAGCCCTAAAAAGTGAAATAGCCAAAGTAATTATTGGTCAAGACGAAGTAGTAAACCAAATCTTGATTTCGATATTTTCAGGAGGACACTCTTTATTGATAGGAGTTCCTGGTTTAGCTAAAACGTTAATGGTAAATACCATTGCTCAAGCTTTAGGATTAGATTTCAAACGTATACAGTTTACACCAGATTTAATGCCAAGTGATATTCTTGGAAGTGAAATTCTTGATGAAAACCGTCAGTTTAAATTCATAAAAGGACCTATTTTCGCTAACATTATTCTTGCTGATGAGATTAACCGTACACCTCCAAAAACGCAAGCTGCTTTATTAGAAGCAATGCAAGAGCGTGCAGTAACGGTTGCAGGTCATCATTACAAACTAAATTTACCATACTTTGTATTAGCAACACAAAACCCAATTGAGCAAGAAGGAACTTATCCTTTACCAGAAGCGCAATTAGACCGTTTTATGTTTGCAATCAATCTAGAATATCCATCTTTTGCTGAAGAAGTTGAAGTGGTAAAAGCCACTACAACTGATGTTGCTAAAACAGTAAACGCTTTATTTACTGCTCAAGAAATTATAGATTTTCAAAATTTAATACGTCGTATTCCTGTTGCTGATAACGTTATAGAATATGCTGTTGGTATGGTTGGCAAAACGAGACCAAATGCATCAATAGCTTCTGATTTGGTTAAGGAGTTTGTAGATTGGGGAGCAGGACCAAGAGCGTCTCAAAACTTAATTCTTGCTGCAAAAACACATTCTGCAATACACGGAAAATTCTCTCCAGATATTGAAAATGTTCAAGCTGTTGCTACGGGTATTCTTAGACATAGAATTATTAAAAACTACAAAGCCGAAGCTGAAGGTGTTACCGACGAGCAAATTATAAAAAGCTTGTTCTAATTCAATTCACTTCAATTATCCAGTAAATTGCTTATTTTTAAAAAGAATAAGCGGCTTTAATGCGTTCCAAAAGAATTTATGGTTTAGATGTTATTAGGTCTATTGCTATCAGTTTGGTAGTAATATCGCATTGTACATTTTTATTTTATACAGAGACCAATAACCCAATTATACTTTTTACAAGAACTTTAGGAGCTGTAGGAGTAGATTTATTCTTTGTGCTCAGTGGTTATTTAATTGGTGGCCTGCTGCTGAAAAATATTGAGTCTGGTAAGACTTCATTTTCTGATTTAATAACCTTCTGGAAAAGACGTTGGCTTAGGACATTGCCTAATTACTTTTTGGTATTAGTGCTTAATGTCGTTTTACTACTAATTCTTGGTGATGTTTTACCTAAAACCTTATGGCTTTACATTCCGTTTTTACAAAACTTTATAAATCCACATCCTGATTTTTTTACAGAAGCTTGGAGCTTATCCATTGAAGAGTATGCTTATTTACTACTTCCTTTTTTGCTGTATCTGTCTTTTTTTATGTTTAAAAAACAGCATAAGCAATTGTTTTTAAAGGTGACGCTCATTATGATAATTGCGCTTTTCGCTTTCAAAATAAGTTACTATTACAATGCTAATGTTACTAGTTATAAAGATTGGAGCTCAGGGTTTAGAAAAGTAGTGTTATATCGAATGGATGCTATCTATTTTGGGTTTTTATTAGTCTATATAATGAATACTTATATTACGTTTTTTAAACAAAACCAAAAAATCTGTATTGGTATCGCATGTGCTGTTTTTGGAGGAACTCATCTCTTGATTTACCATTATAGTTTGCTGCCTCAAACGCATTTAGTTTTTTATGTGTTTTTTTATTTGCCTTTAGTACTGCTGAGTTGTGCTTTGTTATTTCCGTATTGTATTCAATTAAAACAACATAAGGTTTTTGACAAGGTCTTTTACTTTTTAAGTACACGATCGTATGCTATTTATTTGGTGAATTATTCTTTGATTCTGCTAAGTATTCAAAGGAGTTTTAAAATAGAGCAACTAGTTTTTTTTGAAAAAGGTTTACTGTTGCTTTTGTACTTGGTATTAACTTTAAGTATGTCGCAAATAATCTATGCGTTTTTTGAACGACCAATATTATTTTATAGAGATAAACATGTGGGTAATTAGGTTGTTCGACAGAAAAAACTACAATAAAGACTCATTCTAAATAAGGTGAATTGTTAAATTTTTATTCAACTAATAATTTAAAAGCTAATTTTTTACCTTAAACGTTGTTTTGTTATTGTTTCGTGGTTTATTTTCAAAGAAAATGCAATTTCGTTGCATATTTTAAAATGCATATTAAAATTCGTAATTTTGCTGTCTGTTTTAAATAAAGTAATGCTTATGGGCATTACGTTTTTTTACAATAATAAAATATATATAAACATATATGCAAACATACAACGACTACCTTAAAGAAATTGAAGCTCGTAAACTTCAAGGATTACATCCAAAGCCTATTGATGGCGCAGAATTATTAAGCGAAATTATAGCGCAAATAAAAGATGAAAATAACGAGCATAGAAAAGATTCTTTAAACTTTTTTATATATAACGTTTTACCAGGTACTACAAGTGCTGCACGTGTAAAAGCAGACTTTTTAAAAGAAATTATTTTAGGTGAAACTAAAGTAGAAGAAATTACTTCAGAATTTGCTTTCGAGCAATTATCTCACATGAAAGGAGGACCATCTGTAGAAGTACTTTTGGATTTAGCTTTAGGTGAAGATAAAGCAATTGCTGAAGCTGCAGCTAAAGTATTAAAAACACAAGTATTTTTATACGAAGCAGATACCGAGCGTTTAGAACAAGCAATGAAATCTGGTAGCGCAATTGCAAAAGAGATAATCGAGAGCTATGCACAAGCAGAATTTTTTACAAAACTTCCAGGAGTTCAAGAAGAAATTCAAGTAGTAACTTATGTTGCTGGTGTTGGTGATATTTCAACAGATTTATTATCACCAGGTGCAGATGCGCACTCAAGATCAGATCGTGAGTTACATGGTCAATCTATCTTTGAGCATAACAAAGAGATGCAACAAGAAGTGTTAGCTTTAAAAGAGCAACATCCAGATAAACGTATTATGCTTATTGCAGAAAAAGGAACAATGGGTGTAGGATCTTCTCGTATGTCTGGTGTAAATAACGTGGCATTATGGACAGGAATTCCTTCGTCACCTTATGTACCATTTATAAATATTGCACCTGTAATCGCTGGAACAAATGGTATTGCACCAATCTTCTTAACTACAGTTGGTGTAACAGGAGGAATAGGAATTGACCTTAAAAACTGGGTAAAACAAAAAGACGAAAACGGTAACACAGTTGTAGATGCAGATGGAGAACCTATTTTAAAAGAGGTTTATTCTGTAAAAACGGGTACGGTTTTAACGATCAATACAAAAGAGAAAAAATTATATAACGGAGACCAAGAACTTAAAGATATTTCTACAGCATTAACACCACAAAAAATGGAGTTTATCAAAGCTGGTGGATCTTACGCTGTGGTTTTTGGTAAAAAATTACAAACCTTTGCTTGTAAAGCTTTAGGTATCGAAATTCCTCAAGTGTACGCAGCTTCTAAAGAAATTACTTTAGAAAACCAAGGGTTAACAGCAGTAGAAAAAATCTTTAATAAAAACGCTGTTGGTACGACACCAGGAAAAACATTACATGCTGGATCTAACGTTCGTGTAGAAGTAAACATTGTAGGTTCTCAAGATACTACAGGTTTAATGACGTCTCAAGAATTAGAAATGATGGCAGCAACGGTAATTTCACCAATTGTAGATGCTGGTTACCAATCTGGTTGTCATACAGCTTCAGTTTGGGATGATAAATCAAAAGCTAATATTCCGCGTTTAATGAAGTTTATGAACGATTTCGGTTTAATTACTGGTCGTGATCCTAAAGGTCATTATCACGCAATGACAGACGTAATTCATAAAGTATTAAACGATATTACGGTAGACGATTGGGATATCATTATTGGTGGAGATTCGCATACGCGTATGTCTAAAGGTGTTGCTTTTGGTGCCGATTCTGGTACTGTAGCATTAGCTTTAGCAACTGGTGAAGCTACAATGCCAATTCCAGAGTCTGTAAAAGTAACGTTTAAAGGAAACATGAGAAGCTTCATGGATTTTCGCGATGTGGTACATGCAACGCAACAACAAATGTTAAAGCAATTTGATGGAGAAAACGTATTCCAAGGTCGTGTTATCGAAGTACACATTGGTACATTAACATCAGATCAAGCCTTTACATTTACAGATTGGACTGCAGAGATGAAAGCGAAAGCGTCTATCTGTATTTCGGAAGAAGAAACCTTAATCGAATCTTTAGAAATTGCTAGAGATCGTATCCAAATCATGATTAAAAAAGGTATGGATAACGAAAAGCAAATGTTACAAGGGTTAGTAGATAAAGCAAACAGCAGAATAGAAGAGCTTAAATCAGGTTCTAAACCAGCATTAAAGCCAGATGCAGATGCTAAATATTATGCAGAAGTGGTTATCGATTTAGATGAAATCGCAGAACCAATGATTGCAGATCCAGATGTAAACAACGAAGATCCTTCAAGACGTTATACTCACGATACAATACGTCCATTATCTTACTATGGAGGAACTAAAAAAGTAGATTTAGGTTTCGTTGGATCATGTATGGTACATAAAGGTGATATGAAAATTTTAGCGCAAATGCTAAAAAATATCGAAGCTCAACACGGTAAGGTAGAATTTAAAGCGCCATTAGTTGTAGCGCCACCAACATACAATATTGTTGATGAATTAAAAGCTGAAGGAGATTGGGAAGTATTACAAAAGTACTCAGGATTCGAGTTTAACGACGACGCACCGAAAGCAGCTGCACGTACTAAATATGAAAACATGTTGTATTTAGAACGTCCTGGTTGTAACCTTTGCATGGGTAACCAAGAAAAAGCTGAGCCTGGAGATACAGTAATGGCTACATCTACACGTTTATTCCAAGGTCGTGTAGTAAAAGATGCCGATGGTAAAAAAGGTGAATCATTATTGTCATCAACACCAGTTGTAGTATTATCAACTATTCTTGGTCGTACGCCAACTATGGAAGAATATGAAGCTGCAGTAGATGGTATCGTATTAACTAAGTTTAAGCCATCTCAAAAGCAATTAGTGATGGCGTAACAGTCATAACAATATATATTCAAAAGCCCGAATTTTTAATTCGGGCTTTTTTATTAACCTTTTTTTATGATAGTTTGAGTTGAATTTTATTAAATTATCGCTACTTCGTTATGGTTGCAGTATTATGCTTTAAAGGTAATGTAACTTATAACAAATCTAAATTAAAGTGATATCTTACTTAAATAAAAAGACGTGTCACTTTTTTTTAATAATTTTAATACGTAAACACTATAAAAGAAGATTTATATGGCATTTGATATTGACATGATTAAAAAGGTTTATACTAATATGGCTGAACGTGTAGATAAAGCACGTGAAGTTGTAGGTAAACCATTAACACTATCTGAAAAGATTTTATATTCTCACCTTTGGGATGGTAGTCCAGAAAAAGCCTTTGTAAGAGGTAAAGATTATGTAGATTTTGCTCCAGACCGTATTGCTTGTCAAGATGCAACAGCGCAAATGGCTTTATTACAGTTTATGCAAGCTGGTAAAGACAAAGTTGCTGTACCTACAACTGTACATTGCGATCACTTAATTCAAGCAAAGCAAGGAGCAGCTGCCGATTTAAAACGAGCAAATGAAACGAGTAGTGAAGTATTCGACTTTTTAGCCTCTGTATCAAATAAGTATGGAATTGGCTTTTGGAAACCTGGAGCTGGAATTATCCATCAAGTAGTCTTAGAAAATTATGCATTTCCGGGAGGAATGATGATTGGTACTGATTCGCATACTGTAAATGCAGGAGGATTAGGTATGGTTGCCATTGGAGTTGGAGGTGCTGATGCTGTAGATGTAATGGCAGGTATGGCTTGGGAATTAAAATTTCCAAAGTTGATTGGTGTTAAATTAACAGGTAAATTATCTGGATGGACAGCACCAAAAGATGTGATTTTAAAAGTAGCTGAAATACTTACTGTAAAAGGTGGTACTGGAGCTATTGTAGAATATTTTGGTCCTGGTGCGACTTCTATGTCTTGTACAGGAAAAGGAACTATCTGTAATATGGGAGCTGAAATAGGTGCAACAACCTCTACGTTTGGTTATGATGAGTCTATGGAGCGTTACTTGCGTGCTACTGATAGAGAAGATGTAGCTGACGAAGCTAATAAAGTAAAAGCACATTTAACAGCAGATCCTGAAGTGTATGCTAACCCTGAGCAATATTTCGATCAAGTTATTGAAATTAATTTGTCAGAGTTGTTACCACACTTAAATGGGCCTTTTACTCCAGATTTAGCTACAGAAGTAGGAACAATGACTGAAAAAGCTAAAGCAAACGATTGGCCTATGAAGGTAGAATGGGGATTAATTGGTTCTTGTACAAACTCGTCTTATGAAGATTTATCAAGAGCATCCTCTATTGCGCAACAAGCTTTAGATAAAAAATTAAAAACAAAAGCTGAATTTGGAATTAATCCAGGTTCTGAGCAAGTACGATATACAACTGAGCGCGATGGTATCTTAGAGATTTTTGAAAAACTAGATGCTACTATTTTTACTAACGCATGTGGACCATGTATTGGTCAGTGGGCTCGTTATGAAGACCCTAAGAATGCGCCTAAAAACAGTATTGTGCATTCGTTTAACCGTAATTTTGCTAAGCGTGCTGATGGTAACCCAAATACACATGCATTTGTAGCATCGCCTGAAATGACTGCTGCTATTGCTATTGCAGGACGTTTAGATTTTAATCCATTGACTGATAAATTAATCAATGAAGATGGGGAAGAAGTGATGTTAGATGAACCAACAGGATGGGAATTACCACCTAAAGGTTTTGAGGTAAAAGAAAATGGATACGTAGAGCCATTAGCAGACGGAAGTGGAGTAGAGGTAATTGTATCTCCAACATCTGAACGTCTAGAACTTTTAACGCCATTTAAGCCAATTGGAGATGAAATTAAAGGTGCAAAGTTATTAATCAAAGCACATGGAAAATGTACAACAGATCATATTTCTATGGCTGGACCTTGGTTGCGTTTTCGTGGACACCTAGATAATATCTCTAATAACTGTTTAATTGGTGCTGTAAATGCATTCAATATGAAAACAAACATGGTTAAAAGTCAAATTACTGGAGATTATGCAGGTGTTCCTGATACACAACGTGAATATAAAGCTAAAGGCATTAAAACGATTGTAGTTGGAGATCATAACTATGGAGAAGGTTCTTCTCGTGAGCATGCTGCAATGGAACCAAGACATCTTGGTGTTGCTGCTGTAATTGTGAAATCTTTTGCGCGTATTCATGAAACCAACTTGAAAAAGCAAGGTATGTTAGGATTAACTTTTGCGAATGAAGCTGATTACGATTTAATTCAGGAAGATGATACGTTTAACTTCTTAGATTTAAACGAGTTTGCTCCTGACAAGCAATTAACTATTGAAGTTGTTCATGCAGATGGTAGTAAAGACACTATAAAAGTGAATCACACCTATAACGAGGCACAAATTGCATGGTATAAAGCGGGTTCTGCATTAAACCTAATTGCTGCAGAAAACGCATAAACATTAATGAAATGAATACTAAAACTCCTGAAGGTTCTTCAGGAGTTTTTTTGTTTTGTATGTAAGGATAAAGCAAGTGCTTTCGACTGAATTTGATAACTAACACAATTCAAGTATATTATGAAATCAGTTTGGTTTTTCGAGGATGTTAACTTGTTTAAAATACTGTGTCCTCATAAGTTTAAAGCATATAGAAAATCTCACGAGTTTACTTCTTATAAAAAGCAAGATTATATCTATTTTGAAGCTGATAATTCTAACAAGGTATTTCTTATAGAAAAAGGTAAAGTAAAGATTGGTTATTACAGCGAATCAGGAGACGAAGTAGTAAAAGCTATTTTAACTAAAGGAGAGTTGTTTGGAGAAAAAGCCATTTTGGGAGAACGAATGCGAGATGAGTTTGCTCAGTCTATAGACAATGAAACGTCTATTTGTCCAATAGGTGTCGATACTATGCATACTTTAATGCGAGATAATGAAACTTTTAGTTTTAGAGTGTATAAACTTATTGGATTTAGGTTTAAGAAACTAGAAAGACGTTTGCAGTTGTTATTATTTAAAGACTCAAAAACTAGACTTATGGAGTTTTTAGAGGAATTGTGTGATGAGTATGGTTATGACTGTAAAGACACAGGAAATAGAGTGATAAAACATCCATACACCCAAAAAGATATGGCGTCACTTATAGGAACTTCTAGACCAACACTAAATGTGCTTTTAAACGAATTGAAAGAAGAACATTTAATTGATTTCAATAGAAAAGAGATAAGATTATTGAAAAAAATTGCCTAATGTTAGCTAGCTAACATTTTATAATTTGTAGCTCTTTTAATTTTGGCATATAACCTTAAAAATTTATGCAATGATTAAAAGAATGTTTTTAGCAGTAGTACTGCTTTCAGTGTTAGTGGTGTCGTGTAGTGATGATGACGATAATACTACAAATCCAAATTCGAATTTAACGTTAAACCTTAACGGATTGGAAGCTTTAGGTGACGATTATGTTTATGAAGGCTGGATTATTGTTGATGGTCAACCAGTATCAACAGGAACTTTTTCTAGTGTTACTTTTCCACAAACGTTTTCAGTTAACACCATGCAATTAAATGAAGCAACGATGTTTGTATTGTCTATTGAACCAGCTGTTGATCCTGATCCTGCTCCAGCAGCAACAAAAATTTTAGCTGGTGCTTTTACTGGAGATTTGGCAATGGTGGATAGTAATAGTATAGTTGGTGACTTTAGTGCAGCTTCTGGTACTTATATTTTAGCAACACCAACAGATATGGATGATACTAATGAAGCTAGTGGTGTGTGGTTTTTAGACAATTCAAGTGGAAGTCCTATGACAGGTTTAAACTTACCAACATTACAAGATGGTTGGAAATATGAAGGTTGGGCAGTAATAGATGGAACTCCTGTAAGTACAGGTACTTTTACATCGGTTGATGATTTTGATGATAACGCAACAACATCACCTTTTAAAGGAGATTCGGGAGATGGACCAAGTTACCCAGGAGAAGATTATTTACAAAATGCACCTGCTGGATTAACTTTTCCAACAGATTTAAGAGGAACAACAGTAGTTGTTTCGGTTGAACCTTTTCCAGACAATAGCTCAATGCCATTTACGCTAAAGCCATTAGCTCACATGGTTCCAAATGATGCTATGACACATACAGTAATTAATTTAGGAGATGGACCTGTTGCTAGTTTATCAGGTTCTGTTACAAGATAATTTATAGTTTAGAGTTTAATTAATTTATAGATTTGAAGCATGGTTTCAATTATGAGGCTGTGCTTTTCTTGTGTTTGGATATTCTATTTTACCTTTGAAAAAATATACAACAGCAAATGACATTTAGAAAACTTAAAATAAGCAACATTGTTTTTTTAGTAATAATAGTTTTAATGCTTATTCCTCAAACAAGGCAACCTATTCAAGTAGCAATTCAATCTGTGATTTCAAAGTTTAGTCCTTCGGTTATTGATAAAGAAGACCGAAAAAAAATAGAGTATTCTAGTTGGAACTTAAGAGATTTAAATGGCAACGAGTTTAATTTTAAGGACGCTAAAGGTAAAGTGGTGTTTATAAATCTTTGGGCAACTTGGTGTCCTCCTTGTATTGCAGAATTTCAGTCTATTCAAGATTTGTATAATGATTATAACGAAAGCGTTGTATTTTTATTAGTTTCAGATGAATCTCCTGAAGTCATTAATGCGTTCTTAGATAAAAAAGGGTATAATATTCAAATTTTTAATCCTTTGACCAAGTATCCTGAAGGTCTTAGTTCAAGAAGTATTCCTAGAACATTTATTGTAGATAAAGAAGGATATCTTGTGGTTGATAAAAGTGGAGCTGCTGATTGGAACAGTGATAAGGTTCGTGAACAGTTAGACGAATTACTTATTAAGTAATTTTGACTGGAAAAACTCAGTTAACACTAAGTTGGTTAAAATTAAGGTAAAAGCATAAATACTGTCTTCAATAGGTATTGTAAAAAGTCTTATACCCAAATTTTCAGCATCATTATACCAAACCACTTCGTTTTCAATACAACTTCCTGTTAAAATTCCATTCACAATAAAAAAAGGAATAAGCATCACTATAAAGGTTAAATAGTAGGTTCTAAGTAATTGTAAATTATACTTTATAACTAACAAAAGAAGTATTACAGCATAACTAAAATTAACAAGAGTGTACCATTTGCTGTAAAAGAATATGCTCAAAAATAAAAAGAGTATAATTAAACAGTAACTAAGTTTTTTAGTAAAACCTTCAGATAGTTTTTTGTGTGGAAAGTAATATAAAAGTGAATGGTGAGTAAACACACATGCATACGGAATACAAATAAAAAACAGCCATTCTTCAATAGGCAAACCAAGAAATTTTTGTCCTAAAAAATAGGTGTCGTTAAAACCCCAAAAACCATTTTGTGTAAATAATACATCCCAAGGAATGTAAAACAGCATAGTTATAACTATTGAAATAGCTAATGATTTCCAGTATTTATAAAACTTTAATTTAGGGTGAAAACTAAATAAAAAAGGAATAGATAACGAACCAATATTAAGAAGTAGGTATAAGTAGTTCATAAATTACTTTTTGAAATACTTAAAAGGAACAAACAGCATTCCAAAGCATTCTCCATCACTTTTTCCTAAGTGTTTATGATGCATTTTATGTGCACGACGAATACCTCTAGCGTACCAATTGTTAGCATTTCTAAAGAGCTTAAATCGCTGATGAATAAAAATATCATGGACTATAAAATAGGTAGCTCCATAAGCAAAAATACCTAAGCCAATAGGTAAGCAAAACCAAACGTTTTCATAGCTCCATAAATAAAAGCAAACAATGCTTACAGCTGCGTAAAACAAAAAGAAAGCATCATTGCGTTCAAACCAACTGTCATGATCTTTTCTGTGATGATCTTTGTGCAAATGCCATAAAAACCCATGCATGATGTATTTATGGGTAAACCACGCCATAAATTCCATAAAGCAAAATGTGCCTAAGAAAACTAATATCCAGTAAAGTGTTTGCATCGTTTTTAAAGTTACAATAAATTCAATTGATATTTAACATAACTCCTAGTTAAGAGTTCAATTTTTTTAGAATTTGAAACCCTAATACGTGTAGACTTTATTTTGAGTGCAGGTGTTTTCTTGAGCTTTTTTAATAATTGGCTGTAATATCTGTAAGCCATGAATACACCAAATTTAGCCTCAATTGGTAACTGTTTTATACCTTCCAAACCTTTGCTAAAATCTTCTTCAATATCATTAATTATATCTTGTTTTGATTGCTCGTCAAGTTTAGATAAATCAGCATTAGGAAAATAGCTTCTGTTTAAATCTTCAAAATCGGCCTTTAAGTCTCTTAAGAAATTTACTTTTTGAAAAGCAGAACCCAAACTCATAGCACTATCTTTAAGTTTTTGGTATTTCTCTTCATCACCTTTAACAAATACCTTTAAGCACATTAACCCAACAACATCAGCAGAACCATAGATGTATTCTTTAAACTCGTCTTGTGTTAAATAATCTGTTTTATGTAAATCCATTTTCATGCTTTTCATAAAAGCAGTGACAAGAGCTTTATCGATATTGTATTTATGATACGTTTCTTGAAACGCATTTAAAATAGGGTTCAAGCTAATTTTATTGTGTATTGCTAGTTCTAGGTCTTTTTCAAACCAATGAAACAAAAACTCTTTATTGTAGTCATGAAAAGAATCTACAATCTCATCAGCAAACCTTACAAAACCATAAATGTTGTAAATGTCTTGACGAATGGATTTAGCAAGCATTTTTGTTGCTAATGAAAAAGAAGTGCTGTACGTTTTAGTGGTGATTTTACTGCACTCATGAGAAACAGTGTCAAATAGAGCTTTCATAATTAAAGAGAATGATGTTTGTTTATTAGTTCTGCAGCCAATTTCCCAGATATTAATGATGGTGGAACACCAGGTCCAGGAACGGTAAGTTGTCCAGTAAAATAAAGGTTGTTAACCTTTTTACTTTTTAATTTAGGTCGTAAAAATGCAGTTTGTAATAGCGTATTGGCCATTCCATAGGCATTTCCTTTATAGGAGTTATATTCTGATATAAAATCATTCACACAAAACGACTCTTTAAAAAGAATATCTTCTTTAACCGATTGAGAAGTTAATGCTTCAAATCGATTGATAATTTTATCAAAATAACTACTTCGTAACGCTTCGGTATCCTCAAGCCCTGGAGCTAAAGGTATTAAAAAAATTCCAGCTTCTTTATCATTAGGAGCAGTAGAATTATCAGTTATTGAAGGAAAACTAGCATAGAATAAAGGTTTTTCTGGCCATTTAGGGTTATCATAAATAGCTTCGGCATGTGTGTCAAAGTCCACATCAAAAAACAAAGTATGATGATTTACATTTTTTAGTTTTTTATTAAACCCAACATAAAATAGGAGTGAAGAAGGAGCAAAAGTCTTTTTGGTCCAATAAGCTTCACTATATTGCCTATAGGATTCTTCAAGTAAAGTTTCGGTATGATGATAATCTGCACCACTTAAAACAATATCACAATTAATTATTTTGCTGCTGTTGGTAATAATGGTATTGGCTTTACCATTATCTACGAAAATCTTTTGAATTGGGTTTTCAGTTTTAATAGTAACACCAAGTTCTTTTGCTAGTTTTTCAAGCGCTAATATTACTTGGTACATACCTCCTTTTGGATGAAAGGTGCCTAATCCAAAATCGGCATAATTCATAAAATTATAAAACGAAGGTGTGTCGCTTGGTTTAGCGCCTAAAAATAAAACAGGAAACTCTAGAATTTGTACTAAGCGTTTATTGCTAAATGCTTTTCTAACATCTTTTTTAATAGTACCAAAAAACTGATTTAATTTTTTAGCTGTTTGTAAATTCACAAGCTCTAGAGGAGAAACTCCAGGGTTATATACCAAATCCTTGATGGCAATATTGTAGTTGTCTTCGGCTTGTTGAATGAACTTTTTAAGTTTTTTAGAGCTTCCTGGTTCTTCTTTTTCAAATGCAATACAGATTTTATCTAAAGTATCTTCAATGGTGATAAAATCATTTTTCCCAAAATAAACACTATATGCAGGATTGAGCTTTTCTAATTGATAATAGTCTTTAGGATGCTTATTAAAATCGCTAAAAAAGCGTTCAAACACATCTGGCATCCAATACCATGTTGGACCAATATCAAATGTAAAACCATCTTTTACATATTGTCTAGCTCGACCACCTATGGTCTTATTTTTTTCGTAAATGGTTACGTCATAACCATACTTAGCTAAGTAACATGACGCAGCCAAAGACGAAAACCCAGAACCTATAATTGCAACTTTTTTCATGAATGTTTAACAAATATAAAAAAAGATTAAACAAAATAAAAATATTTATATTGAGTCTACTAAATTTTTAATGGAAGTGTAGCGTTTAATCTTTTTATTAATTGATGATTCGTCTATTTCTAAAGCTAATCTCCCTAAGATATGTAATTTGTTTTCTTTTTTTAATAATGTATTGTAAAAAGAATTGAGATAATTATCAATATTATCTGTATCAGGTTTTATTGTAAAATAGCTTATAAAGTCTACATGATCATAATGAGTCAGTAAATCTTCAAGACTTTTGCTTGGTACGCTTGCACCTAAATAGATAGTTTGATAACCTAATTTTGTAAGTTCAAAATTTACAAACTGTAAACCAAGTTCATGGATTTCATTTTCAGGAAGAAATAAAGCATAAACTCTGTCATGTTTTTTTATTTCAGCAGTTTGAAATTGCTCAGTATTAACTAATATTTTCTGCTTTATCAGTTCAGAAATAAAATGTTCTTGTGCAGGAGTTATTGTATTGGTTTGCCATAGAAAACCAATTTCTTCTAATAAAGGAATAAATACTTCATAGAAAATTTCTGAAAACGTTTTTTCTTCTTCTAAATTCTTAAATGTATTAATGAAAAGAGCTTTGTCAAAGTTTAGTGCAGCTATCTTAAAAGTATTTAAAAGATGGTTTTCATTAGAAGAGATTGCAAGTTCCTTTGCTTTTTCAATAATTTCTTCAGGAGTTAGTTTTGCAATTTTTGAAATCTTTAAACCATTATTGTAAAGAGCAGTAATGTTTAAAAGCTTTTGTAGGCTTTCAATACTGTAAGTTCTAATATTAGTTTCAGTACGGTTGGGAGCTAATAGGTTGTAGCGTTTTTCCCAAATACGTATTGTGTGTGCCTTGATACCCGAAAGGTGTTCAAGGTCTTTGATACTGAATTCGTTTTTAATGTTGTTCATCTTTTACTTAAAAAAACTAAACAAAATTAATAAAAAAGAAGTAATTTAAAAAGTGCGCACGAGAAGACTCGAACTTCCACGACCAAAAACGGTCATTAGGCCCTCAACCTAACGCGTCTACCAATTCCGCCACGTGCGCAAAAATGAAGTGTTCAAAAATAAAAAAAGTTAAGCATTTCGCTTAACTTTTTTTTTAGTGACTTGGCTGGGGCTCGAACCCAGGACCCTCTCCTTAAAAGGGAGATGCTCTACCAACTGAGCTACCAAGTCTGCCGTGTTTCTCTTAACGAGGGTGCAAATATAAAACGATTAATTTATTTTCCAAACCCTTTTTTAGATAAATTTTCGTTTTTTTGCATTTCATAATCTTATGGATTTAATAATCAATTTATAACGTAAAAATGAATTTTTTTTTAATTGGATATATGGGCTCTGGAAAGTCTACTATTGGAAGCAAACTTGCACAAGTTTTAGACTATAATTTTATAGATTTTGATGATTATATTCAATTCAAGGAAAAAAAGACTATTTCTGAAATTTTTCAATCTAAAGGAGAAATTTATTTTAGAAAAATTGAAAACATATATTTAAAGGAGTTAATAGAAGACACGACAAATACTATTATTTCTCTAGGAGGAGGAACTCCGTGTTATGGAAATAACATTGAGCTTATAAAAGCTTCTAAACACGCGAAGAGTATTTATTTAAAGGCGTCTATACCTGTTTTAACTGAGCGATTATTTAATGAAAAGGGAAAACGACCTTTAATTGCTCATATTGATTCAAAAGAAGAGATGGTAGAGTTTATAGGTAAGCATTTATTTGAGCGAACTAATTATTACAATCAATCTGACGCTACAATCCTTACTGATAATAAATCAATAGAAGAAATAACTGAAAAAATTATACTAGAGCTATTTTAAATACGCTTCAAAGTTTTTTCCATCAAGTACAACTTCAACATGCTCTTTTAGAGAAGTAGATAAAGAAATACCTTTAAAATCAGCTTTTACAGGAAACTTCTTATGGTTTCGGTTAACAAGAACAGCAGTTTTAAATTGCTTTAATGGCACGTTTAAAAAATGTTTAACACCATAAATAAGTGTGCTTCCAGAGTTTAAAACATCATCAATAAGAATGATAGATTTATTGGTGTATTCTTCTTCTGAAAGAGATGTTTTTATTTCTGATAACGGATTTTTTTTATCGACAACAACTTTACATAAAGTAGATTTTATATCAGAAATTTTATCAAGATTCGTCTTGAGCTTTTTTGCTAATAAATATCCATTAGTATCAATACCAGCCAAAATAATTTCAGATTCATTTACATTGCTTTCGTAAATTTGATAAGCAATACGTCTTATTTTATGTAAAATTTCTTGATGTGTTAGTATTGTATTTTTAGTGGCTGTCATTTGTAATAGTGTTTTTTCAAAGATAAAGGAGAATTTTCAATACTATTCATTTTCGTCATAAAAATCATCAATATCGCGTCTATCTTTTTTAGTAGGTCTTCCTGTACCTTTTTTACGGTAATAATCCTTAGAATATTTAAGTAGTTCTTGAGCTTCAAAGGCTTCTTTGGGTGTTGTATCAGTTCTATAAATGTCAACTAACTTAGCTCCAACTCTGTTAGGAGGTATATCGTTAACTGTTAATTGATAGTTGATTTGATTTTTTCGCAATTCAATTTTATCACCTATATAAACTTCTCTACTGGGTTTTACTACTTGATCATTTACTTTAATATGACCTTTTTTACATGCTTGTGTTGCAATGCTTCGGGTTTTGTAATATCTAACACTCCACAAGAATTTGTCTATCCGCATATTAAAAATATAAAAACTACGTTAATGTTGTTGTACAAAAATATTATAATATTGTATCTTGCGCTAATAAAAATGAGCAATATAAATTCAGGCAAGAGGTCTTGTTTTTGAATTGATGAAAGAAAAATTTACTATTTATGAAAATTAAAAATTACTGTGCTTTACTTCTAGTTCTGGTTTTAGGTTTTACATCGTGTAAAAAAGATGATGATAATGGTTCTACATTTGTTGAACGAGATAGAACAGAACAACAAGTTGCCGATAGAGATTCCTTGCTAGGGTATTTTGAAACTCATTACTATAATTCTTCAATGTTTGAGACTCCTGGAGATTATTCAATTTCTGATATAGAAATTTCTGAATTACCTATGGACGAAAATGGAAATTATTTAGAAATGCCTGATCCAGAAAACAATACTATGCTAAGTGACCCTGGAGTAATTGAAGTACACACAACAACTTTTGCTGATGTAGAGTATGAATATTATATACTTAGGTTAAACCAAGGAGGAGGAGATGCTCCAAATTTTTGTGATGATGTAAGGGTAAACTATTCTGGTAATATGCAAGATGGAGATGTTTTTGATAGTACTGTAAACCCTACTCAATTAGATTTAGTTAACTTAATTCCTGGATGGAGAAGAGTAATGCCACAATTTAATACAGCTAGTTCTTTTGTTATAAATGGAGATGGAACTGTAACGTATTCAGACTACGGTTTGGGAGTTATGTTTTTACCTTCAGGATTAGCCTATTTTTCTTCACCACCATTTGGTGTGAATTCTTATTCTAATTTAATATTTAAGTTTGCGTTATACCAAACTGAAATTAATGACCATGACGAAGATGGAGTACCAACTTATTTAGAGGACTTAGATAACGACGAAGATATTTTTGATGAAGACACTGATGAAGATGATATTCCTAACTATTTAGATATTGATGATGATGGTGATGGTGTGTTAACGATATATGAGGATATTGATAATGATGGAGACCCAACTAATGATGATACTGATGGAGACGGAATTCCAAATTATTTAGATGAAGATTCAACAGAATCCAATCAAGATGAAGACTAACAAAAAAAAGCCGCTTTTTAAAGCGGCTTTTTTTATAATCTATTTATTTTCTTTTTTATAGAATTAGTGATAAACTTAAGATAAGTTGATCAGGTCTGGTATCAATTCTACTTACAACACCTTCTCCTAAATTGTTTCCAATAAATGTAGCTTCGTTATCACTAAAACCTCTTTCGTATCTTAGATCAATTCCAAACGATTGAAAGCTTAGTCCAATACCAAAGTTTAATCCAACTGAAAAGTCATCCTCAACTTCGCTAATGCTTATGCCATCAAACTCAGTATCCAAGATATATTGTAATGATGGTCCACCAAAAACACTTACAGGTCCTAAAACTTTAACACCAAATAATAGAGGAGCGTCAATTTTCTGCATAGTGAAATCATCGCTATCGTAATCACTTTTAGTACTAGTGTACATCAGCTCAGGTCTGAAGTAAAACTTGTTTCCAATTTTACCAAAAACACCAATATGATAACCTATGTTTCGGTCTGGGTGTTGTGCATTATCACCAATAGATTCAAAATAATCTCCATTGGCATTATAGTTTAGTCCACCTTTAAGACCAAAGCTGTTTCCGTCTTGAGCAAAAGATAAATTAATTGCAAATAACAGAATTGTAGTAATAACTAATTTTTTCATAATATTCGTTTTTTAGATTTGGATTATAGTATCAAAAACGTTGCCAAACGAATATTATTTTCTTTTCATTACTTTTTCAACAGCATTTATAATAGCAGAACTGTTAAGTCCATATTTGTCCATTAGTTGTGCTGGTGTACCAGATTCACCAAAAGTATCTTGAGTAGCAATAAACTCTTGAGGAGTAGGTTCGTTTTCAGCTAAAACTCTAGCTACACTCTCTCCTAAACCACCTAAATAGTTGTGTTCTTCAGCAGTTACAATGCATTTAGTTTTTGCAACTGAATCTAATATTGCTTTTTCGTCAAGAGGTTTTATGGTATGAATATTAATAACTTCAGCCTTGATACCTTTTTCAAAAAGCGCTTTTGAAGCTTCTAATGCTTCCCAAACTAAATGTCCTGTAGCAACAATAGTTACATCGCTTCCTTCAGTAAGATGAATAGCTTTCCCTATTTCAAATTTTTGGTCTTCAGACATAAACACAGGAACTGAAGGTCTACCAAAACGAAGGTAAACAGGTCCATCATGTTCTGCAATAGCTATAGTAGCAGCTTTGGTTTGGTTATAGTCACATGGATTTATAACTGTCATTCCTGGAAGCATTTTCATTAACCCAATGTCTTCTAGTATTTGATGTGTTGCTCCATCTTCGCCTAATGTTAAACCTGCATGCGATGCGCATATTTTTACATTTTTACCAGAATAAGCTATAGATTGACGAATTTGATCGTAAACTCTTCCTGTTGAGAAATTAGCAAAAGTACCAGTAAAAGGAATTTTCCCACCAATAGTTAATCCTGCTGCAATACCCATCATGTTAGCTTCAGCAATTCCTACTTGGAAAAAACGCTCAGGATTTTCCTTAATAAATTGATCCATTTTTAACGAACCAATTAAATCTGCACAAAGTGCAACAACGTTTGGATTTGTTCTACCTAACTCTGCTAGTCCTGCTCCAAAACCACTTCTAGTATCTTTTTTTTCTGTGTATGTATATGTTTTCATTGTCTTAGTTGTTGCTGCTTAATAATCTCCTAAAGTTTCTGGGTTTTGTGCTAGTCCAATAGCTAACTGCTCATCGTTTGGTGCTTTACCATGCCACGCATGAGTGTGCATCATAAAATCAACACCATTACCCATTACAGTTTTTAGTAAAACGCATACTGGTTTTCCTTGTCCAGTTTTAGATTTTGCTTCAGCCATACCTTTTAATATAGCTTCAATATTATTTCCTTCTTCAATTTCTAAAACAGTCCACCCAAAAGCTTCAAATTTTTCTTTGACATTTCCCATTGGTAAAACGTCATCTGTAGAACCGTCAATTTGCTGACCGTTTAAGTCAATAGTAGCAATAATATTGTCAACTTTGTTTCCTGATGCATACATTATAGCTTCCCAGTTTTGACCTTCTTGTAACTCGCCATCACCATGTAAACTGTATACTAAATGGTTGTCATTATTTAATTTTTTTGCTTGTGCAGCACCAAGAGCAACGCTCATTCCTTGTCCTAAAGAACCTGATGCAATACGAACACCTGGTAAACCTTCGTGAGTGGTTGGGTGTCCTTGTAATCTAGAGTTGATTATTCTAAAAGTATTTAGCTCGTCTACAGGAAAGTAACCAGCTCTTGCTAATACGCTGTAATAAACAGGCGAAATATGACCGTTTGATAAGAAGAAAATATCTTCTCCAATACCATCCATATCAAAGGAGTCATTGGTTTCCATTATTTCATTATAAAGCGCTACAAAAAATTCTGTACAGCCCAAAGAACCACCTGGATGCCCTGAGTTTACTTTATGTACCATCCGTAAAATGTCTCTACGAACCTGTGTTACTAAATCTTCTAGTTGTTGTGTGTTTGACATGTTTTTAATCTTAGTTTTTTCTTGATGCAAAAGTAAAGTTTTATACAGATTAATAAAAAGACTTTATGAGCATTTATTAACCAAAATGATGCTTTTGCTAACAATTTTGAATTTATTAAGAAGCACATCACATTTAGTTATTTATCTTTGCCAACTCATTGAGTAAAGCATATGATATTTGAATTAAAGGGAAAAGATAGTCAAAGTAAGGCTAGAGCAGGAAAAATTACTACAGATCATGGTGTTATTGAAACACCTATTTTTATGCCAATTGGTACTGTGGCTTCGGTAAAAGGAGTGCATCAACGAGAGCTTAAAAACGATATAAATCCTGATATTATATTAGGTAACACCTATCATCTTTATTTAAGACCTCAAACTGATATTTTAGAAAAGGCAGGCGGACTTCATAAGTTTATGAATTGGGATAGAAATATACTAACCGATTCTGGTGGTTACCAAGTGTACTCGCTTTCTGCAAATAGAAAAATTAAGGAAGAAGGTGTTAAGTTTAAATCACATATTGATGGTAGCTACCATACATTTACGCCTGAAAATGTTATGGAAATTCAGCGTAGTATTGGTGCTGATATTATAATGGCTTTTGATGAGTGTACACCTTATCCTTGCGATTATAATTACGCAAAACGCTCTATGCACATGACGCATCGTTGGTTAGACAGATGTATTGCGCATTTAGAAAAAACACCATTTAAATATGGGTACTCACAAACGTTTTTTCCAATTGTTCAAGGAAGTACATACAAAGATTTACGTATGCAGTCTGCTGAATATATTGCTAACTCTGGAGCTTTAGGAAACGCTATTGGTGGACTTTCGGTAGGAGAACCTGCCGAAGAAATGTATGCTATGACTGATGTTGTATGCGGAATTTTGCCTGAAGACAAACCTCGTTACTTAATGGGAGTTGGTACACCAATCAATATTTTAGAAAATATAGCGTTAGGTGTAGATATGTTTGACTGTGTAATGCCAACAAGAAATGCTAGAAATGGAATGTTATTTACAGCTCATGGCACAATAAACATCAAAAATAAAAAATGGGAAGACGATTTTTCTCCAATTGATGAAATGGGAATAACCTTTGTAGATACTGAATATAGTAAAGCCTATTTGCGTCATTTATTTACTGTAAATGAATTACTTGGTAAGCAAATAGCAACGATACATAATCTTGGTTTTTATTTATGGTTGGTTAGAGAAGCTAGAAAACATATATTAGCAGGAGATTTTAGAAGCTGGAAAGATAAAATGGTAAAACAAATGGATAAACGATTGTAATGTTAAAGATATTAGATTGGTACATACTAAAACGTTACCTGTTTACATTTTTAATGATGTTGCTGTTGTTTATTCCTATTGGGATAACTGTAAATCTTGCTGAAAAAATTGGTAAAATTCTTGAAAAAGAAGTGCCTTTTCCTGCTGTAGCGAAGTACTACCTAGATTTTACAATCTATTTTGCTAACTTGTTATTTCCTTTGTTTTTATTCTTGTCAGTAATTTGGTTTACCTCAAAATTAGCCAACAATACTGAGATTACTGCCATATTAAGTTCTGGAGTTTCTTTTTCAAGATTTTTAAAGCCTTATATGATAGGGTCTACAATAGTAGCTGGTTTTGCATTATTACTTGGTTTGTATTTAGCACCTATGGCAAGTAAAGGTTTTAATCAGTTTAAGTATCAATATTTAAAAGGAAATAGAAAAGCGTTTGAAACTCAAGATATTTATAGGCAGATAAACGATAACGACTTTATTTACGTAAGCCGATTTGACCCTAATGCAAAAAGAGGATTTAAATTTACTTTAGAGCATTTTGATGGTAATAAGTTGGAGTACAAAATTTCTGCCGATAATATTACTTATATTGATAGAGATACTACATATCGATTAATTAACTACACAAAGCGAATTTTCAACGAAAACTCTGAGATTATCGAAACTACAAGACGTTTTGATACGCTCTTTACATTTGATCTCGAAGACCTTACACCTGTTGAGTATATTGCAGAAACTTTTCAATATGGAGAGCTTAACCGTTTCATTGAAAAAGAAAAAAAGAGAGGCTCATCAAACATTGGGAGATATGAAGTAGTAAAATATAAAAAATGGAGTTTACCAGTTTCGGTATATATACTTACTATTATTGCTGTTGCTGTATCTTCAATTAAACGAAGAGGAGGTATGGGAGTTAATCTTGCTTTTGGTATTACTATTGCAATGGTTTATGTGTTTTTCGATAAAGTGTTTGGTGTAATGGCAGAGCAATCAGATTTTCCTCCCTTGGTTGCAGTTTGGTTTCCAAATGTTATCTTTGGTATAATAGCTATATACCTTCTATATAATGCCAAACGTTAAGCTTAAAAATTATTTACACTTACATTTTTTAGTTTTCATTGCTGGATTTACTGCTATTTTAGGAGAGTTAATAACCATCGGCTCAACTGAACTTGTATGGTACAGAATGGTAATTGCAGCAGTATTAATGTATGCTTACATAAAGCTAGCAAGAATTCCTTTAAACCTTCCAGCAAAAACGATACTTGGTTTTTTTGGCGCAGGTATTATCATCGCTTTACATTGGATTACTTTTTTTGAATCCATTAATCAAGCTAATGTATCAATAGCACTCGCTATGTTTTCTACAGGTGCTTTTTTTGCTTCTTTTATAGAACCTTTAATTTATAGACGTAAAATAATTGGTTATGAAATATTCTTCGGAATCGTTGTTGTAGTTGGTGTATTTTTAATAACCCAGAGTGAAATTCAATACCTTAACGGAATAATTCTAGGCGTACTTTCAGCGCTTTTTTCTACAACATTTGCGGTAATTAATGGCAAGTTTATTGAAAAGCACAATGCTTCGGTAATTTCATTTTATGAATTTATAAGCGGTATTGTTTTACTGTCGCTATTTATTATACGTTCTGATAATGCGTTTAACACACAGTTTTTCACGCTATCCAATTCTGATTGGATATACCTTATAATTTTAGGATCAGTTTGTACAGCCTATGCATTTATTGGCTCAGTAGAAGTAATGAAACATATAAGTCCTTATACAGTAATACTTTCGTACAATTTAGAGCCAATTTATGGTATTACACTAGCAATCATTTTGTTTCCTGAAACCGAGATTATGAGCCAACAATTCTATTATGGTGCAGCGCTTATTTTTATTACTGTTTTATGGGATGCTTTACTTAAAAATAGAAAAATAGTTAAAAAGAAAAGCAGCATAACAAGCTAAGACGATTAAAGTTTTTATATTTGTATGCTAACTAAAATTAAACGTAACTTTCAATGGAATATTTAGAATTTGAACTTCCAATTAAAGAGCTTGAAGATCAGTTGCAAAAATGCCAGATAATAGGAGAAGAGAGCGATGTAGATGTTACTGAGACTTGTAAGAAAATTGAAAAAAAGCTAAAAGAAACCAAAAAAGATATATACAAAAATCTTACTGCATGGCAACGTGTACAGTTATCACGTCATCCAAACAGACCTTATACTCTAGACCATATTAAAGCACTTTGTGGTGATTCATTTCTTGAACTTCATGGAGATAGAAATGTAAAAGACGATAAAGCTATGATTGGTGGATTGGGTAAAATTGGAGACCAAACCTATATGTTTATTGGTCAACAAAAAGGTTATAATACCAAAACTAGACAATACAGAAATTTTGGTATGGCTAATCCAGAAGGCTATAGAAAAGCATTGCGTTTAATGAAGTCTGCCGAAAAATTTGGTATTCCTGTTGTAACCTTAGTAGATACTCCAGGAGCATATCCAGGATTAGAAGCTGAAGAACGCGGACAAGGAGAAGCTATTGCAAGAAACATTTTAGAAATGGCACGTCTTAAAGTGCCAATTATTACCATAATAATAGGAGAAGGAGCATCTGGTGGTGCTTTAGGAATAGGTGTTGGAGATAAAGTATTGATGTTAGAGAACACATGGTATTCTGTAATTTCACCTGAATCTTGCTCATCTATCTTATGGCGTAGTTGGGAATACAAGGAGCAAGCTGCCGAAGCTTTAAAACTTACTGCACCAGATATGAAAAAGCTTAAGCTTGTAGACCAAATCATAAAAGAGCCTCTTGGTGGAGCACATACTGATAGAGAAACCACTTTTAAATCGGTTAGTGATGCTATCGTAAAAAATTACGAAGAATTAAAAAACTTATCACCAAAAGAGTTAGTAGACCAACGCATGGAAAAATATATGCAAATGGGAGTTTACAAAGGCTAATCCTAATAAAATATAGTATTCAAAAAAACTGAAGTGCTGAACTTCGGTTTTTTTTGTCGCTATTAACAATATATATAAGTTATTAACAGTTAAATTGTTGAAGAACTGTTAAGATTGAAAGTATTAAAATTCTGTTCTTTCTTAACATTTTAGTTACATTCGCATCTTATGAAACAACCAGACCCAATAAAAGGTTATAAAGTAGATAAAAGCACTATCATTAGTTTAGAGAAAGGGAAAATACCTCCCCAAGCTATTGATTTAGAAGAGGTTGTGCTTGGGGCAATGATGATTGATAAAAAAGGGGTTGATGAGGTAATTGATATCTTAAGTCCTGAAGCCTTTTATAAAGATGCTCATAAATACATCTTTGAAGCTATTTTCAAATTATTTGAAAATAGTGAACCTGTTGACTTATTAACCGTTTCTAGTCAACTTAAAAAGGATGCGAAGCTAGATTTGGTTGGAGGTGATTTTTACCTCATTTCATTAACACAAAGAGTGTCATCTTCGGCACATATTGAGTTTCATGCACGTATTATTCTTCAAAAATATATTCAAAGAAGTTTAATTAAAATTTCAAGTGAAATTATTGAAGAAGCTTACGATGAAACCAAAGACGTTTTTGATCTTTTAGACAATGCCGAATCAAAACTTTATGAAGTTACTCAAGGTAACGTTAAAAAATCTACCGAAACAGCTCAAAGCTTAGTAATACAAGCTAAGAAAAAGATTGAAGAGATTTCTAACAAAAAAGGGTTAAGTGGTATTCCTACAGGATTTGATAAACTAGATAAATTAACGTCTGGTTGGCAACCTAGTGATTTAATCATTGTCGCTGCACGTCCTGGTATGGGTAAAACAGCTTTAACGCTTACCATGGCTAGAAACATTGCTGTTGATTTTAACCAACCTGTAGCTTTTTTCTCTTTAGAGATGTCGTCAGTACAGTTGATTACGCGTTTGATTTCTAGTGAAACGGGACTGTCTTCAGAAAAGTTAAGAACAGGAAAGCTAGAAAAACACGAGTGGGAGCAACTTAATGTTAAAGTAAAAACATTAGAAAAAGCACCTTTGTATATTGATGATACACCTTCACTTTCTATATTCGATTTAAGAGCAAAAGCACGTCGTTTGGCATCACAATATGGTATCAAAATGATTATGATTGACTACCTTCAGTTAATGACAGCAGGAGGAAGTCAAAAAGGAGGAAACAGAGAGCAGGAAATTTCAACAATTTCTAGAAACTTAAAAGCATTGGCAAAAGAACTTAATGTTCCTGTTATTGCTCTTTCTCAGTTATCGCGTGCTGTTGAAACTCGTGGTGGTAGTAAGCGTCCTTTACTATCTGACTTACGTGAATCTGGAGCTATTGAGCAGGACGCAGATATTGTATCTTTTATTTATCGTCCTGAATACTACAAAATTGACGAATGGGACGATGAAGACCGTTCGCCAACCGAAGGACAAGGTGAGTTTATTGTTGCAAAGCATAGAAATGGTGGTTTAGAAAACATCAGATTGAAATTCATTGGACATCTTGGTAAGTTTGATAATCTTGATGATTTTGACACGCCTTTTGGTAATGAATTCCATAGTAAAATGAATGCTGCCAACGATAACACTTTTAAGCCAGACAACTTCCCGTCAGCTTCTGATGCATTTGGTACTCCAGAAGACGATGATAACGATGTTCCGTTTTAATATTTAACATTTTCTAACGTATTTTATTACCCTTTATAACAACATTTTAAGCTAAATTTGTTGTTCGGTTGAAAAAGAAAAAACGCTCCATGCTAGATCAAAGACGTACTACAAATTTATTATTGCTTATTATAGTAATCCCTTTGGTATTTTACCTTTTAAAGATTTTATCATTCATCTTTATTCCCTTAATCTTTTCAATGTTTATAGCATTATTGTTTTTACCATTAATGCGTTGGTTGGGTAAACGTAAGGTGCCAAAATGGATAAGTATAGTTGTTGTTATTCTTTTAATTTTTATAGGTTTAAAAGTAGGTGCAGAACTCATCAAGTTGTCAAGTAAACAAATCATGGCTTCTAATACTGAGTTTTTTGATAAAGCAGAAGTTAAACTTGCTGATGCAAAACTATATTTAGAAGAAACTTTTGGTATTGTTTTTCAGAATGATAAAAACATGATTTCTGGTTTTTTTGAAAAGGATAATATTGGTACAACTTTCGATTTTTTAAGGAAGTTTTTAACCATGATTTTAATGACAGCCTTTTTTGTTGTGCTATGGTTAGCTGAATCTATAAACGTTCATAATGTTTTAAATAATACTATTTTAAAACAAAAACATGCCTCTGTAAAAGCGTTTATGAAAATTGAAAAAGACCTTATAACATTTATAAAGGTAAAGTTTTTTGTAAGCTTACTCACAGGTATTGGTACAGGATTGGCATGTTTGTTTTTTGATGTGAGTTTTCCAATTTTTTGGGGATTATTTGCGTTTGTAATCAATTTTGTGCAAATGGTAGGCTCGTTTATTTCGGTAATACTACTATCAATTTTTGCTTTTGTAGAGTTAGACCCAACAAGTACATTATTCTTCTTTATTGTATCCATTACTGGAGTTCAAGTGCTTTTTGGAGCTATTTTAGAGCCTATTTTTATGGGAAAATCCTTCTCAATAAATATCATTACTGTTTTAGTAATGCTTATGCTTTGGGGTTATATTTGGGGAATTCCAGGTCTTATTATGGCTATTCCAATTACGGTTTTCATAAAAATTATATTGGAACAATTTCCTAATACCAAGAAAATAGCAAACATATTATCTGGTAGTTAGTTGAGCTTGTTCTTATGTTATTTTAGCTAATATTTCCTTAAACCCTTTTATAGCGGAATATTTTTTGAGTATATTTCGTCTATGAAGAAGATACTCGCCTTATTATTTTTCCTATGTGTTACTATAGGAGCTTTTGCGTCTTACGTTTTAATTCCTATGGATGCTGAAGGACAGAAAAACCACCTAAAAGCGTATGGAGTTACCTATTGGACTTTAGAAAAACAACTAAAGGTAAAATGGTTATTGAATTATAGAGGAGGATCGTTTTTGGTTCCTGATACTGAAGAAATTCAACGAGAATGTCAAATACGTGGTGTAAGTTTTGAAGTGATTTCTAATTCTAAAGCAGAAGAAATACTAGAACTTATTAGTAGTCCTTCACAAAATATGGAAGCTGTAGTGTTGGAAAAAGCACCAAAAATAGCTGTCTATACACCTTATGGTTTACAACCTTGGGATGATGCTGTAACCATGGTACTTACCTATGCCGAAATTCCTTACGATACCATTTATGATGAAGAAGTGCTCAATGATGCCTTATTGTTATACGATTGGTTGCATTTACATCATGAAGATTTTACAGGACAATATGGTAAGTTCTACCGAAGCTTTAAGTCTGCAGCTTGGTATATTGAAGAAAAGAAAGAAGCAGAAGCATTGGCAGCAAGATTAGGTTACTCTAAAGTATCTCAGGAAAAATTAGCAGTTGCCAAAAAAATTAAAGACTACGTAGTAGGAGGTGGATTTATGTTTGCAATGTGTAGCGCAACCGATAGTTTTGATATTGCTTTAAGTGCAGAAGGTGTAGATATTTGTGAGCCCATGTTTGATGGAGATGGTAGTGATCCTGGTTATCAAAATAAAATAGATTACAGTAAAACGTTTGCGTTCAAAGATTATTTATTGGAAAGAAATCCTAATGTATATGAGTTTTCTTCAATAGATATGACTCAAAAAAGACGTATTCCTAAAACTACAGATTACTTTACACTTATGGAATTTTCGGCTAAGTGGGATCCTGTTCCTACAATGCTTTGTCAAAACCATACTGCATTGGTAAAAGGTTTTATGGGACAGACTACTGCATTTACTAGAGATGAAATAAAAAGTAATGTGCTTATTATGGGTGAAAACAAAACCAATGGAGAAGCTAAATATATTCATGGTATTAAAGGAAAAGGCTTTTTTACATTTTATGGTGGACACGACCCAGAAGATTATACGCATAGAGTAGGAGACCCAAAAACCGAATTGGATTTGCATCCAACATCACCAGGTTATAGATTAATACTTAATAATGTATTGTTTCCTGCAGCTAAAAAGAAAAAACAGAAGACCTAATAGTTATGAAAACGTTTCAAAAGGAAATTGTACTCACTGCAAAAGAGAGAGGTTTTCATTTAATTACTTCTGAAATCATAAAGAATTTCCCTGAAATTGCTACAATCAATATAGGATTATTACATGTGTTTATTAAGCATACTTCGGCAAGTTTAACCATTAATGAAAATGCTGATGCTACGGTTAGGGCTGACTTTGAAAGTCATATAAATGTTATGGTTCCAGAAAATCAACCTTATTACAAACACAATTATGAAGGTTCTGATGATATGCCAGCGCATATTAAGGCTTCGTTAATGGGAAGTTCTGTTCAAATTCCTATTACAAATGGGAATTTAAATCTTGGAACGTGGCAAGGAATTTACTTATGCGAACATCGAAATTTTGCTAACGGAAGACGTTTAGTGCTTACTGCTTTTGGCAATTAATTCTTTGTCGTTTATCAACTGTTTTAAAATAAATTCAACACCACCTTCATCATTGCTTTTGGTTTCAAACTTAGCTACTTTTTTTACGTTTGGATGCGCATTTTTCATAGCAAAGCTATAATCTGCTAATTGTAGCATTTCCAAATCATTATTGTAGTCGCCAAACACCATAGTTTCTGCTTTGGAAATACCTAAAGTGGTTTGTATTTGCTGTAAAGCATACCCTTTGTTTGTATTGATGTGGGATAAATCTAACCAGTTGTTACCAGAAATTTTAACCTGTAAATCATTTTCATAGGTTTTTACATGTGGATACACAAACTCTTCAGATCCGCCAAAACTGTAAACAGCAATTTTTAAAAAATTGTCGTCTAGCACTTCAGTAAGGTCTTCAACTAATTTAAACTGCGTATAATATTCGCTAAACATGAAAATAAAATCATCATCTTTAGACTCAACATATGCATAGTTTTCACCACAAAGTACAATATGAGCATCATCAATAGTTCTCAATAAAACAATAAGTTGATGAATAACCTCAATTGGAAAGTAGTTAGATAGAAGCTGAGTTTTACCTTGTTTAGCAATACCACCATTTTCAGCAATTACAGTAATTTCATCTTTAATGTCATGAAGCTTATCAATTATACTATGGTATTGTCTTCCGCTAGCAGCTATAAAATGAATGTTATGGTGTTTTAGTTCCTTAAAAATAGAGTAGAAATTATCACTAACTTCTCCTTTAGAATTAAGAAGTGTACCATCCATATCAGTGACTACAAGTTTAACTTGAGATAGATTCATATCGCATTTTTTTCAAAAATACTAATAGGCTTTAAACTCTGTTTAAAATTAAGGTTAACTAATTGTTTTAGTGCGAAGAACCTATATGACAACCACAAGATTCTTTAGTAAAACTTTGGCTAGCTTCATGCCAAGGAAAAGCTTGATTATACTTATTGTTTTCCCAGTAAAATTGAGTTCTTTCTTTTGGTGAGTTACCAATTTCATTCATAGTTTCAGTATCGTATAAACGACCGTTAACCATAGTATATATAATGCTTTCAGAGTTTTTAATGTCTTCTAAAGGGTTTTTGTTCATTACAATTAAATCAGCAAGTTTTCCAACTTTTAATGAGCCAATATCGTTACCAGCACCAATATAATTTGCGCCATTAATTGTTGCAGCTTTTAAGGCTTCGTGATTTGTCATTCCGCCTTGTTGAAGCATCCATAATTCCCAATGAGCACCAAGACCTTGTAGCTGACCATGTGCACCAAGATTTACTTTAACTCCTGCATCACTTAGTGCTTTGCAAGTTTTAGAAACTAAAATATGACCGTTTTCATATTCACTATGAGGAACCATAGTACGATGTCTAGACCTAGAATCTATAATACCTCTAGGTGTATATTTTAAGAGTTTTTCATTTTCCCAAACATTTGTGTTTTGGTACCAAAAGTATTCACCACTCATTCCGCCATAATTAACAATAAGAGTAGGTGTGTAACCAACATTACTACTTCCCCAAAGTTTTAAAACGTCTTTATAAACAGGAGCAACAGGAATATTATGTTCAACACCTGTGTGACCATCCATAACCATTGTCATGTTATGATAAAAGTTTGAACCACCTTCAGGAACCACAAAAATACCTTCTTCTCTAGCTGCTTGTAATACTTGTTGACGTTGATCTCTTCTTGGTTGATTATAACTCTTAACCGATAAAGCACCAAAAGCTTTAGTACGTCTTACCGATGAACGTGCATCTTCAAGATTATTAATTACAGCTTTAAAATCACCATCAGCTCCATATAGAATAAAACCTGTAGAGTAGAGGCGAGGACCAACTAAAGTTCCGTTTTTTTGTAACTCTGATAAAGCAAAAACTGTTTCAGAATTTGCAGAAGGATCATGAGCTGTTGTAACTCCAAATGCTAGATTTGCATAAAATTGCCAGTGTTTTTGAGTTGTAAGTCCGTAACGGAAACCGCCAATATGCGCATGAGCATCAACCATTCCAGGCATTATAGTTTTTCCTGTAACATCATATACTTTTGCGTTAGAAGGAATGGTAACAGCATCGCTTTTACCAATAGCTACTATTTTATTTTCAGTAATAACAATAGTACCGTTTTCAATAACTTCATCACCTTCCATTGTAATTATTCGAGCACCTTTAAAAGCAATAGTTCCATTAGGTTTATCGGTTTTTACTTCGATATTAATTTTAGTTCCGTTCTCAACAAGTTGAACATCTTCTGAAACTTCAGTTGAATAATACATGTTACCAAGTGTCCAATGCAATTGCTTACTATCAGAAGACCAATGAAGGTTTATACCAGCATCTTTTGAAAGTTGTGTTACAGGAACAAATTTTGTTTTATCAGTCATATCAAGTGTATGACCAGATTGCGGCATTGGAGCAACATATACTTTATGAAGATGCACAAATGCTATCCATTTGTTATCTGGACTTGGTACTAATCTATTACCATGTTTTGATTTTACAAGAATTTTCTCGTCAAAACCATCAAGATTAACACTCTTGAGTTCTTTGGTTAAGTCACCAAAATATAGTCCTCCTTTCTGGTAAATAATTCGTGAATCATCAGCATTAAAACTAGGAAAATCGCCTTCTTTTGTAACAAATTTTATATTTGAACCATTAGAGTTCATTACATAAAGACCAGGATTTTTATCAAAAGTTCTTCCTTGTTCATTATTTCCACCTTCTTTTCGGTAAACAATATTTTGTCCATTATGTGAATAAGAAGGATTTCTGTAAATTCCTTTTTCATTTATAAGCTTTGTAGGAGTTCCTCCCGAAGCGGATACTTTATATATTGAGCCAAGGTTTTCATCATTCCATGTTACATAAACGATGTCTTTTCCGTTAGGAGAAAAGCTAGGTTCAAACTCAAAATCAGTTCCTTTTGTTAAACGTTTTGGAGTTCCGTTAGGTAATTTTTGAGACCATAAATAACCTAATGCGTTAAACACTAAATGTTTTCCATCAGGAGATGTTACGGCATGTCGTATTACTTTGGCTTCAAAAGTATCAGGAGACACAGGGGTATCAAACTCAACAGCTTTAGCGATTTTTAGTGTAGCATCAACCTGAAAAGGAATATTAGTAACTTCCAAGGAATTGATATTTATTCGGTTTATTTTTCCACCAGACCAAAACACAATGTCTTGGTTGTTTGGCATCCAGTTAAAATTTGGGTATACACCAAAAATAGCCCAAGCTTCTTGCTGGTCTTTGTTTAGCTTGTCATAAAGAGGCCATTCTTCATTGGTTTCTAAATCATGTATAAATAGTACCGATTTTTCACGTACACGTTTTATAAAAGCGAGTTTTTTTCCATCTCTTGATACTTGTGGACGCGCTGCACCACCAGGACCTCCAGTAATTCTATCAATTTCGCCCGTTTTCATATTATACCTGTTTATGACATAAATTTGGCTATTTGGGTCTTTGTTGTATTGAAAAAAGCCTCCAGGATATACGTCTTCACTGTAATATAAATACTTGCCATCACTTGAAATGCTAGGTTCATTCACATCTTGTTGGTCATTTTTTCTCGTTGTTAATTGTAAACCTTTACCACCAGTTTTATGATACATCCATAACTCACCAGCACCTGCAGAGCGTGTAGAAGTAAAGTGTTTTCTGGCAATAAGATAATTGCTATCAGGTGTCCAAATTGCATTATTAAGAAGTCTGAAATTTTCATTAGTGACTTGTTTAGCATTGTTGCCATCTAAATCCATAACCCAAATATTGTCACCACCACCAGCATCGCTAGTAAATGAAATTGATTTTCCATCAGGACTAAATCTAGGCTGTATCTCAAAAGCTAAACCTTCTCTTAAAACTGTTGCTTTTCCACCATTGATATCTATTTTATAGATATCGCCTAACATATCAAAAACAATAAGTTTTCCATCAGGACTAACATCAATATTCATCCATGTACCTTCGTTGGTAGATAGTTTTATGTCTTTAAAATCCCAATTTCCTTGAGGATTTGAAACATTCCAAACACTGTCTTTTTTTGTGTCTTGACCAAAAACGCTAAGTGTTATTAATAAAATGAGGGAGGAGATTAGATTAATTTTATTCATATTAATTGTAAATTATAATAGTGGTGTAAGATAAGATTTATTATCGGTTTTCACTTGAGTGATAAAAGTATAACTATGTTAAAAACAAAAAATCCGATTCATAATGAATCGGATTTTTATAAGCGAATTGTTGTTATTATTTAGGCGAACGCCTTACTTTACTTTGTTTACTATTGCTTCAAAAGCTTCTGGATTGTTCATAGCTAAATCTGCAAGAACTTTACGGTTCAATTCGATATTGTTAGCTTTTAATTTACCCATAAACTTTGAATATGACATTCCGTGTTGTCTAGCTCCAGCGTTAATACGTTGAATCCATAACGCACGAAACGTTCTTTTTTTGTTTCTACGGTCTCTGTACGAGTATTGCATCGCTTTGTCAACCGCATTTTTAGCTACTGTCCAAACGTTTTTACGTCTTCCAAAGTAACCTTTTGCTTGCTTAAGAACCTTTTTTCTTCTGGCTCTTTTAGCTACTGAATTTACTGATCTTGGCATTTCTTAAATTTGTTTTTTGTAGTAGGCGACCTTAATTGGTACTTGCTAAATTGTTTTGCCTAACTCCAGGGTTTATAAATTATTTTAACCGATTAAAACGTTATTACTTTAAACGTAACATAGTTTTAATGTTGTCTTCGTCTGACTTATGTACTAATGTATCATGAGTCAAAGCAAGCTTACGCTTTTTAGATTTTTTAGTCAAGATGTGACTTTTAAAAGCGTGCTTTCTTTTGATCTTACCAGTGCCAGTTAGTTTAAAACGTTTCTTAGCACTTGATTTAGTTTTCATTTTAGGCATTTTCTCCTAGTTTTAATTTACGTTTCGCTTATTATTTTTAGCTGAGAGTTTCTCAGTACTTATTTTATTTTTTTGGAGCAATAAACATGGTCATTCTTTTACCTTCTAATTTTGGCATTTGCTCTACTTTTCCAAATTCTTCAAGGTCTTGAGCTAACCTAAGTAGTAAAATATGTCCTTGCTCTTTAAATACGATAGAACGTCCTTTGAAAAACACAAAAGCTTTCAATTTTGCTCCATCTTTTAAAAACTTTTCAGCATGCTTCTTTTTGAAGTTATAATCATGGTCATCAGTTTGAGGACCAAAACGAATTTCTTTAACTACAACTTTAGAAGCTTTTGCTTTTAAGGCTTTATCTCGTTTCTTTTGTTCATAAAGAAACTTCTTATAATCCATAACCTTACATACTGGAGGATCAGCTTTTGGAGAAATCTCAACAAGATCCAAACCTTGCTCATCAGCAATGGCAAGTGCTTGCTTAGTTGTATAAATTCCTACTTCAACATTATCACCGACTACTCGTACTTTTTCGGCTCTAATTTTTGAATTAATTCTGTGTTGATCTTCTTTTTCAACTCTTCTAGAGTTGTTTCTGTTTCTACGTATTGCTATGGCTATATAATTTTAATTAAACTTAATTTTTTAAAACTGTTTCAAAGATTTTTTTATCTCTTGGTCAACAATATTCGAAAATTCTTGTACAGTAATCATGCCAAGATCTTCTCCACCATGTTGACGCACAGAAACTTTGTTTTCTGATTCTTCATTCTCACCGACAATAATCATGAATGGGATTTTTTTCATTTCGGCTTCCCGAATTTTTTTACCCATAGTCTCATTCCTATTGTCAATTAGGGCGCGAATTTCGTTATTTTCTAACAAATTTAAAACTTTTTTGGCGTATTTTTCATATTTCTCACTAATTGATAAGACAATTACTTGTTCTGGCATTAACCAAAGTGGGAAATTTCCTCCTGTATGTTCTAGCAAAATAGCTATGAATCTTTCCATACTACCAAAAGGTGCACGATGTATCATAACAGGTCTGTGAAGTTCATTATCACTTCCTCTATATGTTAAATCAAAACGCTCAGGTAAATTATAATCTACTTGTATAGTTCCTAATTGCCATTGTCTGCCCAATGCATCTTTAACCATAAAGTCAAGTTTAGGACCATAAAAGGCAGCTTCACCAGTTTCAATTACATAATTTAGACCTTTGTCACTTGCTGCGTTAATAATTGCTTGTTCAGCTTTTTCCCAGTTAGCTACATCACCAATATATTTGTCGGGATTTTCAGGATCCCTTACAGATACTTGAGCGGTAAAGTTTTCAAAACCTAATGAACCAAAAACGTAAAGCACTAAGTCGATAACGTCTTTAAACTCTTTGTCTAATTGCTCTGGAGTACAAAATAGGTGAGCATCATCTTGAGTAAAACCTCTTACACGAGTTAATCCATGTAACTCACCACTTTGCTCATATCTATATACAGTACCAAATTCAGCATAACGCTTTGGTAAATCTTTATAAGACCATTGAGAGTGATTGTAAATTTCGCAATGGTGAGGACAGTTCATGGGTTTTAGTAAAAATTCTTCACCTTCTTTTGGCGTATGAATTGGCTGAAAACTATCTTCTCCGTATTTAGCATAGTGACCAGAAGTAACGTATAGCTCCTTTTGGCCAATGTGAGGTGTTACAACCATTTCGTATCCTGCTTTTTTCTGAGCAACTTTTAAGAAGTTTTCTAAGCGCTCACGTAAAGCCGCTCCTTTAGGTAACCAAAGCGGAAGACCTTGACCTACCTTTTGTGAGAAAGTAAACAATTCAAGTTCTTTACCGAGTTTTCTATGGTCACGTTTTTTAGCTTCTTCTAGTAGTTGCAAATATTCAGTTAACTCTTTTTGCTTCGGAAATGAAATACCATAAACACGTGTTAACTGTTTATTGTTTTCATCACCTTTCCAATAGGCTCCAGCTACACTCAATATTTTAACAGCTTTAACAATTCCAGTGTTTGGTATATGTCCTCCTCGGCATAAGTCAGTAAATGAGTCATGATCACAAAATGTGATAGTACCATCTTCAAGATTTTCTATCAAATCAACTTTATAGTCATTTTTACCTTTATAATAAGATAATGCTTCGTCTTTTGACACTGAACGCATTTTAAAATCATGCTTACCTCTTGCAATCTCCAGCATCTTGTCCTCTATACGCTTAAAGTCTTTGTCAGAAATCACATCATCTCCTAAATCTATATCATAATAAAAACCATTCTCAATAGCAGGACCAACCCATAACTTTGCACTAGGATACAACTCTTCAATTGCTTGTGCTAATATATGAGCCGAAGAATGCCAGAAAGCTTTTTTACCGTCATCGTCATTCCAAGTGTATAAAACCAATGATCCATCTGTCGTTATAGGTGTTGTTGTTTCTACCGTAGTATCATTAAACTTTGCAGAAATAACATTTCTAGCTAACCCTTCACTAATACTTTTAGCGACTTCTATTGGAGTAGTAGCTCCCTCAAACGATTTTATACTGCCATCAGGCAATGTGATGTTTACCATTATATTATATATATGTATGAAAATAAGAATGCAAAGATAATAGGTTAATTACATTCATACAATAATATATAATGTATAAATTTTTACATCTTTATTCATTAAGGATATATATGTATGATTAGCGTTTAAAGGCAGGCTAATCTATAGTGCCTATATGTAGAGGTGAACTATACATAAAGAGAATAGTGGATTAATAGTGTAGAGTTATTTTGTGTGTTTTAAGTTTATGTATATATATGTTTAAAGCGTGCATTTTAGTTTAATGTAACTTTTCAAGAAGTATAAATGATAAGAATATTATATGTAAAGTATTGGTTTATAGGTTGGGCGAAATTTTTCGAGAAAAACATTAAAAAAAAGTAAAAAAAAGTTTGCGATAAAGAAAAAATAGGTTGTATATTTGCAGCCGCTAAAAACGGGAACGTTGAGGCAAAAAGTTCACAAGAAATACTGATTAAGAAAAGGGTTTTGGATTGTTTCGAAAAAATTTTCAAAAAAAAATCAAAAAAGATTGTGGGATAAAAAAAAGGGTTTTATATTTGCACCCGCTTAACCGATAAGACGGTTTAGAAGAGAAGATAAAAGTTCATTAACATATTGAATTGACAGCGTAAAATTAGCATTGGAAACGATGTTAATTAAACAAAAGAATAGACCATTTTGAGTACTGAATAAAATTCCATATTAGTTGTTAAATAATATTTAAGATTTAACGATGAAGAGTTTGATCCTGGCTCAGGATGAACGCTAGCGGCAGGCCTAACACATGCAAGTCGAACGGTAACATGGAAAAGCTTGCTTTTCTGATGACGAGTGGCGCACGGGTGCGTAACGCGTATGCAATCTACCTTTTACAGGGGGATAGCCCAGAGAAATTTGGATTAATATCCCATAGTATCAAGAGTCGGCATCGGCATTTGATTAAAGATTTATCGGTAAAAGATGAGCATGCGTCCTATTAGCTAGATGGTGTGGTAACGGCACACCATGGCAACGATAGGTAGGGGCCCTGAGAGGGGGATCCCCCACACTGGTACTGAGACACGGACCAGACTCCTACGGGAGGCAGCAGTGAGGAATATTGGACAATGGGCGCAAGCCTGATCCAGCCATGCCGCGTGCAGGAAGACTGCCCTATGGGTTGTAAACTGCTTTTATACGGGAAGAAACACTCCCTCGTGAGGGAGCTTGACGGTACCGTAAGAATAAGGATCGGCTAACTCCGTGCCAGCAGCCGCGGTAATACGGAGGATCCAAGCGTTATCCGGAATCATTGGGTTTAAAGGGTCCGTAGGTGGATAATTAAGTCAGAGGTGAAATCCTGCAGCTCAACTGTAGAATTGCCTTTGATACTGGTTATCTTGAGTCATTATGAAGTGGTTAGAATATGTAGTGTAGCGGTGAAATGCATAGATATTACATAGAATACCAATTGCGAAGGCAGATCACTAATAATGTACTGACACTGATGGACGAAAGCGTGGGGAGCGAACAGGATTAGATACCCTGGTAGTCCACGCCGTAAACGATGGTCACTAGCTGTTCGGATTTCGGTCTGAGTGGCTAAGCGAAAGTGATAAGTGACCCACCTGGGGAGTACGTTCGCAAGAATGAAACTCAAAGGAATTGACGGGGGCCCGCACAAGCGGTGGAGCATGTGGTTTAATTCGATGATACGCGAGGAACCTTACCAGGGCTTAAATGTAAGTTGCATGATTTAGAGATAGATCTTTCTTCGGACTACTTACAAGGTGCTGCATGGTTGTCGTCAGCTCGTGCCGTGAGGTGTCAGGTTAAGTCCTATAACGAGCGCAACCCCTGTTGTTAGTTGCCAGCGAGTAATGTCGGGAACTCTAGCAAGACTGCCGGTGCAAACCGTGAGGAAGGTGGGGATGACGTCAAATCATCACGGCCCTTACGTCCTGGGCTACACACGTGCTACAATGGTAGGTACAGAGGGCAGCCACTGCGTGAGCAGGAGCGAATCCTAAAAACCTATCACAGTTCGGATCGGAGTCTGCAACTCGACTCCGTGAAGCTGGAATCGCTAGTAATCGGATATCAGCCATGATCCGGTGAATACGTTCCCGGGCCTTGTACACACCGCCCGTCAAGCCATGGAAGCTGGGAGTGCCTGAAGTCCGTCACCGCAAGGAGCGGCCTAGGGTAAAATTAGTAACTAGGGCTAAGTCGTAACAAGGTAGCCGTACCGGAAGGTGCGGCTGGAACACCTCCTTTCTAGAGAAAGACGACTAATAAGGAAGTTCAAAAAAGGAATAGTCTGTTCTTTTGCTGTTAATTTAAATGATCTATTATAGTAGAGTCTCATAGCTCAGCTGGTTAGAGCGCTACACTGATAATGTAGAGGTCGGCAGTTCGAGTCTGCCTGAGACTACTAAATTAATAGGAAATTCTGGAAGTTGAGTAGTGGTTATAGTCTAACTACTAACTACTATGTACTAACGACTAGTATATGGGGGATTAGCTCAGCTGGCTAGAGCGCCTGCCTTGCACGCAGGAGGTCATCGGTTCGACTCCGATATTCTCCACAATAGCGAAAGCTAAAAAGTTCATTGACATATTGAAAAAGATACATGAAAATTAGATAGAAATATTTAATAAAATTAAATTATTGTAACGAGCAATAATTGTAACTCATTAAAAAGACAAGAAGTACAATAAGCTAAATAAGAGCGTATGGGGAATGCCTAGGCTCTCAGAGGCGATGAAGGACGTGATAAGCTGCGAAAAGCTGCGGGGATTGGCACATACAAATTGATCCGCAGATATCCGAATGGGGCAACCCAGC
>NZ_SOQZ01000009.1:0-1415 GCF_004366715.1 Meridianimaribacter flavus
ACTGTTATTGTTTTACTAGCTGTGATTTGACGATTACAATCATCAGTATATGTCCAAGTTGCTATTAACTCTCCACCACATTCTGTGTAGCTTCCACTTAATGATCCTTTTACTTTTCCTGAAATATAGCAAGCGTCTGTTTCTGCTCCATTGTTATATGTTAAGAATCCAGCTGAATAAGTTGCTGCTTCATCACAAGTGATTTCTTCGTCCTCTACTGGTGCAAATTCTGCAACTGGTGCTGGAGAAATAGTAACTATTTTTGTAGCTGTAATTTCTCTTTGACAATCGTCCATAAACGTCCAAGTTACCACAAACTCTCCACCACATTCTGTATAGCTTCCTGTAATTTCTCCTTCTACTTCACCTGCTATTAAACAAGCGTCAGTCTCAGCATTATTTGTGTACTCTAAGTTAGCCGATTGATAAACAGCAGCCTGATCACAAGTAATAGTAATGTTTTGAGGAACATTTACAAATTCAGCTTTAGGTGCAGGTAATACAGTTACTATTTTTGTAGCCGTAATTTCTCTTTGACAATCATCCATAAATGTCCAAGTTACTTGCAACTCTCCACCACATTCAGTATAGTTTCCACTTAATTCTCCTTCAACCTCTCCTGCTATTAAACAAGACTCAGTCTCAGCATTATTACTATATGATAAGTAGCCTGCAACATAAGATGCAGCTTCATCACATGTAATCTCTTCATTTTCTACTGGAGCAAACTCTGCTGCTGGTGCTGGATTTACTTTAATTTGTTGAGTTTGAGTTATAGTTCTCTCACACTCATCAGTAAAAGTCCAATTAGCAAATAAAAGTCCTCCACATTCAGTGTAACTTCCAGTAATTTCTCCTTCAACTTCACCTGCTATTAAACAAGCATCAGTTCCAGCTCCATTACTATATGCTAAGTAACCTGCCTCATAAGATGCAGCTTCATCACAATCAATTACAATAACCTCAACTGAATCAAATTCTGCAACAGGAGCTGGTAATACAGTTACTGTTTTACTAGCTGTAATTTCACGCTCACAGTTATCTTTGTAGAACCAAGTTACTGTTAATGTTCCTCCACACTCATTGTATTCACCAGAGATTTCTCCTTCAACTTCTCCTTCTATTAAACAAGCATCAGTCTCAGCATTATTACTATATGATAAGTAGCCCGCAACATAAGATGCTGCTTCATCACATGTAATCTCTTCATCTTCTACTGGTGCAAATTCTGCTGCTGGTGCTGGTAATACAGTTACTGTTTTTGTAGCTGTAATTTCTCTTTGACAATCGTCAACATATGTCCAAGTTACTTCTAACTCTCCACCACATTCTGTATAGCTTCCACTTAACTCACCTTCTACTTCTCCTGAAATAGAACAAGCTTTAGTTTCTGCATTGTTGTTGTATGATAAATA
>NZ_SOQZ01000009.1:1851-73952 GCF_004366715.1 Meridianimaribacter flavus
CTATTAACTCTCCACCACATTCTGTGTAGCTTCCTGTAATTACTCCTTTTACTTTTCCTGAAATGTAGCAAGCGTCTGTTTCTGCTCCATTATTATATGTTAAGAATCCAGCTGAATAAGTTGCCGCTTCATCACAAGTGATTTCTTCGTCCTCTACTGGTGCAAATTCTGCAACTGGTGCTGGTAATACTGTTATTGTTTTTGTAGCTGTAATTTCTCTCTGGCAATCGTCCATAAACGTCCAAGTTACCATTAGCTCTCCACCACATTCTGTATAGCTTCCACTTAATTCTCCTTCAACTTCACCTGCTATTAAGCATGCTTCAGTCTCAGCATCATTAGTATAAGCTAAGTATCCTGCTTCATAAGATGCCGCTTCATCACAAGTAATTTCTTCATCAGATACTGACTCAAAAGCTGCCATTGGTGCAGGCTCAACAGTGATATCTTGAACATAGGTAATCTCTCTTTCACATTCATCTGTATATGACCAAGTTACTTTAAGGTATCCACCACACTCTGTATAGTTTCCACTTAATTCTCCTGCAACTTCACCATTTATAGCACAAGCTCCAGAGTCAACACCATTTGTATAAGCTAAACTTGAAGGTTGGTAACTACCAGCCTCATCACAACTTATACTTATGTTATCAGGAGTGTTTAAGAAATATGTTTCAGGTGTTGGCTCAACAGTTATTGTTTGAGACATACTTACAGTATGATCACACTCATCTGTTACAGTCCAAGTTCTAACTAATGTTCCACCATCACAAAAAGTTCCAAGGTTTGAATCGTCTTCCTCTAATGTTACTACCAAGTTGTCTGCACAATTATCTGTAGCAGTTACTTGTGGAGCATCCGGAATTTCATCAATACAACTTACAGTTTCATCTTCAGGAACTCCAACTAACACAGGGTCTTCTGTGTCGCCTCCACTATATGAAATATCAATAGGGCTAGCAGTATTTCCACATTCATCAGTGATTTCGTACTTATAAGTTACACTCCAAGCACAATCACTACCTGTTGGCTCTCCAGACTTTACAACAATTACATCTCCACAGTTATCAGAAAAAAGATCTCTAATATCTGACTCAGATGGTCCTTCTGGAATTTCGTCAAAACAAACGTTTAAGTCTGATCCACCTGAAGGAATAACAGCATCTTCATTTAAAGTTGGAGCTGTTTGATCTCCTCCTGTGTAGTGAATTTTAAACTGCTCTTCAAAATCTCCACAAACAATATCATAAGTGTGGATGATTTCCCAATCACAGTCTGTTGACGGTTGAACCCAAGCTGAAGATTTAGTTACAGTTGGCGTAATTCCGTCACATATTTCGACGTACACTCCACCCATTTCTGCAGCGGTTGGTCCTACAGGAGCTTCATCCATACATCTATTTAAGTATGTACTTCGCTCCATCAGTTCGTTAGATTGCCCTAACATTGAGCCTGAACTAAACACAAAAAGCATGATAAAAGCCAAAGCCTTCATGCTCTTAAAATGCCTAGTAAAAAAGTCAATGCTACAACACCATAAATTTGTAGTAGGTCGCCATTTTATAGCTGAACCTCTACTACGGGTAAAATTGCTCATAAACATAACATTTGGTATTAAAATTAAAATTATCTATACATTTATTTCTTGGCAAAATTGCCAACATAACATAGATGGAGGTTAATAGTTAAAATGTTAGGTTTGGGACCTAAATGATTAAGCTATTCAGTATCGCATAAATGAAATACAGAGTAACTTTTCCTTGAATGTAAACATTCAAAAAATCAATAAATGTGCTAATAATCAATTGTTCTGCTATTAAACAATTTTAGGTAAGATGCGTAAAATTTTCTTGTAAAAAGGGCTTATATTACGCTAAATAAACGATATGAAATACCATCTATTTACTTTCAAAAGTATATTTTATAATAGTGACTCACAAATAAAATTTGTTTTTTTTTAACAAATAAACAGTTAAACATTTCTTTTTTGCAGTTAATCGAAAAGCAGTTCATTTTCAATGCAAAAATCATCGATAAAATGCACAGACTTTTTTATCATTTCATGAAAAATTTGATCATGATCAACAAAATCCACTTCCTTTCTATAGGCTTTTAGGAATGCCTCAATTAAGCTAGATGATTTTTTAGGTTTTCTAAAAAACAGTGCTTGTGAAGCGTTGAAAAGTTCAATTGCCAAAATCCTTCCTACATTATCAACTAATGTATATGCTTGAGTTGCTGCGTTTGCTCCCATGCTTACATGATCTTCTTGACCATTACTAGAAACTATACTATCAATACTAGCTGGTGTTGCTAATTGCTTGTTTGCACTAACAATACTAGCTGCTGTATATTGTGGAATCATAAACCCAGAATTTAATCCAGGATTGTCAACTAAAAATGTTGGTAAACCTCTTAAACCAGATACAAGTTGAAATGTTCTTCGCTCTGAGATATTACCTAACTCTGACATTGCTATTTTTAGGTTATCAAAAGCTAATGCTAGTGGTTGACCATGAAAATTTCCTCCTGATATAATTTGATCTTCACCAATAAAAATATTTGGGTTATCTGTTACTGAGTTTATTTCAGTCTTAAATACTTTATGTACATACTCCAATGCATCTTTAGTTGCACCATGAACTTGCGGTATACACCTAAATGAATATGGATCTTGTACATGTTGCTTCTTTTGTTTTATCAGTTCACTATCCTCAAGAAATTCTCTAACTCTTTCAGCAGTTTTTAATTGTCCATTATGAGGTCTTATTAAATGAACCAATTCACTAAATGGCTCTATTCTACCATCAAAAGCGTCAATTGAGATACTACCTATTAAATCGGCTAAATATGAAATTTTATAAGATTTAATAAGGACATGTATTCCATAAGCACTCATAAATTGTGTACCATTTAAAAGCGCTAAACCTTCTTTTGACTGTAATTGAATTGGTTTCCAATTAAAATCTGAAAGCACTTTTTTAGAAGCTACTATGCTACCTTTATAATAAACCTCACCTTTTCCAAGTAAAGGCAATGCCAAATGTGCTAAAGGTGCTAAATCGCCAGAAGCTCCTAACGAGCCTTGAGTATATACTATTGGTAAAATATCATTATTATAAAAATCTACCAATCGGTTTACAGTTTCCAATTGCACACCACTAAAACCGTAGCTTAAAGATTGAATTTTCAAAAAGAGCATAAGTTTTACAACTTCATTTGGTACTTGTTCTCCAATACCACAAGCATGAGACATCACAAGGTTTTCTTGTAACTGCGTTAACTTATCTTTAGAAATTTTTACATTATATAGCGAACCAAATCCAGTATTAATACCATAAATAGGTTCGTCTTGTAAAGACATTCTATCATTTAAGTAGGTTCTGCATTTAGAAATTTTATCGATTGCTTCTTTAGAGAGTTCAATCTTTTTATGTAATTGTATTATATCATTAATATCTGATAATTGTAAAATATCAGAAGATATATAATGAATGGAGTCCATAATGAAATTTTAGTGCCTCAAAATTCAACATTCCTTATATATTATGCAACTAATGTTAATAATTAATAAAATATCATGAATTGTAGCTATATTCTGTTATTTTTGAGTAAACTAAAACAAACTCCCATGAAAAAAACACTAATTTTATTAAGTTCTGCTACTTTGCTTATGGCTTGTAATGAAGAACCTAAAGTTGACTATGCTCTGTTTTCTGGAAAAATTGAAAACAAAAATAGCGACAAACTAATTGTGCGTAGTGGAGATTTCACTAAAACTATTGCCGTTGCTGAAGATGGAACTTTTGCCGACACATTACGTGTAGATACAGGCGTATATATGTTTAATGACGGTAAAGAAATCTCTAACGTTTATTTAGCTCCTGGTTATGATTTAAATCTAACACTAAACACTAAAGAATTTGATGAAACAATAGCCTATACAGGTGTTGGCGCCGAAGTCAATAACTACTTAGCAAGCAAATCGTTACATGACGAAAAACTATCAGGCGAAATAGGAACACCAGAATTATATGCTTTAGAAGAAGAAGAATTTTTAAACAAAATCAATGAGTTCAATACTTCTAAAACTGAATTACTTAAAAACTCTGGAGTGTTAGATGAAGATTTTGTTGCTATGGAAACTAAAAACCTGAAGTACGATCATTTATCTAACATACAAAGATATCCAACATACCACGAGTATTTTGCTAAGAAAGAAGGTTTCAAAGCTTCTGACGACTTTATGAAACCATTAGAAGGTATAGACTTTACTAATGAAGAAGATTATAACAACATAGCAGCATACAAAGCCATGGTTCAAAACCACTATAGCACTAAATTAAATAGTGGTGAAAATGTTGAAGCTACTTTTAAAGAGCTAAGCGCTTTAAACGCACCTTCAATAAAAAAAGACCTTGCTAAAATGTTAGCTTATGAAGTTTCTCCTGGTAACGAAAATCTTGAAGCTTACTACAATGGAGTTTCTTCATTATCTGATGACCAAGAATTTAAAGATAAGCTTACAGAAAAGTACAACAAAGTTAAACTATTGGCAAAAGGAAACCCTTCTCCAGAATTTACTAAATATGAAAACCATAAAGGAGGTACTACATCTTTATCTGACTTAAAAGGTAAATATGTATACATTGATGTTTGGGCTACATGGTGTGGACCTTGCAAACGCGAAATACCTTTCTTAAAAGAAGTTGAAGCACAATTTCATGGTAAAAATATTGAATTTGTAAGCACATCAATTGACGTTGCAAAAGACCATGATACTTGGGTTGAAATGGTTAAAGAAAAAGAGTTAGGTGGTATTCAGTTATTTGCAGATAACGATTGGAAATCTCAATTCGTACAAGATTATGCTATTGAAGGAATTCCAAGATTTATTCTTGTTGATCCTGATGGAAACATTGTAAGTGCAGATGCACCAAGACCATCTAGTCCTAAACTAGTTGAGTTATTTAAAGAATTAAGTATTTAATACTTATTGTATAAAATGAAAAAGCCACTGATACAGTGGCTTTTTTTATGCGTTTTGGTCTTCTTCATTTTCTGCTTGTTGTGGCTGTTCAGGCTGCTTAAACAAATCAATATAAGCTTCACCTAAACCTTCAATAACATGACTTGCAATTAAACTTTGATAACCGTAATCCTGTAGAATAATATCAGCAGATTTACCATGTAAATACACTCCAAAAATAGAAGCAACCAACGGTTGATACCCTTGAGTTATTAATCCTGTTATAACTCCTGTAAGCACATCTCCTGTTCCTGCTGTAGCTAACCCAGGATTTCCAGTAGTATTTACATAGTATTTATCCTGAAAAACGGTTATTGTATTTGCTCCTTTTATGATTACAATTACGTTGTACTTTTTAGAGAATGCTTTGGTTTTTTCTAGTTTGTCAAAATCGTCTTTCCAAGTTCCTACAAGTCTTTCTAATTCTTTTGGGTGTGGTGTTAAAACGGTTTGCTCTGGCAGTAATTTCAATAAAGCTTTCTTCTTTGAAAGTATGTTTAATCCATCAGCATCAATAACCAAAGGTTTTGTATTTGCTTTTAAAAATGCCTCAAAAGCAGTAACAGTTTTATCATGTGCTCCTATGCCTACTCCTATTCCAATTGCTGTTGGCTCAATTTCAAAAGAGATATCAGAAATACATTCTTCCTCTTTATCAGTAATCACCATAGCTTCAGGAAATGAAGACTGTAATGGCACATAACCACATTTAGGTACAAAAGCAGTTACTAAACCAACACCAGAAGACAAGGCAGCTCTACTTGCCAAAGTTACAGCTCCAATTTTTCCATAACTTCCACCAATAATCAAAGCATGACCAAAACTTCCCTTATGAGAAAATTTTTCTCTAGGTTGATAAAGTGGTAAAACTTCTTGTTTACCTATAAGCTCAGTTTCTGTATTTAAATTATAAATGTATTCTAAATCAATACCTATATCTAATACTTCCCATTGTACTGTATATTTTGAAGTTTGCGGTAAGAAGAAAACCAATTTTGGTGTTTGAAAACTCAAGGTAAAACCAGCCCAAACCACATCGTTTTCATTTTCAGGGACTTTATCTGTAAGTAATCCTGACGGAATGTCTATAGACAAGGTAAACGCTTTTGACGCTCTAAAATGCTGAAACAAGTGTTTAACCCAGTCATCAATTGGTCTGTTTAAACCAATACCAAAAACAGCATCAACTATAATAGCTTCTGGAGTTATTGATGGAAAGTCTTTTTCAGAAGTTAATAATGTAGGCCACTCTTTAGTGGTTTGTTTTATTCTGTCATAGTTAATCAAAAAGTCTTTTGAACGCTTATCACTATAGTTTACAACATAAGTATAAACATTATAACCATGATTTATTAAATGTCTAGCCAATACCAAACCATCTCCACCATTATTTCCTATACCACAAAATACATGAATAGGAACAGGAGCTCCTTGCATACGCATATGTATCCAGTTAAAAATTTGGGTTCCAGCACGCTCCATCAACTCGGTTGAGGATATGTTTTGACGTTGTGCTGTTAGTTTATCTCCTTCGTATATCTGTTCTTTGGATAATATTTTCATTATTTGTTAAAAAGTCTTTATATTTTTTGTTAATTCCGTAAAAAGAATTAATTAGTTTTTTTATTAGAGTAAAAATAATACATTTGAAAGGTATATGAACACTAAGACAGTATTAAATACCAACTTTATATCATCAGCAATTTTTGTTGCTAGCACTTCTGTGTTCACATCTATTATTACAACCCGTTTGGGTTGCTATTAATATATTCTCTCCGGTCCAATGTGTTTTTTTAAACACAACAAATAAACAATATTATTTTTACTAAAGTCATTATAAAATGCACGTATTAAAATTTGGAGGAACTTCTGTAGGTTCTGTTGAAAATATAACAAAGGTTATTCAAATATTAGAAGACTATAAAAAAAGTCAACCTGTAATTTGTGTTGTATCTGCTGTTGGTGGAATAACTGATAAATTACTAAAAGCTGGTCACTTAGCTCAAACAAAAGATGAAAGTTATTTATCTGAATATAAAACTATTAAAGACATTCATTTAAATATATTATCTAGATTAATTCCAAATGTTGATAAAGCAGTTTCAGATAAACTAAACACTAAATTAGACAACCTAAAAAGCTTACTAGATGGTATTTATTTGATAAATGAGTTGTCACCAAAAACGTCTGATAAACTAGTAAGTTTTGGAGAATTATTGTCATCTTACATCATCACTGAAACCATGAAATCAAGAGGTATTGATGTTGTTAGAAAAAACACACAAGAGTTGATTATAACTAACGATAACTTTACTAAAGCCGAAGTCAATTATCAAATAACTTATAAGAATATTCAGGAGTATTTTAGTAGCACAACACAAGGTGTAACGATACTTCCTGGTTTTGTATCGAAGTCTCAACAAGGTGAAATCACAACCTTGGGTCGTGGAGGCTCCGATTTTACTGCTGCTTTGGTAGCTTCAGCCTTAGAAGCTGATACTTTAGAAATATGGACTGATGTAAGCGGTATGTATACTGCAAACCCTAAACTTGTAAAGCAAGCCTACCCTATCAAAAAGCTGTCCTACCAAGAAGCTATGGAGCTTTCCCATTTTGGTGCAAAAGTACTTTATCCACCAACTGTTCAACCTGTGTTGGATAAAAACATCCCAATAGTGATTAAAAACACCATGGAACCTGATGCTGATGGTACTTACATTGCCCATGAACAAACCAATAACCTTACCGTAAGAGGAATTAGTAATATTAACGACATCTCATTATTAACACTTGAAGGTAGCGGAATGGTAGGTATTCCTGGGTTTTCAAAACGTTTGTTTGAAGTGTTAGCTAATCATAAAATAAACGTGGTTTTTATTACGCAAGCATCATCAGAACATTCTATTTGTTTTGGTGTAAATAAAGCCGATGCTAATCAAGCTAAAGAAAAGATTAACCAAGCTTTTGAGTACGAAATCACTCAGCATAAAATTAACCCTATTGTTATTGAAACTGACCTTTCTATAGTTGCACTTATTGGTGATAATATGAAAAGTCATCAAGGTATTAGTGGCAAAATGTTCAGTACTTTAGGTAAAAACAACATCAACGTTAGAGCGATAGCACAAGGAGCTTCGGAAAAAAACATCTCTGCAGTAATTTCTGAGCATGATGTTAAAAAAGCTCTGAATACATTACACGAAGTGTTTTTTGAAGTAAAAACCAAACAGCTTAATGTATTTATTACAGGAGTTGGTAATGTTGGAGAACGTTTGGTGGAGCAGATTAAACAACAGAAAAAATACCTTAAAGACAATTTGAAAATCAATTTAAGAGTTATTGGATTATCAAACTCTAGACAAATGGTCTTTGACGAAGATGGTATTTCCCTTAAAAACTGGAAAGCGGTTTTAAACACTGGCGAAACAGCCTCTTTAGAAGGCTTTTTCAAAACTGCAAAAGCATTGAATTTACGCAACAGCATTTTTGTAGATGTTACTGCAAACAAAGACGTTGCAAATTTATACGCTAACTATTTAAAAGAAAGTATTGCTGTTGTAGCTTGTAATAAAATTGCCTGTTCAGATACTTTTGACAAATATAATCAGCTTAAATATCTATCAAGAAAATACAACGCACCATTTTTATTTGAAACTAATGTTGGTGCAGGTTTACCAGTTATTGACACTCTCAATAATCTTATCGCTTCTGGAGATAAAGTCACATCTATTCAAGCTGTATTATCGGGAAGTTTAAACTTCGTTTTTAATAATTTTAATGATACAACCAAGTTTCATGATGTGGTAAAACAAGCACAAGCTGAAGGTTATACCGAACCTGATCCTAGAATTGACTTAAGTGGTGTTGATGTTGCTAGAAAAATATTGATTTTAGCCAGAGAAAGTAGAACCGTTATGGAACTGGAAGACATTACAAACGATTCTTTTTTAACGAAAGCCAATTTAGAAAGCGATTCTGTTGATGACTTTTATAAGACTTTAATTGATGACGAAGCACATTTTCAAAAGCTATTTGCGCAAGCCAATGAAAAAGGTTCTAAATTGAAATATGTAGCCGAATTTAATGAAGGCAAAGCCAAAGTTGGTTTAAAGGAAATTCCGCAAGGTCATCCATTTTACAACCTTGAAGGAAAAGACAATATTGTGATGTTTTACACCCAACGTTACAAAGAGCAACCAATGATTATCAAAGGAGCTGGAGCTGGAGCAGATGTTACTGCCTCTGGTTTATTTGCTGATATTATAAGAATCGGAAATGACTAATATGGATTCAATAAAAATATTTTCACCAGCAACTGTTGCTAACGTGTCTTGCGGATTTGATGTTCTTGGGTTTTGCCTCGACAGTGTTGGTGATGAAATGGTAATTAAAAAGACAAGTTCCAAAGGCATAACCATTAGTAAAATTGAAGGTTATGATTTGCCTTTAGAGACCAAAAAAAATGTTGCTGGTGTTGCTGGTTTAGCCATTTTAGAAGCAGCAAATGTAAACTTTGGTTTCGATGTTGAAATTTACAAACATATCAAACCAGGAAGTGGTGTTGGTAGCAGTTCAGCAAGTGCTTCTGGAGTTGTGTATGCTATAAATGAATTACTAGGAAAACCTTTCAATAAAACGCAATTAACAGCATTTGCCATGAAAGGTGAAGCTGTAGCTAGTGGCAATGAACATGCTGATAATATTGCTCCAGGATTATTTGGCGGATTTACTTTGGTAAAAAGTTTAGAGCCTCTAGAAATTTTAGAACTCCCTACTCCTACTGATTTATATGCAACCATTGTGCATCCTCAAATTGAGGTAAAAACTTCTGAAGCAAGGGCTATTTTACCTAAACACATTCAATTTAAAGACGGAATTACACAATGGGCAAATGTTGGTAGTTTGGTTCATGGACTGCATACTTCAGACTATGATTTAATCAGTCGTTCATTGCAAGATGTTATAGTAGAACCTCACAGAAAACAGCTTATACCACAGTTTGATGTTGCCAAAGCTTCTGCAATGCAATCTGGTGCATTAGGTGTTGGTATTTCTGGTTCTGGACCTTCAATTTTTGCTTTAAGCAAAGGAGAAACAACAGCAAACCAAGTTGCCGAAGCCTTTGAAAATGTGTATAAAAACACAACAATAGATTTTAAAGTTTACGTTTCAAAAATTAATCCTAACGGAATAAAAACACTATCATGAACTACTTTTCACTAAATAAAAAAGCACCAAACACTACTTTTAAGGATGCAGTAATTAAAGGGCTAGCTCCAGACAAAGGTTTGTACTTTCCAGAGAGCATCACTCCTTTACCAGACTCTTTTTTTAAGTCTATTGATTCGCTTTCATATTCTGAAATTGCCTTTGAAGCTATCAAACAGTTTGTGACTCCTGATATTCCTGAAGCAATTTTAAAAGACATTATAGAAGATACATTGTCGTTTGATTTTCCTGTTGAAAAAATAACCGATTCTATTTCAACTTTAGAATTATTTCATGGTCCAACAATGGCTTTTAAAGACGTTGGTGCGCGTTTTATGGCTAGATGTTTGGGTTATTTCAATCAGAATAACACCAACGAAGTTACAGTTTTGGTAGCGACATCAGGAGATACTGGAGGCGCTGTAGCTAATGGTTTTTTAGGTGTTGAAGGTGTAAATGTGGTGATTTTATATCCTAGCGGAAAAGTGAGTGATATACAAGAAAAACAATTAACTACGCTTAAAAAAAACATTAAAGCATTAGAAGTTCATGGTACGTTTGACGATTGTCAAGCTATGGTAAAACGAGCATTTTTAGACGACACTTTAACCAGTAAAATGCAACTCACGTCAGCCAACTCTATTAATGTAGCACGATGGTTACCACAGTTATTTTACTTTATGTTTGCTTACAAACAACTTCACAAGAGTTATGACAATATTGTGTTTTCAGTACCAAGTGGTAACTTCGGAAATATTTGTGCTGGTATGATGGCACAACGTTTAGGCTTACCTGTTAAACATTTTATTGCTGCAAACAATGCTAATGCCATTGTATATAATTATTTGCAAACGCAACAGTACGAACCAAAACCTTCAGTACAAACCATAAGCAACGCTATGGATGTTGGTGACCCAAGTAATTTTGTACGTATTCAGGAATTACATAATAACGATTTTGAAACCTTAACAAAGCAATTAAGCGGTTATAGTTTTACTGATGAAGAAACTATTAAAGCTATTGAAGAGTTATACAATGAGTATAATTACATTGCAGATCCTCACGGAGCTGTTGGATATTTAGCATGTAAATCGCATTTAAAAAACAATCCAAATGACCACTGCGTGTTTTTAGAAACTGCTCATCCTACTAAGTTTTTAGATGTTGTAGAAGATACTATAAAAGAAAATATAGATTTACCTGAGCAAATCTTAAAAGTGATGAAAAAGAAAAAACGTTCAGTAGAAATTTCAACTTACGAAGATTTAAAGGCGTTTTTATTGTAAAAGTTAACTGTCTCAGCAAGCTCAGGAAGCATGAATGAAAAAGCAGTTTTGATTTCTAGGCAAGCCTTGGTGCATTTAAATCTCGATTATCGAGTAAATAGTGCTATCTTTAAATCATGAAAGAACAGCTTACACTAAAAACAACTGATACACTTGCGCTTGAACGCACTAGATTAGCAAATGAACGAACATTTTTAGCCTATTTTAGAACTTTTGTCGTTTTTGTGAGCTCTGGTGTTGCTATATTAAAGCTTACCATTTTACAAGAAATTACTCCTATTGGATATTCCTTGTTGATTATTGCTCCTGTGTTATTACTCATTGGAGCATTACGATTCTTTTATGTAAAGCGGAAACTAAAAAAATACTTTTACAAAGCTTAATCTAATTTAGGCAATTGTAAACCAGATAATACACTTTCTTCTTTCATTAAAGCTTCAATTTCATCAGATTTTCTTGGAGCTTCTGCTGATAAGTTGATTGGACCATTTTCAGTAATTAAAATATCATCTTCTATACGAACAGCAATTCCCCACCATTTTTCATCGCAATCGCTACCTTCTGGAATATAAATACCTGGTTCTACAGTAATCACCATATTTGGTACAAAAGCTCCTCTTAAATTGGTGTCATGAACATCAAGTCCAATATGATGTGAGGTTCCATGCGGAAAATATTGTCTAGCATCAGCTTCATTTTTAGCGATACCTAATTTCACCAAACCTTTATTAATTATTTCTCTAGAAGCAGCATCAGTATCTCTTGTTGAGTTTCCTACTATAGTAGCATTAATTCCAGCTTCTTGAGCTTCGTATACTAAATCGTAAATTTGTTTTTGTTCTTTCGAAAACTTACCGTTTGCAGGTATGGTTCTGGTAACATCTGCTGTATAACCATGATACTCTGCACCAAGATCCATAAGCACTAAATCATTACCGAGTTTCGTCTTATTGTTTTCAATATAATGTAGTACACAACCGTTATGACCAGCACCAACAATACTAGGGTAACCTTCATACTCGCTACCATACTTTTTATACACATATTCATGCACACCTTGTACTTCAGTCTCAGACATATTAGGATGCATTGCTTTCATAACCTCACGTTGTCCCATAGCTGAAATTCGCACAGCTTTCTTTAACAACACCATTTCTTCGTCAGTTTTAACTTCTCGCAATCCTGCCATTAATCTTCCTAAGGTTCGTGTATCTGTTTTTACTTTAGATTGCACTACTTGCGTGTCTTGCTCCTCTTCGATTTGATCTTTCTTGTTATCAATATCAAAAGCTTCTAGCACATGAATTTGCTGTTTAAACGACTGTATTAAACTGTACAAATCTGCTGTGTTTCGTTTAGAATCTCTATAGTCATCTTTAAAATCGAAATACAACACCGAATCAAAACTAGTAAAATCAATTCCTGACTCTAAAAACTCCTTTCCATTAAAAGCCATTTCAAACCCTAACTGCTCTTTTGCGCCTTCTACTCCTAGCCTGTAACCTGTCCATTGTTCTGCTCTAGCATTACGCTCTTGAACATATAGTATTTCGTTGTAGCGTTTTCCTTCGGAATTGGTTTGATACTCTGAGAATACCACCAAAACTGCATGAGGCTCTTTGTAACCTGTGAGGTAGTAAAAATTAGGATCCTGATGGTATACATAATCTACATCGTTAGCTCTGTTTCTAACAGGATTTGAAAAGAAAACAGCCACACTATTCTCTGGCATTTGTGTGCGTAAAGCTTCTCTTCTATTTTTATGAAATTCTGAACTTAAAAAATCTTCAGGCAACCCTTTTTGTGCTGTTACAGTTAAGGTTAACAACATCATACATACGGAAAATAAAATTCTCATGAGTTTGTTTAATTAGTCTTTAAAATTAAAAATAAATAATAATGTATTGCTAATATAATTATCGCTTTACATTAACATTTTTTTGTAAAACTTTTTAAGTGTTAAGGCGTTTAAATAAACAGATAATTTTATATACTTTTGCGAATAGATGAAGGAATTTTTACTACTAATAATCGAGTTTTTAGGTGGTAGTGTTGAAATACTATCCAATAGTAAAAATCCAAAAAAAGCAATAGTTTCAGTTATTTTGGTTTTAGCTGTTGTTTTTCTAATAATTTATTTACTAACCAAAGATTTTTAAAATGAAAGATACCGCCTTAACAGCAACACATCAAGCTCTTGGAGCAAAAATGGTTCCTTTTGCAGGATACAATATGCCAGTACAATATGAAGGTGTAAACATTGAGCATGAAACCGTAAGAAATGGTGTTGGTGTTTTTGATGTGAGCCATATGGGAGAATTTTTAATTGAAGGACCTCATGCGCTTGAGCTTATTCAAAAAACATGTAGCAATGATGCTTCAAAACTTACTGTTGGAAAAGCGCAATACAGCTGTATGCCTAATGATGATGGTGGTATTGTTGATGATTTAATTATCTATCGTATTAAGGAAGACACGTATTTATTGGTAGTAAATGCGAGTAATATTGAAAAAGACTGGAACTGGTTACAATCTAAAAATGATGTAGGTGCAGAACTACGTGATTTAAGCGAAGATTATTCGTTATTAGCCATTCAAGGACCAAAAGCTGTTGAAGCTATGCAATCCTTATCTAGTCATGATTTGTCAGACATTAAATTTTACAATTTTGTAGTTGGTGATTTTGCAGGTATTGAGCATGTTATCATTTCTGCAACAGGATATACAGGAAGTGGTGGATTTGAAATTTACTGCAAAAACAGTGAAGTTAAACAAATTTGGGACAAAGTGTTTGAAGCTGGAGCAGATTATGGCATTAAGCCAATTGGTTTAGCAGCAAGAGATACGCTACGTCTAGAAATGGGTTATTGCCTTTACGGAAATGATATAGACGATACAACCTCTCCTATTGAAGCTGGTTTAGGCTGGATTACTAAATTCACTAAAACCTTCACAAACTCTGAAGCTTTAGAAGACCAAAAGCGTCGTGGAGCTGAACGTAAACTTGTGGCTTTTGAGCTAGACGAAAGAGGAATTCCGCGTCAAGGATATGACATTGTAGATTCTCAAGGAAAAGCAATAGGTAATGTAACTTCTGGGACTATGTCACCTTCATTAAATAAAGGTATTGGATTAGGATATGTACCAACTGTATTTGCTGATGCTGGTAGCAAAATCAATATTCAAATTAGAAAAAATGCTGTTCCTGCAACCGTAGTGAAATTACCATTTTACAAAGGTTAAAATATGATAGATTACCAAAACATTTTAAATCAAATAAATCAAAAAGTTACCAAGGATAAAAACAAAGGCAAAATTGCAAGTTATATTCCAGAATTGGCAACTGTAGATTTGAATAGTTTTGGTATTCATTTACAATTAGTCTCTGGTGAGCAGTTTGCGGTTGGAGATGCGCACAAGTCCTTTTCAATTCAAAGTATCTCTAAGGTATTATCCTTGGCATATGCAATGTCAATTATTGGTACAGACTTATGGAAACGACTAGATGTTGAACCCTCAGGAAACCCATTTAATCATCTTTCGCTTTTAGAACTAGAAGAAGGTATTCCAAGAAATCCTTTTATTAATTCTGGAGCCATTGTAATTGCTGATATTCTCGTGTCTAATTTAGAAAATCCAAAATCTGATTTTTTAAATTACATACGAGATATTACTGGAGACAACACTATTGATTACAATTACAAGGTCGCTCAATCTGAAAAAGAAACAGGTTTTAACAACTATGCTGCTGCTAATCTATTAAAATCATTCAACAACTTAAATAATGATGTTGAGGTGGTTTTAGACTTTTACTTTCATCAATGTGCATTACAAATGTCTTGTGCACAACTCTCAAAGGCTTTTCATTTGTTTGCTAATAAAGGAAAATGTCTTGCTAATAAAGCACGACTTACTAAAAGTCAAGCCAAACGTATTAACGCTATAATGCTTACCTGTGGTTTTTATGATGAAGCTGGAGAGTTTGCTTTTGAGGTTGGCTTACCAGGAAAAAGTGGCGTTGGTGGTGGTATTGTAGCCTTACTTCCTAATGAGTTTGTAATTTCAGTTTGGTCTCCTGGATTAAATGAACGCGGAAACTCTAAACTTGGCATGAAAGCCTTAGAGCAATTTACTACACTCGCCAACCAATCTATATTTTAAAACGTTTAGTTTATAAGTATAAATGAAAAACGAAAACAAACATACTGTTTTAATTCTTGGTGCAAGTGGTTTTTTAGGTAACGCCATTTACAAAGAGCTATGTGCATATTTTAGAACATTTGGTACCTACCGAACTGCTAAACGTGAGTTTGAAAAGAACCAACATTTTTTTCAGTATGATGTTGAAGAAGACGATGTTGTTGAAATTATTGAAGCTGTAAAACCCACCATTATTGTTTCAGCACTTAGAGGCGATTTTCATGCACAAGTAACAGCGCACAAACACATTTCTGAGTATCTTCAAACTAACAAAAACTGTAAAATCATATTCATTTCTTCAGCAAATGCATTTGATGCTTATAGCAAATTTCCAAGTTATGAGCTCGATAAAACCTTTAGTAACAGTATTTACGGACACTTTAAAATTAAAGTTGAAAACATGCTCTTGCGACTTCCAAAGCAGCAAGTAGTAATCTTAAGACTTCCAATAGTATTAGGCGTACAATGTCCTAGAATAAAGGAAATTCAACAGCACATTTTAGAAGGGACTTCAGTAGAAATTTTCCCTAATGTTATCATGAATGTGACTACTGACAGTAAAATTACCCAACAAGTACATTATATTATCAATCGTAATAAATATGGCATCTTTCATTTAGGAAGTACCGATTTAGTGCATCATGATGAGTTCATAAAAGACATTGTAAAACTTCACACCCAAAAGCGTGTTAACTACAAGCATGTTTTTACCACTAATGAAGATAGATACTTAGCGGTATTACCTAAATACAATTTGCTACCAAAGCACTTACAAATATCAAGTACGCAAGTTTTGCAAGAGTTGGAAAAACAACACAATAGTTAACGTGAATAACGGATAAAAAATTTTCGTCAGTTAGAGTAAATTTTACTATTAAAATGAGTGGAATTTGTATCGAAAACAAGAAAATTTCTATCAAAAACGTACTTCTAGACACAAAATTCTTGCAGAATTTTACTCGAAGTGACTCATATTATTCACGTTAATTAACCAATAATTTATTACCTTTAAGGGTAACCAAATTATTTAACTTTTATGACACTCCTTACCCAAGATGCTATAGAAAAAAAACTATTGCGTTTCCCTGACTGGGAATATTACGAAAACGCTATTCATGTAGAGTTTGAATTCGATAATTTTAAAGACTGCTTTAGTGCCATGAGCCGAATAGCTTTTGAATGCGAAGCGCAAAACCACCATCCAAACTGGACCAATGTGTACAACATACTTACCATTTCACTTTCAACACATAGTGCCAATGGCGTTACCGAAAAAGATTTTAAACTAGCCGAAGCTATTGAAGCAATTGTAGAAGTTCAAGAATAGTTGTTTTTACAACGCTACATTTTTATTACATTTGGTCAAAATTTTAAATTAAGTAACAATTTATGGGAAGAGCTTTTGAATTTCGTAAAGCGCGAAAAATGAAACGTTGGTCTGCAATGAGTAAAGCCTTTACACGTATTGGAAAAGATATTGTAATGGCTGTTAAAGAAGGTGGTCCTGATCCAGACAGTAACTCCAGGTTAAGAGCAGTAATACAAAATGCCAAATCGGTAAACATGCCTAAAGATAATATTGAACGTGCTATAAAACGTGCGTCCGATAAAAACCAAGGCGATTATAAAGAAGTATTATTTGAAGGCTATGCACCACATGGTATTGCTATTTTGGTTGAAACTGCAACTGATAATAATACACGTACAGTAGCAAACGTAAGAAGCTATTTTAATAAATGTGATGGTAGTTTAGGCACATCAGGTTCGGTAGTGTTTATGTTTGACCATACCTGTAACTTTAAAGTAAAAAGTGACGGAATAGATCTTGAAGAACTAGAATTGGAGCTCATTGATTTTGGTGTAGAAGAAGTATTTGAAGACACTGACCAAGATGCTGATGGAAACGAGCAAACCAGTGTAATGATTTATGCTCCATTTGAAAGTTTTGGAAAAATACAAGCCTATTTAGAAACCAATAACATTGAAATTTTATCTTCTGGGTTTGAGCGTATACCACAAGTTACCAAAGCAATTACTGCAGAACAAGCTGAAGATGTAGAAAAACTTTTAGAAAAGCTTGAAGAAGATGACGATGTACAAAACGTATATCACACTATGGAAGAAACTGCTGAGTAAAAGTAGTTAATAAAAAGCATTAAAAAAGAGGAGTTCAACTCCTCTTTTTTATTACAATAAATCCAAAGGACTTTTTACACTTTCAATAGTAGTTTGAGCCACTTGTGTGTACTGTAATGTAGTATTAATGTTGTTATGGCCCAACAACTTTTGTATAATCCTTACATCAGTTCCATTTTCAAGCAAATGAGTAGCAAAGGTATGTCTTAAAGTATGTACAGTAGCTGGTTTTTTTACTTGTGCCTTAGCCAAGGCATTTTTAAATATTTTCCGTATACTAGATGCACTATACTTTCCTTTATTTTGTCCTTCAAATAAGTAAACCTTTGGATGGAACTCTACAAAATAAACGCGCAATAATTTAAGTAGTTTAACAGGCAGCATAACTACTCTATCCTTTTTTCCCTTGGCATTTTGTATATGAACAATCATTCTTTTGCTGTCAATATTTTCAATTTTCAAATCGATAACCTCACTCACCCTAAGTCCCAAACCATAAATAGTTGCCAAAACAGCTTTGTGTTTCATATTGTCAACACTCTGCAAAATATCCTTAACCTCTTCTTTGGATAAAATATGCGGCAAATAGTGCTCTCGTCTAGTAGGATAAATACTTGAAAAATCAATAGTTCTACCACACAGCTCCTTATAAAACAAACCAACCGCACCTATTAGTTGTTTTTGCGAAGACATGCTATATACAGACACCTTAACCATTCTTACAATAGTATTTATGACATCAATATCGCTTAAGAGCTCAAGTTTTTCATCTTGGACATTTAAAGTTTCCTTAAACTTTTTCATAAAATTAATATACACCTTAATTGTATTATCACTATAGCGTTTTAATTCTAAAATAGTTTGAAACTTTACAAGGTACGACATAACCTTAATTTAAATAGTTATACACAAATATACTAAAAGGTGTAGATAACCATTTATATTTAATTGAATAACAGTACTTTTTTTTATATTTGTGTATATACTAACGTTGTGTTTAATTTAAAAACCACGATAGATGAAAGATAGTGAGAAAAAGAGAATTGAAATTTACACGGAAAAAGAAATTGATAGTCTTATTCGGTATTATTCAGACAAAATAATCGGAAAGAATTTTGGAGAAAATTATCCGTATAAAATTGAAAAATTTGAAGCAACTAAAATTAAGGTAAAATATCAATTACAATGTGTGGGGTTCCTATTAAGACAATCATCAACAATAATAAAGATAGATATATCTACTCTTTGTAAAGAGAACTCATTGTTGTCTCCTTTGGAAGTCCTAAAAGATCAAAGTTGATTTCTAAAAGCCATTCACCTTTATCTGACTGAATAAACTTGAATGTATCTTTTGGATGTTTAGTAATTACAGACTTGAAATTTTCCCAAAGAGGACTTATTTCATCTAAATAACTATCGAATGATTGACTTTTGGAATCTGACATAAATAAATAAAAACTAAACACAACACAGGCTATAAATCATTGCTATTTTGGGCATACTTTTAAAAGCCTATGTTTTAAATTACGTCGTTGCAAACCAAATTTTAACAGTCTCGAACTACGCAACGACTTAATAGCCGAAACCGTTAGGCACAAGCTGAAAAAACAACCGACATTGAACAATAATCCACTCATAGAATACATCAATCGATATGTACGTTTAACACAGAACGAGATAAATCTATTATTGGAGAATACGACACACCGAAAATATTTAAAAGGACAATATATTGTTCAACAAGGCGACATTTGCCGTTTTGAAAGTTTTGTTATTAAAGGTTGTCTAAAAACATTTTACGTAGATAACGAGGGACAAGAACACGTAGTGCTATTCGCGATAGAAAATTGGTGGACTGCCGACCTAGGTAGTTTTCTGACCCAAAAACCAGCGGATTACAACGTACAATGTATCGAAAACACCGAGGTCATTCAATTCTCGTTCGAGAAAATGGAATTTCTGTATCAAAAAATCCCTAAACTTGAACGGTTTTTTAGAATTATCATACAAAAGGCTTTTGTGGCATCCGAAAAACGTATAGTTAGAAATTTCAGCCTTCCTGCAAAAGAAAGGTATTTGGAATTCAAGAATACCTATCCGCAAATCGAACAAAGAGTTCCGCAATATCTGATTGCTTCGTACCTAGGAATCACCAAGGAATTTTTAAGCAAGATTCGAGGTCAAATTATTGCAGAACAATAGTAATCTAGATTAACCTTCTTTTTTAACCTACCTTATTTTTATTCGCTAACAAGTCATAGAACTTTGTGTTATTAATTTAAACATAAAAATTATGGCAAGTTTATTAGAAAAAATCAGCGACCTGAACGATTTAGTTCTTCAAGGAAAAGCAATGGACGCTTTTGAGAAGTATTATCATCAAGACGTTTCAATGCAAGAAAATGAAAATCAACCAACTCTCGGAAAAGAAAACAATAGAGAACGGGAAAAGGAATTTTTTTCCTCTATCGTGGAATTTCGAGGTGCAAAACCACTAAACGTCAGCGTAGGAGAAGGTGTCTCAATGGTAGAATGGCATTACGACTATAATCATAAAGATTGGGGAGAAAGAAACTACACTCAAGTTTCCGTTCAAGAATGGAAAGACGGTCAAATCATCCGTGAAAAATTTTACTACAACTCTTAAAATTCAAGATTATGAAAAACAAAATATTTAAGACAAACGATTCTTACATTGGACTTATATTAAGAGCTACACTTGCAATAGTCATTTTTCCACACGGAGCTCAAAAATTATTTGGTTGGTTCGGAGGTTATGGCTTTTCCGGTACAATGGGCTTTTTTACTGAAACGGTCGGACTACCTTGGATTATCGGATTTTTGGTAATCGTACTTGAATCTATTGGTGCGATAGCATTATTAGCAGGTTTTGCGACAAGAATTATTGCACTCTTCTATATTCTATTGGCACTTGGAATTACATTCACTTCTCACATAGAAAATGGGTTCTTTATGAACTGGTTTGGTAATCAAGCTGGAGAAGGCTACGAATATTTCATCTTATGGATTGGAATTGCATTAGCCCTTACAATTATTGGAGGAGGTAAATATTCAATGGACAGGAGTATGAAAGTGAACGCATAAAGCCAGTGCCTAACACCGTATATAATTTATTGCTGGCTTATCGCCTACTTACGAAAGTCCTCGCGGACTTTCTTGGTCGGTAATTATTTACTAAATTAGTTGCTTAAACCACGCAACAAACCATATACAAACACGTTGGCAACAAGCTGAAAAAAAGACGAAACTAAAACAATAAGCAAAAGATGAAACCATCAAAATTAACACCGATGCTCTGGACTGAAAATATAGAGGAAACAATAAAATTCTATACTGAGAAACTGAAATTTATTTGTGGTGATAAAAATGATGAATGGAATTGGGCAGGTATTTATAATGGAGACGTGGAAATAATGATTGCCAAACCAAACGAACACACACCTTTTGAAAAACCGAATTTTACAGGTTCTTTTTATTTTAGAGTTGAAAACGCAGACGAGCTTTGGAATGAATTAAAGGATAAAGTAAAAATAGCATACGAAATAGAAAATTTTGAATGGGATATGAGAGAATTTGCTATTTATGACAATAATGGATATATGTTACAATTTGGACAAGATTTGAAAAAATGAAAGCCAGTTGCCAACAATGTATAACCGCAATTACGGCGGATTCGACTACGTCCGAATCCACTCGGAATTGCTAACGTCAGTGCTAAACCGAAAAATTTGCGTACTTTAACCCGTAACTGACGGTTATACGAGACCGTTGTAAGTAATTTTGACCAACCTAAGAAAAATAGAACTAAATTTTCTATCTTCAAACTAAAATAGCAAATAAGCACAATCTAAATCATCAATAAAACACACAAATGAAACTTCTATTACTTCTCTCTTTTCTTCCAGGATTATTATATGCTCAACAAGCACAATCTGGAAAAGACATTTATTTGAATGCTAAAGCAAATTTTATATGTCAACAGATTGAACAAAGTGAAACCGCTATAGAAGACATGCATTCTAGACAAGCAACTATGTTAACAATAAAAAAAGGCCTCGAGCCAGCTAATGAAAGTATTAGACATCAGAAAAAATTGGAAAAGAAAGGTATTAAAAATCATTTATACGATGGATATCTAAATTTATATCTATCCCAAGCCTGTTCAGATTATAACCGTTTATTTGCTGTTTTTAATATTCAGCATTTAGAAAATAAGCTAAAACGTAAGCGATTTATTGAGTTGCATGACTTTATAAGAGACCTTATGCAAGCAGACTCAATCTCTAATATTCAAAATTACGTTAATGATAGTAAATGGGATACTTTTAAAAATAAGTTACAACCGAATTTCAATAAGTTACAAAATTTACGTTGGACTGCAGCATTAAAAATAATACCAGAATGGCGTACAATAAATCGTTACACGATTCAATTAGTTGACATAAAAGACACCAATCATATATTTGAGCTGGAGATTGTTTATAACTTAGATAAGGCCTCAAAAATAAGTGACCTAATAATTAATGAATACACTAAAGAACATCCTAAAGTCGAAATTGTTGAAACTACGTATGAAGTTCCTAGTGGAAAACAATAAGTGGAGCTTAAGGAAAAGAGAAATATTATTTGAACTGAATAAAAAACTACTTACAACAACGGCTATAATCCATTGCGGCTGAAATTCCTATCGGAATTTCATTGCAATTTGCTATCTTTCAGCTTCGGCGGAAAGAATCCTGCGGATTTTTTCCGCAACGTATCATAGCCAAAAACGTTGGGTTTAATGCAAGAGATAGCCATAATAAGAAACACCAACTGTAACAACAGAAAATATATTCAGTCTTTACAGCAAAAGAATTTAAATGAACATAACACGAACTGCACTTATTTTACTTACGCTACTACCAACATTTGGATTTTGCCAAAATCTAGATTCACAAGTAGACAAAATTTATCAAGTAAAAGATAACGCACCTGGTATTTCAATTCTAATATCTAAAGGCGAAAAAATCTTACTGGAAAAACAATACGGAATTTCAAATTTGGATTATGACATACCAATTACAAACAAAACAGTTTTTGACATCGGTTCAATTGCTAAACAATTTACTGCATACGCAATACTTTTGCTAGAAAAACAAGGTAAAATATCTATTAAAGAACCTGCTTATAAATACATCTATAACCTGCCTCGATACCAAAAAGGAAATCCGACCATTGAGCAATTATTAAATCAAACAAGTGGCATCAAAGAAGTAGATGGTATTGCTGGAATGGCGGATTTAACTAAGAATGATTTACTTACTCAATCGCAAATGATTAATTTTATTACAAAAATAACATCATTAAACTTCAAACCAGGAGAGTACTTTCAATACACCAATTCAAACTATATTTTACTTGCTGATATTATAACCAAAGTTTCAGGTAAACCGTTTGCGGAATTTATGCAAGAAGATGTTTTTGAACCATTCGGAATGGAAAATACCATAAAGAAATCAAGTTCTTATACTATAATTAAAAACAGGGCAATTGGATATATAGAAGATGAAGGCGATTTCTACAAAACACACTTACACGCTTTTATTTACAATGGAGACGGGCAAGTACTTACAACCCCAAAAGATATTTTTAAGTGGCATCTAGGTTTACAGAAAGTAAAAATTCAACATCCTGAATTATATAAAAAAATGCATACCAAAGCCAAGTTAAATAATGGTAATATTATCGATTATGGTTTAGGCGTAGAGTTTGAAACTCATAATAACTATCAAGCATTTGGTTTTGACGGAATGATTTTAGGCGGCTTTGTATCAAAATACCTTTATTTTCCTGATTTAGATATGATGTTTTTTACTACACAAAATACCTTTGATTCAGATTTTGAAGAACAGTTTTTTCAGTTAGTTGATTTATACATTCCTAACAATAATTTCAATAATCAAGCAAAAAATAACGAAAGGGAGAAAAAAGTAAAGCTTTCAAAAAAACAGCTAAAATTGTATGAAGGAAGCTATCTCTTTACTGGTAGCGATGTCGAGTCAATCAAAATAAACACGATACAACTTAAAAATGATGAACTTACTGTATTTACGACTGATGGAGATGAAATAACAAAATTAAAGCCTATTGGAAATCATCAATTTATGTTTAATGATAAGCTAGTTATATTTGACTTAAAATATGATAGAAAGAGTTATAAATACTATGATTCTGAAAACGAATTACCTTGGTTATTTAAAGAATATAATCCTACTACTTACAACGAAAAGCAATTAAAAGAATTTGAAGGACAATACTTTAATGCAGATTTCCAAATCAGTAAAAAAGTCAAATTATTAGACGGTATACTTTTTGTTTTTGGTAGAAATGGTGCTTGGAAAAATGATATAGAGCCACTATACAAAGATGCCTTTAACTATTCATCAGACCTATTAACTTTTACGAGAGATAACAATGAAAAGATAATTGGTTTAAAAATTAAGGGAATTGTATTTGAGAAAGTATAATTACAAAGGCTTACAATGAGAATCTTCAATGCCAAGGTTTGGGTGTTGAAACTATCCCGAAGCTTTTGTAGGGATTTATTTTCTAACTTTGCGATTAAAAACTAAGGACTATACTTCTTTGGTATCCACTGAAAGATGCACTTCCCAAAAGACAACATAGAATATGAGAAAGATTTTTATTATGACGTTTACATTTTTACTTGTTCTTATACAGCATGTATTAAGTCAAGAAAATGATATTAGGCTTTACAAATTTCAAAAGACTACAGCGAATGGAAGGTTCTATGGTTTGATTAATGCTAATGGAGATGTAGTAGCCGAACCCATTTTTGATGAAATAGGTTTCTTTAGTGAAGGCTTAGCTTATGTAAAAGTTAGAGAAGAAAAAGATGTTAAAGCAGGCTATATTGATACATCAGGGAAAATAGTAATTGAAGCAAAATATCAACCATCCAACGACAAGTCTCGGGATTTTTATGAAGGTCTGGCTTCTGTAAGGATTGATGGTGAATTTGGATACATTAACAGGAAAGGAGAATTAATAATTGCTTCTCAATACGCCAAGACTCATCCTTTTAACGAAGGATATGCCGTTGTTGAACCAATTTTTGGGGAAAGAATTATAATTGACCAAAGCGCCAATGTTATACTTGATCCTGTCTCTGTTTACAAGAAAAATGCCTATCAAATATCAAAAGGTGAAACTGTAAATTTAGATGAGCGAGTAAACAGTGGAACCATAACCATGTACGTTCACCGTTATAACCATCCAACAAGAAGTACATTGGTAAATATGAATGGTAATTTTTTATTTTCATTAAAACCATCTATAATCCATGAAATGAGCGAAGGTTTGATTAGAGCTCAATCCAATAGTAATGGAAGCACAGGATACTTAAACAAAAAAGGTAAAACTGTTATACCATTTGACTACTTATCAGGTACTGACTTCAATAATGGTCATGCTAAAGTAAAAGACAAGAATACAAAAATGTACGGAATAATAGACCTAAACGGAAATTATGTTGTGCCACCTGAATACACCTACATTTCAGATGATTATTATAAATCTGATTATATTTTTGCCAGAAAACCCAATAGTAATTTTGGGTATATAGATTACAAGGGTAATCAGGTAATTGATTTTAAATACGCTTATGGTGGTTTGTTTTCAGAGGGCTTAGCGGTTGTAAGTACACCTTTAAATAAAAATATGTACATTGACAAAAATGGTAAAAAAGCTTTCGAATTAGAATTTAATATTTCCCAGTATGACAATGAAAATTTTAAAGGTGGAATTGCCAAAGTAAATCTAAATGATGGTCATTCTGCATATATCAATAAAAAAGGAGAGGTTATATTTAAATTCAAGTAACATAAGAGATCCTCATTATTGAAAATTAGTATTCTTATCGTGAATTTAGATAGTAAAAGCACTAAAACCCAACAACGGCTATAATCCATTGCTAGTGAGAGCCTACTTACGAAAGTCCTCACGGATTTTCTATTCGGTTTTTATTTGCTAAATTACTTACTAAAACACAACACAAATCATACACAAAACGGTTTAGTTCATTATGAAACACCTCATACTAATCATTTTAATACAATTCTCATTTATTTGCTTCGGTCAAGAATCAATTGAAAACAATGGTGAAATGTGTCGATTGTTGAATGAAATGATTAATAATGATCAATTATATAGAAGTGGAGAAATCTTAGGTGGTTCTTTTGGTACTGAAAATAATAGTTCAAAAAAAGAAATTGATTCGGTTTGGTCTTTACAAATTGAAATTGATAACAGAAACACAGAAAAATTAATTGAACTGACCAAAAAATACGGATGGATATCTGATGAACGAATTGACTGTCCAAAACTTAACATTTGGCTTATATTTAGACATTCTCAAAAAAAATATTTTCCAGAGATTTTGGAACTAATTACAAAGGAACATGAAGCTAAAAGACTGAATGATTTTCATTACAGACTTATAAAAAATCATTTGGAAGGAAGACCAAAAATGTAATTTGCTATTAGTAAATGTGACAAAACAACGTGTATAGTTCATTTCATTTTTACAACACACAAACACTCAACTATGAAAAAAATACTACTACTAATTGTAACTGTTATATTATTTAACTGTACTAATGACGATTCTGACTCAATAGATACCAACAATAGCATTGAAATGGTTTCTGAATTTAACAAGTGGTATCATAGAGGCGAATATGAATATTTTAATGGTGCAACAGCAACAATTGAATCTACCAAAATATATTTAACCTATTTTTTTGATGGAGATACGCTTATTAACAATGTTGAGTACAAAAAGATGTATACAAATCAGTTAGATTCCATTTTTCATTTACCTTCTTCTTCTAGTGCTTATCAATTTATATCTACAAGTACAAGTTTAAATTATAGATGCGCAATGCGTCAAGATGCAAGTATGGTGTACTTTGTTAATAAAAATCAAAATAACGAAGAGTTATATGCTGATTTTAACATTAGCCTTGGAAGTGTTTTAAACTATAAATGGAGCTCAAATAATGAAGTGGTTACCGAAATTGATTCAATACCTATAGGAAGCAGCTATTTAAAAAAATATAAACTAAGTAATGATCAATATTTTTATGAAGCTATAGGTGGATCATATGGGTTGTTTAAAGACTGGAGTATTGGTTTTGAAGGAGGGCATTATTTAAACTGTTTTAGGCATAGCAATGACAAAATAAGTGTTGATGAGAGTTTAAGTCCTACAAACAACTACTGTCCTGAATATTAAACTTACAACAACGTTTTACTCATAAAAAGTTAAAAAAAGCTGCTATATAATGATAATGCATCGAAAAATAAGAGGTGGTAATCGTATTTTAAAATCTATTGAAGAATGGAAAAACTACAATATAGAGTTAGACTTAGATTATCTTAAATCTAGTAAGCGAAATTACTGTAAAATATGGGTAAGTCCTTTTGCCAACATCTCTATTACAGGTTCCAATATACCATCACCTAAACTCAAACACAGACAAGAAATTATAAAAGGTTTATTGGATATTTATAACCATTGGGAACAGCAGCTAAACACATTAAACAAGCCTTACTATTTGGCCATTTGGTTGTTTGAACCTCGATTAAAAAAGTCTCAAGTTGTTTGTGCTATTGATGAAATGGTAAATTTTTATGACATCACATTTTATAAACCAAAAGACCAGCACAATTTTCCGTCTCAAAATTACGGTAAATTTCAAGAAGAATTAAACACTTTTAATTGGGCTTATGCGTTGGATGAAGATCATTTTTTTCAGTCTGATATCGATTTAGAAGAAGATAGTTATGCTAGCAAGCAAGACTATATTGGCATGCAAAAATGGTATAATAGAAAACTAAAACAGGGTTTGCGAACCGACACTTCTTCAAAAGACACCTTTTATGCTATAAAAATGGGTGCTACTTGGATTGGTACTAAAAATTAAATAATAGATCCTATAATGGTACAATAAAAAGTACCTTCTGAAAAGTATAATGCTAATACAAATCCTAAATTATCTAATTTATAATCTTTCCCATTAAAATGAGTAACCCAATAACAATCTAAATCTATCTTGAATAATTAGGAGCTTCTTTAGTAATAGTGACATCATGCGGATGACTTTCGTTGATTCCGCTAGCTGTGATTTTTACAAACTGTCCAGTTTCTTTAAGTGTTTCAATATCTTTGGCACCACAATAACCCATTCCAGCACGTAATCCGCCAATAAACTGATGGATACTTTCTACCAATTCGCCTTTGTATGGCACACGACCTACAATACCTTCAGGTACTAGCTTCTTGATGTCATCTTCTACATCTTGGAAATAACGGTCTTTGCTACCTTGTTTCATGGCTTCAACCGATCCCATTCCACGATACGATTTAAATTTTCTTCCTTCGTAAATAATGGTTTCACCTGGAGATTCTTTAGTTCCTGCTAAAAGCGATCCTAACATTACACTATCAGCTCCTGCTGCAATGGCTTTAGGGATATCACCTGTGTAACGAATACCACCATCAGCAATTACTGGTACTCCACTACCCTTTATTGCTGCAGCAACTTCTAATACTGCTGAAAATTGAGGAAAACCTACACCTGCAACTACACGTGTTGTACATATTGACCCTGGACCAATACCTACTTTTACAGCATCAGCTCCTGCCTCTACTAAGTATTTTGCAGCTGCTGCAGTAGCTATATTACCTACTACTACATCCAATTCAGGGTATTTAGTTTTTACTTCTTTAAGCACTGAAACCACACCTTTGGTATGCCCATGAGCTGTATCAATAATAACAGCATCAACACCTGCACTTACTAGAGCAGATACTCTATCTAGAGCATCTCCTGTAACACCAACAGCAGCAGCAACACGTAATCTTCCGTATTTATCTTTATTTGCAATAGGTTTTTGGGTGAGTTTAGTAATATCTCTAAATGTTATTAACCCAATAAGTTTATAGTTATCGTCAACTACAGGTAATTTTTCAATTTTATTGTCTTGCAAAATAACTTCAGCATCCATTAAAGATGTGCCTTCACCAGCAGTTACTAAGTTTTCAGAAGTCATTACTTCAACAATGGCTCTGTCATTGTCTTTTTCAAATCTTAAATCACGATTGGTAACAATTCCTTTTAATGTTCCGTTTTCATCAACAATAGGAATTCCACCTATACTGTGCTCTGCCATATTTTGCTTAGCATCAATTACTTTGGCAGTAAGCGGTAAAGTTACAGGGTCTATAATCATACCACTTTCGGCACGTTTTACACGCCTTACCTTTATAGCCTGCTCCTCAATGGTCATGTTTTTATGCAATACACCAATACCTCCTTCTCTAGCAATGGCAATAGCCATTCTACTTTCGGTAACGGTATCCATAGCTGCAGAAACTATAGGAACGTTAAGTGTAATGTTACGCGTGAATTTTGTTTGGATGTTAACCTCTCTTGGTAATACTTCGGAATAGGCTGGGACTAAAAGTACGTCGTCATAAGTTAATCCTTCTCCTAGTATCTTATTTTGATGTGCTGTCATGTTGCAATTAAAATTAATTGCGCGTAAAGGTACGATTTATATATGAAATTACACTTAAATTTTAATATTAAAAGTATTATTGCTGATATAATTTACGAGCTATTTCATAAGCTAACTCTAGAAGAGTATTCAATTGAAATTTATTTTTAATTATTCTAAATAAAATTTGATAAACTAAAAATGAGTAGTAATTTTGCAGGCTGAAAACCAAATTATACTTAATCAGTCTAAATAAATGAAAACTAAGTTATTATTACTTTTATTAATAGTTACAAGCAGTTTAACTGCACAAAATGCTATTGATAGTACAAAAACTAACCTAGATTCTATTCAAAGTCTAGAAGAAATTTTAATTAAAACTAATGTTATTTTTGGGAATAAATATTTAGCTAAAAACCGTACAGGTTCTGCTTATTATATTTCCCCATCTGAATTAAAAAAACTGGGTTATACAGATATTAACCGTGTTTTAAAAACCGTTCCTGGTGTTACTATTGTAGAAGAAGATGGTTTTGGACTACGTCCAAATATTAGTTTAAGAGGAACTTCTGCAGAGCGCAGTGCTAAAATTAGTTTAATGGAAGACGGAGTACTAATAGCTCCTGCTCCTTACAGCGCATCAGCTGCTTATTACTTTCCTTCTGTAGGACGTATGGAAGCTGTTGAAATTTTAAAAGGTAGTAGTCAAGTACAATATGGTCCATTTACAACTGGTGGTGCTATAAACATGGTCTCTACACAAATACCTGATAGTTTTTCTGGACGAATAAAAGCCTCTTATGGTAGTTTTAATAGTGGTCAAATATATGCAACTGTAGGAGATAGCCATGAAAACTTTGGGTACAATATTGAGTATTTAAATTTTAATTCTGATGGTTTTAAAAACTTATTAAACGACCTTAACACAGGATTCGACAAAAACGATGTTGTTGCAAAATTTCGACTAAATACAGACAAGGAAGCAAAGATTCAACAAAGCTTTGAAACTAAATTTCAGTTTGCTGATGAAGTATCAAATGAAACCTATTTAGGGTTAACTGATGCTGATTTTAATAATAATCCTTTTGATAGATACGCAAGTTCTCAAGAGGATAAAATGACCAATGAGCATATTCAACTGTTATTAACTCACAATATTGAATTTTCTAAAAAATTTGCTATAACCACCAATGGGTATTTTAATAGATTTGAAAGAAACTGGTATAAATTAAACGATATTACCGCTAATGGTGATAATGTAAGTATTGCTAACATTGTATCTAACCCTGAATTATATCCTACACATTTTAATTACATGACAGGTTTAGAAAATGCACCAGAAGATGCATTAACAGTCAAAGCTAACAATCGTAAATATATTTCAAAAGGTGTACAAACTAAATTAGATTATCATTTTTATGGAGAAAACACTTTTCATGATATTGAGTTAGGATTAAGATACCACTACGATGAAGAAGATCGTTTTCAATGGAAAGACTACTATAACATTGTAGACAACACTATGCAATTAACTACTAAAGGTATACCAGGAACAGATGCAAACAGAATTAGTAGTGCTAAAGCTTTTGCCTCTTACGTTATGTATAAATTTAAGTACAAAAACTTAACATTAACACCAGGTTTGCGTTATGAAAACATTGTACTTGAGCGTGAAAACTATGGTACAAACGACGTAAACAGAACAGGAAGTGATTTATCGATAAGAGAAAATAAGGTAGATATTTTTATTCCTGGGATTGGTTTTAACTATAAATTCAACAATAACTATTCTGTTTTTGGTGGTGTACATAAAGGGTTTTCACCTCCTGGAAATGAAGACGGACAAAAACCTGAAGAAAGTATCAACTATGAGTTAGGAACCAGATTTAACTATAATGGTATACAAGGAGAAGTTGTTGCGTTTTACAACGATTACAGTAACTTATTAGGAAGTGATCTTGCTGCAAGTGGTGGCACTGGAAGTCTAGATGTATTTAACGCTGGAGAAGTGGCTGTAAAAGGTATTGAAGTGCTGCTAAACTATGATGTTTTAAAAAGCAATACAGCCTTTGATTTACCAATTACTATAGGTTACACTTTTACAGATACTGAATTTTTAAATAGCTTTGGTAGTGATGATGGTATTTGGGGAACAGTTACTGAAGGCGACGAAATACCTTACATAGCAAAACACCAATTAAATGCAAGTGTTGGTTTTGAACATAAAAAATACTCAATTAACTTAAACGGTAGATATAATGGAGAGTTTAGAACAGTTTCTGGTAGCGGATTTATACCTGAAAACCAAAAGGTTGATTCTGCTATTGTTTTAGATCTTGCTGGTCGCTATAATATTACTTCTAAGTTAAGTACAACATTAAACATTATTAACCTATTAGATAACGAGTATGCAGTATCAAGAGTACCTGCAGGATTAAGACCTGGTCATCCTTTTGGAGTGTATGCTGGTTTAGAATTTCAGTTTTAATCTAGACAAAACAATAAATAAAGAAAAGAGTTTGTAAATAATACAAACTCTTTTTTATTAATGATAAAAATTAAAAATTTTACTCGCTTCGTTATAAGCGCTTTCAAAACTCATAGCGTTAAGGTCGCTACTTTTTTGAGATGTAAAGTAAGATAATAGCTTTTCAGTAGGCATATTACCAGTAAGTTCGTCTTTGGCCATAGGACAACCACCAAAACCTTGCATAGCTCCATCAAAACGTCTGCAACCTGCTTTATATGCTGCATCTACTTTTTCGAACCATGTAGTTGGTGTAGTATGTAAATGTGCCCCAAACTCTACATGAGGATATTTAGGAATAAGGTTGGAAAATAAATAATCAATACTTTCAGGATTAGAAGTTCCTACAGTATCACTTAACGAAAGAATCTTCACTCCCATTGCTGCAAGTTTTTCGGTCCATTCACCAACAATATCCACATTCCATGGGTCTCCATAAGGGTTACCAAATCCCATAGAAATATAGACAACCACTTCTTTGTTTGACTTATCTGCTATTTCCAGTATTTCATTTAAGGTCACTACAGATTCTGCAATGGTTTTATGCGTGTTTCGCATTTGGAAGTTTTCAGAAATTGAAAACGGATAGCCTAAATAGTTAATTTCCTTGTGTTGTGAAGCATCATTTGCTCCTCTTGTATTTGCAATAATTGCCAATAACTTGCTAGTCGTTTTGCTTAAATCTAATTGCGAAAGGACTTCTGCAGTATCCACCATTTGCGGAATAGCTTTAGGTGACACAAAGCTTCCAAAATCAATAGTATCAAAGCCTACACGTAGTAAAGACTGAATGTACTGTACTTTCTTTTCGGTAGGAATAAATGCCTTAATACCTTGCATGGCATCTCTAGGGCATTCAATGATTTTTACTGGATTGCTCATTAGCTTCAAAGATAGAAAAGAATATTGTCATCGAAAACGATTTCATAAAAATCTATTTTCAACAAACAGCTAATACTTTGTAAGTTATTAATATAAGTTTTCGACTTAACAAATAATTATCATTTGCACGCTATGAAAAACTTTACTTTACTGTTTCTTTTCCTCTGTTTTAACCCTCTTCTATTTTCGCAAACTACTGCTGTTTACGATGTTGTATTTAATAGTATATGGAATGAAGCCGATCATGGTACGTTTCCTAACAATCCACATTGGTCAAAACTTGTAGGCGTTAATCACAATGCTAACATTACATTTTTAGAACTTGGTGGTATTGCTTCACAAGGTATTGAAGACGTTGCTGAACTAGGTATTAATGATGCTTTTGAATCAGAAGTACAAACAAGCATTACTAATGGAGATGCTCAACAGTATATTGATGGTGACCAACTTGCTACAGCTACAGGTAACATTGAGGTTTTAGGCTTACAGATAAGTGAAGATTATCCGCTGCTTACTTTGGTTTCAATGATTGCTCCTAGTCCTGACTGGATGATTGCAGTAAATGGTGTTAACTTAAGAGCAAGTGGTACTTGGGAAGATTCAATAGTTATAGACTTATACGTTTATGATGCTGGTACTGATAGCGGAATGAATTATTCATCACCAAATGCCGATATTACTCCTCATGTTCCTATAACAAGTCTATCTGGTGTAGCGCCTTTTAATACCGAAAAAGTAGGCACTTTAACCATTACGCTTCAACAAGTACTTGGCGTAAATGATATTGAAACGACTAATCACATCCAGCTCTTTCCTAATCCAGCAACTTCGGTAGTGCAAATCTCAACAGAAACAACTAGTCTATCAAAAGTAGTGTTTTATGACGTTCTTGGAAAAAAGGTTAAATCTTACAAAAACACCTCAAACAGTAAACAACTATATATTGATATCAACAGCTTAACAACTGGTGTGTATCTTGTAAAATCGATTGCTAATGATGGCTCTAGCAACATCCAGCGACTACTTGTTAAGTAATGCTTTATTGATGTCTTTAATAAGTTTTGGTCCTTCGTAAATAAACCCAGTATAAAGCTGAACTAAATCTGCTCCAGCCTCTAGTTTATCAAGCGCATCTTGAGCTGTATGAATGCCTCCTACTCCAATTATTGGAAATGCTTTTTGGCTTTTTTCTGATAAGAAACGAATCACATCAGTAGAACGTTGCGTTAATGGCTTACCACTTAAACCGCCAACTTCTGTTTTATTATCAGACTGTAAACCTTCTCGAGAAATGGTCGTGTTGGTAGCAATAACACCATCTATTTTAGTTACTTTAACAATATCAATGATATCTAATAATTGCTCATCGGTTAAATCTGGAGCAATTTTTAATAAAATAGGCTTAGGATTCGACTTTTTAGCATTTTGAAGTTTTAACTCTTGTAAAAGCTTAGTCAGAGGTTCTTTGTCTTGTAACGCTCTTAAATTAGGTGTGTTGGGAGAACTTACATTTACCACAAAATAATCGACATAATCATATAAAGCGTTAAAGCAGTATACGTAATCATCAGTTGCATTTTCGTTAGGTGTTACCTTATTTTTACCAATATTACCACCAATAAGCACACCTTTGTTTTTCTTTAATCGTGTTACAGCCTCTTCTACACCTCCATTATTAAAACCCATTCGGTTAATAATAGCGTTATCTTCTTTTAATCTGAATAATCGCTTTTTAGGGTTTCCTGGTTGCGGCTTAGGAGTTAGCGTTCCTATTTCAATAAACCCAAACCCTAAGTTACCCAGTTCGTTAAACAGTTTAGCATCCTTATCAAAACCAGCAGCAAGACCAACGGGATTTTTAAATGTTAATCCAAATAATTGTCGCTCTAGCGATTTGTCTTTCACCAAGTATAAGCTTTTAAACAACGAAGGAACCAAAGGTATTTTGTTTAAAAATCGAATTAATGAAAACGTAAAGTGATGGATGCGCTCTGGGTCGAAACAGAATAGTAATGGACGAACAATGATCTTGTACATGAAATTATGTTTGCGCAAAAGTAATTTTAAATAAAAAAACCTACAATTCAAAAACCAAAAAAATTATAAATGTTATTTTTGAATAAAATAAAAAACATGATCGAAAAACAACATATTATTGACCGCTTTATAAGCTATGTAACCGTAGATACTGAGTCTGACCCAAACTCTGATACAACTCCAAGTACAGCTAAACAATGGGATTTAGCACACGCACTTGTAAAAGAACTTATAGCTATTGGGCTTAAAGACGTTACCATAGACAATAACGCTTATATTATGGCAACCTTACCTAGCAATGTTGAGCACGATGTACCAACAATTGGGTTTATATCGCATTTTGATACTTCACCAGATTTTACAGGAGCCAATGTAAAACCTCGCATTATTGAGAACTACGATGGTAAGGACATTGCTTTAAATGCAGAAGAAAACATTATCCTGTCTCCTAGTTATTTTGAAGATCTGTTGCTTTACAAAGGTCAAACCCTAATCACTACTGATGGTACTACGCTTTTAGGTGCTGATGATAAAGCAGGTATTACCGAAATTGTTTCGGCAATGGAATACCTTATTCAGCATCCTGAAATAAAACATGGCACGATTAAAATTGGGTTTACACCAGATGAAGAAATTGGTCGTGGTGCGCATAAGTTTGACGTTGAAAAATTTGGAGCAGATTGGGCTTACACTATGGATGGAAGTCAAATAGGTGAATTGGAATATGAAAACTTTAATGCTGCAGGAGCAACTGTAAAAGTAAAAGGTAAAATTGTACATCCTGGTTATGCCAAAGGAAAAATGGTAAACTCTATGTATATCGCTACCGAATTTATTAATGCCTTACCACGATTAGAAACACCAGAGCACACTGAAGGTTACCAAGGCTTTTTTCATTTACACTCTATACAAGGCGAAGTTGAAGATACTGTTTTAAAATACATTATTAGAGACCATGACAAAGCACACTTTGAAGCACGTAAAGAAGTGATGCAAAAACTTGCTTTTGATATCAATACTGAATATGGTAGAGAAGTTATTGACATTGACATTAAAGACCAATACTTCAACATGAAAGAAAAGGTTGAACCCGTAATGCATATTGTTGATATTGCCGAAGAAGCCATGAAACAACTTAACATTGAACCTTTGATAAAACCTATACGAGGTGGTACTGATGGATCTCAGCTGAGTTATATGGGGTTACCTTGTCCAAACATTTTTGCTGGTGGACATAACTTTCATGGACGTTATGAGTATGTACCAGTTGAAAGCATGATAAAAGCAACCGAAGTAATTTGCAAGATTGCTGAATTGACTGCTGAAAAGTATAAGTAATTATTAGTTATGCTACATTATGACAGAAATATCAGATATGGATGTTGGCTAATAGATAATGTTAAATTTTCAGGCAAAGATTTTACCAAGAAAATTAATTTCGATAATAGAGAAATTGAACTATTAATAACAAACTACGAAAACTCAAAAAATATTGAAGAACCATTTCAAGACTGGATTTATAATAAAATCATAAATGATGGAATGATGAATTCAAGAAATAGTCCTTTACCTATTGAATCAATATTTGTCATAACTAAGAATGGATATGAAAACAAAAATGCCTCGGAATTTTCATTGCTCTTTAAGTTGTGTTTAAAGCTTGTTTATTTTCGACCAACATTAGTTTCGCACACATCTGAATTTATTCCAAATGTTGCCATTACTATGCCTAATTGGGAAGATTTTAAAAGTGTTACAATATCTTCTCAAACCGAAATAAATCCTAAGACTTTTGATAAAGTTTTATTTTACTTTGAAACACTAAATAATTTAAATATCAAACATAATAGTATTCTTGAGGAAATTTATAAGATATCAGGAATTAATGATGTTTTAATTGAGTTATTAAGTCTTTACTCCTTTATAGAAGGATTTTGGTGGAACAAAAAAGGGAAATCTAATCTTACAGATAGTTTTTCAGCAATGTTAGGACAAGATTATGCTCCTGGACGAGAAAATAAAACAAAAAGGGAAAGTATTAAAAGAGTTATAGAAAGTCAAAACGGATTGTTGAGAAACCCTAAATTAGATGATATGCGACATATTTTGGCTCACGGAATGTATAAGCAGGAAGAAGATTCTTGGGATGAAAAACAATGGAAAGCTATTTACGAGCAAAGAAATCTATTATTAGAAATTGTGATTGATTCATTAATAAATAAAATTAAAAAAACGTAGCATAACAATCCGTAACCACAATTACTATTTACAAATTTTAAAAACCAAACTCATGAAAAAAACAATACTATTTCTAGCTTTAATCATCAGTTTTTCAAGTTTTTCGCAAAGTATGTGGAAAAAAGAAGCTGATAGATATAAACAAAATGGAATAAAAGAAGTTAAAATCTACTTGTTGGATCTTGAGCATCAAAATGAAAAAAGATTATGGGATTGGGAGCTTTATGACAAAAATGGACGTATGATTGAGAAAAAGCGATTTCAACCCAATGGAACCTTAGAATCTCATTACAAGTTTGAATATCCTAATGATGCATCCCGAATTTTAATTTCATATAATTCCAAGGGAAAAGAAATTAAGCGAGTAGACCAAGAATTTGACTTATCTGGTGATAAAATCCCACAGAATCAATACAGTAAAAATGGTGCTTTTGAGTACGAATATAACAAAGCAGGTGACATTACTAAAGTTTGGAGAGTTAAAGACAATCCTAAACGACTTCAAACTGAAAACGTATATGATGAAAAAGGATTTTTAATTGAAAGCAAAAGCTTAGTGTTCACAAATAATCAAAAAAGCAATTACATATCCACAAGTACCTACTGTGTGGATAACACTGGAAATATTTCAAAAATAACTACAGAAGCCAATGGAACAATAACCAGTGTCGCTATTTATGAATATGTAAAACATAAGAACTAAACCATGAAAAAAGTATCCTCAGTAGAAGAATATATAGAAGTCAATAGCCATTTTAGTGATGCCTTAACCTTATTGCGTGACCTTATAAATTCCACCCAACTCAATGAAAGTTTAAAATGGAGTGCTCCTGTGTATTCCCTAAACGGCAAAAATGTTGTGGGTTTAGGTGCTTTTAAACAGCACTTTGGTATTTGGTTTTTTAATGGTGTGTTTCTTAAGGATGAACAACAACTACTAGTTAATGCTCAAGAAAAAACAAAAGCTTTACGACAAATGCGTTTTGAGTCTATTGAAGATATTGACAAAGCTGCTGTATTAGCCTATGTAAAAGAAGCTATAGAAAACCAAAAACTTGGTAAAGAATTAAAACCAGAACGTAAAGGTAAAACTGTGGTTATCCCAAAAGAACTAAGTACAGTTTTAAAAGCCAATGGTGAGCTTAATACTAGTTTTAAAGCTTTAACTCCTGGTAAACAACGAGAATACTGTGAGTATATTGAAAGTGCTAAAAGAGAAGCTACCAAACAAACCCGATTAGACAAAATTACACCAATGATTTTAAAAGGTGTTGGCTTACATGATAAATATAAGAATTGCTAATTGGTGTTTGGTGTTTAGTGTTTAGTGTTTAGTGTTTAGTGTTTAGTGTTTAGTGTTTATAATAAATACATAAAAAAACTCCGAAGGATTACTTCGGAGTTTTTTATTTTATACTGTTTAAGCAAGTTACTTAGTAGTTGCAGGAGCATTTAACTTTTTGCTCATTTCCATTGAAATGGCAGAACGTTCAAACTTTATTTTTCCTGCTAAGGTTTCAATGACACAGCTATTGTCTTTGTCGTTTAATTCAACAACTTTACCGTGCATACCACTTTTGGTAATAACCTTATCTCCTCTTTTTAATTCGCTTGCAAACTTTTTTTCCTGTTTAGCTCGTTTCATTTGAGGTGCAATCATAAAGAAATACACCACAACAAACATGGCTATAAAAGGTAAAAAACCAGAAATTCCTTCCATTAATTATTAGTTTACTTGCTTAATACTTGCACTACCTGCTGCTTTTTGAGGAGCGTTTGGATCTGGCTCAATAAAAGCTTTAATTTTAACTTGCTCTGAACCTTTTTCAGTATTTGTAGTTAAAGTAATAGTTTTAGTGATTTGGTTTTTTCCTTTACCATTGAATTTTACAGTAAATTCAGATGACTCACCAGGAGCTAAAGGTTCTCTACTCCAATCTTGAGGTACAGTACATCCACAAGTACTTTTAATGTTACTAACTACTAATGGTGCTTTACCTGTATTAGTATATTTAAATTTTGTTTCAACTGGAGTTCCATCAACTATGGTTCCAAAATCGTGTTCTGCTTCTTCAAAAGAAATCACTGGAAGTTCACCAGCAACTGCATCTCTTTCAGCAGCTTGAGCTACATTTTCAGATTTCACTTTGCTTGCTGCATCTTCCTTACATGAAGTAAAAGCTACCATACATAATGCGCTTAAACTTAAGATCACTTTTTTCATAGGGTTAAATTTTTAAAAATTATTATTTAAATGTTTTACATTTTTCAGCAGATAAAGGTACTAATAATTTCTTATTACATCAATCCTCTGCCTATTTTATTTAGTTTCCCGTCGGTTTTGTATTCTTTAACAATTTTGTCTAAAACACCATTTATAAAGATGCTACTCTTAGGTGTTGAGTACTCTTTAGCAATCTCTAAATACTCATTTATAGTTACTTTAACTGGAATAGATGGAAACTTTTGAAACTCACAAATTGCCATTCTTAACAATACCGAATCTAAACTCGCGATACGCTCAGCATCCCAGTTTTTGGTTTTGTTTGTTATTTCGTCGTTATAAACAGTAGTGTTTAAAACGGTTTTTTTGTACAACTCTGTAGCAAAATCTTTATCGTCTAAATCTTTGTACAAGCTTGGTGTAAAGAATGCTTCTGGAGCATCTGGCTTACATTTTTTAAGCAACTTTAATATGCTAGTGTTTACTATTGGTAAATCATCTACCCAAGTAAGCTTTTTGTCTTCAAAGTAATCAAATAGCTTTTCGTTAGGCGCTATGATTTCAGTAAACAAATCAACTATTACAGCTTTATCTTCATTAAAACTAGAAGTTTTAGTAGCCATATAGTCTTTGTAGATTTTACTTTCTAAAATGGCTTTAAAAATGATTTCGATGTACTCAAAATCTAAATACCAATAGTTTAGTTTACGATTTTCTAGTTCGTCCTTTAGGGTTTCGTTGTCTCTTAAAGCACAAAGTATACTATTGTTTACAAACTTTGAATTAGGATTTTTTTCTTCTTGTGTAGCTAAAAACTTCTTTTGTGTTTTGTCTAAGTGGTCTTCAGCTCTTTTTTGAACTTCAATAAGTAATGATAGAATAGCCAAGTACAAATCGTACATACTATCTAAACTTTGAAGCAGGAATTTTTCATCTTTTTTGAGGTCAGAACTTTCTGAACCATTAAATGCATAAATGGTTTGCATGACCTTGATACGAATATGTCTTCTGTTAAGCATATTATAAAGAACGTTAAAATTAAGAGGCGAAAAGCTTTACCTTTTCGCCTCACAAAAATAGTATTATTTATTCATTACCGAAACTAAATGCTGGTAACTGTTAAATTATTTTGCGTTTTCTCTTTTTCTAGTCTCGATACGCTCTTGAGCGATATCTAAAGCAGCTCTGTTGGTTGTGATACCATCGTGTTCTGCTTTTTTAAGAATTTCTAAAGTGGTATTGTAGATATTCTCTGTTTTACGCATAATTTCTGGTTTTCCGTAGTTTTCCAATTCTGCGTAAACATTAATAATTCCACCAGCATTAATTAAGAAATCTGGAGCGTACACAATACCTCTTTCTTGAAGTATTTTACCATGAACCTCTTCAATCTCTAATTGGTTGTTTGCTGCTCCTGCAATTACTTTAGCTTGTAATTTATGAATAGTATCATTGTTTATAGTAGCTCCTAAAGCACAAGGTGCATAAATATCCATAGTTTCACTATACAAATCGTTACCGTTGTAAATAGTTACACCATATCTGTCTCTAATACTTTCTAAACGCTCTTTACTAATATCACTAATAGTTACGTTAGCTCCTTCGTTAACCAAATGCTCTACTAAAGCTTCACCAACATTCCCAATTCCTTGTACAAAGATGGTTTTGTCTTCTAAAACATCTGAACCAAACTTAAACTTGGCAGCTGCTTTCATTCCCATAAATACACCATAAGCTGTAATTGGTGATGGGTTACCTGCTCCTCCAATACTTTCAGAAATTCCAGTTACGTAAGGTGTTACTTCTCTTACTGTATCCATGTCTGAAGTTTCCATACCTACATCTTCAGCAGTAATATAACGACCACTTAAAGAGTGAACAAACTCACCAAACTTTTTCATAAGTTCAGGAGTTTTTTGGGTTTTAGCATCTCCAATAATTACTGCTTTTCCACCACCAAGGTTTAAACCAGTAATTGCCGATTTAAAGGTCATACCTCTAGACAATCTCAACACATCGTTAAGTGCTTCCCACTCGTTGTTATAATTCCACATTCTAGTTCCACCAAGTGCTGGACCTAAAACTGTGTTATGAATTCCAATTATTGCTTTTAAACCAGTATCTTTGTCGTTGCAAAACACAACTTGCTCGTGATTGTCAAAAGATACTTGACCAAAAACAGGATCAACCTTTGAAAGTTCTTTAGAACTTATGACGTCTGATATCATTATATTTTTATTAATTTTATAGCTTTTTTAGTTTGTCTAAAAACAGCGTGCAAAAATAACTTAATATTAAAGTATTCGCAAAATTATCCGACTAAAATTACATAGTAACGATTATTAAATCTTTGCAATCCTTAAATGAAAGAATTACAACATCTCAATAAATACTTTTATAAATACAGATACAAACTTCTATCAGGAGTTATAATTACTATAGTTGCTCGTATCTTTCTATTGTTTACACCAGAGCTTGTAGGTTCATCGGTTGATGTTATTGATGAATACCGAAAAGGCATTATTACTGATATGGCTGTTGTAAAACGAGAACTTCTCATCAACATTCTTTACATTGTTGGTGCTGCGGTTATTGGAGGCATTTTTACGTTTTTAATGCGACAAACCATTATCAATGTATCAAGATATATTGAGTTTGATTTAAAAAACGAAGTTTATCAACAGTATCAACGCTTGTCGTTAGACTTTTATAAATCCAACAGAACAGGCGACCTTATGAGTCGTATAAGTGAAGATGTTGGTAAAGCTCGTGAATATGCAGGACCAGCAATTATGTATAGCATCAATACGCTAACATTATTTGTTATTGCCTTGTTTTTAATGTTTAAGTCTGCGCCATTACTAACACTATATACTATTATTCCACTACCAGTTTTATCCTACCTCATTTATGTTTTAAGTAAAACCATACATAAACGTAGTACAATTGTACAAGTATGGCTTTCAAAATTATCAACCTTTACACAGGAATCGTTTAGTGGTGTTAGTGTTATAAAGTCGTATGGTATTGAAGAGCAAGTAAATGCTGATTTTGACACCTTATCTACCGAAAGTAGAGAGAAAAACATAAACCTTACCAAGGTACAAGCATTGTTTTTTCCTTTAATGATTTTTTTAATTGGATTAAGTAACATCATTGTAATTTATATTGGAGGTAAACAATATATCGATGGAGAAATTGAAAGTTTAGGTGTCATCGCTAAATTTATTATATATGTAAACCTTCTTACTTGGCCTGTTGCAACTGTAGGTTGGGTAACTTCAGTAGTACAACGTGCTGAAGCTTCTCAAAAACGTATAAATGAGTTTTTAAAGCAAGAACCAACCATAAAAAACAAAACACAAGAGCATACTACTGTTGAAGGAAATATTGAATTCAGTAATGTATCTTTCACGTATCCTGACACCAATATTGAAGCATTAAAAGGCATTAGTTTTTCGCTCAAAAAAGGTGAAACTCTTGCTATACTTGGTAAAACAGGATCAGGAAAATCAACTGTTTTAGACCTTATTGGTCGTTTGTATGACATCAATCAAGGTAGTATTACTATTGATGACAAACCTATTGATATGCTCAATCTTAATGATTTAAGAAACAGTATAGGTTACGTGCCACAAGATGCTTTTTTATTTTCTGATACCATTAAAAACAATATTATGTTTGGTAAAGAAAATGCTACTGACGAAGACGTTATTAATGCTGCAAAAAATGCTGATGTACACAAAAACATTAAAAAGTTTAGCAAAGGATACGATACAGTTTTAGGCGAAAGAGGTATAACGCTTTCTGGTGGTCAAAAACAACGTGTTTCTATTGCTAGAGCTATTATAAAATCTCCAAAAATTTTATTGTTTGATGATTGCTTATCTGCTGTAGATACTGAAACTGAAGAGAAAATACTTAAAAATCTTAGTAAAGTTTCAGAAGGTAAAACCACAATCATAGTAAGCCATAGAATTTCTTCTGCTAAAAACGCTGACAAAGTTATTGTCTTAGATGATGGTAAAATTATTCAATCTGGCTCACATGAAACACTCTTAAACTCTGACGGTTACTACAAAGAGCTCTATTTAAAGCAGCTTACAGAAAAAGAAATATCATAATTTGTTGGTTACTATTCTTTTTTTTTAGATTTTTGAAACGTTAACATAACTAATTTATTAATTTAAAATCTATGAGTGACCACGGAATGATGGAAAAAGAAGAAATTTTTTCTAAAGTATTAAGAGCAGGAAGACGTACTTATTTTTTTGATGTGAGAGCTACTAAAGCAGGAGATTACTACTTAACAATAACTGAGAGTAAAAAATTCACTAATGACGACGGTTCTTTTCACTACAAAAAACACAAAATCTATTTATACAAAGAAGATTTTGCTGAGTTCAATGAAATATTAAATGAAATGACCTCATACATCATCGACGAAAAAGGGGATGAAGTTATAAGCGAGCGTCATCAAAAAGATTTCAAAAAAGACGATTACAGCAATGCTGATATTGAAGAAGGTGGAGAAACTATAAATGTTTCTAAATCTACAGAAAGCTTTACAGATGTGAACTTTGAAGATATATAAACACAATATCTTTTGTTAAAATACATTAAACCGTTACTAATACAGTAGCGGTTTTTTTATATTTATACACTAACACAATCCTTATGAAATTTTTATACTCACTCCTCTTTTTTGTTTTAGCATTTAACCTACAAGCACAAACCAATTTAGACTATTATTTACCACAAAACACAACTTATAATCCTGTTATACCTACACCACAATCGGTAATTGGGCACGAAGTTGGCGAATGGCATGTAACACATGATAAACTTGTGCAGTATATGTATGCTTTAGCAGAAGCTTCAAATAGAGTGCATATAGAAAATATAGGCTCTACTTATGAAGACAGACCTTTACTCCTACTTACTATAACTTCTCCTGAAAATCACAGTAATCTTTCAGAAATACAGAACGCTCACATTGCAGCTACTGAAAGTAACACTGTAAGTACTGCAAACAGACCAATAGTAGTGTATCAAGGGTTTTCAATACATGGTAACGAACCAAGTGGTTCTAATGCTGCGCTTTTGGTTGCTTACTATCTTGCTGCGGCAGAGAGTGATGCTGTAAAACAGCTATTGAATGAAAGTGTTATTTTGTTTGATCCTGCTTTTAATCCTGATGGTTTACAACGCTTTGCCTATTGGGCAAATACCAATAGAGGTAAAAACTTAAATCCAGACCCAAACGACAGAGAGTATCGCGAAGTATGGCCTGGTGGAAGAACCAACCACTATTGGTTTGACATGAACAGAGATTGGTTACCAGTTCAGTTACCAGAATCGAGAGCGCGAATTGCTACATTTCATAAGTGGTTACCAAATATTTTAACTGACCATCATGAAATGGGAACTAACTCTACCTTCTTCTTTCAACCAGGTATCCCTTCGAGAACACATCCTTTAACACCTAAATTAAATCAAGAGCTTACCAAAAAAATTGGAAATTATCATGCTAAAGCTTTAGATAAAATAGGCTCATTATACTATACCGAAGAAAATTTTGATGATTTTTACTATGGAAAAGGATCAACTTTTCCTGATATAAATGGAGGAATTGGTATTTTGTTTGAACAAGCCAGTTCGCGAGGACATATACAAGAAAGTGCTAACGGATTGTTGACTTTTCCGTTTACTATAAGAAATCAATTTACTGCTGCTTTATCTACTCTAGAAGCTGCTGAAAGTATGCGAGAAGAATTATTGACCTATCAGCATAATTTTTATAAAAACGCACGAGAAGAAGCTGCTAAAAAAAATGGTAAAGCCATTGTGTTTGGTGACGAAAAAGATGCTGCAAAAACCTATCATCTAGCTGAAATTTTAAAACGCCAAAACATAACTTTTTACGATATAAAATCTGATTTTAAAGCCAATGGAAAATCGTTTAAAAAAGGCTACAGTTATATTGTTCCTAAAAATCAAAAAAACACACGTTTAATTAATGCAATGTTTGAAAAGCGAACTACATTTACCGATAGCTTGTTTTATGATATTTCGTCATGGACATTTCCTTTAGCTTTTAATGTAGATTATGCTGAAAATGTTTCAACCTCATACTTAGGAGAAGAAGTTACTCAACTCACTATGAAACCAGGAAAGGTTACAGCTAAAAGTAACTATGCTTATCTGATGCAATGGCATGAATACTATGCTCCAAAAGCACTTAACGCTATTTTAAAATCTGGTATTAGAGCAAAAGTTGCTATGCAACCTTTTTCATTACAAAACACTGATTATGATTATGGAACCATACTTATTCCTGTTCAAAATCAATCTAAAGATGCAGATGAGTTGTATTCGTTTTTAAATGAAATTGCCAAAGAAAGTCATGTAACTATTGATCCTGCTTCAACAGGACTTACCGAAGGAATTGATTTAGGTAGTGGTAAATTTAGAACTTTGGAACAACCTAAAATAGCACTAATCGTTGGAGATGGCATCACTTCATATGATGCTGGAGAATTGTGGCACTTATTTGACCAACGCTTTGATATGACTGTAACAAAACTAGACACAAGGTCTTTACAACGCACCAATCTTGATCGTTACAATACTATAATTTTACCAAGTGGATCTTTAAATGGTGCTGATGCTAAAGCTTTAAAAACTTGGGTGGAAAATGGAGGAACTTTAATTGGTTACAGATATGCTTTACGTTGGTTGAACAACAACGAATTTTTAAAACTAAACTTTAAAACTGTAGAACGTACTGCAACAAACATTTCGTTTGAAGAACGTAGTGATTATAATGGTGCTCAGGTTATTGGAGGAGCCATTTTTGAAACAAAATTAGATCGTTCGCATCCAGTGAATTTTGGTTATAAAAATGATAAGCTAGCAATGTTTAGAAATACGACGTTGTTTGTTTCAGCTGATAAACAGAGTTACAACAACCCGATTCAATACACAAAAAACCCTTTGTTGAGTGGTTATATTTCACAATCTAACCTAGATAGTTTATCGTTAACAGTTCCTTTTAAAGTACAACGTTTAAGACGTGGTAATGTGGCAGTTTTTACAGACAACACTAATTTTAGAGCGTTTTGGTATGGTACAAATAAGCTGTTGTTAAATACTATCTTTTTTAGAGAGCAACTATAGTTTAACTGAAAAAAGGGCTATTCCTAAAACAAAGAGAAACCAAGATATTGCTAGTTTAAAACTCAACATTGATAATAAAACAACAACTATTACCATGTAAATTGGCACTAAAGTTATAGCAATAGCAAAACGAAAGGTGTCTATAAATTCTGCTTCTTTGATTTTTGGTTGTATTGCGAACTTCCAAATGAGGTAAGGTGGAAATAGATGAATAATTAAAAGCAGTTTAAAAAACGATTTAAAGATTGAAAATCGGTTAGGTTTTGCTGGTTTACAATTTTCAAAATGACTAGCTATACAAGCATTAACGCTTATAGGTTGTAAAAAGTCAACTTGTAAATCATTTAATGTCTTTATGTCGTTTTCATAGTTTGCTTCTGGGATATGAGTGGTAAGCTCACAAAGTTGATTAAACACTTTTGCTTTTAGAGCTTTAGTGCTTTCATCTACACTTTTTATAACTTCAGAAGTCACTAAAATTGGAGCTCCAAAGTTTAATGATACACTGCTACCAAAATATGTTGGATTGGAGTAATTAAAACCTACAGGAAGCATTTTAACTTGTAACTCAGGATTATGCTGTAACGCTTCAAAAACCATTCTAGTAAACCCTTTGCTCAAAGGTCTAACACGTCGTTTTAAGCTATGATTTCCTTCAGGAAAAACAGTAATGGCTTCTCCTTTATTCAATAAATTAGCACACATTGAAAAAACCGAATTGTTTTTAGAAATATTGCTCCAACCATCTCTAACCCTATACACAGGAAGCATCAATAAACTCTTTAAAATGCTTGCAATCATTTTCTTTTTAAATACACTTGCTCGCGTTAAAAAGTACGAGAAACGTCTACTTTTTACAGCAATTAATAGCGCATCCAATAAGGCATTTTGATGGTTTCCCAAAAATAAAATAGCTCCATTTTTAGGCACATTTTCAGCGTGTACAACTTTAATGGTCTTGAAATAAAAGAACAAGCCCAAACTTAAATAAGCCCTAACAATATGCAACCATAATATTTTCAAACTGCTGTTGCTTTAGAAGGTTTGTAAGACCAAAAGAAAGCCAATAATAACCCTGAAACAATATGCCAAATTCCCCAGAAGGCTGCCATAATAGCCATACCTCCTAACCCACTAAAAAAGGTAAAGATGAGTAACAATCCTAACCCTGAGTTTTGGATTCCTGTTTCAATAGCAATTGTTTTTTGATCTCTAAATGTTAGTCTGAATCCTTTAGCTATTAAAAACCCTAAAAGTATTGCTAATAAATTATGGGCAATCCCAATGAGAAGCACGTAATGTATATAGTTATTAAAGACTTCTAGATTATTTGTAAAGGCAATAACCACAATTGCAGCAAATACAAGTATTGATATAGGTTTTAACAGTTTTGATAATCTATCAGCTAAGGCTTTATTTTTGTACCTTAAAAACATTCCTAAGACTAAAGGTATTCCAAGAATTAACAAGACTAGTTTTACCAACTGAAATGGTTGTAGCTGAACACTTTTTAGTATTTCGGCAGTTGGCTGATATAAGTTTCCGTAGAGTTGAAAATTAATAGGTGTAATCACAATAGCCATCAATGTTCCAAAAGCTGTTAAACTCACTGATAATGCTGTATTCCCATTAGCCAAATGCGTCATAAAGTTTGATATATTTCCTCCAGGACATGCAGCTACCATCATCATTCCTAAGGCAATACTAGGTTGTGGTTTTATGCAAATAATAATCAAAAACGTTAGTAATGGTAAAGCTACAAATTGAGACAATAGCCCTACCAATACTATTTTTGGCTGTTTTAACAAACGCTTAAAATCACTTACTGAAATGCCTAAAGCCACACCAAACATTACCACAGCTAAGGCTAGGTTTAAAACCCAAAGCTCATTACTATTAAATTGTATTTGTACGTCGTCTAGCTGCTTTATCATATTAGGCTACTGTTTCGCCATTTTTTACCTTTTGTTCGGGATTTAATAAAATGACATCCTTTCCATTAACAGCTCCCAACAACAAACATTCACTCATAAAGTTTGCGATTTGCTTTTTTGGGAAGTTAACTACGGCTAGAATTTGTCGGTTAAGCAATTCCGATTTTGTATATAATGTTGTAATTTGTGCGGAAGACTTTTTAATACCCAAATCACCAAAATCAATGGTTAATTGGTATGCTGGTCGTCGTGCTTTAGGAAAATCATTAACCTCAATTATGGTTCCCACACGAATATCCACTTTGGAAAAGTCTTCAAAAGTTATTATAGTATTATCCATAGGTTAAAAATACGTTATAAAACTAAAATCACAAATAAATGGCAAGAACTCCATCAAATATGTTACCCTTAGGAACCAAAGCTCCATATTTTAAACTACAAGATAGTGTAAGTGGTTTGCAAATGTCACTCGATGAATTAAAAGGTGTTAATGCTACTTTAATAATGTTTATATGCAACCACTGCCCTTTTGTAAAGCACGTGAATCCGCAATTATCTCAATTGGCAAAAGATTACATTTCTAAAGGTGTAAACTGTGTTGCCATTTCCAGTAATGATATTGAAAACTATCCACAAGACAGACCTGAACTTATGAGAAGTAATGCCATTGAGCAAGACTTTATTTTCCCATATTTATTTGACCAGACCCAAGCAGTCGCCAAAGCTTATGATGCTGCATGCACTCCAGATTTTTATGTATTTGACAAAGATTTAAAATTAGTTTACAGAGGACAACTAGACGACTCTAGACCAGGAAATGACATTGAAGTTACAGGTAGTGACATTAGAGCTGCTCTAGATGCGCTTTTAGCTCAAAAACCTATTAATGAGCTGCAAAAACCAAGTATAGGCTGTAATATTAAGTGGAAGTAGTAGATAAAAAAACATAACAAAAAAAAAGGCTATCAAAATATTGATAGCCTTTCGTCTTTCTCATAGCAATTTTAACCAAAAGTTAATCAAAGAAAGATTTAGTTTTTATAAAGATATACTGAAGATGCAGCAGCTAAACTATTGTTTAAAACAGGTGCTATATTTCCTCCTGTACCAATATTATTAAATGCTAAAATACGTCCACCATTATTACCAGCTTCAGCAATATAAACTGTTTCTGTTTCACTATCATAAGCTACATCAACAGGGTTACCTAGCATTGTTGCACTACCAGCAACTCTAATTTGTTGACTCATAGCCAATGTTCCTCCATTAGACACACCATTAAACTTAGATGTAAAGTTTTCAATAATATGAAACCCTCCATCATCTTGACCATTCATAGCCGAAGCAATATCTGTCATTACCATAGTATCTGTAGCAGCATCATAAGTTAAACCGTGTGTTCTTACAATACCTTCAATAACTACTCGCTTTGATGCTGATAACATAGCATCAGTAGTGTTAGATAAAAAGTTTGTAAATACTGCTAACTCACCTGTAGCATCAACTACAGCATATAAATCGTTGTTATAAAATGTAATTCCCCAAAGTTTAAAATCGGTTGTAATTACATTTCTTAAAGTAAAACTACTTCCGTTTTTAGAATAGATATACAATCTACCATCAGGAGTGTTGGTGTCACCATCAACATCAGCATTATCAGCCACAACATAAAAATTTCCATTTACAGCAACCTCTCTAGGACTAGACATATCTTGAGTTCCCATAATATCTATACCTACTGAAGTGCCACTAGTAATAGTTGAAATATTAGTCACACCTTCTAATCCTAAATTAGAACGTGAAGCCTGAATAACTGCATCATCAGATTGATCATAGTAAATACCATCAGCCGCTACAGAAGTTGTAATAAGTGTTTTTGTAGTAACGTTACTTCCATCAGTAACATCGTAAATGTTTATGTTTCCATCAGAATTATTTGAAGCTAATAAATATACTGACGTTTCCATTGGAGGATTACTATTGTCATCATCATCACTACATGAGAAAACAAAAGTTGACAAAGCAGTGATTAAGACTACTAATTTTAATGAATTAAATCGTTTCATGTGTTTAAAATTTTATTGTTATTAGTATACCTACGTAATTTTATAAAGAGCGGTTTTAAAATTTTTTAAAAAATTAAAGATTACATTTACTAAAGCTTAAAACTGATTGTATGCAACACACAATAGAAACATTTTATAAGGCATTCAATAACCTAGATGCAGAAACCATGGTGTCTTGTTACCACGACGATATTACTTTTGAAGATCCTGCTTTTGGAGTGTTACAAAAAAACAGAGCAAAAAACATGTGGCGAATGCTTTGTGCTTCACAAAAAGGGAAAGACTTTAAAATTGAATTTTCAAACATTGAAGCTAATGAGCAAACTGGTAAAGCGCATTGGGAAGCCTATTACACTTTTAGTAAAACAGGTAGAAAAGTACATAATAAAATTGATGCTGAGTTTGAATTTAAAGATGGAAAAATCATACGCCATATTGATACATTTAATCTTCATAAATGGTCGCAGCAAGCTATGGGTTTTAAAGGCTTTTTATTGGGTAGTACTGGGTTTTTCAAAAAGAAACTACAACTGCAAACCAATAAATTGTTAGATAAATTTGAAAGTAATGTTAATTAAAAAAAAGCTACTCCATTTACTGTGAAGTAGCTTTGAATTAATAGCAAAAACTGTTTCTTTTTAGGGACTTGAATAGTTTACTTTATGTTTCAGCTTGACTATTGCTTAGTTATATTCAAATTTTATGCCAAAACTAAGAGTATTCAGGCTTCTTACCTACTACACCTTTGTAAAAATTATGCATAAACTCAAAGTCAGCTTCCATATTATCAGTAGGATAAAACGGTTCTGAAATTCTATTCTCTTTCTTACCAAAATCTAGTGTAAACATAATAATAGGTACTTTGGCTTCTTTAGCTATGTAGTAAAAACCTGTTTTCCATTTATCTACTTTTTTTCTGGTACCTTCTGGAGCAAGAGTCATTCTAAACTCTTCTTTTTGAGCAAAAAGTTTTGCAATAGCTTCAACTTTATTTTCTTTAGTTTGTCTATCAATTGGAGCACCACCAATGGCTTTTAAGTACCAACCAACAGGACCAACAAACAATTCTTTTTTAGCTATAAAATTGGTTTTTATATTTAAAACCTTACGAAGTAAAACACCTATATAAAAATCATGCCAACTGGTATGAGGTACAGCAATAATAATTGCCTTTTTTACTGTATCTCTAGACATATTAACATTACCAACTACTTTCCAGCCAAGGAGTTTAAAATATATAAATTTGGCTAGCCAACGCATATTACATCTTTTCGTATAGAGCCCTTAGTTTTTCTCTGGTAATGGTTTGTTTCCAGTTTTTTCCTAAAGCATTTTCCCATAAAGGTTCTAGGCTAATTGCAACGTCTATCATAGTATCAAATTGCTGTTCGTCAAGATTAGCACAAAGTCCTTGAGGAAGTTTTATATCAAACTTCTTTTTCATTTTTTTAAACAAAGCAACACCTTCTGGATAAAATTCTTCTAAATGGTCAAAAACAATACAATTTCCTATACCATGTTTTGTTCCTAATAAGAAAGATAATCCATAACTCATAGCATGAGCTACACCTACTTGAGAATAGGCAATACTCATTCCTCCATGCCATGACGCCATCATAAGTTTATCTTGCGATTCTTCTTCAGATAAATCATTATCTAAAAATATTTCTTTACAAAGCTCAAAAGCCTTTTCTCCATAACTTTGACTAAACGCATTTAAGTATGTACCGTTAAGCGATTCAATACAATGAATATAGCAATCCATACCTGTGTAAAACCACTGTTCTTTAGGAACATCTTTAGTAAGTTCGGGATCAAGAATAACTTGGTCAAAAGGTGTATAATCAGAGTTTATCCCTAGTTTTTTTTCTGGTCCTGTAAGAACAGTCGTTCTAGAAACTTCGGCTCCTGTACCTGAAATTGTTGGCACACCTACATGATATATTGCTGGATTTTTGACTAAATCCCAACCTTGGTAATCTCTAGATTCTCCCTCGTTTGTAAGCATAACAGCTACTGCTTTAGCAAGATCTAGCAAAGTTCCTCCTCCAATACCAATAATCCCTGAAGGTCTATCTTTGTGGGTTAGTATAATTTGCTCAACAAGCTCATCAACTTGGGACGTTTTTGGTTCTTCTTCTGCAGAAATATAAATTAACTGATCGTCATATGCTAAAGGAATACGAGAGTTTAACCATGCATCTCCTTTAAACACATCATCTACCAAAAATATAAATGGTGCTCTAGTGTTCAACCGCTTAGGCGAAATAATATCTGCCAACTGATTAAAACAGCCTCGTCCAAAAACTACTCTGGACACCATTGGATAATTTTTATAACTCATTTATTTTTATGTCTTTAACAAAAGTAATAACAAACTTTGTATTACCTAAGTATTTAAATTATTTTGAAACTTTTCAGCAAATAAACCTACATGATAACCGTCTATCAATGCATGATTTACATGTACTGAAACATTCATTATCAACTTACCATTAGTTTCTTCGACTTTTGAAAAAGCCAATTCAGGAATTGATTCTAATTGACCTGATGAAGGCTCTTTATGTCCTGAAAAACTAAACCATGGCAACGCAGAACAATGTATACAATCCTGACCATTTAAAGGTGGATACAATTCGTCTGAGTTTTGAATGCGCTCTTTTTCTTTATTGAAATTAATTACAAATTGTTCTAAATTTTCATTAAAAGTGATGTATGAAAACCCATAAGTATTATCTTCTCTAGCTATAGTTGCAGAAGCGTGAATAACATCAAAATCTACTACTTTATCATCGATAATACGATAACGAAAATTATCTACCGCATTTATAGCTTTCATACAATCGTGTAAATATTTCACAAAAAAACTTACATTTTGTGCTTTAGAAAATTTATATGCTTTGGTAACATCAAAAGGTATTACAACACCAAAATAAGGGTCTTTAAGTTGCCTAAAATGTGTGTAAAGTCTTTTTCTATTCCAAGATTCTATATTAATTTCTTTCATCTAAAGTTCTTCTAAAATGTGAATTAGACTTTCAACAGTTTTATACCCTTTACCATTAGCCTCTTTACTAGAAACAGTTTCATGTTGCCAAGTTGTATGAAATGGCACATGAATAGCTTGAGCTTTAATATTTACCAGTGGTAAAATATCGGATTTTAACGAGTTACCAACCATTAAAAACTCTGAAGGTTTAATATCTAAATGGTTTAATAATTTAGAATAGTTAGCTTCCTGTTTATCACTCAAAACTTCTATATGATGAAAATATTTTGTTAATCCTGATTTTTCTAGCTTTCGTTCTTGATCTAGAAGATCACCTTTTGTTACTAAAATCAATCGATAATTTTTTGATAACTCAACTAAGGTTTTTTCAACACCTTTCAATAATTCTACAGGCTTGTTGAGCATATCTTTACCTATTTTCAGTATGGCATCAATTGTAGCGTTAGACACATCATTATTAGATAACTCTAAAGCCATTTCAACCATAGAAAGTACAAACCCTTTAACTCCATAACCGTATAATGGAAGGTTTTTCATCTCCATTTTAAACAGTTCTTGGTCAATTTTATTAACAGTTTCGTACTGAGATAGCAGTTTTGCGAATTCCATTTCGGCATCCCTAAAATAGGTTTCGTTTACCCAAAGTGTATCATCAGCATCAAAGCCAATAACTTTTATGTTACTATAGTTTACTTCCATAAGCGCTTTGCTCTTTCAAGATCTTCAGGTGTATCAATTTCAACACCTTCCACAGTGGTTTCAACCATTTTTATTTTTTTACCATATTCCAAATACCTGATACATTCAATCTTCTCGGTAGCTTCAATAAATTGCATTGGTAATTTTTCAAAATCTAAAAGTGCTTGTTTTCTAAATGCATAAATACCTTTATGTTTAAAATACCTAGCTCCTGCTTCTTTATCTCTTGGATAAGGAATTGGGCTTCGCGAAAAGTATAATGCAAAGTTATTTTGATCTACAATAACCTTAACTGTATTTGGGTTGTTTATCTCATCCCAATCGTGTATTTCAACCATTAATGAGGCTAAATCAATTTCCTTTTTATCGTCATGTTTAAAAACCTCAATAACTTTTTGTAAGCTTTCGCGTTCAGTAAATGGTTCGTCTCCTTGAACATTTACAACAATATCCACATCTAAGTCAGCAACTGCTTCAGCAATCCTATCACTTCCTGATTGATGCTCGCGTTTACTCATTATGGCTTTTCCTCCATTATTGACGATTTCATCAAAAATAATTTCGCTATCGGTTACTACATAAACATCATCAAAGAGATGTGTAGCTACTGTAGCTTCGTATGTTCTAAGTATTACTGACTTACCTGCTAAATTTTGCATAAGCTTAGCAGGAAAACGTGATGCACTGTAACGTGCTGGAATCATTGAAATTATTTTCATAAATGGAAAGTCGAATTTCTTTTCAAAAATAAAACTTTTAAGGGATAATTAAGGTCTACTTGGTTTAATCTTTTTGTAAACTTTGAATATTACATACATTACCACAATAACAAGAATAAAACCTATAATTGGTACAAATACAGACAAAATTGACATTACTACTGATGTTCCTGTTTCTACAGTTGATACTACAGGATTAGCAAAACCAGCTGTGGATACTGTTGAGGTTAACCGTGTTGCTCCTGCTGTACTTTTTATGGCTGCAGCAGTTCCTCCTCCTGCAATAATTGCTAAAGCCCAAGTTATTACTGGACTCAAATCGGCTACTGTTGATACCATAACTGCTGTTCCTGCTACAGTTGCCAACGGAATTGCGATAGAGTCTAATAAATTATCTACATAAGGAATATAATACGCAGTAATTTCTACCAAAGTTGCAACACCCAATGTAATTACTGCTGCTAAACTACCTATCCATTGCCACGACTCATTGAGTTCCCAAAGATTAAAATAAGCTGCTAAGCTAAGTACAAATAAGGGTACAAATACTCTAAAACCAACTGATGCGGCAAGCCCAATCCCTAAGAAAATACTGATAATTGTTTCTACTGTCATTTAGTGTTTTTATATTGATGAAAGCATAAAGCTTGCCAAACTTAATTTTGAAAAAATTCGTCCTTAAAGCCAATAAGATACAACTTTTCTTTGGCTCTTGTAACAGCAGTATACAACCAACGTAAATACTCTTTATCTATTCCGTTTGGAAGATAGGGTTGCTCAACAAATATTGTATTCCATTGTCCTCCTTGAGATTTATGACAGGTAATAGCATAGGAGAATTTAACCTGTAATGCATTAAAATGTTTGTTTCCTTTAATCTTTAAAAACTTTCGGTAGTTAGAGGTTTCGTTTTCATAGTCTTTTTGAACCTCTTGATACAGTCTATTGGAATCTTCATAAGGCAACGAAGGTGACTCAGCATCAATAGTATCTAACAGCAAAACCGTTTCAAAAGGTCGCATTTTTGGGTAATCAACCATTTTTACTTTTACTTCGGCAAAACGAAATCCGTATAATTCTTGAATATTGAAAATTTCCAAAACTTGAATAATATCACCATTTGCAATAAATCCTGCTTCACTAGTAGGTTTAATCCAAAAGTAATTGTTCTTAACCACCATTAAAAAATCGCCAGTTGTTAATTCATTTTCATTAAATAAAATTCTACTTCTTATTTGCTGATTATAAAGATTTGCACGCTTATTACTTCTAACTATAATTGCAGTTTCTTCATGACCATTAGCAGTGTATGAATCATTGATAGCATCCATAATTTCATGTCCATCAACAAGCCTTACAATATCCTTATAGTTTCCTAAATTAAATGTAAAACTCTCATAAAAGCCATCTTGCAAGACTTCTCTTAGCTGTGTGGCATTCTCAAGTATTCCTGAATCTTGTTCTTGTCTTACAACTTCGTCCAATTCAATTGAAGTCACTTTCTTATTGTAGTTTAAATCTAACTGTTCGCCATCTAAAGCAGGACTTAACTCTGATTTTACAGGAGGCAATTGTGCTTTGTCTCCTATAAGTAGTAGTTTACACTTATGTCCTGAATACACATATTGCATTAAATCGTCTAGCAACGAGCCATTTTCAAACAGTTTAGAATCTGCAGGAGCATCAGGAATCATAGAAGCTTCATCCACAATAAAAATAGTGTTGCGATGTTTATTAGGCTGCATTACAAACTTAACACCCCCTGCTTTATCCTTTTTAGGGAAATATATCTTTTTATGAATAGTAAAGGCTTCTTTGCCTGAATAATTTGAAATCACCTTTGCTGCTCTACCTGTTGGTGCCATTAATACAGCACTTTTTTTAGTTTGCCAAAGGTTAGACACTAAAGTTCCAATAATGCTAGTTTTACCTGTTCCTGCAAAACCTTTTAGTAAATAAAGAGCATTAGGAGTATCGTCAAAAACAAACTCAGAAAGCTGTAATAAGACAATTTCTTGCTTACTAGTTGGTTGAAAAGGGAATTTTTGTTTTAAAAGTTTATAAAATTCTGAAGCAGTCATTTTTTTATTTAAGAGTGGCAATATAATACTTATATAACATAGCCTTAAAACATTAATACTAAATTTAAGACTTAATTATGTGAAACAATTTTTATATCTTTCTTTTTTTTAGTCTAATTTTATTTGCATTGGTTTTTGTGAATAAAAAAAAATTGTAGATTTGCGTATCACCTTTAATAAAAAATAAAAATAACTAACTATGTTAACAATAATTATTGCTGCTATAATTGTTATTCTTCTTACGATAGGAATCGTATGGTTGATTGATAAATTTGTACCTAAAAAATTAAAACCTGTAATCAACATTGTACTTTGGGCTGTAATTGCTTATCTAGCCTACTCTACATTTATGTCTGTTTACGGAGAGATTCAATTCAATCAACTAAAAGAAAAACGCTATGCGGTTGTTATTGAAAAACTAAAAGATATTAGAGATGCTGAGTTAGCTCACAGAACTGTAACTGGAAAATTCACTGATAACTTTGATGATTTAGTGAAGTTTATTGACACTGCTCAATATACTATTACTCAACGAAGAGATTCTACTGTTATTGATGAAGAATTAACAAGACGTTATGGTGGAGTAGAAACTACCAAGGATATTGTTATCATTGACACTTTAGGTTTTGTTCCTGTAAAAGATTCTCTTTTTGGAGCTGACACAAGATACAAAACAATGATGAACGTACCAGTTGGTCAAGAAGGCGCTAAGTTTGAGCTTAAAGCAGGAATGTTGGACGAAATTCCAGTATTTGAAGCTAAAGTTGACAAATCAGTAATTTTATTTGACCAAGATAAAAACTTGGTTAAGAAAGAAAAGCAAGTTATTTCGGTTGATGGTGTAAATGGACCATCTCTGAAAGTAGGTTCAATGGACGAAGTAAAAACCATTGGAAACTGGCCAATTAACTATTCAAAAGAGCAATAATCGTTTGAACCAAAATAACATCAAAGAACTGTCCATTCAAATTAGTTTGAGTGGACTTTCTTTTTGTATACTAAACAGAACTTCAAATACTATTGAGCTTTTACAGCATCAAGACTTCAATAAAAAGCTAACACCTTTTGATGTTTTAGAGCGACTTAAAACGCAATTAGAACATAATTCTGATTTTAACTACGCTTTTAAATCGGTATTGATTATCTATCAAAACGAGCTTTCTACTTTAGTTCCTAAAGCATTATTTAATGAAGATAATTGCGCAGACTATTTAAAGTTCAATGCCAAAATACTTAAAACCGATTTTATTTCTCATGAAGTTATAGCTGTTAATGACAGTGTTAATGTATATGTGCCATTGGTTAATATTAACAATTATATTTTTGAGAAATTTGGTGCTTTTGAGTACAAGCACTCATCAACCCTATTAATTGATACATTGCTTCAAAAAGCCACACAAGAAGGTGCCTCTTATTATATAAATGTTTGTCAAAATCATTTTGAAATTATTGTAGTTGAAAATGGTAAACTACTACTCTACAATACCTTTGAGTATAAGACAAAAGAAGATTTCATATACTTTGTACTTTTTACAGTAGAGCAATTAAAATCTGACCCTGAAACTTTACAACTCTATTTTAGCGGACAAATTACTGAAGACTCTGAACTCTATACAATAGCATATACTTACATTAGGCATATTCAATTTATAGATCCAAAACATACTTTTAAATTTGCTGCTCAAAGCAAACCAAACCATAATTACAATCACTTTATAATTTTAAACAGTTTTAGTTAATGCGAATTATATCTGGAAAATTTAAAGGAAGACGAATTTCAGCTCCCAAAAAGCTACCTGTACGTCCAACTACAGATATGGCAAAGGAGTCGTTGTTTAATATACTTAACAATCATTATTACTTTGACGAAGTTTCAGTACTAGACTTGTTTTCTGGCACAGGAAATATTAGCTATGAATTTGCCTCAAGAGGCACTGAGCGCATTACTGCTGTTGATGAAAATTTTGGCTGTATTAAATTTATTAATGAAACTGCTGATGCTTTTGAAATGAACATCACTACCATAAAAAGTGATGTGTTTAAGTTTTTAGAAAAAAACGTTCAAAAGTTTACTATCATTTTTGCAGATCCACCTTATGATTTTCCTGTTGAAGAATTTGCTAAAATTCCGCAGTTAGTATTTCAAAACCAACAATTAGATACTGATGGATTGTTGGTAGTAGAACATTCAAAACATACTGACTTATCACAAATGGAACACTACAGTTATTCCAAAAGTTATGGTGGTAATACTTTTAGTTTTTTCGAAATTCTATCAGACGAAGAAGAATAAAAAACAAAGCCTTTTGAAATGTCAAAAGGCTTGTTTATATAAGTAAATTTATAAGCCGAATTCTGTTACTAACAATGATAATCATGTTAGTATCCCTATCATTTATCTGAGTGTACTGTTACCAACACACTTTAGCTGCCTACCCTCCAACAATCGAGCGTGCAGCCCTCAAACGTTGGTATACATGGCATTGCACCACATAGAGTTTACCTGATTTCACTACAGCATAACCTGTACATTCTTTCTGTTGCACTTTTCCTAACCTCACGGTTGGTGGCTGTTAACCACTATGTTTGCACTATGGTGTTCGGACTTTCCTCCACCTTGACTTTACATCAAGACAGCGATAAGGCAATTTACTTGCAGGCAAAAGTACACAAATTGTTAATAACTACTCTTAAATTCTGAACACAGGATTTAAATTTTTGAATTGAATTTTTAACTTTGTTATTCTAAGTTTTTTCAATGGAACACTTTGTAGTATCAGCACGAAAATATAGACCACAAACCTTTAAGGATGTTGTAGGACAGTCTGCTATTACAAACACTTTACTTAATGCCATTGAAAACAATCACTTAGCGCAAGCCTTGTTATTTACAGGACCTAGAGGTGTTGGCAAAACCACATGTGCTCGTATTTTAGCTAAGATGATTAATAGTGATGGTACTGAAACTGAAGAAGAAGACTTTGCATTTAATATTTTTGAACTAGATGCAGCTTCAAACAACTCGGTTGATGATATTAGAAATCTTACCGACCAGGTTCGTATACCTCCACAAGTAGGAAAATATAAAGTATATATTATTGATGAGGTACACATGTTATCTCAAGCGGCATTTAATGCGTTTCTTAAAACACTAGAAGAGCCACCAAAACACTGTATCTTTATACTAGCAACTACTGAAAAACACAAAATAATACCTACTATACTTTCGCGTTGTCAAATTTTTGATTTTAAGCGAATTAGTGTTAGAGATGCTAAAGACTACTTAAAGTACATCGCTGAAGAACAAGGTATAAGTGCTGAAGATGATGCATTACATATTATTGCTCAAAAAGCTGATGGAGCAATGCGTGATGCCTTATCTATTTTTGATCGAGTAGTAAGTTTTTCTGGTAAAAATCTAACCAGACAAGCTGTTACTGAAAACTTAAACGTACTAGATTATGAAACGTACTTTGAAAGTACCAACTTAATACTAGACAATAATATACCTGAATTGTTAATTCAATTTAATGCTACTCTTGCCAAAGGTTTTGATGGTCATCATTACATTGCTGGTTTAGCTTCTCATTTTAGAGATTTACTAGTTTGTAAAAATCCAGAAACTTTAAGTTTACTTGAGGTTGGTGAAGACACTACCCAAAAGTATATGGACCAATCTAAAAGAGCGTCGCAAGAGTTTCTGCTAAAAGGCATTGAGTTAGCCAACGACTGTGATTTAAAGTATAAAAACAGTAAAAACCAACGTTTACTTGTTGAACTTTGTTTAATGCAATTGGCCTCTATCACTTTTGATGGAGAAAAAAAAAATAGCAGTCGGTTCATAATACCTGCTTCTTATTTTAAAGCTAAAGGCATTACTCCTATTCCTGTTCAAAAGGAAAAACCTAATCAACAAGCAACAATTCCTGAGCCACAACAACAGCCAAAACAAGAAGAACCTGTTACTAGCGTTAAAGAAGAAGCGGTTACAACCTACGAGCCTCCAAAGCCAAAAATTGCTTTAAAACGTGATGCAACTACAACTTCTGGCTTATCGCTTAAAAGTATACGCGCTAAAAAAGAACATCAAATTCGTCAAATGGAAGTTGTTATTGACGAAAATGATTTACCAAGAGAAGCATTTACCGAAGAAGAATTCATTTCGGTTTGGAACGATTATATCAAAACACTTCATACCAAAGGCGAAAAGATTATGGCTTCCATACTAGAAATGGACACGCCTAAATTAAATGAAACCAGCATTGAATTAGAATTCCCTAATGAAACATTAAAACTAGAGTTAGAAAAAGCGCAATATCCTTTAATGGAATACATGCGCAGAACTCTAAAAAACTACGATTTAAAGCTTGAGATTTCAGTAAATGAAGAAGTGGCAAAACAGTATGTATTTACTGCAAAAGATAAATTTGAAAAGCTTAAAGAAAAAAACCCTAATATAGAATTGCTGAAGACCACCTTTGGCTTAGACCTATAAACCATGAAATATTATTATCTATTTGCTGTCCTATTATGCGTTGCTTTTTCTAGTTGTGATGGCAGAAAAAGTCATAAGGAGTCGTTGGAAGAGTCTGTATCAAAATTCAAATTAAAAGATTCCAATCTTGACATTATAACTTATTATCCTAAGCAATATACTGAAGTAGCTACTGATACAATTTTATCTAACACATTTCAAATTAAGATAAAAAACTACTCACTCATGGATAACAACGTTATTATAACTACATCAAGCCAAGAGAACAGAAATAAAATTGAATACCACAGAGTTTTTGAGTCAGAAATTGTAGTTTTTAATAAGTCTGAAAAAATACTTGAAACCACTATAAATGCTGAGATTTTCAAGCATCAATCAACTATTAATTCTTTTTGGGATAACGCAACATTGGAGCATGTTTGGGTTAATCAAGAATCATCTAATGATGATACGGTTAATTTAGAAATTTCATTCATCAACCCAAAAAACAAAGCTCGTAAACTATACCAAATGTCTATTGATAAATTTGGTAAGTACAATACATTTTTAAGAGACGAACACATATAGATATGCTAGGACTAAAACTACCTACAGATCCACGTTGGGTAAACATTGTTGAAAAAAATATAGAAGAAATTCTTACTGATCATGCGTACTGTGAGCAAAAAGCGGCAAGTACAGCAATTTCATTAATAGTGAGTTTTCCTGAGTATACCGATTTGGTTCAGGAAATGATAGCTTTGGTGAAAGAAGAAATAAGCCATTTTAAAATGGTACACGATAAAATTCTTGAACGAGGTTGGACACTTGGTAGAGACCGAAAAGACGAGTATGTTATTGACCTTGTTAAGTTCTTCCCTAAAGGGGGAAGCAGAACTACACAATTAGTACATAGATTACTTTATGCAGCTTTAATAGAAGCTAGAAGTTGCGAACGTTTTAGGCTACTTTCTGAAGAATTGGAAGATAAAGAATTAGCAGAGTTTTACCGAAAACTTATGGTAAGCGAAGCAAACCACTACACCATGTTTTTAGGTTTTGCAAGACAATATGGTGAGCGAAAAGAAGTTGACCAAAAGTGGCAACAACTACTTGATTACGAAGCAGATTTGATGAAAAATTTAAGTAAGAACGAAACTATACATGGTTAATTTTGTATTTTAGATTACTATCTAAATACAACATCTCCATGAAACATCTCTACTTATTTTTTACCTTTCTTTTTTGTGTATCTGCAAATGCCCAAAATGAAGACCTTTTAGGCGAATGGTATTTGTACAATATTAATCGTAACAGTAATACCATTGCTAATATTTATAGTTATGTTACTTTAAACTTAACTGAAGACACAAATAATTCAAATTTTAATTTCAGTGCAATGTCTTCATGTAATCCAATTTTCTCTGGTGAATATGAAGTTACTTCAAGTGATATAACTATTTTTTCGGCTGATGTAGGTTTAGCTGATTGTTTCCCTAGCGAAGAATATGAAGGGGAATTTGAGGGCTATTATTTAGGTATTCTTTTAAACGGAGAATCTTATCCTAATGAATTATCTTGGTCCATAACAGGAAGTGGAAACGACGCTGTATTGACTCTAACAAAAGCTAATGGAGATTATTTAACTTTTAGCAGACAACAAATGCCAACAGATTTATTTGGTAATTGGTTTCTCCATTCATTAGAAGTAAATTCAACCTCTGTAGAAATACCAGAAAGCGCTACGCCTACACTTAATTTTGATAACACTCAAGGTCCAACAACTAATGGTTTTGAATTTGAAGGCGAATTGGCTTGTAATAGTTTTTCGGGAGAATTTAGTCATTCTCCAAACAGTACGTTTGATATTCTTTATTATACCGAAACTTTAGGTATATGTTCAAGTCCAGATGAAAATAACTTTGAAAGTTCTTATGCTTTGGTATTACCATCTTATGATATTGGAGGCAACTTTGAAACTGTCAATTATGAAATTACTGGCACAGGAAATAATCAAACACTAATTATAAACAACATTACCAATAACAGTGTTGCTGTTTATGGCAGACAAACACTATCTTATACTGAAAATGAAATAGTAAACTCAATACGTTTAAAAGAAAATCCTGTTAATGAAAACCTAAGTTTTTATAACTTAAATAATGAAAGTGAGTTATTCTTTACTATGTATTCAATACAAGGTAAAACTATTACATCACAAAACTTATTAGATGCTGAAATAAATGTTAATCATTTACCATCTGGTATTTATTTTATCACCATTTCAGACAAGCTGCATAATTCAAAAACACTAAAATTTATTAAATTATAAAGCACAAAAAAAAAGCTCTAGTAAAATCACTAGAGCTTTTTTTATATTTTGAATTAATAGCTTAAAATACCTTGTAGTTTAGTCCTATTTGGATTACACCTGTAGTTGCCTCAGGAACTAACTCTTCATCAAAAACATTTGAGAAACCGTAGTTATAACGTGCGTCTACATAAAAATCTCCTGAAAGTTTAAACTCTATAATTCCTACTCCAGAAAACACAAAGTTTTTAAATCCGTCATTATCCTTGTGTACTTTTACGCCTACTTGTGGACCAACACCAAATGCAACAGCATCATCAAACAGTTTATACTTTAAAAGCACAGGAACATTAATATAGTCGTTAGCAAAATCTTCATGATTTGCACCTTCAGGTGAAAACTGAATTTCTGGTGCTACACTAAGGCTAGCAGCTAATGGAATTTCGGCATAAACGCCAAACAAGAAACCGTTTCTGTGTTGATTTTCATTGATAGGACCATCTTTATAGTCCATATTAGAAATAGTCAAACCTGCTCTTACTCCGTAACTAACAGATTGAGAACTATTGCTTTGAGAAAATCCTATGGTGGTGCATAACGCAAGAACTAAAGTAGTAATTAATGTCTTCATAATTTATAATGATTTGAGACGTCGAATATAAAATGAAAATTATGAATTACCCTTAATTATTAGATATGTAACAAGAAAATTAAGACGAAATGCTTATTTTTCTAATTTAATGCTACTTACAGTTTTATAGTACATACTTTTTATTATTCCGTCGGAAAGTCCAATTTTAGGAACATAAATATCTTTGGCTCCACTCCATTTCATAGCTGATAAATAAATGCGTGTTGCAGGAATAATTACGTCAGCTCTATCTTGATTTAAGTCTAGCTCTGTAATTCGTTCTTCGTAAGAATAAGTTTGTAATTTATTGTAGTAACTAGTTAAATAAAAGTAAGTTAAAGGTTTACCAAGTGCTTTTCCTGAAATCTTGAAAATTTTATTGATGTTACCTCCTGAGCCTATTAAATCTATTTTATCATAGCTCTTGGTTTGTTCCTTAATCCATAATTCTAACTCATTCCATGTTTCATTGGTAACAATATCATTAAGTAATCGTACTGTACCTATTTTAAAGGACTTAGAAACAATTTTTTCTCCATTATAAATTACAGAAAACTCTGTACTACCACCACCAACATCAACATACAAATAGGTTTTACTAGGGTCTATATAGCTATCAAGATCAGTAGCTGCAATTATAGCTGCTTCCTCTTCTCCATCAATAATATCTATGTCAATTTTAGCTTTTTCAGAAATGAGTTTTGATATTTCTTTTCCGTTTGAAGCTTCTCGCATCGCAGAAGTAGCACAAGCTTTATAGCTAACCACTTTATGCGATTTCATTATCAGCTTAAAGGCAGTCATGGTGTCCAACATACGTTGTTCGTTTTCTTTAGATATTTTTCCTTTTACAAAAACATCTGCTCCCAAACGGATAGGAACACGAACTAATGAGTTTTTTTTAAACCTAGTCGACTTTCCTTTTTGTTCTATAATATTTGAGATTAATAAACGAACCGCATTTGAACCTATATCAATTGCAGCGTATTTTTTTATGGTTAACATTAACTTTCTAACTTTTTTAAATAATAATCATAAGTAGCGAATTGGGTTCTAACTTTTGGTAGATTATTACGCTTATATCTATTATTTTGATTTTTGTTCAAAATACGAGATTTTACATTATCACTCCAACAAATATCAAAAATATCTAATAGTTCTTGCTTGATATCTTCATCATAAATTGGACAGGTTACTTCTACTCTATTTTCAATATTACGTGTCATCCAATCTGCTGAAGAGATATACACTTTTTCGTCATTATCATTACAGAATATATACAACCTAGTATGCTCTAAAAATTTATCGATGATACTAATAACATCAATATTCTCACTCATACCTTCTACTCCAGGAATTAAGCAACACAAGCCTCTCACAATCATTTGAATTTTTACTCCTGCTCTACTCGCTTCATAAAGTTTATCAACCATTGCATAGCTAGAAATACTATTGAGCTTTAGCTTTATGTAAGCAGGTTTACCTTGTTTTACATTTTCTATTTCCTTGTCAATGAGTTTAAAGAGTTTAGCTTTGGTATAATGTGGTGATGTTATAATATGTTTATAGCGATAGATTCTATAATTTATCTCAAAGAAATTAAACACCTTATTAAGGTCTTTTAATATTTTTTGGTTGCAAGTAAAGAGTGTAAAATCGGTATAAATTTTAGCTGTTGACTCGTTAAAGTTCCCAGTACTTATAAATCCGTAACGCTTTAGTTTTGTACCTTCTTCACGTTCAATCACACACATTTTACTATGCACTTTTAAACCAGAAACACCAAACAAAAGGTTAACACCTTCATCTTGCATTTGCTCAGCATAATCAATATTAGCTTGCTCATCAAATCGTGCTTGTAATTCAATTGAAACGGTTACTTTTTTTCCATTTTTGGCTGCATTAATTAATGAACTTGCAACGTGGGATATTTGAGCTAATCTATATATAGTAATTTTTATAGTTTTTACTTTTGGATCTAAAGCTGCTTCTCTAAGAAACTTAACCACATAAGAAAAAGTATGATAAGGCGTGTAAAGCAAATAGTCTTTTTTTGCAATTGTATTAAAAATACTTTTCTCTAAACTTAAACCTTTTACTGGCAATGCTTTTATCTTGTCATACAACAAATCTGTTCTGCCTAAACTAGGGAACCCCATGTAGTCTCTCCTATTATGGTAACGACCTCCAGGTATAACACTATCATTTGAATCGATACCCATTTTAGCCATTAAATACCCTAAGGTTTCCTTGTCAATGGTTTTATCATAAACAAACCTAACAGGTTCTCCTACTTGTCTATGCTTAACACTATCAGAAATTTTCTCAATAAAACTTTTACTTAAATCACTGTCAAAATCTAATTCACCATCCCTAGTGATTTTAATCATGTGAGCTGTAATACTTTTATAATCGAATATGTTAAATATATCATTTAAACAATACCTTAGTAAATCATCTAATATTATGATATAGTCTTTATTATCCTTTTTGGGTAAAACAACAAACCTATCCATTGATCTTGGTATTTCAATTAAGGCAAATTGCTTTTCATTATTTTCAAGATTCATTCTTACAGCTAAATAGGCTGCACTATCTTTTAAAATAGGTAAATCTACTAGGTCATTGAGTATTATTGTTACTAGTGCTGGACTAACATTTTGGATAAAATAATTCTTAATAAAATCGTGTTGAGAATCGTCAATTTGTGACTCATTAATGATATAAATACCTTCATCTTCAAGGTTTTTTTGAATATCATTAAGTATTCCTAAACTTTCACTTTGCTGTTTAATAACAACTTGTGTAATTTTTTCTAATAACTCACTAGCCTTAATACCTCCTAACTCACTCTTACCTGCTTTTCCTGCCTCGTCAATTCGCTTAACAGTTGCATATCTTACTTTAAAAAACTCATCTAGATTATTAGAGAAAATTCCTAAAAAACGAAGTCGTTCTATTAAAGGAACTGATTTGTCTGCTGCTTCTTGTAGAACTCTAGCATTAAATTGTAACCAGCTTAATTCTCTATTAATGTAACTGTTTTTATCTTTGGTCATTAAGTTTCTATTTAGTTAAGCACAAATATATTCTATTTAGAAAATATAAGCGCTGTTGGTAGATTTAATAAATTGTAAACCTATTTAAAGATTTATAAATATTTCTCATCCAAATGAATTGGTATAAAATACTTATTTTATGATTTTAATTCCTTGGGAAATAGCAACATATCAGTATGTCCTTTATTAATTTTTAACCATTGGTCAGTATCAAAATCAATTTTTGCTAATCCACAAGTTGGCAAGTTGCCAATAAATTGATCTCCAAGTTCATTTACCAATGTAGTAAATGCATGATTATGTCCAAATACCATAATACAACTATGGGTGTCATCAATTGATTTTATAAAATCCATAACCATTTGACCACCAAAATCATATAAATTACTGTCTATAGCCAGCCTATTTTCATCAATATTTAGAGTTTTAAGAAATATCTTACACGTTGTTAAGGCCCTATTTGCAGGGCTTGAAAAGACCATTTCTGGTCGTATTTTATAGCTTTTAAAGTGTTTTGACATCAAATTAGCATCATTTAAACCTCTAGAGTTCAACGGTCTATCAATGTCGCTTACATCGTACTCCCACGACGATTTTGCGTGTCTTATAAATAATATCTGTTTCATTTAAATATCGACTAAATGCATTTTTTTTCGATAAAGTGTTGCATAATTCCGTTTTAACGATTATTTTCGTCCCTTTAACATTTATTTTTGTGCAACATCTTTTTATTAAGTTGATTTGCTCTTGTAAAATTAATGTAAATGACCCCAAATCAAAAACATATTAATCAATCCATTCGTACCGCAATATTTTGCGATACACTTCCCTCTAAACATAATTTAAGAATTTTAACTAGTATTCAATGTAATTGGAATGACTATTTAAGTTAATATATGCAATAATATTTGCACACTTTGGGATGCTCTAATTTTATTATAGCAGCTCAAATATAAATTTAGAAAAATCTAATTAAAGAAATTATGAATATTAAAATTAATCCTTTGGTAATAGCATTGTTCACTTTGTGCACAATTATTTCTACTAAAATTTCAGCTCAGGAAAATGACGTAAAGTTGTTTAACAATGATGTCCAATCTAATACCAGATCAAAAGGCTTACCTGACAACGATGCACAAATGCTTAAAAAGTTAGTGTATAAAAAAGTTGAAACTGCTTACTTATCGAATAATGAGTCAAAACCAATTATGCTAAATACAGAACGTGTAGTTGTTGATGTTGCTTCTTTGAATACAATTAGCAGAAAGCCATCTAACATGGTCAAAGTTCTTGTTATAAAAGTGCTTAACCAAAATGACCTAAGTAAAACTATTGACTACGATGCATTTTCTGTTTTTCCTAACCTAGAGTGCATATATATAAGTTGTGAAGTTGAAGCTTCTCAACCACAAATAATAAGAATGATTAAAAAAAGAGAAGATATTAAATACCCTCCAACTTTTTTAGGTATTAATATTCCTATTTAATGATATAACGCTATTATCAAATTACAAAGAATAAAACTCAGGCAAAAATGAAAAACTATACTATAAAACCTGTTATCTTCAATAAAAAAGCTTTAAGCATGCTAATGCTTATTTTTGCTATTGTAGGTTCGTCATTTGCTCAAGTACAAGTGCCTTTTACGCAACGTACATCGCAATACACGCCAAGTAAAGTTATTTATAACGTAAAAGGTGATTTTACCCTTATAGGAAATTCAAACTTAACGTTAGACTCATACAATGTTAACTATAATAATAGTAACAGAACTATGGAGTTCGTTGACGTTGATAACGACTCTTCTACTGAAAACTCATCTTCTGCAACGTTAACCTTTTCAACAGAAAATGGTGCTAACCCAGACTGTTCCAATATTATTTATGCAGGTTTGTATTGGACTGGTAGAGGTGATGATGATGATTTAACTAATTTACAAAAACGTACAATTAAGCTAAAAGGACCTAACGACTCTAGTTACCAAACACTTGTAGCTAACCAAAATGATATTAGGTATCCTGGAAATAATGGTATGTATGCTGGTTATATAGAAGTAACTGACCAAGTTAGATCTAACGGACTTGGTGAATACTTTGTTGCTGATATAGCTGTTTCTGAAGGTAATGGAGGTAGCACAGGATATTATGGTGGTTGGGGAATGATTGTAGTTTATGAAAACTCAAAAATGAACTGGAGAGATGTAACTGTTTTTGATGGTTATGCTTACGTTCAAGGAAACACTACAACAAATTATGAGCTACCTGTATCAGGATTTAATGCTGTTCAATCTGGTCCAGTAAATATTAAATTAGGTTTAATGGCTGGTGAAGGTGATAGAGGTATTTCTGGCGATTATTTTGAAATTATTGAAGCCGATGAAGTTAATAACCCTAACCCAAATAATAATGATTGGGTAGATTTAAGTCACTCTGGTAATAGTACTAGTAACTTTTTTAACTCCTCTATACAAACAGGAGGTAATGCAAGAAATCCGAACTTAGTAAACAATACTGGTTTGGATATTAGCATGTTTGATTTAGACAACTCTGATAAATCTTTAATTGATAACAGCCAAACATCAACTAAATTTAGATACGGATCAACACAAGATACTTATATCATTTTTAGTATGGCCATGTCTGTTGATGCTTATATTCCTGAATCTGAAGGAGTTTTATCAAATACTACAATTAACGGAAGTGCTCCAACTCCAGGTATGCAAGTATTACCAGGAGATGAAATTGAATATAAAGTTGAAATTAAAAATAAAGGTACAGAGCCTATTCTTGATGCAAGATTGGTAATACCGATTCCTTTTACATCAGAATTTATACCTGGAAGTATTGTACACAACGCTTATTTACCAGCATTTGCAGCAGGAACTCCGTATTATGATCCAAATGAAGGGGCTACTGGTTCTATTGTTTGGGATATCAACTTTTTACCTTTATTCCCTGCTGACATCGATCTCTTATTAGCTGATTTATCTTTTAAACTCAAGGCAACCGAAGACTGTTCGGTACTTGTAAATGCCAATTGTGAGCCAAAAATTGTAATTCTTGGTGGTTATATTAGTGGTACAGGTATGATTTCAGGAACAGATTATTCTCTTCCTTTAATACAAGGTTATCAACAAGAAGGAAATTGTCAAGGAGAACCAAATACTGATCCAATTGAAATTAATATTGACGCTCAAGATTATATTAACGATAATTGTACAGGTGTTACAGTAGAAAGAGATTTCTTCTATTGTAGTTTTGAAGGAAATTCAATACCTGTTTCTGAAATTGAAGCTGAATTTCCTCCTGGATCTAGATTTTATGATTCTTACCCTGTAACTGGTTCAACAACTGAATATACTAGTACAAATCCGTTCCCTGCAACATTAGGAACTACAACTTACTATGCTATTCCTCCAGGAGACCCAAGTTGTCATTATATATTTACAATTGCAACTAGCAGTGTAACAACAACGCCTTCGGCTAATGATGAAGTATATTGTTTAAATGAAACAGCTACTCCACTTACAGCTCAAACTACTGACCCTAATTATATATTATTATTTTACCCAGATAATAATCCTAATACTGTAGGTCAAACGTCATTAATACCAGATACAAGTGTAGCAGGTACATTTACCTACTACGTTTCTGAAGGTCCTAATGAAATGTGTGTAAACAGTGAAAGAACTCCTTTAACTGTTACAGTATACAATGCTATTTCAATAACATTAGAAGAGTTAGTTCATAGCTCATGTAGCGATAGTAATGACGGAAGTATTAATATTTCTGTTAGTGGTGGAACCGGAAACTATACTTATGATTGGGACAACAACGGATCTGAAGACCCTGATACTGACTCACAAGACTTAACCAATTTAGATAATGGAACTTATACTGTAATTGTTAGTGATGAAAACTCTAACTGTTCAGCTACTGCTACTTTTAATGTAAATTTAATAGATACTACAGCTCCAACCATTTCAGCTCCAGACGATATAGTTGTTGAAGGTTGTTCTACAAGTGATATTCAAAATGGTAATCTTACTGCTTTACCTTTTAGTTCTAGTACTGCAACTATAACTGAAGCTCAATTCTTAGCTGAAGGTGGAACTTTTACTGAAGACAATGTTGACTCTATCACTTATATAGATGTTGCAACAGGCTCTTGCCCAATAAAAGTTAGTAGAACTTATACTATTACAGATATTTGTGGTCAACAAGCAACTGATGTTCAAGTTATAGACATCAATGATACTACTGATCCTGTGCTTACTGTTCCTGCTACTGCTAATGTAGAGTGTGGTGACAGCATAGATCCTTCTCAAACTGGTAACGCAACTGCTACTGATTCTTGTGGATCGGTAACCGTAACTTATTCTGATAGTGTTGCAGCTGGTACTTGTGGTAATACTCAAACTATTACTAGAACTTGGACTGCTACTGACGATTGTGGTAACGATGTATCGCAAGATCAAATCATAAACGTAATTGATACTACTGATCCTGTGCTTACTGTTCCTGCTACTGCTAATGTAGAGTGTGGTGACAGCATAGATCCTTCTCAAACTGGTAACGCAACTGCT
>NZ_SOQZ01000010.1 GCF_004366715.1 Meridianimaribacter flavus
ATGATGCTAAAGTAGCAGCTAAAACTACTGTTAAAACTTACGAAGTACCATTTAATGTTGAAACGTATACAATTGATGTTAATCAAATATCAAATGATGGTGCTGCATCTACACCAGAACCAGCAACCCATTGCCAATTACCAACATTACTCGCCATCTCATAATCATGTAGTTTTTCAGCAAAATATGCTTCGCCCCAACGCCAATCTATAAGTAAGTGTTTACACAAAAAACTACCAACCAACATTCTAACACGATTGTGCATAAAACCTGTTTTGTTAAGTTGTCGCATACCAGCATCTACCAGTGGATAACCTGTTGTTCCTTCGCACCATTTTTTAAATTCTGCCTCGTTGTTTCGCCATTCTATTCTGTCGTATTTTGATTTAAACGATTCATCTTTTGTTTTTGGAAAATGCCATAAAATTTGCATAAAAAATTCTCTCCATATCAGTTCTTGCCAAAAAGTTTCGTTTTTTTCAGCAATAGCATTTTTTATCATTTTACGAATGCTTACCGTTCCAAATCGAAGATGAGGTCCTAATCGTGATGTGGTATCTTTAGCTGGAAAATTACGTTTGTTTTTATATTCCTGTATCAATGTAGGTGTAACTTCGTAATCCTCAACATCTTGTGAAGAGGTTTCAAAACCCATATCAGATAAACTCAAATTTGGTAATCTCATATGTTCTATTAGGTTGTCTAGATAATCATTGGTATAATAAATTTTAAGCTTATGATTTTTAAAATTCTCTTTCCATGTTTTCATGTAAGGTGTGTAAACCACATAAGGATCGCCATCTTTTTTAACCACTTCATCCTTTTCAAAAATGACTTGGTCTTTGAAAGTTCTGAATTCGATATTGTTTTGCTCTAAAAACGTTTTGATGTTTTTGTCACGTTCACGAGCATATGGTTCATAATCGTGATTGATGTAAGCGGTTTGTATGTCATAATCTTTAACCAATTGCTTATAGATGTCTTTAGGTTCTCCATAAAACATAGCTAAACTGCTGTTATGCTCTTTCTGCATTGTGTTTCGCATGTTTTGGAGTGTATTGAAGATGAAAGTGACACGAGCATCATCTTTAGGGAGTTTGTTTAATATTTCTGTATCAAAAATAAATAACGGAAGTACTGGGTAATCACCTTTTAAGGCTTCAAAAAATCCGACGTTATCATCTAATCTTAAATCTCTTCGGAACCAAAATATGTTAATTTTTTTTTCATTTTTATCTTTTTGTTTCTGTCATTATGAGCGTTCTTGATAACAGATTGTTTTAGTCATTCTTTATTCGCAATGACAATTATTTACCGTATTTACCAAACAATTCTTCTAACTTTGTTTGTCTATAATCAAAAATTTCTTTCAACTTAGGTTTTACAAGTATAGGGTGTACGAGTTGTCCTAAAATTCCAAATGGTAATTTATAATCAATAATATCTTCCATTTCAACACCTCCATCAATTGCTTTTATAAAATGTTTGTGATGCCATAATGCATAAGGCCCAAATCGTTGTTCGTCAACAAAATATTTTTTATCAATACTATGTGTGATTTCGGTTACCCATTTGGTTTTTATTCCTAGAACTGGAGTCACTATATATTGTATAATTTGTCCTGCATACATTGGTCTGTCTGCATCAGACAATATATGAAATCCCATATAGTCTGGAGTTATGGTTTTTAAATTTTTTGGATCAGAGAGAAATTCCCAAGCTTGGTCTATGGTTATAGGAAGATTTTGTTTTTTATGAAGCGTATATATTTTCATTTTAGTTATAGATAGAAATGTATAAATTGAGTGATGTGGCAATGCATAACCAAATAACATAAGGTAAAATAAGTAATGATTTTAGTTTTAATTCTTTGAGATAGGTAATAAAAAAAGCGGTGACAACAATGGTAAGCAGAGTGATATTTATGAGTGCAATATCAGTAAGTTTTTGGTTAAAGAATATATAGTTCCAACTTATATTGAGTAAAAATTGTATAACGAATAGTGTTATTACTTTGTTTGATAGTCGTTTTATACAAAGAAAAGTCATGTATAACGAAAAACAAATCATTATTGTTGTCCATGCTACGCCAAAAACCCAACCATCAGGTGTCCAAGGTGCTTTGTTTAGTTGTGCATACCATTCTCCTTGTGGACCACTTGCCATAAACAAAGTGCCAAGTCCTAACGCTCCAAAATTAACGATTAAAAAGACAACTAAAATTTTTAAAAATTTCATTTTTGGGCTTGTTGAAGTTGCTCTATTTGTTTTTGAATCTCCTGAGCCTCAGCATATTTTTTGTCACTTTCAGCTCTGTTGGATGTAGATAGTGCATGCCAATCTTTCATAAGCTTTTCATATTTTTTCTGGAGCTTTTCAATTGGTGATGCTTTTTTAAATAAATTAAACATAACAATCTATTTTAAATGTTTGGTAATTTTTGAACTTGTGGGCGAAGTCAAAGAGAAATAATAATCAATGAACTCTCCATTTGGATTTACGAGATATTTTTGGAAATTCCATTTAACCGTGGAATTCTTAGTTCCGTTTCGTGTTTTTTGTGTGAGCCATTGGTATAAAGGATGTTGATTTTTGCCTTTAACGTCTATTTTTTTGGTAAGTGGAAAAGTGACACCATAGTTAACTTCGCAAAATGATTCAATCTCATTGGCGTTTCCAGGTTCTTGATTTCCAAATTGGTTGCAAGGCACACCAATAACAATAAGTTTGTCTTGATACATTTCATAAAGTTCTTGAAGTGCTTTGTATTGCGATGTAAATCCACATTTTGAAGCGACATTAACAAATAGCATATATTTACCTTTATACTCAGAGAGTTGAATAGGTTTTCCGTTTAGTCCTAAAATGGGAATATCGTATATGGATGTCAAATGGATTTCATTTGAAGCACTAGAGGTTGAAAATAAGGTTGCCATGAAAATTTTTAAAGGATTCATACTATATTTTAGAGCTCACTATACCATAATCCATTTCAAAAACTTGTCCTGAAAAGGCACTTGATTTTTCAGACAATAAAAATTTTGCCATATCAGCCACCTCTTGAGGTTCCAAGATTTTTTTCATGGGATGACGTTCGGTAATGTTTTCAATCATTTTATCATTTCGCAAGAGTTTTGAAGCCAAATCTGTATTGGTAACCGTTGGTGCAATGGCATTGATTCTCAAAGAAGTTGCCAATTCTGCTCCCAAAGATTTGACCAAGCCTTCAACTCCAGATTTTGCTGCTGCGACGCTTGCGTGAAAAGGCATTCCTAGTTTTGCAGCTACCGTACTAAAAAGTACAATAGATGGATGTTTTCCGTTTTTAAGGATTTTCAAGTATGCTTGAATGGATTTTACAGCACCAATGACGTTGATTTCGTAATCATCTCTAAATTCGTCCAAACTAAAACGTCCAATAGGTTTGAGATTGATGCTTCCTGGACAATAGACCAGTCCATCTGCAGCTTCAATTTCTGGAAGTTCGTCTTTTAGCACATCACAATTATGATGTATGAGATTTTTATCTGAGACTTTTGGTTGGCTTCTGCTGATGTTTATGACTTTGTGATTTTTAAGTAAAATTTTAACTAAAGCATTACCAATACCTCTACTACCACCAATAACGATGTATGTTTTCATTATATTAATTTTAAAAGGCGTAATTGATGTATTTTAAATACATACTCAATATGTCTATATTAAATTTTAAATTAAGCAGTTAAAGGTTTTCCTTTTAACCGTTTCTCTACTTTTTGCTTGATTTTTGTAAGACGTTTCATCAGATCCATAATCGATTCGTCTTTCTTTTCTTTATAAATTTGATTTAATGCTAAAATTAAACGTTTGGCTTCACGTGAAATTTTGACACGATCACTCGTAGAGAGTGATTTCATTTTGGTTTTCTCGAATTCTAAGGCTTGAGATATAAGTTCCATAATTTCAATTATTTATATAGTTGTGTAATTCTGTAATTTTTTCGGCAGTATTAAATTGTCCACCGTAATATGTTGTTACTGTTGCAGAAGTATCATCCTTAATACCTCTTGATGATACACAAAGATGTTTAGCATCTATGATAACTGCTACGTCTTCTGTATTTAAAATTTGTTTTAAATCTTCGCCAATTTGATTAGTTAAACGTTCTTGTACTTGAGGTCTTTTTGCATAATATTGTACAATTCTGTTAAGTTTAGAAAGACCAATTACTTTTCCTGAAGATATGTAAGCTACGTGGGCTTTACCTATAATTGGGACAAAGTGATGCTCGCAATTAGAATAAAAGGTTATATCTTTTTCTACTAGCATTTGGTTATACTGATATTTATTATCAAACAAAGCTATTTTGGGCTTATTGGCAGGATTAAGTCCAGAAAAGATTTCTTCAACATACATTTTTGCTACACGTTTTGGTGTACCTTTTAATGAATCGTCGGTTAGATCTAAACCAAGAACATCCATGATTTCTTCAAAAAGAATAGAGATACGTTCTTTTTTTTCTTCATCAGAAATTTTAAATGCATCTTTTTTCATTGGTGTTTCTAGACTGGTAAATAAATGATCATCACCGATGTCTTCAATAGAAAATCCATTTAATTTGTGTCCGTTGGTTGGAGTTACTAATTTTTCTTTATTCATAGCATCTTTTTTAATTGCTGTTTTCAATAATTGAAACAAAGCAGATTGGTTGTTTTATCTAACGTTTAGATATTTTATTGTGTGTAATTTGTTTTTGTCTACTGCATTTAAATCTTCCATTTTCAAAAGATCTAAGTTTTTGATGTTTAGTAGCTCTTCCTTGTACACGTTTGCGCCAAAGTCTAAAACTACTAGGTTTCATCTCTCTACGCATAAGGTTTATGACTTCTTGTTCTTTTAATCCAAACTGAAAGGCAATAGCATCAAAGGTAGTTCGATCTTCCCAAGCCATTGCAATAATTCTATCAATTTCTCTTATCGTAAAATTCTTATTCATTATATGGTATTGTTGAAAATTGACTATCAAAATTTATTTTTTGATCTAATAGCTTTTTAAAAAATTGCTTATTTTCTTTAAAGGTTTTATTTTTTCTAAAATGAATAAATTTTCCATCTGCATGTATACTTGCTCCATTTGTTTTATAAATAACTAGTTTATAATATGGAATAACCCAAGCAAAGCGTTGTAATCCTTTACCAATATGAATCAAAATTCCTTTTGGTCTTAACTCAATACTACCGTAATTTATATCGTTAACTAAATTAACTATGGTATGTAGGTTAGGACTAACCTCGTCAATTATCATACGTTTAGAACCGATACCTTTTAATTTTATAGCTTTAATAAAGGAAAAAGGCTTACCCACCAAATTATTAATTTGTTTAGTAATTTCTTTATCGGTATAAGAAGTGTTAAAAAGCAATAGTTAAACTTTAAGATTCTAATCAAATTTACAAAATGTTTAATCTTTTAAAAAATAAGTTAAACAATATTTAACATATTATTTTTTGATGCATAATAATTAAAATCTATAGGTTATTAATCATCCTATTACGGTTGCTTAATGTATGTCGTTTTAAAATGCGATAGCTTTCTTGTTTCACTATAAAATCATCTTTAAGTCCCCATAATATATCACTAGCTTTTTTTCGTGTTTCTTTTTCATTTACAATAGGGTAAGGATAGTGTTTGCCTAAAATGAAGCCTGTAAGTTGCTGATCAAAATAAGTTATTTCACTGGGATTATGTATAAACGGAGTTTCTAAATTTGCCAATTCAGGAACCCATTGTTTTATAAATTTACCTTCAGGGTCGTGCTCCAGACTATTTTTTAACGGATTATAAATACGTAGCATATTAATTCCCGTTTCGCCAGCTTGCATTTGTATTTGCGGATAATGTATACCTGGTTCAAAATCTAAAAATAAACTCGCTAAGTGTTCGCTTAAATCTTGCCAAGGTTGCCAAAGATTATGTGTGAAAAATGAAACCACTAAAGCACGCATTCTAAAATTTAAATAGCCAGTAGTATTTAAGCAGCGCATGCAAGCATCTACTAACGGAAAACCTGTTTTGCCTACTTTCCAAGCATTTTGAAATTCAACGTTTACTGGTTTTTCAAGTTGATGAAAGCCTTTATTTACACTTTTAAATTCCATCGAATGTTCCATTTCAAACTTTTGGATAAAGTGTGCTTGCCAACGTAAACGTGATACAAACGCATTTAAATGTCGCTTGTTTTTACCTTTTTCTCTTTCAATTCCAGCTGCATTAATAACTTGTTTTATTGATAAATTTCCCCAAGCTATGTAAGGCGATAATCGGCTACAACCTGTTCTAGCTTCCAACGGTTTCGAGATATGGAACATGTAGTTTTTATAGCGATTTTTGAAGAACGATTGCATGTATTTTATTCCTGTTGTTGTTCCACCTTTTTGAAAATTTTTATTGTGAATAGTTTCTGTTGAAACGGTTTTAAACTGAAGTTCTAAAGCTTCAATTGAAGTAATACTTAATAACTGATTTTGTTTTGGCAGAAACTGAAACTCTGGTTGTATCATAAAATCGTCCCAATCTTCAAACCAAGTATTGCGGTTTCTAAGTCCGCGTTGCACACCATTATTAATATTTTCTAACCAAGTTATTTGTTGAGTTCGGCAAAATTCCGAGAAAGCTATATCTCTTTTAAACGTTGAAAGTATACCTGTTTCCATATGAGAAAACACGTGTGTAATATTGAATTGCTTTTGAAGTTGCTCAACTGTATTTTCAATAGAATTATTAACTATTAATATTTTGGAATTATAAGTTTTTAGCTGATGGTTTAAATCCTCTAAAGACTGCTTTACAAAATCCCAATGACGTTGGCTGTAATGTTTATCTTGAAGTAAAAAATCCTCGAAAGTGTAGAGGAGAAGCACGTTTTGTTTGGTGTTTATGGCGTTGGTAATGGCTTCGTTATCCTGTAAACGAAGGTCGCGTTTTAACCAAACGATACTAAGGTTGTTTTTCATTAAAAATTGTCAGGATTTTCAATTATAATTTGTGCACGTTTTTTGATGTTTATCAGTTGGTCTTTATCCATTTTATCAAGTAAACTGTACATCATTCCCATACGACGGTTATTGTCCAAAATGCTGCGTTTGTCATCTAAAAAATTCCAGTATAAACTGTTAAACGGACACGCTTTTTCGCCTAATTTTTTCTTTTTATCATAATAGCAATTTTCACAATAATTACTCATTTTATTAATGTAACTTCCGCTAGAAACGTACGGTTTTGTGGCTATTTTTCCGCCATCTGCAAATTGGCTCATGCCACGCGTGTTGGGTAATTGTACCCATTCTAAAGCATCAACATAAATACCCAAATACCATGCATCAACATCGTCTGGATTTATTTGTGCGAGCAACGCAAAATTACCAGTCACCATTAAACGCTGTATGTGATGCGCGTAACCATTATCAAGACTGTTGGTTATGGCATTTTTTAGGCAGTTCATTTTGGTATTTCCTGTCCAATAAAATTCAGGTAGTTTATTGGTATTTTCTAAGTGGTTTTCGGTTTTGTAATCTGGCATTAAAGCCCAATACATACCGCGCATATACTCTCGCCAACCAATAATTTGACGAATAAAACCTTCAACTTGAGAAATATCAATATTGTTACCATGTTTGCGCCAATAATTTAAAACAGTATCTACAATATTTTTTGCTGAAATAAGCTTGATATTCATCGCAAAAGATAATCGTGAATGGAATAAATAGACTTCGTCCGTATGCATGGCATCTTGATAATCGCCAAAATGAATGAGCAATTCCTCACAGAAATATTTAAGTTGATCAAGCGCTTGCGCTCTGGTAATTGGGTAATTAAACGTTTTAGTGTCAAATTTGCCAATGGTTTTGATGTCACTTTTTTTGATTAACTCGACAATATTTGAAACATCATTTTTAAAATATTTGTAAGTCGGAATTTGGTGTTCACCTTTCCATTTATTGCGATTGCTTTTGTCGTAGTTCCATTTACCGCCTTCAGGTTGTTTTCCAGCCATTAAAATGTCGTGCTTTTTACGCATATCACGGTAAAAATTCTCCATTAAATATTGCTTTTTACCTTTGAAGAAGTCTTTTAAATCATTGCGTTCGGTGTAAAAATGTTCTGTTGAAAACGCTTCAGATTCAATATCTAAAGACTCGCAAAATTCGGATAATTGTTGATCTAAACGATACTCGTCTGGTAATTGGTATTCAAACTTTTTAATGTCGTGTTTTTTGATGAGTTGTTTTAGGTTTTTAACTAAATCTTGCGTGTTGTTTTTATCGTCTAATTTGTAATAGTCTACGTTAAAATTGTTGTCTTTTAAGAGATTTGAAAACGCACGCATTGCAGCAAAAAAGCCAATTATTTTTTGAATATGATGTGTAACATAATCGGTTTCTTGGCGCATTTCAAATAGACAATACACTACATTTTTATCGTTGGTTTTATACCAACTGTGTTTGCTGTTTAATTGATCGCCAAGTATAAGTCTAAGTGTTTTCATGAAATCTTTTTTAGTCTTCGACTGTGCTCAGACTGACATAAATATATTTTAAAATAAAGTGTCTTGTAACCATAAACGCTGGTATTTACCGTTACTATCGTAGCGGTCGGCTTGAAGTTTGACGTTAAACTTTCGGTCCCTTGGATCGTTACCAACACCAGCAACATACATCCAATTACCATAATTGCTATGTACATCGTAATCAAGAAGTAAACTCTCAAAATACGCTGCACCAATGCGCCAATCTAGTTCCATGGACTTTGCGAAGTAACTCGCTACATTTTGTCGACCACGATTACTCATCCAACCTGTTTTTTTAAGTTCGATCATGTTCGCATTTACAAAAGGTTCAGACGTTCTACCATTAATCCAGTTGTTTATTTTTTGCTGATTTTTAGACCAGTCATAATCCTTGTTTAAAATTCCGCCGATTTTAAAGATTTGATTATCAAATTTTAAAGACACATATTTAAAATAGTCGCGCCAAATAAGCTCGAAAATTAGCCAATAAGTAGAATCGTTTTTAAAATGTGCTTTCTCAAACTGCTTGACTTGGTAGTAAATATGTTTAGCAGAAATACTTCCATTGGCTAACCAAGGAGAAAATTTGGAACTAAAATCTTTACCAATCAATCCGTTACGCGTCTTTTTATAAACGCCTAATTTTTTAGAGTTGAAAAAATAGTCTTCTAAACGTTTCAATCCTTCAGTTTCTCCTCCTTTAAACGGAAACGCTGAATTTGGGTGCACTTCAAAATCATCAAAACCTAAATCCTGAAGTGTTGGAATAGAAGTTGGATTTTCTAAAGTATCTTCATTTACTTTTTCTATTGCTAAAGAAGTTTCAGGTCTTATTGTGCTTTGTTTTTCACAAGATTTTCTAAAATCTGTAAAGACTTTAGGTAGTTGTTCTATATTGAAAGGAATATCTTCTGGATGATATAAAAACTGATTGTAATTTGTTGAAATCTGAATGTGTTCAGGCAAATTTTCTTTCACCTTACTAAACACATTAACTTCTTCTTGCGTCCATTCTTCTTGTAAAAAAATATGATTAATTTGATAGTTTTCTACCAAATCTGGAATACAATTTTCAGGTTTTATAGTATATACAAATAACGGAATGTTGAGTTGAGCTAGATTGTTTTTTAAATCGGTTACGGTTTCTATTAAAAATTTAGCTCTGTATTTTTCTGTTTTTTTAAAGCCAAATGGATCATCTTCAAATTGTCTTGGATCAAAACAATATAGAGCGATAACACGATTATTACTACCAATAGCATTTGTTAATGACGCGTTATCGTGAATTCTTAAATCGTTTCTAAACCAAACTAGGCTTGTGTCTTGTTTCTTCTGCATTTTTCGCTACAATATTTTACGTTATCCCAATTTTTCTCCCATTTTTTTCGCCATGTAAATGGTAGTTGGCAAACGGGACAAATTTTTGTTGGCAAGTGTTGTTTAGCTATTCCTCTAGGCATTGGCTAGTTTATTTATCATTCCGTTAAAAATAAATCCATGAAACGGTAAAACACTATACCAATAGAGTCTTCCCCATAGACCGCGTGGTCTGAAGGTAGCGCGTTGGTAAACTTTACCTTTTGCGACTTGAAACTCTAACCAAGCTTCGCCAGGTAATTTCATTTCGGCAAAAAGGATAAGGCGTTTTTGTTCTTTATCGGCTAATAATACACGCCAAAAATCTAAGGCATCACCAGTTTTGATGTCGGTTTGGTTAGTACGACCACGACGTAAACCAATTCCACCAACTAATTTGTCTAAATAACCTCTAATTTTCCAAAGTGTAGTACCGTAATACCAACCATTTTCTCCGCCAATTGCCCAAATTTTTTCAAGCGTTCGGTTTTCATCTCTTACCTGTCTTTCTTTTATGTCTTTAAAGCATCCAAATTTTGGAACTTTAAGGTATTTGGTAGAAACTCTTTTTTTGTTTCGGCTACTTATAAAGGCGTCTTTCCAACTAGAAATAATTTCATTTCCTTCAATTTTAGCAAAAGCTACTTTTACAGCCTCTTTATATGTTATAGGTTTAATGTCCAAAAATTGATTGATGTTACTTTTTTCTCCTATAATTTCTATACCCATACTATTTACTAAAGAAGAGGCTAATTTGTAAGATGTTGATGTTACAAAAATAGCCAGTAGCTTGACAGTTTTGGCGTCATTACCGGAACAGTAATGATGTGTCTTTTTAATTTTCTTATGTCTGCAAATTGTAATAACATTTGCTTGTAGGTCATAATTTCTGGACCAAAAATATCATGAGATGTGTTGTATAATTCTTGTTTACCAAGTCCTTTTGTCAAAAAGGCTAATACATCTCTTACACCAATAGGTTGCGTTTTGGTGTTTAACCATTTTGGCGCGATCATTATGGGAAGTTTTTCGACTAAATCTCTAATAATTTCGAAACTAGCGCTACCAGAACCAACAATAATTCCTGCTTTAAAAACAGTTAATGCGTAAACATTAGATTTTAAAGTATCTTCTACGTTTTTTCTGGATAATAAATGTTTTGAGAGTTTGGTATCGTTGGTAATTCCGCTAAGGTAAATAACTTGTTTGACGTTAGTAGTTTCTATATATTTTTTGAAGTTTAACGCACATTCTTCTTCTAACTTATGAAACTTGTCTACAGAATTTGACATAGAATGTATTAAATAATAAGCAGCATCTATGTCTTTAGGAATGTTTTGTAAGGTGTCTGGTTTTAAAAAATCGGCTTCTACAACATGAAGATTTTCTTCATCTGAATATGCTTTTTCCGTACGTAATTTTCCACGTACAGCGCAAACTACCGTATGACCTTGATCTAAAAGTAACGGAATAATACGCTTACCAATGTAACCTGTTGCTCCTGTTACTAATATTCTCATAGGTTTTGGTTTTTTTTTCTACAGATAATTACATTTATTGATTGTTAGCTAAAGATGTTTTAGGTCTTTGGTATTCTAAACGTTTTTCTAGAGTAGGAATAGCGTAAGTGTCTAATCCGTTAATAGTTGCAATTTCTGCTTTAGATAGATTTACAAAGCCATCATTTTCTAATAAATTATCATTAATGAAAAGATTTTCAATTTCACCTAAAACAAGAATAGTATCGTTTTCTTTAATGAAATATTCTTGAACAAATTTCATTTGAAGCTGAACAGGCGCATCTTCTACAAATGGCGCAAAACACTCATTTTTATATTCTGAATTGAGATTAGTCACTTCAAATTCTGAAATATTGGCATCGTATTTAGCCGATGTGTGATGTGCATCTTCAATTATTGATTTATGAATGTGATTAATCGTGTAAACACCAGTTGATTTTATGTTCTCGTAAGTGTTGCGTAAAACGGTTGTTGGTCTGCAAAAAAAGCCTAAAAGGGGCGGATTGCTACCAACGTGCGTTACCGAACTAAATACTGCAACATTTTCGATATTATCCTTAGATTTTGTGCCAATTAAATTAGCGCTTTTAAATCCAGAGACACTGTTTATAAGGTTAATGCGATACAAATGATGCATTTCTTCGATATGTTTTTTACTGAAATGCTTCATTATTTTAAGTTTTTAAAATTATTGATTTTGATGTCTTTAGCTTTTAAGTCGAACATTAAATTGTACAATCCAAAAAACGTACGGTTAATGTAAATAAAATGCTTAGATCCGCGATTACCGTTCATTTTTCTTAGTTCTGTACTTTTACTGTAACGTTGTCCCATTTCTGAAATAGCATTGAAAAATTCAGGATCAGAAAAATCAAAAGTATCCACATGAAAAGGTTTGGTGAATAAGCTTAACAACTCATGAAACATTGCAGAGAAAAAGTCTAATTCTTCTTTGCTATCATCTTCTCTTAATATTTCTAATTCGAACATTTTTTTTGTGAAAATATCTTTGTTTTCAAGACTTTCTTTTTTTGCCAATTCAAAATAAGGTGTGTAAAAATCTTCAGGTACTATTTTCATACAACCAAAGTCTAGAGCAATAAGTTCTCCTTTTTTAGATACTAAAAAGTTTCCGGGATGCGGATCTGCGTGTACTTTTTTAAGCACATGCATTTGGTACATATAAAAATCCCATAGTGCTTGACCAATTTGATTTGCTACTTCTTGATCGGTATTGTGTTCAGTAAATTCAGAAAGGTGTTCGCCTTCCATCCAATCCATAGTAATGATACGTTCTGAAGATAAATCTTCGTAATACTCAGGAAATTTAAGGTTAGGAATGTGTTTACATGCTTTTACAATCTCTTTACTTTGCTTAACTTCTAGTATGTAGTTAGTTTCTTCAACTAATTTATTTTCGACTTCTTTAAAGTATTTATCACTATCTTTTCCTTTAATATTAAACATTTTAATAGCAATAGGTTTTACCAAAGCCAAATCGCTAGAAATGCTTTCTGCAACACCAGGATATTGAATTTTCACAGCAAGTTTTTTCCCATCCTTTTCTGCTAAATGCACTTGTCCAATACTAGCTGCATTAACCGAATTAAGATTGAAGGTGTCAAAGATTTGACTTGGTAATTGACCGAAATATTTTTTAAAAGTCTTCTTCACTAAAGGTGCCGATAGTGGCGGTACAGAAAATTGTGCTAACGAGAATTTTTCTACATAGGCTTGTGGTAAAATGCTTTTTTCCATACTAAGCATTTGAGCCACTTTTAAAGCACTTCCTTTAAGTTGTTTTAAACTGTCGTAAATATCGTCTGCGTTGTTTTTATTTAAACGTTCTTTAGCTTCAACTTCAGATTTTGTAATCTTATCACCATAATATTTTAGGTAATTAACACCAACTTTAGCACCTGTAGATACTAATTTGGTTGCACGAGATATTTTTGAAACAGGTATTTTGTCTATAGTTTTCAATAGAATGAGAATTAAGAGTTCATTTGAAATTTTTCTTTATAAATAAACTTTCCAAAATCTATTAGGCTTTTTATTGGAGCAATGTCTAATACATCAAAACTTGTATTGACAGATTTTTCTATGAAAATGTCTGTTTTTTCAAAAGATGGAGACGTGTCATCCATCCAAAATTTGATGGTTAATAATAATTGCATCCAAGCAGATTCTTTTAAACTTTTTTGTTGAAGTTTATCAATTTGCTCTTGTTTAGTTTCGATAAGCTCTATACCTAATTCTGAAATGTAGTGCGTAAAATGCGATTTTAAATCTTTTAAAACCACATAGTTTTTAAGCTTATTTTTATGTTGATTAAGAGCATATATAACGTAGCTTCTGTTAGCTGTTAGGTTTTCAAAAAAAGTGAAGTAAAAACTTAACAGTTTGTTTCTAGAATTAAATGCGGTGTAATCTTCGTTTGCACTCAAAGCCTTCAGCGTATTGTCAAAAAAAGCTTTAAATATATGTTGTTCAAGTGCTTCAAATGAACCAAAAAAAGCATAAAATTTTTGCTCTTCAAATTTGTGTTTCTTAGCAAAAGCATATACTGTTTTTGGACGTTTGTTATGCTCTAAAACATAATCCATATAGAAGGTTATGATATTGTTACTTGTAATTGTTTTTTGTTTTGCCATGTCTTTTAAATATTTTATAAAGATACTAAATGTTTAATTTTTAATTATAAACATTAAACAAAATTTAACATGTGAAATGATAATTATTGTTTGACAAGCACAAAAAAGAGCATTATATGTAAACCCAGCTTTGTATTTTTTGATTTGGTAAAAAGATGTATGAAATGTTAATTTATAGTTTTGTTAACATCTAGAGGGCTTTCTAATTTGTAATTTTAATTTTTTAAAAGCGATACATTAATTCTAATCAAAATCTAATCAAAAATGAAAAA
>NZ_SOQZ01000011.1 GCF_004366715.1 Meridianimaribacter flavus
GGCTCAGGATGTACAGAGGAACAACACCAGATGAACAGAAGGTCGGACTTCATCATCGTTAGTGGTGGACCTATGTAATATTGCTTTGAAAAATAAAGCTTAACTAATATAAAACACTAGCCTAATGAGAAAAATTACATTATTTGTTTCGTTTTTCATTATTTGCTTGTCAATGCAGTCGCAGACTTATTTGCAAGAAAATTTTGATACAGAAATACCAGCAACCTGGACAATTACAGATGGAGGAGCTGCAACAGGAGATTCTTGGGTATCTGGATTACAGGGAGGTTTTAACAGTTTAGATGGTTCAAATGGAGCTATTGTAGACAGTGATGCTAACGGAAATGGAACGTTGCTTCAAGAGACATTGACCTCACCTGTTTTTGATAGTTCAGCAGCAACAGGACTGTTTTTAGATTTCCAGCAGTACTTTAATAGTATTGGTGGAGATGCTGCTATTGTAGAAGTTTATGACGGTTCTGCATGGGTAGAAGTATTAAACCAAACAGCAGACGTAGGAACTTTTGCTACACCAGATGAACAACATATAGATATTACAGCCTATGCAAATGCTAATATGCAAATTAGGTTTTACTATGATGATGGAGATGTTTGGGCTTGGTATTGGATGATAGATAATGTACATGTTTATAATTCTACATGTAATAATCCTTCAGGTTTAGATGCATTAGTTAATGCAACAACAGTAGATTTAAGTTGGATTGAAGGAGGAACCGAAGATGCTTGGGAAGTTATTAATCAAGTTGCAGGAGGACCAGTGCCAACTGAAGCCGATTCAGGAGTTTCTGTAGGGACTAACAGTTTACAAATAACAGATTTAACCGAAGGTACTGATTATGAGTTTTATGTTAGGGCAGATTGTGATGCAGATGGGTTTAGTATCTGGGCAGGACCATTTGTTTATAGAATTAGTGGACCTGGAGAAACATGTAGTAATCCAATAATGGTAACCACTCCATTACCTTATGTAACAACAGATGACACTTCTAATTATGGAGATGATTATACTGGAGGACCTGGAGACGATTGTGGTGTAGGTTTTGGTTATTTAGGAGGAGATGATGTAGTATATTCATATACACCAGCAGTTGATACTTCAATTGATATTGAATTGTCAGGAATTGGTACGTATACAGGTATTTTTGTATATACAGATTGTGCCAACATAGGAACACAATGTGAAACAGGAGCTGTAAATGGATTTGCCGGAGGAGATATGTTAATTGATAACTTCTCTGTTACTGGAGGAACAACCTATTATATAGTAATTTCAACATGGCCATCACCTCAAAGTACTCCTTACACATTAACAATTACAGAAAACACTTGTGTAGATCCAGTGGCGACTTATGAAGTAGTTAGTGATTGTATTAATGGACCACAATTTTTTGTTGATGTAAATTTAACCGATTTAGGATCGGCAGGAACAATTACAATAAGTGATAACCAAGGTAGCACACCTCAAAATGTTGATGCCACAGGTATATATACTTTTGGACCATTTGCTAATAACACAGGAGTTGAAATTTCTGTTGTTAATGACGATGATGCCAATTGTGCTCTTTTAAGCCCAAGTTTAACCCAAGAAATTTGCTTGGATTATGTAGTAGACTGTACAGCTGGTCCAGTAAACTTTGTGTATTGTTATGAAAATAACGATACCAACGTATTTACTTTTACTAGTAGTGACGGAACACCGCTTAATTTTGTAATTAACTCAGGACAAGTAGAAAATGGTTGGGATGAATTACATATTTATGATACTGATGGAACCGAGTTAACACCACCAGATTTTTATGGAAATAATGGAGATGTTTCTGGAGTAAACTATCAATCTTTAGGAGATACAATATTATTTACAGTAACTGCTGATGGTGTATTTAGTTGTGAAACTGAAGGTTATACACCACTTGATATAACTGTTAGTTGTGCTACATGTATTAATCCGCAAGCTACGTATGCTATAGTTGATGATTGTGATAATGGAGATCAGTTTTTAATTGATGTAAATGTTACCTCTATGGGTGATGCAACATCATTAACAATATCAAACAATATAAATGCTGATACAGTTCCAGCTAATGCTGAAGGAACCTATCAAATTGGACCATTCCCTTTCTTACAAGATGTAATAGTAACAATAAGTAACGATCAAGATGGGAACTGTGTAATTAATAGTCCTGCAATACAGCAATTAGCTTGTCCACCAGACAATGACAATCCATGTAATGCAACAGTTGCTTCAGTTAATACAGATGATTCCTGCACATTAGTTACACCAGGTACAGTACTAGCAGCAACAGATTCTGGCGTGCCATCTGGAACATGTGCTGGAAACCCACATGATGATGTATGGTTTGAGTTTACTGCTAATAGTGAAGCACAAATTATTTCTCTAGCAAACATCGCTGGAGGAACATTCAATTTAGATTTTGGTGTTTACGAAGGAACATGTGATAATTTAACCGAATTATATTGTACAACTGAAACTGCTGGAGCGGTAACAAACTTAGTTGTTGGTAATACATATTATGTAAGAGTATTCTCGTTTGATGGAGAAGATAATACAACAACTTTTGATCTATGTATAAGACCTTCCCCAGGTAATATAGTAGTTGACCAAACAACTTATACTATTGAAGAATTAGTTCTTGATATTTTAATTGATAGTCCTTGTGCTCAAGTATCAAACATTACATATTCAACAGGAACTGATTTCGGTCAAACAAATGGTATCGGATACTTCTATAGAGAAAGTGATGGATTCCCATTTGAAAACGGAATTTTATTAACATCTGGAGATGCTAGTAAAGCTAGAGGACCTAATGATAATGCTATGAGTGATGGTACTAATGCTTGGTTAGGAGATGCTGATTTAAATGATACAGTAGGAATTACTTCTAATAATGCGTCTATTATAGAATTTGATTTCGTGCCTCTAAACGATGAAATTAGTTTTGATTTCATTATGGCATCCGAAGAATATAATGGAAGCACAGGAGGAACCTTTGAGTGTACATATTCAGATGCATTTGCCTTCTTATTAACTGATGAGAATGGAATTACTACTAACCTAGCTGTATTACCAGGAACTAATACACCTATTTTAGTAACTAATATTCACCCAGAAAACCCTGGTTGTCCAGCTATTAACGAACAGTATTTTGGAGGATACACACCTAATAACTTACCACCAATATCTTTTGATGGTAGAACAAACGTATTTACTGCTCAGTCTGCAGTTAATATTGGTGAAACCTACCATATTAAACTTGTTATTGCTGATGCAACTGATTCTGCTTTAGATTCTGGAGTATTCCTTAAAGCAGGTAGTTTTGATATTGGAGAAGTAGACTTAGGTGTTGATATAACAATTGATGCTGGAACTGCAGTTTGTGATGGGCAGCCTGTTGTTTTAGACACTCAAGCACCTCAAGTAGATCACGTTTGGTATAAAGACGGATTTTTAATTGAAGGAGCAACAACTTCTATATTAGAGGTAACTGAAGCTGGAGAATATACAACTCAAATTATTTTCTCCCCTCAATGTATCATTTCTGATACAATTGTAATCGAGTTTTTACCAAACCCTGAAGTTGAAAGTACTCCTTCCGATTTAATTGCTTGTGATGAATCAGGTTTTGGAGAGTTTTATTTATATGACGCTGATGCTGAAGTTTTAGCTGAAGGTCAAAACCCAGATGATTTTACAATATCTTATCATTTAACTGAACAAGATGCTATTGATAATGTAGGTGAGCTAACAAGTCCTTATACTAATTTGTCAGACCCACAAACAGTTTATGTAAGAGTAACAAACAATACAACACAGTGTTACTCTACTACTAGTCTTAACTTAGTTGTTGAAGACCCATTATTTACATCTTTCCCAACAGATTTTGATTATGAGGTTTGCCCTAACGCAACAATACCAATTGAAATAACAGCAATTCCTGAAAACTATCAAGAATCTGAAGTAACAATTAATTGGTATCAAGATGGAGGTCTTATTGATGGTGAAAACGGATTAACTATACCAGTATTGATTGCTGGATATTATGAGATTGAAGTTATTAATAATACAACAACATGTAGTTATATAGCAGGTATTGATATCGTTGAATTAGAGAGTTGTATAATACCAGAGGGTATTTCCCCAGGAGTGAGTCCAGGACAGAACGACACATTTGATTTAAGTAGTTATGGTGTAACACGATTAGAGATATTCAACCGTAATGGCGTATTGGTATATTCTAAAGATAACTACACAAATGA
>NZ_SOQZ01000012.1 GCF_004366715.1 Meridianimaribacter flavus
GACACATTTGATTTAAGTAGTTATGGTGTAACACGATTAGAGATATTCAACCGTAATGGCGTATTGGTATATTCTAAAGATAACTACACAAATGAGTGGTATGGACAGAGCAATAGTGGAGATGAGCTACCAGTAGGTACTTACTTCTATACGATGATCTATGAGAATGGAGCAAAGAAGCGTAGTGCTTGGGTATACATCAACAAATAAGACTAACCGAAATTAATCTAAGAACATGAAAAGACTCACAATACTAATACTAACGCTCGTAGGCTTTCAGGTCTTTGGGCAGCAGGACCCACAGTACACACAGTACATGTATAATATGAACGTCATTAACCCAGCTTATGCAGGCTCAAGGGAGAATCTAAGTTTTGGTTTACTGTATCGTACGCAGTGGACAGGATTAGAAGGAGCACCAAAGACAGGAACATTCTTTGGTCACCTTCCCGTAGGCGAGAAAGTAGGATTAGGGTTATCGATTATATCAGATAACATAGGTCCAGTAAACGAGACCAATGCTTATGCAGATTTCTCGTATACACTTCGATTAGGAGGCGAACACCGCTTGGCGTTTGGTGTTAAGGCAGGCGCAACGTTTCATGATATAGGACTCACAGGTCTTGATGTCGTGGACCCTAACGATCCTTTCTTCTCGGAGAACATCAACAGTGTGACACCAAACATAGGTGCAGGAGCATTTTATTATACAGACCATTACTATTTAGCAGTATCTGTACCGAATATTTTAAATTCGGTACACCTTGATGCCAATGGTTTTGAGTTAGGCTCAGAAGTTAGCCATTACTTCATAACAGGAGGATATGTGTTTGACTTATCACAGAACACCAAGTTGAAGCCATCGTTTTTGGTGAAGTCAGCCTTTGATGCACCAACCTCTTTTGATGTAAACTTAAATGCGTTGTTTTATGATAAGTTCGAGATAGGAGCCTCTTATAGGCTTGATGATTCATTTTCAGGGCTTATCAATTTTGCGATTACCCCATCGCTACGTATAGGTTATGCTTATGATAGTGTTACTTCAGATATAAAGAGGTATGCACCAGCATCGCATGAGTTCATGTTATTGTTTGACCTTAACTTCCCTAAGAAGGTATCACGATCACCAAGATATTTCTAACCATTCAAGCCAAACCAAAGATGAAAAACATACAAAAATATTTATTGATAACCTTGCTGAGTGGATTAAGTGTAACAGCTCAGAACAAGGACACCAAGAGAGCAGACAAGCACTTCAACAGGTTTGAGTTTGTTGAGGCAGCAGAAGAATATGCAAAGTTAGTAGAAGACGGAAAAGGCGACAGTTATGTATACGGTCAATTAGCCGAGTCTTATTACAATGTATTCAATACAGAGGAAGCAGAACGCTGGTACGCCAAGGCACTGGAGAGCAGTGACAACCCAGAGATGATTTTTAAGTATTCTCAAATGCTTAAGGCCAATGGGAAGTACGAAGCGTCTAATGTACAAATGGCTAGATTTGCAGAGATGCGTCCAAGTGATGATAGAGCCATTGCTTATAAGAAAAATCCAGACTATCTACCAAAGATATTAGAAAAAGGCAAGAAGTTCAACATCCAAAATATGGGCTTTAACAGCAAGTATTCTGACTTTGGAGGAACGCTACAAGATGGTAAGCTGTACATTACATCAGCAAGAAACACCTCACGTAGAACCTATGGATGGAACGAAGAGCCATTTTTAGATATTTATGAAATGTCAAAGAATGCAGATGGAACCTATCTAGCAGCAGCATTAGTAGAAGATAAAGTAAACACAAAGTATCATGAAGGAGTAGTATCATTTTCACCAGATGGAAACACGATGTACTTTTCAAGAGAAAGTTTCTTTGAGAAGATGTACGAGAAAGACTCTATCACCAAAAACAGATACAGTGTACTGCAATTGTTCAAAGCAACTAAAGAAGGGGATAAGTGGAGCAATATAGAAGGCTTTGCAATCAACAGTGAGAACTATTCGGTAAAAAACCCATCAGTAAGCGCAGACGGAAAGACATTATACTTTGCATCTAATATGCCAGGTGGCTATGGTCTTTTTGATATCTACAAGGCAAGCATCAACGATGATGGTACATTAGGAGAAGCAGAGAACCTAGGACAGAAGGTAAACACGCAAGGACAAGAGATGTTTCCTTATATAAGCAGTAACGGAACGCTGTACTTCTCATCAAACGGTCACTTGGGCTTAGGAAACCTAGATGTATTCCATACCAAGGAGATAGACGGTAAGATGGCACCAGTTAGAAACATAGGAGTGCCAATCAATAGTAATGCTGATGACTTTGCATTTAGATTAGATGAAGAAAGTGGAGAAGGCTTTGTATCATCAAACAGAGAAGGCGGAGTAGGAAGCGATGATATTTATGCTATTAAGAAACTCCAACCATTATGTGATGTACTTATCACAGGAACAGTAACCGATTCAAAGACAGGTAACCCAATTAACGCAGCATCAGTAACGATGTATGATAGTAAGGGGAATAAAGTATTGTCAAAAGTAACCGATTCAGACGGTACTGTAGAGTTCATTGTAGAGTGCGGAGAAGGTTCAGCCCTTGAGGTGTCTATGGATGGTTATGAGAGTAAAAGAGTAACAGTAGAAGGCTCAGAGGAAGAAGAAGTAGCAGTAGCTATAGCACTGGATCCAATAGAAGAGATAGTGGCAGTGGACAGAGTAAACTTAGACCCAATTTATTTTGATTTTGACAAGTCTAACATTACCTCACAAGCAGCATTTGAGTTGGATAAGCTGGTACAGGTGATGCAAAAGTATCCAGAGATGGTTATCTCAGTATCGTCACATACAGACAGTAGAGGATCAGCATCATACAACATGGCCTTATCGGACAGGAGAGCAAAGACAACAGTATCTTATGTAGTCTCTAAAGGGATAGACAGATCAAGAATAACAGGATCAGGCAAAGGAGAGAGTGAGCCTAAGGAAGACTG
>NZ_SOQZ01000013.1 GCF_004366715.1 Meridianimaribacter flavus
TCATTTGTGTAGTTATCTTTAGAATATACCAATACGCCATTACGGTTGAATATCTCTAATCGTGTTACACCATAACTACTTAAATCAAATGTGTCATTCTGTCCTGGACTTACTCCTGGGGAAATACCCTCTGGTATTACACAACTCTCTAATTCTATGACTGTTTCTGATACTTCGTAAGTACAACTAGAATCGTTATAAGTAATAATTGCTGTATAAAGACCTTGTGTTAAAACAGGTAAGGTTAATCCTGTTTCGCCACTAATAAGACCTCCATCTTGATACCATTCAACAGTAACATCTGACTCAGAATACCCTTGAGGGATTAATGCTATTTCTATTGGAACTGTTGCGTTAGGGCAAACCTCATAATCAACATCTGTCGTGTTAAATGTTGCAACAGGAATAGGAAGCACAATTAAATTTACACTAGTAGTAGAGTAGCAATCAAATGCTGAATTGCTTTCAACTCTTACATAAATAGTTTGAGAGTCACTTGTGTAAAGTGAAGAAGTATCTATAGCATTTTGACCTGCTTCAGCATCTGCTTCAGTTTCATGATAAGTAACTGTAAACTCCGTTGGGTCTTGACCATTTAATATATCAGCATCATAAGCTGCTAAATCGAAATCCTCAATACCATCACCTGAATTATCATCACATGCTTCTATATCTATACTTGTTGCTGTTGGTGTTGGTCCTGATATTATTAAATCAAAACTTGTTGTCGCAAAACAGAAAGAAGCATCTGGATTTGCATCTTCTACTCTTACATAAATAGTTTGCGGGTTAGATATGTTAGTGTATGGAGATGTTAAAGCTCCTGTATCAGTTTGAGCATCAGTAAGCGTCAAGTGATACGTTACATTAAATAAACTAGGATCTTGAGCTCCTAATATTCCTGCAGTTTGCATTTCTAAATCAAAGTCTTCGATTTCGTCTCCTGAAGCATCGTCACATGTTACAATATCATCTACAGGGTTAGCAACAGGCTCTAATCCGAAAATAACAGTTACTTGATCTTGAGCTTGTGCATCACATTGATCATCATAAGCAATAACAGTATAAGTACAAGACTCAGTAACTGTTAAAACAGAAGATTCTTCTCCTTCTATTATGAATCCATCACAATACCACTCATATCTATCAGCAAATGGAGAGTCTGCAACTAAATCGTAAGAAGGGAAACCACAGAAACTTTGATCTGGTCCTAAATCTACTTCTATTTCAGCTGTTACGTTACCGTCTCCATCATCTCCTCCATTAGTTTGACTAATTGAGATTGTTCCTGGATCGTCAGAGAAATTAGTAACTAGTAATATGTATATTTCTCCTGTTTGAGCATTATCTATTGTTAAGTTTTCTACTGAAACAAAAGAGTAACTACAATCAACTATATTACCAAATGGGTAAAAGTCAGGGTTACTTGTATTGTTTGGGCAAGAAGGACAATCTTCAAAAGCTATTTCAGTACAAGAATCTGCAACTGATTCAAATGGTCCCCAAAGTACAAAGTCTACATCAATACCATTACCATTATCGTCTACTTGAGAAATTTCAATTTCTATTAATCCTGGATCTCCAATTTGAATGATGTTCCATGTAGGGTTTGGTGCAGATCCTAAACATGCAATATCGTTAGGGTCTGGAATTCCTATAATATTTGAAGTTACTAATGCTCCACCTTCTTGACAGAAGTTTTCAGCATTTTCACAGATTATATTTGTTGGAGCATCTTTAATACATAAATCGAAAGTACTTGTTTCTCCTACAGAACCTCCTGAGAATACTCTAATATAGTATGTGTTTCCTTCAACTAATTCAGGTGTTACACTTGCTGTGTCTGCAGAACAATATAACTCGGTTAAACCGTCACATGTTCCTTCGTAAAGTCCATGATCTAAGTTTGTAGTTCCTCCTGTGATATTTGTAATTGAAATCAGCTGAACTTCGTTTAATGCTGTAAATTGGAACCAAACATCATCGTCTGGGTCACCACCACATTCGCCATCTGGAACTCCAGAAGGTGTTGCTTCTATTATAGTTCCTGCTGTTACTAAATCACATGAATTGTCCTCATTCACACTAGCCACTATAGCATTACATGGGTTGTCGTTTTCAGGCGGACAAGCCAATAACTGAATTGGCGAACTATTAATTACACAATTAACATCATCATCACTACTTACAGTTACCACAACATCAACTAAGAAAGGGAATGGTCCAATTTGGTAAACTCCTTCTGAAGGTACTGAAACAGTTGTTGCATCAATGTTATTACTAATAGTTAATGAGTTAGCGTCTCCTAAAGACGTTACGTTAACATCAATTAAAAACTGATCACCATTATCACAATCATCAACTACTTGATAGGTTGCTTGAGGATTGATACATGTTGCACAAGCAACTGTTACATCAAATGGTGTGTAACCATTGTTCTCACAACTTACTGAACCATCTGAGTTAATGTACCATGATATTGTATCTCCAGAAGATTGGAATGTCAATCCTGCTGGGTTTGGTGTGTTTTGGTTGTATAATATTGTTCCATCTGAATCTATTACAACTAACTCGTCACAACAACCTTCCATTTGACCATCATTAAATGTAATGTTAAGAGGTAATCCGTTTGAGCTTGTATAAGTAAATGTTGCTACTGATGGATCATCGTCTATGTCATTAAAGTAACAGAATGTTGTGTTTACTGGTCCTAAGTCGCAGTCAACAATATTATCTAAACAATATTCTTCTGTTAAACTGTTACTTACTAATGTACAATTTGCATCATCATCGTTTGCTGCTGTCATGATAACTGGTGTACCGTGTGCATATGGACCAAAAGTATAAACTCCTACTGCATCAACTGTTTGTGGTGTAC
>NZ_SOQZ01000014.1 GCF_004366715.1 Meridianimaribacter flavus
GTATCTACGATAGTAAATATAGCAGTAGTAGTACTTGAGTTACCACAACCATCAGTAGCTGTAAAAGTTACAGTAGCTGAACCAGTTGCACCACAAGCATCTGCAAGTTTATCAAAATCATTTGTCCAAGTAACATCTGAACATACATCAGAGGCAATAGCGCCACCATTATTAGTTAACCAATCATTAAGGTCATCAACATTACCAGCACCATCACATTCTACAGTTAAGTCAGAGGCTTCAGTATCAATAGTTGGGTTTAATAAATCTAATATCGTAAAGAGAGCAGTAGTACTTGATGAGTTTCCACATTCATCAGTAGCTGTAAAAGTTACTAAAGCACGACCAGTTGCACCACATTGATCTAAAAGACCTGAGTAATTATTAGTCCAAGTAATTGTTGAGCATTGATCAATAGCTACAGCTCCTGCCTGAGTATCTAACCAAGCTTGTAATTCATCAGTATTTCCTGAACCATCACATTGAACTGTTTGGTCAGCAGCTACCGTTGAGATTACTGGGTTTAAAGTATCTTCAATTGTAAATATAGCTGTAGTAGTTGAAAAGTTTCCACAGTCATCAGTAGCTGTAAATGTTACAGAAGCAGAACCAGTTGCACCACAAAGGTCACTTAATTCAGTAAAATCATTTGTCCATGTTACGTTTCCACATAAGTCAGATGCAATTGCACCACCATTACTAGTTAACCAATTATTAAGGTCATCAATATTACCAGCACCATCACATTCTACAGTTAAGTCACTAGCTTCTGTATCTATTGTAGGCGCAGTTATGTCTTCGATAGTAAATATAGCAGTAGTAGTACTTGAGTTCCCACAACCATCAGTAGCTGTAAATGTTACAGTAGCTGAACCAGTAGCACCACAAAGGTCACTTAATTCAGTAAAATCATTGGTCCATGTAATTGTAGAACAATCATCAGAGGCAATAGCTCCACCGTTATTAGTTAACCAATCATTAAGGTCATCAGTATTACCAGTACCATCACATTGTACAGTTAAATTGGAAGCTTCATTATCAATAGAAGGATTAGCTGTGTCCTGAATAGTATAAGAAGCAGTAGTACTTGATGTATTTCCACAAGCATCAGTAGCTGTAAACGTTACTAATACAGGAGTAGAACAATCTGATTGAGCTCCGTTGTAATTATTTGTCCAGGTAACATCACCACAATTGTCTGATGCTACAGCACCACCATTATTATTTAACCAGTTTTCTATTTCTCCATTATTACCTGAACCATCACATTCTACAGCGATATTTGTTGCATCAATATTAATTACAGGATCAGTAGTGTCAATTACGTTTATGATTTGATCTTGAGATACATCGTTACCACAATCGTCAGTAGCAGTCCAAGTTCTAGTAATAGTTTGAGTATTACCACAAG